>NZ_CP013187.1:0-2400000 GCF_001444405.1 Pseudoalteromonas phenolica
AGCTTGGGAAAACTTAATTTGATCACAATTATCGCGTGTGATCTTGGTTGTTTTTTGTTATGATCTGTTGCTCGGATCTAAAATAAAAAACCTTACAAAACAGGTGTTTAATTATTTTTATCAACAAGATCCTAGTTTTTGCAAAAGTCAATATTGAAGTTGTGGATAAGATCAATTCATAATACCCGGCTTCCACTTATATTTTGTGATAATAATTAATCAATTCTTGTACTCTTTTCGATGTACGGGAATATTAACCCATTGGAGTTGTTCAGCGTGTATCTGTCTGTTTGGCAAAGTTGTTTATATGTGTTGCAAGATGAATTGCCATCTCAGCAATTTAGTATGTGGGTTAGGCCACTGCAAGCAGAGAGTACCGATGATACTTTGACCATTTATGCACCTAATCGCTTTGTTTTAGATTGGGTCAGGGAAAAATACCTTAATCGTATCAATGAGTTATTAGTTGAAATTTGTGGTGATGAAGCGCCTGAGTTACGTTTTGACGTTGGCACTCCGGTTGCTGCTCAAGTAAATATTCCTACAGAGCAGATAAATAATGTGTCACCTCAAGCAACCAGCAACGAACAAGTTCAAGTGACCGCTCAGCCTGTTGCAGAACAAAAAGTAGAACCTGCACCTAAATCTGGTTATAAATCTAATATTAAAGAAAACTATACATTTGATAACTTCGTTGAAGGTAAATCAAACCAGTTAGCAAAGGCGGCTGCAACGCAAGTGGCCGATAACCCGGGTAATGCGTTTAACCCTGTTTTTATATATGGTGGTACAGGTTTAGGTAAAACTCACCTTTTACATGCGGTGGGTAATGGCATCATGGAAAAGAAGAAAGATGCCAAAATTGTCTACATGCACTCTGAACGTTTTGTTCAAGACATGGTTAAAGCATTACAAAATAATGCCATTGAAGAGTTTAAGCGTTATTACCGTAGCGTTGACGCTTTGATGATCGATGACATTCAATTCTTCGCAAACAAAGAGCGTTCGCAAGAAGAGTTTTTCCATACCTTTAATGCTTTATTAGAAGGTAACCAGCAAATTATTTTAACCTCTGACCGTTACCCGAAAGAAATTGAAGGGGTAGAAGACAGATTAAAATCTCGTTTTGGTTGGGGTTTAACCATAGCCATTGAGCCTCCTGAGCTTGAAACGCGTGTGGCAATCCTGATGAAGAAAGCACAGCAAAGTAATATTAATTTACCGCATGAAGTGGCTTTCTTTATCGCGAAAAAATTACGTTCAAATGTACGTGAACTCGAAGGGGCGCTTAACCGTGTGATTGCAAATGCAAACTTCACAGGTCGTCCAATTTCTATTGATTTCGTAAAAGAAGCATTGCGTGACTTATTAGCATTGCAAGATAAACTGGTTACGATTGATAACATTCAACGTACAGTCGCTGAGTACTATCGTATTCGTGTTTCTGACCTATTATCTAAGCGTCGTAGTCGTTCGGTTGCAAGACCAAGACAAGTGGCGATGGCGTTATCTAAAGAATTAACAAACCACAGCTTACCTGAAATTGGCGATGCATTCGGTGGTCGAGATCACACCACTGTGTTACATGCTTGCCGTAAGGTAAAATCACTTCGTGATGAGAGTCATGAAGTAAAAGAAGATTATCAAAATTTAATTAGAACATTGTCGTCTTAATTTTCGGGCTTAATTTATTATGCAAATTACAATTTCAAGAGAGCAATTTTTAAAGCCGTTAATGCAGGTTTCAGGTGCCATTGAGCGTAAACACACACTACCTATTCTTTCTAATGTACTGTTAGAAATTAAAGATGGTGTTTTAGCCATGACGGGTACCGATTTAGAGATTGAATTGGTTGCAAGTTCGCACCTTGAAAATCCAGCTGAAGACGCCAAACTGACTTTACCGGCTAAGAAGCTACTCGATATCTGTAAAAGCTTACCTGATGGTTCAGAACTCACTTTTTCAATGCAAGAGCATCAAGTGCTTTTAACTAGCGGAAAAAGTCGCTTTTCATTAACGACTTTGGCAGCTGAAGACTTTCCAAACCTCGAACAGTGGGATGGTGAAGTTGAATTCAAGACGACCCGTTTAGAGTTAAGACGTTTATTAGAAAGCACGCATTTCTCAATGGCGAACCAAGATGTGCGTTATTATTTAAATGGTATGTCATTTGAAGTGGATAACAGCGAAATTAAAACTGTTGCCACTGATGGTCACCGTTTAGCAATTGCGGCTCAGCCATTGTCTGAATCTTTAAATACGCAGCGTCAGTTAATTATTCCAAGAAAGGGTGTGCAAGAAATTATGCGCCTTTTACCTGCTGACGATGAACTAATCACAATTCAGTTTGGTGCGAACCATGTGCGCCTAATTGATGGTGAATTTACTTTCACCAGTAAATTAGTTGATGGTCGTTTTCCTGATTATCGTCGTGTTCTACCACGCGGTGGCGATAAATTAGTGACTGCAAATCGTGAGTGGCTACGTAGTGCATTCCAGCGTGTATCTATTTTATCGAACGAGAAGTTCCGTGGTGTTCGTCTTAATTTATCAAGTGGTTTATTGAAGATCACAGCGAACAACCCTGAACAAGAACAAGCAGAAGAAGTGGTTGAAGTGGGTTATCAAGGTGATGACTTAGAAATTGGCTTTAACGTTTCTTATGTTTTAGACGTATTGAATACATTAAAAACAGAAGATGTTCAGTTCACTTTATCTGACTCAAACTCAAGTGCATTAATTGAGGGTGTAAGCCAAGATGATGCAATGTATGTTGTGATGCCAATGCGCCTATAGTTTATGAGTTTGAATTATATTAGCCTCAATCATTTTCGAAATATTGAGGCTTTATCATTTCAGCCAAGCGCAGACATTAATATTATTTATGGTGCGAATGGCAGCGGTAAAACCAGTCTTCTCGAAGCTATTTATTTCCTTTCTCACGGCAAATCTTTTCGTACTAACAAGCAGAAACTCCTAATTCATTATGAGCATGAGTCTTGTATTGTTCATGCTAAAAAACAACACCTTAACTTGTCTATACCTGTAGGAATTAGTAAGAACAAGCAAGGTGAAACACAGCTAAAAATACAAGGACAAGCCAGTAGAAAAATCTCAGAACTGGCCCAATTGTTACCTGTGCAAGTGATAACTCCTGAAAGTTATGAGTTGTTTTTTGGTGGGCCAAAAGAGCGTAGAAAGTTTCTTGATTTAGGCGTGTTCCACGTGGAACATTCTTTTTTTAATGCATGGCGGCAGTTCAATAAAATTCTAAAGCAACGTAATGCACTCCTAAAATCTCGTCCACATAATTACGCCGAACAAATCAAATTCTGGGACGTTGAATTTATTAAGGTGGCCGATCAAATAAATATTGCAAGAAAAGCCTATATAGAGAGGTTTAATGCGTATTTTTTTGATAAAATAGTGAGTCAAATACCTATATTTTCTGGCCTAGAATTGCGTTATGATGCTGGTTGGAAAGAAGACTTAGCTAGCACGTTAAAAGCGAACTTTGAGCGTGATGTTAAGCTTGGATATACGAGTAAAGGGCCGCATAAAGCTGATTTTAGCTTTTATATAAATGGTCATAGTATAGAAAATATTTTTTCTCGGGGTCAGTTAAAACTGTTGTTGTATGCGTTAAAGATTACGCAAAACACCTTAATTGAAACCGAAACGAAAAAGCAGTCGATATTGCTAATCGATGATTTACCCTCAGAGTTAGGGGAAGAAACGATGACAAGTGTGGCTGAATTATTAAAATTATGTCAGTCACAGCTATTTATTACGGCTATTACTGCTGAAAGTATTTCTGCTGTTGTGGAACCAATACAAAGAGAAAAGAAAATGTTCCACGTGAAACATGGCAGTTTAACAACATAAAATTGGAAGAAACCCATGTCTGAAAATTACGATTCGTCCAGTATTAAAGTACTGAAAGGATTGGATGCGGTAAGAAAGCGTCCGGGAATGTATATAGGGGATACAGATGATGGCACTGGTCTTCATCATATGGTATTCGAAGTAGTAGATAACTCTATCGATGAAGCATTAGCTGGTTATTGTGATGATATCTTCGTAACTATTCATACTGACGGTTCTGTATCAGTTCGAGATAATGGACGTGGTATTCCTACCTCTATTCACCCTGAAGAAGGGGTATCTGCTGCCGAAGTTATCATGACGGTACTTCATGCCGGTGGTAAATTCGATGATAACTCATATAAAGTATCAGGCGGTCTTCACGGTGTAGGTGTTTCAGTAGTAAACGCGCTATCTGAAAAGTTGCAACTTACAATCCGTCGTGAGGGTAAACTTCACCAGCAAAAATATACAATGGGTGTACCAGATGCACCGCTAGCTGAGATTGGTGAATCTGAAACTACAGGTACTGAGTTACGCTTCTGGCCAAGTGCTGAAACTTTTTCTGATACAAATTTCCACTACGATATTCTTGCAAAACGTCTTCGTGAACTTTCATTCCTTAACTCAGGTGTGAGTATTATCCTGACCGATGAGCGTGAAGAGAATAAGCAAGACCACTTCAAATATGAAGGTGGTATTCAAGCTTTCGTTGAATATCTAAACCGTAAGAAAACACCTGTACATCAGAATGTATTCAACTTCACTTCTGAGCGTGAAGATGGCATTAGTGTTGAAGTATCAATGCAGTGGAATGACGGTTTCCAAGAAAACATCTACTGTTTCACGAACAATATTCCTCAGCGTGACGGTGGTACTCACTTAGCGGGTTTCCGTGCTGCACTGACTCGTACTCTGAACAACTACATGGAAAAGGAAGGCTTTAACAAGAAAGCGAAAACAGCAAGTAACGCGACAGGCGATGATGCGCGTGAAGGCCTAACAGCTGTTGTGAGTGTTAAAGTACCAGATCCAAAGTTCTCTTCTCAGACCAAAGATAAACTTGTATCAAGTGAAGTTAAGTCAGCTGTTGAACAAGCCATGGCTGAAAAACTTAACGAGTATCTACTAGAAAATCCGAATGATGCGAAGACGGTTGTAAATAAGATCATTGACGCTGCTCGTGCGCGTGAAGCTGCACGTAAAGCACGTGAAATGACTCGCCGTAAAGGCGCAATGGATTTAGCGGGCTTACCTGGTAAGCTGGCTGATTGCCAAGAAAAAGACCCAGCACTGTCTGAACTATATATAGTGGAGGGTGACTCGGCGGGTGGTTCTGCGAAGCAAGGTCGTAACCGTAAGAACCAAGCAATCCTGCCGCTGAAAGGTAAAATTCTGAACGTTGAGAAAGCACGCTTTGATAAGATGCTATCTTCTCAAGAAGTGGCAACGCTTATTACTGCACTTGGTTGTGGTATTGGCCGTGACGAATACAACCCAGAAAAGCTGCGTTATCACCGTATCATCATCATGACCGATGCTGACGTCGATGGTTCGCACATTCGTACGTTACTATTGACCTTCTTCTACCGTCAGATGCCTGAAATCATTGAGCGTGGTTATGTGTATATTGCTCAGCCGCCACTTTATAAAGTAAAGAAAGGTAAGCAAGAGCAGTACATTAAAGATGAAAATGCGCTTACTGGCTACTTATTAGAGTTAGCATTAAATGGTGCTGCGTTATATCCAGCTGAAGGTGCTGCTGCAATTGAAGGCAATGCACTAGCAAATATCGTTTATGATTATCAGAAAACGGTAGAAGTGTTAGAGCGATTAAATCGTAAATACCCTGCATCAGTAACGAATCGTTTAATCTATCAACCTGAGATCACAGAAGCAGATCTATCTGATAAAGACAAAGTAACTAGCTGGACAGAACGTTTAGTCGCTGACCTTGTAGAAAAAGATGAAGATGCAACTATCTTTAATGCTGAAGTAGCGCACGACGAAGAGCGTCATATGTACTACCCAGTGGTTAAGATCCGTCAGCACGGTGTTGATAAAGCTTATACACTAGACTACAACTTCATTACGTCTAAAGATTATGTACGTATCGCAAACACAGGTAAGCAAATGGCGAACTTGATGGAAGAGAGCGGTTACGTACAACGTGGTGAGAAGACGCACCCAGTTACTGATTTTGTATCAGGCCTTGATTGGTTAGTGAGTGAATCTAAGCGTGGCTTGTATACACAACGCTATAAAGGATTGGGTGAAATGAACCCAGACCAGCTTTGGGAAACAACGATGGATCCAGGTGCACGTCGCATGCTTCAGGTAACCATTGAAGATGCCATTGCAGCTGACCAATTGTTTGCGACATTGATGGGTGACCAAGTTGAACCTCGTCGTGAGTTCATCGAGAGCAATGCATTGCGTGTTGTGAACTTAGACGTTTAATCGAGTTCTAAAATAATATTTAAAAAGGCGGGTTTTCCCGCCTTTTTTTATGTTTGATGCTTAAAACCCTGCACAGCACGCGGTATACTGAGCATAATTTTCAATCACAAAACCCTGCGTGATTAGCCATTTGATGTGAGCTAGTAAAGCGCAATGAGCCAAATTAAATTAAGCCAACTATGCAAAAATACGATTTAAAAACCTTTCAAGGCTTGATCCTGGCACTACAGGATTACTGGGCACAGCAAGGCTGTGTGATCGCTCAGCCACTTGATATGGAAGTAGGCGCGGGTACATTCCACCCACTGACATTCTTAAAATCAATTGGTCCAGAGCCAATGTCGAGTGCTTATGTACAACCATGTCGTCGTCCTACAGATGGCCGCTACGGTGAGAACCCAAACCGTCTTCAACATTATTATCAATTCCAAGTTGTGTTAAAGCCATCTCCAGATAATATTCAAGAGCTGTATTTAGGTTCACTTGCTGCGATGGGCATTGATACGTTAACGCATGAAGTTCGTTTCGTAGAAGATAACTGGGAATCACCAACGCTAGGTGCTTGGGGTCTTGGTTGGGAAGTGTGGTTAAATGGCATGGAGGTGACTCAGTTCACCTACTTCCAACAGGTGGGCGGCTTAGAATGCGCACCGGTAACTGGCGAAATCACTTACGGTCTTGAACGTCTTGCTATGTATATACAAGGTGTAGACAGTATTTATGACTTAGTATGGACTGATGGCCCAATGGGTAAAGTCACTTATGGTGATGTATTCCATCAGAACGAAGTTGAACAGTCGACTTATAACTTTGAGCACGCGGATGTTGATGCTTTGTTTGCACAGTTTGATCAATGTGAAAAAGAAAGTGAAAAACTGATTGAAGCAGGTTTACCACTACCAGCATATGAGCAGGTAATGAAAGCATCTCATGCCTTCAATTTATTAGATGCCCGTCATGCTATCTCAGTAACAGAGCGTCAACGTTATATCCTTCGTGTACGCGCATTATCTAAAGCTTGTGCACAGGCATATTATGAAGCGCGTGAAGCGCTTGGTTTCCCGCTTTGTAAGGACTGATCATGACAACTGAAAATTTATTAGTAGAAATTGGTACTGAAGAGTTACCACCAAAATCACTGCGCAAACTAGCGACGGCTTTTGCAGACAACCTAACTGAAGAGTTGAAAGTATTAGAGTTATCTTTCGAAAGCATTAACTGGTATGCATCACCACGCCGTTTAGGTTTACAGGTTTCAGCGCTTGCGACCGAACAGCAAGATAAAATTGTAGAAAAACGTGGTCCTGCGACTAAGGCAGCTTTTGATGCTGATGGTAACCCAACTAAAGCGGCCATGGGTTGGGCGTGTGGTTGTGGTATCGAAGTGAGCGAAGCTGAAACGCTAGAAACAGAAAAGGGCGCTTGGTTACTTCACCGTGCGACAGTAAAAGGTCAAGCGGCTACAGAGCTACTTGCAGATGCAATTAACAAAGCGCTGGCTAAATTGCCTATTCCAAAACCTATGCGTTGGGGCGCGAATAAAACACAGTTTATTCGTCCTGTGCATACTGTGGCTGCACTTCTTGGCGGCACACAAGTACAAGGTGAAGTACTAGGTAAAGCGATCAGTAATGAACTGCAAGGTCACCGTTTTCATCATCCAGCACGTGTAACTGTAAACCACGCTGATGAGGTATTCGAAACGCTTAAGTCAGCTTATGTTGTTGCAGATTACGAAGCACGTAAAGCACAAATTCGTGCACAAATCGAAGAAGCTGCTGCGGCAGTTGACGCGGTTGTGGCAATGGATGAAGACCTACTTGAAGAAGTGACTTCACTCGTTGAGTGGCCGGTTACACTAACAGCGTCATTCGAAGAAGAGTTCTTAGCAGTACCTGATGAAGCGCTCATCTATACCATGAAGGACGACCAGAAGTACTTCCCGCTATTAGACAAAGCAGGCAACTTAATTAATAAGTTCTTATTTGTGTCTAACATTGAAAGTAAAGATCCAAGTGTGGTTATCTCAGGTAATGAAAAGGTTGTTCGTCCTCGTCTAGCTGATGCACAATTCTTCTTTGAAACCGATAAAAAGAAAACCCTTGAAAGCCGCCTAGAATCTTTAGGTAGCGTATTATTCCAAAAGCAGCTTGGTACTTTAAAAGACAAGTCAGAGCGCATTGCGGCATTAGCGGGTTATATCGCTGAGCAAGTTGGTGCAGACAAGGCATTAGCTGAACGTGCAGGTCTATTAAGTAAAACAGACCTAATGACTGAAATGGTCATGGAGTTCACTGACGTACAAGGTGTAATGGGGATGCATTACGCACGTATTGACGGCGAAGCAGAAGAAGTTGCGCTAGCACAAAACGAGCAATATATGCCGCGTTTTGCTGGTGATAACTTACCATCAAATCCTATCAGCTATGCTGTTGCCTTGGCAGATAAGTTCGACACGCTAGTGGGTATCTTTGGTATTGGTCAAGCACCAAAAGGTGACAAAGACCCGTTTGCACTTCGTCGCGCAGCCATCGGTGCACTTCGTATTATGGTTGAGAAAGAGCTTAAGTTAGATATCCATGACATTGTTGCTAAGTCTCAGGAGTTATTTGCTGACAAGCTAAGCAATGACAATGTGGCTGAAGACGTGTTTGAATTTATGTTAGGTCGTTTCCGTGCTTGGTACCAAGATGAAGGTATCAGTGTTGATGTGATCCAAGCAGTATTAGCACGTCGTCCATCTTCACCAGCTGATTTCGACCGTCGTGTTAAAGCGGTAAGTCACTTCCGTACATTAGCAGAAGCTGAAAGTTTGGCTGCAGCGAATAAGCGTGTAAACAATATTCTTGCTAAGAATAATGTGACTAGTGATGCAGCTGTAGATAACGCTTTATTAGCCGAAGACGCAGAGAAAGTGCTAGCAGCACAAGTTGCTGAGTTAACCGAAGCGCTTGCACCAGTTTACGCTGCAGGTGATTATCAAGGTGCATTAACGCAACTGGCAAGCCTACGAGAAGCGGTAGATAACTTCTTCGATAATGTAATGGTAATGGCTGATGATGAAGCGGTGAAGAATAACCGTTTAGCGCTGCTAAGTCAGTTAAGTCGCTTGTTCTTAAATACAGCGGATATCTCGGTCCTTCAAAATTAATCTGTTTGATTGAGAACGTGTCAAAAGCCAACCTCAGCGGTTGGCTTTTTGTCATTTAGTGTTAGAGGGTTACAAACTCTTTTACAAAATACTTCGCACTTTTACAGTTGTTTTGATTCTAATGGGTATGAATTAGAACAGCTCAGAACTAAGCTGAGCAAAATGGCTGAGAGGAATTTAAAAGTATGAAAAAACTATCCGCAGCGTTAATGGCTTTATTACTTTCTGCGTGTTCGAGTCAGGTATATGTTCCAGGCCAAGAGACTATTCAGCCGAATGTAAAACCCCTTGATAGAGATATGTATCTGCGTGGTGACTTCACCTTATGGGATGCAGAACCTCACTATAAACTGGGCGCACAAGAACCGGGTATTTACACGGTACGCGCAAAGTTTATGACGCCGGGCAAAGTGTATGAATTTAAAATTGCTGATGAGTCTTGGACTAAAGGTTTCAACTGTGGTTATCAGTCGTCAGGTTCACTGCAATTAAATAAACCAATACCAGCGAACTGTGACACGGTATATAACTACTTTAGTTTTGCACCGAGTAAAAAGGGCTGGTACACCATTACCTTTGATTATCGAAATTCGGCATCACCTATGGTCATGGTGAGTAAAGGGTAAGTTAAAGCGAATGAATGCTTTACAAAAAAGGGCTATTTGCCCTTTTTTACTAGGTAACGGAAAGGTGCTTGTTCAACTTCTTTGGCAACCAATGTATGGTCCATAAATTCACAGAAACTTGGAATATCACGGGTGGTTGATGGATCATCAGCGATAATTAATAACGTTTCACCATCAGACATTTTTCTCACCGCACCACGCACCATCATCACAGGCTCAGGACAACGAAGACCGATTGCATCTAATGTATGATCGGGATTAGAAAATGGCATGGTGACTCTCTTAAACAAGCTAAAAATAGGGCGAATATTTTACCCACTGCGCGATGACAAATAAACCATCACAAGCTGCTAATTTGAGCTTTATAGAGATTTAGAACTCAAAACGAAAAAAGGCAAAGCGTTTTCACACTTTGCCTTTGTACCAGCATTCATGACTGAAATACTGGTTCACCAAGTTGAGTTTTGCGTTTTGAATAATTTCTCGACAAGAGAAATGAGCGCAAGCGCTGTAACAGTTCACTCAGTAAGTAAACTGTTTTAGGCTTATTCTACACGCTCAAACACCGTTGCGATGCCTTGGCCTAAACCAATGCACATGGTGGCTAAACCATATTTTGCACCTTTGTCTTCCATCAAGTGGATAAGTGACGTACTGATACGTGAACCCGAACAACCCAGTGGGTGACCTAGGGCTATCGCACCACCATTTAGATTCACTTTCTCGTCCGCCACTTCAAGTAGACCAAGATCTTTCAATACAGGTAGAGACTGTGCAGCAAATGCTTCGTTAAGCTCGGCTACATCAATATCATCAATCGTGATACCTGCTTGCTTAAGAGCCTTCTTACTTGCCGGAACCGGACCGTAACCCATGATTGATGGATCGCAGCCTGCAACCGCCATTGACTTAACACGGGCACGAATAGGTAAGCCTAATGCTTTGGCTTTCTCTTCGCTCATTACGAGCATCACAGATGCACCATCTGACAGTGCTGATGAAGTTCCCGCAGTTACCGTGCCTGACGCTGGGTTAAACACAGGGCGAAGTTGCGATAAACCTTCAAGTGTTGTCTCTGGACGAATGACTTCGTCGTTTTCTACTAATACCGGCACGCCATCATCATCATGACCTTCAGTTGGTAAAATTTCACGAGCGAAACGACCTTCAACGGTCGCTGCATGTGCACGTTGGTGTGAACGTACCGCGAACGCATCTTGTTGCTCACGGCTGATACCATGAATCGTTGCAAGGTACTCAGCGGTTAAACCCATTGAGCCTGCAGCTTGTGCCACTGAAGTTGATAAGCCAGGGTGAAAATCAACACCGTGTGTCATAGGTACATGACCCATGTGCTCAACACCACCAATCAGGTAAGTGTCACCAGCACCAGTCATGATTGCGCGCGCAGCATCATGCAGTGCTTGCATTGATGAGCCACATAAGCGGTTAACGGTAACCGCTGGCACTGTGTGAGGAATACCAGCAAGCAGTGCCGCATTTCGCGCCACGTTAAAGCCTTGCTCAAGCGTTTGTTGAACACAACCCCAATAAATATCGTCGATGCTTGCAGGATCAACTTGTGGGTTACGCTCAAGAATACCTTTCATTAGGTGTGCACTTAAGTCTTCTGCGCGACGGTGTTTGAACACACCGTTTTTAGAGCGGCCCATTGGCGTACGAAGACAATCAACGATTACTGCATTTTGCATAGTCATGTTATTGGCCCTCCACGGCATAGAATACTTTACCTTCAGTCGCCCATTGACGCGTCTGTTCTGATACTTGGTAAATCTCACCTAGATGTGCGTACTTGTCAGCCATAGCAACAAAGTTAGCTAGGCCAATTTGATCTAGGTAACGGAATGCACCGCCTCTGAATGGAGGGAAACCAATACCATAAATAAGTGCCATATCAGCTTCTTGTGGAGAAGCGACAATGCCTTCTTGTAAGCATAGTAGGACTTCGTTGATCATTGGCACCATACAACGCTCAATGATGGTTTGTTTATCAAACTCAGTTGCCGCATCGCAAATGCTGCTTAGTAGTGCAACTGCGTCAGCGTCTTTGCTCTTCTTAAGGCGACCGCGACGATCTGGTGCATATTTGTAGAAACCTTTTTGGTTCTTTTGACCAAAACGCTCAGCATTAGCAAGTACCGCAACCGGATCTTTATCTTGGCGAGCCATGCGAGTAGGGAAGCCATCGGCCATCACACCCGTACAATGATTTGCTGTATCGATACCGACAACGTCTAGTAGGTATGCCGGACCCATAGGCCAACCAAATACGTTTTCCATGACTTTATCTACTTTAGTAAAGTCAGCGCCTTCAACAACGAGTTTGCTGAAACCTGCAAAGTAAGGGAAAAGTACACGGTTAACAAAGAAACCTGGGCAGTCATTTACTACGATAGGTGATTTGCCAAGTTTTAGTGCGTAATCAACCACGGCTGCAACGGTTTCATCTGAAGTCTTTTCACCACGGATGATCTCAACAAGCGGCATTTTCGGCACAGGGTTGAAGAAGTGCATACCACAGAAGTGCTCTGGCTTTTCTAGTGCTTCAGCCAGTTCATCAATACGGATTGTCGATGTGTTCGAGGTTAAAATTGTGCCTTCAGGTAATTGCTTTTCAAGCCCTGCAAGTACTGTTTTCTTAACTTGTGGATGTTCAACAACGGCTTCAACCACAATGTCAGAGCCCGCTAAATCAGCATCATTCAGTGTTGGTTTGATCTTACCTAGCGTGCCAACCATCTTGTCTAGTTTCATGTGACCGCGTTCTACTTTCTTACCAAGTAGTGTTGCCGCTTCATTCATGCCTAGATCAAGGGCCGCTTGGTTGATGTCTTTCATGACAATCGGCGTCCCTTTATAAGCAGATTGGTAAGCGATACCACCACCCATGATACCTGCACCCAGTACTGCCGCTTGTTTAATCTCTGTAGAAGATTGTTTCGCTTGTTTCTTCGCAACACCTTTGATGTATTGGTCTGCTAAGAAAATACCCGTTTGCGCGGCTGCTTCTGCTGTTTTAGCCAATTTTGCAAAGTTGGCATTTTCAATTGCCATTGCTTCATCGCGTGTTGCATTGGCAGCGGCTTTAATTGTTCTTACAGCCATCACAGGTGCAGGGTAGTGACCTTTGGTTTTACCCATCACTAGACCTTCAGCCATTGCGAAGCTCATGCCTTGCTCAACGCGGTTTAGTTTCAGTGGGTCAAGTTTTAGCTGACGTTTTGCACGCCAATCAAGTTTGCCAGCAACAGCTTGCTCAAGAGTTTTAACTGCTGCTTCAACTAATTTGTCTTTTGCAACCACACCGTCTACAGCACCGACTTTCAATGCGTCTGCTGCACGGTTTTCTTTACCTGTGGTGATCCACGTCATGGCATTATCAGCACCGATAATACGTGGTAAGCGAACTGTACCACCGAAACCAGGCATGATCCCTAATTTAACTTCTGGTAGGCCGATTTTTGCGTTTTGACTTGCGATACGGTAATCCGTTGCAAGTAACCATTCACACCCACCGCCAAGTGCAAGGCCATCAATAGCAGATGCAGTTGGGAACGGAAGGTCTTCGATGGCATCGAAAATATCTGTTGCTGACTTGATCCAACCAACTAGTTCTTCTTCTGGGCGTTGGAAAGTCGGTAAGAATTCAAAAATGTCGGCGCCGATGATGAAATGGTCTTTATCACTGGTGAAAACCATCGCCGCGATATCATCGCGTTGGCTAAGTTCGGCAAATGCTTTGCCACATTCTTGTAGGGTTTGCTGAGAGAGTTTGTTTACCGAACCTGGCATACAGAACTTAAACTCAGCGATATTGCCTTTGTAAAAATCAACAACAAAGGACTCGCTCTTGTATAACATGCTTGTTCTCCCGTGTTATCACACTGGTACGATGAGTTGTTAATTTACTCAGTTTGGACCCTTTAAATTAAAATTGCAATGAAAAATTTACCAGAGGTTTACGCCTGCCTTAAAAATTTGCAGTTGAGCTGCTAAGGTGGTTGAGTGACACAATGCTCAAGTCATTTTTACCCTGATGGCGTTTGGTCTTGATAACGGTCGATGTACAAACTTGGTTTGTGTTTTTTATTGATGTGTTATTTGTGCGTAGAACCAATGCCCTTGAGTACATTTATTCATCTTAGAGATAGCCAAGTTTAGGCAAGATGAATGCATTAATACTTATCTCATTCATTAATTTAAAATTTAAAGTGTAAAGGTCATTATGAAATCTTGGATCATGACCATTGCCGCTACCAGCCTTGGCGCATTTAGCTGGTTTTCTTCTGCGAGCAATGATCATCAAGCATTTAAAGATGCTGAAAAAGTTGCACGTTCAGGTAATTACGAAGCGTTTAAAGCGGCGATCAACGACTTAGATCACCCGCTCAAACCGTATGCTGAACTGGCGTTTTATAAACGTTACCCTCGCCTCAAATATCAGCAAGACATCAGCCATTATTTAAGTGTCTACGATAACACGCCGTTAGAGTGGCCGGTGCGCAAGAGCTGGCTCGAGTATTTGCAGCGTCGTGGAAAAAAAGCGCTCTTTGTTGAGTATTACCAGCCCACCAGCAATGCTGAGTTACAATGCTACTATTTACAGTATCAAATTGATTTAGGTGCACCGAAAGCACAGCTGCTTGATCAAGTTGATGCACTTTGGACGGTCGGAAAGTCTCAGCCTAAAGCGTGCGATAAGTTATTTAGAGTATGGCGAAAAGACGGGCGTATGACACAAGCTTTGGTGTGGCAGCGTATCACTAAAGCGGCGCAGGGCGGGCAAGTTGCGCTGTTGCCTTATTTAAAAACGTTGCTCCCTAAAAAAGAAGCTTACTTGGCTGATTTATATAAAGCAGTCAGGCGTGACCCAAGTGCCTCTGCAGGCTTATATCGGTATAAGAAGCGCTCAAGTAAAGAGGCTGAAATCGCGGTTTATGGTGTTAAACGTCTTATTTGGCGAGACCAAAAGCTGGCGCTGAGAGCATGGGACAAACTACAAGGTATGTTTACATTCAGCCAAGCGCAAAAAGATGCAGTGGCGTATCGCTTTGCATTGGCTTTGGCATCAAAAGGGCATGATGATGCACGCTTTTGGCTAAACAAAGTACCAGAAGAGTTACAAGATACTAAACTGCGCCAGTGGATGATGGCCAATATGCTCAAAGAGCAAGATTGGGCAGGGATTGTGGCTTTATTTACGGGGATGAAGAACTTAAGTAACGGCCAACAATATTGGCTTGCTTATAGTTACAATCAGCGTGGTGAGCCTGAAAAAGCACAGCAGTTATGGCAGCCTTTGGCGGTAAAGCGTGATTATTATGGCTTTTTAGCCGCGGCACGTTTAAATATGCCTGTGTCGTTGAATAAGCAAACCCTAGATGTACCACAACCCATCATTGATAAGGTGTCTCAGGCACCGGGCTTTTTGAGAGCGAAAGCCCTTTATGAGCTTGAGCGTTTTACTTCTGCACGCAGAGAATGGAATTATCTCACCAACACTTCAAGTAATGCCGAGAAGCTGGCTGCATCGGTTCTCGCTGCAGATCTTGAGTGGTATGACAGTGCTATCCGTACTTTAGCAGAGATTAAAGCGTGGAATTATGTCGACCTACGATTCCCAATGGCCTTCGAAGCGTTATTCACGCGCTACAGTAAGCGTAATCATGTGGACCTAGCGTGGAGTATAGCTATATCTCGTAGAGAAAGTTCGTTTGCGCCAGATGCGGTGTCTCATGCTAATGCACATGGCTTAATGCAATTATTGCCGAGTACGGCTCGATACGTTAGCAAGCAAAAAGTCTCTAAACGTCAGCTTTATAAGCCAGCCACTAATATTCGTTTAGGTACCGATTACTTAGAGTATTTAAAGAAAAAGAATGGTGGCAATGAGATTTTAGCTACGGCTTCTTATAACGCGGGGTATCATCGAATTAAGCGCTGGTTACCCGAGCAAGGTATGCCAGCTGAGTTATGGATAGAGCTCATTCCATTTAAAGAAACCCGAAACTATGTGAAAAACGTGATGGCATATCGTCAGGTTTATCACACTAAGTTGGGTCGAGAGGGCAATATATTGGCCCCAATCTTGGATATGAAAATAGAGAAGTAAGTGAAGCTGGCAATCTAGCGTGTTGGCTGGATTGCATTTCTGGCCTTATGCTAGACTGGCAAAATGAAAAACCAAACGAAATGGGTACACCATGGAACAATTAGCACATTTATACGCTGAGCATATTGCAACATTGCAGCAGCGCACCAAAACCATTATTGAGCGAGAAGGCTTAGATGGCTTAGTGATCCACTCTGGACAAGCAAAGCGCCAGTTTTTAGATGACATGTATTATCCGTTTAAGGTGAACCCTCAGTTTAAAGCTTGGTTACCTGTGATCGATAATCCACATTGTTGGATTGTGGTAAACGGCGAAGATAAGCCTAAACTCATTTTTTATCGTCCGGTCGATTTCTGGCATAAAGTGCCTGATGAGCCGAGTGACTTCTGGGCTGAGTATTTTGATATCCAGCTATTATTACAGCCAGATCAGGTAGAAAAGTATCTACCATACGATAAAGAAAAGTTTGCTTACATTGGTGAGTACTTAGAAGTGGCACAGGCATTAGGTTTTACCAATGTAAACCCTGAGCCGGTAATGAACTACTTGCACTTCCACCGTGCTTACAAAACGCAATATGAATTAACTTGTCTACGTGAAGCAAACCGTCTAGCTGTGTTAGGTCATAAAGCTGCACGCGATACGTTTTATGCGGGTGGCTCAGAGTTTGCGATTCAACAAGCTTACCTAAACGCTACGCAGCATATGGAAAATGACACGCCATACGGCAACATTGTGGCGCTTAATGAAAACTGTGCAATCTTGCACTACACGCATTTTGACCGCAAAGCACCTGCTAAGCATTTATCTTTCTTAATTGATGCAGGCGCAAACTTTAACGGTTATGCGTCTGATATTACCCGTACGTATGATTTTGAAAGAAAAGGTGAGTTTGCTGAGCTGATTAAAGTTCTGAACGATCATCAAATTGAGTTAGGTAAAGGTTTACAGCCGGGCAAACTATATGGTGATTTACATATAGAGTGTCATAAGCGCATAGCGCAAACCTTAGCGGACTTTAAAATTGTAAATCTTGCGGCAGATGACATTGTGGCTAAAGGCATTACTTCAACATTCTTCCCACATGGTTTAGGTCACCATTTAGGTTTGCAAGTGCATGATATGGGTGGTTTCATGGCTGATGAAGCAGGTACGCACCAAGCGCCACCTGAAGGCCATCCATTCTTACGTTGCACACGCAAGATTGAAGCAAACCAAGTGTTCACTATCGAGCCTGGTTTATACTTCATCGATTCACTACTCGGTGATTTATCGAAGACGGATAATAACCAATACATTAATTGGGAAAAGGTTGACGCATTCAAGCCATATGGTGGTATTCGTATCGAAGACAACATCATTGTGCATGACGATCGTCTAGAAAATATGACGCGTGATTTAGACTTAGACTAATTAAGTCGACGCATTGAAACGAAATTCGTTACACTAACGGGAAGCAGTTGCTTCCCGTTTTTTATTAAAGAATCTAATACCAATCCTCTTAATTAAGTGATCTATTTTGAGGCAAGGAAAGCTTGTCGATAACGCCGCTCACGCCTCCTGCTATCGCTGAGGTACCTACTTCCATGTAGGCAAGGCGAAAATTTTGCTATTTAGTTATTCTAAATGAGAAATTTTTAACGCGGTTAGCGGCAGCTTTAATCCCTCAAAATGATTAAGTATTATTGAGGATTGGTATAAATATTGGACCCCCAACTTTATGTCAGAATTCTATATTCCGAGCGAATCCATTAGTCATCATGAAGAAATTAAGAAGAGCACTTTTTTAGTGCATATTGCGCATACGCCAACCATTGAGTCTGCGAAAGCCTTTATTAAGAAGATCAATGATGACTACCCAGATGCCAGACATAATTGTTGGGCACATGTGGCAGGGGCGCCAGGGGGGAGTCATGTTTATGGTTTCTCGGATGATGGCGAGCCCAATGGCACTGCGGGCAAACCTATGTTGAATGTGCTTATTGGCTCTGGGCTTGGTGAAATAACCGCAGTAACAACCCGTTACTTTGGCGGCATTAAGCTGGGCACGGGCGGTTTAGTGCGAGCTTATGGCGGCACGCTAAACAATGCCCTTGAGGTACTAAAAACAACATTGAAAGTGCCTGCAACAGAGCTGATAGGGCGATCGGATTATGCGTTGCAGGGAGTTATTGAGCAGTATTTAAATACCCATTTCACTATTCTGAAGCTTGATAAAAGCTATGACTCAGCGGTGAATTGGCAAATCAGCATTGATAGTCGACAAGTTGAACAAGCACAGCAAGAAATTTTTGATTTAACCCATGGAGTGGTTGAGTTAGTCTGTAAAGAGTAAGACAATCAAGTAATAACACTCTGTCATTCTTATTTTTGAAGCGTAACGCAGCATGCAATTTCGTACCATAATAAAAATTCTTGGCCAGCTGGTGGCCTTATTTAGTATCACCATGGTGCCGCCTGCACTGGTTTCGCTGATTTATAAAGATGGTGGGGGTGTACCATTTGTACTGGCATTTGTGTTCAGTATCATCATGGGTATGTTGGCGTATTATCCTAACCGCCATCAAAAAGGAGATTTGAAAGCCAGAGAAGGCTTCTTGATAGTAGTGTTATTTTGGCTGGTACTGGGGTCGTTCGCCTCCTTACCGCTTATCTTCTTACAAACACCCAACCTCTCCTTGGCAGATTCAGTCTTTGAAGCGTTTTCAGGCTTAACCACCACCGGTGCAACTGTTTTAACGGGCATTGAAACCTTGCCTAAGTCGGTATTGTTTTACCGTCAGCAACTGCAGTGGTTAGGGGGTATGGGTATCATCGTACTAGCGGTTGCGGTCTTGCCAATGCTAGGTGTCGGTGGGATGCAGTTATATCGTGCAGAAACGCCGGGGCCTGTGAAAGACTCGAAAATGACACCGCGGATCGCCGATACGGCTAAGCACCTTTGGTATATTTATGTGGCGTTAACGTTAGCCTGTACTTTGGCATATTGGTTGGCGGGCATGAACTTTTTCGATGCGTTATGTCATGCCTTCTCGACGATTGCGATCGGCGGTTTCTCGACGTATGACGCATCCATGGGTTACTTTGACAGCCCTTTGATTAACCTCATTTGTGTGGTGTTCTTGATTATCGCCGCAGTGAACTTCTCACTGCATTATGCGGCGGTGTCGAGTCGAAATGTGCGAGTGTACTTACGCGATCCAGAATTCAAAGTATTCTTATTTATACAGCTTGCTTTGGTCGTCATTTGCTTTGCTGTTTTATCGTCAAATCAAGTGTATGCCGATGGAGATGAAACCCTAGATCAGGCTTTGTTCCAAGCAGTTTCTATCAGTACAACTGCTGGGTTTGCGACAGATAATTTCTCGGCTTGGCCTCTGTTTTTACCTATCTTACTTATTTTCTCTAGTTTTATTGGTGGGTGTGCGGGCTCGACTGGTGGTGGCATGAAGGTAGTACGTGTGTTCTTGCTGTATCTTCAAGGTGTGCGTGAGCTAAATCGCTTGGTTCACCCTCGTGCGATTTACTCTATTAAACTAGGCCGCAAAGCACTGCCTGATAAAGTCGTTGAGGCGGTATGGGGCTTTTTCTCAGCTTATGCCTTGGTGTTTGTGATCATCATGATTGCCTTGTTAGGCACGGGTATGGACAACATCACCGCGTTTTCAGCGACCGCAGCGTGTTTAAATAACTTAGGTCCTGGGCTAGGCGATGTGGCTGCGCATTATGGCGACATTACCGATTCAGCTAAATGGATCTTAACGTTGGCCATGGTATTTGGTCGTTTAGAAATATTCACACTACTGGTGTTATTTACGCCGACATTTTGGCGAGGTTAAACTAGTCTTAAGGCTTAAAGAAAAATTTAGGTCAGCAGATTAAAGTCTTCGGTAGACGGCCGATATAAACAGGAATAACAAAAATAAAAGGGACACTTGTACTGACTGCAAGTTGTAAAAGGTCAAAGATGTTAAAGTCGCAAACCAGTGTAGATGTATCTATCATTTCTCAGCTGCCAACAGGGAGCACGGTAGATATTGAAGTGATCATGCCGGCAGGCTCAAAACGCTTAAAAACGGAATTTGTCGGTTATATGTCGGGGCAATATATCATTTTGAATTGCCCGTCGGCACAGCGTTTAGGTGCGGCACTTGATTATGTCAAAGAGGGGACGTACGTGGTGGTGCGTGCTGTACTCGAGCAAGGCGATGGGCAGATCATTGCTTATAAAAGTATGATTAAAGCCGTGACGACACACCCGACTAAGCTTATCTTTTTATTTCTTCCCCGTGCCGTACAAAGCTATCAGCTCCGTGAGCAAGTCCGTATTCCGACTTTAATCCCTGCTGTGTTTAATACCAGTGACCACTCAGAAGTTGGCGTGATAAAGGATATTTCTTTGTCGGGTCTTCAGTTTGATTTACACAGTGATGATGTTTGTCCTAATACTGATTTAAAAGAGCAAGACTGTGAAATTCTACTTGAGGGTAAACAAAACCAGCAATTTAAACTCAATGGTGAGATTTGCCGAGTGAAACAAAAAGAAGGTTTGGTCATGCTGGGAATAAAATTGAAGAACGATCAGACTTTTATGGAAGCCATAATGAAAGAGTATTTGATCGACCTGTCAGTGTTACAAGCCGATCAAAAAGAATAGCGTCATAGGCTGAATCTAAACGAATAGCGCACTTACTTGGAATAGCTTTTCGACTACACCAATTTGCTTTTTATCGATTAAGAACATGATGACATGGTCGCCAGACATAATCACAGTGTCATCATGGGCAATCAGCACTTCATCATTACGCACAATGGCACCAATGGTAGTACCGACAGGCAGCTTAATATCGCTGATAGCACGGCCCACTACTTTTGAGGTGTTTTCATCACCATGCGCAACTGCTTCTATGGCTTCAGCGGCCCCTTTACGTAATGAATATACATTGACGATATCACCACGACGAACATGGGTGAGTAGCGCAGATATGGTTGCTTGTTGAGGCGAGATAGCAATATCAATCTCACCACCTTGGACCAAGTCAACATAAGCACCACGTTGGATCAGTACCATGGTTTTCTGTGCGCCCATACGTTTTGCCAACATGGCAGCCATAATATTGGCTTCATCATCATTGGTAACCGCGATGAACACGTCAACTTGTTCAATATGCTCTTCAGAAAGCAGCTCTTGATCTGAAGCGTCACCACAGAACACGACGGTATTGTCGAGCATTTCTGAAAGCTCAGTGGCACGCGCTTGATTACGTTCGATCAGTTTCACGCTGTGGTTTTTCTCAAGCGAGCGCGCAAGGCCCGCACCGATATTACCCCCACCGGCAATCATGATCTTTTTATAAGATTGCTCGAGCTTTTGTAACTCATTCATTACCGCGCGAATGTGCTTGGTTGCGGCAAGGAAGAAGATTTCATCATCAGCTTCAATAACCGTCGTCCCCAGAGGTTTAATGGCTTTACCTTGGCGGTAAATCGCTGCAACGCGAGTATCAACATTTGGAATATGCTCTTTCAAGGCTGATAGCGCATAGCCCACTAGCAGGCCACCGTAATACGCTTTTACAGCAACCAGTGACAGCATGCCATCGCCAAACTGAAGTACTTGTAATGCGCCGGGGTAATCAATCAAGCGGCGAATGTACTTGGTCACCAACTGCTCTGGCGCAATGTAGTGGTCTACGGGTAAGTCGTCGTTATGGAATAGCTTCTCACGATACTTCAAATATTGCTCAGAGCGGATCCGAGCAATCTTTGTTGGTGTATTGAAGATACTGTAGGCGACCTGACAAGCAACCATGTTGACTTCATCCGAACTGGTCACCGCGATGATCATATCGGCATCTTCGGCACCCGCTTGGCGAAGTACATCTGGGTGTGCGCTGTGACCCGCAACCCCTTGCAAGTCATATTTATCTTGAAGCTCTCGTAAACGATCGCCGTCGATATCCACCACGGTGATTTCGTTTTGTTCACCCACAAGGTTTTCTGCTAGGGTGCCGCCAACTTGTCCGGCGCCTAAAATGATGATCTTCATAGTGTGATTAATTACTTTTTAATTATTTTTGCGTAATAAAAGCCATCGGTTAAACCAGGTAACAACTGTAAGCCGGGTGCTTCAGGTGTGTCACTCTCATGAAGAGGCTGGTGAATGGCGTCGCTATTGTCAGCTAAAAACTGCGCGACTTGCTGTTTGTTTTCTTTTGGCAGTACTGAGCAAGTTGCATACAGTAACGTACCACCTGATTTTAATAGTGGCCAAATGTTTTTCAGGATCTGGCCTTGTAGCTCGGCAAGATCGTCAATGTCAGTTTTTCTACGAAGCCATTTAATATCAGGGTGACGACGAATTACACCCGTGGCTGAACAGGGCACATCGAGTAAGATGCGATCGTATTGCTGACCGTTCCACCAAGTATCTGGCTGACTCGCATCGGCATGAATACAGTTTGCTTCAAGGCCAATACGATCAAGGTTTTGCTCAACGCGAAGTAAGCGGTCACTGTCAGCATCTAATGCGTCAACGTTTGCCTTGGCAAGCTCTAAAATATGGCAAGTTTTACCACCAGGCGCTGCACACGCATCTAATATAAGTTCGTCATCTTGCGGTTCAAGTAAACGTGCAGCGAGCTGGGCTGCAGCATCTTGCACCGAACTTGCACCTTGTTTAAACCCAGGTAGCTTGGCCACATCACAGGCTTTATCTAAGATGATGGCGTCTTGATATTCTGGGTAGTACTCGGCGCGAATACCCGCCTCATCAAGTGCCTCTAAGTATTCTTCTGTGCTGCCCATGTGCTGGTTAACACGCAGCCACATAGGCGCTTGTAATTGGTTTTGCTCAAGAATATCTTGCCACTGTTCTGGGTAGGCTTCTTTAACGGCTTTAATAAACCAGCCCGGGTGATTGAATGTTAAAACATCATTACCTTGGCTGCTTTCTTCTAAGGTGTCTTGCTGGCGTTGGAAGTTACGCAGTACTGCATTAACTAAACCTTTCAGACCGCCGGCGCGCATTTGCATCAATGCATTTACTGTTTCGGCAACGGCAGCATGCTCAGGCACACGCATATGCTGTAACTGATAAATTCCCACATAAAGTAAAAATTGAAAAACGCGGTTTTTACCTTTAAGCGGCTTTTCTAGCAGTTGCTGGCAGTAATTTTCTAAACTTGGTAAGTAGCGTAAAACGCCATAACAAATTTGTTGTAATAGCGCTTTGTCTTTTGGCGATAAGTTTTTTGCAGCAAGCGGAAGCTGTGTATTCAGCGATTGGCCTTTATCGACAACCTGAAATAGGGTTTGCGCCGCAAGGGCGCGCACATTGGTCATTATTGGCCTACCTTATTACCAGCGGCAACCCACTCAGCACGACCGTTTAAGAAGTCCTGTGCAGACATAGGTTTTTTACCTTGCGGCTGTAGTTGCGTGATACGTAGCGCATTTTCACCGCAAGCGATCACGATACCTTGTTTGTCGGCATGTAATACGGTACCTGCTTCGCCACTTTGTTCAACAACATCAGCTTGCCAAATTTTCACGGTGTTTTCTTGCATTTGAGTAAAACACACTGGCCAAGGATTAAATGCACGGATGTTACGCTCTAGTTGTGCAGCATCCATTTGCCAGTCAATATCAGCTTCTTCTTTACTGAGCTTCTTGGCATAGTTAGCAAGGGTATCATCTTGAGGCTCTGCAACCGCAGTGCCTGCAGCCATGCTGTTTAGTGTTTCAATGAGCGCAGGTGGCCCAAGCTCGGCAAGCTTGGTATAAAGGCTTGCGCTGGTATCTTCTGCGGTAATTGGACAAGTCGCAATATGCAGCATATCGCCTGTATCTAGACCTTCATCCATCTGCATAATGGTTACACCAGTTTCGGCATCACCCGCCCACAGTGCACGCTGAATTGGCGCGGCACCACGCCAACGCGGCAAAATAGAGCCATGCACGTTAACGCAGCCAAGGCGAGGTGTGTCTAACACCACTTTAGGTAACAATAGGCCATAAGCAACAACAACCATTACATCGGCGTTTAGGCTGGCTAATTCTTGCTGAGCTTCTTCACTTTTAAATGATTCAGGTTGGTAAACGGGTAAATCATGCTCAAGCGCCAAGGTTTTTACCTCACTGGCTTTGAGTTTTTTACCGCGACCCGCAGGGCGGTCTGGTTGACTATACACACCAACAACTTGGTGCTCTGAATCGATAAGTGCTTGAAGGTGGCGCGCAGCAAAATCAGGCGTACCAGCGAAAACAATACGTAATGGTTGAGTCACAGAATATTCCAATGTTGTCAGGTTAAATTAAGAACGAGCCGCTAAGCGTGCTTCTTTTTCAAGTTTCTTGCGAATACGCTGGCGCTTAAGTGGCGATAGGTAATCAATAAATAATTTACCCATTAGGTGATCAAGTTCGTGCTGAGTACAAATCGCCAGTAGGCCATCTGCTTCATAGGTATATTCTTCACCGTTTTCATTTAACGCTTTGACAGTGACTTGTTCTGCGCGGTCAACTTTTGCGTAAGACTGAGGCACAGATAAACAACCTTCTTCGCTGATAGTAGAGCCGTCTTTCGCGATGATCTCTGGGTTGATTAATACCAGTGGCTCATTGCCTTCTTCTGATACATCGATCACCACAATACGCTTGTGAATATCAACTTGAGTAGCTGCTAAACCAATGCCGTTTTCGTCATACATGGTTTCAAGCATATCTTTAACGATTTGACGAATTTCGTCGTTTACTTCAGTCACAGGCTCTGCAACTGTGCGTAAACGCTCATCTGGGAATCTTAATACTTCTAACTTAGCCATGGTTACCTTTTACTATTGAGCTATATATGCATTCGTGTATGCTTTCATTTTAGCCATTCACGTTTCCCTTTTACAGGTTTTGGTTGATAATATCGAAAAATAACTCAAGGAAGCTTTAATGAAATATACCATTGCTGCGTTAATGCTCTCTGTTGGCGCTCAATTTTCTGCCATGGCTGATGTTTTACAGTTGAAAGCCGGTGCGCCACAACAGTATGTGGTAAAGAAAGGCGATACCTTGTGGGACATTTCGACCATGTATCTAAACACGCCTTGGCGTTGGCCTGAGTTGTGGCAATGGAACCCGCAAATTGACGACCCTGATTTAATTTATCCCGGTGATGTTTTGGCGCTGCAATATGATGCCCAAGGCAACCCGCGTTTAGTATTAAAGAAAGGGGTGAAGAAGCTTTCTCCTCGAACTCGCGTGGTAGTGCAAAAAAACACCGCTATTCCGACATTACCTCTAGCCATGATAGAGCCGTTTCTACGTTTCGACCAAGCCATCGGTGCCGATGATCTAGATGGCAAGCCAATTGTACTGGGGTCAAATCGTAACGTGCTGCGTAACACCCAAGGTCAGTTGTTATATGTAAAGGGTAATCTTAATCCATCTGCGAACTATGGTATTTACCGTCGCGGTGAGGCCTATATTGATCCTGAGAATGGTGACACGTTAGCGTATGAATCGCGTTTAGTGGGTACCGCGCGGGTAATATTTGGTGGTGATATTGAGGCAGGCCACCCGGCAAAAGTTGAGATTGAAACGGTGCGCCAAGAAATCAAAACCAATGATGTTCTGATGCCGATTAATGTAGATCAAAGCTTTTCGGCGCAATTTAATATGACGCGTCCTACCGAAGCCATCAACGGCTCGATTATTTCAAGCGACAACCAAATGCGTGAATTTGGTTCAACTGCCATTGTAGTATTAAACCGTGGACGTGACGATAATCTTAAAGAAGGCCATATTCTTGATATTAACAAACAGTCACCTACAGTTATTGAGGGCAAACATGGCCCGCGCTACGTTGAAGACGCCAACAAGCTAGAAAAGTTTATCACTGGCTTTAGAGAAATGTTTGGCACAGAAAACGACGAAGACAGTGTGGTGTGGACGATGCCAAAAGAAAAAGTCGGTGAGCTGATGGTATTTAAAGTTTACGACAATATTAGCTATGCGATGGTGACTCGCTCTCAACAACCAATCAGAGTGGGAGACACCATTAGCGCCAATTAGGCGAAAGCTTATAAATGACAAGATACTCTAAGGAGGGAGTATGGCAACACTTTCGCAGTTACAAGGATTGATACTGTATTTAACCAAAGGGCTGGGCAGTGCAACGCTCTCAGCCATAGAAAGCAAAATAGATCTTGTTGAGTTATTCGACTTACACCATGATGAACTCATAGCACTCGGCATTAACCCCACCATCGCAGAGCAAATAGCCACTCCTGATTTAAAACGCATAGAGCAGCTCCAGAAGTTTTGTGAACAACAAAGTATTCAAATTATTCATACCGAGCATGAAACTTATCCAAAATTACTTAAACAAACCTGTCATGCGCCTTTAATACTTTTCTGCAAAGGTAATATTACATTACTGAATGAGCCGCAAATTGCCATAGTAGGAAGTCGTAACGCAACACCGCCTGGGTTGGAGTGTGCCTCAGAATTTGCGTATCAGTTAACCCGTTCAGGTATAGCGGTCACCTCAGGTATGGCCATGGGCATCGATGGGGCGGCACACAAAGGAGCGCTCGCAGGTAATGGTAATACCATTGCAGTGTTAGGCACAGGTGTCGATGTGGTTTATCCAAAGCGACATAACTACTTATATCAGCAACTGGCTGAGCAAGGGCTGGTTATCAGTGAGTTTTTGCCGGGTACGGTGGCAAATCAACATCACTTTCCAAGGCGAAACAGGATTATTTCGGGGCTGTCGCTAGGTACCTTAATTGTTGAAGCAGAAATAAAAAGCGGCTCTTTAGTCACGGCCAAGTATGCGCTTGAGCAAAATAGAGAGGTATTTGCGATACCCGGTTCTATCAGAAATCCGCTGGCAGCAGGGTGTCATCACCTGATAAAACAAGGAGCAAAGTTAGTAGAAAATGTGGCTGATATTTTAGAAGATGTGAGCTTTTTGCCAAATAACGGTCTATATAATATAGAAAGGGCAGAAAATGCCCCAATAGAAGACAGTAAGGAGAATTGCCCAGTATTAAAGAGTCTTGGTTTTGAAGCGGCCAGTGTCGATGTCATAACCCATAGGACTCAATGGCCAGTAGAGAAAGTATTAGCACGACTGCTGGATCTCGAACTCGAAGATAAAGTCGCCCGCACTGCGGAAGGCTACATAAAATTAGCGAGGGGTTAATCATGTTTGATATTTTAATGTACTTATTTGAGAACTATATCCATTCTGAATCGGATATTTTTGTTGAACAAAACGAATTAACTGACGAGCTATTACGTGCTGGTTTTAATCAAGATGAGATTTACAAAGCCTTGGATTGGCTGGAGCAATTAGCTGATTTACAACATAGCGATGAAATTCCTTACTTAAATGCGACGGCCGATAAAGCCATCCGTATTTATACCGAAGAAGAGTGCCAGCTTCTGGATGTTGAAAGCCGTGGCTTTTTAATGTTTGTTGAGCAAGTTGGTGTGATTGATAGCACGACTCGTGAAATGGTCATTGACCGATTAATGGCCCTTGAAAAGGCTGAGATCAGTCTAGATGACTTAAAGTGGGTGATCTTAATGGTGCTCTTTAATGTGCCAGGTAAAGAGCAAGCCTATGCGCAAATGGAAGATCTGATCTTCGATGAGCCCACGGAGTACTTGCACTAGACGTGCTTTTATTGATGCACAATACTTGACCCTAACTTTAGCACGGTTATATTAGGCGCAATTCAAATCGAGCTAAGTGGGTGGCATGTATGAGTAAGATTGATCATTCTTTATTTAATGCTGATAAACATGCATTAGAAAAGGAATATGAAATTTGTCCTAAATGTGGCTCTGAGCTGGTGATGAAGCACAGCAAAAATGGGCCATTTTTGGGTTGTGCCAATTACCCTGCGTGTGACTATATTCGCTCTCTCGCCCAGCATGATAATCACGACATCAAAGTACTCGACGACTCACCGTGTCCTGACTGTGGGGAGCCTTTGGTTATTCGCAATGGTCGTTACGGTATGTTTATCGGATGTACTGGATACCCTGCCTGCCATTTTATTGTGCATGAAGACGAACCCGAAGAAGAAGGGTTACCAAACTGCCCTAAATGTAAAAAGGGTAAGCTCGTTGTTCGTAACAATAAATTCGGTAAACAATTCTACTCCTGTGATGCCTACCCAAATTGTAAGTACAGTTTGAATCAACACCCAGTCGATGAGACTTGCCCGCAATGTGGTTGGGGGGTGATGGTTGAGAAATCTCGTGGCGATAAAGCTGTGTTACAATGCCCGCAGAAATCCTGCCAACATAAAGTAGAGAAATCATAGTGAGCCATGAACAACAAACCAGCAAAGATACGCCTGAAGCTGTATTACGTGCTGGTGGCGTAATTTGTTATCCAACAGAAGCTGTGTATGGTCTTGGCTGTGATCCCGATGATCACAGTGCCGTGCATCGCATTTTGACTTTAAAGCAAAGAGCTGAAGAGAAAGGGCTGATTTTAATCGCCGATAACTTTGCTCAGCTTTTACCTTATGTCGATGAAAGCAAAATTCCAATGGATAAACGCGCTGAAATTTTTTCTTCGTGGCCAGCAGCCATTACTTGGGCTTTGCCTGCTAAGCCTTCAACCCCTAAATGGTTAACGGGCGCTCATTCAACAATCGCGGTACGCGTTAGTGCACACCCGGTGGTGAAGCAGCTTTGTCAGCAATTTGGTAAGCCGCTGGTGTCGACCAGTGCAAACATTGCAGGGCAACAACCAGAAGCAACACTAGACAAAGTAAAAGCGGTATTTAATGATCAAATCGACTTTTATGTTGAAGGGGCACTTGGTGGTGAGAGCAAACCAAGTCAAATTAAAAATGCCTTTACCACACAGCTAATTAGAGAGTAAGCATGTCAAAAGTAAATTTAGAAACAGTCAAAGCCTTCTTATTACAATTACAAGACACAATTTGTGCAGGCCTAGAACAAGCTGATGGTAAAGCGAAATTTGTTGAAGATGCATGGGAAAGAGCGGAAGGCGGTGGTGGTCGTACACGTGTTATTCGCGATGGTGACGTAATCGAGCAGGGCGGTGTTAACTTTTCTCATGTATTTGGTGCGTCAATGCCCGCTTCGGCAACTGCACATCGCCCAGAATTAGCGGGTCGCAGCTTCCATGCCTGTGGTGTGTCTTTGGTTATTCACCCTAAAAATCCACATATCCCAACGAGTCATGCCAATGTACGCTTCTTCATTGCTGAAAAAGAAGGCGAAGCACCCATTTGGTGGTTTGGTGGCGGTTTTGATTTAACGCCTTTCTATCCTGTATTAGAAGATGTTAAACATTGGCACCAAGTTGCAAAAGACTTATGCGATCCATTTGGTGACACTGTTTATAACGACTATAAAAAGTGGTGTGACGAATATTTTTACCTAAAGCATCGTGGTGAAACCCGTGGCGTAGGTGGTCTATTCTTTGATGATCTCAATGAGTGGGGGTTTGAGAAGAGCTTCGACTTTATGCAAGCAGTAGGGAATGGTTTCTTAGATGCCTACTTACCAATCATTGAAAAGCGTAAAGACACGCCAACGAATGATGCGCAGCGTCAATTCCAGCTTTATCGTCGTGGTCGCTATGTTGAATTTAACCTAGTGTGGGACCGTGGTACCTTGTTTGGCTTACAAACCGGTGGTCGTACTGAGTCAATTTTAATGTCGATGCCACCATTGGCGCGTTGGGAATATGACTTCACACCAGAAGCCGGCTCATTAGAAGCCAATTTATATGAATCTTACTTAAAACCAAGAGACTGGTTGAGCCTTTAACTTCAGAGCTTGAATAGCAGTCCATAAAAAAACGGCGCTCGAGTGAGCGCCGTTTTTTTATAAAAGAAGCTTATTATTAATCGACTTTAAAGCTGCGCACTTGCTCATCCAAAGAGCGCGCTAGAGTCAGGAGTTCTTCACTGACTTGTTTACTGCGGTGCGCATCTTTTAAAGATTCTTCCGCGTTATCACGAATACCAATGACGCTGTGATTAATTTCTTCTGCTGCCAGGTTTTGCTGCTCTGTGGCATCGGCGATTTGTACGTTTAAGTCATTAATCTCATGCATCTGATTTGAAATATCTTTGAGTGCCTGTGCGACTTTTTTCACTTGTAAGGCTCTGTCATCCGCTTCTTCACAAGATGCACTCATCGCCTGAACGGTTTGCGCAGCTTCGCTTTGCAGTTTTTCAATGGTGCGCTTTATTTCATCCGTAGAGTCATGAGTACGAGTTGCCAGCGTTCTTACTTCATCAGCAACCACAGCAAAGCCTCGACCTGCTTCACCCGCTCGTGCCGCTTCGATTGCTGCGTTAAGTGCAAGCAAGTTAGTTTGCTCGGCAATACTACTGATCACTTCAAGTACTTTGCCTACTTCAAGGGTTTGGTTTTGTAATTGACTCACTTGCTCTGCGGCTTGGCGAACATCTTGCGCAAGTTGATTAATACTGGCTTCGGTGTGTTCTGCAACAGCCATGCTTTCTTCTGCTAGATGATTACTTGAGTCCGACTTCTCTGAGGCAAAATGTGTGGTGTTCTTAACTTCGCTTGATGAGCTCTCTAATTCATTAATCGCAGCGGCAACAGAATCTGTGCCTTGCTTTTGCGCCAAAATAGCTTGTTCTGTTGTATCTGCTGAGTTGTAAATACTTTCTGCCGAGCGAATAAGCACATGAGAAGAGTGGGAGACTTGCGCCATATTCTCTTTAAATGCTGTCATCATTTTATTGAAGTTCGTCGCTAAACGCCCAAGTTCATCGTCGATATCATCATCAATACGTAGGCTTAAATCTTTATTCTGTGTAGCAAGGCGCATGGTGCGGCCAAGGGTTTTTAGACGCACAATAAATAGTTTTCTAAATAGTATGCCTAAAATGACAAACGCTGAGACGAAAATGGCCGATAGTAACCCTGTGCTTAACCAAGTATTGCTGGTCACTGTGTTATCTATGTCATCTAATGAATAACTGATACGAACAACCCCTAATACATCGCCTTCTTTGGCCATGTGGCAACCCAAACAGTTCGTGCCTTTATAGTCACTGCTGGCTATCATAGGTCTAAGAAATGTCATCACACGCATGTCATCGCGTTGTTCTATGACTAAAGTTTCTTTACCTCTTAGTGCATCACGTTCAGCATCAGTAGTTGGTGCTTGATTGGGGTTGCCTGGACCGTAAAGTTTGTTGATTAACTCTGCTCGAATGATGTGGGCGTCTTCGATGCTAGGGTGAGCGCGAAGTTTTTCACTGAGTATTTCGCGATTGGCCATAGTGCCTGTCAGCATCATGGTATTAATTGAGTCGAAGTAGTTATCTGCCAATAACTTGATATTCTCGGCGACGGTCTCTTGAGCAAGTTTTTGTTGCTGATCTGAGCTACTCCAAATACTGGCAATGAGTACAAGTACGCCCGTTATCGCTAAAAGTGCATAAATTTTATGTTGTATCGATTTCACAGTAATCATTCAATCTCACTCATATATCATTCCATTATGCAGCTTTTAGAGATAAGAGGGCTTGATTCAGCGCAAATGAGCCACAGCTAATTTAACAATTAGTTAATAGTTTAGTCCTTGTTGATCATGTGAGTAGCTAATTGTTCAAAAGATTTTCTTAGTCCCACTCTTAATAGAGGGTTATCAACCTCAATTTCAAGCGCCTTATTCATGCAAAACATCCATTGATCTCTTAAGTCTTTATCTATCGAAAAAGGCATATGGCGTTTTCGCAGCATAGGGTGTCCGTATTTCTCAACAAATAAATCAGGGCCACCTAGCCAACCGGATAGAAACTCAAAAAAGACTAAACGTATTCTATCTAGAGGTTGTGGATGCATGTCATATAGCGGTTTCGCGTATTCTTCTTCTGCCATTACATCGTAAAAGCGATCCGCTAAGGCTTTAACACCTGCTTCCCCACCTAAAATTTCATAAGGTGATTTTTCTACCGTTGGGGTTTCGTGCATATTACTCTCTTGTTCTTTACTTGCATCTTTGTTGAAGATGCGTTTAATTAGCTGCTTCATAAACTATTCACTGGGCTTATTTAATGGGTAAATTCGCGGTATTTGGTAATCCGATAAAACATTCTAAATCGCCACAGATCCATAGGCAATTTGCAGAGCAGTTTTCAACGCAAATAGATTATCAAGCTTTGCTAGCGCCATTAGATGAATTTGAGGCATTCACACAAGACTTTTTTACAAACCAAGCAGGTGAAGGGGCTAATGTCACTTTGCCTTTTAAAGAGCGTGCGTTTGAGCTGGTAGATGAACTCACAGAAAGAGCACAGCTAGCGGGAGCCGTGAATACCATTAAGAAGTTAGATGATGGTCGATTACTTGGTGATAACACAGATGGCGCTGGGTTAGTGGCTGACTTAATTCGTAATGAATGCAAACTGGATGGCGCATCTGTTTTGCTTATAGGTGCCGGTGGTGCCGCAAGAGGGTGTATTTATCCTTTATTTCAAGCTGGGGTGAAAGACATCACCATTGCGAATCGCACCCAAGAGAAAGCTGAGTTATTGGCTGAGCAGTTTTCTGCTTATGGTCATGTCAAAGGGATCGGCTTAGACGAGATAACAAATTCGAATTATCAAGTTGTGATTAACTCGACATCATCAAGTGTGACCGGTGAACTTCCAAATATATCGGAGACTGTTTTTACGCAATGTCACCTTGCTTACGATATGTTTTATAGCAATGAGCAAACTAGCTTCTTAAAATGGGTGGGGTCTATTAACCCGAAAACCAAGTTAGTAGATGGAATTGGTATGCTAATAGGGCAAGCCGCAGAAGCATATTATCTTTGGCAAGGTGATATGCCCGAATTAACACCAGTTATAAATACATTTGCTAAGGGCTAACATGAATCAAGCAATCTTATTTAATGATGATGCGAGTTTTAATGCGACTCAACAAAGAATAGAGTTCACAGCGATGAATTCTGGTTTAATCATTCGTTGCTGTGTTGCATTTGAAGGAGAAGAGGTTAAAGCGCTTACCCACTTTGCAGAGCATCAATTTGATTATGAAATGCAAGCTGAGGCGCTTATCGAAGAAGAAAGCTACTCAGCAGAAGGGGAAGTATTACTTAGCCGAGTCTGACTCTGCTAAGTAATCATCTTTTAGCTCAACATAATTGAGTGCTGATATTTTCAAGAAGGCTAACTCTGAATCAGTTAACGGACGAGCTTGTTTCACCGGGCTACCTACATATAGATAGCCTGATTCAAGTTTCTTATTAGGTGGCACTAATGCACCGCCACCAATGATGACATCATCTTCGACAATCGCATTGTCCATCACAATCGCGCCCATACCCACTAATATACGGTTTCCAAGCTTACAGCCATGTAGCATGACCTTATGGCCGACTGTCACATCATCACCAATAATAAGTGGGTAACCTTCGGGGTTGTTTGCGCTCTTGCGCGTTAAATGAAGTACGCTACCATCTTGAATATTAGTGCGCTCACCGATCTGTATATAGTTAACATCTCCTCGCGCTGCAACCAAAGGCCAAACGCTACTATCCTCACCAAGAGTGATATCACCGACTAAAACGGCAGATTCATCAACATAGACGGATTTTTCTAATTTAGGATAGATCCCTTTATAACTTCTTATCATTTTTGTAGAGCCCCGAGTTTTATTGAGATGTTATTTATGCTTTGTAATTAGTGTAGAGTCAAAGCGAGCAATTTACCATGGCTTAAAAATAGCAGTTAACACTCAGAAGTGACCAAAATTACAGCGTTAAAGTATCAAAAACAGACGTTTCGTTTAAAATACACGCGAACAGTCAGTTTTTTGCATTTTTCTTTAAAAAAGGGGTTGCGTAATTTTCTGCTCTCCCTATAATGCGACCCCACTGACACGGGGCGAGACGCTGAAAAGCAAATCAAAACGATGTCGAGTCAAATAAAACTTAATCTTAAATAACTTTTTAAAATTAAGTGTTGACATAAAAAGTGAAGTCGTTATTATGGCGCTCCACTTCGCAGCGAGGCTGCGGTAACTCATCGAGTTACACTGTTCTTTAAAAATATGAAGCAATCATCTGTGTGGGCACTCGTACAGATTGAGTTCTAACAGCTCTTGATTCAGGAGCAAAAAAATTTAGAGTCTCAATTTCTTATGAGTGACTATATAGTCAATTTATACAGAATTCATTGAGCACGAATCTTAGGATTCAAAAAACTTTTAATTGAAGAGTTTGATCATGGCTCAGATTGAACGCTGGCGGCAGGCCTAACACATGCAAGTCGAGCGGTAACATTTCTAGCTTGCTAGAAGATGACGAGCGGCGGACGGGTGAGTAATGCTTGGGAATATGCCTTAGGGTGGGGGACAACAGTTGGAAACGACTGCTAATACCGCATAACGTCTACGGACCAAAGGGGGCTTCGGCTCTCGCCCTTAGATTAGCCCAAGTGGGATTAGCTAGTTGGTGAGGTAATGGCTCACCAAGGCGACGATCCCTAGCTGGTTTGAGAGGATGATCAGCCACACTGGAACTGAGACACGGTCCAGACTCCTACGGGAGGCAGCAGTGGGGAATATTGCACAATGGGCGCAAGCCTGATGCAGCCATGCCGCGTGTGTGAAGAAGGCCTTAGGGTTGTAAAGCACTTTCAGTAAGGAGGAAAGGTTAGTAGTTAATACCTGCTAGCTGTGACGTTACTTACAGAAGAAGCACCGGCTAACTCCGTGCCAGCAGCCGCGGTAATACGGAGGGTGCGAGCGTTAATCGGAATTACTGGGCGTAAAGCGTACGCAGGCGGTTTGTTAAGCGAGATGTGAAAGCCCCGGGCTCAACCTGGGAACTGCATTTCGAACTGGCAAACTAGAGTATGATAGAGGGTGGTAGAATTTCAGGTGTAGCGGTGAAATGCGTAGAGATCTGAAGGAATACCGATGGCGAAGGCAGCCACCTGGGTCAATACTGACGCTCATGTACGAAAGCGTGGGGAGCAAACGGGATTAGATACCCCGGTAGTCCACGCCGTAAACGATGTCTACTAGGAGCTGGGGTCTTCGGACAACTTTTCCAAAGCTAACGCATTAAGTAGACCGCCTGGGGAGTACGGCCGCAAGGTTAAAACTCAAATGAATTGACGGGGGCCCGCACAAGCGGTGGAGCATGTGGTTTAATTCGATGCAACGCGAAGAACCTTACCTACACTTGACATACAGAGAACTTACTAGAGATAGTTTGGTGCCTTCGGGAACTCTGATACAGGTGCTGCATGGCTGTCGTCAGCTCGTGTTGTGAGATGTTGGGTTAAGTCCCGCAACGAGCGCAACCCCTATCCTTAGTTGCCAGCGATTCGGTCGGGAACTCTAAGGAGACTGCCGGTGATAAACCGGAGGAAGGTGGGGACGACGTCAAGTCATCATGGCCCTTACGTGTAGGGCTACACACGTGCTACAATGGCGCATACAGAGTGCTGCAAGCTCGCGAGAGTTAGCGAATCACTTAAAGTGCGTCGTAGTCCGGATTGGAGTCTGCAACTCGACTCCATGAAGTCGGAATCGCTAGTAATCGCGGATCAGAATGCCGCGGTGAATACGTTCCCGGGCCTTGTACACACCGCCCGTCACACCATGGGAGTGGGTTGCTCCAGAAGTAGGTAGCTTAACCTTAGGGAGGGCGCTTACCACGGAGTGATTCATGACTGGGGTGAAGTCGTAACAAGGTAGCCCTAGGGGAACCTGGGGCTGGATCACCTCCTTAACGATTTAGAACAGATTTGTTCGTAGTGTCCACACAGATGATTGTTAGTTAGCACAAGCTGCTAATTAATATTGCTCTTTAAAAATTTGGAAAAGCTGATAATTAATTCTTTTAGAAGAAATTCTAAAAAGAGTTTTCAAAAGTAAAACAATGCCGATAAACATTCATTTGTTTATTAGCGTCTACTTTAGTATTCAATATTAACTTCTGGCGAAGTTAAAACTGTCTTTGACGATACAAACCATTTTGGGTTGTATGGTTAAGTGACTAAGCGTACACGGTGGATGCCTTGGCAGTTGGAGGCGATGAAGGACGTACTAACTTGCGATAAGCCTAGTCAAGCCAGTAAGAGGCGCTTGAGACTAGGATTTCCGAATGGGGAAACCCACCTGCTTGCAGGTATCGTTAACTGAATACATAGGTTAACGAGGCGAACGCGGAGAACTGAAACATCTAAGTACCCGTAGGAAAAGAAATCAACCGAGATTCCGAAAGTAGCGGCGAGCGAAATCGGACTAGCCCTTAAGCTTTAGTGTAGTTAGTGGAACATTCTGGAAAGTTTGACGATACAGGGTGACAGTCCCGTACACAAAAACTTATCTAAAGTGAAATCGAGTAGGTCGGAGCACGTGAAACTTTGACTGAATATAGGTGGACCATCATCTAAGGCTAAATACTCCCAACTGACCGATAGTGAACCAGTACCGTGAGGGAAAGGCGAAAAGAACCCCTGTGAGGGGAGTGAAATAGAACCTGAAACCGTGTACGTACAAGCAGTAGGAGCCCTTCGAGGGTGACTGCGTACCTTTTGTATAATGGGTCAGCGACTTATATTTTGTAGCGAGGTTAACCGTTTAGGGTAGCCGTAGCGAAAGCGAGTCTTAACTGGGCGTTGAGTTGCAAGGTATAGACCCGAAACCCGGTGATCTAGCCATGGGCAGGTTGAAGGTTGAGTAACATCAACTGGAGGACCGAACCCACTAACGTTGAAAAGTTAGGGGATGACCTGTGGCTTGGAGTGAAAGGCTAATCAAACCGGGAGATAGCTGGTTCTCCCCGAAATCTATTTAGGTAGAGCCTCGGACGAATACTTACGGGGGTAGAGCACTGTTAAGGCTAGGGGGTCATCCCGACTTACCAACCCTTTGCAAACTCCGAATACCGTAAAGTACTATCCGGGAGACACACGGTGGGTGCTAACGTCCATCGTGGAGAGGGAAACAACCCAGACCGTCAGCTAAGGTCCCAAAGTGTATGTTAAGTGGGAAACGATGTGGGAAGGCTAAAACAGCTAGGAGGTTGGCTTAGAAGCAGCCATCCTTTAAAGAAAGCGTAATAGCTCACTAGTCGAGTCGGCCTGCGCGGAAGATGTAACGGGGCTAAACATACCACCGAAGCTACGGCTGCATACTTTGTATGCGGGGTAGGGGAGCGTTCTGTAAGCGGCTGAAGCTCAATTGTAAAGTTGGGTGGACGTATCAGAAGTGCGAATGCTGACATGAGTAACGATAATGCGGGTGAAAAACCCGCACGCCGGAAGACCAAGGGTTCCTATCCCATGTTAATCAGGGTAGGGTAAGTCGACCCCTAAGGCGAGGCTGAAGAGCGTAGTCGATGGGAAACGGGTTAATATTCCCGTACTTGGAATAATTGCGATGGGGGGACGGAGCAGGCTAATCAAGCATGGCGATGGTTGTCCATGTGAAAGGCTGTAGGCTGGTGACTTAGGAAAATCCGGGTCGCTAAGGCTGAGAGTCGAGACGAGCTACCACGGTAGTGAAGTTGATGATGCCCTACTTCCAGGAAAAGCCTCTAAGCTTCAGATTATTTCGAATCGTACCCCAAACCGACACAGGTGGTCAGGTAGAGAATACTAAGGCGCTTGAGAGAACTCGGGTGAAGGAACTAGGCAAAATTGTACCGTAACTTCGGGAGAAGGTACGCTCCTATCTGTGATGAGATTTACTCTTTAAGCGGACGGGAGCCGCAGTGACCAGGTGGCTGGGACTGTTTATTAAAAACACAGCACTGTGCAAAATCGTAAGATGACGTATACGGTGTGACACCTGCCCGGTGCCGGAAGGTTAATTGATGGGGTTAGCTTAGGCGAAGCTCTTGATCGAAGCCCCGGTAAACGGCGGCCGTAACTATAACGGTCCTAAGGTAGCGAAATTCCTTGTCGGGTAAGTTCCGACCTGCACGAATGGTGTAACCATGGCCACGCTGTCTCCACCCGAGACTCAGTGAAATTGAAATCGCAGTGAAGATGCTGTGTACCCGCGGCTAGACGGAAAGACCCCGTGAACCTTTACTACAGCTTGGCACTGAACATTGAGCCTACATGTGTAGGATAGGTGGGAGGCTTTGAAGCAGCGTCGCTAGATGTTGTGGAGCCATCCTTGAAATACCACCCTTGTATGTTTGATGTTCTAACATAGGCCCCTAATCGGGGTTGTGGACAGTGCCTGGTGGGTAGTTTGACTGGGGCGGTCTCCTCCCAAAGAGTAACGGAGGAGCACGAAGGTTGGCTAAGTACGGTCGGACATCGTACGGTTAGTGTAATGGTAGAAGCCAGCTTAACTGCGAGACAGACACGTCGAGCAGGTACGAAAGTAGGTCATAGTGATCCGGTGGTTCTGAATGGAAGGGCCATCGCTCAACGGATAAAAGGTACTCCGGGGATAACAGGCTGATACCGCCCAAGAGTTCATATCGACGGCGGTGTTTGGCACCTCGATGTCGGCTCATCACATCCTGGGGCTGAAGTCGGTCCCAAGGGTATGGCTGTTCGCCATTTAAAGTGGTACGCGAGCTGGGTTTAGAACGTCGTGAGACAGTTCGGTCCCTATCTGCCGTGGGCGTTTGAGAATTGAGAGGGGCTGCTCCTAGTACGAGAGGACCGGAGTGGACGAACCGCTGGTGTTCGGGTTGTGATGCCAATTGCATTGCCCGGTAGCTACGTTCGGAATCGATAACCGCTGAAAGCATCTAAGCGGGAAGCGAGCCTCGAGATGAGTTCTCACTTTAACTTTAAGTTAACTGAAGGGCCGTTGGAGACTACAACGTTGATAGGCTGGGTGTGGAAGTGTAGTGATACATTAAGCTAACCAGTACTAATTACCCGTGAGGCTTAACCATACAACGCCAAAGTGGTTTTAGCTCAGAAGCTAATATGAACTAAAGTAGAAGTTTTAGAATTATTAGATTTTTTCCAGATTTTAACCAAATTTGCTTGGTGACCATAGCGTTTTGGAACCACCTGATTCCATGCCGAACTCAGAAGTGAAACGAAACAGCGTCGATGATAGTGTGGGTCTCCCATGTGAAAGTAGAACATTGCCAAGCACCTATTTAGAGAAAGCCCGATTCGAAAGAGTCGGGCTTTTTTGCGTTTATGGTGCTAAATCGTCCTGCACAGTGATGAGGCAATACTCGGTGATAAAAAGACGAATTAGCGCAAGGTGAAATGAGCAACCTTCACTGAAGCCACTCTGCTCATTTTGAAACTTTTTTCACACGCGTAAATACCTACGCCCTTATCTTCAGCTAAACTGGTTTATCTCACCTTGCGCAAAAGAAGCGCTCTCACTGCGTTCGCAGTCGCTAATTTTGCACCATAAGCGCAAGGTGAAATGAGTAGCCTTCACAGAGGTTAGTCTTATCTTGTTGAATTAGTTTCCATGTAGATAAACCTCGTTTGCCTATTCACCCCTGAAGCTGGGTCCCATCGCACATCCATGCGCTCATCTCAATGAACTGCGAAGCTACGCTTCGGTCTCATTTCGTCCATGTGAAAGTAGAACATTGCCAAGCACCTATTTAGAGAAAGCCCGATTCGAAAGAGTCGGGCTTTTTTGCTTTAAGTCCCTCAACATCAGCTAAACTAGTTTATCTCACTTTGCGCGAAAAGAATGTCAGCGCTTCACGCTGTGTCATAAACCTTTCGCACGATATTCACCTTGCGCGAAAAGAATGCAAGCGCTACGCGCTTGTCATAAACCTTTCGCACCATATTTACACTTTTCTTGAATAATAAAATTAAAAAACTCGGTCATCTATGTGTATGCTTAACTTACATACGCGTATGGCTGCTATAAGCTGCATATAGCAGGCAATTATTAATATGGATAATTTAGATGATACCCAACAGATTAAGTTTACTCTTTAGTTTAGCTTTATGTTTTGTAACACAGTCTCATGCATTTGAAGTTCTGATTAAAGACAATGCTGGAAACCCTTTAGGTAATGCTGTTGTGTGGCTTGAGGGCGATCTATATAAGCCTAAAGCTGAGCAGGTTTCAGAAATGTTTAGCATGGGGCAAAAAGATAGAGCTTTTACGCCACATATATTGGTTGTGCCAACCGGCGCTAAAATTGAATTTCCTAATTTCGACTCTATCTTGCATCATGTTTACTCCTTTTCGAAGCCAAAACCATTTGAATTAAAATTATATAAAGAAACGCCTAAATCAGAGATTGTCTTCGAAAATAATGGTGTTATTGAATTAGGGTGTAACATTCATGATTGGATGCTGGGATATATCTTAGTAGTCGACTCTGGCTTCTATGCGATCACTGATGCACAAGGTATAGCAAATATAGCCTTATCTCCTTCGCAAATAGGTTCGGCGCAGTTACATGTTTGGCATGAGCGTTTTGAAAAGTTAGAGGATAGTGAGCAGGTAAAAATACATCTTAGTTCCCATACCCAAAATGAAACCTATAAAGTGAAGCAATCTCTCATGGAAGTTTTTGACTTTGAAGTAGATGAAAGTGATGGTTATGAATAAAGTTATTTTTGTACTGTTAGGTTTAAGCTTTTCTTCAGCCACCACAGCAAGCAATATTCAAACAAATTTTGATGGCTTGATTGAAGCAAGCTATGACTCAGGCTCTGACTCATTGAGCTGGTTAAATAAGGGCTGGGGTACAACCCGATTTGGAAAAGATGATGAAAACTTTCTAATATCTCGGGCAGCCTTTACTGGTCGACTAGACTTTGCAAATAGTTGGTCATTTTTTGGCGTGGCGCAATATGTTTCAGAGCCAAAAGCAACTTTAGGCTTCACAGAAGCCTATTTACAATATAAGCCAATTGCTAAGGGATATCAGGTTTCAGCCAAAGTTGGTGCTTTTTACCCTAAAATGTCTCTTGAAAATACGGGGTTTGCTTGGTCTTCGCCTTATACATATAACTATTCTGCTTTGAATGCTTGGTTAGGTGAAGAGATTAGAGCTATTGGCACAGAATTAACGATAAAACGTCCGGCAAGAAGCTTTAGAAGTAAGTATGATGTAAGTATTCACACAGCTGTTTTTAAAGGAAATGATCCTGCAGGAACCTTGATAGCTTGGCGAGGTCTGTTGCCTCATGACAGACAAACACATCTTAATGAACGAATTGGTTTTGCACCTCTGTATTCATTGCAGAAGCCACAACTCTCAAAACAATGGCAGTACTCAGATCCGTTTAATGAGATAGATGGTCGCTTTGGTTTTTATGCTGGTGTGCACTTAGCGTATTTGAAAAAGCATAGTCTTAGAGTTTACTGGTATGACAATAATGGTGACCCTGCTGCGATAAATGAATCGATTGGTCAATATGCTTGGGATACCAATTTCTTATCAATAGCTTGGAAGAGCAAGCTGTCTAGTCAAACACATCTTTTGGTGCAAGCAATGTCAGGCTCAACGGCCATGGGCCCAGGTAGAGGGGTTGATAATGATTTTCGTAGCTGGTTCGCTTTATTAAGCCATAAATGGACAGCATATCGATTCTCGGCCCGCTTTGAAAAGTCAAAGGTTATTGATAAAGATCATTGGGAGTTTGACCCAAATGCGAGTGACAACCAAGCGCTTACGTTACATATCAATCGTTCTATAAATGATAATTGGAAGCTTGGTATAGAATGGTTATATTCGGATAGTTGGTTGAGTTATCGATATAAAAGTGGATTACCACTAAATACTACTGATAGGGTTTGGCGTGTTACGTTAAGTTATAAGCTTTGAATTTATAAGAGGTAATATTCTTTATTACCTCTTCAAGTCTTTCCATACAACAGCGCAGTCATATCGCTGCAGAGTGTTTTTGACTAGTCTTTGAATGACTTGTGACAATCCTTACAGCCTTTAGCCCAATTTCTAAATGCAGGTCCGATTTCTTTTTTATCTCCAGATTGAGCAGCTACAGCAAGTGCTTGGGCATACTTTGCAAATTGTTCTGCTTTCTTGTCAAATGTAGCGCGGTCAGACCAAATAGCTGGTAAAGCGCCTGTATCACCTTTTTGTGAGTCTGCGGTAAATGCTTCCCAAGGCATGTTTGAAAGTGTTGCTGCACTATCAGCTCGTTGTTGAAAGCGTTTAGCATCAAAAGGTATCTTACCTTTTAGCATATCCCCCATGTCCCCAATCTGATAGCGAATAAGTTGGAAAGTCGCTTTACGATACTCAATTGCGTCTTCTGGCTTTTCAAACATAGATTGTGCATTCGTTTGCAGAGAAAGTGTGCCGAATAAAGCAGCGGCTAATATAAGAGTTTTTTTCATGGTTTGCCCCTAAAAGTTTAGTCAATACTTTGTACGTAAAACACGATAAAAACGCAAGTCGTTCATGATGAGTGGGTAAATATGTTTAAAAAAGATAAAAAACTCTATTGTGTTAATTGTTTGTAGTCTTTGTTTACGTTTATTTACCATTTTTTGTTGCTATTTAAGTTTATGAAATTTTGCGTTTTTTTTTCTGAATAGAGTGTTTCGTATGTGGTTAGTATCAGAGTACCTATAAATGTTTTGCTGAGATTGATGTATGGTTGTAACAATGGAAACATGTTTACAAATTGTGTCCTAATAACAAAATAAGAATGAAGGGTAGTTATGTCTAATCAATTAATCAAAGCTACAGCTGTTGCAACAGCTGTTTCTGGTGTCTTGTTTGCGGCAAATGCATCTGCAATCGATACAAAAACTTTCTTAGAAAATCGCCATAGCATGATGGCAAACTCTATTGAATTTAAAGCCGAACAAAATGAAGCTGTAAAAGCTTATATGATTGTTCTAAAAGCTGAAAGTGCATCTGATTTATTAGAGCAAGGCCGATATTCAGTAGCGGCTGCACAGCAAGCTGCAATTTCTATCGAAGAAGTTCAAGCTCAAGTATTATCGTCACTATCTAGCTTCGATCCGGGTGCAAAAGTGATTGCAAAGACGAAGATCTTAGCTGCGACTTTAATTGTCGATGCAGATGATGTTGCATTAGAGTCACTTCAAAATCATCCTCTGGTTGATAGAATTTTACCTGTACTAGATAACGAGCTTCAGGTTGCTGATGTAAACACATATATCTCAGCCGATGTAGTAAATAACGAGAAAGGCTTCACTGGTAGCTCACAATCAGTGGCTGTGTTAGATACTGGTGTTGATTACACACACCAACTTTTAGGTGGAGAAGGTACTAAGGAAGCCTATGAAGCAGCTGCAAATGATCAGAAAACAGTAGCATGGCCACAAGGACAAGTTGTTGGTGGTTATGATGCATTCCGTGGTGATGAGGACCCAATCGAAAATGATCCTCGTTATGATTCAACAACAGGCACGCCAAACGCAACAAACCATGGTACAAATGTTTCACACTCGGTAACGGGCATTGCACCAGATGTTGAACTATATGCTTACACAGTGTGTGGCGACCGAACTCAAAACTGTTCCGGTGCAGCACAAATCTTAGCGCTTGAAAAAGCAATGGATCCGAATGGCGATGGTAATATCAGTGACCGTGTTGATGTTATCAATATGTCGCTAGGTGGTGATTATGGTTCAACTCACACGCAAAGTGGTACGCAATACTTAATTCATAAAGCGGTTAAACTAGGTACTAACTTAGTTATTTCTGCAGGTAACGATGCTGACCATCCATTCATTGTAGGTGGTCCAAGTACAACTCCAAATGCACTTTCAGTAGGTGCAATGACGCATCCAGTTAAACAATTAGTTATCAAAAGTGGTGCGGTTACTGGCTCACTAAACGATGCATCAATTGAAGCGGGTGCGCCTGTATTCGGTCCTTTAGAACTTGAATTTTCAAGTGAAGGTAAAACTTTTGTTTATCCTGATACTAACCGTCTGGCATGTGAAGCATTTTCTGAAGATACTGACTTTACCGGTAAGGTTGTAATTCTAGATCGAGGGAGTTGTGGCTTCTCAGATAAAGTATTAAATGCACAAAATGCTGGCGCAGAGCTAGTAATCATTGTAAATGCAGTGGATGGTCAAGCGCCATTTAATATGGCTGAATCTCCAGGTGCTGATGCGATAACGATTCCATCGTTTATGTTATCTAAGGAAGATGGTCAGGTTCTAAAAGATAGCTTAACATCAGGTGATGCGTTCTCGCTTCAAGTAACCTATCGTGTTGATAATATGGCCGGTAATGCGGTAGCAGGCTTCTCATCTCGAGGTCCTTCAATGGATGGTTTGTTAAAACCTGAAATTACTGCACCAGGTTCTGAGATTGTACTTGCAAAGCCAGGTTCAGTTGAAAGTGATCTGTCTGCGATTGGCAAATCAACAATGAAGAACTCAGGTACTTCATTCTCAGGCCCTATCGTTGCAGGTGCAGTAGCGCTGGTGCGTGATGCGCGCCCAGAAATGAACGCTGAAGAAGTGAAAGCAGTACTAATGAATACTGCAGATTTAAACGTGCTTGAAGAATCACCAGTTATCAATGAAGATACAAAGTTAGCACCAATCAGCCGTATTGGTGCTGGTCTAGTTGATGTTAACAAAGCAGTTGAATCGCCAGTAGCGGCATGGGTTCACCATGCAGATTTTGATACTAACCAAGCTGCATTATCATTTGGCTTACTAACATTAACTGAAACTTCATCTTATACGAAGTCCGTTAAAGTGAAGAACTTCTCTTCAGAAGCGAAAACTTATAGCCTGCGTGCTGAAGCACGTTATGCAGATGATACTGAAACAGGTGCATTCTCTTGGGATCTTCCAGAAGAAATTACTGTGCCTGCAGGCCAAACAATTTCTTTTGACGCAACTTTGAATATCGACCCTAGTAAACTGAAAGAGTGGACATTCAAAAGCACAACTATGAGAAGAATGTTTGATGAGTCTGCAGAAGACTTTACTGCTCGCCGTGATGCTGAATATCAACAACGACGCGATGCTTTAACGGCGATTGAGTACGATGGTGCAATTGTATTCAATGACATCTCATCTAGCGAAGATCATGCTCTACATTTAGTATTCCATGCGATGCCTAAAGCGATTGAGGCGCTTGAAATGAAGTATGAGTTCATTGAAGGTGAAAAGCAGCTAGTAGTTTATAATAACGGCACAAAAGACCTAGAGTTAAATGCTGACAACCTTATAGCATCTGATGAACCAAACCATTCAGTAGAGATGGATATCGTTTCTACTTCTATGAACGTTTATGGTGGTATTGATAGCTGTCCTAATGGCGGCCGTGTAGTTACAGCAACAATGCAATTACGTGATCCAGTACAACATCTAAGACAAGGTGACTATGGTATTCACTTTGACATCAACAACGATGGAATGGATGACTGGGTATTCTATAACTTCACAGACTTTAATAGCAGTGGTACCGGCGTAACTGGTAGCATGAGAGGTGTTTCAGGTTCTGTAAACCCTGATGGTTCAATCAGCTGGCGTTATTATGTTGATATTCACCATGAAGTAGGTTCAGACACAATCACTTATTCTGCATGTGACTTCTTAGTTGGGTTTGGTGACCAAACTATTGACGTTGATGGTACACCAACAGTGGTAAGCCCTGTAGGTCAAAACATTCGCGTAACAGCAACTGTTGGTCCAGATAATGGCTATTCTTTAGGTGGTCCATTATTAACAACAGACACTCTAGAAGGCACAGTTACTTACCAATCTTCACGCGTTTCAATGGAAGATATGGAAGGTGAAGATGTAAGCAAAATTGTTGCTGGTGGCAAGGTAACTATTCAAAGCGATAGCCCATTTGTTCTAAGCCGAACAGATTTACAAAAGTCAGTTGCTGTTGTTGATCAAGCTGTACTTGATGAGCAAAGCAGAGAAATTCTACCAATGGTAGAGTCGATGTCTTTTGATATCAGCGAAGACGTAGAGAATGGTACTGTGATTGGCCAACTATCATTAGTTGAGCAAGAAGGTGCGCTTGAGCTATCTGAATACTTTGTACGCAGCCAGTCTAACGAAGGTGTGAACATCACTGAAGACGGTGAAATTGTTGTGGCTAACGCTGCGCTTTTAGACTATGACCAAGGTGTAACTGAAGTTGAGCTAAAAGTAGTTGCTATTGACGTTGCGGGTAATGTGTCTGAAGAAGCGTCTATTTATATCAATATCCAGAACGTTGTGGATACAGTTACAGAGAAAACACCAATGATTGCCGCTGAGCAAGCATTTGAAGTGAAAGAAAATGTAGCAATCGGTACTATCGTTGGTCAGCTTTCAGTAATGGACCAAGATGGCAACCTTGAAAGTTTTGAAGTAACTGGCTCAGAGGCATTTGCAATCGACGCTGAAGGTACTATCACTGTTAAAGGTGAGTTTGACTTAGGCGAAGGTACTGAAGTAATGCTAGAAGTAGTTGCTGTTGATGCTGAAGGTAATAAGTCTGAAAGCGCAAGCGTGAAAATTACCATTATCGAAAACGTTGCGACAATCGCTGCTGGTCAACAGTTCACAGTACAAGAAAATGCAAGAGTTGGTTATCAAGTGGGTCAGCTACAATTCACTGATAGAGACAATGGTGTAATTGGATTCGAAGTGTCTGGTACTACTCTGCTTGAAGTAAATGCGCAAGGTAATATTTTAACTACTTCAGCTCTAGACTATGAATATGATCGTAAGATTACTTTCACAGTTACTGCTGTTGATGCGCATGGTAACCGTTCTGATGCTGAAACAGTTGAAGTTAGAGTTAACAAAGTTGAGCCTGTAGATGTTTCTGATGATTCAGGTTCACTAGCTTGGTTAGCACTTCTTGCAGCACCATTTGCAGCACTTCGTCGTCGTAAGCAGAAGTAATGCAAATAGATTAGCTGCCTGAATCTCAGCTAGTTACTAAAAAACCCAGTCTTTAATTTGACTGGGTTTTTTGTTGCACTTTTAAACTCTTCAATTCTCAAAACGCGACCTAAAGTCGGTGCTACCGAATGTGATTTCATTCAATGAATTGAGAATATTTTCGCCAACTCGTTATACCAATCCTCTTAATTAAGCGGTCTATTTTGAGGCAAGAAAAACGAGTCTATAACGAGGCGGAAATTTTGCTATTTAGTTGTTCTAAATAAGAAATTTTCAACGAAGTTAGCGTCAGTTTTAGTCCCTCAAAATGATTGAGTATTATTGAGGGTTGGTATTATTGAATATCTTTAAAAATCATGCCTCTGCGCATACTGCGCGTTGCTAAAAATACTTCGGCAAGCAGCGCTAAGAACGCACCAATCAATAAAATCATCGCACCAATGAAACAACTAGAAATCGTGACACTCAGCGGCATAGTGTATAGATGCGAGATAAACATCATCATCACTACGGCGCAGACGAGCAGGGCGCTGAGCACACTCATGCTAAATGCGATGTGAATACAGCGAGAGCGTTTAAGTAATGCACGCATTTCTTGCGTAAGAGAAGATGCTAGAGAGTCGTCTTGGCTGTTATTCAGTTTCCTATCTAACAGTCTTGCTCTGTCGGTAATCCGTGCTAAACGGTTAGATAAAACACCAAGCGTTGCTGCTATGCCTGTGATTAGGAAAACCGGTGCAACCGCAGTTTGAATAACTTTAGCAATTGTTATGATGTGAACGGGATCTTGTGACATATAACCTCTTTATTGAGTGCGATGTGTATTAATCAGCTATGTTTTTGGTATTGTCTAATTATTAAGATTAAGTTGATGGTTACTCGGTTTTCATGCTTACATTAACCGCTATTTGATAGGATAATGCAACGCTATACGTCATCACATGAACACTTTATCGAATGTGGATTTATCTTAGTCTGTTTGCCTCGTCATTTTTATCAGCCACGTTATTACCCGGTTCATCTGAAGTGGTGCTTTCAGGGCTGGTGGTCAAACAGCAAGGCTTACTCTGGCTACTTTGGCTATCTGCAACCGTGGGCAATGTATTGGGCAGTTGCATTAATTATTGGCTGGGCTTAAAAATGATGGCGTTTCAAGATAGGCACTGGTTCCCGATTAATGCGGAGCAAATCGCGAAAGGGCAACAGGTGTTCGATAAATATGGCGTGTATAGCTTACTATTTGCTTGGCTGCCAGTGGTTGGCGATCCACTCACGTTACTGGGTGGCGTTTTTAAAGTTAGGCTTTCATTATTTGTATTACTGGTGAGTATCGGAAAAGCGTTGCGTTACGGCTTTATTATTGCGGTTGCATTGGGGATAGAGCGGCTGATATAGCCGCATTTGAACTGAATAAAAGTTAGCTTTTACGCCAATCTAAAGTCAAAGAGACTGAATCAGCAAAGCGCAGCGCATGCGGCTTATCGACACGTACTTTTGCATAAGTGACCGATTCATGTTCGTGGCAGATCTCTAAAATATCAGCAACTAATTTCTCAAGCAGTAAAAAGTGGCCCGTTTCGACTTGCTTGATCACCGCTTTGGTGATGGTTTTATAGTTAAGCGCATGTTCTACAATATCGCCATTGATACACGCACTATCAGCGGGGTAATGAATTTCAATATTCAGTACCACATCTTGCTTCTTCTCACGCTCTTCTTGGTTAAAACCAATATAAGTGCGCAATCTTAAATTGGTGATGTTAATGATCGCGTTTTGCATTCACTGCTCCTTAGTTTTTTACTAGCTGTAAAAACTCATTGCGGGTTTTAGGGTCGTGTCTAAAGTTACCTAGCATCACCGAAGTACGCATTTTTGAGTTTTGCTTTTCAACGCCACGCATCATCATGCACATGTGTTTTGCTTCAACAATGACGCCGACACCTTTTGCGCCCGTCACTTCTTCAACTGCTTTGGCGATTTGGTGAGTAAGCTGCTCTTGAATTTGAAAGCGTCGTGCGAACATATCAACAATGCGCGCAAACTTAGATAGGCCGAGTACTTTACCATTAGGAATATAAGCAATATGGCACTTACCTACAAAGGGGAGTAAGTGGTGCTCACACATTGAATAAAGCTCGATATCTTGAATGAGCACCATGTCATCGGCATCTGAGCTAAACACGGCATTATTGGTTATTTCATCTAGAGTCTCACGATAGCCTTTGGTTAAAAACTCCATCGCTTTGGCGGCGCGTTTTGGCGTGTCTAACAAACCCTCTCGCTCAGGGTTTTCACCTACCGCCGTTAAGATTTCGTGATAACTTTTCTTTAAATCGTCATGCATAATCTGTCTCTTTATTTTAAGTGGCGTCCGCCATCAACTGCTAGGGTGCGGCCTGTGATGTAGTTACTGCTTAATAATAGCTCAACGCTATTAATGATCTCACGGCAGCCAGGCTCGATGCCCATCAAGGATTTTTTCAATGTTTTTGCTTTATACGCGTCATCATCGTGTTCATTAAAAATGATCAAACTCGGCGCGATTGAGTTTACTTTAATACTCGGTGCAAACTTCGCGGAGAAAGACTTAGTTAAGTTGTCTAAAGCCGCTTTGCTTGCTGCATAGGCAATATGTTTCGGGCTACCAGTCTCAACCACGTAATCGGTTAAGTGAATAATATCGGTGATGTCTTCGGAGCTTTGTAATAGCGGGCTTAGTGCCATATTCAGTAAATAAGGTACTTTGGCATGAATGTGCATCATGCGATCAAATAAATTGGCATAGTCGTCACAACTGGCTTCACAATCCCAGCTTGATGCGTTGTGGATCACTGCTCGAAGGCTAGGTGTGATAGGTGTTACTCGGTTGACTAACTCGCTGACTGAATCGGGCTTATCAAAATCACATTGAATACAAGTAACGCCTTGAGCTTCGAGTTCATCAATACATGCGTGACGGGTGCGATAAGTCATTATTACGGGCTGTGCTTGAGCAACAAAGTGTTCTGTGAGTGCTAAGCCAATGCGCTGTGCGCCGCCGGTAATCAGTATGGGTGCTGTCATGTAAGACCTATCTATGTTGTTAAACTTTTTCTATTTAACCAGTGTATACGCTTTTTTTATTTTTATCGATCAAGCGCTTGCATCAGCTTAGATTAACGCTCATAAAAATGTGAACTTAAAGTATATAACGCGGGTATAATTGACAGCGCTGTCTACGGAGGTCGGATGTTAGCAAGAGTTACGCAAAAGTCAGTTTGGCCGTTTTGGTTCATTGCTGGAGTTTATGCCTCCTTGTTATTGTTACAAGGCTTAAAGCCTGCATTGATGCAGATTTATCAAGAATTTGAGATTGCTTTAACCATGGCGTTAGGGTCTTTTGTAGCTGGTGGCACTGCCTTGGGAGGTGGGGCAGTGGCGTTTCCGATTATGACTAAGGTACTGGATATTGAACCGGCCACTGCCAAGGTGTTTTCTTTGGCAATACAAAGTTTTGGTATGACCGCGGCGAGTTTAACCATTATCTGTCGGGACATCCCTTATTATCGTAATGTGGTGCTGCTTGCGCTGCCAATGGCATCACTGGGTGTGATGTTAAGTTTATTGTATGTTGCCCCTGTTGTGCCTAGGCTGTGGGTTAAGTCGGTATTTAGTGTGTTGTTGCTGTGCTTTGCCGTGACCATGCTGGTTAGGTGGTGGCGCAAAGCCCACCATGAGCACAGTATTGATGACATTCACCCTCATCCACAGCGCTTAATGCTGGTGGCTTTTATCGGTGGCGTTGCCAGTGGTTTGGTGGGCTCAGGGGCCGATATCGCATTATTTGCGCTGTTATTGCTTTGCTATAAAGCCGATGTGAAAAAAGCGACGGCGACATCGGTGTTAGTGATGGCGTTTACCTCAGTGATCGGCAGTCTTATCAATGTGGTTTATTTACAGCAGATCACGCCAGAAATTCATAGCTACTTACTTGCTGCTATTCCTGTGGTGGTAATTGGCGCGCCACTTGGAGCATATGTATGTGCAAAAGTAAAAGTGGGTTATGTGGTGATGTTTTTGCTGAGTTTAATTGTCCTCGAGGCGGGTATGACAGGTTATGAGCTAGTGAGCTCATAACCCAGTTTTCTTTATTGCTTATACTTCGTCGTAAACCGTAGGAATAGGTTGGCGCTTATGTTGCGTGCGTAGGTAAATCCCAATCAGCTTGTCAGCCACTTCAGCGTCTACGTCTTTACCTTCCAAGAAGTCATCAATTTGCTCGTAGCTCAAACCTAACGCATCTTCGTCTTTTAGACCTGGCTTATCACATTCAAGATCGGCTGTCGGTGCTTTTTCTACTAAAGCAGCTGGTGCGCCAAGCTTGCTGGCTAATGCGCGAACTTGGCGTTTAGATAGGCCAAACAAAGGCGCAAGGTCACAGGCACCGTCACCAAACTTTGTATAGAAGCCTGTGATGTTTTCAGCGCTGTGATCAGTACCAACCACTAAACCTTGCGTAAGACCGGCAATCTCATATTGCGCAACCATACGCTGACGAGCTTTCACATTACCTTTTACAAAGTCCACATGGCTGTCACTAGGTAAAGCAGTATCGCTATCAGACATGGCCTGTAGGGCTTGAGCATGCAGTGCATCTGCCGCATCTTTAATATTCACCGTTAGACGTTTGCTCGGCTTGATAAACCCAAGAGCTAATTGTGCTTCGTCTTCATCCGCTTGCACGCCGTAAGGTAAGCGCATTGCAATAAACTGATACTCAGTGGTGTTTAACTCGTTATTAAGCTCGTCAACGGCAAGCTGACATAAGCGACCACAAGTTGAAGAATCTACGCCACCACTAATACCCAATACCAGTGACTTACAATGTGCACTGACAAGACGTTGTTTGATGAAGTTAACACGACGGGTGATCTCAAAGTCGACGTCGATATTAGGCTGAACGCGCATTTCGACTAAAATGGCTTGGCGCATGATGATTCCTCTGTGAGTTCTGATTTATTGAGTGCAAGCTCTATTATGTTGTGATATTTGCTGAATTTAAAGCGCTATTTATTACATTTAAAGTCCTAAATGCTGTTTTATCTTGGCTAATTCTTGCTTAAGTTGCTGCACTTCCTCTAATAAGCTACCTAGGTCAGACTCAGCCAATGGCTCAGCCCCTGCACTGGCTAGTTCAGCTTCTGTGCTCGATATAAACAAATGTTGATAACGGCTTTCACGTTTGCCAGGTTGTCTTGGCAGTTGTTGAGCAAGACTTTGCTGCTGGAGATCCTGTAATACTAGTTCAACTTCACTGACCTGAGCAAAGTTAGCTAGGCGGTTGGTACGACTGCGAAGCTCGCCAGGAGTCTGTGGGCCTCGTAATAGTAATACACATACAACCGCGAGCTGTTGTTCGTTAAATTGTAAATCGCTGAATTCGGTATTGCAGAAACGATGGCGGTATTTATCGACTCGACCCGAAACAGCTTCATCTCGAACCACTATTCTTTTAGCAATTAAACCATCAACGGCATCTAAGACCTCAGCTTCGCTTAATTCTAATACCGGCTCACGATTCGATTTTTGATTGCAACCCGTCGTCAGAGAATTTAAAGATAGAGGATATTGGTCAGGGGTGGTAATTTCTTTTTCTAGCAACACGCCAATAATACGTTGTTCAATCTGATTTAATTCCATCGCCAAGCTCCTTAATTAGGCTATTTCTCAAATGTACGTTAAGGCGAATTAATATACCAGTAATACCAAGCCTCAATAATACTTAATCATTTTTGAGGTACTAAAACTGACGCTAGCTTCGTTAAAAATTTCTTATTTAGAACAACTAAATAGCAAAATTTTAGCCTCGCTATCAACAATTTTACTTGCCTCAAAATAGATCACTTAATTAAGCGGATTGGTATAAGAATAGATTTAGTTGGTTATCAGAGAGGAACAAGATTGAAAAGCTGGGTATAACATGAACATAATGCAGTGTCGCTGACACAATAGCGTCATTTATTTATGGCTAGTATAAAAATAATAAAGCACAAGGAGACACCGCAATGTTAAGTTGGCTCAAGCGTGGATTATCTGGGTTGTTGATCCTCATTTTAATTCTTACCGCAGGCTTATATGGCTTGTTATCGCTCAGCCTACCGGCATTAGACGGTAAGGGTACATCCGATGCCATTTCTAAGCCTATCACACTGGCTAGAGACACATTGGGGCAAGCAGTCATCACCGCTAAAACCCGGCAAGATGCCGCTTATGCGTTGGGTTTTGCTCATGGCCAAGATCGCTTCTTCCAGATGGATTTATTACGCCGCAACGCTGCGGGAGAGTTAAGTGAGTTATTTGGTAAAGGCGCGCTCGAGCTCGATAAAAAAATGCGCTTTCACCAGTTACGTGCTCGCAGCCAAGAAATTCTTAAATTATTACCTGAAACCGATCAACAACTATTGGCAACTTACACGCAAGGGGTTAACGAAGGTAGAAGTCAAGCAGGCATAGCTAGCTTTGAATACCTATTAAGTGGCGCAGAGGTAAAGCCTTGGTTAAGCGAAGATAGCTTACTGGTGATTTTTAGCATGTATCTCGACTTACAAGCGGGCACCTATTTTAGGGATGAAGCATTAATTCATTTAGATAAGCTGTACGGCGAGCAAATGCGCGCGTTTATCTTACAGCCAAGTCAGTATCAGGCGGCACTCGATGGCTCAAAACTGCCACAGGGTCGCGTTGCCATTCCAGAGCCAATTAGTCGTGAAGTAATATCACAAGTAACGCATATTAAAGAGCAAGACCATTACGGCAGTAACAACTGGGCGGTAACCGGCGCGTTAACCAAGACCGGTAAAGCCATGCTGTCAGATGACATGCATTTGGGTTTGAATGTGCCGTCAATTTGGTATCGTGCACAATTAAATTACAGCCACCAAGGTGAAAAATATCAGGTGACAGGGGTGACGTTACCGGGCACACCAGCCGTTGTAGTGGGTAGTAATGATCACATAGCATGGGGGTTCACCAACGGTTATTTAGACACCGCGGATTGGATAGCCTTAACAGAGCAAGACAAAACATGGCAAGTAAACGAGCGTATTGCATTACCAAACGGTGAGCATGCGGTATATGAGCTGACCATGTCTAATTACGGCCCAGTAAAAGAAATTCAAGGTGAGCAATATGCATTAAGCTGGGTGGCACACCAGTCTTATGCAGTAAACCTAGAGTTACTTAGGTTTGAACGCACGAAATCGGTTGAAGAAGCCGTCGCACTGGCGCCGCATGTGGGTATTCCAGTACAAAACTTAATGGTGGTAGACGACCAAGGCAATGCAGCATGGAAGCCAATGGGCGCCGTGCCTGCGCGCACAAATCCGGCAGATATTGCACAATCCAGTGAGCACTACGCCAAGCTTTGGCAATTTAATGAAGTACAGCGCCCACAAGTAGTGAATCCGCAAAGTGGTAAACTCTGGACGGGTAATTCTCGTGTGGTCTCGGCTGTTGCTCATCAGCGCTTTGGTGATGGCGGTTATGCTTTGGGTGCGCGTTCAGCGCAGATCAGAGATCGATTATTAGAGAAGTCACAATTTAGTGAAAAAGATTTTTATGCCATCCAGCTCGATAACGAAGCGCGTTTCTTAACGCCATGGCATAAGCAATTATCGTCGCTATTACGACAAGACACCGAAACCCAGTTTAAGTATCAAATCGACTTAAGCTGGCTAGATGATTGGCAGCAATGCGCATGCGCTGAGTCAGTGGGCTACACCTTAGTGCGCTATTATCGTGATAGCCTCATTGATACCGTGTTTGTGTCGGTTGAGCGCAACATGAAAAAGTCAGGTAGCAGTTTAAGCGCACTGAAAAATTATTTAGAGCCGGCGCTTTGGCAATTGATCAACGCCCAGCCAGAATCTTGGTTGCACGGCCATGATAACTGGCAAGCGTTGCAACTGGCAGCTTACGAACAAGCGAAGCAAAAATTGGCTGCAGAGTTTGGCCCAAATATGGCCGCATGGACATGGGGTGAGGTGAATGCATTACAAATTCAACATCCGTTTAGCAAGCAACTACCAATATTGAGCCACTTCCTAAATATGCCCAAATACGACGGTTTTGGTGATAGCTACATGCCTGCGGTACAACGCCCTGAATTTGGTGCGTCACAGCGCTTTATTGTGCAACCTGGAAAGTTAGAGAAAGCCATTATGACCGTGGCTGGTGGACAAAGTGGTCACCCACTTTCCCCTTTCTATCGCAGTGGCTTTGATGAGTATGCAGAAGGCGATAATACGCCGTTATTGCCGCAGGTGATAACCCATGAAATCAACTTTATTCCTAAAGTAGATTAATGTTGTTTAATCCATTAGCTAAACAAGTTAAAAGCCCGAAAATCGGGCTTTTAAATTAATCTGAGCTTAGGTCATCATCACCAATATAGCCGCAATGGCGATTAGGCCTAGCCCAAGTCCATCGTGTTTCTTTACCGGTTCTTTTAACCAGAAAATCGACAGCAAGATGGTAAAAAACACTTCAACTTGCCCAAGGGTTTTCACATAAGCAACGTGTTGTAAGCTCATGGCACTAAACCAACCAATTGAGCCAATGCAGCTGGTAACACTTATCGCACAAGTCAGCGGTTTATAGCTGAGCAAAGTGCGCCAAGTGTGTGATTCTTTAATACTGATATACGCTGATAGCATCACAGTTTGGGTGAGTAATACAAAGAGTAAAACCCAAGCGGCACTGTGTGGAAAAGGCAACCCTGATGCGATACTCGCTTCTCGTACCCAAAGAGAGGTAAGGGCAAATGCGGTACCTGAGGCTAAGCCAATGAGTGCTGTTTTTGGATTGAGATTTTTTAAGGTAAAACCGCTCAGAAGTAGCACTGCGACACCACCAATAGCAACCCCCAGCCAACCTAATAACGATAGCGTAGAGCCAAAGAACAACATACCTAAAATGGCGGCGACTAAGGCCTCACTTTTGGCAAGTCCTGCGCCGACGGCGTAATTATTTTGCTTAAAGAGTACTACCATGAGTGCTGTGGCGGCAATTTGCATAATACTGGCTGCAAATACATAAAATAAAAAGCTGCTATTGGGAGATAGTGCCTCAGCAGGTTGCCATTGATATAGTGTGAAAAGATAGAGTGCCGCAAGCGGGCTGGCGAGCAAAAAGCGGGCGAGGGTGACACCTGCAATACTCGCGTGATTACTTAGTTTACTTTGTAGGGCGTTTCGCCATGCTTGAGAGAAAGCGGCTAATAGCGTGAAAGCGATCCAGGTCATAGGATACCAATTATTATTGTTAAGTGATTTATCTAGTGAGCACGACAGCCCACTCACGTCGTCTAAAACTGCTTATACTCGACAACACTATATCGAAATGCTCTGATTGTCTTGCAAGCAATTGAGGGGTATGAATATTTATCATTATCATTGATCAATCATCGCAAGTTTTAGGCATTTATTTTCATTATTTGACGCATCACCTGAAAATATAAAACTGAGAGTGGACTAAGCTAAAGAGAAACGTTTGAAGGTAAATTGGCATCTACCTAAGCTGCGACAATCTGTCGCAGTGTATTTTTGATTATTGTGCGTATACTCGAATCAGATGCTACAAAATGATTCGCCACCTGTTTTTTAGGTGGCTTTTTTTTGTCTACAGTTTTGTGCTAGCGTGTTGTTTTGAATTAAGAATATTTTGACTATGAATATTGTCAGTTTGGAGTTAATAAAATGACCACGCTACTCGTTTGTGCTTTTATCGCCATGTTGTTGCCTTATTTGGCAAAAGCGCCCGTTGCTATCGCGATGAATCGATTAGGCGGCTACGATAATCGACACCCTAGAGCACAACAAACGCAGCTTACTGGCTTTGGTGCTCGCGCTTTAGCAGCCCATCAAAATAGCTTTGAAGCATTAACCGTATTTGCCATCGCATTAGCAGTGGTGTTGGGCACGAATACCATAAACGAGACCACACAAACCTTGGCGGTCACCCACATTATTGCCCGTGTTGCCTATTGCGTCTGTTATTACCTTGACTGGCACATTGCCCGTTCATCGGTGTGGTTGGTGGGGTTAGTCAGTGCCCTGGCGATGGTCGTGGTGTGCTTTTAAAAAACACTAGAGTAATTCATTTAAGGTGATAGCTTGGTAGGTGTTTTCGCTGACTTCATTTGGATTTAACACATAGTTGGCAATGCGCACTCGGTATAAATCTATCACCTTATAACCACAATATTTGGCCATTTTCCTGATCTGTCGATTTAGCCCTTGCTTAAGAATGATTTTAAAGCGGGTCTCATCAACCAGAGAAACTTCACAAGGCTGAGTGATTTGGCCATCAACAGGCACGCCTGCAGCCATTTTGGCACAGAAATTGGCATCAAGAGGTTTATCGACTTCGACTAGATACTCTTTCTCTTGATGGTGATCTGGATGGATTAACTGGTGGCATAATTCCCCATCGTTTGTCAGTAATAACAAACCTCGAGAGTCTTTATCTAAGCGGCCAATTGGGTAAACACGCTCGCCTTGCGGTAAGTGATGAATAAGGCTGCTTGGATCTTCAGGTTTTAGCTTACAGTCTATCCCAACAGGTTTATGGTAAGCGTAGAGCACCTTTTTGGCAGGGCCTTCAAGCTTCACGCCCTGCACAATAACCTCATCAAGTTCATCAACGTGATCGATGTGGTTTGCTGGTCGACCATTCACCGTCACTTCACCCAAGTCAATTAAGCGAGAAGCTTGACGGCGGGAGCAAACTCCCGCATGGCCAATATATTTTGCAAGGCGCGTTTTAGACATCGGGTTGTTTATTTATTGATATGTGCACGAATAATCTCAGCAATCGCTTTGGCAAAGCCGCGCTCATAATGAATACCCATAGCTTTTAAACGTTTGTTTTCGAGGGCACAGTTATAAGGGCGTGGTGTACCATCGTTTGGTTGACCTAAAGGCTCAAGTAGGTTGCTGTCATAGCCAAGAGCATCAGCCATTAAGCATGCCATTTGGTACTTAGTCATTTTCTGAGTGCCAGAAATATGAAAGATACCACCTAATTTATCTTGTTGCTGAATCAAATCGCGGATACTCATGGCAATATCTGCTACGTGAGTTGGATAGCGGATCGCCCAGTTGTCGTGACTAGAAGGCGCAGTGGCACTGAGTTGTTGTGCAAGTGTGGTGACTGCTGACTCGCCTAAATGCGTGACATCACCGTATAAAACCGGTACTCGTATCACGCTATGAGTTTTCGCAACCGCTAACACAGCTTGTTCTGCCTGTTGCTTGCTTTGTCCATACAGGTTTAGAGGATTCGGTGCGGCATTTTCTAAATAGGGGGCATCTTGGCCGTCGAACACATAGTCGGTACTGATTAAAATCAATTTGGCACCGATGGCTTCACACTGTTCAGCTAAAAATTTTGAAGCGGCGACATTCAGGGCAATGGCCTGCTCTGGCTTGTTGCTGCAAATATCTGGGTTGCGCTCAGCGGCGGCATGGATCACGACTTGTGGCTTATGCTCAATTAAGCTGTTTGCAACTGCATCTTGGTCGTGTAGGTCTAATTTGATGATGTTGCCCTCAGCACGGTTAAAGCCTGTGCCAATTACATTAAAGCGGCTGTTCAACTCTGAGAATAAAGCGCGTCCCAAAAGGCCTGTAGCGCCTGTTATCATTATTTTGGTCTGAGACATTAAAAGTCCTGTTAATTTACTAAAAGCTTTAACTGCATAATGTCAGTTATTTCAATATCAGCAAGCCCTTTGTAGTTATATGCACAATCTTGGTTATCGAGCCAAACACTATAACAGCCTGCATTATTTGCGCCTTGTACATCGGTATCAAGGCTATCGCCAATATGAAGAATATCACTTGGCTTCACTTCTAACAGTGCACAGGCTTTATCAAATAAGGCGCGACTCGGTTTAGCTTCACCGTGAGGACCGGCTTGTAATACCAAATCAAATTCGCCTTTTAAGTTAAATTTTTCGATTTCAACGTTGCCGTTGGTAATGGCGATGAGGGTATATTTTTCACGTAATTGCGCTAGTAACTCAAGTACATCATCGCTAACCACAATATTGCTGCGCGCATCGGCGAATGCCTTGTACGCTGCGTTTGCGTACTCTTGTGCTTGTCTGTCAGAAAAACCTAATTGTGCAAAGCCATACCTTAATGCAACCTGACGCCATTTCGTCACATCACTCTGAAGTTCAGGCTGTGTTTCACCAATATGGTTGCGACACTCACGCCAGTAGTTTGGGCCTTTAGCATGCCACTGCTCAATTGTGGCAAGATGATCAAATTGTGCCTGTAGTGCAGCTTTGATTATCGGATGATTATTATAAAGGGTGTCGTCTAGGTCAAAGCTTAAAACTTTAACGGGCGTGATAGCTCGGTTGAATCGCATTAAGTGGCTCCTTTAAGGTTATCCATATTATACGTAAATGAACTGCTATTTGGATTTTTTCGCTCTCGGATGCGCTTTGTCGTACACCTTGGCAAGATGTTGAAAGTCGACATGGGTATAGACTTGGGTTGCTGACAAACTGCTGTGCCCGAGCATCTCTTGCACGGCGCGCAGATCACCACTTGATTCCAGCATGTGACTGGCAAATGAGTGACGCAGTTTGTGTGGGTGCACTGGAGTACTAATACCTTGCTTTAGGCCCCAATCTTTCATGCGCTCATGTACATGACGGGTTGAGATACGGCGCTTTTGCTTGCTAACAAACAAGGCAGGGTCGCCTTCAATGGCAAATTGTGGGCGTAGCTTCAACCATGCCTCTAATGCGGCGAGGGCTTTATTGCCTACCGGGACTACGCGCTCTTTACTGCCTTTACCCAGTACCCGAATTTCCCCTTCACGAATATCATTTAAGTTGGCATTCACCAGCTCACTGACACGCAAACCACTTGAATACATTAACTCCATCATGGCTTTGTCACGAACTGCGAGGGCATCGTCTTCAGGCAACTCTAATAACTGTGCCATTTGGTCAACATCGAGATTTTTTGGCAGTGGTTTTTGAAACTTAGGGCCTTTAATACCTTCGCCTGGGTTGATTAAAGTTTGGTGGTGTTGATGTTTGGCTTTTAAAAACTTATACAGACTGCGAATGCAGCTAAGCTTCAAATTAATACTGCGAGGGTTGTACTGCTTGCTGCGCAGTTGCATGCTAAAACGTCGAATATGGTCGGGGGATACACCTAACCAATCATGGCAGTCTTGCTGAAAGACCAAAGCGGCTTGTATAAGTTGGCGTTTATACTGTCCTAAAGTGTGTTCTGAATATTGCTTTTCATGACGTAAATAAGCCATAAATGCATCGATTGGTTGTGAAAACTCCTCTTTAAGTTCACTTTGAGAGGCATTGAGCTGACTAGTCACAATGGGCTATCCAAGCGCTGCAATTCTCAGGTTTAAGCCTGCTAAAAACTCTTGCATCAACAAGTCGTCGTTATTTGGGCAAAAATGCGCAGGGTTGTCACTGGCAAAAGCCAGCACCGCATCACTATCGTGAAGTTGATACAGTGCCACAGAGCCAGTGCTCGGGGCTTTTTCCCAGATGCTATCTAACTGCTTTGGCGTGCGGCCTAAGTATTGGGCTTTATCTTCAAGCGTGGTGTTTATGGCTTGGGTTACTTGCTCAGGCTGAAAGAGTAGCTCTGTCGCCGAAATATTAGGTGTATTGGCAAATGCTGTTTGAATCACTTTAGATATTTCATTTAGCGAGCTAGCTTGCCAAATCTGGCGTTGGCAATCACTCAGAATTTTGAAGGTTTGTTCATTGCTGTGTGCAATTTTAGCCATCCCGGAAAGCTGCTGTTTTAATGCTTGGTTTTGTTCTCTTAATAAACGCAGCTGTTGCAGTGCTAAATTAGGTAAGCCTTGGCTTTTGCTGAACAGCTCTAACTCAAGTAACACATAAGGGTGATGTTGAAAAAAGTCGGGGTTGCGTTTTAAGTAGTCGCAGACTTGTTGTTCTTGATCTGTTTTCTTCATATTAATTACTCCGACTTTTTATTTTGAGCGCACTCTATAGCTGATTCTTTACAGAGAAATTTGCCCATCGAATACGTGCTCAGCTGGGCCTGTCATACGTACTGGGTTGCCTTCGCCTTGCCAGCGTATTTGTAATGAACCGCCAGGTAAATCAACGCGCACTGTGCTGGCTAATTTCTTTTGCATTATACCCACAGCCACAGCAGCACACGCTCCGCTGCCACAAGCGAGTGTTTCGGCAGCGCCGCGCTCCCATACTCTCAATTTAATATGCTCAGGGTTGATGACCTGCATAAAACCCACATTGGCACGTTCAGGGAAGCGTTCATGGTTTTCAAGTAATGGCCCTAAGGTCTCGACTTCAGCGGTATTTACGTCGTCGACTTCTAATACACAATGAGGGTTGCCCATAGACACTACGCCGCAAAAAACCGTGCTTTCACCGGCGCGAAGAATATAAGTGAGCTCTGGTTTTTTCGCTTTAAATGGCACACTGCTCGGCGCAAAGTGTGGGTTACCCATGTTCACGGTGACTTGGCCATCTTTTTCTGTGTACAAGGTAATGTTGCCACCCTTAGTAGAGACTGCGACCTTATGTTTGTTGGTGAGACCCTTCATGCGCACAAAGCGTGCAAAACAGCGTGCGCCATTGCCACATTGTTCCACTTCGGTGCCATCAGAATTAAAAATACGATAATGAAAATCGAGATCTGGAGAGTAAGGTGCTTCAACCATGAGTAGTTGGTCAAAACCTACACCGAAATTGCGGTCAGCAAGTTTCTTGATTTGGTCGCGTGATAAAAATACATTTTGAGTGACGTTATCAACGACCATAAAGTCGTTACCCAAACCGTGCATTTTAGAAAAATTTACAAACATAATGTCTTAATGTAACTCCAAGCTGCTACTACTTTGCCATGGCAATTATCAAAAGCCCAGTGATATCCACTGAGCTTGGTGCAGGAATGCGCTTAATTAAGGCAGTAATTGCTCGCCTTGCCAAAGCGAAGTGAGCGTCTCACGCTGGCGAACTAAATGACTCTCATCGCCATCCACCATTATTTCAGCCACACGAGGGCGCGAGTTGTAGTTTGAGCTCATGGTAAAGCCATAGGCGCCGGCACTGCGCTGCGCAAGTAAATCACCGGCTTGAATGGCAAGGGGTCTATCTTTACCTAAGAAGTCACCGGTTTCGCACACTGGGCCCACTACATCATAATTTTGTGTTGGTGTGCCATCTGCACGCGGCGCAACAGCAATGATGTTTTGCCATGCTTGATATAAAGAGGGGCGAAGCATGTCGTTCATACCGGCATCAACAATTGCGAAGTGCTTGTCTTTAGTTGGCTTAATATACTCTACTTTCGTCACTAGAATACCAGCATTAGCAGCAATAGCGCGACCTGGTTCAAAGACTAACTCTAGATGAGGGTAGTTTACTAACTTAGCTTTCACCTCTGCGGCATAGGCACTTGGGTGAGGCGGTTTTTCGCTGTCATAAGGTACGCCTAGACCACCACCAATATCTAAATGTTCAAGTTCGATGCCTGCGGTTTTTAGCTTATCGACCAAAGCCAAAACTTTATCTAGTGCGGCTAAGAATGGCGCGACTTCGGTCAGCTGCGAGCCAATATGAAAATCAACACCGACCACTTCAATACCAGGTAGTGCATAGGCTTTTTGATAAATATCGAAGGCCTGATTGATGTCGATGCCAAACTTGTTTTCTTTTAAACCGGTAGAAATGTAAGGGTGAGTTTTAGCATCTATATCTGGATTCACACGAATAGACACGCGTGCAGTTTTATTTAGTTCGCTGGCAACATGACTGATACGTTCCAGTTCGGCTTCTGATTCCACGTTAAAACATTTGATGTTTTGTACTAAAGCAAAAGCTATTTCTTGTGCAGTTTTTGCAACACCAGAGAATACCACTTTGCTGGCATCGCCACCTGCCTGAAGAACGCGCGCAAGTTCGCCTTGCGATACAATATCAAAACCAGCACCTTGTTTTGCCAAGACATTTAACACAGCCAGGTTCGAGTTTGCTTTAACTGCATAGCAGACTAAATGCGGGTGACCATCAGCGGCATCGGTAAATGCATGATAGTGACGCTCTAGAGTTTTGCGAGAATAGACATAACAGGGGGTACCGTATTGCTCGGCGATATCTGCCACCGAAACCCCTTCAGCAAACAGCTGATTATTTTTGTATTCGAAAAAATCCATCTTACTTTTCCTCTTGCTGTTGTTTCTGTTGGTCTTGCTTAGGTTGTTTACTCGCAGGTGTTTGGTTATCTTGTTGCTGTTGCTCTGGTAAATAGAGCACGCCACTTTGGCCACAACCAGTCACGAATAAGCTGGTAAAGATGACCAAAAAGAATAAGCTTGTGAATGAGGGGTTCGCTTTCATTAGATTAATGATGTCAGTGCCTTTATAATCGCAGAGTAACAGAATTCATAGAAAATGCAGCTATTGGGGCTGTGAAATTTCGTCATAACTTATACAACCGTGCTTATTGAAGGATGCCGTGATGACCGATCATGAATACCACGAACTTGCCGACGCGTTAATGTTAACCATTGAAGAGCAAATTGATGACTGTGATGTTGATTTAGACTATGAGTCTCAATCGGGCATTTTAGAGATCATCTTCCCTGATAAGAGTAAAATCATCATCAACAAACAAGCACCGCTTCATCAAGTATGGGTTGCAACTAAGTTCAATGGTCACCATTTTGAGCTACAAGGCGAACAGTGGATCGACAACCGCTCGGGTGCAGAGTTCTGGCAATTTATGAGCGAAGCGGCGACTAAGCAAGCTGGCGCACCTATTGAGTGGCAGCACGACTAATGCTTGAATTTGTAGAATACCCAGCACAAAGCACGCATAAAGCGTCGATCATTTGGTTACATGGCCTTGGCGATTCAGGTAACGGCTTCTTACCGATAGCCCCAGAGCTTGGCTTACCTGCAGAACTTGGCGTACGTTTTATTTTTCCTCACGCGCCAGAGCAACCGGTCACCATAAATGGTGGCATGGTGATGCGCGCATGGTATGACATCAAGTCTTTTGATCTAGATAAAAGAGCCGATGAAACAGGTGTGAGAGACTCTTCTGCTCAAGTTGAAGCTTTAATTCAAGCTGAGTTAGACAAAGGTATACCTGCCGATAAAATCATCTTGGCTGGTTTCTCTCAAGGTGGGGTGATAGCCTTGCATTTAGCACCGCGTCTTAAGCAAAAGCTAGCCGGTGTGATGGCGTTATCGACTTACATGTGTGCGCCGCAAAAGCTGGCAGACGAGGCAATGCAAGCTGAACTAGATATTTTCATGGCGCATGGCTCGCAAGATCCAGTCGTGCCTATGATGGCGGGTCGCCAAGCATTTGATACGCTGACTACACAAGGTTACTCGGTATCATGGCAAGATTACCCAATGGCACATCAGGTATGTGCTGAAGAGCTAACCGCAATTCGCACTTGGTTGCTTGAAAAACTGGCTTAATTAAACGGAGCAAAACATGTCACAGAAGATTGTCATAAAAACCAGTGTGAGTAAGGCACCTGCCCAGCCGCAAGCTGTGCATTATCAGTGGCATTGGCGACGCATTTTTATGGCAGCAAGCATGTTAATGCTGACCGCTGTGGCTATCGTGTATGGCTTAATGAATTCAGTAAACGCTGATGAAGTGCAAAATATTGAAATGGTTGAGCCAAACACAGTCGTTATTTCAGAACCAGCACTTGTTACAGATACAACAAAGCAAGAGTTAGATAACGAGGTTGTGGTTATCTCTGAGCCAGAAACCGAGGTGATTGCCGAAGAAGCTATGGCTCCAGTGCAAACTGCTGCAGCAGAGCCTGAGCTAAAAGAACCAGAGCAAAACGCCGCGACTGTTGACAGTCAAGCTGGTGTGGAAGCAACCAGTGAAGTTTTAACTGAGCAAACAGACACAGTGCAAACCCTTGATAGCGAGTCTGAGCTTGCGCAAGTGACTGATGAAATCAGCGTTGAGAAAGAAACTGTTGAGACGGCAACTACTTCACTTGAGATTGAGCAAGATGAAGAAACGTCATCAACACAGTTTTCAGACAACGCGAAAGTGACTTCAGTGGCGTTAGGTGCACAAATAGATGTGCAATTTATTAGCCGTGCTGTACTGACTACAGGCATCAGTGAGCGTGAGCCAGTTGATGTTTTGAAAGAATCGATTGAGCAAACTGAGTTTCAAGAAAAACTATTTTTCTTCACAGAGGTGCGCAAGCTAAAGGGTCAAACTGTTAGTCATTTATGGTTTCATCAAGATCAGTTAATGGCAGAAATTTCATTGACGATCAGCGCAGACCGCTACCGTACTTATTCAAGCAAAAACATCATGCCAAGCCAAACAGGTCAATGGCGTGTTGAAGCCGTAACAGAGCAAGGCGAGTTACTGGCACAAAAAACTTTTCGAATTATTCCATCGGCGCTTTAATCGCGTCTAACAGGCAAAAGCATGACAGAACAAGCAAATATTTTACGTATCGCAACCCGCAAAAGCGCACTGGCATTGTGGCAGGCAGAATTTGTGAAAGCCGAACTTGAGCGTTTTCACTCTGACCTTACCGTTGAGCTGGTGCCAATGTCGACGCAGGGTGACATTATTCTAGATACGCCACTGGCAAAAATCGGTGGTAAAGGGTTATTCGTAAAAGAGCTTGAACAAGCCATGTTAGATGGCCGCGCCGATATCGCGGTGCACTCAATGAAAGATGTGCCGGTTGAATTCCCTGAAGGGTTAGAACTTAACACCATTTGTGAGCGTGAAGATCCGCGCGATGCGTTTGTATCAAACAAATACAAAAGCTTAGATGAGCTGCCGCAAGGCGCAGTAGTCGGTACTTCGAGTCTACGTCGTCAGTGTCAAGTACGTGCATTACGGCCAGACTTAGACATTCGCGATTTACGAGGTAATGTAAATACCCGTTTAGCTAAGCTAGATAATGGCGATTACGATGCGATTATTTTGGCAGCAGCAGGCCTGCTTCGTTTAGAAATGCCAGAGCGCATTGCTGACTTCATCGAGCCAGAAACATCATTACCAGCCAATGGTCAAGGTGCAGTAGGCATCGAATGCCGCAGTGATGACGAGCGAGTAAAAGCATTGCTTGCGCCGTTAGAGCACACTGAAACACGTATTCGTGTACTTGCAGAGCGTGCCATGAACCGTCGTTTAGAAGGCGGTTGTCAGGTGCCGATCGGTGCTTATGCACTAGTAAATGGGGAGCAAGTTCATATTCGCGGTCTTGTTGGAGCAGTTGATGGCTCTGAAATTTTACGCGATGAAGTGTCAGGTTCAGTCGAGAATGCTGAGCAGTTAGGCGTTCAGCTTGCCGAGCAGTTGTTAGCGCAAGGTGCTGACAAGATTCTAGCTGAAGTATATAGAGACGCGTAATAAGGTTAAATTTAATATGACAAAGATTGCAATCACACGGCCAAGTGGTAAAGGTGAGCAGCTTAAGGCGCAACTCGAGCAGCATCAGATTGCATATCTTCATACCCCAGTGTTATCGCTTACCTCGATAACACTGGACGCCCAGCAGCTTGCGCCACTCGATAATGCCGATGTCATTATTTTCATTTCTCAAGATGCCGTGCAATCTCTTGCAGAGCAATATCCTACTTTACCAGCCCATGCCAAACTATTTGCTGTGGGTGAGCAAACCGCACAGGCCATAGAAACACATTTTTCTCGCAAAGCAGATTTCCCACACCAACAAGATTCCGAAGGCTTACTGGCCTTAAAAGCATTACAAGATTTAGATGCAAAACAATGCGTGCTTGTCAAAGGAAAAGGTGGTCGCACGCTAATAGCAACAACCTGTAAATCACGCGGTGCTATTCTAAATCAATGTGTTGTATATGAACGTGCAGCGTTAGAAGAAACCGCTGATGGCTGGTTAGACCACTGGCGTGAACAACAGATAACCGCTATAGTGCTGAGCAGTAATGCTGCGATTGATGCTGTTTTTAACACACAATCAGAACAACATTTAGACTGGTTAAAGCAACGAGATTTTTATCTTGTCAGTCAACGTAGCTGTGATTATTTACAACAAGAGTACCAAATTGCTGAGACGCAGGTATACCTTGCCGACGGTGCCAGTGATGATGCCGTGTTCAGTTGCATTAAGTCGTCTCAAAAACAGCAGGTAAGCACTATGAGTGAAGAACAAAAACAACCAACCGCTGTGAGTGAAAAACCGAGCGTGCCAGAGACCAAACCGATGAAGCAAAAGATCAGTAAAGTAGGCGTATTAGCCTTGTTGATAGCAACGGCAACGGGTGTCATGACAACCGGTTTAATCGTCCATGGACAGCAGATCAGCGACAAAACCTATGCAGCGCTAGATGCTTTAAAAACTGAAAATAGCGCCTTAAAAAGTGAACTCAAACAGTCACAACAGAATTTAGCAGCTCTGCAAAGTGAGCAATCACGCTTGTCAAAAGCGGTGAACCAGTCTTTGTCATCGCAAGCAGCGCAATTACAAGAGAGCTTTGCAGCACAGTTAGACAGCAAGTTACGCCAAGCGGATCAACAGCTCAGTGGCGCAGCAATTAATGAAGCGGTTTACTTGCATCGTCTAGCGGTTTTTAAAGTGGCCGCAGAGCAAGACTACCAAGGCGGTGCCGCGGTATTAAAGCGTGTACATGATGTGTTGTTGGCACAGAGCAACAATACTGAGGTGTTAAAGGCACTGGCAGATGATATTGCATTACTCAACGCGCAGCCACAACCTGCGGTGGAAAGTATTTATTTAGAATTACATGGCTTATTGAATCAGGTTGATACACTACCATTAGTCACTTTGCAGTTACCTGAGACGCGTCAGCAGGCACCAGCTGAACTATCTACAGAGGTTAGCGATTGGCAAACCAATCTGAAGAGAACATGGCAAGGGCTGGTGGATGACTTTATTAAGATCCGCGAACGTGATGTGACCGTGATAGATCCGCTACTGGATGCCCAAGAGCAGCAACTATTAAAAGCACAACTACGCGGCTATTTATCACAAGCACAAACAGCGCTAATGGATAAACAAGCCAGCGTATTCTTCACCGCATTAAAACAAGCACAGCAACATCTTGAGGCTTACTTCGCAGCTGATAAGGCTGAAGTTAAAGCAATGCAATCCGCATTGATTGAGTTACAACAACAGCCGCTTCAGTTTAGTCGACCAATGCAGTTAAGCTCTGAACAAGAATTGAAGAGCTGGTTAGCCGAAGAGGTTGCGCCATGATAAGAGCAATTTTAGCATTTGCCCTTGTCGCTGCAGCATTGGCTGCAGGTCATCTATTAATAGATGAGAAAGGCTATGTGCTTATCGCATTTAATAACACCACAATCGAAGGCACAATCGTCGCCTTTGTGATCATGTTTGTACTTAGCTTTATTGCGTTGTGGCTAGTGCTTAAATTATTAAAAACATTGTTACGCATGTACGGCAAAACCACGGGTTTTTGGCGTGGTAAAAAAGCACTTAAAGCACAGCAAGTGTGGCAGCAAGGTTTATGGGCAAGCATCAATGATGATTCGGCAGTGGTGCAAAGTACGTTTAATAAAGGACAAGCACCTGAAGAGTGGCAAGACGCGCAGCAAGCCTTACTGGCAAAAGCTGCATTACAGCAAGGCGATAAAGCACAGGCACTGGCGCATTTACAAAACATCAGTGATGCTGCGCAGAGCAAGGTGCCTAAACTTTGGTTGGATGCCAATCAGAACGAGCAGGCTTTGGCTTTGTTAGATGCGCCAATGGCAGAGAAAAAACCAACGCAGGCTGCAGTGAGTAGTTATTTGGCTGGGTTACTACAGGCTGAAAAACACGCTGAATTAGCGACGGCGATTAATCAGCATTACAAGCGCTTAGATTGGACTCAAGCACAGTGGCAAGCATTTATGGCGCGTTGGTTTACTGCGAACGCTGAGCAGGCGATTGGCCAATTTGAACAACTTCCTAAAGCATTAAAAGTGCAAAGCGAAGCACTTTACATGCAGTCGCAAGCCAGTGCCGGTCAATGGCAAAACTTACTGCCGACACTACAAAAATGGCTAAAGAAAGGTCAGTATCAAGCCTTTGCTGATGTGGTTGTGCATGCCAAAAACCCTGATGTTAAATTGCGTACATCACTGCAAGATGCGTTGAAAAAACATCCAGAGCAACCTCAATTGTTATTTGCCATGGGTTGTCTAGCCAACGCGGCTGGTGAGTATGAATTGGCTGCGAAAGTATTCGACAATTGTCAGCTAACAGAGCTCGATAAAGCCCATTTAAAACCGGTTTTAAACAGTTATGAGCAAACCCAGCAGTTCCAAAAAGCTTATTTATTATTGGCCGCAAAATAATAGTAACTATTTAGAAAATTAGACACAGATTGAGCCCCAGCTATAGTTATGTAGCTGGGGCTTTTTTATCAAAAGAGGTCGAATGAGCTCTCTCTTGAGGACACCTGTCCTTGATCATAATCGCTACATGCGTATGATCTGGAAAATTTTATCTTCAAAAAGTAGATATTACTTAAAACCTGAGTGTGTATTGCGATTCCACATTAGGCCTTTTTGAAGCGAGTCTTAGAAGCCGTGCGATAAGTCTTCTGAGTAGGTCACGATTGATAGAGGATTGGTATTTATGTTCGATAAGAAATTCCCGTTATTAGACTTACACCGCCACTTAGATGGCAATGTGCGTGCTAACACTATTTTGGAGTTAGGTAGGCAATTTAATTTACCGCTTCCGGCCAATGACCTAGAGGGCTTATTACCACATGTTCAAGTGCAGAGCACTGAACCCAACCTTGTGGCGTTTTTACAAAAGCTAGATTGGGGTGTGAAGGTGTTGGGTGACTACGATGCATGTCGTCGTATTGCGATAGAAAACGTAGAAGATGCCATTGCGCAAAATATCGATTACACCGAGTTAAGATTCAGCCCATACTATATGGCACAAAGCCATAACTTACACCCGCAAGGTGTCGTAGAAGCCGTGGTTGATGGCATTAAGTCGGCAACCGCTAACCGTGATATCAAGGTTAACCTGATCGGTATTATGTCGCGTACTTTCGGTGTAGAAAAATGCCAGCACGAGCTTGATGCAATCTTAGCATTTAAAAACGATATGACGGCTGTTGATTTGGCGGGTGATGAGCTTGGCTTCCCGGGTGAGTTATTTGTTGATCACTTTAAGCAAGTTCGCGATGCGTACTTAGGTGTAACTATTCATGCAGGCGAAGCTGAAGGCGCATCAAGTGTGTGGCAGGCGATTCAAGAACTAGGCGCAACGCGTATTGGTCATGGCGTGAAGTCAATTGAAGACCCAAAACTAATGGATTACTTACGTGATAACCGCATTGGTATTGAATCTTGCTTAACCAGCAACATTCAAACAAGTACCGTGGCTGATTTAACTAAGCACCCTCTTAAGCAATTCTTAGATCACGGCATTGCGGCATGTATTAATACCGATGACCCAGCAGTACAAGGTATTGAACTACAACATGAGTTTATTGAAGCGGCTAAAGTAGCGGGTTTAACCGCTAATGACGTGAAAAAAGCCCAAGAAAATGCGCTTGAAATTGCATTCTTAAGTGACTCAGATAAGCAAGCCTTACTGGCTAAAAAAGCGGGTTAAGCTTTAGTTATACTCATAAAAGTAAACGACGGTAACACCCTGGTGGTTACCGTCACTTTTAGTTTAATCTGAAATTTGATTAACTTATGAAGCTTTTGCACAGCTTAGATATGCTTGTTTAAGCGCATTGATCACGCGTGAGCGCGTCACTAATCCAATCACTTTATTGTTTTCCACTACAGGATAAATTTTCGGTTTATCTCCCTGCATTTGAGTGGCTAAATCGACCACCAACATGTTACTTTTTACTGCTAAAACGTCTTGGCTCATCAAATCTTGTGCGGTGATCTGACCGTCACAAAAATAGCTGTTTTGTAACAGTGGGTTAAGCAGTTGTTGTTCAGAGATAAAACCAATTAACTGCTTTTGTGCATCGACTACGGGCGCACCAAATAGTCCATGGCTTTGTAGTTGTTCAATAATGTCAGTTAATTCTGTGTGTGCGTAAATAGCCGGAAATTGGCTCGTCATAATGTCTTTAATTGCTTGCATAATACGGTTCTCCTGTTGGTTGAGATTAGTATCAGCAATAAATGTTGATTGGTAAAATGGGTTGTTTAGATTGGTTCAATTTGTAAAATAGATTGCGGCTTTAGAGCTCTAAAAAAGCCAGTAAGGACTTTACTGACTTTAAAGTTAGCTAAGGTTGATTTAGCACATGTTAGATGTTGCGCAACCAGCTCCAACACTAGGAGTACAAAGGTCTGTACATAAGTTGGTCATTGGTTGTGTGGTGCAATTAGCGTAATAGCTGTAAGGCTTATCTCCTGCGCCTGCAATTTCAGCAGTTAAGTCAATTGGCAACTTTGCTTTATCAAGAGAAAGTGATTTTATGCTTTTTTTCTTTAGTTTAATCATTTTATTTTCCTTAAAATTAATGAATTACTCCATGAGGAGTGAATCTTTTATCTCATATTTCTTTTTTAAAACGAAGAAAATATTCCAGATGTTAAAATTTAAAGTGTTACAGATAATGACTGACTAAGATAAGTTTCTTAAATCTATTAGTCACGAATAGATTGGTATATGAATACTAACAGTCTTCATATTTCGCCTTGATAAGTGCCACATAGTGGTCGAGATTCTTCGCATCATGCAAGTTAAAATCCTCGTCTAGTAGGGTTGCACCTTGAATTCTATCTAATCTAAATTCTCGATAATCAGCTCTGAGTTGGCAATAAGCAACCAGTGTCCATTTACCACCCCAATAGACTAACCCCAGAGGTTCAACCGTTCGTGAAGTGAGCGCTTGTTTGGCATCGCTATAATGCAAATCTACACAGCGTTTTTGTTCGATACCTTGACGTAGGGTATAAGTAAACGATTGATGTTCGGCGTTATGGCTCCAGCCTGAGACTAAATAAGGCTGATCGGTTGTTTGTTGTTTTAACTGGGCGGGCAGTACTGCTTCTATTTTGGTGATAGCGCTTTGTGCTTTTTCGGCTAAATCAGGATCGGTCCATGCGCTGACCATTTTGCTGCCAAGCAACAGCGCTTGCAGCTCGTCCATGGTGAACATCATTGGTGGCAAATCATAGTCACTAATGAGATAACCAATGCCAGCTTCACCTTCAATGGGCACACCAGAACTTTGAAGGTGTTGGATGTCACGATAAATGGTGCGCTCTGACACATTCAAACGCGTTGCCAAGTCACAAGCTCGGGTTGCGAGTCGACGACTCTTTAGAATGTTGACCAGTTGAAATAACCGCTCAGATTTATGCACACCATTGTCCTTTCTGTTTTATTTGATGATTAAAGTGATGAAATGTTTAGGCACTTTGTTCACAAGGTGTCTGACTTACTGCATTGTAGCGCTCTAATTTCACAGTGTCTTTCTCAATCAGTTGCGCGAACTGCTGACAAATTGGGTTTTCCATAAATGCATCTCCAATGCGCTTGGCATCAGTCATTGTTTCAAAATACACCACATCAACATAGCTGTGGGCATCTGCTAATTTTGCAAGCGAGCGGTAAAGCACACCAGGTTGCTGATCAATGAAGCTTTGGAAAGCGGCGTTTGCAGCTTCGAACTGAGCAAGATCAGCGTTTTCTTGCAACTGGAATTGCACGATTTCAATGGCATTATTAGACATAATTATCTCCGTATTGACTGTTGTTGGTTGACGTTAATAAGTAAACCACAGCGTCATGTCAGGGAGTGTCAGTAGGGTTTTATTAGCTGTCAGCAGGACAATTCGATTTAGACTCTGTTATAAACTTTGCCGTTTTCTTATGTCTATCAAAGCGGTAAGATGAAAATCGGTACTTGTAGTAAAGGTTCAACGGACATGAAAGAAAAATTGAGATCTAGTTTAGGTAAAGTTACCTTTGAGCTGACGATAGTAACGTTAGGTGTGCTAATCGCTCTCGTGATTAACGAGTGGTTTCAAAACTATCAAGAAGAAAGGCGAGCCCATGAAATTCTTGAAAAAGCGCATTACGAAATGAAAAGCAACCTAGTATCTCTAAAGTCGGCACTAAAAGGGTATGAGAAAAGTATCGCTTACATCGATAAGCTTATTGAAGAAGATCAAAAAACGGCTAATAAAAATTATCTTTTTTCTATTCCACAAGAAGATTTAAGTGTCAGTGTATGGCGTTTTGCGTTGTTGCGTGATGAACTCAGAGAATTACCGGTAGAGTTGTTAGTGCGTATTGAATCGAGTTATGAAGCAACCAAGCATGTTAAAAATACCATGGAAAAAATGGGCCCGAGTTTCCTGACTGAATTTATAAATAAATTTACTGTATCAGAAGATCAAACTCAGTTATTAAAATCGCTAAAGCATGAATTAAAAAATGCCTTATTGAGGACGAAGATAGCGGCATTTAAACAAGAAATTATTGTCAAAGAAACTGAGTATTATCTTAAAACGGGGCAGGTTAACATAGAGCAATCTAAACAAGGTATACACTTTAAGATTTAAATACGACGGAAATAAAAACGCCAGCAAATATGCTGGCGTTTTTTATTATTAAGTTGCGTTACTTAATGTACGCAAAGGCATCGGCGTACATATTCTCGCGAATTGCACCGTGGGCGATAAAGTCATCACGCACTGGACCAATCATATCAAAACGGCCCGCCATATAGATTTCGTAGGCTGCTAGCGAGTCGAAATCTTTTAATACCGCTTTGTGTACAAAACCTGTGTGGCCTGCCCAGTTATCGCTGGCATTATCAACGACAGGCACGAAGGTGAAGTTTGGCTTTTTCGCGGCCCAAGCTTGCATCTCTTCTGCTGCATATAACGCTGATTCGTCACGTACACCCCAGTAAAAATGCACCTGACGGTCTGAATCAATCTCAGCTAAATGATCGGCCATTGATTTTACATAGCTAAAACCGGTACCGCCCGCTAATAACACGATTGGTAATTGTGATTCAGTACGTAACTCAGAAATACCTAAGCCCACTTCAACTGTCGCCTTAGTGCCATTTGCGTGGTGCTCACGTAAATGATCAAGCGCTTGCATGGCATAGCTGTTTTCTTCTGAGGCACCAATGTGTAGCTCAAGTAATTCTTTTTGGCTTGGGCGGCTCGCAATTGAAAAAGCACGCTTGTCTTTTTCGCCAAGTACTAATTGAAGGTAATGACCTGCTTTAAACTCTGCAGGTTCGCTTGGTTTTAGCTCTACCTTGTAAACAAATTCTGTTAGGGGGGTAATACTTACTACTTCTGCATTTAACACTTGCATTATAAAACCTTTCACGACGCGTGCAGCGTTTATTTATTAAGAGACATAATGTTCAACGAGTCCCAAATTTCATCAACTCGTTGTTTTGTTGATTCATCCATCACGATGGATTCACCCCATTCGCGATCAGTTTCGCCTGGCCACTTATTGGTGGCATCCATTCCCATTTTTGAGCCAAGACCTGAGACCGGAGAGGCAAAGTCGAGGTAATCAATCGGAGTACTTTCGATCATTGTCGTGTCACGAGCAGGGTCCATACGCGTAGTAATGGCCCAAATGACATCATTCCAATCACGCGCGTTGACGTCATCGTCGCAGACAATAACAAACTTGGTGTACATGAATTGGCGTAAGAATGACCAAACGCCCATCATTACACGTTTCGCATGACCCGGATATTGTTTCTTCATTGTGACCACGGCCATACGATATGAACAGCCTTCAGGCGGTAAATAAAAGTCGACAATTTCTGGGAATTGCTTTTGTAAAATTGGCACAAATACTTCATTCAGTGCGACACCTAAAATGGCTGGTTCATCGGGTGGACGACCCGTATAAGTGCTGTGATAAATCGGGTTTTCACGATGGGTAATATGCGTAACGGTCATCACTGGAAAGTCATCCACTTCGTTGTAATAACCCGTGTGGTCACCATAAGGCCCCTCAGGTGCCATTTCATCTTGTTCAATATAGCCTTCAAGTACAATCTCGGCACTGGCCGGTACTTGTAGGTCGTTAGACACAGACTTTACGACTTCAGTTTTTGAACCGCGTAGTAAACCTGCAAATGCATATTCACTTAAAGTATCTGGCACAGGAGTTACAGCACCTAAAATCGTTGCCGGATCAGCACCTAGCGCAACTGAGACCGGGTATGGCTCTCCCGGGTGCTCTTTACACCACTCTTGATAATCTAGTGCACCACCACGGTGTGATAACCAACGCATGATTATCTTATTCTTACCTAATAGTTGTTGACGATAGATACCTAAATTCTGACGTTTTTTATATGGTCCTCTAGTAACCGTTAAACCCCATGTAATAAGTGGCGCTGCATCACCTGGCCAGCAATGTTGAATAGGCAGCTTAGTTAAATCAACATCATCACCACTTAATATCACCTGCTGACAAGGCGCTTTGCGCACTTCTTTGGCTGGCATATTCAATACTTGCTTAAACACGGGGATTTGCCCTAAGGCCTCTTTAATGCCTTTTGGTGGCTCCGGCTCTTTCAAGAAAGCCAACAGCTTGCCTACTTCACGTAGTTCGCTGACATCGGTTTGACCCATACCCATCGCAACACGCTTTGGTGTACCAAACAAGTTGGCTAAAACAGGAATATCAAACCCCTCTGGGTTTTCAAATAAAATCGCAGGGCCGCCAGCGCGTAGGGTGCGATCGGCAATTTCGGTCATCTCTAACTTGGTAGAGATAGGCTGCTTAACCCGAACAAGTTCGCCTTGTTCTTCTAAGCGCGTAATAAAGTCTCTTAAGTCTTTGTATTTCATCGTTGGCATAGGGCACTTTTCATTGTCGCGAAGTATATCAAGATGTGGTGAAAATGGCATCACCACTTAATACCAATACTCAATAAGACATAATCATTTTGAAGGCCTTGAACTATCACGAATAAATGAAATTTTTCTACTTTGAATAGCCAAATAGCAAAGCTTTTCCTTATTTATGACAAGCTTTTCAACCTCAAACTAACTCTCTCAATTTAAAGGATTGGTGTAAGTCGAGTAAGGTATACGAAGGTAAATGCATTTTTGTTTGATTTTGCACAAATGCAGTAAATTGAACTATGTTCAACTATTGCGGATTAGATTATAGTCGAGAAGTTAATTGGTTTATGGGTAGATGTTTTGAAGCGACTTAAAGCGATATTGTTGTGTGCCTTACTCAGCTTGAGTCAAAATGTTATTGCTGATCATTTACCTGAAGTGGTCTTTGATCAACATAGTGCCGTTATGCTCGTGATTACACCTTCGACAGGCGCGATTGTTGCGGCTAATGATGCGGCCGATAAGTTTTATGGCTATGAATCCGGAAAGCTTGAAGAGCAATTTATTCAGAACATTAATCAACTGACGCCAGAGCAGGTTGCAATAGAGCGTGAGAACGCAGCTGCTGAAGGTAGAAACTACTTTATTTTTAGACATCAACTGTCTAATGGGGAGATACGAACAGTCAGTGTACACTCCGCCCCATTTACTGATGAACATGGAGAGTTGCAGCTTTTATCTGTAATTACAGATATTAGTGCACAGCGTACTTTGCAAGAATCTCTTTGGCATTATCAGGGCAACCTTGAGCAACAGGTTGCAATACAGACCGAGGCAATCCATCAAGCCAGTCGAATGCAACTGTTGCTGTCTTTTGTCGTTATTGTTTTATTGGTCGGTTCATTAATTGTATTAGGTCGTTTTTATTTCAAACTTAAAAATGCGAAGCGTAAAGCCGAGGCTCAAGGTGCTCGTTTATCTTCTATTTTTGATGCGATAGAAGGCTACTTACTCTTTACCTCCAGAGCTGGAACCGTACTGGATGCCAATCAACAAGTATTTAAAGACATCGAAAACAGGCAGTCGATTATTGGCAAAGCGCTAGGAGAGGTGTTTTTAAGCGATGTGAACTGGGAAGCACAACCTTATGGATGTTCAGAGCATCGTTTAAAAGTGCAAGATGAGTGGCGTTTCTTCACGGTTGATAAGCAGGCAGTAAATAATGCCGATAAATCGCTTGGTGATTTATATATGTTGCAAGACATAACTGCACAACTGGCAATTGAGCGTGAGCAGCGTCTGGCCAGTACCGTATTTGCGACAACCAGTGAAGGGGTGTTGGTTTCTGATAAACACAATCAGATCCAAATGGTGAATCGAGCATTTACTGAGATAACTGGTTTTACTCAAGAACAGGTTATTGGCCAATCACCTGCAATTTTAAACTCTGGCCATCATGGACCAGCATTTTTCTCGCAAATGTATGACACCTTAAGCCAGCGGGGTCATTGGGAAGGGGAAGTGTGGAATCGTCGTAAAAGTGGCGAAGTATTCCCTTGTTGGCTGCAAGTGTCAGCAGTGTTTGATCAACAAGGCGAGATTGAAATGCACGTTGCCTTGTTTAATGACATCACCTCCCGCAAGCATCATGAACATATGATGTGGCAGCAAGCCAACTTTGATACTTTAACCAGTTTAGCGAATCGCAGAAATTACCGCGAAAAGTTCGAGCAAGCATTAAAAAAAGCGAAGAAAGATAAAAGTCGTCTAGCGGTTTGCTTTATTGATTTAGATAGATTCAAAGCGGTGAACGACACGCTCGGTCATCATATTGGTGACTTAATGCTTATTGAAGCGGCAAAGCGTTTAGAAGAATGTACCAGAAATTCAGATACCGTCGCCCGTTTAGGTGGCGACGAGTTTGCGTTACTGCTGCCTGATGTTGATTCCATCTCAAAAGTTGAGCAAATTGCTACACAAGTTCTTGAGAAGCTTCACGAGCCTTATGAACTTGAGAGTCACGAAGTATTTGCATCTGGCAGTATGGGGATTACTTTCTACCCTGAAGATGGAGATGATACCAAAGTACTGCTTCGTAATGCTGATAATGCGATGTATAAAGCAAAAGAGCTGGGTAGAAACTGTTTTCAATTTTACACTTCGGCCATGCATGAGCATGCTAAAGCTCGCAGCCAGTTAGAAGGTGCTTTGCATAAAGCATTAGTGAATAACGAATTTCACCTTACTTACCAACCCATTTTATCTCGTGATGATGTAAGAATTGGATGTGAAGCCTTGTTACGTTGGGAAAATAAAGCGTTAGGCTCGGTGTCACCAGCAGATTTTATTCCTATCTGTGAAGAGTTAGGCTTGATTATTGCGATTGGTGAATGGGTGATGTATCAGGCTTGTTCTCAAGCTAAAGCGTGGCAGCAGCAGTGTGATAAACCTTTATTCATAACGGTCAATGTTTCAAGCACCCAGTTTAAACGTCAAAGTGTTGTGGAATTGGTTAAAAAGGTTTTAGAACAAACTGGATTGGACGCGAGATATCTGACCATTGAAATTACTGAAACCGTGCTTGTTGATAATTCAGAAAGTATCTTATTACAGCTCAAGGCGCTCCGAGCGATGGGGGTAGAGTTAGCGATAGATGATTTTGGTACGGGTTACTCTTCTTTAAGTTACCTCAAGCGCTTCCCGCTTTCGAAGCTTAAGATTGACAGAGAGTTTGTTCGTGACCTGCCAGATGATCAAGACGACCACGAAATGGTTAAAGCGATTATCTCGATGGCAAGCAACCTAAACCTTAAAGTGGTTGCTGAGGGTGTAGAGACAGACGAACAGCTGTGGCTATTGAATGAATTAGGCTGTGACTTTACACAAGGCTACTTGCATAGTAAGCCACTGCAAGCAGCGGCATTCGAGAACTTTTTAAGAGGTTATATGAAGTAAAACGAGCTTAATGGCACATAGTTTTATGCTTTTCACAAAACAACTCAAGTGCAGCTTTAGCCTTTAAATTGTTTTGCTCTGCAGCGCTTTTATACCATTTATACGCACCTGCTAAATCAACATCACCGCCTTCTCCGTACTCAAGCATATCTGCGAGGTTATATTGGCCAAAGTCATACCCCTGTTCTGCAGCCTGTGTAAACAGTTTTTTTGCTTCCTCAAAGTCTCTAGCTAAATAAGCTCGCACGCCTTCTTGGTTAAATTGATTAAATGAGACTTTAAGTTTATGTGGTACATGTTCAGGCGCCGCTCTGTGTCTGACTATGCCACCCATCACATAGATGTCTGTAGGGCGAAAGATTTCGTCAATGGCCCCTTGGTCATAAAGCGCGGCTAACTCTGATTTTTTAAAGCTAATTAGTGCCGGGCGGAAATAGTTATTGAGCATTAAGCTATCTAGTTTAATGGCTCGTTCTGCACCTCGCTTTTTACGATAAGTGTAACTGCCTTGCTTTAGGGTAATAGAGTCTTCTTCTACAGAGAGTACCTGCGCAACACGATATTGGGTTTGGTATTTACGGTCTTTAATCAGATGACCCATATCTAAGATAAGTACATCATCAACTTTAGGTGCTGATAAAAACTCAGCCTGTTGTTGCTTGTTTTCAAAGATGCTGTAAGCAAAGTAAGCAATCACAATGAGTGCAATAACAAACAAAGTGCGGTGGTGATGTTTGTAGAGCTTGTCAGTTTGGTCGTGGAAGTAAAAAAGAGACTTTTGAAAAATGGTTTGCATAACAGCTTCCCTGTACCGATTAAAACTTCAGTCTGCCATAAGTTTATAATCGAGTCATGTGCTTAAACTCTGAACGGTTTGATTTGGAAGCTTAATAACCGTGTTGCAAATGTGTGGTTGAGCGTATTTACTGGTAAACTAAGCCATTAAATTAGCTTTGTTAGAGAGACGATGAGCATCATGCAATTTAACACATTGGCTTTATCACCCGTATTACTTGAGACCATTGCGCAATTGGGGTTTAAACAGATGACAGAGGTTCAGGCGCAAAGCTTGCCACTGATCCTCGACCAACAAGATGTGATTGCACAAGCGAAAACAGGATCAGGTAAAACGCTGGCGTTTGCGCTTGGTGTATTGTCTAAACTCGATGTATCGAGTATGCATGTACAAGGCTTAGTGTTGTGTCCAACACGCGAGCTGGCAGATCAGGTGGCGACAGAAATTAGAAAGCTAGCCAGTGGCACAGCAAACGTTAAAATTCTTACCCTATGTGGTGGTGTGCCTATTGGGCCGCAAATAAGCTCTCTTGAACATGGGGCGCATATTATTGTCGGTACGCCAGGGCGCATAGAAGATCATTTGTTTAAGGGCACGCTCGACTTAACCCAAGTAAACACCTTAGTGCTTGATGAAGCCGACCAAATGCTCGATATGGGGTTTACAGATGCGATAGAAAACATCGTTGCTTATTTACCGCCTGAGCGTCAAAGTCTCTTATTTAGTGCAACTTATCCCAAAAATATTGAGTCTCTTTCTGTGCAGCTGATGCGCAACCCACAACAAGTTAAAGTTGAAGAAGTGGGGATCAATAAAAGTATCAAACAAACTTTTTATAAGCTCAGTAATAACAAGCTGCGCTTTAATACACTGCGACTACTTCTGATGAAGCATCAACCAAAAAGTTGTGTGGTGTTTTGTAATACCAAGGTTGAAGCAAAGCGTTTATTTGAAGAACTTAAAGATGCGGGTTTTTATGCTTCGGCACTGCATGGCGATTTAGCTCAGCAAGAGCGCGCGATGATGTTGATGCGCTTTGCTAATAAGAGCGCATCAATTTTAGTCGCGACTGATGTTGCGGCGCGAGGTTTAGACATTGATGATATGGACATGGTGATTAACTATCATCTCGCACTCGACCCGAAAACGCATGTACACCGAGTTGGGCGAACGGGGCGTGGTGATAAAAAAGGTTTGGCATGTTCAATCTTTGGTGAAAAAGAAGTGTTCAGAGTTAAGCAAATTGAGCAACTATATGACCGTGAATTTGAGCCTGCGGTTTTACCTTCGCTGAGCTTATTAGATAAACCACCTTATAAACCAGAAATGCAAACGCTCTATATTGACGGCGGTAAAAAGCAAAAGTTACGAGCGGGTGACATAGTGGGTTGTTTAACGGGCGAAGAGGGTATTGGCTTTTCGCAAATCGGTAAGATCACGGTGTTTGAAAACCAATCGTTTGTTGCTGTTAAGCGTGAAGCAAGTAAACCTGCTTTTAGAAAACTTCGCGATAACAAAATCAAAGGTAAGAAATACCAAGTACGTCGCGTCAATTAAATTGATTTAATGTGTCCAAGCAGTTGTTGATACTCACTCTGCAACTGCTTGAATCGTGTATCGTCGTTACTACCTTTATCTGGATGGTGTTGAATGGCCAGTTTCCGCCAACGTCGTCGAATGGCTTTTTCTTCAAGCGGCTGTGTTAGCTGCCATTGCAAGCATAAGTCCTCAAGGTGGGGCTTATTCAATGTATTCTGTTGATGGTGAAAGCTTTGAGCATAACGTTGCCAAAAAGAATCCAGTAACGCTGCTATTTCTTCATTATCTGTTTGGTAGTTTTGCCAGTCTAAATAATAAGTGCTGAGAGGTGTGTTTAATTCAGGGGCTTGGCCTTTGTCAGCAAGGTATATATCCATACTATCTATATGCAGGTAGATATCTTCTTCAATAAGTTCTGATTGCAAAGTATATAAGCTATTCATCAACACAAAGTTACGTTTGAATAAATCTTGATTTGGGTCTTCATCAAGTTGCTGAAGTAAGTCAACGGTTTGAAGGTGTGCGGCTAACGTATGGACTTTAAAGTGTGCGCCATTACTCAGCACCGAAAAAATTTCATCTAGAATTGGACGCAACATTGTCCCTCTGAGTTTGTTGGTGTATCTTCACCATACCATGTTTATTTTTTGTTAGGCAATGAGGGCAAGGATGTTGATTAAGCCATTGCTAAAATCACTCACGTCAGTGCTATTTGGGTTCGCGCTATTTAACTTATCAGCACCTGCGTTCGCCATCCCAGAGACTCAATTAAAAGCTGAGATAGAAAAAATAACCCAGTTGTCAGATTGGCAAACTGTGCAAGCGGAAGCACAAATACTGGGTGATTCGTTACAGCTTAATTTTCAAGATTATAATTATTTTCTTACACAAATGGGCAGAGAGTCTCTTAAACGTGAGAAATTAACCGATGCAGTAGAGTATTTTCAACGCCTAGCCGACATTACCTCCGACTCTGTGAGTAGTGATGCAAAATATATGGCCTTCAAAATGCTGGGAATTAGCACGTATTACCAAGGTGAATATGACAAGTCTATTGCGCATTATCAAACAGCTCTAAATATTGCCAAACTGCGTAATAAGCCATTAGAGCTGGCCAATATGTACAACAATCTAGGGCTGGCCTATCTCAAGGCACATGATCTCGAAAATACAGTCCAACATTATGTAGAAGCGCATCGTTTGTACGAATTACATGGCAGTGAACAAGACAAAGCAGACATGCTACTAAACTTGTCTGGTGCGTATATCCGCCAACATCGTTATGACATTGCTAAAGATATGCTTTTAAGGTCTATCGGTTTATTCAATCAACTTAATGACGAGTACGGTGTCGCATTAGCTCAGGCTAATTTGGGTGCCATGTATATGGAGCAGGGAAAAAGTAAGTTGGCAAGAGCGAGCTTACTGGCAGCAGTGGAGTACTATGAAAAAGTGGGCTCCGCGCGAAGCTTGACCTTTGAATACAGTAATTTGGCAACGCTGAGTATTGCATTAGGTGAGATGGAACAAGGTTATGAAGAGGCTAAAAAGGCCCTTTATTATGCTGAAAAAGTAGACTTGCAATCTGGCTATATGGAAGCACTATACCCAATGGCCAAGTTGCAAGTTCATCGTGGCGACTTTGCTGAGGCATTAAAAAGTATCGAAACGTCGCTGTCTATTGCGCGTGCGCAAGGGTCTAAGTTACGTGAAAAAGATGGTTTAGCAATTTTAGCGATTATTCAGGCTCATTTAGGACAGTCTGAACAAGCAATGGAAAGCTTCAATGCATTTCAAACGTTACAACGGCAACTTTTAAATGATCAAGTTTATGCACGTTTAAATGAGTATCAGAGCAAAATTGAGGCCACGGAATTAAACCGCGAAATTGAATTACTGAAACAACAACAAGCGGTACAGGCATTACAAATTGAACAGCGAGAACAGCTTACTTGGCTTGCAATTTTATTGTTCATAACAGGAACAATCGCTGTCGTAAGTATGTATAGAAAACGTATGGAGCGCGTTGCTAATATTGAGTTGAGCCAGCAAGTAGCAAAGCGCACCGCGGAACTACAAAAGCTTGCAGATGAGCTCAGTGAAGCAAATACAGTTAAAAGTCAATTTTTGGCTAATATTAGCCATGAGATCCGCACCCCTCTCACCTCAATTATTGGAAACAGCGAAGCGTTATTACAAGAGTATCAACACGACAAGCATATCCAAGGGCCTTTACAGGTGATCCAAAGGCAAGGTGAGCATTTGAAAGAGTTGGTTAGTGATGTGCTCGACCTGAGTAAAATCGAAGCTCAGCGTTTTGAGTTAGAGTTTACAGAGTTTTCCCTAGAGCAGCTATTAGATGATGTCACCGAAATGTTTCAGCACGTCTGTGAGGCTAAGGGGCTAAACTTTATGGTAGTAAACCATTTACCTACGCCTTATGTTGTGCGTTTAGATTATGTACGACTGAAGCAGGTGCTCATTAATTTACTTGGAAATGCGGTTAAATTTACGGAGTATGGTCATGTTGAGCTGGTGGTCAACCAAGAAAATAATGGGGTCAGGTTTTCGGTAAATGATACAGGTATTGGTATGGATGCCGCGCAATTACAGCATATTTTCGATTGTTTCCAGCAAGGGGATAACAGTATAACGCGTCGCTTTGGGGGATCTGGGCTGGGTTTATGCTTATCTCAGCAATTGGCGACTATGATGGGGGGCAGTATTCAGGTGAGCAGTATTCCTGAACAAGGCAGCCAATTTTACATAGTCATCCCTTGTGCACGTCTAGACTCCGTGTCAGATTCAACTTTGGTGCATAAAGCGGCTAGGCCAATTACACAGCTTGCTAAGCTAAGCGGTACAGTATTGGTTGCTGAAGATCATGATGATAATCGTGCGCTATTTGAACGTATACTTACTCAGCTTGGTGTCGAAGTCATTACTGCACAAAATGGCCAAGTTGCGGTAGAAAAAGCATTAAGTGAATACCCTGATTTAATCTTAATGGATATTCAAATGCCACTTCTCGATGGGCTAGAAGCGTTTAAGCTGCTACAACAAGCGGGTTTTGATGGACCTATTTTTGCTCTCACCGCAAATGTCATGCAGCATGAAATTCAATCCTATCTTGAGCTTGGGTTTGCAGGCCATTTAGGTAAACCTCTTGATAGAGATAAGCTTCATCTTGCTTTAAGTGACTTCTTAGCAGAAGCTGACGGCGTCGAAAAGCAAGATATGCAAGTTGATATTAGTGATTTGATTGAAAGTTTTGCATTAAGCCTTGAGCAAGAGCGTTTTACGGTTATTGACTTATGGCAAAAGCAAGATTGGGTAGAGTTGAGAGCAGTGTGCCATCGCCTCACAGGTGCTGCATCAACATTTGGTTTTGAGGATATCGCCAAAACAGCAAAACACATTGAGCAGGCGTTAAAAAAACCACATGAAGTAGACGCTCATGGGTTGCAACATTGGTATTTAATATTGTGTGATGAAATGCAGCAAGTGCAGTTATCAGAACAGCTCTATGTCTCCTGACTCTTGCTGAGCGTCAGCTTTTGTATCAGAAGCCTGTGTGTTTGCATGTAATCGAGATTTGTTATTTCTATGATCATGCTCAAACGCCGCTTCATCTACTTTAAATATGGCCAGCTTGTCGTGAATGCTTTGCGCCAGACTGATGAGGTCATTACTGGAAACGGCTTGGATTTTAGAGCTTGAAAGCGCATCTGAGTTAAGCTCAACCATAGATTCAATGCTCGTTTGTGCTTCATCGGATACGGTTTTTTGATCTTTTACCTGTTCATGAATACTGTGAGACATAGAGTTGATGTTAAGCATAGCTGATTCAATCTGATCTACTTCTCTTGTAGACGCTTCTGATAACGTCACTGTTTGCTTGGTTTCTTCAAGAGCATTTAGCATGAGTTGGTGGGCACTGTCAGTTCCAGCTTGTATTTTATTAACCACTTCACGTACTTGTTGAGTTGACTGGCTAGTTCGAGCAGCCAAACTCCGGACTTCATCTGCAACTACTGCAAACCCTCTACCTTGCTCACCTGCTCGCGCAGCTTCAATTGCTGCATTCAGTGCCAGTAGATTTGTCTGTTCTGCAATTGAGTTAATTACGTCAATAACAGAACTAATCGCATCTGAATCAACTTTGAGGGTTTCAATTTGCTCACTGGTCTCTTCAATGTTTTTCGCTAAGCTCATTAAGCTTGCCTGGCTCTTATCAGTATCAACTCGTGTTTTCTTAACGGCTTCTGTTGCAGCTTCCACTGACGTGTAAATTTTCTCTAGGTTATCATCAAGCTCCCTAGATACAGCGAGCATGCGGTTGATCGAATCGGCTAAATCCTCCCCATGAGCGTGCTGAATTGTCGCCTTTTGTGTCATTGACGCATAAGTGTCTCTGAGTCCATCAGCCATAGGTGAGAGGCGAGATGAAGAAACATAAACCTCACCAATGATGTGTTCAATGGTAGCAAGGCTGGCATTAATCGCTAAGCAAGCTGGCGGTATTGAGGCCTTACTGTCATCAAAACGATAAGTGAGGTCAATTTGTCCATCATGGTTTATAGAATTGACTAAAGTCTGTAAATGCTCAGCTTGCGATGTTTTTTGGCTCGAATACCAAAGTGCAGCAGCACCTAAGATAATTTGCACACTGATAACAATAGCCGTTGTTGACCAAGACACCGAGAGTAATGGCAACATGACCAATAACACTAAGGTGTTGAGGATTAGAAAGTTTCGAATTAGTTGAAAGGGCTTCATAAACTGAACAGCTCCCTGTCTAAGCACGTAAGTCTATAACTAGAATAGTCAAAAATTGGGGGCAATGCGATAGTAATTAAGATCAAAAAAGCCTGCATAAGCAGGCTTTTTTAGGATATTTACTTACGACGCATGAGTTCAAAGAACTCGTCGTTAGTTTTACTCATCGAGAGCTTATCGATGAGGAACTCCATTGCGTCGATTTCACTCATTTCATGAACAATCTTACGCAAGATCCACATCTTCTGCAGCTCATCGGCTTTAGTCAGTAGTTCTTCACGACGCGTGCCTGAGCGGTTGAAGTCAATGGCAGGGAATACACGCTTTTCAGCAATCTTACGGTTTAGGTGTAATTCCATGTTACCCGTACCTTTAAACTCTTCGTAGATGACTTCATCCATCTTAGAGCCAGTATCGATAAGGGCTGTTGCAATAATTGTCAAACTACCGCCTTCTTCAACGTTACGTGCAGCACCAAAGAAACGCTTAGGTTTATGTAGTGCATTCGCATCAACACCACCCGTTAGTACCTTACCTGATGAAGGAATAACCGTGTTATAAGCACGTGCCAAACGTGTGATTGAATCAAGCAGGATGATAACGTCTTTCTTGTGCTCAACTAAGCGTTTTGCTTTTTCGATAACCATTTCGGCAACTTGTACGTGACGGCTTGCCGGCTCATCGAATGTTGAAGCAACAACTTCACCTTTTACAAGGCGTTGCATCTCAGTAACTTCTTCCGGACGCTCATCGATCAGTAACACCATCAGTGTTGCATCTGGGTTATTGTAGGTAATCGATTGCGCGATATTTTGTAGCAGCATTGTTTTACCCGCTTTAGGCGGAGCTACAATCAAAGCACGCTGACCTTTACCAATTGGTGATGCTAAATCAAGAACACGAGCAGTAATATCTTCAGTACTACCGTTACCACGTTCCATCACAAAACGCTCATTCGCATGAATAGGCGTTAAGTTTTCAAATAAGATCTTAGTGCGAGAGTTTTCAGGTCTATCGAAGTTAACTTCATTTACTTTTAACAGCGCGAAGTAACGCTCACCATCTTTAGGTGGACGTATAAGACCACTAATTGTATCACCAGTACGCATACTGAAGCGTCGAATTTGACTTGGTGAAACATAAATATCATCAGGGCCAGCTAAATAAGAGGCTTCTGATGAACGTAAAAAGCCGAAGCCATCTTGTAGAATTTCTAAAACGCCGCCGCCATAAATGTTTTCGCCGCTTTTAGCATGTGCCTTTAGAATGGCAAAAATGATGTCTTGTTTTCTTAGACGGGCTACGTTTTCAAGTCCCATGGACTCAGCTAGTTTTACAAGTTCGTTGATTGACTTGTCTTTTAATTCGCGTAAATGCATATTGGTGGGTTCTTTATAACAATTGTCATCTCAGTGATGAGAGGTTGATTTGATAAAGCTAAAGGTTAGTGGCTTTATAAATTAGCAGTTAGCTTGCTAGTCGTCCAGTCTTTAAGCAAATTTAGTCGAAAAAACTATGGGCAGGCAGGTGGGATATACGCCTAGCAAAGGCGAGGCGTATATATACAGACTTAGATGTTGTCGTTTAAGAACTCAACAAGTTGAGTCTTTGATAACGCACCAACTTTAGTCGCAGCTACAGCACCATCTTTGAAAAGAAGCAGTGTAGGAATACCACGAATACCGAACTTAGGCGGTGTACCAGCGTTTTGGTCGATGTTTAGCTTGCCGATAACTGCTTTACCAGCAAACTCTTCAGCAACTTCGTCTAAGATTGGCGCGATCATTTTACAAGGGCCACACCATTCTGCCCAAAAATCTACTAATACTGGTAGGTCTGATTTAATTACATCAGCTTCAAAGCTGTCGTCAGTAAGCTGGATAATTTTGTCGCTCATTGCGTTCTCCGTTAGAAATTGGCGAATTATTTATTGCGTATTTAAACACTCTTGTTTCTTATTGCAAGTTTAAACGTTATGCTTAATTGCTATGACTAAGACACATTTGACCAATAAAAAATTTTCTGACTTTGCTATTGCACCGGAAGTGGTCGCCGGTTTAGCTGCGAATGGCTTTGAATATTGCACGCCAATCCAAGCAAAGTGTTTACCTTTTGTCTGTGACGGGCGAGATATCGCTGGTCAAGCACAAACCGGTACTGGTAAAACATTGGCTTTCTTAACAGCCACTTGCCACCGTTTAATGCAAACAGAAGGTCGTTCCAGAAAGCACCCAAGAGCGCTGATCATGGCTCCTACGAGAGAGCTTGCGATTCAGATCCATAAAGATGCAAAAATTATTGCGCCACACTGTGGTCTAAACTTAGGTTTAGTATATGGTGGCGAAGATTACGAAAAACAACGGGCACAACTCGAAAAAGGTGTCGATATTTTAATTGGTACTACGGGCCGTCTAATCGACTTTTATAAGCAAGGCGCTTATAACCTAAATGAGATCGAAGTGGTGGTGCTTGATGAAGCCGATCGTATGTTTGATTTGGGTTTCATTAAAGATATCCGTTATCTATTTAATCGTATGCCACCAACTGCTGAAAGGTTAAACCTACTTTTCTCTGCAACTTTATCTTACCGTGTACAAGAGTTGGCTTTTGAGCACATGACCAATCCAGAGCATGTACAAATTGAACCTGATGTGAAAACGGGTAAGCGTATTCAAGAAGAGTTATTCCACTCATCTCACGATGACAAAATTCCGTTACTTCTTACATTAATAGAAGAAGAGTGGCCTGAAAAAGCAATCGTATTCGCAAATACGAAGCAAAGTTGTGAAAACGTGTATGCTTGGCTAAAAGCAGATAAACATCGCGTTGGTCTATTAACGGGTGATGTAAATCAAAAGAAACGTCAGTCAATTTTGGCACAATTTACCAAAGGCGATTTAGATATTCTTGTGGCAACTGATGTTGCTGCGCGCGGCCTGCATATTCCTGAAGTAAGTCATGTGTTCAACTTTGATTTACCGGATGACTGTGAGGATTACGTACACAGAATTGGTCGTACAGGTCGAGCTGGTGCATCAGGTCATGCAATTAGTTTTGCGTGTGAACAGTATGCATACAACTTACATGAGATTGAAGAATACATAGAACATTCGATTCCTCTGTCTCATTATGATAAAACAGCATTAATTGAAGATTTACCTAAACCGAATACGCAGAGAAGACGTCATCACTCTGGCCCAAGAAAGGGAAACAACCGACGTCAATCAAATTACAATAAATCGAAAGCGAACACTTAAGAAGTTGTAATTGCGGGATCTTGCAGCTAGAGGTACAAAGTGGCCAAAAATATAGATAATAATAACGTTTTTGCCGTTATTGATTTAGGCTCTAATAGCTTTCATATGTTGATTGCAAAACACATTGCCGGTGGTGTTCACACCATCGGTCGAGTTAAACGTAAAGTTCGACTAGCTGCAGGCTTAGACGAAAATAACACGTTATCTTCTGATGCAATGCAACGAGGTTGGGAGTGTTTGGCACTATTTGCCGAAAGGTTGCAAGATATACCGAAGCAAAATATCAGCATTGTCGCAACGGCAACGCTGAGGCTTGCTACCAATGCCCAAAAGTTCAAAGCCCAAGCTGAAAAAATCCTCAATCACAAAATCAATATCATCAGTGGTGAATTAGAAGCACGCACTATATATAAAGGTGTGGCACATACTTCTGCATGCCAAGGGAAGCAATTAGTGATCGATATTGGTGGTGCCAGTACCGAGGTTGTCATAGGTAAAGGGTTTGAAGCGCTGCTCTATAAAAGCCTAGATATGGGTTGTGTCACTTATTTAGAGCGTTATTTTCAGAATGGCTTACTTTCTGAGAAGAATTTTGAGCAAGCAATTGCCGCAGCACATACTGTAATTGCGCCGATTAAGTCTCAATACATTGATACTGGTTGGGAGCTTGCTATTGGCGCATCTGGTACTGTGCAAGCAATTCAAGAAATCTTAGCTGCGACAGGTCAAACCGATCTACTTTCTTTAGAAAAGTTACAGCATATAAAAGCCGAAGCGATAAAACTTAAAAATGTATCAACACTTTCTTTGCCAGGTCTCAGTGAAGAACGTCGTTTGGTGTTTGTCTCTGGGTTAGCAATTCTCATTGCATTATTTGAAGCGCTGAATATTCAGCAGATGGGACTAGCAGGTGGCGCACTTCGTGAAGGTGTGCTGTACAGCATGATCTCAGATCTACACCATTCTAATATTCGTGAAAGAACGCTTGAAAGCTTTGCGCTGCGTTTTCATACTGATAAAGAGCAAGCTAAACGCGTTTCAGATGTTGCCTTATTAATAGCAAAGCAACTTCAGCATGCCTGGCAATTAGATTTACAGCAAGTCAATGTATTGCTTTGCGCAACAGCGCACTTGCACGAAATTGGTTTGCTTATAGATTACAAACAATATCATCAACACAGTGCTTATATATTAAGTAATACCGACATGCCGGGTTACTCGCCAGCAGAAAAGAAAGTCATTGTGAGTCTTTTAAAAGGCCACCGTGCCGATTTAAATGATGCACTGTTTTCACATCTTGGTGCTAATAAAGCGCTGACCGAAAAGTTAGTACGCATAATTAGGCTAGCCGTTATCTTATCTATGCGTCGTAAAGATGATGTTTTACCTACCTTTGAAGTAAAAGCAGATAAAAACAGACTTAATATTAGCTTTTCAGAAGACTGGTTAGCTCAACACCCACTTATGAAAAGTGAACTGGAACAAGAAAGCGTGTATCAATCAAAGTTAAATTGGCAGTTTAGTAGCTAAAACTGCTCATAAATTCTACTTAAAACATCGAAATTATACAGTTTCGTTTAAAATACACGCGAACAGTCAGTTTTTTGCATTTTTCTTTAAAAAAGGGGTTGCGTAATTTTCTGCTCTCCCTATAATGCGACCCCACTGACACGGGGCGAAACGCTGAAAAGCAAATCAAAACGATGTCGAGTCAAATAAAACTTAATCTTAAATAACTTTTTAAAATTAAGTGTTGACATAAAAAGTGAAGTCGTTATTATGGCGCTCCACTTCGCAGCGAGTCTGCGGTAACTCATCGAGTTACACCCGGGTAACCGGAATGTTCTTTAAAAATATGAAGCAATCATCTGTGTGGGCACTCGTACAGATTGAGTTCTAACAGCTCTTGATTCAGGAGCAAAAAATTTAGAGTCTCAATTTCTTATGAGTGACTATATAGTCAATTTATACAGAATTCATTGAGCACGAATCTTAGGATTCAAAAAACTTTTAATTGAAGAGTTTGATCATGGCTCAGATTGAACGCTGGCGGCAGGCCTAACACATGCAAGTCGAGCGGTAACATTTCTAGCTTGCTAGAAGATGACGAGCGGCGGACGGGTGAGTAATGCTTGGGAATATGCCTTAGGGTGGGGGACAACAGTTGGAAACGACTGCTAATACCGCATAACGTCTACGGACCAAAGGGGGCTTCGGCTCTCGCCCTTAGATTAGCCCAAGTGGGATTAGCTAGTTGGTGAGGTAATGGCTCACCAAGGCGACGATCCCTAGCTGGTTTGAGAGGATGATCAGCCACACTGGAACTGAGACACGGTCCAGACTCCTACGGGAGGCAGCAGTGGGGAATATTGCACAATGGGCGCAAGCCTGATGCAGCCATGCCGCGTGTGTGAAGAAGGCCTTAGGGTTGTAAAGCACTTTCAGTAAGGAGGAAAGGTTAGTAGTTAATACCTGCTAGCTGTGACGTTACTTACAGAAGAAGCACCGGCTAACTCCGTGCCAGCAGCCGCGGTAATACGGAGGGTGCGAGCGTTAATCGGAATTACTGGGCGTAAAGCGTACGCAGGCGGTTTGTTAAGCGAGATGTGAAAGCCCCGGGCTCAACCTGGGAACTGCATTTCGAACTGGCAAACTAGAGTATGATAGAGGGTGGTAGAATTTCAGGTGTAGCGGTGAAATGCGTAGAGATCTGAAGGAATACCGATGGCGAAGGCAGCCACCTGGGTCAATACTGACGCTCATGTACGAAAGCGTGGGGAGCAAACGGGATTAGATACCCCGGTAGTCCACGCCGTAAACGATGTCTACTAGGAGCTGGGGTCTTCGGACAACTTTTCCAAAGCTAACGCATTAAGTAGACCGCCTGGGGAGTACGGCCGCAAGGTTAAAACTCAAATGAATTGACGGGGGCCCGCACAAGCGGTGGAGCATGTGGTTTAATTCGATGCAACGCGAAGAACCTTACCTACACTTGACATACAGAGAACTTACTAGAGATAGTTTGGTGCCTTCGGGAACTCTGATACAGGTGCTGCATGGCTGTCGTCAGCTCGTGTTGTGAGATGTTGGGTTAAGTCCCGCAACGAGCGCAACCCCTATCCTTAGTTGCCAGCGATTCGGTCGGGAACTCTAAGGAGACTGCCGGTGATAAACCGGAGGAAGGTGGGGACGACGTCAAGTCATCATGGCCCTTACGTGTAGGGCTACACACGTGCTACAATGGCGCATACAGAGTGCTGCAAGCTCGCGAGAGTTAGCGAATCACTTAAAGTGCGTCGTAGTCCGGATTGGAGTCTGCAACTCGACTCCATGAAGTCGGAATCGCTAGTAATCGCGGATCAGAATGCCGCGGTGAATACGTTCCCGGGCCTTGTACACACCGCCCGTCACACCATGGGAGTGGGTTGCTCCAGAAGTAGGTAGCTTAACCTTAGGGAGGGCGCTTACCACGGAGTGATTCATGACTGGGGTGAAGTCGTAACAAGGTAGCCCTAGGGGAACCTGGGGCTGGATCACCTCCTTAACGATTTAGAACAGATTTGTTCGTAGTGTCCACACAGATGATTGTTGAATAGAATTAGAGAACACAAACATTGTTTGGGTCTGTAGCTCAGCTGGTTAGAGCGCACGCCTGATAAGCGTGAGGTCGGTAGTTCAAGTCTACTCAGACCCACCACTTCTTCTCGATGCTGCGTTATAAAGCTCGTCGTTTAGTCGAACTAAACTTCCTCGCTTTATGCCTTGCCTCAAAAAGAAGCTCGGTCAAACAATGTATTCCTAGTAATGTGGGGCTATAGCTCAGCTGGGAGAGCGCCTGCCTTGCACGCAGGAGGTCAGCAGTTCGATCCTGCTTAGCTCCACCACTTTACTACTTACTCCTCATAGATAAATGCTTTGACTTCAGAGTCTTTAACTCTGAGAAGTAATTCTCTTGCTCTTTAAAAATTTGGAAAAGCTGATAATTAATTCTTTTAGAAGAAATTCTAAAAAGAGTTTTCAAAAGTAAAACAATGCCGATAAACATTTAATTGTTTATTAGCGTCTACTTTAGTATTCAATATTAACTTCTGGCGAAGTTAAAACTGTCTTTGACGATACAAACCATTTTGGGTTGTATGGTTAAGTGACTAAGCGTACACGGTGGATGCCTTGGCAGTTGGAGGCGATGAAGGACGTACTAACTTGCGATAAGCCTAGTCAAGCCAGTAAGAGGCGCTTGAGACTAGGATTTCCGAATGGGGAAACCCACCTGCTTGCAGGTATCGTTAACTGAATACATAGGTTAACGAGGCGAACGCGGAGAACTGAAACATCTAAGTACCCGTAGGAAAAGAAATCAACCGAGATTCCGAAAGTAGCGGCGAGCGAAATCGGACTAGCCCTTAAGCTTTAGTGTAGTTAGTGGAACATTCTGGAAAGTTTGACGATACAGGGTGACAGTCCCGTACACAAAAACTTATCTAAAGTGAAATCGAGTAGGTCGGAGCACGTGAAACTTTGACTGAATATAGGTGGACCATCATCTAAGGCTAAATACTCCCAACTGACCGATAGTGAACCAGTACCGTGAGGGAAAGGCGAAAAGAACCCCTGTGAGGGGAGTGAAATAGAACCTGAAACCGTGTACGTACAAGCAGTAGGAGCCCCTCGAGGGTGACTGCGTACCTTTTGTATAATGGGTCAGCGACTTATATTTTGTAGCGAGGTTAACCGTTTAGGGTAGCCGTAGCGAAAGCGAGTCTTAACTGGGCGTTGAGTTGCAAGGTATAGACCCGAAACCCGGTGATCTAGCCATGGGCAGGTTGAAGGTTGAGTAACATCAACTGGAGGACCGAACCCACTAACGTTGAAAAGTTAGGGGATGACCTGTGGCTTGGAGTGAAAGGCTAATCAAACCGGGAGATAGCTGGTTCTCCCCGAAATCTATTTAGGTAGAGCCTCGGACGAATACTTACGGGGGTAGAGCACTGTTAAGGCTAGGGGGTCATCCCGACTTACCAACCCTTTGCAAACTCCGAATACCGTAAAGTAATATCCGGGAGACACACGGTGGGTGCTAACGTCCATCGTGGAGAGGGAAACAACCCAGACCGTCAGCTAAGGTCCCAAAGTGTATGTTAAGTGGGAAACGATGTGGGAAGGCTAAAACAGCTAGGAGGTTGGCTTAGAAGCAGCCATCCTTTAAAGAAAGCGTAATAGCTCACTAGTCGAGTCGGCCTGCGCGGAAGATGTAACGGGGCTAAACATACCACCGAAGCTACGGCTGCATACATTAGTATGCGGGGTAGGGGAGCGTTCTGTAAGTGGCTGAAGGTGTGCCGGGAGGCATGCTGGACATATCAGAAGTGCGAATGCTGACATGAGTAACGATAATGCGGGTGAAAAACCCGCACGCCGGAAGACCAAGGGTTCCTATCCCATGTTAATCAGGGTAGGGTAAGTCGACCCCTAAGGCGAGGCTGAAGAGCGTAGTCGATGGGAAACGGGTTAATATTCCCGTACTTGGTATAATTGCGATGGGGGGACGGAGCAGGCTAAGCAAGCATGGCGTTGGTTGTCCATGTGAAAGTGAGTAGGCTGAGAACTTAGGCAAATCCGGGTTCTTAAGGCTGAGACACGAGACGAGTTTCTACGGAAATGAAGTTGCTGATGCCCTACTTCCAGGAAAAGCCTCTAAGCTTCAGATTATACCGAATCGTACCCCAAACCGACACAGGTGGTCAGGTAGAGAATACTAAGGCGCTTGAGAGAACTCGGGTGAAGGAACTAGGCAAAATTGTACCGTAACTTCGGGAGAAGGTACGCTCCTATCTGTGATGAGATTTACTCTCTAAGCGGACGGGAGCCGCAGTGACCAGGTGGCTGGGACTGTTTATTAAAAACACAGCACTGTGCAAAATCGTAAGATGACGTATACGGTGTGACACCTGCCCGGTGCCGGAAGGTTAATTGATGGGGTTAGCTTAGGCGAAGCTCTTGATCGAAGCCCCGGTAAACGGCGGCCGTAACTATAACGGTCCTAAGGTAGCGAAATTCCTTGTCGGGTAAGTTCCGACCTGCACGAATGGTGTAACCATGGCCACGCTGTCTCCACCCGAGACTCAGTGAAATTGAAATCGCAGTGAAGATGCTGTGTACCCGCGGCTAGACGGAAAGACCCCGTGAACCTTTACTACAGCTTGGCACTGAACATTGAGCCTACATGTGTAGGATAGGTGGGAGGCTTTGAAGCAGCGTCGCTAGATGTTGTGGAGCCATCCTTGAAATACCACCCTTGTATGTTTGATGTTCTAACATAGGCCCCTAATCGGGGTTGTGGACAGTGCCTGGTGGGTAGTTTGACTGGGGCGGTCTCCTCCCAAAGAGTAACGGAGGAGCACGAAGGTTGGCTAAGTACGGTCGGACATCGTACGGTTAGTGTAATGGTAGAAGCCAGCTTAACTGCGAGACAGACACGTCGAGCAGGTACGAAAGTAGGTCATAGTGATCCGGTGGTTCTGAATGGAAGGGCCATCGCTCAACGGATAAAAGGTACTCCGGGGATAACAGGCTGATACCGCCCAAGAGTTCATATCGACGGCGGTGTTTGGCACCTCGATGTCGGCTCATCACATCCTGGGGCTGAAGTCGGTCCCAAGGGTATGGCTGTTCGCCATTTAAAGTGGTACGCGAGCTGGGTTTAGAACGTCGTGAGACAGTTCGGTCCCTATCTGCCGTGGGCGTTTGAGAATTGAGAGGGGCTGCTCCTAGTACGAGAGGACCGGAGTGGACGAACCGCTGGTGTTCGGGTTGTGATGCCAATTGCATTGCCCGGTAGCTACGTTCGGAATCGATAACCGCTGAAAGCATCTAAGCGGGAAGCGAGCCTCGAGATGAGTTCTCACTTTAACTTTAAGTTAACTGAAGGGCCGTTGGAGACTACAACGTTGATAGGCTGGGTGTGGAAGTGTAGTGATACATTAAGCTAACCAGTACTAATTACCCGTGAGGCTTAACCATACAACGCCAAAGTGGTTTTAGCTCAGAAGCTAATATGAACTAAAGTAGAAAGTTTTAGAATTATCAGATTTTTTCCAGATTTTAACCAAATTTGCTTGGTGACCATAGCGTTTTGGAACCACCTGATTCCATGCCGAACTCAGAAGTGAAACGAAACAGCGTCGATGATAGTGTGGGTCTCCCATGTGAAAGTAGAACATTGCCAAGCACCTATTTAAAGAAAGCCCGATTCGAAAGAGTCGGGCTTTTTTGCGTTTATGGTGCTAAATCGTCCTGCACGGTGATGAGGCAAAGCTCGGTGATGAAAAGACGAATTAGCGCAAGGTGAAATGAGCAACCTTCACTGAAGCCACTCTGCTCATTTTGAAACTCTTTTCACACGCGTAAATACCTACGCCCTTATCTTCAGCTAAACTGGTTTATCTCACCTTGCGCAAAGTAAATGCACTCGCTTTGCTCGCTGTCATTAACTTTGCACCTAATTTGAAACAAGCTTAACTAATGGCTATGCTTAAAAGGTATTTAGAAAAGGTTTGATGTGTGTCGATATACTTAATTTATTTACTTGTTATGTTTGCTTTATTCGGCACATCAGCGAGTTATTTTGCGCGTTTTATTTATCGCTATTGGGTTCATAAAGATATGGATCAAATGCTGATCTATAAAGCTGGGGGGTGTGCCCTATTGATTATGACATTGTCAGCAATAGGGGCTTTGCTGTTTTAGTTACTTACTGTGTGAAGCTCTCACACTTGCTTTTAATACACAGAGATTGAATAGGAAGCACTTGCTTGCAAGTTTCATCAGGGGTTTGTCGTTCGTTGAGTATTCGCTCTTGTGCAGTTTCGGCATCAGCTAAGCGTTCCACTTCATTTTCATCAACATTCTTAGTCGAAAACACAACATAGTTACTTGGGCCACCACACGCTGCTCTCTCACCCACACCTATTACTTTACATTGAAAGCTGGCATCACAGCTTAGATCAGCTACATAAGCTTTCAGGGTGTTGCTCTCTTCGATCTGAGTACCTGTTGGGGACTGGCAGCCTGACAACATGAGCAGAGTTGATGTAACTAGGGCCAAAACTGTTTTCATGTATGTTCCTTTTATTGCGCGATATAAGTACTGTCGCTTAGTGTAACACACTTGTTATTGATACATTGTGTCGTCGGCTTAGTTAACATGGCACATATACTTTGCATACCCGTTTGCGCATTATGAAGGCTTTCATACTTTGTAAGTTCATCAGCTACAGATTTGGCTTTTTCGTCAGATGTGATTTTAGTGGAGTAGAGCATATAATGACTTGGTCCCCCACAAGGTCGATTGCCGGCAGCAATGACTTTGCACTGTGCATTAGAATCACATTCATTAGCTTGCTCTATTAAGGTCACTTTTGCTCTAAGGGAGTTTAGCTTTTCTTGAGACACTGTTTCTAGACCAAGTTCTGTTTGATTTATTTTTGCAAGCTCAGTGACTCTAGGTGCTGGGGCAGGCTTATCTTCCACCTTAGAAGAAACCTTGGTCGCACTTTGTGGCTTTTGTTGCTCAGCATTACTTACATTATCAGTTTGACCACACCCAGATAAAACTAGTAAAACGGCTGTTAGTATAATGGCTTTTTGCATAAGTTAGTTCGCTCTTTTTTTATCCAGTGTGCATTCTATTGATGATTTATTCAAGCATAGAGAATATGAACCTGTGCTTTAGGCACTATATGAATTGCTTTAACTTGAGCTGAGGTTAATGATAAGGCTCTAGATAATTAGGCTAAACTTTCTTAACTTGAAAATAGACTGCTCGATTTAGTAATAGCAAGCCTTAATAATACGCAATCATTTTAAGGGACTAAAACTGACGCTAGCTTTGTTAAAAACTTCTTATTTAGAACAACTAAATAAGAAGTTTTGCCAAGTAGGTACCTCAGCGATAGCAGGGCGCGTGAGCGGTACTAGAGCAGTTTTCCTTGCCAAGAGGATTGGTGTAAGTAGTTCTTGTATTGATGTTGAATTGCAGACATAAAAAAACCGCTATTAAGCGGTTTTAATACAAGTTAATGGCGGAGAAGGAGGGATTCGAACCCTCGATAGGGCTACAAACCCTATACTCCCTTAGCAGGGGAGCGCCTTCAGCCACTCGGCCACCTCTCCGGCGCAAACTTTAAATGTGGCGGAGAGATAGGGATTTGAACCCTAGATACGCTATTAACGTATGCCGGTTTTCAAGACCGGTGCTTTCAACCACTCAGCCATCTCTCCATGGGCAAAGATAATACTCAGCGATTATGCTGCTGTAAATAGCTTTTGATTTGTTTGCCTAAAATTTAACCTAAAATTAAAGAAAAAATTCTTTTTTTTAGCTTAGATAGCCACATCGGTTAAATTGTGTATAGTGAAATCAAAAACATAACTTCATTATTTCTGTTATTTATAAAGACACATATGAGCCATAGACAACTTTTGACCGCAGACTGCAAAAAGAGACTGCCAGCTAAAGCTTGGCTTTTTAATCGTTGATTTCTTTAAGCGAGGTTGCGTGTTGCTGCACGCCGCAGCTGTCTGGATCATGATGAGCTCCTAAGTTATGTAAGTGAGTAATGCTTGATTGAGTGTATTTTGCATTCGATTTGGTTAATTTAAAAACAATAAAAATTGCTATTTTAGGATAAGTTTTTCTAATGGGTTTAATTCTTCATTGTGTTTTTTGAATAGTTATTCTTGTCTTTTTTTCATGATTTAAGGGCCTTCTTGGTTCTTTGTGAATAATTATTTAATAAGCTAGGTTAATTAATTTTATGCTCGTTGTTGTAAAGCCAAGTGATTCGCCTTTTATCGAAGCGCAGGTTAAATGGATAAAAGAAGAATGTGTAAAAAGAGGGCGCAAAAATCAGTGGTTTTTTACATCAGGGTGTTTTGAGACCGATGTCACCGCTATCAAGCAAAAGTTGGCAGAAGTAGAAACAGTTGTTGCAGTTGGTGGTGATGGGACATTGCATTTGGTCGCGAATGCATTGGCGAATTCAGCTGTTTCGCTTGCTGTGCTGCCTGCTGGCACGGGTAACGATTTTGTTAGACAGTTCGCCTATTCTCAACAGCAATGGCGAGCCTTGGTTTTTTCTGAATCTTATAGGTTATTAGATTTAGGTAAAGTCAATCAGCGCTTTTTCATTAATGTGGCTGGTATAGGCTTTAATGCTGCAGTTGTAAAAGATATGAATACGTTCCAAATCCGTCATAAGCTGAGCTATATTTTTGCGGGTATTAAGCACTTGTTTAGCTTTAAACACACTTCATCGCATGACCCTTCTTTGATGCGTGTATTTGCAAATGGTCAGTTTTTTGCTGCAGGCCTAAAAGTGGCGCCGAGTGCTAGGGTTGATAATGGCAAGCTATTAATGCTGCATTTTAGGGCAGAGTCTATATTGAGTAGGCTTTGGAGCTTTTTGCTGATGCTAGTACGACAACATGAAAAGTCATCTCACCTTGAGGTGAGTGAGTTGATGGAGTATGAAATCTCTGATCCTGATCTGTTAATTGAAGCTGATGGTGAAATGATAGGCGTGACACCGGCAGTCATTAAAGTCTGTCGCGGCGCTCTGAAAATGAGGTTATAAAAAAGAGCTGACATTAGTCAGCTCATAGAGGGAGATAATTAATACTGTAATTTAATAAAGCTTATTTAGATTTAAAGTTAAAAAGCTGGTAGCCATTCATTGCTGGGATCTGCGCAACTAAATTAGTTTCTGCATGTGCAATACCTTCAAATTTATCGCATAAGCCATTTGCTTGTTCTTCAATTTGTTTTGCTTGTAGCTGTACTTTTTCTTCAATTTGTTTACCCATGTTTTCCATGCGCGCTTCAAAGCTTTCCATGTCGCCACCTGAGCTGACCATTTCAGAGCCGATCAACATTAAGATACTGCCAATTGATTCCATCATGGCTGACTCGACGGCTTCTTCTATGTGAGTTTCAAAGTGGTTATCAAAATTTTCTCCGAACTCATGAAAGGTCTTTTCGCCCATGACAAATGCACCTTGTTGATAGAAGGTATCACTGATCTCAACGTGTAGTTCATCCATCAGACCGTTAAGGGACTCTAGTCCTTGTAGGTTGAACGCTTGCGCGACTTCATCCAATGCAACACCCGCAAGCTTCACGCCGTCAAGGGCGATGTTCGCTACTTGTGGCAGTTGCACCCTAAGTGAATCGGCATAATTCGCTAAGGCGTCTTTTTGTTCATGAGTTAATGTTATTGCCTGTCCATCAACATAAAGCTCACCATAACTGTCAATCGTTAGTTGTTTATTATTCTCTGCAGTGATCTGTAGTTGATTCGGTGTGATGCGAACATCGTTTTGGAAATCGACTTGGCACTGATCGCTGCTAATTTGAATACCGTGATCTTCATGAGCGATTGCTGAAGTACTTAAAATTAGCGATGTTGCTAGCATAAACTTTTTCATAATTATCATTCCTGTTGATAGACTCGATGATTACTTATCAAGATGAATGCCAAAAGTTAAAATCGTTTAAAATCAGCGGTTTATGTGTTTTTTGTTTTCTACTGGTAAGTGTGTATATAGCTAAAACAAAAATAAAAGTGGTCTATTTAACCAATTATTATGATTTTTAACATCGCTGCTTTCACGCAAGATGACATCGTAAAGTTTGCAAACCTAAAAAATCGGGCTAATTATTAATTCAGTATTGTGCTTATAGTCATGAGGTTGTTGCCATGCGTAATTCCTTTTCTGAAGATGTGCCTATTGATGATGAATTTGGTGCGGAGTTAGATGATTTAAATACAGAGTCTTCTAGCATACAAAAGCGCCGTGCTCGAAAAAGGTTAGAAGATTATTTTGAACAGAAGCGCTTACGCGAATGTTTAGGCGATGATGAGTTTGGAGATATTGATTAAACAAAGCGAGCTGTTAGAAGCGAGTTTCTTGGTTTAAATCAAAGTCAGATCAGGCAGTAGCTCTGCGTTAAATCTCAACTATCTAGACACGCTCTCGCAGTGCGGCATAATGGTGCACATGGCATAAAATAGTTTGAGATTAATATGGGCAAAGTTAAGGTTTGGGATGGTTTTATTCGAGGCTTTCACTGGTTGTTGGTTACTGCGCTAGGTGTGCTTTATATCAGTGGTGAAGAAGGCTGGTTAGAATTGCACTTTGTTACTGGTTATATGTTGTTAGCACTGATGTTAGCCAGATTAATTTGGGGTGTAATTGGTAGTGAAACAGCCAGACTAAGCAAGTTGATTAATCACCCGGCAAAGGTTGTTAATGCATTAAAAGGCAAAGAAGACAGAGTTGGCCACAATGCTGCAGGCAGTCTGATGGTTGTGCTGTTTTTTGTGTTGATCCTTCTACAACTCGTTACAGGGTTATTTACCACAGACGATATTCTTGTTGATGGTCCGTTAGTTCAGTATGTCAGCTATGATCTTGTCGAGTTAGCAGGATCAATACACCACAGTAATATCGATTTTATAATTGCCGCAATTGCATTGCATATTTTGGCTATCATTGCCTATCGTTTTAAAGGTAAAAACCTCATCAAGACGCTTTTAACGGGAACAGCAGAATCAAGCTTGCAACAACCAAAAATGAAGGCTGGTTGGATAGCTTATATCATCTTTGCTCTGTTAGCGGCGGTATTAATTTTCTTGTGGGGCATGGAGCCTTTAAGTCAATTGATTGCATAAGCCAAAACTTGAGTGAATAAAAAACCCGATAAACTTAGTTTCTCGGGTTTTTGCATTTTATGTGGTGAGCTACTTAATCACTCAATCGATTTAAACCATTCAACGCTGCTACACGGTAGGCTTCAGCCATGGTTGGATAGTTAAAAGTAGTGTTAACAAAGTACTCGATGTTATTACCCGGGCCCTTTTGTTCCATAATTGCTTGGCCGATGTGGACGATTTCTGAGGCACGCTCACCGAAGCAGTGAACACCTAAAATCTCTTTAGTTTCCGAGTGGAATAACAGCTTCAAGCTACCAACTTGTGTGCCTGTGATCTGCGCACGTGCAAGGTGTTTAAACTGCGCTCTACCAACCTCGTAAGGGATTTTAGCTGCTGTTAGCTCTTGCTCTGTTTTGCCCACTGAACTCATTTCAGGAATGGTATAAATACCAGCCGGAATGTCATTGATCAGCTTCTCGCTACAACCACCTGAAACAATGGCTTTGGCTGCGATACGTCCTTGGTCAAAAGCGGCACTGGCTAAACTTGGATAACCAATTACATCACCAACGGCATAAATGTTATCGATTTCAGTTTGGTAGCACTCATTTACTTTTAACTGTCCGCGGCCATCTGCTTTTAGGCCTACTGCGGCAAGATTAAGCTTATCCGTGTTACCGGTTCTGCCATTGGCAAATAAAATACAATCGGCACGTACGCGCTTTCCTGATTGTAGATGGAGTATTACACCATGCTCATGTGGTTCAACTTTGGCGAATTCTTCATTGTGGCGAATAACAATGCCACTATTCCAGAAGTGGTAACTGAGTGCATCAGAAATCTCCGCGTCCATAAACGCCAATAATCTATCGCGGGTATTGATCAAATCAACTTTGGCACCAAGGCCCTTAAAGATAGAGGCATACTCACAGCCAATAACACCGGCACCATAGATTAAAACGCGCTGAGGGTCATGCTCTAGACTTAGAATGGTGTCACTGTCATATATTCTAGGGTGAGAGAAATCGACACCAGGTGGACGATATGGACGTGAGCCTGTGGCAATCACAATAATCGGTGCTGTGATCACTTCATAAGAGCCATCTGCATGTGTGACTTTAATTGAGTAACGGTCGATAAAGCTGGCGTCACCTTGAAATAACTCAATGCGGTTCCTGTCATAAAAGCTGCTGCGCAGATTTGATTGCTTAGAGATCACATTACTGGCATGACTAAGAATGTCACCAAAGGTTAAACGCTGCGGCTTTTCAGTGAGGCTAAAAAGTGGGTTTTGTTTATATTCAATTAAACGGCTAACAGAGTGTCTGAGTGCTTTTGAAGGAATAGTGCCCCAGTGAACGCAACCCCCACCAACCGCTTTATGGCGCTCGATAACGGCAACACGTTTGTGACTTTTAGATAGGTTCATGGCGGCACCTTCACCGCCAGGACCTGAACCTATGATAATGGCGTCATACATAAATGACGCCGGCTTGTCTGTATTTGATTCTGCTTTTTGTTTGGCCACAGCCCCTCCTCAACTTGCGAGTTGGCTATCACCGAACAAATTAATACCAATCCGCAATAACACTTAATTATTTTGAGGGATTAAACCTGATGATAGCCGCGTTAAAGGTTTCTCATTTAGAACAACTAAATAACGAAATCTTTGCCTTGCTACCAACAAGGTTTTCTTGCCTCAAAATAGACCACTTAGTTAAGCGGTTTGGTATAAGCGTTCGATAATAGCCTTGCATTTAGTGCTAACCATGCTTGTTTTTGCGTTTGCCAAGCAGCTTCAAGTTCTTTGTATTGCTTGGCAATTGCCGAAGTATCACATTGCTCACGCATGGAATCAGCTTTTGCTTCTAATAACTGCTTTTGTGCCGCACAAAAGGTTTGTAACTTTTTTAGAAGCAAATCATATTCTTGTTGTAACAATGTAAGCTGATCTTGGGCTAAAGGCAATTTTGCCAGCTTAACTTTAGTCTTAAGTAACAAGGTTTCAGCTTTGGCTTTTTCGATACGCTCGACTGGTGTGCGTTTGAGTTTGCTGGCAAGGCCGACTGCTGCAAATGCACGGATCATCCATTTTGTTGGGTCGTAGTGGTACCAACGAATACCATTGCGATAGTCACTGGCAAAAATATGGTGGAAATTGTGATAACCCTCACCATAGGTGAACAACGCTAAAAAGCCATTATCACGGGCGGTATTTTTTTCAGTATATGGGCGAGAGCCCCAAATATGCGCCAGTGAGTTGATAAAGAAAGTAAAGTGCTGACTTAATACCAGTCTTAATACACCTGCCAATAACAACATACCAATAATGTCACCAAACAGTGCACCTAGCAGTAATGGAATACCCACATTCGTTAGTAACACAAGTTTCATGTAATGACGGTGTTGAAACATCACGATAGGGTTGCGTTGTAAGTCTCTAGCATTGCTGTAGTCGCCATAGTTTTTACCTTGGTAGTCACGCAACATCCAACCAATGTGGCTATACCAAAAGCCATTCGTCGCAGCATAAGGGTCCTTTACTGGATCATCGACTTGACCATGGTGCACACGGTGGTCGCTACTCCAATGTAATGCACTATTTTGTAATGCAAATGCACCACCTAGCGCAAATACCCATTGCACAGCAGGATGAGCCTCGTACGTTTTGTGCGCCCATAAGCGATGGTAACCAGCGGTGATAGACAAGCCGGCATAAAACATACAAGCAACAAAAGCGATCCAAGTGCTGGTTTCAAAGCCATGGGTGAATCCATACCAAGGCACTAGGGTAATTGCTGCCAAAAATGACAGGGCAAAAAACAACACATTTGTCCAAAGAAGAGGGGGTTTTTTCATCTTAAAAAATCTCAGCGTACACTTGTACGCTAAAATAGTATTTCATTCTCATCACGTCAAGTATTAGACTGCACAAGTTACCGATAAACTCTAAGGAGAAAATATGTCAGGCGTTCGTGCACAACAAAAACAAAAGACCCGACAAGCCTTGATTGTAGCTGCATTTAATCAACTCAGTGCAGAGCACAGTTTTTCTAATTTGAGTTTAAGGGAAGTGGCAAGAGAAGCGGGTATTGCGCCAACATCGTTTTATCGACATTTTAAAGACATGAATGAACTTGGTTTAACCATGGTTGATGAAGCAGGTTTGACGTTACGCCAACTGATGCGCCAAGCACGCCGTCGTATTGCCAGTGGTGGCAGTGTGATCAATACCTCTGTGCTGACTTTTATGGAGTTCATCGATACATCGAGTAACCAATTTAGATTGTTGTTACGAGAGCGTTCTGGCACATCAAAAGCATTTCGTGCTGCAGTCGCTCGTGAAATTCAGCATTTTATTTTAGAGCTTGCGCATTACTTAGAAGCAGAAACTCCATGCGATGCGAATCATGCTTACATGCAAGCTGAAGCCATGGTTACCTTGGTATTTAATGCCGGCGCTGATGCACTTGATCAAGACACACAGCAACGAGAAGAGTTGACTGAGCGCCTGATTTGGCAGTTACGTTATATCGCAAAAGGTGCGAATCATTACGGCACGCATCAGGTAAATTCAAAACCTTCATAAAAAATTATATAAAAATTAATCTACTCGATTGTTTACTGTTCAAATTTAAAAAGACCCTTAAATTTATGTTTAAGGGTTTTTTTATTCTTATTTTGAAGTTTTATTGCTTTTTGGTTTCTTTTTTAATTCTTATTTCGCTGCTTTAGTGAATTGTTTATGCTTGATCTTTGGTGTGGTGCCATGTTAAAAATCGCATCAGTTACAGCATAAACACAAAACATGCAGATTAAAAAAATGAAAAAATTCACGCAATTGTCACTGCTATTAAACCTCTTACTGATCAAGTATCGGTGCGGGGCAGTGTGCGCGTGAATTGCAGCATTACGAAAACCCCGCACATTGCGGGGTTTTTTGTTTTAACGCTGTAATCAAATGATTGATTAGAACTATTTGCTTATGGCAGAGGTATTCGAAGGGCGATACAAAGGGGTGAGGAGTTAAGGTATGAATGATAAGGTTTGGATTTTTGATACAACATTAAGAGACGGTGAGCAGGCGCTAAAGGCCAGTTTAACTGAAGACGATAAAGTACAGCTTGCACATGCAATCAGCCGACTTAATGTGGATGTTATGGAAGTTGGTTTCCCGGTTTCAAGTCCTGCAGATTTTCGTGCAGTACAGCGCATCGCCACTGAAATCAAAGGCCCTTCAATTTGTGGTTTAGCTCGGGCCGTGGCAAAAGACATAGAAGCCTGTGGTGAAGCTCTACGCCCCGCAGAGCAAAGTCGCATTCATACCTTCATTGCAACCAGCCCTTTACACCTTGAACATAAGTTACGCATGAGCCTAGATGATGCTACCGCGATGGCGGTGAAATCAATCAAGCTAGCACGCAATTACACTGATGATGTGGAGTTTTCATGTGAAGATGCCGGCCGTACACCGCATTGGGATTTATGTCGCATTGTCGAGCAAGCGATTAAAGCGGGCGCTTCAACCATCAACTTACCTGACACCGTGGGGTATGTAACGCCAGACGAGTATGCCGCGATGATCCATCATTTAATGAATAACGTGCCAAATATCGATCAAGCGCGTTTAAGCGTGCATTGTCATAACGATTTAGGTTTAGCGGTTGCAAACTCGATTGCTGCGGTACAAGCGGGTGCGCGACAAATCGAATGTACGATTAATGGTATCGGTGAGCGAGCGGGCAACTGCTCGTTAGAAGAAGTCGCAATGATCATGAAAATGCGTCAAGACCATTTAGGCGTTTACACCGATATTCGCAGCGAAGAAATTTACCGTGCCTCGCGCCAAGTTGAAACCATTTGTAATATGCCTGTGCAACCAAATAAAGCCATTGTCGGCGAAAATGCTTTTGCGCACAGTTCGGGTATTCACCAAGATGGCGTGTTAAAAGCACAAAATACCTACGAGATCATGGCCCCAGAAACGGTGGGCGTACCAAATAATCAATTAAATATGACCTCACGTTCAGGTCGTCATGTCATTGAACATCGCTTAGAAGAGTTAGGTTATCAAAAATCTGATTATGATATGGATAGCTTATATGAAAGCTTTTTAGCGCTAGCTGACCAAAAAGGCACGGTCTATGACTATGACTTAGAGGCTATGATCTACTTTAATCAGATCAGTGATAAAGACGAAACTTACCAACTTGAGTTTGTAAACTCAGCTTCAAATTCTCAATCAGTAGCCAGCTCAACAATTGGTATGACAGTGGGCGGACAATCAAGACAAGAAGCGGCAACAGGAAATGGTCCAGTTGAAGCCTCGTTTAAGGCCATTGAACGTATTACAGGTATGGCCGTTGACGTGATTGAATATAACTTAGATGCCACAGGCCAAGGTGCAAGCTCGCTTGGTCAAGTAAATATCATTGCTAAATATGATGGTCGCCAATACCACGGCGCTGGCCTTGCTGCCGACATCGTAGAAGCCTCTGTGCGAGCGATGATCCGTGTTTATAACTTAATAGATAGGGCACAAAAAGTGTCTGATTTAAAACAACAAAGGAAAGCAGGATGAGCCAACAAAGTTACCAAGTCGCCGTTTTAGCTGGAGATGGCATCGGCCCAGAAGTCATGTCTGCCGCCGAGCAAATATTAGACGCTGTGAGCGCCAAATTTAATTTTACCTTAGAAAGAAAACATCATGCGATTGGCGGTGCCGCCATAGATCAATTTGGTGTGGCACTTCCAGATCAAACGCTAGCGGCATGTGAAAAGGCAGATGCCATTTTATTTGGTTCTGTAGGTGGGCCTGATTGGGAGCATCTACCACCGAATGAGCAACCAGAGCGAGCATCTTTGTTGCCGTTGAGAAAGCACTTTGGCTTATTTTGCAACCTTCGCCCTGCACAACTTTTACCTGCACTCAGTGCGGCATCCCCTCTACGAGCTGATATTAGTGCGCAAGGCTTCGATATTTTGTGCGTACGAGAATTAACGGGTGGAATTTATTTTGGTGAAAAGGGTCGTGAAGGTGAGGGGGCCAGTGAAGCTGCGTTCGACACTCAGCGTTATTCGCGCAAAGAAATAGAAAGAATCGCGCGCTTTGCTTTTGAGGCAGCGCGTCTTCGCAGTAACCATGTTACGTCAGTAGATAAAGCTAATGTATTAGCTTCAAGTGTATTGTGGCGTGAAGTCGTTACTGAAGTGAGTCAAGATTATCCAGAAGTGACGCTTGAGTATATTTATGTTGATAACGCAGCGATGCAACTGGTTAAACAGCCAAGTCAATTCGACGTGTTACTTTGTGATAACTTATTTGGTGATATTTTGTCTGATGAATGCGCCATGATCACTGGTTCAATGGGTTTACTGCCATCGGCCAGCTTAAACCAATCTGGCTTTGGCCTATATGAGCCTGCAGGTGGTTCAGCGCCAGATATCGCTGGTAAAGGTATTGCAAACCCAATTGCGCAAATTTTAAGTGCCGCTCTAATGCTTCGCTATTCTCTTGGCCAAGATGAAGCGGCGCGTACCATTGAGAAAGCAGTTGCTGAAGCTGTCGCTGCAGGTGTGGGTACGCCAGATATTTACCCTGAAGGTGGATATACAACACAAGATGTAGCACAGGCAATTATTGCTCGCATTTAATTTTGGCTGATGGCTGCACCGTCAGCAGCCAAATAAGAGGATGTAGCAATGGCTCAGACCTTATACGATAAGATTTGGCAATCTCATGTGGTTGCTAACATTAACGAACAAACCGATTTACTTTATATTGATCGTCACTTAGTACATGAAGTAACGTCACCTCAGGCATTTGCTGGGTTGCGCGAAAATAACCGCAAAGTACGTTGTCCTGAGAAAACCTTTGCGACGATGGATCATAACGTTTCGACTAAGAGTCGTTCGTTAGATGCAGCGAGTGACGTGTCGAAAAATCAGTTAATGGCGCTTGCGCAAAACTGTAAAGACTTTGGCATTGAGTTGTATGATTTAAACTCGATTAACCAAGGCATAGTGCATGTAATGGGTCCTGAACAGGGGATCACCTTACCAGGTACCACCATTGTATGTGGTGATAGTCATACCTCAACGCATGGTGCATTTGGTGCTTTAGCACATGGTATTGGCACCTCTGAGGTAGAGCACGTACTAGCTACGCAAACACTACAGCAGAAAAAAGCCAGATCGTTGAAGATCCAAATTAATGGCGTACTACGTCCAACCGTCACTTCAAAAGACTTAATTTTAGCTGTGATTGGCAAGCTAGGTACAGCTGGTGGCACGGGTTATGTGGCAGAGTTTTGTGGCGAAGGCATCGAAGCCCTGTCAATGGAAGCGCGTATGACACTGTGTAATATGAGTATCGAAATGGGTGCCAAAGCGGGTTTAATCGCACCAGATGACACGACGTTTGCATATCTTGAAGGTCGTCCTTTCGCACCCAAAGGGGATGATTTCAAAGCAGCCGTTGAATATTGGCAAACTCTGAAGTCAGACGAAAACGCACACTTTGATTTAGTGGTTGAGTTAGACGCACAAGATATTCAACCACAAGTGACTTGGGGCACAAGCCCAGAGCAAGTCATTGGTATTGATGAGCTGGTACCAAACCCTGATGAAGAAGCCGACTTAATTAAAGCTGATGCTATGCGAGCAGCGTTGAAATACATGGGTTTAGAAGCGGGCCAGAAGTTATCTGATGCAAAAGTCGATACCGTATTTATCGGTTCTTGTACTAACAGTCGTATTGAAGATTTACGTGCAGCCGCTGAGATTGTCAATGGCAAGCAGGTTGCGACGGGTGTTGAAGCCTTAATAGTACCTGGATCGGGTCTTGTAAAACAGCAGGCAGAACAAGAAGGATTAGCGGATATCTTCAAGGCAGCAGGGTTTGAATGGCGTGAACCTGGTTGCTCTATGTGTCTAGCAATGAACGATGATAAATTAGGGGCTGAGAAGCGCTGTGCGTCGACTTCTAACCGTAACTTTGAAGGCCGTCAAGGCCGTGCAGGCCGTACTCACTTAGTAAGCCCTGCGATGGCTGCAGCTGCGGCGATAGCCGGTCACTTTACAGATATCAGAGGAGCGGTGTAATGGCTGTTTATCATCAGGGTTTATTGGCACCTTTAGACAAAAATAACGTCGATACTGATCAGATTATTCCAAAGCAGTTCTTAACTTCAACCAGTCGCGATGGCTTTGATAAAGCGTTGTTTTATGACTGGCGCTATCTAGATAACGGCAGTGCAAATCCTGAATTTGTGTTAAACGCAGACTGTTATCAAGGTGCTTCGGTGTTACTGACTCGTGATAACTTTGGTTGTGGCTCATCTCGTGAGCATGCGCCTTGGGCATTAAAGCAGTATGGATTTACTGTGATATTGGCGCAAAGTTTTGCTGATATTTTCTTTAATAACTGTGGTAATAACCAAATGTTATGTATCGCTTTATCAGCAGAGACATTAGATAACTTGTTCGCGATTACAGAGCAATATCAAGATATAAGGGTTGAAATCGACTTAGAAAATCAACTGATCCGCAGTCAATACTTCGATGCCATTGAGTTTGATGTTCGCTCTGATATCAAAGCGCGCTTATTAAGTGGTTTAGATTTTATTGGTGAGACGGAGCAATTGAATGCACAAATTGATGCGTTTGAAGCGAATCTAGCAGCTGTTCGCCCTTGGCAATAAAACAATAATTAACGTTAATCGCGTTTTTTTGCATATAACCAGAGAACTGACTACTCTCTGGTTTTTCTTTTTAGGATAAGAATAATGAAAAAAAGCCTAGCATTGCTTGCCTTACTTGTTAGTGGCACAGCCTTTGGGCGTCCAGCCCCGATCGTATCAATTGCAACGCATGATGCATTTTTCGATAAAATTGCTGCGCATTGTGGTAAAGCGTATCAAGGTAAAGTAACTGTTGATAACCAGGGACCAAGTAAGTTTGATAAGTCTAAGTTAGTGATGCATGTTCGTCGTTGTAATCACATCGAGTTACAAGTCCCTTTTCATGTTGGAGACGATGCATCTCGCACTTGGATCATCACAAAAACAGGTAGTGGTTTGAGCTTGAAACATGATCACCGTTTAGAAAATGGAGAGGATGACCCATCAACTATGTATGGTGGTCACACAACGGATGCTGGCTTTGCGAATGTACAGTCATTCCCAGCTGATCAATATTCAAAAAAATTATTTGTGAGCCAAGGTATCCCTCAGTCAATGGGCAACACTTGGCAAATGTACATTTATGACGATAAGTTTACTTACCGTTTGGTACGTGAAGGTCGTGAATTCAGAGTCGACTTTGACTTAACGAAACCCATTACACCACCAAAAGCACCTTGGGGTTATAAAGACTAGCCTTTTTCTCTATTAACCTAAGCTTTGGTAAAGCGATTTACGAAAACATTGATACTTAGTCGATAAGTTTCTTTAAATTTCCAAGGTTTTGGTTGATTCGCTTTTTGACACTATTGCGACTAGCTTTAAACATGTCGTGATGGTGTCGAGTGGCTCGGCATCTGCCAATGTGAGGTCAGTTATGTCGATTACCGATAGGCAAAAAAAGCTAGTACAACGTAGTTTTGTTCAAATAGAGCACTATGCTGAAGAAGCCGCAGAGCTTTTCTACCAAACACTTTTCCAATATGACCCGTCACTAAAGCAACTATTCAAAAATGATATAAAAAGCCAAGGGCACAAATTTATGATGACTTTACGCGTTGCAGTGAGGGGGCTTGATGATGTCAATGCGCTGGTGCCTGTGCTCGTTCAATTGGCAGAGCGGCACGTAGGGTATGGGGTGCAGGCCAAGGACTTCACCCCGGTCGGTAATGCGCTTTTATATACATTAAAAATGGGACTAGGGGATGCGTGGACACCTGAATTGCGCCAAGCCTGGGTGGATACATTTCGGATGATTGCAACCGTAATGAAAGCCCATGCTTTTAAGGGCTGAGTTTAATCAGGTATCATTTAGATACGCACTTTACTTCGACCTGTAGGTCAGGTTGATAAGCGCGAGGATGAGTGGGCAGCCTTTCAAAGGCTTGCACGCCTTTTTGTAAGGTTAGTTGCGCATTCATGCCTTGGCAAAGCTTTTCTGAATGTCTTAATAAAAATACGCTTTGTTGTGTGAAATGTGCGTAAGCATCTGAGCGAATTTTCAGGAAATAATGTTCATCATTAAACTTAGTTTGTTCGTAATGCACCTTATGATCAAAGTCATATACTTTATCTGGCTGACCTACTGGCGTAGGTGTGTGGTGACAAGCAGTTAATAGTCCTATCATAGCGCCAGATAATAATATTCTATTCCATTGTTTTTTCATAAAATCCTCAAAGTGCAATGTGTGGTTATATTATGAGTAAATCACTCGACCATGGGATGACAAGGTACGCTATTCAGTATTATAAATTGCGATGTTTCGGTGTAAAAAAGCACACACCCCACTTCTCTAAGTTGTAGCACGAATCGCTGAATAGAAAATGAATTTGTACCAAAAGCAGTGTTACTTGAGTGATCGGTTGAGAGACCATGCTCAAGCAACAATTCGCTACTGTTAATAAAAGCGGTATCAGATAGAAGTGGAGCAATTCCGCCTTTCAATGAAACGATAGCCTGTTGCAATTCAGCTTTCATTGTTGGGGTGGCGTATTCAATCACTGCTGGAATAGGTTTAGAAGGCTGAGTGTGAGTACACCCAGCCAGTAATGTTAAACCTAATAGCAGAGTAACGAAAGTGTATCGCATTACTGCTCTTTCACCTTGATATCAACCAAACCATTGCGCATTGGGTGGAATGGTTGAGAGATACTGAGGCTGTTATCATTAATAGACTGCTTAATACTTGGAGCGCGGTTAGCGGTCTCTTTTGCTACGACTGGACAAGCGCCCGTTTCGATATGTGTGAGTGCAGCCGCTAGCATACCCTCTTGAGTGTCACCAAGCTGTTTTGAGAAGTCATCAGCGATGTTACAACCAGGTACTCTCGCTGAAAGTCCAGCTTCAGAGTTCTCATTTTCGACGGGTATAAAACCATCTGCATAATCTCCGAACTCTTTGGCGTTTGCACCTTTAAATTGCACTGTGTAATAAACCTCACCGCAGTTTGGAGTCGGGGTGAAACCATATGGCTTTCCGCAAGTTTGTCCACCAATAAGCACCACATTCACATCTATACCGCGTAGACCATTAATCAAGGATTCACTGGCAGAGCAGGTTCCAGCACTTGAAAGTATATACACAGTATCTAGGTCGACACTTGGTAATATTTGATTGGTATATACGCTTTTGCTCCAATCAATTTTACGATTCTCAAACGTATAATAATCTTCCTCGGCACTTGCTGCTTCGAGCTTGTCATTGCGCAGCGTACGGCTGAACACCTTGGCATTATTTTGAGCGCTTTTAGCGGCTCCGTTGTTTTCACTTGCTCGAGTTTGCTCTTCACCGGCGACCATGTAACCAAGCTGCGCAGACATCACAACTAAACCGCCACCGTTGTAACGCATGTCGAGTACAAGCTCATTGATGTTTTCATTTGAAAACTGCTGGAATGCTGCAACGAGTGGATCTTGACCGACAGAAATGAATTGGTTGAATTGTACATAGCCCACTTTTTTATCAGCATGCTGAATTACTTTAGCATTTTGGACTGGTGTTGATTGTACGTCACCGGCGGTCATTACAATCTCTATGGGGTCTTCACTTCCTTCGCGCTTGATGGTAAAAGTATGTTCTTCACCGGCTTTTGGTTGAAGGCCTGCATTTAATTTATCTACTTCTGCCGAATCTGCAGTACTTATATCCGCACCATTAATGGCTGTAATAGTATCGCCACGAAGTAGCCCTGCATTTGCTGCTGGTGAGCCATCTTGTGTGAAGGCAACTTTAAGTATGCGAGGGGGCGTCCGACTAATAAATGCCCACTTTACGCCGTACCCTGATACCACTCCTGACTGTGCTTCTTTTTTATAGTCATCGTAACTTTCAGAGAAATGAAATTGGTCTTTAGCTTTGCCTGAGTCTGTGATCGCGGTAGTTTTTAGCTGTGCGAAATAATCACCTACTGAATCAAATGATTTAGGGTCGTTGTCTTCTACTTCGTCATACCAAAGGTAAGTTTCGTTAGTATATGAGCGTAGAAACATTTTTTCGTGCATGGCAGTCCCTGCTTTGTCAGGGTAAGGTGCATTTTCATAAGGGTCAGTACCAGTACGCGGCGTTTCACATTGATTTATAAAGCTGCTCGAAGGATCGTACTTATTTAGCGTCCAAGTTGGCTCTGTTACTGTTCCACCAGTGCTTCCTGTATTTGTTGAAGGCGTTGTAGGATTTGTTGTTTGTTGATTATCGTTATTTGAGCTACCACCGCCACAACCAACCAATACTGTTGCAGATAAAGCAAGCGCAATGCTGAAGCTTAATGTATTTAGTTTCATAATATATTCCTATCACATTGTGTGTGATCAAAATACCAACAAGCGTTTGTGAACACAATTGGTACAGCTCGATAAAGCGAAATTAATGCTAATTGTACCCGTGCTTTTTTTGCCAAGTTGTAAATAATTGTTGCTGTTTTTTAGATAACTTCAAGCCATAAGTGCTCTGCATATAAAAGTAAGCATCCGCAATACGCTTTTTTGCAAAATCTGGCGGCTCTACTGTCCGTGTTTTAAAATTAACTTTAATAGGGCAAGCACCATGCTTTAGTTCTGTATTTGGTAACATACCAAAACGATAATTACTTCTGTCACCGTTTATTTCACCAATAGCGGGCGCTAAATTGTTTATATCAGCTTCCATTTTGCGAAATTTAGCACTGACTTTTCTACAGTTTTTCCTACCACCATTTTGCCAGCACTGTAGCTGGTGGCCAAATTCCCAAGCTGAAACAATGTGCTCCCATTCAATACGAGTGGCGCGGCTATTTGGTTTGCCTGCATGGGTGTAGGGTTTTCTTGGTTCATAACCACAGCTGTATGCATCAGGGATAAGTTTTTTGCCTTGGCGTTTGATCTTACAGCCGCAATAAAGCGTGGTGGCATCTTGAGGTAAGGTTTTATTGAGGTGTTTCTTTGCTTGTGAAAAGCTTGAAAATTCTTTGCCAATAGTTGGCGGGCTCAGCAACAGCAAAGCCATTAACGCAAATAGCGGGCGCATTTCTCTCACCTAAGTGGACTACAGAAAAATGCACTATATCACCGCAATAAAGGCTTTAAAATTATCTTGTTGATTGCAATAGTTCTTTCAAAGGTTCACGCCCTAAAAATATAGGGCGCATGTTCCGCTAAGCTGGTTTTTGTCTGCGCTTGCGCCAAGGGGGAGCTTGGAATAATAAGAACATGCCAGATAGACAAAACAACACACTGACGACAGAAAAGCTAATAAGCAGTGGGTTGTTAAAGTCTTCCCGTTCGTCATAATCCATAATGTGTAGCATCCAGAAAAAATCGAAAATACGCCAAATGGTGCTTCTTACTGTTATGATTTGTCCGCTTTGAGCTTCTAGATAAAGTGTTGTACTACACCAGTCATTGTAAGTAACAGACCAGACGTTTTCTTTGTAGCCGATCTCTCTCGGGCCATTTGCTAATAATTGCACATCACTGATTTCGCCATTACCTAAATAATGAGCGTCGGCTTGTTGTTTGATCAAAGCTTCTCTTGGTGCTACAAGTGTTTTACCAGTGACGCCATTAAACCAAGTCGTTTTATCACCTTGCACTTTAATGATAGGAATATCTAATAGGTGTTTGAAAGCAATGTTAGTGAGCGTATCTTGGCTTTTTGTTATGGAATTCAAATCAGCGATATAATCATCTCGTGTGAAAGGATTATCAAGTTGTCGATGTGCTAGGTGTTTACCATGCACTTTTTCTAACGGAATAGCACTCATGACAAACCCACCTAATAACCACGCGAATATTTGAATAGCGAGAAGGTAGCCAAGCCACTTGTGTATTTTTCGAATGGGTTTAAATGCTGCTTTTATCATTGTTATTATCCAAGCCAGATGAAGAAGTAAAAGCGCAGTGTACCTAAAAAGGTTGTTCTGTCACTGCGACAAATTGTCTCAGTCTAAAAGTAGTATTAAATCTGCTTTTTCGATATTGAACAAGATTTGTTCAGTTTTATAATGCGTTATCGGTAGCAACCACTCGGTGAGTTAGTTACACTTGTCTATATTGAGTATCGCTTAGTAACATCATAAAAATACAGCTTAAAAAGAGAATAGTCATAATGTCAGAAATCCAATTCTTAAATGTAGACCTAGAGCTTGAATCAAAACAGGATATTAGTGCCTTGGTAGACGATTTAAAGAAGAACGCTATGGTGCTGCACTATGATAAAGACGACTATCGTCATTTAGCCCGTATTGAGGCCGACGCTGATGTGGTAAGCCCTGATAAAGCGATTAATCATTTATGCGAGCTAATAGAGTCTTGTTCTAAAAGCGCGCTTAAGCAATGGTTATCTTGCTCTAAGCGCACTTTTGATATTGGCTTTAACTCAGGTGCTGAACCTAAGTGTTTCTCTCAGCCAATTAGTGCCGATACGCTACTGAGAATTTCGGCGATTGGCGCAGGAATTGAAATCACTATTTATCCAGTTGAAAGTTAAGCTAGGGCGTGTTTATCTTTGAGGTATGAATTTTGTTCAAATCAAAGGCTTTCAATACACGAAATGAGCTACGAAGCATAATGGGTTATGTGAGTGGCGAATGACAAAGTAGTGGAAGCCTTTGGTTGAACTCTCCGAGCAGCGCGAGTTGGTCATTTATTCGGCGTTATCGGCTGACTTACATAGAACAACTATGCTACGCAGCCTCTGCGGGGCAGCCCCTGCCTGGCCTAAATACCCAACTCACTGCTGCAAAAACAAACAGCAAAGGTCAACACGCCCTTGAATTTAACAAAAAACGCGATCTTGGGTTTCCAAGATCGCGTTTTTTGTTTTTGAGCAAAATTTTCTTAAAACTGTTTTTAATGGTGTTTTTGCTCTTTGATAACCAAATGGAATAACAAAGCAGATCTAATTCTTTATCCTTGGCAACGCAAATCAGTATGCTTCAGCCTTAGAAAACCTTACTTCGAGTAGAAGTATTTCAGCAAGCAAACTAAGCAGACGGTTTAGGGTTAGGGGATAGATTCCATGTTGTTAAGTCAACTTAGTGCCGCGGCAAGCCCGCTGACACAAGAGCAAGTGCAAAAATTACAAGGTTTAGTGGCCGAGCTAAACCCAATACAGCAAGCTTGGGTAAGTGGTTACCTAGCTGCAAATGCAAATACAGCTGCATTAAGTGGTGTAGTGGGCGGTCAAGCGCCAGCTGCAGGCGAAGCGGCTGCACTCACCATTCTATATGGTTCGCAAACTGGTAATGCCAAAGGCGTTGCTAACCAGTTAAAAGCGGCTGCAGAGGCGAAAGGCCTGGCGGTTAAGCTGGTAAACATGGCTGACTACAAACCTGCTCAACTTAAGAAAGAAAAGTTTATTGCTGTTGCTGTTTCTACTTATGGTGAGGGTGAGCCACCTGAAGATGCTGAAAACCTACACGCATTCTTAGCTTCGAAAAAAGCACCAAAACTAGATGGCGTTAAAGTTGCGGTTATCGGTCTAGGTGATTCAAGCTACGAATTCTTCTGCCAAACGGCGATCGATTTTGAAGAGCGCTTTAAAGCACTAGGCGCAGAAACGGTGGTTGCTCGCGCTGACTTAGACGTTGATTATGAAGACCAAGCAACAGCTTGGATCGGTGGTGCAGTTGATGCATTCGAACCTGAGCTAAAAGCACAGTCACAAGGTTCAGCACAAGTTATTCCGATGGCTGGCTTCGGTGCAGCACCAGCACAGAGTCAATACACTAAGCAAAACCCATTTGCGGCAGAGCTAAGTGTGGTGCAAAAGATCACAGGTCGCGACTCTACAAAAGATGTTCGTCACATTGAGATTTCACTAGAAGGCTCTGATATCACGTATCTTCCAGGTGATTCTTTAGGTGTTTATTTCTTAAATGACGAAGCACTAGTAGATGAAATACTGGCACTATTAAACATTGATGGCGCAACTGAAATCACATTGGGTGAAGAAACGCTATCAATCCGTACAGCGTTAATTGAAAAACTAGAGCTAACTCAGTCTTACCCAGGTTTCGTTGAAAAATACGCACAGGCGACAAACAACGCTGAGCTATTAAAACTAGTTGAAGACAAAGCGGCTATGCGTGAGTACATCGAAGCGCGTCAAATCTTCGATATCATCAAGCAAAACCCAAGCGATATTAGCGCACAAGACCTAGCGAACAGCTTACGTAAGTTACAAGCACGTTTATATTCAATTGCTTCTAGCCAAGCTGAAGTGGAAGAAGAAGTGCACTTAACTGTTGGTTTAGTAGAGTTTGATGCCTTTGGTGAAAAACACTTTGGCGGTTGTTCTGGTTACCTTGCACACCGCGCAGAAGAAGGTGTACAAGTTAAAGTATTTAGCGAGCATAACGACAACTTCCGTTTACCAAGTGACGATAACACGCCAGTTATCATGGTAGGCCCAGGTACAGGTATCGCACCATTCCGTGCATTCCTACAAGAGCGTGATGCACGTGAAGCTGAAGGTGAAAACTGGTTGTTCTTCGGTAACCCGCACTTCACCCAAGATTTCTTATACCAAGTAGAGATCCAAGGTTATGTGAAGTCTGGCCTACTAAACAAAGTAGATCTTGCATTTAGCCGCGACCAAGCAGAAAAAGTATACGTGCAAGACCGTCTTCGCGAGAAAGGTGAAGAAGTATTTGCATGGTTAGAAAAAGGTGCACATTTCTACATTTGTGGTGACGCTAACTGCATGGCGAAAGACGTTCACCAAGCACTTATCGACATTATTAAAGCCCATGGTGGCAAAGATGACGAGCAAGCTGAAAGCTACTTAAAAGCGCTTCGCAGCAACAACCGTTATCAAAAAGACGTGTACTAGTAGCAAGTGCTAGTACACCACACTGACCGTCACAGTAGAATTTTAGGATAAGCCATGAGCACAGATTACAAACCTAACAGCAAGCTAGACCCAAATGCCAAGTTTGCTGATAACGAAAGACTTAAAACACAAAGTAACTTTTTACGCGGCACCATCACAACGGATTTAAAAGACCAGCTTACAGGTGGCTTTACAGCGGATAACTTCCAGTTGATCCGTTTCCACGGCATGTATCAGCAGGACGACCGTGATATTCGTCCAGAGCGTACTAAGCAAAAACTTGAACCAATGCACAATGTGATGCTTCGCGCACGTATGCCAGGTGGTATTATCACGCCTAAGCAGTGGTTAGCGATTGATGAGTTTGCGGGCGATAAAACAATTTACGGCAGTATTCGTTTAACTACGCGTCAAACATTCCAATTCCACGGTGTGTTAAAGCCGGGCATTAAAGAAATGCACCAAATGCTAAACAGCGTTGGCATTGACTCTATTGCAACTGCCGGTGACGTTAACCGTAACGTACTATGTACGACTAACCCTGTTGAGTCTGAGTTACACCAAGAAGCATACGAGTGGGCAGCGAAAATTTCTGAGCACTTACTACCACACACTAAGGCGTATGCTGAAATTTGGTTAAACGGTGAAAAGACAGAAACAACTGAAGAGCCAATTTTAGGGTCTACTTACTTACCACGTAAGTTCAAAACGACAGTGACGATTCCACCAAACAACGAAGTAGACGTTCACGCGAATGACCTCAACTTTGTTGCGATTGCAGAAGACGGCAAGCTAGTTGGTTTTAACGTACTAGTTGGTGGTGGTCTGGCGATGACGCACGGTGATGTAAACACATATCCTCGTAAAGCAGATGATTTTGGTTTTATACCGCTTGAGCACACGCTAAAAATTGCTGAGCACGTCGTATCTGTACAGCGTGATTGGGGTAACCGTGTTAACCGTAAGAATGCAAAAACTAAGTACACCTTAGATACATTTGGTAGTGACGCATTTAAAGCAGAAGTAGAAAACCGCGCTGGTGTTAAATTTGAAGACAGCCGCCCATATGAATTTAAATATCGTGGCGACCGTATTGGTTGGGTAGAAGGTATTGATGGTAAGCACCACCTAACGCTATTTATCCAAAGTGGCCGTATTTTAGATTACCCGGGTAAGCCACTAAAAACAGGTTGCCGTAAGATTGCTGAAATTCACCAAGGTGACTTCCGCATGACAGCTAACCAAAACTTAATTGTTGCAGGCGTGCCAGCTGATCAAAAAGACATCATTGAGCAGATTGCTCGTGAGCATGGTTTAATTGACGATTCACACTCTGAACAGCAAAAAAATTCAATGGCATGCGTGGCATTGCCGACATGTCCACTTGCGATGGCTGAAGCAGAGCGTTACCTACCAGAGCTTATCGAGAAAACAGAAGCGATTTTAGCGAAGCATGAAATCCCGAATGACGACATTATTATGCGCGTTGTTGGTTGTCCGAATGGTTGTGGTCGTGCGATGTTGGCTGAGATTGGTTTTGTAGGTAAAGGCCCAGGTAAGTACAACGTTTACCTTGGTGGTAACCGTGAAGGTACGCGCGTACCTAAGCTATATCTAGAAAACGTAGGTGAAGATGTGTACCTACCAGCATTAGACGAATTAATTGGCCAGTGGGCCAAAGAGCGTAACGAAGGCGAGTGTTTTGGTGACTTCGCTATCCGCAAGGAAATCGTTGCCGAAGTGAAAGTTTCTAAAACAGACTTCCACGCTTAAGAAATCATTGAGTTGGCAGGCAAGCCTGCCAACCTAGGAACAAGCATGAGTAATTTTAAACAATTATTAGAGTTAGAAGGCGAAGCGCAAAAAGCGTTACTTGCCGAAGCGAATGCTTTGTTAGAGCCAATGACACCGCAACAGCGTGTGGCATGGGCGCTTGAAAACTTGCCTGATACGGCATTTTTATCTTCAAGCTTTGGTATTCAAGCGGCAGTTATGTTGCACTTGGTTTCAACCGAAAAGTCAGATATTCCAGTGGTATTAACTGATACTGGCTACCTGTTTCCAGAAACGTACCAATTTGTAGATTACTTAACAGAGCGTTTAGACTTAAATTTAAAAGTATATCGTTCACCAATGAGTCCAGCTTGGCAAGAAGCTAAGTACGGTAAACTTTGGGAGCAAGGTCAAGAAGGCATTAAACAATACAACACCTTAAATAAGGTGGAGCCAATGACCCGCGCTATCGAAGAAATTGGTGCAAAAACGTGGTTCAGTGGTTTACGTCGTGATCAGGCATCAAGCCGTGCCGATAAGCAAGTACTTGAGATCAGCCGAGGTACCGTAAAAGTGTACCCGATCATCGAGTGGAGCAATCGCGACGTGTATATGTATTTGACCAAGCATGATCTGCCGTATCACCCACTTTGGGACGAAGGATATGTATCTATGGGCGATGTGCATACTACCCGTAAGTTAGAGCCAGGTATGACAGAAGAAGAAACGCGTTTCTTCGGCCTTAATCGTGAGTGTGGTCTACACATTGACGGTGACGGTATCTAAAAGCTCATATTGAAAAGTTCTTATTTAACCTAAGTTCTGGTTATTTAAATGGCGAATTGTTAGAAACTAGTCTAAACATACAGCCATCAATAATTTTGCCTTGATGTAAATAAAAAGCACAGGTCTCAAAGCCTGTGCTTTTTTATTCCATATTTTCTGTTGACACCAATCAGTCGTAATACTTAAACAATTTGAGGTGCTATAACTGATGCTTGCTGCGTTAAAAGCTTCCCATTTAGAACAACTAAATCATGAAGCTTTTGCCTGGCAATCGCCAAATTTTCTCAGCCTCAAAATTGCTCACTAAATTACACTAATTGGTATAATATCTATAACCAAACTAAAATAACAAAGAGTCGGTACGACGGAGTGTTCTCGTGGGTTATAAAGCATATATGATGATTATGGTGATGCTGATTGGTGTGGCATCATTGTTTGTAATTAAGCGTCCTGACGGTCAACCATATCTGTCTATTGATGCAATTTTCAATAAAGTTGAAAACGATACGCAAAGCTTATTAGATGAATCTAAACGCCATTTAAATGAAGCAGTAGATTACGCTAAACAAGCAACGAGTGATGAAAGCCAAGCTATAAAGCAGCCAACCATTTATAAATGGCAAGACGAAAACGGTAACTGGATTTATTCAGATCAGCCAAATCCAAAAGGCAATAGCCAAACTCACGAACTTGACCCTAGTAAAGTCACCATTATGGCCGCTGAAGACACATCTATTTTATATAAAGATAAACAAGCAGCTGAAAGTGAATCACTGAAAGCCAATTCGATGAATCCGCAAGATGTCAAAGAGCTAATGAAGAATACCAAGAACATTCAAAAGCTAATGGATGATAGACAAAAGCAACTCGATGCCATTACTGAGGGTAAGAAAGAAAAAGGGAATTAGGCTTTGTTGCATAACTTATTTAATTGCAGTTAGCTTTGTTAATATTAGAGTTAGAAAAGCGTACGGACACCAAGCATTGTATTGCAGTTATTGAAAATAGTGACTCCAAGCTTTGTGTGTATGAGGCTGAAGATCTCCGATGGCTAACCTTCGGTGATACCGTGATTCAGGGGTTATGTCTGTTTCTCGCCCTGAGTTGCTCCTCTCGCCTGTGTCTCAAGCTTTTCTTATGTGCTTTTTGCAGATGAAACCTAGTTACTCGATATTAAATTTAGGGCTGGGTATAGGCGCCATTGAAAGAGCGTTTCATTACTTGTGTGATAAGCAATTGATAAACTTATCAGTAATGAAAAGTATCGAATTGAGTCCGACAGTAACAGAGTGCGTACAAAGATTTTTTCATCTACCACTAAGTGACATCGAGATAGCTGATGCACTTAGTTATATCAACACAGTTACCCAGCAATATGATGTGATCTTATTAGATTTCTGTTTTGATAATGCAGACGATGATTTTTTGTTACAAGGTGACTTCCTTAAGCAAGCTTCGAACGTACTTAGTGAGTCGGGAGAGCTACTTTTTAATTATTGTCCATATTCAGAAGCTGCTTTGGTAGAACTTTTAAAGCTTTTGAAGCGTGACTTTATTTCAGTCACTGTGGTTGAGTTTTATGATCTCAAAAATATTGTTATTAAAGCAAGTAAGTCATTGGGCGAGGTTTTTGATGAGGCAGAGTTTGCGATGCACCCTGTTATAAATATGATGTACTCAGAAAAGGGAGCTGGTATTAAGAAAGTTTACTCATTCTGATTTTAGAGAAAATGTAGCTTTTATCTGATAGCAGGAACCGTAAATAAACAATATCATAAAGCTGATGGAATAAGTTAAAAGAGAACCGATGCAATATTCAAGATAAAAGGATATGTAGGGGAGCCTTAAAGTGAGCTGAGAAGGCCTCAGCCCAAGAAGTTATAAATTAGCAACCTTTTCCTGAAGCACAAAAGAAAGGCTGGTCATTTTCACCGACAAACTTTTTTGGCACACCAGAGATATATGCATCATCATCAGATGAGCCATCTAGCGCGAAGCCTGCGGCGATATTGCGAGTAGCATTTAAACCTAGTGTTTTATTTGAAAGTTCTTTCAATTTTTGTTTTTTTAGTTTTAACATAATATTTCCTTTAATGTTTTTTTGTACCTTCACTAGGTAGACTATTGTGATTTTTTATACTTGTCAATTTTTTACATTAGCTCATAACTAATAAGCTGCTTGCTCAAAGTCACCGCTTTTTATGGATGCAGTGACAGTAGCAGAATGCTAATTTTTAGCTTAAGAGAGGTTCAAGTGCTCATTTGTGTAGACGCGAGCACTCCTTGTTTTGTGAGTAAAACTATTTCATTAAAGGCTTTCTTTTACCTTCCAGCGTACCACGCTCATGTTTGCCATTTTCAATAAATAGTACTTCACCATATTTACCGCGTTTTATACTGCTGTCGATGGCAATCACTTTACCTTTAAAGCGGGTTTCTATTTTTTTCTGAGAGGTGTGGCCAACAACGATGTGGTTCACATCGAAATGTTTTAATAATAAATCCAGCTCTTCAGCGGTAGCGCCGTCGTCCTTAAAGTAGCCACGATACCAAATGGGGCCATGGGTTTTATGTAGGTAACGAGCAAAGCCTTCCCTTTTTTTCGGCAGTTCTTTTTCAACAAGATGTGACTTAAAAGTTTTGTTTATGGTGTCTAAAGTAACTTTATCTTCAGCAAGTTGCGGGTGAAAACCACCATGGGCATATAAGTGGTCGTTGATTTTTACCAGTACAGGCTTACTACGCAGCCAACGACCTAAAATGGTATCTTGATTAAATAACTGGTCGAAAGGTGTTTCTAGCAGTTTTTCTGCTTTGACGTATTTAGGGTGCAAATAACGCAAGTCGCCATTTAATACCATGACTTCATGGTTACCTAGCAGTAAGTGAATTTTACCGCCAGCTTGCTCGGCTTGCTTTTCTAGGTCATGAATAAACCAAAGAATTTCAGTTACCTTGTCGCCACGGTCAAAAATATCACCTGTGATAACAAAATGGCCATCACCGAACGCCCACTGGTTTTGCGCGTTAATGATGCCATTATTTTTAAGTAGAGTGAGCATCAGATCATACTGTCCGTGTAAATCACTGAGGGCCGCTACGCGTTTAACACCTTGGAACTCAATCAACTGCTTATCAAAAGTTAGCTGCGAAGTGTTTGCGGTTAAGCCGCAATCAGTAAACCCATAGGGCAGGGAGACCCCTTCAAGGTTGACCTGTTTGCGTTTAACTTGGTCATTACAAATCCAATTGACTGTTAATGCACTGGCATGCACGTCAATGTATGGACCGTCAGAAATGACCTCTTTGCTGGTCGATTCTGCAGCGCTGATTTGTGAAGCAAATATCAGTGAGGCACACAGTGTGATGCGAAAGCGGCTTGTTATCATTATTGTATCCTGTTCAAATTGGCGAGTTGTCAGTTTTCTTTTTAAGGAAGAAGTGCCTTGATCACAGGCTCTTTTAGGTGATCAAGGCTGTTGTTCTAACGCTAAAAATTAAAACTTAATTTCTGCGCCTAAGTAGCCAAAGCGACCCATACCTGTTCCATATCTGCTATAGAAGTTACCACGACCGCCCGGTATAAAGTCACCCTTGTCATCCAGTAGGTTGTTAATACCACCAAACACGCGTAACTCAACGTCAGCTGCCAAGTCTGTATTATATGATACAGATACATCGTGACGCATATAGCTACCATACTTGTGATATGCCAACGCTTCAGGGCTAGCGATACAGCCATTGTCTTCATCAGTTGATGCACAGCGCTCAGCATTTCGCTCTAGTGCTGCGGTGTACTCTCGCTCACGGCTTAGGCTATCAGTGAACGAGCCCAAGTATTTAATCGCGTAGCGTACACGCCACTCATCTAAACGCCAAGCTACAGAAGCTGATAACTTGTCTTTAGAACTACCATAGCCTGCATAATCATCGGTCTCAAGGCCGTCTAAACCAAGGTAAGTGGTTGAGCTTTCAAGAATGTGGTTATAGTCTGCTTTAAAAGATAGGCGACCTAAGCTTTCAAAGTCGTATTTGTATTCGATAGCGACATCGATACCACGGCTGCTGACTTCGTCTAAGTTATCTTCACGTTGAACAATTTCGGTAATGTTACCCTCATCATCACGGCTGATTTCATTACAGAATGGATTGCTACTGCCAAATGCGGCACTTGAATCGTAACACTCTTGTAAGATGCGCTCATTAGAGATCACTGAGATAGCACCTTCAATGGCAATATCATAATAATCAACGGCAATTTGCAAGTCTTCAATGGCACTTGGCGCCATAGTAAAGCCAAATGTAAAGGTGTCAGCCGTTTCTTCTCTTAGATTAGCATTACCCGCATTCGGTGAATATTTACTACCTGAGCTTGGGTCGAATTCAAAGTCTGGATCTTCAGCCAGTAAAGCCACGAACACAGGATCTTGACGACATTTATCATGCCCCGCATTGGTCGAAGTTGCCGTTAAGCCCTCACAAATATCAGTAAAGCTATCGTAGTCACCGCGAGCAGGAGACATCAGTTCAGTGATAGTTGGAGCACGTTGCGCACGGGCAAAGTTAGTACGGATAGTAAGATCATCAATAGGTTGCCATAAAACGCCTAACTTATAGCTTGGCACTGTGCCTACGGCATCTATGCTGTATTTTGCTAAACGTAGCGAGGTTTCGAGAGAAAGGTTTTTCGCTAGTGGTGCGTCTTTAAGTAGTGGCACATCAAATTCAGCAAAGCTTTCATAGACGTCGATAGAACCTTCGAATTGTGGCACAACGTTAAAGGTAATACCGCCTTCGCGCATTCCAATGCTGGTTTGTAAATCTTGCTTATCTTTACGGTATTCACCACCAAATACCGCCGACACGGCACCGGCTGGTAGCTCGAACAGCTCACCGGTCATGTAACCAACAATGTTGGTTTGATCAATATAGGTATTAATTTCAGGATTAACGCGTATCCAGTCAGCCATTTCTGGGGTGATAGAGCCTTCACCAAACAGATTGATTGGGACACAGCCTGCTGCACGTGCTGCTTCGTCCTTACATTGAATAGTGCCATCGACGAGTTTTTCAGCATTTAGGGCATGACTTAGTTTACGCACATCGAGTTCGTTGTAGCGCAATTGCTCTTGGTGGAATTTACCTAGACCGACTGAAATATCCCAATCCCACTCTCCGTCGAATGCAGTGCCTTGCAAACCTGCCCATGAGCGAATGGTGGTACGTGTGTTATCGGTGGCAATATTACCCACTTCATTGAAGCGTCGGTCCCAATAGATACGATCTTTGTATGGTTCGCTATCAAGAATAGCTTGTGGAACAAAAGGGTTATCGATTGGGATATAACCAGGTTTAATTCGACCTAAGCGCTCACCTGTTTCTGGGTTATAAACGGTTTGGCTTGCACCTTCATACTCATCTTCTGGTGACTTGTCGTTAAATGATTCATCGATACTGAGTTGCACCTGACCATAAAAGCTCACGTCATCGGTTAGCTCATAATCAACTTTACCTGCGATAGAAAAACTGTCATTTGGTACTTTTAACATCACATATTGCTGTGTGTTTATGCCATAAATTTCTTCGTTGTCTTTCCAGTCGTCGCGTAATGTTTGACCGTCATACCAAAATTGTTTGTCGTTTTTCGAGTTTTCTAAGAATACGCCACCAGGAAGTCCGTCACTCTTACTTACCCAATCAGCCTGAGTGATGTCACGCATACATTGATAACCTGTTGCGGTCTGCATCTGGTTACACATTTCGCTTTCACTGTAGCGGTATGCATCTTCAATTTGAGCGCGTTCTCGGTCGAAGAAGCTCATACCAAATTGGCGATCCCAGTTTGCACTGACGAAAGCATAACCACGGCCATCATCAAAAGTACTACCAAAATCAAAATCTAGCGTGAACTCTTTGCCACCGCCATCAAATGATTCACCAGTACGTGCCTTAAAAGTTGCGCCTTCTTTGTCAGTTTGTGTGATGATATTTACAACACCAGCAACCGCATCGGCGCCGTAGGTTGCTGATGCACCGCCACTGATAACCTCAATGCGTTGCACCATACCACTAGGAATAGTACTTAGGCTGACCACGTTACCGCTGTAACTGTTCGATACTACACGACGTCCATCGATTAAGGTCAATGTTCGGTCAGAACCTAAGCCTCGTAGGCTGATAGATGAGATACCTGTCGACGCAACACTCGATTGGCTGGTGGTGTTACTGATAGAGGCATCAATTGAAGGAATATTATCGACGAGGATTTCAGACAGAGAGCCTAAACCAGTATCTGAAATTGCATCTTTATTCATAGTCACCAGCGGTGTGGCGACACTAAAACTATCTCGTTTAATACGTGAACCAGTGACGACAATTTTCTCAACTTTCTCTTCTTCTTGTTCTATTGTCGTTTGGTTTTGTTTTACTTTTACGGCATCTAAATCATTTTGCTGTGCATTGGTGCTGAATACGGCACCAAATAGGGCGGCTTGCACGGCAACGCAAAGTTGCTTCTTGTTCATGGTTGTTCCCGTTTTGATGAGTTAACTTGTTAAAGTGATGTCTGTTTTTGTGTTGTATTTCTTATGTCTTTAAAATCAAGGACACTTGAGACTTGATAAATTGCCGGCTTAACTCAACCTCGGGAACATCCGATTTATCTCTTTTTTATATCTTTTTATTAATTTTCATAACGTTGTGAATTATTAAGTAAAATTATTTGTTGCAATTAAATAACACTTGCTACTCCCTGTTTTTTATAAATAAGGTAAGATAAAACTATTCATACGCACTGAATAAATATGAATAAAAGTATTGGTTGCAAGTAAAGTGGTTAAGTAGAGCGAATAGCATGCAGTATGAAAAGTCGTTTCAGTTGGGTCCTTATCAGGTGTTTATTGATGAACACTTGGTGGTGCTGAATGGCGAAAAGGTAGCGTCTCAACCGAAAGTGATGGAGCTATTACAAGTTCTAGTACAACGATACCCTGAAGTTGTGAGTCGTAATGAGCTGATTGAAGGGGTATGGCATGGCAATGAAATCATCGGTGAAAAAGCCCTCACCAACACTATTTGGCAGCTTAGACAATTATTTGCTCATCCAAGTGCACCCCTTGATGTTGTGGAAACGATCCGTAAAAAGGGCTACAAGCTAACCTTAACACCTGAGCCCCTGAGTTTATCCCCAAAAACAACTCAATCTGAGCCATTCGTCGTAAAACCGTCATACATGTATCAAGTTGTTTTTGGCTTAGCATGCATAATGATGGTTTTTGTGGCTTGGTCTCTATTAAAGATTCCCATTGAAGCGTCTGCACAGTCCGTTTCTCAAATGGACGAAATCACTAAAATGCCGGGCAGTGAATTGCGCCCGAGTCCTTCACCAGACGGTAAACAGTTAGCCTTTATTTGGCAGCAGGGGCAAGACAGTCAGCTTTATTTAAAAGATTTAACCCACCCTAATGTACCTATTACGCAATTGACCTTCTCAGATAAAAGACCTTGGAAAGCAGTCTGGAGCCCCGATCAGCAATATTTATATTTTGCCCAGAAAAACAGCCAAGCGTGCGAAATTGTTCGACTCTCTTTAGCTGACTTAGAACAGTTGGTTTTAACCAGTTGCCCGACTGATTCTGGCTATAACTATATTGCGATCAGCCCAGACGGTAAAACCTTGGCGTTTAATGGCAAAGCACCTTTGGCGTCGCAAGATGGTATTTACTTACTCGATTTAAGCCAAGACGACGCAACACCTGAGCGGCTGAGTTGTGATACAGAGTGTGACTTGAGAGATCGAGATGTGGCTTTTTCGCCTGATGGGCAGTATTTAGCGATCACACAGCGTAAAAGTACGTCAGAAGAGCGCTTGAGTCTTTATGATCTAGGCAAGAGGCAGTTCCAAATATTGGACTCAAGTCATGCAGACATTGTTGGTATGAGCTTTCATCCGAATGGTCAATATTTGGTATATGGAGCACAAGCTGCGGATAAACGCCGTGGCTATATCGTTGATTTAGAGACTAAAGTACAAACCAAGTTGATTCCGAGAGGCTTTAGCTATCCCCATTTTGATGACTCTGGGAACTTGTATTACCAGAAACGTCGAGAGAATTATTTTATCGCCAGTTTTGCGTTAGACAGTGAAGTGATGTCAATGCCATCGCCGCTGATTGAATCTCACTATTCAAACCAGTACCCGTCTTTATCGCGTGCCCATGAAAAATTAGCATTTTTATCAAATGAGTCTGGGCATTATGAGCTATGGTTGGCGAACTTAGATGGCACAGGTCGAGAACAAATCACCCAGCTACATCGTAACTTACGCTACCCAAGTTGGTCGCTTCAAGGTGATAAACTACTCGTCGTGAGTTCAGATGAGGCCGATGGCCACGATAAGCTCTATGTGTTCGATTATGGCTCGAGGCAATTACGCCGCCTTGATCTATCTTTTGGCAAAATAGGCCGACCATTCTGGCATGGTAATGGACAAGATATTGTTATTCGCCAATCAACGAATGAAGGGTGGCAACTTTTTCGCTTAAATGTTGAAACGATGGCACTTTCAGCTCTGTTAACTAAAACAGCCCGATCCGGGCAGTATATTTCTGAGCATGAACTGCTGTTTGTTAATGGTAAAGGTTTATGGATAAAGCAAGGTGAGAAGCAGGCGTTGTTAATTGCAAAAGCGCAATTTAATACCCGATATGCTTGGCTAGCGACGCAAGAAAAGGTTTTCTATAAGCACTTAGGTAATAAATATAACTACATACATGCTTATGATTTAAAAAGTAAAACCACCGAAAAGTTATTGCGATTACCTAAATCAAGCTTTAGTAAAGCAGCGCCATTTGCCTTTGATAAGCAAGCACAAGCGCTGTTATTTACTCAGAGTTTAACGCCACAATCAGACATTAATCGTCTAACTATAAAAAATTAAGGCGTAAATGTGTGCACTTACGCCTTAATCGACAGCTTAAGATGCTCTAACTAAACACCTTGACACTGACCTTGCTTGCATTGCTGTAGCAGGTAGTTGTATAGGCCTTGGCTTGATGCACAAGCCGAGCCGCCACCTACACGGGCACAAAATGACAGTTGTTGTTGTTTAGCCCAAGCACTGCAATTACTTGAACAAAGCGTTGCTGCAACAACTGCAAGTGACGCTGTGGCGATAAAACTTAAGCTTGCTGCGGCAATAAGTTTGGTGATTTTAGACATGATATTTCCTTATTAGTCAGTAGGTTTAACTTGGTTTTATATCAAAAGGGGAGCGCACTCCCCTCGGCTTACTATTACTTACAGCTCGGATCGTTACCGATTAGTTGCCAAACTTGTGAAGAACCCGGTTTTTCATCTAGCGTCCACCACTTCGCTTCGTACACTTTGCCGTTATAAGTTACACGGTCAGGTTTACGATAAACAGTATTGGCATCCCATGAGCCCGCACATACAGGAATGTCAGCTGCTTTTGCAGAAATAGATCCTACGTGATTGGTGTTGCTACCAGCTTCTGTGAATTCAAAAGTTACGCCTGCGGTACCAGACTGAGTGGCTGTAAATTCAACATTAACACTACAGTTATCATTCTGGCTCAGTGTGCGATTGCTACACGTATCAGAAGTCACAACCAGACCACTTGTTACACCACTGCCGCGCACTGTAACCGCATTAAGTGCTGATGCTTCTGTGCCTGTATTACTGATGTTAAAGCGGTGCGAAACAACTTCATATAATGTGAAGTCGGCCAAGGTTTGGCTTTGCTTATAAACTAGGTTTGAGCCGCCGCCAGAATATTTAATGTCGTCGATCCAACCACTCAGTGCTGCTACATCGGCATAAACACCGTATTTACTAGGACGTGCACAGCCGATCCCCCAACTCACAGTACCTAGCTGTACAATCTCACCGCCACGGTTGATCACGATAGGGCCGCCGCTGTCGCCACTACATGAATCTTTTTGACCTTGTGGGTAGCCAGCACAAAACGCGACGCTGCCTACATTGGCATAGTTACCACCTGATTGGTTACATACAGCGTCAGAAACTAGTGGTACGTCGACTTCTTGAATGAATGAAGGGCGACTGCCACCTTCTGATAAACGACCTAATCCTGCAACCGATAATAAGTCGCCACTGCGTGCATATTGGCTTAAAGAGCCTGAAGCGAGACGAACGGCTTGCCCTTGTGTTGGCGTGCGCTCAAGTTTTAATAGCGCGATATCATAGTTCAACGTGCTGCGGTTATATTGCGGATGCACGTACTTTTCAACAACGCCAATGCGGTCGCCATCTGTGCCGCCGAGTCTAAAACCTGCCACTTTTACATCGATAAAGCGGGCTGCTTTACTGCTGACACAATGCGCAGCGGTCAGTACATAGCCATCACCAATGTAACTACCGCCACAAAAAGCGGTCGTGCCATTTGAATTCAATATTTGTGTGTAGAACTGCCAGTTCGCAGTATTTGCAGGACCACCACCAACAATTTGTGGGGTGATTTCAGCATTAGCTTGTTCAGGAATAAATGGCAACGCTTCGCTTTGTGCTTGGGCTGCAAAAGCACTTGAAAGCGCAATGGCTAAACTTGTTGTTAATAGGTTGAGTTTTTTCACAACGGGTGTCCTTGTTGTTTTTTTAATCGAGTGGTGATTATGGGTACTAATAATGTAAATGCAAACAAAATGTTAATGATAATTTTTCATACTTCTGAGGAGAAACAATTTTATTCAGTAATTTTAGGTGCTTTCAAGGTTTCTAAGATCTGAAGTTTAAGAGGTCTGATTTGTATTTGTTTACAGTTTGGTAACGTATAAGGTTTTTCATTGTTTCTACATCCATGTAGAGGGAGAATCCTTTGAGCTATTTTGCGTATGGGAATGGCTGAACCCAATTACTTTTCGGAGTCGAGCGCCTTAAACTCTTTTAGCGAGATCTTACCGTCGCCATCAGCATCGAGGCGGTCAAAAAGTTGCGTTAAGGTGTTTGACGCTTTTGCTTCTTTTTGACTGATATAGCCATCACTATCTGTGTCAAAGTCATTGAAAGAAGCGGCGAAAGCGTGTGCACTTATGAAAGTTGCAGCAGCGATAATAGATAAATTAATCATATTTTTCATAGCCTTGACTCCTAATGTGATTATTGCTTAAAGTTTTTAAATTCAGATTCAGAAAGCTCGCCGTTTTTATTCTCATCAAGTTGATAGAATTGCGCAGCCACTTTTGGAACCGCCTTCGCTTCTGTTTGCGAAATAACCCCATCTTTGTTGGTGTCGACGCTTGAGAATTGCACGTCGCTTGCAAGTGCAAAGGCACTGATGAAAAGTGAAGTTGTCATAAGTAATGTTTTTGAAAGCGTCATAATGAGCTCCTAATTTTTAAAAATGTAAGAAAAGGGTGATAAAGCTAAGCGAATTAGCCTTCAAATTTACCAAACTCTGATTTACTCAGCTCGCCGTTACCGTCGCTATCTAATTTCTTGAACTGGTCGTTAAGGCGCGGATCAGCACTAGCTTCAGTTTTGCTGATGCTGCCGTTACCATCTTTGTCGAACTGTTCAAAAGTGTTTGTCGCTAATGCACTGAAGCTGCTACCTACTAATGCGATGCTCGTTACAAGTAGTGCTGAATTAATATGTTTTTTCATCTTCATTTCCTTCTTTTGGACCACCTCGTTATTGAGTGTGGTGTTCGTCAATGTCGAAGTAGATAACTCAAAAACGGTGCCAAAAATAAAAAATTCATATTTATCAGGTGCTTATTCTGTTCCGTGAGTTTTTATTCAGAAATGATTCAGTTGCAGTGTTGCTAAATAGCAACAGTTAAATGAGTTGAGATATAACTTTTTATTTAAAATCATGTGGTTAGCTTGTTGCATTTTAGCGACATTCAGTTTTTAAAGGGCGAGCACAATGGCTTCAGGGGTAAAAACTAAGATCAGAGCGTGGCGCGTAATTTGTAAAAAACTAAAAATTTCGAGCTCTTTTGTACACCAGGCTATTTTCGCGGTTGTTGTGTCGACCTTACCATTGATTGCATTGACCTTGTGGTTCTCTTCTTCTTTACAACAGTCATCTTCAGAAATGCGTGACTTTTACAAGCTTTCTCAACAGGTTGAGCGAGATTTCAAGGCCGTTTCACAGGCCCTTAAAGTGTTGCAAGATGCCGAGCAAAATAACCAAATACTACAAGACAGTCAGTTGACTCAAACCCTCGAAAATAAGTGGTTTGAAGTTGAAAATATGGCAGTGGCATTAAAAAAATATGCCCGATCAAAGAGCTTTGTTGCCGATTTGCAACAACTTCAACAAACCATGCAATTGCATACTAAATCAGACGATACTTTTGCAAGAATTTGGCGAGATTATTATCAACTGACTGATACGCTAAAGGTCGATTTAGAGCAAGCTCAACAGCAACTCGATGCACATATTGTTCAGCAACAATGGTTGTTTTTTATTGGCTTGAGTGTACTGGTACCCTTGTTGGCTGCGGTGAGTATTCGTTTGTTAGTGAAAGTGCGAAGTAAGTTATCGGCCATCGAAAAAGCCACAGATCAGTTAGGTGTCGGTGAATGGGAAAAACCTATCGCATTATCGGGTAGCGCCGAGTTGGCTAAATTAGGCGCGCGCTTAAACTGGTTAAGATTGAGTTTAAAAAGCCAACATGAAGAGCAAGATACCTTTTTACGCCATGTCAGTCATGAGCTTAAAACCCCCCTTGCGTCCATGGTCGAAGGTACATCCTTACTCAACGAGCAAGTGCTCGGGGCATTAAATGCGCAGCAAACTAGGGTGTTATCAATTATGGATAAAAGCGCTTTGCAGCTTAAAGCGCTGATTGAAGACTTGTTGTTATTTAGCGGCACCGCAAAGCTGACCCAACTAGAACAAAACAAACCCTGTGGCGAGTTAAAAACTGAGCTGCAACAGTATTTTGCTGATTTACCGATGGCACAACATAAGCAACTGAGCTGGCAATTAGATGATTTAGAGCAGTTAAGTGTGCCGCTTTTACCTTGCAAACTGGCACTGACACAGGTAATCAGCAATGCCCTGAGGTTTGCTGAACATCATGTTGAAGTAAGCTTTAGTAAAGCTGCGGACGGTTATCAGTTTGTGATAACCGACGACGGGCAGGGGTTTAATGAAGAAGCGGCCAGTCGAGCACTAGAACCATTTTATAAAGGCGCTGATCAGCAACACAACAACGAGGCACATATGCACAGTGGTTTAGGGTTATCAATTGCGCATGAATGCTGTAAAGCGATGTCGGGTGCATTGATCATTCGTGCTCAACAAGGTGGTCATGTCACCATTAAATTTGGCCTAGGAGCGGCTTAATATGAAACGATTAGTTTGGTTTATTTGTCCTTGGTTACTGACCGGTTGTGTGCTGAGTAGTGATCCAAGCCCCGTTGAGCCTGCTGTACCAGTGGTGCAACTGCCTAGTTATGCACCCGTATCGGTATTGATGTCTTGGTATTTAGCTGCTTGTGAAAAGCAGTCCTTACAGCATAACGACAGTTATTTGCATGAATCGTATTTACATGACTTTTTTAACCGCTATTGCCGAGCAAAAGGTAGCACGAGCCGTTTAGCTGCGCTAAAGCAGGTGCAAAAACAAGCGCCTTGGCCAGAATCGTATCAACACTTTTTTGCGTTACTGAAAAAAGAGAACCAACACACTCAAAGGCTTGCTGGCGCATTGCGAGTTCAGCAAAAAGCCGTAAAACGCTTAACCACAGAATTGAACGAAGTAACGACTCAATTAGATACTTTAAAAGCACAGCTCGCTCAGTTGCAACGCAAGCGCTTGGAGCAAAGCCTACAACCCTTAAACGATGAGGAGTAGAGGATGGCGAATACAAATTTATTGATTGTTGACGATGATGTGCACTTTGCAGAGTTGCTGTCATTACGCTTAGAAAGCTTAGGATATCAAGTGTATTTAGCACATCGTGCCACCCTTGCTCTGTCTATTTTGCAAAAGCATGCCATTGATGTAGTGCTCACCGATCTGCGTATGGAGCACATGGATGGACTGGCACTATTTAATGAAATCAATAAGCGCTTTAGTGCCTTGCCTGTGATCATCATGACCGCCCATGGCTCAATTGAAGAAGCCATCAAAGCGACCGAATCGGGCGTGTCGGGTTTTTTAACTAAGCCAATCGATATCGCAGCGTTAGAGCGCTTATTAGACGGGGTATTAGAGCGGCGTTCAAGTGCTGAGAAAAAGGTCGGTGAGTTTCATGGTTTATTCTATGAAAGTGATTTAATGCACACGCTAGCCTATAAGTTAGAGGCGATTTCTCGCAGTCAGGCCAATATATTAATTCAAGGTGAAAGTGGCACGGGTAAAGAAGTTACTGCTCAGGCAATTCATAAAGCCAGTGCAGTGAGTGAGGGCCCGTTTATCGCCATTAACTGTGGCGCGATGCCCGCTAATTTATTGGAGTCAGAATTATTCGGTCATCAAAAAGGGGCTTTCACTGGCGCAACCAAAGATAAAGTGGGTTTGGCGCAATTGGCCGACAATGGCACCTTATTTCTAGATGAAATTGCCGATATGCCATTGGATCTGCAAGTGAAGCTTTTACGCGTATTACAAGAGCGCAAGATCAGACCGGTTGGTGCAGAGTTCGAAATTCCCATTAATGTGCGAATTTTAAGTGCCAGCCACAAAGATTTAAAAAAAGCGGTAGAAGCAGGCACATTTCGTGAAGATTTATATTATCGCCTTAATGTTATTTCTATTACCTTACCAAGTTTAAAAGAGCGACCTGAAGATATCCCTCTGTTAGCTAATCACTTTTTGGCAAAATTTGCCGACAAGTCATTTAGCCGCGATGCGATAGCCAAGTTGGTGCAATACCCTTGGCCGGGCAATATTAGACAATTACACAATGTGGTTGAATACGCAGTGGCGCTCACACCGGGCAAGCTTATTTCGCTGCAAACGATCAATGAGGCGTTACCCGAAGAAACCGGCGCACCATTTATTGGTTTAAACGAAGCAAAAGTGCAGTTTGAGTACGAGTACTTGCAAAAAGCGCTCGCGATCACCCGAGGCAATGTCGCTGAGGCTGCGAAAATTGCTAAGCGCAATCGCTCCGATTTTTATAAATTACTTAAAAAGCACAATATAGAGCCAAGTGCGGTTTGAGTAAGTCGCTTATAAGAACAAGCCGCATTGCTGCTGAGCAATGCGGCTTTTTAGTAGCTAAAGGCTGCGGCCACACCAGACAATACGACCCGCCACGCCGTGTTGCTCGGCGTTTTGGCTATCAATTTGCCAGCTTGGATAGGCATCGTTATCTGATACCACAGCAATATGATCAGATTTTTGCTTTAAGCGCTTTGCCATTAAACCATCTTGGGTTTGGATCACATACACGCCTTCACGACTGACTTGTTGTTGGCTTAAATCAACCAGCACCATGTCGCCATGCTCAAGGGTTGGCAGCATACTGTCACCGCGAATAGACACGAATGCCAAACGGTCACTGTGTACACCAAGTTGTGAGCTTAACCAGCGTTTATTTAATGCAAATTGCTCGGTGACATCTTCACTGCCGCCCATGCTACCAAAACCTGCACTGGCCTCAACGTCGAGTTGCGGCACCATTAATAGTTCATCTTGGCTTGATGAAAACGGTTTATCGACGGGCTGCTCGCCAGTTAATAGCCAGTTTAAGTCGATGCTAAATAGGCCATACAGGTGTTCAAGGTAGGTCATTGAAGGGCGGCTTAAACCACGACAAATACGATAAATATGCGAAGGTGACTTGCCTGTTAAAATGGCAAATTGGCGTTTGTTTCCGCCAGCAAATTGTTCAACTAGCTCCATAAAACGACGAGAAAAAGCCGTGCTCATAATACATCACCTCAACTTCTTTAATTTGGCCGCACAGCATAATCTCTGACCTGACACTTGTATAGCCAAGTGCAGTGCAACTGCGGAATAAGTAGACAGGTTTGGGTTAAAAATAAAGAAAGCGGCTTGAAACCGAGGTTAAAAGCCGCTTTGACTTGCTGGGTGTAATAGCAAGTATTAGGAGTAAATCGGTGCTTTATTTAGCTTATTACGCTGCGCTTGCTTCGGTTTGTGATTCATCGCTGTGGCGAATAAGGTAATCAAAAGCCCCTAAGCTGGCGGTTGCCCCTGAGCCCATGGCGATAATGATTTGCTTAAACGCTGAGTCAGTCACATCACCCGCAGCATACACACCGCTCATGCTGGTGGCGCCGTGTTTATCAACTTCAATTTCACCAAAGCGGCTTAGTTGTACGTCGGTCTCTTTTAAGAATTCACTGTTCGGGATTAAGCCAATCTGTACAAAAATACCGGCTAAATCGACTTGGTGTTGCTCACCTGATACGCGGTCGGTGTAGCTTAATCCTGTTACACGTTGACCATCGCCTAGCACTTCGGTGGTTTGTGCATTCTTGATGATGGTGATATTTGGCAAGCTGTTGGCTTTGCGAATAAGCACCTCGTCAGCACGTAATGTGTCGGCAAATTCTAATACAGTGACGTGCGAAGTAATGTTTGCAAGGTCAATCGCCGCTTCAATACCTGAGTTACCGCCGCCGATCACCGCAACTGGCTTGCCTTTAAATAATGGGCCGTCACAGTGTGGGCAGTAAGCAACACCTTTGCCTTTGTATTCTTGCTCGCCTGGTACATTCATGTTTCTCCAGCGTGCACCGGTTGCCATGATCACTGACTTGGCTTTTAACGTCGCGCCTGACTCAAGGGGCACTTCGATGTAGTCACCACGAGCAATACCCGCAGCGCGTTGGCCTTTCATAATATCGACATCGTATTCTTTAACGTGCTCTTCAAGTTGTGCAACCAGCTTTGGCCCTTCAGTGGCTTTGACTGAAATAAAGTTCTCAATGGCGAGGGTATCAGCAACTTGGCCACCAAAACGCTCGGCAACAACACCGGTGTTTAAACCTTTTCGTGCCGCATAAATAGCTGCCGATGCACCCGCAGGGCCACCACCGACAACCAGTACGTCAAATGGGTCTTTTTCATTGAGCTTCTCGGCTTGTTTGGCCGCCGCGCCTGTGTCTAGCTTATTGAGAATATCGCTCAGCGATACCGCGCCTTGTGAGAATTGCTCACCGTTTAAAAATACACTTGGTACAGCCATGATATTGCGTGCGTTCACTTCGTCTTGGAACAGTGCGCCGTCGATCATGGTCGCTTTAATATTGCTGTTTCTGGCCGCCATAGTATTAAGCGCCTGAACCACTTGCGGACAAGTTTGGCAGCTCAGAGATATATAAATTTCAAAGTTTAATGGCTCAGTAATGCCATCAATGATGCTCAGCTCTTCTTCAGAGGCTTTGCTTGGGTGTCCACCTGTTTGTAACAGTGCCAATACCAATGAGGTAAACTCATGACCCATAGGAATGCCCGCAAAATCGATGTGTGTATTACGCTTGGGAGAGCGCACAGACATGTTCGGAGCACGGGTCGAATCACTTTGTTCTGACACTGTGATGTGTGTGCTTAATGAACTTAAATCGTTTGCTAAGCTTTTTAATTCGTTTGATTTGTTGCTGTCATCTAGGGCAAGCACTAGCTCGATAGGATCGGTAATGGCAGCAAAGTGGCTTTGTAATTGCGTTTTAATGTTTTGGTCTAGCATGGTGATTGTCCTATTTTTACTCGTCGCCTATTAATATGCTTGGGTGTTGGCGGAGCCAAAGAGCTTATTAACGTGTTTAAAGTAAAGTGAGTTATAAAGGCTGCTGTTGTAGCAGCCATTAACTGAATAAATTAATATCCAATAGATTTCGTGCTGCACGTAGGCGGCAAGCTTATGAATCCCATGAGCATAGTTTTACTATGTGATTGGGAAGAAGAAGCGTAGCCAACACCCGTGCAGTGCGAAAGATGACGGATAGTTAGATTTTGCCAACTAAGTCTAGTGAAGGCGCTAATGTTTCTTCGCCTGGCTGCCAAGAAGCTGGACATACTTCACCGTCGTGGTTTGCAATGTACTGAGCTGCTTGTACTTTACGAACTAATTCGTTTGCAGCGCGGCCGATACCTAGGTCGTGTGTTTCAACTACTTTGATTTCGCCTTCTGGGTTGATTACAAAAGTACCGCGAAGTGCTAAACCTTCTTCTTCAATCATTACACCGAAGTTGCGTGTAATACGACCTGTTGGGTCACCAATCATTGGGAATTGGATTTTCTTAATTGTGTCTGACGCATCGTGCCAAGCTTTGTGTGTGAAGTGCGTGTCAGTTGATACTGAGTAAACTTCAACGCCCATTTCTTGAAGCTTTGCGTAATGGTCAGCAAGGTCACCTAGCTCAGTCGGACATACAAATGTGAAGTCAGCTGGGTAGAAGAATACGATTGACCATTTACCTAGAAGGTCTTTTTCACTTACTTCAACGAAGTCGCCATTGTGGTAAGCCGTTGCATTGAATGGTTTGATTTGTGTGTTGATCAATGAAGTAGTCATAATGTTTACTCTCTTAGTTAGTTTGTAATTACTACGTTTAGGGCAACCTGTTGCTTTGCCCCTTTGCTTGGTAACTAAGATAGTGGGTTTGAGTAGTTAAATAAAATGGATTGTTTTGATTAGTTCAATCGTTTTTTGTGATTAAACTTTGGAATGCTCTATGCGAGATGAGAAGTTGATATAAAAAACGCAGCTTTAAAAGAAAACTGCGCTTTTTTAAGGTGATGCTTCGAAGTGAGATAATTTAAGAAAGTCGCTGCAATGCGCTTGTTAAGAACTGACCTGACTGCACATCGGCTTTAACTCGTTGCACATTTTGCTTCATCTCATCGATTTGCTCTGGTGTCAGTTCCGCAAGACGTTGTTTGATGTCACGCAAAGATTTTACTCTAAAGCCAATGCCTTCTTGCTCTACCAGATCTGCCATCGCAGCTTTATCCCAAATGATGATTGGCATATCACACAATAGGTAAAGTGATAGTTTGTGTGGGTTGTTGTACTTCAAGTACTGGCCTGTTACGCCATCACATGAATCCAAGGTGTTGCCGTACCAAACCAAGCCAAAATCTCCATCAATATGATCGATAACTTCATTAGAAGGGAAGCAACCCTTGTAGTCTAAGATGGTGTTGTTGGCGTTTTTTACTTTTTTCTCGTCAAAGCCGACGCCGTATAAATCAAACTTGAAGTTGCCACGCTCGAGATCATCAAGCTCAAAAATGAAAGGCCCCATGTTGCCTGCGAACACAATACGTAATTGCTCATAGTTTGTAGGCGTGCGTTTGGCATTTGGGTTGTCGGTATGAAGGTAATCGAACGCTTCGATATTTGTGATGTCAGCAGTGAAATTATGCTCTTTGAACCAAGCACCCATCTTATCATTGTGAACGATAAGCTGATCAGATTGCTTCAGTAGCTCAACTTCTTTGTCTGAATGACCATATTTGCCTTTTAGGCTTTTTAAGTCATGCACCAATGTCAGTACTTTGCTGTTTTTAAGTTTGGCGCCCCATAAGCAATATCCGTAAAACTTGTTAAACGGGTATTGTAGGCATACTGTGCTGCCTGATTTCAAACGCAAAATAGCCCAAGTCACACCAAGAGCACTGATCAAAGTACCTAGGATTGAATTTGAGATCCAAGTTTGTTTGAAACCAATGTTCTGCCAGCCATTGTTTTCTAAAATGGTTTCACAGTCCATTTTGGCTTTGCCTGCCGCGTCAAACTTAGAACGGTAATTACGCGCGATATATACTTTATTACTCATAAGACTAGCTAAGCTCCTTGCTCGTTAATGCAAGCGCCGCTTCAATGGTGTCATCCATATCGTAATACTTGTAGTTCGCTAAGCGACCACCAAAGATAAACTTGTCAGCATATGGTGCAGTTAATGCAAGTTCTTGATAACGGGCTAACAAGGCATTGTTAGTGTCGTCATTGATTGGGTAGTAAGGTTCGTTATCTTTACTAAATTCATGCGGGTACTCTTTAGTAACCACGGTTTTTTCTTGGTTGCCAAACTCGAAATGTTTATGTTCAAGGATGCGTGTATAAGGCACATCGCGTTCCGTGTAGTTAACGACGGCATTACCTTGATAGTTTTCTTCATCTAGTACTTCTGTTTCGAAATGCAGACTACGATATTCAAGCGCACCAAATTGACAGTCAAAGAATTCGTCAATCTTACCCGTGTATAGTACTTTGTCGGCTAACTGGTTATAGGCATCTTTGTTATCAAAATAGTTAACACCCGTTTGCACTTCTACACCCTCAAGTAGTGCATCTGTAAGCGCATTATAGCCACCGATTGGAATGCCTTGGTATAGGTCGTTGAAGTAGTTGTTATCAAAAGTAAAACGGAACGGTAAACGCTTAATGATGAAAGACGGTATCTCAGTGGCAGGTCGACCCCATTGCTTTTCGGTATAGCCTTTAATGAGTTTTTCATATAGGTCGCGACCGCCTAAAAACAACGCTTGCTCTTCTAAGTTTTTAGGATCTAAATCGGCATAAGGTGCGCGCTCTTGCGCAATTCTATCTTTTGCTTGTTGTGGTGTCGTCACGCCCCATAGCTGATAAAACGTATTCATATTAAAAGGCAGGTTATATAGCTTGTCTTCGAAGCGAGCAACAGGTGAGTTTACATAGTGATTGAAAGACACGTAGCGGTTAACATAATCCCAGACTTCTTGGTTGCTGGTATGAAAAATGTGAGCGCCATATTTATGGACATTTATCCCTTCAACATTTTCACAATAAATATTACCACCTGTGTGGTCACGTTTATCAATTACTAAAACTTTCTTCCCTTTGTCCGTTGCTTCACGCGCAAATACTGCGCCGAATAGTCCTGCACCGACAATAAGATAGTCATATTGAGCGTTGTTCATTCTTGTAGGCCTTGTTTATTATTAGCTTGATGTGACTTCGAAACTATAACAACAAACAAGTTCAAAAAGAATGGTAATAAAATAGGAAAGTGATATGAGCAAAGCAGTGATGCGAAGCAAATTTTCGCATCACTGATTTTATTACTGCTCGGCAGCATTTAAGTGTTTAAATTGTTTTGAAAGCCGATAAACAATCTCTATGCAGACGACAACTGCCAGACCGATACACCCATAAAATGTCACCTGATCAGGCCAAGTTGCCTCTATGGGTGACTTTTCTAGAATTTGGCAAAGGATAACCGGGGCAATAAAGAGCGTATAAAACATCAATTGCGAAGGAAACTCAATTTCATCTTTCCAGTTATATTCTTCTGGTGTGAATCGAATGCCATCATTGAGTTGTTGCTGTTCAAGCTCGTACATTAGGTCAACGGTTTTCGATTCAATTAGTCCCTGTTCATTACTTAACTCAATAATTAATGGGCCAGTTAGCTGGGAGACAACTTTGAACTTTATCTCAAGTTGTTCTTCATCAACTTGAATTAAGTGGCGACCATTTGATGCAATATTTCTTTGCTCTGATACTTTGTCACCATCCAGGTAAATGACTTCTTTGCCAAATGAGTTGGCTTCAATAACAATAGAATGAACGCGGTAATTAAACTCAGTATCAATTTTCATGGGTGTTGTCCTTTTGAAATTCAATCAAATCACCAGGCTGACAGTCCAGTGCATCACAAATAGCCTCTAAGGTACTAAAGCGAATCGCTCTGGCTTTGCCACTTTTTAGCACGCTGAGGTTCTGCGGCGTAATGCCGACTCGTTCGGCAAGCTCGCTAGATTTCATTTTTCGTTTTGCGAGCATAACGTCTAAATTGATGATGATAGCCATTATTAAATCGTCAACGCTTGTTCTTCTTGGAGGTCTTGGGCGACCTTATTGTTGGCACAAAATACATGCAGTATGTATCCGGCGGTGGCGAGTACGATCTCTATATTGGCAAAGTAATCCATCATGCTGATCTCAATATCGAAATAAATCATTTCAAGTATGATGCTCAGTAAGGGTTTAGCGATAAGTGCATAGAGCAAGATAACTCTGGCGATCAGTAGGTTGGTTTGTAAGCTGATAGCATTAAATACTTGCTGACCCTGCTCATAACTTTTGAGTAATTTAGAAAACACAAGTAGTAGCCCAAGTGCTACCAAGCCATCAGCACCTAATTGCAGTGCGTTTCTAACTTCAACATACAGGTTATCTTGTGGCTCTAGCCCTGTGATCAAAAAAACAATTGAAAGCAGGCCGAGAAAACTCCAAACCGCCACTAGGAAGATTGAGCTTTTTAATTGCTTGCGCTCTCGCGCCATATATTTTTTGAATGCGTTCATGTTTTATCCTTAACAAGTCACTGTTATAGGTAAAGCATAAATGTGTAAAACTTGAAAAACAATAAAGAATTATCGAAAAACGATAATTTTTTATTGTTTTATGTTTTATTAATCAGCTTTAATTTGTGATAAATCGATATTTGGATTGGTGATCCTATCGAATACTAGGCTTGCTCGACTAAGTGGAGGGCGATTTTTTAGCTGTCTGAAATCGCTTGGTTTAATGCTACTTTCAGCCTGTTTGGCTATCTCAAAAGAAAACACATAAAAGCCTTCTAAGCCCATTCTTAAATCACTAAAAACATAAGTCTGATCTTGCTGGTAAACCCCGTATAGGCCCTTGGTAAAATTTTGCAGTAAGGCAATACGTTGGTCTTCACCTAAAGTATCAAGGACATGATTTGCTGTTTTATAAAATCGAATATCCACCTCATCAACTGAATCAAAGACTGATGCATAAATCTCATAATGGCCTTGTTCTGTGGTAGCCACGGCTCGCCATAGCAAAGTATTAAATGGTGAAGGGGTACTTTCGAATTGTTTAAAAGTAATGGCTTGCTTGTCTAAAGCCTGCTGTATTTTGCTGTCTATAAACCATTTGGCACTCAGGCTCCAAGTCAGATAGAGCGAACTCAATACAAGTGCGGTGGCGTTAATTTTACTTGCATAGGGTTGTGCACGAGCAAAGCACAGGGCAACAAACGCAAGTAGCAAAGGTAGGCTATACATGGGGTCGATAATAAACACACTGGAAATACCAAACGGATAATGACTCAAAGGCCAGAGTAATTGTGTGCCGTACACTGTGAAGGTATCGAGCAGGGCATGGGTGCTCATGATTGAAAATATGGCAACAGACCAGCGTGTCAGCGACACAGATTTTGCCCAGTACATTTTTGCAATGAGCCATGCAATGATTGGACTCAACAGCAATTGAATAATTAAGGAGTGACTAAAGCTGCGGTGATAAACAAAGTTTTCAACATCACCACCGAAGTTTATCAACACATCTAAGTCGGGGAGAGTGCCAAATGCAGCGCCGACAAGTAGAGACTTTCGACCAAGTTTATTGCCTAAGGTGGCGTAGCCCACGGCACTGCCAAGTAAAATTTGCGTGACTGAATCCAAGTTGTTACTCCCAATGAACTTTGTTGTTAATAGTGCTGTGGTGCGCAATACGATCTGTTTTAATTTAAATTATGCTTTTCAAGACGATATAAAAACTGCTTGTAGCTAATCCACAATAGTTTAGCAGCTTGGGTTTTATTGCCGCCTTCTCGGTTTAGGGCTTGTTGTAGGCAGTCCTTTTCAAACTCGTCCCAATTTAATCCCTCACTTGGCAAGGTAAACAGTGCATTGGTTTGTGCGCTGTTTGCAGTATTAGTGAGGTTTTCTTTAAGTTCAGTTTCATCCTGCAGAAGCACAAACTGCTCCAGCGTATTGGAGAGTTGTCGCACATTGCCGGGCCAATTAAAATTGAGAAGGTGTTTTAGTAGTGTGCTACTTAGCTGAGGAGCTTCAATACCATATTGCTGGCTAAATCGTTTTAAGAAGTGTTCGATTAATCGCGGAATATCTTCTTGGCGTTCTCGCAGTGGTGGCATATGTAACGGCACTACGTTTAAGCGGTAGTATAAGTCTTCTCTGAATAAGCCATCTCGTACCATTTGCTGCAGGTTTTTATGGCTTGCAGCAAGCACTCGGACATCAATATTATGTTCTTTGGTATCACCTACCGGCGTCACAACACCTTCTTGTAACAAGCGCAGAAGTTTGGTTTGTACATTGAGGCTCAGCTCTGCCACTTCATCTAAGAATATGGTGCCCTTGTTGGCTGCGGCGAATTTACCAAGTTTGTCTTGCGTTGCGCCTGTGTATGCACCTTTGAGTGCACCAAAGAGTTCTGATTCGGCTAGGTTTTCAGGAATAGCCCCACAGTTAATGGCGATAAAGGGTTGTTTACTGCGATTTGAAAGTTGATGAAGCGCACGCGCAGCAAGCTCTTTTCCTGTACCGCTTTCACCACTGATCAATACCGTGGCGCTGGTGGCACTGACTCGCTCTATACGCTGAAAGACTTTTTGCATACACGGAGCATGACCAATGATATCGACCAACTGGTTTTGCTCGCTTATTTGCGAGCTGAGCTGCTGGTTGGCAAGACGTAACTGGTTAGCCTTATTGGCTTTGGCCAGTGCCAACAGTAACTCTTGGCGCTGAAACGGTTTACTCAAGTAGTCATCAGCACCGAGCTCGATGGCTTCAACGGCATGTTCAATTGAGCCATAGGCAGTCGCAACCACAATACCAATATGCTTTTGTTGTGCTCTGACGTATTTGATTAAATCCATGCCCGACAAGTTACCTAGCTTCCAATCGGTAAAAATGAGCTCGATGTCTGCGTGGCTTTTGAGGGTGACGATGGCATCTTCAACACTAAAAGCGCTATAAACCTGATAGTTCGCGGCATTTAGCATGGCGCTGATCAGGGTATTTTGCGCTTGGTCGTCTTCGACTAACAAGATAGGCTGTGGCTTAATCATGAACTGCTCCTTCTTCAAGCGATGACTGTGTTAGTTGCAAGGTAACTCGTGCGCCATTTTGCGTGTTTTGAACCTTGATATCACCCTGATAGTAAAGTTCTGCTAAGCGTTTGGCTAAATACAAGCCCATGCCCGCGCCATCTGCTTTGCTACTTACATGGGGGTCAAATAGCTGAGCCAGAATATGTTCGTCAAAACCGCCGCCATGATCTTCAACTTCCACACATAACGTGTTTTGTTCTGAACTGGCTTTCACCTTAATGGCTTGGGTGTTTTGGTTGGCCTGTTGAGCTTCAATGGCGTTGACCAGCAGCGTATGTAACATAGCGCGGATCTCCGATTCAGCTCCTTGTATAGACAAATCTTGCGGCACCTGAATATCAAGGTCAAAATTGAGCTGGCCTACTTCGAGCTGAATATCTTGAAGTACCGCAGCAATTGGTACGCTTTGCGATCTAGAAGATTGCTGATTACTGAGTTGCAATAAAGCGCTAATACTCTTATTTAAGTGGGCAATTTTATTATCGGCAATGGTTTTTAAGTTGTCTTTTAATTGGTTATCTTGGCTTTGCCAAAATTGCTCAAGCGTAAGACCTAAAGTATGTAATGGGTTTCGCAAAGAGTGGGCAATCGCACGACTGAGCTCACCAAGTTCGGCCAATTGTTTTTGTTGTTGTAATTGTTTTTCTACCTGATTGAGTTGCTCGAGTTTGCTGCTGGTAGCATTAAAGCTGTCAATACAAGTTGCAATTTCACCGACACCTTGCGCTGGTAGTTGAGTGCCTAGTTTACCTTGTGATAAATCATTGAATCCTTGTTTTAATGCGGTAATTGGCTGGGTAAGGCGGTGTACAAAATACAGCATTAAACCAACGGCAATGAGCGTTGATAGAGCAATACTCCAAAGGATGAGCGACGTGAAGCGTTCGAAGCTATGACTTTGGGTATGGCTGTTATGTTCAGTGCTAATAATCTTTCTGATACTTTTGTCATCTTCAAAATGAAAAAATATTGAGTTAACTTCATCTTTAAGTGATTCAGCTTTTATCGTAACTACAGGTTTAACCGGCTGAGTCGGTATGGGTGGCTTATTTGGCTCCGGCGCTCCTGTTGGCATCTGAGGTAGAGGTGGGGCAGGGGGTCGCTCTAAGGTGTTCGAAATCGTCACTGTGTCAGATAAAAACACGACTTTAGGAGCGTCACCATCTAATTTATGGATAATTTGGTTTATATCTTCTCGAGCTTTACCAATCAGTTGCTTGGTGATCACTTTAGATTGCTCAGTAATATCAGCACTGACTTGTGATTTGAAATGCAAGACCAGCAATGTTTGGCTCACGGCAAGTAAAAGGAATATCGCCAAAATGCCTAAAATAAAATAACGCTTAATCGTCACACCTTCTCCCACTTAGATCTTTAAACCGCTTCTAAATTACTTATTACAAGATGCATTCCAAAATTTCAGAACGCAAGTGGTTTGTAAGTTTATGAAATATAAATGATAAATTAGCGGTTTTTGTAGTTCTTAGGCTTCGTCTACCAAGTATTCCCGATATCAGTCATTCCATATCCTGATATCAGGATATTTTTCATTGGCTTTTTAAATAAGTTTTGGTAACACTCTGAAAATATTATAAAAAACTATTTGGCATGCCTTTTTCTATAACTAGGTCGACATTTTATTTTAGCGTGTATAAATCGCATCAGAAGGAGAAGACCATGTTTTCAACCATTAAGTATAAAAAAGTCGCCAAGGCACTTGCTGCTGCAGGCTTAGTTTTTGCTGCCAGCAGTTACGCAACTGATACAGAAACACATCATGTGATTAAAGTTAAACAGATCGATGGTGATGTAAAAGTGATGGTGAACGAAGGCCATAACAACGATGTTCGAGTCATTAAACTTGATAAAGCGGAGTTAGGTAGTGATGTGCTAGCTGAAAAGCTGGCGGATTTACCTGTTGAAACACGTCAGAAGGTTGAAGAGGTGCTCGAACAAATCGACTTAAATGATAACAAAGTAACTATCTTTGCAGATAAGGTGGTCCAAAAGCTGGGTAAAGATGGCGAAGTAAACAAAGTGGTATTTGTACAGCATAATAGTGAAGACTTTACACTTCACCTACCACCAGAGCCACCGTTACCGCCAGGTGCACCAAAACCAGTTAAGCCAACTAAAGCGCCTAAAGTATTTAAGTTCTCGTTTGGTGCAGACGGTGAAGGCGACCATGAGTTTAAGTTGATCACGTCATTACTGAAAGAAACCAAGTTAACACCAGAGCAAATTGATGAGCTACAAACTCTCTTAAATGAAAAGTATTAACTGAGTTTGATAAAAGAAACGGCCCTAAATGGGCCGTTTTCATTTATTTCCGAGAGCTATCGGTTGTAGTGATGTACCAGCAAAGTGGGTTCAGCATAGTCGCTTTCACCCAAATTGAAATACTCTAATGAGCGACGCATATTGTTGGCTTGGTCTGCCATTTGCTTCGCAGCAGCCATAGTTTCTTCAGTAATGGCTGAGTTTTCTTGAATTAGATGAGTCAGTCGTTGTACAACCGTATCAACTTCTCTAATTGCTTGCTGCTGAGTCATAGTCGATTGGTTAATTTTCACAATCGAGTGATTCACTTGTGCAACCGCACCAACAATTTGTTCAAGCTTTTGACCAGAACTGTTGGCAAGCTCAGTACCTTGTTCAACTTTATCATTTGAGTTGGCAATAATGTCTTTGATCTGTCGAGCTGAAGACGCACTTCGACCAGCGAGTTCTCGAACTTCGTTGGCAACGACGGCAAAACCGCGACCATTATCACCAGCTCTTGCCGCTTCTACCGCAGCATTCAAAGCAAGCAAGTTGGTTTGGAACGCAATACCGTCAATCACAGATACAATTTCATTGATATCCTTACTCGCCGTATTCACTTCATCAATAGCAAGTACGGTATCGTGCGATAGCGTGCCACCTTCTTTGGCAATGGCTTCGGCGCTCTCAGCTAGTTGTACTGCGACTCCTGACTGGTCTGCAACTTGGCCGATTTCATCCAGCATATTGCTGGTACTGGCACTGGCTTCTTCAAGGTTGGCAGCTTGCTCTTCAGTACGTGAGCTTATTTCGGTATTGCTGTTAGCGATTTCGCCAGCACTTTGTGAAACTTGGTTAGCAGCAATTTGAATACCCTGTATCACTTCAGTTAGTTTCGCAATGGTACTATTCACATCATGTTTCAGAGTTAAAAATACCCCTTGGTAATCACTTTGGATATTATGTGTTAAGTTGCCTTGCGCTACTGCGCTAAGCACCTGAGTCACTTCATTAATGGCATCAGAAATGGTATCGGTTGAGTCATTAATATCTTCTTTGAGTTGTAATAGTTGACCTTGTAGGTCAGACTCAATTTTTTGAGTGAAGTCACCCTCAGACATCGCGGCCATGACACTTGCTAGCTCTTGGATCACCTGATCTAAAGTAAGTACCGAGCGATTTATGTCTTGTTTCAAAGTGTTGAGCTGCCCAGTCATTGGTGAGTCTATCGTGCGGTCGAAGCGACCATGACTAATGGCCATCATGACCGCAGAAATTTCGCCAATGGCTTTATCTAAGCTCGTGATTGATGAATTTATATCTTGCTTGAGATGACCTAATTGACCTTGTGCTTCGCACTCTATGGTATGTTTAAAGTCACCTTGACTGACCGCAGCCATGACATTACCAATGTCTTTTATGATTTCTGCAAGATTAGCAACGCTGAAATTGATATCGTCTTTTAATGCCTCAAGTTGACCTTGAAGCGGTAAATTAACGCGTTTAGAAAAGTCACCTTGTCGAATTGCACCCATCACCATATTTATCTCGGCAACGGCACCGTTCATGCTCTTCACTGAGTCATTCACGCTGACCTTTAGTTCGTTTAGCTTGCCTTGAGCTTCTACTTGAATGGTGTCTGTAAAGTTACCTTTAGCCACATTTGCCATGGTTTCAACAATGGCGTTCATGGTGTTATCGAGTGAGTTTAAAGAGCTATTAATGTTGTCTTTGAGGTGAGCAAGATCCCCTGACATTGGCGCCTGAAGCTGTTTATCAAACTGACCCTGAGACATTGCACTGATAACATGGTTTATTTCACCAATGGCGATATCTAAACTGTTTGCGCAGTTATTGGTCGCTTTTTTTAGGGTGTCTAATTCACCTTTACACTCCACTTTAATGCGGTCATGGAACTTACCTTCGGCCATTTCGTTAAGTACTCGGTTTGATGCACTAATTGAAGTTTGCAGTGCTTCAAGCAATGAATTAAATGCGACAGCACAGCGGCCTATTTCGTCTTTAGAAGTGATAGGCGCTCGTAATGAGAAGTCTCCCTCTTTTTCTACTCGGCGCATGGTTGCCATTAAACTGTGAACAGGTTGGGTCAGCGAACGAGCGAAGAAAATTGCAACGAAAACGATAAAAGCAATCGCGGCGGTAAGAACACCTAATAGCAAATTACGTAGGGTGATGACGGCTGAAAAGGCTTCGTTTTCATCAATTTCAGCGAGAAGTGCCCATTTGTTTCCTAGTACATCAATATGTCGATAAGCTGAAAGCACAGGTTGCCCATTGTAATCAGTAATGACCTTCTCACCCTCTTGGTTATCCATTGCCAATTGAAAAGCTTCAGTGTTAACTTTGCCTTTTGTAGGATATTTAAATGAATTCACGACTGAATGATTTTCAGGGTCTAAATAAGAATCTGAGCGCATTAAGCCGTCAGGACCAACTAGGTAAGTTTCACCTGTTTCGCCAAGACCTTCTCGTTCAGTCATGATGTTATTTAATGCATCAATAGACAGTTGGAAAACGAGCGTTGCTTGTGGCATGCCATCGTAAATAATAGGGGCTGCAATAAAGCTAGCAGGTGCATTATAGGAAGGTAAATATTGCTTGTAGTCTACAAAAGCGAAATCAGACTGGCTAAATAAGTCTTTTGCTTCTTTGAAAACAGCTGCAAGGTTACTTGAAGCGTAGGGCCCGCTAACTAGCGAGGTCCCATAATCTAATTCTTTATATACGGAGTAAACAACATAGCCACTTTGATTATCGACGATGAAGATGTCGTAGAAATCATAAATATTGGCAACTTCACTAAAAAAGTTATGAAATTTTTGGTGAGCTTGATCGTATGAATCGCCATGACCAGTGGTAATTAATTTTGCTTTGTCGCCGAGTGGATTTGGGTTTTCTGCGATATAGCGAGTTTGCAATTCTAATGCTCTGGCACTTAAACCATCTAGTATAGAGCTGGGTACAGACGTGTTGGGGTTCTCTGCTCGGAACTTGCTACTAAAATCTTGTTGGTAGAATTTAGTTAAGCTTTGTGGCTTGCTATTTAGCCCTTCAAGCTCATTGAAACTGGCAATAAATGCTTGTGAGGCATCAGCCGTTTTTTGGCTAATAGCGAGGCTATATAAATTATCTTTTACACTTTCGAAATGGCGTGTAACAGCACTTTTTTTAATTTCTCCAACAGCAGCAAGTTGCGAGTAAGCTTGCTGTTCTAATGCGGAAGAGGCCTTATATAGTGCGATTGAAATAATCACAACGATAGGCAATAGGGCCACAGTTAAAAACGCGGCGATGAGCTTTCGGCTCAAATTCAATGAGCTGAAATACTTCAGGGGGCTAATCATAGCGCATTCCTTTTTAATCTTTTCATCTTGCATGAGATGAGAGCACGAACGAGTGCCTAAGCCACAACACAACTATGACGCTTCATGTAGTTTAGGTACAAATGCAAAGTTTAGAACAATTATTAATTGCGTCTACAGTTATCGTCCAGAATTGTTGCGAATTTAGGTTATTTTTTTATGAATGTAAAAAAGGTCGCTGATTTGCGACCTTTTTAAAGTTTTTGCTTTAAATTATTTTGTAATAATTAATGCTTCCAGTGATATTTGTGTGCCTTTTCTTCCATATAAGCTTCGGTTGCTGAGTGCATAGGAGCTTTGCTACCGTTTTCGAAGAAGAATGGCTGACGTTTACGGTTGTAGTTACCTACTTCGTTCATAGTTGCAGCATCATAGATACGACCATTAAGTACTGTGTAAGCGACTTTTTCTGACTGACGAATATCGTTTAAAACGTCACCGTCGATGATCACTAAGTCAGCCAGTTTGCCTTTTTCAATGGTACCTATGTCATTGTCTAGCGCTAGGTATTTAGCACCGTCAATTGTACCACTACGTAGCGCTTCCCATGCTGTGAAGCCACCTTGTGCCATTGACCATAGTTCCCAATGCGCACCTAAGCCTTCACGTTGACCATGCGCACCAATGTGAACTGTTACACCTTTATCACGAAGCTGCTTGGCTGATTTAGCCGCATTGATGTGGTTATAGTGGTGCTCAGGTGCTGTAGGGCGACGAATTGAGCGTGGGTTTAGAATGTAGTCAGGTACGAATGCTTTTAGGCGCTCGTTCTTCCATACTTCTGTTTTGTCGTAGAAGTAATCTTCACCTTTAATACCACCGTAAGCGACGTTAAACGTTGGTGTAAAGCCCGCCTTGGTTTGGCTCCACATTTGTACGACGTCTGAGTAGATGCTTGGAATTGGTAGTGCGTGCTCAAGACCTGTGTGACCATCGATGATCATGTTCATGTTCTGTTGGAACTTAGAACCACCTTCAGGCACGACCATGATTTCCATTTCTTTCGCCGCTTCTAGCACTTGTTGGCGCGTGTCACGACGAGGATGGTTGTAGCTCTTAACAGAAATAGCACCAGCATCTTTCAGGCGCTTAACGTGGAACTGTGCGTCTTCAAGATTGTTGATCGGCGTTTTATAACCCGGTGCATTACCTGCGTATAAAATACGACCTACAGAGTAGATACGAGGTGCAACTGTTAGACCAGCACGCTGAAGCTCAGCCATTGAGAACACTTCGTTTGAATCGTTCGATGGATCGTGAATGGTTGTGACACCAAAGCTTACGTTAGAGAACTGGTTCCAGTTCTGTTCTGGCTGTAAGTTGCGGCTACCATAGCTGCCGTGCGCGTGTGCATCAACAAGGCCTGGGATCACAGTCTTACCTGAGATATCCATGACTTTTGCTTTGCTAGGAATGTTCACATCGCTGCGTGTACCTACTGCGATAATGCGGTTGTCTTCGATAAGTACCACACCGTCTTCGATGATTTCTTGCTCTTGCTCTGCGTTACGCATCGTCACGACTTTACCACCAACTAGGGCTAATAGGCCCTCTGGCTTATCCGCTTTTTTCTCGAAGCTTAAGTCGATGCCTTCAGCCGTCAGCTCACTGACGTCATCAGCTGCGCCTTCTAAGAACGCGAATGTATCAGTTAGCTTGCGCTGATACAGATTAGGACCAAACGCCCAAGTTAATGCGCTGCTGTCAGCTTTCCAGTTTAAGAAGTCACCAGAGTACTTAGACACTTGCTTAACAGGGAATGATTTAGTGCCCTTGTTAATTGATAGCGTTTTACCTGTACTTGTGAATGGGGCAACAAAGGTATTGAAGTTTTCAATGAAGGCCACGTATTTGCCGTTTGGCGATACGCGGTAATCAAAGATGTACTCACCCTTGAAGTGTGAACGCTCTTGCTGACCGTTTAAATCGACTGACTTAAGTTCACGGCTAGTTTCGCTGCTTGCAACATTGAAGAAGATGCGTTCGCTGTCAGCGCCAAAGTGTGGGTTGTCACCACGTTTGATGATGCGCTTTGCTTCACCGCCCTTAACGCTGGTTAAGTAAATGCCCGGTTCCATTGACCAATCACCACTGAGTAAGTAACCACCGGTTACTTTGCGATAAAGTACTTTTTTACCATCTGGTGAGAAGCTTGGGTTGATGTAGTGACCTGGCTCTTGGGTGATCACTTTGCCTTTACCGCCTTTTGCAGATACCACGCGAACCGCGCCTAAATCTTGGTCATCCCAGCTAGTATAAACAATGTATTTGCCGTCACGAGAGAAGCTAGGGTAGAACTCAAAATGATCGTTTTGCTTAGTCACACGCTTTACTTTACCAGATTCAATATCTTTGGTGTAAAGGTGACCAAGTGCTTGGAATAATGCTGTTTTACCATCTGGAGAAATTTGTGACCAACGTGCTAATTTCACTTTAAATGTGTCAGGGGCAACGTCTACTGCAAACTTCAGTGCTGGCGTGATTTGTTTTTCAGCCACAACACGGGTTGGGATCACTTGTGCTTGTTTGCTAGCGATGTCTACTTTGTGGAATACACCGCCTGACCAGAACACTAATGCTTTACCATCTGGCGTGTAAGCGAATGCTGGGGTATTACCTTGTGCACCGTTTGCTTCTTGTAAGTCGCGGTCTAGGCCTGCAAAGATTTCAGTTTCGATGCCTGATTTAAGATCTTTGATGTACAGGCCGCTTTGCATCTCTTTGCCGTTCTCGATACGTTTTACAAACGCAATCGATTTACCATCTGGGCTTGGCGTTGGGCGAATAGCGCCGCCTGAGCCGCGGATCACGGTTTCTTCTTCACCAGTTGCTAAATCCCAAGAGCGGATCTCGAATACTGACTCAAGTGCATTCTTATTATACTGCCAGCGTACACCCGCCGTTGCATCAACTGAGTAGTAAATCTTCTTACCGTCTTTTGAGAAAGCAGGCTCGGCAACGTTCTTCTGTGACTTCGCACCATGTAGACGCTCACGTACAATGACGCCTTTACCACCTGAAATGTGGTACATACGAATTGAACCGCCAGGAATAGTACGGCCGGTGACTTGACCTTGCTTAACCGCAATATATTGTCCATCTGGTGACCAAGCTGGGTTATGTAGTAAGTTGTGAGATTCTCCAGACACTTTACGCATGTTCTCGCCGTTCACATCCATAACCCATAGGTTCTCAGCGCCTTCTCGGTCAGAGATAAACGCAATTTTAGACCCATCAGGAGAGAATTTCGGTTGGAAGTTCCACGCTCTGTCATTGGTAATTGCTGTTGCTTTACCACCCGAGATAGGCATCACATAGATATCGCCTAACATATCGAAAATAATGCTCTTGCCATCAGGACTAACGTCTAGGTTACTCCAAGTCGTTTCGTTGGTGTCGATGGTGATAGTTTGTTTTTCGCCCGGTGGGTTTAGTACATCCCACTTATCTGATTTTTTAGCTTCAGTTTTTACAGCGGCCTTATCGGTTGCTTTATTATCAGCATCAGCAAGTGCAGGAGCGCTTGCACCGAATACGGCTAAACTGACGGCCAGCGCCAGTGGTGTTTTAAGTAATGCCATAATGGTTCCCTTTGTTTTGTTATATGTGTGATGCTCACACTTGTCATTAGCATGACGAATTTAATTTAAGGTGTCGACTCTGCGCGATAAAACGCCTTAATTCAGCGTTTGCGAGCGAACGAATTGCAGATATGCAGTTAAACTGTCTTGCCACAAGGTCATTGCTTCAGTGAGTTCATCATGGGCTGACTTTTGTTCTAGCAGGCGACGCTCAATATTTTTAAGTAACTGTCCATAGCGATTAAAGCCTAGTTGCAAGGCTGTGCTCGCTTGACGATGAAGCATTTTGATACATTGTTCGTTGTCTATATCTAGCTGCTGCTGAATGCTGATTAACTTATTACGCGCTGAGAGTACAAATTCGTTATAAATCGAAGACACTTCATCTTCATTAAAGTTTTTTTGCAAAGAACTCGCTGCAGTTTCATCGTAAAGGACATCGGCAAGTTCTACACTGATGGTGGGTTCTTTCAATGTTTGTGAATCACTGAGCGCTTGGCGTAGCTTCTCTTGTTTGATGGGTTTGGCAACAATGTCTTTGATCCCCAGCATCATATACTCTTTTATTTCATCTGGGCTTAAGCTTGCAGTAAACGCGAGGAAAGGGGTACGCTGATTTCTATGCTCTATTTTCTTCAATGACTTCAGTACTTCTTGACCGGTCAAATCTGGTAGATTCATATCGAGCAACACAGCATCAAACTGATGATGCTGGAGTAAATCGAGTGCTGACTGCCCTGTGGTTGCGAGCTTAACTTTGTGCTCGTCTTCAGCCATAAATTCAATGGCAATTTTTTGGTTTAACTCTAAATCTTCGACTAATAAAATGTTAAGCCCAGTCACACAGTCCGTTTCATGAAGACGTTGCGGGACAAGGCTGAGCTCACCAATAGCAAGGTTTAAACTAAAACTAAACACACTGCCTTTATTTAACTGACTGGCAATTTCGAGCTTCGAACCTAAACGTTCTAGTAAGCGAGCGGTAATCGCCAGCCCTAAACCAGTACCGCCCTTTACTTTACCAGCGCTACTTTGCACATAAGGCTGAGTCAGTTTTTCAATATCGTCATCTTCAATGCCGGGGCCTGAGTCGATCACGCTGAATGTGACGGTATGCGCCATAGCACTATCTTGTTCAAGGTGGACTTTGATTTTCACTGACCCTGAGTCGGTAAACTTAATGGCATTGCCGACGAGATTAATGATAATTTGTCGAAGTTTTTGTTGGTCACAGTAATAACAAGCCTGTTCAGGCAGGTCGTAGTCGAGCTCAAACTTTAATTGTTTCTGTTCTGCTAATGGCGTGAGCAGCAAGCAGAGATTATTTAACCAAGTCTTGAGCTCGATATCTTCTTCATAGAGTGACTCATCACTTTGCTCTAAACTGGCGTAATCGAGTACTTTATCTATGAGTAAATTGAGTGATTCTGCTGAATTAATGATGGCTTCGCAGTAGGCTTTGTTTTTGGTGCTCTTTGTTCGGCTCAACACCAATTGCGCACTACCAAGAATACCGTTAAGTGGGGTACGAATTTCATGGCTGACAGTAGATAAAAATAGGCCGCGAATTTCTAAATCTTTTTGTGCTTTTTCAGTTAGTGCATTTAAATGTAATTCACGTCGTTCGTTACATAACAGTGCCATACCTGTGGCGTAGAAAATCGGCGAGAGCACGCCATTAATGAATACGGTGGTGGTGAACCAGGTGTCTTTCATAATGGTTAGGTGTGTGACATCACCCATCATAATTGAGCGACCAATGAAAGCGATAAGCAAAAGACCAAGAACAATGGTATATACAATGGTGCCATTGGGGTAACGTGGGCGCGCAAAACGCCAAAACATTGATAGCAGCAGTACAATTTCAGCAATATGCTGCAAGTCTGAAATCCAAATCCTTACTCTTAAATTATCATCGACTATGCTGAAGTAGCCTAAAGCAATGAGCAATAAGCAAGTAAAGGCTAAGAAGCTTTTTAACTCCCACCCTTTATGCTCTAAGAATTGGCTGATCGCCAACACATGGATAATTGATGCACCAAATAAAAGCGCATTGCCGATCCCGATTGTTTGCCAATGTCCTAAATAACCATGTAATGAGAAACTCATCGTCGCAAGAAACAGCACAAGGGGGTAGAGTGTATAAGTTGCTGTGCCGGGTATGTTTTTATTGGTTCGCCAAGTTAAATAGCACAACAAGGTCATCATGGCCATCATGGCGCCACTGGTAAAATAGAGGGTTTTGGGATCAAACATACGCGTCGAACTTATTAAGTAATGGCTCTAGCATAGAGGGAAGTTAGGGACAGGTAAAGAAAGAGGAAGCTAGGCTTCCTCTTTCTGAAATAGCTTTATTAGCGAATCTCGTCTGGGATATTCTGTTGTGCCCAAGAAAGTAATTCAATTCTGTTACGACATTTTGTTTTTCTAAATGCGCTGTAAAGGTGAGTTTTAACTGTGTGCGGGCTGATATTTAAGTCTTCAGCGATCTCTTTGTTTTTCGCACCTTTACTCATTAATGAGATAATGGCTTTTTCGCGTTTGGTTAGTTTAACCGGTTCAATATCGCCTTCAGTCAACTTGTGAAGAGCATCTTTATTGAATTGCAACATGCGGTTAAGGGCGTTACACATAATGTCACGGCGATACCAAAGTTGGTTCTCCATCAGTAAACGGATACCTTTCATCAGTACATCAGCGTTATCTGTAGTGTAAAACACGCCACGAATACCACTCAATAGTGCACGATTTGCAAGTTCTGGGTTCTCGTCTAGATTAAATAGCACGATATCGCAATTTACTTTTAGCTTAACTAATTGTTCTTTTAGTTTGTTCCATGCATCGTTTTGTGCGGTTTCGATGAATAACAATCTGGTGTTTTCAGGCACCTCTGTAATGTCTGTGCCAGTGGTAACTTCTAACCCTTGTGTTTTAAGTAAAGGTTGAAGGACATTAATGCCAATCGTATTGATTGGATCTTTATCTAAAAGTAAAAAGGCGGTACTGCTCATTTTAAATGGACGCTCTCATTCAAATTATTGCTTTAATGCTAACACGCGACTCAGACCTTTTGTATGAGTTTGTTACTAAAAATATAGAAAATTTTGCTATATATACAAGCGTTTTTGTTAAATAATGCGACTAATTTCCATTTTCAATTTTAAGCGATTGATAATGTTATTATTTTGTTAGCCGCACTAATATCTTATTTATTTACATTTATTAACGCAGAATTTTTTAAAGTAATTCTTTTTTCTTATTTGTGAACGGTGGCCAGCCCATTTCTAAACCTGCTAAAACGTGAAGATGAACATGAAAAACAGTTTGACCACCATGTTCATTACAGTTCATTACCACGCGATAGCCATCTTCAGCAAAACCATGCTCTTTCGCTAGCTTTGCTGCAACTACATATAATTGACCAATTAAGTGAGCGTTAGTTTCATCTACATCATTAATTGTAGCGATAGGCGTTTTAGGGATCACCAATACATGGAAAGGCGCCTGAGGATTAATGTCTCTAAAAGCCAGAGTATGTTCGTCCTCATAAATGATATCTGCTGGGATTTCTTTATTGATGATTTTGTCAAATATGGTCGCTTCGGCCATGTTTTTTCCTAAAAATAATTGTTGTAGTTGGTATTAGACCCTAGTATTTATACACTAATGACAAAGAATCTGTGAGCTGTCAAACTGCAAGCGGTTAGATAATAAAAATTAAATGAAGGAAGGTACGATGAATCATACAAAAGGGTTGGTTTTAGCGATTTTTTTAGGTGGTTTTAATTTTGCTTTGCAAGCGGCAACGCTGAGTTTTCCTGAAGAGTTAATTCCTTTATCTGTCAATGGTGAAAAAGTTGAGCATTCTTTATTTAGCAAAAAGCTCGATTTTGACCTGCCAATTGGTTCTCACAAGGTACAGATAAAATATAGTGACTTATATGAGCTTGATTATGATGAGCATCAAACTGTGTCATCAGCACCTTTTTGGGTTGAAGTGAATATCACGCAAGATGGTCAATATCGTATTGGTTTTGATAGAGCAAAAGATGCGGATGCTGCCGAGCAGTTTGCTAAAGCGCCGAGTGTATATGTGGTCGCACCGAATACGTCCCAGCAAGTGGCTGTCAAAGTAAAACCGAAAGCAGAGGTAGCTCCTGCTGTCGTTGCAGCAACAGTTCAAACTGCAGCAGCGCCAATGGCGATAACAACACAGGTTGCGCCTAAGAGTAGAAAACAGATTGAAGGGATGACGCACCCAAGTGCAGAGCTTATGTTGCATTATTGGTGGCAACAGGCCGATGAAAAGCAGCGAGAGGCGTTTTTGAAAGCGGTTAAAGTGAATTAAACACGCTTCAAGTGCATTTGATAAATTGAGCTATAGAAAACAAAAAGGGCCGTAGTCAGGCCCTTTTTGTTTATATATTTATAGTGTGCTTATTTAAAAATCGCGTCCACAGTACCTTGCGCTAATGGGTGATAACCCGGACGTGCATTGTTATATACCTTTTGTGCCCAATCGCGTTTGCCGTGTTGCACAAGAGACTTATACAAAGGCACGATAAGCTTACGACGGCCAATGCTTGTTAAATGCTTATCCAGCGCCGGATAAATGGCCTCATAACCATTACCCACTGCCAACATATACCAAGCAAATGCGCGCTCAGCGTTGGTTGAATTAGTTAGGTTAAATGCTTCGTCTAATTTCGCCATCTTATCTAGACTTAAATCACGCGGTAGGTTATTTAAAAAGTGTAACCACTCGTGCACTGTCCATGCGTCCGTTGGTAAGTCTGCTAAGTCTTTGTCACCTTTTAACCAAGCTGCTGTTGCAGCATCGACTTTATTAAATGCATTTGAAGTCGGGTTTGGCGCATCTGCAGGTAAGCCTGGCTCATAGATCCATTCTTTGGCCTTTTCTAGAGACACAATACCGGGATGTTTTTCTAGTAGGTGCGTGTTTAGGTATTCAACAAACTCGGCGGTCGTTAGAGACTTAAACGAATACTTTGCAAAGTAACCTTTTACAAACTCATCAAAACGTGCACGACCATACTTTTCTTCTAAATAAATTAAGAATAGCTGACCCTTGATATAGGGTACTTTGCTGAACGCATCATCTGGATCGCGTCCATTCAGCTTTAAATTTAGGCGTGTATCTGGTGCTGGGATATTTTTAAGCTGCGCACGAAGACCTGCCGCGTCTAGTGCTTGTTCCATGACGGCACGGTCGCGGCCAAACACTTCTTCCATGATGCGGTTTTCAACATAAGAGGTGAAACCTTCATTTAGCCATAAGTCTTCCCACGTCGCGTTAGTGACTAGGTTACCTGACCAAGAGTGCGCAAGTTCATGGGCAATTAGATTAACTAGGCTTTTGTCACCTGCAACAACGGTTGGGGTGATGAATGATAGGCGAGGGTTTTCCATGCCACCAAACGGGAAGCTTGGCGGCAGCATCAGTAGGTCGTAACGACCCCATGCATATTCACCGTACATCGCATTGGTTTTGTCGATCATCGCCTGCGTGTCATTAAACTCAGCAACCGAGGCATCAAGAATTTGTGGTTCAGCAAAAATAGCTGTTTGATGTGACATCTCTTTATATTCAAGATTACCCGCGCCAATAGCAATAAGGTAAGGTGGAATAGCCTGCGGCATATCAAACCAATAGTCACCGTCTTTGACAAATGCTTCTGAGTTATCTGCACTCATGACCGCACGAACATCTTTTGGTGTTTGAATGCGGGCTGTGTAAGTAGTACGCATTGCTGGGGTGTCTTGCACTGGGATCCAGCTACGCGCATGGATTGCTTGTGACTGACTGTACATAAACGGGTGTGTTTTACTGGCAGTTTGTACCGGCGTTAACCATTGAAGGCCTGACGCTTGCGGTAAGCTGTTGTAGTAAATACGGGCTTTTTTAGCTTGCTCTTTAAAGCGAATGGTCAGCTTTGCGCCTTTTACGCCATTGCGTTGTGCTAGGGTGAAATCTGCTTTGTGCCATTGGCCGTTTTTACCTTGGTACATCACCTTATCTATTTCAAGGTCGCGAGTATCTAGAACTAGAGTGCGTGCTGATGCGTTGCGCCAATCAAGGGTGTGTTCTACGAAGCCTTCCAGTTGCTTGTCTGCAAAATCAACGTCTAGGTCTAAATGTAGGTGGGTACTCACTACATCTTTTAAATTTGCATAGGTATGTTCGTCGAAAGCCTGTGTTGCCAATGCGCTGTGAGAGAAGCCTGCCAGCATTAAGCTTGCGGCTAAAGCAGTTTTTTTCATTGTTTATCCTTGCACGGATTGAGTAAACGAGCGGCATTTATATCATGCTTAAGGATAAGATCACATAGGTGCGTACAGGCAGAGCATAGGGTAAACTAGCTCGATTACTATATTACTTGTTAGGTTGCACGTGCCATCAGTCCAATCGCTCCATACTTTTGCTTTACCTGCCCACTGTGCAGCGCTCATAACCATCACACATCCAGATAGTCTCACTGAGCTCGATTTTTCTAAACCTTGCTATGTAATGGGCGAGGGTAGCAACACGGTTTTTATTGAAGACTTTGCTGGCACGGTATTGCAAATTGCCACTAAAGGCGTAGCAGTGACAGAGCAACAAAATGTGTGGCATGTACAAGCAGCCGCAGGTGAAAACTGGCATCAACTGGTTATTCATTTGCTCGAGCAAGGAATCTTTGGTTTTGAAAACCTCGCATTAATTCCGGGGACGGTGGGTGCAGCACCGGTGCAGAACATTGGTGCCTATGGGGTTGAGGTCGGACAGTATATTAAATCGGTTAAAGGTTATGATATTTCCAAAGCGCAATTTGTAGAACTAGCGCAAGCTGAGTGTGAGTTTGCTTATCGAGAGTCGGTATTTAAGCATGCGTTGAAAGATAGATTTATTATTACTGAAGTGCTGTTTGAGCTACCAAAGCAATGGCAGCCTGTACTGAACTATGGGCCATTACAGTCACTAGATAAGAATATAGTCACCGCGCAGCAGGTATTTAACAAGGTGATTGAAATACGACAAAGTAAACTCCCTGATCCGAAAGAGCTAGCCAATGCTGGTAGTTTTTTCAAAAACCCCATTGTGGGAAGCGAGCAAGTGCAATCTTTGTTAAAGCAATACCCAGATATGCCAAATTATCTAGTCGATGCTAAACATACTAAATTAGCCGCAGGATGGTTGATTGAACAAGCTGGGCTCAAGGGCTTTGAGTTAGGTGGCATTGCTGTGTATCACAAACAAGCTTTAGTACTGGTAAATCAAGGTGCGGGCACTGCCACAGAGCTTAAAGCCATGATCCAACATATTCAGCAAATCGTGTGGCAAAAGTTCAATGTGCAACTAGAACATGAAGTGCGTGTGATAGCCGCAGATGGCAATGTACAACTACAAGGTGTGCAAGCATGAGTTATAAAGGACCACAAGGGAATAAGTTAGCGATTCTAAAAGCGCTTAATAAAGGTGAGTTTGTATCTGGGCAGCATTTAGGTGAAAGCTTGAATATTTCTCGCGCTGCGGTATCGAAACACATAAAGTCGCTACAAGAAATGGGCATCGATATCTTTAAGCTCAGTGGCAAAGGTTACAAACTCAACCATAGTGTTCCTTTGCTTGATGAGCCAGCGGTGAATCAGTATTACCAAGCGTTATCTGGGCAAGAAAAACAGCTTGAAGTAATGCCTATCATAGATTCAACTAACTCAGAATTAATGCGTCGTGTGCAAAATAAATTGCCAATTCATTCAGGGCAAGTGCTGGTCGCTGAAATGCAAGAAGCAGGACGTGGCCGTCGCGGTCGTACTTGGCAATCCCCCTTTGGTGCGAACCTGTATTACAGTTATTACTGGCGTTTGGATGATGGGCTACAAGCGGCGATGGGGGTGTCTATTGCGGTAGGCCTTGCGGTCTATGATGCATTAAAGGCGCTTTATGGGTTAGAAGTTGCGCTTAAGTGGCCCAATGATATTTATCTGAATAATAAAAAGCTAGCCGGTGTATTGGTTGAATTGGATGGTCAGGTTGAAGGGCCATGTCATTTAGTGATTGGTATTGGTATTAATTTACAAATGCCTGAAACTGCATCGCAGCAAATCGATCAACCTTGGACAGACATTGCATCACACAGCCATGAACTAGATAAAGATAGACTAGTGGCACATTTAACTTATGCTCTTGATGAAAGATTAGCGCAATACCAGGTGTCAGGCTTAACCGAGATGGTCACGCAGTGGAATGCATTAAACGCATTCGCTGGAGAAGTAGTCTGCCTTTCTACCGGACAAAGGCAATGGCGCGGTATTTGTGAAGGCATTGATGCACAAGGAGGCATCGTATTGCGACAAGATGGCGAAGTGAAAAGCTATTACGGCGGAGAGATTTCATTACGTAAGGAAGTAACAGAATGAGACTGTTAGTCGATGTGGGCAATACCGCATTAAAAGTTGCCAGTGAAGTCAATAACAACATCACCATTATAGAAGAAGGTGACATTAATTGGTCTGTGGTTAAAGAAATCGCGATTGCGCAAGTTGGTCCCAATAAATTACTCGAAAATGTAACTACGAAAGCACAGCAACTTTCTATTCCTGTCAGACAAGCAAAAGTGACATGTCAGCTTGGCGCCGTAAAATGTGCCTATCCGCAGTTTCAAAACTTAGGTATCGACCGTTGGTTGGGTGTAGTTGCCTGTCATTACTTGTATCCAAATAAACATTGCGTGGTAGTGGATTCGGGCACGGCGAGTAAAGTCGATGTGGTTACCAAAGCGGGTGAGCATTTAGGCGGGTGGATTTTGCCCGGTTTAGATATGATGATCGAGAGCTTAGTGAGTAACACGCAAAAGGTATTCTCAGACTCAGAGAGTTTATTTTTGCCAGAGCTTGGTAGAAACACGCCAAACGCTGTCAAGAATGGTGCTTTGATCGCCACCTTAGGTGCTGTTGAGGCAGGTATTGCACAATTAAATTGTGATTTCGAAGATATTCAGGTGGTTTTTGCCGGTGGTTATGGTGAGTTATTACAACTTCACTTTGAAAAGCCAAGTGTATTTATTGATGACCTAGTATTAAAAGGGCTGAGAAATTGGTGTGAATTCATACACAAATAGGTTTTTTAAGGCCTTTTTGTTGTAAATATGAGCATTTGAACAAGAAACTTTGATTTTTTTTAAGATTCTTGTTGCATCGCCCCAAACCTTGCTCTAGAATCCTGCCCCGTACTAAAGCAGTGCCGACTTAGCTCAGTTGGTAGAGCAACTGACTTGTAATCAGTAGGTCATCCGTTCGACTCGGATAGTCGGCACCATTTATTTACCCTCACTATGAGGCGCTTTAGGCAAGAATTTTTGACGTGGAGGGGTTCCCGAGCGGCCAAAGGGATCAGACTGTAAATCTGACGGCTCTGCCTTCGCTGGTTCGAATCCAGCCCCCTCCACCACTTTATTCTTGACGGTTAGAGGTAGTTGAATAACAGGTTCCTAAAGCGGGCATCGTATAATGGCTATTACCTCAGCCTTCCAAGCTGATGATGCGGGTTCGATTCCCGCTGCCCGCTCCAGAGTTCTGGTGTGCTGATATAGCTCAGTCGGTAGAGCGCACCCTTGGTAAGGGTGAGGTCGGCAGTTCAAATCTGCCTATCAGCACCAGTACTAGAATCTTCCAAAATACTTCCTTTGACTTGTCATAAAAATACTTAATAATTGAAGAATAATTTTAATCTGCATTTTGCGGGTTATTTTTATATGTAATCTAGATACACATAAATCTTACTTATAGGTTCCGTCATGGCAAAAGAAAAGTTTGAACGTTCGAAACCGCACGTAAACGTAGGTACAATCGGCCACGTTGACCACGGTAAAACAACTCTAACTGCAGCAATCACTAACGTACTTGCAAAAGTATACGGTGGTGACGCAAAAGACTTCGCATCAATCGATAACGCTCCAGAAGAGCGTGAGCGTGGTATCACAATCTCAACTTCACACGTTGAGTATGACACACCAACTCGCCACTACGCACACGTAGACTGTCCAGGACACGCTGACTATGTTAAAAACATGATCACTGGTGCTGCACAGATGGACGGCGCGATCCTAGTAGTTGCAGCTACTGACGGTCCTATGCCTCAGACACGTGAGCACATCCTACTTTCACGTCAGGTTGGTGTACCTTACATCGTTGTATTCATGAACAAATGTGACATGGTTGACGACGAAGAGCTACTAGAGCTAGTAGAGATGGAAGTTCGTGAACTTCTTTCTGAGTACGACTTCCCAGGTGACGACCTACCTCTAATCCAGGGTTCAGCGCTTAAAGCACTAGAAGGCGAGAAAGAGTGGGAAGACAAGATCGTTGAGCTTGCAGAAGCACTAGATTCTTACATCCCAGAGCCAGAGCGTGACATCGATAAGCCGTTCATCATGCCTATCGAAGACGTATTCTCAATCCAAGGTCGTGGTACTGTTGTAACTGGCCGTGTTGAAGCTGGTATCATCAACGTGAACGACGAAGTTGAAATCGTAGGTATCAAAGAAACTACGAAGACAACTTGTACGGGTGTTGAAATGTTCCGTAAGCTTCTAGACGAAGGTCGTGCTGGTGAGAACATCGGTGCACTTCTACGTGGTACTAAGCGTGACGAAGTTGAGCGTGGTCAGGTTCTATGTAAGCCTGGTTCAATCAACCCACACACGAAGTTCACTTCAGAAGTATACGTACTATCTAAAGACGAAGGTGGCCGTCATACTCCATTCTTCAAAGGCTACCGTCCACAGTTCTACTTCCGTACAACTGACGTAACAGGTAACGTTGAGTTACCAGAAGGCGTAGAAATGGTAATGCCAGGTGACAACATCAAGATGACTGTTGAGCTAATCGTTCCAATCGCGATGGACGAAGGTCTACGTTTCGCGATCCGTGAAGGTGGCCGTACAGTAGGTGCTGGTGTTGTAGCTACAATCGTAGAATAATCTACAGATTGCAGTAACACTGTGAAAAAGGTCACTTCGGTGGCCTTTTTTAATGCCTGTAATTTAATGCAGCCTATGAAGGTGGCGCACTTTACCAGGTAGGTGCTGGTGTTGTAGCAACTATCGTTGAGTAATATCGACTTTAGTTAATGCCACAAAGCATTTAAAAAACCCGAGCTTAGGCTCGGGTTTTTTGTTTTTAGGGGTATAAAACTAGGAAAGTTTAGAAGCTGTGAAACTTGCTTCAGGCTAGTTCTCAGTTGTAATTCATCCATGAAGCAGGGTTCCATCGCGCATCCATGCGCTCACCTCTTCCTGCTGCGAAGCTTTGCTTCGGTCAGTCATCGCCCTTGCGCAAAAAGGCCGCCCTCACTTCGTTCGCAGTCGGTAACCTTTTGCACCGTACTTGCGCAAAAGGAATGTGAGTGCTGCGCACTCTGTCATTAAACTTTTGCACTACTCTTGCGCAAAAGAATGAAGCACTGCGTGTTTATTAAGAAACTTTTGCATCAATTTATGCATTAACTTAGGTACTGTTGTTTTTTTGAACCGATTATGCAAACATAGAATTTGCTAATGATTTGTTAGCAAATTGATATTTGATTAAAAGGAAAATTAAAATGACAGCAATCTATAACTTCTTTGCTGCACTGTTTTTAAGCACAGCGCCTGTAAATGAATTACCAAAAGAGCCAGTAATTGAACCTCAAAGCAAGGTATGCATTCCTATGCCGATAGGCGATGAATGGGACTTTGAGTGTATTGACCCATATGGTATGGATTAATTAATTTAGCCTTTTTATACCTCTATGTTTCAATTACTTTAACCCTAAATGGAAGTTTAGGGTTTTCTAAATAGTGACTAAATTATCCATGAACAATAAGTTCAAAATAGTATTTTTTACCCTCTTTTTTGCGTTACTTGGATCTGCTTTCTTAAAACAAGACTTGATTACAGCGACATTGTTTTCCTCAATTGCAATCTTATTCTTGATGAGTGGTCCTGAGAAAGAGGAGAATATTTTATGGTTGACTATTTTTAGTATTTTAGCGATGTCTTTAATTGGGTTGATCATTTTCGTTATTCAGCACAGTTTAGAGCACTACTGGTACTTGCCATATGTGTTATCTAGTTTATTGCTTGTGTATTGGGGCCTAATAGGCAGTAAAGAAAATAACGGTGTGGTGCTATTTTTGCAAAATACGCGACCTCTACAAAGAGTTGGTATTGGGTTTTTACTTCTTTATCCAATCGCAGGGCTCTTAACTACGAGTTTAAACGGCGCTGTTGATCATATGAATGGACTAGCGCTTGGGCTTGGGCTTTTAGCATCGAATAAGTGGGTCAAGGTAAGGTTAATCTCAGGCAAAGCTAAGAACAGTAGTTAAAAAACCGAACTTCAGAAGTTCGGTTTTGCTTTTGAATAAGTACTAGAAAGAGCTTTAAATAAGCTCATTTCTCTATGCGCTCTGTCACTAATCTTTCGCGCTGACTTTCTCTGCGTATTCTTCAGCTTGACGCCATACGCGCATGGTGTTGCCACCTAAGATTTTCTTAATTTGCGCTTCGCTGTAGCCTCGGTCTAATAACCCCTGTACTAGATTAGGGTATGTCGATACGTCTTTTAAGCCGATAGGCAGTGAGTCACCCACGCCATCATAGTCAGAGCCAATACCAACATAATCAATGCCAATAAGTTTGACTACATGGTCAATGTGATCAAGTACTTGCTCTAATGTTGCAAACGGGAATGGGTTTTTAGCACGGTAAGCTGCGGCGAAATCAGTCGTTGCTTTACCACTGTCTTCGGCTTCTTTTTTAGCTGCGTTACGTTTGTCGTACCAACCACGTGATGCACTAGTCACAAAGCTTGAACCAAAGTTAATCTGGATCACGCCGCCATTTTTCTTCAGGGCTAATAGCATGTCATCATCCATATTGCGCTCAAAGCCCGGCGTGTATTTACGTAATGAAGAGTGTGATGCAATCACGGGCACTTTTGATAGCTCCATAACCTGATAAAACGCAGCATCAGAAATGTGTGATACATCGATCAGCATGCCGATATTATTCATCTCTTTTACTAGATCTTTGCCGAATGGGCTTAAGCCTTTCCATTTGCGTCGCAAGTCATAAGACGAGTCTGAGATATGGTTACTCTGCGAATGAGCCAGAGTGATATAGCGAACACCGCGGTCATAGAAGTGCTTTAGGTTCTTCATGTCGCCTTCCATCGGCGAGCCGTTTTCCATACCCATGGCAATTGACATTTTACCCAGTTTAAAATGTGTATAGGCATCTTTATATGAGTAGGCGATGGCAAATTTGTCTGGCGCACGGAACACCAGCGCTTCCATGCCATCAATTAATTGGTTCGCTAATTGGTAGCTTTTGCCCTTTCCTTCAAACTCTAAGCTGGCAGGAATATAAATCGACATAAATGGTACGTTCAAGCCACCTTTCTTCGCACGAGGATAGTCGAAGTCACCGCCTTCAGTTGCCTTACTGACATCATCCCATTTGTCGGCGATACGGTAAGGCACATCAATATGGGTATCGACTAGAATGCTTTGTTTGGCAATACGCTCTGCACGCTCTGATGCTGTGTATTGCTTTTCTGCTGCTGATAGGTTTGCACTGGCAACTGCTAACGCGAGTGCGGCAAGAGTAAAAGTTGCTTTCATGGCTCAGTCTTTTATTGTTTTAAGTGCTTTGATTGTAACAACAATTTCTTCGTCCTGTATATTCTCCGCTTATCCTCTTTTCTGACCACTTGTCACATTTCGCAAATTGCCATGGGGTGTTTTCCATATAGTTATACCCAACAGAGGCACACAGTCTAAATAAATTAAAATTTAAGGAAAACAACATGTCTAAATTCAATGCTAAAACAATCCGTCGTACTTTAATTGCAGCTATTTTAGGTTCGGCATCAAGTGCAGCCATTGCGACGGAAGGTACCCAAACACAACAAGCAGAAAAAGTAGAAGCTGCGGCTAAGCTTGAGCTTAAGGAAGGCTTCAATATCAGTATGCAAAGTAATGAGATTGATAGTGTTTTTGAAGGCAGTGGCCTAGGTATAAGCTATCAGACTAACTTTGGTAACTTGCTAAAAGCGCATGATGAGCGTTTAAATCTTTATGGCCGCATGCATTATCAAATCAACCGCAGTGATGAAGATGCTCAGCTTGCTCAGGCTGATATCACACTGGGTTTGAATTTCGCTCACTCTGACAAGTTGCACGTTTATTTAGAGTCAGCGATGTTACAACAAGAGGTGTCAGGTCAACCGCAAAGCTTTACTCGCAGCTATGATGTCACGCGTTTAGGTGCACGTTACAACTTTAAAAAGAACTTTATACTTAATGGCGCAGCAATTCATAGAAATGGAGAGCAGAACGAATTGGGTTATCGCATCGCTGTAGAATCAACTAAGAAAGATGCTTACTCAGTGGGTATGGGGTTTAGCAGTGTGGGTGACAATGATTCACTGTTTATTTCCATTTTTTCAAAGTTCTAAGTTGGTAATGAAAACGCGCATGGGTACAATTCATCGCATCGAAACAAGGAGCATTGTACCCATGAAGAAGTATTGGCTGTGCCAGTTAGCCGCTTTCATCGCGATTCTGGCTTTGAATAGCAGTATTTTAGCGACCATAGATTTTAGTGAGTTTACGAGCCAGCAGATAAGCTCCCTTTTTATAAGGGCACTGCTTACATCAAGCTTTTTTATTTTGTTCAGTCATTTGGTTATTAGAAATGGCGGCCAATGGTTTGCTCGAAAGCGCGGTATGAAGAGGCCGACACTACCAATCTTGTTGGTGGTGAGTGTGGTTGCAGCAGCACTTTATCACCTTTCTTATGAGTTTGTGGTTCAGACAGTTGCTCCTTCTGGCTTACCCAGTGATGAAGTGTCCATGCAAGTGCAAGGTAGCAAAATTGAATTTCACGAAAATAAAAGAGTAGAGTGGATAGCCATTTTTGTTAAATGTTCAATGTATTGGCTTTGGTCTGGCTGTTATTTAGCCGTGATTGCTAGAAGAGAAAAGCGTATGTTAAAAACGCAGTTAAAAGAGCAGCAACTCGCCAGCTTACAAAATCAGATAAACCCACATTTTCTATTTAATTCGTTGAATACTATTCGCGGCATGATCTACCAAGACCAAGATAAAGCCGCAGAGATCGTCACGCAGCTTTCAGAGTTGTTTAGGTATAACCTGACAACAGACTTACGAACACATGTCAGCGTTGAGGATGAGTGGCAAATTTGTGAAAACTACCTCGCTATTGAACAAGTGAGGTTTGGTGAGCGGCTCAAAGTCCACTTTGATTGCCCACAGAATTTACTTAAAGCAACCTTGCCAAGCATGTCTCTACTTACACTCGTTGAAAATGCAGTGAAGCATGGTATTGCACATCTTCCTAACGGAGGAGGGCTAAATATTCATGTGTCAGAGCGTGAAGGTAAAGTGCAGATACAAGTCATTAATCCCTTTGATGAAAGCAGGGTTAAAAGTGGTACCCAGTTGGGACTGGCAAACATTCAATCTCGGTTAGAGCTTATGTTTGGACAACAGGCACAACTGTTGATTTCACAAGAGCGTCAGGAATTTAAAGTCATTATGGAGGTGCCCCATGCAGCCTAAAGCCACAATTAAAGTGCTCATCATTGATGATGAGCCTTTGGCGCGTGCAGAGTTACAGCGTTTATTAAAAAAGCATAAGCAAATAGAGGTGCTGGGTGAAGCGCAAAATATTATCGAGGGAAAAGCTTTAGTTGAGGACTTGGAGCCAGACGCAATATTTTTAGATATAGAAATGCCGGGAGGGACAGGGCTTGAGCTCGCTGAGCAATTAAAAGGTGAAATTCCTATCGTCTTTTGTACAGCTTATAACGAGTTTGCCGTGGATGCTTTTTCGCTCAATGCCGTAGACTATTTACTAAAACCCGCAGCCCCGGCGCGGTTAGAGAAAGCTATTGAAAAGCTCACAAGTCTGCTATCAGAAACAGAAAGCACACAGCTTGAAGATGATTTTAAATTGATGGTGAAATTTGCTGACAAAATGAAAATCATCTTGTTGAGAGACATATTACGTTTTGAAAGTGTTGGTAACCATGCGGCAATTTACACCGAGTTTGGCAAGTCTTATATTCATAGTTCGCTGAGTAAAATAGAAGCAAAACTTGACCCTAGTGTGTATTTGCGCGCAAGTCGCAGCGAAATAATTCGTTTGGATGCGGTGGTGCATCTAGAGGAGAGTATCAACTATGGGTTAACTGCGACCCTGAGTAATGGCTCAGAAGTCGATATATCTCGCCGCCAAGCTTCTGCGTTGAAAAAACAAATGAGCTTTTCAGCGTTTTAATAGCGGATTAAAAAAGCTCGCTTAGATTGACACTGATTACGCGTAATCAGTGTCATAGCCTTCGGTATATTCTTCACTCTGCATGGCGTTGAATTGGGCTTTTGAAACGATATTGACCGACTCATGCAGTTCAGAGAACACAATTAGAGCTTCACCTGATTTGAGTTGGGCTTTTACTTGCTCCACTTTTGTTTCAGTGTTTACTTCAGCATCACCGTAGTCAGTGCCTTCGCGATGTACATAATGTTCAATGAGGTTATTAAGTGTATTTGGATCAAGTTGCTGATATGGAATGAGCATCTACTTCTGACCTTTAAGGAGCGATTGAAAATAATGGGGGACGGCTTTTTCAAGCCAAAACTCGGGTTTGAATGGATTCTTACCACCAATAAAGCCGACATGACCGCCTTTTTTAGAGACCGCCAAAGTGACTTGGTCGCTGACTTGTTCAGCCTTGGGCACAGCTTCGTGCGAGAGCATAGGATCATCTTCGGCATGGATCAGCAAAGTGGGTGTCGCAATATGTTTTAAGAAAGGCTGAGCACTTGCTTGTGTATAATAATCTTCAGCACCCTCAAAGCCATGTAGTGGCGCTGTTAATTGATCATCAAACTGCCACAGGTCGTTAATATCGGCCAATTCTTGCTTGTTTAGCTTTATCGCTTCACCGATCTGCGGGTATTTTCTTGCGGATGACTTTTTTAAACGGTCCAATAGATATTTTTGATATAAACCAAAACAGCTTTTTCTGATCACCTGACACGAAGAAGAAAGATGATGGGGTGCTGAAACAACCGCAGCACCGCTGAGATCACTCTGCTTACCTTGTTCACCTAAATATTTGGCAAGTACATTACCACCAAGAGAAAAGCCAACAGCAAATAAAGAACTTGGGTTTAAGCGTGTTTTTAATGTTTGAATTAAAAACTGTAAGTCACCGGTTTCTCCGCTGTGATAAGCGCGCGGCAAACGATTAGGCAAGCGTGAACAGTTTCTAAAGTGCATGAGCACAGTATCAAAGCCTTGCTGGGTCAAGGCTTTAAGCATACCTTTAGCATAAAAGCTATCTAGGTTGCCCTCTAGACCGTGTAGCACAATGGCAAGAGGTGAATCTTTTTTGCCTGTGCGACTCCAGGCTAACTCTAAAAAATCACCGTCAGGTGTAGTCAGTTCTTCATATTCCACATCAACGCGCTGAAAGGGTCTAAAAAAACGGGGCAAGATAGTTTGTGCATGACGATTCGACATCCACCAAGCACTTTCAAACTGATAACTCATAATTCTTCTTATTTACTTACTCGCAGGCAGTGTAGCAAAGAGTCGTGATGGGTTAAATAACCAGAACTGTCGAGATAAAGCAGAGAATGGGTGAGAAAGAGCCGAATAGTGTACACAACCTTTTTGCTTCACAAATAAAAAGCACCCGACTAACTAGGTTAGTAAGGTGCTTTGTGCGTCGTGCTTAATTCGTCTCTATCGGGGAACAAATGCCTTTGTTTAAAGTGGGTCAAAGGCAAGACCACTAATACTAATACTCAAAAAAAATCACTTAATTAAGAGGATTAATATAAAAACTAGTTATTCAGGAGCTTCTGACTCGTTAATCTTCTTCATGAAGTAATAAACGTAGTAAGCGCATAGCACAATCACTGTGCCCAAGATACCAAATGAAAGAAACAACACTGGGTCGCTAAAAAAATCTCTAAAGAATACGTTCATGGCCTTGGCCTCCTAATCACTCGATGAAGTAATCATAGGTGAGGGATGGCGGGCTTGATATGATCGAGATCAAGTTTGTTTTCTGGTCAGCTGGGCTTAGGGTCAGAGCTTGATCTTGATCATGCTTTTCGTCGCTAAAGGCACTGAGAAAGGCGTTTTTTATCTTGCTCAGATAAATAAAGAGCTAGGTTGTCAGCGTCGCTGTTAACGCTGATTGAACTCGGTAGCGCGTCTAATATTAAGCTTTGCTGTAATTTTTCAAGGGCTAACTCATTTTCGAGCAATTGTTTGCGAATAACTGCATAGTCAGTGCGGTGCGAATGGTGTGTTTTAAGATTTTGTCGGGTTAAGCGATGCGGGTTCAATAATTGAGCATCACTGAGCGCAGCGACACTGTCGAGCGCTGAAAACTGAGTCGGTGTTAGTTGTAGCTTTAGGCTGTTGAGGAACATCAATAATAAACATAGGTTCACGTTTTTTTGCTGCTCGTCTTGTAGCTCGAGCAGCAAAGGTTGCACGCCATTTTTGCTATATATATCGCATGCAAATTGCCAAAATGTATCAGCCGTGAGTTTAGACATTAGGCGAGGCTTGCCTCAAATGCAGCTTGTTTCTCTTCCATCTCTTCAAGTGCCATTAATAGGTCTTCTTCTATTTGGTTCACTTTTGGCGTTAACTCAGCTTGTTTGCCAAGCAGCTCGGTGAGCTTGGCTTTGTTTTCATCACTGTATAAATCGTTGTCGCCAAGCTGGCTTTCAACGTCTGATAACTGCTCTGAGAACTTGTCTAGTTGCTTTTCAAGCTTATCGATTTCTTTCTTCAAAGGTTGAACTGATTTTCTAAACTCGGCTTCAAGGCGTTTCACTTCTTTACGGTTACTGCTTGAATGCGCTTTAACTTCGGCTTGCTCTTTTTTGCTGTCGGCTTTATTGGCATTCAGTAACCATTGGTAATACTCATCTAAATCATAGCCAAATTGCGATACGCTGCCATTATCTACCAAATAGAATTCATCGGCGGTATTTTTTAGCATGTGTCTGTCGTGCGATACCGTCACCATCGCGCCTTCAAAGCCTTGTAGGGCCATAACAAGGGCATGACGCATTTCTAGGTCTAAGTGGTTGGTTGGCTCATCTAGTAACAGTAAGTTTGGCTTTTGGAATACCAGCATGGCTAGAACTAAACGGGCTTTTTCGCCTCCTGAGAAGGGCGCTACTGGCTCTAAAGCGCGGTCACCGTTAAACGCAAAGCCACCTAAAAAGTCACGTAGAGATTGTTCAGGTGCATCGGGTGCAAGGCGTTGTAAATGTGTCACAGCGCTCGCTTGTAAATCTAGTGACTCAAGTTGATGCTGTGCGAAGTAACCAATTTTCAACCCTTGATGTTGAAAGACCTCGCCAGATTGTGGTTGCAATTCGCCCGCAAGCAATTTGATCAGAGTTGATTTACCCGCACCATTGCGACCAAGTAGCGCAATGCGACTGCCTGGCACTAGGTTAAGCTTAATTTGATGCAAGATGGTGATGTCGCCATAGCCTGCTTGTGCGTTATCTAGCGTCATCAATGGGTTGGGTAGTGCACTTGGCTCGGCAAATTCAAAATCGAATGGTGAATCAGCATGTGCCGGGGCAAGCTTTTCCATACGCTCTAGGGCTTTAACGCGGCTTTGCGCTTGCTTGGCTTTACTGGCTTTGGCTTTAAAGCGGGTAATGAACTTTTCTAAGTGAGCAATTTGCTCTTGTTGCTTGTCGAACAAAGCTTGTTGCTGGGCCATTCGTTCTGCTTTTTGACGTTCGAACTGAGAGTAATGGCCTTTGTAAACATTAATAAGGCTGCGATCGATATGCCAAATTTGGTCCACCACCGCATCTAAAAACTCGCGGTCGTGAGAGATTAGCACCAGTGTACCGGTGTACGCACGTAAAAAGCGTTCTAACCAGTAAACTGCATCTAAATCTAAGTGGTTGGTAGGCTCATCGAGTAGTAGTAAATCTGCATCGCGAATAAGTGCTTGAGCAAGGTTTAAGCGCATACGCCAACCACCCGAAAAGGCACTCACTGGGTTATCGATTTGTTCGTTGCTGAACCCTAGACCGTGTAAAAGTTCACCGGCTTTGGCCTCAATGCTGTAGCCTTTTAGGTGTTCAATTTGTTGGTGTATTTGCGCTTGTTTTGCACCGTCACCGCTCGCTTCTGCATCACGCAGTGCAATGCGGCAGGCGTAATATTCAGGATGACCTTGCAGTACATAATCAAGAGCACTGATCTCAAGCGCTGGGGTTTCTTGTTTTACTGAGGCAATTGACCAATCTTTTGGAAATTGAAATTCGCCAGAATCTAACTGCAGTTCGCCCTTTAACAATGCAAACAAAGATGATTTACCACAGCCGTTAGCGCCGACAAGGCCGACTTTGTGCTCTGGAAAAAGTGTTGCACTGGCGTTTTTAAGTAGGGTTTTGCCACCGCGAAGTAGCTCGATATCTGACAGTTGGATCATAGTGTTACAGCAACAATAAATAATGGGGTTATCATAGCATGAAGTGCTTTGTGGGGCTCAACTCTATCTTCTATTTGAGGACAGGTATTATTTCTGTAAACAGAGTGAACGTGTTTCGTATAAATCGGGTATTGAGATAGAATAGGGCATAACTTAATCGCGGGTCGAGTCGAAGATGAAACAGAAGAAACGCTTTATTGCTGGGGCAGTATGTCCTGAGTGTAATAAGCAAGATGTCATGATGCTATATAAAGAGCATGATGTAGAAAAAGTAGAATGTGTTGAGTGTGGTCATAAGATGACACAACCAAAAGATGCGGTACAAGCATCAACACGCCAATTTGAACAAGTGATTGGTGTATTTAAGCCAGAGTAACACTGGCTTAAACGTATTTATTATTAACCAGGTACTCGGTTAGTAATGCGGCGGTGGTGGCTCTTGATGCTGAGGCATTAACCCACTGTCACCTCCTTCTTTAATTTTTTGCGCTAATAATTCTAACTGGCGCTGCATTTTGGCTAAATGCTTTTGATGGGTGCGAAGTTCATCGTTCAGGGTTTCGATGGTATCGTCCTGAAAAGCAATTTTTGCTTCTAACTCCATCACGCGATTTTCTAATTCTGTCATTGTGTATCCAAATCGGTAAATATTTCTAGCAAACCACTTGAGCTCTCGGTGGTTAAACTGCGCTCGTTATCAGTAAAGGCAACATCAAATACCACCGCTGATTTAGGGCGGCTGCCTTCTCTCGGTTTTACTAAAAAGGTATCTAGTTGTTGGCCGTCATTCACGCGCCAAAGCGATAATTCGCGGTTAGGTGAACCCGTGGCAATAAGTGATGCATCTTCATTAAAGCGAACGGCACTAAAGATTTTCTGGCGAGCAATATACTGTAATTGTGATACGAGATCACCTGAAGTGAGTTGCCAGACACTGGCTTTTTTTAAACTATCGGCGGTAAATGCGTATTGACCACTGGCATCTAAGGCGACTTTAGTGACGCGACTAGGGTGATTAAAGCGATGAAGTACTTGCCCAGTTTTAGTGTCCCAAAAATAGGCGGTGTAATCATTACCGCCACTTAACGCGAAATGACCATTGGGTGATAACGCAATACTATTGATTTTTTCTTGATGACCGAGGAACTCTAAGCGTCTACCGTTGACTAAGTCGAGATGGACGATGACATTATCACTGCGACCATACATGACATAGCGGCCTTGATTACTAATTGCAATATCGCGGATCGTGGCTGTTTTTATTTGATAATAGCCTTGGTTTTTACCGGTTTGAATATTCCAAACGGCAAATGTATCGTTGGCGGCGGTCACAGCAAAACTATTGTCATAGGCGATGGCAAGCGAATGTACTAGGTTTTCGGGATCTGCTGAGTGCTGCCATTGGTATTTTAAGCCATGGCTTTGATTGTCCCATAGGCTAACGCCATGCTCGACCGATGAGATTAAAGAATATCGACCGTCTGCAGAGATAGCGGCTGCAAATGAGCCTCGCACAGCATGCTCCACGGTATGTGACGCTTGTTTCGCTGAAGGAGTACATGCCAGCAGCAAGGTACAGATTACAGTAGTAAGAAAGAGTCGAATACTTTGCATAGTTTGGGTTTTTTCCCTTAACGCTCTGTTTCACAAAGGGTACACTTGCGCTCATGTCCATATGATGGCGCTTTTTATTGATAGTAGCGCATCAAAGCCGGAAAGTCGCGTTGTGAAGCTTGGATGACGATAGCCGCATGAGGATTGGCATCGAAGCATATGAATGATAATGTGGATACATAAATTTAACCTTTCGAGTAAATAGACAAGGCCACAATAAGTGAGCCGGAGAAATAGAATGAAACAGACGATTAAACTGTCTTTAATTGCAGCGTCGGTATTGGCGCTAACTGCGTGTAATCAAAAAGCCGAAGCTGAGCAAAAGCCTGCAGAAGTAAAACTAGAAACAGAACTTCAACAACAAGCTTATGGCATTGGTGCATCTGTTGGTAACTTCTTACAAAAAGACCTTGCGGATAAAAAAGAGATCGGTGTAGAGCTTGACCAAGAACTTCTAATGCGCGGCTTTAAAGATGCATTAGCAGGTGAAGCGAAATTAGATGAAGCGAAAATTCGTGAAGTGCTTACAGCGCTTGATACGACGGTACGTGCTAAGCAAGCAGAGAAAGCCGAAGCATTAGCAAAAGAAAGCAAAGAAAAAGGCATTCAATACCTAGCTGACAATGCGAAAAAAGAAGGTGTAACAGTAACTGAATCTGGTCTTCAATACGAAGTGATCAGTGCAGGTGAAGGTAAAAAGCCAGTAGCGACTGACGTGGTAAAAGTACATTACAAAGGTACTTTAATTGATGGTACTGAGTTTGATAGCTCATACTCACGTAATGAGCCAGCGACATTTGGTCTACAGCAAGTAATTAAAGGTTGGACGGAAGGTCTTCAGTTAATGAATGAAGGTGCTAAGTTTAAATTCACAATTCCTTCAGAACTTGCTTATGGTGAACGTGACCTTGGTAAGATCCCTGCAAACTCAACGCTAGTATTTGAAGTTGAGTTACTTGAGATCCAACAAGAGAAACAAGCGGCAGCAGCTGAGTAATATGATTAATTAGGCCTTTTAAAGCGAAAGGCTTGAAATAAAAAAGGGTTCCAATGGAACCCTTTTTTGTGTCTAAAGTTTATCTTAATTCTGTTCTAATCAGTATGATTCGCGTAGAAGTTTTCGATTAACTCATCTTCTAGTTCAAAGCGTAACTCTAATATTTCACCTAGCTTAGATAAGTCAGTATCAAAATCAGATAGCATGTTGTCTTGGGTTACTTCTGCATATTTGTCATTGAAATCAAGAGCGACATCTGTGGTTTCAGAGATACGAGGGTAGAGAGCATTGGCAAGAGCCATACTCTTCGGGCCTTTCTCTTTGCAAGCCTGGACAATGTTGTCATACACTTCGAAATGGCCTGCCGATAAGTAATCCATCAGGATTTGGCAAAATCCTTGAATTTGAACTTGATCGGGTAGCGCGTGGTCTTTTTTATCGTATGGCGCAAAACCTGCTAATTTACAAAACTGTAATAACAATTCTTGACGTTCAGTTAACCATGCATCGATGACACTGTGACTGCCACCCCATTTCTGCTGTGCTTCTTCAAATCTTGATAGCATAGTAACCTCCTTTCGCGTTTCCTATAGCTCTATAAGAAGAAAATCTTGCTCAAAGGTCAACCATTTTTTTCGTTTTTTATATGTCTGATTTGGTAAGGTTATGAATTTATTGACTTTGTTTTGATTGGGAGGCAAATATAAAAAAACCACCCGAAGGTGGTTTATCAATTGGTTTAGCAGTTTTTATTTTTATTAAAATATAAAATTATTTTTATTATTAAAGGTGTTTTGTTGTTATTTTTTTAACGCGGGGGAAGTTATACCAAGCTTTTTTTGTTGTTGCAAATAGTTTAACAAGATGTTTTTTAATTTTTTTGCTTGTCTTTCCATAAGTGGTTGAAGCATTAGTGATTTAATCTAGATCATGACAATTCACTTTGCTTGGGCGTTTAGATAGAGCCTGCGCATAATTAGTGATACAATTTGCGCAATTTTTTAGGCTTTGGAATCGAGATACGCTATGAGCGAATTGAAAAACGATCGTTATTTACGTGCGTTAATGAAACAACCTGTTGATGTAACGCCAGTATGGATGATGCGTCAGGCTGGACGTTATTTACCAGAGTATCGCGCAACACGTGCGCAAGCTGGTGACTTTATGAGTTTGTGTAAAAACGCAGAATTGGCATGTGAAGTTACTTTACAACCACTTCGTCGTTATCCGCTAGATGCGGCAATTCTTTTCAGCGACATCTTAACTATTCCAGATGCAATGGGCTTAGGTCTGTACTTCGAAACCGGAGAAGGCCCTAAATTTGAACGTCCAATCAGCTCTTTAGCTGATGTTCAAAAGATCCCAAATATCGACCCAACTGACGAGCTTGGCTATGTAATGAATGCAGTAAGCACCATCCGTCGCGAGCTGAAAGGTGAAGTACCATTGATAGGTTTCTCTGGTTCTCCTTGGACGCTAGCTACTTATATGGTTGAAGGTGGTTCGAGCAAGACGTTTGGCAAAATCAAAAAGATGGCTTTTGCTGAGCCAAAAACGCTACACCTATTGTTAGATAAAGTGGCGGATTCAGTAATTGATTACCTGAACGCGCAAGTTAAAGCGGGTGCACAATCGCTTATGATTTTTGACTCTTGGGGTGGCGTGTTAAGCCCACGTGATTATAAAGAGTTCTCACTGCAATACATGCACAAGATTGTTGATGGTCTAATTCGTGAAAACGACGGCCGTAAAGTGCCAGTAACGTTATTCACTAAGAATGGTGGCCAATGGATTGAAGCAATTGCAGCAACTGGCTGTGATGCGGTAGGTCTAGATTGGACGATTGATATTGGTGATGCACGTCGTCGTGTTGGTGATAAAGTGGCGCTTCAGGGCAACATGGATCCAGCAATGCTACACGGTACACCTGAGCGCATTCGTGAAGAAGTACAAAATATTCTAGCAAGCTATGGTGAAGGCTCTGGTCACGTATTCAACCTAGGTCATGGTATTACTCCTGACGTAGACCCTGAAAATGCAGGCGTATTCATCAACTCAGTACACGAGTTCAGTGGTCAATACCACAAGTAATAGCTAATGGCATAAGCTGTTAGAGTTTGTAATAAAAAAGCCTTAACTTCATTGTTAAGGCTTTTTTATTTGTCTTAATGCATCCCATAGCGAGCAAGGTTCTACTGGATCAAGCTCACAATCAACTGATAAGCCGACTCTTTGTTTTCACATTCTTCAGCATGTAAAATAAGTTGTTCACCAAGTAATAAAGCTTGCTTTTGTACTTGAAGGCGAGCGCTGTCATCTTCAATACCATCAATATCTACAACGTGTGCAAGGCCAATAGTTCTTCGGATTAACTCTGTGCCAGCATAACCTAGTGCATCTTTGATAATTTGCTCAACAAAGTGCTGTGCATAACCAGGTGCTTGCAGAGATAAATCACGGGTATGTTGCGCTGCTAATGCTAGCCAAATGTTTTCAAAATCATTTAAACACTGCTGTATTTGAGTCAATAGATAAGACTGCATTTGACGACGCTTTGGAGTTTCTTTAATGCGACCATTTTGCGCGCAGTAGTTAAGTAATAAATTACCAATGAACGAGCCTAAGTCGAAGCCAATTGGGCCAAAAAAGCCAAACTCAGGATCGATGAGCTTAGTATCGCTTTGATCAGCAAAAATACTCCCCGTGTGCACATCACCATGTAATAGGCTTTGTGGCGCAGAGAAGAATAGATGCTTTAACTGCGCTACTTGGCGAAGCAATTGAGGGCTTTGTTGTAAGCGCAATACATCAGCTTCTAGCTCTGGCGCGTAATTATTTCGCTCGCAGGCTCTATATGGATCATCAAAGAACAAGTCTTCTGTGATTGAACATAGCTCAGGGTTTGTAAATTCTTGGACTAATGCTTTTTTCTCTGCTGGCTTTAAATAGAAATCGGAGTAATAAAAACTGCTTGTTGCCAAATAAGTGGCCACATCAGCACCAAGTTTCGGATAGGTTTTTGCTAGATTTAATTCGCTGCGCAAAATGGCCATATGGCCTAAATCTTCAAGTACAGTAATGGCAAGGTCATCGTTGGTGTGTAGTACTTTGGCGGTATGTTGCTCACACACTAACCCGTGCTTTTTTAGAACGGATGCTTCAATACGCGCTCTATCGAGGGTTAAAGGCCAAGACTCACCCACACAGCGGGCATAGGGTAAGGCTTGCTTAAGAATAATGCTGTTGCCATTTTGATCCGCAATGCGAAACACCAAATTTAAATTACCATCGCCAAACTCGTTACAAGTCAGTTGCGCGTTTGGTTCAAAGAACTCGCCAAGCTGCTCGATATAACTCAGGGCTTGTGCGTTATCAAAAGTAATATAGTCAGCCATACTCTTTTATCACAGTGAAGAACATAATTGCGGCATTCTATATTTTTAAATGTTTAGATGTCTATACTTCTTTGTGTCTTTATGTAAAATCTAGCGGTTATCATTTTGGAGTGACTTACATGCAAAATTTGCTGGCGCGCAGCCTTAAATATCAAGATGGAAAACTATACGTTCTAGATCAATACCTTCTGCCGCATGAGCAACATTGGCACCTGTGTAATAGTGTGTCTGAGATGCAAGCATTAATTTTGTCTTTAAAAGTGCGCGGGGCGCCTTTAATTGGCTTGGCAGCCACTTTGTTGGTGGCACATCTTGCCGAGCAAGGTGGGAGTCAAGCTGAATTGGCCCAAGCGATCGATGAGTTAGAAGCCACCCGACCGACTGCTGTTAATTTAATGCATTGTATGAAGCAGATGCGTGAAGCGCTAAAACAAACAGCCTTTGTCGATGCGTTAGTCACAGCGGCTGAGCGTTTATTCAATGAAGATGTTGCGCTATGTGATGCAATGGCGAAACTGGGCGCTGAGCTTGTGAAACCCGGCGAGAACATCTTAACTCATTGTAATACAGGTGCATTGGCGACAGCAGGTGTCGGCACAGCACTTGGGGTGATCTATCACGCGCATCAACAACATGGTGATATTCATGTCTGGGTAGATGAAACCAGGCCATTATTGCAAGGTGGTCGTTTAACCGCGTTTGAGCTTGAAAGCTGGCACATTCCATATACTTTAATTTGTGACAATATGGCGGCCAGCCTAATGGCGGCAGGTAAAGTAGATAAAATCTTTGTTGGCGCCGATCGTATTGCTGCAAACGGTGACTTTGCCAATAAGGTGGGGACTTACAACTTGGCGGTATTAGCGCATTTCCATGGCGTTGAGTTTTATGTCGTTGCACCAACAACGACGTTAGATGTTGATTGTCCCGATGGTCAGCATATTCCTATTGAGCAACGTGCAGCGACAGAGGTAACAGGCGTTAGTGGTAGCTTTGGAGATTGTCAGTGGGCGCCAAACAATGCACAAGTATTCAACCCTGCATTTGATGTCACCCCTGCAAAGCTCGTAACGGGTTGGGTGCTCAATACTGGTGTATATGATCAAGGCCAAGTGGCTGAGGGTGCATTAAAAGCCTTGTAAGTTGAAATTTGATAATTATGTTTTCTAATTAGCCTAAATTCAGCTTTTTAGGTGTTTAATCTTTTGAATTGAGCACCTAAACCTTCCCAAACCATTGACTTTGTCTGTCAAAAATAAGATGTTTTTTAAATTTAAAGTATTGTTATTTATAGATATATTTTAATAATATCTTATTGTTTCTTTTATATGAGTTTGATAAGCGACTTCTTTTACATTCCTGAGTAAATTAGCCCTATCGCAGCAAATTAAAAGCTAAAAGTGCTTCCAATAAGAGTGAGCATTTTATGCTTAGGAAGTAATAATGAAGTTCAGTCCAATCGTGTTTACATTAATGTTATCAAGTTCACTGGAATCATGCTCAGACGCATTCGAAGAATTAATGAACCAAAGACAAACATCAGCAGAGACAGCGCAAGTGGTAGCAGAAGATAAAAGACATCAAAGTGAAGCCGCTCCATCGGATTTGCTATTAGGCACAATGGAGCGATTAGAGCAGCACTAAGTGAGGTTATGAACTTGAGTAGAGTATTATTTCGTTGTATTTGTTATTTAAAACTGAAAATAATAAACGATCATTCTGAATATTAAATTTAGAGACATATACATTAGATTTAAGCTCTTTGGAAATATCTAACATGAACTCAAGAGAAGGATGTCCATTCAGTTTTAACTTGAATACCTTGCCATCATCTATGGTTAGAAAAATGCCATTTTCGCTGCTTGCTAAATATACTTTTTCAGCACTGTTGAATTCAGTATTTATTTCTTTAAGTGAAAGTGACTCACCCTTGTGTTCGGTGTTAAGGTCGAGAAAATGAATAGTATGCTGTTTATCTAGCACAATAAGCGTGTCATTATTTAGCCAATCAATACTGATCGGTTGAGCGATATCCACTTCAAGCGTGGTGCTTAGCTTGGTGTTGTGAACAAGTACTTTTCTTTGTCCGAGTTCTTGGTCTGAAACAATCGCTGCGATCAGGTTATTTTTGAGCCTAGCAGACAAAACTCTATAGTTAAGCGCTATCTCTTTTTCGACCGAAAGTTCAGGTGTATTCAATAAAAAATACTTGCCACTATGCAAAGAGCGAGCAAAGACTGTGTTGCTCTCAGTGTCACTATCATATGGCCAATCAACTTCTTCTGCGGTTTTAATGGGGTGATAGTTACCATCCTTAATCTTAACTAGTTTGTAGTCTTTTGCATTGACGCCTGCGACTGCAGCAATATGTGTATTGCTTCCAATATAATGAGTTGTACTTTCATATACACCAGGGCGAGCAAAATGCGTGAAGCGTTTACTCGTCATATTATATTCTAAGCTATCGTGATGATATGGATAGGTAGAAGTTAGTAACGTTTTACTACCAATTGGAATGGTATATTGCTTTAGAGGCATAGGCATACTAATCGTGCCTAATAATTCTTTTCCTTTTATATCAAACTGGTGCATTAATTGAGCTCCGCGGGTAAACCAGCTTAATATTCCTGTTTTTTCATTAAAACTTGCTGACCATATCCGCTCACTGAGATCCGCGATTTTCTCTAAGTTATGGCCATTTTCACCGATCATAAAGAGTTGATACCCAGAAGTTGTTTCTCTTTCGAAGATGATTCTTTGCGGCTTGGTTGTGATTGCTACAATATAATCGCCTTGCCCGATAGAGCTTGGCGTTGTGATCCTAAAGCTACTATTATCCCTTAGGTTATGCTTAAAAAGAGCGTTGGTATAACCATTTTCGTTTTGCATACTCTTTTCATGAATAATGTTGTTTGGTGTAAGAGAGAAAATATTCCCAAGTCTAGGAAGGTTCGTGAATTTATCACAACTCAGCAGTTCACTGATATGTGGGGAGTCTGAGTGAAAGTTAGTGATTGACCAAACGCCACAAGTTGTTTGTTGTGTAGCTTCACTATTAGGCACTGGCTTAAAAATAGAGAAAAATATTTTTTGATTGTCTGCAGACCAGCCTTTTAAGCTTACTTCAGAGTAGGGTAAATTAATTCTCTTATGTGTCTGAGTCGCAAAGTCGAAAAGATATATTTCAGTCGTTGATAGCTCTTCTCTCTCTGTATAGAGTTGATAAGCTAGGGTGTGCTGATCAGGTGATAAATAGAGATTATTATGACCTCCCTGATACCATGATAAAGGGGTGGGTGTTAGCTGGATACTTTGTGTGTTGCTAGTTGTCAGTACTTCTTTTTCTGATTCTTTTGGAAAAAGGAAAATGATAGCCATGATAGTGGCAAAAAACACTGCCCCTGCAGAAAAATAAAGCCGGTTATTACTAGATTTGCCTACCTCTTTATCGGTAATACTGGGTTTTGTAGGCTTTAACGCAGTACGCGTTTGCTCTGTGGTGCATGAAAGCGCCTCAACAGGTAAGAACAGAGAATAGCCCTTTCGGTAGTGGGTTTTTATCGATAGACCTGGTTCGAGCTCTGATTTTAAGGTCTTTCTAAGTTCAGAAATGGCGCGATTAATCGCATTATCATCAACAAACCCTTTTTGCCAAACCTGCTCTATAAGCTCCTGTCGCGTGATGATGCGTTCATTATTCAGAATAAAGTACTCGAGTAACTTAAATGATAGAGGGTCAAGTTCTCGTTTTTGTGCGCCATCCGTGATGGATTGTGTTGCGAAGTCACAGATCCAGGCGCCAATCTTGTAACGTGCCATTCTCGAACTCAAGTTCGTTTCCTTGCAATTTTGTTAATAGTGCTTTGTTGACAGGCGCAATTAAAAACTGAAACAGCTGATATTTCAAGGGTAATGCTGTTAATAATAGTGGATAAGCCTCGCGAAGAGGCTTGATAGATTTTGCTATAGCTTAATCTAAAATAGGAAATTGTGTGGCAATGTCACTGTGAGTACTATTTGCAACCCAACCCGCTTCGTTATTGAAAAAGCGAATGGCGGTAAACTCAGGGTCGCTGCCCATATCAAACCAATGTTGAGTGTTTGCTGGTACAGAAATTAAATCACCTTGCTGGCATAGCACTTGATAAACGCACTCGTTTAAATGCAAACAAAATAGCCCTTGACCTTTCACAAAGAAGCGCACTTCATCTTCGCTGTGAGTATGCTCGAATAAAAACTTTTGTCTTAATTCGGCGGCATTTGGGTTGCCTTTGGCCAACGAGATAACGTCTACGGTTTGGTAGCCACCATCTTGTTGTACGCGGGCAATGTCATCCGCGTAGGCTGAAATAATATCTGCTTGTGTACTTTCGACTGCAATTTCGGCATTTGCTTGCCATTGCTCGAATAACACGCCAGCTTTGTTTAGCTCGGTTTGAATGGTTTTAAAGTCTGCGCTTTGGAAGATTGCTTGCGCAGGCTCATCATGGCGGTAGATGGTTAAATTACTCATACAAATAACGCTTCATTAAATTGTGTAAAATCTTCGATAAATGGGTGTGTATCACTACGAGCTTGGTCATCGCGCCATAGCTGCAAGGTATGCATACCTGCCGCTTTCGCTGCGTCTAACTCGGCTAACACATCGCTTAAAAATACCACTTCATTGGCTGCAAAAGGGACCTGCGCCAAGATATTTTCATAAGAGGCTTGCTCTTTTTTGCCACCGACTTTGGTGTCGAAATAGTCAGCGAATAACGGACGAATATCGCCAAAATCAGAGTATTCAAATAACAAATGTTGTGCTTTTACTGAGCCCGAAGAATACACATACAACTCACGGCCATCGGCTTTTTGCTCAGCAAGAAACTGTTGTGCGTCTGGGTAGATGTGGCCGGTAAAGTCACCTTGTTGGTAACCTGTTTGCCAGATCAAACCTTGTAGTTGTTTGAGTGGCGTGATTTTTTTATCTTCAGCTATCCAACCAAGTAGGGCATCAATGACAGAGCTTAATGGCGCGTTAGGTTGTGCGATTTCGGCTTTTACCGCCAGTATTTGCTCAGCGACTTCTGGTTTGTCTTGATTTTGCTCGACAAATTGCGCAAGGTGTTGAGCGGCGTAGGGGAACAGGATGTCTTTCACGAATGAGATACGAGTGATGGTGCCTTCAATATCTGTGATGATGGCTTTGATCATAACGCTGACTCCAATTTAATGCGTTCTAATTCACAGGCGAATAAAAATTCGAGCCCTTCAATATGGCGACGGGTTTCAGCCACACTATTACCCATGGCATATAAACCATGGCCGCGGATCAACACGCCATGCACGACAGGCTCCGATTGATGACGCTGTGCAACAAGCTCTGCCAGTCTGTCTATGTCTTGATCATTGTCGAAAATAGCAATCTTCAATGCGTCTTCATGGCTGCGAACACCCCGTAACGATTTTTGCATCTCATAACCTTGTATAGATAAGGTGTCACCTTTAATAAAGCGTGATAACACAGTGGCGGCGACTGAGTGAGTATGCAGTACACATTCAGTATCAGGCTGAAGTTGATACAGCTTTAAATGCAGTGCTGTTTCAGCTGAAGGCTTTCCACTACCTGCGGTGATTTCGCCTTGTTGATTAAGTTCTAAGAAATGCTCAGATGCTAAGTGGCCTTTATCGTAACCACTGGCAGTCACAACAAAGCCAGTTTCTGTTTTAATTGAGAAGTTTCCACCTGTCGCGGGTACCCAGCCTTTTTGACTTACCCAACGGCCCGCTTCTATCAGTGCGCTTTTTGCGGCATTATTCTGCATAATAAAGAATCTCAAAAATAATTTTAGACGGCTATACATCTATTTTTGGCAATGATAGCATCGCTCGTGCGAAAGCACCATCAACAAAAAAGGGGCCCTTGTGCAAAGTAAATTACCTAATTTAGGCGTGAGTATATTCTCGCAAATGACTGGTTTGGCTAATCAGTATCAAGCACTTAATTTGTCTCAGGGTTTTCCTGAATTTGATGCACCGACACTGTTAAAAGAGCGACTGGCGCATTACAGTCAAAGTGGTTTTAACCAATATGCGCCATCGAGTGGTGTACCTGCTTTACAACAGCAAATCGCGGAATTGGTTGAGCGCAAGTATGGCCTGGCGGTGAATGCAGAGCACTCTGTTACGGTGACATCGGGTGCAACCGAAGCCTTATATGTGGCTATTCAGGCATTAGTCAGTCCTGAAGATGAAGTGATTGTATTTGACCCAGCTTACGACTCTTATAAGCCAGCGATTGAGTTAGCGGGTGGTAAAACCGTGCATATCGCGCTAACCGCACCAGATTATAAAGTTGATTGGCAGCAAGTGGCTGAGGCAATTACAGATAAAACAAAAGCCATTATTATCAACACCCCACATAACCCAAGCACTAAGACGTTAAAGCAAGCTGACATTGAGTCGTTAAAGGTTTTACTAGAGCAGCACGATTTATATTTGATCAGCGATGAAGTGTACGAGCATATTTGCTTTGACGGGCAAGCGCATCTAAGTGCTTTACGTGATGAAAGTTTATTTGCTCGTAGTTTTGTGGTGTCGAGTTTTGGTAAAACATTTCACTGTACAGGTTGGAAAATGGGATACTGTGTTGCGCCTGCGGCATTGATGACGGAATTTCGTAAAATCCACCAGTATGTCAACTTCTCGAGTTTCACGCCAGCCCAGTTGGCTATCGCCGATGCGATGGCCGAGCAGCCTGAGCACATTGACGAGTTAAGCGCGTTTTATCAGCAAAAGCGCGACCTGTTAATCGAAGCGCTTGCACCGAGTCGCTTTAAAATTTTGCCAAGCGAAGGCACTTATTTCTTATTACTCGACTACAGTGATATTTCTGAATTAGACGATATGGCTTTTTGCGAATACCTTGTTAAAGACGAGGGCGTTGCTGCAATTCCGTTGAGTGTATTCTATAACCAAGCACCAAACGACAAAGTGATCCGTTTGTGTTTTGCTAAAGAAGACTCAACATTGATTGCTGCTGCGGAGAAGTTATGTCAGCTATAAACTCAGAAAATTTAAAAGTTGCCTTAGTGCAAAGCGATATTGTTTGGTTACAGCCGCAGCAAAATCTAGACAACCTAACGATGAAATTGCAGCACATTGAGTCGGTTGATTTAATTCTCTTACCTGAAACCTTTGCCACAGGGTTTGCGATTAACCTAGATGTTGCAGAAGCTGAGCAAGGGCCAGTTTTTAACTGGATGCAAACGCAAGCGGCAGCGCAAAATGCGGTGGTTGCGGGTTCTGTACTGGTTGAGCAACATGGCAAGAAAGCCAATCGTTTTTACTGGTGTTGGCCTGATGGCAGCTTTGAATTTTATGATAAGCGCCATTTATTTTGCTTAGGCAAAGAAGGTGACTTTGTGCGAGCAGGCGATTCTCGTAAAGTTTTCACAATTAAAGGTTTCAGATTGTTGCCGCAAATTTGTTATGACTTACGCTTCCCAGTGTTTCAGCGTAACCGTAACGACTATGATGTGATGGTTAATGTGGCAAACTGGCCAGCAGCGCGTCGCCGCATTTGGGATACCTTGTTACAAGCCCGTGCCATTGAAAACCAATGTTACGTGTTAGCCAGTAATCGCGTAGGTGATGATGGTAATGGCGTTGCGCATAATGGCGGAACAGCAGCCTATGACTTTGTTGGTGAAGCTTTGGCTTTGGGTGAAGATAACAAGTCTGGCGTTGTGATCACTGAGCTTAGCAAAGAGAAACTTGAGCAATTTAGAAAAAGCTTTCCTGCTCATTTAGATGCGGATGATTTCTCGATTAATTTTTAGATATTAATCGGCTAATTAACCAAAGCTCTGATTAATTATATAAAAATGGGCGCGTAAATACGTGCCCATTTTTGTTACTCATGCCAAAGTGTATTATTGAGGATTGGTATTAAAGCTTTTCTAAGATAGATTCCGCTTTTGATACTTCAAATTCACCGGCTGCTTCTACTGCAAGCTCAGTAACCACGCCATTTTCAATGATCATGGCATAACGCTGTGAGCGCACACCGCCAAAGCTGCCTGTTTCTTTATCTAGACCAATGGCTTTTGTGAATGCCGCATCGCCATCTCCTAACATCATTAATTCGCTCGCATTATGTGCTTCGCCCCAAGCTTTCATTACAAAAGCATCGTTAACTGACACACAAGCAATAATATCAACGCCTTTTGCTTTGATTTGATCTGCAAGTACCACATAGCCTGGTAGGTGAGCAGCAGAGCAAGTTGGTGTGAAGGCGCCTGGCACGGCAAATAACACAACTTTTTTATCTGCAAATAATTCAGTCACTTGGTGGTTTTGCATGCCATCAGCAGTCAGTTCGGTTAACACAACATTTGGTAGGGCTTGGCCTTGTTCGATCATGATTTCTTCTCTCAATATAATTAACTTTACAGAGTGTAGCCTCAAAATTGATTGATAAACACCGAGAAAGAGTAGGGTTTCTTCTGTGTTTAATTAATGTAAATAAAATGTTTATTTTTGATTTTCTTGATGGTAGGTTATTTCTTGCTCAATATTGAGTGAAACTAAAATATTAATAAGGAAAATTAAGATGAAAAAACTAATCGCTTTGATGGCACTTGTCGTGGGCCTGTTCTCAACAAATACCTTCGCTAATTCTGTATCATGCTATGTAGATACAATGAAATATGACAACTACACGCAGAATAGATGTTTTGGTGGTGAAACTTATCCAAATTTCTCTCCAAAGGTTGTATTTAAAGTGAATGCTTCAAAAGAAGTTGCACGTGTTGAGTGGAAGTTCAGCGGTATGTATCAATCAGCAAGTGTTGCAAACTGTACAGGCACAACATGCATTGTTGATGTTTATCAAACAGAAGGATACATGACTGCATGTGTAGATAAAATTTACTACAAAGATTACACATGGGCAGATGTAAACTGGTGTGCAGATGCTGAGTACATGTATACTCGAAACGGTATGTGGAACTAATACGTTTCTGAGTTGAAACAATATCAAGTGCCATCATCATGGCACTTGCATTAGATTTACAATTTATTTAAAGCATGCACCATCGCTTCTGCGACAGCCTTCGATGATTGAAAATTAGTACCAGTTATTATTCTTCCATCAACTTCAACATAAGACTGATTGCGTTCACCCTACTTAAATGCGCTACCGCTTTGCTTTATGAGTGTTTCGATTTCAAAAGGAAACTCTTAGTGGTAAGCAGCATCTGTTCTTTCAAAAGCAATAGGGTAAGCGTTTCTTCAAAGCAGTATAAAAACTAACGGCTTTGACGCGAAAGCTTAGGCTCGATAATAAGTAGCACCAAGCCCGCAACTGTGCTTAATAAGCCGAAGAATTGCATCAGTACGTTTGCGAGACGAGATTGTTGCCTATTAGATGTAACAACTTGCCTGAATAATCTTTTATCTTCACCGATGGCAGTAGTAAATTCTGTTCCTTTGTAAGTGTAAGTTAATACAATTTCTACTGACTTTCTTTTATGCATTTCTTGCTTTTTAATTTCTCTTTGTTCTGGCGTATTTGTAAGCCTTGCCCAAACTGTAAAGATATCTTCAGGCTCGCCTGCTAATACTACACCCTCAGAGCGATATTCATATAAACGTTCTGATAAGAGTACTTTTTGAAAACCGACATAAAAGACTGCAGAACCTAGGGCAATTAAAAGCATGGCGCTATAAAGTAATCTGCGCTGCTTATGCTCAAAGGTAACTTGCTGTGAGGCGTACCAGTTATCTAAGTCGGGGGTTTGTTTTAGCGACGCCATATTGCCTTTGTCTTTTAAACCCGACATAAATGCATCGACATCCATTGATAGCGCACTGAGCAATTGCCTAAAAACCTCATTAGAGGGAGTAGATTTATCATTCTCAAGTTTTGATAAATAACTTTGCTCTACCTGCATACGTTCAGCAAACTGTGGTTGGCTTAATGCCATATCTGTACGTAGCTGTTTGATATATTGTCCGAGTGTCATAACCGATTCCTGTTGTTGTGGTAATTGACGCCTTATTCTTGGTAATTCATCCATAAATACCAACATGAATATTTAAGAATGTTTATGAATATTAAGCTTTTTTATTTTAATTCTATGTTTGCATCGCGTTTTTGACATGTTTTGCAATGGCCATGCTGGCTGTGAGTCCGGGAGACTCAATACCAAATAAGTTTACTAGACCCGTAATACCATGTTGCAGCTCGGTTTGAATGACGAAATCTTGTTGACCGCTTAAAGTGAGCTTAGGGCGAATACCCGCATAGTCACAATGTAGCTTGGTTTCGTCTAAGTAGGGCCAGTAGCGTTTTATAGCCGACACAAATTTGGCTTTTTGTGTTGCGTCAGTTTGATAATTCAGGCTATCGATAAACTCGGTATCAGGGCCAAACTTGAGTTGATTAGCCATATCCAAAGTGGCATGGATCCCCAGGCCATGCTGTTCAGGTACGGGGTAAATAAGATGTTTAAATGGGTGTTTACCCTGGTAGGTAAAGTATTGGCCTCGGCAGTAACGAAGCTCAGGAATTAAAGCGTGATTAATTCCCTCAATGTGGTGCGCAATATCTTGTGCAAATAGCCCCGCAGTATTAATAAGGTTCTTACAATGTAACTGCATTTCTTCGCCATTACAGCTTAAATAGACCACAAACCCATTTTCATCCGGTACGGCTTTCACAAAGCGTGTGTTTGCAACATATAGGCTCTGATTTTGCTGAATCTGTGTGATGAAAGAGCACATCAGCTGGTGACTATCAATGATACCAGTTGAAGGAGAGTAGAGCGCCGCGCATAGATTAAGATCGGGTGCATAGTTTGGTTGTGATTGCTTTGAAAGCCAGACTAGGTCATCAACGCCATTGTTAAGTGCTTGTAGGCGTATGGCTTCGAGCTTTTCTGCTTCATCATGGTTTTGTGCAATTAATACTTTACCAATGGGTTTGACGGGCACATGAAATGCTTGGCAGTGTTTGTAAAGGTGTGCTTTACCTTGCACACAGAGCGACGCTTTTAAACTATTTTTGGGGTAATAAATACCAGCGTGGATGACTTCGCTGTTACGGCTTGATGTATGCTCGCCAAAGTGGGTGTTTTGTTCAATCACTAATACATTTTGTGATTGACTGAGCTCGGCACCGATTGCTAAACCGACGACGCCAGCGCCAATCACTAAGGTTTCTACTTTATCCAAAACATCATGCTCTTAACCTAATATGCCATGATTTTAACAAGCAGAGAGATCCGTTGTCAGTGATTAGTGCTCTTCATTTTTCATCAGCAAAATAGTGAGGTAAATCTTAGTGGGTAATGAGCAAATTAAGCCAATCGCAATACAAGACGCGCCTATGATAAAACCAAGTGGCCCTAAATGGATTAACCATTCTTTGCTAATGATAAAGTGGCCCGCCATGATCAGGATTAAACCAATTACGATGAAGACTTTTAGCAATTTTATCTGTTTTTGAGAGGTCATAACTAGGCTCCAAATACATGCTCCACTTAGGAGGTAATTAGAGCCTAACTTGTAAAACAGTAGTGCGCGATAAACTACACTAGATATTGTTGTGCTAAATCAAACAAAGCATATTAAACAGGTCATGTGTAGTTGAGATGGCTAAGTTGCGATTTAAACCGGCAACTTGTTTGCGCGCTCAATAACCGCAGCTGTCATACGTGAAATACAGCACAATTCGCCTTTTGCATTGGTGATTTTGACTTCCCATACAGAGGTGCGCTTACCTAAATGCAGCGGTTTTGCTGTGGCAGTTAGAGTACCATTACGAGACGCCTTGAGATGATTGGCATTTATTTCTTGGCCAACACAATAAAACTGTTCAAAGTCGACAGCAAAATTTGCGGCGTAGCTGGCGACAGTTTCTGCAAGGGCGACATTTGCGCCGCCATGCACCATACCAATTGGGTTATGATGACCGGCTGTTGCAGGCATGGTTGCTACTAGGTAGTCATCACCAATTTCTGAAATTTCGATCCCTAAAGTTTTCATTAGGGATCCTTTGCCATGTAAACCTGCATCTAGTTTCTGGCATAACTCAAGTGTAATGGGGTGGTACCAAATAGACATTTTACATACCTGTTTATTTAGGGGGTTAACCAAAAGAGATAGGTCGGCGACCAGTATCGCTGTCTTTTTTGTTCTTACGGCTACGGCTACGTTTGCGTTTAGTAGGGGCTTCTTCTATAGGTGGCGTAGGCTCTGCCTTTACTGCAGGAGTAACGCCCTCAGCCAAAGTCAGTAAAAAATCTTCACCATTAAAATGTAGGCTGTCACCAGAGTACATTTTTTTACGCTTAACAGTGCATAGTTCCATATTTACACCTACATAACCATCGGCGATCAGCTGTTTTGCTTGACCGCCAGTTTCGGCTAAATCTAGCACTTTTAATAGGTTACATAGCTCTATAGGCTCTTCTTCTAGTTCAATTTCAATGTATTCAGGTTCGTAGTCAGACATATTGCTAACCTTAAAAATCGTCTTTGCGACAGTATAACGCTTAGTTGAGATGAATGACGAAACTTTTTCACGAGCAATTCTGTCATATATTTTATGGCGCTTGTCATTTTTCTGCAGCAAATAACGGGTAACTTGCGCGTCGCTTTTAAAGAGTTAGGAGTAGGGTAGATATGGGTGTAAGAAGTCAGTTAAGACGTGAACTAATGAACCTAGAAGCCAATGGGCTAATGACCGCAGATGATGTAAGAATGTATTTAATGCAGTCTAAAGAGTTATTTCGTCAGACAGGTCTCAGTTTGGTGGCACGATTTAATGCCCATCATAATAAAGTGTTGGCAGGATTACCAAGCCATGAAAAAGGCCTTGAGCATCAACAACACAAATTGTTTAAAGAAGTTTTATACCCACGTAATTCAGTTCAGAGTTGGCTTTCAAAGGCGCATTAATTGAAAGTAATTTTCTGGGCGTTTTAGTCGCAGTAATTGACAGCCTAGAGGCATGTTATGTAGGCTGGCCTAAAAAATAGGCACGGAGCCAGTCAATTGAATTATAAACACCTTTCTACATCTATTATTGGTGTGCTGATGCTTTCAGCCTGCCAGCAACCCGTTGTGCATATTTATCATGAAGGGTTATCCGATACACAGCGTTTTCAACTAAAGCAACAGTTTGAGCAGCATAAAATACACTATGAATTTACTCAGCTAGCTACGCCTGACAAGTATAGTACGCCACACTTACTCTATTTTCCTGGCGATGTGACAGAGGCTTATATTCAAAATGTTGAACGTATCGTCAAAGGTATGGGCTTCGATAGGTTTGATAGCCAAGTATTTAGTCATACAGGGCATTATTATACGAGAGGTAATCTAGGCCTCTATTTTCCGAGTGCTTACTCAGAGCGGGTATTACCTGAATTGCTGTTTGCCCATAACTGTGGTGATCAAGACTTTCAAATTAATATTAAAACTAACGGTCAATGGACAGCGATGAACAGTCCAGTTGATATAAAGGGCTTAAAATTAGAGTGGGAGTTTAGCGAACCATTTTTGACGCTAAGAAGGCACTTTGATGATGGCACATATCAACAGCAAGCGTATCAAGCTAAACAACATCAAGTTAGAACATTACAGGGCTACAAGCCAGCGGTAACCTATGAAGTATTAGGACACCGCACCTACTCGTTTAGTTTATTCAATTGCGACCTGCAGGCGATATTTGCTGATTAATGTTCTGCCAATAACTTATTTGCATCAGCCAAACGCAGTAGACCCTGCTTTATGGCCGGTAGATTGGGTTTGAAAGGCACATGGCTGGCCATCATGTCATTCAGTACCGGAAATTCGTGTAAGCTTTGCGCATAAATTGCTTGGGCTTTTTGCGTTAATAAGAAAGCGATAAATTTCTCCGCATTTTGTTTGTTCGGAGCGTGTTTTGCGATGGCGGCTGTAGTGGTAGAAACTGGTGTGAGGCCGTCTTCAGTTTGTAAGAAATGAATGCTTAATTTTTTTGCTAGCATTTGGTCACGTTTGTTATCAGCGCGCTTCATCATATGCCAATAGTAGTGGTTGGCAAAGGCGAGTTTACAGTGCCCTTTTGCTAATGCTCGTAATTGGTCGCGATCTCCACCACTTGGTCGTTTGGCTAATAATTTATTACCGAGCTTTAACCAGTCACTGTCTTTTCTATTATTTGTAGTTAGTAATGCAGCGGTTAAAGTTGCATTGTAGTTATGTTGCCAATCCCGAATGCATAGGGAGCTTTGGTATTCTGTTTGGTCTAGCTTTGCAAATGTTTTTGGTATGGCTAATGATGCTTTTTCAGTCAGGCTAAATAGCGCTCGGGTTCGCATTGAAATACTCACCCAGTATCCGTTTTCATCATAGAGTTCATTAGCTATATTTTGCCACGTTGCTCTACGCTCAATAGGCTGTAGCAAATCCTTATGATTATGAAGCTGAGCGAGATCAGAGCTTAGAATTACATCTGCTTGAGATGCTTCCCCATCTTGCTTTAAACGCGCCAGCAATCGCTTAGATTTACCGTTTACTAGATTTACTTTAATACCAGACTCGGCTTCAAATTGAGTCAGTACCGGTTTGATCAATTCATATTTACGAAAGGAATAAATATTAATTTGCGGTGATTGAGCGTATACAGCGGTTGTTTGTCCCACAAATAGGGATAAAATAAAAAGAAAGCTTTTCTTCATTGCAAATAAGAATTATTATCGGTTCTATATAGGATACAGTGCTTTTTTATACGATGTCTATAGTGACCCGAGTTATTTCTTTTTTGCGCTCACCATTACAATCAGGGACGATTTATTGCGGACTCTTTATTTGTTTGATGGCCTATGTAGGTGCCGTGGTAAACGAGTATTACCACAAACAAGAAGCGCAGAGCGCAGATTTGCAATTAGTTCAATATGAGTATCAGCTCAACTCTAAACTGGATCAGTTAGGCCACCTAATCTATGCCATAGATGCGTTTTTACCAGCGACATCGACACAGTCTCTGTTTCACCAAGTTGCACATTCTCAGTTATCTAATAGTGAACTACCGATTAGTTTAGAGGTTTACCATGCCATTACTACTTCTGATGTGGCACAGCTTGAAAAGCTATATCAAGAAAGTGGCTCATTTGACTTTAGAGTGCAGATACCAGAGTTAGACTCACCAGAAGATAGCTTTTTTACTATCGTCAATGCTGCCCCTTTAGCAGACTATGGACACACCTTAGGTGAAAGCTGTGTAACCAAAGCAACTTTTAACCAAACGCTTTTTGATAGCCAAACATTGCAGACGCTTAGCTGGGAAGATGGGAACAAATGGAGCTTAATTTTACCTCGCCCACAAGAGTTTGGCTTACAAACTGCGATAGGCTTGAGTTTTGAACTTTCGTTATTGCTAGAAGGCCTATTTGGACAAGTGTATCAAAATACTCAGCAGCATCTGAGGGTATTAGCAGATAAGCGTGTTGTGTTTAATAGTGATTGGCAAGATGCTTATCGGCTCGCTGAGCTAGTACCTAAAGTATCTAGAGCAGTAGATTTTTATGGTCATACTTTAACATTGCAGCTTTATACAAAGAAACAACTAAATCCTAACTTGTTGACCAGTCGGCAACTTATCATTATTGGTTTTGTTTTTGTTGCTAGTATTTGTGGAATCTTAGTGTGGTTACAGCTAAGAGCATTGGCCAACCGAAATCAAACCATCAACAATTTAGTCATAGAGCGAACTGCCAGTCTAGATCAAGCGAATCAAAAGATATTAAGAGAATCTGATAAACGTCTACAGGCCTTACAACAACAGGTTGTTGCAGAGCGAAAATATAAAAGTTTGTTTGTGAATAGTCGAGAAGGTCTGTTTGTTTTAAATCATAGAGGACAGATCATCGAAGCAAACCCGGCTTTTAAACAGCTATTAATGGGTGAAGCTACACCGATTGATAAACTTCTACTTGAAGATTTTATACTCGATGAAGAGGTGAAAGTTTTATGGCAGCAAGTCGTCTCTGATAAACAGCAGCACAAAGAGTTAGACTGGTTAGCACGCAGTGAGCAACATGGCACGATATGGTTGAGGCAGAGCGGACATTGGTTACATCATCCAGATGCCGTATTGTATGAAGGCAGAATCACAGACATCACCCAAGATAAGTTATTCAACGAACAACTTAAGTATAAAGCACGCCATGATAATTTAACTGACTTACTTAACCGTTTGGCATTTTTGAAGTTGGTCGATGAGGCTAGAGAGAGTAGAGGGAAGACTTTTATTTTGCTCTATATCGATTTAGATAGATTTAAATTGATAAATGATACTTTGGGGCATTTGGCTGGTGATAAGTTGCTGGTGGAGTTTGCAGGCCGTATGCAATTATTACTTGGTAGTTTTGCAGATATTGCACGCCTAGGTGGTGATGAATTTGCTGTGTTATTTGACTTAGAAAATTTAGATAGGCCACTTGAAGGCATACTTGAAGATATGTTGTCAGAGATCCGCAAACCATTTACTTATAAACAACATACACATAGCGTAAGTGGCAGTATCGGTGTGCGCACATTCACAACGCCTTGTACTAATGTTAAAGCTGAAAAACTGTTACATGATGCCGATATCGCGATGTATGAGGCGAAGAAACGCGGCAAAAATGCGTTTCATATCTATACCCGAGACATTGCATGTCAGGCTGCGCGCAAAATTGAGATTGAGCGCGCACTTCAAGATATAAACTTAGATCAAGAACTGGCCTTAAATTTCCAGCCAATCTTTTGTCAGCATGGCAAAGTATTAAAAGGTTTCGAAGCTTTGCTAAGGTGGCAAAGTCCAAATTTGGGCTTTGTGAGTCCTGCCGAATTTATTCCTATCGCAGAAGAATGTGCCAAGATCACTATGCTCGGTCAGTGGGTTTTTGCAAAGGCGATGTCCTTTATGAAACGCCATAGTGATAGTGCTATTTTTATGAGTGTGAATGTTTCGCCTTTGCAGTTACAGAGCCCGCAATTTATGGCTTGGTTGACCCAACAATTTACGCACTCAGCATTGCAGCCTGAGCAGTTCAAAATTGAATTAACTGAGTCTGCGATGATGGCAACCGAAGATAATCTTATAGAGCCACTCGAAGTACTACATGAGCAAGGGTTCGGTATTTATATTGACGACTTTGGCACAGGCTACTCAAGCTTGGCGCGCTTAAACCATTTACCCGTTGACGGTCTTAAAATAGATAGAGCATTCATAGAAGGAATAGAGAGTGGTGAAAAACCAAGGCAATTAATAGAAGCTATTTGTGCAATTGCAAAAAGCTTTAATTTGGTTGTCACAGCCGAAGGTATTGAGCAACCAGAGCAGTTAGACGTTCTCATGCAATTACACTGTCAACAAACCCAAGGATACTATATGAGTCGCCCATTAAATATAGATGACGCCAGTTCATTGTGTGCTCAGCAAAGGTTAGCCATAGTCAGTTAAACTGGGCATTCAATATAGGCTGATATATATTGCGCTGTAGAGAACGATTTTTAGCGATCAGTTTGGCTAGAATAAAGGGAAGAGAATGAAAGTATCACAGATATCTATCGGGCTGGTGGCTGCGCTACTGCTCTCAGCCTGCACCAGCTTAGTGGAAAAAGGTGACAAGTTGTATGGTCAAGGCATGTACCAACAGGCTGCAGAATTCTACGAAAAAGCGCTTTTAGAGGACCCTGAAGACGTAGAAGCAAAGCAACGCCTTGCTGAAACCCGCAGTAAAATTATCGATCGGGGTTTAATTGAAGTGCGTATGTTGCGCTTGGGGGCAAACTATAGAGGTGCAGCCAGTAAACTAGAGTCCTTACTTGCTAGTCAAAATCAATGGCATGTTGAGACGATGGGCGCGCAGGCAGCGACACAGCGTGAAGAAGTGCAAGCAGTTGAGGGCTGGTTAAAAACCGAAGCTAAACAACTTGCAGGCTTATCACAACCAGATCCATTTAAGTGGTTCGAGCATGAATATCGTAATTTAATTGCCAATGCGCAGCTTAAAGGTGAATTACAGCAATACAGAAGCACTTTAAATAAAGCTGGCAAACAACAATGCCTAGCTTTGGCAAAGCAGGTTCAAGGCCAGCGTTTTTATTTACATGAGTTGACTCAGCGATACTGTGCTCTGTGGCAACAGCCCGTAACTCTCACATTAGATAAGTCTGACAAATCAAGATTTACTGGTTTAAAAGTAAGTAAACGTGAACGCTTTAATACACCAGATGCTCAGGGCCATCGCTATGTGTTAAGAAATGCACAAGCTGATATGGAACAAGCCTTTCAATCTAGTCCATGGTTTAGTCATGCAGGAGCTGATACTTTACTTCTTACCTTAGAAGGTAAAGTTCAATACAGGAAAAAAACAGCTCATCGACAAGTCGAAAAGCGATATGTGATTACTGAACTTAAGCCGGATCCAAAAGATGTAAATAATAAGCTGGCAACGGATGTTGAAAAGGCATTTGCCTATCAGCTAAAAGAGCATCAAGAAACCTATTCAGTGAATGTAAGTTATTCGGGTAATTTGCTGGGACTGCGCTTATCGAATAGTGAATCAGGCTCTTATGATAATCTCACCCGCAGTCATAATATTGAGTTTGCAGAAGCTGATGTCGCTCCACTCAGTGCTGATTATATCAATCAGGTGCAAAAGTTTGAGCAGCACTTAACGCAATTAAGTACTGACTTTAGTAGTGATCTGAATAAACTTTGGCAGCAAAGGTATTGCTCTATGGTTAATCAGTCATTTGTCGCTGAGCAGGCTTTACGCTGTGCTCAGATTGAACCTGATAATGACTTTGTGAATCGTTGGGCTAAGCAAACATTTGGTGTGGACTATAAAGCGATGCAGGTGCTTTACGGAATTTAATACAATTAAAAAAGCGAAGCCTTACTCAAAAGTGCTTCGCTTTTTTATTTAACTTGTCCAAGCTAATCGGACGAGTCACTCGGGCGAATCATTCGTACGAGTAACTTGTTCCATAAGTCCAACAAGTAAGTTTAAGCCTCTAATCTCGATACGATAAAGTAAGGATTGAGGTAACTTTCTTTTTGATTGTACGTCAGTGCTGAACCATCAACTTGGGTAATGGTCGCGCCTGCAATTTCTGCCACAGCATGACCTGCACCTGTATCCCATTCAGACGTAGGACCTAAACGCGGGTAAATATCTGCTTCGCCCTCTGCGACTAGGCAAAGTTTTAGTGAGCTGCCTTTCGGTACCATTTCTACATCATCAAACTGCTCAAGATAAGCGGCTAAATCAGGTGATGGGTGTGAGCGAGAGCCCACCACTTTGATAAGACCAGTATTGGCTTTCTGAGTGACTTTGAGTTCTATACGTGCTTCGTCGCATTGCTTGAATGCACCGACGGCTTCTGCAGCAAGGTAACTGACATTTAAAGCGGGTGCGTGCACCACGCCTAAAATAGGTTTGCCAGCTTTGATAAGCGCGATATTAACGGTAAACTCGCCATTCTTTTTAATGAATTCTTTGGTGCCATCAATTGGATCAACTAGCCAATATTGGTTCCAAGTTTGACGTGTTGTCCAATCAATACCAGCACTTTCTTCGCTTAATACTGGAATATCGGGGGTAAGTTGTTGCAAGCCAGCCGCAATGACTTTGTGTGCAGCCAGATCCGCATCGGTCACAGGGCTTTCATCTTCTTTATATTCAACATTAAAGTCTTTAGCATAGATGCCCATAATGGCATCGCCTGCTTCAACGCTCAGTTGTAAAATTTCTTCTAACAGATCCGTTTGATTCATTACTTATCCAATTACTTGCTTGTCTTTCAGATACGCTACCAGTTGTTGTACTGATTGTTCAAGGCTATTCGCGCTGGTATCGATGCGGATCTCAGGATTAACAGGCACTTGGTAATCAGAATCTATGCCCGTGAAGTGCTTAATTTCACCTGCGCGCGCTTTCTTGTATAAGCCTTTCGGGTCGCGTTGCTCACAGACATCTAACGGCGTATCTAAAAAGACTTCGATGAATTCACCGTCACCGACAAGGTTACGTACCATGTCGCGCTCAGCTTGGAATGGCGAGATAAACGCGGTGAGTACCACAAGTCCTGCGTCTACCATAAGCTTGCTTAGCTCACCAACACGGCGAATATTTTCGACGCGGTCTTCATCGCTGAAGCCTAAGTCTTTGCATAAACCATGGCGCACGTTGTCGCCATCAAGCAGGTAAGTGTGCACGCCTTGCTGGTGAAGGGCACTTTCTAATGCGCCTGCAACGGTACTTTTACCTGAGCCTGAAAAACCGGTGAACCATAAAATCACTGGTTTGTGACCTTTTTGCTCGCTGCGTTGTGACTTGTTTACGGCATAGTTATGCCAAACGATATTTTCATCCATTGCATCACCTATTTAAAAAGGGAAAACCAGCGGTATTAAGGTCAACACCGTGATTGAATAAATAATTGAAAGCGGTAAGCCGACCGTAACATAGTCTTTAATACGGTAGTTACCTGCACTGTACACCATGAGGTTGGTTTGATAGCCAAATGGTGAAATAAAACTCGCCGATGCGCCAAATGCCACTGCCATCACAAAAGGTAATGGGCTCACATCAAAACCAATGGCGAGTGCAAAGGCCACAGGGAAAGAAAGTGCTGCCGCTGCGTTATTGGTAATGAGTTCCGTGAAAATCACGGTCATCACAAAAATAGCGATAAAAGCGCCATAAGGGCCGAAGTCGCCAAGCAGATAAAACAGCGCATCTGAAATTTGTGATGCCAGTCCGGTGTCTATCATGAGTTTGGCCAAACCAATGGCACTACCGACAATGGCAAGCAGTTCAATCGGGAAGCGACGCTTTAGCTCTGTCACTTTTACTGCGCCCATCGCAAATAGCGCGATTAAAAATACCAGTAACCCTTTAACCAATGGTACCACATCAAAAATGCTTAACCCGATAACGGCCACAAAACCCGCTAATACCAAATTAGACTTTTTCGACTTAAGATGGGTTTGTAAATCAAGGCCTGATATATAAACGAACTCACGCTTCAAGTTAGGCAACTGATAGAACTCTGAGCCCGGTGCCAAAATAAGAGAGTCACCCGCCTGTAAGCGCACTTGCCCTAAACCCCCTTGTAATCGGTCATGACCACGGCGGATAGCAATGACGGCTGCGTGAACTTGTTCACGGAAACGCACCTCTTTGACAGTTTTACCGACAAAGCGAGATGACTGGCTGATCACCACCTCAACTAAATGTTCAACGTCTTTTTCATGCTTGTCATGGACGATTTTCAAACCATCAAAACGTTGTAATAAAGGCACTGATTTTATATCGCCAACAAATAATAAGATGTCGCCTTGTTGAATGACTTGTTGAGGCGTCACGGCACAAATACGGCGGTCACCATGAATGATTTCAGCTAAGAATAAATCTTTTAAATCACGCAGACCGTTTTCTTCTACGGTGCGGCCAATCAGTTTTGAACCAGCTTCGACTTTGCCTTCAAGATAAAAAGGCACCACCTCTTGGTCTTGTTTACCGTGATCAGGTAAATACTTCAGTAGCACGATAATGGTGATCAGGCCGACACTGAGTGCGCCTAGGCCCACTAAAGTAAAATCAAAAAAGCCCAATGGTTGCATGCCCGCTTCAACGGCAAAACCATTGACGATTAAATTTGTAGAGGTGCCGATAAGGGTTAAGGTGCCGCCTAAAATGGCGGTATAAGACAGCGGTAATAATAATTTGGAAGGCGAGTGGGTTGGGCTATCTTTTATCGCTGAAATTAACGACGCCACCACTGCGGTATTATTAGTAAAAGACGATAAAAACGCAGTGGATAAGCCAAGCTTCATCACCGATTTAGAAAGACTGCCTTTTGCTAACGATTGTGCAAGGCCTTGCACTAGGGTTGTTTTCTCGATGGCAATCGACACCAAGATCAACAGAATAAGGGTAATAAGAGACGGGTTAGCATAGTTGGCTAACATTTCTTCTAACTCAATGAGACCCGTTAAATAGCCGGTGCCAATGGCACCGACAAATAACCAAGCTGGATTTAGGCGAGTGCCAAAGAGGCAACCCACCAATGCCAGCATAATGCCTGTTAATATGATCTGTTCGTACATCTAGCTTTAGCTCCACATAACAGGCATAAACAGCTTATTTAAGCTTGGTAATATCAAGCGCTTGCCAGTGCGGGAAGTGCTTGCGAACTAGGGCATTAAACTCAACTTCAAAGTCGCTAAACTCTGAGTTTTGTGTTGCTTGCTCTGAAAGTAATGCTTCAATCATGCCTGCACCAATCGTCAGGTTTGATAGACGGTCGATCAGAATGAATGCGCCAGTTTCGTGGTTGTTGCGATATACATCAGCCACAATGCTTTCAGTCAGCTCCAGCGTCACAATCGCAATTTCGTTTAACTGCAGGCTGTCAGCTTGACCTTGCTCTAAGGTGTTTACATCAATGGTATGGTCAATCTTCTTCACGATAGCAGCAGTGTTTTTGCTACCTAGCTTGAAGTTATAACTCTTACCTAGTACTAATGGCTCTTCGTGCATCCAGACAAGTTTTGCTTGTACTTGGTTTGTTACAGCAGCTGTTGAGTCAGCAGGCACGATCACATCACCACGGCTTACATCAACTTCATCGTTTAATGTAATTGTGAATGCTTGACCTGTTTGCGCTTGCTCTAAGTTACCGTCAAAGGTCACGAGCTCTTTGATGCTAGATTGCTTGCCAGATGGTAATACCTTTACCGCTTGACCAACTGTTAGTGAGCCCGATGTTAACGTGCCCTGGAAGCCACGGAAATCAAGGTTAGGACGCACAACATACTGGACAGGGAAGCGTGCTTCAAAGTCTGTGTTTGCTTGTGCTGCTGGAGAATCTTCAAGTAGTTCAAGCAATGGCTTATCTGTGTAATACGGTGTGTGCTCAGAACGCGTTACGACGTTGTCACCTTTAAGCGCCGACATAGGCACAAACTTGATGTCAGATACGTTTAACTGCTCAGCAAACTTCAAGTAGTCAGCTTTGATTTTTTCAAATACGGCTTCGTCAAAGTCCACGATGTCCATCTTGTTGATGGCAACAACGAACTGCTTGATACCTAATGAATCACAGATAAAGCTATGACGCTTAGTTTGAATTTGCACACCGTAGCGCGCATCAACTAAGATGATAGCCAAGTCACTCGTAGACGCACCCGTTACCATGTTACGTGTGTATTGCTCGTGTCCTGGTGTGTCCGCAATGATGAATTTACGCTTCGCCGTCGAGAAATAACGGTACGCAACATCAATGGTAATACCTTGCTCACGCTCTGCTTGTAGACCGTCAACCAGCAGTGCTAAGTCTAGCTCTTCACCTGCGTTACCCACTTTTTCGTTGTCTTTATGAAGTGCTGCTAGCTGATCTTCATAAATTTGGTGACTGTCGTGTAATAGACGACCGATAAGCGTTGATTTACCGTCATCTACGCTACCACAAGTCATCATGCGTAAAAGGCTTTTGTCTTGTTGGCGCGCTAGATAAGCGTCGATACCTAATTCTCTTACTTCATTTGCCGTAGACATTAGAAATACCCCTCACGTTTTTTCTTCTCCATTGAACCTGATGAATCATGGTCAATTACTCGGCCTTCACGCTCAGAAGAGGTAGAAAGCAACATTTCTTCGATGATGCCAGTCAGAGTGTTTGCTTCTGACTCAACCGCACCAGTTAGTGGGTAACAGCCTAACGTACGGAAACGCACTGATTTCATCTCAGGCACTTCGCCTTCGTTTAATGGCATACGCTCATCGTCAACCATGATTAACGTACCGTCGCGCTCAACAACTGGACGCTTTTCAGAAAGGTACAATGGTACGATTTCGATATTTTCTTGGTAGATGTATTGCCAAATGTCTAGCTCAGTCCAGTTAGACAGTGGGAATACACGGATTGATTCGCCTGGGTTAACCTGACCGTTGTAGGTGTTCCAAAGCTCAGGACGTTGGTTTTTAGGATCCCAGCGGTGATGCTTGTCACGGAATGAATACACACGCTCTTTTGCACGCGACTTTTCTTCGTCACGACGCGCACCACCAAAAGCAGCATCAAAGCCGTATTTGTCTAGTGCTTGTTTTAAGCCTTGTGTTTTCATCACGTCAGTGTGCTTTGCTGAACCGTGCGTAAACGGACCCACACCCATGGCGATGCCTTCTGGGTTTTTGTGGACGATTAAGTCAAAGTTATATTCTTTTGCTAAGCGGTCACGGAATTCGATCATCTCGCGGAATTTCCAATCTGTGTCTACGTGTAGTAGAGGGAAAGGAATTTTCGCTGGGAAGAATGCTTTACGCGCTAAGTGTAAAAGTACCGATGAGTCTTTACCGATAGAGTAAAGCATCACTGGGTTTTCAAACTCGGCTGCGACTTCGCGAATAATCTTTATACTTTCAGCTTCTAATTGCTGAAGGTGTGTTAAAGCCATTGTCGTCGTCCTACTTAAAAATTAAAAAATAAAATCGTTACGCCACATCGGTCAGTGGCTGAGCAAAACTGCTGATCTGTGCACTTTGCCCAAACCAAGCTAACTCTTCATGTAAAGCAGCTACTTCTCCGATGATCAGTAGTGCTGGTGAGACAATCTCATGTGCCTCAATTTGTTCGGCCAATTGACCTAATTCGGTTCTAACAACGCGTTGATTCTTACGGGTACCATTTTCAACGATTGCAACTGGAGTATTAGCACTGCGGCCGTGTTCAAGTAATTTAGCCTGAATATGCGGTGATTTGATCACACCCATATAAATTGCCAATGTTTGGTTAGGCTTAGCAAGCCCTTGCCAATCTAGTTCTTGGCCGTCTTTTTTACAGTGACCCGTCACAAACTGAATCGCTTGTGCATGATCTCTGTGCGTCAAAGGAATACCTGCATAAGCACTACAGCCAGCTGCGGCAGTAATGCCCGGTACGATTTGATAACGTACATCATGGGCTTTCAGTACTTGTACTTCTTCCCCACCACGGCCGTAAATAAATGGATCACCACCTTTAATACGGCAAACCTTTTTGCCTTGTTTCGCAAGGTCGACCAACATTTGATTGGTGTCTTCTTGCTTAACACTGTGGTAGTTAAGGCGTTTACCGACACAAATTAAATCTGCATCGCGACGTACTAAATCCATAATCTCATCAGAGACGAGGTAGTCATACACCACAACATCAGCTTGTTGCATAAGCTGTAACGCTTTAAGTGTTAGTAGCTCAGGATCACCAGGACCTGCACCAATCACATATACTTCGCCTTCTGGCTCAGCTTTAGCGTCGAGCATTTCGTGTAGCTGTTCGGTCGCAGCCTCGGTATCGCCTACCTGTACTTTACTCACCACACTTGAATCGAACACGCTTTCCCAAAACTGGCGGCGATCGGCAAAATGTTTAAAGCGTGCCTTCACTTTATCTCTGAAGCTACCTACTAAGGTTGCTAATGGGCCAATGTGCTGAGGAATAAGGGTTTCTAACTTCTCTCGCAAACGTCTAGCTAAGACTGGTGCAGTGCCTGCACTTGAAATTGCGATGGTGATTGGATCACGGTCAACAATAGACGGGAAAATAAATGAGCACTTAGGCTGGTCGTCTACCACGTTGACGAAAATATTATGCTGGTTTGCCAATTCAAATACGGTGTTATTAACAGACTCAACATCAGTAGCCGCAATAACAAGCATTTTGCCTGCAAGATGTGACTCATTAAAATAGTCTTTAATTAACGTAACTTCGCCATCTTGCTCGGCTTCGAGTAACTCTTGGCAGAATTCAGGGGCCACAATCGTTACATCCGCACGTGCTTTTAAAAACGCACGCGCCTTACGAAGAGCAACATCACCGCCGCCGACAACCAGCACCGGTTTGTTATCAAGTTTGGTAAAGATTGGTAAGTACTGCACCATTTGCCCCTTAATTATATTCACATTCTGCTATTTTTATCGTGCAGAACATCACAGAGCAGCAGAATATAGCGGCTTTGAAACAGGAAAAAATAATTAAAACCTAGTCTATATAACTAAAAGTTATAGTAGGTGGTTTAATTTGGTTTAAGGCTTTATTTACAAGCCCTTGAGCTAAGTTTTAGCTGTATAATTTAGCTTATTATGTTTGGTTATGAGATATGCTAAACAGATAAATTTGATTTTGAGCAGAGTCTTTAGCGGACAAATGCCCTAGGATTGAGGCAATACATTCACTTAACTATGGTGAATGACTTACACATACACGGGAAAGCACAATGACAATACAACAAGATGCAGCACAAGCATTGTCCTTAATGGACCTCACATCCTTAAATGAAAACGATACAGAGCAATCTATATTAGCATTGCTTGATAGTGTACGTCCTGAGATAGGTCTACCAGCTGCCATTTGCGTTTATTCTCGATTTGTTGATTTAGTAAAAAAAGAACTGAGACGAAGAAACTGGCAGTCTGTAAAAGTTGCAACAGTGACAAATTTTTATGGTGGCGAACAGTCATTAGACTCGGTGCTTAATGAAACAAAACAAGCTTTATTAGACGGGGCTGACGAAATTGATTTAGTAATCCCATATAGAGAAGTGATACAGGGCGAGCTAAAGAATGCTAAGTTGTATGTGCAAAAAAGCAAGCAGCTATGCGCTCAGTATGGGGCTTGTTTAAAAGTGATCATAGAAAGTGGTGAGCTAAAAGCGCCTGAGCTTATTCGAAAAGCAAGTACCTTAGCGATAGAAGCGGGTGCAGACTTTATTAAAACAAGTACCGGCAAAGTGCCTGTTAATGCCACTTTAGAAACAACTGAAATTATGCTTGATGCAATTAAAGCGTCAGGACGAGAAGTGGGCTTTAAAGCTGCTGGAGGAGTAAGAACAGTGAATGATGCGAGTGCTTACTTACGACTTGCTGAACAAAAACTTGAATGTAGTAGTTTGACGCCATCGCAATTCAGATTCGGCGCATCAGGCTTATTAAAAGATATTCATAACATTTTAGATGCATAGATATAGCGAGCAAGAAAAAATAGAACTTGAGCATGAAGCTGCTAAGTTATTTTTAAGATGTTACGAAAAGGCGTATGGCACCCCTATGCGCCATATTTGGCATAATGAACCCCGAAAACCTGATGTCAGCTGTTATCAAGGCGGTCAAAAACTCGACATTGAAGTTGCGCATTTGTATGCCAGTGAAACCGAGGCCATGGCAGTTCTTGGTAGACCACTCTCGTTATCTATGCAACGGGAGTTAGCTGTGATGTCGCAAGAACCGTCTGAACAGCAACTCAAAGTGGCATTAGGACGGTTATTGAATCAAAAAGCCAAGAAAAAATATCAGTCAGAGCGGACATGGTTGTTGATCCGTAACGCCAGCCCGATTTGGCACTACAATGATTTTAAAAACGTGCAGGCACAATTAAGCTTTCCTGATATCCATCCATTTGAGCAGATCTGGTTATTGTGTGATTTTCATCATGGAGAGCTGTTACAGTTGGCATAATCGTTAAAATGCGCGAGTATTTTTGCTTGATTTATAACCATTGTTGGCGTGAGATTGTCGCAAGATTTGACAAAATTAAAATTTGCGCATCTTTTACTCTTGTTTTCGCTTTGTTCGTCAGTATAATGGGCATCCACTTTGCAGGGGCGTAGTTCCAATTGGTAGAACAGCGGTCTCCAAAACCGATGGTTGCGGGTTCGAGTCCTGCCGCCCCTGCCAATTCATACAGCTAGTCTAAACCTAAAATAATGTGGCCGTTCAATGAACCTCTCGCTTATTTGTAGATTTGGATTAATGGATTTACCCTGCCATATGCAGGGTCGTTGTGTCTGTATTTAAGGTAAATTTTTTATGAGCACGAATGTAGAAACTCCGTCAAACTCGATGGATACGGTTAAGTGGCTAGTATCAATTGCATTGCTATTAGGTGCAGTGGTAGGTAATTACATGTACGCTGACCTATCTGTGTTAGTGCGTGCGGTAGGTGTTGTTGTTGCAGTAGCAGCCGCTTTAGGTCTACTGGCAACTACTGAAAAAGGTCGTACTTTTATTGCTTTTGCAAAAGAGTCTAGAATTGAAGTACGCAAGGTTGTTTGGCCAACGCGTCAAGAAACAACGCATACAACTTTTATCGTAATGCTAGCAACAGTGGTAATGGCGTTAATCCTTTGGGGTTTAGACGGCATTTTATTCCGTATTGTTGGCTTTTTAACTGGATTGGAGATCTGATCCCATGTCGGATGAGAACAAAGAAAAGAAATTACGCTGGTACGTAATTCAAGCGTTTTCGGGTTTCGAAAAGCGCGTTGCTCAAACAATTATTGAGCACATTAAGATCGAAGGCTTAGAAGATAGCTTTGGTGAAGTACTAGTCCCTACTGAAGAAGTAGTTGAAATGCGTGCTGGTCAAAAGCGCAAATCTGAGCGTAAGTTCTTCCCAGGTTATGTTCTAGTTGAAATGGACATGAACGATGCAAGCTGGCACTTAGTAAACAGCACGCCACGTGTAATGGGCTTCATTGGTGGTACGTCTGATCGTCCAGCACCAATCAGCAAAAAAGAAGCTGATCGTATTCTTAACCGTATTCAAGAAAATGCTGAAGCGCCTAAGCCAGCAACACTATTTGAAGTGGGTGAAGTGGTACGTGTAAACGATGGTCCATTTGCATACTTCAGTGGTGTAGTTGAAGAGGTTGATTATGAGAAGAGCCGCTTAAAAGTGTCTGTTCTTATCTTCGGTCGTTCTACACCTGTTGACCTAGAATTTGGTCAAGTAGAAAAAGACAAATAATTTCTTTTCGAAGAGATTGAAAAAGGCCGCTGGTTAATCTATAATCAGCGGCCTTTTGTTATCTGGTATAGCAAAAGCACAGATTTTTTTAATTTGGGAAGCCGCTTGAGTACGCGTCCTCGCGCGCACAAGGCAAAGACCCAACTAACGAGGTTATTTAAAATGGCAAAGAAAGTTGAAGCTCTAATCAAGCTACAAGTTGCTGCTGGTATGGCTAATCCTAGTCCTCCAGTAGGTCCTGCACTAGGTCAACACGGTGTAAACATCATGGAATTCTGTAAAGCGTTCAACGCACGTACAGAGTCTATCGAGAAAGGCGCTCCGGTTCCTGTAATCATCTCTGTTTACAACGACCGTTCATTCACTTTCGACATGAAAACTCCACCTGCTTCTTACCTTCTTAAGAAAGCAGCTGGTATCAAGTCTGGTTCTGGCCGTCCTAACACAGAAAAAGTTGGTACAGTAACACGTGCTCAACTAGAAGAGATCGTTGAGACTAAACGTCCTGATCTTACTGCTGCTGATATGGATGCAGCTGTACGCACGATTGCAGGTTCTGCACGTGCAATGGGCTTGAATGTAGAAGGGTAATTGAGAATGGCTAAATTAACTAAGCGTATGCGCGTAATCCGCGAAAAAGTTGACGTAACTAAAGAGTACGAAATCAACGAAGCTGTTGCTCTTCTTAAAGAACTAGCTACTGCTAAATTCACTGAAAGTGTTGACGTTGCTGTTAACCTTGGTATCGATGCACGTAAATCTGACCAAAACGTTCGTGGTGCAACTGTACTTCCAAACGGTACTGGCCGTGAAGTTCGCGTTGCTGTATTCACAGCTGGCGCAAACGCTGAAGCTGCTAAAGAAGCGGGTGCTGATTTAGTAGGTATGGAAGAGCTTGCTGAGCAAGTTAAGAAAGGCGAAATGAACTTTGACGTTGTTGTTGCTTCTCCAGATGCAATGCGCGTTGTTGGTCAACTAGGTCAAATCCTAGGTCCACGTGGTCTTATGCCTAACCCTAAAACTGGTACTGTAACACCTAACGTTGCAGAAGCAGTTAAAAATGCTAAAGCTGGTCAGGTTCGTTACCGTAACGACAAGAACGGTATCGTTCACACGACTATCGGTAAAGTTGACTTCACTGCTGAACAGCTACAACAAAACCTTGAAGCACTACTTGTTGCACTTAAGAAGGCTAAGCCTTCTCAAGCGAAAGGTACTTACTTGAAGAAAGTAAGCATCTCAACAACTATGGGCGCAGGTGTTGCTGTTGACCAAGCTACTCTAAACACGCAAGTAGCGTAATTTAGAAATTAGCATTTACATGGCGTAAAATTTGAACTATAATTTTGCGCCATTTCGTTGAGAATGTGTTCTCTAACGAAGTAAAGAATTCGGGTTGAAGCGCATAATTTCGTGTATTGTTAACCAGTTGGTCTACAATCAAACGATAAATTGCGTTTCCGTCCAAGACCGTAGGTGGTGAAAGCCTTAATAATTCCTACGTAGACGGTGTGAATCCCAGCTAGATTTTCCTAATCTTCTGGCTCTCGCCGTAAAAAGCACCTCAGCAATTTTGTTGAGGTAAGAGTAGAACTGAAAACCATTAGGTTTTTAATTAACCAGGAGTAACACCCATGGCTTTAAACCTTCAAGACAAGAAAGCAATTGTTGCTGAAGTTAATGAAGTTGCCAAAGGTGCTCTATCTGCAGTAGTTGCAGATTCTCGTGGTGTGACAGTTGATGCTATCACTGCTCTTCGTAAAGAAGCTCGTGAAGCAGGCGTTTGGATGAAGGTTGTTCGTAACACCCTAGCTAAACGTGCTGTTGAAGGTACTGATTATGAGTGTCTTAACGAGTCTCTAGTAGGCCCAAGCCTAATCGCTTTCTCTTCAGAGCACCCTGGTGCTGCTGCGCGTATCTTCTCAGATTTCGCGAAAAAGAATGAGCTATTCGAGCTTAAGTCTGCTGCATTCGAAGGCAATATCGTTGACGTAGATATGCTTGCTAAGCTACCTACTTACGACGAAGCTGTTGCACGCTTAATGAGCGCTATGAAAGAAGCGTCTGCTGGCAAATTGTGTAAAACAATTGAAGCAGTTCGCGTTAAGAAAGAAGAAGAAGCTGCTTAATTTTAAGCCTATATTCACTTTCTCATTTAAAAATTTTTTTGAACCTCATGGGTTCGTAATTAATTAGGAAATTTACAATGTCTGTAACTAAAGACCAAATCCTTGACGCGATTGCTGAAATGTCAGTAATGGAAGTTGTTGAACTAGTTGAAGCAATGGAAGAAAAGTTCGGCGTAACTGCAGCTGCTGCTGTTGTTGCTGCTGGTCCAGCTGAAGCTGCTGAAGAAAAGACTGAGTTCGACGTAATCCTAGCTGCTGCTGGCGGTAACAAAGTTGCTGCTATCAAAGCTGTACGTGGTGCAACTGGTCTTGGCCTTAAAGAAGCAAAAGCTCTTGTTGAGTCTGCTCCTGCGCCAATCAAAGAAGCTGTTTCTAAAGAAGAAGCTGAAGCACTTAAGAAAGATCTTGAAGAAGCTGGTGCTGAAGTTGAGATCAAGTAATCTAGCTACGGCTAGGTTCGCTGCCTGAGCAATCAGGCAAGGGCTGGTGATTATTTAATCACCGGCCCTTTTGCGCTCTAGTATGATCATATTTACTAGACGCAAAAAACTCTAAATTTCACTTTTATTTCAATAACTTAAGTTTTTGCTAATAGCAGTGGCATTTAGTGCAACAATGAGATGTTGTTATCATGGCTTAGATGCCAGTAATGCTGTTCTTACAAGAACAGGTTGGGTCAAAGATCAGCAAGCTGAGGAACCCCATGGCTTACTCTTATTCTGAAAAGAAACGTATCCGTAAGGATTTTGGTAAACGTCCACAAGTTTTGGATATACCTTTCTTACTGTCTACACAGTTAGAATCGTTCAAAAAATTCTTGAATCCTGACGCTGTAGGCGACTATGGACTGGAAGCTGCATTCCGCTCTGTTTTCCCTATTAAAAGCTACTCGGGTAATTCTGAGCTCCAATACGTAAGTTACCGTATTGGCGAGCCAGTATTCGATGTAAAAGAATGTCAAATTCGCGGCGTGACTTATTCTGCTCCACTTCGCGTGAAATTACGTCTTGTGCTAATGGATAAAGAAGCACCAGGCACAGTTAAAGACATTAAAGAGCAAGAAGTTTACATGGGCGAAATCCCGCTCATGACCGATACCGGTACTTTTGTAATCAATGGTACAGAGCGTGTTATCGTTTCTCAGCTACACCGTTCACCTGGTGTATTCTTTGATAACGACCGTGGTAAGTCACACTCTTCAGGTAAAGTACTTTATAACGCACGTGTTATTCCTTACCGTGGTTCATGGTTAGACTTTGAATTTGATGTAAAAGATAACCTTTATGTACGTATCGACCGCCGTCGTAAGTTACCGGCGTCTATTATTCTACGTGCTTTAGAGTTTACATCTGAAGAGATCTTAGCAATGTTCTTCGAAACGACAACGTTCGAAGTTGCTAACGGTAAAGTATTAATGGAGCTTGTTCCTTCACGTCTCCGTGGTGAAACAGCTGCATTTGATATTAAAGACAAAGACGGTGACGTGATCGTTGAAGCCGGTCGTCGTGTTACTGCTCGTCATATCAAGACTCTTGAAAAGAAAGAAATTACACAACTTGAAGTACCACACGAGTACATCATTGGTCGTGTAGTAGCTAAAAACTACATCGATGAGTCGACTGGTGAAATCATCGCAGAAGCGAATGCTGAACTTTCACTAGAGCTAATGGCTGAGCTTGTTAAAGCAGGTCACGCACAAATCGACACACTTTACATCAATGATGTAGACAGTGGTGCATACATTTCAGATACACTACGTATCGATTCTTCTACAAACCGTTTAGAAGCGCTTGTAGAAATCTACCGTATGATGCGCCCTGGTGAGCCACCAACGAAAGACGCTGCAGAAGCTTTATTCGAAAATTTATTCTTCACTGAAGAGCGTTATGACCTATCAACTGTAGGTCGTATGAAGTTCAATAGCCGTGTAGGTTATGATTCAGATACAGGCCCAGGTACACTGAGCAAAGAAGACATCGTTTCAGTAATGAAAGTATTGATCGATATTCGTAACGGTAAAGGCGAAGTGGACGATATCGACCACCTAGGTAACCGTCGTATCCGTTCTGTAGGTGAAATGGCTGAAAACCAATTCCGTGTTGGTTTAGTTCGTGTTGAACGTGCTGTTCGTGAGCGTTTAAGCTTAGGTGATCTTGACAATGTAATGCCTCAAGACCTAATCAACGCAAAACCTATTTCAGCAGCAGTTAAAGAATTCTTTGGTTCTTCACAGCTGTCACAGTTCATGGACCAAAACAACCCGCTTTCAGAAGTAACGCACAAGCGTCGTATTTCTGCATTAGGTCCGGGTGGTCTTACACGTGAACGTGCAGGCTTCGAAGTTCGAGACGTACACGTAACACACTACGGTCGTGTTTGTCCTATCGAAACACCTGAAGGTCCAAACATCGGTCTAATCAACTCACTTTCTACATACGCACGTACTAACGATTATGGTTTCTTAGAAACACCATATCGTAAAGTTGTTGATGGTGTAGTAAGCGATGAAGTTGATTACCTATCAGCTATCGAAGAAGGCCAATTCGTAATCGCACAGGCGAACACGAACCTGAACGACAGCAATGAATTTATTGATGAGTTAATCCCATGTCGTCACAAAGGTGAATCGACATTTATGGGTCGTGATGACATCCAATATATGGACGTATCACCTCAACAGGTTATCTCAGTTGCAGCAGCACTAATCCCATTCCTAGAACACGATGATGCTAACCGTGCACTAATGGGATCGAACATGCAACGTCAAGCAGTACCAACACTACGCGCTGATAAGCCGTTAGTAGGTACAGGTATCGAGCGTACACTAGCAAAAGATTCTGGTGTAACAATCGTTGCTAAGCGTGGCGGTGTTGTTAAATATGCTGACGCAAGCCGTATCGTAGTTAACGTAAATGAAGAAGAGCGCATCCCAGGTGAAGCGGGTATCGACATTTACAACTTAACTAAATATACACGTTCTAACCAAAACACGTGTATCAACCAGAAACCTACCTGTATGGTTGGTGAGCCGGTTGTACGTGGTGACGTATTAGCAGATGGTCCTTCGACTGACTTAGGTGACTTAGCACTAGGTCAAAACCTTCGCGTGGCATTCATGCCATGGAATGGTTATAACTTCGAGGATTCAATCTTACTATCTGAGAACGTTGTAAAAGAAGATCGTCTAACAACAATCCACATCCAAGAACTTCAGTGTATCGCACGTGATACTAAGCTTGGTCCTGAAGAGATCACAGCTGATATTCCAAATGTAGGTGAGTCTGCACTTGGTAAACTGGATGAGTCTGGTGTTGTTTACATCGGTGCAGAAGTAAAAGGTGGCGACATCCTTGTAGGTAAAGTAACACCTAAAGGCGAAACGCAACTTACTCCTGAAGAAAAGCTACTACGTGCTATCTTCGGTGAAAAAGCATCTGATGTTAAAGACAGCTCACTACGCGTACCAAACTCTGTAACTGGTACTGTCATTGACGTACAAGTATTCACTCGTGACGGCGTTGAAAAAGACAAGCGTGCGTTAGAAGTTGAAGAAATGCAGCTTCGTGAAGCGAAGAAAGACTTTAACGAAGAGTTCAGAATCCTTGAAGGCGGTATCTTAACACGCGTACGTACATTACTAGTACAAGCGGGTCTAAGTGAAGAGAAAGTAGCTGAATTAAGCACTGACAAGCTACTAACTCAGAGCCTTGCTGATGAACAGCAACAAGCTGATCTTGAGCAACTAGCTGCACAGTACGATGAGCTTAAAGCTGAGTACGACAAGAAGTTTGAAAACAAACGTCGCAAGATCACTCAAGGTGATGACTTAGCACCAGGCGTACTTAAGATTGTTAAAGTATACCTAGCTGTTAAACGTCGTATCCAACCGGGTGATAAGATGGCTGGTCGTCACGGTAACAAAGGTGTTATCTCGACAATCGTACCAGTAGAAGATATGCCATACGATGATAAAGGTCGTACAGTAGATATCGTACTTAACCCGCTGGGTGTACCATCTCGTATGAACATCGGTCAGATCTTAGAAACACACATGGGTCTGGCTGCACGTGGTATCGGTGAAACGCTAGAAGAGATGATGAAAGAGCAGCGTGAAATTCACGAAATGCGCGATTTCATTGCAAAAGCTTACGCAGTAGGTGATTGCCGTCAGAAAGTTGATATTGCTAGCTTCTCTGATGATGAAGTTCGTCGTCTTGCGAACAACCTGAAAGGTGGTCTACCTATCGCGACTCCAGCATTCGATGGTGCTCGTGAATCAGAGATTAAAGACCTTCTTGAGCTAGGTGGTTACCCACGTAGCGGTCAGGTAACGCTATATGATGGTCGTACTGGTGATGCGTTTGAGCGTCAAGTAACCGTTGGTTACATGTATATGCTGAAACTAAACCACTTAGTAGACGACAAGATGCACGCGCGTTCTACTGGTTCTTACAGCCTAGTAACTCAGCAGCCGCTGGGTGGTAAGGCACAGTTCGGTGGTCAGAGATTCGGTGAGATGGAGGTATGGGCATTAGAAGCATACGGTGCTGCCTATACACTTCAAGAGATGCTGACAGTTAAGTCAGATGACGTAAATGGTCGTACTAAGATGTATAAGAACATCGTTGATGGTAACCACAAGATGGAACCAGGTATGCCAGAGTCATTCAACGTATTGTTGAAAGAAATCCGCTCACTAGGTATCAACATCGAGTTGGAAGAAAATTAATCCGACAGCCGCAGCTAAGCTGCGGCTCCCCGGACTGAAAGAATGTAGGGGCAAGCATTGCTTGCCCTCGAGATTAACTCCGACAGGAGAGCTAAGGTGAAAGACTTACTTAAGTTTTTGAAGCAACAAAATAAGACCGAAGAATTTGATGCGATCCGCATCGGTCTTGCTTCACCAGACATGGTACGTTCTTGGTCTTACGGTGAAGTTAAAAAGCCTGAGACAATTAACTATCGTACGTTCAAGCCTGAGCGTGACGGCTTATTCTGTGCCCGTATTTTCGGCCCAGTAAAAGATTATGAGTGTTTATGTGGTAAATATAAGCGCTTAAAGCACCGTGGTGTTATTTGTGAAAAGTGTGGCGTAGAAGTTACTTTAACTAAAGTACGTCGTGACCGTATGGGTCACATTGAGCTAGCTAGCCCAGTTGCACACATTTGGTTCCTTAAGTCATTACCGTCTCGTATCGGCCTAATGCTAGATATGACACTTCGTGACATCGAGCGCGTACTTTACTTCGAATCATTCGTAGTAACTGAGCCAGGTATGACTACGCTAGAGCGCGGTCAGCTATTAGGCGAAGAAGAGTACCTAGATGCACTTGAAGAGCACGGTGATGAGTTCGAAGCTAAGATGGGTGCAGAAGCTGTACTTGATCTACTTAAAGAACTAGACCTAGGTCAGCTTATCGCAGAAATGCGTGAAGAGTTACCAACAATCAACTCTGAAACCAAGCGTAAGAAGATCACTAAGCGTCTTAAGCTGATGGAATCTTTCCACCAATCAGGTAACAACCCTGAGTGGATGATTATGAGCGTGCTTCCGGTTCTTCCACCAGATCTTCGTCCTCTAGTACCACTAGATGGCGGTCGTTTTGCAACGTCTGATCTGAACGACCTTTATCGTCGTGTTATTAACCGTAACAACCGTCTTAAGCGTCTTCTTGACTTAGCTGCACCAGACATCATCGTACGTAACGAAAAGCGTATGTTACAAGAAGCGGTTGATGCGCTACTTGATAATGGTCGTCGCGGTCGTGCGATCACAGGTTCTAACAAGCGTCCACTTAAGTCGCTTGCAGACATGATCAAAGGTAAGCAAGGTCGTTTCCGTCAAAACCTTCTAGGTAAGCGTGTTGACTACTCAGGCCGTTCTGTAATCACAGTTGGTCCTACGCTTAAACTTCACCAGTGTGGTCTTCCTAAGAAGATGGCACTTGAGCTATTCAAGCCATTCATCTACGGTAAGCTAGAGCGCCGTGGCATGGCAACAACCATCAAAGCTGCGAAGAAGATGGTTGAGCGTGAAGTACCAGAGGTATGGGACGTACTAGACGAAGTGATCCGTGAGCACCCAGTTCTACTTAACCGTGCACCAACACTTCACCGTCTTGGTATTCAAGCGTTTGAACCAGTACTAATCGAAGGTAAAGCAATCCACCTACACCCACTAGTGTGTGCGGCGTATAACGCTGACTTCGATGGTGACCAAATGGCGGTACACGTACCGTTAACATTAGAAGCACAGCTAGAAGCACGTGCCCTAATGATGTCAACGAACAACATTTTATCACCAGCGAACGGTGAGCCTATTATCGTTCCATCACAGGACGTTGTATTAGGTCTTTACTACATGACGCGTGATCGCATCAATGCCAAAGGTGAAGGCATTGTATTTAAAGATGCGAAAGAAGCTGAAAAAGCATACCGTACAGGTGTTGCTGAACTTCATGCTCGCGTTAAAGTTCGTATTACAGAAACTGTTATCGACGAAGAGACTGGTGAGCGTTCACAACAGACTTCTGTTATAGACACAACTGTTGGTCGTGCAATCCTTTCTCTAAGCACACCTGAAGGCTTACCATTTGAGCTTATCAACCGTGCATTAGGTAAGAAGCAAATTTCTGCACTTCTAAATGAGTGTTACCGTCGCCTAGGTCTTAAAGACACAGTTGTGTTTGCTGACCAAGTGATGTACACAGGTTTCCACTACGCGATGAAGTCAGGTGTATCTATCGGTATTAACGATATGGTAATCCCACCGACGAAAGCAGGCATCATTGAAGCGGCTGAAGCGGAAGTATCTGAAATTAACCAACAGTTCCAATCAGGTCTTGTAACTGCGGGTGAAAAGTACAACAAAGTAATCGATATCTGGTCACGTGTTAACGAAAACCTTTCACGTGAAATGATGGCGAACTTATCAAAAGATACAGTTGTGAATGCACAGGGTGAAGAAGAAGAGCAACCTTCTTTCAACTCGGTATTCATGATGGCCGACTCAGGCGCACGTGGTAGTGCTGCTCAGATCCGTCAGTTAGCGGGTATGCGTGGTCTAATGGCACGTCCAGATGGTTCAATCATCGAAACACCAATCACGGCGAACTTCCGTGAAGGTCTGAACGTACTACAGTACTTCATCTCGACGCACGGTGCGCGTAAAGGTCTAGCCGATACGGCACTTAAGACAGCGAACTCGGGTTACCTAACTCGTCGTCTAGTAGACGTTGCACAAGACTTAGTTATCACAAACGACGATTGTGGCACGTTAGACGGTCTAACAATGAAGCCGCTAATCGAAGGTGGTGACGTTGTTGAGCCACTTCGCGAGCGTGTATTAGGTCGTGTTGTTGCTGAAGACATCTTAAAGCCAGGTACTGAAGAAGTACTTGTTGAGCGTAACATCATGCTTGACGAAAAACTGTGTGACCTTCTAGAAGAGCACTCAGTGGACGAAGTACGTGTACGTTCAGTTATCACATGTGATAACGATTACGGTGTATGTGCTAAATGTTATGGTCGTGACCTAGCACGTGGTCATATCATCAACGCAGGTGAATCAGTAGGTGTTATCGCCGCTCAGTCAATCGGTGAGCCGGGTACACAGCTTACGATGCGTACATTCCACATCGGTGGTGCTGCATCAAGAGCGTCAGCAGAAAACAGCGTACAAGTTAAGAATAACGGTAGCCTGAAGTTACATAATGCAAAATATGTATTAAACACTGACGGTAAGATTGTTATCACTTCACGTTCAACTGAGATCACAATCATTGATGATCACGGTCGTGAGAAAGAGCGCTATAAGGTACCTTACGGTGCTGTACTTTCTGTACAAGATGGTGCAGAAGTTAAAGGTAACGATATCGTTGCAACATGGGATCCGCACAGTCACCCAATCATTCTTGAGCATGAATCAAAAGTGTCGTTCTCTGACATTGATGATAGCAACACAGAAGCACAGACTGATGACCTTACAGGTTTAACACGTGTTGTTGTTAAAGACCTATCTAAGGTTAATGCGAAAGAACCTAAGCTAATTATTGAGAACGAAGAACGTGGTCTTCAAGAGATCCGTCTACCTTCATTCACAACGATTGAAATCACAGATGGCGCAACAGCGGCACCTGGTCAGGTTCTAGCGCGTATTCCGCAAGAAGGTTCGAAGACTCGTGATATCACGGGTGGTCTACCTCGAGTTGCTGACTTATTCGAAGCGCGTAAGCCAAAAGATCCTGCAATCCTTGCAGAAATCACAGGTGTTGTGAGCTTCGGTAAAGAGACAAAAGGCAAGAAACGTCTTGTTATCACACCAGAAGAGGGTGATGCATACGAAGAGATGATCCCGAAATGGCGTCAGCTTAACGTGTTCGAAGGTGAAATGGTTTCTAAAGGTGAAGTTATCGCCGATGGTCCAGAGTCTCCGCACGATATCCTTCGTCTTCGTGGTGTAACTGATGTATCTAACTACATCGTTAACGAAGTACAAGAAGTTTACCGCTTACAGGGTGTAAAGATTAACGATAAGCACATCGAAACGATCATTCGCCAAATGCTACGTAAGTGCATCATCCTAGATGGTGGTGATACTGAGTTCTTAGCAGGTGAACAAGTTGAAGTGGCACGCGTTAGCATTGCAAACCGTGACTTAGAGAAGCAAGGTAAGATCCCAGCTAAGTATGAAATTCAGCTGATGGGTATTACTAAAGCGTCTCTTGCAACAGAATCTTTCATTTCTGCAGCATCATTCCAAGAAACAACTCGTGTTCTTACGGAAGCAGCAGTAAATGGTAAGAGCGATGAACTACGAGGCTTGAAAGAGAACGTAATCGTGGGCCGTCTGATCCCAGCCGGTACAGGTTTTGCGTATCACCAAGATCGTATGAATCGTCGTAAGCAAGCTGAGCTTCCAGTTGAAGAGCAAACAGTAAGTGCTGAAGAGGCAACTCAAGCATTAACTGATGCACTGAATGCTGATCTATTAGGTGGTGAAGAGTAATTCTTCCCACTAAATAGCGAAAGATAATACGGGCAAGTCTGAGAAATCAGGCTTGCCCGTTATTTTTTGGTTGACAGCTCAATCTTTGCTCATTAAAATTCCGCCACCCATTTATTCGTTCGAATAAAAGAATGTTTAAATAGGGCGGATTTTTTCATTTTTCAGTAGTAATTAATCAGGAGCTATTTAATGGCAACTATTAACCAGCTAGTGCGTAAGCCACGTCGTAGCAAGGTTACAAAGAGCAACTCTGCTGCTCTTAAAGCTTGTCCACAGAAACGTGGTGTATGTACTCGTGTATATACAACAACACCTAAGAAACCAAACTCTGCATTACGTAAAGTAGCGCGTGTACGTTTAACTAACGGTTTCGAAGTAACTTCATACATCGGTGGTGAAGGTCACAACCTTCAAGAACACAGTGTTATCTTAATCCGTGGTGGTCGTGTTAAAGACTTACCGGGTGTACGTTTCCACACTGTTCGTGGTGCACTTGACTGTGCAGGCGTAAATGACCGTAAACAAGGTCGTTCTAAGTACGGTGCTAAACGCCCTAAGGGCTAATGGTTCTCCGTTAGTAAGGCCAAGCACTTAAATTTTTAATTTTTATATTTTGTTTTGGGAGTCGCTGAAGTAAAGCGAACCTGAAGATACCGGAGAAATAAAATGCCTAGAAGACGCGTTATAGGTCAACGTAAAATTCTTCCAGATCCTAAGTTCGGATCAGAACTTCTTGCTAAATTCGTTAACGTAGTAATGTTAGACGGCAAGAAATCTACTGCTGAAAAAATCGTTTACGGTGCGTTAGACGTGGCTGCTGAGAAATCAGGCAAGTCGCACCTAGAAATCTTTGAAGCTGCACTTGAAAATGTACGTCCAGCGGTTGAGGTTAAATCTCGCCGTGTTGGTGGTTCTACATACCAAGTTCCAGTTGAAGTACGTCCAGTACGTCGTAACGCATTAGGTATGCGTTGGTTAGTTGATGCTTCTCGTAAGCGTGGCGAAAAGTCAATGGGCCTTCGTCTAGCTCAAGAGATGCTTGATGCAGCTGACAACAAAGGCACTGCGGTTAAGAAACGTGAAGACGTTCACCGTATGGCTGAAGCGAACAAAGCATTCGCTCACTACCGTTGGTAGTCTGCTAACACCTTTTAAGAGGATATTATGGCACGTACAACTCCTATTGAGCGTTACCGTAACATCGGTATTTGTGCTCACGTAGATGCAGGCAAAACCACCACAACAGAACGAGTTCTGTTCTACACGGGTCTTTCTCATAAGATCGGTGAAGTTCATGATGGTGCTGCAACTATGGACTGGATGGAGCAGGAGCAGGAGCGTGGTATTACCATTACTTCTGCTGCCACAACGTGTTTCTGGAAAGGGATGGATGCTCAGTTTGATGAGCATCGTATTAACATCATCGATACACCAGGACACGTAGATTTCACTATCGAAGTAGAGCGTTCATTACGTGTACTTGATGGTGCTGTCGTGGTTTTATGTGCTTCATCAGGTGTACAACCACAAACGGAAACAGTCTGGCGTCAGGCTAATAAATACGAAGTTCCTCGTATGATCTTCGTAAACAAAATGGACCGTACAGGCGCAGACTTCCTAGCAGTTGTGGATCAGGTGAAGAACCGTTTAGGTGCGACACCTGTGCCAATTCAGTTACCAATTGGTGCTGAAGACGAATTTAAAGGTGTTATCGATCTAATCAAAATGAAAGCAATCAACTGGAACGAATCGGACCAGGGGACGACTTTCACTTATGAAGAGATCCCAGCAGAACTTCAAGACCTAGCAGAAGAATGGCGAGCAGAAATGCTTGAATCTGCTGCTGAAGCGTCTGAAGAGCTAATGGACAAATATCTTGAAGAAGGTGACTTAAGCGAAGCTGAGATTAAAGCTGCGCTACGTCAACGCACGCTGGCCAATGAAATCGTGCCAATGACTTGCGGAAGTGCATTCAAGAACAAAGGTGTTCAAGCAGTGCTTGACTCGGTTGTTGAATACATGCCTTCGCCTACAGAAGTAAAAGAGATCCAAGGTATCCTCGAAGACGAAACCGAAGGAACTCGACCAGCTGACGACAATGCACCTTTTTCTGCATTAGCATTTAAAATTGCAACTGACCCGTTTGTTGGTACATTGACTTTCTTTAGAGTTTATTCAGGTACAGTGAAACAGGGTGATGCAGCTTATAATCCTGTTAAATCGAAAAAAGAGCGTTTAGGTCGTATTGTACAAATGCATGCTAACTCTCGCGAAGAAATTAAAGAAGTTCGCGCGGGTGACATTGCAGCAGCAATCGGTTTGAAAGATGTGACTACGGGTGACACGCTTTGTTCGAGTGACTCAGTAATTACCTTAGAGCGCATGGAGTTTCCTGAGCCGGTAATTTCTGTAGCGGTTGAACCGAAAACTGTAGCTGACCAAGATAAAATGGGTATTGCACTAGGTAAACTAGCTGCAGAAGATCCATCTTTCCGTGTTGAAACAGATGAAGAGTCTGGCCAAACCATCATCTCTGGTATGGGTGAGCTTCACCTTGATATCATTGTTGACCGTATGAAACGCGAATTTGGTGTTGTGTGTAACGTGGGTAAACCTCAAGTTGCATACCGCGAAACAATTCGTGCTTCAGTGGAAGCTGAAGGTAAATTTGTACGTCAATCAGGTGGTCGTGGTCAATACGGTCATGTTTGGCTTAAACTTGAACCAATGGAAATTACGGACGACGAATCTCCTACTTACGAATTCGTGAACGAAATCGTAGGTGGCGCTGTTCCTAAAGAATATATTCCAGCGGTTGATAAAGGTATTCAAGAGCAGATGCGCCAAGGTGTTTTGGCTGGTTATCCGCTACTAGGTGTTAAAGCAACGTTATTCGATGGTTCTTTCCACGATGTTGACTCTAACGAAATGGCCTTTAAGATCGCAGGTTCAATCGGTTTCCGTGATGGTGCGCTGGAAGCAGATCCAGTTATCCTAGAACCGGTTATGAAAGTTGAAGTAATCACCCCTGAAGAGAACATGGGTGATGTAGTAGGCGACTTAAACCGTCGTCGTGGTATGATCGAAGGTATGGAAGAAGCGTTTGGCGGCTTGAAGCAAGTTAATGCTCAAGTACCACTTTCTGAAATGTTCGGTTATGCAACTGATCTTCGCTCTGCAACGCAGGGTCGCGCATCATACTCTATGGAATTCTCCAAGTATGCTGAAGCAGCCAAAAACGTTACAGAGGCAATAATTGCAGCTCGCGCTGTAAGATAATTTTAGTTCGGTCCGATTCATACTGGATCGGACTTTAATTTCTTTTATAGGAAATTTTTAAGATGGCAAAAGAAAAGTTTGAACGTTCGAAACCGCACGTAAACGTAGGTACAATCGGCCACGTTGACCACGGTAAAACAACTCTAACTGCAGCAATCACTAACGTACTTGCAAAAGTATACGGTGGTGACGCAAAAGACTTCGCATCAATCGATAACGCTCCAGAAGAGCGTGAGCGTGGTATCACAATCTCAACTTCACACGTTGAGTATGACACACCAACTCGCCACTACGCACACGTAGACTGTCCAGGACACGCTGACTATGTTAAAAACATGATCACTGGTGCTGCACAGATGGACGGCGCGATCCTAGTAGTTGCAGCTACTGACGGTCCTATGCCTCAGACACGTGAGCACATCCTACTTTCACGTCAGGTTGGTGTACCTTACATCGTTGTATTCATGAACAAATGTGACATGGTTGACGACGAAGAGCTACTAGAGCTAGTAGAGATGGAAGTTCGTGAACTTCTTTCAGAGTACGACTTCCCAGGTGACGACCTACCTCTAATCCAGGGTTCAGCGCTTAAAGCACTAGAAGGCGAGAAAGAGTGGGAAGACAAGATCGTTGAGCTTGCAGAAGCACTAGATTCTTACATCCCAGAGCCAGAGCGTGACATCGATAAGCCATTCATCATGCCTATCGAAGACGTATTCTCAATCCAGGGTCGTGGTACTGTTGTAACAGGCCGTGTTGAAGCTGGTATCATCAACGTGAACGACGAAGTTGAAATCGTAGGTATTAAAGAAACTACGAAGACAACTTGTACGGGTGTTGAAATGTTCCGTAAGCTTCTAGACGAAGGTCGTGCTGGTGAGAACATTGGTGCACTTCTACGTGGTACTAAGCGTGACGAAGTTGAGCGTGGTCAGGTTCTATGTAAGCCTGGTTCAATCAACCCACACACTAAGTTCACTTCAGAAGTATACGTACTATCTAAAGACGAAGGTGGCCGTCATACTCCATTCTTCAAAGGCTACCGTCCACAGTTCTACTTCCGTACAACTGACGTAACAGGTAACGTTGAGTTACCAGAAGGCGTAGAAATGGTAATGCCAGGTGACAACATCAAGATGACTGTTGAGCTAATCGTTCCAATCGCGATGGACGAAGGTCTACGTTTCGCGATCCGTGAAGGTGGCCGTACAGTAGGTGCTGGTGTTGTAGCAACTATCGTTGAGTAATATCGACTTTAGTTAATGCCACAAAGCATTAAAAAAACCCGAGCTTAGGCTCGGGTTTTTTGTTTTCAGGGATTAGAAACCTTAGAGGTTTAAGTAGTTGTGAAACTTGCTTCAGGCTAGTTCTCAGTTGTAATTCATCCATGAAGCTGGGTTCCATCGCGCATCCATGCGCTCACCTTTTCCTGCTGTGAAGCTTCTGTGACTTCAGGCGCTCCCTGCCTTTCGCTCTTCGAGCCAGCATAGCTGTTCAAAAATATTCCCGATATTTTTGTCGGTCAGTCATCGCCCTTGCGCAAAAGGAATGTGAGTGCTGCGCACTTTGTCATTAAACTTTTGCACCACTCTTTCGCAAAAAGACCGCCCTCACTTTGTTCGCAGTCGGTACCCTTTTACACCGTACTTGCGTAAAAGGAATAAAGAACTGCTATCGACATATTCATAAACTTCAACCACTAAATTAATAGTCGGAAATCCTTATATAAACTTGTGGCAATTAGACACTTTAATAATGTTCCCAAACATAAAGTAGATAAGCATGAATGAACAAAATAGAGTTGTAAGAATTCTTTTTTAATAGGTATTAAATCCTAATATGGCTATAAATCTGATTTATTGCTTAAAATAGTGCAATAAAACAGCGTTAAAGTATCAAAAACAGACGTTTCGTTTAAAATACACGCGAACAGTCAGTTTTTTGCATTTTTCTTTAAAAAAGGGGTTGCGTAATTTTCTGCTCTCCCTATAATGCGACCCCACTGACACGGGGCGAGACGCTGAAAAGCAAATCAAAACGATGTCGAGTCAAATAAAACTTAATTTTAAAAGCTTTTTAAAATTAAGTGTTGACATAAAAAGTGAAGTCGTTATCATGGCGCTCCACTTCGCAGCGAGTCTGCGGTAACTCATCGAGTTACACTGTTCTTTAAAAATATGAAGCAATCATCTGTGTGGGCACTCGTACAGATTGAGTTCTAACAGCTCTTGATTCAGGAGCAAAAAAAATTAGAGTCTCAATTTCTTATGAGTGACTATATAGTCAATTTATACAGAATTCATTGAGCACGAATCTTCGGATTCAAAAAACTTTTAATTGAAGAGTTTGATCATGGCTCAGATTGAACGCTGGCGGCAGGCCTAACACATGCAAGTCGAGCGGTAACATTTCTAGCTTGCTAGAAGATGACGAGCGGCGGACGGGTGAGTAATGCTTGGGAATATGCCTTAGGGTGGGGGACAACAGTTGGAAACGACTGCTAATACCGCATAACGTCTACGGACCAAAGGGGGCTTCGGCTCTCGCCCTTAGATTAGCCCAAGTGGGATTAGCTAGTTGGTGAGGTAATGGCTCACCAAGGCGACGATCCCTAGCTGGTTTGAGAGGATGATCAGCCACACTGGAACTGAGACACGGTCCAGACTCCTACGGGAGGCAGCAGTGGGGAATATTGCACAATGGGCGCAAGCTTGATGCAGCCATGCCGCGTGTGTGAAGAAGGCCTTAGGGTTGTAAAGCACTTTCAGTAAGGAGGAAAGGTTAGTAGTTAATACCTGCTAGCTGTGACGTTACTTACAGAAGAAGCACCGGCTAACTCCGTGCCAGCAGCCGCGGTAATACGGAGGGTGCGAGCGTTAATCGGAATTACTGGGCGTAAAGCGTACGCAGGCGGTTTGTTAAGCGAGATGTGAAAGCCCCGGGCTCAACCTGGGAACTGCATTTCGAACTGGCAAACTAGAGTATGATAGAGGGTGGTAGAATTTCAGGTGTAGCGGTGAAATGCGTAGAGATCTGAAGGAATACCGATGGCGAAGGCAGCCACCTGGGTCAATACTGACGCTCATGTACGAAAGCGTGGGGAGCAAACGGGATTAGATACCCCGGTAGTCCACGCCGTAAACGATGTCTACTAGGAGCTGGGGTCTTCGGACAACTTTTCCAAAGCTAACGCATTAAGTAGACCGCCTGGGGAGTACGGCCGCAAGGTTAAAACTCAAATGAATTGACGGGGGCCCGCACAAGCGGTGGAGCATGTGGTTTAATTCGATGCAACGCGAAGAACCTTACCTACACTTGACATACAGAGAACTTACTAGAGATAGTTTGGTGCCTTCGGGAACTCTGATACAGGTGCTGCATGGCTGTCGTCAGCTCGTGTTGTGAGATGTTGGGTTAAGTCCCGCAACGAGCGCAACCCCTATCCTTAGTTGCCAGCGATTCGGTCGGGAACTCTAAGGAGACTGCCGGTGATAAACCGGAGGAAGGTGGGGACGACGTCAAGTCATCATGGCCCTTACGTGTAGGGCTACACACGTGCTACAATGGCGCATACAGAGTGCTGCAAGCTCGCGAGAGTTAGCGAATCACTTAAAGTGCGTCGTAGTCCGGATTGGAGTCTGCAACTCGACTCCATGAAGTCGGAATCGCTAGTAATCGCGGATCAGAATGCCGCGGTGAATACGTTCCCGGGCCTTGTACACACCGCCCGTCACACCATGGGAGTGGGTTGCTCCAGAAGTAGGTAGCTTAACCTTAGGGAGGGCGCTTACCACGGAGTGATTCATGACTGGGGTGAAGTCGTAACAAGGTAGCCCTAGGGGAACCTGGGGCTGGATCACCTCCTTAACGATTTAGAACAGATTTGTTCGAAGTGTCCACACAGATGATTGTTAGTTAGCACAAGTTGCTAATTAATATTGCTCTTTAAAAATTTGGAAAAGCTGATAATTAATTCTTTTAGAAGAAATTCTAAAAAGAGTTTTCAAAAGTAAAACAATGCCGATAAACATTCATTTGTTTATTAGCGTCTACTTTAGTATTCAATATTAACTTCTGGCGAAGTTAAAACTGTCTTTGACGATACAAACCATTTTGGGTTGTATGGTTAAGTGACTAAGCGTACACGGTGGATGCCTTGGCAGTTGGAGGCGATGAAGGACGTACTAACTTGCGATAAGCCTAGTCAAGCCAGTAAGAGGCGCTTGAGACTAGGATTTCCGAATGGGGAAACCCACCTGCTTGCAGGTATCGTTAACTGAATACATAGGTTAACGAGGCGAACGCGGAGAACTGAAACATCTAAGTACCCGTAGGAAAAGAAATCAACCGAGATTCCGAAAGTAGCGGCGAGCGAAATCGGACTAGCCCTTAAGCTTTAGTGTAGTTAGTGGAACATTCTGGAAAGTTTGACGATACAGGGTGACAGTCCCGTACACAAAAACTTATCTAAAGTGAAATCGAGTAGGTCGGAGCACGTGAAACTTTGACTGAATATAGGTGGACCATCATCTAAGGCTAAATACTCCCAACTGACCGATAGTGAACCAGTACCGTGAGGGAAAGGCGAAAAGAACCCCTGTGAGGGGAGTGAAATAGAACCTGAAACCGTGTACGTACAAGCAGTAGGAGCCCTTCGAGGGTGACTGCGTACCTTTTGTATAATGGGTCAGCGACTTATATTTTGTAGCGAGGTTAACCGTTTAGGGTAGCCGTAGCGAAAGCGAGTCTTAACTGGGCGTTGAGTTGCAAGGTATAGACCCGAAACCCGGTGATCTAGCCATGGGCAGGTTGAAGGTTGAGTAACATCAACTGGAGGACCGAACCCACTAACGTTGAAAAGTTAGGGGATGACCTGTGGCTTGGAGTGAAAGGCTAATCAAACCGGGAGATAGCTGGTTCTCCCCGAAATCTATTTAGGTAGAGCCTCGGACGAATACTTACGGGGGTAGAGCACTGTTAAGGCTAGGGGGTCATCCCGACTTACCAACCCTTTGCAAACTCCGAATACCGTAAAGTACTATCCGGGAGACACACGGTGGGTGCTAACGTCCATCGTGGAGAGGGAAACAACCCAGACCGTCAGCTAAGGTCCCAAAGTGTATGTTAAGTGGGAAACGATGTGGGAAGGCTAAAACAGCTAGGAGGTTGGCTTAGAAGCAGCCATCCTTTAAAGAAAGCGTAATAGCTCACTAGTCGAGTCGGCCTGCGCGGAAGATGTAACGGGGCTAAACATACCACCGAAGCTACGGCTGCATACTTTGTATGCGGGGTAGGGGAGCGTTCTGTAAGCGGCTGAAGCTCAATTGTAAAGTTGGGTGGACGTATCAGAAGTGCGAATGCTGACATGAGTAACGATAATGCGGGTGAAAAACCCGCACGCCGGAAGACCAAGGGTTCCTATCCCATGTTAATCAGGGTAGGGTAAGTCGACCCCTAAGGCGAGGCTGAAGAGCGTAGTCGATGGGAAACGGGTTAATATTCCCGTACTTGGAATAATTGCGATGGGGGGACGGAGCAGGCTAATCAAGCATGGCGATGGTTGTCCATGTGAAAGGCTGTAGGCTGGTGACTTAGGAAAATCCGGGTCGCTAAGGCTGAGAGTCGAGACGAGCTACCACAGTAGTGAAGTTGATGATGCCCTACTTCCAGGAAAAGCCTCTAAGCTTCAGATTATTTCGAATCGTACCCCAAACCGACACAGGTGGTCAGGTAGAGAATACTAAGGCGCTTGAGAGAACTCGGGTGAAGGAACTAGGCAAAATTGTACCGTAACTTCGGGAGAAGGTACGCTCCTATCTGTGATGAGACTTGCTCTCTAAGCGGACGGGAGCCGCAGTGACCAGGTGGCTGGGACTGTTTATTAAAAACACAGCACTGTGCAAAATCGTAAGATGACGTATACGGTGTGACACCTGCCCGGTGCCGGAAGGTTAATTGATGGGGTTAGCTTAGGCGAAGCTCTTGATCGAAGCCCCGGTAAACGGCGGCCGTAACTATAACGGTCCTAAGGTAGCGAAATTCCTTGTCGGGTAAGTTCCGACCTGCACGAATGGTGTAACCATGGCCACGCTGTCTCCACCCGAGACTCAGTGAAATTGAAATCGCAGTGAAGATGCTGTGTACCCGCGGCTAGACGGAAAGACCCCGTGAACCTTTACTACAGCTTGGCACTGAACATTGAGCCTACATGTGTAGGATAGGTGGGAGGCTTTGAAGCAGCGTCGCTAGATGTTGTGGAGCCATCCTTGAAATACCACCCTTGTATGTTTGATGTTCTAACATAGGCCCCTAATCGGGGTTGTGGACAGTGCCTGGTGGGTAGTTTGACTGGGGCGGTCTCCTCCCAAAGAGTAACGGAGGAGCACGAAGGTTGGCTAAGTACGGTCGGACATCGTACGGTTAGTGTAATGGTAGAAGCCAGCTTAACTGCGAGACAGACACGTCGAGCAGGTACGAAAGTAGGTCATAGTGATCCGGTGGTTCTGAATGGAAGGGCCATCGCTCAACGGATAAAAGGTACTCCGGGGATAACAGGCTGATACCGCCCAAGAGTTCATATCGACGGCGGTGTTTGGCACCTCGATGTCGGCTCATCACATCCTGGGGCTGAAGTCGGTCCCAAGGGTATGGCTGTTCGCCATTTAAAGTGGTACGCGAGCTGGGTTTAGAACGTCGTGAGACAGTTCGGTCCCTATCTGCCGTGGGCGTTTGAGAATTGAGAGGGGCTGCTCCTAGTACGAGAGGACCGGAGTGGACGAACCGCTGGTGTTCGGGTTGTGATGCCAATTGCATTGCCCGGTAGCTACGTTCGGAATCGATAACCGCTGAAAGCATCTAAGCGGGAAGCGAGCCTCGAGATGAGTTCTCACTTTAACTTTAAGTTAACTGAAGGGCCGTTGGAGACTACAACGTTGATAGGCTGGGTGTGGAAGTGTAGTGATACATTAAGCTAACCAGTACTAATTACCCGTGAGGCTTAACCATACAACGCCAAAGTGGTTTTAGCTCAGAAGCTAATATGAACTAGAGTAGAAAGTTTTAGAATTATCAGATTTTTTCCAGATTTTAACCAAATTTGCTTGGTGACCATAGCGTTTTGGAACCACCTGACTCCATGCCGAACTCAGAAGTGAAACGAAACAGCGTCGATGATAGTGTGGGTCTCCCATGTGAAAGTAGAACATTGCCAAGCACCTATTTAGAGAAAGCCCGATTCGAAAGAGTCGGGCTTTTTTGCTTTAAGTCTCTCAGCAATTGCTAAAATAGCTAACTGCACCTTGCGCAAAAGAAGCGCTCTCACTGCGTTCGCAGTCGCTAATTTTGCACCATAAGCGCAGTGTGAAGTGAGCAGCCTTTACAGTGGCCACTCTGTTCATTCTGAAACACCTTTCATAATAGTACATAAACACTCACCTCCAGCTAAGCAAGCTTATTTCACCTTGCGCGAAAAGAATGGCAGCGCTCTGCGCTGTGTCATAAACCTTTCGCACGATTTGCGCAAAAGAACCGCACTCAATGTCGGTAACCTTTTGCACTTTACTTCAATATTTAAAAAATTAATTTATAATTTACTTTCAATCAGTTTTTTATATCTATCTATTTTCAGGAATTTTAATGAGCGACCTCATTCATTGGTTCGATTTATTGGGTGTCATGGTTTTTGCTATTTCAGGGACCCTTATTGCCCATAAAAAGCATTTAGATGGTTTTGGTGTTGTCGTACTTGCTGCGGTAACAGGAATCGGTGGTGGAACGCTGAGGGATATTATTTTAGATGAGCCGGTTTTTTGGCTGCATGATCCAAGCTATTTCATTGCTATTTTCAGCGCAGTATTAATCAGCATTATTGTTTTAAACCAGCAAAAGCAAATCCCTAGCAAATTTTTACAGGTGGCAGATGCGTTCGGTTTGGCACTTTTTGCTGTGATGGGTACACAAAAAGCCATGTCTATCGGTATGCCTGCTACAACCTCAGTGATTATGGGTGTACTGACTGGGTGTTTTGGTGGGGTGATCCGTGATGTACTCGCTGGTGATATCCCCCTACTTTTAAAAGGGCAGCTCTATGCTATTACCTGTATTTTAGGCGGGATCGTCTATACTCAGTTAATGTCTTTTTCTATTGCGATAGAAGTAAGCATGTTGTTTGGTATGTTAACTACCTTAGTTGTTCGATTGATGGCGATGCGTTATAACTGGGTGATACACGTTTTTAAATATTAACTTGATATGGACAAGGATATGTCTTTAGCAAAAATTCTTACCCGTGCACAAGTGGGTGTTAAAGCCCCAAAGGTTACAGTGGAAGTTCATTTAAGCAATGGGCTTCCTGCCTTTGTCATTGTTGGTCTACCCGAAACCTCTGTAAAAGAGTCTAAGGAGCGAGTACGCTCTGCACTTGTTAATTCAGGCTTTTTGTTCCCTGACCAACGTATAACAGTAAACTTAGCCCCTGCAGATTTGCCAAAAGAAGGCGGACGATATGACCTTGCTATTGCCATTGGTATCTTGGTTGCTTCTGGTCAAATACAAAATACAGAGATAAGTAACTTTGAATTTTTTGGAGAGCTCGCCTTAAGTGGGGAGCTTTCTGCTATCACGGCAATTTTGCCTTCAGTAATGGCTGCGGCACAAGAAAATCATGTGACTTATATCCCGAAAGATAATGATCAACTCGCAAGCTTGGTGTCTCAGTCAAATAGAAAATCGGTAACTAGCTTGCAAGAAATTTGGTTAGATTTGCAAGGGCAGCAATCTCTCCCTTTGAATATCGCATATGACTTTATTTCTGAAGAGCCTATCGAGCAGTTGGATATGAGTGATGTGAAAGGTCAGAAAATAGCAAAGAGGGTATTAGAAATTGCTGCGGCAGGTGGACATAACCTTCTTTTCTTAGGGCCTCCTGGTACCGGTAAATCTATGTTGGCTCAACGTATCCCAACTATCATGCCTCAAATGACCACGCAACAGGCACTTGAAACAGCAGCAGTATATTCTTTAGTAGGGCAGTCGGTTACACATCAAAACTGGTTGAACCGTCCATTCAGATCTCCGCACCATACTTGTTCTGCAGTGGCATTGGTGGGGGGGTCATCAAATCCGAAGCCGGGTGAGATATCATTAGCGCATAACGGAATTTTGTTTCTAGATGAATTGCCTGAGTTTGATCGAAAAGTATTAGATTCATTAAGAACACCTATGGAGACGGGAGAAGTCACCATTTCTCGTGCTGCTAGGCAAGTCGATTTTCCTGCTAATTTTCAGTTGGTTGCTGCACTAAATCCTAGCCCAACAGGGCATCATAGCGATAAGCGTGCGACACCTGATCAAGTGTTAAAATACCTATCTAAAGTATCTGGACCATTTCTGGATAGAATAGATCTGCAAGTAGAATTACCAAGGCTAACAACTGAAGAGCTTCAGTCTACTCAACCAGAAGAGTCGAGCGCAGAAATCCGTATTCGGGTAGAGAAAGCGGTTCAGTTTGCTTATAGAAGACAAGGGAAAAACAACGTCTCATTGTCAACTAAAGAGCTGCAATTGCATTGTGCTTTATCAGAAGCTGACTCAATATTTTTGGGGAAGGCTGCTGATAAGTTAGCTTTATCACCACGTTCTTATCATAAAGTTTTGAAAGTAGCACGCACTATTGCTGATCTGAACTTACAGGAAGAGATAGATCTGGCCTCACTTAAAGAGGCGTTAAGCTATCGCGCTTTTGAGCGATTACTTGCTCAGTTAACCGCGTATTAAGTAGATAGCATGTAGCCTTTACCGCGAACAGTAACGATGCGTTTTTGCTCTTTTTCGTCGCCTAGCTTCTTACGTAATCGGCCGATAAGTACGTCAACCGTTCGGTCACTAGGGCTCCAGTCTGGTTGGCCGATATCTTCAGAGATTTTTTCTCGAGAAGTCGCCTTACCTGCATTCGCGATTAAACAAATAAGTACTTTGTGCTCAGCTTCAGTTAATCGTGATTCTTCAGCTGCACCATTAATTAATGTGCGATTATCAGGGTGAAGTTTAAAGTCAGCGTATTCAATAAACTCTTCAGATTCATCGTCATCATTTGCAATCGTTAAGCGTTTGCATAAAGCGCGCATTCTTAATTCAAGCTCTAGCAGGTCAACAGGTTTACAAACATAGTCATCAGCGCCTTGTGCCAAGCCTGCAATTCTATCAGCTTGTGAATCTCGACTGGATAGCATGATAACGCCGATATCTGTCAAGGTATTGAGCTCTTTTGCTAATGCTAAACCATCAATTGCTGGTAGCACAATATCGACAATAGCAAGTACGAAGCGATCTTGTACTTGAGTAGCTTTCTGGACCCTGTCTAACGCAGTTGCACCGGTACTATCAATTTCGATGCTAAATTCTGTTTCAGCAAAATGGCTTATAATGCGTTTTGCTAAAAGTTCATCATCTTCTACTAATAATACTTTGATACTCATAGGTCAGCTATCTATTCAATAATTACGTATATATTAGCACTGTGAAAACATTGCTGAGAAGTGAATAATGACAATTTGTAACAATTGCATAAACATTTATGCAATTGGATCTGCTTGGTGTAATAAAAATAGTCCGCCTTAGAGTGCATACCCTTAGGCGAACATAAATTATGCATACTTATTTATAAATATACTGCCACCATTGTGGTTGGTCTTTTAAGTGCATATCAAAATAAGCCAGCATGGTATCCCACCAGTGGAAGCGACGGTCACGGGCAAATACTTGGTGATCTGTGCCTTTATACTCAATCAATTCTACGTCTTTGCCAAGTAACTTAAGTGCCGTATACATGTTGTGGCTTTCGCCTGGAGGCACGTTGGTATCAGCATCACCATGGATAAGTAATAACGGTGAGTTTACTTTGTCAGCATGGAAAACTGGGCTGTGATCAGAGTAAAGTTTCGGGTTATTCCATGGGAAACTGTTTTTCGAAGCTTCGCCAGAGTATAGGTAGCCCCACCAACCTTGACCCCAATAAGAGGTAATGTTTGAAATACCTGCGTGAGAAATCGACGCGCTGAATAGGTCTGTTTTAGTTGCAAGCAACATCGTCATAAAGCCGCCGTAAGATGCACCTAAGTTACCTACTTTGTCTTTATTTACATAAGGGTGTGCCGCTAAGAATTTTTTCGTGCCTTCGATAATATCGTTTGCAGTGTACTCACCCCATGCATTCACATGCTTAGCAGAGAATTCTTGACCAAAGCCTGTCGCACCAGTTGGTTGTAGAACATACACAACATAACCTTGTGCTGCCCATAGGTTAAACGGATAACGACCCGTAAAGCCTCGAGAAACAGGTGATGTACCGCCATAGTAGTAAACTAGAGCAGGGTACTGCTTATTTTCATCTAGGTTATGAGGCGTGTATACGCGACCCTTAATCTCAACACCTTCTTTATTGGTGAAGTTAAATTCAGATAGGGTTGCGATTTCGCTATTGTCATAAGCTAGTGCTTTTGAATCCCACAGTGTTTTAGCGCGGTTTTTAGAAATATCTAAGCGTTTTAATTGCTGAGGGTGAGATGCTTGTGTGCCAGTCACAAGTAAATCAGGGTTGCGCTCGTCAGAAATACTGAATCTGCCAACGACATCAAAGCCTGTTTTTAGTTTAGTGAAACGAGCTTTGCTTTCATCGTATAAATACAGTTGTTGCGTATCGCGCTCAGTCACTTTAATCACGACATCATCATTGCGTAATACTTGCATTGAACCAATGGCAGGGTCGAACGATTTACTCAATGCTTTGGCATTTTTACCTTGGCGGTCTAGCTTATATAGCTGGCCATCGTAGTTGTTCGCAAGCATATTCTCTGGAATAGCACGGCCTAAACCATTCGCAAAATCAGGGCCAGCAACCACATAAATGCCATCATCTGCATATTTCGCTGAGCTAAATGTACGGTATTGACCAAGTACAGTCTGCTGGTTGTCTTTTAAATTAACTTCTACAAGCTCTGTCAGCATGTGAGGCGGTTTAGCATAATCGCTAGGATTACGCGTCACTAAGATTGTGCCTGCTTTATTATCAAAATCGGCCAATGAGTGACTCAACTTGCCTTCAGTGATTGGGTTAATAAAACCGGAGTTAATGTCTAACATGAAGATTTGGCTGTTATTACGTGCATAAGACCAGCGGTCTTCTAACCCTCTGAAGTGTTTAACTAATGTGTGCTTACTTTTATCTGACTTAGACCAAGCAAATACAAGCGTGTTGTTGTCGAAGTACTGGAAGCCATATGCGCCATCTAGTTGTTCAGCGACCACTTTCTCTTCTAAGTCTTTAAGGTTTAAAACTGTAACGGCTTTATTGCGAACAAATACGACCTGTTTGCTATCTGCGCGCCATTTAATTTGATTTGCAGATAAGCCGTCAAAGCGGTAAAGCACTTTACCCTCTTCATCGGTTAACGTTGTTTTGTTAATGGCTTTATTACCATGATTACTCTGGTAATGACGCTCAGTAACAACATAGTATTCGCCGTTTGGAGAAATCGATACAGAGTTGATCGTTGGCGCATCAAAAAGTTGCTTAGCTGAAAGCGCACGAGTTTCTTTTGTCGTCAATGTAATAATGTCATGTTCTGCTTTAGGTAGGTATTCTAGCGAGACTTTTTTCCAGTCATCAGCTTGTTCTACCACGATCACAACTTGGTGGTCGCCTGTGACCGCATTGATGTCGTATTCTTTACTGCCAGATAAGGTTTCACCATTTAAAAATACATGGGCTTTTTCGATACCATTAAGCTTTAACTTACCTTGTACAAAACGCTCTGCCGAGAAGTTGAATTTAATCGCTTGCAGTCCCGCAATCGTCAGATCATTCACGTCACCAAGCGGTTGCCAAGTCACTTTTTTTCCTAATATCGACAGTGTTTTTGAATCACTTTGTAATTTAGGTAATAAGTTATTAATGATAGCAGCTTGGTAAGGCGTATTATTTGGCTTGATTGTTGCTGTATCAGCAAGAGGTCCAATAAACTTTACTTTATTTGCGTCTAGCTCTGCAGCGACAAGTTGCGTAGACAGTGCCGAAAATAGTAAAGTGGCGACCGTTGTTAATTTCATTGATGCACCTATTGTAGGGAAAATAATTGCCCCAATATAGCACATCAAATTAAATCTTCAGCAGAGTTGCGATTAAGTCGCGAGAGTCTGCGAAATTAAGGAGTTTAGGTTGTTTCTGTTATTCAGTTACATGTTTCTGGCCATTGCCATTTCATTTCTATGTTCGGTGATGGAGGCGGTGTTACTCAGTATTACACCAAGTCATGTGGCTATATTAAAAAAAGATAAACCGGTACTGGCTCAGCGAGTACAACGTTTAAAAGACAATATTGATAAGCCATTATCAGCTATCTTAACCTTAAATACGGTTGCGCATACTGCGGGGGCTGCGGGTGTTGGTGCGCAGGCGGCCGCGGTATTTGGTGATGCTGCTGTGGGTATTGCGTCTGCTGTGATGACGTTATTGGTATTGGTGCTTTCAGAAATTATTCCTAAGACATTGGGTGCAACTTATTGGCGTGGGTTAACGCCAATTGTGTCGTTAGCCCTAACTTGGATGGTTCGTATTCTTAAGCCATTTGTGTGGTTGTCAGATCAGCTCACTAAATTAATTGGTTCTAAACAAGACGAAGCGCACTTTATTCGTCAAGAAATTGAAGCTATGGCTGAAATGGGTAGCGAGGCAGGTGCACTGCAACAAGAAGAAAGCGAGACGATCCGTAGTTTATTACAGTTCAGACATGCCAAACTTGAAAACGTTATGACACCACGAACTGTGCTTTTTAAAGTGCACAAAGATATGACGGTTAACGAGTATTTATCTGAGCATGGCTCGGTGTCATTCTCTCGTATTTTGGTCTATTCAGAGAATACCGATGACATTATTGGCTTTGTGCATAAGAACGACATTATGTTGGCCTTCCATCGCTTAGGGGAAGACTACAAAATCGGAAAGTTAGTGAAGCCGATTTATACTGTGCCTGAGACGCTAGGTGCGCCAGTGCTGTTCCAAGCATTATTAGAAAAGCGTATCCATATTGCGCTGATCATCGATGAGTATGGTGATGTGCAAGGTATCGTCACCCTTGAAGATATGATTGAGTCATTAATGGGCATGGATATTGTTGATGAACGTGAGCAATCGACCAATATGCAGCAAGCCGCAAAACAAAAATGGCGTGACCGTGTCGACGGGCATTCACATTTAATTGAAGCTGATACAGAGGAAGATCAGCCTAAGAATTAAAGTTTGTCATCCTAAGCCAAGAATGTATCCAACGGATGAGTTCGTTCTTGGCTTTAGGTTTGCCAATTAAAAACCCCTGCATCAGTAAATCATGCTTGTATCGCTCTAGGTATTGTAATTCTTCAATTCTTTCTACCCCTTCGGCAACGACTTTGAAGCCTTCTTTTATTGCTAAATCGACCAAGCTTTTAGTGATGACTTGGGAGAAGTAATCAGAGTCAATGTGAGTGATCAAAGAGCGATCTATTTTTATTTCTGTAAAAGGCAGAGACTTTAACTGGTTGATGTTTGTAAAGCCAGTGCCGAAGTCATCAAGAGAAATGTCAAATCCATGCATTCTGAGTCGATTGAGTGTTTCTAGTTGATTTGCATTTGCAAGAGGCTTTTGTTCCGTAATTTCTAAAATGATATCACTAGGCTTGAGGTGATTCAGTTCAAGTATGAGAGATAGTTTAGCCGGGCAGTTCATATCTTCCAATTGAATAGGAGATAAATTAAATGCCAGCTTACATGGGTTGGGAAGTTCTTCTTTAAGCGCTTCATATTCTGCTGTGGCTTTTTCAAAAAGCTGAAATGTCACTAGGTTGATTAAATCTAAATCTTCTGCAACGTCAATAAACCTTGCTGGCAGAATGGTAAAACCATGTTGCTCTGAAACAATGCGAGCGAGCACTTCAAGGCTTTCAATCTGCTGGGTTGCACGGTTGACCTTAGGTTGATAGAAAGGGGTGATCTCACTATTACTCAATGCATGGAGTAACTCAGCTTCACTGATGAGTTGACCATCTTCAGTTTGAGGTCGAGTCAATGTATTGAGTTTTTTTAGTAGTCTCTCGACTTCAACCAGTTGTATTGGTTTAGCAATGTTACCTAACAGTAAAGCACGGTTTTGCCTTGCAAGATTCGACGCGAGATCAATAATACGGCGATCCATTTCTGAAATAATTATTACACCGCCTTGATAGCCATTCTGACCAAGCTGTCTTATAAGCTCCATACCATCCATTTCAGGCATGTTTAAGTCGGTGAAAATGGCATCAAATGGCTCAGCTTGTTTTTCGACAAGTGATAAAGCGTCTTGCGCTGACTCGCAACAGGTCACATGTTCAACTCCCAACTCAGCCAAGATGGCCTGCATGACCATAAGTATTGCTTGTGAATCGTCAACAACCAAAATACGCTGTGTTTTAAAGCTCATAAAATCACTCCCTGAGATTGGTTTAGATCATTAAGTTTAGAACAGCGAAATAAAAATAACCAAGTTGAGATCAAAAAATGATGGTTTGTCACTGATGGTTTTTGTTGGGATAATAGAAAAAAACTTCAGTTTTACCATCATGACTCGGATCGAACTTAATGTGGCTGGACAGCCAATTTCTCTGATTTTCAATCAACAACAAATCATTCAGGTTTTTCACCAACAGCAAGCCTTAGTATTAGAATCGGAATCTGAGCATCTACAAAGTTGTCAGATAAACGAACATGCTGTGAATTTTAATACCTCACAGCTTGCAGAAGGGCTGCTAGGTATTGCTGTAAACGCACAGCCCCCTCAGTGGCTAGAGGTACCTCACCAACAAACCGAAAATAAGCGCGGCTGGCTAGGGTTGGCGATGCTTACCTTTAAAATTTTCAAAAGTGCTAAGGTTGTAAAGGCAGCACTTGCAGGTGCGTCAGTTGCGGGATATGCCTGGCTATTTTCATTAGAGTTTGCTCTGATGATCATTGCCTGTTTAGTGGTACATGAATATGGTCATGTGCGTGCGATGAAGTACTTTGGTATAAAGACAAAAGGTATCTATTTAATTCCTTTCGTTGGGGGCTTAGCTGTCAGCGATGAGAAGATTACTACACGTTGGCAAGATGTGGTGATCTCTTTAATGGGTCCTGCATTTGGTTTAATAACATCAGTGTTGGGAGTGGTGCTTTATTATGCCACTGAGATGGAAATTTTTGCCGGTGTTGCCGTACTCAGTGCACTACTTAACTTATTTAATTTATTACCTATTCTACCTTTAGATGGCGGTCACGTACTAAAAAGTATCAGCTTCTCTATGCGTTCTTGGGTGGGTCTCTTAGCCTGTTTTGGTGGGGTGTTACTGGGACTCTACATCAGTTGGACATTTGGTTTGATGCTACTGGTATTTTTTATCTTTATAGGCTGTTTAGAGATAGTGTTTGAGTGGCGTGAGCGTCATATTTCTCATCTGTTACCCCTTGATAGATATGGCCAGATTGTCTCAGCGCTGATGTATGTGGTGGTAGCTGTAGGGCACATTGCAGTGATGATGCACTTTGCAGATTCAGACAATGTGATTTTAAGCTTACCAATGAAGATCTTATCGAATTAGGTATGTATGTCGCCGTTGATGATTTTAACGGCGACATCTTTTCTGTCACTCTGCACTATTTAAGCGAAGGTGAGTATTGCAGCAATGATAATGCCACTCACTGCTAACTGGATCAGACAAAAACCCATGATATCTTTGGCCTTTAAGCCTGCAATTGCTAGCACAGGCAATGCCCAAAATGGTTGAATGAGGTTAGTCCAAGCGTCACCCCAAGCCACAGCCATCGCCACGCGGTTTATCTCAGCGCCTAACTCTATCGCTGCAGGTAAAACAATCGGCGCTTGCACAGCCCATTGACCGCCACCTGAAGGGACAAAAATATTCACCAAGCCGGCACTAATAAAGCTCCAAAACGGCAATGTATCTGCGCTACTCATTGAGACAAAGACATTGGAAATTTGTTGAGCAAGACCTGAGTCTTTCATGATAGCCATGATCCCAGCATAAAAAGGGAATTGAATAATAATACCGGCACCGCCGCTCACTGCTTCTTGTAAGCTTTTTAGCAAATTGGCAGGCGTTTGATGAAGCAAAATAGCCAAAAATAAGAATAAGCCGATCACACTATTTAGATTGAGCCCACCACCGAGCGCAATAAAGTAATAGCCCATATAACCACAGCCTAAGGTGCCAATGAGTATACCAAGTAACTTACTGTGTTCTAGTTTTTCAGCTGGGGTATTGATGCTAACAACCGCAGCCTTTTTTTCTTCAAGCTTATCTTTTTCAACAATGATTTGTTGATCTTTAGGAGGAAGTAGTAAAGCATTTAGAATAGGGAGTACAATCAGTAAAACTGCCATTAAGATTAAATTAAAATGCGCAAACAGGGTATCTTGCGTTGTAATCATTCCAATACTGTCGCTAGAAAAGTGGCCATCAGTCGCAATGGTTAAAGGCACTGAACCCGATAACCCGCCATGCCAAACAATAAAACCAGAATAGGCACTGGCGACTAATACGCGGTAATCTACTTGCACATGGCGAGCGAGCGCTTTTGCAAATAATGCCCCGATAACTAACCCAAACCCCCAGTTTATCCAACTGGCAAGCATCGATACTAAGGTCACCATGACAATTGCCGTAGAACCTGAGTTGGCTTTTTGCGCGAGTTTATCAAGCAGCGACTTACAAACAGGTGTACTGGCTAGCATAAAGCCCGCAACGAGTACCATTAACATCTGCATAGCAAAGGTCAGCAGTGCCCAAAAGCCTTGGCCCCAAGACGTGACGGCTTGTTCAAATGAAAAAGGGGTCAGGGTGATACTGAGTGATAAAACAACCAGTGTTAATAAAAGTACGATAACGTAGGGGTCGGGTAAGTAACGTTCAACCAATTTAGTAACGGGTCGAGAGAGTTTAAAAAGCATGATGAAATCCTGTTATTATTTTTTCTATGCAAAGCCATGTATAGTTTGCTTTGTTATGTATCAAGCATAACTAAATATCAGGTGGACTGCCTTACTATTTATATCTAAAATTCAGTATGTTGAATGACGTCTAATAAAGTGAGTAAAAAAACCAATAAATGGCTTATTAAACCACTTTTATATCTTTAAAATAGAATGGGATTTATTTAACTATCTGATTTGTATGACTTAATATTTTTGGCACGATTACTGTTTAGTTAATAACAGAAATCTTAAATAAGAGAGGTTACCATGGCAGAACAAGGTTCAGGCGGTAATGTAATCGCCGCAATTTGTAATATATTTTTTCCTGGTTTAGGCCAGCTGGTACAAGGTCGTATAATTCCAGCACTTATTTTTGCGATCATTGTGTTTGGTGGTTACGCACTTTGGTTCTTAGTTATTCCTGCAATTATTGCAGGGGTTGCGCATTTATGGGCAATTATCGATGCAGCGAAATACACCAGCTATCGATCACGGTATGAGCGTTAGCAACCATACACTTAAAGTAAAGACGCTGAGCAGTGTTGATAGCACAACACTGCTGGCAGCAACATCTTGCTTCACTCTCAATTGTCTTGCTACCAAATAAGCATTCACACCAAGAGGTGATGCAGCCATCAGGGTGACGACAGCAACATGCGCTGCAGGTAGGTTAAACACCCAAGTTGCGAAAGTAAAAACAGCGGCAGGTAAAAGCCCTAGCTTGATAACACTGATTATTAATGCGCCTTTCCAAGCCTCTTTCACCGAATATTGATTTAAACTTGCACCTAACACAAACAAAGCCCCTGCGATTGCAGGTTCACTCAGTAAACTCAGCCCATTGATGAGCGTTGTCGGAAGTGGAAGTGACATGGCATTTGCCACAATACCAAGACTAATACTCAGCACGACTGGGTTGAGCAGTAAAGGCTTTAATAACTCTCCCAAACTCCCTTTTACGTTACTGCTTAAAGCAAAGGTCAATGCAAATAAGAGTGCACTATGAAAAGTGATCACCATAAACACTAATGCACCGTAACGGTCACCGAGTGCCATGATGATGATGGGTAAGCCAACTAATACCGTATTTGAATAGCACCCCGACAGCGCAAGCACCGCAGCGTCAGAAAATGAAACCTTACCAAACACTTTAAAAGCAATGCACACTGCAAAATACACAAGTACCACAGGAAGATAAAAACTGAGTAACAAGTTGAGTGACAACGCCTGTTGCAAATCGGCTTTGTACATACTGAGAAAAAGAAAAACAGGAATGGCCAAGTTAAATATAAAAGTACGAAGTCCATCAAAATGAATTACTGATAAAAAGTTTATCTTGGCGCATATAAACCCAGCTGCAACAACAAAAATAAGAGGGAAAATAATGTCAATTGGGTTCATGGCTTGCTCTAGCATAATAAGCGGTGCTTTTGGGTAGCGAATTATCCAGCTTTGGCTAGTAAAGCTCAAGTCACTGGGCAGCTTTTGACACGGCACGTATAATAGCATGGAGAAATGTTTATTTGAGATGAAAGAAAATATGGAGTATCAATTTATTCGTGACCCAATCAGTGGTTTCAGGGTCAAGATCAGTGACGAGCAAGCTTTGATTGGTCGCTGGTTTAACGAAGAGCTGGTTCACAATGAAGTTAAAGATTTACTCGCGCAATGTCGTCGTATTAAGTCATTAAACACGCCTTTGGTCAGACTGGGCAAAGAAGTACGCTTTAAGCTGTGTGAGCAAGAGGCATTATTTGAAGCGCATAGCTTATTCCATAACAACGATGACTTAGCGCAATACCAAGATGATGCGCTTGAACTCGACGAGCATGGCCTAATGGCGGTGTGTGGTTTTGAAGATTTTGTTGAGTTATTAGAAGCTTGGAATGACTTTATTGGAAGAGGCCGCTAGGGCGTCTTCCAAATTCAGCTTTACATTGTAGCCTGCTCTGGTGGCGCACCGTAGATTTGTTCGGCTCTGTTAAACAGTACCCAAGACGTTAATATATACTTATCGTTAGAAACTGGAATACAGCCTCGATGTGTGTGGGTGAAATAAGCCGGTGCGACAACCATAGCGCCTTTTTTAGGGGCTATTTTTTTATTCTGATAGTGAAACTCTGTTTCTCCACCTTCTTCAACATCATTCAAATAAAACATAAATAACAGCACGCGGTGAAGCGCTTCATTATGACCAACTTGAGGGTAAACTTCGCTATGCCAGTATGGATAACCGCCTTTTCCTGCTTGATATTTTTGCGCTTGAATGTTGCCCAAACGAAATAGCTGTTGGGTAAGTACATGAATTTGTGGTTTACCAACTTCTTCGAAATTATCAACGGTTAAGTCGACTGGTTGTCCTGTTTTTGGGTGGTACACCTTTAAACCGAACGCACCAATCATCATAAAGAAGTGCTCTTCAATATACTTAAACACATGCTGTGCGGTGACTTGTTGAATGTGTTGTAAAGTTTGTGCGTACTCAGGGTGCGCATTTAAATACAGATCATGACTAATTTTTTTGCTTAGATCGACACCACCAGACGTGATCCCTTGCTTTAGGTGAGGGCTTTGGTCAAACTGCTGCACAAATGTATCGCAAAAGTCAGTTGAGAGTGCGTTGTCGTAAACGCGAATAAAATCTGTCATCTGAGTACCTACAGGATATTAGAATTATTATGTTGTCAGAAAAACTCATGCCGCGTTTTAGTGAAACCGACGTGCTCGGACACATCAACAATACCGCACTACCGGTTTGGTTTGAAGCCGCGCGTGTGCCTATTTTTAAGATTTTTACCCCAGACCTAGATCCAAAACAATGGAAATTGATTGTTGCCAAGGTTGAAGTGACTTTCAAAGGTGAGTTGTTTTATGGTCAAGAAGTCGAAGTTAAAACTGCCATTGAGCGCATAGGGTCAAGCTCATTTGTAATTTTACAGCAAGCTTGGCAGCACGGAGCGTGCTGCGCTGAGGGCAAAACCGTGATGGTACGTTATGATTTTGCGAATAAAAGCTCACAACCATTAAGTGAAGAAGAAAAACAGCAGCTTACTGCTTTTCTTCTGTAGGTTTTGAAGCCGAAGATTTAAATTGGTGGCCAATGGCCACCGAAATACACGGTTTGACTTCGTATTTATAAGTACGCTCTTGTTCAGACAGTTGCGTGATCTCTAAAATCTCATAATCATTTAGCTCTACCATGCGGCTCCCCTCAGTGACCTGACAGCGAGAATAGCTATCGGCTTCTAGCTCGTAGATAAAATAAGCTAGTATGGTTTTTATTTTATTATCGTACGCTTCTGTACGTTCGGATAAAGAAAGAGATGATGCGTCGCTTTCTCCAATATTGAAAGAAAGCCCTGGGCTTTGCTCTGCCTCTGAGTTGGTAATAGCCTGCTCCATTTGTTCCGTATTTTCTTTTTCCAGTTTTGCTGTATCCGCGAGTTCCTTGTCAACTTCTTCGGTTACGTTGGTACTTACTGTGGTATTGCTAAAACTTTCGATTACATTCGTGAACATGGTGCTCATTCCACCAAACATACCTGAGGTAAATGTAAACATAAGTACAAATACGAAGAGCATAACGCACAGCGTCATACGCACAAAACTGGTAATAATTGGAAAGCGGTATTCAGGTGGGTGCCACATGGTATGTAAACCAAAGGGGCGCATAAATAATAATAGTAAGACATAGAAAGGCTGTAGCAGCGGTACTAATAGCAAGATGCTGAGAGTGCTGATAAAGAACCAAGACGGCAAAGACAGCATTAAACTTAGGTTATGAGTGTAAGGAAAGTGGTCAGCACTGACTCCTGTTATGTCATTAATAGCACCTGCAGCGTAGGCTAATGCATAGTTGGCAATAAACGCATAGAAGATTAATACCACGGCTTTACCAGGTAAGCTGTCCCAAAACTTCATTAATTTTGGCCACAGCTCACTTAAAAGCGCGATAATAATGATCGTAACCATTAAAAATGTAGAAGGAGAAAACAAATCATTTAAAAACTGTTCGTCATCAGGGACACCTGGAACTGGTTCAGATTCACCATTTAATAGTAGGAAAAATAACACAATGGCAGTGAAGTATAAGCGTTGGGCGAAGGTCAAAGATCGCCAGAAGGTCAGCCACCGAGTTTTTAAACTATAGTAAAAACCTGATAAGTGCTTGGGAGAGGGGAGCTTTTCCATGAGTTGGTCCATTTTCTTATTGTTGTTCATTGTTAGCACCTCTTTATTCTTAACTAATATAGCGCTTTTGCTTGGCTAGACAAATGAAGTTTTATGCCGGGTGAAATACAAGGTTTCACTTCAAAGTGATAGGCTTTTTCTTTACCATCTACCGGCCAGATCTCTAAAATATCGTAATCATTGAGCTCTACAACACGTCTTCCTGGTGTGACCTTACATCGAGAGTAGCTATCGGCTTCTAGTTCATAAATAAAGTAAGCAAGAATTTGCTTGATACGGTTGTCGTAGCTGTTAACGCGTTCTTTGTAGAGTGTTAGCTCTCTATCAACCTCATCAGAGTCTGTATTAAGTGTTGCTTTACTTTTTTCAGGATTTGACATAGCTGAGTTTTCGATAGCTGAAGGCTGCCCTTGGTCAAAATTGCTTATGCCATAGGTTACTTTTACCGGCGTAAAATTACTGACTAGAGTGCTGAAAATGGTATTCATACTTCCAGCAACACCAGAAGACATAGTTATAAAGAAAAAAAGGGCTGCGAGAAGTGTACATAAAAACATACGAACAACACTCGTTATGATAGGGAACCTATATTCTGGTGAATGCCAGCGAGTGTGTAGCCCGAAGGGTCTCATTAACAATAAAAAGGCCATATAAATAGGTTGTAATAATGGTATCAGAACAAGCACCATGAAGGTGCTGAGCATAAACCAAGTAGGTATTGATAGGATTAAGCTTAAATTATGGGTATATGGGAAGTGTTCAGCACTGACACCCGTAATATCATTAATGGTGCCTGAGGCATAAGCCAGCGCATAGTTAGCTAAAAAAGCATAAAAAATAAAAGTAACGCTTTTACCGACAGTACTCTCCCAAAATTTTACAATTCTTGGCCAAAGCTCGCATATTAATCCAACAAGAATAGCCAGCGTAAGCAAGTAAGTACTCGCGCTGAATGAATCGGCCCAAACTATACTTTCACTATTTTTATGTGCGTCATGGTCTCCAAAAAGCCCTGAAATAAAATCAGGCATCTCAGGAGAAAAAATTAGAAAAGCAATTAGATAAAATCTCTGTGGGAGTGTCAAAGACTGCCAAAAATTCACAAATTTACTGGCTAAATTTTTTATCGTTATAGAGGCGCTTTTAATATTTGCTAGAGCTTGCATGAATACATCCGTTATTCGTTTTATTTTTTTTATTCTGGCTTTTCAATCTTTCAAAGATAAGAAAAAGGCTTGGCCCTATTATGAAGGCAAGCCTTAAAAAATTAAATAAAATTTAACACTATGCTAATTAGTACAGAGTCGCTAAAGCAAGGGTTTTAAATACCGACCCGTATGTGATGCGTCACATTCAGCAACGGCTTCAGGTGTGCCAGAGATAAGAATTTGGCCACCACCGGCACCGCCTTCAGGACCTAAGTCGACAATCCAATCTGCGGTTTTTATCACATCGAGATTGTGTTCAATCACTACGATGGTATTACCGTGGTCGCGCAAGCGATGAAGTACCGCCAGTAATTGCTGAATATCGTGGAAGTGCAAACCTGTGGTCGGCTCGTCCAAAATATATAAAGTCTTACCGGTATCGCGCTTAGATAACTCTCTAGCGAGTTTCACACGCTGCGCTTCACCACCAGAAAGCGTAGTAGCTGCTTGCCCCAACCGAATATAAGTCAGGCCTACATCCATTAAGGTTTGCAGCTTACGACTGATCGCTGGGATTTTATCGAAGAATTCACGAGCATCTTCAACCGTCATTTCTAGTACTTCGTGGATGTTTTTGCCTTTATAAAGTACTTCTAAGGTTTCACGGTTATAGCGTTTACCTGAACACACATCACATGGTACGTATACGTCAGGTAAGAAGTGCATTTCTACTTTGATAACGCCATCGCCCTGACACGCTTCACAACGACCGCCTTTTACGTTAAAGCTGAAACGACCCACTTTATAGCCACGAGAGCGCGCTTCTTGTGTGCCCGCAAATAATTCACGAATAGCCGTAAAGATACCTGTATAGGTTGCAGGGTTTGAACGCGGTGTACGGCCTATTGGGCTTTGGTCAATGTCGATCACTTTATCGAAATGTTTAAGGCCTTGAATGTCTTTGTGAGGGGCAGGCTCAGCCGTGGTCGCTCCATTCAGCGCTGTGTGAGCCAGCTTAAATAGCGTGTCATTAATAAGGGTTGATTTACCCGAACCTGATACGCCGGTGATACAGGTCATTAAGCCAAATGGAATACGCAGGTCGACATTTTTTAAATTATTACCTGTGGCGCCAAAGAGTTCTAGCCATTTATCTTCTGGCTGGTGGCGTTGCTCAGGTACGACAATGGCTTTTGCACCACTTAAATACTGACCTGTTAAAGACTCAGGTGAATTAAGAATATCGTCACGTGAACCTTGTGCAACAACATGACCGCCATGTACACCTGCACCTGGGCCGATATCGATAATATGATCAGCCGCGCGAATGGCGTCTTCGTCGTGCTCAACCACAATTACGGTATTACCTAAGTCACGTAGATGAGTTAACGTGCTAAGCAAACGGTCGTTATCGCGTTGATGAAGACCAATTGACGGTTCGTCTAGCACATACATAACACCAACGAGGCCTGCACCAATTTGACTGGCAAGACGAATACGCTGCGCTTCACCGCCTGAAAGGGTATCGGCACTACGCTCTAGTGATAAATAGTTCAAACCAACATTGATTAAGAAAGATAAACGGTCACGGATCTCTTTTAAGATTTTTTCAGCGATTTGTGCACGTTGCCCTGTAAGCTCTAACTCATCGAAGAAAGTCATCGCATCACCAATGCTCATTAATGTCACATCAGGAAGTGTTGTTTTGCCAATAAACACGTGACGTGCTTCTTCACGCAAACGCGAGCCATTACAGCTAGGACAGGCTTGATTGGTTTGATACTTGGCAAGCTCTTCACGAACAGAGCTGGATTCAGTTTCACGATAACGACGACTCATATTATTTAGTACGCCTTCGAATTCGTGATTACGGGTGATTACATCACCGCGGTCATTGCGATAGTTAAAAGCAATTTTGGTTTTACCCGAGCCTTCTAGAACAACTTTTTGCGCGTCTTTAGATAATTTTTCAAAAGGGACTTCTAAGTCAAACTCATAATGCTCAGCCACAGATTGCAGCATTTGGAAGTAATAGAAGCTGCGTTTGTCCCAGCCTTTAATTGCACCGCCACTTAAACTAAGTTCAGGATTTTGCACCACGCGACTTGGGTCGAAGTATTGTCTTACACCTAAGCCGTCACAGCTTTGGCAAGCACCAGCCGGGTTGTTGAATGAAAATAAACGAGGCTCTAGTTCAGTCATCGCATAGCCACAAGTCGGACAGGCAAAGTTAGCAGAGAAAGTAAGCTCTGCTTGTTCTGTATCGTCCATATTCGCAACAACAGCCACACCACCCGATAATTCTAAGGCGGTCTCGAATGACTCTGCCAAACGTTGTTGCAAGCCATCTTTTACTTTAAAGCGGTCAACAACTACTTCTATAGTATGCTTTTTATGTAATTCTAAAGTCGGTGGATCGCTTAAATCACAGACTTCACCATCAACACGGGCGCGAATGTAGCCTTGAGCACTCAATTGCTCGAATAGTTTGACGTGTTCACCCTTACGATTTTTTACCACAGGCGCTAACAGCATCAGCTTGCTACCTTCAGGTTGCTCCAAAACAGTATCGACCATTTGGCTGATGGTTTGTGCTGCCAAAGGTAAATCATGAGTCGGACAGCGAGGTTCACCAACACGCGCAAATAGCAATCGTAGGTAATCGTATATTTCAGTAATCGTACCGACAGTAGAGCGAGGGTTGTGAGATGTCGATTTTTGCTCAATAGAAATGGCAGGTGACAGACCTTCAATATGATCTACATCGGGCTTTTCCATCAAAGATAAAAATTGGCGCGCATAAGCTGAAAGCGATTCGACATAACGACGTTGGCCTTCGGCATATAAAGTATCGAACGCGAGAGAGGATTTACCTGAACCAGATAACCCAGTGATAACAATCAGTTTATCACGTGGAATAGTCAGTGAAATATTCTTCAGGTTATGGGTGCGGGCGCCTCTTACTTCTATATTATCCATGATGCTCCAGTAACTGCTTGAGGGTATAATCAAACTTCGCCACAGTATCGCACATTTTTGTGAAAATTATTGCTTCTTTGTAAAAGCATCTACACTGAATAGGTGGTAAAAATGTGGCTAATAAAATTTTGAAAAGAATATACGTACTTCTTTTGTTTTTGGTTTTCAGTCTCAATGTGCAGGCACTTTCGAGTACCCAACTTGGCTCTGACTGCGAATTAGTTGTGCGTTTTGAAAATTTTGCTCGTTATAGCAGTTCGTCAGATGCTTTAAGTTGGCATGGTCTAGATGTTGATTTTGCTAAAGCACTATTAAAAGAGGCGAATTGCAGCTACAAGTTTGTAAGCTTGCCTTGGGGTCGATCAATAAAAATGCTCGAAAGTGGTGAAATTGCCATGATGCTGAGTATGTCACCAACCAAGCAACGTGAACGGTTTGCTTATTTTATCGGTCCGCAACGAAATGAGACGATTGTATTTGTAACGCATAAATCTCGTCCTCACACACTGCATAAGTATCAAGATTTACTGACGTTGCCGGCACCTGTGGCGATACACAGAGACGCAGTATATGGCCCTGACATTGATTCACTACTGAAAAATACAGCGCAAGTGGAAGACCGTTTTACGGTTATAACAAACAATAAGTTGCGTATTAGCATGCTTAAACATGGACGGATTTCAGGCTTTTTTGCCGAAAAATACAATATGCTCTATCAAGCAGAAAATAACCCAGACTACATGCAAGTTGAAATTAACCCCTTTGTGATTAATCAAACGCCTGTTTATATTGCTCTGAGCAAACAAAGTGTCTCGCCTAAGCTTAAAGCACGTTTAGAAGCTGCCTTAACCAGATTGAAGCAGTCGGGCAAAATCCAAGCTATTTTGAAAAAATACAAATTAGATTAAGTTTTTTGCAACAGCTATTTTTTTGTTAAACTGTCGCGCGCATCTGCGGACAGTTATAACGAGAAATATGTCAAATCAATCATTAAACGCCTTAGAAAAACGCGCTGCTTTTTCGCTAGCCAGTGTATTTGCATTCAGAATGCTCGGTTTATTCATGCTTATGCCTGTGTTAGCTATTTATGGTCAGTCGCTTGAGCACGTCTCGCCAATGTGGATTGGTTTGGCTATTGGTGCGTACGGTTTAACGCAAGCTTTATTACAGATCCCGATGGGCTGGTTATCCGATAAAGTAGGCAGAAAGCCTGTCATTATTGGTGGCTTAGTCGTGTTTGCTATCGGCTCAGTGATTGCCGCCGTCGCAGATTCAATTTATTGGGTGACTGCAGGTAGAGCGTTGCAAGGCATGGGGGCAATAGCCAGTGCTTTGTTGGCCTTAGCTGCAGATCTTAGTCGAGATGAGCAGCGCCCTAAGGTAATGGCAGTGATTGGTATGTGTATCGGTCTAAGTTTTGCTGTTGCCATGTTACTAGGCCCAATGGTCGCAGCATCATTTGGAATTTCTGGAGTGTTCTGGTTAACGGCTGGGTTGGCAATTTTAGGTATTGTGATTGTGTCTTTTGTGGTCCCTAATGCATTAAACCGCGCCCCAAAAGGCGATACAGTCGCGTCTGTTGTTGATATAAAACGACTGGCAAAGCATCCGCAGTTACTTCGCTTAGATCTTGGTGTTATGTTACTTCACCTCACGCTTACAACTTTATTTGTGGTCTTGCCAGGTCAGTTAATTATTGGCGGTCTAGAGGCAGAAAGTCATTGGCAGCTTTATATCCCTGTTTTATTAGCTGCATTTATTTTAATGGCGCCTTTAATGATCATTGCCATCAAAAAACAAAAAGAAAAACAGGTCTTTCTACTTTCAATTTTTGTGCTAGTTTTTAGTGCGTTAGGCCTTATTTTATTGCCTGCGTCTATTATGAATATTGCTATATGTATGTTGTTTTACTTTATTGCCTTTAACTTCCTTGAAGCGACGATGCCGGCTTTGGTATCACGCATAGCACCAGCTAATCAAAAGGGCTCTGCCATGGGCGTGTTTTCATCGGGGCAATTCTTCGGTGCGTTTTTAGGTGGTATTTTAGGGGGTTATCTTGCGCAAATAGGTGAAGCGAATACAGTGTTTGCGGCTGCAGCAGGAGTTGGGGTAATATGGCTATTTATTGCATGGAAAATGCAGATCCCTCCTAAGAGTAAAGTGATTAGCTTAATGGCTGATTTATCCGATCCATATAGAGCCGAGCAGTTAGCCGAGCAATTGGTGGCGCTACCGGGAGTGATTGAAGCAACAATGGTGAACGACGAAAATCGTAGTTACCTAAAAGTAAATGATAAAGAATTTGATATAAACCAAGCAAAGCAAATACTTGGCTTGAATTAGTGTGAGGAGAGTGCGTCATGGCACGCGGTGTAAACAAAGTAATTTTGGTTGGTAACTTAGGCCAAGACCCAGAAGTTCGTTACATGCCAAATGGTAACGGCGTAGCAAATATTAGCATTGCTACAACAGATAGCTGGAAAGATAAAAACACAGGGCAAATGCAAGAGCGTACTGAGTGGCACCGTGTTGTGTTATTCGGTAAATTAGCTGAAGTTGCAGGTGAATACTTACGTAAAGGCTCACAAGTTTATATCGAAGGCCGTTTACAGACACGTAAATGGACAGATCAAAGCGGTCAAGAAAAGTATACAACTGAAATTGTTGTAGACATGGGCGGTCAAATGCAAATGCTAGGTGGTCGTGGCGAGCAGCAAGGCGGTGGCCAGTATCAAGGTCAGCAGTCTGGTGGTTTTAATAATCAACAGTCTCAGTACAACCAAGCGCCACAGCAACAGCAGGCTTCACAACAGCAAGGTGGTTTTGCGCCGCAGCAACCTGCACAACAACAAGGCGGTTTTGCACCGCAACAGCAGCAGTCTCAGCAGGGCGGTTTTGCACCTCAGCAGCAGTCTGGTCAGCAGCAAGGTGGATTTGCACCTAAACCTCAATCAGCGCCACAAGGCGGTGCTTCAAACCCGATGGAACCACCAATCGATTTTGATGATGATATTCCGTTTTAACGAGTAACTCGTTTAGAAACGAAATAGATTTAATAAAACCCTGCTTTTGCAGGGTTTTATTTTTTATAATACTGAAAAAAAATTTGCTAGTTAACGAAGGTGTCTCTTTTAGCGGGCTAAACTTGAGTTTTTAAGACTTGTAGACAACACTTAGTCAATGTTGATTGAGGTGTTGTATGGTGATGAAGCCGTTATTTAAACGCGTAACAGACACATTATCTAAGTGGTATTTAGCAATAGCTTCGATATTACTCGTATGCTTTCTGAATGCATTACTCATTCATCTATTTCATCTACAGATCCATCAAAGAGGCATGCAGTTTGTTCAGCAAGTGAGCCTACTTTCTGAAGCAGAACGAACAGACGACAAACTCGACACATTAGCGCGACAATTCAACTTGCAGTATGTTTCATTGGGACCTCAACGCATCTCACAAATGAATGATTTAGATGTATTTGAATTTGCGAATGTAACTTTATACGTAAAGCATCCAAAGGTGCTACAGGAGTATGCCAGCACGCTATTGATGTTTAACCTGTTATTTGTTGGGTTAATTGTATTTGCTTATCGCTGGTGGTTGATTTACCAAGTCAGGCCCAAATCATTTCTGCGACAATCACACAGAGCTTTACCCGTTGAAAGAGAAACTGTGTTGCCATCAATTCAACAGCCTAGGAGTACGGACGAGAGTTTATTCAACATTTTCGCGTTAATAAAATGGAGCTATCACCTTGGGGAGAGCATCGATGCCCAACAGCACTTTTCTATTCAATTTCAGAAGCATTTTTCAGGTTATGCTACATGCTCGGTGAAGTATTTAAACTCAGGGGCATTAGCTGTAACCATTGAGCAGGTTGCATGGGGGGATGTTTCTGCAGTGAGTAAAAAAATGCATGAAGTTGTGTATCAGATCCTATTTGCTATTCGTGGTGACTTGTCTAGAAAAGTGGTGAAATTAGGCGGCTGTTACTACCAGTCAAAAAGCGATCAAACCCAAGTATATCAACTTGCACGCTCAGCCTTGAGTGTCGCGACTAATAATGTGTGGCAACATATTCACCTTACTCCACTCAATAAAACGCATGAAATAACTATGCAAAGCTCGGAATCAGATTTCATCAAATATATTGAGAATGGGCAATTCATTCTCTTCTTTCAGCCTTTATTTTGTTTTGCGACCCAAGAAATTACGCAAAGCGAGGCGTTATTGAGAGTGAGGCATGAGAAGCTAGGTTTAATTGCGGCTAAGCAATTCGTACCTCAGTTACATAGCAAAGAAAGTCTATGGACGTTAGATACCTTTATTGTCGAACATACTTTTAAAGTATTGGATAAAGACAAAAGCCATTTGTTGGCCAGTGTGAATATTCATACTATTAACTGGTGCGACCCAAAGTTTGCAAATTGGCTTTTGAGTAAGTTAGAACAAAGCAAATTAGCAAATCGTGTACTCTTCGAAATGACCTTAGATGATTTTTGTCAGCAGCGTGTTTTGCTTGAGGATATCGTGTTTAAACTAGACATTGTTGGTACGGGCTTAGTACTTGATCAAGTATCAGAGTCGTTTAACGTGAAAGATTTAAAACACATTAAATGTATCAAAGCACTCAAGTTATCTTTTGACCTTGTTCACAACATCGATGAGTCACATACACAACAAAAAGTTGTACGCCATATCGTTAGGCAGGGTAAACAGCTAGGACTACCTGTTTATGCAGTAGGTGTTGAAACCCAAACCGAACTTCAATGCTTGCAGCGTTTAGGTGTTAAGGGGGCGCAAGGTTATTACTTCTCTGAGCCTCTTCAGCAATTAGAATTAGCGGGCTATTAGGCCACGATACCGTAAACCATCAAGACCTTGTAAACCACCCGTATGGATGGCAGTTATTCGGCTTCCTTGTGGAAAATAATCTTGGCTAATGAGTTGCCAAACGGCAAATAGCATTTTACCTGTATATACCGGCTCAAGAGGTAATTTATAAGCTTGGTGCATGAACTGACAAAATGCCCAAACATCATCGGTAAATTTACCATATCCACCATAATGATGATTGGTTAACAATTGCCATGGAGCCCCTGAGTGTGTGCTTGTAAGTAGCTGAGCGATTTCTTGATTGAGATACTCGGCTTGTTTTAGTACAGCAATACCAATCACTTGGGTATTATGAGTGCATCCTTTTGCAAGCCCAGCCACTGTGCCACCACTGCCTGTTGCGCAAATGACATAGTCTGACTGTGGTAAGCTTGCTGCTAGTTCAGCTACACCACGCAGTGCTGCATGATTAGTACCGCCTTCAGGAATAATAAAGCTGTTAGGAAATTCAGTTTGTAAGGTTTGCAAATAAGCAGGAGCATGGCGCGATCGATACGTTTTTCGGTTTACCGCATATAAGTTCATACCACAGGCTCGAGCCATTTTAATCGTAGGGTTACTTTCATCAATCTCAGGACCTCTAATTATTGCGTGGCCAGTTAAATTGAAAGTTTTACACGCCATTGCACTTGCATATAAATGGTTCGAGAAAGCACCGCCAAAGGTGACGAAAGAGTCATAGCCTTTGCTTTTCATATTGATCAAGTTGTATTTGAGCTTACGCCATTTATTACCAGAAATAACAGGATGCAATAAATCATCTCGTTTAATTGAGAGTTTGATTTTTTTTTGTTCAAGTAATGGGTGCTTAATTTCTTGAACGGGAGATTCAGGCAATGCAAACTGATTATTATCCATACTGATGAAGAAAGAGTGTAAAACCTCAGTCTAACAGCTGAGATCTTGAGATGAAAATATTTCTAGAAAGGTAGCAAGCGGGTGGATAATAGTTGTAAACTCACATATTAGTGTGTTCAAAGCTTGTGTTTTACTGTTTAAGTACATAGCATAAAGCATTAAATATAAAAAATAACAAAGACCAAATAATCGCCGCTTTTGGGAATGGAAAATATGCGAATCGCTCCTTTATCTCTCTTGATATCTGCTACGTTACTGGCAGCTAATGTATTTGCACAAGATACCGCGACCGTTACAGCCATTGAAGCTGAATTGTCAGTCAAGCAAAATGAATTAGAAAATTATACGCAGATTTTAGATAAACACTTAAGTGAAGAAACTCGCTTGGTGTCACAACTAGATCTATTAAGAAACCGTTCCACCGAGCTAGATAAAGAAAAGAACCAAGCGCTCGATGCAATGAATGAGCTGTATCGTAGGCTTATTGATGATCCTTCCTTGAACATCTCAGCCGCCCAAACACGATACCAAGAAGCGGTTGCGCTGCATAAGCAAAATAAAGAAGATATCACTATGCAATTGGCGGCGATTGCATCTCATCGACAAGATATCAAACAGATTCGTATTACCAAACACACGTTAGTAAACACCCTTGAAAGCTTAAAAGATCAGCTAAGTACTGCTCGAGTCGAGCGTTTGAGAAATGAGTTTAGCCGAGAAGGCACGCTAGAAATCGAACATACCATTAACTGTAAGCGCACAGAAACGCTTGCAGCGTGTGAGCAACGTGGACAACAGATGGGTCTGCAAAAATCAACTCAGCGATTTATCGATCAATTATTTGCGAATTTAACTGAGCAACGTTTGGTTGAGCCAAAACGTAATCTTGCTGGTGCGCAAGTAAAAGTAGTGAGTAGTCACGTGACTGCAAGTTCTTTCAGTGGTCAAGGTAACTACAGTGTCAACTTGAGTGTCACTATGCGAGGCGATGTGAATGCTAGCCGCCTTTGTGGTTTATTGAGTGTTGATAACCGCTTCTGTTCAGAGTACGGCACACCATTGTCAGGTGGTATTGGTTATCAAAACAGTTATCCAACAACATTTTCTGACACTCAGTTTAATTACTCAGAAGAGAATGCAGTGGCGCAACAGCGGGCTGTTATGCCTGTTGTAGAGCGTGCGCCAACACCTATTGCATCAGCACCGGTTCAGAAACAGGCTGATAAATTGGTTGAATTAACGTTACGCTCAAATGTTTATGATGATGAAGTATTCATAAATGGTGTGAGCTATGGCTCAACAAAACTGAATTTACAAATTCCGGTTGGTATGCATGAAATTGAAGTACGTAAGCTGGGGTATGAACCTTATAAAACGCGTGTGAATATTCGCCGCGCACAAACAATCCATGCGCAGCTTGTAAAAAAGCCTAGAGCGGCAAAGGTAGCTCAACCTTTGTCGTCGAACCCACAAGTCGAGACTAAAAAGGTAGAGCAACCTGCAGTAAGTCTAGTTTCAGAGTCGCCAGTTACATCTCAGGCAGTGAGTTTGGTTAATCAGTCAGTGAACAACCAAATCAGTATTATTCCTGCCGGCTCATTTAAAATGGGAGACCTAACGGGCAACGGTTTGGCGAATGAGAGGCCTGTGGTTGAGAAAGTGCTGAGCAACTCATACGCGATGCAAAGCAAAGAAGTGACAGTTTCTGAATTTAGACGCTTTGTACAAAGCACAGGGTTTGTCACCGAAGCTGAAAAAGCAAAAGGGTGTGCTTACTACAGAAATGGCGAGCCTGTTTGGGAGCTAGACTATAGCTGGCAAAATCCAGGTTATGAGCAAAGTGAGAACTTTCCGGTTGTTTGTGTGTCTTATGAAGACGCCAAAGCCTATGCAAACTGGTTATCTGGTGAAGAAGGTAAACAGTATCGTTTACCGAATGAGGTTGAGTGGGAGTACGCAGCGCGTGCAGGCACAACGTCAGAATACCCTTGGGGTAATGAGATTGGTAAAAACCTAGCAAACTGTGGTTGGTGTGGCAGTGAATGGTCAAATAAGAGTGCAGCTCCTGTTGGTGAGTTTGCACCTAATAACTATGGCCTATATGACACGGTAGGTAACGTGTGGGAGTGGACACAAAAACGCGCCTCTCAGAATGATGTTACTGTACGCGGTGGCGCTTGGAACTTTGCACCAAGTCTTGCGCGTGTATCGACCCGTTTGGCGTTAGCGCCCGATTTCAGAGCAAATTATATTGGCTTTCGTCTAGTACGAGAGCGCTAAAAATTATTAGTGGCAGCCTAGTTGGCTGCCACTGTGTTTAAAAGAATTCTTTAAGGTTATTCAACCTCATGTTTAAAAAATTACGCGGATTATTCTCTAACGACCTATCAATCGATTTAGGTACGGCAAACACCCTTATTTATGTTAAAGAAGAAGGTATTGTATTAAACGAGCCTTCAGTAGTGGCTATTCGCCAAGAGCGTGCTGGTGGTCCAAAAAGTGTGGCATCGGTAGGTACTGCGGCTAAGCAAATGCTAGGCCGTACACCTGGCAACATTAAAGCCATTCGCCCAATGAAAGATGGGGTGATTGCTGATTTCTATGTGACTGAAAAAATGCTGCAGCACTTCATCAAGCAAGTGCACAATAATAATTTTATGCGTCCAAGTCCACGCGTACTTATTTGTGTACCTTGTGGTGCAACGCAAGTTGAAAAGCGTGCTATTCGTGAATCAGCAATGGGGGCTGGAGCCCGTGAGGTTTACCTAATTGAAGAGCCTATGGCAGCGGCGATTGGTGCTGGCTTACCAGTATCTGAAGCAACCGGCTCTATGGTTGTCGATATCGGTGGTGGTACAACCGAAGTTGCGATTATCTCGTTAAACGGTGTGGTTTATTCATCATCTGTGCGTATCGGTGGTGATAAGTTTGATGAAGCGATCATCAACTATGTGCGTCGTAACTTTGGTAGTTTAATCGGCGAAGCGACCGCAGAGACTATCAAGCATGAAATTGGTTCGGCATTTAAGAGCGAAGAGCCTATTGAAATTGAAGTTCGCGGTCGTAACCTAGCGGAAGGTGTGCCACGTTCATTTACTCTAAATTCACATGAAATCTTAGAAGCACTACAAGAGCCATTAATGGGTATCGTGAGTGCGGTAATGGTTGCACTAGAGCAATCTCCACCAGAGCTTGCTTCTGATATCTCAGCCCACGGTATGGTACTAACGGGTGGTGGAGCGCTACTAAAAGATCTAGATAGACTACTGATGGAAGAAACGGGTATTCCAGTAGTTGTTGCTGATGACCCTCTCACATGTGTTGCTCGTGGCGGTGGTAAGGCGTTAGAAATGATTGATATGCATGGTGGTGATGTATTTAGCTACGACTAATGAATCTATTATTTGGCCGTACGATATCACTACAATTTAGGCTGACCGTAGCGGTCATTTTAAGTATTTTACTGATACTTGGTGATCGCTATACGAGTGGCGGTACGGTGTTGCGTACCAGTTTGCACACTCTGGTAAGCCCACTGTTGTACTTTGCTAATGTGCCGTATGAGGTACTAAGCTTAGGTGCGCGTAGCTTACAAACTCGAGATCAATTGCTTGATGAGAACCAAGCACTCAGAGAAAAACAGTTGCTTCAGAGTGAGCAACTGCAGCAACTACAATTCCTCCAAAAAGAAAACCAAGAGCTTAGAGCACTGTTAAATGCCTCTTCACGAGAAGCAAGCTCGCGTCTTATTGGTCAAGTACTTTCTGTGCATTCAAACCGTTATAGTCATCAGGTGGTGATAAACCGAGGCACAATTGATGGTTTGCAAATAGGCCAAGCGGTTATTGATGAACTCGGCATTGTCGGACAAGTTACGCATACCGGCACCACAACTTCTCGCGTCTTACTCGTGACAGATACCACGCATGCGACACCAGTGCGTATTTTAAGAAATGATGTACGCACAGTTGTTGAAGGCATGGGTAAATTAAATCAGTTAACCCTGTCTCATGTACCCCATAGTTTAGATGTGAGAATTGGTGATGTGTTGGTTACTTCAGGGTTAGGCGGTACTTTTCCTGAGGGGTATCCTGTTGCTGTTGTAACTTCTATAGATCGTGATGAAAGCGTACCTTTTGCTAAAGTGTATGCGGAACCAATTGCGCAATTAGACCGAGTCCGCTTATTGGTGGTATTAGGAAAACAAAGCCTGGAAACTCGTAATGATTAAACGTCATTATTTATTAATTTGCTTTTCACTTTTTTTAGCTTTGGTTATGGCACTGATGCCGTTACCTTTGTCGACAGATATCTTTAGACCTGATTGGGTTCTGTTGGTACTGATGTACTGGTCATTGGCCTTGCCACATCGCGTGAATATTGGTTGGGCGTGGGTGACTGGTCTCATTATAGACCTAGCAACAGGTTCACCGCTCGGCGTTAATTCATTGTGCTATTCAGTATGTATTTACATCACCGTAAGTAACTTCCAAAAAATTCGTAACTTCTCAATTTGGCAACAAGCTGTACTTGTGGGGTTATTCTTAGCCTTGTATCACTTACTGCAATTTTGGTTGAATCACTTTTTACTCGATATTTATTTCAATCCTGAGTACTTATGGCCTGCTTTGACGGGAATGTTTTGTTGGCCATGGATTTTCTTATTGCTGCGTAAATATCGAAGACAATTTAGGATCAGATAATGACCATGCTTTACCTCGCTTCAGCTTCAGCAAGACGTAAACAACTGCTTGCGCAATTGGGCTATGAGTTCACACAATTTTCAGTTGATGCAGATGAATCGCAGTTAGTTGGTGAAACACCTCTACAATTAGTTGAACGTTTGGCCCGTCTTAAGGCTCAAACAGGGGTTGCTTTAGGCTATGATGACAAACCTGTGTTGGGCAGTGATACCGTTGTTGTGGTGGATAATTTAGCACTGGGCAAACCTGTAGATGAAGCTGACTTTACAGCTATGATGCAGCGTTTATCGGGTCGAACACATCAAGTATTAACCGCCATTGCCGTTGCCAACAAACATCGAATATTAAGTCAGGTGGTGGTGACGGATGTGACGTTTAAAGCATTAACAAATGAAGAAATTGCCGCTTATTGGCAGTCGGGTGAACCACAAGACAAAGCTGGCGGGTATGGGATCCAAGGTCTCGGAGGTCGTTTTGTTACCCAGATGTCGGGTAGCTATTTTGCCGTAGTAGGCTTACCTTTATATGAGACAGATGAATTAATAAAAGCATTTATAGCGGGGGCGCATGAGTAGTGAATTATTAATTAATGTGACACCAAGTGAGAGCCGTGTCGCATTAATCGAAAATGGCGTGCTGCAAGAAATACAAGTTGAGCGAGTGGGCAACCTAGGTATTGTAGGCAATATTTACTTGGGTAAAGTGAGCCGAGTGTTACCAGGTATGCAGGCTGCCTTTGTAGATATAGGCCTAGAAAAAGCCGCATTTTTGCACGCTTCTGATATCGTCAACAGTGCCTCTGTTGAGGAAGGTGTGGATGATCAGCCCGTCAAAAAAGTACAAGATATTCGTGAATTGGTTAAGCAAGGCCAATATATCATGGTACAAGTGGTAAAAGACCCTCTGGGCACCAAAGGGGCACGTTTAACCACAGATATTACCATTCCTTCGCGTTATTTAGTGTTTATGCCAGATGCCACACATGTTGGCGTAAGTCAGCGTATTGAAACCGAAGAGGAACGCAGTCGCCTTAAAAAAATTGTGGCGCAATATAATGATGAAAATGGTGGCTTTATTGTCAGGACTGCAGCAGAAGGCGCGACCGAAGCCGAGCTGCAACACGATGCTGAGTTTTTGAAAAAGCTATGGCAGAAAATCATTGGACGTCGTCGAAAAACCAGTAAAGCAGCCATTTTGCACGAAGATCTGACTCTGGCGTTTAGAACATTACGTGATTATGTCGGCGAAGACATGGAGCGAATTCGCGTTGATTCAAAGCTGACCTATCAAGAGCTCAAAACCTTCACTGAAGAGTTCGTACCGCTGTTGTCTAATGCTTTAGAGTACTATCCAGGTGAGCGACCGATTTTCGACTTGTTTGACGTTGAGAGTGAAATTCAAAAAGCGCTACACAGGAAAGTAGAACTAAAATCGGGTGGCTATTTAATCATAGATCAAACTGAAGCAATGACGACAGTTGATGTAAATACTGGCGCGTTTGTTGGTCACCGAAACTTAGAAGAAACCATTTTTAATACCAATGTCGAAGCAACTTCAGCCATTGCTCGTCAGCTAAGACTCCGTAATTTAGGTGGTATCATCATCATTGACTTTATCGATATGGTGTCAGATGAACATAAGCGCCGTGTATTACATTCTCTAGAAACTGCACTTTCTAAAGACAGAGCAAAAGCCAATATTAACGGTTTGTCGGCTCTAGGCTTAGTTGAAATGACACGTAAACGAACGCGTGAAAGTTTAGAGCATATTTTATGTGATGTATGCCCATCATGTTCAGGTCGCGGCTCATTGAAAACAGTTGAAACTGTTTGTTATGAGATCCTGCGTGAGATCGTTCGAGTAAACCGCGCCTACGATGCCGATAAGTTCATGGTTTATGCATCTGCTGCGGTGAGTGAAGCATTAATTAATGACGAGTATCACAACCTTGCAGAGCTTGAACTGTTTATTGGTAAACAAGTCAGTATTCAAACTGAAAACTTGTATAGCCAAGAGCAGTTTGATGTTGTCATGATGTAAGGTGATTCATTACCCATGCAGGTTAAAGCGGTATGTTTTTTTTGTTTGCGAAAAGTGTGGCAGCTAATTGCTGTCACGCTGGTTTTGCTTGCCGTTTTGGTCTCTGTTTTTCGTTATAGCCTGCCTTATGCGAATGACTATAAACACGACCTAGAAGTGCTCATTAATGAGCAATTCGATGTTGACTTGCGTATTGGTTCTATCACTGCAAGTTGGGAAGGCGTCGGTCCAGCCCTTGTTCTAGAAAACGTAACCTTTGATGATAATAATAATTCACCAATCCGACTGCGTATCGATAACACCAGTCTGCAAATTAATGTTATTGAGTCGTTACGCTTTCTGCAGCTGAGATCTGACTATTTTGTTTTAGAAGGTTTTGCCGCAGATGTCGATTTAAATGCACTAGATATCTCAACTCAACAAAGCGATACCGAGTTTGAACAACAGGCTTTAATAGAAAGCTTATTTCTGGGTGAGTCAGGGCACTTTGCAATCAAAAATAGCAGCCTTAACCTCACGATGCGCAATGGCAAAGAGCATACCTTGCTGCTTGAGGATGTTATTTGGCAAAACAATGTGTTGGCACACCGAGGCACAGGTGTGGTTGGGATCCCAGGACTCACCGAAGGGCAATTAAGTGCTGATTTACTTTTAACGGGTAAGACATTGGCTGAATTAGCTGGAGAGGTTTACTTTCAAGCGTCCCAAGTAGATCTGCAAGATTGGCTATCGCCTTATCTAGATGAAAATAAACAAGACCTACACACTGATATAAACGGTCAAATGTGGTTGTCATTGGCACATGGTAAGGTCAAAAACATTCAGTTGAATATGAAGCCGAGCCATATTCATTGGCAGCAAAATGATCAAGCACAGCAACTCAGTTTAATGCAGGCAAAAGGCTTGATGTTGCCAAGTGAATCTGGGTGGTCATTACAAAGTTCAGAGATAAACTTCACCCGTAATAATCTTGCTTACACAGATATTTCGATAGTTGCTGAATTGGCAGAGCGCCAATCCGTATGGTTTAAGGGGCTAGATTTACCACTTATTTCAGAGTTTATTCAATTAACTAATTTACCAAATACAGACTTAATTGCTGAGTTAGCCCCTGAAGGCGCACTGCAAGGTAAGCTCGAATTTCAGGCTAAGGCTGCACCTAAAGTGTGGCTCTACTCTGACAAACTAAAGTGGCAGTATGCCCGAGGTATCCCAGCCACTGAGCCAATGCGATTAGAAATGAACGCAATTGGAGAACAGGCAGTGATAGAGCTATCTGCACAACAAGGGCAGCTTCATACAGCAGATATGTTTGCTAAACCGATAGCCTATGAGCAGTTAGTTGGGCGCTTTGATATTTATAAATTTAATGATCACTGGCGTGTTACCAGTGATTCGATTTGGCTCGATAATGAAGACCTTACCCTTGCAGCAGAAATGCAGTTGCGGTTACTAGAGCACCCCGAACTTGATCTATATGTTGAAGTGAAAGGTGGCAATGGGAAAATCGCAAAAAATTATTTTCCACAGACTTTAATGGCTGAGTCACTCATCAACTATTTAAATGACGCCATCAAAGCGGGTCAGCACCTTGGCTCTCAAGTATTATTGTCAGGTAAGCTAGCAGATTTTCCGTATATAGATAAAACAGGTCGGTTCGAAGTTTTATCAGAACTCACTCAGGCAGAATTTGCATTTGCGCCCGAGTGGCCCGCGGTTAAAGAAGCGGCTGCGACCTTGCATTTTGTTAACGAGCGCATGGATATTTATGTTGATGAGGGCAAGCTAATTAACCAATCTATCGATGGCGGCGTACAAGTGAGTCTGGCAAACTTAGAGCAGGCAAATAACCTAATTGTCGATATAAAACAAACAACACCAGCGCAAAGCTTAGGCGCATTTTTTGCTGAAACTCCTCTAAAAGATCCTTTAACAAATGTATTCGATGTCGTACAAGCGCAAGGCTCTGTGACAGGAGACGTGTTACTCGATATCGACCTAAAAAGTCTCGCCGTAAATGCCACTGGCCGAGTGCTATTGGATGATAACTCAGTATATTTAGCTCAACCGGGCATGCAGTTAAACCAGGTGAATGGTACATTAGATTTTAATGACGAAATTATCGATTTAAAAGCGGCAACTGCATCTTGGTTAGATATGCCGATCACTTTATCGGTGCATGGTGCATCACACGCACAATCTTACAAGGTTGAAATAGATACGTTACTTAAAGCGAGTACGGATAAGCTATTACCTTATGGGCATGGGATCATGTACGGTTACTTGGATGGAGCAACCGACTTAAAGACGCATGTCACATTAGACTTTGCACCACAAGGATTTACTTATAACGCTGACTTTAAATCTGACTTGGTTGGCTTAGAAAGTCTTCTGCCGCTACCTTATAGCAAAGAAGCAGAGACCAGTTGGCCCTTATCTGGTCAAGTTCGTGGTGACGATATTTCAAATCTCATTACGGCAAGTATTCAAGAAAAGTTATTCTTTAATGCCATTTTAGAGAATGAAACCGGTCGCTTTAGCAATACTCACATTATTGCAGCAAGACAAGACCGAGGTTTAGCGCAACAAGATTTTCAAGTATCTATTGAGCTTCCTGAAGTTGCGTTAGTACCTTGGATCGACTTTATTGACCGATTAATTCAACTCAGTGCCAAGCCTTCAGACAAGCCTAGTATGTTGCCCAAGCTCCATGAAATTTCAGCACAAATAAATGCGCTAACGATTTCAGGTTTACCGTTTAATGATTTTGAGATGCGCTTAAAGCCCGTGGCAGCAGGCACTCAAATTCGTCTCAATGCCAAAGAGTTACGTGCTACGGTTGCGGTACCAGAGGGGGGCTCTAGCCGACCAATTCAAATTGAGAGTGATTTTTTACGTTTAAATGTACCAGAATCAGAATCTGATGCTGCCACCTCTGAACCTGATAGTGCTGAGTCGTTACAATGGCTAACTCGCATGCCTGCCATTGAAATGTTGTGTGCTGATTGTAGAGTGAAGACTTATCAATTAGATAAGGTATCACTTTCTATGTTCGGTGATGGGGAAAAGTTTAATATTTCAGAGTTAGTGGTTGATAAGCAGGATCATGTATTTCGAGGTCAAGGAAGTTGGCAAGACGGCATGACGGAGATCAGCGGGATCATGAATAGTCGTGATATTGGTGAGCTGCTTTCTGAATTCGACTTAACCTCGTCAATTAAAGATTCAAAAGCCAATATGCACTACCAGCTTAGTTGGCAAGGTGCGCCCTATAAAGTTCATGTGCCGAGTTTAGCTGGTGACATTCAATGGGAGTTAGGTGAAGGTCATTTATCAGAGGTAAGTGACAAAGGCGCACGAGTGTTCTCATTGTTGAGTTTAGATTCACTAGTACGTAAATTAAAACTCGATTTTCGCGATGTCTTTTCAAAAGGTTTCTTTTACAACAGCATGGAAGGAAGTATGCAAATCGCAGAGGGGATCGCGTACACCAAAGACACGAAAATGGATGGGGTTCCTGCTGATTTGACCATTCAAGGTTTTGCCAATTTAGACACCCAAGAAATTAACTATGATTTAGCGGTTGCGCCTCAAGTGACGTCGAGTTTGCCTGTGATTGTGGGGTGGATGGTGAACCCAGTAACGGGTATTGCCGCTTTGGCACTCGACCAAGTATTGCACTCGGCAAGGGTTATCTCTGAAATTAAGTTTAAAGTTACAGGCACTATGCAAGAACCAGTGGTAACTGAGATTGATAGAAAGAGTCGAGAGATCGAGCTCCCTAAACCTGCGCAAAGTGAGCCCCCAGCTCCGAGCGAGCAACCTGCTTCGCAGCCAGTTGCAGAAGGTGGGACTGTCATTCAGCCGCCTTCGGATGCAGGCCTTACTCAGAGTGAGAAGTTAGAAACGAATCAAGCTTCATTAGAAACGCAACAAAACGAACAAAGCAAAAACACAGATAAAGCGAACGAAGGAGGAAATTAATGCATCCTCAGGCCTTTATTGTGCAGATGTGCTCAACCATGAGCGCAGAGCAAAACTTCAACTATCTGCAACAGCAACTTACCCAAGCAAATTTAAAACAACCGACTTTAGTCTGTTTACCCGAAACTTGGTTATGTTTTAACAAAGACGGCGTAACAACGCTTGAGCAGAGTAAAAGCAATCACCTTTGGGTTGAGAAGTTAGCGCAACTGTGTCGCCAATTTGGTATTTGGCTTGCAGCAGGCACTATAGCATTACCCTCTGAAAATACTGGTAAATACCATGCTGCCAGCCTACTCTTTAATGAGCAGGGTGAGGTTGTCGCGCAATACAACAAGATCCATTTATTTGATGCGCAAGTACAAGATGGTAGTGGTGGCTATCGAGAGTCCAAGTTTACCCAAGCGGGCAGTGATGTGGTAGTTGTCGATTCGCCCTTTGGCAGAATTGGTTTAAGTGTATGTTATGATGTGCGTTTTGCAGGCCTTTATCAGCAGATGATGGCACTGGGTGCAGATATTATTTTAGTCCCTAGCGCATTTACCACAGTCACTGGCGAAGCGCATTGGTTGCCTTTACTACAAGCCCGAGCCATAGAAACACAGTGCTATGTATTGGCGGCAGCACAAGTAGGACAGCATGACAATGGCAGAGCGACTTACGGCCACAGTGTTGCTATCTCACCTTGGGGTGAGGTGTTAGTGAATGCCAAAACTGAGCTGACAAACATAGAGTGTCAGCTAGATTTATCAGAACTCCAACAAGTTCGTGCCAGTTTACCTGTGCACCAACATAACCGATTTAAGAGCACGTTTTATGAATAATGTTGAGCAGAACTTATTAACGGATAGCCAGCTTACCAGAGAGCAACTGGAGCAAACTCTAAGCTATATTCACCAACATCAAGTTGATTACGCAGATTTATACTTTCAATCAAGTTATAACGAGACTTGGGTGTTAGAAGATGGCCTCGTAAAAGAAGGCAGTTATAACATCGAGCGTGGTGTCGGTGTGCGTGCGGTATCAGGAGAAAAAACAGGTTTTTCATACTCAGATGCCATCAACATTGAAGCATTAAATAAAGCGGCAATGGCGGCGCGTAGTATCGCGCAAGCGGGTGAAAGCAAAACTGTACAAGTATTTAGTGATGTCTCAGCTAAGCAGCAATTTGCGCCACTGCAACCAATCACCAGCATGAGTGATAACGATAAGGTTGCACTATTAAAAGAGATTGAAAACTACATTCGTGAGCTTGCGCCTGATGCACAGCAGGTTGTCAGCTCCATGTCTGCTGTTTATGAAGAAGTGTTAGTGGCAGCCAGTGACGGTACTTTTGCAACCGATATTCGTCCGCTGATCCGCCTCAATTGCTCTGTATTACTTGAGAAAAATGGTCGCCGTGAACGTGGCGGTGCGGGTGGCGGTGCTCGTCTAGATTATGGCTATTTTAAAGAGCTAGTCGATGGCAAACCGCGCTGGATGGAATACGCCAAAGAAGCAGTTCGTATGGCAAAGGTAAACCTAGAAGCCATTGACGCACCAGCAGGTGCTATGCCGGTTGTATTAGGCGCTGGTTGGCCGGGCGTACTGTTGCATGAAGCGGTAGGTCATGGTTTAGAAGGCGACTTTAACCGTAAAGGCGCATCGGCATTCAGCGGAAAAGTGGGCGAGCAAGTGGCTTCTAGCTTATGTACCGTAGTCGATGATGGCACTATGTCAGATCGTCGAGGTTCTTTAAACATTGATGACGAAGGCACGCCAGCAGGTTACAACGTGCTTATTGAGAATGGCATTCTGAAAGGCTACATGCAAGATAAGATGAATGCGCGACTGATGGGCGTGGCTCCAACCGGCAATGGTCGTCGCGAGTCTTACGCGCATTTACCCATGCCACGTATGACCAATACCTATATGCTACCGGGTGAACACAGCCAAGAAGAGATCATCAGTACCGTGAAAAAAGGCGTGTTTGCCTCAAACTTTGGGGGTGGTCAGGTTGATATTACTTCGGGTAAGTTTGTATTCTCAGCCTCTGAAGCGTATTTAATTGAAGATGGCAAGATTACGCAACCGATTAAAGGTGCAACATTGATAGGTAATGGACCAGATGTAATGCATAAGATCTCTATGGTCGGTAACGATTTAGAGCTAGATCGCGGTGTTGGCGTATGTGGTAAAGATGGTCAAAGTGTTCCGGTTGGTGTGGGCCAGCCAAGCTTGAAAATCGACGAAATCACAGTTGGCGGTACAGCTTAAATTTCAGTTAGCTTTGAATTAAAGACATAAAAAAACCGATATCATTGATATCGGTTTTTTTGTAAAAGCGGTGTCTTATTGAAGACCTAGCTTTTTCTCTAGGTAATGAATGTTTGTGCCACCATTTTGGAAATGCTCATCCGCAAGGATGTCTTTATGTAATGGTGTGTTGGTTTTAATACCATCGATCACTAATTCATTTAAAGCATTACGCGCACGCGCGATTGCAACATCACGGTTCTCACCATAAGTGATAAGCTTACCGATCATTGAGTCGTAATGTGGTGGTACAGTGTAGTCAGCATAAATGTGGCTGTCCCAACGAATACCTAAGCCGCCTGCAGGGTGGAAGCGTGTGATTTTACCCGGTGAAGGAATAAAGCTCACAGGATCTTCTGCGTTAATACGACACTCAATTGCGTGGCCTTTAATCACAACGTCATCTTGTGTAATTGACAGAGGTTGACCCGCAGCGATTTTCAACTGCTCTTTGATTAGGTCAACACCAGTAACCATTTCAGTTACAGGGTGCTCTACCTGAATACGTGTATTCATTTCGATGAAGTAGAATTCGCCATTTTCGTATAGGAATTCGAACGTACCCGCACCGCGATAACCGATTTCGATACATGCACGTGTACAACGATCACCGATGAACTTACGCATTTCAGCTGTGATACCTGGCGCTGGTGCTTCTTCAACGACTTTCTGGTGACGACGCTGCATTGAACAGTCACGCTCACCTAAGTGAATTGCATTACCTTGACCATCAGCTAACACTTGAACTTCGATGTGACGAGGGTTTTCAAGGAATTTCTCCATGTAAACCATGCCATTACCAAAGAACTGTTTTGCTTCTTGTTGAGTTAATGCGATTGAATCAATTAACTCTTGTTCAGAGCGAACAACACGCATACCACGACCACCGCCGCCGCCAGCTGCTTTGATGATTACTGGGTAACCAATACGCTTAGCGATTTGAACGTTACGCTCGTTGTCTTCAGTCAGTGGACCGTCTGAACCTGGTACACAAGGTACACCCGCTTTACGCATCGCTTCGATGGCTGACACTTTGTCGCCCATTAGACGAATTGTGTCGCCTTTAGGACCGATAAATACGAAGCCACTTTGCTCAACTTGATCTGCAAAATCAGCATTTTCAGATAAGAAACCGTAGCCCGGGTGAATTGCAACTGCGTCAGTTACTTCAGCCGCAGCAATAATACGAGGAATATCTAAGTAACTCTCAGCAGCAGCTGGTTTACCGATACAAATCGTTTCGTCTGCAAGTAGCACGTGCTTTAAGTCACGGTCTGCTGTTGAATGCACAGCAACCGTTTTAATACCTAGCTCTTTACAGGCACGCAATACGCGAAGTGCAATTTCACCTCGGTTCGCAATGACTACTTTGTCTAACATAGCATTTGCCTTCTATTGCGTGATTATTCGATGATGAATAGTGGTTGGTCGAACTCTACTGGCTCACCGTTTTCAACTAGGATAGCTTTAACTACGCCTGCTTTGTCAGCTTCGATTTGGTTCATCATCTTCATCGCTTCAACGATACATAGTGTGTCGCCAACGTTTACAGACTGACCAACTTCAACGTACTTAGGTGCTTCAGGAGAAGCTGCTGCGTAGAAAGTACCAACCATTGGAGAAAGTACTTTATGACCAGCAGGCTCTGCCGCTGCTGCCGGAGCCGCTTCAGCTGCTGGCGCAGGTGCCGCCGCAGGCGCTGCTACAGGTGCAGGTGCTGCAGCATAATGCTGTGGTTGTGCTGCGATAACTGGAGCGCTGCTGTGACGGTTAATACGTACCGACTCTTCACCTTCAGTGATCTCTAGCTCTGCAATGCCTGATTCTTCTACTAATTCGATAAGTTTTTTAATTTTGCGAATGTCCATAATGGCCCGCCTGTTAGTTAATTTGCGTTATTTTTGTTGTGCAGTAGATGATGTGCGGCATTTAATGCTGCTTCATAACCTAGTGCGCCTAATCCACATATCACCCCTTCGGCCACGTCAGAAAAATAAGACTTATGACGAAAAGGTTCGCGTGCATGTACGTTAGATAAATGCACTTCGAAAAACGGTATGCTGACACTTAACAGTGCATCGCGAAGCGCAATACTGGTATGCGTAAAAGCGGCAGGGTTAATGACAATGGCATCGATAGCTTGCCATGCACCATGAATTGTATTTATTAGTTCTGCTTCACTATTACTTTGTACATGTGTCAGCGTGATATTCAGTTGCTCAGCTTGCTTTTCAAGGTTGTTCACAATGTCAGGCAAAGTCTGTGTGCCATATTTCTCAGGCTCTCTACGGCCTAACATATTCAAATTTGGGCCATTGAGTACTAAAATCTTAAATTTTGCAGACATAATTCGCGAAATTCCTTAAAAGCTATAACAAACTAAAAATTCACTCTATTCAGTTCGTTAAACTAAGCTGTTCGATTGAAAATAGCAACTTTTTCTCACGTTCGCAGACTATTATAGAGAGTTCGTGTTAAATAGCAGCAAAATACTGGTCTAATCAGCAAGGTGATGAGGTAGGTCAATAGTGTAGGCTGCTTGCTGAATTTATCTGCGCACAGCCTAATGTTTGTGTGTTTATTGTACCGTTTGGCGGACTTTTTCTAGATGGGCGGTAAATTCTTCTGCGCTTTGAAAGCCGGTGATCCGTAAATTGCTCAGCTCGTTGCCTTGCGCATCAAAAAATAGGATGGCAGGTAAACCAACCACATCAAAGGTTTGGTAAATCTCTTTACTCACCTCATTGGTCACGGTCAGATCAAGTTTTAGTAAAGAGAAATCTTCAAACGCTTGCTTCACTTTGTCGTCTGAGAAGGTGTATTTCTCAAACTCTTTACAGGCGACACACCAATCAGCGTATAAGTCGACCATGGCAATTTTGCCCTGTTGGTTAGCTTGGGCAACTTCTTCACGCAGTGCAGCTAAATCAGGAAGCAGTTTAAACTTACCATCAGATGCGGTAGCAACCGCTGTTACTTTGGCTGGTGGCATTAATACATGCTTTGCCGTTAATACACCTCCTATCATGAATAACACGGCAGCAGCCCAAAGTGTTGTTTTAAGCTTACTGGCTTGCTCTTGGCTTTGCCAATGGTGCAAAAAGAGTGCAGTAATAACCAGCCATACGCTGCCAAGTAAAAGAATGGTATTCCATTCAAGAATACGTTCTAACAAAACTAAAGGCACTACCAGCATTACGAAGCCAAACAGCATTTTCACTTGTTCCATCCAAGCGCCTGCTTTAGGCAGCAATTTACCGCCAGAAGTACCCAATAGTAACAGTGGTAGACCCATGCCAAGGCTTAGCACATAGAGAGTTAAACCACCCACGAGGTAGTCGCCACTTTGCGCAACATAAAGTAGGGCAGCAGAGAGCGGAGCCGTGGTACACGGTGAAGCAATTAGGCCAGACAGCACACCCATAAAGAATACGCCCGTATAGTTCCCCCCTTTTTGTTGGTTGCTGACGTTAGTTAAACGCGTCATAAACTTCTCTGGCAGTTTAATTTCATACCAACTAAACATGGCAAAAGCTAGTAATACAAACAGTAAACTGAAGCTAATCAGTACCGCAGGGCTTTGTAAGTAACCTTGAATTTGCCCACCAACCGCAGCAACAACTAGACCAAGCGCAGCGTAAGTGACGGCCATGCCTTGTACATACACAAATGACAGTGCGAATGCTTTTTTCGTCGATAATTTTGATTGACCGGCAATCAAACTCGACAAGATAGGGAACATAGGAAACACGCAAGGTGTAAATGCTAACAGCACGCCAACCCCAAAAAACACAGCAAGATTAGTTAAAAAATCTTGCTCAGCGAGCTTATTGACGAAGTCGTTACTATTATTACCTGCTGATGCAGTCGTCTCAGTGATTTTACTTGGCTTATCTGATGCTTTGTTCAGCATAGAAAGCGGAATAGTGATCACTTCAGGTGGGTAACAGAGTCCAGCTTCGGCACAACCTTGGTAGCGAATTTTAACGACGGCATCTTCACCAATTTCACTCAGTCTAGAAACAACAACCAGCTCATCAAAATACACTTCGGTTTTACCAAAGAACTCATCTTCTATTTCAACACCTGGGTCGAGTTCCGGCACTTTGATTTTGGCATTCTTCGCAATGATCTCGAGCTTATGCTTATATATGTAGTAACCAGGTGCAATGTCCCAGCCAGTGAATAAGACGGTGCCTTGTTGATCGAAATCGAACTGAAAAGCTTCGTTTACCGGTAAGAAGGTTTGTTGTTTTGGGGCTAAAAGGCTATTTAACACCGTGTTGTTCGCTGCCTGTGCGGGAAGCATAAACAGCAAGCAAAGCAAAAATGCCACTATGCGCATTAACTCAGTACCTCATTTATCCAATTAAAATAGTCAGGGTTGCCAGTCGATACATCAAGAACTTGGATCTCAGGCACATCATAGCTGTGGTGGCATTTAATACATGCCATTAATTCTTCCAAGCGTTGTACGTTGGTCTTAATGAAAAGTTTACTTTCTGTTTGCTGTTCAACTTTTCCTTGCCATACATAGACAGACTCCACTTCGGGCAAAATGTTTACACAGGCAGCCAATTTTTTCTCAACGAGTATCGCAGCAAGTTTGCGCGCGTCATTTTTAGTCTCACATGTGGTGAGCACAATTTTATAATCGCTTGTCATAAGGTGTTTTTCTCTAAAACCTGTTCACCAAAACCACGTATCATACTAGCGCAATGAATGGGCTAGCCCAAACGCTCGTTTACGCAAACTTACAATATAGTTGCTTTATAAAGGTGTATTTTGCGCCAGATTACTTGAAAATAGACCGAACTAGCCATATTTCTCTTTCATTGACTTTAGGAGACCCTATGTTCCGTATTTTATTTTTGCTTTTTATTGTGGTTCCCATTATTGAGATTGCGCTACTTATTCAAGTGAGTGATGTGATTGGTGGGTTTGCGACCATCGCATTAGTCATTATTACCGCCATCATTGGCGCTAAGTGTGTTAAACAACAAGGTTTAGGCGCGTATACCAATGTGCAACAACAAATGGCGCAGGGCCAGTTGCCGGGCGAGCATATTTTTACTGGTCTGTGTGTGATCATCGCAGGTGTTTTATTAATGACACCGGGTATCATGACAGACGTACTTGGCTTTCTTTTATTAACTCCAGCTGTGCGCCGCTCATTATCTAAAGCGTTATTGGCACAAGCATCAGTAAAAGTACAAACTGGCTTTGGTGGTGGTTTTGGCGCAGGCTTTGGTCAAAGCAGCCAACAAAGCACGCAGCAAAACAACCCTTTTGAGCAGCAAGCAAATCGTCCGTTTGAAGACGCTCAACCTCGTCAACCAGAGCGTAACGTTGACGGCTCGAACACCTTTGAAGGTGAATATAAGCGTAAAGATTAAAAATTTTTAATTTTTTCTCTTGGGTTTTGAAAAATACATCCCCATAAAGAGTTGCAACAAAGATTTAAAGTTTTAGCCCAAGGCAATTGGGCTAATTGGTAGAAAATTAACATTCTGTCATTGTTCAAATTGTTAGGAGAACGACACACATGAACATTCGTCCTTTACATGATCGCGTTATTGTTAAGCGTCTAGAAGAAGAAACAAAGTCTGCTGGCGGTATCGTACTAACTGGTTCTGCAGCAGAAAAATCAACACGTGGTGAAATCGTTGCTGTTGGTAACGGTCGCGTGTTGGACAATGGTGAAGTAAGAGCACTTCAAGTAAAAGCAGGCGACACTGTACTGTTTGGCTCATACATTGAGAAAACAGAGAAGATCGAAGGTCAAGAGTACCTGATCATGCGCGAAGACAATATCTTAGGTATTGTTGAATAAGTCGAACTTACGGTTTTTACATACAGAATTTAGAGGAATATAAAACATGGCAGCTAAAGAAGTATTATTCGCAGGTGACGCACGCACAAAAATGTTAGCGGGCGTAAACGTACTAGCAAATGCAGTTAAAGTAACATTAGGTCCTAAGGGTCGTAACGTTGTTTTAGACAAGTCATTTGGCGCACCAACTATCACTAAAGACGGTGTATCTGTAGCGAAAGAAATCGAACTAGAAGACAAGTTCGAAAACATGGGCGCACAGATGGTTAAAGAAGTAGCGTCTAAAGCAAATGACGCTGCAGGTGACGGTACAACTACTGCAACGGTACTAGCACAAGCTATCGTGAATGAAGGCCTTAAAGCGGTTGCTGCGGGTATGAACCCAATGGATCTTAAGCGTGGTATCGACAAAGCAGTTGTTGCTGCAGTTGAAGAACTAAAAGCGCTTTCAGTTCCTTGTGCTGACGCAACTGCAATCGCGCAGGTAGGTACTATTTCTGCTAACTCAGACAAAGAAATCGGCGACATCATTGCAGAAGCAATGGAAAAAGTAGGCCGTGAGTCTGGTGTTATCACAGTTGAAGAAGGTCAGTCTCTAGAGAACGAACTAGACGTAGTAGAAGGTATGCAGTTTGACCGCGGTTACCTATCTCCGTACTTCATCAACAACGCTGAAAAAGGCCAAGTTGAGCTAGATAACCCACACATTCTTCTGGTAGACAAAAAAGTATCTAACATCCGTGAGCTACTGCCTACGCTAGAAGCGGTTGCTAAAACAAGCAAGCCACTACTTATTATTGCTGAAGACCTTGAAGGTGAAGCACTAGCAACGCTAGTAGTTAACAACATGCGTGGCATCGTGAAAGTTGCAGCGGTTAAAGCACCTGGTTTTGGCGACCGTCGTAAAGCAATGCTACAAGACATCGCGATTCTAACTGGCGGTACAGTTATCTCTGAAGAGATTGGTCTAGAGCTTGAAAAAGCAACGATTGAAGATCTAGGTACAGCTAAGCGCGTTGTTATCACTAAAGATGACACAACAATCATCGACGGTGTTGGTGAGCAAGCTGCAATCGACGGTCGTGTTGAGCAGATCAAAGCACAAATCGCAGAAGCAACGTCTGATTACGACAAAGAAAAGCTACAAGAGCGCATGGCTAAACTAGCTGGCGGCGTAGCAGTAATCAAAGTAGGTGCTGCAACTGAAGTTGAAATGAAAGAGAAGAAAGACCGTGTTGAAGATGCACTACACGCAACTCGCGCAGCGGTTGAAGAAGGTGTTGTACCAGGTGGTGGTGTTGCATTAGTTCGCGTAGCAAGCAAGATTGCAGAGCTTACAGGTGATAACGAAGACCAAAACCACGGTATTAAAGTTGCACTACGTGCAATGGAAGCACCACTTCGTCAAATCGTTTCAAACGCAGGTGACGAAGCATCAGTTGTTGTAAACAACGTTAAAGCGGGCGAAGGTAACTATGGCTTCAACGCGGCGAACGGTACTTACAGCGACATGCTTGAAATGGGTATTCTAGATCCAACTAAAGTAACGCGTTCAGCACTTCAGTACGCTGCATCAGTTGCGGGTCTTATGATCACAACAGAAGCAATGGTTTCTGAAATCCCGCAAGAAGCTCCAGCTGCACCAGACATGGGTGGCATGGGCGGAATGGGTGGCATGGGCGGCATGATGTAATCATCCCCCAAGCACTAAACGCTTTTAAAAAAGCCTCGCATTTGCGAGGTTTTTTGCGTTAAGGGCTATGCTTAGTGACTCGTCGTAATGCGTTGAGTTATTGAAATTAAGTATTTACTCTAAGGCGATTTTAAATTCTAACAGCTGCTGAGAACCAGGCTCAGCACGTAAAGGATATTCTCATGAATAAAAGTGCATTGGCGTTTTGCCTGTTGGCGAGTTTAAGTGTGGCGGGGTGTTCTCTGAATAATTTAGACACTGCAGAGTCAGCAAACTTGTCATCTCAAGAAACACAAAGCCAAACACAAACCAGTGATCTGGGTGTGCCTGCCAAGCAAGGTGAGCTTCGAGTTGCTGTTTTTAATGCATACTTAAATCGCAAAAATGCCGGCGATATTCTGGCCGATGTACAAAGCGGTGACGATACACAAATTAAAAAAGTGGCAGAGATCATCCAACGCGTTCGCCCAGAGGTGTTATTACTGGCGGAGTTCGATTATGTAGCCGATGGCAGTGCAGTAAAAGCGCTAATTAAAAATTACTTAAACGTCAGTCAAAATGGCGTAAAAGGCATTGATTATCCTTATTTTTACCTTGCAGAATCTAACACAGGTATTGTCACTGAATTTGATCTAAACAATGATGGCAAAGCGGGTGTCGGCGGTGGCGACGCTTATGGCTTTGGGGTCTTTCCTGGGCAATATGCCATGGTGTTGTTATCGCAGTATCCAATCATCACTGATGAAGTGCGCACCTTTCAAAAGTTTTTATGGAAAGACATGCCTAATGTCACGTTGCCAGTAAACCCTGAGACAGGCGAAGCCTGGTATAACGAGGAAGAGCTTGAAATATTTAGGTTGTCGTCGAAAAGCCATTGGGATGTGCCAGTAAAAGTGGGTAATGAAGTCATTCATGTGCTTGCCAGTCACCCAACACCGCCCGTGTTTGACGGTAAAGAAGACCGCAATGGCTTACGTAATCATGATGAAATTCGCTTTTGGTGGGATTATGTGGATCCAAATGCATCAGACTACATTTATGACGATCACGGTCAAAAGGGCGGGTTAGGTAAGAATAAGCGCTTTGTGATCATGGGCGATTTAAATGCGTCTCCTGATGAAGGTAATGGCACGGGTAACCCAATGGCTAAATTATTTGCCAGTGAATATATCAATGGCAACCTTACGCCTATTAGTGTGGGCGGCGTTGAGAATGCGCCAAATAATCAGTTTGCTGCAACCCATACTGCCGATTGGAAGATGCGTGCTGATTATGTGATCCCATCAACATTTGGCATTCAGGTTGAGCAAACTGCGGTGTTTTGGCCGAGTAAAAGCGATACGAACTATCATCTAGTCGGGCCGGGCCTGCAAAGTTCAGATCATCGTCTAGTTTGGTCTGATATCACATTAAGTAAGCAGGCAACTGACGATACTAAGTAAAGCGATAAAATAATTTATTGCACCACATTATTTATTTTAAAACTTTCTTGCAAACCGAAGCTCAAAGGCTTCGGTTTTTTTATGCCTGAAAACGTAAAATATGGCATCTAAATCGATAATAAAATTTTTAGAATACAGCCTGTTATTCTCATAAAAGTTGAAAAGTCGACTAGAATTAATGGCATGTAATTATAGAGTGTTACATCCCGCCCTTTGGAATAACAACTACATCATGGTGATAAGACAATGAAAACAAGACAAATGCTTATGATGGTCGCAACTTTGACGATCATACTCGCTGGCTGTTCTGAGCCGCAAAGTGATATGGCCAATCAAGAACAACTAAGGCCAGTCAGAACATTGCAACTTGTTGAGCAAACTGAAGGACCATTACAGGAGTTTCCGGCTGTTGTGGATGCAGCGAGTACCGCAGACTTGTCGTTTAAAGTGTCAGGCTCTATTACCGATTTATATGTAAAGCAAGGTCAACCGGTACAAGCGGGTGATCTTATAGCGCATATAGATGATACAGATTATAAACTGGCAGTAGACGAAGCTCAGGCAAATTTTGATAAGGCTAAAGCTGATTTTGCTAGAGCTGAACAATTGATTGTCTCGGGTACCATTAGTCAGTCAGATTACGATAAATTAAAGTCGCAATTTACGAGCGCTAAAACCAAATTAGCAAATGCGAAAAACAATCTTGCATATACCACTTTAAAAGCCTCATTTACCGGTGTTGTATCGCGAACTCATGTAGAACAATTTGAAGAGATACAAGCCAAACAGGCCATAGCGACATTACAAGATATCGAACATATTAACTTAAAAGTGAATGTGCCTGAAAGCATCATGATCCGCGTGAGTAAAGATGCACCAAAACAAGTCTTTGCTGAATTTGCAGCGATAAAAGAAGAGCGTTTTCCGCTGGAGTTTGTCGAAGTAAGCACACAGGCTGATGAAGCGACAAAAACATATGAAGTGACTTTCAGTATGTTGCCGCCTGAGGGCTACAATATTTTACCTGGTATGACGGCAAAAGTGATGGCGGGGACGCCAAGTCGCACAGCTGCAAATCTATATTTACCTTTAGCGACCGTACTAAAAGATAATCAGGGTAATTATGTGTGGACGGTCGAGTCTCAAGGGGCTAATAAAGGCAAAATAACTAAAACGCCAGTCGTCATTGGCGAAATCTCATCGTTAGGTTTTCCTGTTATATCGGGTGTTGAGCAAGGCACTTTCATCGTGACTGCGGGTATGAGCAAGGTAACCGACGGGCAAATAGTGAAGTTTTCAGGAGGTAAGTAATGAATATTACTCGCCTCGCTCTAGAAAATAATCGCACCACATGGGTGTTGATCTTGGTGCTCTTATTGTCGGGTATACTCGCCTTTGAAAAAATGCCGAAAGACTATGATCCGGGTTTTATTATCCGTACTGCACAAGTGGTGACTTACTTTCCTGGTGCTAGCCCACAGCGTGTTGAAGAGCTAGTGACAGATAAAATCGAGAAAGTCGTGCAACAAATTCCTGAGCTTGATTTTGTCAGTAGCACCTCAAAAACGGGGGTATCAATTGTCAGCGTCAATATTAAAGAAAGCTACAAAGAAATGCGGCCGATTTGGGATAACTTGCGTCGTAAAATTCAATCCATAGAAAAAGATCTACCAAGTGACGCGCAAACGCCTATCGTGAATGATGAGTTTGGAGATGTGTTTGGCGTAGTTATTGGCTTAACTGCCGAAGGCTATACCTATCGCGAAATGGAAGAAGTGGCTGAGCAAGTGCGAGATCAACTGCTACGCTTACCAGAGGCTGCTAAAGTCGACATTTTTGGGGTGCAAGAACAGCGTGTCTTTATTGAATTTGAAAATGCCAAAATGGCAGCATTGGGCATCACCCCAAATCAATTAAAAGATCAACTTGCGGCTCGTAATATAGTCAACCCAGGTGGCTCAATTTATATTGAAGATGAAACTTTGGCGTTAGAACCAAGTGGTAACTTTGAGTCAGTTGAAGATATTGCCAATACCATCATCAATGTATCGGGTAGCCAGCAAGTGATCTTGCTCAGTGATATTGCCCGTGTCTATCGTGATTACGTCGACCCAGCGAAGAGCAAGGTAAGAGTTGCCCAGCAAAGCGGCATGACCATCGCCATTTCTATGCGTCAAGGCGGTAACAACCTGCTACTCGGTGAGCAAGTGATTAACGCTTTACATCACCTTGAGTCGGTTTATCCGATTGGAGTTGAGTTCAAGCTGCTGTCATTTTTGCCTAAAGAAGTTGAAAAGAAAGTCTCGGACTTTGTGTCTAACTTATTGCAAGCGGTTTTAGTCGTGACTGTGGTTATGTTGTTTAGTCTTGGCCTAAGAACAGGTTTGATTGTCGCGAGTCTTATTCCAATGAGTATGGTGTTAGGCATTTTGGTGATGTCGTTTTTCAATATCAGCATAGACCAAATCTCTTTGGCAGCATTGATCATCGCATTAGGCATGCTGGTAGACAACGGTATTGTGATGTCTGAAAACATCATGGTTCAGATGGAACGAGGGAAAGCGGCCATAGATGCAGCCGTTGATTCGGCACAAGAGCTGAAAATTCCATTGCTGGTGTCGTCTCTCACAACGGGCGCGGCGTTTTTACCTATCTTTTTAGCAGAATCGACGACGGGGGAATATACCGCGTCGCTATTTAAAGTGGTGACCATTACCTTGTTATGTTCTTGGTTATTGGCGATGACCATGATCCCCATGCTATGTGTGTACTTTACTAAAGTGAAAAAAGAGTCAGCCAATTACGACACAGGCTTTTATCTGTTCTATAAAAACATTTTAGCAGGACTGATTAAGTACCGTTGGTTCACGGTTCTAGGTTGTGTGGGTATGTTGTTTATTGCTATCCAAGGTATGCAGTATGTGCCTAAATTGTTCTTCCCTCCGTCAGACCGTGATTATTTCAAAGTTGAATTAGAGCTTCCTATTGGTACGCGCATTACTACGACAGAGTCGGTGGTGCGTGATGTGGAATCGTTTATTGCTAACAACTTAAAAGTCAACGAACAAACAGATCAAGGCGTTACTGATTGGGTGAGCTATATCGGTAATGGTGGGCCTAGGTTTTTGTTAACACACAGTCCTGAGCCAACCAGCTCGAACTATGCCTTAATGATCATTACCACGACGTCGTACAAACATATCGATAAAGTGATGAAGCAAATTGAAGGCTATGCGTTGGCGCGTCACCCAGATCTGCTCTTAAAACTGCGTAAAATCGAAAATGGTGCACCGATAGCAAACCCGGTTGAAGTGAGGTTACTTGGTGATGACATCAATGTACTGATGGGGATTGTTGATGAGCTAAAAGCGAAAATGCGCGAAACAGCGGGCTTAAAGTCAATCAGCGACGATTGGGGTTTACCAATTAAAAAGCTGCAAATCAAAATCGACCAAGCACGAGCGCGTAGAGCGGGCTTGTCTAGCCGAGATATTGCAAATTCATTGCAAACGGGCTTGAGTGGCATGGAGCTTACCAAATACCGAGAGGGCGATGAGCTTATTCCGATTACCTTGCGTTCGATTGCAGGTGATAGACAAGATATTGGCAAGTTAGAGGCTATGGTAGTGTATTCGCAAGCAACAGGTCGTTCAGTGCCTCTGAAGCAAGTTGCTGACATCGAAGTTGTTTGGGAAAGCGCACAGATTTTACGTCGTGATCGCCTAAAAGCCGTTAAAGTTGGGGCGCAAATCGAAGGTATCACCGCTAATGAAGGATTTGCCCAGTTGCTCCCTTGGCTTGAGGAACAAAAAGCAAATTGGCCTTATGGCTATGACTATGAGCTCGGTGGTGAAGCAGAGTCATCAGGCAAGGCCAATCAATCAATTGCTGATAAGATGCCGATAGCCGTCTTCATTATTGTGATTCTATTAATTGGCCAATTTAACTCGATTCGTAAGTCGGTCATTGTGCTTACAACTATCCCACTTGGTTTTGTCGGTGTAGTGGCTGCATTATTACTCGGCCAGTCATTTTTTGGTTTTATGACACTACTGGGTGTAATTTCGCTGGCGGGTATTGTGATCAACAACGCGATTGTATTGCTTGAGCGCATTAAGATGGAGTTAGATGAAGACAGCAGTCATCCTATACAAGCCATTATTTATGCAGCACAGCAACGTATGCGACCAATTTTACTGACGACAGCAACAACAGTATTGGGCTTAATTCCATTGTACTTAGGCGGCGGCGAAATGTGGGAGCCTATGGCGTTGACTATTATGGGTGGGCTGTTGTTTTCGACCCTTTTGACCTTAGGAGTCGTGCCTGTCTTGTATGCGTTACTTTTCCGTATGAAAAAGTAACAAACTAGCATCGAGCGTGTCTAAGTGTAAAAGTGTGTAATTCTGACCCTAAAAAGGTTCCCATTACGCACTTTTTTGACCATTATATGTCCAAACTACTAAACCTTATCTGTTTAGATGATTTGGTGTGGTTATGAAAGTCTTTAGGAGATCATCATGAAAAAGCTATGTTTTACTTTACTCGCTTTGAGTATGCCATTTTTAAGTATCGCTGGTGAGGCGAAAGTTACTTGGAAAGACTTTAACGATTACCGCGATGTGCACCCTGCAAATGAAGTAAAAGGGTCATATCACAAACGTGTAGCTAAGCAGTTTGAAAAACATATGAGCAAACTGGCGGAGCAGCTCCCTGAAGGTTACAAGCTGAATGTGACTTTTGACGATATCGATCTTGCAGGCGACTCAAGAATGAATATGCAAGATATACGTGTGATAAAGCCAATATATTTTCCAAAGTTGACCATCAGTTACAGTGTTGAAGATAAATATGGTGCAACGATCAGCAGTGCAGAGAAGCTCGTATTAAAAGATATGAACTTTATGGATCGCATAAAGAAAGGTCGAGATACGTCTTTTTATTATGAGAAACGGTTATTAAATGAGTGGTTTGAAGAGCAAATTTTAGTTAATACTGACGTATAAGCTTTTAAATACACTTAAATAATAAAGCCTGCAATTGCAGGCTTTATTATTTGTGTTAACTACTCTGGTTGGTGTTTAACCCCACTCTTAATCCAATCAGCAGCAGGCTTTCCCTTCAAGTGATGATCAAAGTACTCCATCATACGAATTGAGAAATCAACTTGGTTTGGAAACTTCTTCAGGTGATGAGGTTCTCCTTCGTATTGTAAGAAGATAGCATCTTTATTATGTCTACGTAGTGCTAGGTAATATTGAATACCTTCTTGCCATGGTACCGCGCCATCAGCATCGCCAAACATAATCAGCACAGGAGTATTCACTTTATCTGCAAAGAATACTGGTGAGTTCTCAATGTATAAATCAAGCGCTTGCGTCAGTGGTTTGCCGATTCGACTTTGGCCTGTTTCATATTGGAATTGACGGGCAAGCCCCGACTTTAAGCGAATGCCACTATATGCTGAGGTCATATTTGATACAGGAGCACCCGACACAACTGCTTTAAACATATCGGTTTGCGTGATCATAAAGGCACTTTGATAGCCTGCCCATGAGTGACCTTGTAAACCAATCTTTTCAGGATGTGCGACCCCCATATCAATCAGCTTTTGTGCGGCGTTGATCATGGTTTGTGTTGATGACGGGCCCGGCTTACCAATTTCAAAACGAATATCAGGTAAGAATAATGCGTAACCGTTCGAGGTAAACATTGGGAAGTTTGGCCTATGGTTTAACTCCATTTTCGGGAAGTTATACATGCGTTGGCTCATATAGCGGTAGAAATAAATAACCGTAGGTACTTTATCACCTTCTTTGTAGCCTGCAGGTTTGATTAGCACACCTTGTAAGTCTTCGCCGTTATAGCCTTTATACTGCACTAATTCAGGCTTACCACCCCAAGCAAAGTTTTTCACTTGCGGGTTTAAGTCAGTCACTTTTTTGGTTTTTGAGAATGTGCTGGTGGTTTGCCAAAAATCAGGGAACTGATGATAGCTTTCTTTGGTGAAAATGAGCTTGTCTGCGTGCTTAGCTTTAGCGACCAGCGCATAGCGGGCTTCGCCTTTTAGTACTGTTTTTACTTTACCTGTCGCTAGGTTCAGCGTTGCTACGCCCGACTGTTTATTTTCAGTGTTGTGGGTATGCAGCATTAAGGTGTCATTTGCAGCAAAACCAAGCTGATTTTTATCAAGATACTTTACGCGGTATTGGGTGTTTGTTTCTCTGCCTTTTGTTAAACGCGTAGCTTGCTGCGTGTTTACATCAAATGCCCAAATATCAAACTTTGAATATACATAAACAATTGAGCCGTCAAGTTGCCAACCCGCAAAGCCATAGCCCGGTTGTTCACTCGGGTAATCATGCTTGTCATCGGCGAAAATCGCTTCTCTGACAGCTTTGGTTAGAGGTGACATAGATTGCGATGATAAGTCTTTTAACCAAACCTGCTGGTCTTTAAAGAATGCAGCATGGCTTCCTGTTGGAGACAGACTTGGTCTAAACGGTGAGCCTTTGATGATTTGAGTTTGCTTACCTGTTTTCACATTAATGGCTGCATAGTCGTTGAAGAAGCCTTCATACATAATACGTTCTAAATGTGGCTTATCGTTACTTGCTAATAAGAAATTCGCTTCGGTGTTTAAGCGAATATTTGGTGCTTGCTCGTTAGCAAGCTGCACAACTTGCTCACCATTTAGATGGTAAACCGCTTGATAGTGGCGGTTTTTGTTCGCTTGTTGCCATGTTTTGGCTTCACGAGTTTTAATTTCAGCATCATTATTGTGCCAAACCTGTAGGCCTTTTTGGGCTCGAATCGTCTCAAAGTCAGTGAGTGACGCTTCGTCGTCGTAATTTAGTTCTTTTACTTTCGCTTCCAGTTCTGGACGGTTTTGGAAGTATAAGCGCTCGCCTTGCTCAGACCAGGTTAGTTTAGCCGTTTTTCCTGTGAACCACCCTGTTGGATTATTAATCTCTTTTAGGGTATTGGTATCACTGTGCCATAGAGTAATTTGATGGTCGCGACGACGTGTATCATCATTTACATAATTGGCCATGTTAAAAGCAACAATAGGCTTTTTAGGGTGCCAAATTGCTTGGCTTAAGGTGACCCCTGGCTCGTCGAATAAATTGCTTTGCGTTTGCGTGTTTAAATCAAAAAAGCCAATGTGGTTTTTTGCGCCATGTTCAGCATGAATATTAAATAGTACGCCATATTCTTTAGGGCTTAGCGCAAACTTACCAACATGTTCAATGGTCGTTTTGCTCATATCACGCAGGTTTACGATAACCAGAGAATAAAACTTGTCTTTTTTATCTGCCTTAATTTCGCTTTCAGGCTTGTCAGCTTTTTTGTCTGCATTATCGTCTTCTGGTTTTTCTTTGGTGCGATAAGCCAGCCAGTTACCGTCATCACTGATTTGGTAATCAACTACTTCAGCAAAGGTGGTTTGCTTATGAGTTTGTGTATCAATCAAAATAAGATGATTTTTTAATTTTTTCTTATCTTTTTTCTTGGTGGTTTCTTTTTCTAATAGGGTAGGCACTTGCGTGAATGCCACCCAGTTTGCAGCCTTGTTGATCTGTGGCTTAGTGCCTTGCGGAACACGCGCAATAATTTTGTTTGTTGTTAAGTCATAGACTAAGCCTTCACTGTTTCCGCGATAGGGCTTGGCAGAAAAAGTCAGTAATCGGCCGTTGTCAGAAAGTTGCTGACCTTGTGCATAACGAAAATCAAATACATCTTTAAATTCAAGATTTGATTTCGCCGCAACAGGCAAGCAGCACAGCACACTGGCTGCAATTAGAGAGTGGAACGCCTTCATGGTGCAAACCTAATTTTACTTATAAAGGTTTTTTTTATCACGCAGCAGGTAAAGACAAAAGAGCGATGCGGTCAATAACAGTAAGATACCAATCCTCAATAAGACTTAATCATTTTGAGGGATTAAAACTGACGTTAGCTTCGTTGAAAATTTCTTACTTAGAACAACTAAATAACCTGAGCTTCGGATAATTAACAACTCTCTAGCTGTCATTTTTAACGCTAGCTGCGTTGAATTTATTTTCAATAGCCTGCTATTGCTTCATAAATTCGCCTTGCTATCCCTAAAAATTTCAGGCTAGACGAGAAGGTAAGTTAAAAAGTCTGCAAAACAAAGTTTATCTTATTTCTTATCCAAACCTCAGGTTAAATAGCAAAATTTCGCCTTGCCTACATGGAAGTAGGTACCTCAGCGATAGCAGGGCGCGTAAGCGGTGCTACCGGCAAGTTTTACTTGCCTCAAAATAGATCACTTAATTAAGAGGATTGGTATGAGAGGTGAAACAGTGATTTTTGGACACAAAAAAAGCGACATCCGTCGCTTTTCTAGAGATTAATTGGCGATTAAGCCAACCAGATTTTTTGTAACTCTTGCCACTGTGCTTCGAATTGGCTGCTTGGGCGGGTTTTAAAATCACTGCGAACAAACTGATTCATCTTGCCTTCGATATAAGCTAAGAAGAAATTGGCCAATGCAGCTTCGTCGGTGGTAAAGGCTTTACCTTCTCGAAGTTTACGTTCACGAAGAACTTGTTTGAACTGGGTTTCTAACTTTTCAAATAGGCCTTGAATACGTTCACGCAAACGCTCTTGTTCACCTTGAAGTGCATCACCTGTTAAAATACGTGTGATCCCAGGGTTTTTCTCTGCAAAAGCCAGAATGAGAAGTAAGATATTATAAACACGACCTTGGGTTTCTTTCTCGTTATCCAAAATAATATTGATTCTAGAAAGTAGAGTGTCTTCAATGAATTCAATTAAACCTTCAAACATGCGTGCTTTGCTTGGAAAGTGGCGGTATAAAGCCGCTTCAGATACCCCTACCTCAGCAGCTAATTTGGCTGTTGTGATACGTTGACCAGGGCTCGTTTCAAGCATTTGTGCGAGAGATTGTAGTATTTGCTCTTTGCGATTACTGCGCTTAGTCGCTGGCATGAATGGTCCTTTAATTTATCGTTATTATGTTCATTTTTCTGATGTAAACCCCAACTAGCTTACACTTTGTTGGGGTTATGTTAATGGTTTATTCAGCTTGGTGCCAGTGTTTTAAAGTGACTTTCATTCATGTTTTGTACTGAAAAAAGTACACCTTTGTAAGCCTTTGTTTTAAGTGTTTTTATAGCTTTTCGGCAAGTGCCTTTAGTAGAGACATTGCTAACTCAGCTTTACTATTAACCCCTAAATTGCGCTGATCATCTTGCCAGAATAATGTTAACGCATTGTGATCTGAATTAAAGCCAAGTCCTTCTTGAGAGACATCATTGGCACAGATCATATTAAGATTTTTCTTCTGTAACTTACCTTTGGCATATTTTTCAACATCTTGTGTTTCAGCGGCAAAACCTACTGTATAAGGACGATTTCTTTGAAGGGCGGCAACTTCGGCAATGATGTCAGGATTTTTCACCATAGTTAGGGTGATTTCGTCGCCTTGTTTTTTGATTTTTTGCTCAGCCACATTCGCGGCACGATAGTCAGCAACGGCAGCGCAACCGATAAAAATATCTGAGGATTGCGCATGCTCAAGCGCGGCGTCTCGCATCTCTAATGCGCTACTGACTTTAATGACCTCTGCGCCGACTGGTGGCGTTAAAATTACAGGGCCTGAAATAAGGGTTACCTTTGCACCCAATTTAAGAGCGGCTTCTGCAATGGCATAACCCATCTTGCCAGAGCTGTGATTGCTGATATAACGAACAGGGTCGAGGGCTTCTCGCGTTGGACCTGCTGTAATCGTAATGGTTTTGCCAGCGAGTACTGGCTCAATGTTATCGCTTGTACATAATTCTACCAGCTCCATTGGCTCTAGCATTCGACCTGCACCTATATCACCACATGCTTGCTCACCTTTACCTGGACCCCAGATATCTACACCTCGTTCAGCCAGTGTATTTAAGTTTGCTTGTGTTGCTGCGTGCGCATACATTTGTTGGTTCATCGCCGGCGCAACCGCGATTCTAGCTGGCGTGGCAAGTAATAAAGTAGTGAGTAAATCGTCGGCAATACCCGCTGCCATTTTTGCGATGATGTTTGAGCTAGCCGGGGCTACGAGGATTAAATCTGCCCATTTGGCAAATTCAATATGGCCCATGGCCGCCTCTGCGCTTGGATCGAGTAATGAGTCAGAAACAGGTTCTCCAGATACTGCTTGCATAGTCAGTGGGGTAATAAAGTGCTTGGCAGAGTCGGTCATGACTACTTTGACGTTGCAGTTACGCTCTTTTAAGCGTCGTACTAATTCAGCACATTTATAAGCAGCAATACCGCCACTGATCCCCAAAACAATATTTTTTGCCTGTTTCATAGCTTGATAAATCCAGTGAAAACTTGCCTAAACTCTACCATAGAGAAGTGTCAGAGGGGTAACCCGCTTTTGCCTTTTATACTCCTTTGACTACACTTTAGCGTTGAATAATAAAGGAATGAAGGACTAATTATGCAATTGAGTGCATTACCCAAACACACCCTACCGAGAGAAAAGTTACTAAAAAAAGGCCCGCATGCATTGAGTGATGCAGAGCTTTTGGCAATATTTTTAAGAACAGGTATCGCCGGCATGAATGCCATAGAGCTGGCTGAATCACTGTTAACACAAAGTAGGTCATTACAAAACTTGTTTAATGCCAGTCTAAAAGAGTTTTCAGCATTGAAGGGCTTGGGAGAAGCTAAATATGTACAATTACAAGCTGTGCTTGAATTGAGTAAGCGCTATATGCGTGAAGCATGCTTACGCGACACGGTATTTACGTCACCTGATGCGGTAAATGACTATTTGTGCTTGCAGTTAAAAGGGTTAGAACACGAAGTGTTTATGGCGCTGTATTTAGATAACCAGAATCAACTTATTCATGATGAGATCTTATTTAATGGCACTATTAACGCAGCGAGTGTTTATCCTAGGGAAGTAGTCAAAGCGGCATTGAAGCACAATGCGGCGTCATTAATTTTTGCCCATAATCATCCTAGCGGTATTGCTGAGCCAAGCGAAGCTGATAAGTTAATTACCCAAAAATTGCAAAAAGCGCTCGCTTTAGTGGACATTCATGTATTAGATCACCTTATTGTGGCAGGAAATCGCTGCATATCTTTTGCACAGCGAGGCTTGATTTAAGTGATTTACAGAAAGAAAACGTTAAAAAACGCAGCTTTGCTCAAAATATTGCAAATTAGTTTAATTTAAATGCAGTTTTTACTTTCCTAAGCACGATTCGATCATTATAATTGGCCGCTATCAAATTTACATATGAGCTGATTGATAGGACTAGATCCTTGATCTTTGCCTGCTAATGCTGTATAAAGAGCGCCCTCTGATTTACCCCAGGGCAAACAGTTAAGGCCCAAGGGAAAATTAAGCTCGAGCGAAGTTATTGGAGATATATAGACATGTCTAAAGTCTGTCAAGTTACAGGTAAGCGCCCAGTGGTAGGTAACCACCGTTCACATGCGCGCAACGCTACTAAGCGTCGCTTCCTACCTAACCTACAAACACACCGTTTCTGGGTTGAAAGCGAAAAACGTTTTGTTACTTTACGTACTACTACTAAAGGTATGCGTATTATCGATAAAAAAGGCATCGACGCGGTATTAGTAGATATCCGTGCTCGCGGCGAAAAAGTTTAAGGAGCTGAATCATGCGTGATAAGATCCGTTTAGTTTCAACTGCTGGTACTGGTTATTTCTACACTACCGACAAGAACAAGCGTAACATGCCTGAAAAAATGGAAATCAAAAAGTACGATCCTAAAGTACGTAAGCACGTGATTTTCAAAGAAGCTAAAATCAAGTAATTTTAGTTTTAAAGAATTCAAAGACCCAGCCTTGGCTGGGTTTTTTGTTTTTAATAAAGCGAGTTTTTAGATTCTAAAAAAGCCATCTATACAAAGTATGATGGCTTTTCTGTTTATACCAATTGCCTAAAATTCAATGAGTATTATTTAATTGTTGCGAATGGCGTGCCCATGCGAGTCACTGTTTCAGGCTGCTCACTATCTAAGAAGTCAGCTTGATCTTTACCCCAAGCTAAAATGACCGTTGAGCCGAGCTTAAAGCGGCCCATTTCATCGCCTTTCTTTAAGTGAATGGCTTTGTCGCCTTCAACTGGGTAATTCCAAGTCATTACATCACGACCGGCAGGTGGTGTAACTGTACCCGACCAAATCGTTTCGATGCTTGCCACAATCGTTGCACCGACTAAAGTCATCGCAAGTGGACCCACTTTGGTATCGAAAATCGCTACGACACGTTCGTTACGTGCAAACAAGTTCGGCACGTTTCTCGCTGTGAGTGGATTAACTGAGAATAGATCGCCCGGCACATAAATCATTCTACGTAGCGTGCCATCAATTGGCATGTGGATGCGGTGGTAGTCTTTTGGTGCTAAATAAATACAGGCAAATTTACCACCCATAAACGGGTCTGCATCGTCTTTATCACCACCGTGCAAGTCTTGCACGCTGTAGTTGTGGCCTTTAGCTTGAATAAGTTGACCATCAACAATATCGCCTAATTGGCTGATAGCGCCATCTACTGGGTGAGTAATAATGCTCTCATCTTCTGTTAATGGACGAATGCCTGGTTTTAATGGGCGAGTGAAGAACTCATTAAAGGTTTTATAGTGCGCAGGATCTTCGTAAAGTGCCTCGCTCATATCAATCTTGTACTGCTTGATAAACGCCTTAATCAAAGAAGTTGTCACGGAGCCTGCTTCCGCAGCAGCTAATTTACCAACTAGGCGAGAGATCCCATGCTTAGGCATGGCGTATTGCATGGCAATTTTAAATTTATCCATGGGGACTATAAATTCCTAAAAATAATTAGCGCAGATACTAACATATAAACTGTAAAATTTTTAAACTCTTGGCGCGCGAGCACCTGCGCGGCCATCAGCCATTGATTCGAGAATACGGTGATAGCTGTCAAAACGTAACTCGGTAATTTTACCCTGCTCAACGGCTTCTACCAAAATACACCCAGGGTCGTTAAGGTGTTTACAATCTCTAAAACGACAGCCGCCTATATACTCGCGGAATTCTTTAAAGCACCAAGTTACACGTTCAACATCTAGGTGCCATAGGCCAAACTCACGGATCCCCGGTGAATCAATCAGGTTTCCTCCACTAGGTAAGTGGTGTAATCGTGACACGGTTGTGGTGTGTTGACCTAGGCCGCTATTTTCAGACACTTCTTTGGTAAGAATATCAGCATTAGGGAGCACGGTATTGACCAGTGTAGATTTACCTACCCCTGATTGACCTACAAAGATGTTATTTTTACCCACTAATACTTGTTTCAGCGCGTCAATACCTTCGCCGGTTTTGGTGCTGACAAGGTGAACTTTGTAACCTAATTCACGATAAATATCTAAAATTTCGTTAATGAACTCGAGACCTTCGTCATCGATCAAGTCGATTTTATTGAGCACTAAAATAGGCTCGATACCCATATCTTCACAAGCCACTAAATATCGGTCGATAATCTGTGGGGTGAATTCAGGTAAAATTGCAGACACCATCAAGATTTGGTCAATGTTCGCTGCAACAACTTTAACGCCATCATAAAAATCAGGACGGGTAAGCTGTGAACGGCGCTCTTCAATGGCTTCGATAACTCCAGCTAAGTCGCCATCACTGACTTTGGCACGACGAAAGAATACTTCATCACCGCACACTAGACCGCCAACTGTTCTGCGAATGTTACAGCGCAAAACTTCGCCATCGATGGTTTCTATATCGGCATGTTGGCCGAAACGGCTTATTACTATTGCGTTTTCAGTCGGACCTAAATTGTCGGTTTGCCACTGGGTATCTTGTTGCTCGCTATGCTGTTGTTTAGCTTTACGCAAGCGTTTTTGATGGTTGGCACTGATCCGACGGGATTGGCCTTTACTGAGTTTCTTTTGTTTTGCCATAGTTACTTAGCTTGTCACTGATCAAAATTGCAATTAATAAAATTGCCTAAAATCACTCTGTTTACTTTGTGAGCATGGCTTAAATGGGCTATAACTCAATTAAATTAAGCGCTTTTAAAAAAAAAGCTTTAGGTAAACAAGTGAAGCTAATATGATATATCTAATTGCATTGGATCTAAAGGAAGTACCGCTAAGGTAGTTTATGTCTTTTAATGAATCAAATTTGATCTGGCTAGATCTTGAAATGACGGGCTTAGAGCCTAAAACAGATAAAATCTTAGAAATTGCTACAGTTATTACTGATGGTGATTTAAATGTATTAGCTGAAGGCCCTGTTATTGCTATTCATCAAAGCGATGAGTTGTTAGATAACATGGACGAATGGTGTACCAATCAACACGGTCGTTCAGGTTTGACAGCACGCTGTAAGGCCAGTAAGTTCACTGAAGACGATGCCATTGCACAAACTTTAGAGTTTTTAAAAGAGTGGGTACCACCAGGCAGTTCGCCTATGTGTGGCAATTCAATTGGTCAAGACCGCCGCTTTTTAAATAAGTATATGCCTGAACTTGAGGCTTACTTTCACTATCGCAACCTAGATGTGAGTACAGTGAAAGAGCTAGCTCGTCGTTGGAAACCAGAATTACTAGGTCAAGTTAAAAAGAAAAGCTCACACCTTGCACTAGACGACATAAAAGATTCAATAATGGAATTAAAGGTTTATAAAGAAAAGTTCTTTAATCTTTAAAAATTGCTTGCAAAGCACCTGCATTATTGTAGAATCCTGCCCCGCTTAAGAGAGTAACTCTGCGGGGTTTGTTTTTTTAAAGCGCAGCAATTATATTGCTAAATATTGTGATGCGGCACTAGCTCAGCTGCTTCAGGTAATAGACGCGACCTTTGCAATGTTACCTAAAATATAGAGCTAACTATGGAATGCGGCACTAGCTCAGCTGGTAGAGCGCGACCTTGCCAAGGTCGAGGTCACGAGTTCGAACCTCGTGTGCCGCTCCAACTCCTCAAGTCTTGTTTACAAGCAAACTAGTTATATAAATAACTGTCATGATGCGGCACTAGCTCAGCTGCGTCGGGTAATAGACGCGACCTTTGCGATATTACAAACAAATCAAGAGCTAAATATGGAATGCGGCACTAGCTCAGCTGGTAGAGCGCGACCTTGCCAAGGTCGAGGTCACGAGTTCGAACCTCGTGTGCCGCTCCAATCTTCTATTTCAAATATATCCTACTCACTTAGAATCTGATTAATAATTAGTCTTTTCTTGCTTTTTTCATTGCTAAAACTCCCAACTCGACGTAGAATACGCGCTCATTTCGGCTATCACATTTAGTTCCTTGCCTTCCCCCGACTGGCCGAAACGGGACAAGGCTATATTAACCGTAAGGAATATCCATGCGTCATTACGAAATCGTATTCATGGTTCACCCAGATCAAAGTGAGCAAGTACCTGGTATGATCGAGCGTTATACTGGTTCTATCACTGAAGCTGGTGGTCAAATTCACCGTCTAGAAGACTGGGGTCGTCGTCAACTGGCTTACCCAATCGAAAAGCTTCACAAAGCACACTATGTTCTAATGAACGTTGAAGCACCAACTGAAGTAATCAACGAGCTTGAAACTTCTTTCCGCTACAACGATGCAGTGCTACGTAACCTAGTTATGCGTACTAAAAACGCTGTAACTGAAGCGTCTCCTCTTGTTAAAGAAGAGAAAAAAGAAGCAGCTTCTGCTTAATCGTTATTGAATCTGGATTGATTAAATAGGTGACACAGCCAGATCTGTATACAAATCAATATGTGCTCTCGGGTACGGTTTGTAAAACACCCAAATTTAGTCAAAGCCCAGCTGGTATTCCACATTGCACGTTTGTTGTTGAACACAAATCAATGCAAGTCGAAGCCGAACTAAATAGAAATAGTTATGTTCGTCTAAGTGTGGTTGCAAGCGGTGCACAATTACAGAATCAAACACAGCATTTATACGTTGGGCAGGCAATACAAGTACGCGGTTTTTTAAATCGTCACGAAAACCGAAATGGTTTAAGTCAACTTGTTTTACATGCACAACATATTGAAAGAATTAATTGAGGAAATTACTCATGGCACGTTATTTCAGACGTCGTAAGTTCTGCCGTTTCAAAGCGGAAGGCGTACAACAAATCGATTACAAAGATCTAGCTACTCTTAAAAACTATGTAACTGAAAGTGGCAAAATCGTACCTAGCCGTATCACAGGTACTAGCGCTAAATACCAGCGCCAGCTAGCAACAGCTATCAAGCGTGCTCGCTACTTAGCCCTTCTTCCATACACTGACTTACATAAGTAAGCAGCGGATTAACTCGTTTTTAAAAGGTGTAGAAACATGCAAGTTATTCTACTAGACAAGATCGCAAACCTTGGTAACTTAGGTGACCAAGTTGCAGTTAAATCTGGCTTCGCTCGTAACTTCTTATTCCCTAAAGGTAAAGCAGTTCCAGCGACTAAAGCTAACATCGAAACTTTTGAAGCTCGTCGCGCTGAATTAGAAGCGAAGATTGCTGAAGAACTAACAGCTGCTCAAGCACGCGCTGAGAAGCTAGAAGCATTAGCTGAAGTTACTCTAGTATCTAAAGCTGGTGACGAAGGTAAGCTATTCGGTTCTATCGGTACTCGTGACATCGCTGACGCTATCTCAGCTGTTGGTGTTGAAGTTGCTAAGTCAGAAGTTCGTCTACCTCTAGGTACTATCCGTGAGACTGGTGAATTTGACGTTGCAATCGCTGTACACTCAGACGTAACTGCTACTATCAAAGTAATCGTTATTGCTGAAGCTTAATCTTTGATTAAGTTTTAAAAAACCGCGTGTTATGCACGCGGTTTTTATATAAAAATAAAAAACTATCAAACTCTCTCTTCGTTTAAACATCTCACGGATCTGAGCAAACGGTACACTGTGTAACTACATGTAATCCGTTCCTTTTTCAAAAACATATATTATGTGGTATTTTAACTGCGGGTTTTGTCATACCTAATAACAAGTTAAGCTTTTGTTTCTTGTTAGGTTTGTGTTAAAAATGACAGCGCTGTTTTGTTTTGGGTAGAGTATGAATTCTAGAGTAAATACAAAAGGTTTTACGCTTATTGAGCTGCTAATTGTTGTCGCAATTATTGCGATTACTACGACTTTAGCGTATCCGTCTTATCAAAGATATATACAAGATGGGCATCGTTCAGATGCACAGCAATCAATGCTGCAAACAGCGGCAATTTTAGAACGTATTTACTCAAGAAATGGTGGTTATCCAGATAGCGAACTGTTTAATGATTTGCCAAATTCAGCAGTTTATGATTTCACCTATCGGCACACTAACAAGCCAGCAGGTGCAGCAAACTTCAGAAGTTTGGGGTTTGTGTTAAGTGCAAGACCAAAAGCGGGAAGTGTACAAACGACTGACAGATGTGGTGATCTATCAATCAATCAGGCTGGTCAAACGACTGCTAGTGGGAACGGTAATGATTGCTGGAAATAAGCAAAAGTCTCATGGCTTTACTATGATTGAATTATTAATCACGCTTGGCCTTGTGAGTATTTTAGCCATGCTTGCAGCTCCTTCATTCGCACAGTTTATAAAGCAAGAGCGCCTGACTAAAACAGCTAATCAATTAAATGCAATATATCGATATGCGAGAAGTGAGGCAGTAAAGCGAGCACAGACAGTGATCCTCACCAAACAAGACAACTCCTGGTTAGTAGAAATTGAAGTGCCAGATGGTAGAGAGGTTTTAAGGCAATTTGATTCAATCTACCCAACAGTTAACGCAGATCTGGTTGATCGTATGATACGTTCGACTGGCGAGCTGAATTTACAAAGCAATATTTTAATCACTGATAACGATAGAAATACTAAAGATTATCGTTTGTGTATTCTACAAAGCGGTCAAAGTTGGTTAGGTAAGGCAGAAGAAAATTGCGCGTAAATGCAGGCTTTTCATTGCTAGAAGTACTGGTTTCAATGTTTATTGCGAGCATTGCTTTAATTGGTCTGGGTGTTACCCAGCTTAAGTCATTGCAGTTCGCTAATAATAGCTTTGATTATACGGTTTCTTTGGTACAGGCACAGAATGCTATTGAGCGTATGTGGCCAGAACTTTGTGAAATACAACATAGCTCCCCATCAAAATTTACCGAGCAAGCATTTAGGGAGTCGTTACAGCCACCTAACAGCTTATCTTTTAGGTATGTGTTAACACTGCCAGAAAATTACAGTGCTGAGATGCAAATGACAGTGGCTTGGCAAGATTTGCGTGTGCCAGAGGAAGCAGAAAAACAATTGCTTAATCAGGTTACATTGAATGCAAGTTTCGTAGAGGTACCGAATGTGTGTAACACATAAAGCGAGACAATCGGGTTATACCTTACTTGAGATGTTGGTTGCGATGGCAGTCGGGTTATTTTTACTGGCAGGGGTTGCCATGTCTTATTCAGCGATAAAAAGCACGGTGAGAATGACGCAAGAGTTATCAGATGCACAAGAGGTGATCCGTTATACCAGCCAAGTATTTACGCGAAGTGTTAAGCAGACGAACAGTGAGCCCGTTATTAGCGCAGCTCCTTTAAGCATTCAATTTCAGCAACTTGCCAATGTACTATCTTGCCAAGGTACGACCCCAGCTGTGGATTACATTGAAACGTATGCGCTTGAAAACGGTTTTTTAACCTGTGACATTGGCGATGGTAACGGTGCAGTACAACTACTCAAGGGTATAGAAGCCATTAACTTTGCATATGATAATCATCTAGTCAGCGTGACTGTCAAACCGATGAATATGCCAAGTCATTTTGGAGATGGGTTGCAAATAGATATTGCCACGACACAACTCATTCTGCTTGAAGCTTTTAAGGAAAGCGTGTGAAGCAGCAATCAGGATTTACCTTAATTAAAGTCATGTTAATGAGCACTATGGCGAGTGTGGTGGTGATTGGTGCCCTTAAAGAAACCGTTATTCAAGAACGTTTAACGGGCAACTTTCAAAAAGACATGAATGCACGTCTGCTCGCTGAAAAAGGTATTTTTACTGCGGCAAATAACTTGCAAAAGATTGTATCAGATAACAGTAGCTTTTCCGTTGATGACTTAGTCAATCAGCATGGTTTACATGTTGGAAACGGTGAAATAGGCGATGACACGGTTTATAAAGCACGTCTGAGTAAAAGTGCGGAAGGGTTACTTGAAATTACGAGTCTAGGTCAGCGCTATTATGGCGATGCGAATCAACAGCTTGTTGCTCGCTTTGAATTAAAACCAGCAGATATTAAATCCCCCTTTCAGCATGCTGTTACGGGATGTAAAGGCGTTAATTTATCTGGTAGTGGTGTGGTTGATAGTTATGACTCCAGTAAAGGCCCATATTCAGAGACTAATCGAGACTCTTCAGGGCATGTAAATACTGTGATTGGTGATTCGAGTGTCACGATTACTGGTAATTCGCCGATTAAAGGCGATGTGAAAGCATCGGGGGTAATATATCTTAAAGGCTCTTCACCCATTATCGGAGATGTACACTCAAATACTGGTGTTGAGATCAGCGGTGGTGGCGGAACGAGTTATCGTGTTGAGGGCAATGTTTACTCAGGGGGCTTTTTTACTCATCGAGGTGGTGAGGTTAAGGGCTATGTAAGAGCTGTAGGCAATGTCGAGATGAAATGGGGTAGTAAGATCATTAATGCAAACAATGATCCCTACGACATTATGTATGGTGGGACAGGTAACTTTCCTGCGAGTTATCACGCGCAAGAATCTGTTCAGCTAGATGATGGCACTACAAGGCAGAATGTGTCTTACTCTGATGCTTATTTTAGAAAAACACCAGAGATAGAGCCTGTAAAAGTATATGACCCAAGCTCTCCTGATTATGATCCTGCAAAACCAAATAAAGAGTGTGATCCCTTTGAATTACCTTTAAATATGCCAGATGTGATGGAGCAGAACCCTGAGCGGGATCAGGATTTCGCGGTCGGTGCGACACAAACCTATATGTTTACTCCTAAAATAGGCCGCTTGATGACATCTCAAGTTGGCATCAAAAAGGCTGTCGCTTTAGATTCAAAAAAAGCAGAGATTTATTTGTTTGATAACTTGAGTCAAAGCCATGGCATTTCAGACACGACAGAAGAGCGTGTGTTTGGCATGAAAAATTTTAAGGTATACAGTGATGGTAAGATGACTATCACTGGTGGCGATGTGATTTTTTTAGTTGATGGCGACTTTGTGTTAGATGGAAATGCTAAGTTAACTATCAAGTCAGGCAGTAGTTTAACTGTGTTTACCACAGGCAAAGTGATTTTAGGCGCCAGTGGGCAAGTGATCACAGAAAAAGAAGGTATGACTTCAAGCGGCATACCTAGTTTGAATTTTTTCTCTTCATATTCAGGCAGAGATGGATTTCAAGTGAAGGGAGCATCAGACATGTATGCAACAATCTATGCACCTTTAACACAAGTAAAACTCTCAGGTAGTGGGCAACTCTATGGTACTGTGAGAGGCTCTATTATTGATTCCTCTGGGGGCAGTGGCGTGCATTTTGACTCAGCTCTTAAAGATGTGAATTTTGGTTCTGGTGGTGGCAGCGATGAGAAATCTCAGCTTATTTTTAAAGGTTGGTTCTTTGAGCCTGCCAAGCCACTGCCTGATTTAGAGACTGATGAAGGTGAAACGAGCAATTCTGATAGCGGAAGTACGGACGACTAACACCACAAGATGCAACTAGCAGCATTTCATTGCAAAATAGACTTTGCTTTGTAATGCTGTCTCTTCAAATTTTTTTTAATTCTTTTAAACCTTTTTAAGCCAAGATGGCGTCTTAGATAATAACAATTAAGCAAAACGCCAAACTGGGTAAAACCCGATAAAGGAATAGTGTCATGTTAATCGATGCCAAAGAGGCATTTTCGAACACGAATAGAGATGAGCAAACAGATGACCTAGTGCATAAAGTACAGCAGGGTGATCAGGAGGCGTTTGCCCAGCTTTATCGACAGCATGAGAAACCGGTATTTGCTTTGTGTTTAAGACTGCTTGCCGATCAACAGCATGCAGAAGATGTTACACAAGAAGTGTTTGTACAGTTATGGCATAAAATTTCGCAGTTTCAGGGGCAGTCAAAGTTTTCGACTTGGTTGCACAGTGTCACAAGTAATATTGCCATTAGTTATTTGCGCAAACATAAGAATTGGCTGCAAAAAGTTGTGAGCTTTGAGCAAAGCGGTATGGATGAACAGAGCCTTGCAATGTGCAGTGGTTTAAACGGACTCGACAAGTTAATTTTGCGCTTACCAGAACGTGCTCGCTTAGTGTTTGTTCTCCATGCTGTTGAAGGGTATCGGCATGAAGAAATCGGCAATATGTTAGGTATGGCAGTGGGGTCAAGTAAGTCTCAATACCATCGCGCTAGACAATTATTACAGGAGTGGTACGAGCATGAGTAAAGTCAACTTTGACGACTTCTTAAAAGAAGAGCTGGCAAAGCCAAGTGATACCGCGCCAAGCCGTGATTTATGGCCTGGGATTGAACGCGCAATAGCTGAACCAGCCAAAACACCTCTTAGTGAGAAGCAGTATTGGCCGAAAGTCACCGGCATTGCAGCGTGTTTTATAGCGGGGTTATTGGCATGGAATGTCAGTATGACGCACCCTGAGCAAAACACCATGCGTGACTTAAGCGTACTGTTCGAACAGCAAAAGCAGGCATTACTTGTACAGTATGAAGCTCAACCAGCTTTAACAAATGACTGGCAGCAACAACTTGATGAATTAGAACAGGCTGAGCAAGCTGTGAAGCTTGCCTTACAAAATGATCCTGAAAATGCCGCGCTGCTAAAAATGCTCGCGCAGGTCTATCAGCAGCAATTAGATTTAATCAACCGTGTACATGCACCAAGTTGGCAACAAATTTAGGAGAAAAAAGATGAATAAACTACTAACAGGACTATTATTTTTCCCATTCGCTTGTCTTGCAGGTGAAGCTATCGATAAGCAGATTTCAGTACCAGCCAATGGCAAGATCGTGATTGAAAACCAACGCGGTGAAGTAGACATCAAATCTTGGGATAAATCAGAATTTAAGGTTACAGGCTCACTCGATGAGATTGCTAAGGGCTACAAACTTGAGAACAATGGCTCTGTCACAGAGTTTATTGTTGAAATGCCTAAGCGTTATAAAGGCTGGAACAAAGGCGATGGCTCTAAACTGACGATTTATATGCCAAAAAACAGTGAGCTGAGCTTTGAAGGTATAAACGTGAATATCTCTGCGACGGAATTATTAGCAGGTGCACGCATTAAAACGGTCAATGGTGATATCAAAGCGACGCAACTAGAAGGTAAAGTAAGCCTCGAAACGGTTAATGGCGATGTTGATGCAAACAAGTTATCGGGTGATTTACGCTTTGAAACGGTTAATGGTGACATTAATGATATGAACTCTAAAGGTGAGTTGAGATTCAATGCTGTGAATGGTGATATTGAAAGTGATACGGAGGCAACAGATATACGTCTTGAAAATGTTAACGGTGAAGTAGACTTCAAAGTCGCCTCATTAAGGGACTTACGATTAAATACAGTGAATGGTGAGATTAAAGTGCAAGTCAAAGCGCTACAGTCTAATGCTCGCATTAATATGGATACCGTAAGTGGTGATGTTCGCTTGTATTTCCCGAGCGACGTATCAGCTCGCTTTGATATTGATGCGCACTCTGGTGGTCGTATTATTAATGAATTGAGTCGCGATAAAGTCAAGAAAGCCAAGTATGGTCCGTCACGTGAGTTAGAATTTATTCTCAATGGCGGTGATGCAGATGTTGAAATTGATACCGTCAGTGGTCGTATTGAGTTAAAGAAAAACTAAATAAATCGTAAAGTCGATAACAGGCCTCCAAGTGAGGCCTTTTTTATTTCAGCTATTCTAATAATTATACCAACCCTCAAAATAGATCACTTAATTAAGAGGGTTGGTATTAGAAAGTCGCTTTACGCTTTTAAGTTGCTTCGCTAGGAGCTAAAATACTCCTCTTAATTCTTTTAGATTGTGTAGTGCTATGGCTAAACCAGATCATCAAGTCGATACCCTCAAAGTTCCTCCTCATTCCATTGAAGCTGAGCAGTCCGTGCTTGGTGGCTTAATGCTAGATAATCAGGCCTTTGACCGTGTTGCTGAATTGGTGGTGTCGCAAGACTTTTACACCCGCACCCATAAGTTAATTTTTGAAGCGATGGAAAAGCTGGTTGAGCAAAGTCAACCAATCGACTTAATCACGATCTCTGAAAGCCTTGAAAAGAATAATCAACTCAGTGCGGTGGGTGGCTTTGCATATTTGGCAGAAATAGCTAAAAACACGCCAAGTGCAGCCAATATCGATGCATATGCTGCGATTGTACGTGAGCGTGCTGTTGTTCGTGAGATGATCACGGTAGCGAATGAAATTGCCGAAGCGGGCTTTAATCCGGAAGGGCGTGATAGCCATGAACTACTCGATTTAGCTGAAAGTAAAGTATTTAAGATAGCTGAGCAGCGCTCTAAGAGTACCGAAGGTCCGCAAAGTATCCACTCAATCTTAGAAAAAACAGTCGATAAGATTGAAGAGCTTTATCAGTCACCGCAAGATGGTGTTACAGGGGTAAGTTCTGGGTATAACGACCTAGACCAAATGACAGCAGGTTTACAGCCGTCAGACTTAATCATCGTTGCGGCACGTCCTTCAATGGGTAAAACCACCTTTGCGATGAACTTGGCTGAGCATGCAGCGATGACCCAAGACAAGCCTGTACTGATTTACTCACTAGAGATGCCCTCAGAACAGATCATGATGAGGATGTTGGCCTCTTTAGGTAGAATTAACCAGACTAAAGTGCGTACAGGTCAATTAGATGACGAAGATTGGGCACGCTTATCGTCAACCATGGGTTTATTGATGGAAAAAGGTAAGATGTACATCGATGATGCATCAGGCCTAACACCAACCGATGTTCGTTCTCGCGCACGTCGTATTGCTCGTGACCATGGCGGTATCAGTATGATCATGGTCGACTACTTACAGCTAATGCGTGTACCTAGTTTATCAGATAATCGTACCTTAGAAATTGCTGAAATTTCCCGTTCACTAAAAGCGCTGGCAAAAGAGCTACAATGCCCGGTTATCGCGCTGTCTCAGCTTAACCGTACACTAGAGCAACGTGCCGATAAACGTCCAGTAAACTCCGACTTACGTGAATCGGGTTCAATCGAGCAGGATGCCGACTTAATCATGTTCATCTATCGTGATGAAGTGTATAACGAAGACAGCCCAGATAAGGGGGTGGCAGAAATAATCATCGGTAAACAGCGTAATGGTCCGATTGGTAAGGTTAGGTTAACCTTCCAGGGGCAATTCTCTCGTTTTGACAATTATGCAGGACCTGCATTTGATGATGAGTATTAAGCGCTGGTAGCTTAATACTTTTTGCAGGTCGCACACGAGAGGCTGTATGAGATTAGCAACCGCAGAAATTAACTTAACCGCACTGGCGACTAACCTCGCTCGTATCAAGCAAATCGCGCCAAACAGCAAAGTGATGGCGGTATTAAAAGCCAATGCGTATGGGCATGGTCTGGTGACGATAGCACAGCATTTGCAGGGGGCCGATGCGTTTGCTGTGGCTAGAATCGATGAGGCCTTGGCACTTCGTGCTGGTGGGCTGACTAAACCCATTGTCTTATTAGAAGGTTTCTTTGAAGCAAGTGATTTACCGATCTTATTGGCGAATAACTTCGAAACCATCATACATGACGAGCACCAATTGGCTGCGTTAGAGCAGGCAAATTTAGATGCTCCGATAGCTACTTGGCTAAAAATAGATACAGGTATGCACCGTCTAGGCATTGAACCTGAACAGCTAGAGCAGTTTTACTCTCGCCTCAAAGCCACACAAAATGCGAAGCAAGATGTGCGCTTAATGACGCACTTTCCGTGTGCTGACGATACTAAAAACAACAAGACGTTGTCGCAAATTCAGCATTTTTCCAAATTGGTCGGAGATAAAATCGAACAAATTTGTTTGGCTAATTCTGCGGGCATTATTGCTTGGCCAGATAGCCATGGTGATTGGATAAGACCTGGACTCATGCTGTATGGCGTTTCGCCGATGCTTGATTCAGTCGGCTCAGATCATGGCTTATCGGCAGTGATGTCTTTAAAAACCCGTGTGATAGCCAAACGTTCTATTCCAGCGGGAGAGCGAGTGGGCTATGGCGGACGTTGGCAGAGTCAAGAAGCGACGCAACTTGCAGTGGTTGCTATGGGCTACGGTGATGGTTATCCGCGTCATGCGCAAGAAGGCACGCCGGTTGTGATCAATGGCAAACGATATGGCATTGTCGGCAGTGTGTCGATGGATATGATCACGGTTGATATTGGCGCAGAAAATGACTCAGTTCAGGTCGGTGATGAAGTAGAAATGTGGGGGGAAAACTTGCCTGTTGAAAAAGTTGCACAATGTGCAGGGACGATACCATACGAACTGCTATGTAATGTCACACCGAGAGTGAGTTATCAATACATAAAAGATAAAAAGTAAGCGGCCAATGTGCCGCTTATTTTATTGGTATGAAGTATCAATAAAGTTCGCCAGACAAGGTGGCAACAATACTTCTACCGCCAGCATAATCTCTGTGCTCACCTAAATACACGCCTTGCCAAGTACCTAACATGAGTCGCCCTTGACTAATTGGGATACTGATTTGGCAACCTAGTGTGCTTGATTTTATGTGTGCAGGCATATCGTCATCACCTTCATAGTCATGCTTATAATAAGGCTGACGTTCAGGCACAAAGTGATTAAAGTGGCTTTCCATATCCATACGTACAGTCGGATCGGCATTTTCATTGATGGTTAAACTAGCTGACGTATGCTGCAAAAATAAATGTAAAATGCCAACTTGATAGTTATGGATCTCTGGAATTTGCTTGATAATGTCATCTGTAATTAGATGAAAGCCGCGAGACTTCGCGGCTAGAGTGAATTTAGCTTGCTGCCAACTCATAGTTTATCGAAGCTCACCTCGATATTTGCATTACCGTCTGCAGATGTGAATGGCATAATAATTTTTGCCCCTTCACATTTGTGTGTAATGGTGTGGCCAGGTCCAGACACAACAATCGGCGTTGCCATGTCAAAATCATAACCTTTTTCACCCAGTAAGTTTTTAGCTCCGCCAGTGACCATGTTGGTAATTTCCCCAACCATATCAGTCACTTCTTCATTAATTTCGTCAGGCCTTTCACCTAACATGCGTTCCATGATTGTCAATGCGAGCTGTTCGTCAAATGTAATTGAGAAAGAGCCTTTCGTTTGAGGGCCAACCATACCAATTAAACCCGACACATCACCTTGAGCCACTTCGCCTTTTTTGATTTTTGGTTTTCCTGGCGTCAGTTCAGTCTGAGCCATTGTTGCTAAGACATTTATTAATGATGATAAAAAAGGGTTTATGAACTCTACTTTCATGTGCTGTTCCCTTGATTCTTAATTATTCAATTCTAGATTAAGTGTAGTGGTTTAATTGTATAACTGCACTTAGTCTTTACACTTTTCACACTTACCATGTGCTTCAATTGTTTGGTTACTTACCTGAAAACCGCGCTCAGAGGCTAAGTTATTCAGCTCATGTGAGATTAAACTTGAGTGAAGCTCGTCAACATGTCCGCAATCATCGCAGATCAGTAATTGTACGGGGTGAATGTGATCAAAATGATGACAAAGCATGAATGCATTAGTGCTTTCAATTTTATGGATAAAACCAAGTTCAGATAAAAAATCTAATGCACGATAGATAGTCGCAGGTTTAGCACCTGGCTCAGACACTTTTAACTCTTCTAAAAGATCATATGCCCCAACTCCACCTTGCTTAGCAGCAAGTAGACGGAATACCTTTTCACGGATCGCCGTAAAACGCGCGCCACGGTTATCACAGACTTGTTTTGCTTTATCGACTAATTGTTCAACATTCATACTTTAAAATCCTTACACTGCCAAACAATACTATCACATTCTTTTAAATAGTCTTGTTTTCGTGATGATTTATTCCGATATCTCAGCAAGTTTAACCATTTTTAAGACTTGATACTGAGGCTATTTAAAACGTCTCAATACATTATTTCACAGTTGGCAAATTTTCAGCTTGCCAGCTATTCATATCACCTGTTAAGTGTAAAAGAGTAAATCCATCTTTCGATAAGGCACGTTCAAAAATACCAGCTCTGCGACCAGAGCGGCAATAAACAACAAGCGTGTTTTCTTTTAGCGTATTAAGCAAATCTTGGTGTTGATCTATCTGATTGAAAGGGATGTTAATAGCGCCTTTGACATGCCCCGCTGCAAATTCTTCAGGGCTTCTTACATCAATGATCTTGTGTGGTATTGCAGACATTTGGTTAATTAGAAGCGCCTGTTGAGAGATTTGCTCAGTTTTACCTAAAGTAATAAAACTACAAAGCAATAATGAAAGTAGCAGTACAAAACGCATGGTTATCTCCTATTCAAATATAAATTAATCATACATACAAAATGCAAAAAAAGTTTATAACTTAAAAAGTAAATTTTAATTAAGTGTGTGAAAATAGAGCAAAGCTGTTTGTAGCCTAGTATGCCCAGCTTTAGCTTAAGAGCTGGGCTAAGGGTTGAATGATATTATTTTTTCGCAGGGAAGATACTGATCTCAACTCGCCTGTTACAAGTGCGGCCAGCTTTGGTACTGTTATCGCAAATGGGCAGAGACTCACCCAGACCTTCGGTGAATAAACGATCTGCAGTCACCTTTTGGCTTTGTAGGTAATTTTTTACTGAGTTCGCACGCTTTTCAGAGAGAGCTTTATTTAAAGACTCGCTGCCAGAACTATCAGTATGGCCTTCAATTAAAAGCTGAGTATCAGGGTACTCAACAAGCACTTTTGCAACCCCATCTAATGTCTTAAAAATTGAAGCACTCAGTTTGTCAGAGCCAGAATCAAACCCTATACCGTTTTGCATAGTTAATACGAGTTTATCCTCACCGACCCTTTTTACTTGAACGCCAGAGTTCATTAACTCTTCACGAAGTGCTGCTTCTTGCTTATCAAAGTAATAGCCAACACCTGCACCGATTGCACCTCCGGTTGTTGCACCTATAAGCGCACGCTTGCGTCGATCATCAGCATCTTTACCTGTAGCTAAACCAACAATAGCCCCAGAAACAACGCCAATAATAGCACCTGTTGTCGCTGAATTTGTTTCACTTTCACCTGTGGTAGCATTCTGACGCTGCGACATTTGACAACCAGAAACTAAAATTAATGCACTCAGTGCTACTGCTAATTTTTTCACGTAATATTCTCGACTTGATGTTTTGGTTAAAAATAAACGCATAGAGTTAGAAATGAGCTAAGGCCTAGATACTAGACTTTAAACCATTTAAAAACGTGCATATTGTAATATGAGTTATGCGCTTACAAAGCTTTGATTTTAAAACGATGAGTTTGAATGAAATATGAATCTGGGAGTAAATGGTGGCCCCACCTGGACTCGAACCAGGGACCTAACGATTATGAGTCGTGTGCTCATTTAACACCCTGTCTATTACTTACTAATATTTACTATAAAGTAAACTTTAACTGTTAAAAGTAGACCTAAAAAATGGGTGGTTGACTTTATGTAACCCTCATAGTAAAACTTACTAAGTTACTAGGGAGGGGGTATGGCTAGAGCACAACAATCAGCAGTTGCTAAACATCATGTGGTAGTGATCCAGCAAATCACTGGAATAACTGATCTAAAAATACCTGCTCTTTATATCAAAGTCGGTGATCAAACAATGTTAGTTCATTCATTGGTTGATTACTTCATGGCTTACCCAACTCGAAGTTTAAATTGGAAGCGCAAAGTTTCTAGAGCATTGGGTTTGTTTTACGACTTCTGTATTTCTTACAATCTCGTTTACCGATCATCAAAAACATTTAACTTTCATAAACGATTAATTAGAAAGTTTGCCTTGGCTTTGCACAAAGGAACAATTGATGTTGATGAGCATAACGACAAGTTAAGTTTGTATTGGCCTCCTGCAAGTATGGAAAGCACAAAATCAATACTATCAGCATTACAAACTTTTATTGATTGGTGTGAAGTTGAAGGAATAATTGAGCAGCAGTCTAGCAATTTGCTAACTCGTCCAAGTGATGAAAGAACAACGCTACGTTTTTTGAATCAAGCAGTTAAAGCTAAAGCCTTTATGTTCTTATCTCACACTGTGACAGCTTCTGAGTTAGCACAGGGTATAGCTAATCGGCAGGCCAATAAAATTATCGAGTTAGGTGGAGTTGGCAAGGGATCTGGCGAGGTTAAAAAATTCCCTGCTGAACTAGTCGCACCGTTAATGGAATATGGCTTCATTAAAGATGAGAGCGCTTCTTTACCTGAAGAGAGAGAAGACTTAACCGCTAAGATGATCACCTTGCTGCTGATATTTGGTGGCACACGGGTAAGCGAACCATTTCATATTTGGTATAACGATGTTGTGCCTCAGTTTGATGGCTCTTGTAAGGTATTTTTGCGGCATCCTGCCGATGCTAATACTTTCATGGTTGGTGAACAAAATATGCTACGTAAAACCTATTTGGCGCAGCGAAATTTAAGACCAAGAAATGATGATAATAACTCTAAAAGCTATAAGGCAGGTTGGAAAAATCTAAAGGTTGATAACACATTATCAGCCCCAGTCTTCTTTGTTCATCCCGCAGCAGAAGCTCTATTTAGGGAAATGTACATTTACTACCTCAGCTACCGTGAGCGGCTCATGAAAAGTTATACCGATAGGTACGGTACAGAGCACCCATTCCTGTTTGTAAAGCAAACTGATAATGCAGGGGAACCATATAGCATTAAAGCCTATCAAGATGCTTTAAAACGTGCTTACAAGCGTTTAGAAAAGCGATTAGGTAGGCCAATCAAATATGGAAAGCTTGAGGGCACATCTCCGCATGGCCCTCGGCACTTGTATGGGCAGATTTTAGCTGAAGCAGGAGTACCCCAAAAGGTTATTCAAAATAGTCTCAGACATCGTAGTGTGCTGTCTCAAGGCATTTATACTGAACCTACATTTAAGCATGTTACAAGCGAGCTAGAAAAGGCTAAACACTTAATTGAGTCAAATGGTTGTACATCGTTGGGTAAGTCAGACGTTGCAGTATTGGAGTGGAATAATGGCTAAAGGAATAATTAGTGAGCTGACAGACGAGTTAGCAATTAGCTTTTTAGCATTGCAGCATTATCCTGTTGATCAAGATGTTATTGACTACTTAAATGAACGCTCTAAAGCTGATGATGAATTTTTACCATTAGTCGAAGTGCTAACTTTTCGAGGGGGAATTCCCTATAAAGAAAACTTAAAAGTGCTGGAAGCTGATAACGCTATTGAGTTGGTAAAAGATGCTTTAAAACAGGCGTATCACTTCGAGTCATTAAAAAAAAATCAAACAACTAAGAGAAACGCAATTATCATATTGCTCAGTTATATAGCTAAGTATTTTCAAATTACTTCTCTACAAGAAATCACACTTGAAGTTTGGAATTCAATTGTAGCTCAGCTCAAAAATGAAGACACCAGCTATCGTGAGCAATTAGCTGAAAGGTTCATTAACGCTACTAGAATATTAGCCAAGACACTTGCAAAAGTTCACAACAATGATGAGTACATTGCCGCTATTTCTATCAAACGTAGCGACTACCATTTTGGCTCGATAGCCGCAGGATATGAGAAGTGGCATAGCCTTTTTGAAGAATGGCGTGATGGGTTGTTACTCAAAAGTACCAAGGATAGAAACGCTTCCTTTTCTAAGTTATTAAATTATTTGCGCACAATTGAAAATTCCAATGATCCCTTTGTATTTCTGGCAACTGAAAGAAAATATACCTTTTGGAAGTATCTTGACGACAATGATGTAAACAATAAAAGAGCGGCAGCTCTTAACATGAATGATTTTGCTAACTGGATCATTGAAGGTCATCTTACTGAAGAAGATGAAGATGGTGGAGGAACAAGCATTGGCTATCCACTATTAACAGCGAAAGAAATAAAACTGGTTATTGATACTAAGTACGATAACAAGTCTAAGCCACCCGAAAGTGTTAAGCAATCTATGCCTACTAAATGGTTAATGCTTTGCAAAGAAATTCTATCTGAAGACGAATACGCTTGGCCCAAGTCTCAAGAAAAAGAGTACATAGAGGTAGTAAACTCAGACACCAACAAAATAGAAAGAATATGGTGCCCAGTCTCTACTCATCTATATCTTATAATGTGTGAACTACCAGTACGCAGAATACAGGTCAAATCATCAGATTCTGGTGAAGGCGATAGCCAAATTTACTCTCAAGAAGATAAAAAGTGGGTGACGAACACTTCACTACATGCTGGCTACTGGAAGCAGTTAGGCAACAAAGTTGCAGAGCGTGGCTTTATTAGAAAAATACATAGTCAGGGTAAAGAAACTGTTGGCATATATATTAACACCAACAAAACGCAAGACAGAGCACAGGGTTTTTCTGAAACATCAGGTTATGAAATTCCTTGGCATAACGAATCGATCATCAAATATGCCTATGAACTTTTAGCTTGGCAGGAAAAATATAACCCCGTTAAAGCCCCTAAAAAATACAAAGATATTCCTAAGAATGTTTGGTCAACCAGACCTACTGAATTAGTCAAAGAAATAATACCAGACAGGTTTTATTTATTTCGCTCGCCACTGAATCCTTCGGTAGATTCTCCACCTGCAGATTGGCTGTTGAATCGCTTTTGGTTAGCGCTAATGGATGAGTTAGAAAAGCGCTTAAAAGAACAAGGTGAAGACGTTGAGATAATCACTGACAGAGAAGAAAATGGTGTGCCCAAAGCATCTATATTCACGCCTCATGGCCTCAGAGTCACAGGCTTAACAGCGTTTGTTGAAAACGGTGTACCAATTGATATTTTAAGTAAAATTGTTGCAGGTCACGCTTCAATATTAATGACCTTGTATTATATCAAACATACTCCTGCACACGTCTCAGAAATTTTAACGTCCGCACAAAAACAGATTGAAGATAATCAGCAGATAGACTTTGCCAACTGGCTTAAATCATCTGCGTGGGCAGATGCTCAAAAATATTCAATTTTTAACGATGAACAAACCGCAAAAGGAGTATTTGAGCAAGGTGTTAGAGCACTGTGGGAAAGCAATCAACTAGGTTTATGCCCCAACGCAGGAACGCTTTGTAATATTGGTGGTGAACTTCTACGTAAAGCAGGTAAAAATGGTAAAGACGTATACGGTGAAGTGCCCGGAGGAGTAGGTAACTGTGTTCGTTGTCGTTTCTTCATCTCAGGCAAGCCTTGGCTAATACCATTATGGTTGCATGGCAACAAGTTATTAGCTGATGCACAAAAGCTTTCTATTGATGTAGAACAAGCAAGAACTGAGCTTGAGGTTTTATATGGCAAGAGAAAGTCTATTGCCAAAGAAAAAGGCGCAGCCTTTATAACATCTAGCTTAAAAGCTGAAATTAAAAGTGCCGAAGCATTACTAGCTAGAAAAACTGAAACGCTTGATCAAAAGCTTTGTGATGCTCATGCCACCTACCGTTTAATAGAAGGTGTTCGTTGCTTAGCCAACGCTGATTTTGATACTAGCGAGGCTCACAAGTATATCCCGATTCGATTAGTTGATAGTCCAGAAGAAACTAAGTTTTTTGAACAAAACAAATTTCGCCAACAAGATTTACTCGTACAAGCAAGTCGTTTATATGCCCATGTGAGAGATAACGACCTTGAACAAGAGCGAAACCACTTTATTGATAAAGTCATGTTAAACGCAGGCATGATGCCAATTACGATGGGTTCATTGACTGAAACAGAAGTTAAAAATGCGAGTGACGCATTAGCCTCTTACCTGACCTATAAATTTACCGACCAAGAACTTAACCAGCTTGATGCTAATGCCGTTACCTTGCAGCAGCTTGGCGTAAAAATACAGTCAACCGAGCAGCTTATTAATATGGCAAAAACGCATACTAAAGCCCTAGAAAACAATAAAGACCAACAAGATGACTAAAGACCAAGTAACCGAGCTATATAAGCTTTTAACAGCGGAAAATGAAGGTAAAGCTACAAAGCTAAATAAACTTGCAGCAATAAACAGTATTTGTGAAAAACTCGCCAAAAAAGGTATCGCTATTGAGATAACTAACCTTGTTGATTTATTGATGCAGCAAGGAGTTAACATGAGCTCACAGTCAATTTACAACAAAGAGGGTGGGCGCAACCCATACAGACGTTTGGTTGATGCTTGGTCAGAAAATGCAACATACGAAAGAGCAAACAAGCAGTCTGATAAAAGGGAAATCATCGCTCAGGAAGAGTTAGTATCGGAAAACGATTTAGCAAAAATTTCCGATCCAGTGCTGCGTTACAAAGTGAGCTTGCTTTATGGGGAGGTGACTGGTCTACGAAATCAAAATGATATGCTGCGTAGTGTTAAAGAATTACCTGCTATTCAGACTGTGACAGCGCCAGAGCTAGAGCAACTTGAAACAAACGATATCATGCTCGATGATTATGAAGTTGATGTATTAGAAAGCTTTGTTAACAGTGATGGCACTATCGGTTTCGATGATAATGGCAGGTTGTTCGCTAAAACAGCCATTAAACGCGAGACTAGCTTGTCATCTGATGACCTTAAAACTGTGTTAGAAAAAGTGCTTAAAAGCTATGGTAGAAGTAGCCTGTAAGATAATTAAGGGATTGATGATTATTTTGTGGAGAGTCTGTAACTCCAGCCAATTTAGCACTGCTCTTTCGTATAGTTTTAACATTCACCTAAGAAGCCCATTCAATGTTTTTGCAAACGAACCTAGTATCAATATTACTAATGAGATAATGCTAAAATTGGCTTTGTGTTTTAAGTTTTGGGCATTAAAAAATGTTGAAAATTGGTGCTAATGCAATTAAAAAAGTCGCTGTACAAAAAACGTTAGTCATCGAACCTAGCAAGAATGTCTTTGTCGTTGGTGATTTGGATGGAAGTTTGTCGGGACTCCTGAAAGCGCTAAACAGGAAAGGGTTTGTTGAGCATGTTGACCACCTCATCTGCCTTGGCGATATAATTGACCGAGGAAGTGAGTCAATCCAACTGATTCAATACCTTCTAGATATTAATGCAGATTTTTTATTAGGTAATCACGAACATCTAATGCTCGAATCAATTATCTCTCAAGATGAGACTGCTATGCGTCTTTGGACTGCAAATGGTGGAGCATGGCATCATGATGTTGATAAGACAAAATTAAAATCAGTCTGTAACCACCTTTTAAACAGTTCGCTCTCTTTATTACTGGAATACAGAGGTAAAAAGATTGGCCTGTCACATACAATACCGCCGAGTTGGAACTGGTCATCTTCACCTGAAAATTCAGAGGGTACTGTAGAGTCTTTACTTTGGAGCCGTGAATTATTTAAATCTCAGAAGCAGTCTAGCAATATTGGGATTAATTTTTCGATTCATGGACATAACTCAACGCAAATGCCTATTTGGATAGGTAACACATACCATATTGATACTAATTATTATGGTAGACCTACTGTGGTAAATCTCAGCAATTTGATTGATGAAAAAGAAAATTCGAAGGTTTAACCATCTCAGAACTAAGTTGAAATAGATAAATAATTAATAATTTCAATATCTTGTAGTAGTTATGAAAAACCTATAATGAAAAACCTATAATAGGTTTTTCATAACCACTCACAATGACTTCTTCAGTGCTAAATTAATTAAGCCAAACCCACATTAGAGAACCTCACCTTCACTCTATAATTGCAAAACCAAATCATGAAAACCTATAAATGATGTAACACTAAAACCTAGAGTATGAAACAAGCAAAGTAGCATGTGAACAGTTACTGAAGCGCGGATTTATTCACTAAGTAATTAGATGTTTGGGTATACGGGCGGCATATGTTTTAAAGGCAACCGCTCTAATAGCTGCAAAACCAATTCGCGTTGAAAGTATTGATAGTTATCTGCGATTGCGAGATTAGCGATTTTATGAAGGTATGTATCACCAGTATATTCCCTAATCCGTTCAATATGCATTTGTTCAAACACGTAGATTTCATCTGCCCATTCCAGCATCTCTTCAGTACAAAGAGTCGAGCCTGCTTTTTGTACATATTTTTTGCTGAGCCCTGCTGAGCGATAAGTATTTGATTTATCTGCGGCACCAAACAACTCTTCTGCTGTCTTGCTACGTTGGATATTAGCAGTGCATAGGAAAAGGATATTCATACAACCCCTTAAGCTAAGTAAAGTCAAAAAGTAGCGGCGCCTAAAGCATCTCTCATCAATTCTAGCACCTGCCAATTCATTAAAAAGTACACGGTAAAATCTCAAGCTAAGGGGCAAAACTAAAAAGTGACAAACTTTTAGGTTACTGAGAGTGAGATAAGATATTAAGCCTGAGGTTATCAAGTTAAATGACAGTAACCATATTTTTAAATCTGTTTCGTATTATTCGAACAGCCTCACCTGTTGCCAATTTATCAAAAGGTAAATCAAGTACAACATTAATAATATCAGCGAGAGCATTGTTACTAAATCGGAATCCTGTTTTTAAATCATTTTGTTCATCGAAAGCTTTGTCAAAAGCTAATACAAAGTCCTTAAAATCTGACCGTCTTCCATTGATAACATCTTCAGGAAACTGACAATGGGTTGGACTTAGCTGCGCTTTTTCAAAGTCTGCTATAGCAGATACCAGCTCTGTTTTACTTGGCCAATATTTAAGGTCATATTGATATGTCAAAGATTTTAGCTTTTTAGAAACGTGTTGTTTATACAAAGGTTTCTTTTTGCTGGCTAATTCAACTAGCCCACTTAGAGATTGGTATTCTGGCTTTGAGAATCCAGATGTTTCATATAAATCTGATTGCCTCTGTAACTTTGTTGAAAGCCTTGATGCCAATTCAACAATATCCTCTTGAAGAGTTTTAAGTTCTTTGTAATTTTCTCTTACTTTAACTATGTCTTCTTGACAATAATCAGAGCTGAACCAAATATGCTCTAATGTTAACCATATATAAGCGTTGCTTGGGGGATACCCTTCAGTCCTATCTGAGTACCCGAACGATTCTATTAGCTCTTGAAAAGGTAACTTTAGCTCGTCAGCTCGTTTAATCATTCTTTCCATTACTGGCCAATACGTCATATAAATGGGGCCATCGTTTCTATATTCATCAAGCTCTCTTTGGATAAAAGCTTTACAAAATTGTACCGGATTGCTTTTTGGTAGAGTCATATTTAATTTCCTTTATCTTTATTTTTTCTTAGGTTATCCAAGTCGAAAAAGTTACTCCGTATCTCAAAAATAAAAATTCTATAAGCTTCAGATCGAAGATGCGAAAGCTCCCAACTCTAAGACCGGAGCATTTAATGAAATGTCCATATGTGCCATACATGTGACCCAAATATTGCTCAAAATCAATTATCAATTCAATCTGAATGCAGTTAACTCATTCTTTGTTTTCAGAAATTGGTTTAATAAACTCAACAAAACTGTGGTTTTGACACAATATTTGATATTGTTACGGAAATTATTAATGAGTGAGATGTGATGATTTCAGGATTAAATGGTGGAAGTTGCATTCTTAGCTCTATGGCGAAAGAAAGAGTTAAGAGCGGCATTCTAGATCAAGCGCAAGTTGTGGGCTGTAAAGGTGAGTACACGGTTGTTTTTAATGGTATGGAGTGGAATGGTGAGCCGCTTATACTGAGTAGTTCCAGGCAACCTTACGAGGCCCGTATCTTCAAAAGCTTAGACGGTGCCATCGCTGAATTATTGCGCATTGGGCTTACAGAAGCATCTATTAAAATTATAGCTAAAGCAGATAACGATTAATCACAAATCATTGAATTTGGAATAAAAATGAACATTAAAGAAGAAACAGTATATTCAAACGTTGAGACAGCCAATAGCAAACAGCTTGCAATTCTCAAGAAACATTTCCCAAATTGCTTTGACCGTGATGGTAACTTCATTCAAGAGCGAATGCTTGAGGTTGTTAACGCGAATGAAGTCGAATTATCAAAAGAAAGTTACTCTTTAAATTGGTTAGGTAAGTCTTATTCACGTTTGTTAGCGAATCTGCCACCTAAAACACTTATTCATGAAGACGTGGAGCATAATACTCAAGAACAACACAAGGATAGTAAAAACTTGCTTATTAAAGGCGATAACCTGGAAGTGTTGAAGCACCTAGTCAATGCCTATAGTGAAAAGGTCAAAATGATTTATATTGACCCACCTTATAATACTGGCTCTGATGGCTTTGTTTATAATGATGACCGTAAATTTACCAAAGAACAGCTTGCTGAGCTTGCAGGTATCGATTTAGAAGAAGCTAAGCATGTATTGAGCTTTGCAGATAAAGGTTCTAGCAGTCATAGTGCATGGATGACATTTATGTATCCAAGGTTAACAGTTGCGCGCGAGTTATTGATGCCTGACGGTGTTATTCTGATGTCTATTGGAGATGATGAATACAGCCAGCTAAAACTAATGTCAGATGAGGTTTTCGGAGAAGAAAATTTCATGGGATGTTTTATATGGGAAGGAGGGAGAAAGAATGATGCCAAGCGATTATCCGTTGTTCAAGATTACATTTTAGTTTATGTAAAAAGTGACGACTACCTTAAAAGAAATAACATCAAGTGGAAAGAAAAGAAAGAAGGTTTAAACACAATATATGACAAGAGTGAGCAACTTTTAGAAAAGTATGGGGATAATTTTAAGGAAGCTAGTAAGGAATTAAAGGCGTGGTTTAAGTCCCTTCCGAGTGATGAACCAGCCAAGGAGCATAATCACTACGACAAAATTGATGCTGGAGGCCCTTATTACGGAGACAATATTAGCAGCCCTAATTACAGGGAAAATTTAATTTTTGAATGGAAAGGGTTTTCGCCTCCAACAAATGGCTGGAGGTATAACAGGGAAGCAATGGCTAGATTAGATTCAGAAGGGCTTCTCATCTACCCAGAAGATAGTAGCAAACGCGTTCAGTACAAACGCTACTTGAAACATACTGAAACTTGGACTCCCTCAACACATATCTATAAAGATAGAAGAGCGGCCTCAAAGAGCTTGAAAAAACTTATGGGAGCGGAAGTTTTCGATTTTCCTAAAGATGTTAATGTTCTTGCAAAGCTCATTAGAATCTTTGCAAAAGAATCAGATATTATTGTCGATTTTTTTGCTGGCTCAGGTTCGTTTGCTGAAGCGACATATTTAGTAAATGCGGAAGATGGTAAGGCTAACCGCTTCATCTCTGTTCAGTTGGCAGAAGCAACTAAAGAGAAGTCCGGTGCTTTTAAAGCTGGTTATAAGACAATTTTTGATGTTACCAAACAGAGAATTACTCTCTCAGCCAGATCAATCAAGAGCAAATATAAAGAATTTGGGGGGGATCTAGGCTTCAAAATATTTGAAACCGTTGAAGATTTCCGTATTGAAGAAGATAGTAAAGAACTAGCCTTAACTAACCTTACTATGTTTGATGATGTTCTTTTGACTGATGAACAATATCAAACCTTACTAACCACTTGGGCATTGTATGATGGCAGTGATTTAACAACCCCTATTTACGATATTGATCTTGATGGTTATACAGCACACCTATGTGATAGACGCTTGTATATGATTGCACCAGATTTCAGTAGTAGTGCACTTAAAACATTATTACATAAGCTTGATGATATAGATGACAAAGATTTTGATCCAAATAAGATCGTTTACTACGCCAATAACTTCGACAGCGTTAAGCAGATGGAGTTGAACGAAGCACTTAAGAGCTATACAAATAAGAAGTCTATCGAAATTGATGTGGTGGTACGTAACTAATGAGCAAAGGTTTTACTTTTGAAAAGAATTTGCCACACCAAAGAGCAGGTGTTGACGCAGTTCTTAGTATGTTTATCGGTGCAGAGACACAAATTGATGACGCTCAAAATGTTCAGTTTTTAGCGAATCCAGAACTCGTTATTACCAAACCACAGCAACGTGCAAACATAAAAGCTATTCAGGAATTTAATGGGATTGAGCACATTAAAGAGCATTACAACGAAAATAGTAATGTGATCGATGTCTCAATGGAAACGGGGACAGGTAAGACTTACACTTATACTAAAACGATGTTCGAGCTAAACAAAGCTTTTGGTATTAATAAGTTTATCATCATTGTGCCAACACTCTCTATCAAGGCTGGTACGGTAAACTTTCTTAAAAGTGATGCACTTAAAGAGCACTTTAGAGAGACAGAGCGCGAACTTAAAACCTATGTTGTTGAAAGTAAAAAATCATCTAAGAAAAGCACCAAAAAGTTTATGCCTCAAGCGATCCATGATTTTGTGGAAGCTAATAATTGCAATAAAAAATATATTCATGTAATGGTGATTAATTCTGGAATGGTTAACTCACCTTCCTTAACGGAAGATTATGATCGTGGCTTATTAGGCAATAGGTATAGAACACCGATAGAAGCAATAGCTGCCGTAAAACCTTTCGTAATAATTGATGAACCTCATAAATTTCCTAAGGCAAAGACAACGTGGAATAACATTAAAAAATTCAATGCTCAAAGCATCATCCGCTATGGTGCAACTTTTAATGAAGATTATGAAAACCTAGTCTATCGTTTGACAGCCGTTGACGCTTTTAATGATGATCTCGTTAAAGGCATAAATACCTTTATTGAGGAGATGGTAGGTGACGATGTAGCTAGTTTAACACTCAAAAAGTCGACCACAATAGAGGCGAGTTTTGAATTAAATGAAAACGGTGAAAAGAGCACCATCAAAGTTGGTAAAGGTGAATCATTAGCCAAGGCTCACACTGAAATTCACGACCTATACATTGAATCTATGAACACAAAGATGGTCGTTCTTAGTAATGGTGTTGAGCTTAAAGTCAATGAATCAATCAACCCCTATTCATACTCAGATACGCTAGAAGATAATATGATGCGTAGGGCGATTAAGGAGCATTTCAAAGTTGAGAAAGAAATGCTGACACAACGTCCTCGAATAAAGCCTCTAACTCTGTTTTTCATAGATGATATAGAGGGTTATCGTGACGGAAATAACATCTCTGGAAGCTTGAAAACCAAGTTTGAAGAATGGGCTTTGGCAGAAGCTAAGGCACTATTAAAGACCGAAAAAGATGATTTCTACAAGCAGTATTTGGAAAGAACTATTGCTGATATAAGTAGTGTTCATGGCGGATATTTCTCGAAGGACAACAGTGATAAAGACGAAAAAATCGAGCAAGAAATTAATGAAATTTTGCACGACAAAGAACTGCTTTTATCTTTAGATAACCCAAGACGATTCATTTTCTCGAAGTGGACGCTGCGTGAAGGGTGGGATAATCCAAACATCTTTACGCTTTGTAAGTTACGTTCGAGTGGTAGCACAACCTCAAAGCTTCAAGAAGTGGGTCGAGGCTTACGTTTGCCTGTTAATGAATTTATGGCGCGTGTAAACGGTGAATTTAGACTTAACTACTTTGTAGATTTTACTGAGAAAGATTTTGTTGCGTCTTTAGTGCAGGAAGTGAACGATACTTCTTTTAAAGAGAGTGCTCCATCTATGTTGACTCAGGAACTTGAAGATAAAATCTTAGCGAAATATCCTGATCTTGAAGCTTTGGATTTAATGATGGATCTTCTGGAAAAAGGGATTATCGACAAAAGTAAAAACTTGCTTGGAACAACAGCATATAAGCATTTAAAAGAGTTTTACCCTAAAGCTTTCTCTAAAGGTGTTAAAGAAGGAAAAATTAAAGTTGCCACTGATGATAAAACTCGCTCGAAAATGCGAGTTGGTAAGTTTGATGAGTTAAAACAACTGTGGGAAATGATCAATCAAAAAGCAGTGTTAGAATATAAAATTGCTAGTGAAAATGACTTTCTAAAGCTCTTTACAAACTATTTGCTTACAGAGTCTGAGAAGTTTAAAAAGACTGGTGTTCAAACCCGTATTGAAAAGGTGTATGTGAGCAATGATACGGCAATGTCAAAAACACTATTTGGTAATGATGATGACTTCACTAAGTTCTGCACTATGACATACAAAGAGTTTGTTAATCGCCTATCGCAAACGGCATTTATCAAACCATCAACGCTGCACAAAGCATTTGTAGCGGTGCAAGGCACGATTGATATTACTGATTATTTAAATATTCAAACCATCAGAAAGATAAAATCAGGCTTTAGTAAGTTCTTGTTGTATAACTCATTTAATAAATTTGGTCTTGGATATAACATCATCTCCAACAGCCTACATCCAACTAAATTTACAGATGAATCTGGTCAAGCTCTGAAGGATGTTGCAGCAAGCGATCTCGGTGTCAATTCAGATCATTCTTTAACACCACTGGATAGTTATCTTTTTGAAGATGTTTTTTATGATTCTGAGCTGGAAAAACTAAATATCACCAATGGTGAAATTGAATCTGTATCTGTGTTTACTAAGATCCCTAAAAACTCAATAAAGATTCCTGTAGCAGGTGGTTATACTTACTCACCTGACTTCGCTTATGTCGTAAAGACCAGTGAAGGTGAGTATTTAAACTTTATCATTGAAACTAAAAATGTTGACGGAAAAGATACGCTTAGAAAAGAAGAAGAGCGTAAAATTGAGCACGCTAAAGAGCTGTTTAACCAGATCAGTAAAGATGTAAAGGTCGAGTTCAAAACTCAGTTTGCTGACGACATTGTTTTTGATCTAATAAAACAATCCATTAAAGTTTAAATAGCTTAATTTCTAGGGAGGCTCAAGCCTCCCTATTTAAACATCAATTTCAGGAATTAATGCATCCACCTTGCACTCTAAAGCCTTAGCAATTTGACATAATTTAACAACAGTAACGTTTACTGTGCCGTTCTCAACTCGACTCAAATAGCTCTGATCTAAGCCCGATTTAAATGATAACTCGGCTTGGCTTTGGTCTTTATAGACTCTCATCATCTTGATATTTTTACCTAATTTTTTCGCAAAATCATCCACAGGAATATCTCAGACATAAAAGGTTAAATATCCCACATTGCGTTGACTGGCACGATTGCATATAATCCTAAAAAATGCATATATGCATATATGAGGCGTTTTCATTATATTTTTTGAGGTTTATGCATGGAAAAATTCGAATTAGACAAAACTGTCATCCAAATTTTGTCTATGCCCAACGTCAATCACTTCACTGCAACTGAAATAAGAACGGCATATATAGCGATAAAGCAGGATTCTGAACTTAACCCAACGGTATCCCGTCGTTTCGTTTATGAGGAGCTTTTAAAATTAACTAGGAGGGGTTGGTTAATAAGAAGCACAACTAAGAAGAAAGGGCTTACTCGTTACACCAAAAGTGACTTGTTCGATCATGCAATTTTAAAAGAAATGGAAGCGCCAATGCCGTATGAAGAGATAGACGCAGCTTCACCTGTCAATTACTCCCAAATGCTTATTCAAAGGTTAAATAAATATAATTCTGCGTTATTGGAAGGTTTAGGGGCGGTAAAAGAGTATGTCGCTTTGAAAGACATATACCCCGACAAGCATGACGATTTAAAAGGTCGTTACATGGCTGTTCAGGAAAACAACCATATCTTAAAAGGGAAGATTTCAGTTTTAAACGAACTTATTAAATCAACAAAAGAGAACTAGTAAATGAAACTAAGAAATTGGCAGTCAGAGTGTATTCACTCTGCAATTTCTAAATATAAGTCAAAGAAACACTTTTTAGCTCTTGCTACTCCTGGTGCTGGCAAAACAGTGATGGCCTCAGTATTAGCTAAACTGATGTATGACCAAGGTGATATTGATCTTGTACTTTGCTTTTCTCCGTCTTCAATCGTCGCGCATGATTTTAGTGAAGCGTTAAGCGAACAATTCGAAGCGCATTTTGATGGTACTATTGGCGCATTGGGTAATTCATTCACTTATCAGGCACTGGGCACACTAGACAATAAGATATGGCGCTTATTTGAAAAGTATCGCGTGTTTGTAATCTTTGATGAGATCCATCATTGCGCAGGTTCAAATATAAAAGATGCTAACGCTTGGGGTAAGCCGATCATAACAACGATTAAAGAAAAAGCGGCTTATACAATCGCACTAACTGGTACACCGTGGCGATCAGATTCACTACCTATCGCACTTGCGGAATACTGTAATGAGTCAGGGCAAATACAATGTGATTATGTATATGGCTTAAAACAAGCGATTGCAGACAATGTATGCCGAATACCGAAAGTAGTCGCATTAGATAATGATCAGATTACCGTTGTTGAGGGTGATGAAACGAGCCACTTCACAAGCTTTATAGACCTGCTATCACAATCAATTATTCCATATTCTGAGATTGTGACTAACATGAGCGTGATAGAGCAACTCTTAATTCACTCTAGTCATAAGCTAAATGAGCTTCGAGCCATAAATAAAGAAGCAGGAGGGTTAATCGTTGCCTCATCTATTGCTCATGCTTGGCAAATACAGCTAATTTTGAAGCAAACTATTGGAGAAAGTGCTGTTGTTGTCACGAGTGATGAAGGCAATGGAAATGATCTCATTAAGTCTTTTAGATATAACCAAGATAAGTGGATCATCAGCGTTGGTATGATATCAGAAGGCACCAACATCCCTCGGCTTCAGGTGTGCTGTTACCTTTCAAACGTGAAAACAGAGATGAATTATCGTCAAGTAATGGGACGTATACTCCGAATTACTGAATCGCCAAATCAGCAGGCTATTCTATTTATCCCAGCAGAGCCAAAACTTGTTGAGTATGCTTATCGTGTGGCGCAAGACATCCCCGCTGAATTAGCAAAAGTTAAGTTCGCTAAAATGGATGAAGAAATGATAGCTGAAGCCCCTGTTTTAAATGAAAACGACGACATTTTTGATGCTGGCAGTCATACAATAATTACTGCTAATAAACCAACTATCAGTATTGGTGATGTAATCGTTAATACTGATGAAAGCCTAACGCCGTTTAATGATATACCACCTAGTGAAATGGTTTTTTCAACCGATAAAATCATGGGGATCTTTGGTCAGTTTTACCATAAAGAGCTTGAAATTGATGGCTTCGAGCAGTTGATCATATCTGAACAATCAATGGCAAAGCTAAATCAATTTAGTTCTGAAGTATTTTAAAAGTTGGAGTTGTTATGATTCATAGACCACATGGTTGGGTGATTTTAAAATTTACCAATGAAGATGATGTATTTTTTAAAATCTTTGGAAGTTGGCGAGGTGGCTATTTAGATGGAGATTCTTGGAGATTCAGTTCTGGTTCAAATGAACCTCCTGTTTTATCTGATTGCGGGAGGTATTGGATTTGGCATCAAGAATCGGGTTCGTGTTATCACCTTCCAGTTAAAGGTGAAGATGGGTATTCACACTATACTGCCCAGATCTTAGGAAGTATTCTCATTCAGTCTGGAGTAAACGGTGTTTTTATTGAAAGAGTAAAGTTGTCAGCAATATTGGAATAGCTAAATTTATACTGATTTGTGTTTTAGTAATCTGTTTGATTTAGATGAACTTAAATTCAGAGTATAGTAGCTAATTTTTTAATAAAATTAGGCCGTTGCTTATAAAGTATAAGCAGGTTTAAGAAGATATGTAGTAAGAAAATGGTGGCCCCACCCTGACTTGAACAGGGGACCTGCCGATTCACGTTATCCATAGCTTTCGCTAAGGCGTGGACTATATCATCACCCTCGAATAATAAATTATACGGTGGGGTGCCGGACGCTATTGATGTATTACACAGCAAGTTCGTGCTGAGCCATCTAGTCTCTGAACCTTCTCCAGACGCCTCTGGAGCTTGGCTGCTGATTGGCATGTTTCTATTGAAACGAAGCTTTCCAGCAGTTCATCCGGTTTTTCCATAAAGCATTACTGCTATAGGTCACTGGCTTCCAATGAGTCGGATGCTCTAACCAACTGAGCTATGGGGCCACTTTCTTACAAATTGTCGCATCTTTTTAATTTATACTAGTGAGAAGACTGAACACTAGTTCTTTCTTTTGGTAAATTGTAAATTACATTTAGTAAATTTACTATACCATCAGCCCTTATTTTAACTGGCTGGTTATCTTTTTAGTAACTCACTAGGGGGTTACTTCCGCTCTAACCAACTGAGCTATAGGGCCATTTGAAGTTTTTGCTTTTTCTATTTCGTCCTGAAGCTGTCTCCGGTCTCGGAATCAACGCTCAAGGTCGCTTCGCTAACATCCCTTCGCTTCCTCGACGTTTTCTTTTTTCAAAAGAAAACCCAACTGAGCTATAGGGCCATTTAGAAGTGCTTGAAATCGAATGGAATCGTAAAAAGCGCAGGCAGTATAAAAATTTTTATAAGGCTTGTCACCACTTAAAGCTGAAAATTTCGACTTATCTTGTTCAATTGCTTAATAAAGAGTCATTTTTAAGTGTGGAGCTGCGATCAACTTATCAATCGCAGCAAGCACACTTCGCAATTAAGGCATCATGACTTCTTTAAGATATTGAAATAGATCTTTGTAACCTTTTGCTGGTTTTTCAACTTTGGCCTCTTTTGCTGCTTGGCGTACTAGTTGACGAAGCTTTTGTCTTTCCAAAGAGGGGTGTTGTTCTAGAAGCTCGTTAATTACACTATCACCGTGATTAATTAGATCAGTTCTGGTCGTTTCAATTTTATTAAGTAATACATCTGCTTGATTGTTTTTGTTAAGCATTAGCTCAATCGCAGCTTCAATATCAGCGACATTGTCGGTTAAGCGGAGTGTTTTACTGATGTAGTTAATATGGCGACGGTAGGCTTCAGACTTCGCTCTGATCTTGTCAGCAACAACCATGGCTTCTACAAGGTCATCGCTCAGTGGTAACTTTTCGCGCTGCTTGTTACTCATAGCTGCTAAATCGATAGCTAACTGCTGGTATTGCTGTGCGTCACGTTTTAGCTCGCTTTTTGAAACGTAAATAATTTCTTCTTCAATAACGGGTTTCTTTTTCTTAGCCATGGTGCGGAGTTTCTATAAAAATTTTGCTGATTATAACAATTATACGTCATAAATGCTGTGCCTGGATAAGGCGAAGTCTAATATGTGTGTTAGCATTTAGATATTAAAGGTGTTTTTAGAGAGCATAACTATGAAATCTGAGCAGCAAAGTGCGATTTTTACTCAAATAGATGAAGTCAAACAGGCCGTATCAGAGGCATTGTCCCACGCGACTAAACTTGGTGCGACCGCTGCAGAAGCTGCAATGTCGAGTACCTCAGGCCTGTCTGTGAGTACGCGAATGGGGGAGGTTGAAACTATTGAGTTTAACCAAGACGGCGGGCTTGGGATCAGTGTGTATGTGGGTAATCATAAAGGCTCTGCATCTACTGCAGATTTAAGTCCAAAAGCGCTACGCTCAGTGGTAGAAAAAGCCATTGATATTGCAAAGTTTACTTCGGATGACCCTTGTAATGGTGTGGCTGATAAAGCGCTGCTTGAGATGTCTCCACCAGATTTAGACTTGTATCACCCTTGGGAAGTAACGCCAGAGCAGGGTGTTGAGCTGTGTATTGAAGCAGAAAAAGCGGCATTAGAGTTTGATGAGCGTATTGTTAACTCAGATGGTGCCAGCTTCTCTAGCCATGAAGGCTTGAGAGTTTATGGTAACACTCATGGCTTTCTAGCGGGGTTCCCGAGAACGCGTCACAGTTTAAGTACCATGGTGATTGGTCAAGATGGCGAGCAAATGCAGCGCGATCATGCTTATACCCTCAGTCGTGAGCAATCTGGTTTAAAATCGGCGTATTCTGTGGGTTTAGAAGCAGCTGAGTCTACAATTTCTCGTTTGAATAGCAGAAAAATTGCCACTATGAAGACGCCTGTGGTGTTTAGAGCAGATGTTGCAAATAGTTTATTTGGGCATTTAGTTTCAGCAATAGGCGGTGGTGCGTTATATCGTAAGTCGAGCTTCTTGTTAGATTCTTTGGGTAAGCAAATCTTTAGTGACAAAGTAAACGTGTCTGAACGTCCTCATTTATTAAAAGGGTTAGCGTCTAGCCCTTTTGATAGTGAAGGGGTAAAAACACTGGACCGTGAAATCATTCATGGTGGTGAGTTGCAAACGTATTTGCTCGCAAGTTATGCCGCAAGAAAAATGGGCATGACAGCTACAGGCCATGCTGGCGGTATTCACAATTGGTTAGTGCAACAAACTCATGATGATCTAAAAGCTGTACTTAGTGAAATGGGCACAGGATTATTAGTTACTGAGCTTATGGGGCAGGGCGTGAATACAGTGACGGGAGATTACTCTCGAGGCGCTGCTGGGTTTTGGGTTGAGCAGGGCGAAATCCAATATCCAGTAAGTGAGATCACCATTGCGGGAAATCTAAAAGAAATGTTCATGAATGTGCAGGCCATTGGTGGAGACATTGAGGCCCGAGGTAGTGTGCAAACGGGGTCGATATTAATAGAGTCAATGCAGATCGCAGGTGAATAGGCCTTAATTAAAGTAAAAGCCCGCGATATTGAGCGGGCTTTTTTGTATTTGAAGTAGGTTAAACTAAGAACCAGGTTGCGGTGCCTAAGAAGGCAAAAATACCCACAATGTCTGTCACTGTGGTGAGTACCACACTGCCCGCAAGCGCTGGATCTATGTTCATACGCTTTAAGATGATTGGGATACTGGCTCCGGCAATACCGGCTGCAAGTAAGTTCATGAACATGGCGAACGCGATCACGCCACCGAGTACAAAATCCCACTGCCAAATAGCAACAACACCGGCAATTAAGATAGACCAAAGTACACCGTTTAATGCCCCGATAGCGAGCTCTTTACCAAGTAAGAACTTTTGGTTAGTGTTATTGATATGCCCGAGTGCAATACCACGAATGACGAGCGTTAGGGTTTGGCTACCAGCGACGCCCCCCATACTCGGTACGATGCCATTAAGTACCGCTAAAATAGGGAGTATATCTAGGGTACTTTCGAAAAAGCTTGCGACAAAGGCAGCAAGCAAAGCGGTTAAAAGGTTAATACCAAGCCAAATAGAGCGGCGTTGGCTACTTTTTAAAACCGGTGCGAAGGTATCTTCTTCATCATCTAGACCTGCCATGCTTAACATGCTGTGTTCGGCGTCTTCACGAATAACGTCTACGATGTCATCGATGGTGATACGACCAAGCAGTTGCAGGTTATCATCAACAACCGCAGCTGAAATCCAGTTATGACGCTCGAATAGTTGCGCCACGTCACTTTCATCCATTGAAACGGGAATGGTTTCTTTCTCATCATCCATGAGGTCGGCAACCACTTTATCAGGTGGATTAGTTAATAAAGTTGAAATAGGCAGCGCGCCAATAAATTGATTCTCTTTATCTACAACATATAAGTCATCGGTGCCATCGGGTAACTCGCCTCGCAGACGTAAATAACGTAACACCACGTCGAGCGTCACATCAGGTCTGATGGTGACCGTATCTGTACTCATTAGCGCACCAGCAGAGCGCTCCTGATAAGACAGTGCTTGTGTTGCTCTTGCTCTGTCTTGTGCGTCCATTGCTCCGACAACGTCTTGATAGACGTCTTCAGGTAAGCTTCTTAGAACTTCACCTAAGTCATCGTCATCCATATCCTCAGTTGCGGCTGCAATGAGTTCAGGATCCATTTGGTTGATAATACCAATACGAACGTCTTCGGATAGCTCTTCAAGTACATCACCTTGGATGTCTGGGTCAACTAACTGCCATAATTGCGTACGGACTTTATGTGGGGATGACTCTAGTAGTAATGCGGTATCGCACGGTGGAGTTTCAGCCAGAATACGCCTAACCTGAACAAACTGACCATTGTTTATTGCGTGCGTTACTTGTTGTAATTGTTGCAACGTATAGTCTTGTTCTAAGGCTTCTGGCATAGGCAATCCATTTATTGAGTGGTGTGCACCGAGAATAAAGGTTTAGGCAGTTACTATGAATGCCTAAAAAGAGTACCTTAAGTTTAACGTAATTTTTGCAGAGTTACCAAGTGCTTGGTTATTCATCTTCATGAAATTTTTGTGCTATTAACTCACCAATGGCGGTCAGTGCGGGCTCGGCATCAGGGCCTTCGCAGCAAACTCGGAGTTGCTTGCCATGACTACTTTCAAGCATGAGTAGAGCAAGGACACTGTCACCAGGGGCTTCTTTATCATCTTGATATAGCGTGATTTGCGCATCAAATTGCAGGGCTAACTGCGCAAGTACTGTGGCAGCACGTGCGTGCAAACCACATTTATTCTGAATTAAAAATGTATCTTCTACTTTGACCATATTAGTCTGCGTCTTGCTCACGGTGACGAATTTGCACATTGTTATGCGTTTTGGCAAAGCTTTCACCAATGGTTTGTGCAAGGTAAACAGAGCGGTGTTGGCCGCCTGTACAACCAATTGCAATGGTTAAGTAACTGCGGTTATTGCGCTCTAAGTGAGGTAGCCAAGTCTGCACAAAGGTTTGTATCTGCCAAGTGAACTTCTGCACTATGCTATGGCTTGCTAGATAATCTTTAACTGGTTGATCTAACCCAGTAAGTGGTTTTAGTTCTGGTTCCCAATGCGGGTTTGGCAGAAAACGTGCATCAAATACATAATCGGCTTGTTTAGGGATGCCATGTTTAAAACCAAAAGATAAGAAAGTAATGATGAGCTGCTTATCTTTTTTACCAAGAATTTGTTCTCGAATAGTTTCTGCAAGCTGATGAACACTTAAATCAGTGGTATCAAGCAGAACGTCTGCGCGTGTAATTAATACATCGAGTAATTTCTTTTCTTCTTTAATCGCTAAATCAAGCGGTAAATTATTTAAAGAAAGTGGGTGTAATCGACGCGTTTCTGAAAAGCGTTTAATCAGTGCCTGATCATCACTGTCTAAATAGAAAAGTGTTGGGTTTGCAAAGCCGGGTAAGTATTCAAGAATGTCATTAAATTCTTGTTGCTCTTTTGGCAGGTTTCGCACATCAATACTGACAGCTATTTTGTCGTAGTTATCAGAGACACTTCTGACCAAAGAAGGGAGGAGGTTAACGGGAATGTTATCAACACAATAATATCCTAGGTCTTCCAATACCCTTAAGGCTACTGATTTACCTGACCCTGAGCGACCACTAATGATGATCAGTTCCATGGATTCCTCTCTATTTATTAATCTTGAAGCGCAATAAGTTGATAGAGTGCGTCATCGTCTTGTGCATGACGAAGTTGTTTACAAAACTCTTTATTGTTTAGTTTATCAGCAATTGCAGCTAAGGTCTTTAGATGTTCTGCATTATTACCTTCAGGTACAAGTAGTGCCAACAAAATATCGACAGGTCTATTGTCTATTGCGTCAAAATCAATTCCATTTTGGTTGGTCACTAAGATGGCAAAGATAGAGTCTATTCCTGCAAGTCGGCCATGAGGGATCGCTATACCCTTACCTATGCCCGTACTGCCTAATTTTTCTCGAGTCAGGAAGGCATCAAGGATTTCGTGAGCATTGTGTTCAGGAAGGTGCTGGCTCGCTAATTCACTAATGTACTCTAGCGCACGTTTTTTGCTATTAAAAAGGACCGCAGCTTTACTGCAGTCCTTGTTGATAATCGAGCTAAGTTTCATGGTTAGTGTCGAGTTAATTTCTCTTTATGTTTGATAACTTGGCGATCGAGTTTATCAACGAGTTTATCAATGGCTGCATACATATCTGAATGTTCATCTGAAGCGAAAATTTCAGCTCCATTTAAATGAACAGTGGCTTCGGCTTTTTGTACCAGCTTCTCAACATCTAAGATCACATGAACGTTGTTTATGTGATCAAAATGCCTTTCTAGCTTTGCAAACTTCGTGTTTACATAGTCTCTTAATGAATCTGTAATTTCTACGTGACGACCAGTTAAATTTAGTTGCATAAGCATTTTCCTTCTCTTGGTTTACGTCTTAAATCAGACTTTTACGCTGATTTGACGGTGGAATAGAGAGTGACTCGCGGTATTTTGCAATTGTACGACGTGCCACTTTGATTCCCTGTTCTGCCAATATATCTGCAATCTTGCTGTCGCTCAATGGCTTAGCAGTGTTTTCTGCAGCAATTAGCTTCTTGATCAATGCCCTAATCGCAGTGGATGAGCATTCACCTCCGTTTTCAGTGCTTACGTGACTTGAGAAGAAGTACTTCAACTCAAAAATGCCACGGGGTGTATGCATGTACTTCTGAGTGGTGACACGAGAAATGGTAGACTCGTGCATCTCGACCATCTCAGCAACATCATTTAAAACCATAGGCTTCATTGCCTCTGGTCCATGTTCAAAGAATGCCTGTTGTTGTTGCACAATGCAATTAGTAACTTTCATTAAAGTGTCATTACGACTTTCTAAACTCTTGATGAACCATTTGGCTTCTTGCAAGTGAGAACGTATGAACTGGCTGTCTGAGCTTGATTTAACTGAACGAGACATTGCCGCGTAATGATCGTTAACTCTTATTTTAGGCATGCATTCAGGGTTTAGTTCGACAATCCAACGGCCTTTCACTTTTTTCACTGACACATCAGGAATAACGTACTCAGATTCTTCACGGATAATACTGGCGGCAGGCTTAGGGTTAAGACTATGAATAAGCGTCATCACTTCTTTTAACTCAGGCTCTTTGAGCTTGGTCTTTTTCATGATGGTGCGGTAATCACGGCTAGCGAGTAAATCAATATGTTCGCTTAACACCATTTTTGTTTCAGCAATGAAAGGCGTATCTGCATCAAACTGATTGAGTTGAATACATAAGCATTCTTGTAAAGAGCGAGCCGCAATGCCTACAGGGTCAAATAGTTGAATGCGTTTTAATACAGCCTCAACTTCATCGAGTTCGATTAACTCTTCATCATTGCCTTCATTAATACTTTCGAGAAGCTCTTCAGTGCTGATAGTCAGTAGGCCTGCATCATCAACTGCTTCTACGATGGCAACGGCGATGGCTTTATCTGTAGGGCTAAACGGGGTGAGCTCTAATTGCCACATCAGGTATTCATGCAGTGTTTCAGTGGTTTCACCCTGATAAATGGTTTCGTCTTCAGGCATTGGACCACTGCTGGAGCTTGGAGCAGCGCTCATGTATTCGTCCCAAGTCACATCCATGGCTAGATCGTCACTGACCGTTTCTTTGCTAAGTGCTGCATCACTATCAAGCTCGTAATCGCTGGTCGGCTCCTCACCGTGACCATCATCAGCAGAATTAGAAAGTTGCTCGCCAGAGTCAGTATCTTTGGCTGCTTTGTCTGAATCATTGTCATCAGCACTTGGTTCTAGTTCTGATTCATCAACTTCAAGTAAAGGGTTGCTATCCAGCGCTTCTTGGATCTCTTGTTGCAGATCTAATGTGCTCAATTGCAGTAAGCGAATTGCTTGCTGCAATTGTGGTGTCATGGTTAGTTGCTGCCCCATGCGCAGCTGTAGCGATTGCCTCATGTATTTCTAACAATCCTTTTTGTTATTTGGATAATGTCTTGCATTAACTATAGACGGAATTGTTCACCTAGGTAGACGTCTCTAACGGTTTGATCAGCTAAAACTGATTCAGGTGTACCTGACGCGATTAATTCACCATGTGAAACAATATAAGCTTTCTCACAAACATCAAGAGTTTCTCTTACGTTGTGATCTGTAATGAGTACGCCAATGCCGCGATTTTTTAAATGCTCAACAATTTTCTTTATATCTAACACTGAAATTGGATCAACGCCAGCAAAAGGCTCATCTAAGAGGATAAATTTAGGGTTAGCGGCTAAAGCGCGAGCAATTTCTACTCGTCGACGCTCACCGCCAGATAAAGCCATGCCCTGACTGTCCCTAATATGCTGAATGTTAAACTCATCAAGTAGGTCGTCTAAAGTTTGCTCTCTTTGGATTTTGTTGAGGTCTTTACGTGTTTCTAAAATAGCCATTAAATTTTGATACACGGTCAATTTTCTAAAAATGGAAGATTCCTGAGGAAGATAACCAATACCCATACGTGCTCTACTGTGCATAGGTAGTAAAGTGATATCTTCATCATCTATGGTGACTTTACCTTTGTCACTTGGAACAAGACCGACAATCATATAAAAGCTGGTGGTTTTACCTGCCCCATTAGGACCAAGTAGACCAACAATGCTTCCTGCTTCTACACTCAGGCTCACATTTTTCACCACTTGGCGACCCTTATAGCTTTTAGCTAAGGCCGTAGCTGTTAACACACTCATGATCATTGACCTTGTTCAGGGTTAGATTTTGGAGACTTTTTCTCGGGCACAAGAATCGTGTGCACTCGTTGTTGGTTTTGCTCGTTTCGCTCGGCACTGATCAATTGTTTTTCGATGTCATAAATAATCGCTTCAGCCTTGATAACCTGACCTGCTTGATTTATTTCGGCCTTGCCTTTGATAGTAAGCAGTCTATTTGCAACGTCATATCTTACTTCTTCAGCGCTAGCACTTAACAAAGTACCATCGGCTTGCTTTTCAATAAACCGTGCGGGTTTACCTGTCGCGACTAAAAGCTGTTTGTTTTCACCTAGTTCTTCACGTTGATGAACTTCAAGTCGATCGGCGTAAATTTCACGATTGCCATGAATTATTTCAACATTTTCTTCAAAGATGCCAATGTTTGTCTTTAATTGTGCTTGCTGTTTACCAGCTTTTATTGACACTTGAGACATAGATGCTTCTTCAGCATAGCTGAGGTTAGAAAAGCCGAGTAACAGAAGTGAAAGAAATAGTTTATTGGTCATAATAAATGGTTCGCGTATGGTTAATGAGCTCAATAATTTCAGTATTGAGATCTGCATTGAGGCCTTGTCCCTTAATATTTAAGTGAGGCCCAACAATTTCTACGGGTAGATCTGAGCGCATTGAACGCTGAGTAATATCTACTTGAATATGGTCTGCGCTTATTTGGCTGATCATTGCGCCTTCAGTGAGGTTAAGCGCTTTTACATCACCCTCTAATATCAGCATGTTATTTTCATATAATGTCGCTTCATTGGCAGTAAGCTGCCAATTTTGCGGCCCATTAAACAGGGTAAATGTGGGGGCGGTAAAATGACTGAACCCCAGCTGTTGATAAAGCTCCATTTTATTGGCTTCGACTAAATAATTTCGTAAGCCCGCTTCTGAATATTTGGTTTGTTTCAGATCTGTCGCTATGTAATCTGGTGTGGCGATGCTCTCTTCATCAGTGGCATCTTGTTTTTCAGGTTGATTAAAATAAGGTGACCATATCCAGTACATGGTCAGTGCAAAAATAACCAGTAATATGGCACGGTTCACCGTCATGCGCTTGTTCCTGATGTCCCTAGGGTCTGACCCTGACACAACATAATTAAGTCAGTTAACTCTCTCACAGCACCAAATCCACCTGGTAATAATGTGGTGTAGTGCGAAAGGTTTCGAATAATTGGATGCGCATCGTTAACAGCAACAGCAAAACCAACTTGTTCCATAACGGGTAGGTCAGGACCATCATCACCAATATAAGCAATATCGGCATCTGTTAAGCTTAAGCTTGCTTTCAACTCTTCGTAGGCTTGCACCTTATCTTCTTGTCCTTGGTAAATATGCTTAACGGTTAAACTAGTCATACGCTGCTGAACAATTTGTGAATGACGCCCAGTGATCACGGCAACTTCAACTCCAGCGTTGATGAGGGCTTTTATGCCAAAGCCATCTTTGGTGTTAAATGCTTTAAGCTCTTCACCTTGATTACCAAGATAAATTCGGCCATCAGAGAATACACCGTCAATGTCGCAAATTAGCAGCTTAATCTGCTTTGCTCTCGATACCACATCTTGGCTGATTGGCTGATACAAATCCGCAAACTGCATTTAAATTACTCCTGCCTTTAATAGGTCTTGCATATTCAGAGCACCAATAGGGCGATTAGTTTCGTCAACCACAATTAAACCATTAATGCGTTTGTTTTCCATAATATTCAATGCTTCAGCTGCCAACATATCTGCTTTTGCAGTTGTACATTTAACAGTCATTGCATCATCAATTTTAGCGCTGTGCAAATCTAGCTTTTGTTCAATAATACGGCGTAAATCACCATCGGTAAAAAGACCCGCTAAGATACCTTGCTCATCAACGATCGCTGTCATGCCTAGACCTTTACTCGAGATTTCAAATAATGCATCTTTAATGAGCTTACCTGTTTTTATAATAGGCAGTTGTTCACCTCTATGCATAATGTCTTCGAGGGTAAGCAGTAAACGTCTTCCTAGAGAACCTCCAGGGTGAGAAAGTGCAAAGTCATCTGCGGTAAACCCGCGAGCTTCAAGCAATGCTACTGCGAGTGCATCGCCCATGACGAGTGTTGCAGTGGTGCTTGCGGTAGGAGCCAAACCAAGTGGACAGGCTTCTTTTGAAACCGCAATACATAAATGGATATCTGACAGGTTAGCCATTGAGGAGGTTGGATTACCTGTCATTGAGATAGTTTTTGCGCCAATACGTTTAATAACAGGAATAATATTGACCACTTCACTGGTCTCTCCTGAGTTTGAGATCAATAAGACCACATCGTCTTTGGTGATCATACCTAAATCACCATGACTTGCTTCACCTGGGTGCACAAAAAAAGCGGGAGTACCTGTGCTGGCGAGTGTAGCTGCAATTTTATTACCTATATGCCCTGATTTACCCATACCAATGACAATAGTACGACCCTGACAGTCAAAAATAGTTTGGCAAGCATCTATAAAGCTATCGTCAATGTATTGTGCAATTTCATCAATGGCTTGCTTTTCAATATTGATGACATTTAAAGCGGTTTTGGTGAATTGTTCAGCAGTCATGTGCACTCCAACAACTAAATAATGTAATACATGTATCCGATGAACGCCGCAAGTAGAAGGCCACCTTCAATGCGGTTGATACGTCGAGTGCCTTTGAGGCTTAAACTCATCGCGATCAATATAAATGTCGCGCCAAGCATAATATAAATATCGCGATGTGCGATATTGGCATCTATATTTGCTGGGTTTAAAATCCCCGCAATAGAAAGGACCGCGAGAATATTAAAGATATTTGAGCCAATGATGTTACCCATTGCTAGGTCATCTTCATTTTTAAGTACACCAGCAATACAGGCTGCCAGTTCAGGTAAACTGGTACCTATGGCAATAATCGTTAAACCGATTAATAAGTCGCTCATGCCAAAATACTTTGCAATGTCTACGGCTGCGTCGATAAGATAGCTTGAGCTTATAGGCAGTAATACCATACCGACTACTAACCACAAAATGGCTTTACTGGTTGGCACATCATTCGGCACTTCATCACAGGCTTCAGACACTAAAGGGTCATCACCTTGGCCACCAGAACGTTTAGTTAAAATAAGTAGGGTCGCGAGAAAGGCGATGAAGGCGGCAAATAATACAAAGCCTTCAGTGCGGCTAAAATGGTTATCACTGACGATAAACCAAGCACCCAGAGAAACGACTACAAGTAATGGCATCTCACGTTTCAAGATTCCTGAACCTACAGAGAGAGGACGCAACAGCGCGGTAATGCCTAATACCAGTAATATATTGGCGATGTTCGAACCAATGGCATTTCCAACCGCTGTATCCGTTTTATCTGCAAGGGCAGCCTGTGCTGCAACCATCATTTCTGGGGCTGATGAGCCCATTGCCACTATCGTTAAACCTACGATTAAAGTAGGTACGCCAAAATTTCTCGCTAATGCAGCCGCGCCAAAGACAAAGCGGTCTGCACTCCAAACTAACGCGGCAAAACCAAGTATCAAAATGATGAAAGATAAAACCATAAAAAGAATATGCCAACAACGAAAACAAAATTGGGCAAATAGTATCAAAAGCATAAAAAAAAGTATAAACAAAACGCTAGGTAAAAGCTTTATTCAAGGTACTTACAAAATTTTACGAATTCCCTTTTCACACTAAAACTAAAAAAAAGTATGATATGCAGATTGGTGAACCAGAATGTGGAGCGCGACTTGTCGCAATCAATTATCGAAATCAAGGATGTAACTTTCTCTCGAGGTGATAGGACCATCTATAAGAACATGAGTTTCTCGGTACCAAAGGGGAAGATAACCGCAATTATGGGCCCGAGTGGTATTGGTAAAACCACCATGCTGCGCCTTATTGGCGGTCAGTTAAAGCCTGATAGTGGCGATATTACTTTTGAAGGGCAAAGCGTACCGGGCATGACTCGAGCAGAATTGTATGAAGCCCGTACAAAAATGAGCATGCTTTTCCAAAGCGGTGCGTTATTCACAGATATGTCGGTGTTTGACAATATAGCTTTCCCTCTCAGGGAACATACACAACTTAGCGAAGAACTAATTCGACTTGTTGTTCTTATGAAGCTTCAGGCCGTCGGCCTTCGTGGTGCGAGAGATTTAATGCCATCAGAACTATCAGGTGGTATGGCAAGACGAGCAGCTCTAGCTCGCTCAATTGCTCTAGACCCTGAGCTTATAATGTATGACGAGCCATTCGCAGGACAAGATCCCATTTCAATGGGGGTATTAGTACGTCTAATTAAGTCGCTTAATCAAGTATTAGGTTTGTCTTCATTGATTGTGACACATGATGTCACAGAAGTACTGAGTATTGCTGATCATGTTGTGATTATTGCTGAACAAGGTGTAATAGGTACAGGTACGCCAGAGCAAATGTTGCAACATAGTTCGCCACTGGTTCAGCAATTCTTAAAAGGTCTATCTGATGGACCGGTGCCTTTTCATTTTAAAGCTGCGCCTTATGAAGATGAACTTTTACTAGGAGCTCAGCAATAATGGATTTTTTACAAGTCATTGGTCACAAAACTCTCAGTCGTTTTGCCTCGTTAGGGCGTGCAACACGCATGCTATTGGGGGCACTACTTAGCATGCCTAATTTTAAAAAAGGCACTCCGCTATTAATCAAGCAATTATATATGGTTGGGCACCAGTCATTATTGATCATCATGGTGTCGGGCTTATTCATCGGTATGGTACTGGCTTTACAAGGTTATACCGTTCTAGTGGGTTATGGTGCTGAAGACAGCTTAGGCCCGCTGGTTGCCTTGAGCCTGCTTCGAGAACTTGGCCCAGTTGTTACTGCATTACTATTTGCAGGTCGAGCGGGCAGTGCTTTAACGGCCGAAATAGGTTTGATGAAAGCAACCGAGCAGTTATCAAGTTTAGAAATGATGGCAATTGACCCACTCAAAAGGGTGGTAGCGCCTCGTTTTTGGGCTGGTTTTATCAGTATGCCGCTGTTGGCACTTATTTTCTCAGCAGTTGCAATTATAGGTGCGCACTTAGTGGGCGTTGATTGGTTAGGTGTCGACTCTGGCAGCTTCTGGTCAATTATGCAGTCTCAGGTGTCGTTCCAACAAGATATTTTAAATGGCATGATTAAGAGCTTCGTTTTTGCACTGATCGTGACATGGATTGCGCTTTACAAAGGTTACGACTGTGTTCCTACATCAGAGGGGATCAGTAAAGCGACCACAGAAACAGTTGTTCATTCGTCGCTGGCCGTTTTAGGTTTCGACTTTTTATTAACAGCGGTGATGTTTTCAAGTTAAGGGTTTTGAGAAATTATGAATACACGGAAAATAGAAATTTTAGTTGGCTTATTTGTCGCACTTGGCGTTGCAGCGTTTGCTATTTTAGCGCTTAAAGTCGCCAACTCAGGGATCAGTGGTAGTGGAGATACTTATACACTGAGCGCTAAATTTGAAAATATTGGCTCTTTAAAAACACGTGCGCCAATTAAAGTGGGTGGTGTTGTGATTGGTCGCGTTGAGAGTATCTACATTCATCCGCAAGAATTCTTACCAGTTGTGAATATGAGCATCGATGCGAGCTACGAGTGTCAGTTTTCTGATACGACTTCGGTCTCTATTTTAACATCAGGTATTTTAGGTGAGCAGTATCTTGGCATTTCACCTGTTATTGCAGCAGAGTCAGCAAAGCAAAGCTGTATGGGGAATGAAGTGACTAGTAATGCAGGTTCTGAGCTAGATGACCTTTTTGGTGTCGAGAGTGTTGCGCTTAAAAATGGCGACATGCTGACAGACACAAAATCAGCATTAGTACTTGAAGAATTGATTGGTCAATTTCTGTTTAACCAAGGTGGGGAATAATCATGTTTAAAAAGTTTCTTATGGTCGTAGCTGGTGTAGTCATGTCTGCACAGGCGCTTGCTTCATCACCAGTAGATTTGAGCGACCCGTACAAAATGGTTGAGCAGGTTGCCGATAATACCTTTAAACGTGTGGCGAATGATCAGCAGATTATTGCCACTGATAAAGAGCATTTACGTGTCATCGTCGAACAAGAATTGATGCCATATGTTGATTATAAATATGCTGCTTATCGCGTGCTTGGTAGTTACATTCAAAAAGTACGTACTATGACCGATCCCGCAGAGAAAAAGCAGGCTGTTGAGAACATTAAAACTTTCATTGATGTGTTTCAGCGCTACTTAGTTGCGACCTATGCAGGCGTTTTTACACAGTATAAAAATCAAAAGGTGGAGTTTGGCGAAGCTCGTAGTTTTGAAGGTGATGATGTTGCGGTGGTAAAAACTCGCATTGTTGAATCGGGTAAGCCAGATATTAAAATTGACTTTAAAGTGCGCAAAGGCAAAGACAATGAATGGCGTGCATATGACATGATGGCTGAGGGTATTTCATTACTTGATGCAAAACAAACTGAACTGCACGGTGTTCTTCGTCAGCAAGGCATTGAACATGTCATCGAACTTTTGGATAAGAAGAGCCGCTTACCAGTTCAATTTAGAGGTGACGATGGCAACTAATCTGCAGTTTTCACCACAACAAGAAGGTGTGGTTGCCATTAAGGGAGAATTAACCCGAAATAGCTTAATTGATGAACGCCTTCTTAACCAACAGCTACAAAGTACGCAGTCAGTCCTATATTTTGACCTTTCTGAGGTGTCTAGGGTTGACACGGCGGGCTTAGCTTGGTTAATTCACTCTTTAGGTCTTTTGCAACGCCAAGGTAAGCGCCTTGAGCTGAAAAATATACCTGAACAACTGCATAAGCTAATGGAGTTGGGTCAGGTATCTAACTTATTTGAGTGAATCTAATGGAAACAAACCAAGTCGAAGCGGTATTACAAGAAGCATTGTCACTAGAAGAAGTCATAGTTAAAGCCAATGGTAGTCACTATGAGGTGATTGCAGTTGGTGAATGTTTTGACGGGGCGAGTCGAGTTAAGAAGCAGCAGCTAGTATACGGTCCTTTGATGGATGTGATCAAAGATGGCACCATTCACGCTTTAAGTATTAAAGCCTTCACGCCTACAGAGTGGCAAAGAGAACGTAAATTTATCCTTCCTCAATAACGGAGCCACAATGGATCAATTTGTAATCCAAGGTGGCACCACCCTAGCTGGTGAAGTCACAATTTCGGGCGCAAAAAATGCCGCCCTTCCTATCCTTTTTGCTGCGTTACTAGGTAATGGCAAGAGCATATTTTCAAATGTCCCTCAGTTGCGTGATATAGGCACAACTGAAGCGTTACTAAAGACACTTGGTGCAGAGGTAAAATGGCACGGAGATAAGCTTGAAGTAGACGGTAGCACGGTTGATAAGGTGCTAGCACCTTACGAGCTTGTAAAGCAAATGCGTGCATCGGTGTTAGCTTTGGGACCTTTATTAGCCCGCTTTGGCCAAGCTCAGGTTTCATTACCAGGTGGTTGCGCCATTGGTGCCCGCCCGGTTGATTTACACATTCGCGGCCTCGAAAAAATGGGTGCAACCATCGTAGTTGAAAATGGCTATATCAATGCGACGTCTTCGGGTCGGTTGCAGGGCGCTGACATCTATATGGAAACCGTGAGTGTGGGCGCGACTGAAAACTTACTGATGGCAGCAACGCTTGCTGATGGTAAAACCGTTTTAGAAAATGCTGCACGTGAACCAGAAATTGTTAATCTTGCAGAGTGCCTAGTCGCTATGGGGGCAAAAATTTCAGGTGCGGGTACACACCGCATCGAAGTTGAAGGTGTTGAGCAACTATCTGGGTGTGAACATAAAATCTTACCTGACCGAATTGAAACGGGTACTTTTTTGGTAGCAGCGGCGATGGCAAAAGGTGAGGTGTTATGTCATAACACTGACCACCAAAGCTTAGAGCCTGTGCTTGAAAAGTTGAGAGATGCCAATGCGCTAGTTGAGGTTCAACAAGACAGTATCTACATCGATATGCGTCAGCGTGAATTAAAAGCAGTCAACATTAAAACCATGCCTCACCCTGGCTTTCCTACAGATATGCAGGCGCAGTTTACCGCGATGAATGTGGTGGCAAATGGCAGTGCAACAATCACAGAAACGATCTTTGAAAATCGCTTTATGCATGTGCCAGAACTACAGCGTATGGGTGCAAATATTCGTCTAGAAGGTAATACGGCCATTTGTGGTGATACTGAAAAGTTATCAGGAGCACAGGTGATGGCAACTGATTTACGCGCCTCTGCCAGCTTAATTTTGACAGGGATTGTAGCGCAAGGTGAGACGGTAGTTGATCGTATCTATCATGTAGATAGAGGGTATCAGCGTATCGAAGATAAGCTCAGCAAATTAGGTGCGAATATTAAACGTCGTCACAACTAATTACTGCTTATTTGTTCTGAACTTAGAAAGCGACTTTTTAACAGGTCGCTTTTTTGTGCGCGCTTAGACCGTTTGTTTTATACCTATCCCATTCATTAAGCGTTCTATTTTGTGGCAAGGAAAACTAGTCGATAACGAGGCGGAAGTTTGCTATTTAGTTGTTCTAAATAAGCAGTTTTCAAAGAAGTTAGCGCCCGTAATAGTCCCTCAAAATAATAGTTTTTTTTGGATTGGTATTATTATCCAACTTGATAATAGCCAAGGTACTCTGAATTTAGATTAGTTCGTGTTAATTTCCAGCTCAGCGACAGTCAGAGTAATAGTGCGATGCTCACCATTTCTCAGCACCTCAAACTCAAGAGCTGTCCCGGGTTTAGTATTGCCAATAAATTGCAGAGTTTTTTGTGGATTAGAAATCGACTGGCCTGCAACTTTCACTATGATGTCTCTATCTTGCATACCTGCTTGCCAAGCTGGGCCCAGTGGGTCTAGTTCGCTTATCAGTAAGCCTACTATAGGAGTATATAAATCAGTTACTTCATTGCCTGAACTATCAACAGCTGTGCCTTTAAAACCCAAATAACCACGCACAACTCGGCCATCCACAATCAGCCTTTGCATGACCTGCTTAGCTAATTGATAAGGCACAGCGAAAGAGATCCCTTGTATATCTATGTTTAGACGAGTTCTAAATTGTGCAGAAGTAATACCAACGAGAGTACCATTTGAGTTAATTAAGGCCCCGCCAGAGTTACCGACATTCACTGCAGCATCCATCTGTAGCAAATTGTTATATTGGCTTTCTGTTAATGTTTGTTTTCCTGTGGCACTGATCACACCTTGTGTGATGGTTTGACCTAAATTAAGCGGATTACCTATGGCCAAAACCACATCGCCAACTCGGGGAATAAACTCATCGTCGGTTGGTATTACGGGCAAGTGTTGCCCGGGAATTTTTAATAATGCCAAGTCTGTAATGGTATCAAAGCCGATAACTTGAACATCATAAAAGCGACGACCATCGGTAAGGATAACCATGATTTGGTCTGCGTCATTTACAACATGGTAGTTCGTTAGAATGTACCCATCGCTTGACATAATCACACCAGAGCCAAGCTCTTGAGTGGTGTTGCGTCTTTGGTAGCGTGGCATAGATGAAATGCTCTCAGAGAAAATGGTCACTACGGCTGGTGAGGCTTTAGAGACTGAATCAGCGAAGCTCATATGGCTACTAGTGTAATGGCTGGGCATGGCCAGTTTCGGTAAAACGGCACTTTTTAGATTGGGTGAAAACCAAATTACTAAAAATGCAATCCCGAGACCAACAAAAAGAGGGGGAAGAATAAATTTAAAAAGTTTTAGCACGCCATCGCTCATTTTTATTCATTACACAACGATCTATTATTTTATCTTACTGAAAGCAGAATAGTAATGATGGCACAAATTAAAATGCAGCGACAATAAGACGCTGCATTTTTATTAGTTTATTTGAATAATGGTTATTGGATCAGAATAAACACTGAGTCTCGCCCACGCTTAATACCTAATACAATATTACCTTGAATATCTTCGATTAAATTGCTCATATCGCGAATGTTTTTAACGCGTTGGCGATTAACTTGCATTATTACATCTCCTTCTTCAAGGCCAACTCGCGCTGCGGGTGAACGCTCTTCGATACTAGATACAATCACACCTTGGTTACCGTTTCGTTCGCCACTTTCAAGTACGGCACCACGTAGCATTGGATGAACTTTATCAGCTTGGGCTTGGAGTTCCCCTTGACCTTTTAGCGTCACTTCTATGGTGCGTTTTCTACCATCACGGAAGACACCTAGCTCAATGGTTCGACCCTCACCGATGGTAGCGATTTTACCTCGAAGTTCTTCGAAGCTTTGGATGTCATCACCATTGAGGCTAACAATCACATCATTGGCTTTAATACCCGCTTCGCTTGCTGCAGAGTCTTTGACAACCTGCATAACAAAGGCACCTTGCTGAACTTCTAAATCTTGAGCTTTGGCAAGGCCTGCGTCCAATGTACGACCAATAATACCCAATGACCCTCGGCGTACTTGTCCAAACTCAATAATTTGGTCTACAAGGTTTTTCATCATATTTGAAGGGATTGCAAAACCAATACCGACATTACCGCCTGAAGCGCCAAGAATGGCAGTGTTAATGCCGATTAGCTCACCGTTTAAATTTACCAAAGCGCCACCAGAGTTACCTTGGTTAATAGCAGCGTCGGTTTGAATGAAGTCTTCATAGCCTTCAATATTTAAACCACTACGACCCAACGCACTGACGATACCTGAAGTTACGGTATGGCTTAATCCAAATGGGTTACCGATTGCGACAGAAAAATCACCCACTCGTAACTTGTCTGAGTTAGCAAGTTTTACTTCGGTTAAATTATCAGCGTCGATTTCCAGTAACGCGATGTCTGACTCTTTATCGCGGCCAACCAGCTTGGCGTCAAATTCGCGCCCGTCTTTTAAAGTAACAATAATTTTATCGGCTTCATCGATAACATGGCTATTGGTTACGACATAGCCCTCATTAGCATCAATAATAACACCTGATCCCAAGCCACTGAATGGACGCTTTTGATTACGAGGTTGTGGGTTACCAAAAAAGTAATCGAATGGGTCTACACGACGGCGAACCTCTTTTGCGCCCGATACTCGAATGCTTACAACTCCGGGCGTAACGCGTTCTAGCATTGGCGCAAGGGTGGGTAAAGACTGTCCGTCGACCGCGATAGGGAGTTTGGCTTCAACGGCTGTAGGAGACAGGAAGAGTGCAGTTGAAAAAATAGCAGCAGATAATAACGATAATTTTAGTTTCATAGTCAATAAGTACTCCGAAAAGTAATAATGCCGACTTTCTATAAATCATTTAAAAGCAGGCATATATCATTGATGATAGGTAAGTAAATTTTCGGCTTACTTACCAGTTCGTCATTTTTGGTAACTGTACTTACTGACTATGGGGGCTAAAAAAAGTTCATCAAGAGGCTTTTGGTTGCTCAATTTCTGAACTGTCACCTGAAAAGATACCTGTTTCACCTTCGGCATAATCACTAGGTTGAGCTGACAGTGAATCATTTTTAGCTTCACGGCGGCGCTCAGGGCGACTTTGAAGCGAGGCTTGTAGCTGTTCAGTGGTTTCTTTTGAGAAGAAAGGATCTTCAGGCACAGATGGTTTGACAGTCAGCAGTGCTTTATCTGTTTCTTCTACATGGGTAAGAAGCTGAGAATAACTGTCTTGCATTTTTGTCATCAACTTCTTCGTACTTGCAAGGTGATCTGCCACCTCTTGGCGATATTGTTCTAGTTCATGCTTCGCTGATTGTACTTGTTGCTCCAAATCGTCATGCTTAAGTTGCTTCTTGGTAAACATAGAACCCAAGAAAAATGCAGCAATTGCAACCACTACAATTAATCCTAACCAAGCAAATGTTGTCATAGAGAGTCTCCTTAAAAATACGCGCTCTATAAGTGTAGGCAAATATTCAGCTGCGTAATAAAAAAATGTAATTCAAACTATCAGCTAAATATACGCGGAGTTTTGATGCGTGTTAATATATGTCTCAAATAAAAACGCTTAGTTTGTGAAAAATGATGACACCTTGGGAAAAATATCAACAAGATCTACAAAGAGATGACTTTCAATATGACGCAGCACAAGAAAATGCAGTGAAGCACTTGCAGCGTTTGTATGATGATATCGTAAATCAACCTGAGCAGCCCCAAGGTTTCTTTTCGCGCTTATTCAATAGACAGCCTAAACAAAAAATTACAGGCCTCTATTTTTGGGGAGGGGTAGGGCGAGGTAAAACCTATTTGGTTGATACCTTTTATGAGGCCTTACCAACAGACAGAAAAATGCGTGTGCACTTCCACCGTTTCATGCACCGTGTTCACGATGAGCTTAAAAAGCTAAAAGAAGTCAAAGATCCACTCGAAACTGTGGCCGATATTTTCAAAAAAGAAACTGATATCATTTGTTTTGATGAGTTTTTTGTACAAGACATCACGGATGCCATGTTACTCGGAGGTCTGATGCAAGCGTTGTTTGCTCGAGACATAATCTTAGTTGCAACGTCAAATATCGTCCCTGATGAGTTATATCGAAATGGCTTACAGCGTGCTCGTTTCTTACCAGCTATCGCTTTAGTGAAAGAAAATACTGAAGTAGTCAACGTCGATTCTGGCATTGATTATCGCTTGAGAACGTTAGAGCAAGCAGAAATTTTCCATAGCCCGCTTGACGCACAAGCAGATAAAAACTTGTTTGAGTATTTCGATAAACTGTCACCTGAACCGGGCAAACTTGATGAAGCCATCGAAATCGAAGGGCGCTTGATCAAAACCCGAAAAGTTGCCGATAGCATTGTGATGTTCGACTTCGCACAAATTTGTGAAACAGCGCGTTCGCAAGTAGACTATATGGAGATTAGTCGCATATACAACACTGTGATCCTTTCTAATGTAAAACAGATGGGGCAACAAAATGATGATGCCGCTAGACGTTTTATTGCTTTAGTGGATGAGTTCTATGAGCGTAATGTAACGCTAATTATCTCAGCCGCCGCACCGATCACAGAGTTATATACAGACGGCACGCTTAATTTTGAATTTAGACGCTGTATCAGTCGTTTACAAGAGATGCAGTCGCACGAATACCTCGCAAGAGAACATCTCGCCTAAGGTAAATTTCTCGCTCAAATCAACGCGATTATTTTTTTTGTAGAAAAAACAGTCGCACACTGGAAAAGCCTCTTCTGTGTTGCTATAATCCGCGGCCTGCCACGTTGCGTTCTATAGCCCTCGTCGGCTTAGCCACCGATTTGAGCGGCATAAAAGTCTTAAACTCGAAGGGGTTCAAGCACTCATAGTAAAGCGGTAACTTTTTGTTACCTGTGGTTTTAATTTGAAACATTGGATTTTATTTAATGAAAACGTTTGTTGCTAAGCCAGAATCTGTAAAACGTGACTGGTACGTAGTTGATGCTGAAGGTAAAACTTTAGGTCGTATCGCTACTGAAATCGCTCGTCGCCTACGCGGTAAGCATAAAGCTGAGTACACACCTCATGTTGACACTGGTGATTACATCATCGTAATCAATGCTGAGAAAGTTACTGTAACTGGTAACAAAACAACTGATAAAGTGTACTATGCTCACTCTGGTTTCCCAGGTGGCCTTAAGTCTATCACTTTCGATAAGCTTCAAGCTAAAAAGCCTGAAATGATTATCGAAAAAGCAGTTAAAGGTATGTTACCAAAAGGCCCTCTAGGTCGTGAAATGTACCGCAAACTAAAAGTATACGCAGGTTCTGAGCACGCTCATGCAGCTCAACAGCCTCAAGTACTGGACATTTAAGGAGCTAACTCATGGCAAATCAATACTACGGTACAGGTCGTCGTAAAAGTTCAAGTGCTCGCGTATTCTTACGCCCAGGTACTGGCAACATCGTAATCAATCAACGTTCTATCGAAGAATACTTCGGTCGTGAAACTTCTCGCATGGTTGTTCGTCAGCCTCTAGAGCTAGTTGAAATGACTGAAAAGTTTGACCTATACATCACTGTTGCTGGTGGTGGTTCAACTGGTCAAGCTGGTGCTATCCGTCACGGTATCACTCGTGCGCTTATGGAGTTTGACGAGTCACTACGTCCTACTCTACGTAAAGCTGGCTTTGTTACTCGCGACGCTCGTAAAGTTGAGCGTAAGAAAGTGGGTCTTAAGAAAGCACGTAAGAACACTCAATTCTCGAAGCGTTAATTTTTTACGTTTACAAGAATTCAAAAACCCAGCTTATGCTGGGTTTTTTGTTTTAAAAGTCCAAACATTTTTCATTTCCGATCCAAACCCACCTCAAACAACCCGTGTTCGACTTATTGTTTACCTAATATTTTCAATATTTATTGTAATTAGTGAAGATCTGACGATAAATCAGCGCTTTTTTTTGCTACAATTGCGGGGCAAGTAAAGTGAGTAAGGTTTGATGCCCTTTTGGGTACCCTCGTCTCCTCATAGATGGGGTTGATCTTGGTCAGTATATTGTGGTTATAAAAACGTTATCATAACTAACTAGCTTTCGAGGCTACGACTAAAATGGGTAGTAAAATCCATGCTTTATTAGTCTTGATACGGGTAATAACCTTGTTTTCATCAAGGTAATTATTTATGATCGCGTCTATTTTGTAGTTTCTTAATTTAACCTGCTGTAACTGATGTTCTCAATATAGCAAGTGTTGAGGATCATAGTGGAGATAAGTGGATGAGCAATGCGCCTGTAGACAACAGCCGACGTCGCTTTTTGACCATAGCTACCTCTGTTGTAGGTGGTGTTGGTGCGGCTGGAGCTGCTGTTCCTTTTATTGCGTCTTGGAATCCAAGTGAGCGAGCTAAATCTGCGGGTGCGCCTGTAGAAGTAGATATCAGCAAACTTGAGCCTGGACAATTAATTCGTGTTGAGTGGCGAGGTAAGCCTGTATGGGTTATCAATCGTACGCCAAAAATGCTTGAGCAGATGAAAGCTCACGAAGGACAACTTCGTGATCCGCAATCTGAAGAGCCTCAACAATTAGATTCAGCTAAGAATGAATACCGTTCTAAGCGCCCTGAAATTTTCGTGGCGGTTGGTATTTGTACTCACTTAGGCTGTTCACCTAGTTTCCTTAATGGTGGTTTTGGTGAATATGTTGAAGGTACTGAATCAGGTTTCTTCTGTCCTTGTCACGGTTCTAAGTTCGACATGGCCGGCCGAGTATTCCAAGCGGTGCCTGCACCTCTAAACTTAGAAATCCCACCTTACACCTTTATTGATGATACAACCATTTTGGTTGGTGAAGAAGAGGTTGCATAATGGCTGGTAAACAAGATAACGCTTCAACAGGTGTTGTTGGTAACGTCATCAACTGGATTGATGACCGTATTCCGATGACGCGTGTTTGGAACATGCACATCGCGCAATATCCTGCGCCAAAAAACTTTAACTTCTGGTACTTATTTGGCTCTTTAGCAATTTTAGTACTAGTAAACCAAATTCTAACTGGTATCTGGCTAACAATGAGCTATGTTCCTTCTGCTGAAGGCGCATTTGCTTCAATCGAATACATCATGCGTGATGTTGAATATGGTTGGTTATTGAGATACATGCACTCAACGGGCGCCTCGGCATTCTTCGTGGTCGTGTATTTACACATGTTCCGCGGTATGATCTATGGCTCGTACCAAAAACCACGTGAACTTCTATGGCTATTCGGTATGCTAATTTTCTTAGCATTAATGGCTGAAGCGTTCATGGGTTACCTATTACCTTGGGGTCAGATGTCATTCTGGGGTGCTCAGGTAATCATCTCATTATTCGGTGCGATCCCGGTAATTGGTGATGACCTAACTCAGTGGATCCGTGGTGACTACGTAATTTCAGGTGCGACGCTTAACCGCTTCTTTGCACTACACGTAATTGCACTACCACTTGTACTCGTTATTCTAGTATTCCTTCACATTGTTGCGCTTCACGAAGTGGGTTCAAACAACCCTGACGGTGTTGAAATTAAGCGTAAGAAAGGTTCTGTGGCAGAAGAAGATAAGCCGAAGTTCCAATTCCATGAATATTACACAAACAAAAAAGACATTGTTGATGCAATCCCGTTCCACCCATACTACACAGTTAAAGATGTATTAGGTGTTGCTGGTTTCTTAATTTTCTTCTGTTGGGTTGTGTTCTTTGCTCCTGAAATGGGTGGTTTCTTCCTAGAAGCGCCAAACTTTGAAGCTGCTAACCCGCTGAAGACACCAGAGCATATCTTCCCTGTTTGGTACTTTACGCCATTCTACGCAATTCTACGTGCTATCCCTGATAAGCTAATGGGTGTAATTGCAATGGGTGCATCGATTGTACTACTGGCATTATTGCCGTGGTTAGACCGTGGTAAGGTTCGTTCGATTCGTTACCGTAGTAAGTGGCACAAGCTAAACATTGCTCAGTTCGTAGTAACGTTCATCATCCTTGGTTGGGCTGGTGCGACACCACAGACTGATTTGTCTACAGTGCTTTCGAGAATTACGACTGTAACTTACTTCATGTTCTTCGTATTACTATTCGTATACTCGAAGAATGAGCAGACTAAACCATTGCCTGAGAGGTTAACGAAATGATGAAGAAGCTAATTATTGGTTTATTCGCATTGCTGCCTACTTTTGCAATGGCAGCAGGCCCGTCGGTACCACTACTTGAGTCAAACCATGACTTAACTGACAATGCGTCTTTACAGCGCGGTGCTAAGTTGTTCATGAACTACTGTCTTGGTTGTCACCAAATGCAGTATCAACGTTATGAGCGTACTTTCCGTGATATCGGTATTCCTGTAGAGATTGGTCAAGAAACGCTTATCTTTGATGGTTCTAAAGTTGGTAGTCATATCAATAACGCAATCAAGATCGAAGATGCTGCAACTTGGTTCGGTGCTCCACCGCCAGATTTAACACTGGTTGCACGTGTACGTGGCGCTGATTGGATTTACACTTATCTGAAGTCTTTCTATGTAGATGAAAGCCGTCCGTTTGGTGTAAACAACTCAGTATTCCCATCAGTGGGTATGCCACACGTACTTCAAGAACTTCAAGGTGTGCCAACTGCACGTTTTGAAGAGGTTGAAGAGCACGGTGTTAAAGTTCAAAAAGTAGTTGAAATCACAACAGATGGTTCTGGTGAGATGAGTGCTGACGAGTATGATCAAGCAGTACGTGACTTAACGAACTTTATGGCTTATGTTGGTGAACCAACTCGCTTAAAATCAGAAGCGCTAGGTTATAAGGTGTTAGGATTCTTAGTAATCTTATTTATCTTGGCCTTCTTCTTGAAGAAAGAGTACTGGAGAGATGTTCACTAATATAGTGACGCATTTTTAAAGTAATTTTGTAATAGGGGCGAATGCCCCTATTGCTGTTTATAATGATTTATTACTTATTGTAATTTTAATGGAGGTAGGCATGGCCGTAGCTGCCAATAAGCGCCCTGTAATGACGCTTTTCTCAGGTGCTAACTGTATGTATAGCCATCAAGTACGCATCGTTTTAGCTGAAAAAGGTGTGAGTGTAGATATTCACTTAGCAGAAAAAGATAACCTGCCTGAAGCGCTTCACGAAATTAATCCATATGGCACAGTACCGACATTGATCGACCGTGAGCTGGGTTTATATGAAGCGAACATCATCATGGAATATTTAGATGAGCGTTTCCCGCATCCACCATTAATGCCTGTTTATCCAGTTATGCGTGGTCGCAGCCGTCTAATGATGCACCGTATTGAAACTGATTGGTACACATTAGCAGCTAAAATCAAGCAAGGTGGCAGCGATGCAGATCAGGCTCGCAAAGAGTTAACAGAAGCTCTACTTGCAATTGCGCCAATCTTCACGGAAGCACCTTACTTCATGAGTGAAGAGTTCAGCCTAGTAGATTGCTACTTAGCGCCCCTATTATGGCGTCTGCCTGAAATGGGTATCGACCTTAATGGTGCTGGTGCAAAAGAGCTTAAAGAATATATGCTACGTTTATTTGAGCGTGATTCATTCCAAGCTTCTCTAACAGAAGCAGAGCGTGAGATCAGAGCATAATGACGCCAAATCGCCCATATTTGCTCAGAGCGTTTTATGATTGGATTGTCGATAATGAGTGCACACCACATTTGGTAGTGAACGCTGAGTTTCCAGCGGTTCAAGTACCTGTTCAGTTTGTACAAGATGGTCAGATCGTTTTAAACATTAGTCCAAGTGCAGTGACCCACTTTGATATGGATAACCAGCAGCTTAGCTTTAATGCACGCTTTTCTGGTCAACCTATGCAGGTGTATGTGCCTATGGGCGCTGTGTTGGCAATATATGCGCGTGAGAACGGTGAAGGCACCGTTTTTACTCAAGAAACTTTTCCTGAGTATGAAGAAGAGCCGCAAGGTGAACTTGAAGAGGTTGTTGAAGCCACTGAAGAGAAGCCCAAAGAGCCTGAAAAGAAAAAAGGCGCTCATCTTCGCGTTGTTAAATAAGTACTTTAAAGTCGCTTATATGTATTTTAAAAACCCGCTTCAGCGGGTTTTTTTATTGTAGTGCATAGTGCAAAAGGTTACCGACTGCGAACGAAGTGAGTACGGTTCTTTTGCGCAAGGTGAAATGAGCTGTTTTAGCTGGTGTTGAAGTGGAGGGCTTTTTGATTTTGTTTTGCTTGTGTTTAGTGTGACTTCATCACGAAATTAGTTCACCTTGCGCAAAGGAAATGAAGTGCTTCGCACTTGCCATTAACCCTTTGCACGTAAATTCGCAATCGGAGGTGATTAGCGTGACTTCATCACGAAATCAGTTCACCTTGCGCAAAGGAAATGAAGTGCTACGCACTTGTCATTAACCCTTTGCACTATAAATATTCAAATGCTTTGATGACTCTTTTTACGCCGTTGACATGACGAGCGATTTCAACCGCCATATCAGCTTCAGCCTCTGACACTAAGCCCATTAAAAAGACTTCACTGTTCTCTGTGACCACTTTGATGTTATTACCTGTGATGGTCTCTGCAGTGAGCAGCTTAGTTTTTACTTTTGAAGTCAGCCAGGTGTCGTGGGTTTGTGTGGCGATGCCAATGCGTGTACCAATGCGCAATTGGTTGTGAATATTCTTGACGGTAACGGCATTTCTGACAGCTTGTGCTGCTTGCGACATCAAGTTATTTGAAGGTACTTGGCCAACAAGTAAAATAGTGCCATTCACACTGACTACACTGATGTTAGCTTGTTCACTTAGGTTCGGTACCCTTTTAAGCGCTAAGGTCGCTTTAATTTCAATGTTGTTATCGTCTATTTGCGAGCCTATAGTACGTCTATCATTGGCTGCAGACACCGCACCCGCTGTACCAGCTACAACGGCAGCAGCACAGCCTTGAAGGAGTGTAAGAATGGCTATAATTGCTAGGTGTTTAAATGGCATTACTGATCATCCTGAGGGAATAAGGTGTTATCAATTAATTGGCTAAGACAGTGCACATTGAATAAGTGTGATTCAATAATACGGCTAGGGCGCTTACTTGGCGTCAATATTTCAACATCATTGGGGCCGAGCAGGCCAATTAACTCTCCGCCTTCATCGCCCACTAACGCAATGACTGTCATGTCTTTAGTTAGAGCTGCTTCGACGGCTGAGATTATATTCTTTTCATTACCATCAATGGCAAATACAACAAGTAAATCGCCCTGCTGTGCAAAGGCACGAACTTGACGTGAAAACTTGTCGCTATCATGTTCAGTATTATGCATGTCTAAATGAACATGGTTTTGTGATAAAGCGATGGCTGGTAGACAAGGGCGCTCTGTTTCGTAATGGTTTACGAGCAAACCTGCAAAGTGCTCTGCAAGTATATTGCAGCTAGATTCACCGCAGCAGATTACTTTATTACCATTGATTAAGCCTTGCACGATTGTCATAGCGGCAGCTTCAAGTACTTCCGGAAGAACTTCTCCCGCTGCGATCTGTGCTTGGATACTTTCAGTGAAAATTGTTTTAATTGATTCTTGCATAATTAAGATATGTTTTTAATCCACTTTATATTGTCCGAACTCAACCCTTCGATAGCAACAAAATCTATCCTTATCGGTAAATTCTTCAGTTTTTTGCATTCTAAGTAATGATAAATACTTCGCTGAAGTTTTTGAAGCTTACTCGGGCTCAAAGCTGAAATAGCGCCACCGAAGTTATTGCTTTTTCGATACTTTACCTCAACAAAAACAAGTGTATCTTGCTCTTTCATGATGAGGTCTATCTCACCATATTTACAGTTATAGTTGCGAGAAACTGCACTTAGCCCTTGCGCTTGTAGATATTGCTCTGCTAGTTGCTCATAGTGCATGCCTTTGGCACGCGTATTGGCAAACAATCCTTTTAGCATACGATCCCTTATTTATTAAATATTGAATTAATCCTTTAAGCTTTCTTGGAAGCGGTTGTGATTTTGCATAAACAGTGGTGTTGGTTTTTGTTCTTCTAGTTGTACAAGTTGAATTTGCTTTTGCTTGTATTGTGCCCACTCTAAACGCCTTTCAACGGTATTATTGTTTTTAATACTAAGTTTACCTGTTAGACCTGAATATGCTTTACCAGGTATCTTGGCTAATTGCTTGAGTTCAGGAATAAGGTGAACGGCATCAAAGGCCATAGCAAATAAGCGTTGTTCTATATCAGCTTGCTCCGGCCATAATGCATCGTATTGTGCTCTTAAATTAAATTTATCAACTGATTTATTTAGCATCCAAGGCTGTTCAGTAAAAAATAAGCCTTCAAGGTCACCTTTGTCAGTGTGATCCATTCGCTTAGAGTAACTTCTAGAGCTTGCATAAAGGGGAATTCGTTTGGCAAAAGTACTGACATTGACGTCAAGGTAAGGCTTTAATAAACGTGTCTCAATGGCGTCACCAAGAATATAAATAACATCAATATCCATGCGAGAGCGCGTTTCACTCTCTACTTCTTTTCTGAATAAACTCTTTACGGTTTTAATACGTTCTTTAGAAGCATCCACCTCGAGTAGGTTTGCTACGACTTTCGCCATATCTTTGCTATCCGTATATAAGCCAATTTCTGGTTCGATTAGGCTATAGTTTTGCCATTCATTTTTAAAATGGTTAACAAGTCTCAGACCCGACAGTGTATCTGGTGCTAATAGCATTGGTTTTTGAAACGCTTGTGATAAAAAATGCACCATAGCTTGCTCAACTTCGTGCTCTGGATTTAAGGCAAAAAAGTATTGCTCTGCGTTTAAATTCGGCGTTTCTGCAATATTTAGATGAAGAGTTGGCGTGCTTTGAATGGCGCTGCTGTTACTTACTTTCTCAATATTATCTTTGAGTAATGGGCCAATAATGAAGTCAAACTGTTGGGTGGCTAGTTGCCTTTCTATGTCTTCGGCACTAAGTTGCTCGTCAATGAAAGTGATATCATTAATCTCACTGTGGTCCATCGCTGCCAAGAAACCATTTTTTAGAGCACTGCCCAGTCGTTTGCTGGAGCCACTTTGTGGAAGTAGTACAGCGATACGCTTTGCTTGATAGGGGGCTAGGTTTACCGCATTTTGGACTTTCTTTGGCAGAATGTAAGTTGCAGGGTGATTCACAAAACGGCGTTGCCAGTTATTAAGGGCTTGGTGAAGTTGTATGCCAGAACCTATATAAATCTGTTGATATTTTGCCAGTTTTACCCAACCTCTTTGGATCACAGTGCCCCGATCGAAGCGTTCTAATGCATACGAAGACAGTTGTTGTAATGCTTGCCAGATTTCATCATTAAGGTTTGCCACCTTAAGGTTATCTGTGAAGCTTAAATCAGCCGCTTTAAAGTAATAAGTCAGCGCTTTTTTTGGCATACCTTGAGAAGCATAAATACGACCCATTAAATACTGATGCCACGCTTTATGCTCAGGTAAAGACAGGCGCTCATTTAAGGCTTTAAGAATGTTTAATGCAGTGCTGTAATTATTTAGCTCGGTTCTTGCCAATGCGATATAGAGTTTGTTTTGCACATAATCGACGGTTTCATTGCGCTCTAAAGCTAAGCAGGCTTGTTCTAAAATAGGCCAGTTTTGTTCTTTTATCGCATTTTCACGGGCACTGTAAAGGAGCTGGATACGAGACGCCCCTTGTTTTGTGCGCGCTTTGTTCAGTAGTCCTTCTGCATTGAGGACTTCTGGTACTTTAGTTTGCGGCTGATTCTGCACAACACGAGGATCAGCTGGTGATTTTTCGGTTGTACTACACGCCGATAAACCCGACAATACACCTATTACAAGACAAATTACTTTCAGTCGCACCGCAACTTCCTAACGATAAACATTCCTCAAAGGGATATCTTACTGACTGAAACTGGAGAGCTCAATGACAAAAGCACAGAATACAGACAAAATTGGTACCCTTTATGTGGTCGCAACGCCGATCGGCAACTTGGCCGATATCAGTGAGCGTGCTTTAACAACTTTAGCAGAGGTTGACTTAATTGCCGCTGAAGATACCCGTCATACTGGTAAGTTATTAAGCCACTTTAATATCAAAGCAAAAACTTTTGCGCTGCATGATCATAACGAAAAGCAAAAAGCACAACAGATCTTAGATTGGCTAAACGAAGGACTTAATATTGCATTGGTGTCGGATGCCGGCACGCCACTTATCAGCGATCCCGGTTATGCGGTTGTAAATTTATGTCGAAATGAGGGGGCTGATGTCACACCTGTACCAGGCGCTTGTGCTGCGATCACGGCACTGTGTTGTTCTGGTTTACCAACAGATAGATTCCAGTTTATTGGTTTTACGCCGGCGAAAAGCCAAGCTCGCCAGCAATTCTTTGTAGATGCATTTGAAAGTGGTATTACAAGTATCATGTATGAAAGTACCCACCGTATTATGGCAAGTCTCGAAGATATGCAAACGGCGTTAGGCGCAGAGCAACATGTGGTATTTGCAAAAGAGCTGACTAAAACATACGAAACTTTCTTCAGTGGTTCGGTGGGCGAGTTAATTGAATATTTAAATAATGAGCCTGAAAAACAGCGTGGAGAGCTAGTTTTAATGCTGCCAGGCAAAGCCAAACAACAAGATGAAATACCTGCAGATGCACGTAAAATGCTGAGTTTACTTGAGCCTGAAATGCCATTGAAAAAAGCCTGTGGCGTGGTTGCTGAATACTTTGGCCTAAAGAAAAACGCGCTTTACAAAGCCGTGATTGCCGATAAAGACGATTAATCTTTAAAAAGCGTGTGCTTTGCAACATTCTTGCGTATAATCGCCCGCCTGAGTCAGCCGGATAATCGCTGCCTGTGACGAAAATGATCAGGGGGAGGAAAGTCCGGGCTCCACAGGGCAGGGTGCCAGCTAACGGCTGGGGGGCGTGAGCCTACGACAAGTGCAGCAGAGAGGAGACCGCCAACTTCGGTTGGTAAGGGTGAAAGGGTGCGGTAAGAGCGCACCGGGCCACTGGTAACAGTTGGTTGCAAGGTAAACTCCACCCGGAGCAAGACCAAATAGGGTTCCTTATGGTGTGGCCCACATCGGAACCGGGTAGGTTGCTTGAGCCTAGTAGCAATGCTAGGCCTAGACGAATGATTATCACCTCGCAAGAGGGACAGAACCCGGCTTACAGGCTGACTCACACCCAACCGTAAATGTTTAAGATTTAAATATTTACGGTTGGGTTTTCTTTATTCTTCCTGATATTTTTCTTTGATTTCTAAAATTTTATCTAGTTGTTGTCTAAAAATTTGCACCAGTTTTGGATCGAAATGTAGTCCGCTTTGTTCATCTAAAAACGCAAGTGTTTTTTCTATGCTCCAAGCTTCTTTATAAGGGCGTTTGCTGGTAAGTGCGTCAAATACATCACTGATCGCAACAATGCGGCCTTCAATTGGAATATCATCACCTTTTAGCCCATTTGGATAACCGCTGCCATCCCACTTTTCGTGGTGGGTGAGGGCAACGATTTTTGCTAATGAAATAAGCTCTGATTCATCTTCTCCTAATATGTCTGCTCCGATTTGCGGATGTCCTTTCATCACCTCGTATTCTTCTGGGGTAAGCCTACCTGGCTTTAGTAAGATGTGATCTGGTATGCCAATCTTTCCAATGTCATGCATCGGTGCAGTGTGCAGTAATAGATCTGCGCGTGCTTCATCGAAACCATAAGCGAGCGCAATGACTTTGGCATAATGACTCATTCGCATGACGTGCATGCCAGTTTCGTTGTCTTTATATTCAGCAGCTCGGCCTAGGCGCTGAATAATTTGCAGGCGTGTTGCTTTTAATTCTTCGGCTCTCACTAATGACAAATGAGTGGCAACTCGGGCTTTTACAACCGCGCTCGAAACGGGTTTGGTAATATAGTCTACAGCGCCAAGTTCAAATCCTTGAGTTTCATCGGTTTCATGGTTAAGTGCAGTGACAAAAATAACTGGTATCGCACTTGTTAAAGCTGATGCTTTCAGTGTCTTGCAGACCTCTAGCCCAGTCATATCCGGCATCATAATATCAAGCAATACTAAGTTTGGTTGCTTACTTGCTGTGAGCTTAAGTGCTTCTTCGCCACTTTTAGCAAATGCTAAACGATAGTTGTCTTGTAATATCTGTTTAAGTACGCGAAGGTTTGCGGGTTCATCGTCAACTACTAAAATTAGTGGTCTAGTGTCTTGCATCGCCATAATTTAAGAAACCTTTTTAATTAACTGCTCGGTTAGCATGACTGCTTGGGAGAATTCAAAATCATTAACTGCTGAAGTAATCGCTTCAACTTCAGAGGCAAACTGAGGCATTTGATACTGAGTTAATTGGTCTAAAATCGTTTCGTCTATCTCATTCTGCTCTAAGGTGCTCTTTAGAGCTTTCAATGCCTCCGTTAAACCACAAAGGTTGTCACTCTTATTGTTAACATCAGCAATCGCTTTTTGCTGTATTTGTGTTGTAACTTCAGACTTCAATTGATCTATTGACTCAGCAATGTCATGCAGTGTCGCTTTGGCTTGTTGCTGTTCTGTTGTTGCAACCGTTTCTAGCTTTTCTAATTGTCGCATTAATTTTGTAAGTGATAGATTGCCGCAGATCCCTTTAAGTTTATGTAATTCTGCTTGTAAAGTTGGCCACTGTTGTTGTTCAAACAATGTTGCCAAGTTCGCTAAGTTTGATTCATATTGTGTGATGAATAAGTTTATTTGGTTATAAAAATCTTCTTTGCTGCCCCATAAAGCAATCCCTTTTCGTTCATCGATTAGTTTGCCTTGGGTGTTGTCTTGAACCGACAGGGGTTCTTCTACGGTTGTGATATCGAGTACGCGAGCGATTTCGGAGAATAACGCATGAAGGTCGACGGGTTTTTTCGCAAAACCATCCATGCCAGCTTGTTTAGCTGCCAATTTATCGTCTTTGAGCACACTGGCGGTGAAGGCGATAATAGGTAATCGCTTTAGTCGTTTGTTGAGTTCGTATTCTCGCCTTTCTCTAGAGGCCGTTAAGCCATCTTTGACAGGCATCTGAATATCCATAATAACGAGATCTAGATTGTCTTCAGAGGCCATTCTGATGAGTGCTTGTTGCCCATCGCGAGCCGTAATGACCCGATGACCTTCGCGTTCTAGCAATAATGTAAGTAACTCGATATTTTGTTGAATGTCATCTACAACGAGAATTGTGAGTTTAGGTAAAGCGATATTTTCTTGTTTTTGTTCAATTTCAGGGGTTGAAACGGGTTTAAGAGGTAAGGTGAAACTAAATTGTGAACCGACACCTTTCGTACTTTGTGCTGTTATTGTCCCCCCCATCAATTCAACAAGTTGTTTGCTGATTGTCGTGCCAAGGCCTGTTCCACCGAAACGACGGCTCATAGAGGCATCTGCTTGGGTAAAAGCATCGAATACTCTTTGTAACTGCGCTTGCGTCATCCCTATGCCAGTATCCTCAATCACAAAGTTTATTATGTTGTTTTCCTGAGGTTCTACCGAGACTTTTACTGTTCCATGTTCTGTAAATTTAATCGCGTTACTGAGCAAGTTTGTTAGCACTTGGCGAATACGCTCTGGAGAGCCGTAGTAAGCATCTCTTAATTTGGGTGATACTTCGACAGATAATTGAAGGTTTTTATTTCTTGCTTGCAGCCAAAGTGTCGAGATGACTTCGTCCACTTCTTGATATAAAGAGAAGTTGCGCTTTTCTAACTCTAACTTGCCTTTATCAAGTTTTGCACTATCTAGGATATCATTGAGTAAGTGCAATAGAGATTTTGCTGAGTTATTAATTGTCTTTAAATGGTGCTGTTGTTCAAGTTGAGTATTGTTTTCAATCAAGATATCACTGAACCCTATAATGGCATTCATGGGCGTTCTAATCTCATGACTCATATTCGCCATGAAGTTTGCTCGCGCTGTTGCAGCTTGTTCAGCACGATCTTTAGCTTGCCTTAGAGCTTGTTCCATTTCTTTACGCTCGGTAATGTCCATGATAAAGCCATCTATCCAAGTTTCATTGCGTTCTAAATCTTTGATGTGAGTACCTTGCTCCATCATCCAGCGCTCTTGGCCTGCGCGATCGATAATTCGATATTCGAGCTTAAATGGCCCATTAAAATTAAACTTATCGATGATCTTTTCTTTGTCTTCAGGGTGATAAAGCTGTGAGAAGCTAATTGTTGGATCTGGGAGTAAAAAGTCTTCAGGGGCATAGCCTGTTAAGTTTTCGACGGCATCACTGATATAAATCATTGGCCACTCAGGTGTATCTTTACAGCGGTAAGCAATGCCCGGAATATTGGTTATCAAAGAACGGAACTTTTCTTCATTTTCTCGTAGCGCTTGTTCCATTTTCAGACGCGGTCGAATATCTGAAATAAAGGCGACAAAAATGTCTCCGCTGTTTAAATTAACGTGCCCTATTGCGAGCCTAATGGCTACTAATGACCCGTCTTTATGAACAGCACTGACCTCTCTTCCTTTACCAATAATATTGGCTTCACCTGTTTCTAAATAACGTTTGAGGTAGCCGTCATGCTCACCATGGAATGGGGCAGGCACAAGAATATTAACATTCTTGCCTATCAGTTCATTACTTTGCCAGCCCAATAGTTTCTCAGTAGCTTGGTTAATATTTAATATAATGCCATTGCTATCGATACTAATAATGCCATCTACGGCTGTGGCCATCATGGCACGTAAACGATGTTCGTTTTCTGATGCGACAATAGAAATATCCTTATATTTAAGGATCAAATTCAAGCCGAGGACTAAACAAATGATGATAGCTGTGGTCACTGAAATACCTAATGCAAGATACATTGAGATCTCAGATGTTTGCTCGCTGAGTTCTAGACCTGGGGGTCTTACAAAGCGTGCTGCTGCCATCCCAGTATAATGCATGCCGGTAATGGCGCACCCCATTATGGCGCTTGCTAGAAGCTCGGGGAATGGTCGTTTGAAGTACGGTTTATTTAACGAAGTTAAGCCAAAATGGATCCACAAAGATAGCATTGCCAATGTCACGGCAACGACAATAGACAAAATAAAAAAGAAAGTATCGTAGCGAAGGAGAGGTGCCATTTCCATTGCTGCCATCCCTGTATAATGCATCGCTCCTATCCCTGCACCAACGAGCACACCGCCAATTAATAAGGGGATGAACCCTTTCCTGTTTTGGGTAAGAAAATTGAGTGCGACCCAGGAAGCAAAAATACCGGGTAGCATAGAAATAAATGTGAGTTGTCCGTTATATTCAACATTGGTACACAGATCGAAAGCGAGCATGCCAATAAAATGCATACTCCAAATTCCTCCACCGAGTGCAAAACTACCAATTAATAACATGCTATGTCGTCTTGCTGGCTTGGTTTCTGGTGTCACTTGGGAGGCTACTTGCAGTCCCATGAATGATGCAAAAATAGCAATGAATATTGAAAGTATAACTAACCAGCCATGATAGTGCCCGTATATGAGAATACTCTCGGAAGGAATTACGAAGAGGTCGAGCAAAGAAGAAGTAGGCATATTATAACTCTAAGGACGTACACGACGCCTGATAATAGTCAATAAGGGTGACCCTAACATAATAGGTTAAGTTTACAAATAAGTAATTATTCATATAGTGCGTTGTTAGGAATAATTGCGTTTATTGATATGTTAGCTGTCATAATTTGCCAGGCTGAAAACCGTTTATCGCTCTTATTTTAATAGCAGTGAACAGTTCCGTTGTTCAGTTAAGTTAAATATTAAACGGAATGAAACTGGTACTAAATTATTGAAAAACTGGAGTGCTTTTGGGGAATAACTTCACTTCCACAATCTATCCATATTTAAACCTTATTTGCATGTCATAAACCCCTATCTTGAGCTATATTTGCCAATTAAAAGAGGGGTGTTAATACTATGACGCGGAACAAATTGTACCTAGCATTGCTGACTTTGGGAGCAAGTTTCTCCAGTATTGCTCAGTCAAGCTTGGCGCCATTAACAATACATGTTGATGAGAATACTAAAACTAATACAACCATTGGTAGTGTTAGTTTTTTAGATGGCGTATCGGATAAAACGGTGCGTTTAGAGGTTGGTACAACTGATATAAAAAACTGGATAACAAACGGTGAAGCGTTTGAACCTATTTCATTTAATTCAACCTTCACACAAGCGCCAATTGTGTTTGGTCAAATCCAGTCAAACAGTGATTATCAGGTAGAGTACGAAGTAAGTACTTATTCTTATTCTGGCGTAACAAGCAAGAATAATAACCGCTTGTTAATGCGTCATCGTCTAGACAATGTAACAGCCCTTGGTTTTGAAGCGGTATTAGAATCAGAGTTAGACAAAAAAGGCACTAGTGTTATCCAAAGCTTCCTTGACACTGGCGAAGGTGAAACGCTAGGTTGGATTGCATTTGCTGAGCCTATTTCAGCTTTTTGGAACGACAAGCCTATCGACGTGTCAAGCACTGGCACTTCGGTAACACACAATACTCACGGACACGCGTTTAGTGTGCCGATGACAGATACTCCGAATATTTTAACTTCTTTATCGACGTACAACGGCACTTCGCAAAGTGGTGTGGCAGTTGATGAATTGTCTGCAAATAAAGTAAAAGTTCATATTGATAACCTTGATGATGCGTCACATGCTGCGGAAAACGTAAACGTTTTTGCATTGCAAGGAACAGGTTTATTGTTTACTGAGACAATGGCTATTGTTGGTGAAACAGGTGTTATCACGGTTGATGACACTGACATTGAAAATCCATTCTCGATTACTTTCTCAAAATCGTATAACAACCCGGTTGTATTCGTTCAAGCGGTTGGTAAAGACAAACAGATTTTTGACGCTGCTGTGCGCTTAAATTTCGTTGCACCTATGATGCTAGAAGGTTATTTGCATTCAAATAATGAAAACCTTGTACCAAATCGTTTTGGTGAGTTTGAACTTCATTATCAAATTTTTGAAGCTGGTCGTTGGGATATTCCCCTTGAGCATTATACCTATTCAATCGTGTCTGGTAACGACGCAGGGGTATTCTCAGTTGACCAGATTAAAGGTGAAATTAAAGTTGCTGACCAAACGCAATTAGATTTTGAACTAGGTAATAACCAGTATTCATTGACTGTTCGAGCTACAGATGGTGCGGGTAATCATTATGACACGCCAGTTACGATTAATGTTACTGACATAAACGATTCACTAAACAACAATGCGCAATCCATTGATGGTCTGGCTGCGGATGATTGGGCAGGTTGGTCAGTAGCTCCTGCTGGAGACGTAAACGGTGACGGTTTCGACGATATCATTGTTGGCTCTCCTCAAGCAGATGTTTATAGAAATGATGGCACCTTTATGTATGAAGATAATGGTGCAGCTTACGTTCTGTTCAGTGATGCAACGGGCACATTCCCATCACTAACAGAAGTGATCGGTGGTACTCGCGGTTTTGGTATCATGGGAGCTGAATCTGGCGACAACGCAGGTTTCGCTGTTGCTGGTGGTGTTGATATTAACGGCGACGGATTATCAGACGTAGTAGTTGGTGCGCCTTATGCGGGAACCAATGGCGATAACTCTGGCTCAGTATATGTTGTATTTGGTAAAGCTGGTACTAACTATGTGCCATTGTCTGATATGAATGCTGGCGGGAGCGACTATGGTTTTGCCATTCACGGTGCATACACAGAAGATTATGCAGGTGGTACGTTAGTTGTTGGTGACGTTAACGGTGACGGTCTAGGTGATATTGTTATTGGTGAAACGGTAACTCGTTTCTTAGCAGGCACAGGCTCTTTTGCATTAAGAGATTTACTTGAAGATGGTACAGCTGATCCAAACCTAGCGTATGTTGTTTACGGTAAAAAAGACAACAATGTTGTTCAGTTAGCTAATGTTGCGACTGACTACAACGAGCAAGGTTTTGCGATTACTCGCCCAAGCAGAAAGTTATTTAGCGATTGGTATTATGGCGCACAAGTTTTACCAACGGGCGACTTTAATAGCGATGGCTTAACAGACTTTATTGTTAGCCATGGTTTATTTGTTGATACCTCAGGTACAAGTTATGTTGTTCATGGCCGTATCGGCGGAGAGGCTGTTAAATATAACAGCATTAAATCTGCAGGCAATGGCATCAAGATCACGCCACAAGGCAGCGGCAATTATGGTTTCGATTTTGGTGATGCAACTCTTGATGCACTTCCTTCATTTACTACTTCTCATGTAGGTGATGTGAACGCAGATGGTGTTGACGATATCGCATTATTATTGACAGACACAGGGTGCTGCTCGGGTATTGATCACCCTCGTGCATACATCTTATTTGGCGGTGTTGACGTTGCTGATGAAATCAATCTAGCGGATATTGCCAATGGCAATGGCGGTTTTGTAATTCACAACGACGCTTCAAATATCGACCACAGTGACTTACAAGTTATTTTAGGTTCAATCGGTGGTGCAGGCGACTTAAATGGCGATGGTTTTGACGACATCATCATTGGCGACCCGTTTGCAGAGGACAACAAGGGTCGCGTATACGCTGTTTATGGCCGTGCAGGTACAGAGCCTGTTTATCTTAGTGAGATCATTGAAACCCAACAAGGTTTTTACTCAGAAGGTAATGGTGGTGAGCAACTTGGGCAATTCATAGCAAGTGCTGGTGACGTTAATGGTGACGGTATCAAAGACATTCAATTTGGTACACCTTCTGCGAACAAAAACAATTTAAACAACACAGGTGCTGTGTATGTTCTAAATGGTGACGGCAAGTTAGTAACGCTTTGGGGGACTGACGGTAACGACACAATCACAGGTACTGCTTCTGCAGATAATATTGCCACTGGTACAGGTGACGACGTCATTCGAACTAACGGTGGTACTGATGCCGTTTACGCAGGCCCTGGTGAAGATACTATTTACATTTCTGACAACACCTTCACTCGTATTGATGCAGGCGGTAACACAGATACATTAGTATTTGACGGTTCAGGTATTAATCTAGACCTTGCAACTCAAGCTTCTCGTGTTCGTAACGTTGAAGTGTTTGATATCCGTGGTTCAGGCGCTAACTCAATTACGCTTAATAAGAGCGTGAGTAGTAATTCAAACTTACGTATTTTAGGTGACAACGACGACTATGTTGGTGCCGCAAATAACCAATGGATTGACGCTGAAACAACACAAGTTATCGATAATGTAACATATAAAGTATTTACGTCTGGCTCAGCGACTATGTTAGTGCAAGATGGTTTAACAGTTACGGTTAATAATGCTCCAACGATAGAAGACCAAACGTTTACTGTCAGTGAAATTGCTGCCAGTGGTACAGGAATTGGCATACTTGCAGCCGATGCAAATGATGTTGGTGACTTCGTGACGTTCCAAATCTTGAGCGGTAATGAAGATGGTGACCTCGTATTAGATGCACAAACAGGTGTATTAAGTATTAGCCCGGCTATCTCTCGTTTAGATTTTGAAAAAACCGCAACTTACACATTACAAGTGATTGTGTATGACCAATACAATACGACTGACACCGCACAGATTACAGTTGACGTATTAGATATGGACTCAATGGAAATTACCTTAGAAGGTGATGTAAGTGGTGAAGGGAGTTATTGGGGCGAAAATACAGTACTTGAATTATTAGGTATGAGCTCTCCGCAGTGGGCGTCAACTGAAACGAAGCATACTTGGAATGTGCCAGAAGAAAATCTGCCTGATGATCCTGCGATTATTCGAATTGAATCACACGGTAAAATCCATTACGTGGGTGGCATGGACCTATTCGGTGGATGGGTTGAAGCTGACATTCCTCTTTCTATGGATTTACGCTTCCCGGATGAAATCGCAGCTGGTCAGCCAGTTAATTTAGCAACCAAGTTTACCGTAGGTGAAAACGCAAACTTCATTGCGTCCTCTCCTGGTGTGCAAATCTCTGCTGAGTTAATCTTTGAAGACTATTTAATTAAATATGAATCAGCGTTATTTGAAAAATTAAATGGTCAAACCAAAATCGATTACGCATCTTATGAGAAAACGGTCGGTTCAGAATCGTTTGGTGTATACGGTGATAACTGTGCCAATGCACTCAATCGTTCTAAATGTTACAAGTTAGATGATGGTGTTGAAGTTTACGATTTAACGCGTGAGTTGACCGATGAGAAATTAACTTCATTAATTGAAAACAACTTCTACGAGTTATCTGTTGTAACAGCGGAAGATCACGCTAGAGGCGTTAGTGACAATATCACTCATGGTACGAGTTTTGTTAATGGCGTTGATATTATTGACGTTGTATACGCTCATAAAGGTGCAGTTGATGGTATTGAAATTATCAGTACTGATGTCTCAGATCCAACTGCCACAACAATCTCTTTCATTCCAGCCAATATGACGGTTGAACAAATTTCATCAGTTGTTAAAAATCTAACTCGTGATTCGTTAGCAGAATTGCCTTCAAATGCGAGAAAGGCGATTGAAAAAGCGATTGGTTTAGAAGTAGATAAACTGCGTTTCTTAGCGGGTCACGATTTAACTGACTGGGTATCTGAAGAAATTTATTGGGGCTCTAACTGGACCAAGTGGCACGCACAAGCTGGCATGGAGTCAATGGAAGGCACGTCTGAACAATGTATTGATAACTATTTTGCACCTGCTGGTGAAGATTTATATCGCAGATACAAATTCAGTACACTTGATACTTTTGTAAGTGCAGCGCTAGATTTACACCAAGACTTTGAGTTGAACATTGAATCTACGGCTATTTTAGTTCTTGAAGATGGCACTGAGGTTTACTTTGACCCAGAAGAAGACATTACCTTTACTCCAGAGCTTACGCATGACGTTAATAACGACGGTATGATTGACGCGACATTAACCGTCAATGCTGCATCAAAATTTGTTAACAACACAAAAATGAATGCATTTTTTAGAATGCCATTTAAATTGCTTGAGTTTGAGTACAATGTCCAAGAGGCCGTTTGTACCGCAGATAACATCTACACTATGGGTAACCAAGGTTTGATGTTTGAAAAAGGTTCTTATGGCCCACTATTAGACAGCGAAAAAGAGATCCAATATGACACCACAGACTTTGGGGGACCAACGGAAATCACGATCGCGCAAAACTCGTTCACGACTCAATTATCTTTTGACTTATGTAGTAATAGCGCAGCATGTGGTGAACCGGTGCTGTCATATGGCAACAATGCCCCTGTGGCTTCTGAGGTAATATTAACTGGCGATTTTATCGGTAAATCTACAGTATCAGCGTCATACACTTATACTGATCATGAAAGTGATTTTGAAGAGAGCTCACGTTATCAGTGGTATCGTTCTGCGACAGGCAGTAATGATGATGCGCAAGTTATTGATGGTGAATTCTACCAATCATACACCTTGTCATTGGAAGACATTGATAGCTTTGTGGCTTTCTGTGTCACCCCGCATGATGGTACTGATTTTGGTAACCCTGAGTGTAGTGAGTGGACCTCTGTTGAAAGCCCATATCATCAAGACTTATCTATCATGAACGGTTTTGGTCAATCTATTGTAATCAACGGTACCGATCAGAGCATGATTCAAACTATGGACTCTGGTTTTAATCCAAACAGTTCATACACAATTGAAGCGTGGGTAAAAGTGAACTCGTTGAACCCAGAAGAAAACTCTAATTTATTCACTTTTTCAGAAGACGCAAACTCTTCAAAGGCTGCGGTGAGAATATTCTCTGATGGTCGTTTACGTGTGAAAGCAACAAACACCACGTATAAGTCGACTAAGACAATCACTGTTGGTCAGTGGCAGCACTATGCTGTGAGTTATGATCAGCCGACTCAACAGTTGTCAGTATACTTAGACGGTGAACTAATCATTTCTGAAGTAGATGCTGCTAAAGATAGTAACGTTTACTTTGTGTGGGGTTCTGGCAACGATGGTATTAGCAAGAAGTTAGATGCGAATATTGACGAAGTTCGTATTTGGGATTACGCGAAATCACAAGAGTCTATCGCGGCAAATCGTTACTTAGGCGCTTCATTAAGTAACTCAAACCTAGTTTCTTACTATCACTTTGACAGTATGGTTAACGGTGAAGTAGAAGACCTAACAGGCGAAAGCACTATGGAGTTAGTTAATGCACCAGTGCTTGAAAAACACAACGTATACTTAACGCTTGATGGCAATGGTGACTACGTTGACTTTGGTGACCCGGTCGATGGTTCACTTGACTTCGGTGGTGACAACTTCACCGCACAAGCTTGGATCTATTTAGAACCAGGTTCTGGCAACCAAACACGTATCATCCTTAATAAGAAAATTGGTGGCGCCAATGGTTATAAAGGTTGGACGTGGAGTGTTAACACAAGAAACCGTTTAACGTGGAACCATGATGCATACAACAATGGCAAAAAAGGATATGAAGCAACGGGTCAAAAACTTAATACTGGACGTTGGTACCATGCTGCCGTTGTTGTTGATTGGGAAAATGCCGCTAAAGTGACAATGTATCTAGACGGCAAGAACGTTGGTAGCAGTGGGTTAGGTACAAAACGTAACTTAAACAACCACGTACCACTTCGTATTGGCGCTTACAGTTCGACAGACACAACAACAAACACCTTTAAAGGTCACATTGATGATGTTGCGATATGGACTCGTGCACTATCTGAAGATGAGATAAATGCTTGTAAAGAGGAAATGGAACTAGGCTGCCAGCAAGATTTACTGTTGTATCACGACTTCGAACAAGATGTCCGAAAAAATAAAGCGATTGATAGATACAACGGTACTATTTTTGGTGCGGTTGAAGTAGATAACAGCCTTGATGTTAAGTTTACTACGACTGAGTATGCTGCTTTTGCTGGCAAGCTGCCTGGCGGTACTGGCGTCACATTCGGATTAGCAGATGCGCCTGCCTTCGGCGACGTCGCCATCAGCGAATACTCTGGTGAATTTATTTATACACCAAATGGCAGTGCAAATGGTGCAAGCGACTCATTTAGTTATTACATTTACACGAGTGATAACGGTCAAAGCCAGAAGCAGATTGTCACCATTGAGTTCGAATAAGCTTAGTGGTCAATAAAAATAAAAGCCGCGATACTTTTTGAGTATCGCGGCTTTTTTATAATTGCTCACCAAAAGAATCGCAATTGAACTTGGCGCTGTTTGCCGCTCTTGTTAAAAAAGAGCTTGGACAGAGCTTCAAATCTGATTACTTAAAGTTATTTGCATTTTCGATACGAGATTTAATGCTTGGGTGAGTAGATAAGTATTTACTCCATGCACCCTCTTCATCATTCTCTAGTTCAATGCCTGCTTGCTCTACAATAATTTCTAGTGCTTTGGCAAATTCTTTAGGGTCGATACCGTGCTGCTTCATATGGTGTAGGGCGAAATCATCCGCTTCTTTTTCCATATCTTGCGAAAAGCGTTGTTGCAGAATAGTTGAACCAGTCCCAAGTAATACTTCTGCAAAGCCTTCTAAATCACCGAATATCATGGCAAAAGCAATTGCACCCGCAGCGGCTTGCGCTGCCATACGAATACTATGCTGTTTTTCAACATGACCGATTTCATGAAGTAACACCGCTTGAAGTGCTAAGGGGTGATCTTGCATGCTTTTTACTAGGTCATCGGTAACGACGATTTGACCATGTGGGAGCGCAAACGCATTCGCACCAAAGAAATCTGACTGATAGAAACTCAGCTTAAACTGATCTGCTGGTAGAGACAGTTTTTGCAAACTATCGTCCCAAAGCTGGATGACTGTTTGCTGTTCTTGCACTGATAATGTGGTGGGTTCAAGCGCTGTTTTTTCTATGGCATACATAGATTGCTCACCCATTGTTTTCACCACAGAATCAGGTACTAAGTCATAGGTTTGTACAGCAAATTCAGGCACGGCTTTAAACAAAATACCGTAGACTAAAATAGGGCTTAGCACGATAGCGCCGAGCACAGAAAGTAAGTTCTGCTCTAGCTTTTCGACTACTTTTAGACGTTTACGCTTGGTCGGCCAGCGAAACTTAACGTCTTCAGGTAGAAAACGGCTACCATCGCTGAATGTAATTTCTTGGGACTGGCCTAAAATAGGCTCCCCCAAAACTGCATCTGCAAAGTCGTAGCTGTCTTGTTTGCCACTTTCATAAGTCAACATTAATTTAGTATCAAACACAGCTGCCGAGCAGGTAACAGCTTTGCTGCTACCTGTCGGATATAAAGTACCTAATATCTTCATATGCTTAAGTTAAAGAAATATCAACATCAAACACATTCGCCGCTTCTTCTGCTAAAGAAGATTGTGACTCTCGATATACTTCCATTACGTGTTCTGCATTTTCAGATAAAGTGACAGTGGTTGCTGCTGCAAGCATTTTCGCTTTACGTACTTTTGTCCAAGGGAAGGCAAGACCAAGCGAGAAGATAATGGCTAGCGCATTTGTTGCAAGTAATATTGAGTATTCAACAGACCCTAGTTTTGATTCAAATGTTGCCACATCGTCAAGCTGAGCGTTCGCAAAAATATGGTTACGAACTTTACTTTGATAAATACCCGTAAGTAAGCTAATCGCTAGGAAGTTAAAGCCTAGAGAGATAAATACCATGGCTACGCCAAGAGAGTCAGGATCACCAAAACCGCCCATAATGCCAGCAATAATGGCACTTATAACACCAAAGCCAATTGCAACGACTAAACACCTTAAAACTGCGCCATAGTAGCGGCCGGCTGAAAGCTCGACTTTTAAGGCTTTATTGCCGTATTCAATATTATTATGAATATATGTATCGATTTTTTTCAATACCCAAGGCATTGCAATATACAGTGTTAATGCACCAACGATTGGTAATAATACAAAATGTGTTAATGCATCAAAGTAATTGCCTTTAAAACCGAAGCGCACATTGCGATGACTCGTCATTCTTAAGTTAAAGCGTAAACTTTGATTGATTAACCAAGGAATAGCAGCTGCCCACATTAAGAAAAATACCACTGCCATGACTGGGCTGTAAGTACTTAAAGTGACATATAGTGCGAAAATAGCAAAGGCAATGATACGACCTTTTAAGATCTGTATCGGTGTTGCTAAATAATTGAAGCGATGTCCATCAATTGAGGTGTGACCATAGAAGTATTGCTTTGTTCTTACCGTTGCCCATGCTGAGTAAATACCTAGAGTGACAATACTGAGTAAAATGTTCACGATCCAAATACCAAAATAGTCTTTAGCATTACCTGTGAATAGGACTTGATGTGTTTGCTGCTCAGATTGAGCAGATAGATTATTTATTTCTTCCATAAGAATTATCCATGCTTTGTGATTCGGGCATAAAATATACCATGTGTCCCTAAATTCCAAGGCTTTAACGATGGGAAATTAAGATAATTCCTTATAATTAAAGATATTTTGGTTTCGGTAGTTCGGCATACTTTATATAGACATTTCATATGTAAACTCCTATTCTTTTATTATTATTGCATCATAAGCACTTCTTATGCCTCGCCTAATCGTTTCAGTATTGCTGTTGTTCACTTGCTTTTTTTGTTCCGCCAAAACCGTTATCAAGGTGGTTGATCAATTTAATCAGCCACTTGCAGATGCGGTAATTAACTTTGAATTAAAAAACACACTCACTCAGCCAACGGTGGTGTCGCCTCTTTATGTTATGGATCAAGTAGAAAAAGCATTTTTGCCTCACGTACTTGTTGTGCCTAAAGGCGCGAAGGTGAGCTTTCCAAATAGTGATGATATTCGACATCACGTGTACTCATTCTCGAAGGCTAAAACATTTGAGTTAAAGCTATACCATGGCGAACCAAAGGCGCCGTTAGAGTTCTCAGAGTCAGGCATTGTGGTTCTTGGCTGTAATATTCACGATGCAATGGTGGGTTACATTTATGTTTATGATGACAAGCCCGCAATAAAAAGCTCAGTGTCAGGCTTAGTGACTATGCCATATGCCGTTGAGCAACTAGCAGCGATCACTGTTTGGCATGCGAGAGCAAAAATAGGTGTAAACCGCATTCGTACAATTAAAACGGACGCCTTAGCGATTGTTGATGGCAATATTAAGATCACGCTTGAGGTTAACCCGCCCGAAAAACGCGATAGTTTCGAAAACTTATTTTCTGACTTAGATAGCGGAGATAAGTTATGAAACTAACGATAGTTAGCACACTACTGCTTGCTTGTCTTTTAACGAGCTTTGCATCGCACGCGAATGGTAAATTGCTAGGCACGCCGGGTGTATCACAAGTAGAGGGGGCTGCAGGTGGCGGCTTGGTGCCATGGGCGCAGTTAGCAGGTTATGCCACAGAAGATGAATGGGCAATATCAGGGTTTTGTACTAAAGCTGATGTTGATGACTTCTCTTTAAAAGTATGTGGCGCACAAGCAAACTTTTTCGACAGGCTTGAGCTGAGTTATGCTGAACAAAACTTCAAAGTTAACCCGCTGAATACCGAGCTTTCACAGAGTATTACCGGCGCTAAGGTCAGACTCTATGGTGATTTGATTTATAGTCAATGGCCGCAATTGACGTTTGGTGTGCAATATAAAAAGCTTGATACCCCTGCGGTTGCCAATGCGTTGGGCGCAACTGATACATCGGGTTATGACTATTATCTCTCAGCCAGTAAATTACACCTTGGTGCTGCATTTGGGTATAACCTGTTATGGAGTGCCACGGCACGCAGTACTTCAGCAAATGAAATGGGGTTACTTGGCTTTGGTTCCGCGAAGCATAATCGCAGTGTGCAGCTAGAGTTATCGTCGGCCGTTTTATTAAATAAGCATTTAGCGGTGGGCGTTGAGTATCGTCAGAAGCCAGATAATTTGGGGCTGCAAGAAAGTAATTGGCGCGATGTGTTTGTGGCTTGGTTTCCTAACAAGTATGCTAATGTGACGTTGGCATATATTGATTTAGGCACGATTGCAGCATTACCGAAGCAAACCGGTTGGTATTTATCTGTTACAGGATATTTTTAATCATGCGTAGAGTCCTTTTCATCATAGGCGTCTTATTAATAGTTAGTCTTAGCGGATGTTCGTCGAAGCCTAAGCTCAGTTTGTATCAACAACTCGGTGCTGAGCAAGGTATAGAGCGTATCGTTGATGCGTTTATTAAACGTATAGCAAAAGATAAAGCGATTTTACCGTACTTTGCCAAATCGAGTGTGAGTCATTTTCGGGCAGGTTTTATTGCCCATATGTGTGATATTAGCGATGGGCCTTGCAAATACACTGGAGACTCTATGATTGATATTCACACCGGTATGAATATCAATGAAGCGGACTTTAACCGAGTAGTCGAACTATTAATACTGGCAATGGAAGATGCGGGTATAAGTTACCGTAAGCAAAATCAAGTATTAGCTAAACTGGCGCCCCTCAGAGGTGAGGTATTTAAACGTTAATTCTTAAGCTGAATTTAATGATGTGACCTATACTTTTCTTATCGGTACATCAATTTGAGTTGGGTGTATGTGGGGTTCGCTTTTTAATACGTTGATTTTGTCTTCTGGGCTTCATCTAATGTCTCCAGATATACAGTGGTATACCGAAGAGTACCCACCATTTAATTATCAAAGTGAAGGAAAGCTACATGGTTTGGCCTTTAATGTTCTTAAATCGGCTTATCATGACTTAGGTTGGTTTTTAGATGAATCTGATATTGTTTTAGCACCTTGGCCCAGAGTATACAAAACAATACAGCAATATGAGAATAAATGTGTTTTTTCAATGGTATATACCAAGCCAAGGGCGAAGCTTTTCAACTTTGTAGGTTTGGTTATTCCAAATACGATTGCTGTTATTGCCCATAAAGACAGTGGTGTTAAGGCTGAACAACTGACACGGGATAAGAGTTTAACTTTCGGTGTGGTAAAAAATGACATCGGGCACTTATCTCTTTTAGAGTATGGTATTCCGGAATCTCAATTCGTGTATCTTAAAACTGGTTTAGAGCTAGTTAGAATGATTGATTATAAGCGTGTTGATTTAATTGCTTATGGTGATGCAATAGCGCGATTTCAATTTAAGCGTGCTGATATAGATCCCAACAATTACCGCTTATTATTGCCTCTGGTAGATTCTAAACTAGGCTATGCATGCAACAAAAGTGTGCCAAAGTCTGTTTTACAGAAATTAGATAAAGCGATTAACTCAGTGGTCTTATCTAAGCCAGAGTTGTTGCGATATCATGATTCAGATAGTTTTGAGTAGAGCTAATAACCGTTTAACCTCTTAAATCGACCACTTAATTATTTACATTAATAAAATATTTGAAACTCCCCGTTTCTATTGGCATATTCTACCTTGGTTACAAAGTTATAATGGAAGCACCTACCTTTACGGATTAAGGCCCACATATTTAGGATGTATGTGTCATTTCTTTGTGTCATTTTGTTTATTAGGATATGAATTAGGGTTCTAATTATGCTTAAGATGTCACACTCACTTCTTTCTTTTTTTGCGCTTTCAGCAACAACGCTGGCTACTCAGGCTAGTGCGAATAGTTGTCAGGGGGAGCTGTTTTCTATCAATTCTGGTCGAGGTGCGCCGGGGGTTTTATTTAGCCTGCAAGAGCAAGATAAAACGGCTAAAGCGCTTTCAATGGCAGAGTTCAGTTCAGCTGCCATGGCGTATGATTCTACATTAAATCGTATGTACTATGCGTCTTCGCCAATTCCCTTTGAATATAAAGTGGATTTAAGCGGATTGAATGTATCGGAAGAAGTGCTCGCGCAAATACCTGTTCAAGGTGATCGCTTTAAATACAGCCGACTGGCTTATTATGACTTTGCAACACAAACACATCACAGAATTGACGGTATCACTAAGTCGGTTATTGGTATGGCATATGATGCTGAAAACGATCAACTTATCGCGAATAGTTATAGCAAGTTGTATCGTATTGATAAATTAAACGGTAACGCGACAACACTCATGCACTTTGATGACATTGATGGGCAATATCGTGGCGACTTAGTGTTTAAAGATGGTGAGCTTTACCTCGTTACATCGAGCTCAACTTACCTAATTGATCGTTCAGATCCAGAAAACTACAGCATGAGTAAGTTATCTGATCACAACCTTATCGCTGTGACAGGTGCGACGTTGGCACAAAATGGTGACATGCTAATCAGTCGTACAGTTATTAACGACCATGGTCATAAAAACCAATCTGAATTGTATAAGTTGAATCCAGAAACAGGGGGCACCTGCTTAGTCGCTACATTACCGCTACGTATTAATGACTTAGCAACGAAAACAGATAGCGCAGTAGCATGCTATTCGCAAGACCCTTGTGCATTAGACAACACGATTACGCTATTATCGAATACGATAGTGAACGACTTAGATCACACTTGGCGTACTTATGGTTTTGCTGATACGAACTTTTATGCCCCTGCTGTATTTACATCTGCACCGACATTTAATGGTGGTCATGGTGGTGTGAATCGTCTTCAGAATGTTACGCCAACAAGCTTTGAAGTGGCTTTTAAAGAGTGGAATTACTTAGACCAAGTGCATCCAAATAAAGAGTCATTTGATTACATGGCGCTCGAACAAGGCCGTTATACGATGGCTGACGGTACCATTTTAGAGGTGGGCAGCTTTGAACTTGATGGTACGAAAACATTCAAAGACATCAGCTTTGCTGAGAGCTTCGCGAATAACCCGTATGTCTTCTTGCAAGTACAAACTTATGAGGGGGGTCATACGATTGCGACTCGTGTGAAAGACATCTCAAATACTGGTTTTAAAGCTGCATTTTTCGAACAAGATACACTGAACGAAGGGCATACTACAGAAGTTGTGTCGTACATTGCCATTGTGCCAGGTACAGGATCGACGGGGTCACTTGAAACGCAATCAGGCAGCAAAGCTTATAGCCTATTCAGTGCGGATATAGATCATAACGGTGGTCAAATTGGTGAACATTTCTATGTGTTAGCTGAAGAGACATCTAAAGACTCTGAAACAGCGCATACAATGGAGACACTCCATGTTCTGGATGTTGCAGGCGTTAGCTTAGTTCAGCAAGTGAGTAGTAATGGTGGTGATAACTTAAGTATACGTCGTATTCAGCAGTAATTATCTCTTGTAATTTAATTGAAAAGCCAGTGTCAAACTGGCTTTTTTGTGTGCGCTTGTTAACCAAATAAAAGGTTAGTCACTACGATGCTCGAAGCTAAAACCTTGCTCTTTTACTGGTTTGCCACTGCCATCGGTTGGTGTGGAATAAAACTGTACTTTCAGTTCATCCACTTGATTATCCAGCTCTATGTGAGCAAAGCCCCATGTAAAACTCTTTGACCACACTAAGTCATATTCTGGATAACGCTTTTCTTGCTGTTCGGCAAAGGGGGTATGCGTACCACGCATTTTTGAAGCTGCGCCACTGATGATAAGTGGTAGCTTAGGTTTGTTATTGTCTGGCAGTACCCGTGAGCAATCATCGGTAAGTAGCTCTAAGTCGTGCTCATGACCCGCAATGTAAGCATCCGCATACTGACACAACTCCGGCAAAATTAAGCGGCGTAATACATGGCCTTCATCATACTTGGTGCCGCCGATTGACCATAAAATATGGTGGCCGTAGACAATTTTCCATTTAGCTTTTGAGTTTTTTAAGCCTTTGGCAAGCCAAGCAAGCTGCTTGTGATCTTCTCCATTTACAGGCGCTTCATGTTTTTCAATGTCTTCCACGCTGGCAGCACCGGATGCCAAAGCTGAGGCGAGTCCTTGCTCTGAACCATCAGGTAACAGTGGTACTTCATAGAAGTGCTGACCCGACAGTAACATATTGGTGTCGAGCACAAAAAACTCAACATCGTTACCTGGTGAGCCTTTTTTATAGCTGTAATAGCCGCGCTCAGCCATGTAAAAGTTCGGCTGTGTTTTCATCCATTCTGTTTGCAGTGCCACGCCTTTACGAGAGGTTTTCCAATCGTGATTACCGAGCGCTGAGTAAACTATAAGATCCGGTTGTTGATCAAATAATGGCTGTAATGGTGCTTTGATCAGATCGTTCATACGGTGTTGATCGTCTTTACCATCTTTTGCATCTGCGCCATCGGGATAAATGTTGTCGCCCAACTGAATGCCAAATTGGCACTGTGCGGTCTGACAAAATTCAGCCATGGCTTTACCGACAGGTAACGCACCGCCTTGCTCTGTGGCTATATTTGTACCGGGATAAATATAAATAGGTGCATGGCCAAATTCCTCAATCGGGCGGTGCTCAGCAAGCCAGTCGGCTTTTTCTGCGGCGATGAACTCTTCTTTGGTTTTCGGTTTATCAATGTGCTTTTGTTTTGGGTAATCGACATGGTAGCCGCCATCTCCAAAAGCTAAAAAGGCGATATTTTGCTGTGTGTCTTGAGCGTGTAGCGCGACTGAGCTACAACCGAGCGTAAGCAAAGTGGCTGTGATGAGAGAGGTTAACTGAGACTTTTTCATACTGCTGCCGCAAGCTTTTTACTTGCGGCTCCATAAAGTTAAAAATTTAAAAAGAGGTCAATGTGAAGCCAAGCTCGAACGAGCGACCATAGGTTTCGTATTGATAGTTATATTGACTCTGGCCGTGGTAAAGGTAGTAAGGCTCATCGGTTAAGTTGACCGCATTGAAATAGATCTGCGTTTGGTCATTAAAATAGTACTTGGCGCTGAAATCTAACTGAGTGTGTGCATCTTGCATCACGCGGGCATCGTTATCTTCATGAGAGAAGCTTTTGCTTTTATAGCTTGCGCTTAAACGCGTACTAAAATGATCGCTTTCATAGCCGAACATTAAATTCGCAACGGTGTCAGACTGGTTTGGTAGTTGGTCGTCGGCATCAATAAAAGTCCCATTTGCTGACAGCATCAGGCCATTTTTGAAGTTCTTTGTATAAGCAAGCTCAACACCTGAAAGGCTGGCCTCACCCCCATTGACTGCTTGCATCACTTCTTTAAAGCCATCCCATTGCCCGTTATCTTGCACTTCTTCAGTGGCGATAAAGTTATCTATGTCTTTGTAGAACACGCCGGCTGAAATTACGCCAATATGGCCCGGGTAGTATTCAATTGACCAATCGAGGTTTGTCGATTCATATGGGTATAAATGTGGATTACCGACTTCAGCCTTACGCTCGGTTTCAATCTGGCCGTCTTCTTCGGTGGTTTCTGATTCAATGATTTGAAATGCCGCGGAATCTGAGAAGCCCGGTCTTGCTAGGGTGTTAGTGTACGCAAATCGCGTCACGAGTTTGTCATTAATATCGTAGCGAACAGTTAAATTCGGTAATAAATGACTGTAGTCTTTATCAACCGCCCAAGGGTTAATCTCAACACGCTCATCATCGTTTACTTCGTCTTTAATTAGCTCAACTTTGTTACCTGATGTGCTGTAATCAGTCGCTTCATAGCGCAGACCAGTGATCACTTGCCAAGCACCCATATCGATAGTGAACATGGCGTAAGCGGCAAAGATATCTTCGTTGCTGGTAAAGCTTTTGCCTTTTGTTTCGATGTCAGAATCTAATTGATTAACGTCAAACTCAGCACGGTTGGTTGCGACAAATCGAGCAATCTCAGAACGAGATAAACCCGGACCAAAAGCACTGAGTGACCAATCGGGCGATGGCGCAGCAAATTGTGCTGCTGTGGCATCGTTAAAGCCACCATCGAACACTGTCGTGCGCACATCATTGAATTTCTCACGTTGCGCATATTTTGCCCCAAATTTGAGTTGGGTGTTGTAGCCAGCTAAGGTAAAGTCCTTGCTTAAATCTAGCTTTAAACTCAAGCTTTCATCTTCGGTATTGTTGTTTTCCCAAACTAACTCATCTAATTCGAAGTTTTCGAGCTGGTGGGCATTGGCTGATTGTGTCAGGGCAGGGGCTTGGCCTAAGTGGCTGTAGCCGAGTGTAAAGTCTTCTCCCGCAAAATCGGCATCAATGCGATTGGGCTCTTCTTCAGAAGACTTAGAATATCCCACGCTATACTCCACAAACCAATCGCTTAGTTGGTGTTCGGCACCTGTTACTAATGACAAAATGGTTTGCGACTCATATCTGTCTTTGGTGTCACGATCCATTTCTGCGCCACTAAATTGTGCGCTTGCGTTGTTAAACTGACCAGAAACTAATTCGCCTTTATCAAACTTATATTCATTACGTAGACGGAACTCATCATCTGAAAACTCACTATACAGTGTGCGCAGGTAGTATTTGCTGAAATCATTGCTGTGCAAATCAAGGTTTAGGGCTGCACCTAATCGTTCTCGTTTAATTTTATAGTGGCGTTGTTCAATTTCTTCAGCACCAAATAGTTCTACTTCTTCACCATTGTCGGTTTCAAGCTCGAGCATTTGCCAGCCACCATCGGTCTCCATATTGTGTGAGCCAAATTCTCGTTCAGACCAAGATAGGGCTGTGGCTATACCCAGATCAAACTGTTTGTTAAGGGTATAAACGTCGGTAAAGCTGGCAGAGAGCTTAGGGCTGCTGGCTTCAACTTGTTTGTTGTAAGTGGCTTGTGCACTCACGCTGTAGCTTTGACCTTCACGGTCAAAGGCACTTAAGCTTTTTACTTCGATGCTGCCACCTATGGCACTGGCATCCATATCTGGGGTAACGGTTTTACTGACTTCAAGGCTTTGTACCAGCTCGCTTGGGATCACATCCATCGCGACACTACGAACACCAGATTCAGGTGAGGGCACATTTGCGCCATTGATGGTGACATTATTCAAGCTGGGGTCGATACCACGAATGCCAACAAATCGGCCTTCGCCTTGGTCGCGTTGAATAAACATGCCGGGTAAACGCTGTAACGCTTCAGCCGCATTTTGGTCGGGAAGCTGGCCTATAGAGTCGCTGCTGACAATAGACTTTACGCCCATGGCATTTTTCTGGCGATTAAGCGCGCCAGCCTGTCCTGCGCGTTGACCCACCACAATGACATCTTCGATGTAGGCGTCTTGGTTCTCAAGTGCAATACGTTGAGTGAGTACTTCGTTCTCTTTAATGGTGATTTGACGTTCGACACTTTTCGCGCCCAGATAATCCACGACCAAGGTATATTGACCAGCTGGCAGGTTTGTTAAGCGAAATCGACCATCTCGCTCAGAGCTGATGGTGCGGTTTAATTCTTTTATGCTGATCTTAGCCCCTTCAAAGTACACCGAATTATTGGCATCGGTAATACGACCTTCAAGGGTATTGGCAAAAGCGTGTGAACTTAATAATGCACAAGTGGTAGCTAATGCGATTTTAGAACGAGTAAATCTAGACGGTTTATGTGTTTTCATCTTTCTCTTCTCAGTTTGCACAGGAGTATTTGGGTTTATTGATAACGACGGCAAAAGTAGAGAACTCAGATTAAAGAAATATGTCAGTACAAAAGCAAAGCAGTCAAAATTCGCTTAAAACGAGGTTTTTCGTCGGTATTTTTTGCCTTATTGAGCCAATATGACCCCCTACAATCTTGATGTGATTGTTTTAAGTGCCATAAAACATAAGGAAAAGTGCCGAGTTGTCATAATCGCAGCACCTTTGATGAGCTAAAGTGACCCTACGATAAAACCTGCCAGCTTTGTAGCATGGTGATACTTTTAAGCACTTATTTGCTGTTATGACCGATTCATTTTTAAAACTTCACACGCGACTATTGCTATTGCTTGGGTCATTTATTACCGCTGCAATATGCTTAGTTAGCCTCTTTGGTAGTGCCAAGCCTGCCAGCGAGATAGATTGGATTGACTGCTTTGGTGAGGGCGGTATCGCGGTGATGACCTTGATTTGGTTGCTGGCCACCTTGCTCACTCGGCCCAAAGGCAAGGTAACGAATTTATTGTTTCTTGGCTTGAGTGCCTTACACATTTCTTTGTTGCTCGACTTCTTAGATGAATTTTATCGCTTTGATCTTGAATATGACTGGTTAACGAGTTTAGAGGCGCTTCCTGCGACTTTAGGTATGGGGCTAATGAGCTTAGCAATGTATTTTTGGTATCACGAGCAACAGGTCTTAAATCATCTATTGCAAAAGAAAGAACGCTTTTACCGTGAGCATGGCTTAACGGACTTTATTACTGGCTTGTACCGCGCTGATTATATGAAAAAACAGGTCGCGCGCGAGTTATACACTTACCGCGAGAGTGATACTGGATTTTGTATGGCTTTACTTGATATCAAAGGGTTCAGTGAATTTAATCGTAAGTATGGGGGCGTGCGAAGCAATAGTTTGCTCTCAGATATTGGTCAGATCATCACGCTTAACTTGCGAGAGTCCGATTTGGCCTGTCGCTATGCCTCTGATAGGTTTATTGTGTTGTTACCTGATACTGATTTAGTGGAAGCACACGCCGTGATTGAGCAGGTGGCGCAAATGGTGGCCAGTCATACGCCGTATGATAATCACAATAGCGCACTGGGGTTTGAAGGTGTGCAATGGCAATGCATGGCAGGGCGCAAAGATGACGATCACAACACCTTGTTACAGCGTTTAAGCCAAAGCTTAAATGAACTCAAGGCGGTGGCGGCATGAGGCAGGTATTTGAAAATGACAGTCCTATTTTGGCAATGCAGCCATTATTACTGCCTTTGATTGAGATGGCTGAACAAAGAGGTGTGAGTAGTCATAAGTTACTTAAAGGCAGTCGTCTGTTTAATGAAGACTTACATCAGCCTAACAAGCGAGTGAGTTTTAAGCAGGTGGCGCAAATTTTTGACAATGCTCAAACGCTCCTAAGTCAAGATGGCGTGAGCTTTTTAGTGGCGAGACATTGGCTATTTAGCCAGCCTGAAGCGGCTTTTCAAGCACTTCTTAATAGCCGGAATTTGTTGGATATGAGCCGAGTCTTACAAGTTAGGCAAGCGCAAATTTGGCCATTGATGTTCTTTCAAAGTTATCGTAGCGCAAATGCGCGCCATTTTGTCGTGAATCCTGCGATAGCTCAGGTGTCAGCACCTTGCATGGAGTTTATGGCCGAATTTCTGACAGCAGTGATTGACCAATTATGCCGATGGCGTTTTGACATGGTGTCGCATTTGACAGTCAAGCTGCCCTATAGTCAACCTAAACATGTGGAACAATATCAATCGCATCTGCAGCTGCAATATCATTTTTCACAGCCTTGTTTTATGGTGAGTGTGCCCACTACTTACATGTATCGGCCACAAACTTTAGCGTTAACTTCTATGCGTGGTTTCTATTTACAACAATCAAAACATGCACAAGCTCATGTTGGGTTTTTACAGTATGTTTGTTCATTACTCGCTCTAAACCCTAAGCAATCTGCAACTGAGCTCAGTGAGTGTTTAGGTGTGAGTATAGCGACTTTAAAAAGGAAGTTAAAAGCCCACAATACCAGTTTGCAAGTATTGAAAGATCAGCTGCAAAAGCAGCAAGCAGTGATCCATATTAGTGAGCGAGGTTGTTCAAACGAGCAAGTTGCGCAACAACTAGATTATGCAGATGTGACAAACTTCCGCCGTAACTTTAAGCGCTGGACGGGCATGACGCCCAGCGAACTAAGAAAGTTGTTTGGTTAATTAAGTGCATCTGTGGCTTTACGCACAGCAAAGGTAAATTCAGTGCCTTTGCCTAATTCGCTATCAACCTTGATCTCTGATTTTAACAAACGAATAAGGCGGGAGGTTATCGCCAGCCCTAGACCAGCATGGGTCTTTTTACAGCCCTGACTGTTGCTTGCCTTGTAACGGGCTTCAAAGATATAAGGCAGCTCTTTGGCATTGATACCCAGTCCGGTATCACGTACAGCTAACGCATATTGTTTATTGTGTTCGCTGACTTCAATGGTGATGTTTCCTCCAGACGGCGTATGTCGAATGGCGTTATCAATCAAGTTCGTTAGCACCCGCTCTAATTTAGCGATGTCAGAGTAAACTTGGGCATCAAAGGTTTTGGGCTGCACAGTTAAAGTAATGTTGGCTTGCTCAGTTTTTAGTGCGAACTTTGCCAAAATGTCATAAATCAATTCACCTAAATTAAACACTTCAAATTGTACATTGGCATGACCTGATTCAAGGTGTGCAAGCTCGAATATCTGGTCGATCAAGCTTTTCAATTGGGTGCAATTCTTGAGCGCAACTTGCAGGTAATGCATCTGTTGCTCAGGCTTAGCATGCTGTTTTTCAATTAACTCTAAGTAACCTTGCAATGAAGCAAGCGGAGTACGCAAATCATGAGATAGATGGGCCAATAATTGACGACGTTGTGAGTCAAGTTCTGTGAGTTGTGCCATCTGCTGATTAATGGTCACCAGCATCTGATTAACACTGTTGCCAAGCTGGTGGACTTCGTTATCAGAGTTTGACCACTGCGGCATAGTCAACTCAGTTAAATCAAATTTCGCTTCTTCTGCTTTGTGAATAAAGTCACCAAGTTGTTTAAGAGGCGAAGTGATATAGCGAAACAATAACACCGCTACGAACATTAAAATGATCACTAAGATCAACAAGCCAGCAGAATGTTGAAATAAATGATCTGAACTACTGATCTGGGTAAAAATAGAGTCATAGGCGGAAGAGCCGATAATCACATATAAATACCCCTGAAGCGTGTCGTTGTTATAAACCGGTGCAACAGAGAAGATTTTTTGTTGATCAAAACTGCGCGGGTCATCGCCAAAAATTGGTAAGTTGTGTGGCTCTTCTATTAGCTGTAACAGAGGGCGTAAATCGACACTTTGCTTTTTAATATCACCAGGTTTAGCTGAGTAGGTGACTAATTTTCCGCTGGGATCGACAAAGTAAAACTCAAAAGACGGGCCCAGTACCATTAAGGTATGAAATAGGCTTTCAAGGGCCTTATAGTCGTAAACGCCTTGTTTTAGCAAGGGGTTGTCATTGGCGAGGTGTTCCGCAAGGCCTAAATGTAGTTTTTGCTCAGCTTGAGATCGAGACACTTCAGACACACATTGTGTCCAAGTCACAAACGAAATGAGTATGATGAAAAGCACCGTTGAAATGGTCAGACTGAGGCGCTGATAAAGAGATTGGATCATAATGATGCCTGTTGCAATGATTTGGCGTTAAGTTTGTAACCCACACCCCACACGGTTTCGATAATGTCTTGTTGGCATAAGTTACCTAACTTACTGCGAAGACGGTTTATGTGTGAATTAACGGTATGTTCGTAACCTGAGTGGTCATAACCCCAAACTGATTCGAGTAATTGGGCACGTGAAAATACTTGATTGGGGTGTTTAGCAAAGAAGTGGATCAGATCAAATTCGGTAGCTGTAAGGTCAATAAGTTGGTTGTTGATAAAGACTTCATGACCTCCCGTATCGATTTGCAGCGCGCCTAACATCAAGGCTGTTGGCGCTGTTGCGATTGTATCGGTTGGCTGTTGCTGCATTTTGAGTAATTTAATATGGCGGATCTGCGCTTTGATCCTTGCTTGGAATTCTCGATAGCTAAAAGGTTTACAAATATAGTCATCGGCACCAATCTCTAGACCAATTACTCTGTCCATCTCACTGCTTTTTGAGGTCAGTAATACCACGCTGATATGAGGAAATAGAGATTTGATCTCTCGGCAAACACTGAGACCGTCCATGCCAGGCAACATAATATCGAGTAGCACGATGTCGAAGTGGTCTTGCATTAATTTTGCCATGGCGCTTTCCCCATCGCTTACGTGCTCAACATCAAGTGCCAATTCTTTTAAATGCACTTGAACTAACCCTGCAATATCGAGATCGTCTTCAACGACCAATACTTTATGCTGCATATTTCAACCCTCTTAAAGTAAATCTCAGCTCTAATAAGCTATGATTTACTTTGTATTGCCCACCCCACACACCGTGAAATGGGCATGTAGGGTTTATTTCATTCTTGTAATTGTGACCATCATCAGTGGGTTATCGAATTTATGCGTGCTATCTAACACTGAGCTAGAGAGCCCGTCATCATTACCGACAACGCCAGGATGCATCGCGACCTTATCCATGGCTTCTCGGGCACTATTGAAGCCTTCTCCACCATCGGCAGGGCCAGGAATAGTCCCTTGTGCTTCAGTGTTTTCTTCGGTACCTGCATCATACGCATGGGTACGCATAGAAATACTGTCGCCTTCGGCTAGGTTTGATACGTCCATAGCATTAAGACCGGTAAAACCATCATTTGTATTCACCATCATGGTGATTACAGACAATTTATAGTCTTCAAGGCTTTCGGTAGTGAGCATTAACTCTTGGCTCGCGCCAGGTGCAAGTGGAGCATCTGCTGAACTTGACATCATAACCACATCTAATCCGAGTAGCCCTGAATTATCCCCGCCTTCAGCTAAGGTTTCTAATTCGGCGCTGGCCGCCTCACCGATTTGCCAAAATTGTCCTTCTTTATGTAGTGCAATACCAATTGGCGAAAGTGGCTGTCCATTAGTGAGGTTAACCGCGGTGACTTTTAGCATAATTTCTTCTGCGGCTGGTGGTGTTGGCATAGGTGTTTCTAACATCACATCATTGTCGTCACTGCCACAACCTGCGAGTAATAGGCCTGCAAATACAGGCGCACATAATTTGAGTGCTTTCATGTTAGGCCCCTTACTTTACTGTTACAGTCACTTTCGCTACTGGGTTTAACCAACGGTGTACTGTGTTGTGTAAATCGCTTTTACCACCTGTTGCTTCGTCATCACCTAAATTCCCGCGGTGAATATGTACCATCATGTTGGTTTCTTCATCGGTGACACCACTGCCTTGCGTACCCGGTGCCATACCCGGAGAGGCTGGAATACCCAATGAGCCAGGTGCACCAGAGCCATCAACAACCAGTTCGTTGTTTGCTTCTGTGCCTGCATCATAGGCATTTAGGTAGATATGATATGTGCCTGCTTCGGTTGGAATAGGCCATGCATCCAGGCCCACAAAGCCATCGTTGGTTGGTAACATCATGGCGACAATAGACAGGGTTGAATTAGTTTCAGAACTTTCAACCATCGCCATAGTGGATGCGGTAGGTGCTAATAACCCTTCAGCTGGGTTTGCTGCAGCGCTAGCATTGATGCCTGATAGGACATCTGCAAGACCTGAAATATCACCGCCTTCAGCCATTGCTTGTAATGGTTCAGACGCTTTACTGCCAATTTGGTAAAGGTGCGCGTCACTGCTATGTGCTGCGACAAGGAGCGGGGTGAAATAAATACCTTGTGTGAGGTTGGTAATTTTTACTTCTACATCAGCGGCCATTGCTGTACCGCCTGCCATTAATGTTAGTCCTGCGATGAGTGCACTTGTTGCTTTGTTCATGTCTTGCTCTTTATAGTTTTGTTAAACACAAATCTAGTTTGCAAGACAGTTATCGCGAAACTATGGCTAATTATTCACAAATTTATCACAAGAGTGTTTTAAATTTATCGCAGCGGAGATTTCTACTACTGAAGCTTAGAAAACAATGCCTTAAACTCAGTAATTAATTGCTCCTGAGGGTTATTTTTACGATAAACCAAGTAAATTGGTCGCTTAATTTGTAACGGTGTTTCGATTTCAAATAACTCGCCGTTTTCAATTAATGCTTGAACCAGAGGGTAAGGCAAGTAGGCAAACCCACCTTTAGTTTGCAACACTTCAAGCGCAATCATTGCGGCAGAGGTTTTAAAGTTGGGGGTGACTTTATGGTGTAAAGCGTGTTCTTTTTGAAAGGTGATGCCCCAATCAACTAACACATAATCTTCTACTTTGGCGTCGAATTCCGCGCGACTACCTACGAGAGATAAATCAAAGTGACCTATTAACTCATTACAAAAATCGCTGTCTTTGATCGGATCGGTAAGTAAGCCCACATCTAATGAGCGGTCTTCTAATTTTCTTTGTATCGCCTCACGAACAGAGAGCTCAGCGCCAACAACTAGGTCGTCAAAGAGTGCCAGCATGTCTTGAATGCGTGAGCTAAAAAACGCGTCCCATACATTGGGCGTGGCTGCAACACTAAAGGTGTTTTTCTGCATGGCGGCAATGGATAAAGAGAGCTTAGACTGTGCCATTTGGCTCACCATCAAATGCGCATGAGATAACAAGGCTTCACCGGCGGGGGTTAGTCTCAAATTGTTTTTTTCTCGAATAAAAAGAGCCGTATTATAAAACTCTTCAAGTTGTTTTATTCTTGCACTGACAGCGGCTTGGGTGATATACAAAGTTTCTGCAGCGCGTCCAAAGTGGCGATTTTCTGCAACCGCAATAAAAGTTTTAAAGACTCTAATATCCATGTGTCATGGCTCTCTTCTGTTAATGGCCTCAATTTAAATAAATATTATCTTCACGACAAATATTTTTTGTTTTTCTTCTTATTAGTTTTTGCATACATTCCGCAAATAAGAGCTTTCTTTGCTCTTGGCAATAATTTGTTCATAAAAGCTGGGTATAGATTAATCAGTTGTATCTAACTTTATATAACCGTTATATGGCAAACCACTTAGGGGAACATATGAATACGACGATTCGTAAAGGTAAAACACTGTTTTATGGCGACCACTCATTTTCACACGGGTTATCAAGAAGCGGTCATTTTACGTTGAAAGAAGCTGAGTTTTTAGAAAGCTACGGCCATACGTTAAGTGCACTGGCGAATGAGACCTTACAGCCCGAGAATGAAGAAGAGCAATTATTTGTAGCGCAGGTGAAAGACGAAAGTGAGAGCACCTTACATGCTGCCAAACTTTGGAAAAAATACTTAAAAGCAATCGATAAAAGCAAAGTGGGTCACAGCTTCTCAAGAAGCAGCGGCCGTACAGTGCAAGACATGGGGAATGACTTCAGTTTAGCTGATTAGCCATATCAACCCAATCTAATTATCTGATTGCCAATTAGCCAGTTTCGACTGGCTAATTTTATTTCTGTTACTGATATACCTCCCCTTAATAATGTTGAGTTAAATGGGGAGACTTCAAATCTTAAAGACATATAGCCATGAAAATTTGTTTTATTATGTACCCTTGGGATCGTGTTGAGCCTGAGACAGATACCACGCTTCGCTTAATTCATGAGTGTGTTAAACGCGGTCATACCGTTGCTATGTCAACGGTGAATAACCTGACTATTCGAGACAGTGTGGCGAGTGCATTCTGTGATGTATTTACGCGTAAAACAAAGTGTTCTGACAATGTCGTAAGTTTTTACAAAAATGCTGACTTAAAGCGCACTCAGCTACCACTTGCAGGTTTTGATGCCATCATCATGCGTGCGAATCCACCGCTAGATACCTTAGCACTGAATTTCTTAGACTCAGTGCGCGGTGATACGTTTATCATGAATGACTTAGATGGTTTGCGTATTGCGAACAACAAAATCTACACGGCGTCTTTTCAAGATACTGAGAGCGAGTTTATTCCAGCTACACATGTATCAAAAAACCGCGAATACTTAGAACGTATTTTTGATGAATCTGACAGCGATCGCATGATCTTAAAGCCTCTTGATGGGTTTGGTGGCCGTGGTGTGATTGTCATAGAAAAGTCTGCACGTCAGAGCTTTAGATCGTTACTCGATTTTTATATCGGCGGTGATGAAAATGGCAAAGGTGAAAACTACGTTATTTTGCAAGATTACGTTGAAGGTGCAGAAGAGGGCGATGTGCGCATTATGATGCTCAACGGCGAACCAATAGGTGCAATGAAGCGTGTGCCAGCAAATGGTGATCTGCGTTCAAATGTGCATGCGGGTGGCCGCGTTGTGAAGCATAAATTGACTGAGCAAGAGAAAAAGCTGTGTAAGTACATTGGCCCTAAACTGGTGCGCGATGGCTTGTATTTAACAGGCATTGACGTTATCGGCGGCAAGTTGATTGAAGTGAATGTATTAAGCCCAGGCGGCATTGTTCGTATCAATAAACTCAACCGAGTGAAGTTACAAGCACAGGTTATTGATTTTGTTGAAAGCGTCGTGCATGCCAAAGAGCTAGTACGCAACCGTAAAACTGAATTCAGACAGGTAATTGAAAATGCTAACGCTGTCTGAACAGGCGTGTATCGCGAAAATAAGCAAAGGTGAATGCTTTCATGCAGAGGTTGAAGGCGGTGCGTTCATTATTAAAATTGATGAATATACGCCGGTGATCTGTGCAGCCATTCATAACGGCCACCGTTTGCGTAAAGATCTCGAAAAAAGCTTTATGCTTAGTCAAGACGAGCGCTTTTTCGAAGAAGATCCTTATACCGATGAGCTTATTTCGTCGTTTCCTATTCAATTAATAGGGAACGACTCACGTTTTGAATATGACTTAAACCGTGCAAAAACTCTGTCTACGTATTTTAAAACGGCATGGAATAAACAGGTGTGGCAAAAGCCGTTGAGTGCAAAGCAGCGTGCAATTAGCCAAGCTAAGCATGAGTCTTTTTACAATGTGCTTGAGGCAATCATCGCCAAAGTAGAATCACTGTTTAGTCGCGCAATTGTGTTTGATATTCACTCGTACAACTACAAGCGTATCGAAAAAGACACGCCGACGTTTAATGTCGGCTCTGGACAAATTGATGTCGAACGCTGGGGCAGTGTGGTTAAGCACTTTGAGAAGCAATTGAATAAGATTGAGTTGCCTAACTTGTCAGTGCGCGCTGCGACAGACGAAGTGTTTCATGGTCGTGGTTACTTAATTAGTCATGTGAATGCACACTTTGATAACACCTTAGTGCTACCAACTGAAGTCAAAAAAGTATTTATGGATGAAACATCGGGTGATGTTTATCCTTTGGTGCTTGAAGAGTTAAAAGCAGGTTTTAAGAGTGCTATCTCTGAAACCGCTGCGTATTTTATTCGCCGTTTTGGCAGTAAAAAGCGCATGCAAAAAGCCGATATGCTGTCTTCCAGTATCAGCCCAGAGGTACTAGAGGTTGATAAAGCGTTATTCTCGTTATGTCGTCATATTGAAACGCTGAACTTTATTAACCCAGTTAACTTGCAAGCGCAGCGTAAGAGGTTTTTGAAAAATAGCTATGTTGCGCCGAGTTTTAACTATAAGCAGCTAGACCTGAACCCTTATAAGTTTAGAGAGAAGCTATATAAGTTACCGGTTGATAATATTCTCGATGCTGATATTCAGCAGTTGTATCGTCATATCATCGATAATTTGGCGAACAAAATTGATTTGTTGGCCACCATAGGTACCGATGAGTTTATGTATAACTCATTAAAATACTATGGTGAGCCGAGTGAAGAAGACATCGCGAATGCACGATTCTTACTGCACTTAAAGCCACAAATTGATGAAAATGAAAAAGTGCTAAATGCGGATGAGGCAATCGCTTGCTTTAAAGCGCAGGCACAAGAATGGGGTTTGAACTGTCGTATCGAAAAGTCGGCAAAAATAGTTGCCAAGGCCATGGTCAATAACGACAAAGCGCTGTTATTGGTTAACCGAGACGCTAGCTTTACCGAAAAAGAAATTCATGCCTTTGCGTATCATGAATTAGGCATTCACATGGTAACGACATTGAATGCTAAAAAGCAGCCGTTGAAGGTATTTGGGTTAGGTTTGTCGGGTAATACCCATACTCAAGAAGGTTTGGCAATCTACAGTGAGTATTGCTCTGGGAGTTTGACATTATCGCGCCTGCAAACTTTGGCGCTTCGTGTTATTGCTGTGAACTATATGCTCAAGCATCGCGATTTTGTGAAAACTTTCCACACTTTAGTGAGTGAATTTGAATTAGACAGAGAGTTTGCGTTTACTTTAACAACCCGTGTATATCGGGGTGGTGGTTTTACTAAAGATTATCTATATCTTAGTGGTTTTAGAGATATCGTTGAACTGGCAAAGACACAACCGCTCGATAATTTGTTGGTCGGTAAAACTGGGTTACTCGATTTTGCGATTACCAACGAAGTGGTAGAGCGAGGGTTAGTGCATAAACCTATGTCGCTGTTTGATTTAAGTTATCGACCTTCAGGTGATGAAGTCCTCGATTTTATTGTGCAGTCTATCCGTTAAACGCACTTTCAATGCAAACGCCCACAATATGTGGGCGTTTTTTAATACCAATTCTCAACATAAAATACCACTAAGAGGTTGACTGCAATAACTTCTCTCTCAGAGCGTTTAAACTGATTGGTTTAGCAATGTATTCATCCATGCCAGCATCTAAGCACTTTTCTTTGTCACCTTTCATCGCATTGGCTGTCATGGCAATAATGACCGTATTTTGGTGGTGTGCCCCAGCTTTACCCTGTCGGATTAACTGAGTTGCTTGAAAGCCATCCATTTCTGGCATTTGTACATCCATTAAGATGACATCGTAGGGAGTGTCACACGATTTTAACTGCGTAATTGCTTGCTGGCCATTATCGGCGCTATCACATGCTTGACCAAGATTTTTTAGCACACCTTTAGCCACAATTTGATTCACTGGGTTATCTTCTACAAGCAGAATGTTTAACGATGGCAGTGGCTTATTGTCATTTAATTCCGGATTTTCATCAGCCTGCTGCAGCTCATTAATATAATGATGTGTGACAAGTGGTTTTGCGTTTTCTAATGAGTCTCCCTTATCAGAGATAATCTTAAGTGCACCTAATAAATCTTGTGTCGTTGTGGGTTTTGGAAAATACCCTTTAAAGCCCAAGTCGGCGAAATATTTGGCGTCTCCTCGGGTTTGCATTGAGGTCATCATGATAAGCTGCATCTGCTCGCATTCAGGAATACTTTGCAAGTGTTGTGCAAGTTGTGCTCCATCCATATTTGGCATTTGCATATCCAAAATAGCAATATCAAACATAGCCTCAGTTTGGCTCTTACAAACGGTTAAGGCGTGCTCACCATTATGGCTAGTAGTGACTTTTGCTCCCCATTGCGATAATTGCTTATCTAATATCTCTCTATTGGTTTCATTGTCATCAACAACCAATATATTGAGTGATGAAATATCTACATCAGGCACTTTGGTGTGATTCTTTTCACAACTAGAGACTTTGAGCAAACAGGTAAACTCGCTGCCTTCTCCTAGTGAGCTCTGTAAAGAGATTGAGCCATTCATACGATTACATAGCTTTTTAACAATGGCTAAGCCAAGACCTGTTCCCCCATAGTTTCTAGTTGTAGAGGAATCCGCTTGACTGAAAGTTTCAAAGACATGTGCTTGTTTGTCTTGCGCGATACCTATGCCGGTATCTTTAACCTTTAAAATAAGATCTAGACTATCTAAGTCTGTGCCTTGTAAGTGAGCTGAAATTAAAATCTCGCCGGTATGGGTAAATTTAATCGCATTTCCGATTAGGTTTGTGAGAATTTGTCTAATTCTTCCTGGGTCACTAATAATAAGCTGGTTTGGTAACTCTGTTGTATCGAGGATTAACTCTAATCCTTTGGCTTCAATTGTCATGGCGAATGACTCGCATAGCTCGCCAAGCATAGTGGTAAGGTTAAAGGGGATATTTTCTAATTCGAGTTTATCAGCATCAATCTTTGAGAAATCTAGAATGTCGTTAATTAAAGTCAGTAGAGAGTTGGCGCTACTTTGCGCAATTGAAACGCGATGCTGCTGTTCATCCGAAAGCTCACTGCTTGTGAGTAAATCAAGCATACCAATCACCCCGTTCATCGGTGTTCTGATCTCATGGCTCATACTGGCCAAGAATTCATTTTTGGCAACCACAGCGGTTTCTGCAACGGTTTTCGCTTGTTGTAATGCTTGTTCGTATTGCACGCGTTCTGTTACGTCATAGTTCACACCTACGACATTTGTAACTAGACCGTGTTCATTGACTTTGTTGATGGCAGACGCTTTTATGTGTCGAATTTGGCCATTGGGCAAGATAATTCTAAATTGAGTGTCAAATTTACTATCATGCTTAATCGCGTCACTTAATAATGCTTCTGTTTTTTCTTTATCGTCAGGGTGAAGAGATTGCTCCCATGCGTTATACGCGGCCGAAAAATCAGACTCCGGAATGCCATACAATTTAAACATCCAATTATCCCAGCTTAAGGAGTCATCCTCTAAGTTGTAGTCGAAAATACCAATCCCTGCAGAATCGGCTGCCAGGGCCATGCGCTCATTTTTATCTTGGATTTCTTGCTCGGCTTTCTTAGAGGCACTGATGTCTAAATGGGTACCAATCATACGCTTTGGAGAGCCATCTATATTCCACTCAACGACACGACCTGTGTCTAATATCCAGACCCAGTGACCGAGCTTGTGTTTCATGCGAATTTCACACAGGTATATCTCGTTCTCTCGGTTCCAATGTTCTCGTAGTGCATGTTCTGAATATTTAAAATCTTCAGGGTGAACAAGGTCAACCCAAGTTAAAGTGTTGGTGGGTTCAAGTTCTTTTAGTTTGTAACCTAAAATATTGGCCCAGCGTTCATTATAAGTGGTGATACCTGAGTCAATTTCCCAGTCCCAAATACCAACGCCGGTAGAATCTAGAACAAACTCTAATCTTTGATTACTGAACTTGAGTTTATTTTGTGCTTCGACACGTTCGGTAATATCTTGGAATGAGCCAAACATACGAATGCAAAGTCCGTCTCTGAACTCTGTTTGACCCTTGGCTTCAACCCAAACCTCATTACCTTTAGCCGTAATAATTTGCAGCTCTTCTTGATAGGGCTCGCCGGTTTGCATTGATTGGGCTACTAATTCAGAGATGCGTTCTTGGCTAAAGCCTGGCTTATAAAAATTGATTGCAGTACTAAGTTGGGGCTCAAAGTCGCTATCAACTTCATGGATCTGTTTGGTCATGTCTGACCAATACACTTTCTCAGAGACTAAATCGACTTCCCAAGCACCAATATTGGCTTGCTCACTCATTTGATTCATAAGCTGCTGTTGTAATAACAGCTTATTTTCTTGCTCTTCTCGAGTAAATTCGTGACTGATCCAGTGTGCAAGTAATTGCACTATTTCAAGGTCCGTATCTGAAAATTCATGGGGAGACACTTCAGGGCTAGAGAAGTTGAGTGTGCCAACACGTCGTCCTGAGATAATAAGTGGGCAGCCAATATAGCTTTCTAGCGCAAAGCTCTCGTAACATGGATGATGGGCAATGTCGCTTTGCCCGACATGGTGATAAGCAATAGCATGGTTAGCTTTGAGTGTATGAATACAATAAGAGTTTTTATAATCGAATATATCACCCGGATTTATAGCATCATTGGGCGTTGAGGCATATTTAACAAGATAAGTGTTTTTCTCTTCATTGATATTGCTGATGATAGCTAAAGGTAAATTAAAAATTTGTCGCCCTAAAACAAGAAGCTTATTAATTTTATCGTCGAGTGATGCATTAGAATCACTGGTTATCACATGGATCTGTGTGAGTGCTCCCAAGGTGCGCTTTTGTTCTGTAATGTCATTTTGAATGACAATGGAACTTTCAGCTTCATTTTCAAAGTGTTTTATTGGCACGATACTGGTATCAAACCAATATAGTCGTCCATCTTTAGCTCTATTGCAGATTTCCCCTTGCCATACTTTTCGTTGTTGAATTGCTTGGTTTAGGGTGTCGTAAAAACTATCATCATGAATACCGCTTCTTAACACTTTAACCGGTTGGCCAATGAGTTCATCTTGTTCATAGCCATAATGTTCGGAGAATTTCTTATTATAAAATAGTAGATTAGTATCACTATCAACACGCATAACAACCGAGTGCTTATTGATTGCAAATTGCACATCTTTAACACGATTTTTTTCTAATAATAGTCGTTGATACGTATCAGAAAGCCAGCGTTGCGTTGGTTTGAAAATAGCAAAGACTAGAAATAATATGACAAGCAACGAGATAGCCCATAAGGCTAAATTGATCCTTTGTAATGTGAGCTGTTGTGCTAACGTGGCTTTTTCAAACAGTTTGACGGTGTGGTCTAGATCAATTAACAACTGCTCGTTATCAAATTGTTCAAACTGTTGTAAAGTTTCGGGTGAATAGCTTTGCGAGTTTTCAATTGCCAAACCTGTGTATTGTTCGAGGCGTTTTAACAGTCTCGTATCTTGAAAGTGCTTTGATAATTCGGCTTGTGCCGAGGCATCTTTTGAAGACACTTTTTTGAGTAAAAAACCTTGATTTTCCAGCAGGCGCTCAGCAACTTGTTTAAGCTTTTGACTATTTTTTTGTGATTGAGTCTTATATGAAAGTTGTACTAGCAAAGCTAATCTTTGAGAGAGCATGCGTTGCTCTCCAGCAATGTTGATTATGTGTGCACTGTCTTTTTGCTTGATTTGCTGTTCGTTAAGTATGAAAAATGTTGTCGTAATTGCGAGCGCGATGACGATTAGAGCGATTTTGTAGCGCCTAGAAAAAGTCGCAATGAAAGACTCTGTACTCAACATATTAAGCACACCTTTTTGATTCTTTTTTTAGTTATTAGATACTTAATTTAGTTAAAACTAAATCAGCTGTGAAATAAGAGTATAAACTATCACAGTAAACCTGCTTTGAGTGCAGTTAATTATTCTATGAATACAGCACAATTTGATCTGAACGGTATTATTTTAAGCGCGATATTGTTCGACCAATCTTAAAACACTTTGTTTAAACAGCTCTCCCGCTTTATGTTCCGAAAGTGTGTATTTTGTGATGGCATGACCGAGGTACAAGCTGTAAAGCTCGTAGGCTATGACAGAGCTAGAAATGCTTGGAGACAGTAATTTGTGCTCGATACAACGTTCAATACGATGGGTCAGGTAACCTAATAAGCGCTCTTGTTGGTTGATAATAAAGCTTCTAACTTCGGAGTCTGGACGGTTTTGAAACTCGACGATTGCTTTGATAAAAGGGCAGCTCATTTTGGCATCGTTAAACATGTCATTGATCCAAGAACTCCAGCAATCAAGTAGTGTGAGTAAGTGTTCTAAAGGGTCTTGACAGCGAGCAGGCGTGATAACTCTTTCTATAAATAAAGTTTCACCATATTCTAAAATAGCAATTTGCATATCTTCTTTATTTTTGAAATGAGAAATAACACCTGTACGAGATAAGTCGCATAATTTAGCAACACTCCCAATTGTGACATCGGCCAATCCAAATTGACTGATGTACATAATGCTCTGCTTTAAAATCTCGTTACGGGTACGCTCGCCTTTACTACTCAAGAAGTAATTACCTTGGTGATATGCTCTATCACTTTAGTATCACCTAAAAGTTTTCTATGACCAAGTCCTTGAGTGGTAAATAATGAAGGTTTTTGGTTGTTTAAAAATGCTGACACACTTTTATAGCAGGCGAATCTGTCTTGTTCGTCGTGGATGAAGTAGAGTTTATCTGTCAGCTTTTCGGTGTGTTGAGTTAGGCATAGGGTTTTCCAATGCTTGCCAAATTGAGCACTAATACCCTCTAAAACATGGATCAGTAATTTGGGTGAAATACCCGCTGCATCTACTTTTTCAAACATTAATTCGAAGAACTTAACAGGTGTTGCTATCAAAACCAGCTTTTTATCTTCTAGTAAGTGAATAGGTAAATTAAGTGTAGCAACAGCACCCATAGAGTGAGCAACAATCGCGTGTATATGGTCATTGCGTTGCTCGAAATATTGAACCGTGGCGGTTATTGTTTCAATAAAGTTTAGTAAGTGAGATTGTTTACCTGAAGATTTTCCATGAGCAATATGATCGATGGCCGCAACCTTAAAACCTTGCTCAATAAAATGGGCGATCATAGCTTCAAATCCTGAGCTGTTATCAGCCCAACCATGGCTTATCAGAATAAGCTGCTCTCCTTCACCAAATACAGCAACATGAGCAAGGCCTAATGATGTCTCTATGTTATGCACTTCATCTGGGCTGACCAATTCAAAGTCATAATTTCTTTTTCCAAATGGATTTAACAGTAGTTTGCTGCCCACTGAAAGGCTCATTTTTGGAGGCAGCGATGTCAATCCGCTAGAAAGAAAGCGGGTAATACTCTGTAAACCAATGCGTCTTCGTTTGTTGTTAAAGTAATTAAATTTCATTTTAAACTCAAAATAGTACAAGTGTTATATTTTTAAAATGGTCCAACTGTACTATTTTGTAAAGGATCATTTTGAAATGGAGACTAGGCGTTTAAATTAAGTGAAAAAAAGAAGTAATTAAAATCAGAAAGAAAAAAAGCTGCCAAAGGCAGCTTTTGAAAAATCGCTTTCAAACAAACTTTATTGCATCATGCTTGCTGTTTTTGGGTTGGCAAGCAGATCGCTAAACAATGTCCATAGCTCAGTTTGAGTGCCTGTTTTAGTTTGTTTTTCAATATAGTTTTTGACGATATCTTGGCCTAAGTTGTAATTAATCACATACGCGCGATTTGCATTAATAAAGCCGAGTCGCTGTTGCGCTTTTTTCTCAGTGACTAATGTGTATTTAACAAGTAATTCAATCGCTTTTTGATCATCAATTTCGCCATCTAGATAGCGTTTTGCCACCATATTATCGGCATATGATAGTTGCTGTTTTACTGTTTGTACTTGGTAATACAGTTCAACTTTACTGGCGTCTAATCCAGCCAGTGGAAATAGAACACCTTTTTCAAATTGGATTCGTTCATCATGAGGGAAAACCACATCAACACCGTAATTCGCACTGCCTTCTGCGAGTAATGACATCGGTGAGAACAGCGGATAAATCGAATATTCAATCCAGCCTTTACCATTCACTAAGTGTTTTTCCATAAGAGAGTTAAAAACATGGTGGCCGGGGTAGCCTTCGTGACTTGCTAAATCAATGGCTCGAGCAATATAAATAGGGAAGTCAGTATTCACTTGAATTAGGCTATAGCTGTTTCCTTTGTACCAATTGTAGCCGCTCCAAACCTTATCTTGAACATACTCTATGGTGAAGCTTTCTTGTTCATCAAGCTGAATGTACTGCTTAGTTCTTTTGCGAGATTCAACCACTGCGGCTTTAAATACACTATCTAGCTTATTTTTGGGGATAACAAATTGTGCGATAAAGTCATTCATGCGCTCACTAACAGAGCCTTTACCTGGTAGCATTAAGTCTAATTCTTTCAGTGCTTTATCTAGCTCGGCTTCGGTAATGTTTGGAGACACAGCGTCGTATAAACGTAAAGATTCATCATCAAAGCTAATTTTTTCATTGTTGATGATTTCTATGAAGGTCAACATAGATCTGGTTTGTACTTGCAGGAATGCCTTTCGTTGCGAGTCGTCTTGAGTATGCTCTACTTGTTCTAATTGTTTGAGAAGTAGAGAAATATCAGCTTTAAGGTCACTTAGTGGTCGCTTTTCTCCTGTTCGCCATTCACTGGGGCCATAATAAGCGTCAACATAATAAGGGTGGTGTTCGCCCACGGCCAAAACGAGTTTGACATATTGCTCTGCGATATTGTCTAAGGTCATAGAGGAGTCCTCATTGGCGTTTTGCGTTTTTGGCTGACAACCCATTAGCAAGGCCAGTACACAAAAAATAACGAATGTGATGCGCATAGTAAGTTTTTGCTTAATTAAAAGGCATTCGATCATAGCTGAAATAAATATTGTATACAATTTGCTTTTTTAGGCTTTGATGTAAAACACCGCTTAGTTTGATAACTTATGCTATGTTTTTAACATGTTTGAAATTATATATTTATGGTTATGCTCAAAGCTAAAGGTATACAAGACGCGCCTTTTGCCATTAAAAGTGGGTATTTTTTAGGTATTGCTTTTAGTTGCTTTTTATTGGGCTTATTTGGCACGCTATTTAATATTGAGCCTGGCTTTGCGAGTGCTATTTGGCCTGCTGCAGGGTGGTCTGTCGCCTGTTTATTGGCATTTGGCCGGTTTTCATTGTTGCCTTTGTTCGTAGGCACGTTATTAGTCAATTTATATAATTCAGGCTTTTTTGGCACATCTTTCGAGCTATCTCATGTTCTTTGGAACACCTTACGAAGTGCTGGGGCGGTATTGCAATGCGTATTCGCATATTCCTTAATTAAGCATTTTTGTCGTTTTCCACTCAACTTTCAAAATGCAGAAACACTTATCAAAGTACTCTTTTTGGCGGGGCCTATCGCCAGTATTGTATCGTCTTCGCTGGGAGCTTGGAGTTTACTTCAACAAGGCTTTATTCACTCCGGTAGCCTAATGTTCGTATGGTTTACTTGGTGGGTCGGTGATACTGTTGGGGTGCTGTTTTTTTTACCTCTGTGTACTTTTTTATTTAAAAGTGAACGTTATACAGAAGTCAGCCATAAATCATGGATTTTGGCGTCAGCGATACTTCTATTTATAACTGTATGTTGGACCTTTAACTATTCTCGTAGTGTTTATTACGATAATCATTACATTCGTTTTGCGAATATCACAGAGCAAAAGTTAGTGTCGATGCAGTTACTAAAAAACTCCATCGAAAATGACTTGAAAGCGTTGGGTGTATTGATGCAAACAGGTCATGCGATGACCATTGACGAATTTGAGCATTATAGTCACTTTTTAAGTGATGACTTTGAATTATATCGTGCTTTGGGGTGGGTTAGTTTTGTGCCAAGTGAAAATATATCCTCTTGGCAGCAATCGCTGGCAGAGGCAGGGATTGCTGAGGCACAAATTAAACAGGCCCCAGGTAGCAAAGAAATTGAAGATATCCTCTTACCTATTAGCTTAATTGCACCCTACAAAGCCAATGCGCCAGCTGTAGGCTTAGATGTTATGAGTCATCCAATAGCAGGAGCGGCTGCCGAAAAAGCCATTAAGCAAAAAGTTCCTATTGCGACAGCCCCTTTAGTCTTGGCACAGCAAACAAATAAGGCAACGGGAAACGTAGTGTATTTGCCTGTTTTTGATAAAAACGATCCCGATAAGTTGTTGGGTCTGAGTGAAGTTGTTCTGGAAATTGACGTGATTGTGAAGCGAATTTTATCGTCGAGTCGCTACAAAAATAGTTTCAGTTACACCTTGAGTGACTTATCAAAACAAGATACTTGGTACAGCTATACACCTGAAATATCCCATCAATCCCATGAATTGCATTTCAATTCAGAATATCAGATTGATTGGTTTGGCCGAAGTTGGAAGCTGAGTTTTGAAAGTACAGAAGCCTTTGAGAATAATAATAAAGATTGGTTGAGTTGGCTAACGTTGACCATTGGGTTGGTAATTGCGGCATTGGGCATGTCATTTACCATGATTCTCGCGGGATTTAATGAGCAGTTAAGAGTCCGTGTGGATAAACAAACTGCGCAGCTTGAAGAGCTAGTGGTTGAACTGAAGCAGGCTGATAAGGTTAAAAGTGAATTTTTGGCAAACATGAGCCATGAAATTCGTACGCCAATGAATGGGATTTTGGGCACTTTGCAACTATTACTGAAGACGGCATTAAGCGAAAAGCACCATGAACTTGTTGCCAGTGCACTTAGTTCAAGTCGATCATTATTAGCGATATTAAATGACATACTTGATTTTTCTAAGCTTGAAGCTGGCAAGGTAACGATTGAATGTACACCACTTTCAATCAAGACTCTGATTGACCAGGTGCTAAAAAATCAATCACGTGCAGCTAAAGCGAAAAACTTAGAACTAACATGTGAGTTAGCACCTGAATTGTGTTTGTTTCGAGAGGGAGATAGCACGCGCATCAAACAGGTCTTAGAGAATATTATTTCAAATGCCATCAAATTCACATCTGAAGGGGAAGTAAAGGTGATGATTTCAGAACATGGTGATGAACAAGTTGTCATTACAGTCACTGATACTGGGATCGGGCTAAGTGAAGAACAGATTACTCGCCTCTTTAATCGCTTTGAACAAGCCGATGCATCTACAACCAGAAAGTATGGTGGGACAGGGCTGGGGTTATCTATTTCGAAGCAATTAGTTGACTTAATGGGGGGAGAGATTTCGGTATCAAGTCAGCTCCATAAAGGGAGCAGTTTTGAAGTTATTTTACCATTAACTAAAATCTCATCTGAGCAAGTCAATGAAAGGGAAGAAGTACATACTGATGTCCCTGACCTACGAGAATATAAGATCTTAGTTGCTGAAGATAATCAGGTAAATCGCTTGGTAATCAATGCGATGTTAGCACCTACACAAGCAAGCGTTGATTTTGCCGAAAATGGTTTACAAGCTACACAGATGGCGACAAGTCAGCATTACGATTTAGTGCTTATGGATATACAAATGCCAGAGATGGATGGTGTACAGGCATGCCAAATAATCAAAGAGCAGTTACCGAGATTACCAATTATCGCCCTGACTGCAAACGTCATGGCACAAGACGTAAATACATACCTTAGCTCAGGCTTCACGGCACATTTGGGTAAGCCGATTGAAATAGATGGATTAATGAACTTACTTAAGCATCTTTTGGAGTCTTATACCAATCGGCAATAACACTTAATCATCTGAGGGATTAAACCTGATGACAGCTGCGTTAAAGATTTCTTATTTAGAACAACTAAATAACGAAATATTTGCCTTGCCTACATGGGGGTAGGTGCCTCAGCGATAGCAGGACGTGTGAGCGGTGCTACCAACAAGGTTTTCTTGCCTCAAAATAGACCACTTAGCTGAGCGGATTGGTATTAATCAGTTTGTAGGTGATCACCGTAAGTTGCATTGTTCATGAAATCTAAGTAAACCTTCTCGGGCATTGGTTTGGCATAATAATATCCCTGTCCGTAATCGCAACCAGCAGCGAGTAGCTGCTTATGTTGCGCTTCGGTTTCGATACCTTCTGCTATGACCTTTAAACCTAGTTGATGAGCCATCATGATCATGGCTTCGCATAGGGCAAGATCATCAGCGCTATCGGCGATGCCATCTACAAATCGCTTATCTATTTTTATAAAGTCGGTGTCCATCTGCTTTAGATAAGCCAATGAAGAATAACCGGTCCCGAAATCATCAAGTGCCAATGCAAAGCCTTGTTTCGATAGTTGATTTAAGCGTGACTGAGTGCGTTGCTGTGCATTCATCATTAAGCCTTCAGTGATCTCAATGACAAATTGCTCAGCGTTTAAAGACAGCTCATCAAGGTGAGTTTTCCAATCGACTAAGCGGCTATGTTTAGAAGAAAACTGTATCGGTGAGACGTTGATACTCAGCTGTACTTGATGTTTTGCTGACATGAGTTTCTTTTGTGTTCGACAAGCTGAAGCAAAAATAAACTCGCCAATTTCTAAAATCAGTTGTGTCTCTTCAGCAAGTGGAATAAATACTGCGGGGCTAATGATGCCCTTACCAGGATGTTGCCACCTTATCAGGGCTTCCGCTTTGACGGCTTTTTGTGATGCCATGTCTACAATGGGTTGAAAGTACAATTCAAATTGTTGCTTTTGAATAGCGATGCGCAAATCTTTAAGCAGTTGCATACGTTGTTCAGTGGCTTGACGCATTTGAGCATCAAAAAAAGCAAATCCATTACGACCTTGTTTTTTAGCTAAATACATGGCTTGATCTGCGGCTTTGAGAAGCTGTCCACTGCTATTACCATCTTTAGGCGCTGCTGCAATGCCGATGCTCGCACTGATATGACAGGCTTCGTTATCTATGTAAATAGCTGGTTTTAGCAGAGTGAGTACTTGCTCGCTCACTTGCATTAAATGTTCATGTTGAGAGTTCTCAGAAATGACCAAAACAAACTCATCGCCTCCAATACGAGAAATTAGACTGCATTTACCTGTGAGTTGGTTGAGTCTATTAGCAACTTCTCTGAGTAGTTTGTCTCCATGGTAATGACCTAAACTGTCGTTAATATCTTTAAAGTGGTCAAGATCGAGTAGTAAAATTGCAAGTGATACATTTTCACTAAGTTGCTGCTTTAAGTGACGTTTCAATTCTAAGCGGTTGGCTAGCTCTGTGAGTTGGTCGAAATGTGTGCGCCGCCAAATTAATTCATCCTGACGCTTTTTCTCACTAATGTCGGTGAAGATTGCAACTCTTTGATAAGGATTACCATTACTATCATACACAGTGTTGATGGTGAGCCATTCGGTAAATAACTCCCCATTTTTACGCCTGTTGATAACTTCACCTTGCCATGCGCCTTTTGATTGGAGCTGTTGCCACATATCATCATAAAATTGCTTGGTATGCTTGCCTGAAGCCAATAAAGCTGTATTTTTGCCTAAAACTTCGGCTTTTGAGTAGCCGGTGACTTTTTCAAACGAAGGGTTCACATCGAGAATAGTGCCATTTTCATCAGTGATGGTCATTCCTTCACTTGAATTTTTATACACCATGGCAGCTAATTTCATCGCCTCTTCTTGCTCTTTGCGCGCAGTAATATCCCTAAGAACGACAATGGCTTGTTGATGGCTGTCTAAAAGGTTGGTGCGTGCTTCGAAGATATGCTGATTGCCATCTATCTGTGAAGTGAATTCAAACTGATTGATCTCTATGTCAGACGGTGTTTGAAGCACTTTGAGTAATTGATCACAACTTTGTTGAGGTATTAAGTCATTAATCTGTTTGGGGGGACGTGAAAACACAACATTCGATGCGAGTACTTTACCTTGCTTATCAATACGCAAATAAGTATCGGGTAGGGCTCGGATGAGGCTGGCTAATTCGGCATGTTTATGTGCCAGCGCGTTCTCAGCAGTTAGCCTTTGTGTTGCCATATTTTCAAAGTTTTCGGCGATATTTTTAAACTCTGGTGATAGGGCTGTCTGTTGCAAGCTAGTTTTGTTACCTTTTGCAAAGGCATCTAACGCATTTTGTAATGATTTCAAAGGCTGTAATAGGACCTTATTCAACTGGTTTCTAGCTTGCCAAAATAAGAGGAGCAGCGCTGCAATAAATAATACAAAGGTCAGACCGACTTTGCGATTTGCGGCAGCAATTGCATGTTCAAAAGGAATGGATATATGCAGCGTGAGTTGGTCATTGAGGCTGCTTTTGACAATGTGTTGTCTTAAGTAAATTCTGCGCTCTCCCGTTGGCACTTCAAATTGCACAATTCCTTTAAAGTCTATATCAGGCCAGTGTTCATTTGCTGTCTTACCGAGTTGAGCATAATCAAATGGATAGTTTGCGACAATATTATGATCAGCATCGGTAATTATGGCCTGAGAACGAGGAGGAAGAGTTAGCTGGCTAAGGCTTTGACTCCATTGCTCCAATAATTTAGCGACCACTAATATATGGGTTAAGCTGCCATTTTGGTCAAAAATGGGCATGGCAAAATTGACAGTCAAACGATGAATTGAACGATCAATTTGAAACTGACCAATGGTGAAGTGCTGGGTTTTCAAAGCCGTTTTAAAATAGCGCCTGTCCTTTATATTTATACGTTGGGTGCTGTTCTTAACTGTACAGAGTACATCTCCATTTAGATCTACCAAGCCAATATTAGCAATATTTGACGTAATTAAACTGGCATCTTTAAGTAGATTACTGCATTGGCCATTATCGGCTTTTAATAATTTATCATGCTTAGCTAATTGAGTAAGTAGCCTTTTGGTAGCGTTGATATCTGCACGTTGAAGCTGAGAGATCTGTAAAGCAAGGGCACGAGCTTGCTGCTCATGCTCTTTCAAAATATCCGAACGCTCTTCAAGTAATTGAAAGAGGATCACGGCTAAACCTGGTAAGCAAAGCAAAAAAAGTAAGCGATTAAAACGACGTGGTATTGATAAATTTAAAATAATAAAGCTCAGCTAATCACAGCAGCAAGACTCTTAAGTGTATAAAAAATCCAGTCTATCGCCAAGTTTAGCAATGAATTTTATGGTGATTCTTTGTACAGCACTCAGAAACGTTTTTTTTCATTTCATGGCTTGGCGCAAAGGCATTCTTGTGAAATCCTCACGATGCGAAAAATAGATGAATATTTTGTTATAAAAAAGTTTTACAACAGTCCTTTCTGGTTTTCTTAACCATTTCATAGGCTTTCAGCAAAGCCGCATTTTATCTGGGTTTTTTGAGATTTTCGACTTAGTTTTCGGCTTGACAAAAACGCACCTCAAGTCATAGACTGTGCAGTTGTGGGAAAAAGTGGTTTTTTGTGGATCAAATTGGATCTGAAGGGTTAAAAAGACGATAAGGTTGGTTGTTCCATGTTTTCAGGTGCAAGTGCGCTTAATTTGGATGATAAAGGTCGATTTGCGATACCAACTAAGTATCGTCAGCCGCTTTTGTCTGAAGAACAGGGGTCGCTAATTTGCACTATTGCGATTAATGAACCATGCCTTTGGTTATATCCTCGCAGCGAGTGGGATGAAATTGCCGCTCGACTTGTAAAGCTTTCCAGTATGAATCCTAGAGCTCGTCGACTGCAGCGAATGCTAGTCGGGCATGCCACTGAGTACCAATTAGATAAGAATGGCCGCATTTTACTTTCTCCGGCACTACGTAATTACGCAGGTCTGGGGAAAAAGATCATGCTAATTGGGCTATTAAATAAATTCGAGATTTGGGATGAGTCAAAATGGCATCAGCAGATGCAGCTTGATACTGAAATCGAACGTGCAGGTGACTTTGAGATGACCCCTGAATTTGAAAACTTTTCGCTTTAGCAAACAAAAAGGCTTACATAACGCATGACTGCGCAATTTACTCATGTATCAGTTTTGATGAATGAAACGTTAGACGCGTTAGATATCAAAGCCGATGGCACCTATATCGATGGCACATTTGGCCGAGGCGGCCATTCGGGTCAAATTTTAAGTCGTTTGGGCGAACAAGGCCGTTTACAGGCCATAGATCAAGATCCGCAGGCGATCGAAGCCTCTAAGAAATTTGCTGACGATACCCGTTTTAATATCGCACATACGCGTTTCTCAAACATTGAACAAGTCGCCACAGAAGCTGGTATTTTGGGGCAAGTTGACGGTATTTTATTAGATATCGGTGTTTCGTCTCCTCAGCTTGATGATGCCGATCGTGGTTTCAGCTTTATGAAAGATGGTCCACTTGATATGCGTATGGATCCCACGTCTGGTCGCAGTGCCGCGCAGTGGTTAGCCGAAGCTGAGCTTGAAGACATCGCGTTTGTGATCAAAAAATATGGTGAAGAAAAGTTTGGCCGTCGCATAGCGCATAAAATTGTTGAAACCCGCGATGAAACACCCATTACGACTACTAAGCAGTTAGCTGATTTAGTAGATGAAGCGGTACCTGTAAAAGACAAGCACAAACACCCTGCGACACGTACTTTCCAAGCTATTCGTATTTACATCAACAGTGAGTTAGAAGAAATTCAAACGGCATTACAAGCGTCACTGTCGGTATTAAAGCCTGGTGGTCGTTTAGTCGTGATTTCATTTCATTCGTTAGAAGATCGCATCGTTAAGCAGTTCATCAAAAAGCAAAGTAAAGGTGAAGCTGTCCCACGAGGTTTACCTTTAACAGAAGCGCAATTAAATAAAAACCTAACATTGAAAGCGTTGGGTAAAGCAATTAAACCAACAGCTGAAGAAATCGCTGCTAATCCTAGATCACGCAGCTCAGTATTGCGAGTAGCGCAAAAACTATAATGAATAAACCACAAAGCCGACAGCCTAAGCTGTTTAATGAGATATTTGCGGGCCTTTTAGCGAACAAGCTAACGGGCTTTTTGCTTGTTTGTATCTTTGCTTCGGCTTTGGGTGTTGTTCAGGTTACTTACCTATCTCGCCAACAAGTTATCCAACAAGACAAGTTGTTACAGCAGCGTGATGAATTGGACTTGCAGTGGCGTTATTTATTGGTTGAAGAAGAGTTCTATTCCCAACATGCGCGCATCGAAGAAGTCGCAACTACGCAATTGGAAATGAAGCGTCCAACCAGTAAAGATGAGCAAGTGGTGGTGTTGCCATGAAAAAAGCTAAAGCCAATAACTCAAAAACACTGATAACTTGGCGCTTCGCACTGGTATGCACTGTATTAGTCATGGTGTTCTTAACGTTGATGGCCCGTGCTGCATACTTGCAAGTGATCGAGCCTGATCATGCCCGTAAAGAAAGTGCAAAACGCACTGTGCGTGTAGAAACATTAAAAGTGCAACGCGGCATGATTTTCGACAGAAATGGTAAAGAGCTCGCTGTCAGTGTGCCTGTAGTGAGTGTGTATGCCGATCCGCTTGCACTCGATAAAGCGCTTGGTAAAAGAGTGCTTCGTGCTGCTCGTAAAAACAAAGAAGATCACAAAGCGCTGGCTGAAAATCAAGAAGAAATGACATACCGCAAGCAAGTGCGTTATGACAACGATATTCGCTGGCGTGAACTTGCCGACGTCTTACAAGTTGATAATGAAGAGATAGATGAACGTTTAAGAGATAATCCTGCACGTCGTTTCGTTTATTTGAAACGTCAGGTCACGCCTGCGGTTGCTAATTATATTAGTCAGTTAAAGTTGCCAGGTATTCACTTATTGGACGAATCAAAACGTTATTATCCAAGTGGTGAAGTCACCGCGCATGTTTTGGGCTTTACCAATATTGATGGCAAAGGCATCGAAGGCATCGAAAAGCTATTTGAGAATGCTCTAACGGGTGCAGAAGGAAAGAGAACGATTCGCAAAGATGCGCGAGGTCGTGAGATCCAAGTGCTATCTGAAGAGCAACGTGTTGAACCTGAAGATATTCAACTCAGTATCGACCTACGTATTCAGGCAATTGCCTATAAAGCGCTAAAAAGTGCAGTGCTGAGTTATCAAGCTACTTCAGGTTCTGCCATGGTTGTAGATGTGAAAACTGGCGAAGTACTTGCCATGGTAAATAGTCCAAGTTTCAACCCTAACGATATGCGTGATGCACATCCTTATAAACGAAGAAACCGTGCTATTACTGATTTATTTGAGCCCGGTTCAACACTTAAACCCCTAGCCGTATTAGCAGGGCTTGATCATGATGTGATAGAAGCTGATGACACCATCAATACCTTTCCGGGTTGGATGCGCCTTGGTGGCAGTCTAGTTAAAGATGAGCGTAATCACGGTGAAATGACACTCAGAGAAATTCTTAAAGTATCTTCGAACATGGGCGTGGCTAAAATTAGCCAAATGCTGCCTAAAGAATATCTCGTTGGCTTATACCAAAAAGTAGGGTTTGGTGAAGATACAGGTACTTTGATGGTGGGTGAGAGCAGTGGCTTGTTTTACCCAAATCGTCGTTGGTCTGATTTTGAAATTGCAACCTTATCATACGGCTATGCAGTCTCAGTGAGTACTGCGCAAGTAGCGCGTTTGTATGCCACATTTGGCGCAGGGGGCATTTCTCGTCCATTAACCATCTTAAAACAAGATACGCCGCCTGAAGGGGAGCGTCTATTCAAAGAAGAAGATGTTAAAGCGGTTGTAGGAATGATGGAGTCAGTGTTCGAAAAAGGTGGCACTGCGGCAAATGTTAAAGTCGATGGTTACCGTGCTGCGGGTAAAACCGGTACTTCTGAGAAAGCTGTCGCTGGCGGCTATGGGGATGAATATGTTGGTTACTTTGCCGGTGTAGCTCCTGTCTCTAACCCTCGATTAGCTGTGGTGGTGATGATAAACGAACCCGGTGGTGATGTTTACTATGGAGGCCAAACAGCAGGCCCAGCTTTTGCTGAAATTATGTCGAACGCATTACGTATTTTGAATGTAGCACCAGATAAAGGCCGCGTTGCTTATTTGTCGGAGAAAAAAGATGCACTTTAATTTATCTCACACATTAGCAGCGTTAAACATTGAACATTCAGGGGCAAATATCCCTACACAAACTGCTGACTTACAGCTCGATAGTCGTGCTGTGAAATCCGATGATGTATTTATTGCCATTAAAGGCCATGTAAGTAATGGCGAAAATTTTATTGCTGCGGCTTTTACCAATGGTGCTAGCTGTGCCTTGGTTGACGCCTCGGGGTTTGCTGCACTGGATCAAAGTTTAGGTTTGTTGATCCCTGTTGTAAATTTGGCTGAGCGCATCGCTGAAATTGCCAAAACTTATTATCAAAGTCCGACCGAGCGTTTAAAAGTAATTGGGGTAACAGGCACCAATGGTAAGTCAACCACGACAGCCATGATAGCAGCACTTTCAGATACCATTGATGTGCCCGCTGCGGTTGTAGGTACTTTAGGTTATGGCAAAGTAGATGAGTTAACGCCACTGCAAAATACCACACCGTCGGCTGTGGATTTACAACGTATTTTTGCAACTATTGTAGAACATAATAAACTTGCGGCCATCGAGGTTTCATCTCATGGCTTAGTTCAAGGCCGTGTAAAAGAAACACAATTCAGTACGGCGGTTTTTACCAATCTGTCTCGTGACCATTTAGATTATCACGGTGACATGCACAGTTATGCCGAAGCAAAGCGCTTGCTGTTTACAGATTGCATGCCAAAACACTGTGTTTTAAATCATGACGATGCAGTTGCCCAAAGCTGGATCGCACAATCTAGTTTTAGCAATCTAGTGGTATATGGCAAAAAACCAACGGCACACGACTTTTCTCAGTTTGTTTGGTTTGATGAGGTTGAATGCCATCAAACTGGTATTCGTGCAACGCTCTCCACTTCTTGGGGGGAAGCGACCATTAATGTACCGCTATTTGGTCAATTTAATCTTTACAACCTAGCTGCTGCGATGGCGGCACTCTTGGTTGAAGGGTATGACTTTAATGCCTTGTGTCACGCGGTTTCTTCTTTGAAGCCTGTTGCGGGTCGTATGCAGGCATTTTCGGTCGAAGGCAAGCCGGCGTGCGTGGTTGATTATGCGCACACCCCTGATGCGCTGGCTTTGGCGTTACAAGCACTTCAGCAACATGTACCTGGCCAAGTCACTTGTGTGTTTGGCTGTGGTGGCGATCGCGATAAAGGTAAGCGTCCTATGATGGCGCAAGCGGCTGAGCAAAACGCTGATAAGCTGGTGATCACCAGCGACAACCCGCGCAGTGAAAATCCCGATGATATTATCGCAGACGTTAAGGCTGGGCTCAGTCAACCTGAGTATGCTTATTGCCAACCTGACCGAGCTAAAGCCATTGCATATGCGGTAGAGCAAACATCTGCTTCAGGTGTTGTACTGGTAGCCGGCAAGGGACACGAAGATTATCAAATTATCGGTGATCAAACGATCACCTTCTGTGACAGAGCATGGGTAATGAAAATTTTAAAAGGGGATAAAGCATGATCACAATGGATTTTGCTTGGCTTACAGCCGTATTAAACACCCCAGTAAGTTGTGGCGAGAATTTATCTGTCAGCAATATCAATACCGACACCAGAACAATAAAAAATGATGAGGTGTTTTTAGCGCTGAAAGGGCCAAACTTTGACGGACATAAATTCGTTCAGCAAGCGTATGAAAAAGGCGCCGTAGCAGCGATTGTTGATAAACCAGTGGAATGCGATATTCCTCAGTTTGTGGTAGCCGATACCCGCTTGGCTTTAGGGCATATTGGTGCTGCCGTAATGGCACAAGTAGCGCCAAAAACCATTGCCATTACGGGTAGTGTGGGCAAAACGACAGTAAAAGAAATGTGCGCAGCGATTTTGTCACAAAAAGGCAAAGTACTGGCAACCAATGGCAACTTCAATAACGACATTGGTGTTCCGCTGACGTTAATTCGTTTGTCGGAAGATGATGAATATGCTGTGATTGAGCTCGGTGCCAATCATATTGGCGAGATTGCTTATACCACGCAAATGACCAAGCCAGACGTTGCGGCAATCTGTAATGTTGCACCAGCACACATTGAAGGTTTTGGTTCAATCGAAGGTGTGGCGCAAGCCAAAGGTGAGATTTTCTCTGGCTTAAATGAAAACGGCTGTGCAGTTTTTAACTGCGATATTAATCCTGAATATCGCCAGGTGTGGGATAGCAGCATGTTTGATAAGCGCATCAAACGCATTGCCACTCATGAACAGCTAGATATTTGGGCTGAACAAGTGACGCTAAACGACACCGCTCACGCGAGTTTTTTACTTTGTGACGGCGAGCAAAAAGTACCAGTAACACTTGCACTTCCAGGCGAACATAATGTGACCAACGCCTTGATTGCTGCGGCTCTCACAACTGAGCTTGGTGCTAGTTTAAGCGAGGTAGCATCATCACTTGAGAGCATGAGCGCGGTCAAAGGTCGAGTGAATCTTATTAAGGTTAATGAAAACCTAACCGTGGTTGATGATACCTATAATGCCAATGTGCGCTCGGTCAAAGCGGCAATCGATTTATTAACTAAAATGCCAGGCTATAAGGTATTTGCGTTAGGTGATATGGGCGAGCTTGGTGAGCATGCTCGTGAATACCATCAAGAAGTGGGTGAATATGCCAAACAGCAGGGTATTGATGCGTTATTTACCTTAGGGGTATTGAGTCGTTATAGCAGTGATGTGTTTGAAATTGCCGACAGGCATTTTTCGACACGCTCGCATTTATTGGCCGCAATTAATCAAACTTTAGCGGTGCAAAATGGTCCATGTACTGTGATAGTAAAAGGCTCTCGCAGTGCACGCATGGAATTACTAGTAGAAGAATTAATAACAACAAGTGGTGAACAAGCAGCCACAAATGGAGTATCAGCATGTTAGTGTGGTTGGCTGAATATTTAACCCAGTATTACAGTGGCTTTAACGTCTTTTCTTACCTAACGCTGCGTGCGATTTTAGGTATTTTAACCGCGTTATTGTTATCGCTTTATTTCGGTCCGATTTTGATCCGCGCACTACAGCGCATGCAAATTGGTCAAACGGTACGTGATGATGGTCCAGAGTCACATTTATCTAAGTCTGGTACGCCGACCATGGGTGGGGTGTTGATTTTAGGTGCCATTTTTACCAGCACCTTAATGTGGGGTGACTTAAGCAATAAATATGTGTGGGTGACACTCTTTGTTTTAGGTAGTTTGGGCGTTGTCGGTTTTGTCGATGATTATCGCAAAGTGATCCGCAAAGATTCAAAAGGTTTAATCGCTCGTTGGAAGTACTTTTGGCAGTCAGTGATCGCAATGACTGTGGCAAGCTTCTTATATTTCACTTCACTGGACCCAAATGAAACTGTACTGGTTGTACCTTTCCTAAAAGAAGTGATGCCACAGCTTGGTATTTTCTATTTAGTAATGAGCTACTTTGTGATTGTTGGTACGTCTAATGCGGTCAATCTCACAGACGGTCTTGATGGCTTGGCGATTGTACCGACTATTCTAGTTGCCGCTGCTTTAGCGATTATCGCCTATTTAACGGGTAATGCTAATTTCTCTGAATATTTACATCTACCACATTTACCACTGGCCAGTGAGCTGGTCGTTGTGTGTACCGCCATTGTTGGCGCAGGCTTAGGTTTTTTATGGTTTAACACCTATCCTGCACAAGTATTTATGGGCGATGTGGGTTCATTGGCGCTGGGTGGCGCGCTGGGTATTATTGCGATTTTAGTACGCCAAGAGCTAGTGTTATTGATTATGGGTGGTGTGTTTGTGATGGAGGCCCTGTCAGTCATTTTACAAGTTGGTTCTTACAAGCTTCGCGGCCAACGTATCTTTAGAATGGCACCCATTCACCATCATTATGAGTTAAAAGGTTGGCCAGAGCCACGTGTAATTGTGCGCTTTTGGATCATTTCGATTGTATTAGTACTCGCAGGATTGGCAACGCTGAAGATCAGATAAATGCAGTATTTAAACGAATTAAGAAATAAAAATATCACTGTGCTCGGACTGGGAATTACTGGTTTGGGCATTGTGCGTTTTTTATTGTCCCATGACATAACGCCGCGTGTGGTGGATAGTCGTGCAGTACCGCCTGGTTCTCAGTGGCTTGCTGATAATGCGCCTGATTGCGAAGCGGTATTCGGACCACTTGCGCAAGCAAGCCTACCGAGCGCTGATTTAATTATTATCAGCCCAGGTATTGCTCTGTTTGAGCAAAGTGTTGCAGAGGCAATAGCACATGGCGTTGAAGTTATTGGTGACATTGAATTGTTTGCACGTTTGAATACGAAACCTGTGATAGCTGTAACTGGCTCAAATGGTAAATCGACGGTGGTGAGCCTTGCTACTGAAGTGCTTACCCAAGCCGGTTATAAAGTGGGACTAGGTGGTAATATAGGCACAGCAGCACTCGATTTGCTTGAACAAAATTTCGATGTATTTGTATTGGAGCTATCAAGTTTTCAACTCGAAACCACGAAAAGCCTAGTTTGTACCAGTGCTATGATCTTAAATGTCACTGAAGATCATATGGATCGTTACCCAGATTTCGCCGCCTATTGCCAAGCGAAACAGCGTATTTATCAACATGCCCAGCATGTGGTGTTTAATGCTACAGATAACAATACATTGGCTAATGCAGGTGTTGGTGTGAGCGTGGCATTAGCGCAAGCAGATTATTGTCTGCAGACACATGAAGGCGATTTGTATTTCGCTGCACATCAACAACCTATCTTACCTGTCTCTAGTTTGACTATGGTAGGTAAACACAACCAGTTTAATGCGTTGGCTGTAATGGCATTACTTGAGCCACTTAACCTTGATAAAGCGGCATTTGCAGCAGCATTTAAAAATTTTACAGGCCTTGCGCATCGTTGTCAGTTAGTGGCTGATGTAGCAGGAGTTAAATACTTCAATGATTCTAAAGCAACCAATGTAGGCGCGACAGTCGCGGCACTAGAAAGCTTAACGGATGATGTAAACAAGATCGTGCTTATTGCCGGTGGTGATGCTAAAGGCGCTGATTTATCGCCTTTACGTGAGCCTTTGCAAGCAGCGTGTCGAGCCGTGATTTGTTTTGGTCAAGATGGTGCAAAGTTTTTGCCATTACATGAGCAAAGTCACCTTGTTGCTGATTTACAACACGCCATTTTAAAGGCGCAGTCACTGGCACAAAACGGTGATGCTGTCTTACTAGCACCGGCCTGTGCGAGCATTGATATGTTCCCAAATTATATGATTCGCGGCGAAGCTTTTTGTAAAGCCGTAGCGGAGCTTGCACCATGATGACGTTCGCTGAGCTAAGAATGCAACTCACACCAAAACAGTCAAATGCACTTTTTGATGTGCCTTTGATGTACGCCATGCTGTGTCTGATAGGCATTGGTTTTGTGATGGTAACCAGTGCTTCTATGCCAGTGGCTGAACGACTTTATAATAATCCTTATGGCATAGCGATGCGCCATGGGGTCTTCTTAGGACTTGGTTTTGTGCTCTTTTGGTTCAGCACCAGCGTGCCAATGAGTTGGTGGAAAAAGTGCAATCCGTATTTATTATTCTTCGGCTTATTTTTATTGTGCCTAGTTTTAGTCGTTGGTCGAGAAGTCAATGGCTCGAAACGTTGGATCCCCATTGGGCCGATAGGTTTTCAGGTCGCTGAAGCCGCCAAACTTTACTTTTTTAGCTACATTGCCGGTTACTTGGTTCGTAAGCGCGAAGAAGTTCAAGAAAACTTAAAAGGCTTTGCTAAGCCCATTGCAGTATTCGCGGTTTATGCATTGCTTATTTTGAAGCAACCTGATTTAGGCACCGTGGTGGTGATGTTCGTTACGACGGTGGGGTTACTATTTTTGGCGGGCGCTAAGTTATGGCAGTTTTTTATGCTGATCTTAACGGGGATCGGCTTGATAGTGGTACTCATCGTGTTCGAACCTTACCGCTGGCGACGTGTTACTGGCTTTTTAGATCCTTGGGATGATCCATTTGGTGCAGGCTATCAATTGGTCCAGTCTTTAATGGCTTATAGCCAAGGGGGTTGGTTTGGCCAAGGTTTAGGTAATAGTGTGCAGAAGTTGCAGTATCTACCCGAAGCGCACAATGACTTTATTTTTGCGGTTATCGCAGAAGAGTTAGGTTTTGTTGGTGTAACCAGTATCTTACTCTTGCTCGGTGTTTTGGTATTTAGAGCCTTATTAATCGGTCAGAAAGCCTTAAAGCATGGTAAGGAATATGAAGGCTATTTTGCGCTTGCCATTGGTATTTGGTTTGCGTTTCAAACCATGGTGAATATTGGGGCAAGCGCCGGCATTTTGCCAACCAAAGGCTTAACTTTGCCGTTTGTATCTTACGGCGGGTCGAGCTTTTTAATTATGGTGATTGCAGCCGGTGTGCTGCAGCGTATTGATTTTGAAACCAAGTTATCGAGCCGACAAGCAACGGCGAGGAGTGGGCGACGATGACAGCCAATAAACATTTAATGGTGGTTGCCGGTGGCACGGGTGGTCACATTTTCCCAGGTATCGCGGTTGCAGAGCATATGCAGCAACAAGGTTGGACAGTGTCTTGGGTAGGCACTGCCGACAGAATGGAAGCGCAATTAGTACCAAAGCACGGTTTCGAGATTGATTTTGTCGAAGTGCAAGGGGTGCGTGGTAACGGGATAACTCGTTTACTCAAAGCGCCATTTATGGTGCTAAAAGCCATTTTAGCAGCGAAGAAAATAATCAAACAGCGCAAGCCTGCGGTGATCTTAGCTATGGGCGGATACGTCACGGGCCCTGTTGGTATTGCCGCAAAATTATCTGGTGTGCCTTTGGTGATTCACGAGCAGAATGCAGTGGCTGGGTTTAGTAATAGGCTTTTGGCAAAAGTCGCTAATCAAGTGTTGGCAGCTTTTCCTAATGCCTTTGAAAATAATGCTGAAGTGGTTGGCAATCCGGTTCGAGCCAGTGTCAGTGCGATTGATAAAAAGTCACAGACAGAACAATTGAATGTGCTAGTTGTTGGCGGATCATTGGGTGCGCAAGTATTAAACGAGCGTTTGCCAGAGGTATTTTCGACATTGGCAAAAGACTTTTCGTTGAGTGTACGCCATCAAAGTGGGCGAAATAACCAAGATAAACTCAAAAGTGCTTATGTTGGTCGCGAATTTGATGCACAAGTTGATGAATTTATTCACGATATGGATGCAGCCTATGCATGGGCTGATTTAGTCATCTGCCGTGCAGGGGCTTTAACTGTGAGTGAAGTAGCAGCAGCTGGAAAAGCAGCTTTGTTTGTGCCATTACCTCATGCGGTTGACGATCATCAAACAGCGAATGCCCGTTATTTGGTAGATCAACAAGGTGGCTTACTGATGCCGCAACATGATTTTACGACTGAGCGATTAATTGAGTTATTAACACCGTATTTTGAACAGCCAAGTTTATTGTCTGAGATTGCTGATAAAGCAAAGCAGTTGGCGAAATTTGATGCCACCGAACGCGTCGCGAAGGTGTGTGGTGAGTTGGCAAAATAGATGAATTTAGAGAAAGAGACGCAAGTGAACGAAGCGAATAATCGAAGAGCAATGAGACGTATCAATACCATACATTTTATCGGTATTGGTGGTGCTGGTATGGGCGGTATTGCCGAGGTACTCGCCTATGAAGGTTATCGTATTACAGGCTCCGATATAGCACAAAACGCGATGACAGAGCGTTTGATTAAAGCGGGCGCTGAAGTCTTTATTGGTCATCACGAAAATAACATTAAAGATGCCAATGTGGTTGTGGTGTCTACAGCGATTGATGTCAATAACCCTGAGATAAAAGCAGCTAAAGCGGCACGCATTCCAATTGTTCGTCGTGCTGAAATGTTGGCTGAGCTCATGCGTTATCGTCATGGTATTGCCATTGCGGGTACGCATGGTAAAACAACGACAACCAGTTTGATCGCTAGCATTTTTGCTAAAGCAGAACTTGACCCCACGTTTGTCATCGGCGGCTTGCTCAATAGCGCGGGTACCAATGCTAAGTTAGGGAGCAGTGATTTTCTAATTGCTGAAGCCGATGAAAGTGATGCTTCTTTCTTACATCTACAGCCAATGGTATCGGTTGTCACCAATATCGAAGCGGATCATATGGATACCTACGAAGGTGACTTCGAGAAGATGAAGGATACCTATGTAGAGTTCATTCATAATTTACCGTTTTATGGCTTGGCTGTGGTGTGTATTGACTCGGACGTTGCCGCTGAGCTCATCCCTCGCTTTGCACGCCCAACCATTACTTATGGTGAGCACGACGCGGCAGATTATCGTTTAGTGGACTTCAAGCAAACGGTAAACAGCAGTGAATTTAAAGTTGTGACTAAGTCAGGCGAAGAGATCGCCGTACATTTAAATATGCCAGGTAAACACAACGCGCTGAACGCGACTGCAGCGATTGCCGTGGCGAAAGATCACAATATCAGCAATGCTGCGATTTTAGCTGCACTCACAGAGTTTGAAGGTATTGGTCGCCGTTTCCAACATTACGGTACATTTGAGAATGAACAAGGTAATGTGATGCTGGTTGATGATTATGGTCATCACCCATCAGAAGTTGATGTCACCATTGAGGCTGCAAAAGCAGGCTGGCCTGAGCGTCGATTAGTGATGATTTATCAGCCGCATCGTTTTACACGTACTCGTGACTTATATGAAGACTTTGTCAAAGTACTCTCTAAAGTTGATCAACTTATTTTGTTAGATGTATACAGTGCTGGCGAAGCACCTATTGTAGGTGCTGATAGTAAGAGTTTATGCCGTAGCTTACGTCAAAGAGGTGTAGAGCCAATTCATGTTGCAGACAATGAAGAATTGGGCAAAGTTCTTTCGAATGTTTTACAAGACAGCGACCTTGTGATCACGCAAGGTGCCGGCAACATCGGTCAGATCGTTAAGAAGTTGGCAGCAACCGAAATGTCACTCGCTGCGTTAAAAGGTGAATCATGAAACAGTTTGGTAAAGTAGCAGTATTACTAGGCGGAACGTCTGCTGAACGTGAAGTGTCATTAAACTCAGGCAATGCCGTGTTGAATGCTCTGATTGCAGCTGGCGTTGATGCGTTTGCGTTTGACCCAGCAGAACGTGCGCTTTCAGAGTTAAAGGCTTCAGGCGTTGATCGTGTATTTATCGCTTTGCATGGTCGTGGTGGCGAAGATGGTACCATCCAAGGTGCGCTTGAATTTATGGGTATTCCTTACACGGGAAGTGGCGTATTAGGCAGTGCATTGGCAATGGATAAAATTCGCTGTAAGCAGCTGTTCCAGTCAGCACAATTAAGCACTGCGGCATTTGCGGTTGTTGATGCGAAAGCGGGTTTTGATGCAGCCAACATTATTAATGAGTTTGGCAAGGTCATGGTGAAGCCAAGCCATGAAGGCTCAAGCATTGGTATGGCTCAAGCCGAAACGGCAGAGCAATTAACCGACGCCTTAAATAATGCCTTTAAGTATGACGACCAAGTGTTAGTTGAACAGTGGATCACCGGCCGTGAGTTTACTGTTGCCATGTTAGGCAATGAAGCATTGCCTGTTATTGAAATGGTAACTCCGCGCGGCTTTTATGACTACGAGGCCAAATACAAAGTAAATAGTACTGAATACCACTGCCCAGCGGCATTGAGTGACGCCCATACGCAGCAATTGCAAATTATGGCAACGCATGCTTTTGCTTTAGTTGGTGCGCAAGGCTGGGGTCGTGTTGATGCAATGCAAGATGAAAATGGTCAATTTTACTTATTAGAAGTGAATACTGTGCCGGGCATGACAGAGAAATCTTTGGTGCCTATGGCGGCCAAAGCTGTTGGCGTAACTTTTGAGCAATTAGTTGTTCGCATTTTGGAGCAAACGCTTTAATATGCGTGCTCTTTTTGAGAAAGCTCAAGTAGTTAATTCACAGCTCAATTGGCAAAAGATATTGAGTGTGGGCTTTTTCGTATTAGTGGCTGGCTTATTGGTTCGCGGTGGCTACTGGGTATCTGATTGGTTGGTTGAAAACCAAGATGCACAAATAAAGAAAATAGTGGTGTTAGGCAAACCTAAATACACCACTGACAAAGAGGTCGTCGCTGCTATTAAACAGGTTGATTTAAGTAGTTATTTTCAACTGAATGTGAAAGCAGTGCAGCGTTCGGTGCAGGGTTTACCTTGGGTAGCAACGGTATCGGTGAGAAAACAATGGCCTGACGAATTACAGGTTTACATTGTTGAGCACAAACCCGTGGCCATTTGGAACAGCGACCTGTTGTTAAATGCCAAAGGCCAAGTGTTTCAGGCAGACAACGAAACCTTACAGGCTCACTTGCCCCAGCTATACGGGCCGGAAGGCAGTGAGCTAGAAGCCTGGCAAGCATTCTTACAGTTTAAAGATATGCTGGCAGTAAATGATTTTAATTTGGTGAGTTTAGCGCTGTCTGAGCGTTTTGCTTGGCAACTATGGCTTGAAGATGGCGTGCGACTTAATCTCGGACGCGAAGAAAAAGCCAAACGAGTACAAAGATTTATAGACGTGTATCCGAGTATGCAAATCCCAGAGGGAGGCGTACTTGATACGGTAGATTTAAGGTATGACACCGGCCTTGCGGTGAGCTGGAAGTTTCCAGCACAAACAGAACAACAAAATAAGAGTGAAGCATGACTAAGTCAGTAGAAAGAAACTTAGTAATCGGCCTCGATGTTGGTACCTCAAAAGTGGTAGCAACAGTAGGTGAGATAACAGCAGACAATCAGCTCAGTATCGTTGGCGTGGGGTGTCAGGAATCTCATGGAATGGATAAGGGAGGAGTAAACGATCTCAACCTGGTTTCTGATTCCATTCGCCGCGCAGTCGACGAAGCCGAATTAATGGCTGATTGCCGAATAGGTTCAGTTTACCTTGGTATTTCAGGTAAGCACATTCAGTGTCAAAACGAGAGTGGTGTTGTTGCGATTAATAACGCAGAAGTGACTGAAGACGATATGGACAATGTGATGCATATTGCCCGTTCAGTGCCTATTTCTGCAGAACGCAAAATGCTTCATTCATTGGCGCAAGAATATAGCATCGATATGCAAGAGGGCATTAAAAACCCACTTGGCATGAGTGGTGTGCGTATGGAAGCGAAAGCTCACATCATCACCTGCTCAAATGATATGGCCAAAAATATAGAGAAGTGTGTTGAGCGTTGCGGTCTTCAAGTGGACCAATTAACGTTTGGCGCATTGGCATCAAGCTATGCGGTTTTAACTGATGATGAAAAAGAGTTAGGCGTCGCAGTGCTTGATATCGGTGGTGGTACCATGGACTTAGCCATTTATGTCAATGGTGCATTGCGCCATACCGCAGTGATCCCAGTGGCAGGTAACCAAGTCACGGGCGACATAGCTAAGATTTTCAGAACGCCAATTTCTCATGCTGAGTCGCTAAAAGTGCAATATGCTTGCGCTAGCAGCCAAATGGCAAGCAGTGAAGAAACCATTGAAGTGCCAAGTGTTGGTGGCCGTCCAGCGCGATTAATGTCGCGCCATACATTATCTGAAGTGGTTGAGCCAAGATTCAGAGAATTATTTGAACTGGCGTTAGAAGAAATTCGCCGTTCTGGTTTTGAAGATCAAATAGCCGCAGGTTTAGTTGTAACAGGCGGTACTGCAAAGATGGCTGGCGCATTAGAAGTGGCTGAAGATATCTGCCAAATGCCAGTTAGAATAGGTAAACCTGTAAATATCACAGGTTTAACAGATTATGTTGACGATCCTGCATATGCAACAGCCGTAGGTTTGTTACAATACGGTCGTTCTCTACACTCGGTTAATGCACAAAAGTCGAGAGTAGATACGGACGTGAGTTGGTGGAGCCGCGTATCAAAGTGGTTCCAAGGTGAGTTTTAAACTCGAGTCGGAGAGTGAATGATGTTTGATATTATGGAACAACACAGCGAAGAAGCTGTGATCAAAGTGATTGGTGTTGGTGGCGGCGGCGGTAACGCTGTTGAGCACATGGTAAAACAAGAAATCGAAGGTGTGCGATTTATTGCTGCTAACACAGACGCGCAAGCGTTACGTAAATCATCTGCAGATGTAACGGTACAACTAGGTACGCAAATTACATCCGGTCTAGGTGCGGGTGCAAACCCAGAAGTAGGTCGTAAGTCTGCGGAAGAAGATATTGAAACGATCAAAGAAGCGTTAGATGGCGCTGATATGGTTTTTATCGCTGCCGGTATGGGCGGTGGTACAGGCACGGGTGCAGCGCCTGTTGTTGCGCGCGTAGCAAAAGATTTAGGTATTTTGACTGTAGCAGTGGTAACACGTCCGTTTGACCTTGAAGGTAAAAAGCGTATGGCTGCAGCTGATCAAGGTATCAGTGAGTTGTCAGAAATTGTAGATTCACTTATTACAATTCCTAACAACAAATTACTTAAGGTTTTAGGTAAAGGCACTACACTGTTAGACGCATTCGCGAAGGCGAACGACGTACTATACGGTGCGGTACAAGGTATTGCTGAACTTATTACCCGTTCAGGTCTTATCAACGTGGATTTCGCAGACGTACGTACAGTTATGTCGGCAATGGGCACTGCAATGATGGGTACAGCGTCAGCGTCTGGTCCAGATCGTGCGCAAGAAGCAGCAGAAGCGGCTATCTCAAGCCCACTATTAGAAGACGTCGATTTAACCGGTGCAAAAGGTATTTTGGTTAATATCACAGCAGGTATGGATATCACCATCGAAGAGTTTGAAGTGGTTGGTAACCATGTTAAAGCATTAGCGTCTGAAAACGCGACTGTGGTAGTCGGTGCAGTAATCGACCCAGAAATGAGTGATGAGCTCCGTGTAACCGTTGTTGCAACTGGTTTAGGTGGCGACCGTCGTCCTCAGTTTGGCATTATTGATAACGGTATGCAGCAGGTTTCAGGTAGTGATGCGCAAAGTGCTGCGCCTGCATCAAGCCAGCCAGGTATGTTTGTACCAAGCTTTACGCAAACGAGCACTGAGCAGCCGACAAGTGCACCGGAGCAAACGCAGACTCAAGCGACTCAAGCTCCTAAGACACCGGCTTCTGAGAATAAGCCAGCGGCATCTGGTGAGACTGAAAAAGGCGATTACTTTGATATTCCTGCCTTTTTACGTAAACAGTCTGACTAACAAACTGGTTACATATTAAACGATTGGCAGCTGGTCGTATCTGTGATACAATCCGCGGTCCAAGTGACATGAATAGGCGAAGTTATGATTAGACAACGTACAATTGCTGAAGTTGTTAAAGCGACAGGTGTCGGTCTACATAAAGGTGAAAAGGTTACCATTACTCTCCGACCAGCGAGCGAGAATACCGGTGTTGTATTCCGTCGTGTCGACCTTGATCCTGTTGTTGATTTTGAAACTACACCAGAAGCTGTTGGCGATACGCAGTTATGTACATGTTTGACTAACAAAGATGGTGTGCGTTTATCGACCACAGAGCATCTTATTGCCGCTGTTGCTGCACTGGGTATTGATAACCTTGTTGTTGAATTAGATAGTGCTGAAGTACCGATTATGGACGGCAGTGCATTACCGTTCATTTATTTATTACAAAAAGGCGGTATCAAAGAGCAGCAAGTTGCTAAACGTTTTATTCGTATTAAAGAAACTGTACGCGTTGAAGACGGTGATAAGTGGGCAGAAATTACCCCTTACGATGGTTTCCACATTGATTTTGAGATTGACTTTGATCATCCAGCAATCAATGACAGCCGTCAGCGTATCGGTCTTGATATTACGGCACAAAGCTTTACTGAAGAAATCAGTCGCGCACGTACGTTTGGTTTTATGAAAGACATCGAGTATATGCATGCCAACAACCTAGCGTTAGGTGGTAGCATGGATAACGCGGTTGTTTTAGATGAGTACAAAGTACTTAATCCGAACGGTTTACGATACGATGATGAGTTTGTAAAACATAAGATCTTAGATTGTGTGGGCGACATGTTTATGGCTGGCCATAACATTCTAGGTAAGATCACCTGTTACAAGTCAGGTCACGGTCTAAATAATAAACTGCTACGTCAAATTATGGCGACTGAATCAGCGTGGGAATGGGCAACATTTGAAGAGCCAATTCATATGCCTGCACCAGGTATGGAGCTTGCGAAAGCTTAATACAGATTAATTATAAAAAATGACGCTTTTTAGCGTCATTTTTTTTGCTTGTTTTTTGCCGCGTGGGTTGCGAGCTTGAGTAGTTTTGCTTGTAAACTCGGCGGTGCATGCGCTGCAAGCTCTGTTAATTGTTCTGCAGTGCTTTCGCTCATGGTTCGACTACTTTTTTGTGTCTTGAAGCTAGGTTTGGGCTCACTTAATCTTAACTGTGCATCGGGGTTAGAAGTGACTTTCACTTGTCCGCATTCAGCAAACCCGTTTTGTCTAAGGTGAGACAAAATATCTAGTTTCAGATAGTTAAGTCGAGTTGCTAATGTGGCAGAAACGGCTTCAATCACTAAAGTGCCATCTCGGTAATTTGCCACGCGGCACTTTTTACTCAATATAGGACCCAGCGCTTTATCAAGCTCTGCTTGTAAAACTTGCAGACTATCGGTTTTTGCACCGAATTGGGTGATCTTGTTAGACCATTTGCCCATCAATTCATCTATGGATTTTGGATCATAGCGATTTTTAGCCATACAACAGATACCACTTCAAAATTAACTTACCCAAGTATACCAGCATAACGACAGACGAGAAGTGATTCTTGTCAGTGAAAATGCTTGAAATTTATGCCTGTCGTCACCATATAAAGAGAATTACCAGTTGGACCATCTTGCGGAACAAATGAATTGCCAAGGCTTTTTTGCTTGATTGCATTTCAAAGGTTTGCAGACAGCGTGAGTCTGGTATGATAGGGGCAATTTTATATTCGGCATTCAGTAGGGCTTGATTGCTTTTACTGCCAACAGGACGCAGGGTGGCCATTGATATCCAATGCTAAAAGTGGATATGCGGTCAGCCATCACTAGAGTGAAATGGTTTAAACATGATAGCGAACATTTTTACCAAAATTTTTGGTAGTCGTAACGACCGAACGATTAAAAAACTAAGAAAGACGGTCGCATTAATTAATGCATTAGAAGAACAACTTAGCGCACTTTCTGATGAAGAATTAAAAGCAAAAACAGCAGATTTCAGAGCGCGTTATGAGCAAGGCACTAGCCTTGACGATTTATTGCCAGAAGCATTTGCGACGGTACGTGAAGCTTCAAAACGTGTCTATGGCATGCGTCATTTCGATGTACAGATGATCGGTGGTATGGTGTTGCACCAAGGTCGCATTTCAGAAATGCGTACCGGTGAAGGTAAAACGCTTACAGCGACTCTACCTGCCTACTTGAATGGTTTAACAGGTAAAGGTGTTCACGTTATTACGGTGAATGATTACCTAGCAAAACGTGATGCCGAAACAAACCGCCCGCTATTTGAATTCCTAGGCTTAACTGTTGGCTGTAATGTGCCTGGTATGATGCCAGATGCGAAGAAGCAAGCGTATGCTGCAGACATCACATATGGTACGAACAACGAATTTGGTTTCGACTACCTGCGTGACAACATGGCATTTAGCATTGAAGAGCGTGTACAACGTCCACTGCACTTTGCGGTTGTGGATGAGGTTGACTCAATCCTAATCGATGAAGCACGTACGCCGCTTATCATCTCTGGTCCTGCTGAAGATAGTTCTGAACTTTACGCTCGTATTAACACCATAGTGCCATCACTGACTCTGCAAGAGAAAGAAGATGAAGAAGGCGTTGAAGGTGACGGTGATTACACGCTTGATGAAAAATCAAAGCAAGTACATCTTACAGAACGTGGTCAGTTAAAAGTTGAAGAGCTTCTTACTGAAAATGGCCTGATTGAAGAAGGTGACTCACTGTATTCTGCAGGTAATATTTCGCTTTTAAGCCATGTATATGCAGCACTTCGTGCACATAAGCTATATCAAAAAGACGTAGACTACGTTGTAAAAGACAACGAAGTTATCATCGTTGATGAGCACACAGGTCGTACAATGGAAGGTCGTCGTTGGTCTGAAGGCTTACACCAAGCTGTTGAAGCGAAAGAAGGTGTGCGCATTCAAAACGAAAACCAAACACTTGCGTCTATTACTTTCCAGAACTACTTCCGTATTTACGAAAAACTATCTGGTATGACAGGTACTGCGGATACTGAAGCGTTCGAGTTCCAGTCAATTTATGGTCTAGACACTGTTGTTATTCCAACTAACCGCCCGATGATCCGTGATGATCGTGCTGATTTAGTTTACTTAACTCAAGATGAAAAGTTTGAAGCCATTCTTGCAGACATTAAAGACTGTCAAGAACGTGGTCAGCCAGTACTCGTGGGTACGATTTCAATCGAAAGTTCAGAATACTTATCTCAGTTCTTACGTAAAGAAAAAATCGAACACAACGTACTGAATGCGAAATTCCACGCCCAAGAAGCAGACATCGTTGCTGATGCAGGTTTACCGGGTAAAGTGACTATCGCAACTAACATGGCAGGTCGTGGTACCGATATCGTATTAGGTGGTAACTGGCAGAGCGAAGTGGCTAAGCTAGAAAACCCTTCTGAAGAACAAATCGCTGAAATTAAAGCGAAGTGGCAAGAAACTCACGATGCTGTTATTGCGGCAGGTGGTCTTCATATCATTGGTACAGAGCGTCACGAATCTCGTCGTATCGATAACCAGCTACGTGGTCGTTCTGGTCGTCAAGGTGATGCAGGTTCAAGCCGTTTCTATCTATCAATGGATGACGCGCTAATGCGTATCTTCGCAGGTGAGCGCATGACAAACATGATGCGTAAGCTAGGTATGCAACGTGGTGAAGCAATTGAGCACCCTTGGGTTAACCGTGCAATTGAAAACGCACAACGTAAAGTAGAAGCACGTAACTTCGACATTCGTAAACAGTTACTTGAGTACGATGATGTTGCAAATGACCAGCGTCGAGTTGTGTACGAGCAGCGTAACGAGTTACTTGAAGAAGGCGATATTTCAGAAACAATTACAGCTATCCGCAGCGATGTTGTGAATGGCATGATTGATCAATACATCCCGCCGCAAAGCTTAGCTGAAATGTGGGATATTCCTGCACTTGAAGAGCGTATTAAAGCTGACTTCTTAATTGAACTGCCAATTTCTCAGTGGCTGGCTGATGATGACAAGCTTTACGAAGAGACATTACGTGAGCGTATCACTGAAGAGATCGACAGCGCATACAAGCAAAAAGAATTGATGGTAGGCCCAGATGTACTTCGTCATTTCGAAAAAGCAGTGATGCTACAAAGCTTAGATCAACATTGGAAAGATCACTTAGCTGCAATGGACCATCTTCGTCAGGGTATCCACTTACGTGGCTATGCTCAGAAGAATCCGAAGCAAGAATATAAGCGTGAGTCTTTCGAGTTATTCTCTGCAATGCTTGAAAACCTTAAAACTGACGTAGTGGGAATTCTTGCGAAAGTACAAGTTCGTGCAGAAGAAGATGTTGAGAAAGTAGAAGAGCAACACCGTCGTGCAGAGCAAGCTCCGCGTGAATATCAGCATGCTGAAGCTGAGCATGTTGGTGGTGACGTACCTGAAGGTGCAGTTGTGGCTTCACGCACAGAGCCAAAAGTTGGCCGTAATGAGCCTTGTCCTTGTGGTTCAGGTAAAAAGTTTAAGCAGTGTTGTGGCAAGTTAAAATAATCACACACGCGTAAATTATTAAAAAGCGACTTTATAGTCGCTTTTTTTATCGGAGAAGAAAATGACAAAGAAAGTAGTCGAAGTCGCGGTTGGCGTAATAAAGCGTGATGAGCACATATTTATTACTAAGCGTGATGAGTCTCAACATCAAGGTGGTCTTTGGGAATTCCCTGGCGGTAAAATTGAAGCAGGTGAATCAGTCACTGAAGCGCTGACGAGAGAATTAAAAGAAGAAGTGAATATCGACGTGCATAGTTCACAAAGTTTGCTAGATATTGAACATGACTATGGTGATAAGTGTGTGAAGTTGTTTATTCATATCGTTGACGACTTCTCTGGCGAGGCAACTGGACTCGAAGGGCAGGCATCACAGTGGGTTGCAATCAATGATCTGAACAATTGGGCGTTTCCTGCTGCAAATGTTGCCATTATTGATGCGTTACAAAAACAGTAACTAGCTAATAAAAGAGTGATGGCTTCAGCGTTTTGAATTGACAGTAGCAAGAAAGCGCTTTTATAAAAAAGTGGCTAAATAATACTGCTTCTGAGAGCTAAAAAGTCAGATATAACCGTAATTTAATAAAATTTAATTTATCTAAACCCGCGAAATTGCGGGTTTTTTTATTTTATGAGCTGTTCATGGAAAATATTTGATAGCGCTGTCATTTTGCATTTACTATGATGAAATTATTGAACTGAAAATCGCACTCGCAATAAACATGGGCGTGCAGTTCTTACTTTGTCGTCCTAAGCTAACTGTAGTGGCGAGTCGACCGTATTTTACGTTTACCAAGGAGCTAAAATGATAAACAAGAAATTTGCTCTAGCGGGTATCATGGCTGCAATGCCATTATTTGCTCAAGCTGGTTTATCTCAACAACAAGTAGATAATTTCGCAAAAGGTACAGAACTGACTTTTGCAGTTGAAGACAACTTTCATAACGGTGCAGCCAGTTTTATCGGTTCTATGCGTTTACAAAATAATTCGTCAGTTGCTTTGCCAAAAGGCAAAAGTGATTGGCAAATTTACGTGCATTCAGTGCGTAAAATTTCAAAGGTCAATACGCAAGGTATTGCTATTGAACACATCAATGGTGACTTACACCGTTTTGTACCAACAAACGAGTTTAAAGGCCTAAAGGCTGGTGAAAGTTTAAATGTCGAGTTTGAAGCGGGGGCTTGGGTGGCCTCATATTCAGACTTTATGCCACGTGCTTTCTTAGTCAGTAACAAACAAAAACCAGCAATTTTTGCTAATACTGACACCGAAGACCTCACTACATTTATTGCGCCATTTGAACGTGATAATCAGCTTTATCGTTACAACGAGCCAAAAGATCAGACAAAGCTTGCCACTCCAGCGCTACGTTTTGAGCGTAATCAAAGCAATATTGAAGTAAGCAAAGAAGATGCGCTAAAACGTATTATTCCAAAGCCTCACTCGGTTGACTTCAACCGCGGGACTGCAGAGCTTGATAGCAGTTGGCAGATTCGTTTCGCTGGACGATTAAAGTCAGAAGTGGCCGTTTTCCAAGAAGATCTTGCCGACTATGGTTTAACACTCAAGGCTGAAGCCGATCATATTTCAGCAGGCAAAACGCCGACTATTTTCTTGAAAGTGAATGATGCACTAAAAGTTGATGGTAAAGTGGCTTCTGAAAGCTATCACCTAGAAATTGATGATGACAAAGTAGTTATTACAGGTAGCGACAACGCGGGGGTCTTTTACGGTATTCAAAGCTTCTTAGCGCTAATCCCTGCAGATGCAAAAAATACAGTGTCAGTGCCAAACGTAGAGATTGAAGATACGCCGCGTTTTGCTTGGCGTGGTATGCATTACGATAATGGTCGTAACTATCATGGTAAAGATGCGCTGTTCAAAATGGTTGAACAGATGGGTCGTTATAAAATGAATAAGTTCCACTGGCACTTTTCTGAAGATGAGGGCTGGCGCTTAGAGATCCCCGGGTTACCTGAGCTAACAGACATTGGCGGTTATCGTTGTTTCGATTTAGAAGAGCGTAGCTGTTTGTTAACTCAGTTAGGTACTGGGCCATTTAAGTCGGGCACAGGTAATGGTTATTTAAGCCGTGAGGACTTCGTTGAGTTATTAAAATTTGCTAAATCGCGCCATATTGACATCATTCCTGAAATTGAAGGTCCGGGTCACGCGCGTGCCTCAATTATCGCGATGGAAGCGCGTTATGATCGCTTAATGGCAGAAGGTAAACCTGAAGAGGCTAAAACGTATCTATTATCTGATCCTAAAGACACGTCTCAGTACTTAACGGTTCAAAATTACACAGACAATTCAATGAATGCGTGTATGGATTCGACTTACGCGTTTATTGAAAAAGTTACTTACGAACTGCAAAACATGTATCGCGAAGCAGGTACGCGTTTAACTAATCTTCACTTTGGTGGTGACGAAGTCGGTGCTGGCTCTTGGGTTGGTTCACCGGCGTGTCAGGCAATGTTCGCTGATCCGAATAATGGCGTAGCAGGTCCAAATGATTTAAAACCTTACTTCACTCAGCGTGTTGCAACTATGTTTGCTAAACGTGGCATTGCACCAGGTGCGTGGGAAGATGGGTTAATGTACGACAAAATTAACCCGTTTAAGCGTGATGAATTCCCTAATGAGGTATTTACTGCCAACGTATGGGATAACATCTGGGAGTGGGGTGTGGCAGATAGAGCACACCGTCTAGCAAACAATGGCTATCAGGTTATTTTATCTCATGGTACGCACTTGTACTTTGACCACCCTTATGAAGCGCATCCTGAAGAACGTGGCTACTACTGGGCGACGCGTTATACAGACACAAAGAAAACATTTAGCTATATGCCGGATGATGTCTATGCTAATGCCGACTATACCCGCAGCCGTGAGCCAATTGTTAATTTAGAAGCATTAGTCGGTCGTGAGCTCCCGAAACTTGAAAAGCCAGAAAATATTTTAGGTATTCAAGGTCAGGTTTGGAGTGAAACTATCCGTACTGAAGATCAAGTATTACGCATGGTATTCCCGCGTATCCTTGCTGTTGCTGAGCGTGCTTGGCACAAAGCAAGCTGGGAAGGCAGTAAGATTGAACCAAAGGCATTTGCAAAAGACTGGCACACTTATGCTGCTGCATTGAGTGTGAAAGAGCTCGCTAAACTTGAGCGTGATGGTGTTAATGTCAATTTACCTGTACCTGGCGCAAAAGTTGAAAGCGGTCAGCTAGTGGCTAATTCTGCGTTCCCACATTTAGAGATTCAATACAGTACAGATGGCGGTCAATCTTGGTCAGAGTACACCTCACCTGTTTCTGTAAGTGGTAAAAATGCAGTGCAATTACGCACAACATTAAACGGCAAAAAGTTTAGCCGTGTTACGCAGTTAACACTTTAGTAAAGAGTTGAAAATAAAGAAATACCCCTATGGATTTTAGTATTGGCACAGGCGGCAAAAATCATGAGGGGCCTGAACATAGCTAGTCTATGAGATGGTCCGAATGATCGCAGCCAACACATGACAATATTAAAAGACGACGGGAAAAAGGGCCGAATGGCCCTTTTTTAATTAGCTGGTAAGGCTAGTAATAGAACAAATTTTAACGTAAAGTAAAATGTCAGCGCTGTCATTTTTGTTTACATGATGTTAAAAGCTGAAAAGATTTTATGGCATTGTGCCAATCTGACATAATTAAAATCACACAACGAGTAGAAGTTTATGGAAGCAACTGTGTCAAATTCAACGACGACTAAAAGCAATGCCATTCCTTTGGCTATCGTTGCGGCGATGTTCTTTATTCTGGGTTTTGTTACCTGGTTGAATGGTTCATTAATGCCGTATCTAAAGCAACTTTTTGATCTGACACCTATTCAGGCGTCTTTGATCTTATTCTCTTTTTATATTGCAGTGACATTTACTGCTATCCCATCGGCAAAATTTGTTAAGAAAGTGGGATACAAAAACGGTATGGCCATCAGTATCGGTATGATGATGGCAACAGCTCTGTTATATATCCCTGCAGCGAAAACTCAGGTATTTGCGTTGTTCCTAGTGGCGCAGTTTACTATGGGTATCGCGCAAACAATTCTACAAACCGCGGTTAACCCTTACGTAGTACGTTTAGGCCCTGAAGAGTCGGCAGCGGCACGTGTAAGTATCATGGGTATTCTTAACAAGTTTGCCGGTGTTATAGCACCTCTAGCGTTTACAGCACTTGTGTTAGGTGGCTTTAGTGAAGCGGCTTCAAGCGCGCCTTTATCACAAGTTGAAAAAGATGCTATGGCAGGCAACTTAGTGATGCCTTACCTAGGACTTGCTGCATTTATTGGTTTGTTTGCATTGGGTATTAAATTTGCGCCACTACCTGAGATTGAAGAAGAAAGTGAAGACAAGTCGTCAGGTACCGTAAAAGAAGCATTAGCTCACCCAAATTTAGCCCTAGGTGTAATAGCTCTATTTTTATATGTAGCCGTTGAAGTAATTGCAGGCGATACTATCGGTTCTTTTGCATTAGAATTTGGTGCATCTAATTATAGTATTATGACATCAGTAACCATGACATTTATGGTTACTGGTTACATACTAGGTATTTTCCTAATCCCTAAAGTTATTTCCCAGGAAAAGGCCTTAACTATTTCAGCAGTCTTGGGCTTGTTATTGACAGTTTGCATTGTTTTTGCCGACTCTTCAGCTGTAATTGGATTACCAGCCACAATTACACTACCAATCTTTGGAACTGTTGCGTTTGTAGGTGATGTGCCTCTTGCCGTTTTCTTTTTGGCACTATGTGGTTTAGCAAACGCAATCATGTGGCCGGCAATTTGGCCATTAGCTTTGTCTGGACTTGGCAAGCTAACTAGTGTAGCTTCTGGTTTATTAGTTATGGGTATTGCTGGTGGTGCTTTTGGTCCACTTTTCCTAGGTTTAGCAAAAGGTTCTGAAGCAACGGTTGCATCTAGCCAAACGGCATACCTAGTATTATTACCATGTTACCTATTTATCCTCTTCTATGCCCTAAAAGGTCATAAAATGAGAAGTTGGAAGTAAAGCATTTCTATCTAAAAGTAGAAATAATCCCGTGTGTAATGCCACCGTAAGGTGGCATTTTTTTGTCTAAAATTCATTCTAAATATCTTTCCTATTTTCAATACCCTAGCAGTCAAACGAAAACCAAGCACATTCACAGCGGCTGTTTCAGATTCCAGCACGATGTGATATGCGGTATAATCGGCGCCTTTTTTCTATTGGGGCAATTTACATGAACGCGTTAAAAGCGGAACGAGCACTGTTTTCCTATCCCAAATATTGGGCGGAATGTTATGGCAATGCACCTTTTCTTCCGACAACTCGACAAGAGATGGACGAACTAGGCTGGGATAGCTGTGACATTGTGTTAGTAACCGGTGATGCGTATGTAGATCACCCAAGTTTCGGCATGGCCGTCATTGGTCGTGTGCTAGAAGCACAAGGCTTTAGAGTTGGTATTATTGCGCAGCCCGATTGGTCAAATAAAGATGCCTTTATGTCACTGGGTAAACCAAACTTATTCTTTGGTGTAACCGCTGGCAATATGGATTCGATGATCAACCGTTATACGGCTGAAAAACGCATGCGTCACGATGATGCTTACACGCCGGGTAATGTCGGTGGTAAACGTCCAGACAGGGCGGTTGTGGTATATAGCCAACGCTGTCGTGAAGCTTATAAAGATGTACCTCTTGTAATTGGCGGCATTGAAGCCAGTTTACGTCGTATTGCCCACTACGATTATTGGCAAGAAAAAGTGCGTCGCAGCATCATCTTTGATGCTAAAGCTGACATTCTTATTTATGGTAATGCTGAGCGACCCTTAGTTGAAGTGGCACATCGTATTGCTGCTGGTGATGACATTAGCCAGATCCAGAATATTCGCGGTACTGCGGTTATCCGTAAAGAGCCGTTAGATGGATGGCGCGGCAGTGATTCAACGGCTATCGATAAAGTGGGCAAAATTGACCCAATTCCAAACCCATATGGTGCCGATGATGTTGGCTGTAGCAAATCTGAATTTGCTAAAGCTGGCATAGATTTAAAAGCCGAAGAAGCCAAACCAATCGTGGTTCAACCGCCTAAATTAAAACCATGGGAAAAAGCGTATGTAAAGCTGCCCGCTTTTGAGCAAGTCAGCGTGAATAAACCGCTTTATGCTCACGCTTCACGTATTTTGCACCAAGAAACCAACCCGGGCTGTGCTCGTGCGTTATATCAGCGTCATGGCGACCGTTATGTATGGGTGAACCCACCTGCGTTTCCTTTAGAAACGGAAGAAATGGATATGGTGTTTGGTTTACCATACCAGCGAGTGCCTCACCCTAAATATGGCAATGAAAAGATCCCTGCATACGACATGATCAAAACTTCGGTAAACATCATGCGTGGGTGTTTTGGTGGTTGTAGTTTCTGCTCTATTACAGAGCATGAAGGACGCATTATTCAGAGCCGTTCAGAAGAATCAATCTTAGATGAAATTGAACAAATTCGTGACAAAGTGCCGGGTTTTACTGGCGTTATCTCGGACCTTGGTGGTCCAACAGCTAATATGTACAAGCTGCGTTGTAAGAGCAAAAAGGCCGAGAGTACCTGTCGACGTTTATCGTGTGTGTTCCCTGATATCTGTAAGCATATGGATACCGATCATACGCCAACGATTAATTTGTATCGTAAAGCGCGTGATGTGAAGGGCATTAAGAAAATCCTTATTGCATCCGGTGTGCGTTACGACTTAGCGATTGAAGATCCTCGCTATGTAAAAGAGTTGGTATCACACCACGTTGGCGGCTATTTGAAAATTGCGCCTGAACATACCGAGTCGGGTCCACTTTCAAAAATGATGAAACCGGGAATGGGGGCATATGACAAGTTCAAAGAGCTATTTGATAAGTACTCCAAAGAAGCGGGTAAAAAGCAGTATTTGATCCCGTACTTTATCTCGGCCCATCCAGGTACGACCGACGAAGATATGGTGAACATGGCGCTATGGCTAAAAGCCCACGACTTTAAACTCGACCAAGTGCAAAACTTCTATCCCTCTCCAATGGCAAATGCGACGACGATTTACCATACAGAGATGAACTCGCTGCGTAATATAAAGAACAACAAAGAAGTGGTAAGTGTGCCGAAAGGGGCTAGGCAACGCCGCTTACACAAAGCCATCTTGCGCTACCATGATCCTGCGGGGTGGCCGATGATCCGTGAAGCGCTTCGAAACATGGGTAAAGCGAATCTAATTGGTGGTGGACCAAATTGTTTGGTGCCAGACGAAACCAGACAAGAAAAAGCACAGCGTGGCAAAAAAGGCACAGGTCATGGGCAACAAGCTCGTAAGGGCGGCAAACCTGCACTGACACGTCATACTGGGTTTAGTCAGTTTAAAAAGGCCAATACCAAACCGAGAGTTGGGGCGAATAAGCAAAGAGCCAACAAGCCTAAATAATAGGTATAATAAAAATCAAAAAGCTGTCGCAAGACAGCTTTTTTGTAACTATGAGAATAGATTGGCGCGACTTATTTAAATGTAGCCAGCAATTGCAGTAAGTTTTGAATTTTAAATACCACGGCTTTTAATTTCTCTTCGTCTAAATTTTCCATTTTGCTGAGTGCTTCAACATCTGCGGCTGTATCTAGCACATAAGGCTTGAAGCGTTTTGCTTCAAAATCAAAGCCCGCATTTTTATCGAATAATGCAGTGAATTTTCCATGCCCTTGTTGCTGTAATTCATCTAATTTTTTATCAGCATCAAGTGCCTGACGGTAAACGACTTTTAGATTTTCATTGAGTTTTTCAATAACAGCTTGCATGTTTTTCCTAAAGTTGTCGGTAAATCGGCCGATAGTGTACGAGGATTCAACTAAAAAGTCAGGTATATGCTTATGAATATTTCCGGAAGTAACCTACCTGCTATGTCTGGTGCGGGCGAGAGTGGCGAAGTATACAGCGCTAAACTTGCCAAGTCGCAACAACAAGCAGATGGTAAAGCTGCACTTGCTTTGATTGAAGCCGCAGGGTCGAGCGCTGCTGCGCAAAGTCCTGCAAAATCAACCACAGCAACTTTAGGCAATAATATTAACGTGTACGTTTAATCGTACTTTTTGATATTAGCGCAGCTGTAAATCAATCGGTGTCTTACTTGTTTTGCCGCCGATTTCTCTTACTAACTTGGGTACCAAAAAGCCAGGTAGCTCAGCTAGCATACCCGCCATCAAAGTAAGCGCTGCTTCTTCAGACATATCAAAATGACTGGCACCTTCAACTTTGTCTAGTAAGTGTAGGTAATAAGGCAGAATATCCGCCTCAAATAGTCGTTCGCTCAGAGCCACTTGCGCTTCTACAGTGTCATTTATCCCTTTTAGCAAGACAGCTTGATTAAGTAGCGTGACATTCGCTTGTTTAAGCATTTGCATAGCGCGTTCAAAGTCATCGTCAATTTCGTTGCCGTGATTAATATGATTCACAAAGATGATTTTTAGTGGGCTCGCTTTAAAGCGCTCGCATAACTCAGGCGTAATACGTGCAGGGATCACCACAGGCAAGCGACTATGAATACGCAGGCGTTTGATTTGTGGTAGTTGCTCTAATTGTTCTAAAAACCAGCTAATGGCGTTGTCTTTGGCCATTAAAGGATCGCCGCCACTTAAAATGACTTCATTCACTTGCGTGTGATTTTTTAAGTACTCAATGACTTCAAGTAAAGCCTGCTTATTTACCTGGTTATCTTGATACGGGAAGTGACGCCTAAAGCAGTATCGACAGTTCACCGCGCAGCCAGTTTTAAACATCACTAGCACGCGAGAGCGATATTTATGCAATAAGCCCGGTATGGCACTTTGTTGTTCTTCTAAAGGATCTTTGTTGTAGCCGATTTGAGTAATAAATTCTTGGTGCTGAGGTAGCACCTGAAGTAATAATGGGTCATTGGGATCGCCAAAACGCATCTTCTTTATAAAAGGCAGCGGTACACGCATCGGGAATAAACGACGCGCTTCTAGGTCTTTTTCACTGAAATGACTGTTGATGCCAAGCATTTTTACTAACGTTTTTGGGCAAGTGACCACATTTGCCAATTCTTTTTGCCAGTTACTATGCAAATTTACTTCATTTGTTTGTATCATTAGCAGGTTTATTACTCGATAAAAGAAGATTAGAGGATACCGATGGCGAATTATAGCACCAACGAGTTCAAGGGCGGCCTAAAAATTATGATCGATGGCGAGCCGTGCACCATCTTAGAAAATGAAATGGTTAAGCCGGGTAAAGGCCAAGCGTTCAACCGCGTTAAGATCCGTAAACTGATCTCAGGTAAAGTACTTGAGAAGACTTTCAAGTCTGGTGATTCAGTAGAAGGTGCTGACGTAATGGAAACTGAGCTAGCTTACCTATACACAGACGGTGAGTTCTGGCATTTCATGAACAACGACACATTTGAGCAGATCGCGGCTGACGAAAAAGCAATGGGCGATAACGTAAAGTGGTTAGTTGAAAACGACGTATGTACAATTACACTTTGGAACGGTAACCCAATCGCAGTAACACCACCAAACTTCGTAGAGCTAGAGATCACTGATACTGATCCAGGTCTTAAAGGTGACACAGCGGGTACTGGTGGTAAGCCTGCAACACTCACTACAGGTGCTGTAGTACGTGTGCCACTATTCGTTCAAATCGGCGAAGTAGTGAAAGTAGATACGCGTAGCGGTGAATACGTAGGTCGTGTGAAGTAACTTTGAGTTATTTCTGAGACCAAAAAATCCCAGCTTATGCTGGGATTTTTTATGGTTAAAATGAATTTTTGAAAGAGTTAGATAGTATGTCTGAAATTAACTGGGCACCGAGTGCGGATATTCAAACACTCAAACAGCGTGCGGTAATTATTGCGAAAATTCGTCAGTTTTTTGCCGAGCGTGATGTGATGGAAGTAGAAACGCCAAGCTTATCAGCTGCCAGTGTGACAGATGTTCATCTAGCGACTTTTGCGACTGAGTTTGTGGGCCCAGGCAATGCCGAAGGTTTGCCTTTATACATGCAAACCTCTCCTGAGTTTGCCATGAAGCGCTTACTTGCCGCTGGCAGTGGCGCCATTTATCAATTAGCCAAAGCATTTCGTAACGAAGAATCGGGTCGTCATCACAATCCTGAATTTACTATGTTGGAATGGTATCGTCCTGGATTTGATGAATTTGATCTAATGAACGAGATTGATGAGTTGATGCAGTTGATTTTAAACTGCAAAAAAGCCACCTCAGTGAGTTATCAACAAATCTTTATTGATGTATTAGGGCTAGATCCACTTGAAGCAACATTGAGCGAGCTACAGCGACTCGCAACAGAAAAAGGCTATGGCGATATTGCTGCAAATGAAACACACAAAGACACGTTGTTACAGTTGTTATTCTGTATGGAAGTCGAGCCAAAAATAGGTATTGAAGCGCCTTGCTTTGTGTATCACTTTCCAGCCTCGCAAGCGGCATTGGCGCAATTAAATCCAGATGACACTCGCGTAGCAGGGCGCTTTGAGTTGTATTTTAAAGGCATGGAATTGGCCAATGGCTTCAATGAACTCACGGATAGCAAAGAGCAAGCAGCGCGTTTTGCGGAAGATAACCAGTTAAGGGTGCAAATGGGCTTGCCAGAAGTGGCTGCAGATGAGCGCTTTTTAGCGGCGCTCGCACATGGTTTACCACAATGTTCGGGTGTGGCGCTAGGCATTGACAGGTTAGTGATGTTAGCGACGGATAAGTCGTCAATTAAAGAGGTGATAGCCTTCGATGTCACACGTGCCTAATCCCCGCCATCTTTCAAACCTTACCTTTGTTGGCTAAGTTGTATTTTGGAGCGCCAGTCCGAGTTCAATCACATAGATACCTATGCTCATGAACTCACTTGCTTGCCGCCTCGGTATAATTTGAAATCTATAGGGAATATATAAAGCTACTTCTTCTTACCTCACGAAGCGGCGTAATTCATCTTGCGTCGTTTGGGTGAGCTTTTGAGCTTGTTGGCACTGCTCTGAAGCCGCATCAATTTGCTGTTTTGCTTGTTGCGCTAGTTCAACAATATTGAGCACCGTTTGATGAGTGTGGTTTTGCGTTGTTTCAAGTTGATGCACTTCACCGACGATGGCTTCGAGCTGTGTTTGGTTATGCTCAAAGTCGTCACACATGCTAGCAAATCCACCAGATGTTTCGCTGATGGCTTTTTCTGCAGCACCCGAATGATTAATAAGTTGTTGTGACTCTTGATGTGTTTCACCGACTAGCACATCCATTTGGTTAATGAAGTCACTGATTTGACGAGTCGCATCGTTTACTTTAACTGATAAGTTGCGTACTTCATCCGCAACCACCGCAAAACCTCGACCAGCTTCGCCTGCACGAGCTGCTTCGATGGCAGCATTCAGTGCCAGTAAGTTAGTTTGATCAGAAAACTCTTCAACCATTTTGAGAATGCTACGTATATTGTCACTGTTCTCTTTTAACCCAGCGACAGTGTTTGCGAAATTACCAAGCAATTGCGTAATATGCTGAATTTCGCCTACTAAAGTAGACAAAGACTGCGATGATCCACGAACAAAGTGCAGGCTTTCGGTGTTGGCTTGATATACATTATCAGTATTACCAACAATGCTTTGTAGGCTATGTGTAACTTGGTCACTGGCAGCAATGATTGAGTCGCTACTAGAAATTTGTTGTGCACCCAATTCAGAAGTTTGTTGCATTGAGCGAGTGACTTCTTGGTTAGAGTTAGCTGCAACTTCTGCACTGCGATAAGTTGTGTTAAGTAACTCACTCAAACGACTGGTAAAATGATTATATTGTTCGCTTACTTCTCTAAATTCATCGTAGGTAAATTGCGGTAACTTAGCCTCAAGGTTGCCATCATCTCTATTTATTTGTTCCAACGTATCGCGCATAGCTTTTATCGGGCGAACTATTAAAAAACGCATATAGAATAGCGTAAAGATAAAGCCACCTATGGCGCCAAGTGACATTAGCCAAAATAGACCTGTGCCTTGACTATCTTCTGTTAGCTCAGCATACAGCCAAAATAAAGTGATGAGCTGAAAAGCAAACAAAAAGCTTAGGTTACCGAATATCTTTCTAGAGAGAGTAAAAAAGAAACTCTGTTCAATTTGATTATATAAACTCATGTATAGACTCATATTTTGGCTCTTAATTGTCGCCATTTTCTTTTAATCTTAGAACATACTAGGGATTTCTTGCATTATCGCGACAAAATCATTTTTGCGTAACATGGAAAGTTACTAAAAATCCCATCAACACCTAAGCGCTGCATTTCTTCTATTTCTTGTTGTTTATCGACCGTATAGGTCATCACCTTTAGCCCTCTTTGCTTTGCATCAGCGACAAACTCATGATTAATAAAATTTTTATCTAGATGAACGCTGTAAGCATGGAGATTTTCTGCAAAGTAAGCGTAGTTAAGGGGAATAGACGCGGTTAAAGCACCTATTTTTACCCAAGGCAGGTTTTGTTTAAGCCACTTTAGCTGATGGTGATCAAATGAAGAGATGAGCAGTTGCTCACGCTCAATGATGCCCTCAGCTACGTTTTTCTCGAGCGTACTGACTAGTTTATCCAGGCCAAAAGTATGTTTTAGCTCAAGATTGATTTGAGTTTGAGTGTTTATTAACTCAAGCACTTGCTGCAAGTTAAGAACTTTTTGGCCATCGCCAGCGTCAAGAGTGTTAATTTCAGAGAATGGTGTATCGACGACTCGTCCCTGACCATTCGTTGTACGGTCTAACCAAGAGTCATGAATAATGACAAAATCATCGGCACAACTTTGAACATCGAGCTCTATGCCATCGACTTGTGCTTGCAAAGCAGCAGTAATGGCTAAAGTTGTATTTTCAGGATAATTACCACTTGCACCTCGGTGCGCAAATATTTGCATTAGGCTTTTTTCCTTGTGATTGACCAAGTTTCAAAACAGGCTGCACTGACGACCAGTAAACCGCCGATTAAGGTCATCATATTTGGCTGTTCTGACAATAGCATAAAAGCCAATACGGTGCCGTACAAGGGTTGTAAACAAGAAATTAACCCGGCTGTAGTTGCAGATAAGAACCTTAAACTGCTTGCAAATAGTGCATGCGGCGCTGCGGTAAAAATAATACCAGCCAATAACAGTAACCATATATCTTGTTCGGGCAAGTCTGTCGGCCCAACATCAACGAAGGCACATAACATTAAACAAGCTACTATGGTTTGGTAGAGCATGGTTTGAGGACCGCCATAGCTTGAGAAGTATTGTTTTTGTAATAGGTTTCTTAATGCAAATAACAGCCCAGAGAATACACCTGTGATTATTCCTAGCGTCACGTCATTCCCCAAACTGGCCTCTGGTACCAATAAATAAATCCCGAATAAAACGGTTATGGCACTGATGATGTCTTTGCTTTTAAGTTTCTGTTTATTGAAAAAGGGCTCTAAGAAGACCGTGATCACCGGGTAGGTAAAGAAAGCGATGATGCCAGTTGCAATGCCAGCTAATTGCATGCCAGCAAAATAAGTAACCCAGTGTAACCCAACCACAATGCCTAAAATTATGGCAATACCGTAATCTTTTTTGTGATTTAGGGCGATGGCTTTGCCTTGAAATTTGAGTAAACAAACGAGGGCAATAAAGGCGATAGCTGTACGGTACACCGTGATATCAAGCGCTGATAAGCCTATGAGTTTAGAAAACAGCGCAGTACCGCCGAACAGCAGTACCGCAGTATGTAGCTGAATAAGAGCTGATTGTTCTGAGCGCATGAATATATCGTATTGTCTTTTTTCCGAGTCTATCATTGATGACACTTGTCACTAAACAAATTATGAATAGCAGTTAGTCTATGATAAGTATATGTACCTATTATATTTAGCCTAATACCATAATTGATGATTTGATTTGGAAAAGAGATGAACTTGCTTAATAAACCTCACAACATGGCGCTGGCTCACCCTAAGAAAAAGTTTTGGAATTGGGGGCCGCTGTTTTTCTCAAGCTTTTTCTTTTTTCCCTTGCTGACTAATTGGCAAGAGTTATCTTTGAGCGATATCGCGGCACAGCTAGCTATCTATGCGTTATTTGTCTTTTTATATGGTATTGCACTTTATAAAAAAGGTGAGTCGGTCACTCCTAGCTTGGCGGCTATGGCTTTACTCTGTTGTTTAGGTACATATGTGACCTATGGTACTCATTCTTTATTTGGCTTTATTGGCTTTTTCTGTGGTTTTAATTATCGCCGAAAGCAAAGTTTCATGATGATGGCAGCATTGCTGGTGGTAATTATTATTAGTGCATTGTTATTTGTGCCTGTGAAATCACTCTATTTTGTTTCTCCTGCTGCGATTGTCAGTATCGGCTTGTTTATTTTTGGCATGATGGAGCAAAGAGAGCGACTTTATCGTGACCAGCAAGAAAAAGATCAACAGCAAATAGAGCAGTTAGGTGCGATTGCTGAGCGAGAACGTATAGCTAGAGACTTACATGATCTATTAGGCCACTCTCTTTCATCTATTGCACTTAAAGCAGAGCTTGCCAGTAAATTAACAGCGGCAGGAGCTAATGCGCAGGCTTCACAAGAGTCAGAGCAAGTTGCGCAATTAGCTCGAGATTTATTAAGTGAAGTGCGCCAAGCAGTTTCAGGATTAAAGCAAGTAGGCTTCTATGCACAGATAGATGTGTTAGTTACTCGCTTGCAAGATGCGGGTTTTATTGTTGAGCAATCAATTGAGCGTGTTTCATTAAGTGCAGAACAAGAATCTAATTTGTGTTTTATTTTTAAAGAGGCGGTGACTAATATTATCCGCCATAGCAAAGGAAAGTATGTTAAATTACATGTAAGTTCCCATAATGGGGTTGTGGAGTTGTTGATCCAAGATGATGGTATCGTTAAAAAATACCAATGCGGAAATGGCGTCGAAGGGATCAAAGACAGAGTAGCGACACTTCAGGGACAGTGCGACATTTGCACTGATTCAGGTATGGCCATTAATATTCAATTTAAGGAGCGCATTGTATGATCAAAGTGCTAGTGGTCGAAGATCAAGGGTTAGTCCGAGGGGCTATCAGTGCTTTACTTGGATTAGATGTACAAATAGAAGTTGTTGCGCAAGCACAAGATGGCTTAGAAGGTTTGAAAGTACTTCACGAGCAAGATATTGACATTGTGTTGACTGATATTGAAATGCCAAATATGACAGGGCTCGAACTTGCTGAGCAAGTCATAGAAAGATTTACAGACTGCAAAGTGGTTATTATGACTACCTTTTCTAGAGCTGGGTATATCAGAAGGGCTATGTCTATGGGGGTGAAAGGTTTTGTGCTTAAAGAAGCGCCCAGCGAGTATTTAGTAAACACCCTTAAAAAAGTCATGGTAGGACAAAAAGTAATTGACCCTGAGTTGGCAATGAGCGCTTTAGAAGACAGAGATCCTCTCACTGAGAAAGAACGTAAAGCATTACGTTTTGCCAGCGATGGATTAAAAACAGCGGAAATTGCAGAAAAACTGTTCTTGAGTGAAGGCACAATTCGAAATTATTTGTCAGAAGCGATTGCAAAGTTAAATGCAACAAACCGTGTTGACGCGGCCCGAATAGCTAGACAAAAAGGCTGGCTATAATTATTGACGATGTACAGCGTTGTTAAAAGATGAATAAAAGTCATCTAGAGTAATGTGTTTACTCTATTAAAAAGCTTTAAAATCATATTTTTAAATATTAAACTCATCCTAATTTCTTAGTTCAAAATAAGTGGATTATGCAAGAGCTACATTTCGCGATGCCAATTATGTCGCTAACAGCGATCATTTCTGCCGGTGTAATGACCCTGAATTGGTTCATGTATCAGAGTGCCGATGGCGTAAAGCAATGGATGTACTCTATGCAGTTGATGGCACTGACCTGTTTGCTCTTAATTGGCATTAGCTATCAACCAGAAATCATTACTTTTATCGCTTTAACAAGTTTATTCGCTTCTTTTTATTTCTTTGTAAACGGTACTGAAAAGTTCTTTAGATTAGCGCACTCCTATAGGTTGTGGGTTGTTATAGGTGTTATTTACTTTGCATTGAGTAGTTGGTTTAGCTTTGTTGATTCGAATAGAGCGATGCGCTATATCGCGTCCTACTCTTTGGTATCGGTTGCTATGGGACTATCAATTCGCTCATTGATGATTTGTGCTCCTAGCCAACATCAGCGTACTAACTTATCGCGATGGGGCTTTTTGGTATCATGTTTGTGTGTGTTTGCCGTTTTATCAATTCACCTATTAACATTAGACGCGCAGCCAAAGACCGTTGTGTTGACTAGTTTAAATACTGCTCAAGTGTTAGTAATTGCAGCAACTGTGTGCTTACCAATTATTTTATGTGTGGCTTTTAGCCTTTTATGTGGTGCACAGCAACTTGAAAAAATGGCGGTTCTTGCGCAAAAAAATAAGCAAGCAAGCTTATTAAAGGGACGCTTCTTAACCATGCTCAGCCATGAATTAAGAACACCATTAAATGCAATTGTCGGTCATGCAGATATGTTAAAGCGCATTCCGCGCGAACCGCAAAAGCATGCACAATTGTGCGATGTGATTAGTGAAGCTGCGCTTTCGTTGTCAGATCTGGCTAATCAAGTTTTACTGCAGGCAAAAGGAGAGCAAGTTAGCTCACAACTTCAGCCGACAAATCTTGCTGAGCAAGCTCATTCTGTGCATGAACTATTATTACCGCTAGCTAAAAATAAAGATTTGGACTTTAAACTTCGTATTGATGAGCGTTTGAGTGAGCTTTATTTTCTGACTGATAAAGAATCTTTACCATTGGTTTTAAAAAATCTCGTCTCAAATGCGATTAAATATACCGATTATGGTGAGGTAATTTTATCTGCAAGTCTACATGAGCAGCAGGTGAAAGAGGACTATACCCTGCAAGTCGTTAGGTTCTCAGTTTCAGACACAGGGGTTGGACTAAGCAAAAATGCGCTGGATTATATTTTCGAGCCGTTCGCAAGCAGCCAATTTGAGCATAATATAAGTAATAGTGCAGGTTTCGGCTTGAGTTTAAGTAAGCAATTAGTCGAAAACTTAGGTGGAGAATTAGAAGTGAGCAGTGAGTTGAGTAAAGGCACAGTGTTTACTTTTGATTTAGTTTTATCAAGCTGTGATGCACCTGTGTCTCAATTAGGTGAAGAAAAAATGAAATCGCCTGAGCAACTTGCATCGAATCGTATTCTTATTGTTGAAGATAACTTGTTGAACCAAGAAGTGCTAAAGCACTACCTGCAAGATACTAAGATGCAATGTGAGTATGTTAGAACACTTAAGGATGCGAGTGGCTATATAGCTGATAAGCAGTTTGATGTGATTTTATTAGATATGCATTTGCCTGATGGCCATGGCCTTGAATGGTGGCAAAGTTTACAAAGCCAATTTGAACCAGCACAAGCACCAACTGTTATTGCGTTAACAGGAGATGCCGATGAACAGGCACAACAAAGGTATTTACAACAAGGTATTGCTTATTGTTTAGAAAAGCCAGTATCAGGTTCGACATTGTTATCTGTTTTAGAGCATGTAGGCACTGCACAGACAACACAAATAAATCCTTTGCAGTTATTAGACGAAGCCTTAATACATCGTTTGAATCAGCAATTTGACAGTCATTTTTTAAATACGAAATTGATGTATTTGGCAGATACCTTTGATTATGAGTTTGCTCAGTTACAAGGTTTGGCAGACATTCAAGCGATCGATCAATTGGAAGTGAAATTGCAAACTTTGACACAAGAGTGCATTGAGATGGGGTTAAAAGCACTTGCTCAGGCGCTTGAAGAGACAAAACAGGCTGTGCAAGCAAAACAAGTGATTGACTGGCGTGCTTTACATCATTATGCAAAGCAAAACGCCCTTGCGTTGCAAAACTATCAAAAACAATTCACAGCATAATAAAAATATTTCTCGAAAAAAGAAATTGTTTATAAAAGCTTCATCTTGATAGTTAGGTCATTATTCAGAAGTGCGTTAGAATAAAGGTAACTTTATTTGAAAATAGCAGTGAATGACAAAACAGGATCCCCATCTCCAACGAGAGCAAGAAAAATATGATAACCCGGTACCAAGCCGCGAGTTTATTTTAGAGCACATCAAAAAAGCCCCAGCGAAAGCCACGACGTTTAGCCATCTTTGTAGCAGTTTGAATGTATTTGAAGAAGACCGTCAAATTGCATTTAAGCGTCGCTTGCGTGCAATGGAGCGTGACGGTCAGCTGCATTTTAATAAATTTAAACGTTATGTGATCCCAACTGATGATGGATTAGTGAAAGGTCGTGTGATTGGGCATCGTGATGGGTTTGGTTTTTTAGTCGTTGAGGGTGAGCCAAAAGATTGGTTTATTGCTAAGCACCAGATGAACTCGGTACTACACGGCGATATCGTACTTGCAAAAGCAGCCAGTCGCGGCAGTGGTGGTAAAGTCGAAGCGCGTATTGTTCGTGTGTTAGAGAGTGAGCGCGCGCCTATTATAGGGCGTTATTTCGTTGAGTATGGCTCTGCAGTGGTAGTGCCAGAAGATCCAAGGATCACGCAAGATATTATTATTCTGCCAGGCTCCGAAGGCGGTGCACGTCACAACCAAATGGTGCAAGTGGAGATCACGCAGCGTCCAAGTCGTCAAATGAATGCTGTAGGTCGTGTGACTGATGTACTGGGTGACCATATGGCACCGGGCATGGAAATCGAAGTGGCACTTCGCAATCACGATATTCCTCATGAATGGCCAGACAAAGTAGTCGATCAAGTTGCAAAGCATGGCGAATTTGTAGAAGAAGCAGATAAAAAAGGTCGTGTCGATTTACGTCATTTACCGCTAGTGACCATAGATGGTGAAGACGCTCGAGATTTTGATGATGCAGTTTATTGTGAACGTAAAAAGTCAGGTGGCTGGCGTTTATGGGTCGCGATTGCTGATGTCTCACACTATGTGCCAAAAGGCAGCCCGCTTGATAAAGAAGCGATAGAGCGTGGTAACTCAGTGTATTTCCCTGAGCAAGTGATCCCCATGTTGCCAAAAGTGTTATCAAATGGCCTGTGTTCACTGAATCCGAAAGTAGACCGCTTATGTATGGTCGCAGAAATTACTGTGTCAGAAGCCGGTAATTTATCCGGTTATCGTTTTTACGAAGCGGTGATGAATTCACATGCTCGACTAACTTACACCAAAGTACACAGCATTTTGCAAGGCGACGAAGCGCTACGTGAGCAATATGCAGAGCAAGTGCCGCATCTCACTGATTTGCATCAAATGTATATGGCGCTTAAGTCTTCTCGTCAGCAGCGCGGGGCGATTGAATTTGAAACGGTTGAGACACGCTTTGTGTTTAATGCACATCGTAAGATTGAATCAATCGTGCCTGTTGTTCGTAACGATGCACACAAACTCATTGAAGAGTGTATGATCTTAGCAAACGTCGCTGCAGCTAAACTGCTTGAAAAGCACGAAGCGCCAGCGCTGTATCGTGTGCATGACGAGCCTGATCAAGAAAAATTGAGCCACTTTAGACAGTTTTTAAATGACTTGGGTATTGAAAGTAATCTTGCTAACGATCCATCTCCGTTAGAGCTGACCGAAGCACTTGCACAATTGGGTGAGCGCCCTGAGCAAGAGCTGATTCAAACCATGTTGCTCCGCTCAATGAAACAAGCGGTTTATCAGCCTGATAACATCGGTCACTATGGTTTGGCATTAAAAGCCTATGCGCATTTTACTTCGCCAATCCGTCGTTATCCTGATCTGGTTGTGCACCGTGCGATCAAAGCTATTTTAGCATCTCAAGGTCAGCAAACATCTGGCGAATATGCCTATGAAAATGATGAAGCCGATCAACTAGGCGAGCAGTGTTCAATGACAGAGCGTCGTGCAGACGATGCGACTCGCGAAGTAGCGGACTGGCTGAAATGTGAGTTTATGCAAGATCATGTTGGCAGTGAGTTTAGCGGTGTCGTTTCATCTGTCACTAATTTTGGCTTATTCGTTCGTCTAGATGAGTTACAAATCGATGGCATGATCCATGTGTCGACACTGGGTAATGAGTTCTTCCATTTTGATGGCGCGAAACATTGCCTTGTGGGTGAGCACAGTCATCAGGTTTATCGCTTAGGTGATAAGTTACAAGTACAAGTGTCGTCAGTCAGTTTAGACGAACGCCGCATCAATCTGGTGCTTGCGGGTGAGTTAGTGCAAGACCGCTATGCGCGCCGAAGAGCTAAGCCTTCAACAAGTCGATCGACAGATAAACCGAGTCGTAAACCAAGCGTGCGAGAGCAGCTTAAAGCAGGTAAAATCCCGGGTAAATCGACTAAGTCGGGTGAGCAAGCGAGTGAAACACGAGGCGAGAGCCATGATACCAAGCGCAGCTCAAAACGTAACGAACAAGGTAAAAAGCCTAAAAAAGGCAAAAAGACGACGCCTAAAGGCAAACTAAAAAAAGCCAAAAAGGCAGCACTCGATAACCCAACGGGTGCTAAAAAGTCTAAAAAGACCAAAGCAAAGAAAACGCGCCCAGGTAAAAATGCCCGCAAGCGTAATAAACCGAGCGCAGGAGAATAAAGACAGTGAGCAGTGAATTAATTTTTGGTTTTCATTCTATCGAAGCAATTTTAGCGAATGAACCTGAGCGCTTTTTAGAGATCTTTGCATTAAAAGGTCGTGAAGATAAGCGTTTGAACCCTGTAATTAATGAAGCGCGTAAATTTGGCATTTCAGTGCAATTTATGCAGCGTAAAGCATTAGATAACAAAGCCAATGGTGAGCAGCACCAAGGCATCATGGCACGTGTAAAACCTGCGCGTCAGTACAGCGAAAAAGATCTTGATGAGATCATTGCCCGTGAAGCAACGCCTTTCTTTTTAGTATTAGATGGTGTTACTGATCCACATAATCTAGGTGCATGTTTGCGTAGTGCAGATGCGGCTGGTGTGCATGGCGTGATTGTGCCAAAAGATAAGTCTGCAAAGCTTAACGGCACAGCCCGTAAAGTTGCTTGTGGCGCAGCGGAAACCGTGCCTCTTATTCAAGTGACAAACCTAGCGCGTACATTACGTGACATTAAAGAAGCCGGTGTATGGGTAGTTGGTACCGCAGGTGAAACCGATACCCATGTGTTCGATGCGAATCTAACAGGCCCGATGGCGATTGTTATGGGAGCCGAAGGTGACGGCATGCGCCGCTTAACGCGCGAGCATTGCGACGTGTTAGTTAAAATCCCAATGGTTGGTACGGTATCAAGTTTGAACGTATCAGTAGCAACGGGCATTTGTTTATTTGAAGTGCTACGTCAACGTAGTCTTTAATAAGCCAGATAACCACATGAAAAAGCACGATTGGTATCGTGCTTTTTTTGTGTCGTCATTGGTAGCGTTAATATTTGAGTTATCCCGATATAATTTGTCGGGCTAAAGCCTCGACCTACATTTTAAAACAGGCATTAGAAACGTATGTGCGATTTTATATCACATTTCTAATGTAGGTCGTCATTTATGGCGACAATGACTTTTTGTGTTTCTGCGCGTGGCATAAAGCCAAGACTACAGATAGTCTTCTGCAGTGGATTTGTAGGCGCGATTTTATATCGCGCAGTGTTTATATCTTTACCTATGCAACAATCTTATCTGCTAATAGCTCTGCTAATTCATACAAGGAGCTAACCGTATAGGTTGGTTTAATACCTTCTTTACCTTCAACACCCGCATGTTGTAACCAACAGCTATCTATGCCAAAACGATTTGCACCTAGCACATCGCTTTCTAAAGTATCACCTACCATTAGCACTTTACTTTTATCTGGATTACCCAGTTTTGCTAATGCTGCGGCGAAAGGTTCAGGTGCCGGCTTAGCCTTGCCTATTTGCTCAGAAATGATCAAAGCTTCAAAGTAATCGGCAAAGCCGGTATGGGCTAAACGCTTTTGCTGTAATTTGGTAAAACCATTGGTGATGATCCCAAGCTTTACTTTGCCATGTAGTGATTCAAGCAGGGCTTTAGCACCTAATAATGGCTGACAGATCTCCGCCATGGCATCCAAAAATGCGTCGTTTAATTCTTTAGGATTAACATTAAGCTCTGCTGCTAACTTTGTGAAGCGAGAGACTTGCAATGTTTCAGCGTTAATCTCACCATTTTGATATTGCACCCAGAGTGCTGCGTTATCGTCTTTATAACTCTGATAATCTTTCTCGCTGAATTCAACACCATAGTTTAATAACATGGTTTTCAAACCTAGGTAGGCGTTGAAGCTAAATAGGGTTTCGTCGGCATCAAATAAAATATGTGTGTACTGCATCGTGCTATCACTTATTGTAGAGTTCAGGGTGATTAAATGGCGCCATCGCAAGTAATAAAGCTTGTGTATAGCTACTTTCGCGCGTTGCTAGATGATTGGTTAGTAAACCAATTGCACCGCCTTTTTGTTTGATGTTTTCGGTATTGAATAAATCATCCATCACATGGCCCAACTCCTCACCCGCCAGCAATTTATCATAAACCGATTGTGGTAGAGGCAAGTTGCAACTCCGACCAATGCTGGTGTGTTTTCCGTTTGAAATAACCACAAAAGCAAAGGTGGCGGGGCCGTAGCTAAACTGATTTGCACCGCCTTCCATTGCACAGTAAAAGTCTGCCTGATGATGTTTTATAAGATGTTTAACGCGGTTTTCAGCACCGATACGAGTATCGTTTTCTCCTAAAGGCTGATCGGGTACACCACTTGGGGCATGCATACCTTGGCAATCAAGCGTGTGCTCAGGAAAGTACTGTGTGAAAATTTCTTTGGCAGCGGCTACTTTGACCGGATTTTGTGAGCCAACAAGTATTTTTAAAGAAGGCATTATCCCGTGCTCCTTTTATCAATTGAGCAGCTAGTCTAATGCTTTATGAGCGACTTAACTATGTTTTAAATGTTAGAAATAATGAATCGTTGAATTGATTTCTAAATGGGTAAATCAACCGGTGCCATATTTTCCAGCGCACGCTTTTTTACCAGCAGATCTTTTATCAGCGGGGTTAAGACCAGTTCCATCGCCAGACCCATCTTTCCACCTGGAACAACCAAAGTATTGACTCGAGACATAAAGCTGCCATCGATCATTTGCAAGTAATAAGGAAAATCTACGTTGTCGATGCCACGAAAGCGAATAACCACAAAGCTTTCATCGAGAGAAGGAATATCTTTCGCGCTAAATGGGTTTGAGGTATCAACGGTTGGTACGCGCTGAAAGTTAATGTGTGTGCGAGAAAACTGTGGCGTAATATGGGTAATGTAATCATCCATACTTCGAACAATTGAGGTCATCACAGCTTCACGAGAATGGCCACGCTCATTAGTATCGCGGATCATTTTTTGGATCCACTCAAGGTTAACAATAGGCACCATGCCGATCAGTAAATCAACATGCTTAGCAACGTCGTGTTCATCAGTTACCACACCACCATGTAACCCTTCGTAAAACAACATATCAGAGCTAGGCTCTAAGTCCTGATAGGGCGTGAAAGTACCGGGGAGTTGATTATATGGCACAGCTTCATCAAAGGTGTGTAAATAGCGCCTTAGTTTACCGGTACCATGCTCACCATATTCAGCAAATAAGGTTTCAAGACCTTCGAAGTCATTGGCCTCTTGACCAAAGTAACTGATGTGTTTGCCTTCTTGTAAGGCTTCTCGCTTTAGCTTGTCCATTTCTGGGCGAGTGAAACGATGAAAACTATCACCCTCTACAAAAGCGGCATTCGCCTCAAGGCTGCGGAAAATATGTTTAATCGCATTAGTGGTAGTGGTAGTGCCAGCACCTGAGCTACCAGTTATCGCAATGATCGGGTGTTTTTGAGACATATTAACCTGCTAATGATTGTAATTATAAGCGCAAATAGGTGATTTACCCATTTGATGTTACCTGAAGGTTAAGAGATAGCAAGCATTTCAAATTCAGTGTTATTAGAGTGCTTTGGTTGTGTTTTGTTTTTGGTGAAATGCAAAAGCCTCGTTATGATAGAGGCATAACGCCGCTCATTTACTAAAAAGAGCAATAAAAAAGCATGACCAATTAAGGGATTTCCATGTATAAAAAAATGGCTTTAGCTGTCAGTTGCAGTTTAGTTTTCGCGGGTTCAGTACTTGCAAATACGTTCCCAAGTAGCCAGATTTATTTGGCGACAGAACTTGAAAATGGCATTAAGGTGAAACCAATCACGGGTGCAAAGGGTTACCACAATCAACCCTTAGTGACAGAAGACGGCATATATTTTACGCAATCGGTCACTGACGGTGATAAAAGTCAGATGGACTTGTTCTTTTATGATTTTAATAAAGCCAGCGCTGAGAATTTAACGAACTCGCCGGTTTCTGAGTACTCACCGACGTTATATCCTCATGAAGCGGGTTTATCTAGCATTGTTGTTGAAGCTGATGGCAAACAGAAATTATGGTTTTATCCATTCGATAAAAGCCAAGCACCAAAACGCATTTTTGACCATATTGAACCGGTTGGTTACCACGCATGGGGTAAGACTGAAGATTTAGTGATGTTTATCCTCGGTGAGCCACATACATTGCAGTACACAGATTTAACTGGTCATTTACCGAAAGTAGTTGCGGGTGATATTGGCAGAAGTTTGGCGTTTAACGAAAAACGTTCGCTTTACTCGTTCACGTATCAAGAAGGTAACCAGCATTGGTTTGCGACTTTCTCGCCTAACACCCAGCAAGTTAAACAACATTTTGTGATGCCACAGCAAGTGCGAGATTACACCTGGATTGATTCAGACACCGTTGCTTATGCCATTGATAACCGCATTTATACACGCAACATTGAGCAGCCAAAGCAAGTGTCTCAGTGGCATAACTTTACTTCGTATTGTGACTCGCAAATTACCCGATTAAGTTACAAACAAGGCAAGATGGCATTTGTTTGTCAAAAATTGTAATTCTCAAAGCAATCTTTTTGGTTGTTAGTTACAATTAAGCATTACTTTTAGGATAAACATTTTTAAGGGCTAGTGATGGCAATTTTAGTAACAGGTGGTGCGGGTTATATTGGTTCCCACACAGTTTTAGAACTACTAAACCAAGACGACGAAGTGATTGTTGTCGATAACTTAAGTAATTCATCGTCAGAATCATTGAAGCGTGTTGCTGAGATCACAGGTAAAGAAGTAAGCTTTTACCAAGGTGATATTTTAGATAAAGCATTCTTAGATTCAGTATTCGCACAACATAGTATTGAGCAAGTTATCCATTTTGCTGGTTTAAAAGCGGTCGGTGAGTCGGTTCAAAAGCCTATTGAGTACTACCAAAATAACGTTCAAGGTACGCTCAGTTTACTTGATGCTATGCGTGATGCGGGTGTATTTAAGTTGGTATTTAGCTCATCAGCAACCGTTTATGGCGACCCTGCAAGCCTACCGATTCGTGAGGACTTCCCGGTGGGTGGCACAACTAACCCATATGGTACGTCTAAATTGATGGTTGAAATGGTACTGCAAGATGTTGCCAAATCTGACCCACGTTGGGCGTTTGCAATTTTACGCTACTTCAACCCTGTCGGCGCGCATAAGTCAGGCCGTATTGGTGAAGATCCAAATGGCATCCCTAATAATTTACTGCCTTACATCTCACAAGTTGCGGTTGGTAAACTTGCACAGCTAGGTGTTTTTGGTGACGACTACGATACTAAAGACGGCACTGGTGTTCGAGACTATATCCACGTCGTTGATTTAGCCATCGGGCATTTAAAAGCGTTAAATAAAATCAACGCAGAAGCTGGCGCGCATATCTACAACCTAGGTACAGGTAATGGTTATTCGGTATTTGAAATGGTTACCGCTTTTGAGAAAGCGGCTGACAAACCAGTACCTTACGAAGTTAAACCGCGTCGTCCTGGTGACATCGCTGCGTGTTACGCAGCGCCAGAAAAAGCCCTCAGTGAGCTAGGTTGGCAAGCAGAGCGTGGCATCGATGAAATGATGGAAGATACTTGGCGCTGGCAAAGCAATAATCCTAATGGGTATTAATGTTTTGCTAGAGTTAACTTACTACCTAAATAAAAATGGCCATATTATGTGGCCGTTTTTATATCTATTAATGAATGGTATAATTTGCCGCTAATTTTAGGCTATGCCTAATTCAAACCTTATACAATCAAAGCTGCTAAATGCTTTGCATTAAGATCATATAGTTAGAGGTAATTTGTGACGACTCAAGCACTAGACCGCCGTTTCTCTGTTGCACCTATGCTGGATTGGACTGACCGTCATTGCAGAACTTTCCATAGAAAATTGTCTAAACATGCTGTGTTGTATACAGAAATGATCACGACCGGTGCCATTTTATTTGGTAAAGGGGATTATTTGGCGTTTGGTGAACATGAGTTACCTGTGGCGCTGCAACTAGGTGGCTCAGACCCTGAAGCATTGGCAAAGTGTGCGAAGAAAGCCGATGAATATGGATATAGCGAGATTAATCTAAATGTAGGCTGCCCGTCTGATCGGGTACAAAACGGTCGCTTTGGTGCGTGTTTAATGGCTGAACCTCAGCTGGTGGCTGAGTGTATTGCAGCAATGAAAGCGCAAACTAATGTGCCTGTTACGGTAAAAACACGTATTGGTATTGATGAGCAAGACAGTTATGAGTTTTTAACCACGTTGATTGAGGCGATTAAAGATGTAGGTTGTGATGACTTTATCATCCATGCGCGTAAGGCTTGGTTACAGGGGTTAAGCCCGAAAGAAAACCGTGAGATCCCACCGCTTGATTATCCTCGTGTTTATCAGTTGAAGAAAGATTACCCAGATTTACACATCAGTATAAATGGTGGCGTTAAAACCATTGAAGAGTGTCAGCATCACTTAACGCATATTGATGGGGTGATGGTTGGTCGTGAAGCTTACAGCAATCCATTTATGTTATCGCAGGTTGATGAGCTTTTGTACGGTGGTGAAGCGTTTACGCAGACTCGCCATGAAGTGGTTCGCAGCATGTATGATTACTTTGAAGCGCAAATGAGCGAAGGTGCGAACTTCTGGCATATTGCTCGCCACATGTTAGGTATTTTCCAAAACCAACCGGGTGCGCGAGGATATCGTCGTCACTTATCAGAGAATGGACATAAGAAAGGCTCGGGTATTGAGGTAATGGAAAAAGCACTAACGTTTGTGCCTGAACTGTAAAAATTTCTAGAGTTTAAACATACTAAGAGAAGCCGCTTAACTAAGCGGCTTCTTTGTTTTCATATATTATGACTTTGCGTAATGCGCGAAAATGCGCGGGGTAAACCCGCGCCTACATATCAGGGGTTTTCTGTTCTTGGATTGTCGCCGTAAACGACGACTTACAACAATAGCGTGATGGGTCTTACCTATAGGTCGTGGCTTTAGCCCGACAATAATCCACAAAAAATTTCATGTTAACTAAATTGACTACTTTTTAGTTTATTTAACGAAATCATGAAATTTGTCTCTTCTATAAAAACTCCTTAAAAATGTTAAGTGATTGTTTTTAGTTGATTTTATATTTTGGCACAAAGATTGGAATAGCTTTAGTAACCCAATTGCCAAATGCATAGGAGCAGAAAATGGCCTTAATCGACAGAATTGAAGATCTTATAAAATCAGAAATTAATGCGTTTTTAGACAAAGCGGAAGATCCACAAAAAATGACTGCGCAGATTGAGAGTGAGTTACAAGATGCCTTGGCTGAATGTCGTTCAACTGCTGCACAAATTATTGCAGAGCAAAAAGGCTTATCAAGGCAGCATGAAGATCTAGCAAAAGGTATTGAACATTGGCAGCAACAAGCTGAGCTAGCCGTAAGTAAAGGTCGTGATGATTTAGCAAAAGCGGCTCTTATCGAAAAGCAAAAGCTTGTAGATACTCAGGAAGAAAATCAAAAACAAGCGGCACAACTAGAAGATGCGTTACACAAGCTTAATGAAGATGCAGCTAGGCTAAGTAATAAAATTGCTGAAGTGAAAGCAAAGCAGCAGCAATTTTACAGAGCACAAAATAGTGCAGTAGCAAGATTGAAAGTGCGAAGCACGTTAAATAGTGAAGAAGTACAAAATGTTTGCGCACGCTTTTCACAACTCGAACAGAAAGTAGAGCGTATCGAAGCACAAGTTGAAAGCTACGACATTGGTAAAAATGATGTTTATCAAGAATTCAAACAAATGGAACAAGACGAAAAACTGAGTGAAGAACTTGCTGCACTGAAGCAGAAAATCTCAGGTAAGCAAACTGTAGAGCAATCGACTTCTGCGCAGTAAGTAAACGTTTGCTTGGTACCAATTCGTTTTGACAGGCTCGGCGCAACGAGGCGCCTCCCTAATTTTTCAGGAGTAAGGTTATGAATATGCAACAAACAACGAAAACATGTCGTCGTATTTTAGCGAGAAAGAAAATTGCAGGTGTATGCGCTGGGTTAGCAGAACGTTTTGATTTACCAGTATGGCTAACTCGAGTATTAACTTTGTTGGTATTTTTAAAGTTCCCAATGCTGACGGTGATGGCATACGGATTATGCGCTGTGCTGTGGCCAAAGCAGTAATTGCTAGATATTAAGTTGTAAAGGCGAAGGAGGTAATTATGAAAACAGCATTGATTTTATTAGCTGCATTACTATTTATAAGCGCATTAAGCTGGGTTCAAACACCTGTTATGTTCTTTGCTATGCCTGAATTTATTTGGGAAATAAGCTGGGTTGGTATCGAGTTATTCGCGCTTTTAGCAGGAATTATTGCTGTGATCGCGCTAGTGGCATTAGTGAGTGTCGGAGTAATTGGATTGGTGTTAGTTGTGCTCATTGGGCTAGTGTTAGCATTATTATTTAATTCCATCTTTATTGCTCTGCCATTACTTATGTTAGTTGGACTAGCTTGGTTACTTAAAGAGGAGTCTCCAGCATATTAGTTCTCTACCTGATCAAAGGGTTTCTTGATTTTTCATGCTATGATGTTGCAAGTTAAACTTTTTTCAAAGGAATAAGCATGTTATTAAAAACCCTTTCTCTGGCGGCAGCACTGTTATTTGCGGGTTTATCGCAGGCGCATGAAGGCCACAGTCACGACCATAGTCACGTACAAAAAGAACTCATGGTGACAGAGGCACAAATTCGCACATTCTTACCTGCAGCTAAATCAACCGCAGCTTATTTCACCATTCATAATCCTACGGATAAATTAGTTTCTCTAAAGAAGGCAACAATTCGAGGTATTGGTCGAGTTGAAATCCATGAACATGTTCATAAAAATGGCATGATGCGTATGCAGCAAGTGGATTTGGTAGAAATACCAGCTAATCAACAAGTTGTTTTTCAACCAGGTGGATTCCATTTGATGGCTTTCGAACCAGAGAATACACTGAAGGTCGGTGAAAAACGTAAACTAACTTTATATTTTGATAATGGTGACAGGCTATATAGTTTTGTGGAAGTCGTATCTTTAAAGGATACTTTTGAAAAGCCAAAACATTCTCATCATAACCACCATTAAGGAGGGTTTATGCAACAGCACTTTGGAAAAATTGCAGGCGGAGTAGCCGGTTTATTTCTAGTCGGGTATATCATTGCCGTGTATTGGAGTATTGAGCCATCAGCATTTAATGTTGTTGAAAAAGCGAAGCAAACTGCTGAGCAAGAACAGGTTAAAATGGTACCTGGCTATGTCACATCAACAGCACTTATTGAAGTAAGTGAAACTTTACTTAATAAGCCTGGTGGGTATCTATCAAATGATAAAATGCCGCCTAGCGTGTTGATGGATAATATGCCGGCTTGGGAATATGGTGCCCTTGAAATGGTGCGTGATCTAGCTTTGTCTATGCGAAAAGACTTTAGCCGTTCCCAATCTCAATCTACTGAGCATCAAGCTCTAAAAAAAGCACAACCGCAATTTAACATCAGTTCAACTGCATGGGTTTGGCCAAGTGCTGAAGGTGAGTATCAAGTAGGGATTGAGCATTTAAAGCGTTATCGTACACAAATCGCGAACCCACAAGACAGAGAGAGTCAGTTTTATGCACGCGCAGATAACTTGCGCAGTTGGTTAAAAGAAGCTGAAAAACGTCTAGGCAGTTTAAGTCAGAGACTAAGTGCCAGTGTAGGACAAGATAGAGTTAACACTGATCTAGCTGGTGACTCAGCTGCAAACCAGGCAACTTATGCGCCTAGTCATCATGTTGTGAAGACATCATGGTGGAAGATTGACGACGTTTTTTATGAGTCGCGAGGTGCTACTTGGGCATTATTGCACTTTTTAAAGGCTGTTGAGCATGATTTTGCTGATGTACTTGATAAAAAGAATGCTAAAGTTAGCTTACAGCAAATTATTCGCGAGCTTGAATCAACACAAGAAACAGTATGGAGTCCTATGATTTTAAATGGTAGTGGCTTTGGTTTTGTTGCTAATCACTCGTTGGTAATGGCAAACTATATATCAAGAGCAAATGCCGCTCTTATTGAACTTAGTGAACTTTTAGCGCAAGGATAAAAAATGAAAAAGTACTGTTTAGCTGCAGCATTATCAATGGCTTTCTTAGCACCAGTTGCAAAAGCAGATATGTTGTTAGGCTTATACGTAGGGGCTGATGGCTGGCAGAGCGACAACACAGGTAGCTTTGCAGGTAAAGGTCAAGCAGAAAACTTTAACTTCGAAGATAAGACATTTTCAAGTTATTATGCGGCTTTTGAGCACCCAGTGCCATTAATTCCAAATATCAAGCTGAAGTATACGCAGCTAGAGCTAGATGGTTACACAACGCTATCTGAAACATTTGAGTTCAATGGTCAAAACTTCACCGTTAATTCTAGGGCAGATCTAATGACTGATTTCAGTCACATGGATTACACTTTGTACTACGAACTGTTTGACAACGACTTAGTGTCACTTGATTTTGGTGTAACAGTTAAGCATTTTGATGGTGACGCGACGGTAAAAGGCACTGTAGAAGGTGATGAGAGAACAGAATCTATTGATTTCTCTGCGCCAATCCCACTAGGTTACTTACGTGGTGAAGTAGGCTTACCATTAACAGGCTTGAGTGTATTTGCTGAAGGTAATTTGTTGGCTATTGATGATAGTAAAATTCAAGATTACCAAGTGGGTATTGCTTGGGAGGTAATTGATAATTTAGCTGTTGATGTAGCAATCCGTGCAGGTTACCGTTCATTCATTATTGAGTTAGATGACGTAGATGACATTAGCACAGATTTAGATGTATCTGGCCCATTTGCGGGTATTCAGGTTCACTTCTAACCTTAGTAAATAAGAGCAGCTAAATTTCATACGCGGGTTAATCCCGCGTTTTTGATGCGTGACATAAAATCAACGCCTACAATCGTGCAAAATACTCGTTGTGAAGCAAGGTTACTTTTACGCAAGGTGAAATGTGCAATTTAGCCGCCGCAATGGAGTGCTCTATTTGTAGTTTTGTAGGACGTTATTTATGGCGTCAATTTAAAAATTTTGTTGCGCTAAAGCACAACCTGCAGGTGATTGAGTTAAGTGTTGTATAAGACGTTATTTACAGCGATCTTTAAAATTATACTTTGACCTTCAGCTAGCAAACTATCACTCGCTTACTGCTTACGACTCTAAAACCTAACTCCACTCAAAGCTAAACTCTTCCTGCATAGCTTGTTCTAACAACTGCTTATATTGTTTATTTACAGGTGCGGTGATCAGGCGTTTTAACTCTTCTCCAGTTTGAGTCAGTTTATAATAACTTAAAACCAGTTCATTGCTCTTAGCTGTTAGTGTTAACTTCTGATTTTGAAAACTTAAATTAAAGCTATGCCCTTGTTTAAGGCTGGGTGATTCGATTTCTTTCCTGTACATCAAACCAATATCCATTAATGTAAGAATATTGGGAAAGCTTAAACCTGATTGAGCTAAATTCACTGATTCCTTATTCCCTTTTCGCAAAAGGTCAAAGAAAGATGGTTTTTTGTAATAACCTAGCATAATAAGGTAACTACCCTCATGTTCAACAAAACCGCATAAAGGAGCACATCTTTGCAATGCATTGGCTTCTTTTTGTGTCATCTGTTTCAATGTTTGTAGGCTTTTTATTGAAAATGTACCGGGGGACAAGGTTTCACCCACTAAAATCTTGGCCCACAGAGTTTGCATTGCTTGGTTAGTAATATCCTCAGCGAGAGATATAAAGTGATCAAGCCAATCGGGATCTGGACGTCCCTTACTAACTACATCAGGGCACAGGCTTAGTGCTCCTGCCATAATGGCTTCAATATTAATCTGCCGCTGTATTTTTTGTAGCTGCTTTCGTTTTAAAGCACGTTTAAGTGCCGAGTTATTTGATTGAACTGAATACTCAACGGCGCGTTTTCCTTGAGAAGAGTATTCAGATTGTTCAGATGTTTTTTTAAACGAGGCTTTTTTTACCATAGGGTAACCAAGCTTTTCTTCTATGAGTAAGGCCAAGCTTGCTTTTGAATTGGCTTTTTTCACCGTCATTGTATGTCCTTATATTCAAGTCGAATGTGTGAGCGTAAGTTATTTACACTTGATGTGAACATTTTATCGGCTAAAGAGCGAATATATAAAACAACAACACCGCCACTTATTGGTGAGTGAATAGTCCCTTTAAGTGAGTGGCTAATAGTAAATGACATGCCATTGTCATTTAATGTGATGATACCCAATAATGTATGCTCATTATTAACCAAGGCAGAGTATTGTAGATGGTTTTGAGATAATTCAGTAATACTGATCTCAATATTGGCATTTGAAGTTTGCAAAAATGCATTAGCGCCTAAGGCATTGCTCGGAGTTGAAATCTCAATCCTTTTTTGTTCACTGAATGTATGCCAAGCCATTAGGTGGGGCCAGTGTGTTAAGTCAAACAGTAAAGGTTTAATTTGTTTGTAAGAGCCACTGATTTCGCTAGTTTGTTGAATATTAAAATGACGCGGCAAAAACACCAATAAAAGGAGTACAGATACCGTAAAAAGTAAGCTTGTTTTTAGCATTTTTGCTCGAATAGAAATAATAGTACTCCTCGAATGATATTGACTTGTTTTACTTTTATTTCGGTAAGATAGTCTATACTAATTCAGTGGCCTAAATAAATAAGTTGCAATTAAGCAATTGATGTTGAAGTCATTAGGGTTTACCTCAGCTAACAATTAAGTTATATCTTAAAGCAAGCGAACATACCCACTTCATTTACGTTTTATTAAAAAATAATAAAACTTTAACTAAAGCGGTAGAAGTTGAAGGAATTTGAATGGCGTCTGAGCAAGATGACTTTTTGTTTTTAGATCATGAAGATGATACACCAGATAATAATCAACCTCAGAGTTTCTGGGACATTCTGGTTGTGGATGATGATCCTGAAATACACTCTGTGACCAAACTTGCTTTGTCTGGCGTTGAGTTTTGGGGTAAAGCTTTGCGCTTTCATCACGCTTATTCTGGTGAAGAAGCGATCCATGAGTTAATCCATAACCCAGAAATTTGCTTGTTATTATTAGATGTAGTTATGGAATCTGATGATGCTGGATTGAAAGTTGTGAAAACGGTTCGTGATGAGCTTGATAATCACAATGTCCGCATTATTTTAAGAACTGGTCAGCCAGGGCATGCGCCAGAAGAACAGGTCATACGTGAATACGACATCAATGATTACAAAATGAAAACAGAGCTTACACGTAGTAAGCTGGTAACTTCTTTAATGACAGCTCTGCGTTCCTTCCAACAAATTTGTGAGTTAGAAGCACAAAGCGAAGGGCTAACTAATATTTTAAGTGCTTCTAATGCTATTCTCGGCCACAACAATATCAGTGGCTTTAGTCAGGCTGTTGTAATGCAACTGGCTAACATTCTGGCTAATGATGCCAATGGCTTTGTGTGTGCTCAGATTTCAGGTACGAATTCGTTGGTATTGTTAGGCGGCTCAACGCAATATCATGACTTTATTGGACAAGGTGTTGAACAACTCGATAATGGCCGCGCCATCATGCAAGTTAAAACTTGTATTGAGCAGCAGTGTCACCAGCAAACAGAGCATGATCTTACTCTGTTCCTAGAAAAAAATAATGAACAGGCGGCGATTTTTATCGAATTAGCTCTGCCTCCGATGCCGCGACAAATTCAGTTTGCTGAGATATTCTTAGCTAATGTCAGTGTGGGTTTAGATAACATCAAGCTATTCAGCCAGATCAGAGAAGTGGCATATAAAGATCCCCTAACAAAATTAGCTAATCGCACCAGTTTTGTAGAGCATTTAGAGAAGACTCCATGTGATGATGGTTTATCTCTGATTTTGCTAGATATTGCTCAGTTCTCAGATATCAATAATGGTCTAGGTCAAGAAGTGGGTAATCAACTATTGATGGCTGTGATGCAGCGTCTGGATCAAGACATTCCTAATGCTAAAGCTTTGGCCAGGATTGGTGCTGATGTGTTTGCATTCTTATTACCAACAGCTTCTTTCAATGAAGAGTTGTTGGTTGATGCGCTTACAATACCTTACCAGTTGAAAGAGCACTTACTATCCATTCATTTTCATATTGGCCTATGCAAGTGTGAAGATTTTAGTGAGACTGGCCTTGAGACATTAAAGAAAGGCTATATAGCACTTAACCAAGCTAAGCAGAGCCATAAAGTGTTTGATTGGTATACATCAGACCTAGAAGAAAAAATGGCATGGCGCTTAGGCCTGATACGACAATTAAGAAGTGACTTTGAGCAAAGTAAATTAGAAGTGTGGTATCAACCGCAGTTTTCTCTAAAGACCCAACAAATTATAGGTTGTGAAGCCTTGCTACGTTGGCCATCAGGTAATGGCCGCTATATCTCCCCTGGCATTTTTGTTCCCCTTGCTGAAAGTTCAGGGCTAATTGTGGAAATAGGGCAGTGGGTACTTGAACAAGCTTGCCAACAGCAAAAACGTTTTGCTCAACTAGGGCTGGATATTTGTGTTGCTGTTAATGTATCAGTGCCTCAATTTAAAACGCCAGATTACGCTAAAACAGTGATGAGTACACTAGAAAAGTATCAGGTACCAAGTAGCAAGATTGAGCTTGAGGTAACAGAGAGCGTTGTGATGGACGAGATCAGCAGTGTAATAAACACATTAGATGAACTAAAGCGTTATGGCATTGAAGTGGCCATAGATGACTTTGGTACCGGTTTTTCTTCATTAAGCTATTTACAAAAACTTCCTTTATCACGTCTTAAGATTGATAGGGCTTTTATCAAAGATATACCAGAGAGCGACACAGGCGCGATAGCTGAATTAATCGTTTCTCTTGGAAAGAACCTTGGCTTAAAAACGATTGCTGAAGGTGTTGAAACACAGGTTCAATTGGAGCGTTTACAACAAATGGGATGTGATGAAATTCAAGGCTTCTTACTTGCTAAACCAATGCCGGTTGATGAACTGATGGTATTTGCACAGAATAAGCTTGGCTCTTAGGTATTATTTCCAACGCTAACTTTCAAATTACCGTGCAAAATACACGTTGTGAAGCAAGGTTACTTTTGCGCAAGGTGAAATGAGTAATCTTACCAGCTGCAATGGAATACTCAATCTGTAGTTCTGTCGTCACTCACAACGACAAATCAAAATTTTGTTGCACTAAAGCATAACCTACGGGTGTTTGGTTTAGTCTTTTGAAGAACGTAATTTATGGCAACAAGAAAACCAGTGTAATACTTTAACGACGATTAAAATTAAAAAGATGTGAGTTAGGAATTTTAAATTAGATTTGTGATATGAAATACAGAAGGAAAGATGGGGCGACTGATGGGGCTCGAACCCACGACAACCGGAATCACAATCCAGGGCTCTACCAACTGAGCTACAGCCGCCGCAACAACACCTTGTTTGGTGTGGCGCGCATAATACATAAAAAAATCAGACTTGCAAAGTAATAATGCAATTTTATTTAAATTTAATAAAAAAGTACTTTTTCGTAAAGGTAAAGTTCATTTTCAGGGTGTATAATTCGCAAAAATTCACTCAACACAAAAATAAGGAGTGTCCATGGAAGTTCTAATCAACTGGATTAACGACAATTCAGACCTAATTACTCATTACGTATTACAAGGCATTTTAGCTATCGTAATCCTTTTAATAGGATTAAAAATAGCGAAATTCTTTAGCAATCTAACTGAAAAATCTTTTGCTAAGAGAAAAATTGATAAAGCCGTAGCTGGGTTCATATCTAATATTGTTTATGCGCTGGTATTTGCAGCGACCGTGCTAATGGCATTATCACAGGTTGGCATAGAGACAACATCGTTTGTTGCAATACTTGGTGCTGCTGGTTTAGCTGTTGGTCTAGCACTTCAGGGCTCGCTATCAAACTTTGCTTCAGGTGTTTTAATTATCATTCTTCGCCCGTTCAAGTCAGGTGATTACATCGAAGCTGGTGGTAAAGCTGGTAGCGTTGAACGTATAGAAATATTTGCAACAGAATTACGCACTCCAGATAACAAAGTTATCATAATGCCTAACTCAGCTATTATGGGTGGTGCAATCGTTAACTACTCTCGCCAAAAAACACGCCGTATCGATTTAGTTATTGGAGTAAGCTACGACGCAGATCTACGCCAAGCAAAAGAAGTGCTGAAAGGTGTACTGGATAACGAGTCTCGTCTTCTAAAAGATCCTGCATATACTGTAGCAGTGTCTGAGCTAGCTGACTCAAGCGTCAACTTTGTGGTGCGTCCTTGGGTTAATACGACAGATTACTGGCCAACATATTTTGCATTGGTCGAAAATATTAAAATTGCTTTAGATGAAGCAAATATTACAATCCCATATCCTCAAATGGATGTTCACCTTCATAAAGATTAATTACAGGGTTATTAATAAAATGAAATTAAAACTTTTATCTCTTTGCGTTATTGCAGCAACATCAACTCAAAGTTTTGCAAAGGAAGCAAAAGAGAAAAAAACATGGGACGTGACAAGTGAAGTGGGTGCAATTGTTACCAGTGGTAACACCTCAACTACAACACTAAAAGGTGGCATCAAGGCAAAGCATCACTTAGAAAACTGGAACAATGAGTACAAACTAAGTGGTATATATAAAGAAGATGAAATTGAAAATGATGCGGGTGAGCGTGAAAAAGAGCGCACCAATGAAAAGTATTCAGTATCAGCACAGGCCAACTATAAGTTAAACGAAGATCACAGCCATTTGTTCGTTTATGGTTCATATGATTCAGATTACTTTGGTGCATATCGTAATGAAGCCGTACTTTCAGTAGGTTACGGTTTACGCTTATTGAACCGTGACAATATGTATTTAAATGCTGAAGTTGGTCCAGGTATCAAGCGTTTTGAGCACCAAGAAAGCAGCTCTGAGTTAGATGAAAACGGCTTATCGCTAGCCGGTGAAACAGAAAATGAAGCAATTGGAGTTGCTAAATTGGATTACAATTGGCAAATCTCTGACAACGCACGATTCACGCAATTAGTTGCGGTTGAGTATGGTGACAGTAACACTAAAACGGTATCTGAATCTGCGCTGCTAACAAAAATCAATGGCTCGCTGCAAATGAAGTTTGCATATAACATCACGCATAACTCAGAAGTGAGTGAAGAAAAAGAAAATACAGATACTGAAACGTCTTTAACATTAGTTTACAGCTTTTAACATACCATTGTCGTAAACTTGTAATATAGACCAAAAAAAGGGGCTTAAGCCCCTTTTTCTATGCATAGCACTTCGTGTAGAATATGCAATCTTTTTGGCCGCAACTTATAGGATTTAAGTTTGAATATGTTTTTTAAACGTGTTTTTGTATTGATTTTAATGCTGTTTTCAAGCGTTTCACTGGCATTTACACCAACCCAAGCACAAATCGAACAGTTTAAAAAATTGCCAAGAGCTCAGCAAGAAGCACTTGCTAAGCAATACGGTATCAATTTATCTTCTTTAACTAATTCGGTTCAAAACTCTCAAGTCACTTCGCAACAATTACCGTCAGTATTAGAGCGAGAGCTTGAAACGCCTGAAAAAGAGACCGAATTAGATCGTTTAAACCCGATTGATAAGCCTCTCGAGCCATTTGGTTATTCACTTTTTTCTGGAAGTCCAACAACTTTTGAACCACCTGAGAATGCATCTGTACCAGATACTTATGTACTAGGTCGAGGTGATATGGTTAATGTTACTTTTTATGGTAAAGAAAGCACTTCTCACACCTTAAAAATCGATAATGAAGGTCGTTTATCAATTCCTAATTTTTCACCTGAACAAGTTGCAGGCCTTGAGTATGGCGAGTTTAAAAAATTAATAAAAAATAAAATTGAAAAAGAAGCAATTGGTTTAAATGTTTTTGTGTCAATGTCCCAACTAAATCCCATGCGTATTTTAGTTGTTGGCGAAGCATACAAACCTGGTAGCTTTATGGTTTCGCCATTGTCAACTGTGACTCATGCTTTATATGCTTCAGGCGGGCTGACTGAAATCGCGAGTTTGAGAAATATTCAAGTAAAGCGAAATGGTAAAACAGTATCTACGTTAGATTTATATGACTTGTTGCTAGATGGTAATACTGAGGGTGACATTAACCTTCGTTCTGGCGATGTCGTTTTTATTCCATCTGTTGGACCTCAAATAACAGTGAAAGGTGCGGTTAAGCGAGAAGGCATTTTTGAATTAACGCAAGAGGATGATCAAGCGTCTTTGGTAAAAATGTTTGGTGGCTTTAAAGAAAATGCATTTACTAAGAATGTAACTGTACGCAGAATTATGGGTGGTGCAAAAAGCCGTATCATTTCTACAGATTTCTCTGATACATCAATGGATTATACCCCAAAAGCTGGAGATGAAGTGATTGTAAAAGAAGTCAGCAAAACCGCCTCTGATTCAATCACATTGATAGGTGCTGTTGTAAGACCTGGGTTTTACGAGTGGTATGAAGGTATTACGCTAGACAAGTTATTCCAAAATTTCAGAGATGATCTACTCCCTCAAGCCGATTTTAATTACTCAATTCTTGTCAGAGAGAAATCAGTTCTTGGAGAAATAGAAGTTATCCAATTTTCTTTGGCAGATGCGCTTAAAGGTAAAAATATCCCTTTAGAAAAGAATGATGAAATATACATATTCAGTCGTTTCCAGTTAAAGTCAAGCGAAGAGCAAGCTCTAGAAAACTTGGCGTTAACTGAAGAACAAATGCGACAACAATATAAAGTGAAACTTTGGCATTTAAACGAATTTCAAAGTTTTGAAGAAAAAATGGCAAGTTTGGATCCCGTTGCTCTAGATACTGCAGATGAGAATAATTCTTCAGATGATTTTAATGACGAAACAGCAATAGAAGAGCTGGCAACTTTTAGCCGTAAGTCGTTATTAAAAGCTGTGCTGAAACGTTTGCAATATCAAGAAAATGCTTTCAGTAAATCAAATACGTTTGAGGTTCGTGGTCAAGTTCGCTTTCCTGGTAAATATCCTTTACCAGTAAATGCCGCAATACAAGATGCTATATCTGCTTCAGGTGGATTGTTAGAGTCTGCTTATATAGAAAAAGCTGAGCTCACTCGTTTTGTAAATAAAGGCAATAGCCAGTTTGAGCATAAAACTTTGAATATTTCACAAAAAACTGGTTTAGCAGAGCAGCTAGAACCAAAAGACACACTTAATATTCTCACCCGTCCAAATTGGTATGAGGGTCATAAAGTAACCTTAAGAGGCGAAGTTCGTTTTCCTGGTACATATAAAGTGAACAGAGGTGAAAACTTATACAGTGTAATTAAGCGAGCAGGAGGGCTTTCTGAATATGCAGAGCCTAAAGCAGCTATCTATACGCGCAAGTCAATTAAAGAGCAAGAACAATCTCAATTGAAAAAGCTTTCAAATGAACTGAGAAGAGACATTGCCTCGAAAAGTTTCCAAAAATCGATAGGTATGAATGCATCTATTAGCTATGACGAGATGAATAAGTTATTGAAAGACATAGCTAGTGTTAAAGCTGTAGGTCGCTTGGTCATAGACTTACCGGAAATTCTATCAGGACAAGATTCTTTGGTATTGCAAGATGGTGACACGCTTTATATTCCTGGTAAGCAAGATTCAATTTCTATTATTGGTGAAGTTAATTATGCTTCCTCACACCTATTTAAATCTGGTGTCTCTATAGACGAGTACCTAGAGTTGAGTGGTGGAGTGAAAGAACGTGCCAAAGAAGAGCAAATCTACGTAATTAAAGCTAATGGTGCTGTATTTATCCCTAAATCATCAGGATGGTTTTCGGTTAATTATCAAAATGAGTTAGAGCCAGGAGACACCATTGTAGTCCCTATGGACGCATCTCATATGGATAATCTAACTCTTTGGAGCACGGCAACTCAGATCTTCTACCAGCTAGGTGTTGGTGTTGCGGCAATTGCTAGAATTTAAAGTCCAAATTCAGAATTTTAAAAGGTTTAATTATGAGTGTAGTATACGTTTCGGGAACTTTTGATCTGTTTCATAGTAATCATTTAAAAATGATTAATTATGGTAGGGGGTTAGGGGATACATTAATTGTAGGTGTTAGTACTGATGAATTGGTATGTACCTATAAACGACCTCCAGCAGTGCCTTTTGAAGAAAGAATTGCAATAGTAGAAGGTTTAAAGTCACCAGATATTGTGATACCTCAACATACTTTAGAGCATACAGAAACAGTTAAGAAACTTAATGTTGATAAATTTGTTATTGGTGATGACTGGTACGGAAAATATGATTATCTCAAAGAGCTAGGAGTAGAAGTTTATTACCTTCCTTATGGAAAGGGCGTAAGCTCAACAAATCTAAAGAAGAAAATTTATGAAGAGTATTTAGAATTGGTAAGGAAAAGTGATGAGCACCCAATCCCAGAACCAAAATAATATTAAGGTTTTAATTACTGGTGGGAATGGGGATCTTGCAAAAGCGTTGAAAAGTGAGCTAGAGGAAAGAGGAACATTTGTAGTTACAACCCCTAACAGAGCTGATTTAGATGTTTCTTGCCCTGAAAGCGTCAAAAGCTTTTTTGAAGAGAAAACGTTTGATGTAGTAATAAATATGGCAGGCACTCTTTACTCTAGTAGAATTCTAGATTCTGCACCTGAACTATGGATTAAAGACATTCAAGTAAATTTAATCGGCAGTTACTTAATTTGTCGCTCTGCATTACTAATGAATACTAAAACTCGCATAATAAATATATCTTCTACTGCTGGGTTTAACAGTTATGTCGATTGGACTTCATATTGTGCTAGTAAAGCTGGAGTACTTAGGTTGTCTGAAGGGTTATTTAAAGATGGGTTTACAATAAATACGCTATGCCCTGGTGCAATAGATACGAAACTGAGAGATGGGTTAGACATTGTAAATATGAATGTAATGTCTATTTCTGAAGGCATCCAACCGATTATTGATTGTATTGATAGCAAATTTAACAATGGCGAAATAATCTTTTATAGAAAGAATGAATTTAAAGTGTTTTCAAAAGTCGATGAGTATTACGAGTAAATTATTCATCTTGCAACTTAACTTAAGAGAGAATTAATGTCAGTTGAAACCAAGAGTTCTGAAAATTTTAATCAAGATCAAGGTGTTGTTGATTTGCTATTAATAATTTGGGGCTACAAGACTCTAGTATGCGCTTTAACATCTTTGTTTGTTGTCATATCAATAGTAATTGCTTTATTAATGCCAAACATTTATCGCTCTGAAGTTATTGTATCTCCAGCTGCATCTATGAATTCTAATTCATTAAACTCTTTATCTAGCCAGTTTGGAGGTATTGCTTCACTTGCTGGTTTATCATTACCTTCTAGTGGTAGTGTAGATAAGGTAAGCCTTGCAATAGAAATAATAAAATCGAGGGAATTCATTAATAATTTTGTTGAAAAATATAAAATACTCCCACAATTGCTTGCGGTTTCATCATGGGATAGAGAAAGCAATAAATTACATTATGACTTTGAAATATATAATTCAGATGAAAATGTTTGGATTGCAGAAGAGTATCAAAAAAACAATAAAGCACCTTCTGTAAACGATTCTTATAAAAAGTTTCGAGAAATTTTATCAATAACACGAATGAAAGACTCTTCATTAATAAAGATTGCGATAAAACACGAATCTCCATATATTGCACAGTCATGGGTGAAAGCAATTGTTTATGAAATAAACCAAGTAATGAGAAATCGTGATTTAATCGAAGCTCAAAAAAGTATCAATTACCTGACAAAGGAAATAGAGAAAACAAACATCTCTAATATGAGGACAATTCTTCATAGTTTGGTTCAAGAGCATACAAAAACAATCATGATGGCAAATGTCAGGGAACAGTATGTTTTTGATGTGATTGATCCTGCTTACCTTCCGGAAGAAAAATCAGAACCTAAGCGCTTTCTAATTGTGATCTTAGGTCTAGTTATTGGCTTAATCTTATCTTCAATGATAGCTGTGGTTGTATCTATTTTTATGAAAGAGAAGTCTTAAAATATTCTTGATATGCAAAAACTAATAATTCTAAAACGTTTTCTTTTTAGTTTTTTATTCTTTTTTAAAAAAAAGAAAGAAAACTTAATGATTGTGTCTTCATACAATAATGAATCATATAACTTTATTTCAAGAATATTTTTTGAATTCATTGTTATATACAAAAAAGAAGTGGATGTTTATTTTATAATTGACGATGATGCCAAAAGGACAATGTTAATTAATAAGTTTGGTCCATACTTTTTATCATATAGAAAGACGAGTGACTTAAAAATCATCTATTCAGCTAAATTTTGGCTGTTTTCTACAAAGTCATTTTGTATGTTTCCAACATCCCTAAAAGGAAGGAAATTTATAAATTTATGGCATGGTGTACCTTTAAAAAGTATTGGAATTGAAGATAAGTTTCAAAGCGCTTTCAAACGGCTAATTTACAAATACTATTATTCTATTTTTAATCAATATCTAGCAGTTCAAGCTCCTTGTTTAAGTGATGTGTATTCGAAAAGCTTCAATGTTTCACGTAAAAACCACTTAATTACAGGAGTTTTGGTTAGTGAAATGTTTGGTTGCTCTTTAGATGAGGCAACAAATTTATTTGTAAATGAAAAAGTAAATGGGAAGTTTAACATCCTGTATGCACCCACCTATAGAGATGCTGGAAGCACAAAATATTTTCCATTCAGTGATTTCGAACTAGATAAGCTTGTTTCATTACTTAAACATAACAATGCAAAGTTATTTATTAGGCCTCATCATCTTGATAAAGGATTTAAAGATTATATTGACGGTGAAAATATTGTTTTACTTTCAGCTAATGAAGTCGAGGAGATTTCTTTTTACCTTAATAGATTTGAATTACTAATTACTGATTACTCATCAATAATGTTCGATTACGCTATAACTGGTGGGACTGTTATAACTTTTCCATATGATAAAGAAAGCTATACTACTTCTAGAGGGTTAAACTATAACTATGATGAAGTAAGTGTAGGAAAAGAAGTGCTAGCTTTTGAAGAGTTTATAGATACTTTGAATGGTTTATTTTCAGGCAACCTAAATAATTATCAGATAAAAGAATCATTTTTAGGTAAAGATTTACTTGATGTTAGTCACCGAAAATCCTGTTCTGAACTTTATAATCAGATAATTTCTTTATGAAAAAAAAAGTATTAAATATTGCCAATGTGAAGCCAAATTATTATGTTGGTGGAATGAATGCAATGGTAAATCAACTAAATCAAGGTTTAAAGGATTTAGGCTTTAACTCATATTTACTTTTTTTTAATGGAGAGTCAACAGATGAGAGCTTCATTAAATTTAATGGCTTATATGAGCTATTTTCTGTTCTTAGGAAAGAAAGGTTTGATGTTGTAATAATACACTCTATCTACCATCCGTTATTTCCAATTATTTCTGTGCTTACGAAGCTTGTAGGAAGCAAACTTTTTATACAATCGCATGGTTCACTAACAACAAATGCTTTTTTTAAACCTTCGATTAAGAAAATATTATACCGACCGTTAATTAAGCTTATGCTTTATCTTAGCGATAAATTCATATTTAGTAATGAGTCAGAATTTCATAACTCAATAATTGTTAAAAAAGAACGGGTTGAATATATACCAAACTTAATAGCTTATGAACCAAATGAAGCTATATATAAAAATCATGGTAACAAGTTTGTTTTTCTTGGAAAGATAGATTTTTATTATAAAGGTATTGAAACCATGCTTCATGCATTTCAGGAAATAAAAAAGCAAGGATATGAATTTCAACTTGATATTTTTGGGTACGGTGAAAATAAGAGTTTATCATTGCAAGAGATGAAAACCTCAGAACCTGAGGTAGTAAAAATGCTTTCATTAATAAATGTATTGGAATTAAATGATTTCGTTACCTTTCATGGTTTGTTAGAACCTTCTAAGAGGAAGATAATGTCTGAAAATTATGATGCATTAGTGTTGTTTTCCAATTCAGAAGCTATGCCTCTAGTCATATCTGAAGCCTTGGGCGATGGCTTACCTGTAATTGTTAATAAAAAAACGAATATGTCGTCATATGTCGAAACTCATAAATGCGGCCTTGTTGCAGATACTAATGCTGAAAGCTCGTTAAGAGAGTTTATTGATCTCAGTGATGAAGATAAAAGAGAAATGAGCAAATCAGCAAAAAAATGCTTTGATGAGTTTCTCAATATAAAGCACCTTGAGAAGTCACTAAAAGAAATAGAAATTTGAAACTTATAATAGATTTTGTATCTTTATTGATTAATAGAGGCTTGGACTCTGTTATCGTTCTTATGCTTGTACCTGCGTTTATTTCTTCATACGGGGTAGAAAATTACGGTTTATTCTCCTTAGGTTTAAGCATTATTGCTTTTTTAATTATTTTAATTAGATTTGGCTTTGAGACTAGCATACTGAGATCCTCTTCTTCTGGGTTACCTCAGGTAATAGAGCAAGTATTAACTGCGAAGGTGACAATTCTGTTTTTTACTTGCCCATTATTTTTGGCCTATTGTTATTTTTTCTGGCCCGATAGAAGTGCAGCTATCATTATTTCCTTGTACTTAATAGTGCTATTTGAGGTGTTTTCTTTATCACATGCGTTTATTGTATTGAAAAAGGCTCATATTCTGACTTTATTAGGTGTTGTAAAATTTGTTCTACTGCTTGTTCTTTGTGCTTTTCTAATCGACCATTTAACGGTACAGCTTTTCACACTTTTTTATGCTTTATCACTTGCAGCAGTAAATGTTATTCAGTATTTGGTACTTTCAAAAATTGTGAGCTTTTCTTTTCATTATGAATGGAATACTGCACTTTCGGCTATTAAATCTTCAAAACACTATTTCGGTAGTAAAGCAGCCTCTCTTTTAACTGATAAGTTATTTTTGATAGTGTGTGGCTTTTTACTTACGCCGGCACTTTTTGCAAAATTAGATGTTGCCTTAAAGGTTTTTTCATTCGCAATAATGGGGCCTATGATCCTGACGGGTATACTACTGTCACGGATTTCTAATGGGGTTCAAAAAAAAAGGTATATAATATATTTATTAGTCCCAATTTTTTTGAGTGCATCTATTGTTTTGGCTACTTACTTCTTCAGAGTAGAAATATCTGCATTTTTTAAAATAGAGTTAGTGGAAGAGATCAGTGTAGTTCTTTTTTTAGTGATAGTTACTGTTGTTTCACTTGTCATTGGGGAGCTGATATTAATCCATCGAGGTAAAGCAAAATCTAACAGTATTTCTTCTCAAATATCACTATTACTACTCTTGCTTGTTAGTTTATTCATTTACTTCTTCAACGTAGAGTTGAATGTTGTGGATTTGTTATGGCTGTTGACTGGCATTAAGTCATTTGAAGTGATTTTAAAGGCAAAGTATGCTGCTTCTTAGAAACATATTTATTGATGGGTTGTTAGTTTTAGCTTCGCTCTTTTTATACTATTTCTTTGCAATTAATATTTTTGTTGATTTAGAAATTAGTTTTATCTTGCTAACGGTTGTTTACTGTCGTTGCTTGATAGTTGCACTCAGTCTTGGTAGTACTGCAAGCCTATACTTTTTGTTTTTAGGTTGCTTCTTTATATTTATTCTAGGCGGTAGATACTTTGGCTTTTCTGATATAAATCTAGCCTATACAGTCGCAGGACTAAATTTAATTAGTGATGAACTTATTAGCAAATCTTTTATTTTTTATTCATTAGTGTTAAGTCTTATAAATTTTTCTTATGTTTCGTCTTTTGAAAAGGGGCGAACTGCTAAGCAATGCGCACCAAGATTAGGGTTTGATAAACTATCTTTCGATATAGGTCGGATTTGTTTTTTTATTTTCGCTCCAGGTACGTTTATTAAGTTTTATCTTGAATTCAAATTCATTAGTGAGTTTGGATATTATGCCTATTATTCTGAGGGAGTGAATGCGCCGTTTTGGGTAGATGTTTCTAGATATTTGTTTGTAATTTCATTTGCTATTTTGGTTTCAGCTAATGCGCAATGGCAGCGTGTCAGAATTTATTTCTCTCTATTTCTTATATTTGCTATAGCATTTTTGTTGCTTGGCGTCAGAAGCTCTTTTGTATTGTATACGTCAGTTCTATATTTTGTTTATTACAATTGTTATCCAAATCGTCCTCCTAAGATTTCAACGTTGTTTTTTGTCTTTATTCTTATGATTTCACTCTTGCTTTTTGTTCAATTTTATAGGCAAGGGTGGCATTTTGAATTGTCTGATAATAACTTACTATCTTATTTCTTCATATCGCAAAGCAATAGCTTTTATATGTTACCTTTTACTATGGAAAACCTAGATAAATTCACCTCAGATTTTAGTGTTTTTTCTCCTATATCTCCTGAGGCCGCCATTTATAGATCTCAGAATGTAGAAAGGTTAAATGAGTTGGGATTACTTGGAGATGTTATAAGTTACCATGTACTTGGTGATAAGCTATTTAGTCAGGGGAAAGGATTAGGAGGCAACTTTGTAGCTGAACTCTATCAGTCAGGTATAATTGTTACGTTGATCATGTGTGTCTTTATTGGAAGAGTTATAGCTGTATTCCAGAGAGACATTCTCTACAATCGTTATTTTTTATTGGTTAGCTTGATAGTTATAAGTAACGTAGCTTATATGTCTAGAAGTTCACTTTTTAGGAATTTTTCTTTGCTAGCAATATTAACAATTGTGTTCATAGTTTTATCAATCTTTAAGTACGCGATAAAAAAATCTAAAAGTAAGTTTAAATAGCTTTTATAGATTGAGCTACTCAAAAGAGCCACAGGAAAAAGTGGCCATTTAGGGACGTATTATAAAATAACTATTTTCTTTGTGTTTTATATACAAGCTTTAATGCTTGTTTTGGAAGGAGTCGTGAGCCGCTTCTCAGAATGAAGCGAGAAAGAATTATTGGGTTTTTAGTTAAACCTAATTTATAAATGCTTTTCATTAGCTTAAGCTCACTTTTGGCATAAACTATTCCTCTTCGTCTTTCAAGCATTCCATTACCAGTGCGAGCTTTAACTAAAACTTTGTTCAAGTTTTTTATCTTTAAACCATTAGCTAAAACCCTTAGCCATAAGTAATAGTCTTCCATAAACATCAGATGCTTATAGCCGCCAGCAGCAATAATTTTACTTTTTAAAAAAATACAAGCCATATGATTGATCGGATTGCGTTTAAGGCTTTGTACTTTTAAATTTTGAACTGGAACCTTTCTAATGTTGCTAGGAGATGTTGGGCAGTGGTGAAACTCTTCAATATGGCCACTTGATACTGCTACATCAGGGTTGCTTTGCATAAACTCCACTTGTTCATAAAATCTATGTGGAAGGTTAATATCGTCAGTATCTACACGAATAACAAGTTCATGCGAACAAGACTCTAGTCCAATATTTAGAGCTTTACCTAATCCAACGTTTTCTTTAAGAATCACTTCTTTTAACGGCAGTTGTACTTTCCAGCGATTTAGCACTTTGTAAAGTTCACCAGTCAGAGGTCCATCATGCACTATGACAACTTCAGAAGGCAAAAGGGTTTGATTTGAAATGCTTTCAAGGCAAGCATTTAGAAAGTCAGGCTGTTCTTTGTAATATAAAGAACAAAGAACAGAAAAATCTGGAGTGTGCATAACTATTGACCTTTACCAAATAATACAGTTTTTATAGTAAGGAAGAGTATTTTTAGATCTGTCATGAGAGTTTGGTGCTTAATATAGTAAATGTCGAACTTATGCTTCCAAACCGCATCGTTAATTGATGCGCCATAAGGATATTTTACCTGTGCTAAACCTGTAATCCCTGGCTTAACAGCGTGTCTAAAGCGGTAAAATGGAATTTCTTTTTCAAGTTGAACAATGAAATGTTCTCGTTCAGGACGAGGGCCTACCATTGACATTTCATTTTTTAAAACATTAATTAATTGCGGTAACTCATCAATACGAGTTTTACGAATGAATTTTCCGACTTTTGTCACTCTACAATCATTGCTAGATGCCCATTGGGCTCCTTGCTTTTCTGCATCATTTCTCATAGAGCGGAATTTAATAACTTTGAATTCTTTATTATATAGACCTGTTCTACGTTGTTTGTAGAAAATGGGACCCGCTGATTCGAGTTTAATAAATATGGCTGTAACTAAGCCAACAGGTATGGCGACTAGAGAGAGTAAAAAAACAAACATCAGGTCAATTACCCTTTTAAAGAAAAGGTTTCTTTTGCTTGAAAGTATAGAAAATGCCTTCTGATGTAAAAAATAACCGCTATGCAACAGCTCAACTTCTGTATAACCTAAGTTTCGATCTAAAAAACTTACAAGAGGTTCAACTTTTGCGCCGAACTCAGTGGCTTCGATCAAAAAGTTTTTTTGTTTTTGAGACAAGTGCTCACTCTTAAAATGGCAAATCTTAAGGTTTTTAAATTTACGCGCCGAAAAATCATTAATGTGAAAATTTAAGTTTTTGTGCTTCTTTAGTACCTGAATAATAAGAGGGGTGAATTCTTCAGGGCAAAAAACATATAACGAATCGCTTTTTTGAGAAAGAGGCCTTACTTTATGAGTTTGATCTATGTTAATGTTATTTCCATTATCATTATCAGCATCAATTGATGTACCCCTTAAAGCATGTTGGTCATTGTTTTTGAGTAGTTTAGGATCAACTCCATTACTAACTTGACTAGACTCTTTACTCAGACTATATGACATAATATTTTTGCTTCTCTTACCTAATTAACAAAAACTAATCGACGGACTAGTCATAATACATTATTTTTGCACTTAAAAAAACTGTAACAAAGTTATAGTATTAAGGGATTTTGTTTTAATTTGTAAACTGAGTGCTTCTGGTAGGAGAAGTATTTTTCAAGCGAAAGTGTTCTGCTCTATATATAAAGCCAATAAATTAGACTATTCCAAATATTCAATTTGTTGTTAGTAGAAAATGTTATTTCTTTTAACAGTTCAGGCCGTTTTATCTGCTTTGAAAAATAAGAATGAAATTAATGTATTAAGTGAAAGTGGCTAATAACTTATTGAAGGTCGTGAAATAGTAAAATGATAGTTGTTCTTTTGTTTTCCTAGGTTTTTTAGTGATTTCATATCTAGAAAGTATACAAAAAAATTCACACGACGATTACTTGCTAACAAAATCTACAAATGGTTTAATTACCCAGCTCTACATAAAGGCTTTAGACAAAGCTAACAAGAATGATTTTAGGAAGAACAAATGGCGCAAAGCTATAAAACTTTCATTGCTTCAGCATGTTTTCTGGCAATGAGTGGCTGTACAATTATACCAGGCGGCCATTTTGAAGGACTAAAGCAAGGTGAAGAAACTGAAAACCTTGAAAGGGAGTTAGAAAAAGTCAATATCCAACTCATAGATTCAGCCCTTATCAAGCAGCAAAAAAACGTCTCTCAAACAAGAACATCTATCTCGACTGCTGGCCTTGATCTTTCTAATTATGAATACAAACTCGGTGTTGGCGATGTGTTAACCATTGGCGTTTGGGATCATCCTGAGCTGACAATTCCAGCTGCAGTTCAGCGTACAGCTGAGTTCGATGGTTTTCGTGTTCAGGCTGATGGTACCATCACCTATGCTTACGCTCCCAACGTACCTGCAGCAGGAAAAACAGTTGCAGAAGTAAGAGAGGAGCTGGTTAAACGCTTAAGTCGCGTGATTGAAGATCCACAAATCGACGTAAAAGTAGTCGGCTTTAGAAGCCAAAAAGCGTACGTAACTGGTGAAGTGAAAAAGCCAGGTGTTTACCCGGTCACTGAAACGCCATTGACCTTAATTGATGCTTTAAATCAAGCCGGTGGTTTAAACGAGCGGGCTGACTGGAAAGTAGTCACTTTTACACGTGGTAACGAGAGCGAAGTAATTCGTTTAGATGATTTTTATTCCAAAGGTGACATTTCGCAAAACCGCTTGTTACAGCATGGTGACATTGTTCATGTAACACGTAACGACCAAAGAAATGTGTATGTACTAGGTGATGTAAAGCGTGCTGGTAAGGTTGAAGTTAATCGTTATGGCTTGAATCTAGCTGAAGCGCTTAGTGAAGTGGGTGGTATTGAAGAACGTTCGGCAGATGCTAACGGTATTTTTGTGCTTCGAAAACGTGACCTCGAAAAAGATGGGGTTATCGCTGACGTATATCAACTTCACGCAAAAAATGTTGCTGCGTTAGTATTGGCAGAGCAATTCGAATTAGATCCACAAGATATTGTTTATGTCACAAGCGCGCCATTAGCTCGTTGGAACAAAGTTATTAGTCTATTGTTACCTGCGCTAACGACCGTTGATAGATTACAAGATATAGATAACCAGTAGTAGGCAAGCCGGTATGTTCGATAGTGTTTTAATGGTATGTGCAGGTAATATTTGCCGAAGTCCTACCGCTGAATATGTTTTAAAAAGCAAGTTAGCGGGCAAAAATGTCAAAGTTAGCTCTGCAGGGTTAACTGCGCTTGAAGGCAAGTCAGCAGATAGCTTTGCACGAGAGTTAGCGTTGCAATATGGCGTTGATATGTCAGAGCACAAAGGCCAGCAAATTAGCACCAGTCTTGTGACTCATAACAGTGTAATCTTGGTCATGGAGAAGCGTCACCTAGAAGACTTATGTACCCGTTACCCTCAAGCGCGCGGTAAAACATTCCTACTTGGTAAATGGTTAGGCGACAAAGAAGTACCAGACCCTTATCGACAAAGCCGTGAAGCCTTTGAACATGTCTACGAATTAATCGATAGCGCGTGCAGCGCTTGGCAGAAGTATTTATAAGGATGAAAGAGTCAATGAATGCTCAATCACACCTATTAAGTGGCTCGCAGCAAAAACAAGCCTCAGAACAAGCGCAAGAAATTGACTTAATGGCTTTATTTGGTGCTTTACTTGACCGTAAGTGGTTCATTATTGCCGTTACAGTCTTATTTATGATAATTGGTGTCGCGGTTGCGGTATTTAGTACTCCGATTTATCAAGCGACAGCCATGATACAGGTTGAAGAAAAAGGTGGATCAGTCCCTGGTTTTGATGAACTGGGCGGAATGTTTGAAAGTACATCTGCTGCTGTGACTGAGATCGAACTTTTAAAATCTCGAAGTATACTTGGTGAAGCTGTCGACAGCCTAAAACTAGATATTGTCGCCGAACCAAAACTATTTCCAGTTATTGGTGGCAGAGCATTCCGCAAATATGCGCCAATTCAAGAGGGTGATTTAGCTGAGCCAAGTTTTGGAGCATCCAGCTACGCATGGGGTGGTGAGAAAATTGAAATATTTAAATTTGAAGTGCCTAAAAATGCAATTGGTACTAACTTTGTTTTAGTTGCATTAGCTAACAATCGATTTGAATTACTTAATGATAATGGTGAAAGCATTTTAGAAGGTAAGGTAGGTGAAGATGTGTCAAATGGTGCTTTTTCATTGACATTGAAAACACTAAGCGCTCGTCCAGACACAGAGTTTTTGCTTGTTAAGCGTGACCGTTTAAATACCATTCTTGATCTGCAAGCTGCCATCGGTGCGAGTGAAAAAGGTAAAGATTCAGGCATTATCAACCTAAGCCTACAAAATGCCAGCGCTGAATATGCTGAGACTGTACTAAACAAAGTCGCTGGTACTTATGTACGTAGAAACGTTGAACGAAACAGTGCAGAAGCGCAAAAATCTTTAGACTTTTTAGAATATCAGCTCCCGCAAGTTAAAAAACAATTAGAAGCCGCTGAACAACGCTTTAATGATTACCAGGTTAAACAACAATCAGTTGATATAAGTTTGGAAACAGAGGGGGTATTAAGGCAGCTCGTTAAACTCGAAACACAAGTGCAAGAGCTTGAACTAAAAAAGCTCGAACTTGGTCGTAAGTTTAAGCAAAGCCACCCAAGCTATCAGGCTGCTGTTGAACAAATTGAAGCGGTTGAAAATCAAAAACGCCGTTTAGCAGCAGAAGTACAGGTATTACCAGAAACCCAACAAGAGCTATTGCGCTTAACCCGTGACGTTGAAGTTAACAACGAGATTTACACTTTGTTGCTAGCTAAAACACAGGAGTTAGATATTGTACGTGCAGGTACAGTTGGTAACGTGCGTGTAATTGATCTTGCAGAGGTAAATACCTCAAAACCTGTCAAGCCAAGAAAAGCTTTAATAGTTGTAATAGCGACCTTGTTAGGTAGTATGTTAGCAGTTTCAATTGTGCTTATTCAAAAAGCAATTCATAAAGGGATTGAAGATCCTAGTGAAATTGAAGCTTTAGGTTTACCTGTATATGCTAGTGTGCCTTATTCAGAATATCAGGTTAAACTAACAGGATTTGCAAAAGCGCGTAAAGGAAAAACTGCCAAAGCAAAATCAATACTTGCCATGGATAACCCAGCAGACCTTTCAATTGAAGCGCTGCGGAGCTTGCGCACAAGCCTTCATTTCGCCATGATGGAAGCAAAGAATAATGTAATTGCCATTTCAGGCCCTAGTCCTGGTGTAGGTAAATCATTTATTTCAGTAAACTTAGCTACTGTACTCGCACAAAGCGACAAAAAAGTGCTTATTATCGACGCTGATATGCGTAAAGGTTATCTGCAAACACAATTTGGTATGCAGTGGGATAATGGTCTAAGTGATTATTTGTCTGGAATAATAAATCTAGAGCAAGCTGTTAAGCATAGCCAAGTTGAAGGGTTAGATGTAATGACCCGTGGTCAAATACCTCCCAACCCATCTGAGCTTCTAATGCATGAAAACTTCTCAAAATTAGTTGATGAGGTAAGTGTTAAATACGACCTAGTAATTATTGATACACCACCGATTTTAGCGGTAACAGACCCTGCAATTGTAAGTACACACGCAGGAAGCACCTTGCTTGTAACACGATTTGGTCAAAACCATGTTAAAGAGCTGGAGCTTACTCGTAACCGCTTTGAACAAAACGGTATTGATGTAAAAGGTGTTGTGTTTAACGGTGTTGTTAAGAAAGCAAGTAATGCATATGGTTACTATGGGTATTACAATTATGAATATAAATCAGATAAGTAAATGGACATTGTAGTGAATACAAAAGGTATAGTTTTAGCCGGCGGTAGTGGAACACGTTTATACCCATTAACTAAGGTAGTCAGTAAGCAACTGATGCCGATTTACGATAAACCAATGGTGTATTATCCAATAGCAACGTTAATGAACGCAGGTATAAAAGATATACTTATCATAACAACACCAATAGAACAATCAAAATTTAAAACTCTCTTAGGTGATGGTCGAGAGTGGGGCATCAGTATTGAATATGTTGCTCAACCATCACCAGAGGGTTTAGCCCAAGCTTTTTTGCTAGGTGAGGATTTTATTGGTGATGCAAATGTGGCACTGATTCTTGGTGATAACCTTTTTTATGGTCATGATTTGGTTAAGTCACTTCAAGCAGCAGTAAATCGACCTGTAGGTGGTACTGTGTTTGGTTATCATGTAGCAAACCCAAAAGCATACGGTGTAGTTGAGTTCGATGATGCCGGCAAAGCAATTTCCATTGAAGAAAAACCAGTAATACCAAAATCAAACTATGCTGTACCTGGATTATACTTTTTTGACAATAAAGTTGTGGAATACGCGAAAAATGTGAAACCTTCAGCACGAGGTGAATTAGAAATTACCGATGTTATTGAACAGTATCTTGAAGCTGGCACGCTGAATGTTGAAATTATGGGACGTGGTACAGCGTGGTTAGATACAGGTACGCATGACAGTTTATTACAAGCTGCGCAATTCATTGAGACAATAGAAAAGCGCCAAGGTTTAAAAGTTAATTGTCCAGAAGAAGTTGCTTACCGAATGGGTTATATAACAGAGCAACAGCTTCGAGATATAGCGCAACCATTAAGAAAAAGTGGCTATGGTGAATACCTACTTGGTTTGCTGGAACAGAAGGTGTTTTCATGAATATAATTGAGACAGCCATCCCAGATGTAAAGATTCTTGAGCCAAAAGTATTTGGCGATGACAGAGGCTTTTTCATGGAAACCTTCAGAGAAGAGTGGTTTAGAGGAAATGTTGCTGACGTTACATTTGTACAAGATAATCACAGTAAATCTTCACAAGGTATTTTACGTGGTCTGCATTATCAAACTGAACAAACCCAAGGTAAGTTAGTTCGAGTCACGCAAGGTGAAGTTTACGATGTCGCTGTTGATATGAGAAAAGATAGCCCAACGTTTGGTAAGCATGTTGGCGTGTTATTAAGTGCTGAAAACAAGCGCCAATTATGGGTACCAGAAGGGTTTGCCCATGGTTTTTACGTCACAACCGAGTCAGCAGAATTTGTATACAAATGTACAAATTACTATGCGCCGCAGTTCGAACAGAGTGTGTTGTGGAACGACCCAGCGTTAGATATTCAATGGCCTTTAGTAAATGGTCAATCTCCGCTTTTATCTGAAAAAGACAAAGCAGGCCTTTTGTTAGTTGATGCACCAGTATTTTAAGGGAAGAGAAGTAATAATGAGTAAAACAATTTTTGTCACAGGTGGTGCAGGTTTCATTGGCTCAGCACTGGTACGTTACTTAATTAACGAAACAGCCCACACAGTGATTAATTTTGATAAATTAACTTACGCAGGAAACTTAGAGTCGCTGCGCTCGATTGAAGATAATGAACGCTATCACTTTATCCAAGGTGATATCTGTGACAGAGCAAAAGTATCAGCTGTTTTCAATCAATATCAGCCAGATTTTATCATGCACCTTGCTGCTGAAAGCCATGTAGACCGCTCAATTGATGGCCCTGGTGAGTTTATTCAAACAAATGTAGTAGGCACCTATGAATTGCTTGAAGCGGCTCGTAGTTACTACAATGATTTAGCTGATGACAAAAAAGCAAGCTTCCGCTTCCACCATATTTCAACAGATGAAGTGTATGGTGATTTAGGTGAAACAGGCTTATTCACAGAAGAAACTTCTTATGAGCCAAGCTCACCTTACTCAGCCTCCAAAGCAGCGTCTGATCACTTAGTCAGAGCATGGCACCGTACTTATGATTTGCCAGTTGTTTTAACTAACTGCTCAAATAATTATGGTCCATACCATTTCCCTGAAAAACTTATTCCACTAATAATCCTTAATGCTTTAGAAGGTAAGCAATTACCAGTTTATGGTGACGGTAAGCAAGTCAGAGACTGGTTATTTGTTGAAGACCATGCACGAGCGCTTTATAAAGTGGTCTCAGAAGGCAAACTAGGTGAAACGTATAATATTGGCGGCTTTAATGAAAAGCAGAATATTGAAGTTGTCACCACGATTTGTAACCACTTAAATCATTTAATCGAAGATAAGCCTGCGAATTTATCAGACTTCAATGACTTAGTTACTTTTGTTGCAGACAGACCCGGTCATGATGTTCGCTATGCGATAGATGCGACGAAAATAAATAAAGTGCTAGGTTGGCACCCAGAAGAGACGTTTGAAACGGGTATTTTAAAAACCATTCAATGGTATTTAGATAACCAAGAGTGGTGTAAAAATGTTCAAGATGGTTCTTATAAAAGAGAAAGGTTAGGCCATTTTTAATTGTATTTATTCGATCTATTAAGCTTAATTGAATGAAAAAAAATGAAAGGAAGTTAGGTGTTGTACTAACTTACGCCAATATTTTCTTAAATACTGCTGTAGTTTTACTGTTTACACCAATATTAATTAATTATTTAGGAAATAGTGGTTTTGGTTTATATTCATTAGCTCTTACTATATTAACTTATATTGCTCTTCTAGACTTTGGTTTTGGAAATTCAATTATTGTATTTACATCAAAGTATAGAGCCTCAAAGGAGAGTGAGCGTCAAAAGAGTTTATATGCCTCTATTTTAGTCGCTTATATAGCTCTAAGTGTATTTGCGTCGTTTGCGTTGTATGTTTTTTACATTAATATTGAGAGTAATTTTTCATCAGGGATGAGTGAGAATGAAATAGAGCTTTTCAAAATTATATTTATAATAATATCGTTTAATATAATTTTTTCTATACCCCTAAATCTATATAAGTCTATATTAACGGCATATGAGAGATTTGGTTTTATAAAGTTAGCAAGCTTAACAAGAACGCTTTTAACACCTTTGTTATTGTGCATATCAATTGCTTTTAATATTGATGTTGTAGGAATTGTCTTAATAATAAGCGTTGTTAATTTTTTAGTGCTTTTTTCGCATTTTTTATATTATTACTCCCATATCCAATTTTCTTTCAGTATTTTTGACTTTAAACTGAATGAGTTGAAAAAATCAGTTAGATATTCATTTTTTATTTTTCTAGCTTTGATCGTAGATCAAGTAAATTGGAATTTTGGACAGTTTCTTTTAGGCGCTTATGTTGGTAGTGAAAGTGTCGCAATTTATGCTGTTGCTATATTGATAAATATGACATTTTTGCTTCTTTCTTCAGCTGTAAGCAATGTCCTACTTCCTAAAATTACCAAAATGGTTGAGTTAGGTGCTTGTAACGACGAGTTAACAGGTGAAATGATAAAAGTAGGTAGGCTTCAAGCATATATTATATTTTCAGTATTATTTGGTTTTTTACTATTAGGTAAAGATTTTATTTATTTGTGGGCAGGCAGAGATTATACTGATGCATACTACCTAACATTAATGCTAATGTTGCCTTTGTGTATTCCTCTAGTTCAAAATTTGGGTTTAAGTATTTTACAGGCAAGAAACAAGTTCGCTTTCAGAGCTATTTCCTCTTTTTTTGTATCAGTTCTAACGGTCTGTTTCAGTATATTACTTACTAAAAAATTCAGTTACTGGGGGTTGGCAAGTGCTATATCAATAGCCTTTTTTGTTTTGAATGGATTAGTTATGAATATCTATTACCACTTTTTTGGAATTAAAGTGGCAAGTTTTTGGTATGAAATTTTCAAAATCATAGGGGTAATTGCTATTTCATGTGTACCTGTGTTTATCATCAAAAGTTACTTTCAAGTGGAAAGCTTATTTCACTTTATTTTACTCATTATCATAATGATATTAATAATTTTAGTATTTTCTTATAAGTTTGCATTTAATATATATGAAAAGAAATTGTTTTTAAAAGGGATAAACCTGTTAAAGCCCCATTTATCTTAAATGTCCATTTAACTTAAAGATTCATTCAGTGATAGTTATGAAAAAAAACAAATTTGAAGAAATAAAAGTCTATAGCGAAGGCAGTGGAGTTGTAACCCTTATAGAGCCCAATCTATCTGTAGGACTAAATAAGTTTGGACTTTACGAAGAAAGTATTGCCAATGATGAGACCTTTAACTTAAATGATAAAGTTGAGTCTCTATTAACATTTACAAATATAAACTGTAACGAAAAATCAATTGCGGAAGAATTATTCAACTCAGATGTGTCATCTAGCTATGACGAAAGAATTGGTTACTACAGGTCCCTGTATGTTGGACATGTCGCAGAAGGTGAATACAGGAAAAATGCAAGTTCTGGCGGTGTTGGAACTTGGATTTTAAAAGAGCTATTAGAGAGTGGTGAAGTAGATGGTGTAATTCACGTAAAAGAAAACCCTGATAAAAATTCAGCAATTTTATTTAAATATCAAATTTCTAGTAGTATTGATGAAGTTCTTGCAGGGGCGAAGACTAAGTACTATCCAGTGGAGCTTTCGGAAGTATTGAGGCTTGTTAAAGAGGAAAATGGGCGATTTGCAGTTGTTGGCATTCCTAGTTTTATAAAAGCAATACGGCTTTTATGTAAACAAGACAAAATATTTTCTGAAAGAATAGCTTTTACAATAGGCTTAATTTGTGGTCATCAGAAAAGTTCAAAATTTGCAGATTTTATGGCTTGGCAGGTTGGTATTAAACCGGGTGACTTAAAGTCGATAGATTTTAGGCATAAGCTAGATAATTCACCTGCGGATAAGTATGCAATAAGAATGGTAGGCTTTGTTGACGGTGAATTAAAAACAATTATTAAACCTAAAGATGATTTATTAGGCCAAAACTGGGGCTTAGGTTATTTTAAACCTGTTGCTTCTGATTATACCGATGATGTTTTTAATGAAACTGCAGATCTTGTTATTGGTGATGCTTGGTTGCGTGAATACGCAGATGATCCACTTGGTAATAATGTTGTAATAGTAAGAAATGACACAATAGATAAACTTATTACTAATGCAATTTTAAAGAGCAAGCTGCATTTTAAAAAAAGTGATGTTGAAGAAGTGTTTTCTTCACAGGCAGCGCATTATAGGCATACTTATAATGAATTACCTTACATACTTATAATGAATTACCTTATAGGCTATTTAAACTTAAGAAGAAAAATCATTTTTTACCTGCTTTGAGAGTCAAGCCTTCTAATGAAATTGGCTACACACGCTCATTGGTTCAAGATATGCGTCAAATTATTTCAAAGCGCTCTCATGAATATTTTTTAGAAGCAGTGAAAAGAGATGACCTTGAATATTTTACTAGAAAAATGTCCAGGTTAGATAGGCTTTATAATATAGTCTACATTATGATGGCTGTAAAAAATAAAGGCTTTATAGGATTACTAAAACTATTAATAGGTAGAGTAACAAAACGATGAAAGTTGCAGTACTAACATTTCCACTAATTAATAATTATGGTGGGATAATTCAAGCTTACGCGTTAATGAACTTACTTAAAGAAGAAGGTCATGAGCCAGTTTTGCTTAATCTACAAAACGAAAAGTTCTATAAGTCGTATACTAAGTACATAATAAAGAAGTATTTACTTTCTTTTCTAGGTAGATTTAAAAATGTAACACTACTTAGAAAGTCGGCAATACTAAAAGAATTCATTGATAAGGAGATCACGCCTAAAACAATAGCTGTCTATAATGCTTCAGAATTAAAAAAGCTTTTCAAAAATGATGAGTTCGATGCATGCATAGTTGGCAGCGATCAGGTCTTTGCAAAGTTAGGATACCCTAATTTTGAAAATATGTTCAGTTTAGGCTTTGTCAATGACAGTGTAATAAAATTATCATATGCTGCTTCGTTTGGAAAAGGCTCTTTTTCAGGCGAAATTGATAAGATAAACTTTCATAAACAAAACTTAATGCGTTTTAAGGCCGTTTCTGTAAGAGAAGACAGTGCGGTAAGTGTTTGTTCTGAGCTGTTTGATATTAAAGCACAGCATTTAATTGATCCTACACTAGCCATAAACAAAAATTATTACATTGAAATGATTGAAAAGTCAGACTACGAACCAAGAAATCTGGGATTATTTTCTTACGTTTTAGATGTTAGCTTAGAGAAACAAGAAGCTATTTCTAAATTAGCAGAGACAAAAAAGTTGAATATCCAATCTATTTCTGATGGTAACTTGAATGGTAAAACTATAAGTATGTATGAATGGCTTGGCAATATTAAAAATGCTGAGTTTGTTGTTACGGATTCATTTCATGGCTGTGTTTTCTGTATCATTTTCAATACTCCTTTTGCATGTATTCTGAACGAAGAAAGGGGGAAAGATCGTTTTACTTCATTACTTAAACAATTCGGCTTAGAAAGTCGATTACTTAATTCACAGTTTATTGACACAGATATAGATTGGGAATCAGTAAATAAAAAAATTAACAAACTTCAGGATGAAGCAAAAAGATTCTTGAGTTTTAATTTATCGTAAGTTCTAGTATCAATATGAGGTTTTAGTTTTGAACATCACAGTTATCGGATCAAGTGGTTTCATTGGAAAAGAGTTCTGTAAACAAGCAGTTGAACTAGGTTATAACGTTTATTCTCCTGTACGAGGGGATGAAAAGCTCTTTGAACGTGATTTAGGTAACGTTATTTATGCTGCGGGCTATGGAAATTGTGGTGAAAATTATTTGAATGTTTTAGATGCAAATTGTACATTTCTAAGCCGTTTATTGGCGGAGGCGTCATTTGAATCTATAACTTATTTATCATCAACGCGAGTTTTTCTTGATGGTTCAACTACTCATGAAGCGGCAAGTCTGGTTTCTAGCTTTCATGATAAAAGGCGTCTTTTTAATCTTACAAAATTAGTTGCAGAAGAGCTTCTATTACTTAATAGCAAACGTTCATTAATTATAAGGCCAAGTAATGTATATGGGTTAGCTTTAGACAGTGAGCTTTTTTTACCATCGATCATTCGTGATGCTTTGAACAAGCAAGTTGTTGATATGTATGTTACTCCTAATTACTCAAAAGACTATATATTCGTGGGTGATTTAGTTCAAACAACATTGCAATTAATGAAAAGAGAGGAGTCTGGTATATATAATATAGCTTCTGGTGAAAATACAAGTGCTTTAGAAATTGCAGGTGTTCTAAAAAATACAACTAATTGTAGTATTAACTGGCATGTCAAAGAGGATATTGATTTCTTCGAAGCAATAGATGTTTCTAAAATTTCTGAGGTTATTGATTTTAAACCAAGAAATGTACTGAATGACTTAAAGAGTATGGTTCATGAATACTCTCAAGTTATAAATAATTAGGTTATGTTGAAGGCTTTGTTTTGTACCCTTACTACTTAGTGTTCTTTTCTTTAGTTATACTCTCATTTTTCGAGTACTTTAATTTACTTAAGAATAGGGGGATTCCTATTCTTTTTGCATTTTTCATTTTGTTTGCTTTTACAGGTCTTAGAGGTGATGTTGGTACTGATACATCAAGTTATCTAAATATATTTAACAATTTAGACCTGTATAATGAGCAAATCGAAATAGGTTTTGTTTATTTAAATGAGATAGTACGCTACTTTGGTCTTAATTTTAGCTTTTTACTACTTTTATCTGCATTAATTTCTTTAATTTTATATTTTTATTCGCTATATAGGTTTCTTGGCTTTGGGGTTGTATTATTTTCTTTTTTAATTATTTATTGCGATCTCTATTTATATTTTAACTTTAGTGGTATAAGGCAAGGTATTGCATTATCTATAGCTCTTCTTGCTGGTTATTTTTCATTTAAAAAGAATCTTTTTTCTTATTTAATAGCTGTGTTTGTAGCTACTCTATTTCATAAATCTGCTATAATAATTTTGCTTTATTGGCCATTATTTAACATTGACTTTAGAAAATATTTAAACTTCTATTCTACTCTCTTATTTATATTTTTAGCTTTTGCTTGGTTCAGTATTTCGAAAGAAATTTTATATGGTTTGTCTGATGTGGTAGATATCAAAGGTGCAGGCATGTATTTCTCACAATCTTATAATGAGCTTAATTCAAATGCATACCTAAACGGCCTTCTTCGTAGATTCTATCCCTTAGTAATTTTCTTCATCGTTTTTAGATTTTCTTCGAATAATGAAATTATTAAGAAGTTACTTGCAGTCTATTTATTTGGTTTTATATTTTACGCACTCAACTATCCGATCTTACAAGATGTAACTGTTCGCCTTTCTAGTTATTTTCTAATGTTTGAATGTATTCTTACTCCACTTATATTGCTGAGAGTGAAATACACTTTTAACAGGATTTTATTTTTTGTGGTTATTCTTTTTGTTCTTGTTTATAAGCTTCATTCTTATGCTAGGATCGAAGATTTCCATTATTATCTATATTTTTAGTAGGTGCTCTTGTGTTGAATAGCAATAAGACCATTAATTTTTTTGTGCTTGACATCACCTTGAAAGGTGGGATTGAACGTTTTTCTATTAATATGGCGAATTCGTTTATAAAAAAAGGGATTAATGTTGTTATTTACTCGTTACATAGAACGAATAAGCAACCGTTATATAAAGTTAGTGATGGCGTTAAGATTATTTACCTTTCTACGTTCTCATTTAAAGATGGTTTTTATAAATTTACGACTTTTTACTCGTGCTTAAAGCTAAGGTTAATGAATGCAAAGCTGAGCGAGCCACAAATTGAGAATATCAGTACTCACCCTATCACTACTATTTACTTAAAAGCACTAGGCTTTAATATGGCGAATATTATTGCCAGCGAACATAGTACATATGATAGTCATGGCAAGCTCATTTGTAAGCTTAGGGAATGGGCTTACTCGAAGGTAAAAAAAATAATTACGCAGACTAAAAGTGGGCACTTTAGCTTTTCTGAAATAAACCTCGACACAACGACAATTTATAATTCGACTGTAAACTTTAATGATACCGACCAATGGAACTTGAATAAAAGTGACGCGTTTGTATGTTTAACGGTCGCAAGGATTGAACCTGTTAAGAATTTGGAATTATTCTTAAAGATCGCAAGAGAGTTTAAAGACAAAGATGTCAAAATAAAATTTGTTATTGTAGGGGATGGAAGCCAAAAAGCTTACTTAGAAGATAAATCAAAAGCCATGGGTTTATCGTCTTTAGTTGAGTTTCACCCTGCAACTAACGAAGTAAATAAATTCTATAAAAATGCTTCTCTTTACTTAATCACGTCTAAGTCAGAGTCTTTTTCTATGACTATGACTGAAGCGTTGTCTTTCTCAGTGCCTGTGGTTAGCAACAAAGGCTTAGTCGGTCCGTCCGAAGTCTTAACGCATAACTATGATGGTTTTCTTTGTAATGACAACGACATTGAAGATTTCACTAACTGCATTATGGCTGCTTATGATGAGGCTTGTTTGTCTAAATTACGTAAAAATGCTTTGAAAACAGCAAAAATGTTTCATGAGGACGTCATTGTCGAGCAATGGTTAAAGGTGTTGTAAATGTTGAATCGTAAATTCTTCTCAATCATTATACCAATCTATAATTCCGAGGAATTTATCCTTGATACTTTGAATAGCATCTCTAAACAAGATTATGATAATTTTGAAGTTTTGATGGTAAATGATGGCTCTACAGATAATACAAAAGAAATCTTAAATAATTACTCGGAAAAGGATAATCGATTTCGTCTATTGTCACAGTCTAACTCCGGTCCAAATGTTGCTAGGAATTTAGCTTTACAAAATGCATGCGGTGATTATTTACTTTTTCTAGACTCCGATGACATTTTTAAAAGCCATACTCTATCTAGGCTTCACGGTATCTTAAAAACAAACAGTTATGACTTTATTAATTTTGGCTATGAGTTTAAAAACTTTGAAACGAATAAAATAATTCATAATGCAAACTATACAACTCATGACCTTCTTAATGGTGAAATACTTCAATCTTCTTTAGTATCTGGTGGTATATCCGGAGTTTGTTGGAGCAAATGTATCAAGCGAAATTTAATTTTGGATAACAAGATAGAATTTACACCAGATAGATTTCATGGGAGAGATATTCTTTTTTCAAGAACAGTATCTTTTTACGCTAAAAAAGCACTGGTTTTAGCAGATAACCTCGTTGTTTCTAGATATAGGGCTGGAAGTTACTCCCGAAATTTTGGTGAAAAAAATATTATTTCAGCGTTAAATCTTATTGAAAAACATAATAGTTTTTTTGATGGGAAACTATCTTCTGAGCAGCACAGTTTGTTAAATGAGGCTTTTATCAGACATCTCAGATACATTTTTATTTTAAATTCCTTCAGAGCTTCTAGTTATGCTCAGTTCAAGAGTAATGTAAAAATTTTAAATACAAGTGGCCTGCGTTATTCCTCAACGCGCGGTGCTAGTTCTGCTAAGTTAGCGGTTGCGTCTTTTGTATGTAAATTTCCTAATGTATTTTGGCTTCTTAGTAAGGTGGCTAAGAGTTTTGGTTTTCAACCTTATTAAGTGGTGATGTAATGTGTGGAATAGTCGGCTATATATCTAATAGTGGTACACTTTTAAACAATAACTTGGAAGAATCCTTTGCTTTAATGGACCATAGAGGTCCAGACTCTTCAGGTACGTGGTCATCGGAATGCAATCGCGTGAATTTTGGGCATGTTCGTTTAGCCATTGTTGAACTTTCAGAGCTTGGTCATCAGCCTATGATTGTAAATGGAAATGCAATTACTTTTAATGGCGAAGTTTATAACTATGTTGAATTACGAGAAGAACTAATTGCATCTGGTGCAGTGTTCAAAAGTAGCTCTGATACAGAAGTAATTCTTCAGGGTTATAATATTTTTGGCACTCAGTTTTTTGAAAAGCTCAATGGTGCTTATGCATTTGCTATTTTTGACTCCCAAAAAGACGAAATAATTTTTTGTCGAGATAGGGCAGGTGAGAAGCCTTTATTTTATTCCCCAAATGAAAGTGGCTTCTACTTTTCTTCTGAGTTAAGGGGCTTAATGAACTTATCTTCTCTGCCAAAAAAACTTGAACATAAAGCTTTGTACAATTATTTTGTTCATGGTTATGTTGATGGAGAAAATAGCTGGTTTGAGGGAGTCGCATCCTTGAAACCTGGTCATTTTATGACTGTGAAGTTAGGAAGTGAATTATCCTACGAAACTCAGTGTTACTGGAAAGTCCCCAATTTAACTAATCCGAGTGATGATTTAGACTATCTAAAAAATAAATTATCTAGTTTGATCAGTAGTTCTATTTCCCTTCAGCTTAGGTGTGATGTACCTGCATCTATACTCTTAAGCGGAGGTGTCGATTCTAGTATGCTGACAGCTTTTGCCAGTCAACATACGAAGAGAGTTAAAACGTTTACAGTAAAGTTTCCAGGGCATCCTAAATTTGATGAATCAAAAAGTGCAAGGTTAATTGCAGACCATTATTCAACTGATCATACAGAGATTGAAGGTGTTGATATCTCTACCGATCTTTTTATGAAGATTGCGAAGAATTTAGATACGCCAATTAATGACTCGTCTTTATTACCTACTTTCTTAGTGAATGAAGCTGTTTCACATCACTGCAAAGTCGCCCTAGGAGGTGATGGAGGAGATGAACTATTTGGTGGCTACAAGCACTATCATCGCATGCAAAAAATGCTTCAAATCAAAAATAGATCTTTAGGTTTACTTAAACTTCCTGCAAGAGTGGTTAGAAAAAACCTTTCTTTAAATTCTAAATATAGAAACTGGCTTAAGGCTCTTGAGAGTGATCTTAGCAATCAAATGGTCAACATTAGATCATTTTACGATGAGCGCCACTTGCAATTATTGATTCCTTCTTTGAGTGATAGTTATTTTGATGCTGACGTTTGGGGGAGTTTTGAATCTGAAAAGGCTCAAAGCGTTTTAGAGCTAGCAAGTAAGTCTGATTTTAATCATTATTTAAGAGATAGTATTTTAGTTAAAAGTGATCGATGCTCAATGCTAAACTCAATTGAAGCACGTGCACCTTTGTTAGACTACCGAATAATTGATTTTGCTTTTAGTGAAGTACCTGATAACTATAAAATTAACAATGGGATGAAAAAGTTTATTTTAAAAGAAGTATCAAAGGATATATTACCTAGCACATTCGACTTTGATAGAAAGCTCGGCTTTAATTTACCTCTTGGTGATATGATAAGAACAGGTGCTTGGAAAGATATGTTTGGAGACATACTTAACTCTGACTCTTCTTTAATTGATAAAAAGTTTTCTATGTCTCTGTTTGATAAGCATCTTAGTGGCGAAGTACATACTGACCGATTGTTTGGATTGGTATTGTTCTTAGTCTGGGCTGAAGAGAATCAGGTTCAAAATGTTTGACTTAAAAATGTTTTATAAAATACTGTGGGTGCTAAGGGCAATTGCCCTTCGCCCTTTTTTTGGCAGAATTGGTAAGAAATCTTACATAGGCAAACCTCTCTTTTTATTAGGTGTAAAGAAAGCTTTTCTGGGCAATAAGGTGCGGATTTTTCCTCATTCAAGAATAGAAGTTCATGAAAGTGGTGTCCTGAGAATTGAAGAGAATGTATCTATTGGACAGTCATTTCATGTTATTTGCTCTGAAAAAGTTACTATTTCTTCAGGTAGCCTCTTATCTGCTAATGTATTTATTACTGATACAGATCATACATTTTCTGATCTTTCTAAGCCTGTACATGAACAGCCGAACATTACGAAAGAAACGAAAATTGGTAAAAATTGTTTTATCGGATATGGAGTAGTCATACAAGCAGGTACAGTGCTAGGTGATAATTGTGTCGTTGGTGCGAACTCAACTGTTAAGGGGCACTTTGGTGATGGCGAAATCATAGTTGGCTCCCCAGGCCGTGTCATAAAAAATAGAAATTAGTATTTCCTTTGGGCTCATTTATGAAAAAAAATGTATTAATGTTAGTGCCTTCGGTGTTTAGTTATGATGTTATGCTTAATAAATCATTAAATCGTTTAGTTGAAAACAGTTTTACGTTTAATGAAAGGCCTGGTAATTCTTTTGTTATGAAAGCAGGTTTGAGGCTTAATAAAAAGCCAGTTAGCTTTTTGCTAACCTACTCATATTATAAAAAAATTCAAAAAGTTATTGAAGATAATGATATTGAGAAAGTTTTAATTATTAACCCTGAAGCTACTCCTCTGTGGTTTCTTAAGTATCTTCGTAAAAAAAATAAAACAATTTTAATCTATTTTTGGGATTCATTTATAAATAAGCCAAGGAATGAATCATTATTACCCTATGCAACTAAGGCGTGGAGCTTTGATCCTGAAGATGCTAAGCGATATAACTTAACTTATAAGCCTCTGTTTTATTCTAAAGAGCAATTCAGTGAAGTAAGTTATAAATATAAGTTAGCTTTTATTGGCACGCTACATAGCGATAGATATGAATTAGTAAATCAAGTATTTTCGTCTTTTAGTAATGAGCAAGTATTTAAGTTTTTTTACTGCCCAAGTAAGTTAATGTTCTTTTATAAAAAGTATATTCAAAAAAGCTGGTCGCACATTAATGCAAATGATGTCTCATTTGAGCCGTTATCTTATTCGGAATCTATGAAAGTACTAAATGAGAGTGAGGCCATTTTAGATATTCATAATAGTAGTCAAAGAGGCCTAACGATGAGGACGATAGAAACGCTTGGGAATGGACAAAAATTGATTACTACTAATGACTCGATTGTTAATGAACCTTTTCATGATGAACGTTTTATAATGTATTTCGATCGTAACTCTCAATCTACTTCTGAAGAGGAAAGAATAAAAAAGTTCGTAGGAAGTAAAAATGATGAATTTCTAGATATGAAGGCATATTTTATTGATAATTGGTTACGTGAATTGGTTATGTATAAGCCTAATTAGTTAATTCGTTGTGGGTTTTATTATTTCCAAATTTCGATTCTAAGCTTGAAAGTAATATTACTATTTCAAGCTTTCTAAGTCGGCAATTAACATTGTCGCGCTTTCTCAACATAGAATTGCTCATAAGCAGAAGTTTCCTGCAATTAAAATGCGGAAATTGACGATGAAAAAAACATTCCAACTAATATCAGTTTTTCGACATTATTGAATACGTTGAAACAAACGTTTCTACCATGGACATTCTCGGCAATAATTACAATGACTCAAGTACATTTTAAAAATGGCGCTTAATGTATGTTGCATGTGAGTTTTAGAATAAATAGACTTAATGAGAAAATGTAAAGCATAAATATGCTCGCAACGCAGTGCTATAAGTACCTTTACTTAATAATATCATACGAAGCAAGTCGTAAATACAAGTTAGGGTATTGCTACGTTATGATGTGAGAGGGTCTGTAAAGTCAATGGCGATATAGACTTGTATGTTCAAAGCTCTTTTTGAAAAGTGTACTTTTGAACTACACATAGCCTATGAAAAACCGGTTGGTAAATTAGTTGTGGACTTTTTTTAATGAGTCGTCCTTTATTGGTATTTATTTTCGATAAAAGCTTTTTAATTTCCATTTTAGAGTAAGTGTAACTAATTTGGAGTAGATATGTTTATATTATCTGCTAGTATTAGCCTGCCTAAATGGAAATGAATAATCTAATTCGGTCTAAAGCTTCAAACAAGATGGACTCACATATGCTAATCGAACTTATCTTTGTATGCTTCTTTTCTTTCGCAACGCTTTTCCTCGTTCGTAAAGCAGCACGCCAATTTCAATTAGTCGACAGACCAAATAGCAGGAAGCTTCACTCAGGTAATATACCTCTAGCAGGTGGTATTTCTATTTGCATCACTCTTTCTTACTTTATTTTTGCTAATCATTTAAAGATTGATAATGCTTTAGTCTTTTTGCCTTTAATGGTTGTTTTAACTTTAGTCGGTGCTGTAGATGATAAGTATGATCTAAGCGTTAAATTCCGTTTGCTAATTCAATGTGCAGTTGCAGTAATAATGATGTATTTAACGGGGAATCAGTTAGAGTCTCTAGGTAACTTATTTGGTTTTGGACCAATTGATGTAAGTTATGCTAGTTATGTTTTAACTATTGTTGCAGTTATAGCTTCTATCAATGCATTTAATATGGTAGACGGTGTTGATGGGCTTCTTGGTAGCTTATCGATAGTTACCTTTTTTAGCATACTTATTTTGGCTTTAGTGAATGAGAATCATAGTATTGTTTTGTTAAGTGCACTTACTATTGCCGCGATTATTCCTTATCTACTAATGAATTTAGGTTTTTTAGGTAGAGAGCGAAAAGTCTTTATGGGTGATGCTGGCAGTATGCTAATAGGGTTTAGTGTCATTTGGATGCTTGTTAGTATTAGCCAACCTTCAACAACTGATATTTTAGGCTCGGGCGTTAGACCTGTTACTGCATTATGGATAATCGCCATACCACTTATGGACATGGCAGCGATAATGATACGTAGAACAAAAAGAGGTGCCTCTCCTTTTGAACCAGATAGAGAACATTTGCATCATATATTTCAGCGCCTTGGTTTTTCTCCAATCCAGACAACTTTTTCGATTTTTATAATAAGTGGTTTGTTTGCAGCCATTGGGGTAATTGCTGATTTGTATCGCGTTCCTGATTTTATTATGTTCTATAGTTTTATTGCCTTGTTTCTGGGCTATTACTTACTTTTAAGCCATATCTGGAAGGTTTCAGCATATTTAAGAGAGAAATTTGGCATTGAGCTAAAATCAGAAAATGTGCTTTCTATCGAGCCTTCAAAACAAGGGGTTGAAGCATCAGAATATGAGAAAAAGGCCTCTTAACTTAGTCGTAAAGTCCTCTCTGTTGTTTAAGGAAGTAAGTATCAAATGCAAAAAATGATTTTTAGCAAAAAGCCCTTGTTAGCTATGGGGTTACTTTATTCATTTTCTTCTTGCGCTACCGACGATCTAAAAAATTATAAAAACTTTACCGGTTTTTCTGGAATCATCAATACACCTAACTCGCAAATTATGCCTAAAGGCTTTGTTGATTTTGGTTACAACAACCAATTGGATTATTTTGGAAACCAATATCTAGACGCTCACAATTTTGTTTTTTCAGCAGGTTTGCTAGATAATCTCGAAGTGAGTGGCTTAATTGCAACAAACAGTATGCATGATAACTTGTTTTCATCTTCTTCTAATGATCCACTAGTTCAAATTAGAGATCTGTCTTTTAATGCCAAATATAAAATCCCTTTTGTACCAAAAAACTGGTTTTCTTTTGCTTTAGGCGCAAAAGATGTTGGTGGAGCTGCAAATAACTATGAAACTTATTTTGCTGTTGCCTCAAAGGAATGGTCAGACTTTAGGTTTTCTTTAGGTATCGGTACAAGCGAACACTCAACAGGTATGATGAATGGCGCTTTTGGTGGTATAGAATGGATGCCACTAGACTGGTTTGCGCTACAAGTTGAGCATGATGCAGAAGCGGTAAACGCAGCTGCGCGCTTAACAGTGCCAAAAGAGTGGCTATTTGATATTGGTGAACTGAGTTTTACAAGCCGTTTTTATAGCAATACCGATTATTCAGAGAATGATAGCACGTACTATGGCGTAAACTTTACTATGCCACTATCTAGTCAAGCACGTAAAAACTACAAAGAAATTAAGCCTGCGCCAGCTGTTGCGGCCGAGAAAAACTTAAAGTCTCCCGATTTGTCTAAGCCAACCCTATTGAATGAAAGAGTATCTGAAAATAAGAAACCAGTAACAGCTAAAGCAGGCACATCGGAAGATTACATAGCTCATTCGTCAAAAATACAAAATGTTTCTTTAACTAGTCAAGTCCATCGCTTAAAGCTAGCCTTAATTGAAGATGGTTTTGAAAATATCAGCATTGGTTTTAACGACACGCCAAATATTGTGGTTAAGTTTGAAAATAGGGTATTTAACCGCAATGATATTGATGCACTAGGACTTGTGATGGGTCGTATTGGTGAGTTTATTACCGAAGACCAAGCGCGTTTCTTAATTCAGTTAGAAAAAAGCGATATTGCTTTGTTGAATATTCAGGGTTCTGTTGCTAACTATCGTCAGTTTATTGAACAAGGTATCAGTCCAGATTTAGATATTCGCCAAGGTAGTGTTGCAACGCCATCGGGCATTATGTGGGTTGGTAACACAGCAGAGCAAAGCCCTTACTTTTTACCTCGAGTTACTTTTTCTCCTGCATTAGCGGCAACCTATGCGACTGAGTTGGGGGTATATGACTTTTCTCTTGCGCTTCGCGCTGACATTGAAGTGCCACTTTGGAAAGGTGCAGGGGTAAATATCACGATGCAAGAGGTAGTTGCAGATACTGAAGACTTTGAGAAAGGTGACTCATTTGAAGGTCGTCGGTTAAAAGGTGGTCTTAATCAAGCTGTGTTTTATCAGGCAGTAGAGCTACCATTTAATATTTATAACTTAACTCAAGTTGGTATGTTCAGAGACTATTTTGACTACTATGGTTTTATTAACGAAACCACCTGGGTAAGCCCTGGTGGCCGTCACCAATTGAGTGCAAATATTGCTAAGTTTGAGTATCAAGACTACGAGTTATCTCGTGATTATTACTTGGCAGAATATCAATATAATTGGTCAGAGCAAGACATTACCTTACATGCCAGTATGGGTAAGTTCTGGGCGCTTGATGAAGGCGTTAAAGTAGAAAGCCGTTTCTGGTTTGGTGATAGCTATATAGCGATTTATGCCGCCGACACAGTTTCGCAGCAAGTCGGTATTTCGTTTAGTATTCCACTTAGTTCGCGTAAGGATATGTCGGTAACGCCATATGGTCAGGTTAAGGGGAATGAGGCGTGGCGTCACGGTGTAACGACTCGTATTGGTGAGTCTCATAATGCGCTTATAAGAGGTCAAGCATCTAAGATGTACACGCGTATTAATATGGAGCGCACTTTCTTGAATCAAGGTCGCAATTCAAGTAGTTATGTATATGCAAATTTAGCGAGATTAAGAGAAGCTTATTTGACTTATAAATAAGAGTCTTAAAGTTGCGAGTTGGCGAATAGGTTCTAAAAAGCGCGGTTCATTTTTGGTGAAACGCGTTTTTTTTGGAGTGAAATAAAGTCAATGCCTGCAGGTAATTGATTTAGTCTTATTTCGGTCTTCATTTATAGCGGGTTAGGCTGTTAAAAGTCTCTCAAACACTAAACCATGTATAGGTTGTTTGAACTCCTCAGTTTATACTGTAATATAATTTCGCTTTTTGAACTGCAAATATGGAATTTTAATGAAAATTACAATAGTTGGTACAGGCTACGTAGGCCTTTCGAATGCTTTATTGCTTGCTCAACATAACAAGGTAGTTGCTTTAGATATTGACGAAAATAAAGTCCAGCTATTAGAAGACAAACAATCTCCCATTGTTGATACTGAAATTTCTCACTTTTTATCTAATGAACCTATTAATTTCACTGCAACAACGAATAAAGAGTCGGCTCTACAAGGAGCTGATTTTGTAGTGATTGCAACACCTACTGACTATGATCCAGAAACAAACTATTTCAATACAAGCAGCGTTGAGTCAGTAATCGCAGATGTGTTAAAGATAAACCCAAGTGCAACTATGGTTATCAAATCAACGGTGCCCGTCGGGTATACAAAATCTGTGAATGAGAAGTTTGGCGTTGATAATATTATTTTTTCACCTGAGTTTTTAAGAGAGGGTAAGGCGCTATACGACAATCTTCACCCGTCAAGAATTATTGTAGGTGAGCAGAGTAAGAGAGCCGAAGTATTTGCAAACTTACTTAAACAAGGCGCAAAAAAAGCAGAAGTTGAAGTCTTGTTTACCGACTCTACTGAAGCAGAGGCAATTAAGTTGTTTTCAAATACTTACCTTGCTATGCGTGTAGCATATTTTAATGAGCTTGATAGCTATGCTGAAGCTCACGGCCTTGACTCTAAGCAGATTATTCAAGGTGTGGGCTTAGATCCACGTATTGGTAATCACTATAACAATCCATCTTTCGGTTATGGTGGTTATTGTTTGCCGAAAGACACTAAACAGTTACTGGCAAATTATAAAGATGTGCCAAACAACATGATCAGAGCAATTGTAGATGCCAATACTACACGTAAAGATTTTATCGCTGAATCTGTGTTGAGAAAGAGCCCAAAAGTAGTTGGGATTTACAGGTTGGTAATGAAGTCTGGGTCTGATAACTTTAGAGCGTCTGCAATTCAAGGTATCATGAAGCGTATTAAGGCAAAAGGTATAGAAGTCGTGGTTTATGAGCCTTCTTTTGATGGTGCTTCTTTCTTTCACTCAAAAGTGGTTAAATCATTAGAAGAGCTTAAGGCGGCAGATGTAATTATTTCTAACCGCATGCATGAAGAGTTGTCTGATGTTGCAGAAAAAGTTTATACCCGAGATTTATTCGGTAGTGATTAATAACTCTGAGCATCAGTAATGTTTGGAAGCGTTGGTTTATCCAACGCTTTCTTTGATTCATGCAAAATACACGTTGCGAAGCAAGGTTACTTTTGCTCAAGGTTAAATGAGTATCTCAACATCTGCAATGGAGTACTCAATCTGTAGTTTTGTCTTCATTTAAGGCGACAATTTAAAAGCCCTTGTTGCGCTAAAGCACAACCTACTGGCGATTGGGTGTAGTGACTTTGCAGGTCGTCGTTTACGGCGACAGCAAGGTGAAATGAGCAATTTTAGCAGCCACTATGGAGTACTCAATTATCCAATTCACTTCTTCACCAACCATCGTTTTCTTCATTTTACCCAAACCTTTAACTTAGATATTGTATTTTCTGTTTGAAAAAGGATCACACCATGTCAAACGGAAACGGCGGAATAATTATAAAGCATCATGGCGTAACACAAGCCGTGACAGGTTTTTGTCATGAATTGGTTATCAGCGAGTTTTCTAGCTTACTCATTGATTATGGCTTGTTTCAAAGAGAAGAATCTCGGCGGTCTTTAAATATCGAACTGGATATTCAGGTCATTTCAGCTCTTATCATCACCCATTGTCATATTTACTATGTTGGGCGTGTTTCTTCTTTGCTAGCAGCAAGTCTTTCCAAGCTTATTACTTGCACTCCTGCAACCACCTAGTGTAATTAAGCTAGTACATGGTGATACGCCATCAAAATAGGTGCTTAAAAATAAGTTAAGATCCTTATTACTCTAAACGGCAATATAGATCCTTGAGTAATACTTTTTAAAGCATTATATGGGTTGTTATTCGGTTTAAAAGGTCGTTAAAATAACAAAAATGCCAAAGAATATGGCGATAAATAAAAAATTGGACGAATTATGAAAGCAGTTATCCCAGTAGCGGGTCTTGGTACTCGTATGCTCCCTATGACGAAAGCCATTCCTAAAGAAATGCTGCCTGTAGTTGATAAGCCTCTTATTCAATATATTGTTAAAGAGTGTGTAGCTGCTGGCATTAAAGAAATTGTGTTAGTGACACACTCTTCTAAAAACGCCATTGAAAACCATTTCGATACAAGCTTTGAGCTTGAAGCTACACTAGAAAAACGTGTGAAGCGTAAACTTTTAGACGAGGTGCGCGGTATTTGCCCTGAAGATGTAACCATTATGCATGTCCGTCAAGGTGAAGCCAAAGGTTTAGGTCATGCGATTATGTGTGCTCGACCAATAGTCGGTGAAGACGATTTTGTTGTGGTGCTGCCAGATGTAATTTTAGATGAGTACACTGCAGATCAAAGCTCTGAAAACTTAGCTGCGATGATTGCCCGCTTTAAAGAATCAAGTGCTAGTCAGATTATGCTAGAGCCTGTAGCTCAAGAAGATGTGAGCAAGTACGGCATTGCTGATATTAATGGTGCTGAGCTTAATGCGGGTGAAAGTGCGCCAATCAAGACAATGGTTGAAAAGCCAGCAGTTGAAGATGCACCTTCAAACCTTGCCGTGGTGGGTCGCTATGTGCTGTCAAAAAATATTTGGCCATTACTGAAGAAAACACCAATTGGTGCGGGTGGTGAAATTCAACTAACCGACGCCATCGATATGCTAATGGAGCAAGAGACGGTAGAAGCCTTTCACATGAGCGGGCGAGTTCATGATTGTGGCGACAAAATGGGTTATTTAAAAGCCATAGTTGAATATGCTATGCGTGACGAAACTTTAGGCCCTGAGTTTACAAAATTTGTAAAGAGTCTTTGATTCCCTAGAGTTTCCTTTTAGAAAGTGTTAATTATTGAAAGCGCGGATATTTCCGCGCTTTTTTTGTATTCGTGCAAAATACACTTCGCGAAGCAAGTTTGTTTTTTGCGCAAGGGCGAAACACGTCTTGAGGCTTGCGAGTGCGCGCAGCAAGACTAGCGTTGAGCGTGAGGCCTTGGATGGCCGAACCGGACCTATGTTACATGGAAGTATTACAACTCAACTCTTATTCAGATCGAAACGAAGTTTCGCAGCACGAGGAGGTGAGGGTATGGATACCCGATGGGCGTAGCTACATGGATGTAAAACAGCACAACATCATTCATATCAACAAATCAAAACTTTGTTGCGCTAAAGCACAACCTACAGGCAGTAGGGCCTAATCTTATGTAGGTCGCCATTTATGGCGACAAAAAAGCCGAGCTGAGCTCGGCTTTGCTATAAGAGACCTAATAAGTAGGGTAGAAATTACTTATATTGTGCGTCTAATGTTACACCAGAGAAGGTGCTGTAAGCTCGTAAACCAATGTACCAAGTACCAGCTTGTGGGTTTGTGAACGTACAAGTTTCAGCATTACCGTTTTTGTACGGACGGCAATCGTAAGTTGAAGTGGTTGGTTGGCTACCTTGTCTTACATATAGGTCAGCATCACCAGAACCACCAGACATAGTCACAGTAAAGCTTGTCATGCCAGCAGGGATTTCAACAGTTTTACGAACCCAGTTGTTTCGGCTAGCTGAAAGGTTCGTTTCAGTGATACCACCAGGTTGTGGGCCGGTTGCTCCCGCAGTAAGATCACCCTGTAAGCTTACGCCTGTGTATGCAGAGTAACCTTGAAGCATTACGTGATACGTGCCTGCAGTTGGATTGTCAATTGTACATACTTCGTTGTTACCGCCTTTGTAAGGACGACAGTCGTATGACGATGTAGTTGGCTTGCTACCAGCTTTAACATAAAGGTCAGCATCACCTGTGCCACCGCTCATCGTGAATGTTACTTTACTTGTGTTTGCAGGTACTTCCATTGTGTAGAAGTCTTGACCGCCTTGTGAGCCGCTAAGGCCTGTTTTAGCTACACCGTCAGCTAGCGTATTGTCACCTACAGGAGGCTCAACTACGCCGCCAGAAGCTTCAGCTACTGCCGCAGCCGCATCGATAATACCCGTACCGCAGTTGTTACAAGCTGCACCAAAGCTCTTTGTTGTATTCTTAAGAATTGTTTCAATCTCATCAGGCGTCGCTGAAGGTTTAGCTTGCTTGATTAACGCTGCAACACCTGCAACATGAGGTGCAGCCATTGATGTACCTTGAGAGTAAGCATAGCTGTCAGAGTTTGGCGTTGTTGAACCTGAGTTATAAGTAGATAGAACGCCTTCAGGATCATTTGCAAAGCTTTGAGCGCCACCTGGTGCTGCTACGTCAATGTTTGAACCATAGTTAGAGTAGTAAGCACGACCACCATTACGACCTACTGCAGCTACGTTAACTACGCCAGAACAGTTACCTGGGTTGTAATTTGCTGAGTTATCATTGTCGTTACCAGCTGCAATAACAACTACCGCACCATTTGCACGCGCTTGGTTGATAGCGTTTTGCGTTGTAGAACTACACGCACCGCTGCCACCTAAACTCATGTTGATTACATCAGCAGGGTTAGCATTTGATGGTACGCCAGATACTGAGCCACCTGAAGCCCAGATAATGCCGTCAGCAATATCAGACGTTAAGCCACCACATTTACCAAGTACACGTACAGGCACAACTTTTGAGTCATAAGCAACACCAACAACCCCTTCGCCGTTGTTTGCTACAGCCGCAACCGTACCCGCTACGTGTGTACCGTGCCAGCTTGAACCTTGTGCACCGTGAGTGTATCCACACTCATTTGCAGAAATCGCATCACCTGGATCGCTTGCGTCTGAATCACGACCACCACCATCATTAGCAACTAGCGTGTTTGAGATCATGTCATAACCAGGTAGTAGATTAGCGTTTAGATCTGCGTGAGGGCGGTAACCTGTATCAAGTACAGCAACTACAACGCCAGCACCGGTTGCGCTATCCCATGCAGCAGGTGCGTTAATACCCGCTGTATTTTCAAAATAGTGCCACTGATCAGAGTACTGAGGATCATTTGGTGTTGCAGTTGGTTTTAACATTTGGTCAATTTCGATGTACTCAACATTGCCAGATGCTGCAATTTCTTGCATTAATTCGTTGGCTTCAAGCGCCGATAGTTTTTTGTTAACACGCATTACGTGGTGGTTACTTAATGCCATTGCACGAACGTACTGAGGTGTTACTTTAGCTTTTTTACTTTTAAAGTTCTTAACAAAAGACTGAGCGCGTTGATTCATCATTGATGGAGAAAACTCTCCGAACTCTGCTGACATCATCATTTGTTGTTGCATGTTGTCTTTGTATTTGATGATGAACTGAGTGCCAAGCGTTGACTGGCTCTTTAATTTTACCGCTGTTTGGTTAACAGAAGGTGCATTTACTTGGTCTTGAAAAGGTAAAGCTGAAACTGAACCTGCTACCATCGCAGAGGCCATTGCTAGGCTAAGTGCGCCTAATTTAAATGGTGTTTTTCTTGTCATAATAGTTTCCCAATAGTCACTTGTTGTTTTTCTTCGCCAAACTGCGGCGAGAAAGAAAAGTAAAATAAAAGTTAAATTTTTGAAAGGGAAACTTTGGTTATTAATGTATGCGCAACGGTTATATATAGATGGATAAACGTCTTTTTATTTTTTAAAATATATGATTATTAAGGTTTTTTTAAATAAAAATTAAATTTTAGAGCTTCAGCTACCAATGTAAACATATGTAAATGGGTGGTAATAAAGTGTTAATTTTATGCTTGTTTGCACAAAAGACCTGCCATCAAGGTATAATCCTCTCCGATTTCGGCTAAACAGAGAAAAATATGTTGCAATACGATGTGGTGATTATTGGTGCAGGTGCTGCCGGTTTAATGTGTGCAGCTCAGGCTGGCTATCGAGGCAGACGTGTTGCAGTTGTTGATATGGGCAAAAAGCCGGGCCGTAAAATATTGATAAGCGGTGGTGGTCGTTGCAACTTTACCAACGAGGGCGCTAGCCCTACTAACTATTTGTGTGGCAACCCACACTTTGTAAAATCTTGTTTAAGTCGTTATACACAACATGACTTTATAGAACTTGTTGACCGTCATGGGCTTGCTTACCATCATAAAACACTGGGCCAGTTATTTTGCGACAATAGCGCCTCAGACATCGTAGATATTCTTATGACAGAATGTGAGTGGGCGGGCGTTGAATTACACCTCAGAAATGAAGTATTAAGCGTCTCTGAGTTAGCTGAAGGCGGTTATCAGGTAACAACTTCACATAACATCTTTACTTGCGAGTCGTTAGTTATAGCTGCTGGTGGCTTAACTATGCCAAAACTTGGCGCTACGCCGATTGGTTATAAAATCGCAGAACAATTTAATTTAAAAGTGTTGCCGACAATGGCGGCGCTTGTGCCATTTACTCTTCATGATCACGATAAAATGCGTTTTGACGGTTTATCAGGCGTGAGCATTCCATGTTTGGTCTCGAGTGAGTGCGGCACTGAATTTAGAGAAAATATCTTATTTACACACCGCGGTTTATCTGGGCCAGCTATTTTGCAAATCTCTTCATTTTGGCGAGCAGGGCAAGCGGTGACGATTAACTTATTGCCAGAACTACAACTGGATGACGCTATTCATCAATGGCGTAAAGAGCAAGGAAGTAAGTCTTTAAAGAATACTTTGTCTAACATTTTGCCAAAGCGCTTTATTGAAGTGCTGATCAACGAACAAGCTATTCCAGATAAAGCATTGAATCAATTAACACACACTGAAATTGATGAAATTGCGAAATACATTCACCAGTGGCAGATCAAACCTAACGGCACAGAAGGCTACAGAACAGCAGAGGTGACTTTAGGTGGTGTAGACACCGATGAGTTAAGCTCCAAAACATTTGAATCGAAAAAACAAAAAGGCTTGTACTTTATCGGTGAAGTCACCGATGTGACAGGCTGGTTAGGGGGGTACAACTTCCAGTATGCGTGGAGTTGCGGCTGGGCGTGTGGGCAAGCTTGTTAAATGTATTCTGCTATTAAAAAATGAGACATTTTAATTATAAAAGAGACAATCTATTAAAATATGAGATAAATTTGTAGATTGTCTCTCAGAGGGCGAAAGAAAGGTATTATGGCTATTCTTTTATAAACTCTTTAGTTGTTCTATTGCCGTCAATTGTTTTAATGGCAATAGGCAACCCAATTTCATTGGTCTCGTCTTCTCGAACACATTGAGCAACAAATTCAGTGATATTTTCCTTATAGTTATGGGTCGATAAGGCAGCTTTTGCGACTTGATTAATATCCGAACCGTAAACTGATTCCATACCTATAATGGCTAACTCGTCAGCTTCTATAAATGTTTTGTCACAATAAGCAATCACCCCATTATCAGTAACTTTGCTAGCAAATTTATATTTATATAGGTAATCTCTTCGTTCAATGGGGCACGTTATTGCTAAGATAATATCTGTTCGCATGGCAGCCAATGCTGTTGGATCTAGAACATATTGCATTTTTGAATCTAACGCTTTGTTTATAGAGTGTTCAACAACATCAGAAACAAACTCAGCAGATAAGAGGTTATGATAATCTTTTTGAGGAACAAATATATCTTCTCCATACTGATTACTATTTCCTAATCGAATAAGGTTATTGTCATCACATGGCTTTCTTACAACGCACTTAAAGTTGATACCTTCTTCAAAATCAATTTTGAGCTGTGATAGGTGCCCTGATATGTTATTTATTATATGTTGTGCTGTTAGAGTACTACCTGCAAAAGCTATAAAGCATTTGTTTGATTGATATACCTTTAGATAATTATTAAATGTTTCTCGAATAAAATGAGGCTCCCAAATATCAATTTGAACTTCTACAATTTTACGAAATTCGGAAACGAGAGCTTTGCGCCCTGATGGAGTCTCAGTACTAATTAAGCTATCCGCCAATAAAAACATACCTGATCTGCGATCTGGTATTTTTGCTGCGTCCGAGTCTTTATCCCAGACATATTTATTTTGGTTATACCCTGCAACAATTAATGTCACTGTGATTACTCTATATAGGTTGATTTAAAAATTGTTATAAGGCTATCACTGAGTTTGCTAAACGCTTCTCGTTGCTCAAAGGTGTGGTATAGAAGCGTTGTTCAATACCGTAAAGTAAGAGCTTTAACTCTTCATCTGTCTGTATTTCAAATTTCTTATTAGCAGCATCAAAAGTTAGCTTTTGATCACAATAACTATGCACATATGACAGCATTTGGTCTTTATCCGCAGCAGTCATGTCATTCAAAGTATCCATTGCCAATGCAATACGTTTTCTGTTTGGTTTGGATACTTTGGCTAGGTCTAAATCACCCGTCAGTTCAAGAAACTCTTCATCTAAAAATTCTTGAACTTCTTCATTAGTCGCTTCTTTGTATAGTTCATCAATACCCTTAAAAATACTGGATACAGTAGCAAGGTTTTTGAAAACTAAAGTGTTACTGTTTTTAAAGTAAACAGCATCAGGAAGTGCGTTGATCACTAAACGGCTGTCACTTTCTTCTATTTCTGCTGCCTCGCCAAAGCCAATCATTTTTCGCTTTAGAAATAACGATGGTGTGATTTTTTGAAAATAAAAGTCATCACCTTGCAGCGAGAATAGATAACCAATTTTTGCAAATTGTGCTTTAACTAAATCGTCATAGTCTTTTGAGTCAAAATCAGCTTGCAAAAGGTCAATACAAAACGCTTGTTGATTAAAGTTTTCAACTTTAAACCAAGCATCTTCATCTAAGTTGTGGTCAGGGTTGTATTCAACACAATGAGCGATATCAATATTAACCGCTTCAAACAACGTGTGATCCGAAACCAATTTGAAATAAGGCTTTTTTCTAAGTCCTTTTACTTTTGCAAACACGTGATCCATGTTTAACCTCGTTCTATAAATGTGTAATTGTTAATTCTGTGCGCTTTTTCAATGTCTATTTCATTAGGCTTTTTATATTTATTCCGGCTGATTAGAAAAATAGCGGTGCCATTCTTGGTTTTGATGTTGTAAAACTCAAAACCAAACAATAGGAAAAGCGGGTTAAAATAAAGTGCCTGAGACAAGAAGGTGAAGATGAACAACACGCCATAAACAAAGAAAAGCGTTTCCCAGTTACTAATACTTAATGCGACAAAGAAGTAGCCCAAATAACTTGGCAAAAAGCTATTGTTAGCATGCTCTATACTATCCACCTCTCCTTTTTTGAAAGCATCGCTTCCAAGCCATCTACTTAATAGAATGCTAACTCCAGTTAATAATATTGGAATAGCTAAATAAATCAGGTAAGAAACAAAATTCGGCCACGTTACTAAAAGCGTACAAGCAGGAAATAACTTAGAGAGTGTTATTCCCTTTTGTACCAGATATATTAGTAACAACAGTGATGTTGCATTAAAAGTCAGTAATAGCCGAAAAATTAGATTCATTATTTTACCTTAACTTGACCATTCATAAGTAAAGGGAGTAACCAATCCCGCAGCTCTTTCAGCTTGGTATTTTCTTTTTGTTTGTTAATTATTGTATTAATAATTGGCTCTAATTTATTACCAAGTTTTTCAGCAATAGAAATATCAAACGGGACTTCGAGCCTCATCATTACGCTAGGGTTAACTCTTTTGTGGCTATTGGAAGTGCCAGTTGAAGATTGACTACAATATTTAATAAAACGAGGGGATGTAGCAATCATATACAAAAAATTTTTAATTGCTTTATTTGGGCATCGCCACACAACAAATTCAGTCGAACAAATTTGCTCACTTTCATCAGTAGCGTACACAACTCTATTAAACCAAGGGTTAAGCTTTGATACTAATAAATCATCACTTGTTACGACAAACTTATCACTACCTATTGAATCTCCTAATTCAACTCCATAAGTGTTTGTACTATCTAATACGGGTATGCTGAAATGCCTATATTCCTTATTTGGCTCATCACTGGGGCTTATAGTGTCATTACTTACGCCTGTTATACCGCTTAGAGATGAGTTACACCACTTTACAGGAATATCACGCTTAAGCACCTTGTTAAAAGCCATTTCTCCTCCGCTTGATTTATAAGGTTTTCCATCTTCATTAGGAAAGTCAAACTGATAGAACCAGTATTCATAAAGGGTTCTTGCCAAGGATTGTAATTCGGAGTTAATTTGCTCGTTTAAGTCGATTTTTTTATCGAGAATAGATAAAACATTAACTATTTTGTCCTGATAATCTTTCTTTGGGATTTTAAAATCTAGACCTGTTAAATATTCAATATTGATATTGTCTTGAATGCTTCCACTCGCAGAGTTTTGAATGGCTTTTCTTATATAAGTGAAGACATAATGCATAAACAACTCAGATGATTCTTGAGGATCAGCATTAAAACCAACGACACTATCAGGAAAACACATCGGATAATCTAGCAATGCCGTTTCAGCGATATTTGCAGCAATAGTTATACATAAAGTATCTTTAGGCCAAATTGCGCTTTGTTTTAAACCAAAATCGTTGTAACAATTTGTATGGCTATTTATATATAAATTAGCCGCTTTGACTTCACCAGTCTGAATTAGCGGATACTGCCCATCTTCAAAAAGCTGAAGGTCATTCCTTGGTCTATGCCTAGATTTACCGCGCTTAAATGTGCCCAACTCAGATAACTGTTTATCTTGCCAGTCTTGATTGTAATCAGTCGAATTAAAAATCATACTTTAGACTCTTCAATTGTTTTTTTATTTCGATTTCAAACTCGCTACTCTCTTTGAACAAGTCGTCTAAATTAGATTCAAAATTGTGTACTACTTTGTCGAACTCTTCCTGTGAAATATCGCTATACTCGATTTTTACATCAAAATATTGACCTGCACTTAAGCTAAGATTCATTTCTTTGATTCGGTCATAATTTACAACCACCGATAGATCTTCAATTGCTTTTTTCTCATTGAAAGCTTCAACAATTAGCTTTTCTTCATTCTCAGTAAGTAATGTTTTTTGATTTTTTCCATCCTTTACTTTTATTCCTAATTTTGAGGCGTCAACCAGAACTACCTTGTCTGATTGGGTAGAGTCTAAAAATAAAATCGAAACATTTGTTCCTGTAGTTGCAAATATATTGGCAGGCATTGATACAACCCCCGACAACATTTTGTCTTTAACTAGCTTACTAAGTATTTTTTTATCTACCCCAGACTTTGCTGTAATAAACCCTGTCGGCACGACTACTGCTGCCTTTCCTCCTGATTTCAGTGATGTAAGAATATGCTGTAAAAATAAAGTGTAGATCTTCATTTTATCTTTATCTTTTTTCGGCACTGTAGGAACACCAGCAAAAAAGCGATTTTTGTTTACTTTGCTATCCAATTCATCACGAATGTCACTAAAGTCTAATTTGAAAGGTGGATTCGAAACTATGTAATCGAATTTCTTAAGGTCTTGACCATCTTTGTGATGAGGGTGTCGCAAAGTATCACCTTCAATTACATTTGGTATTGAATGAACAAGATTATTTAAAATCAAATTCAAACGAAGAAGGTTTGATGATTTCTTTGAAATATCCTGAGTGTAAATACTACAGCGGCTTTCACCTATTGCGTGTGCAACATTCATCAATAGGGTGCCAGAACCAGCCGATGGGTCGTAGCAACTCACATTACGAATTTCGCCTCTTTCCACTTCAGGCACAAGAATATCTGCCATAATTCGTGCTACAGCATGTGGTGTATAATATTCTGCATATTTACCGCCAGAATTGCTGTTGTAGTCTTTTACTAAGTACTCAAAAATAGTGGCGTAGAAATCAAATTTTTGTGTGAAAATTCTTTCGAAACTAAACTCAATCAATTTGTTGATTATCGCTTTACAGAATTGATCGCGTTTCGAAACAGTGACGTTTTCACTAATACGAGTGAATAACTGTACTTTCTCACCAGAGTCGGTCATTACAGCAAATACATCGTTATTGTTAATCGCGATATCCATTAGAGTATCGTCAAATAACTGAGCAAAATCTGACTCATTTTGTTTACTAAACAAGTAGCTGATGAAATGGTGCGGTTTTAATCTCGCTGTATCAGCGCCCATTTGTAATTGCAGCATTTCTAAATCGCCTTCTGACATTGCGCTCAGTGCATCTTCCCACTTTTCCGCAGTTGCAATGTTGTCATCGATTTTTTTTGCTTCAAAAGCAAACTTGTCGTTTAAAAACTTATATAAAAATACTTGAGTGATGATTTCGAATTCACCTGTGCTATTACCAAGCCCATTGGTCGCACAGATAGCTTTTAAACTATCAATTAAGTCTTTTGTTTTTTGTTGAAATTCTATTTCTACCACTTTTCATTCCTAACAATATTTGAGCACTACCAAGCTTGGCTGCCCGTATTAAATTCTTTTAAATATTCAGCGACTACTAAATGGTTAATGTATTTAGATGCGTCTGCATTCAGTTTAATTTGCTGCTCTTTCATAAAGCGCCCAATAACAAGGGGCATCATTTGTCGTTCAAAGTAGCTTTCGTTATCGAGTATTTGAGTGTTATTGAGCACCTGCTCGTCAGCATCCTCTTTGACACCTATTAAAGCTTCAAATATTTTCCTTTCAGAATCGCTGATATCGCTTTGAGCTGAATGTCGTTCCTGAAGCCTTTTATGGATACGTGTATATTTAGCATCACCAAGGTACTTTTGACGAAGCTGATTATTTTGTCGATTCAGCTCTTTAACTTGGTCGTGAATTTTGTTTAGCGTATCAATATTCGCAACCATTTCTTCTTGCGTAACTTCGCTAAGGTTTTTCTTTTTAAACAAGCGCTCTAGCTCTTCTTTTAGCGTAATGAACTTAGGATCTTGTTGATCAATATTGTTTGCCAACGCTTCGCGTGTTTGACGAAGTGTGTTCTTAAGCTTATCTGCAAGAACTAGCTCTTCTTCACCGATTTTGACGAACTTAAAAATGACATCTTCTAATGCTCTATTTAGCAGGTTACTAGTGTCTTGCCCGCTTTCCAGATCTTTCTTTAAGTTCAATAAATCTAAGTGATTGCTTGTTTCCCGGTAAAGAACATTTAACTTGGCAAAGTCTAATTGATCCAAGAAATCATACTCACCTTGTAAGCGGATTAGATTATACAAGCTTCTCGCGTCTGCGAGTGCTTTTTTAAGTGCTAATACTGTTTCTCTGTCTTGGATTTGGCTGATTTGATCAGAAAACGTTTCCATGTTGTCTGTGTCAAAACGGAAAAGTACATCCTTGATATGCTCGATTTCTTCTTTGATCTCATCTTGAGACTTAAATAGGTGAGAATAGTGCTCCATTTCATCACCCAGTTCCGACTGCAATTCATCAAAGTAAGCTTTATTTGTTGCATCAAATTCCTTGCGAATGTCGGCAAAATCGACAACATAACCATAACGGAAATCTTTATATGTTCTATTAACCCTAGTTAGCGCTTGAAGTAGGTTATGCTTACGAATAACTCTACCCAAATATAGTTTTTTCAAGCGCTTGGCATCAAAGCCAGTGAGCAGCATGTTGTAGACAAATAAGAAGTCTATCTTGCCTGCTTTAAAATCATCTACCCAATCTTTACGCTCTTCTTTAGTACCAATGTCATGTAGAATCAGAGCAGCGTTTTTAACTTTTTGCTCTTTCTTAACGTTTTCAATGTAGCTATTGGGGGCTGGTTCAGCTATTTGAGAGGCTTCCAGCTCAGCCTTCTTATTAGTCGAGCTTTCTGCATATACAGCATTGAAAATCTCAAACATCTGCTTAGCTTGGTCGGAGCTATCGCAAATTACCATGCCACCAATGGTGTTATCGTCCAACGTGCCTCTACTTTTCTCAAAGTCGTTAATAATGTAATCCAGCATAGGCTCTACAAACTTAGGTTTGGCATATGCTTCTTTTCTATCAAAGCCACCTTGTTGTAGCTCAACTTCTTCGAGAGCTTTTTGCAAATCAAGCTTATATTGAGTAGATATCTCTTCTCGAATTAAACGTAAGGTATACCCGTCAGCAATAGAGGCGTTGTAATAATACTTATGTATGTAATCACCAAATAAAGCTCGCGAATTGTAGTCATCACCAAGTAATGGAGTGCCTGTTAAACCAATTTTTATTGAGTTTTTATCTGACTGACTAAGGTTTGCTAAAAAGCTACCTTTTGGGTTGTAACTCCTATGTACTTCATCTAAGAAATAAACGCGTTGAATGGCTACGTTGTAATCTTTTGTTGAAACAACATCAGGGTCATCTTGGAATTTTTGAATGTTAACTACAGTTATTTCTGGCTTACCAGAATTGTTATGTATGACTTTGGTGGCTTTGATATCACGTGCGAATGCATCACGTGAATTTATCGTATGTACAACTAAGCCACGAGCAGTAAACTCTCTCTGCGCCTGCTGAAGTAAATCGAGCCTATCAACAATAAAGTAAAACTTAGGAATGACTTGCTGTTGTTGGAAGTAATCTGTTAAGAATCTGACATTATAAAATGTTAGAGCAGTTTTACCGCTGCCTTGCGTGTGCCAAATGATACCTTTCTTGATCCCATCATCTAATTTGCGCTCAATGGCTTTTGTGGCAAACATTTGTGGGTAGCGCATTATATGCTTCTGTAAGCCATCTTCCTCTGCAACGTATGCAAGCGCATAACGCAATATAAACGCTAGCCTTTCTCTACTAAGAAGAGAGGTACATATTCTATTAGTAGGTCTGCTAGGTTCTTTATTGGTTTGGAATTCAGGGTTACTGCGAATAACCTCTTTATTATTGTCTTTTAGGACAAACAATTCTTCAGAGTCGCTAACTTGCTTTAACAACCTTGTAAGATCTAATTCTTCTTCTTCACGGAAATAGTTAAAAACTGGTTTATGGTAAGAGCTACTAGCATAGAATGCACCCTGAACTGGCTCTGGATCATTCTCGTCATATTCCATGTTATTAGAAAACAACATGAACTGCGTTATATTAGCGAATCGCCTGAATTTGGGGTTCTGAAAGCGCTTATTCATGCGATCACGCTCAGCAAGAATACCTTCTCGGTTGTTTGGCTTTTTCACTTCAATAAATACTAACGGCAATCCATTTATTAGCAGTGTTATGTCTGGCCTGAATTCTTCATCACCATTTTGACATGTAAGCTCTGTAACGACATGAAAGCTATTGTTATTAAAATTCTCAAAGTCGATTAGTTTGATATTTGATCTATCAGTAAGGCGATTAAAGAACGCTCTTCCTAGATCTTCATTATCAAGTGTTAGTTTGATTTCTTCGAAAAGCCTAGCAACATCAGCCTCTTCAATGCCGGGGTTGATTTTTGTAATAGCGGAACTAAAAAGTGATGGGAAAATATTTGTATCTAGATCCCATGTATGGTCTTTGAGTGAAAGGTATTTATAACCTAACCTCATTAAATGAAGAATGGCTGGAATTTTTACTCGTGTATCTTCGTTATGTGGTTGCATACTAATCCTTGTTATTTTTTTGTTCTTCAATCCACTTTTCTAAATCAACCCGCTTGAAGCGCCATGATCCACCCACTTTAAAACCGGGAAGCTTTCCTTCACTTGCAAGCCGATAAGCTGTTTTTTCATTCAACTTGAGATATGTAGCTATCTCTTGAATAGTAAGTATTTCGTCTGTCATTGGACTATCTCAAAAATGAACTTAGTTACAATATGAGAAAATTGCGGAAATAACAAGAAATCCATTGAGTCAGAGCACCGCGTATGACTTATCCCAATGCTTAAAAATTTTGTAACTTTTTAGACCAAGTTATTATGGAGCTAACACCCTATAGACCCAGTTGTTATATATTAGGAACCTTATAATTATTTTTAGTTATATTAATTACGGCTTTTATCTTGTTGATAAATTTAAAACTATCAAATTACCATCGACTTAACTCATCATATTGCTTAATTAATATTATATAAAATATCTAATAAAATCATTGACTTTTGTACATATTTGCAATCTGGAATTTACAAACGAGAAGTGCTATTCCTAAAAAATATACGAATTTTAGAGATGGTTAAATTATGAAGAAAAGAGTTGATGTTACCGAGCAAATTAGAGATGGATGGGTTAATAAATGGAAGAAGAAAAATGCACAAGGCAATGGCTATTACTCATTTTTGACAACACAAGATGTTAAGTCGGAAGGTTCAAAAAACAGATCTCCCGATTTTGAGCAACCTCATCGTGATAGAAACTTTCTATCACTAAATGAAAGCTTCTATTACTTGATATTGTTGTTTGACCCGCGAATAACAACAATTAAGGAACAGTACCCTTTACTTGAAGTGGAAAAGACTCAATTCATTGCAAAAGAGTTAGGGTTAAAACACCCAACTTACCCTTATAGTCGCGGTGTACCTACTGTAATAACGAGTGATTTCGTTTGCGACACCATCTATCGAAAAAAAATTGCATACTCAGTAAAAGATGAAAGAGCATTTGATGACAATGAGCTGAAAGAGGAATATCAAAATAACCAGAAGATCGAACAGGCATTTTGGGCGACAGAAAACACAAAGTGGCACCTAGTCCGCAGCGCACAAATAAAAAACACGTTTACCGAAAACCTTGAAAAAATTGTTGCCGACCTGCGGTTAGACAATGAATTAGCTTTTTTGTTTAGCCAGTGGTTGATGTTTGTCGTTAATAACTGGCTTAAGTTTTACAGAGAGCCTGTTATTCATATTTTTGATAAAACAGTTTCTCTATTCGGTGTTAGCTTTGAACAAGCCACATCTCTTTTTCAACATGCTATTTGGCATCGTTACTTAAAGCTAGATTTGCGCAAACAGCTTAATTATAGACATTCTCTATGCGAACTAGGAGCTAGTTTAAATGTCTAGCACGCAATTAGCTGTTTGCACAGATACTGAAATTAATGGTCTAGTTATTGGGGCAGTGTTATTTCCTGATTTAGAAGTTGGAGAATGCTGCATTCAAGAACCTCATACAGTAATTTTTGCAGATCACCTCACAGATCGCCTCTTTGCAATGAATCTCGAAAAAAACGTTAAGCCTTTAAACTTGAGCTATGCAGAAGTAAGGGAAAATATTAACAGTGGCACCATCGTACTAGGAAAGCTTGAACTGCCGCAGTATATGAAGGTCCCTGATTCATTTATACCAGAAGATCAAAAGCGAAAAAGGGATGAGAAAGTTAAGCGATTACAGCCCATTTTAAAAAATTTAGAAGAATTCATTGTCTCTCCTTATGGCAAAGGCTTTATACGAGAGGCAATGAAAGCTAATGGTATAACTTTTTCAAGAGCACACGTTTATAGGGAGCTGTGGGACTATTTTAGAACAGGGTGCAATAAAAATGTTTTTCTGCGTAAACCCGGAACAGGCAAAACTACTGATAGAAATTATTCATCTAAACCGGGCCCAAATTCGGGTTCAGGTCATGTCATAACACCAAAAGACAAAGCTAATGTAATCGCTGCACTGAATAAGCATTACAAAAAAGGCGGCCCTTCTATGTACCTAGACACTGTTTTTCAAAAGTGTCTGGACGAGTCGTATAGTGATGTTTTCTATAACCCTGAAACTAAAAGGCGTTCATATGCTAGATGGGATGACGATAGGCTCATAACTGAATGGCAGTTTATGAAAATAGCGCGGGAATATAGAAATAGAAACAAGAAGAAGATAAATAAAGCCAAGGGCTTATCTTCTGAAGTAGCGAAAAATGAAGCCCCACTTGAAGGGACACTACATGATTACTATGACAAAGGAGCTGGGTATTATTATCAAATTGATGAAACCCCGTATGATGTCGAGTTAGTTTGTCAGTATGACCCTACTCGTAAAAAGCGTATCGGTAAGCCAACAGTATATGTAGTGCGGGACATGAGTTCTCGTGCTTTCGTGGGTTTATATATAACCTTAAAGACCCCTTCTGCTGATACAGCACGAGCGGTTATTTTCAACGCATTTAGAAATAAACAGCAATTTTGTAAAGAATTGGGTATTGAAATTGGTCCCGATGATTGGATGCAAGAAGGAAAGTGTCGAAATATTGGCTGCGACAATGCTGAGATGGCAGCAGAACTATCTAGGTGTTACTCCAGAGATGCCCATATTTCTGTTCAATTTAACCAAGCAGGCCATTCACAAGATAAAGGTTTAGTAGAGAGAGCCTTTCGATTATTACATGACGCAGTGAAAGGACAACTTGATGGTTACAGTCCTAATAACATACCGCCACATATCAAAAGGCTACTTCGAAGCAAAGCTTTGCTAAACGTTAATGAGCTTTATCAAATATTGATCACTTACATCATAATCTATAACAACTATTCCATTAATGAAGGCATATCACTCTCTAAAGAGATGTATATGGATGGTGTTAGACAGATCCCAAATCAAGTGTGGGAATGGGATAGGCGTAATAGAGCTGGATATTTAAAGCACGTTGAAGATTTTGAACTTTACGAAAGCTTGCTCGAAGTCGGGAGTGTGACCTGTTTATCTACCCATATAAAATTACATGGCTTCAAACACCAGTATAGATGTGATTGGACCAAAAATAATGGCTATCAAGCCAAAGGTGGTAAATCACCAGTGTTGCCTTGTAGGTATATGCGTCACTCTATGGACTTTATTCTGATTGAAACACCAGCGGGATTTATGCCTGCAACCTTAATAACCCCGCTATTCAAGCATGTCTCAATTGAAGAGGTTGAAGCAGAGCAAGAAGTGATACGAAAAGAAAATAACCGATTGAGAGCAATTCATAAAGCGAAGCAAGGTGAAACTAGAGCATTAATCGAAGATCTTCAGGATAACGCTAGACAAGAACAGGAAAAAATCTCTGTTCATGCAGCTAATACACAATCAATAAAAACTAACCGTGAATTTCACAAAGAGCAAGAGAAGAAGCATGATGGAGCTGTTCATGCGAAGTATTTAGCGACTAAGCACGGTTTAGTCAAAGTGCTAAATGAAAGTTCCCAACAACCACAATTAGATAATAAAGCTTGTGAAGCAAATGAAAGTCCACGAGCTAAGAGAATTAGGGAGAAAAGAGAAAAAAATAGAGGTAAAGATAATGACAGTTAAATATCAAAACTTAAAGACAAGAAGTTTAAAAGGGAATCCACTTGCAGAGGCAATACACCCTAGACTCAATGAATCTGAATTTGAAGATATGGTAACGGATGAAATTACAGTGCCAGATGACATCGAAGAATACAGCAACTATGAAAAAGAGCTTGAAGCATTATCTTTGATGAAAACTGTTTCTCCAACATCAATGTACTACGAAACATATTGTGATCTATACAATGTTTTAATGGCAGGTTTCATGTCTCGTAACCCTTTATCTGACGAACAAAAGAGATACAACAACCTAATATCAACAAGACAAATAGAAAGTGAAAAAACTTCCTCTGAGTGCATGATTGTTACGGGATTATCTGGCACAGGAAAGTCAACTTTAATGAACACGGTGCTGGACATTTTTGAACAAACTCACTCACACACAAAAGATGGAAAATATGGGGTAAGTTTCCAGCAAATTGTGTATATCAAATGTGATATTCCTGCCAACGCCAGTGCAGATGGTGTCTGTAGTAGAATTATTCGTGAAATAGATAAATTAACTAACGATGGAAGAAGCAAAGATTTTAAGCTCACCAAAGGAAAAAAGATTGAAGACACGATAGATAATATCGTTGCAGCCTGCTCAACTCTGGGATTGGGCATGTTGATATTTGATGAAGTGCAAAATATTGCTTTCGCATCAGCGGGCGACAAAACAAAAATTTTTCGCCTCATGAATGACATGACCAATATCGCAAAGATTCCCGTGATTAATATTGGTACAACCAAGGCAATAAAAACCTTTGAAACTGAATTTAGCAATATTCGTAGATTAGGTCTTCCAGTTGATCTCGTTAACTTTAAAGCGGATGAGGAAGACTGGCAGTTGTTAGTTGAATATGCTTGGTCATATCAATTGGTATCTGCTCCTTTAGAGTTAACCAATGAAATAAGAAAAGTCATCTATGACTTTACGCAAGGGGTTCCTTACTGTCTATTTTATTTGATCTCACAAGCAAACATATCAGCCATTAGAAACGAAAAAAAATCAATAACGGTTGGAGATTTTCAACATGTTTACAACACAAAGTTTAAATTATTGAAGCCAGCTTTACTCGCACTTAAATTGGGAATGAATGATGTATTTGACGACATTTATAACCTTCAAGGTCAGCTCGAAGATGCCGTAAAACCTGCACTAAAAAAATTATTCAAAGTAGCAGAGAGCCAAAAGCCAAAAGGTGCATTAGCAAAGCAGTTATTTGATGAAATTAAGCGATATCTACCAGAATATACGCCAACACAAACAGAAGCTAGAACTCTAAAACGTTTACAGAAAGACATGTCAATTGAAGTTAGCGACATTGAATACAATGAAGATGGAGTGAGTGTACCGCTATGATCCCTTTTTACCTATCTTTACTTCCGGGCGAGCATATATATAGCTGGTGTGCCCGCTCTTTTTGGTTATCAGGCATATATAGTAAAAATGATTACTTGAAAAAAATAGGCATTAAATCAATAGAGATGCTTCCTAATTTACCAATGACGAAATCCTCACAAAAAACCTGTTTCTTTGCTAAGCAATATAACGAATCAAGTTGTTTGGGTAGTATAGCTACGACTTACCCGCTTTGGGTTTTATCAGTCAACAGCGAGAAGTATAACAATACACTAGCTGGGTTGAATCGGTGCACGTTAAAAACGGATTTGCATGTTGCCCGCCAATCTGGAATAAGCCATATGTCCTCGACTTGGAAGGCATGCCCTAATTGTACTCAGGAGGATCTAGACAAGTTCGGGTCTTCCTATTGGCATGTGCAACATCAGCTAAGTGGGATCTTCAGTTGTTACAAGCATGGTTGCACTCTGCAAACACCAAAGGAAAGGCTTACCAATCTCTCATGCCTATTATTACCACATCAAATTGAGTTTTGGAGCGATGTTGCCTTTGAGCTATCTGAGATCCAAATTGAATTCAGTGAGTTTTTACATCTCATGTATAACTTCGCTCTTAAAGATGCGAATGAGTTAACACAACACAAGGATAAGTTCTGGCAACTCTTCAACATAAACGGTAGCAACCTCAGCCAAAAAGTCGCTATGGCAGAGTCAATTGAAAGCGAATTCGTGTCTGATTTAGGGATAACATTTCTTTCTTCTATTTTTAGCTATTACTTAGACAGCAATAAAACAAATCGAAGAAAAGTAATTAATACAATTATCGCGTCAGATACTCAGTACCGTTATCTTGACCCTACATTTTGGGCTGTTGTTCTTTTTTGGAAAAGGGAGCAACTAGGGCTAAGTCAGAAGATTTCGAATGCGTGTGCTTCCTATATTTCCAGTATATGAAGGCGAGACTGTTTATAGCGTGATATCTAGATATTTCGCTGTAATGGGTTACTTCAATTCGAATACGCTAGCGTTACAAGTGTTTTCTATGGAGAGGAAGCGAATTCATCCATATCTACCAAACTCTTTAAAAAAGTTTGCTAATTATTTTGGAGAACCAATCCAAGAAACAATTAAAAATAGGACTCTTTTCCCTTTTTTTGAATCAACATTAAGTGCTATTCAAGCAAGTAAGCTAAAAGCTGCAATGCTTGGAATAAATGGCTCTCCATTTCATTTATCGTTAACACCACAATATGGGCTAAAACTTTTTGCAGGCCACAAATATTGCCCAGAGTGTGCTCGAAGGGACATGGATAACTATGGCACAACTATTTGGCGTATAGAGCATCAAATTCCGGGAGTGTCAGCATGTGCTATTCATCATTGTAATCTCTTGGGCGTTAAGAACAATGACCTATGTTTGGATAGGAGACTCTCACTTCCCACTTTAAACAACCAAAGCAATAAGGCAAATTTTACTGATGTCATTTTTTCTAGATATTCAAAGAAGAAGTTAAGTCAATATAAGAGTTCAAAGTGCGAACACGAATCTGTAGAAGAAATTATTAATAATTTGAAAGCTCTAGGGTTTGCAACCCCAAATGGTCTGTTGAAATACAGCCAAATAGTCAATGAGCTGAAGTTTTTCTGGAATGGACTAAACAGTAATCATCCATTAGGTATACCAGAACCAATTCAATCGTTTGATTTTATTGGACCTATGCTTAGGGTAAAAACGAGAACTCCCGCTCACCCTATGAAATACCACCTGATCTTGTGTTGGTTGGATAATCTGAAAAAAGCACCATGCGAGTACCCGACTAAGAGTAAAAATGTTAAGCATAATTGTGACATTGAGATCTTAAAGCTAGCTAAAGCAGGAAAAAGCATGAACCTAATTGAGAAGGAGCTTGGAGTAAGTCGCTGCTATATTAGGAAGTTACTAGAAATAAATGGAATTTATCACAAATCAAATTCAATGCATCTATCCGAAAAGGTTATTCGAAAAGTGGTTATTAAAGGGCTTTATGGATATACCATTGAAGATATATCACAACAACTGGCACTTAAAACATCAACAATTGAGCATATCTTTTGCCGTACAAAAGGATTGAGCTTGTGGCGGAAAAACTTGCGTCACCAGAAGAAGCTTGCAAATGCATTAGCAGTTATAAAATCGGCTGTAAGAAAAAATCCCAATTGGCTAAGAAAAGACATCAAAGAACACCATAATGCAGAGTTTTTTCTTGTTTATTATCACAATAAGCAAATGTTAGAAGATATTTTGCCCCCTAGAACTAGTCCTGTCCCACCCAAATTGAAACGAAAACGGCCTTAAATAATTAGTGAGGTAGTGCTGTCTTAACACTATTTAACGCTTTGATTTGTGGAGGGCTAAAGCCTGCACGTAGCAATTCAAAATCATTAAAATCAACGATAGCTTTTGTTCCCTTTCCTTTAAGAATGTACACACTACCAGAGTTAGTTTTAGCTGATTTAGCTTGGTTATTGATTTCGACTATCTTACTAGAGCAAACATAATCACCTTTCAAAAATCTGCATGAGAAATCCTCATCGATAATAGCCCAAATTACATCACCAACATGTTCGTTTTCTGACATTACAGAAACAATAAACCAATTAGTAACTATTGTTTTCATAAGCATTACCAGCGTTAAAAAGCATTTGCTTATGATAAAAAAATGTTGGTTAAAACTATACTAAAATCATGGAACTAATAAGGATTTTTGGAGAAGCTGTGATTAAAAGATATCGCACTAAAAAATTCTATATTTGTTGTCTCATTTTTTAATGTCAGATTTTGCTTCTCTTTAGAGATCTTTTTAAGGGCAGGAGAGCAGCTTTGTATCATTTTTTAATAGCAGAATACATAAAAGGTGTCCTTATAACTAGGCTTGTAAGGATATTCTCTATTTATATGTGTTCGCATGAATCATTAAAGATACATATACCATGAGCAATAACAGCTCTCATGGTATGTGTATAAGTATGTGCGTTTTAGTTACAAACATACTGCAACTTTTCTAGTTGTTTGACGATAATATAGCTAAGATTGCGAATTTAGACTTGATGTAAATCCCATGCCATTAATTTTCAAAGTCTTGAATTATTGGCACATCTGACAAATTCTGGTTTTGAGAGGCATTATGTTCGTTAGTCGAAACCGAACTCAAATGTGCTTTTAAACCAACTTCTAATGAACTTTTGATGAGTTCTGATACTAGTTGAAGAAGGTCTTCATTAGTAACGCCGCCATTTGCTTGAAGCTGGCACAGTCCAAACATTCCTATACTAAGATATGTATTTCTTTCAGTATTCGTTCTTAAATTGACAATCTCATTTGCAATATTGACAGCTAAGGCCTTTTCCTCACTCGAGCTATCAGGAGATAGTTCAATTCCCTTTATTAAGCCAAGTAGTTCGTTGCTGACATCAACACTGCCACTTTTCTCATGGAATACTTCCGCGCCTTGAACACAACCCTGCCCTTGAGAGTTGACAAAGGCGGCATTATTCTTGGGACTCCACACAAATAATTTTGATTCACTAGGAAGTTCTGCGTAGGTCATCATTGGTTTAGTTTCACCATACCACCCTTGAAACACGCTGCAGCCGCTTAAAAGAGTGAGAGCAAGTATAGATAGGATTACTTTTTTCATTACCATTTTCCTTGTTTAGTTAAAATCTGGTAGGTTTTTGTTTACATTAAATAGTCTGAAAGTATTAATTTTGATTTTATATTTTTAGCAATAGGAATAAATAATTTCCATTATTAATTTTTATTTCATAAAAAGGTTTTGGTTTGGTTCTTTTTTGCTGTTAATTGTTAATGAAAAGGTTTGATTAATATTGTTAGCTGCTTACAGCTTGTAATAACAAGGTGGGGGCGGCTAATTGACATAACATAGTCAAGATAAGTGGGGGAGGGGTCTAAAGAAAAACTTCATGTAAAGCTTTCGAGTGAGTAGGGTTTCATTCTAAAAATTGATATTTTATGCTTTAGCTGATAAATATTGATTTTAGGTCAGGTATTTTCCCTGACCTAAATACATGTATCGAAGAAACTGTTATTAAACTAATATATTTAACTCATTATTTAATGCCATTGCTGCCGAACGATTAGGCGCGTTCAATTTTTCTAAAATCTTCGCGACATGATTCTTCACTGTATATTGACTGATCCCTAGGATCATACCAATTTCTCCATTGGTTTTACCTGATGAAATCCAATCTAACACTTCTTTCTCACGCCCTGTAAGTAAATGAATGGGTGAATTAAATGCCCGCATTGATTCATACCTAAAGAGCTGTGCTTTATGTAGATAAGGTAAAATAAGTTCAATTAAATAAGAGGCTGGGGCTGATGTGTTTGAGCGCTTGTTATTAAATGCCACCATAGTAGCGAACCGAGAATCTTGGTTATCCATATCATATGTCGCTATATCAGATAGCGGGTTTCTAGCTTTGGTATAGCTTTTTAGCAAGTTAATATTATTTAGTTTATTGCAATTTATGCTTTTAAGAAGTTGTTGTTGCAGATCTGGTGAGAATGCGACGGCATAATCAGCTTTTACAGACAAGTTAGATTTATCAATTAGTGCAATGTATAGCGCTTCTTTTTCAGCAAAAAACATAACCTCTTCAAAAATAGTGAGATCAAAAGAACGGTCCTTTATAGATGTTTTTAACAGCTCTATGGCCTTTAAAATACTCGATAGCTCTTCAGTACAACCCAAAAACATGTGCATTCTCCTTAAAATACGATGTCAAGGTAATGAATTTATTAACATTAATCTTATAGACGGCGTAGTTATTAAATTCATAATTAATTAATCGCTTGATTAATTAAAGCATGGATGCGGAATTGATAGCAATTAAAAGTGAAGAAATTGTGAATGAAATAAAATAAACCGCTGATCTTTAGAAATTGTCATAAAAATGGATAGGAAACGAGCAAAATAGGGACATGAAGAAGAATCGAACATAAATTGCTACTTGCTCAAAGAAGGGGATTTAAATTGAATAAGTAGTGTGTTCTTTCCACCTTAATGAGAATTCTAAGCCATAGATGGTCCTATCAGACTATACGAAGTAAAGACGCACGTTGCTAGAATTAATGGGCGATTGAAAGGGATCAAGGTGTAATATGATTGAAAGATTACGGCGACCATCGTCATGGCCATTTTATTTTACTGTGTTGATTTATGCTGCGTTGATTTGGCTACAAGGCCTTTCCAACTCATTGTTGCAAATAATTCATGAATTTGAGATCGCATTAACGATGGCATTGGGCTCTTTTGTGGCCGGTGGAACAGCTTTAGGTGGAGGCGCCGTCGCATTTCCAGTGATGACTAAAGTTTTAGGTATAGAGCCTGCTACTGCTAAAGTCTTTTCTTTGGCCATACAGAGTTTTGGTATGACTGCGGCAGCAATCACCATTTTTTGCCGGCGTATCCCTATTTATACCAACATCGTTTTGATGGCATTGCCAATGTCGGCTTTAGGCGTGGCAATCAGTTTGTTGTATGTGGCTCCTTTCGCGCCGAGATTATTGGTTAAATCGATATTCAGTTTTCTACTCTTATGTTTTGCTATTACCATGGTGCTGCGCTGGTGGCGAAAAGCACATCATCAACCGAGTGCTGAGCATATAAAGCCAAGCTTAGGGCGTTTTTTATTAGTTGGGTTTGTTGGCGGTATTGCCAGTGGTTTGGTCGGGTCTGGTTCGGATATCGCATTATTTGCTTTGCTTATCATTGCCTACCAAGCCGACATTAAAAAAGCCACTGCAACTTCAGTGGTGGTGATGGCATTTACTTCATTGGTGGGCAGCGCCATTAATGCTTGGCATCTCAATGCGATTACGCCTGAAATTGAACAATATCTATTGGCCGCAATTCCTATTGTTGTTGTTGGCGCACCGCTCGGAGCTTATGTTTGTTCAAAAGTGAAAGTTGGCCAATTAGTGAGTTTTTTACTGTTGTTAATCAGCCTAGAAGTATTCTTTACAGGCTATGAACTATGGCAGCAGTAAAAGCAATCTTCACTGGCACTCGCAATCAAGAGAGTTAGCATAAGTATCTATTCTATAAATAAAAAAATAATCTTTAGTTGACTAAATAATGAACTTTATATTTAATTAACCGGTTGATTAATTAAATATAAAGAGAATAAAATGACAACAAAAGTTACTCGAGGAAGGCCTGTTTGCGAAACTAAAAAAGCGGAGCAAAAAGCAAAGCTGATTATCGCTGCACAACATTTACTCAATGTGAAGTCGTATAGCCAGATCACCATTCGAGAAATAGCTGCCGAGGCAAAAGTAAACTCTGCGATGATCAAATATTACTTTGAGAGTAAGGAGGGGTTGTTCGTAGAACTGATCCAAGCCTTAGCTGACGAGCAATTTTCCCACTTTGATGATTTGTATACACAAGCTCGCCCTGTTTATCACTTTATGCGTCAGTTTAATCAAATCTTGCAAACCAACCCCGGATTTGTGCATTTATTAGCGGAAGAAATTCTAAATAAAACCACACCATTAGCACAGGCATTTATGAGTGCGTTTCCAGAGCGAGTGTCGCAATTTTTACCTGAGTTAATCAAACAAGAAGTTGGCATTGATGATAATAAAAAAGCCAAGTTAGCGGCTTTTTCACTAATGACACAACTGGTGTCGCCTTACATCTTTAAAACACTTCGTCAGCAAGCTTGGCAAATCGAAGATGCTGACATTCAAAGCGAACAGCGTGTAAAGGAATTATATCTACAGTTTATTTTTGGCTTAAAGGAGCAACAAACTCATGAGGTGGAATTTTAGTGCAAGAAGGAACTTGCCTATCGCAGTTGCGATTGGCGTTCTATTAGTTGTTATCATTGTTAAATTAAATGCGTCAATGCAGCATCAGCCAGCGACTGATGACGGTCAAGTGGCACATTATCAGTTGCTTCACCAGCGAGCAATAAAGCCAGAAATAGTGGGCTTTGGACGCATAGAGCCTAATATTCAATTTAATAGCATTGCCGAAGTATCGGGTAAGGTCACCTATGTACATCCAGCACTAAAAAAAGGAGAGTTATTTGAAAAGGGCTCATTATTAATATCGATAGACGATAGTGATTACCAACTCCAATTAGCTAAAGCTAACGCTAACTTAGCGGCTGCAGAGGTCGAACTTGCAGCGAAAAAAACCGCACAGTTAAATAATGCGCTCGACATTAAACTTAGCCGCAATAAACTCAAAATAGCGCAAAGTGAATATGAGCGTTTAGCAAGTTTATTACAGCAAAAAAGTATTTCTCAAAATGAGCTAGACAGAGCTCAACAACAAGTTCTATTGCAACAGCAAGATTTACAACGTAACGAAAATACCAAAAGTTTGTTGCCGTTAGAGATCAAAGCTCTACAGGCGGGAGTTAATAAAGCCCTAGCCGACGTGAAACAGGCAGAGCTCGCGATAGGACGCACACAAGTTCGATTGCCATTCACAGGCCGTATTCATAAAGTGAATATTGAGCAATCGCAATGGGTTACTATGGGTATGCCGTTATTCAGTGCCAGCGATGTGGCGCAAGTACAAATAAATGCCCAATTCACCTTTGACGGTTTTCATCAATTTACGGGGTTCTTTCAACGTCCGCCTAATATCAATGCGGTATCAGCACATGGTATGGCCGCCTATTTTGCCGAACAAGGTTTGCAAGCTCAGGTAGAGTTATTGGGTCATGAGGGTATGCGCTGGCAGGCTAAAATTGCTCGCATGAGTGATGAAATAGACCCACAAAGCCAAACCGTTGGGGTAGTCGTCACTATTGATGATAGTTATAAAAATATCACTCTGGCAAATAAGCCGCCTCTATTGGCTGGTATGCGCGCAAAAGTTACATTATTAGCCGCAGAGCAAAACTTCATTGCGGTGCCGAGGGCGGTAGTAAAAGGTCGCTATGCGCTTCTAGCAGATGCACAAAATACATTACAAAAGCTTGATACGCGAAGTGCGCTGAAGCAGCAAAATTATTTCTTATTTCAAGATGAGAATTTAGTCGGTGCGAAACTGATCACCACTGATCTGTTTCCTGTTATCGCAGGCAGTAAATTACAGTTAGTGCCAGAAAATACCGCATTGGCGGTGACATCAGTGAAGGAGCCGCAATAATGATCCGCTTCTTTGCTGCACACCCCACAGCAGCCAATATCTTGATGTTGCTGTTTATCGTGATTGGTTTAGTCAGTCTACCGCAAATTCACCGTGAAACTTTACCTAAAATCAACCAGTACCAGCTCGATATCGTGGTGCCTTACCCAGGTGCCAGTGCAGAAAATGTCGAACAAAAGATCTGTTTAAGCTTAGAAAGTGCGTTAGATGGGATCAGTTTTTTGGAAGAAAAACATTGTGTAGCACGGCAAAATGTTGGCCAGATGACTGTCAAAATGTTTGAACAAGGCGATTTTGAGCAGTTCAGCACTGACGTAAGAAACGCCATCGACACCATAGATGATTTTCCAGTTCAGGTAGAGCAATGGACCATAAATGAGCGAGGACGTACACAAGATGTGGTGAGTGTTGCAGTAACCACTCATGAGGCACAAAATGGAGTGAACAACGGTTTATCGCGCGTTGAGTTAAAAGCATTAGCTGAGCAAGTTAAAGTCACTTTATTGCGCCATCCAGATATTCCGATTGTTGAACTCAATGACTTTTCTAAACATCAACTGCGCGTGACAGCATCACAAGATGCGCTGCAACAATACGGCATGAGTTTGCAAACCTTGAGTCAGCGTTTAACTGCGCAGAATGTCGAGTTACCACTCGGTGTGCTCGAAACCTCAGAAGCCGACACACAAATTCGTATTAAAGATGAACGACGTTCTGCGGAGCAGTTGGCAGATGTAGTGGTGAGTTCAGGTACACAGGGTAATCATGTACGCATCGCAGATTTAGGGCAAGTTAGCGATACGTTTGAACGCGATGAAAAGCAGATCTTTTTTAACGGTGCGCCTGCAGCCATTATCACTATTAAAAAGAACACCAACGAAGATAGCCTACGGGTGTTACATGCCACCGAAGCGGTGCTGGCAAAGTTACAAACAAGTTTGCCAAGTGGTGTGCATTTAACCTTGACCAACGACAATACAAGCTTAGTAAAAGACAGGATCAACCTGTTGATCACTAACGCATGGCAAGGTTTGCTGTTGGTGTTTTTTGTGATGTGGCTGTTTTTCTCTTTCAAATATGCGTTTTGGGTAGTGATGGGTTTACCTGTGTCATTTTTAGCGAGTTTTTTTCTAATGATGCACTTAGGGATCTCAATCAATATGCTCTCTATGGTGGCGCTGTTATTGGCGCTTGGGATTTTAATGGACGATGCTATTGTGATTGCGGAATCTATTGGTTCACATATTGAAAAAGGCTTAAAGGTGCAAGAAGCTGTACTTCAAGGCACTAAAGTCGTTTTGCCTGGCGTGTGTTCTTCATTTGTCACCACTTTATGTATTTTTGTTGGTTTGATCTTTATTGAGGGAAATTTAGGGCAGATCTTAAAAGTGATCCCCATAGTGCTTATTTCTGTTATCACCGTTTCTTTGGTAGAAGCCTTTTTTATTTTACCGAACCACTTAAGCCACGCCTTACAAAGTAAAAGCAAAGATGGAAAATGGGCGCAACGTGTTGGGTCCATTCGGGCTCGATTTGAAACTAAGTTTACCCATTGGAATCAGCAGATATTGCATTTGAACCATGTGTTGATCCGCTATCGATACTTGGTGTTCGGTACAGTGATTGCCACCTTTTTATTGTCTTTGAGTATGTTAGTCTCTGGCGTTCTGAAATTTACTGCATTCCCTGATATTGATGGTGATGTATTGCAAGCGCGCTTGTTAATGCCGAATGGCACACCGTTGGTTAAAACCCAGCAAACCATGCAAAAGATTGAGCAAGCTTTGGCGCGCACCAATGCAAAACTCAGTGAGCAAGAAGAGGGTGAATTGGTGATTGCCAGTACGGTAGTCTATGGGGAAAACCCGGACTACCAAGATCAAGGTGCAAACTTGGCCTATATTTCAGTGGATTTACTCAGTGCTGAGCAGCGCAATACCCACTTGCAGGCTTTTTCGGATCTATGGCGTAAAGAACTAGGTGATGTGCCAGAGGCGCTGAGCTTATCGTTCAAAGAGCCAAAATTGGGTCCTCAGGGCAGGGCTGTTGATATTCGTCTACAGTCTGACGACATAGAACAGCTGAGTCAGGCAGCCTATGAACTAAAAAACTGGTTAAAAGGTTACCCAGGAGTGCAGAACATTACTGACGATTTGAGACCGGGCAAACCTGAGTTCACCTTGACGCTCAAACCGGATGCATTAGTTACGGGTATTACCTCTGCGGACATAGCACAGCAACTTAGGCCTGCATTTCAAGGCAGTAAATTATCTGACATTCATGTCGGGCTCGAGAATTACGAAGTGACGGTTAAGCTGGTAGAGCAAAGCATGGACGAATACAGTGACTTTGATAACTTTCTTATTATTCATCCAAAAAGCCAAGTTGCCATTCCCCTTGCTGCTCTTGTTAATATCGAACAAACCCGAGGGCTCGCAGTGATCAATCGTGTGAATAATATGCCGACAGTATCGGTGTTCGCTGATATCGATAGCGAGCTGAATACCGCTTCTGCTGTGGTGAAAGATGTTGAAAAGCGCTGGTTGTCTGAACTCACTCTTCGTTTTCCCGATATGACTTACAGTATCGAAGGTGAAGTCAAAAATGCGGGGATCACCCAGTCGTCTATGCGCCGCGCTATGTTACTCGGCATGGTAGGTATTTTCTTGCTATTGGCTTTGCAATTCCAAAGTTATGTAGAGCCTTTAATCGTCATGGTGTCTATTCCGTTTGCCATGATAGGCGTTATTTTGGGTCACTTTATTATGGGCATTAACTTCTCGATGCCCTCGCTAATGGGCTTTATTTCATTGGCAGGCATCGTTGTTAATGACTCTATTTTGTTAGTCCAATTTGTGAAGCGTCGTGTCAGAGAAGGTTTGTCAGTACACGATGCAGCTGCGCAAGCAAGTCACGACCGTTTTCGTGCAGTGGTGTTAACATCTGTGACCACAATAGCAGGTATGACGCCATTATTGTTCGAGACTAGTTTGCAGGCGCAGATCTTAATTCCACTGGCGACCAGTATTGTGTTTGGTATTTTGGCCTCAACCTGTTTGGTACTGCTTGTGTTACCTTGCTTGTACAGCATTTTAGAAGACTTTGGGGTAGCAAAGCCTTATCACAGTCATCATGGTACTGATTCAGTTAGTGTGGTTAATGAGCACGGGATAGAGGGGAATGTAAAAGCTTAACCAAAGTTCGGCTTAATTAAGAACTTGCAAAATTAGTCTGCACTGAACGAAGAAGCTTAAAGGCCACAGCGGGGTAAACTGCTGTGGCCTTTTTGTTTCTAGACTTTTTTAGATTAAAAAAAGAGCCCTAACGGGCTCAAACACTAGGCTTAGTTATACCAACCCTCAAAAATATTCAATCATTTCGATGGACTAAAACTGACGCTAACTTCATTGAAAATTTCTTATTTAGGACAACTAAATCGCAAAATTTCCGCTTCATTATCGACACGTTTTCCTTACCTCAAAATAGATCGCTTAATTTAGAGTATTGGTATTAGGTTGGTTAAAAAGTGATTTAAAGTTGCTTTATTAAATTAAATAACCAGAACTTAGATTAAATAGCTTGGGAGCGACCTGAAAGCTGCTTTATCAAATCAATATCGGTATTGCCTATCACGTCGATAGGCAGAGAGATTTTTTTATCTATGATCTTTTTTGCAGCCATAAAATCTTTTGCCGTGTTAATACAGTCAGCTGCGATGATGCGACCTTGTTTTAAATACCACAGTGAAAAACTGCTTGATGAATGTTGACGTAATACGGTGTTGTCATAGCCATGATTTAAGCCCGCGATCTGAATTTTACAGTCGTATTGATCAGACCAAAACCAAGGTACTGACGTCACCGCTTGGTGTTTACCACAAATAGTCGCGGCAGCTGTTTTTGCTTGTGCTAACGCATTTGGCACAGATTCAATACGTGTTGCAATGCCACTGTGATGTTCTATACCTATGGTGCAATCGCCCGCAGCATAAATATTTTTATCTGTGGTTTGGCATAGTTCGTTGACTACAATGCCATTTTGTTCCACGAGTAATCCTGCTTGTTCAGCAAGTTCAGTGTTAATTTCGGCGCCGATACCAACAATGACTAAATCGGCATTAAAATACTGCTCAGCTGTGTCTGATTGGGTTAATGCTTTACAGCGCACTCCAGTCACGTTTTGCTCACCGGTGAATGCTAAAACTTGTGTGTTGGTATGTACTTCTACGCCATGTTGTTGGTGGAGCTGCTGATAAAACTCAGAAATAAAGGGGGCGGTAACGCGAGCAAGCAATCTCGGCGCTTGCTCTAGTAGAGTGATTTGATGGCCCATTTTATTGAGTACAGCTGCAGTTTCTAAACCAATGTAGCCCCCTCCAACCATCACAATACGTTGTTTATTTGTGCTTAGCCGTGCGGCTAGCTGCTCAATGTCTTTTAGGGTTTTAATATAAAAAATATTGCTTAATTCATTGCCTGAACAAGTAATTCTACGCGCTCGACTGCCAGTACAGAGTAGCAAGTGTTCATAGCTTAGACGCTCACCATTTTGCAGTACCACACTTTGTAAAGCGGGCTCTATTCTTGCTACTCGAGTGCGTAGTTTTAGGGTGATGTTATCTTTTTGGTAGGCTTGCTCAGGTCTTATTAATAAGCCTTTTTCATCTACCTGACCCAGTAAATAATTTTTAGAAAGCGGAGGGCGATGGTAGGGCAAGCTGTGTTCATCACTGATCAAAACGATTTCGTCAGTCCAGCCTTCTTTCCTTAAGCTAATACAAGCTTGCGCGCCAGCATGTCCGCCGCCAATGATGATGCATCTTGCCATGATGTTATCCCTTAATTTTGTGACAAAAATTCAGATTGCTCAGACTCTAGTATTGAGATTCAGGTAATCTCACTTGTAAGCCATGGTGTTCATCAGACACTAATACCTGGCAACTTAGACGACTTAATTCAGTCGGCTCTGAGACCATTTCTAGCATATCTGCTTCACTGCTATTTGGTTCGTTTACTTTGCCTTGCCAGTCGTCTGTTAAGTAACAATGACAGGTTGCGCAACTGCCAGAACCACCACACTCAGCTTCAATACCGTCGATCATGTTTTCCATCGCGGCTTGCATTAAAGATGTGCCTGTCGGCACATCTATGGTGGTTTCATTGCCGCTAAAATCAATAAAAGTAATTTCAGGCATAACAACTCCTACACAGAAAAACGACTAAGTTGATTAATTTCAGCCAAGATAGCCGCCGGATCGGCCTCTAGTTGACTGTCCATGGTGGTATTCCAGCGATTTAAAAAGCCACAAATGGCGATGACAGCAGAAATCTCAATGACTGCCGCTTCACTAAAGTGCTTACCTAAGTTGTCATAATGGTGTTTTTCTAGATGAGCAGGCGAGGTGCTTGCTGCAAATGCAAAGCGAAGTGCTGCGCGTTCAGCATCGTCATATAAAATGCTGGTTTCAAATTCAAATGCGGCCAAGACTTTGGCACGATTCACATTCACGCGACTGGCGATATGCGAGAAGTGCCCTTGACAATATTGGCACCCCGCAGCATTGGAGCTGATGGTGGCAATTGCCCATTTTAGTTCTGTGCTTATGTGCTCAAATTGGCTTAAGCATCCAAACAACTGCCCAAATGCTTTAGCTAGCATTGGGTTTTTAGCCATGGTCAAAATACCATTTGGTATAAACCCTAGATTGTTCTCAATACCCTGCAAAATGGGCTCTAACTCAGGAATATCAGCGCGACTAACCGGGCTGACTAAGTGGTTTTTAGTTTGCTGCATTGCAGTCTTCCTAACTGTGATAGCGAGCCATCAAGGTATAGCTAAGCGTAGAACATTCCTATAGTCCCAACGGATCAAGGCCATAGTCCACAGGGGCTATATGGCTATAACAACATTCCCTGTAAGGTTTTTAATAGATTCAAACTGAACCCGAACATTCGCGGCATCGCTTATTATTCAAAGCAAATAAGTCGTGGCTGAAGGATTTGCAAAGACTAGACAGGAAACTAGCATGATTGAAGAACTAATCGACTTTATAAATAACGAATTACTTGAAGGTGCGGCGCCTGATTTAGATCAGCACACACCGCTTTTAGAGCTAGGTATTTTAAACTCACTATCGATGGTGAGATTACTTGCGCATGTAGATCAGCGTTACGGTGCGAAGATCCCTGAGCACGATATTACCCCTGTGCATTTTGAGAATATAGAAACACTTGCAGCGCTTATTAACACCTTAAGCGCAAAAGATGAAATGCAGGCTGAGCAATCGGTATCTGAGCTAGAGCGACTGGTCAAGTTACAGGAAAGCTATGGCATTCAGAGTGAGCTGGTGGATGCAGGTGAAGGCTTTAAGCAGCATGTATTGCGAGTTAAAGGCGATGGTCCTTTATGGATTTTACTCCCTGCACTTGGCAACCCTTCAACATCTTGGTCTTCCACGTTGCGATCAGTACAAGGTCGTCACAATGCTGTAGCGCTTGATTTAGCGGGTTTTGGTTTGAGCCAAAGTGCCAATGAAGCGCCATCTTATGTTGATCATGTTGAGTTTACATTGCAATACCTTGCAACGCTTGAAGAGCAAGAGTGGGTGCTGGTGGCGAACTCCGCAGGCAGCATGATTGCGACCGAGATTGCACGTCGCTTCCCTGAGAAAGTAAAAGCCCTGGTTTGTAGTGGCTTTGGTTTAGTTGAAGACGTCGAAAATTGGTGGGGCGATTTAAAGAAAATGTCGTCAAACCCAGAGCAATTCTTGGCAGCCGCTTATTACCACCCACCAAAGATGACGCCAGCCTTAGAGTCATTACTAGATGATGTTCTGTCTCGCCCTGCCTATCACAGCTTCTTAGATGACTATGCGCGTCAGTCTATCGCGAAAACCTTTGATGGGGTGATGGTACCTACTTTATTTGTTGCAGGTAATCACGACCAAATTATTCCTCCAGAATGGAGTGAAAAAGCCGCTGAGCTTCTTGATAAAGCCAGTGTTACTCGCCTTTCTCGCTGTGGTCACTTCTCGGCTTCTGAACGCCCAGAAGAGTTTGTTTGGGTAGTGGAAGATTTCTTAAATAGGGAAGCAATGTAATGGATCAGTTTAAAAGTTACGACGTTGTTATTATTGGCAGTGGCCCAGCAGGCAGCTTATGCGGTATAGAGTGTCGCAAAAAAGGCTTATCGGTTTTATGTATCGAAAAAGATGAGTTTCCGCGCTTTCACATTGGTGAGTCACTGACTGGTAACGCTGGGCAGATCATTCGTGATCTCGGTTTGGCGGATGAAATGAATGCAGCAGGTTTCCCTGATAAACCTGGTGTGAATGTGATTGGTTCGCTATCAAAGAATGAGTTCTTTATTCCTATTTTAGCGCCGACTTGGCAGGTACGCCGTAGCGACTTTGACAACATGCTAAAGCGAAGAGCCCTAGAGCATGGCGTTGAATATCAGCAAGGCTTAGTTAAAGACGTGATCAAGCATGAAGAAAAAGTGGTTGGCGCGATTTATAAAGCCGATGGCGTTGAGCATCAAGTACGCTCAAAGGTACTGGTAGATGCCAGTGGTCAAAATACCTTTTTATCGCGCAAAGGCATTGCCGGCAAACGTGAAATTGAGTTCTTTTCACAGCAGATCGCTTCTTTTGCACATTATAAAAATGTTGAGCGCGATTTACCGCCTTTCTCAACGAATACCACCATTTTATATTCAAAGCAGTATCACTGGTCGTGGATCATTCCAATCTCGCCAGACACAGACAGTCTAGGAATAGTGATCCCGAAAGACTTGTACTACAAAGAGTGTAAAAACCCAGATGATGCCATCGAATGGGGGATGGAGCATATCAGCCCTGAGATCAGACGCCGTTTCAAAAATGCAGAGCGCGTAGGTGAGTCGCAATCTATGGCAGACTTCTCTTACCGTATTGAGCCGTTTGTAGGAGATGGTTGGTTATGTATCGGTGATGCGCATCGATTCTTAGATCCAATTTTCTCTTATGGTGTGTCATTCGCCATGAAAGAGGGCATTAAAGCCGCGGATGCCATTAAGCGTGCTATCGATGGTAACGATTGGAAAACGCCTTTCTACGAATACCGCGATTGGAGTAATGGCGGTCAGCAAATTGCTGCAGATCTTATTCGTTATTTCTGGATCTACCCAATTTTCTTTGGCTATCAAATGCAAAACCCTGATTTACGCGATGAAGTTATCCGTCTATTAGGTGGCTGTTGCTTTGATTGTGAAGGATGGAAAGCACCGACCATCTTTAGAAATGCCATTGAAGAATACGACCGCAAACAAATGGCTGGTTGAGGATAGATCATGAACTTTGCGTGGAATGAGGATCAGCTCGCATTACATGAGCACGCCTTGAGCTTTGCACGAGATCTCGACTTTTCGAAGATCTCTGCTGGCGAGTTTCCAATGGAAGCTTGGCAATCACTGGGTGAGTTTGGCTACTACGGTTTACCCGTAGATAGCCGCTACTCGCCTTGTGGCAGTGGTTTTGACATTTTAACCACAGTTAAAATTTTAGAGGGTCTTGGTCAAGGTTGTGCAGATACCGGCATTTTATTTGCCGGTGCTGCACACACCTTTGCTTGCGTTATGCCGATTTATGAACATGGTAGTGAAACACTTAAACATGAATTATTACCGGCACTTACCAGTGGTGAGAAAATTGCGGCGAATGCCATTTCTGAAGCTGAAGCAGGGTCAGATATTGGCAAATTAACGACCAAGGCAACCAGAGAGGGTGATTACTACATCATCAATGGTGCCAAGTCTTATGTGACTAATGGCAGTGTGGCCGACTACTTTGTTCTCTATGCGACCACTAACCCAAAGTTTGGCTACTTAGGACAAACAGCCTTTGTTGTGCCTGCTGATTTACCAGGCATTGAAGTGGGAAAAAGCTACAAAAAGTTAGGACTTGACTCGGCGCAGCTCAATCAAGTGTTTTTTGATGAGGTAAAAGTGCATAAGGACTATGTACTAGGCAGTGAAGGGCAGGGGGCGCGTATTTTTGCCGCTTCTATGGATTGGGAGCGTTGTTGTCTATTTGCTTTATTCATTGGTGTGATGCAGAACGATTTAGAGCGCTGCATTGAGTTTGCCAATACCCGTAAGCAGGGCGATAAAACCATCAGTAAATTTCAGGCGGTGTCACATCGTATTGCTGATATGGAAGTACGTTTACAAAGTGCGCGCTTATTGTTGTATTTCGCGGCTTGGCAAAAGTCGCAAGATGTTGATAACACCAAAGCAGTGGCATCAAGTAAATTAGCCATCAGTGAAGCATTTGTGCAATCGGGTATTGACGCTATTCGCATTCATGGCGCGGCCGGTTACTTACAAGAAAGCGGCATAGATAGCAGCATTCGTGATGCCCTAGGGTCGGTGCTGTTTTCAGGTACGTCTGATATTCAACGAGAGCTCATCTGTAACAGGTTGGGCCTGCTATGAAGTTGCTCAATCAAGTTTTAACTCAAGGCTTAGTGCGCGCTGGTGAACAAGCACTGGCGGTGAGCGATAGCACAGAGTCGTATAGTTATGGTGAATTACAACTCAGGGCAACTCAAATTGCAGTGCTGCTGCAAAAAATCGGCGTTAAAGCGGGGGATAGAGTAGGGCTTTGGTGTGATAAGTCATGTCGAGCTTTGGCTGGCATGTTGGCGGTGAGTAAACTCAATGCCGTTTATGTACCAATCGATCCAATGAATCCGAAAGTGCGTGTGGATATTATTCGTCAAGACTGCGACATGAAGGTATTGATCACCAATAAAGCGAAGTTTAGTCAATATCAGCGCGGTGATAATGCTTTATGCGACTTTGTGGTATTAGACGAAGATGCGCTAATTAGCTCTGTATTACATGTACACACGTGGCAGCATATTTCTGCTCAGCAACCAAGCCAGCTCAACTTACCAAAAGAGGGTAAAAGTACAGATTTGGCGTATATGCTGTACACATCTGGCTCAACTGGTGTGCCAAAAGGCGTCAAGATCAGTCATGAAAATGCCCTTGCCTTTATTGAATGGTCTACGAATAAACTCAATGCAACAGTGCAAGATCGTTTTGCCAATCATGCCCCCTGGCATTTTGATTTATCAGTGCTGGATATTTATGTGGCTTTGTTATCAGGCGCAAGTGTTCATTTGGTGTCTGAAATCGACAGCTATGTGGCACAAAAATTAGTGTCATTTGTCGCCCAAAAGCAGATCAGTATTTGGTATTCCGTGCCGACCGCATTGGTGATGATGCTAGAAGCTGAGGCTGACTTTGCAGAGCGTTGCCAGCAGCTTAGAGCCATTATTTTTGCCGGTGAAGCCTTTGCGATTAAACCGCTGAAACAACTTCGCGAAGCGTTTCCCGATGCCGAGCTTTACAACTTTTATGGCCCAACCGAAACCAATGTATGTAGTTACTACAAAGTCCCTCGGGTAGTACCAGACAAGCTGCCTATAGGTTACCCAGCCAGTAATGCTTTGCTTTCAATTTGTGATGAACAAGGTAAAGCACTGCCTGTGGGCGAGCAAGGGTTTGTTACTGTAATTGGCCCGACTGTTTTCAGCGGTTATTGGGGACGCGCAGAACTGCAATCAGAAGCTTATAACACAGGTGATATCGGCTATTTCAATGAGCTGGGAGAGTTGATGTATGTCGGTCGTCAAGATCATATGGTGAAAGTGAATGGTTATCGGGTTCATCTTGGTGAAGTTGAACGCGCTATTTACCAGCACCCAGCAGTGAAAGAGTGTTTAGTTGAGCTCAGCAGCCAAAAAACACTCCATGCGCATATTGCCGTAGAGGGTGATGCGCCATCTTTATTAACGCTAAAAATTCACTGTGCCAAACGTTTACCTAAATACATGTTGCCTGAGCAGGTGATAGTGCACGATGCACTGCCTCGTAATCGCAACGGAAAATTATCGCGTCAATGCTTATCTGGGTTGTCTGCTCAATCGGGATCTGAAAATAACACCCAGATCACGATGAGCGAGGCGTAACACGCTTGCATCTGCAGGCACCTCCTAGTTAAACAAGGAATGAAAAATGAGAAAAAAAATCGCAGTCATCGGTGCTGGTTTATCAGGCATTGCCGCCATCAAACAGCTTACAGACGGAGGCCATGAGGTCGTCTGTTTTGAAAAAGCAGAAAGCTTTGGTGGTGTATTTGCCGATAAAAAAATCTATGAAGATTTGCACCTAACCATTTCTAATTACTTTATGGCGTATTCAGATTATGTACCGAGCCAGCAAAAGCTGAAGTTCTGGTCTAAAAAAGAATATGTTAATTACTTAGGCGAATACCTTGCCCGCTTCGAATTAGGTCAATACATTCATTACGATCACGAAGTACGAAAGGTAGAAAAGCAAGCGGGAAAATGGCAGGTCACCACGAAACATGGCATGGCTGAACAAACTGACACCTTTGATATGGTTGCCGTTTGCTCGGGTCATTTCCAAAAGCCAAAAATGCCTGAGCTTGCTGGTTTAGATATGTTCGAGGGCGAAATTGAGCACTCGAATGATTACCGCGATAAGCACAAATATGCCGGTAAACGTGTGTTATGTGTCGGTTTGGGGGAAAGTAGTGCCGACATTACTTCTGAGATTTCAGAAGTTGCGAGTAAATGTATCTTATCATTGCGCCGTTACCCAGCGGTGGCTCCGCGCTATATGGCGTTCCAAGAAGATCCTTACTTCACCATAGATACCAGCTGGTTAACATCACGCATCGTGAACAAATTACCACATCGTTATCATGGTGGGATCACGAAAGGCATTTTCACTAAGTATGTGAATAGCCGTAACGATCATGTACGGATCAGAGGCGAGTGGCTGAAAAAATCAGGCCCTTCTCACCATCAGGCCGTCACTAAAAATGAGCGACTATTCAGGCCAATCGCCGATGGTAAAGTTGTGCCTAACATTGGTGGCATTGTGCGTTTTGAAAAAAACGCTGTGGTGTTTCAAGATGGCACGCGTGAAGAAATTGATGCTGTGGTATTTTGCACCGGCTATCAGCTGAGCTTCCCATTCTTAGATGTCAGCATCAGCAATATGCGTGACTTGTATAAACAAATGTTTATTCCTGAAATGGGTGACTCACTGTCGTTTATCGGTTTTGTTCGTCCGCAACAAGGGGGTATTCCAGTCATTGCTGAAATGCAGTGTCGTTACTTATCGCAACTGGCCAGTGGTGAGAAATCATTACCACCGCTATCAGAAATGGTCGATATCATTAAATACGATACTGAGCACTGGCAGACGGAGTATAAGATCACCCCACATGTGGCCTCTTTGGTGAACTACTGCCATTACATGGATTCTATGGCAAAGCTGGTCGGCTGCATGCCTGAGATCCCAAGCTTGTTTAAAGATCCATTGTTGCGCGTAAAACTTTTGCATAACCCGCAGTTTGCAGCGCAATACCGTTTAGATGGTCCAAATAAAATGACGCATACAGCGCGATCGTTTTTATTAGGCTTTCCAAATATCAGTTCTTGGCCACGCATCATTCATTTTGAGTTGGCTTTGATCACCCAAAAACTACTCTCACGTTTACGCCTTGATGGCTTACGTGAGCTTAGTAAATAGCTGCTCAGGGACGGGAAAACGTTATGATCCGACTAACCGATGAGTGCTTGTGTAATCTAGATGATGCATTGCTACCACACCGCTTTAACTTAAGTCGTTTAAGCCATTTGCAAAAAATCATTTTAGGTACCGATGGCACAGTAACCCAATTAATCGAAAGTATTGTCGATGAAAAGTTGGTGGTGAATAAACTGTTTGAAGCCGATGTTGATAGTGACACGATCGCCACAACGTCGAGTGAACAACAAGCTGAAATACATTGCCAAAGGCGGGTTATTTTATTGCAAGGCGAGACCTCAGGCTTGCCTTATCTATATGCCGACTCCTTGGTTTATCACGGCAACATGAACGTGAATTTTTCTCGTGCCCTGACTCATTCTCAGATCCCCATCGGCAAAGCTTGGGAAAAGTTTCAGGTAGAAACTTATAAAACCTTGCTGTCATGGGGGTTTGAATATGCCAATGAGCTAGCACCTCACTTTGCGATTTCAAGCCATGACTTGGTGTTATATCGCACCTATTTAGTGTTCTCTCAGGGTAAAAAGATCTTCCGGATCACCGAAAAATTTCCTTTCGTTTGGTATCTGCAATCAGAGCAATTCACAGCGAGTGCAGCGACCACTGCAACGCCAACTTTAGTCAGCGGAATTTGAGCAATGAAAAATACAGACAGCGTCGTGGCGCAACCACAAATCAATTTAGATATTAACAAACTGACTCCGAGTATTCCCCACATCCCATTTAACAGCGAAGACGGACAGCTGTTTTTTTGGGGGGAGGATTACCACCTAATTATCGAATCTCTATCAAAGAAATATGGTGATATCTACTCGGTTGAAACAGCCAAGGGCAATTTGGTGGTATTAAACGGCTATCAATACATTAAAGAAGCATTGGTTACACAAAATGACGTGTTCAATGTACGAGCCGATTATAAAATTCTTCAGGTGGCACCACAAAAGCACTTTTTAGAGCTAGAAGCTGGCGAGCCTTGGCAGGTACACCGTAAGGTGTTTGCCCATGCCATGCGTGAATATTTTGCCACGCGCTGGGATAGCATTGAGCAATGGATGACCACTGAGATTGAAGATATCGCAGCGGTATGGCAAGCCGACGAGGGCAAGCCATTTGACCCAAATCGCGAAGTATCGATTAAGCTTGCTAGCTTTTTACACAAGGTCATGTTTGATGATCGATTTGGTGAGTTTGAAAAAGGTCTGTTTGACGAGAAAAGCTTAAGTTGGTTACCAAATGGTTTTATTAACAGCACGCGTTACGAGTTGATGCCTACTGAACTACAAGAGAAATATTACGCTCAGTATGGTGATGCGATTGAAAAATTTAGCGGCAACCTAAACGCCCTTGATCAATACGTGTCATTCAATGTTGATCGTCGTAAAGCCGATTATAAACCGGGCGAGTATCGTGATTTATGTGATTATTTGTTTGCTGCAAATGACAGTGTCGATGAGCAAACGAAAGCCGCTTTGAACATTGATGAAAAAGAAATTGTCATCGGTTCACTGACTCAAGTCGCGGGAGCTGGTGGCGGTGTTGGTGCATTTGCGATGCGCTGGGCCTTGTTATACTTGGCTGCTTTTCCAAAACAGCAACAGCGAGTACAAAAAGAACTCGATGAAGTGGTGGGTAAAAACGCGGTGCCATTGAATAAGCACAAAGCGGATCTGCCTTACACACAGGCATTTATTAGTGAGGTATTGCGTCATTGTTCAATTACATCTATGCCAGCGGCCAACTATGCAACCAGCAAAGACACGTTATTAGACGGTTATTTTCTTGCCGAAGGCACGCCATTGGTGATTAATAATTACAGTATTACCCGAGATGAAACGCTGTGGGAAAACCCGCATGAATTTATGCCTGAACGCTTTTTAGATGAAGATGGCGAGTTGAGCAAAAAACAATTGGGTAAAGCTTTCCCATTTGGTTTAGGTCAGCGCCGCTGCTTGGGTGAACATTTTGGTAAGTACATCATTCATACCTTGTTTGCTCAGTTAGCGCATAAGTTTGAATTTAGTCTGCCTGAAGGGAAGCAAGCAAATCTTAAAGCGATTTCAGGGGTGTTTTTAGTACCTGAAGAAGTCGAAATCGTGGCTAAATCGCGCAACGCCTAATTATACATACATAAAAGGCCGTGAACTTAAAAAGTACGCGGCCTTTTTATGAATTAAGTTTTTATTTTATATTTAACAAAATTGTAACGTTGAGTTTTTATTCTATTCTAAGTAATTGATGTTTTTACTTAAGGAAAGAATATGAACAATAATAAATGGCTTTTTGCCCCGCTACTGCTGAGCGCAGCCTCGGCTTTTGCACTACCACAGTGCCCGCAACCACATTTGATGGAGCAGCGTTTTGAAGCGCCCAGCTTTGAAACCGGTAAATATACAAACTGGTCAAATCGTTTTATTACTTGGCTGCCAAGCTTTCATATGATCCACGATGAAATTGTCGCTGTAGGTAAGCCTGTTACTGTAACTGCTAAGTTTGATTACGGCAGTGTGGCGCATAAAGACTTAGAGTTTGAAACAGTGAAGTTTTATATTCGTGGTCAAAATGATGCACAGTGGCAATATGTATCGACAGCGACCACAAACAGCGATGGCAAAGCGACTTTATCTTTACCAGGCATGTCTGCAGGCCAATACCGTATTTATGCGGGCGTTCCAGCCGATGGCTCTGGCACAGAAGGTTTCTTGACGGTCGTAGAGCCAAATACAGAAGCGGTATTATTCGACATTGATGGCACATTAACAGAGTCTGATGCCGAGCAAATTGGTGATTACACAGGCATAGATTATGCTGATGCAAAGGATGAGGCTTATACCTTAGCGCGTAGCTATTTGGATTTAGGTTATCAGCCTATTTATCTGACTGCGCGTGTTTATTGGTATGCCAAAGGTACGCGTAAGTGGCTATCTTGGATGGGCTTGCCTCAAGGTTATCTGCGCACATCGTTGAGCAATGAAACCAGTTTATTCCGTACTGCTGAGTACAAGACAGAACAGATTAATCAGCTGGAAGCGAACGGCATTAAAATTGTGCGTGCTTATGGCAATGCAAAAACGGATGCCGAAGCATTTATCAAATCTGGGTTGAGTGCATCTCAAAGCTTTACCATAGGTAAAGATGCGGGTCATTATGGCACAACGCCGATTTTAAATAACAGTTACGCAGATCATATTGCGACTCACGTCAGCAACTTCCCTAACGCGAATTGCCAGTAATCTTTTACTCACTCCAGCCCTAAGTTCCCCCAACCGCTTAGGGCTGTTATCAAAAAACGCTACTGATTCCATTTAAACTTTTATTAACATAGTTGTAACTTTAAAGTTTTAGCTCTACTATGCGCGTGATTTTTTATTGGCTTAAGGAAATGAGCTGTAAAAAGCTTATTAAGCCTGTTTTATAAGGAAAATTATGAATATCAAAAAACTGAGTATTAGTCTTGCACTGCTAGGTGCGACGTCAGCAAGTGCGTTCACGCAACTAGGTGGCGGTGGCATCATGCCAATGGGTCACGAATGGCTCACACGTACCGCGGCACTGGAGTTACTAGACCAAGAGCACATCATTCAAACTGATCCTAATGATCCTCGATACCACTGGCAGCAAGGGCTGGCGAAGCGCACTGACTTAACTGCTGCGTATGATGAAGTACAGCGCATACAAGCTAAAAGTAATGACAATTCGAGTTACCAACCTAAGTATGATGATATCTATGCAGCTATTGTGGGCGAACGCTGGGTGGACATTGCTGGGTTTAATGTGACGAATGCGAGTACGGATCCGACTGGACCAAACTGCTTTAGTGCTATTTCGCAAGAACCTGCCGATCTTCAACAAGATCACTTTATGCGTCGTTATGATGACATAGGTGGTCAAGGAGGTGTAGATGCCGCTTACCGAGGTCAAAAACGCTTTATTGAACACTTTGTTAATGCCGCAATGGCAGAGCAAAAACGCATTCAAGTGTGGGATGGTGGAGGTTATTCAGCTAAAACAGAAGTGGATCATAACTATTTTTTGTTTGGTCGAGCGGTGCACTTATTCCAAGACTCATTTAGCCCGGAGCACACAGTACGTTTACCAGCGGATAACTACGAAAAAGTATGGCAAGTAAAAGCCTATTTATGTTCAGAAGGTGCAGAGCAGCACACACATGACACTAAAGATGTGCTCGATTTCAGTAGTGGTGATGTGATCTGGCAAGAAAATACTCGCCTTGATTCAGGGTGGGATTCATATTCTGCAAGTAATATGAAGCCTGTTGCATTGGTAGCATTAGAGGCAAGCAAAGACTTGTGGGCGGCATTTATCCGTACTATGGCCGTAGACAAAAACGCACGTGAAGCTTACGCAAGGCAAGAAGCACAAACCTTGGTCGACAATTGGTTGTCGTTTGATGAACAAGCGATGCTTGCATGGTATGACAACCAGCAACATAGAGATCATACCTATGTACTCGCCCCGGGTGAAACTGGAACAGGCAAAACACTTGAAGCCTGTATGGGTGAATTAAATGTAGGCACAACCAATCAAGCTGAGCGTGTTGCGCAATTAGATGCTGAGCGTCGTCAGTGCTTATATAACATTGAAGCAGAACCCGGATACGCAGATCTGTACGATGATTATATGGGAATGCCGTATAACTGGCGCTGGAAGTCACTTACTTGGCAAACACCACCAAACGACTGGCAACCGACTAAGCAGCAAGCTGACAGTGGCGAAGCGGTTGTGATCAAGTCAGCTGTAGATGGTAAGGCGTTGTCAGTATCGGCTTTAAACAACAATGAGCGTTTAACCACAGCGCAGAATAACCCTGTGGAGTGGCTCAAAGTACCTGCAAGTGAGGGGCGTTACTATTTACGAAGTCGCCAAGCACCTGCATTGTTCTTTAGCTATAGTGGGTCTTCATCAGGATATGGCAAATTATGGAATTCGCCAAAACAGGCGGAGTACGAGTTTGTTTATCAAGGAGGCGTTTGGAATATTAAAAATACTTATTGGCAACAGTATTTTTGGTATAACCAAGATAAGCAGCGTCCTCAACTAACCTCGACAGGTAGTGCAGATAAACAGCACTCAAAGTGGATTTTAGAGTAGTTTTATTTATTTTTTTAAAAACTAGCTAAATACCTAGAGGTTTAAAAAGGCACGAAACTAATAAGCGTGCCTTTTTCAGGCGAAAAAGATCTGTTAGAACTGGCCGCTCAATAGTAATGTAAATCGCGGTGAGCGTTCAAAGCGACGGTCTTCATACTGTAAAATGCTATTTTCAGTAAATAAGCCATCGTAACGAGTTCTGATATTTCTTGATTTTCGGCTCAGTAAGCGATCGCCTTTAAGCGTTAACTTTAAGTTTGATGGTAGCTTATAATTTACTTCCATTCTTGCCCATAGCTTATTGTCTAATGTACTGGTGTAGTCAAAGCGAGCAAAGGGTGAGATGCTTCTATCTTGTAAGGTCATACTCCAATCAAGGTTTTCGATAGGCCCTGTTTGATTGATTTTAATTTGCCATTCGTTATCGCTTAGTCTCGCTATTTTGTTGTCCTGACCTGTAAATGGGTCACGCATATCACTGTCACGCCAAGTGTAACTGACACTAACCATAGTATTTTTTAGGCCAATAGGGTCGAGGCCAAAATCAGTCTCAAGTTTCACACCATATTCTTTCGCGTTATCAACATTACCTTCACCTGAATAGCTCACTAATGGGATCTCAACAATGAGATCAGTGATCTTATGGTAATACGGTGTCAGAGTCAGACTACCTGAAGTTGCTTGCCACTGTCGCTCAAAACTTACAGACAACTCGTCTCTGACTTCTGGGCGTAAGTTAGGGTTGGTTTCTTCTAATCGCTGCTCTTCTCGGTTAAAGCGAGGCACAAAGTCATTTAATCTCAATTGGCTCACTGTTCGCTCTAAATTGGTACGTAATTGAATGGCGTCACTTAAATCATGGCGTAAGTTAATACGTGGTTTTAAGTAATTAAATGAACGGGTTGAGCCACTGGTTGCTTGCTCAAAGGTATCGGTTTGCAGGCTAAAATCAGTAGCAACATCCAGTTTTGAATACTCGTAAACCAAAGAAGCCTGTAGGTTAGTAGCTTGTGATATTGAATAGTTATAGTGACTAAAGCCTTCATAGCGGGTTTCTTTGATGTCATTAAGTTCAGTCGAATGATAAACACCATCTTGGTTGTCAATAAACTGCAGGTTCTCATCGAGCTTATTAATAGCTAGTTCAACGCCAGAATCGAAGCTATGTTGCTGGTTGAGTGTGTATTTCCAACTGCCTCTCACGACGCTTTCTGATTCTCTGTAAAGTCGAGGGAGTTGATATCCCGCCGTAGTGCTGTCATCGCCATTGATAATGGTTTGCCAAAGTTGATCGTTGGCTTTACTGCGGTTTTCGATAAATAGCAGCTTTAAGCTGTTTTTGTCGTTAATTTTATGACTGATATCTCCGCCAATTTCCCATTCTCGTAGGCCCCAATCAAATGTCAGGTTATCCGCCGTTGTGGTGTTATCTGCAAGTTGAATGTAGGTCGAGTCAAAGTCGCTATCCAGATAGATTTTTTTATACATGCTGTTCAGCGTCATAGAGGTGTTGTTAGCGTGCTTGTAACTGAGCTTGTTGCTGAATATGTCTTCACGGAACCAATTTTTACGAACACGCTTGTAGTGTTTTGTCGGCTCATTGTCGGCAGAGCTAAACAGCTCATTGATTTTTATTTTTGTAGGGTAGAGCTTTCTTTCAAAACCAAAGCGATACGTTAAATCGCCTTCACCACCACTTAGTACTAAAGAGCCTAATGGTTTACCTTGCATAGAGTCTGTTTTCGTGATCCCTATATTCCATAATACCGCGGTGCTGATGTCATCTTTAAGCATAACATTGATGATTAAACCGTTACTTTGTACATCAAGACCAGATACCGACCCTCTGATCAGCTCAATGTAATCAACATCTTTGGCTTGAATGTTATCAATTTCACTTTTTATGCTATTGCCTTTACCTGATACGCGTTGTCGATTAATTAATATTTGTTCGCCTGTCGAGCCAAAGCCTCGGGTTTCATTGTTATTATTCATGGCCAACAGCAGGTTATTGGCTCCTGGAATTTTTTCTAAGATATCGCGCAGGTTTTGTGGTGAAAATGGCGTGAAGAAACCCTCGTCGTAGGTATCGATGTTAGCGGCTGTGTTGTTGCTTACATCATCATTGGCACAGCTTGCTTGGCTGTTAAAAAACAAAGTCAATGCAGTTGCAACCGCACTTAATTTTAAAAGACGAGATGTGAAAAGGCGTTTCATGATATTTCCCTCAATGGCGTTTGAGCTCATATTAGGAAAGCGAGTAAAGGTAAAATAGGCACAAAAAGTAAAACTCTGAGTAGGATTTTTTTACAAAAGTTTACTTAAGAAAATGTAAGGGCTGGGGTAGGGTAACGCGTGTGTAAAAAGGAGTATTGAATTATGAGCATCAAACCTAAATTGTTAATCGTGGAAGACGAAGCCAGCATTTTACGCGGCTTGACCGACTTATTTATTTTCCATGGTTTTGAGGTCGACAGTGAAATGGATGGCAAGCAAGGCTTAGAAACCGCGTTGCAAGGTCATTATCATTGTGTGATTTTAGATGTGATGCTGCCGAGTATGAATGGTTTTGAGATCTGTAATGCGCTACGACAACACTCGCAAAGCCAAGCGATTTTGATGCTAACCGCCAAAAACAGTGAAGAAGATATTATCAACGGCCTGACTCTGGGGGCTGATGATTATTTAGCTAAACCATTTTCGACGTCAGAGCTGGTATTAAGGGTTAAAGCCTTGGTACGTCGTTCAGGGTGGAGCCCCGAAGACAGTAAGCTAACCATTTGCGATCAAGTGGAGATCTGCACCCAGAGTTTAACAGGCCAATCGTTTAACCAAACTGTGCGCTATACCCGTCGTGAAGTAGAAATCTTAAATTATCTAAGCCAACAAAAAGCGCCTGTTTCTCGCTGTGAACTGTTAAGAGAAGTGTGGGGTTATAAGTCCACCGATCACATAGATACCCGCACGGTAGATATTCATATAGCCAAGTTACGCAAGAAAATTGAACCTGATCCTAAAGCGCCAAAATACCTAGTGACCCTGCGTGGCGAAGGGTATCAATTATTCGGGCAGGTTTCTTGATGAAAGCATTCTTAAAACCTTCTCCTTTACTCAATTATCAACAGCGTTTAAAAAGGCTAAGAATTTTCACACTGAGCTTTTTTTTGCTGCTGTTTATTCCGGTGTCATTGGTTTGTGTGTTTGTGTTTCAGCAATTCGAGCAAGAGCAAATTGTTAAATACCAAAAACATGCCACTAAGCTCAGCGACATCATTAATAAACGGCTATTTAAACAGGCGATTATCACGAACTCGGTTTCTCCCACAGAGTTTGATTATTACCAGTATGCTTACAACCCAGATACCAACAAGGTCACGCGACAAGTATCTCCACTTGCAGATCCAGAAAGTTTTCAACGTTATGAAGGTCTGGTAGGTTTCTTTCAGATTGATGCGCAAGGGCGTTTTAATAGCCCTATGTGGCCAGATGTGATTGAAGCTGATGATGTTTTCTCGGAAAAAGAAGCGAAAAAAGACAGCCTCAAAATGGCGCGCGGCTTATACGATATAGTGATGCGTTCAGCGCAAATAAAAACTTTGATTAATAATGGCTTTATCGTACAGCCTGAAAAATACGAAGTGATAGAAGACGTACCAGATTACTTCATTTTTTATCGTGTGGTGACAGTCAGTGATGAAGTAAAAATGCAGGGCTATGTGCTAAATAAACAGCGCTATTTACTCGGACTTATTATGGAAGTCATGACCAATAAGCGTCCCAATGCATTTCTCGGATTGACTATCAGTGATAAGAAAGGTCATGCCGAGGATGCGTTTATTGTTTCCAAGATGCTGAAAAATGGAGATATGGATGTACAGTTACAAGCGTCGTTACCGGCAAAGTTGATGCAAGTTCACTTGAAAGAAAGTGCTCTACATTGGCCGTTTCCGTCTTATTGTATTTCATTTTCGACTAAAGCGTTTGGGACTAGTAGCCTTGCTTTGTATGGCTTAGGGTTAATGGGGGTATTATTACTGACCATTGCACTTGGTTGCTATGGTTTTTATGCCTTGGGAAAACGCCAATTAAAGTTAGCCGAGCAACGTTTGAACTTTGTCTCGTCCGTGAGTCATGAATTAAAAACCCCACTGACATCCATTCGTATGTATTCAGAAATGCTAAAGTCAGGACAAATTTTATCTGAGCAACATCGCAGCGATTACTATGAGTTTATTTTTAGTGAGAGTGAGCGTTTATCTCGCCTCATAGATAATATTCTTCAGCTCTCAAAGCTTAGCCAACCTGCCCATAATGTTGAGCCAAACTGGGTAAAATTGAGCATTTTAAATGATGTGATCCAATCTAAAGTCTCATCTTTATTAGTTAAAAATGATTTCAAACTCACTATTAATCAGCCTTTTGAACAACCAGACAGTGCTTTACTGTGGGTTGATATGGATGCCTTTGCGCAAGTGGTGATCAATATTACTGACAATGCCGTGAAGTTTTTTGATCAAGCTAAGATCAATGATGTTGATAGGCAAAAAATCGATTTCAATTTTCATTATTCTAAGCAACAGCCAGAGTTTATTCAGTTGCAAATACGTGATTATGGTTTTGGTATTAGTGAAGAGCAGCAAGAAAAGCTGTTTGAGTTGTTTTATCGTGGCGGCAATGAATTAACCCGAGCGACCCAAGGCACGGGAATTGGTTTGGCTTTGGTTAAAGAACTGATCAATGCCCAGCAAGGTGAAGTGAGTGTAGAGCGTATGTCACCGGGCCTCGCGTTGAATATACGGTTTAAGTTTAAAATGGCTGATGCCTAATCTTATAACAAAAAAGGGCCCTCAAATGAGGGCCCTTTGCGTTCACACTCTACACAATTAATCTTGGACTATCTAATGCCACATCGTTTAACACCACGGTATGTGCGCGTTTAAAAAAGTTAAAATCGGTTGCTGTGGCACTGGTATAAGCGCCCATCATTTTGCCGACGATTAAATCGCCATTGCTTAACGCGGGTAGCATAATGTTATCGGCTACCACATCAATACTGTCGCACGTCGGGCCTGTTAACACGCTGCTTTGCAATGCGCTGGTGCGCCAATGGTCACTCAAGCGTATCGCCGTTAACGGGTACTGAGCGTCATCAAACATTAAGCCGCTGAATGAGCCGTAAATACCATCATCTAGGTAATACCAAATTTGCCCTTCACGTTTTGCTTGACCCATGATAGAAGCAACGCTCACCATGGCTTCAGCAACAATAAAACGGCCAGGCTCAGCGATGACTTGTACTGTCTCAGGTAATCCAGCCAAAGCTGCATTTATCGGTACGCAGAATAGCTTAATAGGCATCACTTGACGGTTGTAGCTCACTGGAAAACCGCCGCCAATGTCTAGCATGCTAAGTGCTGGTAAACCACAGTCGACGACTTTGTTCATTAAGGCTTTACAGGCTTCAATAGCATCCACATATTTTTGTGGGCTAAGGGTTTGCGAACCAACATGGAACGACAAGCCTTTAATGCGAATTTGCCAACGGTTAGCCGTTTCGATGATCTCTAATGCGTCTTCTGCTGAGCAGCCGAATTTTTTCGATAAATCAGCAAAGGCTTCTTTGTTTCGAAAGCTTAAGCGCACTAATAGCTCAACCCGATCTTTATAGGGCTTAAATTTTTCTAGCTCATTCAGGTTGTCGACAACAAACACCGTACAGCCATATTCAAGCGCGTCACGAATATCGCTATCGCGTTTGATCGGATGGGTGTGAATGGTGCGCTCAGCTGGTACGCCAATTTGCTTTACTAGATCGACTTCACCGCTGGTGGCTAAATCAAAGCATGCACCCTCAGCCAGTAAGGTTCTCACTACTGCTTCATGAGGTAATGGCTTTAAAGCATAGTGTAAGGTCACACTGGGCAGTGCGTCGTTTAGTGCATGGTATTGGCGGCGAACAACATCGCAGTCTAATAACAATAATGGTGCACCATATTGTGTTACTGAGCTTGTAATTAACCGTGTTTCATCACTAGACAGCAAGCCGCTAGAGTAAGAATGAAAATCTAAAACAGTGTGGGCTTGCGCCATAATAAATCCCCTAAAAAAGGCACGCTCAAATGTATAATGCGTGTAGTGTTAAAAGTTAATAACACTTGGATAGTTACTCATCGCCTTGCCACAAAAACAGCTGTGATGTACTCGGATTGGCTATCATCAAGATGGAGCAGATAATAATCACAAGTTATACATTCGACAATTAAAAGTTTGCGCAAAAAAGCCGAATTATTTTTGTCTTATCGACAAAAATTATGAATTAAGCAAAGTGATTTTTTGAGTGATAAAAAAATGAGCTGCTGCGCGACTAAACATCGCGCAATGATCTGTGCTTTGTATCAATTTTGAATAGGCTATAGAGCTGGAATGTGAAGGGGAAGCTTGTTTTCTTTAGCATAATACATGGCTTTATCGGCAGCACTTAATAGGTCTTGTATACTATCAGCATGCGCAGGAAACATAACTGCACCAATGCTTACCTCAAGGTTAACTTCTTTTAATGCGCCATCTTTATCTTCCAAGCAGTAGGCATCGGCTAATAGCTGATATTTGTAGTTAGCAAGCTTATGGAGGTTTTCTTGGTTATCTATGTGGTGCGCAACAATGACAAACTCGTCACCACCATAACGTGCAACAAAGTCGGCAGAGCGTTTAAATAGTTTGAGCTTGGAAGCAATCAATTTCAGTAGTTTGTCACCGGCTTGGTGGCCAAGTTCGTCGTTAACAGGCTTAAAGTTATCTAAATCAATAAATAAGATACCAAAAGTATGGTTATGGCGTTGTGCTTCACTGAATGTTTCTTGTAAGTGTTGATCAAATGCCCCTCTATTATGCAGCATGGTCAGCCTATCAAGAGACACTAAGTTTTCTAAATTCTTTTGCATGTCATGTCGTTCTTTAGAAAACATGATAGTTCGGTTAAGCAGAGTACCTGATAGTTCGTGTTTTGGTATGTAATCTTGTGCGCCGAGCTGTATAGCTTGCTCACCATAAAACTCTTCAGATACGCCTGTTAGTACAATTATGGGAATGCCTTTGGCAATGCGTTTTACATTCACCAGGGTATCTAGCCCCATACTATCCGGCACATTTAAATCTATTAACATTGTGTCAGGCAGGGCTTGAGTCAACGCTCTGGCTAATGAACTAAGGTTTGAAAATGCACATATTTTGTATTTTTGCCGAGTTTGAACTTCGCTCAGTAACTTTTTTACTAAATAAACATCATCTTCATTGTCTTCGAGTAAATAGATTAACCACGTGCTCATACTTCAACACTCCCTATTTTATTGTATTTAAACCAGTAATGGGTAATGGTGTTAATCATTTCGGTTAATTCACTGATTGAGCTGGGCTTTCTCAAAAACGATTTAGCCCCTAACTCATAGGCCTGCCTAATATCCGATGGGCTATCCGAAGTGCTATAGCAAACCACAATCATGTTATTAAGTTGCGCGTTTTTTTGTAAATGGTCAAGTGCTTCTAGACCAGACATTTCGGGCATATTGAGATCTAGTAGATAGATCCTATTGGGGTTCACTGATATTTTTGCTTCAACAATCAGCTCTTTTGCGCTTTGTAAAACCTTTACATTGGGAGCATTAGGAGATCGAGCACATGCTTGACGGAACAGATAAATATCATCCGGGTCATCTTCTACTAGTACTATTTCGTTCATCACTGCCCCTCCATCGGTATGTGTATCAAGAACCTAGCGCCTTCGTCAGGGTTATCAACACACTCTATCTGTCCGTCGTGTAACTCAATAATTTTTTTGACTAAAGATAAACCAATACCACTGCCTTCATATTGATTGGCAAACACTCTCTGAAAAGGTTCAAATATTTGTGTTCTGTATTCGGGTTGTATGCCAATACCGTTATCAGTATAAGTAATGACAATGTTACTTTTTTCAGTATAGCAGCCAATAGATATTTTTGGCGCACGCTCAGGGTGCTTAAACTTAAGACTATTGGTAATGAGGTTTTGTAATACTTGCAGCATCAAAGAGTAATCAACAGTGAGTTGATGATTGTCGTGCTCGATGACTATTTCAGCATTTGCTTCCTCAATCGGTAAAGATAACTGCTCGCAGATCTCTGATATTAAGAGGGCGAGGCGATTGGGCGCTTTATTGACTTTACGAGTGGTTAATCGCGACAGCTTTAACAAGTCTTGGATCATATTCCGCATTCTCGTTGTTGAGCTGAGTAAACGAGAAAATTCAAACTCGGCATCTGGATCTGCTTTTAATGCCGAACTTAATCGAGTGGCTAAGCTTGATGAGAATGAGGTTATTTTCCTGAGAGGCTCTTGTAAATCATGGGAGGCGATAAAAGCGAACCTCTCTAAGCTTTCGTTAGATGTTTTAAGTTCGTTAAGTAATGTAGTTTGTTCGGTGATATCAATAAAGGTCCCTAACATTAAATCTGGATTACCTTGTTCGTCGAGCATCAATACTGTGTCAAATGAGTAGCACCATATCCAGTGGCCAGCTTTATGTTTAAACCGGTAAGTCATGGGAGTTAAGTGACCTTCAGGTTTTTTAGTTACAGTTTGAATGTGCTCAAACACTTCTCCTACTTCATCGGGATGAAAAAGCTTGCTTAAGTCTTGTTGTTGCAGCTCCTCTAATGTGTAGCCAAGCAAATCAGTATAGCGCTGATTAATTCGAGTATTTTGCTGCGTTTTAAGGTCGTAGAGGTATAAACCACAGACAGTCGAGTCAATCATCTTCTCTAAAAAGTATTGGCTCTTTTGCAGTTCTGATTCAATCAGCTTTCTGTGTGTCACATCGATGGCTGTGCCAACTATTTTTAGTGTTCCTTCTTGCTCGTCAATCAGTGGGTAAAGTGTGGTTTGGTACCAATATGTTTTTCCTGAAAAATTAAAGCTTTCAGTATACTCCATGGGGGCTTTTACATGTTTGCACTGCGTGTACTTTTGCTTAATAAGCGCGATATTTTCTGGCGTAAATATGCCGCCTTTCAACTGGGTAAGTCGTTTACCTATGATCTGTTGATATGAGACGCCAGCGCGCTGGCATGCTGTTTGGTTAAATTCTAAGAAAATAAAATCATCAAGCGTCGCTTTTACGAGCCAGATAGCTTGCTCAGTACCATTATAAATGGCGCTAAGTATGTCTTCTTTTTCGGCTATTTCTATTCTTAATTGCTTCTCGGTTTCAATGTTTCGTAATGCACCAGACATCACAGTGGGGTTCCCTTGCTCATCGAATACACTATTACCAATTGCTAAAAACCAGCTGTAATTGTTATTTTTATCTTTTCCTAAATATTCAACTTTGTACTGCTCTCTCGTTTTGAAATGTGCTTCAAGTGCCTTATTAACGTGCTCTACATATTTGGGATGAATATGTTCAAACCACATTTCAAATTTCGCTTCTTGTTCATTAGCATGACCAATCATTTCGAGTAATTTAGGAGAATAATCAACGGCGTTATTTTGTACATTCCATTCCCAAATTCCGTCTTCAGTGGCATTGACTGCACGCTGCATCTGCTGATGAGACTCTTGTAATTCTAATTCTGTCAGGCGTAATTCAGATAAGTTATTAAATGCAGCTAGGATCAAAGTTTCATCTTTAAATTGGCTACGTTTTAAATTGATCTCCATAGGAATTAATTGGCCATCACTGGCGCGCATGGTACAGATTAGCGATCGACTAAAATTAGGTGAGTTAGCAATGTCACTTTGTATTACTTCGTAGGTATAAAATGGGTCATGAGAAGTAAAAAACGTACTCAGTGGTTGATTGCTCACGTCATCGTTTTCAGAGTATTTCAGTTCATTTAAAAAATGCGGGTTGCCCGACAAAATGTTTAATTTTTCATCGAGTAATAATGCACTAGTTGGGAGTGCTTCTAGGGTAAAGCTAGTTAATTCATGCTGGCTTAATTTGGTCTTTAAAAACGCAGTTTCTCTGGTGTATGCAGTCAGTTTTGTTTTAAATCCTTTTACTTCTTGGGGAGTTGCAAGGCTGAGCGCCTCAGGGAGAAGGCGAAAAAGGTATATAGCTGTGATCATTGAAACGATCGCAGTGGCAATTTTACTGATTGCTTGAATACCATAAATGCCATGCCAAACAGCAAAAATACCAATGAGGTGAGTTAAGCCACAAAGCAAAATAAAAGCAGAAAATAGCCAAGCCAGCCAATGTTGTCCAAACTCTGGGCGCTTCTTGGCTACGATCATAATGGCGATAGGAATAGAAAAATAAGCGGCGGTGATAAGCGCATCAGCAATAACATTACTCCATAACAAGTGAGGTTGCCACAAGTAGCAATGGCCATGGGGCATGTACATAGTATGGAAGAAAGACTCGAGCGTATTGAGCTCCATAAAGCTATCCTTTTGCCTAAATAGAAAGTAGGTTGATCGAGTTAACGTATGATTTCGTTAAGATTGTTTTTTAAAGTTTGGCACAGCTAGGCTTTTTTTCAATTTTTAGGGAGCGCTGTCTTTGTAAACGTTTAAAATTCGTTAGGTAAAAGGGCAGGGAATAAATTATTATAATTCAGATGAAAGTATTTTTGTTTGCTCATCTATCTGTGCTGACGTAATCTAAAAAATATTATGTAATTTCTAGTTAACTCTCATCGATTAAGAGTTAGAGTTTAATTATCAGGTTTAGAGTATCTATGACAAAACCCGCGACTCAGTATATTGCTAGACAAGCAATTCTCGATGCGACTAAGCAAATCTTTGCATACGAGTTGCTTTATCGAGATTCGCAGAACAACGCTTTCCCTGTTGGGGTAAGTGATGAGCAGGCGACGGGGCGGATGTTTTTCAACTCACTTATTTTGGTTGGTAAAGAGAAGCTAGTGGCGAATCACTGCGCGTTTATCAATCTGTCTGATACGACATTACTACAAGAGATCCCACGATTATTAAAACCCGATAACTTAGTGCTTGAAATTGTTGAACGCTCTCAGAATGTACAGCAGTTGCTTGAAACCGTGAAGATGCTGCGTAAGCAGCACTATCGATTTGCGTTGGACGATTACGATGCCGATCCTCGATGGGAGCCGCTTTTACCACATATGTCGTACATTAAATTGGAACTTGAGCAGCCAGTGCTTAAAACGACAATGATGGTTAAGAAGCTCAAGCGTCTATATCCAAAAATGAAGATTGTGGTTGAGCGAATTGAAACCTATGAAGAGTTTGAGTATCTGAAAAGTGCAGGTGTTGACTATTTTCAGGGCTACTTTTTTGCGAAACCAGAAATGTTGACGCATGGTAATGTTGAGCCTTCTAAGCTGGTGGTGTTTGATTTATTAAAATCAACGGCACAGCCTAATCTATGCTTTAAAGATATTGAGAAAAAAATCTCTAAAGACTTGAGTCTAACGGCTAGAGTTTTAAAGTTAGTCAATGCACGTTCTGGTCTTGAGAAGTTAGAAATGAAGACAATTTCTCAAGCGGTTGTATATCTAGGTGAAGATGCATTGAGGCAATTTGTTCGAGTTTTGGCACTCAGCGAATTGGGGGTTGATAAGCCAGCTGAATTGACCAAGTATGGTTTAATGCGAGCACGTTTTATGGCTTTGTTCCTAGCCCCCGGTGGTGAAGAAATGGCAGAGCAGGGATATTTAATTGGGCTTATGTCTATTCTAGGTGCAGTTCTGGATATGGAGTTAAGTACCATTGTTTCAGAGTTCTCACTTGATAGTAACCTAAGTGGTGCGCTACTGAATTATAAAGGGTTGCTAGGTGGAGCATTAAGGGTAGCGATTGCTGTCGAGCAAAACAATTGGCAAGAAGCTGAAGCTGTATTGGCAGCAGTAAGACCAGCAACGCCGATTAGTAATATTTATGATTTAGTTGCTCAAAGCCGTGAATATGCAGATGATATTTTTGCAGTAGTTTCAGTACAATAAGCATGTTTTCCAAACAAACTCTTATTAAAAAGGCTGCATTCGCAGCCTTTTTAGTGGTTAAGCTATAGCTTTGTTCTTACGAACACTCACCGATGACAAAAACAAGCTCGATCCCAATTGAGTCAAGATACAGCTTTTCTTGCTCTAGGTCCGCGCAAAGTAATGCTTGTTCTTCAGGTAATTGTGCATCAAAAAGCACTGTGCATTTATTGTCTTCTACAGACAATGTCGGACGAGACAAATCGGTTAACTGCCGAGTTCTGTTAACTAATACGGCCAGCCTGAATAGCGTTAAGAGTTTCGCAAATGTCTCTGAACACAGAATATTAAAGATATCTAGTTCTGGAAGTTTTATCTTTTTACGATGAAAACGGATCAAAGCACTTAATACACTTTGTTGTTGCTGTGTGAAGCCTGGTAGAGCGGTATTCATCACGATATACGCACTGTGCTTTTGAATACCCGATGAGTTAATCGACAAACCTACTTCATGTAATTGTGCGGCCCACTGGAGTTGTAGAAGGTCTTTTTGCTTCAATCCCCAGGCTTTCTTACATTGTGAAAATAAGTGTTTAACAGTATCAAACACGTTATCTGCATGGGCTGTATCGATGTTGTAATGTTGGCCAAGCGCGATGATGGTACGCACCCTTAAATCAAACTCATCATAGTTTAGCATCTCGTGTAAAACGCCTTCACGTAGTGCATAATCACAGTATTCTAAGCGATCTAATTTAAGTTCTTTAAAGGCGGCAATGACAATGCTTAAACCGCCAGCGATATTGGTATGGCGCTCAGGATTTAACCCTTTAATATCAAGTTGCTCAATACTGCCTTGCGCAATGAATAGCGCTTTGATGTCTTCTAAAATAGGCAGAGTTAAGTATTCACAGTCGAACTGAGCTTGCGCAATACCGATTAGGGCTTTGATTGTACCTGATGTACCGTAACTGTGTTTCCAACCGGTTTTTCGATAGCGGGGAGAGATTGGCTCAAGTGCTTGTCGTGCGGCTATTTCGGCTTTTTTAAATGTGCCTTTACTGAGCTTACCGGAGCTAAAACAGGCTTTGGTTATATTGGCACAGCCGATATCACGACTTGTAAGTTGTAAGGCTTCAAAGTGTTGACCTATAACGAGCTCAGTACTGCCGCCACCAATATCAATGACTAAGCGGTTATCTTTACCATGCACATAATTTGCAACGCCTTGGTAAATTAAACGTGCTTCCTCTTGTCCAGAAATAACATTGATATTAAAAGGAAAGTGCACTTGAGCTTGTTGCAAGAAGTGCTTTAGATTTTTAATGTTTCTAAGCGTGTAGGTCGCGACAACTTCGACATTGGCAGGATCAAACCCCTGTAGAGTTTGTGCCAGTTGCTTAAAAGCCAACATGGCACGTTCAATGGCCTCTTCTGAGAGTTCAAATTCTTCATTGAGACCTGCAGCTAAATGCACGCGATGCTTTTCTTTATGAAGAATTTGTAGTCTGCCCTCAACTTTTCGGGCGATGACTAAATGAAAGCTATTAGAGCCTAAATCGAGCGCTGCAAAACTCGCAGGCTCAGGTGTGTTGTGCATAATTGTGTTCCCATTTACTCAAGAGATCATAGATGGCAATTTGCGAACGTACTTTTTTACGGTTACCTCGGGCAACGTATTTATTTTGTTGTTCGACATCTATGATTCTTGCTTTACAGCAATCTTTAAATTGTAGCTCTAAAATATTGATGATTAACTGCTTTAAGTGCTGATCGTAAATAGGCACACCGGCTTCAACACGGTGATCTAAATTTCGCGTCATCCAGTCAGCTGAAGAAATATAAATCTGCTGGTCGCCTTGGTTTTCGAACACCATTACCCGAGGGTGTTCTAAAAAGCGATCAACGATACTGATAACTGAGATGTTATCGCTAAATTTCGGTAATCCGGGGACCAGTGCACACATGCCACGAACAATAATACGAATTTTTACACCCTGTCGAGCAGCACTGTAGAGCAAATCAATGAGCTGTTTGTCGACTAGATTATTCACTTTTATGGTGATTTGTGCAAATTTACCATTCTTAGCAGCTAAAATTTCATTCTCTATGCCCTGACAAATGCGCTCTCGGGCATTTAATGGTGAAATTTGTAGGTGCTTAAAAGTAAATGGGCGATAACTGGTTTCGATGAATCTGAAGACCTCATCACATTCATCACAGATTTCGTTGTGTTTAGTGAATAGGCTGAAGTCAGTGTAAATTCGGGCTGTCTTTTCGTGGAAATTGCCCGTACCGATGTGGGCATATTTTACAATCTTACCTTTTTCTTTTCGGTGTATTACGCAGAGCTTGCTGTGAACTTTTAGTGCTGGCAAACCAACCAGTACCTTGATACCCGCTTCGCTGAGTAATTTAGCCCATTCAATGTTGTTTTGTTCATCAAAGCGCGCTTTTAGTTCAACCATGACGGTGACTTTCTTACCGTTTTTGGCGGCATTAATTAACGAAGAAACTAGTCTTGAACGGGAGGCTACACGATAAATATTAATTTTAATTTGAGTGACCTTGGGGTCATAGGCTGCCTGACGAACATATTCAAGCATATGGTTGAACGTATGATACGGATAATAAAGTAAAATATCTTGCTCTGAGATGGCCTTAAAAACACTGTCGTGCTTGGCAAAAGCGTTACTAGTAAGCGGTTTTAAAGGCTTATTTTCTAAATGCTTACGGCCAACATTAGGAAAAGAAATAAAGTCTCTAAAATTACGATAGCGACCACCTGGGATGAGTGCATCTTGTTGGCTTGCGCCAAGTCGTTTTTTTAGTACCTTTAGCATCTCGTCAGGCATCGCTTGGTCATAGACCATACGTACCGGCTCAGCATAAAGGCGCTGCTTTAAGCCTTTCGACATTTTATCGAGTAAGCCTTCTTCAATCTCATTATCTAAATTGTATTCAGCATCACGTGTTAGTTTGATTGAATAGCCTTCAATGCTGTCAAACTTAACAAAACTCTTAAAAACTTCAGCCAAATAAAACTCGACCACATCATCAAGCATGACAATGGTTTTATGACGGCGGCTTTTTTCTGACGGTAAAATGACGAATCGATCTAGCCTATCAGTGGGTATTTCTAATAAGGCATACTGAGACTTCTCACCTTGCATATGAATAAAAAGGTAAGTCATCGCATCATTAATGTTACTCGAGTAATCTTTTGATTCGGTGAGTAACATGGGTGACATATGCTGTAGGACTTGGTCTTTAAAAAAGTCTTCTAGCCAGTCTTTGTGAAAGTTAGATAAGTCAGTTGGCTGGCGGATATGAATGTTTTGTTTGTCGAGATCAGCTAACAACTGGTGGTGGATCTGATTGAATTTTTTACCGAGTGATAATACTTTCTTATTAACTTGATTAAGTAGTTCTTCATCAGCGTCAAAGTGGGCATCTGACAAGCTATTTAATAGAATTTTTCTTTTTAAATCAGCAACTCTGACCCTAAAAAACTCATCTAAATTATTTGAGAAAATACCCAAAAATCGCAGTCTTTCAATAAGTGGATTATTTTGGTCTTTGGCTTCTTGAAGAACGCGTTCGTTGAACGAAAGCCAGCTTAATTCTTTGGCAAAGTAACTAATATTAGTTGAGGTGTGTGGTACAGAATGCATGATCTATCCATGGGTAATCAAAGGTACAACAGCAAAATATATGGGGTTTGTGTGACACTTATATGACAGGCTTATTCCTCAGCCTGCCATAACATTTAATGATTATTCACTTTCAATATCAACGACTAGGTCGCTGGTAATTGACTCTAGTGCTTCAATTACATTGTCTTTGTGCATACCCGCAGGTAAAGTGACGGTGGCGAATGCACTAAAGATCGGCACTCCCCAGTTTGGCGCACTGCGCTGGCGAGAGTTTAAGTGGGTAATGTTCGCGCCTTTATGGCGTATGACACTAGAAAGTTCTTTTACGATCCCCGGTCTGTCATTACCTGTTATCACTAAATTGAGTGTTTCAGGTGTCTGAACTGCAGCGTCTGTGTCGCCAGACTCAATATGCACCTCTAAACCTGACAGCGTATTTAATGCTGATTGTATTTCCTGCAGATGCTCCTCTGCTACGCCAATCTGAATTATACCTGCAAATTGACCTGCTAAATGACTGAGGTTACTGGTCATCCAGTTACCGTGATGTTCAAGGATGGTTGCTGAGATTTCGTCAACGAGACCCGGCCGGTCCTTACCTATTATTGTTAAAACTAACTGCTTCATATCAATGTCTCTTATTATTTTTTAACTACCGTGTGGTAGAAGTGGAAACAAGCAATAATTTATATAACGTTTCCGTACGTCTTTAAATATATTGCAACTTAAGATTAGTTAAGTTTTGTTGCTTGTCCAGAAAATAGAGCCTTTGCTTGAGATAACTCAAACTTTTAGCGACATTTTTCTGACTTTTTCTTGTTAAGAAAAGTTCACTTTTAAGCAGTGTAAAGTCCTTTTTATGTAACAATACTGTCATCTTGATGAAATATAATACGCACAATTCAAAGATAATAAGGTGTTTTAATGTCTACCTCAGCACAGCAAAAATCTTTTAAAACGGACAAGCGCCGTTTATTTAAAGATCGCTTTGCACAATACAGTATTACCGCAGGTGGGGTAATGGTACTTGTGGCATTGCTGTTGATCTTCTTCTATCTACTATATGTTGTTGAACCAATTCTCGAGTCAGCTAAAGTAGAAAAGCGCACTGATGTGAGTTTATCTTCAGAGAAAAACTATGTCGGTATCGGCGTAGAAGAGCAAACAGAGATTGCTTATCTATTAGAAGATTCTGGGAGTGTCGATTTTTACCATATAAAAGGAGACAGCTCAGGACAATTAATGAAAAGCCTAGATGTTGAACTTGATGGAAATATCACGACATTTGCGAAAAGCGCGCCGTTTTTAGGCTTATATGCATACGGTTTAGATAATGGTGCAATTAAGCTGGTTAAGCCGAGCTTCTTAGTAACTTTCCCTGGTAATGAGCGCTTGATCACACCACGTATTGGTTATCCATTAGATGGGGAACAACTATTAGTGGATGAGCAAGAGCAAGCAATAGCTAAGTTTGCCTTTAGTTATTATGAAGATAAAGCAGCAGCCGTTGCATTAACTGAAGACAAGCGTGTGGTATTTGCGGCATTCACACCTGAAGAAAACATGTTTACTGGTGAAGTTGAGTGGCTAATTGAGCGCACTGAGCTAGACATTGATGGTCGCGTAAATGAGTTACTGATTTCACCAGATACGTCTCGTGTATTTGTTCGTAGTGCGAATAAAATTTATATCTTTGATACGCGTGACCCAGCTGAAGTTGAGCAGTTCCAAGTGCTAGCAGCCAATGAAGAAAATGCAAACCTAGTGAGCGCGACATTACTCGCTGGTGCAAACTCTCTTATGCTGGCAAACGATAACGGTGAAGTGTCTCAGTGGTTTGAGGTAAACACGGAAGATAATGGCCGTCAGTTTGCCAAAATCCGTGCATTTGAAACTGAAAAAACGAATAAACTAGACATTTATACTGAATACTACCGCCGCACTTTCTTCACAACGACATCATCAGGTGACTTAGGCGTTTACTACACCACCAGTGAAGCCGAATTATGGCGTGGCAAAATCAGTGAGCAAGCCATTGATAACTTTGCAGTATCACCTCGAGCAAACGCAGTTTTGTCTCTATCGAATAATACGCTTTCTATATTTGAAGTGCACAACGAGCACCCTGAGGTAACTTGGTCGGCACTTTGGAATGAAGTGTGGTACGAAGGCTACCCTGAGCCAGCATACACTTGGCAGTCAACGTCAGCGTCTGATGACTTTGAATCTAAGTTCTCTTTAGTGCCAATTTCATTCGGTACGATTAAAGCGGCGATGTATGCCATGCTATTTGCTGTACCGATTGCAATTTCAGCTGCAATTTATACAGCTTACTTCATGTCGAGTGAATTGCGTCGCGTAGTTAAGCCAACCGTTGAAATTATGGAAGCATTACCAACAGTTATCCTTGGTTTCTTAGCGGGTCTTTGGTTAGCGCCTTTAATCGAAACGCATCTTCCTGCTGTGATTGCACTGGTGACTTTACTGCCAGTGGCGGTGATCGCGACCGCATTTGGCTGGACTAAGCTACCAGCGAGTATTCGTCATCTAATTCCTGATGGCTGGCATTCAATTTTACTTATTCCTGTGGTGTTATTTATCGGTTGGTTGTCATTCGCAATCAGCGGTCAAATCGAACTGTGGGTATTTGATGGCAATGTGCGTCAATATTTAACGAATGAGCTAGGTCTAACGTTTGACCAGCGTAACTCACTGGTTGTAGGTATTGCGATGGGCTTTGCGGTTATCCCGACTATTTTCTCAATCGCAGAAGATGCGGTATTCAGTGTGCCTAAGCACTTATCAAATGGTTCATTAGCGCTCGGTGCGACGCAGTGGCAAACCCTTGTTTATGTTGTGCTTCTTACGGCTAGTCCGGGTATCTTCTCTGCGGTCATGATGGGTTTAGGCCGTGCAGTTGGTGAGACTATGATTGTGCTGATGGCAACGGGTAATACGCCAATTATGGACTGGAGTATCTTCCAAGGTATGCGTACTTTAGCGGCGAACATCGCGGTTGAAATGCCTGAATCAGAAGTGGGTAGTTCGCACTACCGTATTCTATTCCTTGCTGCATTTGTGTTGTTTATTTTTACCTTTGTATTTAACACGCTCGCTGAATTTGTTCGTCAGCGTCTACGTGAAAAATACAGCTCAATGTAATTATCGGAGTTTCATGACATGGTAAAGCAATGGTTTAAGTCAGGATCTCCTTGGATCTGGATGACAGGTGGTGCAGTTAGCATCAGTTTAATCTCGGTTATCGGTTTATTAGCGATGATCGCATGGAAAGGTTTAAGCTTCTTCTGGCCATCAGAAGTGGTTGAGTTAAAGCTTGAAGGCTCAGTGCCTAAGCAAACAGTGATTGGTGAGATTTATGACCGTGAAATGGTACCTAAATCTCGCTTAGAAGCAGCGGGCTATGATTTATCGGCATACCAAGATGAATATATTGAACGTATTTTGGTAAAAACGGGTAACCGTGAATATGTAGACCTAGATTTCCGTTGGATACTCACAACTGACATCCAGTCTCAAACTAAGCCTGAAGCGATGGCGGTGTTTGAGCGTAGTAAAAACGGTAACTTCTATGGCTATGTAGAGCGTGTAATTGAAGACGGTAAAGAAGTTATCAATGCGCCTAAAGAACGTTTAGTTGAACTGGTTGAGCGTGCTGTAGATTTAAATGAAGAAGCACTTGATCTACAAAACGGTGATATTGGTCACATTAACTATGAGCTTGAGCGTCTTCGTTTAAAAGAAAAGAAATACGCACTTGATAATGCCTTAACTGATGAAGTACTGGCTGATTTAGAGTCACAACGTGCAGAACTTCGGGCTGAATACAAAGTATTAGAAGCGCGCTTATTTGAGCTTCGTAAGAAAGCGAAGCGTGACCAAGTGGTTGTACGTGACATGCGTGGTGAGCTAGTAACTTTACCTATTTATCAGGTATTAGACTTGTGGTTCCCTAATGACATGGGCTTCTTTGCAAAGCTAGGCCACTTCTTTGTTCAGTCAGGTAAGTTCGTTTCAGATGATCCCCGTGAAGCGAATACTGAGGGTGGTGTATTCCCTGCAATCTTCGGTACTGTTTTCATGGTTATGCTAATGGCTGTGATTGTGACGCCATTTGGTGTAGTTGCTGCAATCTACTTACACGAGTATGCGGCTAAGAACGCTGTGACTAAGATGATCCGTATCGCGGTAATCAACTTAGCAGGTGTACCTTCAATTGTTTATGGTGTATTTGGTCTTGGTTTCTTCGTTTACATGTTAGGTGGCTCAATTGACCAATTGTTCTATCCAGAAGCTGCGCCAAGCCCTGTATTTGGTACGCCAGGTGTAATTTGGTCGGCATTAACTTTAGCAATCTTAACGCTGCCAGTGGTTATTGTTTCGACTGAAGAGGGTTTATCACGTATTCCAAGTTCAGTACGTCATGGTTCATTGGCATTGGGTGCGACAAAAGCTGAAACGCTATGGCGCATCATTGTACCAATGGCAAGCCCGGCAATTATGACAGGTTTAATCTTAGCGGTAGCACGTGCTGCCGGTGAGGTTGCGCCACTAATGCTAGTAGGTGTTGTGAAAATGGCACCGACGTTACCGATTGATGGTAACTTCCCGTTTGTTCACTTAGATCGTAAGTTCATGCACTTAGGTTTCCACATCTATGATGTTGGTTTCCAAAGCCCGAATGTTGAAGCTGCGCGTCCATTGGTTTACGCAACGGCATTCTTACTGGTCAGCGTTATCATCGCACTGAATATTACCGCGATTGGTATTCGTAACCATTTACGTGAAAAGTTCCGTTCTCTTGAACATTAATAGTATAACTAGGTATTTTAGAAATGATTACAGTAGCTCCTGAAGTGAATAACACAAATCAAGTTAAATTAGATTTAGCTAATTTGAGCGAAGAGCAAACCGCACTAGAGATCAAAGACCTAGATCTTTACTATGGTGACAAGCAAGCGCTTAGCAAAATCAATATGAAAATCCCTAAGGGTCAGGTAACAGCGTTTATCGGTCCATCGGGTTGTGGTAAATCAACATTATTACGTTGTATTAACCGTATGAATGACTTAGTCGATATTTGTCGTATAGAAGGTGAGATCAACCTTCATGGTCAGAATATCTATGATAAGAGCGTAGACGTTGCGGCACTTCGCCGTAACGTAGGTATGGTGTTCCAAAGACCAAATCCATTCCCTAAATCAATATATGAGAATGTGGTATACGGCCTACGCCTACAAGGTATTAAAGACAAGCGTAAGCTAGATGAAGTGGTAGAACGCTCATTACGCGGTGCAGCGTTATGGGACGAAGTTAAAGACCGTCTTCATGACAGTGCGTTTGGTTTGTCAGGTGGTCAGCAGCAGCGTCTAGTGATTGCCCGCTCAATTGCAATCGAACCTGAAGTATTACTGCTAGACGAACCAACATCGGCACTTGACCCGATTTCAACTTTGGTAATCGAAGAGCTGATCAACGACCTGAAAGAAAAGTATACGGTTGTGATTGTAACACACAACATGCAACAGGCGGCACGTGTTTCTGATCAAACTGCATTCATGTATATGGGTGAACTGATCGAATACGCTGACACAAACACGCTATTCACAACGCCTTCTAAGAAGAAGACGGAAGACTATATCACGGGTCGTTACGGTTAATAGCGAGCGAGAGGAATAAATCATGGAAAACAATTTAAACAAGCATATCTCTGGCCGCTTTAACGAAGAGCTAGAAAATGTTCGTAACCACGTATTAAGCATGGGTGGTTTGGTAGAAGAGCAATTAAACCTTGCACTTGATGCGATCAACGACAACGATGCTGAAAAAGCACGTAAAGTCAGCGAGAACGACTACAAAGTTAACGCCATGGAAGTGAACATTGATGAAGAATGTACCCGTATCATTGCGAAACGTCAGCCAGCAGCAAGTGACTTACGTCTAGTAGTTGCGATTGCTAAAACCATTGCTGACCTTGAGCGTATTGGTGATGAAGCGGAGCGCATCGCACGTGTTGCACTAGATTCATTTACCAAAGATCAGCAAGATTTATTGGTGAACTTAGAGAATATGGGTCGCCAAGTGTCGAAGATGTTGCATGATGTACTAGATGCTTTTGCCCGTATGGATGCGCAAAGTGCCTTTGAAGTGCATAAAGAAGACGCAAAAGTTGACCGTGAGTATGAAGCGCTGACCCGTCAAATTATGACATACATGATGGAAGACCCGCGTTCTATTCCTAAAATTATGGATCTAATCTGGTCTGTACGTTCATTAGAGCGCATTGGTGACCGTTGTCAGAACATCGCTGAATACGTCATTTATTTTGTGAACGGTAAAGATATTCGCCATACATCTCAAGAAGATATCGCGAAAACGCTGTAAAAAATATATGCCTCTCTGCGCTGAATTTTTATGATTCAGCGCAGCTTAATTAGCATTTCGGACAAAAATCCGTTCACAACGTCGGCTAATGCTGTAAAATTCACCCCGCAAAGCATATTAATATGATTTAAGGGTCAGTTATGCCTACTAATGCGTTTTTAGGAGTATTTGCTAAGTCTCCTATTAAGCCAATAGAAGAACACATTAAAATCGTACATAAAGCTAGCAGTTCTTTAGTACCGTTTTTTAATCATGTATTCAAATCTGAATGGAAAGAAGCCGAAGCACTTCGTGTTGACATCCGTAACCTTGAACGTGAAGCAGACGTTTTAAAGCGTGAAGTAAGATTACACTTACCTCGTGGTTTATTTATGCCTGTAGAGCGCACCGATTTATTAGAGTTGATCACTCAGCAAGATAAAATTGCGAATAAAGCGAAAGACATCGCAGGCCGCGTTGTTGGTCGTGAAATGGTGATCCCTCAGTCTATTCAAAATGACTTCATTGCTTATCTTGAACGTTGTGTCGATGCAACTAAACAAGCCTCTAAAGCCATCAATGAGTTTGACGAGCTATTGGAAACTGGATTCCGTGGTCGTGAAGTAACTCTGGTCGAAAGCATGCTTGAAAAGTTAGACTCAATTGAGCAAGACACGGATGAAATGCAAATCAAGATCCGCCAAGAGCTTCGTGCTATCGAAGGTGAACTTAATCCTGTTGATGTAATGTTCTTATACAAGATCATTGAGTGGGTAGGTGAGCTTGCTGATATTGCAGAGCGTGTTGGTTCTCGACTTGAGCTAATGTTAGCTCGTTAATCGTTTTATTCGTATTTAAAATTTAAGGTTTAACAATGGATATCATTGCTAACTATGGTTCCATGCTGATCCTAATTGCTGCGGCAGTAGGTTTCTTCATGGCATATGGTATTGGTGCAAATGACGTTGCAAACGCCATGGGTACTTCAGTAGGCTCGAAAGCACTTACCATCAAACAAGCGATCATCATCGCGATGATCTTCGAATTCGCCGGTGCATACCTTGCAGGTGGTGAAGTAACATCAACAATCCGTAAAGGTATCATCGACGCAGCGCCTTTCGCTGACATTCCTGAGTTGATGGTATTAGGTATGATCTCTGCACTATTTGCAGCAGGTTCATGGCTACTTCTTGCGTCTTTACTGGGTTGGCCTGTTTCAACGACTCACTCTATCATCGGTGCGATTATTGGTTTCGCCTTGGTTGCAGTGGGTAGTGAAGCAATTCAATGGGGCAAAGTTGCCGGTATCGTAGGTAGTTGGATTGTTACCCCTGCCATTTCAGGCTTTATTGCATACTTAATCTTTATGAGTGCGCAAAAGCTGATTTTCGACACAGATTCACCATTACAAAATGCCAAGCGTTATGTGCCTATTTATATGGGTCTAGCTGGCTTTGTTATGTCACTTGTAACCATTAAGAAAGGCCTTAAGCACATTGGTATTAACCTAGGTGCAGTTGAAGGTTATGCACTTGCAATTGGTATTGCTGTGGTTGTAGGTATCATTGGTAAAATGGCAATTAACCGTTTGAAAATGGACCCTAAAGCAGACAAGCAAATGCAGTTCAACAACGTTGAGAAAGTATTCGCTATCCTAATGGTACTAACGGCATGTTGTATGGCATTCGCACACGGTTCAAATGACGTAGCAAATGCGATTGGTCCACTTGCGGCAGTTGTGAACATTGTTGAGCACAACGGTGAAATCGCTAAGAAAGCGGCACTTGCTTGGTGGATCTTACCGCTAGGTGGTATCGGTATCGTAGTGGGTCTTGCGGTCCTTGGTAAGAAAGTAATTAAAACAATTGGTGAAGGTATCACGCACTTAACACCAAGCCGTGGTTTTGCTGCTGAACTTGCAGCAGCATCAACGGTAGTTATTGCATCAGGTACTGGTCTACCTATCTCTACAACACAAACGCTAGTAGGTGCTGTATTAGGTGTAGGTATGGCGCGTGGTATCGCTGCACTGAACATGGGTGTAATTAGAAATATTGTGGTTTCTTGGGTAATTACATTGCCAGTCGGTGCTGCACTTGCTATTGTTATATTCTACATTCTAAGAACCGCTTTCGGCGTGTAATTAGACTTACAGACTTTTAGCTTGAAAAGACCTCAGCATCACGGTGCTGGGGTCTTTTTATATCAATAATTCCTTAATAATCTGATACCAACCCTCAATAATACTTAATCATTTTGAGGGACTAGAGCTGCCGCTAACCACGTTAAAAATTTCTCATTTAGAACAACTAAATAGCAAAATTTTCGCCTCGTTATCGACAAGCTTTCCTTGCCTCAAAAAGGACACTTAATTAAGAGAATTGGTATAAGCAATTGATCTTATCCGTTTTACTCTGAGTACTTCATCGTTATACTGAATGAAATTTGAGTTTGCTTAGAGAAAACCGTGACAAACCTACCTAGTATTAAACAACTTCAATATCTTATTGCAGTGCATCAGCATCAACATTTTGGTCGTGCCGCTCAGGCGTGTTTTATTGGTCAATCGACTTTGAGTACCGCAATTCAAACTCTTGAAGAAACGTTAGGCAGTCAACTCATTGAGCGTGAGAACCGTAGCTTAATGTTTACCGAGTTAGGTGAAGAAGTGGTTGCACGTGCCAAGAAAATTGTTGCCGATACCATGAGCATTAAAGAGTTCACTGAGAGCTTTAAAAACCCGCTGTCAGGCAAATTAGTCTTGGGGCTAATTCCTACGATTGCTAGCTTTATTGCAGCGCCACTTTATCAACATTGTCGTGAAGCTTTCCCGAACTTAGAGCTGATCTTAATTGAAGACACCAGTGATAAGTTATTGGCGCGCCTTGAGCAAGGACAGATAGATATGGCGATGCTGGCTTTGCCTTATCAAACGGAGAAGTTCCACACTAAAGTACTCACTAAAGATGCCTTCTCTTTGGTTTATCACAAAAGCTATCCGCTAAAAGACATCGATGATTACAACTTGCTGCCAGATCAGAGTGTGTTTTTACTAGAAAGAGAGCACTGTCTGACAGGCCATGCGCTGAGTGCTTGCCATCTTAACAAACATGAGTGTATCAACCCGTTCGAAGCGAGTAATTTGCACACCTTATTGAACATGGTGGAATATCAGCATGGAGTGACATTCTTACCGCAAATGGCACTCAACGCAGGCATATTGTCCGGTAAAGATTTAGCTGTGAGAAAGTCAGGTACTGATGCGTATCGTGAGATTGGTTTGATCTGGCGTAAAACCACGGGTCGTATTCGCGATTTTCGCTTATTTAGTGAGGGATTATTGCCATTCATCACTGAACAATGTGATTGCGAAAAATAAATTTTATTTTTCGCAAACTTTTTTAAAACACCTCTCGACTAACTAAATAGAGATGATTAATTAGGGTTTAAAGGTGTTTTTTCAAAGCCAAGACAAACTCATAAAAAAAGCCCAAAAAGGCGACCAAGCGGCTTGGCTGAAGCTTATCAAGCAGCATGAACAGCAGGTGTATAACCATTGCCTCCGCCTAACTGGCAATAGCCATGATGCACTTGATTTAATGCAAGAAGCTTTTATGAGTGTCTATCGCTCTTTGCATAACTTTCATGGTCAGAGCCAATTTAAGACTTGGTTATTTTCGGTGACCCAAGCGCGTTGTATGGACTTCTTTCGTAAGCAAAGGCAGTCTAGCCCGCTTGAAGAAGTCTCTGAAGCTGCCCATACACCCAGTTGCCCAATTCAATTACAAAGTGATAATCAACATATTCACGCTGCGCTACAGGCTTTGCCGTTCGAGCAGCGACAAATTGTTGAACTGAAGTTTTTCCAGCATTTCACCTTTGAAGAAATCGCTGAGCAGCTGGCTATTTCGCCAAATACCGTTAAATCCCGTTTATATAGTGCGCTTGGAAAAATGAAAGCGCCATTGGAGGTGATCCGTGTCGAATCATGAAATGACACCCCATGAACTACTTGAAAAGTGGCTTGATGGTGAGCAGCTTACAGATGCACAGCAAGCTCAAGTTTTAGCCGATCCAGAAACTAAGCCGCTGTTTGAAAGCGCTCAATCTTGGCAAAGCATGGCCAGCAGCTATGAAGAGCAAGCGGCGCCGTCTTATTCATCCATAGCAATGCCGGAGCTTAAGCAAGCAAGTCGTTTTCAAGGGCATTGGATGCAGTGGGGCATGGCGGCTTGTGTTGGCTTTTTAAGCCTTCTGTCTGTGCAATTGTGGCAACAAAATCAAACATTAGAGCAAGGTCTTGTGGCGCAACAAACACAAATAGCAACACAGCAAGATACCATGCAGCAAATTTTAGCCCAGATGCAAAAAAGCCAGAATTTGCAAGCCGATTTAACCAATCAAGTGTTACTCACAAATCGTGCAGAACGCCAAGTGGCACTTGATGATTTACTGGCATTTTTACAAACACAAAGAGCCCAAGATCAAGCGATTCTACGTTTACAACTCAATGAACTTGCAGAGCAAGTGGAACATGCGCCATTACAAACGCTTGCGCATAATGGAGGTCAATAATGAAAACTTTACTCTCTTTATTATCAGTTGCAGTGCTCAGTGCAACATTTTCAACAGCAGCGAAGACAGAGCAAGATCTCGCTAAATTACAACGAGAAGTGACAATTTTTCAGCGAGTTGTAAGCACAGCATTAAAGCATGATACTAAGGGGCAAGTGCGGAATGTAGAAGGCTACTACTTGGCAGATCAAGGGCTTATTTTTGATGTGAGTTTACGAAATAAAAGTCTGTTTGATTGGCGTAAGCATATTGGGGATATGCAAGATATACATGGCCTTACAGAGATCCAGTCACCAGATTTTTCAGCGTTAGAAATGCAAATGTCAGTGCTCGGTGACAACATTGCAGATGTTTCTAAAGAGGCGTATCAAGTAGCCTTAGAAGCGGTGCGTCAAGGCGCGGAGCAAATACGTGAAGTGGCAGAGCAAGAGCGCGAAACACGGCGCGAGTTACATGAATTAGAGCGAGAAAAACATGAACTAGATTACATGTTAAGACGTCAAGAAGAGAAAAACCAAGAGCTACTTGAGCATCATAAAGAAATCGCTAAAGAAATCGCAAAATTAGAAGCCGAAAAAGTTAAATTGACTGAGAGCAAAGTACAGCTTAAAGAAAAACTGAAGCAGGATAGAGCACAGCGCCAAGCTCAGCAGCAGGCGCAACAAGCGTTGCTTAAAACGACAGTGACTGTGAGTTTGGCAAATAGCTTATGTGATTATGGTAATGGCTTACGCAGTGTTAAAGACAGTGAGCATGTGAGTTTCAAGTTTACCCCTTCATACCAACAGGAAAAGCATATTTTGGTATTTAAAAAGTCTGATATAGAGTCATGCGTGAGAGGGGATATTAACGCAGATAAATTGGCGAAAAGTGCAACACAATATCAATTCTAGTGGCGCCAAACAGTTATACTAAAAGAGGGCGGTTAGCCCTCTTTTAGTATGCACTATCGTTAATTACTTGATTGGTGCATCTGTGTTTGCTCGTTGAGGTTTGGCAAAAACAGTAAATACACCCAAACAACCAGATTAAAATAAGGGATCAAACTAAGTAGAGTGAACACAAAAGTAGGATACCCTTTCTTATGTGTACTTAAGTAACACTGATATGCAATGGCACAGTGTAAGATCAGCAAAAAAGATACTAAGAGCAGCATAACGACCTCCTTAACTTTCCTATTGTGATATTTATCAATCCTTGTGATGTCGTGCTAAAGGGTTGAAATCTTAATTATTAGCAGACATCGTTTTCTCACATAGATTTATTATAGATGAGAAATCGTTAAGTAAAAGTTCAGTTCTGTATTAAATTGTTACGCAACTGTTTTCTCAGGGAAAATAGTTGCAATTTCTTTTTTGAGTTGATTTATTGGCATCGGCTTGGCAATAAAATAGCCTTGCCCATAATCAATGCCGATCTCTTTTAAAGCATCAAAAATGTCTTTGCTTTCAACATATTCAGCGACAGAGTGCTTGTCTAATGAGTGACTGATATCATTCACCGCCTTCACCAAAGCAAGATCAATGGGATCATTGAGCATGTCGCGAACAAACGACCCATCAATTTTCACATGTTGGGCAGGGAGCTGCTTTAAATAGCTAAAAGTACTAAAGCCGGTGCCAAAGTCATCAATCGAGAAATGGCAGCCTAATTGATTCAGCTTTTTGATCATAGCCTGAGTGGCAGATAGATTATTAATGCTCGCCGATTCTGTGATCTCAAATATCACGCGGCTTGGGTTTACTTGATATTGCACTAAACAATCTTGAATGTGCGGTAACAATCTTTCATCTAAAAATGAATGGGCAGATAAGTTGATTGCGATTTGACTTAATTCAACATGTTCAGAGAGTGCTTTAATTGCATGCTTAACGACACATTGATCCATTAGGAAGGTATCATTAAGTAACTCTAAAGCAGGAATAAACTGATTTGGATAAATAAGTTCATCGTTTACCTTCAAGCGCAATAAGGTTTCAAAGTACGCAATATGGGCGTGTTTGAAAGACCATATCGGTTGATAGTGAAGCTCTATTTGTTCGTTTTGTAGGGCTTGGCGTACAGCATGACCCCATTCCAAACCGCCCTGCAGAGTGTTATTTTCGGCATCATCTTTGTTATAACAATGTACTAAATTACGACCTAAGCTTTTAGCAATATAGAGTGCAATATCTGCCTGTTTTAAAGATTCATTGGCATCATGGTTAGAGGCTGTGATCTGAGCCAACCCGATTGAGCAGCTAATAGAATAACTATTCTCTTCAGAGTGAAACTCATGTTTGTCGATGGCCATGCAGATACTTTCGGCAATAATATGTGCATCAAGTAAACTGACTTCCTTTAAAATCACGGCGAACTCATCACCACCAATACGGAAGATCAGGTGTTCATCGCCAATGTTGTGGCCAAATAGCTGAGCAACCTCTTTAAGTATGATGTCACCTTGTTGGTGCCCTTTAGAGTCATTAATAATTTTGAAGTGATCGAGGTCTATATATAGAAGAGCATGCTCAGAGAGTGAGTCTTCACTCATGGTTTTACAGAGGTTTTGCAGTTGTTGGTCGAAATAGTAGCGGTTATGCAGCCCAGTTAATGTGTCATGCAGGGCTAAATGACGTAATTGTAATTCAGCCTGTTTACGCTCATGAATGTTATCTATGGTTGCCGTAATTGTGACATCAGAGGTGGTGTTCTTAATTAGTTGAAAGCGGCATTCAACCCAAATAGACGTGCCATTTTTTTGAGTGAGCTGCAATTCAAGCTGAGCGTAACGTTGCGCCCCAGTTTTGACTTTGGCGAGTTGTTTATTCAGGGTATGCTGATCATCTTTATGGATGAACGCTTTTAACGAGACACCTAAACTGGCTTTAATGCCAAACCCTGATAGCGCTTCCCAAGCAGGGTTTATAAAGCGAATTTTAGCTTCAGTATCTAGCTCCATGACCACAGTGTTTAAATGTAACAGAATACGTTGGTGCGCAGAGAATAAGTCTTTGTAGCGACGTTCACTCTGACTGAGTTGAGAGACTTTGTCTGCAAACTCAGCATAACTCACCATAAAGTCTTCTCGACGCGCAGCATGATCACAGACTTTATTCAAAATAGGTAGATTATATGGTGCTCTGACAAAGTCAGTGACGCCCATTAGTAGCAATTGTTCAGCATCATTGACGTCTTTACTGTCGATAATAGTAACAACAGATTGATTAGGCTTATGCTCTAAAATTGCCCCGATCAATTGCTTACTTTCAGAGTAGGTTGTACCAGATGTGTTAATCAACACAATTGCGTATTGGTTTTGCAAAAATAGCGCTTGTGCATCTTGTAGTGTGTTAACAACTGTGCACGCAAAACTGAACTCTAGTTGCTCGCAGATTTCCTCTGCTTGAGTATGATCAGGCTCGAATAATAACAAATCAAGGCGGCTGCTCTTTTCCAATTGTGTAGATAACACATTGGCTAATAACTCTGGAAGTTGCTCGTGTTTCTCAAAAGGTAAAACGGCATCAATGCTATAACTTCTGGCGGTAGTTTCAGCAATGCGTTCGCAATAAATAGGCGGTGTGAGCACGATGGGCGTGTGTTTGGGCGTTTCAAGTAACCCAGAGCGAACCATGCGCGCAAAACGCCAGCCGTCAATTTTTCCAACATCGAGTCCTGTGATAATGAGATCAACGGCACGGTGTTTTAAAAGATGTAAAGCAGCTTGGCTATCTTCACATTCGATGATTTCAAACACTTCTAATTTATTGAGGGTCAGTGTAATGGTTACGCGTTCTGACTCGCTGGCATTGACTATGAGCAATGAAAGTTGCCTCGCCATACTTATGTTAACCTCAATAGAACTGTTGTCATTTTCAAGATACCTTTACCTTACCGAGTATGTTTTTGTTTTAATAAAAGGCTGGTAATTAGCTGTTTCTAAAAACATTACTTCAAAGACTTAGGTTAATGCTATTTTTGTGCACTTACAAGCACTTGATTAAGTGTTATAGGAACACTAAACTTGGCCGCTGTTTTATAACTTGAGGTGTTGTCATGCGCGTTGCTGACTTTAGTTTTGAACTTCCTGATGAGTTAATCGCTCGTCATCCTATGGCAGATCGTACTTCGAGCCGACTACTTACTCTTGATGGTAATACAGGCGAGTTAGGTCATAAAATCTTCAAAGATCTCATTGAGTTCTTAAATCCGAACGATTTAATGATCTTCAACAATACCAAAGTGATCCCAGCTCGTATGTATGGCCAAAAAAGCACGGGTGGTAAAGTTGAAGTGTTGGTTGAACGTGTTGTAGACGAGCATCGAGTGCTTGCCCATGTTCGTTCAAGCAAGTCACCAAAAGAAGGTGCAACACTAATTTTAGAAGGCAAAGCAGAAGCGACTATGGTCGCACGTCATGGTGAGTTGTTTGAGCTTGAGTTTAAAGGTGAGCAAACAGTGTTAAACATCTTAGATGACATTGGCCACATGCCTCTACCACCTTACATTGACCGTCCAGATACGGAAGAAGATAAAGCGCGTTATCAAACCGTATACAACGAAAAGCCGGGTGCAGTGGCGGCGCCGACAGCTGGTTTGCATTTTGATGAAGCCTTGCTTGAAAAGATCAAAGAAAAAGGCATAGAAACACAGTTTATTACTTTGCATGTCGGTGCGGGCACTTTCCAACCTGTGCGTGTTGATTCAGTAGATGAGCACGTGATGCATTCTGAGTACATTGAAGTGTCTCAAGAAGTGGTTGATGCTATTAAGAAAGCTAAAGCCAATGGCGGTCGAGTGATTGCGGTAGGTACGACATCCGTTCGTTCACTGGAGTCTGCGGCGAAAGCGAGCGAAGGTGAATTACAGCCATTTTATGGCGATACAGACATTTTCATCTACCCAGGTTATGAATTTCAGGTAGTTGATGCCATGATCACTAACTTCCACTTACCAGAATCAACTTTGATCATGTTAGTGAGTGCGTTTGCGGGTCAAGATCATATTATCAATGCTTATAAAACAGCTGTAACAGAAGAATATCGTTTCTTCAGCTATGGCGATGCTATGTTTATCACCAAACAAGATAAATAACGGCTAAAATTAAATAGCGAGTGATATTCCATTAAGGCCCTGAAACACAGGGCCTTGTTGTTTTAAGCTTTTCTTATTAACTCCTTTCTTTATCCATCTTTAATTTCTTAGTTTTCGCCCCAATCATTAGAATTCGCAGTGTAAACAAGGTAGAATCGGACGGTTAAAATCAGCTCTAAAAATAAACGTGATGGCGTTTATAGAACGAGTGTTGGACTGTTTTTCCGACTTTTGAGGTAGCTATGAAATTTGAATTAGATCGTACTGATGGCAAAGCCCGTCGCGGCCGTTTGATTTTTGACCGCGGTGTGGTCGAAACTCCTGCATTTATGCCTGTAGGTACATACGGTACTGTAAAGGGCATGACGCCAGACGAGTTAAAAGACACAGGCGCACATATCTGCTTAGGTAATACCTTTCACCTAATGCTTCGTCCTGGTACTGAAATTATCAAGCAACATGGTGACTTGCATGACTTTATGAACTGGGATAAGCCAATCTTGACTGATTCAGGCGGTTTCCAAGTATTCAGCTTAGGCGCAATGCGTAAAATTTCTGAAGAAGGCGTAATGTTTAAGTCACCAGTAAATGGTGAAAAAATCATGTTATCGCCAGAAAAAGCGATGCAAGTACAGCGAGACTTAGGTTCAGATATCGTGATGATCTTTGACGAATGTACGCCTTACCCTGCAACAGAAAAAGAAGCCCGTGATTCAATGGAGCTTTCACTACGTTGGGCAAAACGTTCGAAAGAAGGCCACGGTGATAACCCTTCTGCGTTATTCGGTATTATTCAAGGTGGTATGTACCCTGAGCTTCGTGCAGAATCACAAAAAGGCTTAGAAGAAATTGGCTTTGATGGTTATGCACTCGGTGGTTTATCAGTGGGTGAGCCAAAAGAAGACATGATCAACATCCTTGACCACTGTGCTTACAAAATGCCAGAAGACAAGCCGCGCTATCTAATGGGCGTAGGTAAACCCGAAGACTTAGTTGAAGCGGTGCGTCGTGGTATCGATATGTTTGACTGTGTAATGCCAACGCGTAATGCGCGTAATGGTCACTTGTTTATCAGTACGGGTGTTATTAAAATCCGTAACGCAGTTCACAAAACAGATACAGGCCCATTAGATCCTGAGTGTGATTGTCATACATGTAAAAACTACTCGCGTGCTTACTTACACCACTTAGATAAGTGTAATGAAATCTTAGGTGCACGTTTAAATACTATCCATAATTTACGTTTCTACCAACGTGTAATGGAAGGCCTAAGAAATGCGATTGCCGAAGGCAAACTAGACGAATTCGTAGAAGATTTTTACGCTAAACGTGGCCTTCCAGTGCCGCCATTAGCTGAAACAGAATAATATAAATTTAAAATATAAGAGGAAGTGTTATGAGTTTATTTATCTCGACTGCGCATGCAAGTGCTGCAGCGCCAGCACCAGCAGGTGGTGGCATGGAAATGCTTATCATGTTAGGTGTATTTGGTTTGGTTTTTTATTTTTTAATCTACCGTCCACAAGCTAAGCGTGTAAAAGAGCACAAAGACCTAATGGGTGCACTAGGTAAAGGTGACGAAGTACTAACACAAGGTGGCTTAGTAGGTAAAATCACTAAAGTTGCTGATGACAAAGATTTTGTCGTTATTGCTTTAAATGACCAAACTGAAGTCACAGTGCAAAAATCAGCAGTATCAGCTGTGTTGCCTAAAGGCACAATGAAATCGCTGTAATCTAAAAACAAAAATAAAAAGGTAAAGCCTGTGTTAAACAAGTATCCAATGTGGAAGTATTTACTTGTTCTGGCTGTATTAGCGATTGGTATTTTATATGCCACACCAAACCTGTATGGCCGTGATCCGGCCATACAGGTTTCTGGTACTAAAGGTGCCAGCGCTGATCTAAGTGTGCTAGACAAAGTAAATGAGACTCTAAAAGAGAACAACATCACAGTTAAATCTTCAGCATTAGAAAACGATCAAGTATTGGTACGTTTTACGAATGTTGAAGAACAGTTAAAAGCGCAAGATATTTTGCGTGACAGCCTATCTGACGACTACATTTCTGCGATCAATATGAGCCCAGCACAACCTGATTGGTTGAAAGACATTGGCGGTAATCCAATGAAGCTAGGTCTAGATTTAAGTGGTGGTGTTCACTTCACAATGGAAGTCGACATGGTCACAGCGTTAGACAATGCGTTAGAAACCATGGAGCAAGATTTCAAGAGTGACTTACGTGGTGAAAAACTTCGTTATCGTTCTATTCGTCGTGTATCAGGTGCTGAACGTGTACAAGTGATCATGCGTAATGATGATGACAAAGATGCGGCAGAGCGCTTTTTAAAGCAGCGTTACCCACTTTACAACTTTGTTGATGATAGCAGCAACAGCTTGGCATTCTTCGCGAGTTTAAGCGATCAAAAATTCAAAGAGATCCGCGCTTACGCAATCAAGCAAAACGAAACCATCATTCGTAACCGTATCAACCAACTAGGTGTTGCAGAACCAAATGTACAACAGCAAGGTGCTGAACGTATTATTGTGCAACTACCTGGTGTTCAAGACACTGCTCGTGCGAAAGAAATTTTAGGTGCAACGGCTACGCTTGAGTTTCGTGAAGTAGATGAAAACGCGGATGTTCGCTCTGCTGCACAGGGCCGTGTTCCACCGGGCACTGAAGTGATCATGCACAAAGATGGCTACCCAGTGGTACTTAAGAAACGCGTTATTTTAGGCGGTTCTCATATTACAGGTGCGCAATCGGGGATCGATGAATATTCACGTCCTCAAGTGAGCATTAACCTTGATAGCAAAGGTGGCGCTAAAATGAGTGCCTTTACTAAGCGTGCAGTAGGTAAGCGTATGGCGACCGTATTCATTGAATACAAGCCATCAGGTAAGAAAGACGAAAATGGGAAAGCGCTTCCACCAATTAAGGTTGAAGAAGTGATTAACGTTGCAACCATTCAAGCTCGTCTAAACAACTCATTCCGTATCACAGGTATTGATAACCCAGCTGAAGCCCACAACCTTAGCCTATTACTTCGTGCAGGTGCCTTAGTTGCGCCAATTCAAATTGTTGAAGAGCGTACAGTAGGTCCAAGCCTAGGTCAGGAAAACATCGAAGCGGGTATGACAGCTGTGGTACTTGGTTTTGCATTTGTACTGGCATTTATGTTGTTGTACTACAAAGGCTTTGGTCTGGTATCTAACATTGCACTTGCTTCTAACCTAGTACTTATTGTTGGTGTTATGTCGATGATCCCAGGTGCCACTCTGACATTACCAGGTATTGCCGGTATCGTACTAACGGTAGGTATGGCGGTAGATGCGAACGTACTTATCTTTGAGCGTATTCGTGAAGAATTAGCCGACGGTCGTAGCCCTCAGCAAGCAGTTCACCAAGGTTATGACAGTGCATTTAGCACCATTTTCGATGCCAACATCACTACACTGATTGCAGCCGTTATCTTATTTGCGGTTGGTACAGGTCCAATTGCGGGCTTTGCTGTAACACTTGCGATCGGTATCATCACGTCGATGTTTACGGCCATTGTCGGTACGCGTGCTGTGATCAATTTAGTGATCGGTGGTAAGCGCATTAATAAGCTTTCAATCTAGGAGACGGATATGCAGTTATTAAAATTAAATGACACCATCCGCTTTATGTCAGCACGCAAGCTTACCATGGCGATTTCTGCGTTATTGATTCTGGCATCAATTGCGTCTATGGCAATTCGTGGATTGAACTTTGGCTTAGACTTTACCGGTGGTACAGCGGTTGAGGTTGGCTTTTCACAGCCAGCTGATTTGGCAAAAATCCGTTCTGTCTTAGCTGAAAATGGCTTTGCGGATGCATCAGTACAATTATTTGGTTCAAGCCAAGATGTATTGGTTCGCTTAGCACCACGAGGCAGTGAAGTAAAAGCGGAAACGATTGGTAACCAATTGATCGCCGCACTTAAGCAAGCTGATAGCAGCGTAGAGATGCGTCGTATTGAGTTTGTTGGTCCAAGTGTGGGTGAAGACTTAAAAGAGCAGGGCGGCTTAGCCATGCTAACCGCGCTTATCTGTATCTTGATGTACGTTGCATTTCGATTTGAATATCGTTTTGCCATCGGTGCGGTAGCGGCACTTTTCCACGATGTGATCATCACGATGGGTCTTTTCTCATTATTAGACCTAGAGTTTGATCTGACTATCCTTGCAGCTATCTTAGCGGTTATCGGTTACTCACTGAATGACACCATTGTTGTATCTGACCGTATTCGTGAGAACTTCCGTAAAGTGCGTATTGATGACACTATTGAGATCATCAATATCTCACTCACGCAAACACTAAATCGTACCTTAGTTACTTCAATCACGACTATTTTAGTTTTGATTGCACTATTCGTATGGGGCGGCCAAACCATTCATGGTTTCGCAACTGCACTACTATTTGGTGTATTCATTGGTACTTACTCTTCTGTATATGTTGCAAGCTCGGTTGCGGTTGCGATGGGTGTAAGCAAAGAAGATTTAATACCAGTAGAAGTTGAAAAAGAAGGTGCGGACTTAGACGCCATGCCTTAAGAGAACCGAAAGTTTTCTTTGACAAAACCGCATATGCAAATATGCGGTTTTTTATTGTCTGAAAAGCAAGTTTTGAACCTTTTCTGTGTAATCACATCAAATCAGTTATAATCAAGAAAAAGTATTTAAAATAGGTAAATTTATGAAAAGCTTATTGATTGCGGTATTACCTTTGGCCTTTGTATTATCTGGTTGCAAGGTAAATGAAGGTGAAGCATACGAAAAAGATAAAGCACCTGAAGAACGTACTGAATACAATGGTGCGGAAGGCATTGCGCAAGCGCAAAAAGATAAACTGTATTTGATGGATAAAGAGCTCAGAGATAAGTGTAATGATGCGAAGATCAGTTATGCGGTGGCTAAATCAAATAACAATGAAAAAGAAGCACAAGCGCAAAAAGCCATTATGGCCAATACCTGTAAAGGTAAGTAAGGCATCTAAATTCGCTGAATTTAGAAGAATAAAGAAAACCTCATAATTTTATGACAATGATATTTCATTCTTTTCTTTAAAGAGTATAATGAGAATTGTTTTCAATAATAATTACGAGGTTCTCATGAAATCTAGGTTGGCAATTTTACTTACAAGCCTTGCACTAACAGCATGTTCAGAGCAGGTTGAGCAACAAACACAAACGACAGAAGCTGCACCAGCCAAAGTAACCAACTTAGACACCTACAAGCAACAAGCACAAAGCTTACTGGGTGAGATCAGAGCCAACGAAGCGTCTCAAAAGCTTGAGCAAAGCTCACAGCAACTTGTTGCGACATCTCGTCAATTATTAGCTGAATTCACTGCTAAATACCCTGCATGTGACAGCTACCTTTCGGCATTAGACAAAGCTGCAGACGTTATTCCTACACTGCCATTAGAAGAAATTGAATCTGGTTACCACAAAGATGGCAAGTTACCTAAATACGATTCACCTGTGTGCTATCACGCAAAAGATTTGTTGGTTCACCCTGCAACTGTGCAAGCAATGGCTGCACAAGGTATGCAGTTTGAATCGGCATATGAAGACGCTGAACTTGAAATTGTCGAAGTGATTGCGCATTTCGATCAAGTTGAAAAAGCACTTCGCTAATTTATTGCTTCGTTATAATTTATCGAAGAAATAAAAATGGCGCCCATTGGGCGCCATTTTTTGATTTAGATTAGCCAGAACTTACTTATCTTGACCAGTAAGGCGCAAAAACTTCTCGGCTAAGGCATCTAAATCTTCTTTGTGATTGGGGTCGGGTTTTATGCAATCGATCGGACAGACACTTACGCACGTGGGCGTGTCGTAATGGCCGACACACTCAGTGCATTTATTTGGATCAATCTCATAAATTTTCTCACCCATATAAATGGCCTCATTCGGACATTCAGGATCGCACATATCACAGTTGATGCACTTTGAATTGATCAACAGCGCCATGATTTAGGCCTTTTTAAATGGGTTACGCGTATCTTCTTGATCGTTCAGGTTACGCATCAAAATCGCGTGATCTAAATCGATGTTTTCAGGCAGTGGAATTTTTACAATGTGACCAGAGCCTTTTGCATCGTCAATTTTCTCGCCTTTTTTGTTTTCCATGTGTTCAAGGTTGAAGCTGATGTTGCCTTGCGGTGTCATCAGCTCAAGACTGTGGCCCGTACAGAATTTATTCTTAACATCAATCTCAACCAAGCCATTGTCTAGGCGGCCTAATACTTCACCTACAAATTGTTGTTTGTCAGAAACTGAATGGCCGTATTCATAGTTTTGGTAATCTTGGTGCGCGTGGCGCTTTAAGAAACCTTCGGTATAACCGCGGTGTGCTAGGTTCTCAAGAGTGCGCATCAGGTTTGGATCAAAAGGTTTACCTGCTACCGCGTCATCAATTGCCTTGCGGTAAACTTGCGCTGTACGTGCTACATAGTAGAAAGACTTAGTACGACCTTCGATCTTCAAGCTGTGCACGCCCATTTTTGTCAGTTGGTCGACATACTGCACCGCACGTAAGTCTTTTGAGTTCATGATGTATGTACCATGCTCGTCTTCAAATGCTGGCATGTATTCACCGGGACGACCTTGTTCTTCTAACATGAAGACTTCATTGGTCGGTGCACCTTCGCCCAGTGTTGGGATCACAGATTGTGGGTCAATTTTATGCACTACATCGCCGGTCTCAGTTTCTTTACCTGGCTTAACGTCATATTCCCAACGGCATGCATTGGTACACGTACCTTGGTTAGGATCGCGTTTATTGATGTAACCTGACAATAAGCAGCGACCAGAGTAGGCCATGCATAATGCGCCGTGAACAAACACTTCTAACTCGGTTTGTGGGCAAAGTTCACGAATTTCAGCGATCTCTTCAAGTGATAATTCACGGGATAAAATTACGCGCTCAATCCCTTGTTTCGCCCAAAACTGAACTGACGCATAGTTAACTGCGTTAGCTTGGACTGAAAGGTGAATTGGCATATCAGGCCATTTATCACGCACTAGCATGATTAAACCCGGATCAGACATGATGAGTGCATCGGGCTTCATGGCAATCACAGGCTCAATGTCTTTTAAGTAGGTTTGTACTTTTTTATTGTGTGGCGCGATGTTTGAAACCACATAGAGCTTTTTATTGAGTGCATGGGCTTCGTTAATCCCCAATTCTAAATTAGCTAAATCAAATTCATTGTTACGCACGCGCAAGCTGTAACGTGGTTGGCCTGCATACACGGCATCGGCACCATATGCGAATGCATAACGCATATTTTTTAAACTACCTGCAGGGGATAAAAGCTCTGGAACAAACATAGTAAAAACCTCTTACATTGAACTGAGTGCTGGTCAGCTGTTTCGGTCAAAAGTGACGGTAAAATTTCAGGTGAAATTAAAAAGCGGCGCAGTATAAAGGTTAATGAAATTGTCATGTTTGACGCAGATCATGGTTTTTCGCTGAATTCTGATCTATTCGAAATTTTTAAAGGATCAAGATCTAGTAGGTTTTTAGCGCTAAAACGCGTATAATTCGCGCCCGTAAATATTCAACAATTATTATTGGAGCTAAAAAGATGGCTTTAGAGCGTACTTTTTCAATCATCAAGCCTGATGCGGTAGCTAAAAACCACATCGGTGCAATCTACAACCGTTTCGAATCTGCTGGTCTTAAGATCGTTGCTTCTAAAATGGTTCACCTTTCTCAAGAGAAAGCGGAAGGTTTCTACGCAGAGCACAAAGAGCGTCCTTTCTTTGGTGCACTAGTTTCTTTCATGACTTCTGGTCCAGTAATGGTTCAAGTTCTTGAAGGTGAAAACGCAGTTCTTAAGAACCGTGAAATCATGGGTGCTACTAACCCTGCAGAAGCACTAGCTGGTACTTTACGTGCTGACTACGCTGACAGCATCGACGAGAACGCGGTACACGGTTCTGACGCTCCTGAGTCAGCTGCTCGCGAAATCGCTTACTTCTTCGCTGAAGAAGAAATCTGTCCTCGTACTCGCTAATCGCGAATCGAACAGAGTAAAGAAGGGCTCTCGGGCCCTTTTTTAGTCCTTGCTGCTTTTGCAAAGTCAGTTTTTATAGCTATTTTTGCAAAATCATCAACAATGTTTGAGTGTGTTGGTTGGTTTTTATACAATACGTCGTCTTTTTAATTTCGTACCGTCACTTTATCGAGGTTGCTTCATGGCCACTACAGAGAAAAAAATTAATTTACTTGATTTGAATCGCGAGGGGATGCGTGAATTGTTTGCATCATTTGGTGAAAAGCCATTCCGCGCAGATCAGGTAATGAAGTGGATTTATCACTTCGGCATCGATAACTTCGACGATATGAGCAACATCAATAAAAAGCTACGTGCGAAGTTACAAGCGCAATGCGAAATTAAAGCGCCTGAGATTTCAGTTAAGCAAGTAGCCAGTGATGGCACTATTAAATATGCAATGATCTTAGAGGGCGGCCAAGAGGTTGAAACTGTTTGGATCCCAGAAAAAGACCGCGCAACTCTATGTGTCTCCTCACAGGTAGGATGTGCGCTTGAGTGTACATTCTGCTCAACGGCGCAGCAGGGCTTCAACCGTAACTTAAAAGTATCTGAGATCATCGGTCAGGTATGGCGTGTTGCGACAGATATTGGCCTACATAATGGTGACAGCACTAAGCGTCCAATTACTAACGTGGTTATGATGGGTATGGGTGAGCCATTACTGAATATCAACAACGTGGTTCCTGCGATGGAACTGATGATGGACGACTGGGCGTTTGGCTTGTCTAAGCGTCGTGTAACACTCAGTACTTCAGGCGTTGTGCCTGCGCTTGATATTCTTAAAGAGAAAATTGATGTGGCACTGGCGATTTCTCTTCACGCGCCAACTAATGATTTACGTGATGTGCTAGTACCTATCAATAAAAAGTACCCAATTGAAGAGTTCTTAGCGGCATGTCGTCGTTACATTGATGGCTCTAAAGCGAATAAAGACATCACCATCGAATACGTTATGCTGCAAGGTGTAAACGACAGTACAGATCAAGCGCATGAACTGGTTAAAGTACTAAAAGGCACACCGTCTAAGATTAACCTGATCCCATTCAACCCATTCCCGGGTAATGAATATGGTCGTTCAAGCAATAGCCGTATCGATCGCTTCTCAAAGGTATTACAGGCAGCGGGTTTAACTTGTATTGTTCGCCGTACGCGTGGTGATGACATCGATGCAGCCTGTGGACAGCTAGTCGGTGACGTGGTTGACCGCACTAAGCGTATTATGAAAAAACAGCAGCGCGAAGATAACGCCATTGCTGTGAATGTGAGTAATTAACTTAAGTATTTTTTATTGCCGAAGTTATTTACATAAAATAGATGAAAGATAGGGGCTTTTCGGTAATATAGGTCCTTATTATTTCATACTATCAAGGTGATACATGCGTTCTTATTGGGTAATTCCATTTGCGTTAATTGGCTTAAGTGGCTGTGTAACTGAAACACACAGTGTCACAAAAAATAGCCCCGTGGTGAATTCAGAAGTGAATAACCTAGAAGCAGCAAGAACGCGTATTAGCTTGGCATTAGAATATCTAAAAGCGGGTAATAATACCCAAGCTAAGTTTAATCTTGAGCGGGCAGCCAAATTTGCTCCTAAACTACCTGAAGTACACTACACACTTGCTTATTACTTCGAGCAAGTAAAAGAATTCCAACAGGCCAAAGCGTCTTATAAAACTGCACTTAAGTTAGTACCTAACGATCCAAATACTTTGAACAACTATGGTACGTTCTTATGTCGAATAGGCGAGTATGATGAGGCGAGGGCGCAATTACTAAAAGCGATAGATACTCGGGGCTATTTACGTGTTTCACAAAGTTATGAAAATTTGGCTTTATGCGCAGTGAAGCAAGATAAGTTTGAGTTAGCTCTGGATTATTTGAATAGTGCAGTACAGCATGATGGTCAGAGCAAAAGTGCTTTAATTTCTCTTGCAGGTTTATACTATGCCAAAAGTGATTTGCATCAGGCACTACGGGTGTTAGAACGTTATACTGATAATGGCTTCATTTCATCGCGTAGTTTGTTTTTAGAGTATCTGTTACATCAAGAAATGGGGCACCTAGAACAATCACAAAAAATCGCCACGACATTAGTGCAGACTTATCCGCAATCTTACCAAGCGCAAGCAATCATTACAGAGAACTATAACAACAGCGAGTTTGATGTATTGCGAGAGCAATACAGAAAAGCAAAAGTAGCAGAAATAACCGCGCAGTCACCGACGGTTTATAATGCTCAGCCAAAAATAAAAATCACCCGTAAAAAAGCGCCTAAACGAGAAAGTAAAGATAATCGTGAAGTTGAACAGCCTGTTATCGCTACAAACTCAAGTAATGTCACTGTAAGTGACGCTGTGTCATTACGTACTAGCTTGCCAGCAAGTTCGGAGGTTGAGGAGCAATCTCAGTTAAAACAGCCTGCAATCACGACAGGCGTAACAGAAACGCAAGAGAAAATCCAAGAGATGACTCTGGTTACTGAAACACCAAATAATCAAGTGAGAGTCGTGTCGTTTGGTGAAAAAAAGCCAGTGCAACAAGCTCAGGGTCAAGTGCAGTTCTATCAACCAGATCCAAGTCAGGTTAGGTTCAGAGAAATAGCTGAGAATAATGACCCAGTTCGTACAACTAAATCTTCATCAGCGAGTGCACCTTTGCTTAATCCTGAGGTGAATTTACCAAATGTGCCAGTGCATACCGTTGGGTTAGGTGAAAACTTATTTAGCCTTTCGGTTAAATATGATGTCAAAATGGCGAGTCTATTAAAATGGAACAAACTGAAAGAGTCGGACCGTTTGCAAATTGGCCAGCAGGTTTATTTAAATAATCCGCAAGTGACCCATATCATCCAAGATGGAGATAGTCTGTATAATATCGCAACTAACTACCAATTGCAGATTGGTGATTTAATGCGATGGAACAAATTAACACCAGACGTAGAACTTGCGGCTGGACATAGTTTACTGATTGTAGATCCGAGTAATTATACTTTATGAATGACATGAGCCCAGAATCAACTGAGCAACAAGCTTCTTTGGGGCAAGTACTTGCAAGTGCAAGAAAAGATGCAAACTTAACTATTGAAGTCGTGGCTGATAGGTTAAAGCTAAGCCCTAAGCATATCACCAAACTTGAGCAAGATGATTATACATCGCTAGGTCCAATTACCTTTGTTAAAGGGTATATCAAGGCTTACTGTACGCTATTGCAACTAGATCAAGCACAAACCTTGGCTCTGTTTCAGGCACCTGAAAGCGTGGCTGAAAATAAAAGTATGCAAAGCTTTTCACGTCGCACAGAAAAAGAAGCCAACGATAGCCGTTTAATGCTAGTTAGCTATGTGATCTTGGCCATAGTGTTAGGATCTTCTGGTTTTATGTACTGGCAAACCACATCGAATGAAAGCGATGTTATCGTGCCTGAAGTACAGAGTACTATATCTGAAAGCGAAGCGCCGGTTCCAGAAAGCAGCGAAGAAAGCGATACGCCTTCTGATGTTGCATTAACCGCTGAGGATGCGGTTGAACCTGCTGTGGAAAAAGCCGAATCTGACAAACCAGTTTTAGATGTAGTAGAAGCCGAACAAGCACCAGCCGAAGAGACAAGCAGTACACCTGATTTAAATACGATTGTGATGCATTTCAAAGACGATTCTTGGGTAGAGATCTTTGATGCCTCATCTGAGCGTATTGCTTTTGGCGTTAAAAAAGCCGGCTACACCATGACAGTGCAGGGCGTTGCACCGTTTTCTGTGGTGTTAGGTCGTCATCAGCAGGTTGCTGTAGAGCTAGATGGTCAAGCTGTTGACTTATCATCATTGCCACGTAATCGTTCAGCTAAATTTAAATTACCCTTAACAGAGTAACCGTCATGTTTTCAGAATCTCCAATTAAACGTAGAAAATCGACCCGTATTTATGTAGGTGACGTGCCTATTGGTGATGGCGCACCAATTGCTGTGCAGTCAATGACGAACACCAATACCATGGACATCGACGCGACTGTTGCACAGATCCGTGCTATTCAAGATGCTGGTGCTGATATTGTTCGTGTATCAGTGCCAACCATGGATGCGGCTGAGGCTTTTAAAAGTATTAAAGAGCAGGTAGATATTCCACTCGTTACCGATATTCACTTTGATTACCGTATTGCGTTAAAAGTAGCACAATATGGTGCTGATTGTTTACGCATCAACCCAGGTAACATCGGGAGTGAAGATCGTATTCGTGCCGTGGTAGATGCTGCGGGCGAACGTAATATTCCAATCCGTATTGGTGTAAATGGCGGTTCCTTGGAGCGCGATTTACAAGAAAAGTACGGTGAGCCAACACCTGAAGCTTTACTTGAATCAGCCATGCGTCATGTTGAAATTTTACAACGTTTGAACTTCGATCAATTCAAAGTTTCTGTAAAAGCGTCAGATGTATTCTTGGCAGTTGGCGCTTACCGTCTACTGGCAAAAGAAATTGAGCAACCTCTTCACCTCGGCATTACAGAAGCGGGCGGCTTCCGCTCTGGTTCAGTAAAATCAGCAGTTGGTTTAGGAATGCTGCTTGCCGAAGGTATCGGTGATACCTTACGTGTCTCGTTAGCTGCCGATCCTGTACAGGAAATTAAAGTGGGCTTTGATATCTTAAAGTCACTGCGCATTCGTTCTCGTGGTATCAACTTTATTGCCTGCCCAAGCTGCTCACGTCAAGAATTCGATGTGGTAAATACCATGAACCAACTAGAAGAGCGCCTAGAAGACATTATTGAGCCCATTTCAGTATCAGTGATTGGGTGTGTTGTAAATGGTCCTGGTGAAGCTTTGGTGAGTGACATCGGCCTGGCTGGTGCAAATCGCCGCTCTGGTTTGTATATCAACGGTGAGCGTCAAAAGATGCGTATTGATAACGACAACATTGTCGAGCAGCTTGAAGAGCAAGTGCGTGATTTTGTTGCTAAGAAGCAGGCACAGCCAGCAATCGACATTAAAATCGTCGAATAATTTTTAAAAATTACCGACAGAGCAAAGAATATCCTGCAGATCTTTTGCTATGTCGTTTACGTTTTACGCGAGCTGGGTATAATACTTGACTCCTTTACCCACAATGCGCACTGTGTGTGGCACTCGCATTTAGCAAATAGATTGATTTAGGATTTTCAGTGGCAAAACAAATTCAGGCAGTTCGTGGTATGAACGATTGTCTGCCAGGTGATACGCAAGTTTGGCAGAAAGTAGAAGCAGTATTACGTGATACGGTGGCGTCTTATGGTTATCAAGAGATCCGTTTCCCAATTGTTGAATCTACCGACTTATTTAAGCGCTCTATTGGTGAAGTAACCGATATCGTTGAAAAAGAAATGTACACCTTTGAAGATCGTAACGGCGATAGCTTAACACTGCGTCCAGAAGGTACAGCAGTGTGTGTACGTGCGGGTAACCAAGGCGGCTTATTGTATAACCAAGAGCAGCGTCTTTGGTACATGGGTCCCATGTTCCGTCACGAGCGTCCACAAAAAGGTCGTTATCGTCAATTCCACCAATTTGGCCTTGAAGCATTTGGTATTGCGACTGCTGATATCGATGCTGAAGTGATTTTACTTACTGCGCGCTTGTGGAAAGCATTTGGTATTTCAGATCATGTTCGTCTCGAGCTGAACTCTTTAGGTTCAAATGAAGCGCGTGCAGAGTACCGCGATGCGCTTGTGGCGTTTTTAGAGCAGCATATTGATAAGTTAGACGAAGACTCTAAACGTCGTATGTACTCAAACCCACTGCGTGTTCTAGACAGCAAAAACCCAGATGTACAGGCTATCTTAGTTGATGCGCCTAAGCTATCTGAGCACTTAGACGAAGAGTCAAAAGCACATTTTGCAAATTTATGTGAACGTTTAGACGCAGCAGGCGTCGAATACCAAGTTAATGAAAAGCTAGTACGTGGCTTAGATTACTACAACCGCACTGTATTTGAGTGGGTAACGGAAAGTCTAGGTGCGCAAGGCACTGTATGTGCTGGGGGTCGTTACGACGGTCTAGTTGAACAACTGGGTGGTAAAGCAACCCCTGCGGTTGGTTTCGCAATGGGTATGGAGCGTTTAGTTCTATTACTTCAAGCGCTAGAAAGTGTAGGTGAAATTCGCCGTAATGCTGACGTGTATGTTGCAGCTATGGGTGATGCCGCAAGTATTCAAGCGCCAGTGATTGCAGAGCAATTAAGAACAGAAGTAGCTGGCCTTCGTGTACAAGTACATTGTGGTGGCGGTAACTTTAAGAAACAATTAAAACGTGCAGATAAGAGCGACGCGCTAGTTGCGCTAATTTTAGGTGAAAGCGAACTTGCTGAAGGCAAGGTAACCGTGAAATATCTGCGAGAAGAAAAAGAACAAGTCACAGTGAGCCTAGAAGAGGTAAAAACACTGTTAGCAGACTTAGCAGTATAAGAGGACTGTATGGAAATTTACTCAACAGAAGAACAACAAGCAGAAGCAATAAAACGATTTTTCCGTGAAAACGGCGTTTCACTTGCGCTAGGCATCGTCATTGGTCTTGGTGGCTTATACGGTTGGAAATACTACAACCAAAGCAAGATCACATCTGCTGAAGCTGCTTCAAACGCTTACAATGAATTGGTTGAAGGTGGTGAAGTTCTGACTAAGTCTGACTCATTCATTGCTGAAAATGGCGATTCAAATTATGCGGCGTTAGCGGCATTTGTTGCAGCTAAAGAGGCGGTGGAAAAAGGAGAGTTTGAAACAGCAGTAACTAAGCTAACTTGGCTACAAGACAATGTTCAAAATCCAGAGCTAAAAGCCACTGCTATCTTACGTTTAGCGCGTGTGCAAGCACAGCTTACTCAGTATGATGCAGCACTTAAAACGTTATCACAAACAACACCAGACGCATTTAAAGCACAAATTGCTGAAGTAAAAGGCGATGTTTATCTTGCTAAAGGTGACAAAGACAGCGCTCGCTCTGAATATGAAGCTGCGCTTGCTGAGTCAACAGAAGGCAATAACAGCCTACTACAGATTAAGTTGGACAATTTAGCCACAGCCCAGCCAGCCGCTTAGGAGTAGTTTCGATGAGAAAGCTAAGTATGGCCACATTGGCGTTGTGTATGGCGTCTTTGTTAGGTTGTTCATCGAGCGATGATGAAGAAGAAATTGTTTTACCTGAAATCGTAAACCAATTCGAAACGCAAGTTGACTGGACAAACGGTGTGGGTAATGGTGTGGAGCATTACTTTTCTCGTTTAACACCTGTTACTTACAAAGATACTGTATTTGTTGCTGCAAGAGATGGTGAAGTAGAGGCGATTTCAGCTGCATCGGGTGAAACCCTGTGGGAAACCGATGTGCGAAAAGAGGTCAATTTCTGGCCTTGGGCAGATAACGACAGCGCAAAGCTCTCGGGTGGTATTTTACAGGCTTATGGCAAACTATATATTGGTTCTGAACATGGCGAAGTGATTGCACTAGACCGTGAAACCGGAGAAATTGTTTGGCGTAAAGCTGTGCCAGGTGAAGCATTATCATCTCCTGCTGCAGGCGATGGTCTTATTTATGTGAATTTAGGTTCAGGTAAATTATTGGCACTTCACCCAGATACAGGCGAAGAGCGCTGGCGTCATGAACAAGAAGTGCCTGCATTAACGCTACGCGGTTTAAGTTCTCCAACGTCTGCCAATGGCGGTGTATTATTCGGTGAAGAAAGCGGTAAGTTAACGGTTTTAATTGCTGAAAATGGTTATACGGCTTGGAGCGCAGAAGTTGCAACAGCGAAAGGTGCGTCTGAATTTGAACGTTTAGTCGATGTTGATACAAAACCGGTTATCGTTGGCGCAATTGCATACGCAATCGCCTATAATGGTAATTTAGCTGCGGTTGATGTTCGCAGCGGTAATGTTGTCTGGAAACGTGAATATAGCAGTTACCGTGATTTAAGCATTGAAGCCAATGTGATTTATGTGGTCGATAGTGACGGTATTATTTACGCGTTAGATAAAGATTCGGGCATTGAACGCTGGAGTCAATCTGGTTTACGAGGTTGGTACCTAACGGCGCCTACAGTGGCGGGTAATTATTTGGCTGTAGGTGATCAAGAAGGTAACTTGCACTGGTTAGACAAGCAAACTGGTGACCTAGTTTCTAGAGAAAGTTTTGATAGCTCAGGCTTTTACGTAGAGCCTGTTGTAGCAGAAGATAAATTAATTGTGGTAACCCGAGACGGTGAAGTTAGCGCGGTTAAAATCCCATAACAGTTAATTTATTCATGCATTTTTTCAAGGCTTCGCATTGCGAAGCCTTTTGTTGTTTATTGATGAGGTAGTCTATGCTTCCGGTGATCGCTCTTGTGGGGCGACCTAATGTGGGTAAATCCACTCTTTTTAACCGTTTAACACGCACACGTGATGCGTTAGTAGCGGACTTTCCTGGCCTAACGCGCGACCGTAAATATGGTCAAGCGAATTATGATGGCTATGAGTTTATCGTTGTTGATACGGGTGGTATCGATGGAAGCGAAGAAGGGATTGAAACCGAAATGGCTGAGCAGTCTCTGCTGGCCATTGAAGAAGCGGATATTGTTTTATTCTTAGTAGATGCTCGTGCCGGTATGAATGCTGCCGATCAGGCTATTGCGCAGCATTTACGTAAGCAAGAGAAAAAATGCTTTATCGTTGCGAATAAAACCGATGGTATTGATGCTGATTCTCATTGTGCTGAGTTTTATCAATTATCATTGGGTGATGTTCATCAAATTGCGGCAGCGCATGGTCGTGGTGTCACTCAGTTATTAGATCATACCTTACAGCCTGTTATTGCAGAACTTTCAGCCGAAGCTGAAGAGCTTGAGCAAGATGATGAAAGCTTAGCTGAGTTATACCTTGAAGGTGAAGATGGCGAGAAGCTAGAAGATGGCAAAACTGGTTTTGAAGATAAGCCAGTTAAGTTAGCTATTATTGGTCGCCCTAACGTTGGTAAATCTACGCTTACTAATCGTATTCTAGGTGAAGAGCGTGTGATTGTGTACGATATGCCGGGCACGACGCGTGACTCTGTTTATATCCCGATGACGCGCAATGAGAAAGAGTACGTCCTGATCGACACCGCAGGTGTGCGTAAACGTAAAAAAGTTAGCGATGTAGTCGAAAAGTTCTCAGTGATCAAAACGCTTAAAGCCATTGAAGATGCCAATGTAGTGTTATTGGTGGTTGATGCGCGTGAAGGTATTTCTGATCAAGACTTAAGCTTGTTAGGCTTTACCTTAAACGCGGGTCGTTCACTGGTCATTGCCATCAATAAGTGGGATGGTCTAGACGAATACGTAAAAGAGCGTATCAAAACTGAGTTAGACCGTCGTTTAGGATTCATCGATTTTGCTCGTTTACACTTTATCTCGGCACTACACGGTACGGGTGTAGGTCACTTATTTGAGTCTGTAGACGAAGCCTATGAGTCTGCGACTAAGCGTATTAGTACAGCAATGCTGCGTCGTATTATGGATATGGCACAGGCTGATCACCAGCCGCCACTCGTCCGTGGTCGTCGAGTGAAGTTAAAGTATGCGCACGCCGGTGGTTATAACCCACCACGTATCGTTATCCACGGTAACCAGGTAAATGACTTACCTGACAGCTACAAGCGTTACTTAATGAATTACTACCGTAAAGCGCTGGGCATTATGGGCACACCGATTAAGATTGAGTTTAAAGAAGGTGATAACCCGTATGCAGGTCGTAGTAACAAGATGACCTTATCGCAAAAGCGTAAGTTACGTGCTTTCTCTAAGGAGAGTCGTAACAAAGACAGTTAATATCTAACTGGCAATATAGACATGAAAAAAGGAGCTTGATGCTCCTTTTTTGTTAGTTAATAAAATTGGTATTATTAGCACATCTACTCATTGAGTAGGTGTGCGTATTTTTGACTAAACTTTGCTACTTTAGGGGCTACAACCACACTACAATAGCCCTGATTTGGGTTCTCATTAAAGTAGTCTTGGTGATACTGCTCAGCAGAGTAGAAAGTGACCGCAGGTGTTACCTCTGTGACAATTTTCTCGGCTAAATGAGGCTGCAACTGTGTGATGGCGTGTTCAGTTAGCTCAGCTTGTGCGTCATCGTGATAGAACACCGCACTACGATATTGCGTGCCCACGTCATTACCTTGACGGTTCAATTGAGTTGGGTCGTGCAAGGTGAAGAACATATCTAATAGTTGGCTGTAGCTAATGATATCAGCATCGAAGCTAAGTTGAACTACTTCAGCATGGCCGGTCATGCCTGTACAGATATCTTTGTAGGTAGGAGCGTCGGTTTGACCCCCCATGTAGCCAGATTCAACTTTATGAACGCCTTTGACGCGGCGAAACGCCGCATCAATACACCAGAAACAGCCACCGGCAAAGGTTGCAGTTGTATTGTTAGCCATGATTTTTCTCCTCTAAAGCGCGTGCTTGTTCAGCAATTTTTTGGCTTAAGAACTCAGGTGATTGAGTCTTACGCGCTAGTAATGAATAAGCGCAAGGAATAATAAATAGCGTCAGTATAGTTGCCACGCTTACACCTGCAAAAATAACCACACCAATTACCATACGACTTTCTGAGCCAGGGCCTGTCGCAAATACTAGTGGGATTGCACTCATTACCGTCGTCAGTGACGTCATGATAATAGGGCGCAGGCGTTGAACGGCAGCATCAACTAAAGCTTGCTCAAATTCGATACCTTTATCGCGTAACTGGTTGGCAAATTCAACAATAAGAATACCATTTTTAGCACTTAAACCAATTAGCATCACGATACCTATTTGACTGTAGATATTAAGACTGCTGTCGGTGATAAATAACCCATACATAGCGCCAACGAGACCAAGTGGTACGGTTAGCATGATCACCAGTGGGTGTACAAAACTTTCAAACTGAGCAGCAAGCACTAAGAAAGTCACGGTTAAAGCAAGCAGGAACACGTAAGTCATGGCTGACTCACCTTCATAAAACAGCTTAGATTCACCTTTATAATCTACTGCACCATCTATGTGGTTTTCTTCTGCAGCAACGGTGTTTAAAAAATCTAAAGCTTCGGCTAGCGTATACCCATCTGCAAGGTTTGCAGTAATGGTGATAGCACGCATACGGTTGTAACGATTTAAGCGTGAAGCTGTGGCTTCCTCTGTCACAGTGATCAAGCTATCTAGTGGGATCAATTCACCTGTACGAGACTTAACAAATATATCAGCAATGTCATTAGGCGCCGCGAAGTCTGCTTTAGTACCTTTCAATATCACATCGTATTCTTCACCGCGGTCAATAAAGGTGGTAACGCGACGTTGACCTAACATGGTTTCAAGGGTGCGACCAATATCACTTACCGACACACCTAAGTCTGCCGCTTTTAATTTATCAATGCTAACCAAAAACTGTGGGAAGGTTTCTTTGTAATCATGATCTAAACGCACGAGCCCTTTGTTCTGGCGAGCTTTGGCTAAGATTTTATCTCGCCATTCGACCAGCTCTTCGTAATCGTTACCTTGCAGTACAAACTCGATAGGACGTGACTGACCGCCGCCGCCAATACCTCGGCGCATAATAGCAAAAGCACGTACATCGGTGACTTCGCGCATCTTGCCACTGATCTCACCCATAACCTGCCAAGTTGAACGCTTGCGCTCGTCCCAATCTGGCATACCTACGATGGCAACACCCCCACGGCCACCCCAACCAGGAACACGCACTAGCACACGGCTTAGTTCACCCGCTTCAACATATGGCAGCAATCGCTCTTCAATCTTTGCCATATTTTCAGCGTTATTTTCGTAACTTGCGCCTTCAGGGCCATTCATCATCACAAAAAAAGTACCGCGGTCTTCTCTAGGTGTAAGTTCAGATGGAATTTGTTTCATAAGGGTATATGTTGCAAAACCTGCTAATACCAGTACAGCTAACAAGCTAAAGCGTCTGTTTAAGTTATCCTGTAGTACTTTACGGTAACCATTTTCAAGCTTAGTAAATTGTTTATCCATCCACTGGGTAAAGCGACTTTCACTACTACTAGGCTTAAGTACTTTGGAGCATAAAGCTGGTGACAGGGTCAGGGCTGTGACGCTTGAGAATACCACTGCGGCACTGGTTGCCATCGCGAACTCAGTAAAGAGTGCACCAATTCGACCATCCATAAATACCAAGGGTACAAACACAGAAACAAGAACAAGAGTTGTGGCTATGATGGCAAAACCTACCTCACGTGCGCCTCTAAATGCCGCTAAAAGTGGCGGCTCACCAAGCTCGATACGGCGATAAATGTTCTCGAGCATAACAATGGCATCGTCCACGACTAAACCTATTGCTAATACCAGAGCCAATAGAGTGAGTAAGTTGATTGAATAACCCATTGAGAGTAAGAACATAAAGGTAGCGATAAGCGCAACGGGCACAGTGACCGCAGGAATTAAAGTTGCACGAATGTTACCTAAGAAGATAAAGATCACTACCACAACTAAGCCCATAGCAATCGCAAGCGTACGATAAACTTCAGTGATAGATTCTCTAATGAAGATAGAAGAATCATAGCTATCCTGAATCGTCGTGCCTTCAGGCAGATTGCGCTTAATTTTCTCTAGTTCCTTACGGGCATTATCGACCACTTCGAGGGTATTGGCTTTGGCTTGCTTTACAATGCCCATACCGACCATGTTTTTACCGTTACCGCGGAATGTGCTTTCGTTGTCAGCGGCTTCAAGTAATACATCTGCTACTTCCCCAAGGCGGATTAAGTAACCTTGTTCGCCACGCTTAATAACAAGGTTATTAAAGTCTTCTTGGGTTTTGTAGCTACGGGTGATACGTACAGAAAAGTCGCGATCAAGAGATTCAATTTCACCTGCTGGGAGTTCCACGTTTTCACGGCGTAAAACCTGCTCTATGTCGCTTGAAGTAATACCGCGTGCTGCCATGGCTTTTCTGTCTAGCCAAATCTTCATGGCATATTGACGTTCACCACCGATGCGCACGTTAGAAACACCATCAACTACCGCAAGGCGATCGACAATGTAACGCTGAGCGTAATCAGATAACTCTAATGTGTTCATGGAGGTACTGTTGAGTACAAACCAAGCAATTGGGCTTTCATCTGAATTTGATTTGGACACTTCAGGCGGGCGAACTTGCTCGGGGAGTCTGTCTAAAGCGCGAGATACACGTTCGCGAACATCGTTTGCTGCAGCGTCGATATCTCTGTCAATATTAAATTCAATGGTGATGTTTGAACGGCCATTACGAGAGGATGAAGTAATACTCTTGATGCCTTCAATGCCTGAGATTCGATTTTCTAAAACCTGTGTGATCTTAGTTTCCACGACTTCACTTGAAGCACCAGTGTAACTTGTTGAAACGCTGACAATTGGTGTCTCTATATCCGGATACTCTCGCAGTGGTAGCATGGTAAATGCCACGATACCAAACGTGAGTAACAGTAGGTTGATTACAATTGCAAAAACGGGGCGTTTTACCGCGGTATCTGTAATTCTCACTCGATCACCCCTGTGTCGTTACTGAAGAACCAGGACGAATTTTAATAGTGCCTTCTGTGATCACTTGCTGACCCGCTTCTAAACCACTTTTAATGGCGACCCAGCCATGAAAACGTTCAAGTAACTCGACTTTAACTTGCTGCGCTTTATTTTCATCGTCAATGATATATACAAAGTGGTTATCCTGACGCGGGATAATGCTTTTTTCTGGCACCATGAGTGCTTCAATACGGCCCAGTTCCAGTGCCACTTGCATTAACATACCTGGGCGTAATAGGTTAGCTTCATTTTCAAAACTCGCAGTGACAGATACGCTACGTGTTGCTTGGTTGATACGCGGTTCAATATGCGTTACTTCGCCTGTGAAAGGCGAGTTAGGGTAAGCATCAGATAAGGCTGAGACCTGCATACCTTGAGTTAATTGAGCCAAATATTTTTCAGGCACCTGAAAGTCAACTTTGATAATGCTGATATCATCCAAGGTTGTGAAAGGGGTGTTATTATTTACGAAGCTACCGATATCGACTAAACGTTTGCCTAGTACGCCAGAAAAGGGGGCTTTAATAATCATCTCCTGCAGTTTTGACTCAGCATTAGCGAGTTTAGCTTGCAGAGCATCTACCTCAGAAGCTTGCTCTTCTAATTGAGACTGCGCTGCTGATTGAGCGCGAGCAAGCTCTTGCAAGCGTTTTAGCTGGCGCTGTTGCTCTTTTAAATTAATTTTCAGCTCTTTGACGGTTAAACGTTCTTGTTTATCGCGAAGGGTGGCAAGCACTTGCCCCGCTTTTACAAATTCACCATCTTCGAATGCAAGAGACTCTATATAATCACTTTGTGCGCTGATGATGTTGATGGCTTGGTTTGCTCTGGCTGTACCAACGGCATCAATATTGATACTTTTGATATCCGTGCTAATAGTATGCGCAGTTACTTGGGTTGCAGGGCGAGACGAAGGCCCTGTTTTACTATGACTGACCGGTAAATAAAAATAACCACTGATAGCGATAAGCATTAAAATTAAGACGGGAAAAAGAACTTTACCTGATTGCTTGTTATACATGTTGTTCGACCACTGCTAATGTTGAGCTCAGTTTACAATCTTTATACGATCGGAAAATGAGTATGGTCGTATTAATTTGTGTGTTGAACGAAAATTAAATCTTAGTTATGTGCTTGTACCGATTATGTTTTATGGATGTAAAGATGAAACCAAATAAAAAATGCCCGAGGTGTGAGAAAATCAGAAAGCTTATTTTTTGGACTGTACTAATGTTTATCTTTTATTTTGGTTTTTATAATGGCTGAATCAAGTAAGTATGTGTTCCTAAGGGCGTCAGCCAACCGATTTAGCATAGAGTTCATGTTAGTAGGCGGTATTGCTATTGCCATTGTCATGTTATTTGTCACGCTCAGAGCGACACCGATCAGTATTATTGAAATCGTGTTTGTTGCTACCGCAATTATGGCGGTGATTTTAGGCTTTTTGAAAAGCAGAGAACCCTTTTACAGTTTTCGGTTGGATAATAGAAAAATTACCTACTATCATAAAGTTGGTGAGTGGTGTATCGATACATCTAACCTTTCATCTATTGGAGTGCCTGTAGCAACCGATGGTTTTGAGCAAGTCGAACTGAATGCTGTAGGTATAAAGATCAAAGATGAAGCATGCTTCTTAAACGCTTTACACCCACGATTAGCGTGTAAATTATTAATTGAACAGCGGCATATTTTTTTACAAGCTGTTAAAATGCATTGCAAATCCGGCTCTTGCCCATCAAAATGGCTTGTTGAACCAAGTGAGTTCCAGGCGGGCACGGGTCAAATTTATACCGGTTTAATCGCCATGTTCGCAAATCGGATGCAACATTTACACACGTTGACAGGTTATCATTTGTTGCTACCTGCAAATGTGTTAGATAGGGACATATGGGATTTTTCAAACCTATTGAACCACTGGAAACTAAATCCAGAAATGGTGGTCCAAGAATTGCTAGATAAACAGGCCACCGTTGCAAGAAGTAACAGGAACGATTCATGAGTACAGAAAGAGCCTTTATTAAAAGTGGTCGTAATACCATTATTCATAAAGAAAAGAAGCTCGACCTAGTCATTGTAAACGGTGAGGCACACCCAAAAATTAAAGTAACTGCGAATGGACTTGTGCCATTTAAAGAAGAACTGCCAAGAAACCGACGAGAAGGTAAAGAGCGTTATTTAGAAGTTGTTCAAGTCGCAAGTGCCGATGTTTTTGGGGAAGTAAAACGTTTGTTGTTTATCCAAGCGCTTGATGGCCGCGAATACAAAGTCGATTATAGTAAGATCGGAACCAAATTATTTGTGCGTATACATCAAGATAGCTATCTCTAATTCTATTAGGAGCGTCTATGTTGCGTCGAGCATCTTTAAGTGTTGTAGCGAGTTTTTTACTTTTAGGATGTGGCGGTGGAGGCTCCGACTCCAATGATACCGTTGAAAATGCCAGTGTGAATGCTGGCGCAGATTTTAGTGTTGAAGAAAAAGCAGAGTTTACTTTATCTGCAGTAGGCTCACCTTCTGGCGGAACGTATACTTGGCAAGTGATGGAAGGCCCTGCAATGGAAGGGTTTCCGAAAGAAGGTCAAGAACATAAACTTGCTGCGCCAGATGTAAAAACAGACACCTCAGCGACCTTGAAAGTCGAGTATCTCGCACCGAGTGGTGTATTAGTTTCTGACATGGTCACTATTTCAATTGGCTCTCGAAATCAGCTCCCTATTCCTCATATAAAAAAGACCTTACCTGACAGTGATGTACTGCAATATAAAGATGAAATTACATTAAGTGCTGATGAATCAATCGATCCGGATGAGAACGGCAAAATCATTGAGTACTTATGGGAGCAAGTAAGCGGCCCAGAGCTTACCTTTGAGCGTAATGATCAAGTGACTCTAAAGTTTATTCACCCTTTGTTATCTACAAATGATACTGCACGCTTTAAATTAACCATCACTGATGATGAAAGCGGGCAAGGTAGTACAGAGTTTTCTTTGACACTGTATAAAAACGCCCAAGTGGTTTTTGCTGATGCAGGCGAAGACATAAAAGTCATCGAGTTTGATAAAGGTGAGTTGAATGCCACCGCGAGTTTATCGTCATCAGGTGAATACACGTGTATGTGGGAACAATTAGAGCGACCAAAAACTCAACTAGAAGAATTAATTTCAGATCCAGCCTTATGCCAAACCACATTTACTGCACCTGATGTGGATATCGCTTCAATCTTAAAGTTTCAAGTAACTGTATCAGAACCAGGTGGTTTTACTGATAAAGATGATATGGAAGTGAGTGTACAAAGGCGTGCTGTGGGCGAAAATTTAAACGACACGGGTCAACAACGCTGTTTTGATAGCGAAGCAGTTATAGAGTGTGAGAGTGATGTTTACCCTAAGCAAGATGCAGAGCTTGGTCGTGATAGTTTCGTACAGAATGAGGGGAAAACAGGCGCAGGCCTTGCGTCTTTTGATTTTACGAAATTAGATGAAAATGCCAGACCCATTACTGACAGTTCAACCAGTGATTTCAGCTGTGTTAAGGACAACAACACAGGACTGATTTGGGAGGTAAAACAACCTAATACTGCAACTCCTCCAAGTACCACATTGCGCGATACTCGAAATACCTACACCTGGTTTTTAAGGAATTACCCGAATGGTCATCGAGGGGTTGATGCATCAACTTGCCCAAATACCATCTATTGTGATGCACAACAGTATATTGATGATGTAAATGCGACTAACTATTGTGGTGGCCGAAACTGGCGTTTGCCAACCTTTACTGAGTTAATGGGAATTTTTAATTATGGTGAAGTATCTGGAAGCTCTTATGTATTAGATCCTAATTATTTCCCTGCTATTGCGAATCCTGCGTGGACAAGGGAAAACCCAAGCGACAAGGGCACTAGCTTTTACTGGACTTCACAAATCAGTATTGAGGGTGCAACTGATAACTCAAATTTAATCGAGTCATATGCTTTCGATATGCAGACGGGTGAAACGGTAGAGTTAGAACACACAACTAAGGCTTATATTCGATTAGTGAGAGAGGTGTCGAACAATGGTAACTAAAAATACATCATTACTGCCTATTTTATTTATGAGCCTTGGTGTTTCAGCACAAGTATGTATTAGTGAAGCAACAAACCCTGTAGGTTTTATCGAACCGGGCGAACGTTTTGAAATTAACGAGGCGGAAGGCGTGGTGCTGGATAGAAGCACGGGTCTTATGTGGCAACAATGCGAAGTAGGCCTAAATTATAATTCAAATAATAAAACCTGCATTGGCAGTACTCAGAAACTCACTTGGCAACAGTCTTTGCTTGAAGCAAACGATAACAGTCATGCCGGTTTTACAGATTGGCACGTACCTAACATTAAAGAGTTGGCAAGTATTATTGATCATAGCTGTGCATCACCTGCATTACCTCAACTGGAAATAGGGGTTTTACTCTTTAGTAATGAGTTAATCAGTGGTGAGGAGGGAGATTATTGGTCCAGCACAACGGTCACACTTGAGCCTGAATATGCATGGACGTTCCAAGTTTCTGATGGAAAGAACAGGTATCTCAAAAAAACGCAGACTGGTCGATTAAGGCTGGTACGTTACGCAAAATAGATTTAGCTTCAAGAGAGAATTTGCTAATCTGTGCGCCTTAATTATATGGGGCTTTATTTTGCGACACTTGTTTAAATCACTGTTATTAACAACGCTGTTTTCTGGTTCAGTTTGGGCCAGTGATAAATGTGATGTTGAGCTTGACCATGGCTTGATCATCACTGATTCAGTGATCCGTATTGTCGATAAAGGTCAAACTCGTGTTCAAATCAATCATGACGAACAGTTGCTCATTAAAGGTTATTATATTCAACTTAGCGATGAAGAAACTAAAGTTCTTAGAGAATATGCGTTAGGTATTCGAGATACGGTTCCTGAGCTTGTAAGCCTTGCAACAGATGGTGTAAATCTTGGACTAAGTGCCATTGAACAAATCGTTGAAGGCATGTCTGATAAAGAACCTGAAGTGCTTAAAACGCAATTACAATACGTTGAACGGGCGCTAATGGATAAGTTTAAACGTGGTGATGATTTCTTTTTTATCGCCCCCCAATCTCTGTCTAAAATAGATGACTTCTTTACGCAAGAAATCAGTCAAAAAATCCACTCAGCAATTCATGGGTCTTTAGGCTCCATCTTAGTGTCATTGGGCGATGCGTTTAAATCTCGTGAAGGCAATATCGAAGACCGTATTACTGACATGGGTCAGCGGATGGAGATCATCTCCAAAGAAATTGATAAGTCTTTAAAAAAGAAAGCTGAACAACTAGAAGACAAAGCTGAAGAGTATTGCGAGTGCTTAAATTCATTGGATGAGACAGAAGCGCGTTTACAAGCCATTGTTCCAAGTTTAAAAGCGTATGATTTAGTTAGGATCAGGGCGACTAAATAATCTGAACCCTTGATAATAAACTCATCTCCTGCGGCAACATTCAATATAGATCCTTAAATGAAGAAAATGGGCTTAGAGAGTTTTTTATTCATTAAAATAAAATTTGAGTGCATTGTTAAAACTGAGTTTTTGCCAAAGTGCAGTGTCGTTCACTAATTGTTTGTAACCTTGCCACACCTTTAAATAACTTTCTCGTATTAAACACACAGGATAGTTTGAAGCAAACATCACCCGATCTTCACCAAAGTATGCTAATAAAAGCTTTAATTTAGCCGATGGCTCTAAAGCAGGCTCGCAATGTTCTTGGCCTGAAAACTTGATATATATGTTATTTGCTTCTTTTAATAATGATAAAGCTTCTGTGTAATCATGAAGGTTATTGATAAAGCCTGCGTGATTAACAACAATTTTGAAACCAGGATTAAGTGTAGCGATCTTGACCAACTCTTGTACCGCATCAAGGTGACATAACTCAAACTGCGCTTCAAAGACTAAGTTGAGTTCGGCAAGCATGTTCAGGTTTTTTTTGGTGTTATCAGACAATAACCTAAGATAATCTTGGCCTTCAGTGATATCACGAATACCAATGAAGTTAGGTGCTGAGAGTAGCTCGGTTAACTGCTGCTTAAAGATAGCTGGTTCACTGTCAATTTGGATATAGCTAATGGCCTTAAAATGGATTTGTCTTGGCGTGCTATTGGCTAGCCAATCAAGTTCAGTGCGAGGTTTTGCGTTGTTAAACCCTGCTTCAATATGCACAAATCGTTGTACGTTAAACTCAAGATTAGCGAGATCCGCATAGTGATGATGCTGCTTAATTTTATCAAGGTTCGGCCAGTTTGGGCCTGAGCCGTGAGTGAGCCAATGATATTGACCCAAACTTAAGTCAAAAAAGTGTAAGTGTGGATCAATTATCTGCATCATTGTGCTGTATAGCCCCCATCTATGCTTTGTAGGCTGCCTGTGATAAAGCTAGCATCATCAGACAATAAAAATGCGGTGAGTGCAGCAACTTCATGAGCTTGGCCCAATCGACCTAATGGCTGCAGTTGCGCTTCTTCAGCCACGATTTCTGCTTTGCTAGCACCGCTCTTTGCACAGTACTTATCAATAGCATGGTGGAATAGCGGGGTTTCTATTGTGCCTGGACACACAGCATTAGCGCGAATATTGAACTTTGCATAATCAAGTGCCGTGGTTTTTGCCATTGAAGCTAATGATGACTTAGTAAGATTATACGCAAACGAGTTCGGTTTACCTATTATGGCTTGGTCGGATGCCATTAACACTATCGCACCGTTATGTTGTGCTTTCATGCTCGGTAAAACTGCTTGAATAGCCGCATAAGCGCCTTTTACATTCAAGTTAAATAGCGCGTCTAATGTAGCTTCATCGGTATCTTCGATGGTGGCACTTAAATGCTTGCCGGCATTTGAAACTAGGGCGTCAACACGACCTGTTTGCGTAATAATTTCAGCAATACACTGCTTTACTGTTTCGACACAACTTACATCACACTCCACGAAACTGCCAACCTCAGAAGGGGCAATATCGAGATTAAAGACTTGGTAGTTTTCTGATAGCAGCTTTTCAACAACGGCGAGGCCGATGCCAAAGCTGCCACCTGTTACGATGGCAACTTTATTCATAATAAGTTATTCAATCTAAAATTAGTGACCACAGCCGCCTGCACCGTGAACATGACCGTGAGATAACTCTTCAGCCGTTGCTTCACGCACAGATACCACTTCAACATCAAATGTCAGTGTTTTACCTGCAAAAGGGTGGTTTAAATCGCAGTCAGCGTTAAAACGGCCAACTTTTACAATGCTTACTTGGTGGCGGCCTTGGTTTGATTCAACAATCGCACTCATGCCTGGCTTCCATACTTTGTTGTTGCCTAAGCCTTGTAAATGTTTAATTGGAATACGTTGAATTAAACCTTCTTGGTACTCGCCATAGCTGTCTTTTGGTTCAAGTGTCACACTGAACTTGTCGCCTACTGCTTTGCCTTCAAGCGCCGCTTCAAGACCTGGTAGCATGCCTTCAGTGCCATGAAGGTAAGTTAATGGTTCTGCATTTGTGCTTGTTTCAATCTGTTCACCGGCTTCACTTAACGTGTAGTGAAACTCAACAGCCGTATCTTTAGTAATTTGCATGTTTTTCTCTCTTATCTCAGTTTGGTGCTCATTTTACGTGAGCAAACCATGAAGTGCGAGTGTTAAGGAGAAGTATTCGGTTTTACGAGTTGCTCCAACTCAGATAAAAATTTTTTCGGCTCTGGTTTTTTTGGTGTTTTTGCAGGTCTTGGTAAATGCAGCACCAGCTTTTTTCCAGGTTTAAGCAAGCTGGAGCTTTTTAGATTATTCCATGTTAACAAGTCTTTGACGGGCACATTGAATTGTTTACTGATCTCCCAAAGCGAGTCACCATTTTGAATGATGTATTCATGCTCCATGGTTAATACGGGCTTTTTTTCTTCTTGAGCAAGATAGGGACTTACTTGGTATTCAAGCATTAAGTTATCGAGCGGTTGTGCTTTTTTTATTTTTAATACTTCGCCAACTTTTAAGAGAGTCGTTTGTTTATTATTGAGTGCCATTAACGTATTGACCGAAGTATTAAAACGACGTGCTAAACCGTAAAAGGTATCGTTTTTGACTACGGTATAAGTCTGGCTAAAATAGCGCTGAAAAAACTCACTTTGCCATAGCTGTTTTTCGGTTAGGGGTAATAATATTTTATGGGGGCCTTCAGGGGCACTTTGATGTTGTAGGTACCCTGGGTTTAGACGGTGGAGCTGATTCTTACTGACGCCAGTGAGTGAGGCAAGCACTGAAAAGTCAAAACGCTGAGCAAAATCGACCTCGCTGGTTAAGGCGTAATTGGGCAACTTAGGCACCTTAAACTTAGGATGTTTGGCTTGAAGTAAATAGCTTAAAGCGAGCAATTTTGGCACATAGTCGGCAGTCTCTGAAGGGAGTTTTAGCTGCCAAAAGTAGCCTTGCTTTCCCTGTTTTTTGCTTTGTCTAATGGCTTTTTTTACTCGGCCTTCTCCGGTGTTATAGGCTGCGAGCGCATGTAACCAATCACCATTAAAGCGCTGGTAAAGGTAAACTAAATAATCTAAGGCGGCATCAGTTGACGCTAACACGTCTTGTCTGCCGTCGTACCACTCATCGGTTGTTACACCAAAATGGTAAGCGGTGCTATCCATCAACTGCCATATACCCACAGCACTTTGGCTCGAGTGCACCTTTGGTCTAAAGTCACTCTCAACAAAGGGCAGTAATACCATATCCATGGGTAAACCCTTTTGTTTTATTTTTTGCGTGATATGAAACAGATACGGTTTTGCACGTTTGTTTACTTTCAACAAGTAATCGGGTTGCTTTAAATACCAGTCAATACGTTTTTGCAAGCGAGGTGTCGGCACTATGTCAAACGCTAAGTTTGCAATAACTTCTTGCCATAGATCATCATAAACGATTGGTTTTGAATCAGACGTGATATCGGAGTCGATATTTTTGTCTGTTCTGTTCGCTTCTGTTTCAGGCTTATATTCAGGCGTAGATTGGTTAAATAGTGCTGCGATTTCATGGGGTTTTGCAGAGTTGTTTTGGCTAGGCGAAGAAGTGCTTTGGCATGCCGTTAATACTAGCAACCCAATACATAATAAACTGCTTCTTAGATGTATTTTCATAGCCATGCTCCTTGTTAAATTATAGCACTGTCCTTTGCTTTTGCATTTTTTGCGCCTGTTTGGTTTTAGCCAGGTCATACATTAATTTTAAGCGAGTTTGTGTGATCTCATCCGATTTGTACATTGCCAGCAATGCTTCTGGCATCACCATCGAGTCGCTGTTGATTGCGGCCTCTAAAAAGGAAATTGGTTTTTGTAACGCTCTGAGCTTATATGGCTTCCCTTGAGCTGGTAGTAACCAAGTCACTTTTTCAGATTGGCGTAGTTTTTTGATTGTTGCTAACCAAGCCCCTAAATCACTGTCCTGTACATAGGGGATAGGATTCGCTGTTAAGCCTGCAAACAATCCGAGATTATGATGACTTAATATACTGAGGCCGCCTAGTGTCGCGCCTTCAATTTCTTCTACGACAACAAAATGCCCACCTAAATCTAGAGTCACTTGAGCAGCGTCTAATAAAGTGGGGGGAGAAAATTGTCTACTTTGCCACTTATCAATACGCGCCTTAGCTTTATTTAGCCGTTGTTGCATCTGAGCATTAGAGTGTGTTTCTAATCGAGATTGACTGAGCTGTAGACTTTTTTCAAATCGCGAAAGTTTATCTTTTAAGGCACTTTGGTATTCGTTGAAATGCTGTGAAACATGACTCGTTGCATACCATGTCGCATCAGGAAATTCATTCGCTAGCAGCATCATCCCTAAGATTTGTTCTTCATCACTGCTGGTGCTAAATAAATGGCAAATAGGTTGGGGGATGCGTTTCTTTACTTCGCTTGCAAAGCGCTCTAGTGCGCTAAAGTCTCCATGGGCATCAATTATGGCTGCACATTTTTGGCCTACTAAAACCGCCTGATTGCTTGTGAGATAGCGGGCATCAGATGGAGGGGCTACTAGAAAGGTCTTCTCATCGAACTTTAGCCATTGTGTTGCTGAAGCTGATAATGGGGCAAAAATAAAAAAAAGAGCGAGGAAAAATCGCATAATCAAAATAATATATTACTGTGCAATTCAAAGTTGGACGTAATTTAACCGATTATGCGAATTGATGAAAGTGAATTACTTTTCGCTGCTTGTTATATGAGAAGAAAGTTTATCGATCAGCCCTTGATGTGCTGTCTTCTGGGCTTGTATATCATGGCATAGGTGTAGCGCTGCCATTAATAATGCATTGTGCTCATTACGTATGCTACTTCGCTGCTTCATTTCTTCTACCGTGCTGTTTAGCAAGGCTGCAGCATCGAGGAGCGCAGATTCTTGCCCCTCAGTGCAGGCAAATTGATGTGTTTTGCCAAGCAGGCTCACTTCAACTTGAATGGTTTTTTGCGACATTAGCTAGCCTGAGTTGCACTCTGTAGCTTGCTCAACAGGCCTGATAAAGTTTGGCTTGTCTCTTTTTGCTTTTCTTCACTTTCAAGCACTTCTAGCTGAAGAGTTTCATTTTCATCAACTAGTTTTTCGTTTTGAGCTTTAAGCTCTGAAAGTTCGTTATTTAAACGATTATTTTGGTTGATCAGTTCATCAATCAATTGTTCGAGTTTTGGGAGAGTTTCGTTGTTCATAAAGGCGCTCTATTGACTGTTATTTATGGTACAAATGTAAAACAAACTGAATAAGGATGCTAGCAAATACCTAGCTTTGCGGTGCATTTTGTCATTATTTAGTCATAAATGAATAAATTCAGCTCGAATACATGTGAAAAATATTATTTTGTAATGTTTGAATTTAATATTTCTCTGAGTTGTGTCGTTTATATCTGAGGGTAATTAGGCGATAATGCAAGCTGTTATCTTCAAACCTGGGTAAGTGCTCAGGTAAACACTTTTGGGCGCAACTATGCTGAGTTATCGACATTCATTTCATGCGGGCAACCCTGCTGACATCATCAAACACCTTGTTCTGGCACAAGTGCTGGAGTACATGACCAAAAAAGACAAACCGTTTGATTATATTGATACGCATTCAGGCGCTGGTTTTTTTGAATTAGCAGGTGCAGATTCGCAAAAGACACAAGAATATCTAGATGGCATTGGCAAGCTTTGGCACTACCAAGGTCAAAACCAAGCAATCCTTGATTTTGTCGAGCTAGTTAAGGATATGAATGAGGCGTCATTGGCATTTTATCCTGGTTCTCCAAAAGTGGCAGAGCAATTTTTACGACGTCAAGACAAGGGATGGTTCTTTGAATTGCACCCGCAAGATTTAGCTTTACTTGAGAAAAATACTCAGCATAAAAAGTCTCTGCGTGTAAAGGGAGAAGATGGTTTCAAAGGTTTGCAAGGCTTGGTGCCGCCAACTTCAAGAAGAGCTTGCGTGTTGATGGATCCGCCATATGAAATTAAAACCGACTATCAGCATGCCGTTAAAATGATTATTAAGGCGCATAAAAAGTTTAACTCAGGCACTTATATGATTTGGTATCCAGTAGTGGATAGAGAGCGCATTGATTTAATGGAGCAAACTTTAAAAGAGTCGGGTATTAGAAACATTCAATTATTTGAGCTGGCAACCAGTGCGGATACTGATGTTCATGGGATGACGGCTTCAGGCATGATGGTTATCAACCCGCCTTGGACATTAAAAAAGACTATGGATGATGTATTACCGGAACTTGTTGATTTATTGTCTGATGAAGATGGCTTTTTCAGAAGTGAACAGTTAGTCGATGAATAATTAGTATTTCGAAATAAAAAGTAAAAAAATAAAGCGGCGAAAATCGCCGCTTAAAAACTTCGCCCTAATAAGCTTTCTTCACCGCAATTGTAAAGAAGCTAGCTATGGACAAGTTGGGAGATTAGAACACGTATTTCACAGACATTTGAATACGGTTCAGATCACCATCTACACCACTTTCAGTCTCACGTGTACCCACCTTATATTCAGCACCAAACGTCAGCTTTTTAACTGGCGAGTAAAGCAAGTTCGCGCTGTAGCTCATACTTGATTTAGTTGGGTTGTAACCTTCACCAAGTACATCAGTCACATTGTCTGCTTCGAAGAAAGAATATAAGAAAGTTGAACGGAATTTGTCGTTCCAGTGGTGCTGGTATGCAACAAAACCTGAAGTAGAGTCAATTGTATGCAGGTTCGAACCATCATACACCGCGCCATTTGCAACGTTTAGACCCACATAACGACCAAGACCAGCGCCTTGAGTAAGCATAAATTTCAGGTTATTTTTTCCAAAGTTCACACGACCTGATGCACTCACACCGAATGATGTTTCACTTTCATCAGCCGCGCCAATTTTGTAAGTGAGCTGACGTGCAAGCGCTGTAAGTACAAAGTTACCCCAATCTGCTTTGTGTGTATAACGCGCTGTGAAATCAGGCATAGATGCGTCATCAGTCACAACACGACCTGAATCAGCTGTGGTGACTGTGCTTTCTGGGTTTTCTACTGAGAATGAAAAGTTACCTGTAGTATATTTTGCCATTGCTTGACGAACGAACACTGTACCTTCCGCAGGGCCGACGAAGTCGAGTGTTTCAGGTAGTGCACCGACGTTTTGGAAGTTTGACCAAGCCTGACCAAATAACCAGCCTTTGTAGGTAACAAATGCCTGACGAATTCGCGGAGAGTAAGAGTTACTTACTCGCTCATTGCCACCCGTAGAGGCAATAAAGTCTAGCTCGATTTTCGTTTTAATGGTGCTGCCATCTTCAAGTTTAGTGGCTGTGCCAAAATTGAAGCGAGATTGGCGGGCGTGCATATCAAACACAGCATCTTCACTGCTAGATGCTGAAACAGGTGTAGTGCCCGGTACATAGAAGTCACGGCCAATGTTTTGTGCGCCTAAAGTACCGTCTGAAAAATCACTCCAAATCGCGTCGAGCTTAACGTAACCGCCATAGCTTACTTTGGTGTCTTCGATGGTACCTGCTAGAGCGGGTAGGCTTAGAGCGCTTGATACTGCTAATGCTGTAAGGGTTTTAATTGCTACACTTTTAGTTGTCATAGTTGATGTTCCTTAAAGCTACGTTGTAAATTGCAACGACGCTGTCATAAATAAGAGTTCATACCCACTGTTGTTGATGGTCGCTTTTTGCTCAATTAGCCTTTGGTCTATACGACTAAGGTGGAATAATAAACAAACAGTTCACAGACCATTAATAATTCGTGGCAGTATTCCGTCTATAAAAATAGTGGTTAATCGTATTTTACGCTGTATTTTTCATTTATTTAATATAGGGTTGTACTGTTTGGTTCTATTTTGGGCACTTTATTGCAAAAAATGATCTTTGTTTGTTTTTTAACCTGTATACAACTAAGGTCTAATTCTTAAACTGCAACGCCTGAGTGATCCTTGATGAAAGCCCAAGGGCAAGTAAATTAATATGGAGATGACTATGTCACAGAGCATTTATCCGGTTCCTGAAGCTATCAAGAACAATGCATTAGTTAATAACGACCAGTATGAAACTTTATATCAACAGTCTATCGACAACCCTGAAGCATTTTGGGCTGAACACGGTAAACGTCTTGATTGGTCAACCCCTTATACAAAAGTTAAAAACACGTCTTTCGACAAAGGACACATCAGCATTAATTGGTATGAAGATGGTGAGCTTAACGCATCTTATAACTGTATCGACCGTCACCTTAAAGATAAAGCCGATAAAGTTGCGCTAATTTGGGAAGGCGACAGCCCAGACCATAGCGAAAATATTACCTTCCAACAACTTCACGACGAAGTAGCAAAGCTTGCTAATGGCCTTAAGAAGCTGGGTGTTGAAAAAGGCGATCGCGTTGCCATCTATATGCCGATGACACCATTTGCAATTTATGCAATGCAAGCTTGTGCGCGAATTGGTGCTATCCACTCAGTGGTATTCGGTGGTTTCTCGCCATCAGCCATCGCAGATCGAATCAAGGATTCTGGCGCGAAAGTGGTTATCACATCTGATGAAGGTCGCCGCGGTGGTAATGCAGTGCCGCTTAAAGCCAATGTTGACGAAGCTGTGTCTCAAGATGGCGTAACGACGGTTGAGCATGTTGTTGTGCATCAACTAACAGGTGGTGAAGTTGATTGGCAAGGTCATGATGTATGGTGGCACGAGCTAACAGCTGATGTACCTGCTGAATGTGAACCAACGCCAATGAATGCAGAAGATCCATTATTCATTCTTTATACCTCAGGTTCGACAGGCACGCCTAAAGGTGTCGTACATACAACCGGTGGTTACTTAGTTTACTCTTCAATGACACATGAATATGTGTTCGATATTAAAGAAGATGATATTTATTGGTGTACAGCCGATGTGGGTTGGATCACAGGTCACAGCTACATGGCATACGGCCCATTGGCTAATGGTTGTACACAGGTAGTATTCGAAGGTGTGCCAACTTACCCAAGTGCAGGTCGTATTGGTGAGGTGGTAGATAAGCATAACGTAACCATTCTTTATACTGCTCCGACGGCTATTCGTGCACTAATGGCGAAAGGCGATGAGCCAACAGCGAGTTCAAAGCGTGATTCACTGCGTATCATGGGTTCAGTAGGTGAACCAATCAACCCTGAAGCATGGACTTGGTATCATGAGCGTATTGGTAACAGCAAATGTCCAATTGTAGATACTTGGTGGCAAACTGAAACGGGTGGCATCATGATCACGCCACTACCTGGTGCGACAGACATGAAACCAGGCTCGGCAACACGTCCATTCTTTGGTATTGCCCCAGCTCTATTTGATGCCGCGGGTGAAACTCTACAAGGCGCAACAGAAGGTAACTTAGTTATTCTTGATAGCTGGCCGTCACAAGCGCGAACAGTGTATGGTGACCATGAGCGTTTTGAGCAAACTTACTTCTCAGCTTATCCGGGTGTTTACTTTACAGGTGATGGTTGTCGTCGCGATGAAGATGGTTATTACTGGATCACAGGCCGTGTAGATGACGTATTGAACGTATCAGGCCACCGCTTAGGTACTGCTGAAATTGAAAGTGCCTTAGTTGCGCACGAAGCAGTCGCAGAAGCTGCGGTAGTTGGTTACCCACATGACATCAAAGGCCAAGGTATTTATGTGTATGTGACACCGAATGAAGGTGTACAGGTAAGCGATGAACTAACGAAAGAAGTTCGTAACTGGGTTCGTAAAGAGTTAAGCCCAATTGCTTCTCCAGATATGATCCAATGGTCACCGGGCTTGCCTAAGACTCGCTCTGGTAAGATCATGCGCCGAATTTTACGTAAGATCGCAGCAAATGAGCACCAACAGCTGGGTGATACGTCAACACTGGCCGATCCTACTGTAGTAGATGAATTAATAGAAAATCGTTTAAATCGTTAATAAAACGCTAAAAACTTGAATTTCATTAAATTCTAATCGTACTATATCGGCTGTCCTCTTTCAGATGACAGCCGAATTTTTAGGAGAAAAGCATGAATCAGTTTTTAATTGCGGATGATCACCCTTTATTCAGGGAAGCTTTAAAAGGCGCGTTGCAAAGTCAGTTTGAAGATTTAACCGTTTTCGAATCTGAAAGTTTTGACAGTACTCTTGCTGTGTTATCAGAGCAAGACGAGTTAGATTTACTTTTACTTGATCTACATATGCCCGGCAGCGGTGATTTATATGGTCTTATCCGTATTCGTGAGGATTACCCAAGCCTGCCTATTGTGGTTGTATCGGGTAGCGAAGATCTCAGCATCATTTCTAAAGTAATGGCATACGGTGCTATGGGGTTCATTCCAAAAGCCTCTTCAACACAAGATATCGCGCAAGGTATCGAAGCTGTACTCGAAGGTGAAACTTGGTTACCAGAAAATATAAAAGACAAAGTAGCCAATGTTGAAAATGAAGATAAAGAACTCGCACAGCAAGTTGCCTCACTGACACCACAACAATATAAAGTCTTACAGTACCTCCACGAAGGCTTACTGAATAAGCAAATTGCCTATGAACTACATATTTCTGAAGCGACAGTGAAAGCACATATTACTGCCATCTTTAGAAAATTAGGTGTTTATAACCGTACTCAAGCAGTACTGATTGCTTCAAAACTACAACTAGAACCCGTAGAAGCAGTGAATTAAACAACACAAAAAAGTTGCAATCGGCAAGGAAGGTCGCTGCAAGACTCCCTACATAAGCTTGTCACAGAGGTTAATACCAAACTGTAACAAGCCCCTCTGTTTTCAGATTAATTAGCTAAATACCACTGTACGATTGCCATTGATAAACAGCTTGTGCTCAGAAGCGAGTTGTAAGGCATTACAGAACACGGTTTTCTCAATATCTCGGCCAATCTTTGCCATGGCCTCGGCGTTGTGTATATGGGTAACAGGCGTCACATTTTGCGCAATGATAGGCCCTTCATCAAGTTCATTATTCACAAAGTGTGCGGTTGCGCCGACAATCTTTACACCGCGCTCAAATGCTTGATGATAAGGCTTGGCACCAATAAACGCAGGCAAGAAAGAGTGGTGTATATTAATCACTTTATTCTCAAAACGCGCAACAAACTCAGGTGATAAAATACGCATATACTTGGCAAGGCCAATAATGTCTGGCTGATACTGCGCAATTGCATCCCCGACGAGTTTATCGTGCTCTTCACGGCTTAACCCTTCATGTGAAATACAATGAAAGGGAATATCAAAACCAGACACCAGTTTTTCTAAATCTGGGTAGTTCGCAATGACAGCTTGCACTTCAATGTTAAACGCTTGCTCATATTGCTTAAGTAGCACACCACCCAAGCAGTGGGCTTCTTTTGTAGCCAGTAATACTACTTTTCTTTTTGATTCATCAAATAGCTCAACTTTAGCCCCTGATGGTAACAAGGTTTGTAATTGTTCAAGAAAAGTTTCACTGGGTTCACCGATTAATTCGGTACGCATAAAGAAACGTTTCGCTTCTTTATCAACGAATTCGTTATTACGAGTGATATTTAGATTATGCTCGTAACAGAGCCCAGTAATTTTTGCGATCAGACCTACATCATCATCGCACTGTGTGGTTAATATTGTTTGCATTTCCTCATTCCTCTGCAAAGTCGAATAGTTACTCTAGCTTTATTACAGAGGAATGAAAACAGCTAATTCATGCTAATTATCGGCCAAAGTTCATTAATGCTTTCAATTTTGCCGGTTTTACCGGTTTTGATAGATAATGAATGTTCAAAGCCTTTACTTCAGCTTTCACTTCTTGGTCGCGTACAGCGGTAATGAGTACTGCGGGTACTTGTGATTGCCATATCTCTCTCAGAGTTTTGATTAAGGTGATGCCATCACATTCAGTACCCAACTGATAGTCCATGAGGATTAAATCAGGGGCTTTATTTGATTTAGCATGCGCCAGTACCGAATCAACATCATTAAATAGGTCGTAGTTAGTTTGCCATTTGGCCAATAAGCTCGACATGGCTTCAAGATTTTTAGGATCGTCGTCAACGGCGATAACACTGAGTTTAGCGTTGTTATCTCCAAGTGGCATGCTGGAGGTTGTGAGGGTTTTCTTCGCTACTAAATTAGCGTCGCCATAAGGGATTAATACGCTAAAGCGGCTCCCTTTACCCGGAATAGACTTTACTTCTAAGACAATAGACAGCAGGTCGCATAGACGTTTTACGACCCCTAAGCCTAAACCTACGCCTTTATTGTCATTTGAATGTATGCGATAGAAGTCGTTAAAGATTTTTGCTTGTTCGTATTCGCTGATCCCAGGGCCCGTATCATACACTTCAACCAATAAGCCATGCTTGCGTTTGCGGGTTGCAATTAATACTTTGCCAGTGTCAGTGTATTTAACCGCGTTCGAGACTAAATTTTGGATCACACGACGTAAATAAGTGGTATCGCTATGCACAATATTTTGATTGCTTCTTACTTTTAATTTAAGCCCTTTTTCACTCGATAAAATCGCGTACTCATTAGCAAGAGGGCAGAGAATATCATCGATACTAAAATGTCTTGGGGTTGGTTGCATTGCCCCTTGTTCTAATTTGGCAATATCAAGCAAAGATGACATCAGGTGAACGGTAGAATCGAGCGAGTCGTTGAGCTTATCAAAGCTGCCTCTATCTTGAGATGATAAGTGGTTAGGATCAATCGCTGCTGAGTATAGTCTGGCGGCATTGAGCGGCTGCAAAATATCATGGCTGGCGAGTGCTAAGAAGCGGGTTTTACTGTCATTGGCTTTTTCAGCTTCTTTTTTTGCAGCGATTAAGGCGTGCTCGGTTTCAATTCGCGAGTCTATTTGTGCTTCTAAGTCTTTATTAATATTTCGGATTTCCTGAGTTCGCGCTTCGATGCGGTTTTCAAGATCCATGTTAATTTCTTCTAGGGCATTCTGTGTGGCGATGTGCATGGTGACATCGCTAAAACTGGTCACGAACCCGCCTTCAGGTAGTGGGTTACCCGTCATCTCAAACACCTGACCATCTCGGCGGTGGCGAATAAAATGATGCGGTGTACCATTTCTTAAATGTTGTACGCGCTTTTCAACAAGGCGATCAATTTCACCTGGGCCACATTCACCACGTTGCGCGTTAAAACGAATGACTTCTTCTATTGGTTGGCCGACTTCTAAAAAGCCCTCAGGATAATTAAACATCTCAGCATAACGTTTGTTCCAAGCGACGAGGTTAAGGTCTTTATCTACCACAGAAATACCGTGAGAGAGGTTTTCGAGTGAGGTGTAGAGTAAGTTTTGGTTAAACTGAAGCGCTTGGGTAGTTTCATCAAAAAAGTTAACCACCTCTTCAAATGCCATTTGCTTGCCTGAAGCGACTGTATGGATCAGCGCCTGAGCAGATGAGGCACCCAAAACCCCAGTGAGGGCACGTTCACAATAGGCAATAAATTCTGGTTCTGGATAGGCGTTATTGTCATCAATATCATGCAATAACGTATAATGACCAAGCAGTTGTTGTGAGCGCTGAACACCTAAGAAAGTCTGTAATAACACTTTAAAGTCATACACGGTCGCCTTGACGTTTTTGTTCATACGCTTAATCAGCGCCGCCTCTTCACGTGGATTGACAAAAGCTGCAGCTTGGATTTTATCGATTAAACGTTCATGGGCACCCAATGAAAAACTGATGTAGCAACTGATGTTTGCAAAAAGGGCGATTAAGGTGCCCTGAGTGATAAGCTGCTGTCTTGCCTCGAAGTTGAGAGAAAACCCCATATCGACCATGGGCATCATTAAAAACAGCGTCCAACAAATAAACCCAGCTAATAAGCCTGCATAAACGCCGTAAGCATGACCTTTGCGCCAGTACAAACCGCCAACAATGGCTGGTAATAACTGAGTAACTAAAGAAAATGCGACAAGACCCATACTTGCCAGTGATTCCCCATGACCAAAATGTTGTTGGTATAAGTAAGCCAACAATAAAATGGCGGCGATGATGAAGCGGCGGATCAAGAGAATGGAAGACTTATAGTTACCCAGTGTAGGGGCGCGGTGAAACCGGCGCTTTAATACCAGTGGCAATACCACATCATTCGACAACATAGTACTGAGTGTGAGTGTTGCGACAACGATCATCGCAGTTGCCGAAGAAAGTCCACCGATAAAAACAAATGTCGTTAAAATGGGGTGGCCGGTTGAAATAGGCAGTGCCAATACAAAACTGTCTGCTGCCAATTGAGAGCCAATATTAGGGTGAATAGCAGCCGTGGCGATGGGGACTATCATTGCTGCCGTTAACATAAGATATAGTGGGAATGCCCAACGTGAAGTAAGTAAGTGCTTTCTATCCTGGTTGTCTACCACAGTCACATGAAACTGTCTGGGCAGGCAGATAATAGCCGCAGCCGCGATCAGGCTTTGGCCGATAAAGTTGAAACTACTAAAGTTAAAGTCTTGCCAGTGGGTGAGCAAATTTAAGCTGTGCTTAGGCTGATTATATAACGCGATTAATGCCAGAGCCGCAACAGCCCCGAGTGCTAACAGCTTAATAATAGATTCAAACGCAATGGCCAGCATTAAGCCTGAACGGTATTCGGTGACGTCGACTTTTCGTGTACCAAAAAAGATAGCAAACAGGGCGATGATCAAGGTACCAGTAAGCGCTAAAACAGTCCCTGAAAGCTGTTCATCTTGTTGTAGTAATAAAAAGCTAGAACTCAGCGCTTTAAGTTGCAGTGCAATATAGGGAATGGTCGCCAATAAAGCTATCATGGTGACCATAACGGCTGTGGTTTGTCGTTTGCCGTAGCGGGCAGAGATAAAATCGGCAATGGTGGTGATATTTTGTTTTTTACTGACTAATACCAGTTTTCTTAGAAAGCCTTGTCCGAATAAAAATAAGAGAGCGGGGCCAAGTAAAATCGGCAAATAATGCCAGCTACTTGCTGCTGCAGTACCCACGGCGCCATAGTAAGTCCATGAGGTACAATAAATGCCGAGTGCCAATGCGTACACAAAAGGGTGATGGCTAAATTTTAGCGCACGGGGGGTGGTTTTATCTCCCCAGTTCGCGAGCCAAAATAAAACCCCTATATAACAAAGAGAAACAAATATTAGTGCAGCGCTCATAGTCTTATCTTTTTTATAGTCGACCAAATAACCTTACCACATTTGCTTTTTTTGTAATCCTTTTTGTATCGCAATTCAATGTTTAACTAACTGTTTAATATGGGTTTTGTGTTTATTATCTTGTTCAAATTAGACTAATGTCTTATATCATCCCCAAAATGCCTTTTTTGCTCAAAATGCGAACGTTTAATTTGCTAAGTGTTTGTTAAATATAATTAAACTTGATGTTTTTAATGTGTCAATCTGCAGTTTACGTAAACGTTAACTTGGTGTTACGACTAAGGTAGCAATTCCAACTTGTAAGGGCGTTGCTAATGTAGATAGTGACGATTAACACCAACACAGCCAATTCATTGGTGAGTGATAGGGGACAACAAAAATGGCTTTTAAAGACGAAGAACAAGCAAAAGCATATTGGTCAGAAAATCTGAGCCTCATGTTTAAGCTATTAACAGTATGGTTTGTAGTGTCATTTGGTTTTGGCATTTTACTGGTAGATGTACTTAATGAGATCCGCTTCTTTGGATTCAAATTAGGGTTTTGGTTTTCACAGCAAGGCGCAATTTACACCTTTGTGGCTTTGATTTTTGTCTACGTGTTCAAAATGGATACGCTTGATAAAAAATACGGCGTAGATGAATAAGGAGCACAAAGATGGATGTTAAGATTCTTACCTTTATTATTGTTGGCTTGAGTTTTGCGCTCTATGTCGGCATCGCAATTTGGGCTCGTGCGGGTTCAACTAAAGAATTCTATGTTGCTGGCGGTGGTGTACCACCTGTGGCAAACGGCATGGCAACAGCCGCAGACTGGATGAGTGCAGCATCATTCATTTCAATGGCGGGTATTATTTCTTTCGCCGGTTACGACGGTGGTGTTTACCTAATGGGTTGGACCGGTGGTTATGTTCTACTGGCACTTTGCCTAGCACCTTATCTTCGTAAGTTTGGTAAATTTACAGTGCCAGATTTCATAGGAGATCGTTATTACTCTCAAGTTGCCCGTGTAGTAGCTATCTTGTGTGCAATCTTTATCTGTTTCACTTACATTGCCGGACAAATGCGTGGCGTAGGTGTTGTATTCTCTCGCTTCTTAGAGGTAGACATTGAGACTGGTGTTTACATCGGTATGGTTATCGTATTCTTCTACGCTGTATTAGGTGGTATGAAAGGTATCACGTATACACAGGTTGCTCAGTACTGTGTATTAGTATTTGCTTATCTAGTACCTGCTATCTTCATCTCACTGATGATGACTGGCCATTTATTACCGCAAACAGGTTTTGGTGCAACTCTAGCTGATGGCTCGGGTGTATATATGCTCGACAAACTTGATGGACTGAGTACCGAACTGGGTTTCTCTCAATATACCGAAGGCTCTAAGAGCATGATCGATGTATTCGCTATCACTGCCGCGCTTATGGTCGGTACAGCGGGTCTGCCTCACGTAATCGTTCGCTTCTTCACAGTACCAAAAGTAAAAGATACGCGCATCTCAGCAGCATGGACGCTTGTATTCATCGCGATTGTTTATACGACAGCACCTGCAGTTGCATCATTTGCGCGTGTAAACATGATTGACACAATCAATGGTAAAGACGGTAGCGGTACGTTATATGAAGAAGCACCAGCTTGGGTTAAAAACTGGGAAAGAACTGGCCTTATCACATTCGAAGATAAGAATGGCGATGGCAAGATGCAGTACTCTGCGGGCAAGATCTCAGATCCAAACAGTGCGAACGAAGTGAAGATTGATCGTGACATCATGGTACTTGCGAACCCAGAGATTGCGAATCTGCCAGCTTGGGTTATTGCATTAGTCGCAGCGGGTGGTATTGCAGCAGCACTATCAACCACGGCGGGTCTACTGCTGGTAATTTCAACCTCGGTATCGCACGATTTACTTAAGCGTACGCTGAAACCAGATATCAGTGATAAACAAGAGCTACTAGCTGCGCGTTTATCGGCGATGATAGCGATTGCAATTTCAGCTTACTTTGGTATCAACCCGCCAGGATTCGTGGCTTCAGTTGTGGCATTTGCATTCGGCCTAGCAGCAGCGAGCTTCTTCCCAGCAATCATCATGGGTATCTTCTCTAAGAAGATGAATAAAGAAGGTGCGATTGCGGGTATGGTAACTGGTATTGGCTTCACAGCGGCTTATATCATTTACTTCAAGTTCATCAGCCCTGAACTAAATGCACCTGCAAACTGGTTATTCGGTATCTCTCCAGAAGGTATTGGTATCATCGGTATGCTAGTTAACTTCATCGTAGCGGCGGTTGTTCTTAAACTCACTGCTGAAACACCAAAAGAAGTTCAAGACATGGTTGACAGTATTCGTAACCCTAAAGGCTCAGGTGAGGCACACGCCCACTAATATTTGAGCGAATAAGCACAAAGCTCAGCCGACCAGGCTGGGCTTTTATTCGTTTTAGCAAAGTGCTGTTTTTACATTTCTAAAAATTCAGTTTTATAGCCGTATTTTGCTAAAACGATTCATACCTAAGCGTAAACACTAACATTCCTCTCTTTTATTGTAGTTGTTTATAGGCGGGTGACTTAGGAGTAGAGCATGACCCCAGAAGTTGCTGAAGTCGCAAAATTTGTTGCCTTACAGGCGCCGTTTAGTCAGTTACCAGAAGCGGCGACCCACTATTTTGTGTCCCATTTAGAAATTGTTTACTTAAATAAAGACAACCAGTCGCAATGGCTTAAATCAACTGAGCCAAATTTATACTTAGTCCGCTCAGGTCAATATGATCTGGTCAATGCCAAAGAAGAAGTGATCACACAAATCGCAGAAGGTGACTATTTTGGATTCCCGTCTTTATTAACCGGCGATGCCATACAAAATCGCATCGAAGTGTCGACCCCCGGCTTAATCTACATCTTAAACCAAACCAGTTTTGACTATTTACGTCGTGAATATAAGGCGTTCGAACAACACTTTGTGCGCGCTCATGCCAATCGTTTACTGTCATCTCATTATCAGCAGAAAAGCGACAATTGGTCTGAGAAAAAAATCAGTGAGTTATTGACCAGAAAGGCGATAACACTCGGACCTGATGCATCAATTCGTGATGCCGCGGTGAAAATGAGTGATCATGGGGTCTCTTCCATTATGGTCACCGAGCAAGAAAGTCTTATTGGTGTACTCACTGATAGAGACTTGCGTAATCGAGTTCTGGCCAAAGATGTCGACCCTAATATTGCAATAAATCAGGTTATGACGGGCAAGCCAAAATTCATCTTCGAAAATAATCGGGTGTTTTCTGCTTTGCATTTAATGCTCAAACACAACATACATCACTTGCCTGTGCTGGATGAAAATTACACACCACTGGGTATGTTGACCAGCACAGATTTGTTACGTCAGCAAAAAAGCGATCCAGTACAACTGATTGGCCGCATCTACAAAGCGACATCGGTTCAGCAGTTACGCTTGTATGCACAAGAGATCCCTGCATTATTAAAGCGCTTTTCTCATAACATTGATGATATCTCGGTCATGGGCAAGCTATTAAGTGGCCTGACCGATGCTTTGACCAGTCGGTTAATTCGTATTTATCAGCAAGAGCATGGCGCAGCGCCATGTGCGTTTAGTTTTATTTGCTTTGGTTCACAAGCCCGTGAAGAGCAAACTCTGCATTCAGATCAAGACAATGGTTTATTACTACCGAACAATTTAACCGAGGCGCAAAGATCTTATTTCAAAGGAATGGGCGAATTTGTCTGTGAGCAACTGGTTGAATGCGGTATTAAGCGTTGCCCAGGTAATATTATGGCAAGTAACCCTGAATGTTGCGGCACCTTAAATGAGTGGTCAGAGCGATTTTTTAAGTGGATCAAATCCCCCACGCCACAAGCCATGTTGAACTGTAAGATCTTTTTTGATCTACGCTTTATTGATGGTTCGAATGAGCTATATAGTGACTTATGTGTGTCGCTTGAAAGAATAAGCAAAAATGAACTCTTTTTTGCGGCCATGGCCACAGATATTAACGCGAACTCAGTACCGATTGGCTTGTTCCAGCAATTTAAGCTTGAGAAGAGTGAGTCTAAGCATAAGTATTTAGATCTGAAAAAGCGCGGGGTTGTGATCATCAATGATATTGCAAGGCTCTATGCGCTAAAAGCTGGAGTAAGGCGGGCCAATACCCTTGAACGTCTGGATGCACTGACTAAATTTAATCTCATAAGCGCTAAAGACATTTATAACCTCAAAGATTGTTGGCGTTACCTGACACAATTGCGACTCAAAACCCAATTGAATAAAGAGGGCTTGCCGGGCAATTGTATTGATCCAGAAATGCTTACCTCTTTAGAAAAACATCAGTTAAAAGAAGCGTTTTATCTGATTAAGCAAGCACAGCAAGCCTGCGCGTTTAAGTTTGCCAGAGGCAGTTTGTAAATGCAGAAGTTAGTACAAAAAGCGCTTCGCTATTTAAAAGCCAAAGGCAAGTCACTTGATGAAGTGGAGTTTGTGGTTTTAGATCTTGAACTCACAGGGCTCGATCCTAAAGCACATGAAATTGTATCTGCAGCTTGGGTAACAATGCGAAGTGACAGAATTCAATTAAAAAGCGCTAGGCACATCATTAATAGTGACGTGAAGCAGTTAGAGCAGAGCCCAGTTTTTCACGGTATTGATGAGCAAACGCTTAGTGAAGGGGTATCTCTTAAGACGTTAATGACTGAGCTATGTGATGTTTTACATGGTAAGGTTTTAGTGTGTCACAACGCTTATTTAGATTGGGGATTTATCCGATTAAATAGCAAAGCGTTAGGTTTAGAGGCACTTCCTTTGGCCATTGTTGACACCATGCAAATAGAGAAAAGGCGTCAGTTAAAGCAAAACACCGAATTACATCAGGACAGCCTGACTCTGGCGAATTGTCGCACTCGTTATCAACTGCCAGACTATGAGGTGCACAATGCACTCACCGATGCCTTAGCAACAGCCGAGTTGTTGTTAGTCTTAATAAATAAAATTGGGGCGGGTAAGCCACTTAAACTTTCAGCCTTGATGTGAGATTTTTTTTCGCGCAAGTGTATACATAATTTGCCTATGTCGATTACAATAGCGCCATCTTTTAGGAAGTTACTTTCCTGTCTCTGCATTTAGCTAGGTCCACAACTTAATGGCAATAAAACTGGCAATAAATGGGTTTGGTCGTATTGGACGCAATGTTGTGCGTGCATTATACGAGTCAGGCCGCCATCAAGATATTGAAATCGTGGCTATTAACGAATTAGCCGATCCCAAAGCCGTTGCGCATTTACTTAAATATGATACCTCTCACGGTCGTTTTGCTTACTCGGTTTCGCATGATGCACCTTTCTTAGAAGTAAATGGCGATAAGATCCAATTGTTTAGTGAGTCAGATCCGGCTCATTTACCTTGGCAGGCTTTGCAAGTTGATGTGGTACTTGAGTGTACTGGTGTGTTCCACAGTCGCTTAGACGCTCAAAAACACCTAAATGCAGGCGCTAAAAAAGTTTTATTCTCACAACCTGCCGATGCAGATGTTGATGCAACCATAGTGTATGGCATTAACGAAGAAGAGCTTAAAGCTGAGCACACAATTGTTTCTAATGGTTCTTGTACAACCAACTGTATTGTACCTGTGATCAAAGTCCTTGATGATGCCTTTGGCATTGAATCGGGTGCAATTACTACGATCCATGCGTCGATGCACGACCAGCAAGTGATCGATGCATATCACAGTGATTTACGCCGTACTCGTGCAGCGAGTCAGTCAATTATTCCAGTCGATACTAAATTAGCCCGTGGCATTGAGCGCATCTTGCCTAAATTTGAAGGTCGCTTTGAAGCCATCGCAGTACGTGTTCCGACGATAAATGTGACGGCCATGGATTTAAGTGTTACGCTAAATCAAGACGTTGATTTAGATAAAATAAATCAAGCAATTCAGGCTAATACAGAAGGCCGATTAGAAAATATTTTAAGTTATACCGAAGAGCCTTTGGTGTCGGTAGATTTTAACCATGATGCACATTCTTGTATCATTGACGGCACGCAAACACGCGTAAGTCATAAAAGGTTAGTAAAACTTTTAGTATGGTGTGATAACGAGTGGGGGTTTGCGAACCGTATGCTCGACACCGCTGAGGCCATGATGGCCGCTAAATAACAACAAAGCTATTACCCAGTATCGTTCTTAAAGGAGACATCAATGTCAGTCATCAAAATGGCGGATCTAGATTTATCAGGCAAGCGTGTTTTAATTCGTGAAGATTTAAACGTGCCAGTAAAAGACGGCAAAGTAACGTCTGATGCGCGTATTCGCGCTTCACTTCCGACTATTAAACTTGCACTTGAAAAAGGTGCAAAAGTGATGGTGATGTCTCACCTTGGTCGTCCAACTGAGGGCGAATACAATGAAGAATTCTCACTTCAGCCAGTGGTTGATTACCTAAACGAAGCGTTAGAGCAAAACGTACGTTTAGAAAAAGATTACCTAAATGGTGTTGAAGTTGCTGACAATGAAGTGGTTGTATTTGAAAACGTACGCTTCAATGTAGGTGAAAAGAAAGACGACGAAGCACTAGCTAAACAGCTTGCTGCATTATGTGACGTATACGTGATGGATGCATTCGGTACGGCTCACCGTGCTCAAGCGTCTACACATGGCGTTGGTCTATTTGCAGAAGTTGCTTGTGCTGGTCCACTGTTAGCAGCTGAACTTGATGCACTAGGTAAGGCACTTGATAACCCAGCACGTCCACTTGTGGCGATTGTAGGTGGTTCAAAAGTATCGACTAAACTGACTGTACTTGATTCACTATCAACTGTGGTTGATCAGCTAGTTGCTGGTGGCGGCATCGCGAACACGTTCGTTGCGGCAGCAGGTCATCCTGTTGGTAAGTCGCTTTTCGAAGCTGATTTAATCGACGAAGCAAACAAATTAACAGCAGCAGCACGTGCTAATGATGGTGACATTCCAGTACCAACAGATGTGGTTGTGGGCACTGAGTTCTCTGAGTCAGCTGTGGCGACTATCAAAGATGTGACTGAAGTATCTGATGAAGACATGATCTTCGATATTGGTCCAGATACAGCACAAACTCTAGCTAAAATCATTGAAAATGCAGGCACGGTTGTGTGGAATGGCCCAGTTGGTGTTTTCGAATTTGACCAGTTTGGTAATGGCACAGAAGCGATTGCTAATGCAATTGCAAAGTCTAATGCCTTCTCTATTGCAGGTGGCGGTGACACGCTAGCAGCAATTGATAAATATGGCGTTGCAGATGAAATTTCTTACATTTCAACGGGCGGTGGTGCTTTCTTAGAATTCTTAGAAGGGAAAAAACTACCAGCTGTTGCTATGCTTGAGAAAAGAGCAAGCGCGTAATAGTTTTCAGGCCAGCTTTTGCTGGCCTTTTTATCTTAATCACTCTCACTCAGATTAAGGTAAATAAATTATACCAATTTCCTTAATTGGTATTAGTAGCAAGCGAAAGGCTACTTTCGATATATCCGTTCAAACTAGATAGCAAAGGCTATCGACTATTGGAGAAAGCAAAATGGCTTTAATCAGTATGCGTCAACTTCTTGATCATGCAGCAGAGCATGGTTACGGCGTTCCAGCGTTCAACGTTAACAACCAAGAGCAGATGCGTGCCATCATGGAAGCGGCTGATAAAACAAACAGCCCAGTGATCGTTCAAGGCTCTGCGGGCGCACGTGCTTATGCAGGCGCACCTTTCATTCGTCATATGATTTTAGCGGCTGTAGAAGAATGGCCACATATCCCAGTTGTTATGCACCAAGACCATGGTACATCTCCAGGTGTATGTCAGCGTTCTATCCAATTAGGTTTCTCATCAGTGATGATGGATGGTTCTTTAATGGAAGATGGTAAAACACCTTCTTCATATGAATACAATGTAGACGTAACACGTCGTACAGTTGAAATGGCGCATGCATGCGGTGTGTCTGTTGAGGGTGAGCTAGGTGTACTTGGTTCACTAGAAACAGGTGAAGCTGGCGAAGAAGACGGCATTGGTGCTGAAGGTAAGCTAACTGAAGATCAACTATTAACTGATCCTGAAGAAGCTGCAGACTTCGTTAAGAAAACAGGCGTAGATGCGCTAGCAATCGCGTGTGGTACATCACATGGTGCTTACAAGTTCACACGTCCACCAACAGGTGACATCTTAGCAATCAACCGCATCAAAGAGATCCACGCTCGTATCCCTGATACTCACTTAGTTATGCATGGTTCTTCTTCTGTACCGCAAGAGTGGTTAGCAGTAATCAATGAATTTGGTGGTGAGATCCCTGAAACTTACGGTGTACCAGTTGATCAAATCGTAGAAGGCATCAAGTACGGTGTGCGTAAAGTAAACATCGATACAGACTTACGTTTAGCATCAACAGGTGCTATCCGTCGTCACCTTGCACACAACCCATCTAACTTTGATCCACGCAAATTCTTAGCTGAAGCGACGAAAGCAATGACTGAGATCTGTGTTGCGCGTTATGAAGCGTTTGGCACTGCGGGTAATGCTGCGAAGATCAAACCAATCTCACTAGACGATATGCACCTGAAATATTTATCAGGTGAGCTTGATCCACAGATCAAGTAATAACCAAGTCTAGCTGATTTTATATTAAGCCCCGGTATTGGGGCTTTTTTGGATCAGTATTTTACTAATTCAAACTAACTTAGATCTGATTTTCGAGATTGAGGATCAAGATCTTACCAAGTTAAGTGATCTGGGATCGATTTCTTACTAACTTGTCGAGTAATTTACACTCAAAATCACCCCAAAACTGTATATCAAGATCCAAGTTTTGATCCTCAAAACCAACTCTCTTGGTATAAAACTGATCTCTCAGTGCACTACTTAGTCAAAAAGTGATCTCTATTTAATCAGTGCGTATTTGCGTGATCCGATCAACTCGATTTAACAAGTAGAGTAAACAGATGTAAAAATAGATGGAGTTTAAGTGCGACTAAAATAGGGGTGTAGATATCTACATAATTCATATAATTTATTGTTATTTATGGAATAATGTATTTTGTCAATTATGTGACCTGATAAATATTTCTTTTTAAGATCGGATTATTTTTTCATAAAACTGTCATACTAAGTCATAATAATGAAACCAACTTGGGTAAATCGAAGAGAACTGTGGGAATGTCACGTAAAGTACTTGTAGTTGATGATGAAGCACCAATCAGAGAAATGTTGGTTTTCGTATTGGAGCAAAATGGATTTCAGGCAATAGAAGCTGAAGATTATGATTCGGCTATGGCTGCAATGGTAGAGCCATACCCTGATATGGTTTTACTAGACTGGATGCTTCCGGGCGGCAGCGGTATTCAAATTGCTAAAAAGTTTAAGCAAAGTGAATTCACGCGTCAGATCCCTATCATCATGTTAACTGCACGCGGTGAAGAAGAAGATAAAGTAAAAGGACTTGAGGTAGGTGCAGATGACTATGTGACTAAACCTTTCTCTCCTAAAGAATTAATGGCACGTATTAAGGCGGTTATTCGTCGTGTGTCTCCAACCTCACTTGAAGAAGCCATAGAAGTGCATGGTTTACGTTTAGACCCTATTTCACACCGAGTAACGTCGGCGGGCAATGAATTAGACATGGGTCCAACAGAGTTCCGTTTACTACACTTCTTTATGACACACCCTGAGCGTGTTTACAGCCGCGAGCAATTATTAGATCATGTTTGGGGTACCAACGTGTATGTTGAAGATCGCACTGTTGATGTGCATATTCGACGTCTACGAAAAGCAATTGCGCCACTAGGACATGACAGACTAGTGCAAACTGTTCGCGGCGCTGGTTACCGTTTTTCTAGTAAAATGTAAGCACACAGTTTTGGATACACAGCATTTATGTATCGAGTAATTAATAAACAGGCGTTAGTTAAGCGCCTGTTTTTGTATTTTATACCACTGGCTTTAGTGGGCGTCTTAATCGGCGCACCTTTTATCTTGCTATTCTTGGGCGCGATCGCGCTATTACTGTGGCATTATCATCAGCTCTATCGACTCAGTGATTGGCTCCTCAATCAACGTAGTTTTAATCCCCCTGAAGGTGAGGGCGCATGGGAGCAGATCTTTGAAGGGATCTATCATCTACAGCATCGCAACCGAAAAAAACGTAACGAATTGGCTGAGTTGATCCGTCGTTTTCGTGAAGGTGCTGAAGCGGTACCTGACGCAGTCGTCGTATTGCAAACTGATTTAAGCATTATTTGGTGTAATCAGCTTGCGCTGAAAGTATTAGGACTGCAATGGCCAACCGATCATGGTCAGCGCTTAGATAACTTAGTGCGTGATCCAAAATTTGCAAAATACATGAACAAACAAAAGTTCGATGAGCCATTAGAACTTGAGGTATCGCATAATCAAGAGCAAACTCTTGAATTTAGGGTAATGCCTTATGCGGGCCAGCTTATGATGGTGGTTCGCGACATCTCTCGGCTGAAACAGTTAGAGCAGATGCGTAAAGATTTTGTCGCCAATGTATCTCATGAACTTCGTACACCGCTAACGGTAGTGACTGGCTACCTAGAAATGATGGACGAAGAGAATCTGCCACCACCATCAATGTGGGCAAAAGCACATCAAACCATGATTGAGCAATGTCATCGTATGGACAGTTTGGTCAATCAATTACTGTCACTTTCTCGAATAGAGGGGGCACGTAAATACGATAATGACAAACCGGTTAGAGTGCCTGATATGCTGGCACTGATTGCGACCGAAGCGAATTCACTCAATAAAGAAAAAGGGCACGAGATCAGTTTTGATGTTGATCCTGAGCTTGATATTGTCGGTGCACCGGATGAGTTACGTAGCGCCTTTTCGAATTTGGTGTTCAATGCGGTGCATTACACTAAGCCAAACGGCAATATTCATGTGCAATGGCAAATAAAAGATGACCAAGCGCATTTCTCTGTGACTGATAATGGTGATGGCATAGCCCCTGAGCATATTAATAGATTGACTGAGCGCTTTTATCGAGTTGATAAGGCAAGAAGTCGCAAAACAGGTGGTTCAGGCTTAGGTTTAGCCATCACTAAACATGTATTAACGCGTCATGATTCACATTTAAATATCAGCAGTGAAGTAGGTAAAGGTTCTTGTTTTTCTTTTGCTTTTCCAAAAACACGTATTGCTGATTATGACAATAAATAAAACAGTGGTCATAAAAGTGTCATTTTTAAGTAATTTAACTGTCATTTAATCGCTGCAAAATGAACCTCGTTAACTAATTGGGACGAACAACTGGAGAAACCCAAATGAAATTTAAAAGTTTAGTAGCTGCAATGGGTGTAGCGGTAACAACTCTATTATCAACACCAGCATCAGCTTTAGATGAAAAGCTACCTATGTACAATAAAACAAGTGGCATCTCAGGTAACTTCTCATCTGTAGGTTCTGATACGCTTGCAAACATGATGACTTTTTGGGCTGAAGAATATAAGCGTATTTACCCTAACGTAAATATCCAAATTCAAGCAGCGGGTTCTTCAACTGCGCCACCGGCATTAACTGAAGCAACTGCAAACTTCGGTCCTATGAGCCGTAAGATGAAATCAAAAGAAATCGAAGCGTTCGAAAAGCGCTACGGTTACAAGCCAACTGAAGTGCGTGTAGCAATCGATGCATTAGCAGTATTTGTACACAAAGATAACCCAATCAAAGGTCTTCGTATTGACCAAGTTGATGCAATCTTCTCTTCAACACGTAAGTGTGGTGCTGACGGTGAAATCAACCGTTGGGGTGATGTAGGTCTTAACGGTGACTGGTCTGGTAAAGACGTACAGCTTTATGGTCGTAACTCTGTATCAGGTACTTATGGTTACTTCAAAAAGAAAGCACTATGTAAAGGTGACTTCCGTAACAACGTAAATGAGCAACCTGGTTCTGCATCAGTAGTACAGTCAATCTCTTCTTCAATCAATGCAATCGGTTATTCAGGCATTGGTTATAAGACTTCAGGTGTTCGTACTGTACCACTAGCGAAAAAAGGTGATAAGTTCGTAGATGCAACTTTAGATAACGTTTCTAAAGGTAAATACCCACTATCACGTTTCCTATATGTTTACGTGAACAAGCACCCTAACAAACCGCTTTCACCAATCGAAGCTGAATTCTTAAAGATGGTACTTTCTCAAGAAGGTCAGCAAATCGTAGAGAAAGATGGTTATGTACCACTTCCTAGCAAGGTTGCTGCTGCTGAAATGAAGAAGTTAGGTCTTCTATAATCGAATAGATAAAAAAATAAAAAACCGCTGACGTTCAGCGGTTTTTTTGTGTCTGAATAATATCAAATAGCTTAAACCAGTATTGGTAGCAATCTTTTTAATTTAACGGCTTATTCAGCAAAGCTTCGGTTTCAGCCTTACAACTGTTGTAGTCATCAATACATTCATTGCTACAGATCTGATGCCCTAGCGTGTTTTCGGTGTGACGTTGCGCACAGTTACTCTCACATTGATAGTTTTGTTGTGCACACTGATTCAGTTCACTACTGGTAGCTGTACAGCCCACTAACAAAACAGAGACGACAATAAGTAAAGCTTTCATTTTTAATTATCCTTCTACGCAGAAACTTGTAAGTTATCGATCAGTCTCACTTTGCCTAAGAAAGCGGCCGCAAGAATAACAAACTCTTTAGTTTCAAGTGTAGCAGGTTTTAAATTGTCTTTTTCAGCAACAGCAAAGTAATCAGGTTTCAAACCAGCTTGTTCAAGTGCTTGTTTCGCTTCTAGCTCAATCGCATCGAATGCTTTATTACCTTGTTCAAGCGATTGGCCCGCATTTAACAACGTTTGATACAACACTTTGGCTGTGTCTTTCTCTTGCTCAGATAAGTAACCATTACGGGAGCTCATCGCAAGTCCAGATACTTCTCGCTGTGTTGGTACACCAATGATTTCAATTGGCATAGACAGGTCTCGAACCATTGTGCGAATGACTTGTAATTGCTGAAAGTCTTTTTCGCCAAAGCAAGCAAAGTCTGGCTGTACCATGTTGAATAGTTTGGTAACGACGGTTGCTACGCCTTTGAAATGACCAGGGCGCGCACCACCGCAATAACCCATAGAAATATCAGGTACGTCTACATAACTTTGCGCAGCTAGCCCATTTGGATACATAACATCAACGGTCGGGGTAAACACAAGCGCAGTACCAATTTCAGCAAGGCCTTGTTTGTCGGCGTCTAATGTTCTCGGGTAGCTGTCTAAATCTTCGTTGGCACCAAATTGCATTGGATTGACGAAAATACTCACAACGACTTTATCCGCCAGTGTTTTCGCTTTTTCTACAAGTGAAAAGTGGCCTTGATGAAGATTGCCCATCGTTGGCACAAATGCAATGCTTAAGCCTTGCTGACGCCAAGCCTTAATTTGGCTGCGAAGCGATTTTATTTCACTGACTGACTGCATTAGTTAAACTCGTGCTCGCTACTTGGGAAGGCACCCGATTTTACATCATCACAGTATTTTTTAACTGCATCGTGCATGTTGCCTGTTTCGGCTAAGAAATTTTTCGAAAACTTAGGAATGTAACCCGCTGAAATCCCCACAAGGTCATGCATCACTAAAATTTGGCCATCAGTGTCTTTGCCTGCGCCAATACCAATCACAGGAATATCTACAGACTCAGTGATACGCTTAGCCAGCGCCGAAGGAATACATTCAATGACGAGTAGCTGTGCACCAGCGGCTTCTAGCGCTTGTGCGTCTGCAACCATCTTATCAGCTTGTTCAGACTCGCGACCCTGAATTTTAAAACCGCCGAATACGTGAACAGACTGAGGCGTTAAACCTAAATGACCACACACAGGAATACCTTGCTGAGTCAATGCACGAATGCTGTCGTGTAACCACTCGCCACCTTCTAGTTTCACCATGTTTGCACCCGCTCGCATCAACTGAGCAGCATTATGACAAGACTGCTCTACGTTGGCATAGCTCATAAATGGCATATCAGCTATTACAAATAGCTCTTTTGAACCAGCGCGAACACACTTAGTGTGATAGGCAATGTCATCAGTGGTGACAGCAAGCGTATCGTCACCGCCTTGTAAAACCATACCCAGTGAATCACCAACCAAAACAACATCAACACCTTGGTTGTGAAAAAGCTGAGAGAAACTCGCATCATAAGCCGTTAATGCGGTAATTTTTTGTTTTTCTTGTTTCATTTTAGCCAGTGTAGAGACGGTCACTTTAGCCATGTTGTTCCTCTTGGGGTTAATTTAATTCAACTCTAACGGCGTTAAACCATTGAGCGGCACTTGCTGAGCAATATCAGCCAGTGTGTTGCCATTCGGCAGCTTAAGTTCAGGTGAGATTTCTAATAGTGGATATACCACAAACTCACGTTCACATAGACCATAATGCGGCACGGTTAAGCGCTTGGTGTTTATGGTTTGCTCGCCAAACAGCAAAATATCTAAATCTAGGGTTCTTGGGCCCCAGCGTTCATCTTTACGCTGGCGACCTTGTTCAAGTTCAATACGTTGTAATTCATCAAGCAGAGCTTCAGGTGCAAGCCTGGTGTTGAGTAATGCAACGGCATTAACATAATCAGGTTGATCTTGCGGCCCCATAGGCTTAGATGAATAAAACGCTGAGACTTTTTTAAGCTCACAGTCAACAAGTGTACTAAGGGCTTTAACCGCATTATGTAGCTGTTCAACAGGTGCTTCAAGGTTGGCGCCTAAGCCAATATAAACTGGGATCATGCATCACCTGTTTTTTTCTTTGGCTTTCTGCGGTAACGGCGACGCGGCTTTTTGCCATCAGACTGGCCTAAGTTTTTGACAAGCTCTTTTTGACCGGTGACATCTGATTTTAAGTATTCAGTCCACCAATCAGCTAACGCTTGCTGAGCGTCTTCGCCACTTTCTACACGCAGCAGTAAGAAGTCATAAGCAGCTTTAAAGCGAGGCTGAAGGCTTAAGCGATAAGCGCGTTGGCCTGAACGTTTGTCTAAACGCATTTGGATATGCCAGATATCACGTGCACCTAACGTAAAGCGTTTTGGCACTGACACATGTTGAGCGTTTTGGCTTAATACTTGATTCATAGCTTGATTGAAGGCGTCAAATTCTGACATGCCTTGCTGTTCAACAATCTGTTGAGTACGTTGTTGTAGCGGGAACCAAAGCAGCGCAGCATAGACAAACGCCGGCGTGACTTTTTTATCCTGATTAATACGCGTATCGGTATTGGCAAACATTTGCTCAATAAAGCGCGCTTCAAAACCGGTTTCACTCTGCTCTAAGATGTCATCTAGTGCAGGGAATAACTGTTTAAATAAGCCAAACTCGCGAAGCTGAAGGTAGTTTTCAACCGCTTTACCATTTAAAAATAGTTTTAGTGTTTCTTCGAATAAGCGGGCAGGTGGAATGTTACCCAGTAAATCAGCAAGCTCATAAATAGGCTTTTTCGTGCCTGGCGCAATTTCCATATCGAGCTTGGTGGCAAAGCGTACTGCGCGTAACATACGCACCGGGTCTTCACGGTAACGAGTTTCTGGGTCGCCAATCAGTTCAATTTTACGCGCGTTGATGGCTTCGACACCACGTGCAAAATCATGGATGCTAAAGTCATTAATCGAGTAGTACAGGGCGTTTATAGAGAAGTCGCGACGCTGAGCGTCTTCTTCAATGGTACCATATACATTGTCACGGAGCAGTTGACCATGTTCACTTGATTGGCTGGTCGCATTTTTGCGTTCATCGGCCTCATGGTGACCGCGCATGGTGGCGACTTCAATAATCTCTCGACCAAAAACGATGTGCGCTAAGCGAAACCTGCGGCCGATTAGGCGACAATTTCTAAATAATTTTTTGACTTCTTCTGGTGTAGCATTGGTGACAACGTCGAAATCTTTTGGCTGGATCCCCATCAAAATATCACGAATACAACCACCAACGAGGTAAGCGTCATAGCCACCATCTTTCAAGCGATACAAAACTTTGATGGCATTCGGGCTAAATTGCTTGCGCGAGATACCATGCTCGGCACGAGTGATTAAAGCGGGTGTGGCCGAGGTTGTATGGTGTGCATCTGCTGAGTCTGGCTTGACCCACTTTTTGCACATATTAATTAGCTTGGAAATAATGACCCGTCTCCTAAAACGCTCTGTTGGTAACCTATTTTATAACCTGAACTCTGGATAATAAATCTATCTCCAGCGGTTACTTTTAACGCTAACTACGTTGAATTTACTTGCAATAGGCCAGCTATTGACGCGTAAATTCGCCTTGCCTACATGGATGTAGGTACCTTAGCGATAGCAGGACGCGTGAGCGGTGCTATCCCTAAAAGTTTCCGGCTGCAGACTTGAAAAAACGTTTACTAATTCAATATCAATAAATTAGTAAATCTCTTAACTACAGCTCAGCTTATATAGGTAAAATCAAAGTGGCTAATAATATACTAGCGTCACTAAAAAATTAAGCTAGGAGTAGAAATAAACTGATCTAAAAGTGGCTTTAGTGTGTCGTTATCTGGTGTGAATGAGCTTGAATTGCGACCTGTTATAGTTTGATGCTTTTTTCGAGCACTTGTGGAATGGCGGCAAGAGAAAACTGTGTGCTTGCCCAAGTCAAAATTTCTTCAACATTACTGAGTTTCATATCATCAGTGACGCTAAGCCCTAAAAAGCTTAGCGCTTGCAATAATTCAGGGATCGGATCATCGATATTGATGGCAGGGGCATGGTTTTGTTTCGAGAGCTTAAAGCCTGGCTCTGTAACAGCCAAAGGCACATGGGCATACTCAGGTACTGTGTAACCGAGCTGTTTAAACAAGCTAATTTGTCTTGCTGTGGGCTCTAATAAATCAGCACCACGTACAACGCGACTTATCTTTTGCTCGATATCATCAACCACGACCACTAACTGATAAGCAAATAAGCCATCGCGACGTTTGACAATATAGTCTTCGTCGGCCAAATCTTGAGGCACATTTACTTGACCTTGCAGTAAATCAGTAAATTGATAAATTGGGTGCGTTTGTGTTAGCCGAATAGCGTGCTCGCTAAAATCCAGTGCTAGCGATTTACAATGGCCTTGATATAGTCCACCCGCTTGTTTAATCATTTTACGTGTGCAGTTACAGGCGTAAAGATCGGGTTTAAGCTGCGTTAAGGTGTGTTGGTACAGCGCGTGACGCTGACTTTGGTATTCAACCTGTTCATCCCAATGCAAACCAAACTTTTCCAGTGCAGTTAAGATCGCGTTATCAGCACCTTGCACGACACGAGGTGTATCAATGTCTTCCATACGCACTAGCCAAGCGCCTTGGTGTACTTTAGCGTCTAGGTAACTTGCGAGAGCGGCGACGAGTGAGCCGAAGTGTAGGGGACCAGAAGGCGAAGGGGCAAATCGGCCTCGATAGCCCCTTGAATCGGACAATGCTTCTTTATGCATGTGCCGTATTAAGCGCGGCCGATCTGTTTTTCTTTGATCTCAGCCAGCGTTTTACAGTCTACGCATAGGTCGGCAGTTGGGCGAGCTTCAAGACGGCGAATACCAATCTCAATGCCGCACGATTCACAGTAACCGAAGTCATCTTCTTCGATTAAAGTCAGTGTTTTTTCAATTTTTTTGATTAGTTTTCTTTCTCTGTCACGGGTGCGTAACTCTAAAGAAAACTCTTCTTCTTGCGCTGCACGGTCAACCGGATCAGGGAAGTTTGCTGCTTCATCCTGCATGTGGTTCATTGTTCTGTCTACTTCGTTGCGTAGGTCTGAACGCCATGCTTCTAAAATCTTTTTGAAATGCGCACGTTGTGCGTCATTCATGTATTCTTCGCCCGGTTGTTCTTGATATGGTTCTAAACCGGCTTGAGCCAATAACCCTAATTTTTTTTGGTCTGGCATAGCATTCTCCTAAATCCTTAACATAACGACGGCTAGCGCCGGCGGCTATAAATAGCAAAATATGCTCCCCTAAGCAAACACTTTTTTGCTGTCGGTTGGCTAAAATACAGCAGGTGCCAAATTAAGAGAACAACTTAATATTGGCTGCTATATAAGGGCAACATTGATTAATTCAAGAGCTAAGTACGGGAATTTTGTGATTTAGGATTATTTCTTTTGGGCTTATTTGACAGTTATAAGCGATGACTTCTACGCCGGCAGCTTGTGCGTCATTCAACAATTGCGCGTATTTAGCGTCAAGGTGAGCCGCGGCTTTTACTGAGTTTATACCTGTGTGCATCGCCATAAATAGCAATACAGCACGATGCCCTTGTTGGGTGATGTCAATTAATTCTCTAAGGTGCTTTTGACCTCGAACTGTTTGGGTATCTGGGAAGTAACCTTGTCCATCTTCCAATAAAGTGACAGATTTTACTTCTACATAGCAAAGCGGCTTGTTGTCATCTTTAAGTAAAATATCAATGCGACTATTCTCTTGCCCGTATTTTACTTCGGGTTGCAAATGCGCATAGCCTTGCAACTCAGAAATCATACCTTGCTCTATGCCTTCGATAGCCAGTTTGTTTGCAATTGCGGTATTTACGCAAATGAAATGGCCTTCTGAATTTTCTGTAAGCTCCAGAGAATTGGGATATTTTCGTTTCGGATTATCACTGGTCGAGTAGTAAGCATTAAAACCCGGATCAGCACAACCAGTCATTTTTCCAGTATTAGCACAATGAACAGTAAATGCTTGATTAGGTGTTTCTAGGTCAACTAAAAAGCGTTTATAGCGCTTTATTAAGGTGGCTTTTTCGAGCTTTGGCGTGAACTTCATTGTTTAATCGCAATAGGTTGGGGGATACTCGGTGCTAGTGTACACTTAATGCCACTAATAAGCGTATAAGAGAACACAATCTATGTCTGATAAATTCATTGTTCGTATCAGTGAACAAGCACCTACAGCGCCATGGGGTGCCGATGCATTGTTATCGTTTGATCAACTTGGTGCCATAGTACACCTACAACAAAATGAAACACTTAAGTTAGTACAAAAAGCTGCGCGTAGCCTTTCACAGCAAGGCATTAAGCAAGTAGTTTTACAAGGTGATAATTGGTGTACTGAATCTCAGTGGGCTTTCTATCAAGGCTTTGTGACAGCTAAGCAACTAGATGGTGTTGAGTTTGTTGACAATGAACAGTCAGATTTAGCTGAACTGGCAGCATTAAAAAATGCGGCAACTTGGACGCGTCAGATGATCAACGGTACAGCAGAGGACGTTTACCCTGAGAGCCTTGCAGGCAAAGCGGCTGAGTTTATTCAATCTTTAGCGCCTGAGCATGTTAGCTACAATATTATTAAGGGTAACGCCCTATTAGAACAACAATGGATTGGTATTCACGAAGTAGGTCGTGGTAGTGAGCGTCCGCCAGTATTACTAGAGCTTGATTACAATCCGACTGGTGACGAAGATGCACCAGTGAGTGCTGCGCTTGTAGGTAAAGGTATTACATTTGATTCAGGCGGTTACTCAATCAAGCCTAGCGAAGGCATGTTATCAATGAAGTGCGACATGGGTGGTGCGGCAACTGTGACAGCGGGTCTGGCGATTGCCATTCAGCGCGGCATCGACAAGCGTATCAAGTTGTTCTTATGCTGTGCTGAAAACTTAATTTCAGGCCATGCTTACAAGCTAGGTGATATCTTAACTTATAAAAATGGCACAACTGTTGAGATCGTAAATACGGACGCTGAAGGCCGTTTAGTTTTGGCTGATGGTCTTATGGCCGCTGGTGAAACGGGTGCGCCATTGATCATTGATGCGGCAACACTAACGGGCGCAGCCCTGGTTGCAGTAGGTCAAGAATACAATGCATTATTCGGTCTAGATAAAGCATTGGTATCTGAGGTTCAGCAGTTCGCAGAAGAAGAGTTTGAAGCTGCTTGGCCACTTCCACTTGAAAAGTGGCACCAAAACAACTGCCCTTCACCTTACGCTGACACTGCTAACAGCAGAGCGCAAAAAGGTGGCGGTTATGGTGGCGCATCAAATGCTGCGGGTTTCTTATCGCGCTTTGTACCAAATGAAGGTCAAGGTTGGGTACACATCGATCTCGCTGCATCATTCCAAAACAGCGCTGGTAGCTTATGGTCTGCAGGTGCAACAACACTAGGTATGCGTACTGTGGCTAGAACACTCCAAGCGAAAGCCTAAGCTTTTTGGTAAGCTCATCTGAAAAGGAGGCTTAGCCTCCTTTTTTGTGTTTATAGCTTTACTTACATTTAAGTTTTAAGACAAAAGGGCTGCAGCAAGTCTGACAAAATCTGATGAAGTTAAAATCCCCAACAGCTTTCCTTCTTCGTCGACAACAGGCATACACCCATGGCGATTTTCTACAAAAAACTGTGCCACTTCACTGAGTGATTGCTCAGGTCGAATATTAGCAAAGTCAGTTGCCATTATATCTTGAGCAATACTTTGCTTTTCCTTTCTTTCAATCGCATTGGGTCCGTAGGTTGCCATGATTTTCATTACCTGTGCGACCATGATCTTTTGTGTCAGCATACCTTTTAAAATACCTTGATCATCGATCACTGGAATGTGGCGAATATTTTTTTCACGCATCAAGTCGTGCACTTCTTTAATAGTTGATTGATAGTGCACAGCGAATGGATCGGCAGTCATGAGATCAGAAACAATATGAAGCATATTAAACAGTCCTAATTTGGATCAATGAATAAACTTATAACTCATTTTATTCGAGCTTGCTTAAATTGAGATCAAAGTTTTACTTTTTTGCAATGCTTGGCATAGGAGCGCCAGCATGTTTTGCTAATTGGATATAGCGACTGCGAACAATTTGTGAAACGGGCACGAGTTCAAAGCCTTGTTCTAATAGTTGCGGGATTTGCTCATGTAAAAACGCGACGGTTTCAGGGTAAGGGTGTGCGATGAGTATCGATTGGCCAGTTCGCAAAGCGATATTTTTGGCTTCAGCCAACTGCTGAGATAAGTAAGTGTCTTGTTTCTCATTATCTAAAAAAACTTGGCGAGCAATATTAGGAACACCATATAAATCAGCTACAGTCTGTGCCTGCGACTCCTTTGTCGTTCGGCTATCAAGAAAATATAAACCGCGTTTACGTAATATTTCCATCGTCCATTTCATCGGATCGCTATATTGAGTTAATGCAGATCCCATATGATTATTGATGCCACTTACTTGAGGTAAGCTTGCTAGTGCGTGCCCCAATGTCATTTGAAGTGTTTGCTTATCCATGTCTAGGGTGAGTGCGCCAGGGCCGAGGGCTTTGTCTTCAATCGCTTGCATCGGTACATGCAAAAGTAACTCTTTACTTTGTTGGCTGGCAAGGTATGCAAATTTTTGGGAATAGGGGGTGTGCGGCAAAATAGCAAAAGTTAGCTCACCGGGCAGAGATAGTAAATTGAGATCGCGCTGGTGGTTTCCCACATCATCGATCACAATGGCAATTTGTTTAGCTTGCAAAGGCAGTGCTAAGTATAAAGCACTTAGCAAAAGCCATAGTAATGAGCGCACAGTGTATTCTTCTATTTATAAATCTGTAGCCTGAGGGTTTATCCCCTCTTATTTAATTTTTATCTTTATAGTACTCTTTCGCATCAACTAAATGCTTGTCTAACAAGGCTAATTTATCTCTGTTGTTCGAAAGTTCACCAGCCATTATAGCGCGTTTATTTAAATGTGAAAGTCCTTGTTCGGTCAGTAAAATATTCGGTTTAATACCCACTCCATCTATTGAACGACCGGACGGCGTAAAGTATTTTGCTGTCGTGAGTTTCAGTGCTGTTGTGCCATCGCCGATGGGGATAAGAGATTGTACAGAGCCTTTACCGTAAGATTTGCTGCCAACAACGATAGCACGTTGGTTGTCTTGCAAAGCGCCAGCTAAGATTTCAGCCGCAGAAGCTGACTGCTCGTTGATTAAAACCACAATCGGCGCACCATTTAAAATATCACCATGTTGTGCGACAAATTGTTGGTTTGCATCATAAAAGCGTCCTTTAGTGGTAACTATAGTACCAGCTTGTAAAAATAAATCTGAAATGGCGACCGCACTGCTTAATGTGCCGCCAGGATTATCACGCAAATCAATAACCAATCCTGAAAGCGGACCCCCATTATTTGAAATCAATTTATTTATATGACGCGCTACGTCATGGTAACTATGATTATTAAAGCTCTGCAGAGAAATGTAGGCATTTTGATTAGTCAACAGTTGGCTAAACACACTTTCGACGTTAATTTCTTCCCGTCTCAGTGCTAGAGTCAACTCACTCTTCGCACGCTCTACGGTGATATAGATAGTTTTTAGCGCCGCTTTTTTTAGTAGCTTTGAAATGTGTGCGATGTCTCTTTTTGTGACATCTTCAGAGTTTATCGCTACCAATTTATCGCCACCTTCAATGCCAGCTTGTTCTGCGGGTGAACCTGGGAGTGTCCCTAAAATTACAATGCGATTATCAATCTCTTCTACTTCAATACCAATACCGGTGTAACGGCCATTAGCGGCACTAAATAAGCTGTCGAGTTCACTGGCAGTTAAATATTTAGAATAAGGATCAAGTTGCTCAAATACATCGGTTAAGTTGCTTTTGTGATACTGACTAAGCGGTAAATCATCTACATAATAAGTATGAATATGGTAGAGAATTTCGTTGGCTTGTTGCTGAGTGAATGATGTAGTAGATGCAATCGATGCAAAGCTGATATAAAGACTCAGCATTGCAATAATGCATAAAAAAATTAGTTTAGATTTTAGGCAATCTAACGGTTTTGAATTAATTAAAAATGAATTCATATGCTGCTCCTAGTCAGGTGCAGCAAGGTTATTCTCTTAACTTATTTGCACCACTTTACTGGATCGACAGCGCTTCCTTTATGCCGTAGTTCAAAGTATAGACCAGGATTAGCTTGTCCGCCGCTCTGACCTACTAATGCAATACTTTCCCCACTACGAACTTGATCACCGACATCTTTTAAAAGCGTTTGTGCATGGCCATATAAACTCATATAACCAAGGCCATGATCAATAACAATGACCCAGCCAAAACCATTGAGCCAATCGGCAAAAACGACTTGGCCTTGTTGAACGGCTTTAACGTTATCACCTGTTTTTGCAGCAATGACGACACCTTTCCAATTCATACCTGCATGTTTTCGTTGACCAAACCTATGTTTCAAGCGGCCTTTACTAGGCCAAGGTAATTTCCCTTTTTTACTGCGCAAGCCAATAAGCTCGACGGGTACCAAAGATTCACTTTGCTGTTCATGCAACTGAGAGAGCGTGGTGATCAAGGTTTGTTCGTTCTCTTTTAAATAAGCGATGGCACTTTGTGTTTGTTTTAATGCACTATTAAGTTGAGAAAGGCTGTTTTGGCGTTGTTCTTTGGAAGCTTTTAAAGCCGCTAATCGCTCAGTTTGTTGTTTAAACAAATCGTTGAGCTGCTGCTGTTTCTGTTCAAGTGATTCTTGGTTTTCAGCCAATTGTTTAATCACTTCTTTGAGCGTTTCAATTTGTGCAATACGCGCTTTGTTGAAGTAATCATAATAACTGAGGGTGCGTTCAAGTGTTGCGCTATGCTCTTGATTAAGAAGCATTTTTGAATAGTCATGACTACCAGTCATATAGGCGCTTTTTAATTGTCCCGCGAGTAATTTTTGAAGCCTAATCTTTTGTTGATTTAAACTTTTATTTTCATTTTCAAGGGTGTATTGCTGTTGGCGATTTTCATTGATCCCTTGCTCGGTCAATGACAATGCTTTGGCATGCTGTGCAATTTGCAACTCGAAGTCACGTAATTTGCGTTTGAGTTTATTGAATCTTTCGTTTTGTTGTTGATAGCTTTTTTGGCTTTTTTCTAATTCTTTTTGTACCGCGTCTAAATCTTGCTTAGTACGAGACTCGTTGGCATTGGCAAAAGCCAATACCAACAATGTCGTTAAACAAAAAATAATGCGTAAGCTTGTACGCATTACTTAATGGTCATAATTGGTGAGCCTGTCATTTCTGCAGGTTGTTCCATACCAAGTAAGTGCAGCATAGTCGGTGCCACATCACTTAATGTTTTACCCGAGTGTGGCTGTGCATCACGACCTACATAAATAAATGGTACTGGCTCACTAGTATGGGCCGTATGTGCTTGACCCGTTTTTGCATTGGTCATTTGTTCAGCGTTACCGTGATCCGCTGTGATCAGTGCTTCACCACCAACTTTTTCTAGCGCTTCAATAACGCGACCAATACATGCATCTACGGCTTCACAGGCTTTCACTGCGGCTTCAAATACACCTGAGTGACCAACCATGTCGCCGTTCGGATAGTTACAGATGATGACATCGTGTTCACCGCTTTCAATTGCGTTAACCAGCGTGTCAGTCAACATCGTTGAATTCATCTCTGGTTGTAGGTCATAAGTGGCAACTTGCGGTGAAGGGATCAGTTCACGCTTTTCGCCAGCAAATAACTCTTCACGACCACCACTGAAGAAGAAGGTCACGTGTGCGTATTTTTCTGTTTCAGAAATACGCAGTTGTGTCTTATCGTGTTTCGCTAACCATTCACCTAGTACGTTATGCAGTTTTACAGGTGCAAAGGCGATTGGTGCGTTAATGTCTGCAGCATACTCAGTCATCATTACAAAGGCGCTTAATTCAGGCGCTTGTTTCTTTTCGAATCCTGCAAAGTCAGCATCGACAAACGCACGTGTCATTTGACGAGCACGGTCAGCGCGGAAGTTCATGAAAATAACCGTGTCACCATCATTAATGGTTGAAGAAGGTGCTGCATCAGGTTGAACCAGTGATGCTGAAACAAACTCGTCGTTTTCATCACGCTCGTAAGCGGCTAACAGCGTTTCAACGCCAGTGTTGTAAGTATGTTGACCTTCTGCACACACCATTAGGTTGTAAGCTGACTCTACACGTTCCCAGCGGTTATCGCGGTCCATTGCGTAATAACGGCCCACAATTGAAGCAAGACGGCCACAGTTTAATTCTGCAAAAAGTGCTTCGATTTTTTCGATTGAAGCTTGCGCACTGCGAGGTGGTGTATCACGACCATCCAAGAAGGCATGGAAGTAAACAGTTTGTGCGCCACGTTTTGCAGCGAGTTTAATAGCCGCAATAATGTGATCTTCATGGCTATGAACGCCACCTGGGCTTAATAGGCCCATTAAGTGCACTGCTTTCCCTGCATTAACCGCTTTATCGATGTTTTCTACTAACACTGGGTTATGTTCAAATTCACCATCGTCTATTGCTTTAGTTATACGGGTAAAGTCTTGATAAACGATACGTCCAGCACCTAAATTTACGTGACCGACTTCAGAGTTACCCATTTGACCATCTGGTAGACCCACATCTAAACCTGAGCCTGAAATGAGCGTACGAGGGCGGGTGGCCCATAAATTATCTAAAACGGGCGTGTTTGCAGCTAAAATTGCGTTGCTTTCGCTTTCTTCTCTGTATCCCCAACCATCTAAAATCATTAGAACAAGTGGTTTTTTCTGTGCAGTCATTTGGGCTCCTAAACTAAGGCACGAACTCTGCGCGTAGCATACCGTGTTTTGTATGAATATTCAGCCCTTTGAAAAGGAATAATCTTCATATTAACGTTAAGTAAATAACGCTTTTATAAAAGGGTATACCCAAACAATCGCAAACGGTATACTGCCGAGTCATTGAGCATTAAGACAAGATCTAAATTATTAGATCCTAAGTAGTTGGAATTTTCATGGAACAATATATTGAATTTATCGGCAATAATGCAGTGCTAAGCATTATTTGGTTGGCCCTTGTTGCGATGATTGTAATGAGCTGGTTTAAAAGCAAATTCTCTGCAATTCGCCAAATTAATCCGCAGCAACTAACCCTGTTGGTTAATAAAGAAGAAGGGCAGGTCGTTGATATCCGCCCAGCAAAAGAGTTTAACGCAGGCCGCATTGCAGGTGCTGTTCAGCTAAGCGCTGAAAAAGCCAAACAAAGTGACTTTGCAGGTCTTGAAAAGTTTAAATCAAAGCCCATTATATTGGTATGTACAACAGGCATGACAGCAAATGGCATCGCAAACAACGCATCAAAAGCAGGTTTCGAGCATGTTTATGTACTAAGTGGTGGTATGGGCGCATGGCAAAATGCTAACCTGCCTGTAGCGACTGGTAAATAATCAAGAGGATTTTATGAGCAACGTTGTTATTTATACGAAAGATTACTGCCCGTTTTGCCACAGAGCAAAGGCATTATTAGACAGTAAAGGTGTAACATACACTGAGTATGATATTGCTGCTCAGCCTGAATTACGCGACGAAATGATTGAAAAAGCAAATGGTGGCACGACTGTCCCACAAATCTTTATCAATAACACGCATATTGGCGGTTGCGATGATATGATGGCAATCGAAGCGCAGGGTAAACTTGATACCCTATTAAACGCATAATAATTACATTAAGAAATACAAGTTTTAGGAACACTCATGACAGAACAAGCAAATCAAGCTGCAGCTCCGCAGGAAGGCCCACAATTCACAATTCAGCGTATTTACACAAAAGACGTGTCTTTTGAAACGCCTAATTCTCCTGCTATTTTCCAAAAAGAGTGGACGCCTGAAGTAAAATTAGACATGGATACACGCTCTAACAAGTTAGACGAGGGTATCTTCGAAGTTGTATTAGCACTGACAGTGACAGCTTCTATCGGTGAAGAAACGGCATTCCTATGTGAAATTCAACAAGCCGGTATTTTCCAAATTGGTGAACTTGAAGAGCTTCAAATGGCACATATGCTAGGTGCATTCTGCCCGAATATTCTTTTCCCATATGCACGTGAAGCTGTTGCAGGTTTAGTGAACAAGGGTACTTTCCCACAACTTAACCTGGCGCCAGTAAACTTTGACGCGCTATTTGCTCAGTACATGCAGCAACGTGCAGCTCAAGCAGAGCAACCAGCTGACGCATAATTATATGAAAACAGAACAATCAGTTGTATCTGTACTAGGGGCGGGGTCGTATGGCACCGCCCTTGCTATTAGTTTTGCCCGAAACGGACATGCAGTAACCTTATGGGGTCGAAACGCCGATGATGTTGAGACGCTGGCAACTGAGCGTAAAAATCAACGTTATCTTCCCGATATTACTTTCCCTGAAACTTTAAAGCTTGAAAGTGATTTAGCAAAAGCAGTTAAGGCTAGCCAGATCATCTTAGTGGTTGTGCCAAGCCATGCTTTTGCAAAAACATTAGAGCAAATTCAACCTATGCTCAATGCGGGTGCTAAAGTTGTATGGGCTACAAAAGGGTTAGAGCCTAATACTGGACGCTTGTTACAAGAAGTTGCAGTTGAAAAGCTCGGTGAAGCCGTGCCTTTAGCTGTATTGTCTGGACCGACGTTTGCCAAAGAAATGGCGGCAGGTTTGCCGACTGCTATTTCGGTATCTGCAACTGAAACTGAGTTTGCCAGTGATTTAGCTAAATTACTGCACTGCGGTCGGTCGTTCCGTGTGTATAGCAATGATGACTTCATTGGTATTCAATTAGGTGGTGCAGTAAAGAATGTTATCGCCATTGGCGCCGGTATGTCAGATGGCTTTGGCTTTGGTGCAAACACACGTACCGCTTTAATCACTCGTGGTCTTGCTGAGCTTTGCCGTTTAGGTTGCGCACTAGGAGCCAAATCTGAAACCTTTATGGGGATGGCGGGTTTGGGAGATTTGATCCTTACTTGTACTGATAATCAGTCTCGCAACCGTCGTTTCGGTCTTGCCCTAGGCAAAGGTTTAGGTGTAGATGAAGCGATGGAGAGCATTGGCCAAGTGGTCGAGGGTTATCGTAATACCAAAGAAGTTTACTTACTCGCAAAACGCAGTGGAATTGAAATGCCAATCTGTGAGCAAATCTATCAAGTACTTTATGAAGACAAAGATGTGAAAGAAGCGGCCATGGCACTGTTAGGTAGAGAGCAAAAGTCTGAGTAATACTCATAGCATGATTATATAAAGCGGCGCCCATTGGCGCCGTTTTTTTATTCGTTAAAAACGCTAGCTCAGCGTTGCTGTTTCCTCAAACTGGTTTTCTAATAGTTGAGTTGCTTTATCAGTTGGAAGTGGTTTTGAGAAATAATACCCTTGTAAAATACCGCATCCCATGACGTTTAATAAATAAGCTTGCCTTTCATTTTCAACCCCTTCAGCGACCACAGTAATGTTGAGGTATTTGGCTAATCGTATAATTGCCGCAGTGATATTTCTATCTTGATCTGATAATTCAATGTCCATGATAAAAGAGCGATCTATTTTAAGAATATCGATCGGAAAACGCTTTAAATATCCCAAAGACGAATGACCCGTGCCAAAGTCATCCAGTGCAATTGTGACCCCTAACGCTTTGAGGCGGTGCATAATTTTAAGGGCTTGTTCTGGGTCTGCCATCATGGCACTTTCGGTGATTTCAAGCTCTAAGCAGTGGGCTGGAATATGGTATCTGAGTAAGCATTCTCGAACAGTATCGACTAAAAAGTCACTTTCAAAGTGCTTAGCTGAAATATTGATAGCAACATGATTGTTAGGGAGCCCCATCATGCGCCAGTGGTTGATCTGTTTACACGCAACGTCAAGCAGGTAATTAGTCATTGGGATAATAGCACTGCATTCCTCTGCGAAAGGAATAAAGTTGGCAGGGCTTTCTATGCTGCCATCATCTTGTTGCCATCTAACAAGCCCTTCAAAGCCAACGAGCTCCTTACTATCAGCTTGATACTTGGGTTGATAAAAAAGCATAAACTGTTCATCGTCGATGGCTCTAAGGAGGGCTGACTCGCGAGATAAAATGGTCGGATCTAATTGATGGCGTTGCTTGTCAAAAAATTGGTAACTGTTATTACCTTTATGTTTTGCATGATCTAGTGCTGAGTCAGCACAGCGGATCAGATGTTCACTATCGATGGCATCATCAGGATAAATAGCGAGGCCACAGGATGCACTCACTGAAGTCTCTACACCTTGATGGGTAAACGGATGATTAATACATTTCAATATGTCATCAGCAAGTTTTTTGGCAAAGAAAATTGTCATACCAGAAAATAGGTATGGTGGAATAAGTACAGCAAATTCATCACTACTAACACGAGCTAAAGTAAACCCCTTATCAAGATGTTTAGATAAACGATTAGCGACTTCTTTTAACAACGCATCGCCACTTTCATGACCCATGAGATCGTTAATTTTTCTGAAATGATCAATGTCGATCAGGACCAATAATAAAGACGGAAATGCTTTATTACAGCTTGCGATAGCCTGATTAAGTGATTCAATAAAGAGTGTGCGATTAGCGAGTCCTGTAATTGAATCTCGAGTAGATAAATTAAGTAGTGCCTTTTCATTGGCTTTGCGTTCTGAAATATTGGTTAGCACACCGAGGTAAAACACTTCAGAGGGGTGATCCTCATGGGTTAATTTAGTGACCGTGACATCGAGCGCTAATTTTTGATTATTAGCACCAAGTGTCCAAATTTCTCCGGTCCAATAATCGTTTAACTGACTTTCTGCGACAATGTGTTGTTCTAACTTTCGGTCTCTTCCTTGCTCGGTATAAATTTTTGGTTTCAGGCCTACCAATGCATCTGCAGAAAAACCAGTGATATCACTATATGCTTGGTTAACTTTAAGTACATTGAAGTGCTCATCGGCAAGCCAAATCGCATCTTTTGAATGGGTCATTAGCATGTCACTAAAATGCTCTGTCAGCTTGGATTTAGAAGCACGTAGCTGTTTGCTAAGTAACCAATAAACACAGCCAGCAGTCAACGTCAGAGCTAAAATCCAATGCCACCAAACCTGTTTCGGTTTAGAAGCTGTGACAGTTAATGTCTTTGACATGCTTTGACTAGAAGCAACCACTTCTAATACTGCCATTTCAGAAGGGGTGAGTGTAAGTTTATTGTTTTCAAGTAACCGCCATGGCGCATCTTCAGATAGGCGGTAATGTAATTGACAGGATTGGCATGTGTTGAACCATAAACTGAAACGTTTCACATCCGTTTCTATTGTAAGTGGTAACTTTGGAGAAAATGATTCGGTTATCTTATCACGGTAATGATAGCGTACATGTGATAGTGCAAGTGAAGGAGATTGTGTCTTTACCTGTTCTGCTATGAGAGAGAAGCTCTGGTTTAAAAGCATGAGCTTTTGTCTAAAACTTAATACTTGTCGCTGTATTTGAAATGGTGCTACTAAGCGCTTGGTCACTCGATTTTGATAATGCGCGATGCCTTGTTTATCAAATTGCCAAATTCCTTCTTCTGCTGTCGCTAAATATTTACCTGAAAATTGATTACGCTGAATAAAGCCGGTGATTTGTTTGTTAACAAAAGTGAGTTCGAATAAGCCCGATTCGGTGCTCAGCAAAAGTGTATTGTTGTGTTTTGAATATAATACATCGTGAAATATCAGACTTTTAAAAGGTAGTGGCAGTTTAAGTGCAGTGCCTTGTTCAAGTAACCATAATGCGTTCGATGTTGAGGCGATAAAGGCATTATCTGCTAAGCGCGTAATACTGTGAATGTGTTTTACGTCATAGCGGAATAACCTTTCTTTGCTGCCTAAATCAAATTGACTAAAGCCATCTTTATCCCTTACCCATAAATTGCCGTCATGGGTGAAGTAGAGTGCTTGGGTATGTTGTTTGTCTATAAAAGGGGAGAAGTTACCTTTTTCGCCACTAAATATAAAAATTTGCTGTTCTGTAGCGACCGCCCAGCGACCTCCATCAATATAGCGCACCGCGTTAACAGGCTGGCTTTTGGCAAATTTGTGAAATGCTTGCATACCCATTTGGTATAGTTTTAACTCTTCAGAATTCTCAATATCAGTTTGTAAGGTTAAACTGGCCGGTTGGAATTTTTGCCACTGACCCAGTTGTAGAAGCCAAATTGATTGGTTCGACACTTTGAGGTCTTCAATCGGTAAGTTATTTACCTGATATTGATACTGAGTTTGGGTGTTTAAGTTAAAACTGTTGATAAAGCTGTTTTTGAAACTTAATAGTCTGGACTCAAAAATAGCGAGATTTTCAGCTGAAAAAAGAGGTTGAGGCTGTAAGGTTTCATCAAAAAGAAAAACTTCTCCAGTTTTAGACCTTAAGATAATTTGCTCTTGGTGAAGTAACAGTTGGTCAGCATCAAATGGCAATATGTCGAGTTTCTTCTTTCCATTAATTGGATCCCAGTGCATAAGTGAATTATCGAGAGAAACATATACCACTCCTTGCGACGAGGTTTGCCAGAGCTGCTGCTTTAAATTAATAGGTAGAACAGACAATGTGGTATTAACGAGTTGGTACAAACGTCCATTACTTTGAAATATAATACCATTTCCAGTTTGGCTTATTTTAGTGACAGGCGTTTCTAACCAAGTCCGTGTTTCGCCAGTGACTGTATCAACTTTACTTAGGCCATTCTGATGCCCCACCCATATGAATGGTGATTGACTTAAAATACTTAAAAATGGTGCTGTTAGTTCACTGGTGAGTTGCTTGGCGTTAAATTCGTTATGGCCATCATATTTAATTAAATCATCGGCATATAAAAACCAATGCTGATTATTGGCTTGGCTTGCTATGGCTTGAGTATTGAGCTGCGATGCAAATACTGATTTGCATAATATTATTACGAGGCACAACAGCAATGAATGCCATAACTTCATAATATTAAATATCCTCCTCAGTCCGTTTTAAATTTAATACTAGTGAATTATTCATCGCTGTGCGAGCAAATTGTTAAAAAACAGCTAATTATTTTGAGTGTGGAAACCCGAGTTGACGCCATGATTCATAGACGAACACTGCAACTGCATTGGATAGGTTCATACTACGGCTATCAGGTTTCATCGGGATCCTAACTCTTTGCTCAGCAGGCAGAGAAAAAATGATCTCTTCGGGTAACCCTCGGGTTTCTGGCCCAAACATTAAACAATCACCCGCTTGGTACTCTGGCTCGTGATGATAAGTGCTCCCTTTAGTTGTGCAGGCAAACACGCGTTTAGGCTGCTCCGTTTCTAAATAGCTTTCAAAAGAAGGGTGGCGTTTTACTTCACTGAATTCATGATAATCAAGGCCTGCACGACGAATACGCTTATCATCCCATTCGAAGCCGAGCGGCTCAATTAAGTGCAATGTATAGCCGGTATTAGCACATAAACGAATGATATTTCCCGTGTTAGGTGGGATCTCAGGTTGGTATAAAACAATATCTAACATAATCACCTCTAAAGTTATTGAGCTAAGTATACCGAAAAGTATACTGAGCAATAAGTCATTTAGGTGTCTATACCTAATGAGAACCAATTAAGGAGTGAGTTTATGACGCGTCACTACGATGTACTAGTACGTTTTTCAAGTCTATTTACCATGGCTATCGTGAGTATCATGATCGCGGCAAAAGCGTGGGCTTGGCTGGCGTCAGGGAGCGCAGCTATGTTGGGCTCACTTACCGACTCTTTGTTGGATATTTCGGCATCTATGATGAGCTTTTTGGTTTTAAGCTATGCATTGAGACCTGCTGATGACGATCACCGTTTTGGACACGGAAAAGCAGAAGCATTAGCAGGGCTAGGTCAAGCTGCATTTATTTCTGGTTCTGCCTGCTTTTTAGCATTTCATGGTATTGAACGTCTGATCAACCCGGTACCACTCCCTCACTCTATGTTAGGCGTTTGGGTCAGTGGCTTTGCAATCATTTGTACATTATTGGTAGTGGCAGTTCAGCAATATGTGGTGAAGCACACTGAGTCTATCGCTGTAAAAGCCGATTCTTTACATTATAAAGGCGATATATTACTTAATATTGCAGTGCTAGTAGGTATTTACTTAGCATCAATAGGCTATGTATTTGCTGATTCAGTATTTGCCATTGGCGTGGCGTTTTATCTGTTGTTTAACTGCTGGGAAATTGCCAAAGAAAGCGCCAACCACTTAATGGACAAAGAAATATCAGACGAAGAGAAAGTCAGGTTGGTTGCTATTATTTCAAAGCATCCTGATGTACAGGGAGTCCATGATTTAAGAACACGGCAAAGTGGTAAACTGAAGTTTGTGCAGTTTCATATAGAACTCGATAAGCAGCTAAGTTTGCAGCAAGCGCACGCGATTTCAGCACAAGTATGCGAAAAAATACGCACGGCATTTGGTGAGCATATTGATATTATGGTGCATCAAGACCCTGTTGCTTTAAATGAACGATGTGAATCACAAAATCCATAGAATTGCAGCATTAGTGGGTGGCGAATAGAATCAATTTCATTTAGTAACTCATGTTTTGCCATGGGAAATTCAGAAATACTGATGTTGTTTTGTTGTTGTGCCCATTGTTTTGTTGTGAGGTTGTCTACGATACTGTCTTGCTCTGCAAGTGCAATATGTACAGGCGTAGAACTTAAAAGCTCAGGCAATAAAAAGGTCCAATTTAATGCCGCTTGTAACCAGGCAAAGCTGACTCCGCCCAACTGTAGATGAGCTTGATTTGCATATAACGATCTAAAATGCGCATACCTTTCAGCGCTATTGGTTAACTCATTTTCAGAAAATGGCTTTTCAATATAACTAGCTTGACCAAACGCATAACGCTGCGAAAAACCTAGACGACATGCTGAACGTGCTACCCAAAGAGCAACTTTACTCGGAAAAGGCGCTGTATTTATCCCCAGCATAGGCGCACATATAAAGGCGCCTTGAACGTTTACTGGGTATCTTGCTAAATAATCACAACAAATCGCACCGCCCATAGAATGTGCCAATAAAAAGTAATCGCTGCAGAGTTGAGGTTTTACGATACTTTCGATAAAAAGATGTAAGTCATCGGCAAAGTCTTCAAATTGTTCAATATAGCCAAGCTGTTGATCAGCTGTGAGACGCGCCGATTGCCCTTGGCCAATATGATCGCAGCAGTAAACGGCAATATTATTCTGATTGAGTTCCCAGATTAATTCTCTATATTTATGGCTTGCTTCAATACGTCCAGAAATTAATACCACAGCATAATCAATATGTTGAGGCTGGTGGATGGTGTAGAACAAATTACCATTTTTACCCGTAAATTGGCTATGTATACCTGATTGCCAATGCTGCTCTATCACATCTATATTGTCGTTAAGTTGATCTGAATAGCTGTAAAACGTCATAGTGGTAATGTAATTGTGACCGTTAATCCATGTGGCTGGTGGTTGGTAAACTGAATATCACCATGGTGCGCAATGAGTGCGCGTTTGGCGATAGCTAAACCTAACCCAATCCCACCAGTTTGTCGAGCACGCGCACTATCAGTACGGTAAAATGCATTGCCTAGTTCGGCAAGTGCACTATCATCAACACCTTGACCATCATCTTTAATACAAATAATTAAACTTTCAGCGTTTTGAGCTATATCGAAATCAATATGAGTATTGGCATATTTGATGGCATTTCTAGTGATATTTTCAATTGCAGATGTCAGCAAGATAGCATCACAGCTTAGTTCAATGTCGGGAATAGCATTATTTGAGAGCGTCTTATTGTGTTGTTGCGCTTCAAATTTAGCATTTAGAAGTAACTCTTGTAATAAACTTGAAAGAGAGATTGGCTCAATAGTTAATGAGTGGTCTGTATATTCCAATCGCGAAAGAGTCAGTACGTCAGCAAGCATTTTATCTAAACATTGAGACTCTTTTTCTATACGCGCTAAATAGTTTTGAGTTGCATCACTGGCAGTATCTTGTGCCATAGCATTTGCCAAGTTTAAACGCGTCAGTGGCGTACGTAATTCATGAGAGACATCGGCCAACAACTGTTTATGCGCTTGAATACTATGGGTGAGCTTATCAGCCATAAAATTAAAGTCATGAATGAGTTGACCGACTTCGTCTTTTCGCTGAGAGTTAGTTGGTGCTCTAACATTAAGCTCTCCTTGTGCAAGGCGTCTTGCACTGCGACTCAAGGTATTGAGCGGTGTAATCAAATATATGGTTAAAAATACACTTAAAATAACAGAGGGAATAAATACCGCGAGTAACTTCATCCATGCCGGTAGCATACGGATGGAATGAAAGAGCATAGGTCGAGGCAGTTGTCTTATTTGATATAAACGATAGGCATCTTGATTGAGTGAAATATCGAGTGGACCATAGGCAATATAGCGCTCAGTTCTAATTTGGCTTGGGGTATTCTGATCACCAAGATCATTGAGTAGCGATAAGTTCAAATTTCGATCATTATTTTCAGTTGAGACCGTTTTATCTACATTGTCATGGACTAATAAAATCATGCTATGGCGTGATAAGCGCGGGTGATCAACGGCTTCCTGAAGCGTTCTATTTTTATTTTCAACTAGCCTGACAATATTTCTCTTTAAATGCTTAAGGCTATCTAAATGCCTGCCATGAAGTGGGTCATTATCTAATAGTTCACCTTGTAGGCGTGTAAATAGAACTAATAACAGAAAGATACAAACAATGGTCAGCCAAAATCCAGCAAATGCTTTATAAAATAGTCGACTACTCAGGACTTGTTTAATATTGGTTTTATTGAGCCAAAAAGACATAACCGCTGCCTCGCATGGTCTGAATACAATTTACATCACTGTGTTGCGCTATTTTTTTGCGTAAGTTACTGACATGCATGTCGATAGAGCGATCAAATGGAGCTAATCGGCGGCCCAGCACTTCTTGGCTGATGCATTCTTTTGTGACCACTTTACCGACTTGTGTCATGAGCAGCTGTAGAACAGCAAACTCAGTACCGGTTAATGTAAGTAGTACTTTATTAACATGTACTGTCCGAGCAGCTATATTTAGAGAAACGCGATTATATTCTATTATCTCAGCAATTTCCGCTTGCTTTACAAACTCGACACGGCGGGTGATGGCATTGATCCGAGCCAACAACTCTCTATGATTGAAAGGTTTAGAAATATAATCATCGGCACCTAACTCTAGACCAAATATGCGATCAAAATCATCGCCTTTGGCGGTTAACATGATCACGGGAGTCAGGTGAGTTTGTCGCAACTGTTTGAGTACTTCGAAGCCATCCAGTTTTGGCATCATGATATCAAGTAAGATTACGTCGAAGCTATTAGTTTTAGCCATTGCTAACCCTGCTTCTCCATCAAACGCTTGGCTGACAGTATGATTCTGACTTTGCAAGTATTCGCAAAGTAAATTACTTAATTCAATATCGTCTTCTATTAGTAATAATTGGCTCATAAGGCACCTGTCAACATCGTACTTCTTATCTCAAGTGTACTGATAATCATATTGTATTGCAGAACTTTACACACTCTTTACGTTCGCTTGCGTTACTTTGCATTGCAGAGCGTAGACTTATTTAAAAGTTAATCAGAGCTAACCCGAGAGAGAATTTATTATGAAACTATCAACTTTACTAAGTGCAATCGTTTTAACTGGCAGTATTTTAGTATCAGTAACAGCCAATGCAAAAGGTCATTCTGAACAGCGTGGAGACTTTTTACTCTCTAAGCGTGCAGTTGCTGCACTTGATTTAACGGTCGACCAGCAAGCGCAAATTAAATCGATTATTACAGAATTAAAAGCAGATAAAAAAGATAAAAAAGTAGAGCGAAAAGAAAATCGTGAAGCATTTCGAGCTTTGGTTGAAGCCGACAGTTTTGACGAGGACAAAGCAAAGTCCTTGATGTCTGATATCAAAGCTGAACGCTCAGAACTAATTATGGCACATTTAAAAAGCCGCCATCAGATTTGGCAATTGCTGACTGTAGAGCAAAGAGAAAAGTTAACTGAGATGCGAGAAAAACGTAAAAACAAGCAGCGTCGTCACCGCGATTAAATAGCATCTACAAAAGGTCTTCAACATAAAAAGGCGATTATCAATATGAGATAGTCGCCTTTTCTATATTTAGCACCGCCTTCTTTAACGGTGAAAGAGTTTATTGAAAGAAGTCATCGTTTTTAGCCAACATAGCTTCAATGTCTTCAATCATATCTTGTTTGGCTTGCTCATCAAGTTCCTCGTTTGCAGAGAGCTTACTTGATATTTTGTTATTTTCTTCAGACCATTCGCCTAAATCAATTAACTGACAACGCTTTGAACAAAAAGGACGGTGCGGGCTTTGTTCGCCCCATACGACATCGGCTTGGCAAGTCGGGCATTTTACAACTGTGGCCATCATCATTCTCTATTGATTTGGTTTGGCCACAGTGTAATTAAAACCAATGCACTTTGCTACCTGAGACTAAATTCTACTACTTAGATTTAAGTATCTAGAATTTAGTAACTGGTTACTCGGTTTATTTCAGCTAATGAGGTGACGCCTGCAGCGGCTTTTTTCAGACCCGAAATACGTAAATTGGCGAATCCTGCTTTTACCGCCATTTCAGCGATTTGAATCGAGTTGCCACCTTCCATAATAACTTGTGCAATTTCAGGTGTGATTTTCACTACTTCATACACACCGACACGGCCTTTATAGCCCTCGGTACAGTGTTCACAGCCATTGGCTTTATACAGCGTGACTTCGCTGATCCCTGCTTTTATAAATCCTTGGCGATTAAGCTCTTCTTCAGGCAAAGTTTCAGGCGTTTTACACTTAGGACATAAACGACGTGCTAGACGCTGTGCGATGATCAAGCTGATCGAGCTTGCTACGTTATATGCTGGTACACCCATATTCAGTAGACGAGTTAACGTTTCTGGTGCCGAATTGGTGTGTAGTGTACTCATCACCAAGTGACCTGTTTGTGCAGCCTTAATAGAGATTTCTGCGGTTTCTAAGTCACGGATCTCACCAACCATCACGACATCTGGATCTTGACGTAAGAAGGCTTTGAGCGCGTTGGCAAAAGTCATCTCTGCTTTGGGGTTGATCTGAACTTGGTTGATACCTTCGAGGTTAATTTCAACTGGATCTTCCGCAGTACTGATATTGCGCTCTGGTTTATTAAGAATATTTAAACCTGTATAGAGTGAAACTGTTTTACCCGAACCTGTTGGGCCGGTTACTAAGATCATACCTTGCGGCTGTGCTAAAGCATCCATGTAAAGTGCTTTTTGCTCAGGCTCGTAACCTAACACATCAATGCCTAACATAGCACTTGATGAGTCAAGAATACGCATTACGATTTTTTCTCCCCATAAAGTGGGCAGGGTACTGACACGAAAATCAATGCTTTTACGATCAGAGATCTTTAATTTGATACGGCCGTCTTGCGGTTTACGTTTTTCGGCGATGTCTAACCGAGACATAACCTTGATACGAGCAGATAACCGAGTTGCTAAGCTAGTTGGCGGGCTGGCCATTTCATGCAGCATGCCATCAATACGAAAACGAATGCGGTATTTATGCTCGTAAGGTTCAAAGTGTAAATCTGACGCCCCTTTTTTAATCGCATCCATCAAGATTTTATTGATGTAGACAATAATAGGGGCATCATCTTTGTCTTTTTCATCGTTGGTGTCTTGTTGCTGTTGAGTCTCTTCAACATCCATGCCCGAGAACTCTTTAAAGTCATCCTCGCTCATGGACAGGCCACCAGTGGCATCAAATAATTGATCTATTTTTTGTTCGAGCAGTTTGTAATCAACAACTACGACTTCGCATTGAAGACCAGTACTAAACTCAAAGTTTTCAAATGCACCGTAATCAGTAGGATCAGAGGTGGCAATATAGAGTTTACGACCTTTTTTTACTAGAGGTAGTAAATGATGCTGACGTATCAGTTTTTCTTTTATGAGCTCTTTTGGCAGCTGTTCAACGTCAAAGTCGCTTAAGTCGAACATCGGTACTCTGAACAGATCTAAGCATTGTTCAGCTAACTCTTGACTGGTCATCCCACTGCATAGACAGATCAGCTCTGCCGTTGACTGTGCCTCGGCTTGTTTTAATTTTAATTGCTCAGCGGTCACACGGCCGAGCGTAATAAACTTCCGTAAAAGGGGAGAGTGATGTTCCATAATGCCTCTATGACGACTTGAACTTAGCCTAGCTTAGCAAAAAATATCAAAGCAAAAAATAGACCTAACACAAAGTATTAGTTTTCTGCATATTGATTGCTCAATATGAGGTACAAAACTAATAAAGAGCATTAAAATTATTTACTTATTTTAGCTTGTTGTAAAAAAGTGCGATGTAGTGTTTCAACTTCAGTAAGTACGAGAGCAATTTCTCTGTGGTTATCAAGAATTGAATCGGCTTTTTGTCGCTTATCTTCCCGTGACATTTGTGATGCGATAATATTTTTTACTTGCTCGGCACTGACTGAATCTCTCGTTGCTGTTCGCGCTAGTTGCACCTCAACAGGGACATCAACCATGAGAGTGTGGTTGCATAGTGCATCGAGTTTGTTTTCGAAAAGTAGGGGGGCACTTAATACAACATAGGTGCTTTTGGCGTTATTTAGCCGTTCTGTAATATTCTGACGGATCATTGGGTGAAGTAAATTGTTTAACCAGCTCTTCTGTTCTGAGTCAGCAAAAATAATTTCACGCAGCTTGGCTCTGTTGAGTGAGCCATCCTCTAACAAAATAGTATTGCCAAAGTGCTTGGCGATGGCATTGAGGCCATCACTGCCAATAGCAACCACATCCCGAGCGATGACATCTGCATCGACAATTTCAATGCCTAAAGAAGCTAGGTGATTAGACACGAGAGTTTTCCCTGCACCTATGCCCCCTGTTAGTCCTAAAATCCAGTTACTCATACTTGTTTACCTGAAAAAGCGGGCTGAAAAATTAGCTTAAAAGAGAAAAGTACCAAGTTTGAATCTCGGTGCCATAGAGCATCGCTAGCCAACCAGCGATGGCCAAATATGGCCCAAATGGAATAGGTGTACTGTGCTCTTTACCTTGTACAGCTAATTGAATGCTACCAATGATGGCGCCCACAACACTTGAGAGTAAAACTATGGTCAAAATGGCCTGCCAACCCAATAGTGCACCAAAAATAGCTAACAGTTTAAAATCACCATATCCCATGCCTTCTTTGCCTGTGAGTAGCTTAAATGCCCAAAATACCGTCCATAAACTTAAGTAGCCTACTGCAGCACCGATAATGGCTTCGCTGGGGGCAATGGTATAGCCCATGACACTGGCAATTAATGCCAGCCAAACCAAAGGAAGCGTGAGCTGGTCGGGTAATAACATGTGATCGATATCGATAAAAATAAGCGCCATGAGTACCCAAGTGATAAAAATATAAAGAAAGCTGAGCTCAGTTGCGCCAAAGTGTAATGCAATCCAAAGTGAGGCAAGGGCAGTTCCTAACTCTACTAGCGGGTAACGAATTGAGATTTTTGCTGAGCAACTAGCACATTTGCCTTTTAACATCAGCCAGCCCAACAAGGGAATATTATGCCAAGCTTTAATTGGGGTTTTGCAATGAGGGCAAGTCGAGTTAGGTTTAATTAGGTTGAAAGTGTCGTTGCTCGATGTTTTTTGCTTGCTAGAGTTTGCCAATTCATCGGCCAACGATAAACGGCACTCTTGCTGCCACTCACGTTGCATCATGATTGGCAGTCGGTAAATCACCACATTTAAAAAGCTACCAATACACAGGCTAACTAAACCAACGGTCAAAAGAAAAAACCACTGTTGGCTTTGCATTAAATAAATTACTTCTTGCATTAAAACGTCACTTTCTAACAGTAAGAAAACGGGGCTTAAACCACTGAGCCCAGTTGGAAGATAGGTAAATACATGGCAATAATAAGACCACCAACAAGCACAGCAAGCACACTCATAATTAACGGCTCAAGCAGACTAGATAGACCATCAACTGCATCATCGACTTCTTGTTCGTAAATATTGGCGACTTTTTCTAACATGCCATCAAGAGAGCCTGATTCTTCGCCAATAGAGACCATTTGTATCACCATATCAGGAAAGAGCTTTGAATTACGCATCGCCCAGTTCATTTGGTTACCCGAGCTGACTTCGGCTTTGATTTCGGTAATGGCATTTTTATATATGACGTTGCCCGATGCGCCTGCGGCTGAATCAAGTGCGTCAACCAGTGGTACACCTGCAGCAAATGTCGTCGATAGTGTACGTGCGTAACGTGCTACAGCGGCTTTGTGTAAAATCATACCTACAACGGGTAATTGTAGTACTAGACGATCGTTAAAGTGGCGTGCTGCTGGTGAGCGGATCAAAGCTTCTTTATAAGAATAGATACTCACACCAATAACCAATAAGAACACCCACCAAGCTTCTTGCATAAACTCCGAGATACCAATAACGAATAAGGTAAACGCAGGCAGTTCAGCCCCAAAACTGCTAAAAATGTCTTGGAATTGTGGTACTACGAAAATAAGTAAGATCGACGTGACAATGAGTGCGACTACGACTACCGCAATAGGGTAGAACATGGCTTTTTTAATTTTTGACTTTAACGCCTCGGCTTTTTCTTTATAAACGGCAACACGGTCAAAAATTTTATCAAGAGCACCCGATTGTTCCCCTGAGTGAATGAGATCGCAATAGAGCTCATCAAAATAACGCGGGTAAGCACGGAGTGATTTTGCCAACGGCTGACCTGCTTTAACTTCATCGGCAATGCCGCCAATGAGTTTACTTAAACTTTTATTCTTTGCCCCAGATGAAATCATTTCTAAAGACTGGATAAGCGGTACGCCTGCAGTCAACATGGTGGCAATTTGGCGAGTGAAAATCGCAATGTCTTTGGCGGTGATCTTTTGACCGCCGGCACCTATACCAAATAAAGGTTTAGGCTTACGTTTTACTTTTGAGGGGGTAATACCTTGCTTACGAAGCTGGGCTTTAACAAGGGCAATACTAGTACCAGTCATTTCACCTTCGAGTTTTTTGCCTCGGGCGCTTAAACCAGTCCAAACGAAGGTATCGAGTTTATCTGCGGTATCTTTATCTTTTTTCATAAATAACCAAAAAGGGCTGTGTTAACAGCCCTTTAAGTTAGTGCGTCAAAATTAACGACAGCTAGCTGGTAAGTATTTGGCTTCAACACCATTAGTACCAGCTGAAGCACAAACCCAAGCTCTCACAGCAGATAATTCACCGCCAGTAGCTGTGTGAAAGTTTTTTGCAGCTGCAGCAGTACTAGCGTCAGCATTTAGGTATGGAGTTAGAGTAATGTTTACATTAGCACCCAGCTGAGGGATATTTTGAGCTGCGATAGTGATTACACCGTCAGCTGAAGTTTGAACTGATGCTACATATTGTGAAATACCACCAGTTGGTGCAGCTTCACCACAACCAAAGCCATTGGCAGTTGGAGCTGCTCTTAAACCTGTTTGAGAAACTTCTGAAATCGCTGTTTTACAAGTTGTTCCAGCAAGAATTACTTCACTCACTTTAGCGCGAGCAGTGTAATCTTGGTAAGCCGGTAATGCGATTGCAGCTAGAATACCGATGATTGCAACTACAATCATTAGTTCGATTAGGGTGAAACCCTTTTGATTTTGCGTCATGATGTGTCTCCTAAAGGAAAATTGCTAACTCACCGTGGTAAGCTAGGTTATTAAATAGTTATAAAGTTTGTATCAATGGGCAAAGTTTACACCCATTGTATTGCAAATTTATAGTGCTAACTCATTTAATGGGGCTACCACACAGTGAAACGAGCAATTAATAAACTGCTTATTACACTAAGGGGTGTTAGCGTGCGTTTACCTTCTTTTAATTGCAAAAAGTTGGGTTTAACGCGATACCACCATACAAAATTAAACTTTGAATACTTTACTTAACCATAAATGCCCATACTAGGTTATCGGCAATTACGTATTAAAATGAATAACAAATTTAATTCTTTGCTTACTCTAATTGTTAAACCTGATATTAACAAGAGTAAATAAGTACTAATTCTTATTTTTATCTTTAAATCTAATTATTTAATACTTAGCTTGAGATATTTTAATTGATAATTTCAGGAATAAATTAATATTTTGTTATCAATAAAGCAAAAGCCAGCACATTAAATTCTCTTTAAAATCAATTGTCAACAATTATGCAGCTATCCTGAATTACAGCAAATTACACCGAATCTGTGTTGAAGCGCATTGATAGGTCAATACTTTGTACATTTTTAGTCAGTGCACCACTTGAAATGTAGTCAACACCCGCCTGCGCGTATTCAGCTAAGATTTCAATGGTCATGTTGCCAGACACTTCAAGTTTAGCGCGCTTATTTGTGACTTCCACAGCTTGTTGAATTTGTTCAACACTAAAGTTATCCAGCATAATGATGTCACTACCCGCTTCAATGGCCTGTTTAAGTTCATCTAAGCTCTCGACTTCTACTTCAACTGGTTTTGCAGGGTGATTCAATTTTGCCTGTTTTACTGCAGCTGCAATTCCACCACAAGCTGCAATGTGGTTTTCTTTTATTAAGAACGCATCAAATAAGCCAATTCGATGATTTCTACCGCCACCACATGCAACGGCATATTTTTGTAATGCACGAAGTCCAGGTACTGTTTTGCGTGTATCAAGTAATTGAGTATTACTATTTGCTAATGCCTTTACATAATGAGCCGTGGTTGTTGCGGTACCTGATAGTGTTTGTACAAAGTTGAGTGCTGTACGCTCAGCTGTAAGAATGGCGCGAGCTGAACCTTTAGCTGTAAATAATTGACTGTTTGCCGCGACAAAATCACCGTCATTAACAAGCACGTCAACTTCTACACTAGCGTCAACTTGCTTAAATACTTCTAGAATAAGCTCTTTACCACAAAACACGCAGTCTTCACGAGTAATAACATAAGCATCGGCTTGTTGTGTTTCTGGAATTAACTGAGCAGTGATATCACCGTCTGCAGCAGACTGAAAATTCAAATCTTCATTTAAAGCTTGTGTGACTAATTCACTGATTAAAGCTGGCGTAAGAAGTTGGTTTTGCATACTAAGCGTCACTTATGTTGTCTAATTGCATTTGTGCGAGAGTTAAATTTTACTGCTTCCAAGAGTTTAAGACAATCGCACTAGTGAAATTTAGCAAAGCTTGTTAAGGTAAGGTTATTACCAAAGCAAATGGTTTTAGCTGTGAAACGAAGTGAATTTTGCTTGCCTGACACAAGCTTTGAGGTCACTCAAAGACCTTGTACATTTTATGATGAAAGACCCTCTGAGCAAGATGTCAGCCTATTAGTTATCCATAATATTTCATTACCTGCAGGTGAGTTTAATACTGAACATGTCGATGCTTTATTTACTGGGAATATTGATTGCTCAGCTCACCCCAGTTTTGTCGATTTGCAAGGTCTTAAAGTGTCGGCACATTGCTTTATCAAACGAGATGGGCAAGTGCTTCAGTATGTGCCATTTAATAAACGGGCATGGCATGCTGGACTTTCTGAGTTTAAAGGCAGAGCTCGCTGTAATGATTTTAGTATTGGAATAGAATTAGAAGGGACAGATACCACGCCTTATACTGATGCACAATATACCACCTTGGTAGCATGCGCTCGATATATTATGCAGCTGTACCCTGATATTACACCCACTCATATCGTTGGGCACTGTGATATTGCGCCGGGCCGCAAAACAGACCCCGGAGAAGCATTTGATTGGCAGAAATTTTTTAAGTTGTTAAGTGAATGAGTAAACTATGATTTTGATCTCAATAATTTTAGCGCTGGCCATCGAGCGGCTGGGAGCCAGAGATGCACATTGGCAGATTGATCATTACAGTAAAGGCTACCTCAACATGAGTCGGTCGCTACTGCAAAATAATTCATTATTAAAATCCCCATTTGTGTTTGCTCTATGGGTTTTATTACCTGCTTTAGGCGTATATTTTGTAATGGATTTAGCTGATTTCTTTCTTGTTGAGTTGGCGTTAAATGCGTTATTACTTTTAGTTTGCTTTGGTTGTGCTAAACCCCGCGCTTTGTATAAGGGTTATTTAAATGCACTTACTCGAGGTGATACTGAGGGGGCTACTTTATATGCACTTCAATTAGGCCAGCATCGTACTGAAGATCAACAGGGGGGTGAATGGCTTGGTCAAACTCTGGCTTGGGTCAACTTTAGGCATTATTGTGCAGTGATTTTTTGGTTTGTTGTTTTTGGAGCACCGGGAGCGGTTATGTATGCCGTTACGCGTAGTTTTTTTGATGAGGCGCAGCAAAGCGAAGAGAGTGTGCTTACGGCTCGTAGTAGCGTACTAGCTGATATGCTCTACTGGCTAAATTGGTTACCTGCACGTATTACCAGTTTTGGTTATCTAATAATTGGCAACTTCTCAAAAGGCACTGGGTGTTGGCTAAAATACGCGTTAGATTTTAAAACTCCGAACCGTAAAGTCGTGACGAGTACTGCGCTTGCAGCTGAGCAAATTGAACAACAATATGCAGGGTGCACATACGAAGCAACGTGTATGATGCGTTTGGTCAAACGTAATATTTTGTTTTACTTAGCGCTTATAGCTTTACTTACTTTGTTCGGGGGAGTTGCTTAAAACACTAAGCAAAGGTGAGAAACAACGATTACATAGGAAGCGACTCAAACCAGAGTCGCTTTTTTTCAGTCATTTTCTCGATTAAGCTATTTTCAACATTTAATGTTGGGATCACTTCGTCGGTAATATCGATAAGGTCACAGACTCCGGCAACATTCCACAATGACTCTTCTAAATCTTTTGCCTTGTGAAGTGCATAGTGGCTGACATACTTCAGTTCATTCGCTAAGTAGTCGGTATCTGGACGACCAGTTTTCGATACTTGTAGCTGGAACACAAATAAAACCTCTTTTCTGAGCGCTTTTTTAATAAATAGGAAGAGGCTATCTAGCGAGTCTTCATCTCTTAAAACCTGACTTTTAACTGCTTCATTTAAGGTTTTCTTATTAGGATCAAAGCGCATAAATAGGGTGTATTTTAGAGGTTTATCTTGCCGTGTTTGTTTGCGCAGTGCTTCTGATAGCTCATCTTCAATGAAGTTTGCAGGAAACACAGGGGCGATTTCTAATTGCTCTTCACCGCTTTGATTGAAATACTCTAAAACTTTGTGCAGCTGCGTTGGATAAAGACCTCGACCGACAGCACCAATGTTAAAATGAGCAGACTCTTTATGTAGATAGAGCGGAAGTTGGCACACACTCTTTGTGATCATATTTCGAAGTGCCGTCGATAGGCCTGGCACTTTTGGCGTTTCTTCACACGCTTGAAGTTTACTTTTGTTTTTATCAATGAGCTGTGTGAAAAACTCAATTGCAGGGTGTTTGCCTTCAGTCACTTTATGGACTTTTAAGTTAATGATCGTTTTTGATTTGCTTACCGCCATGACTTGATAGCGTAAGCGTTTTAAATCATGTTTTTTGGTAATTTTCTGCAACTCGGGTAAATCGAGATACACCAAATCACCTTTTTTAGCATCGGATATATCATTTAATTCGACTTGAAGGCCCATCACAGACAAGTCACGAGTATGGCCTTCTAAGATATTGCTATTGTCGCTGTGGAAAGCGATATCTGTTTTATATAAGTATCGTTTGTGAGCGCGAAGGTTTACATATTCTAACGCCACAACCTCCAGCGTTGGCGGGGTTGAGGATTTACCATGGCCAAAGTGCTTCAGTAAATTCACTTGTCCAGCGTCGTATTGGAATTTTTTATACTCTTCTGTGCGACGTGGATCAGTGATATCTGTGAGTAACATCAAGTTTTGTACATCTTGAATGAAACCTTGTACTCGAGGTGTCGGCCTTTTATTTAGCTTTTCGAGCGTTTTTCCTGCACTGGCCGGGAGTGAAAGGGGAATAAAAGCATCTTCATGATAACTTGGCATTATCTGCACTTTATAAGCTCGCCAGCTGTCTTTTTGCGCGCCAAACCCGAAAAACAGAGCGTTAAGGCTGGATTCTTGTTTTAACTCGAAATCAAAGGCTGAATAATAGTAAATCTTACCGCCATTTGAGTGGGTAAATGTATAGAGTACGGCCTCTTTGACCGCACTCTGAAGGTTGTTTAAATACGCTAAACGCTTTTGGTTAAAAATACTGTATAAACACGATTTCTTTCTTTCATCTTCGAAGTAATAATGAACAAACGCGTTATTTTCATTGGTTAACACCATTGAAGGCAGCGTGTGCTTATTGTTGACTTTACTAAGAAACACAAACAATGAACTAACTCGGGGCAGGTAGTATTGTTCATAGCCTTTGCACACAACAGCATCCATTGTGTTATCTAAATTAATCTTATAACGACGCTTGTTACCGTGTATAAAACTATTCAAAAACTCATCAAAGCCTTGGTTTTTTTCAACGAAAGTGCGCTTTAAACGAACAAACTGGTAATCTTGGCTTACAGGCTCAACGGCTACTACTTCGTATTGAATGCCACTTTTAAGACCCAGTTCAAAATCTTGCTCCAAACCAACCAGTCGAATACTCAGCAACTGACCTTTTTCAAACACCGCTTTTGGGTGTACTTTTATTTTGGCGCCACTTAAAGAAATATCTGAGGTATTGGCCGAAATAATATTATTCTTAGATACTTCAACCGTTATCTTGATCGAGTAATTCATCCTTTCTTCAATGCGGCTTTCATATGAGGCAAACTTTATTAATTTAGCCCCTTGATTGAGCGCTTGAGGTGGAGAGTCAGCATCATCTTGTGCTTGTTGCTGAGCTCGCTTTTGAATTACGCGAAAGTTATTATCTGTATTCATGACAGCTTCATATACCGCAAGGGTGTACTGACCGTGCTTGGCAATTTCTTGTTCAAATACGGTGATGGCTAAATCGTCCATAAAGTGTTGCTTGCCATCATGAATATAGGGTTTTACTTCACCTGAAACTTGTCCCCGCAGATCAATAAATCGGGCAATAGGCTGCGATAGACGAGACATTTCCATTTTGATCAAAAACTGATCGGGCTTGGTGAGGTGGGCTGTTTTTTGCGCAAAGAATCCATCAAAGCCAGGCGAGCCTAACTGTTGCTTGAGTTCTTCTATCAAAGGTTGATATTGTTGCAGCTTATCTTCAGCCATATAAAACCATTTTACTTGCCGAATTTTGTCATTGAACAAAACAGGCATTAATTTTCTTTTAGATTTCTTCGTTAATACTATGACAATAATTAGACATAGTTAACTTATTCTTGAGCAATAAATGAGTAAAGTGCCAGATTTATATGATAAAACTGAATATAATTTTACTCAGTGAATTTTAAAGCAAAAAGTGTGCCTTAGTATGGGAAAGAAAAAAACAGCATTTGTATGCAGTGAGTGTGGAGCCGAATTTGCTAGATGGCAGGGGCAATGCTCAGAATGTAAGGCTTGGAATACGGTCACTGAATTTAGAGTGCCCAGTGTTAAATCACCACCTCGCAGTTCAGCAATGGCCGGCTATGCAGGCATGGTCGATGCTAAGGTACAAACGCTTGATGAGGTAAACCTTGAAAGCTTACCCCGCTTTTCAACTGGTTTTAAAGAGTTTGATCGAGTACTTGGTGGCGGGGTGGTTCCAGGCAGTGCTATTTTGATTGGTGGTTCGCCAGGCGCGGGTAAAAGTACCGTTTTACTGCAAACCATGTGTTTACTTGCCGAGTCGATGAATACTTTGTACGTCACTGGTGAAGAGTCACTGCAACAAGTTGCCATGCGTGCCCACCGTTTGGGGCTACCAACTAACAAATTGAAAACCCTTGCAGAAACCAATGTTGAGACAATTTGCCAATTGGCTTTACAAGAAAAGCCAAGCATCATGGTAATTGACTCAATTCAGGTTATGCATATGAGCGATGTGCAATCAGCGCCGGGCAGTGTCTCACAAGTACGCGAAAGTGCCGCTTATTTGACGCGTTTTGCGAAGCAAAACCAAGTGGCCATTATTATGGTAGGTCATGTAACTAAAGATGGCACCTTGGCGGGGCCTAAGGTACTAGAGCACTGCATTGACTGCTCTATTTTACTAGAAGGTAGTAGCGATAGTCGCTTTAGAACATTGCGCGGTAACAAAAACCGTTTTGGAGCAGTGAATGAGTTAGGTGTGTTTGCCATGACAGGGCAAGGCTTAAAAGAAGTGTCTAATCCATCGGCTATTTTCTTAAATCGTGGTGAGGAACAAACGCCCGGTTCACTGGTGATGGTCATTTGGGAAGGCACGCGCCCGCTTCTTGTTGAAGTACAAGCCTTGGTCGATTATTCCCAATTAGCAAATCCTCGCCGTGTCACTGTTGGTTTAGAGCAAAACCGTCTAGCTATGTTGTTGGCGGTATTGCACCGCCATGGCGGTTTGCAAGTTTCCGATCAGGATGTGTTTGTAAATGTGGTAGGTGGCGTTAAAGTGTCTGAAACCAGTGCCGACCTTGCTTTGATCACCGCGCTTGTATCGAGTTTTAAGAACTTCTCACTCGATAGGCAACTTGTCGTTTTTGGCGAAGTTGGACTCGGTGGTGAAATTCGTCCTGTACCAAGTGGTCAAGAAAGATTAAGAGAAGCCGCGAAACATGGGTTTAAACGTGCTATTGTACCAAATGCCAATAAGCCGAAGGAGCTTATTGAAGGGATGGAAGTTATAGGCGTGAACAGTCTAAGCGAAGCCCTGGACGCGTTATTTTAATCAGGAAGTTAAAACATGAAAAAACCGCTTATCGCGATTGCTGTTATTGGCACAATAGCAGCGGGTTACGGTGTAACTCAATACAAAGCCAATGAAAAGCTGAATGACGAGATTGCTAAGCAGATCTCTGTTTTTGAAGAAACATCTGGTCTCTCTATTGATTACAAAGAAGCAAACTACTCTTTGTTAAGCCAAGAAGTTAGCCTGAAAGATATTCAGTTTAAAGGCCCAGAAGGTGAAGACCTTGCTGTGATTAACCAAATCATCATTGAAGGATATGAAGCTGACAAGATTAGTCCTTACACTTCGATGGACTTGCAAGGTTTACGTTTAGCACAGCCTTTAATTGAGCAAGCACAACAAACAGCACCTTCAGAGTTATTAAATGCAAGCTATGACATCACTTCAAGCTTAAAGTATGATGAAGCCAGCGGTAAGAGTGACTTCGACATTGGCTTTGTTGCTGGTGAAGTTGCCTCTATGGATATGGCTTTCTCGTTAGGTAATTCAAAGTCGCTTATGGAGGTGTCTCTTGAGTCGCAAAAACTGCAATCTCAAAGCCCACTTACCATGGAGCAAGAGCTGCAACTTCAAAGTAAAATGATGATGGCAATGCAAGAGCTGCAACCGCAGTCATTCAACTTTACTTTTAACAATAAAGGTCAGTTTGACACGGTTGTAGAGAAGCAATTGTCTGCAGTTCAATTAGATAAACTGACTTTTGTTCAACAAGCACAGATGCAAGTAGACATGCTGCCGCTTGCTGAAGATTCAAAGTCTGAATTAATGAACTTTGTAAATGGCTTAAATAGCTTAAATATTTCAATGCAGCTAAATGAAAACAAAGCGGTATCGCAACTTGCAATGGAATTGGCAGGCCTAGCTCAGCAGCCTGAAAAGTTAGCAGAGTTCCTTAACTTACAAGTTAAAGGTAGTTAAGCAACAGTACTATTTTTAGTTCAAAATTAAAAAAGGCTTCAGATGTGAAGCCTTTTTTGTTGCTGTTATTTTTATACCCAAACCACCTCAAGATACGAGGTTCAGCGAGAATTGATTGGCTGTCAGACAAGGCATCGATTTGAAGGTCTAGTGGTTCTAAATCGAAAATTGATAACGCAGTATGGAAGCCAATCAAACTCGCCCAAGGGAGCGTGCTTTCAGTCCAATTTCATCGTCAAAGAACTTGGAAAGGACTCGTCATTACACTGCGTTCTTTTCCTTGAACTAGAACAGAAGGCAGCGCTCTGAATCATGCATCTTGAGGAAGTTTGGGTATAGTTTTAATCTAAGCTGTTATATACACGCTTATTTTCTTCTTTGCTCAGTAACAATACTTCTGTGCCACAGATCATATCTTGCAGTGCACGCTTTTGTTTAAAGTCAACCAGTACCAGTAAATTACCTAAGCCTAATAGAGCAAATAAACTACGCGCCATGGCTTTTGGCCAAGACAGTAATTGACCATCAGGGGTTTGAACTTTTAAACGCCATGCTCGCATACCAATTGTTTGACCGCTCTTAGTCCAGAAATAGCTGAAAAAAATCATACTGACTAAAACTAACAAGATGCTGCGAAGGCCGTATAGAAGAGGAGTGGATTGAATCAGTGCAGACACATCTTCATGATCGCCCAATGAAATCATGCCTAACGAAATAAAGCCCTGAATAATGAGCAGGTATGCCACGGTAGTTAGCATAGCAAACGCGATCACGACTAAACCGTCATACATTAAAGAAGCAAGTCGGCGCATTAATCCAGCGCGAGGAAATTCAGACATCTTAGCCAACACTTAAATAAGAAAATAATGCAGCTATTTTACACAAAGCCAATGAAAATGGCGAAACTGCTGTTTATAAAAGTTAAGCGATTAAAATATCAGCAGTTAAATGGAGCAATAAAAAAATTGCTTGCTCCCACTAGGGGATGTTTGTATAGTGTTTTGCACAGAGATGAGGGCATAGAAAAAAAGCCTGAGCTCAAAGTGGTTTTTCTTTATTTTCTCTTGGTTAGAAGATCAAAGAAAAATTATGCCAGTGTGATGGAATTGGTAGACATGACGGATTCAAAATCCGTTGCCTTCGGGCGTGGCGGTTCAAGTCCGCCCACTGGTACCACTTTTTATGTAACCCTAGCCGTTTGGTTAGGGTTTTTTTATGCCTGAAATTCGTTGAAAGCATCGGATTTTAAAACTTCGGTAGCACCGACTTTATGTTGGGTCACTTATCTAATTATTTAGCGAAACGAACTTGAGCGCCACGAGGGTGGCGCTAATACAGGTTAAGAGTCCGCCCACTGGTACCACTTTTTATGTAACCCTAGCCGTTTGGTTAGGGTTTTTTTATGCCTGAAATTCGTTGAAAGCACTGCATTTCAACTTCTGTAGCACCGACTTTACGTCGGGTAAATAACATCTAAATTGAGCGAAACGAACTTGGGCGCCACGCGGGTGGCGCTCATACATGTTAAGAGTCCGTCCACTGGTACCACTTTTTATATAACCCTAGCCGTTTGGTTAGGGTTTTTTTATGCCTGAAATTCACGTAACAAAAAGCCGCGATAAATAACGCGGCTTCAACTAAACTTTTGGCTTTTTCTTACAAAGTCTCACTATACTCAGTAAGTACTTGCTCAACCCAAGTGGCAATGCGTTCTTCACTTTTTTCGTACTGACTGTCTTCGTCTAAAGCTAAGCCAACAAAGTGCGACTTATCTTCGGTGAGTGCTTTGGAGGCTTCAAACTCATATTCATCGTTATTTGGCCAGTATCCTAAAAAGGTCACACCCTGTGGTGCGATTTTATCGTGTAGCATGCCTAGGGCGTCTTGGAACCATTGGCCATAACCTTGCTGATCGCCCATACCGAATAGTGCGATGGTTTTACCTGCTAGGTCGACGTTTTCAATGTCGTCCCAGATTGATTCCCAATCTTCTTGTAGTTCACCAAAGTCCCATGTCGAAATACCGAAGATTAAAAAATCGAAATTTTCAGCGTCTTTTAAGTTCACATCTTTAATGTTGAACATAGACAGGGTGTCTTTGCCGATGATGTCTTGAATTTTTTCAGCGGCCATTTCGGTGTAACAGGTGGTTGAACCATAGAATAAGCCAATTTGCATGCGGTTTATCACTTCTTATAAGGCTGATATGATGGGGCAAATTTTACCTGATGACACTTTAAATTGATACAGGCGACCAGTGAGCGATTTTGCAGATTTTGAAAATGACATAACCGAGCAAGAAGATGTGATAGAAGCATTTATCGATGTGCTTTTTCTTGAGCATGGCTTGAGTGAAAATACTTTAGCTGCTTATCGCACCGATTTAGAAAAGTGCGATGCCTTTATGAAAGCAGAACAAGGCAGGGATAATCTACTTGAGGTGACGCAGCAAGATATTGAACAATACTTAGCACATCGTGTAGATTTGGGTTTAAAGCCTCGTAGCACCGCCAGAGCGATCAGTGCGTTAAAACGTTTTTACTTGCATTGGGTGAAGACGCAAAAAATCTCAGCATCACCTATGGTCAATATCGCATTACCAAAGACTGGGCAGGCAATTCCGAAAACGCTGACTGAAAACGAAGTCGAAGCCTTGCTTGATGCGCCCAATGTTGAAGACCCCATGGGGCTTAGAGACAAAGCCATGTTAGAGCTCTTATATGCAACAGGTCTGCGCGTCACAGAGCTGGTGGGCTTGCGCATGGAGCAAATTAACTTGCGCCAAGCCGTAGTGTTAGTCCGTGGTAAAGGCGGCAAAGAGCGCATGGTGCCGATGGGAGAAGAAGCCCAACACTGGATAGAGCTATTTATACAGCAAGGTCGCGCTTTAATGATTAAGCATGCCACCGACTTTGTTTTCCCATCAAAACGTGGGATAGGTATGACTCGTCAAACTTTTTGGCATAGAATCAAACACTATGCTATTTTGGCAAACATAACGTCGCCATTATCGCCACATACGTTACGTCATGCCTTTGCAACACATTTGTTGAATCATGGTGCAGATTTACGAGTCGTGCAAATGATGTTGGGCCACAGCGACTTATCGACGACACAAATTTATACCCATGTAGCGAGCGAAAGGTTGAAATCGCTGCATCAAGAACATCATCCACGTGCGTGATGGAATTTTTTTGAATTTATCCGGTCATACTGGATAGCAACGAAATTTATGAGAACAGAATGAAAAAGTTAATTTTAGCTGCAGCAATGGCGTTATCTACAGGCGCAATGGCTGAGCAAGTGACTGCTCCTTTAGCTGACGCAGTAGAAACGAAAGTAAGCCCAATCGAAACTCAGTTAAATAACTTAGGCTTAACAGTTAAAGCAATTCAAGATAGCCCAGTCGCTGGCTTAAGTACGGTTTTAACTGACAAAGGCGTATTTTACGTAAGTCCAGATGGTCGTTACCTGGTTCAAGGTACGATGATCGATGTTGAAAATCGTGAAAACTTAACTGAATCAGCTTTGAGTGGTGTTCGTAAAGACGGCGTAACTGAGTACGAAGACTCAATGATCGTTTATAAAGCTGAAAACGAAAAGCATCAAATTACAGTATTTACAGATATCACGTGTGGTTACTGCCGTAAGTTACACCGTGAATTAGATGATTACTTAAATGCGGGTATCACAGTTAAGTACCTTGCATTCCCTCGTGGTGGCTTACGCGGTAAAGGTTACAAAGATCTGATGAATGTGTGGTGTTCTGAAGATGCAGCAAAAGCATTAACAGAGGCAAAAGCGGGTGAAGAAGTGGCTGAAGTGAAAAACTGTTCTGCACCTGTGGCTGAGCACTACCAGTTAGGTCAGAGCTTTGGCATTTCTGGTACGCCAGCAATCATTTTAGAAGATGGTTCGATTATTCCTGGTTACCAACCAGCAGCGGCATTGGCGCAAGCGTTAGACGGTAAGAAGTCATAAGCGATAAAATTCGCTATAATCACCGTATTCTTAAAAAGGCCTAAGGGCCTTTTTTTGTTGTCTGTTAAATCTCAGTTTTAACGTTGTAATACTTGCTCTCTTAATTAACGCTTTTTGAGAGCAGGTATAAGGGTAAAAGAATAAATGCAAACCGTGATAGCAACACGTGAGCGCGTGGATGACAGTCATCTTCCTGCGCATCTTCATCCTGTAATTAAACAAATCTATGCAGCTCGCGGTGTAAGCGACCCTGTTGAGCTAGATAATCGTGCTAGCACCTTATTAAATTTCAACTTATTCAAAGATATGGATAAGGCCTGTGCTTTGTTAGTTGAAGCATTGCAACAGCAAAGTAAAGTCTTAATCGTTGGTGACTTTGATGCCGACGGCGCAACCAGTACCTCGGTATTGATGGAAGGGTTAGCATTATTCGGTTTCCAGCATGTCGATTATCTTGTGCCAGATCGCTTTAGTTTGGGTTATGGCTTAAGCCCTGCGCTGGCAGAGCAAATTGTTACCATCGCGCCAGATCTCGTGATCACCGTAGATAATGGTATTTCTTGTATCAGTGGCGTTGAGATTGTTAAAAATGCCGGTATTAAAGTACTTATTACTGATCACCACTTGCAAGGTGAGCAACTCCCAAATGCCGATGCCATCGTCAACCCAAATCAGCATAGTTGTAACTTCCCTTCAAAAAGCATTGCGGGTGTGGGGGTGGCGTTTTACTTGTTGGTAGCGCTGCGTCATAGCCTGCGCGAGCTGCAATACTTTGCGACTCAACAACAGCCTGAACCAAATTTAGCAGAGTTACTCGATATTGTTGCACTTGGCACCGTTGCTGACGTTGTGGCACTCGATGCCAATAACCGCACGTTGGTTTATCAGGGCCTAGCACGTATTCGTAGTGGTAAAACGCGACCGGGGATCACTGCACTGATTGAAGTGGCAAAACGCAATGCAGCGCGTTTATCTGCCAGTGACTTTGGTTTTGCACTCGCGCCGCGCCTCAATGCTGCGGGCCGACTGGATGATATGAGTCTAGGTATCGCCTGTTTGTTATCGAAAGACATCAACCAAGCAAGACGCATAGCAGGCGAGCTTGACGCACTTAACCATGAACGCCGTGAAATTGAAGCGGGCATGCAGCAAGAAGCGCAAGCTGTGCTGGAGCGCTTGGTATCGACACAACAAAGCGTGCCTGATGTTGTCTGTTTATATCAAGACGATTGGCACCAAGGGGTGATCGGTATTTTAGCCGGGCGCTTAAAAGAGCGTTATCACCGTCCGGCAATTATTTTTGCACAAGGTGACGAGGGTGAAATAAAAGGCTCATGTCGCTCTATCGAAGGCTTGCATATGCGTGACCTACTTGAGCAAATTAACACTCAGCACCCAGACCTAATTGCTAAGTTTGGTGGTCACGCTATGGCGGCAGGTTTAACCATTTTAGAGCGTGACTTTGAACGTTTTAAAATGGCGTTTACTGATGCTGCCAGTGCGATTTTGACCGAAGAGCATAAGCAAAGTGTGTTACTGACTGATGGCGAGTTGCCTGCGACCTGTTTCAATCTAGATTTTGCGCAACTGCTTCAGCAAGCAGGGCCTTGGGGTCAGCAATTCCCTGAACCTGTATTTGAAGGCGTATTTGAACTCATTCAGCAGCGTATTGTCGGTGAAAAACACTTAAAATTGGTTCTAAAACACTGCTCTGGTCAGTTAGTTGATGCCATCGCCTTCAACATTGATGTAAAAGCTTGGCCAAATACTGCTGCACAATATGCCAAATTGGCGTATCAGCTCGATATAAATGAGTTTAGAGGCAAGTTCTCACTGCAATTATTAGTGCGAGAAATTCAAGCACAACCCGCATAAATCCATTTATAGGGCACAAATTGTCTGTTATTATGGCGCGTTTAAAAATCACGCGCCTTTTTTATGGGCTGGAAAAGCATTCAGCCATTTATGTTAGTCGTGTGAGACGTTAATTTTTTTGGAGTAGTGAGCATGTTTGAAGTGAATCCTGTGATTAACCAAATCAAGGAAATTCGCGAACGCACTGAGCTGCTTAGGGGGTATCTTTGACTACGCTCTAAAACAAGAGCGCTTAGAAGAAGTAAACGCAGAGTTAGAAGACCCAGCAGTATGGAACGAGCCTGAAAAAGCACAAGCATTGGGCCGTGAAAAGTCGAATCTAGAAGTAATTGTTGAAACCATTGATAACCTTGTTGGTGGTGCAGATGATGCAGAAGGCTTAGTAGAGCTAGCGGTTGAAGCCGAAGACGAAGAAACCTTTGAAGAAGCACAAGCTGAAGTAGAAGGCTTAGTTGGTCAATTAGAAAAGCTAGAGTTCCGTCGTATGTTCTCTGGTGAACAAGATGCTAACGATGCCTACATTGACTTACAGTCAGGTTCGGGCGGTACTGAAGCGCAAGACTGGTGTAACATGCTATTGCGTATGTACTTACGTTGGGCTGAAGCGAAAGGCTTTAAAGTTGAAATCGTTGAAGCGACCGATGGTGATGTTGCCGGTATTAAAGGCGCAACAGTACGTGTATCTGGTGAATATGCTTACGGCTGGTTACGTACAGAAACGGGCGTACACCGTTTAGTGCGTAAGAGCCCATTTGATTCAACAGGTCGTCGTCATACTTCATTTGCGTCTGCGTTTATTTACCCAGAAATTGACGACAACATTGAAATTGATATTAACCCTGCTGATTTACGTATCGACGTATATCGTGCATCGGGTGCCGGTGGTCAGCACGTTAACCGTACAGAATCTGCGGTACGTATTACCCACTTACCAACGAATACCGTTGTGCAGTGTCAGAATGACCGCTCACAACATAAGAACAAAGCGCAAGCAATGAAGCAGTTAAAAGCGAAATTGTTTGAACTTGAAATGAAAAAACAAAACGCCGAAAAGCAGTCTCAAGAAGATGCTAAATCAGATATCGGTTGGGGCAGTCAAATCCGTTCATACGTATTAGATGACTCACGTATCAAAGATTTACGTACTGGCGTTGAAAACCGTAATACCCAAGCGGTACTAGACGGTGATTTAGACAAATTTATCGAAGCCAGCCTGAAATCAGGCCTTTAATCAACAAGCTAAACTAAGAGCTAAAAAATGACAGATCAAATCCAAGACGAAAATAAACTCATTGCTGAGCGTCGTGCTAAATTGGATACAATTCGTGAGAATTGTGATGCCAATGGCCACCCGAACACCTTCCGCCGTGAAGACTATACGGCTGATCTACAGGCTAAGTTTGGTGATAAATCGAAGGAAGAGCTTGTTGAGTTAGACCATCAGGTATCGGTTGCAGGTCGTATCCTTGCTAAACGTGGTCCTTTCCTTGTGTTACAAGACATGAAAGGCCGTATTCAAGCATATGCATCAAAAGACGTGCAAAAAACGCTTAAAGAAAAATATGGTCAACTAGATATCGGTGACATCATCGGTGTGTCTGGTCCACTTCATAAGTCAGGTAAAGGCGACCTTTACGTAGACATGGTTCAGTACGAGCTACTGACTAAGTCACTTCGTCCGTTACCAGAGAAGTTCCACGGCCTAACAGACCAAGAAGCTAAGTACCGTCAGCGTTACGTTGACCTAATCACCAACATGGACACACGTGAAACTTTCCGTATCCGTTCAAAAGTGATCGAAGGCATTCGTCGTTTCTTAGCTGAGCGTGATTTCATGGAAGTTGAAACGCCAATGCTTCAGGTTATTCCTGGTGGCGCAACGGCGCGTCCATTCGTGACGCACCACAATGCATTAGACATCGATATGTACCTACGTATCGCGCCTGAGCTTTACCTTAAGCGTCTAGTCGTAGGTGGTTTTGATCGTGTATTCGAGATCAACCGTAACTTCCGTAACGAAGGTCTTTCAACGCGTCACAACCCAGAATTCACGATGATCGAATTCTACCAAGCGTATGCTGACTACAACGACCTAATGAATTTAACTGAAGACATGTTACGCACTGTTGCACAAGACGTTCTTGGAACAACAACCGTGATTAACACAGTTAAGAACGCTGAAGGCGAAGTGGTTGAGACGATTGAATATGACTTCGGTAAGCAGTTCGAGCGTCTATCTATGGCTGATGCCATCATCAAGTATGGTCCTGACGCTGAAGAAATCGCGCACATCTTCAAAGATCCTGAAAACCACTTCGACGAGCTAGTCGCTTACGCGAAGAAAGTACACGTTAAGATCCCAGAGAAATGTGTATGGGGTGCAGGCAAGTTCTTATGTGAGATCTTCGAAGAAACTGCTGAGCACAAGCTAATTCAACCGACTTTCATCACCGAGTACCCGTGGGAAGTATCGCCACTTGCACGTCGTAACGATGAAAACCCATTCATCACTGACCGTTTCGAATTCTTCGTAGGTGGTCGTGAGCTTGCTAATGGTTTCTCTGAGCTTAACGATGCACAAGATCAAGCTGAGCGTTTTGCGCGTCAGGTTGAAGAAAAAGATGCCGGTGATGATGAGGCAATGCATTTCGATGCTGACTACATTCAAGCGCTTGAGTATGGTTTACCACCAACAGCGGGTGAAGGTATTGGTATTGACCGTCTAGTGATGCTTTTCACTGACTCACCAACAATCAAAGACGTTATCTTGTTCCCGCATATGCGTCCACAAGCTGACTAATCTCGATTAAGTTTATCGATAAGAGCCTTGGCAAATGCCAGGGCTTTTTTTTGCCTAAATTTTTATCAATGCAATTAGCTCAAACAAAAACGGCTTTCTAAAGAAAGCCGCTAGCAGAATATATTACATATTATTAAAATACTTTTTCTATAGTTGGTGAGCCACCATCTGCATAGCAACGGCTAACTGCTGCATCGCGAGATTTACTGCTGTAAGTCATTTCCATCCAAAGGAAACTACCGTTGTTTTTTGAGCACTCGACTAACCAAAAGTCATAACCGTAAGCTTGTGATGGTGTAGACAAAGATGCTGTTACTGCAACAACTGCACCGAGTAAAATTGATTTAATTTTCACTGTTAATTTCCTTGTTTAATTATTTTAATTATCTAACTCTTTCAACGAATGCACTACCGCCAAGACTTGAACAGCGGCTGATTAGCGAGTTTACTTGAGTGCGGCTGTACACCATTTGGAAGAAAAGAGGTTTATTTGTTGCGTCGTCATAACATTCAACAAAATATGATTCATTTTCGAACCAAGCGCTTGCTTGCATAGAAGTGGCTAGGGTAATGGCAGAAACAGCGCCTAATAGGATTGCTTTAATTTTCATTTTCAAACTCCTTGATTATTTTTTGTATAAAGCGCTAATACAAATATCACTAGAGTTATTTAATTGTAAATAAAAAATTAATAATGTGTATTTTTTATGAAATATTTCATTAATTGATTAAAGGCATTAATTGAATTAAAAAGAGGGCTCGAATATAAGGTAAGACTTCCCCGGCTTCGCGGATGCTGATGTCAGCCCTTGAACCCTAAGGTTCAAGGCGGAGTGTAACAGCTCACCGTAGGCTTCTCGGTACATGCCAAGCTTGCGCAATAGTAAGCAAACTACACCCCTAGATAAAGTTTATCGGCTCAGGGACTTAATCTGCTGTCCTACGAGCTAGGGAATTAACTTCAGTATATAAGACTCGCAGCAGAGGTAAACCATAAATCAAAAAATATCAGTTCAACTGCTGGCAAATTAAACGCCGCTGCTGATATTAACAACAATTGCTTATACCCACACTTCCTCAAGATGGATGATTCAGAGCGCTGCCTTCTGTTCTAGTTCAAGGAAAAGGACGCAGCGAAATGACGCGTCTTTTCCAAGTTCTTTGACGATGAAATAGGACTGAAAGCACGCTCCCTTGGGCGAGTTTGATTGGCTTTCATACTGCGTTATCAATTTTTGATTTAGAATCACTAGATCTTCAAATCAATGCCTTGTCTGACAGCCAATCAATTCTCGCTGAATCTCGTATCTTTAGGTGGTTTGGGTATAAATGAAGCCCTTTAAAGACAATTGTTTGGAGTTGCTATACTGTGAGTGTTAGCATTAATAGCAATTAAATTAAGACGTACTTTTTAAATTGAGTATGTTCTTATAATGAAGATTCTTTGACGAGCATTAGCAATGACAGAAATGACCGATTACACACAAGCACAACTGCTGCTTGAAAAGCATGATATTTTCGTATCGCCTTCAGAAGCACACGGCACCATCAGTGGTTTGCTGGCTTGTGGCTTAAACATTGATGAAAAAGATTACCTGATCATGTTAAGTGACGTGTTTAACGACGGACAAAGTTTCTCAAATGAATTAAAAGGTCTATTTGGCCAAATGTTTACGCATGTTATGTCATGCTTCAACAGCGAAGAGCCAAACTTTGAGCTGTATTTGCCAAATGAAGACGAAACCCTACTAGATAAAGCCAATGCGCTAGTGGCATGGGTGTCGGGCTTTTTATTGGGTTTTGGCTTAAAGCAAAAAGACTATGGCAAGCTGTCGGCTGATGTCAAAGAAGTGATCAGCGATTTTAGTGAAATCACTAAGCTCGACACTGACTTCGGTGAAGAAGAAGAAGACCAACAAGCTTTCCATGAAATTGTTGAATATATCCGTGTTTCAGCACTGTTATGTTTTGCTGAAATGGGTAGAGAAACGGTTACTCCATCAAAGACGTTACACTAATGATCAGCATTCAAGAATTTGTTCAGCGCAGAAGCAAATTACTTGCGCAACTCGACAACCACAGCGTAGCGATTATTCCTGCAGCGGTTGAGCTCACTCGTAGCCGCGATACCGAATTCCCGTTTCGCCAAGACAGCGACTTTTTCTACCTAACCGGCTTTAAAGAACCTGATGCCATTTTAGTCTTGTCAAAAGACAAACAAGGTGAAGGTAAAAGCACGTTATTCTGTCGCAACAAAGATAAAACTGCCGAGATTTGGCACGGCCGCAGAGTGGGCTATGAAAGCGCTAAATCAGATTATCAGTTTGATGAAACTTATCCGTTGAGTGAGTTAGACGATGAGCTACTGCAGTTAGTGAATGGCAATCGCACTTTATTTTACGCGCAAGGTACTTATAGTGCGTTTGATGACAAGGTATGGGCTTTATTAAATACCCTGCGCGGTGCACCGAAAAAAGGCTATCGCGCGCCTGAGATCATCAAAGATACACGACCGCTTATTCATGAAATGCGTTTGTTTAAATCAGACGCAGAAATTGCCGTGATGCGTAAAGCGGGTCAAATTAGCGCTGAAGGTCATGTGCGTGCAATGCAGTTTGCCAAACCTGATGCTACTGAATACCAACTAGAAGCCGAACTTCATCATCATTATGCTATGAACGGCGCACGCTATCCGGCTTATGGCACCATTGTCGGCTCAGGCAATAATGCCAATATTCTGCATTACACAGAAAACAGCGATACTTTAAAAGCTGGCGACTTAGTGTTGATTGACTCAGGGTGTGAGCTTGAAGGTTATGCCGCTGATATCACGCGAACTTTCCCTGTGTCTGGTAAATTCAGTGAGCCACAAAAAACCATTTATGAGCTGGTATTAAAAGCTCAAGCGGCGGCATTTGAGCATGTGAAGCCAGGCGGTACTTTGGTTGCTGCTAATAAAGCGGTGATGACAGTAATGACCCAAGGTTTGATCGAGCTCGGTATTTTATCTGGCGAGTTAGATACACTTGTTGAAAAACAAGCATGCAAAGCGTTCTATATGCATGGTTTAGGTCACTGGTTAGGCCTTGATGTGCACGATGTGGGCGAGTACAAACTCGATGAAGCTGAAAGGCCATTCGCACCGGGTATGGTGTTGACCATAGAGCCTGGTTTGTACTTCGATGAAGATGCACAAGTGCCAGAACAATATAAAGGCATCGGCATTCGCATTGAAGACGACCTATTGGTAACTGAAAATGGTCACGAAAATCTGACCCAAGACGTGCCGAAAACCGTAGCAGAAATAGAAGCGTTAATGCAGCAGTAGGAGAATGCGTTGCAGCACTTTGATGTTGTGATTGTAGGCGGCGGTATGGCAGGGGCCACCGCTGCTTTGGCAATCAAAAAAACCAGCCCAACTTTGCAAGTTGCCGTGATTGAGGCATTTGCACCAAAAAGCCAAACACACCCCAGTTTTGACGACCGCTCAATTGCCTTGGCCGATCAATCTGTGCAGTATTTAAAGCAATTTAACTTGTTTAATGCCGACTGGCCGTTTGCCGAAGCCATTAAGCAAGTGCATGTGTCTGATAGAGGTCACTTTGGTAAAACGTCATTGCACCACCAAGACTATAAAACGAATGCCCTTGGTTATGTGGTGGAAGTGAACCCATTTGGTGCTTATTTACATCAACAATTAGCTAAAACTGACATTCAACTATACTGCCCAGCGGCCATTAGCGAATTAAAGCAAACACAAGACAGTGTTGAGCTAACCTTAAACGACGAAACTCAGTTAAGTGGAAAGTTATTGGTTGTTGCCGATGGTGCACAATCACCCACGCGTAAACAGCTCAATATTGGTTTTGATAGTCTGGCTTATGAGCAAGGGGCGCTAATCGCCAATATCGAAGTTGAAGGCGGTCATAGCGGCCAAGCGTTTGAACGTTTTACCGAGCATGGGCCAATGGCACTGCTCCCTATGACACAAAATCGCTACTCGCTGGTTTGGTGTATGCCAAACGTACACCTTGAACATTACAAAACGCTTGAACCAAAAGCCTTTATTGCTGAGCTGCAAGCTGCCTTTGGCTATCGCGCTGGGGTATTCAAACAGGTTGGTATGCGCGCACAATATCCGCTGGTACTAGGTCGAGTCGAGCAGCTGGTTCATCACCGTAGCCTATTAATTGGTAATGCCGCGCATGCGATTCACCCCATTGCTGGGCAAGGTTTTAATTTGGGTTTAAGAGACATTCAAGCCTTGGTTGAGCTGATTGCATCAAAGCAACATGCTTTGGGTGAACATGCCTTTACGCAAGCTTATAATCGTGCGCGTGCACAAGACATCAAAACGGTGATGACACTGACCGATGCGCTCGTGCGACTATTCTCAAACTCTTCTCGTTTAATGGCACTCGGTCGCAGCTGCGGTTTGCTTGCCATGTCACTGTCTGAAAATTTAAAAGCACCGTTAGCCAAGCAACTAATGGGTCATGTTATTAAAGGAAAAAGCTGATGCAACAAGCGCAAGTATGTATTGTCGGTGGCGGCTGTGTAGGCCTTACTTTGGCGTTAGGTCTGGCAAAAAATAACATTAATGTACACGTGATTGATGCGGGCAGTGAGCCTGCACCACTTACTGAGCAGTTTGCTAATCGTGTGAGTGCCATCAGTCTTGCCAGTCAAACGTTATTTTCTGAGCTAGGTGCATGGGATGATATTTTAGCGCAGCGCACCTGTGCCTATACGCATATGGATGTCAGAGATAAAGACAGTTTTGGCAAAATTGCGTTTAACAGCACCGAGCTAGATTTACCTGAGCTTGGCCACATCATTGAAAATGATGCCATTCGTTATGCGCTGTTTCAGCAGTTAAAACAGTATTCATCTGCAACGCTTAGCTTTAATACTCGTTATCAAGCTATTCATCAAACCGACACTGACGTGTTAATCACCTTAGAATCCGGCATGCCAGTTATGGCGAAGCTATTAGTTGCAGCAGATGGGGCAAATTCGGGTATTCGTACTCAGTTTAAAATGCCCATTACCTTTTGGGACTACGGCCACCACGCCATCGTCGCAACGGTTAAGACGCAAGAGACGCACAGCCACACTGCAAGACAAGTATTTTTACCAACTGGTCCTTTGGCGTTTTTACCGCTGAGTGATGAACTTAGTCAATCAATCGTGTGGTCAACCTCACCTGAACAAGCACAGCATTTGATGTCATTAGACAACGCTGAGTTTAATAAAGCATTGAATGTCGCCATCGACGGTCAATGTGGTTTATGCGAAGTACAAGATGACCGAGCAGTGTTCCCACTGAAAATGCGTTACGCCCAACAGTGGGTAAACGGCAAAATTGCGTTGATGGGTGATGCTGCACACACCATTCACCCGCTGGCTGGGTTAGGTATGAACCTAGGTCTTAAAGATGCGGCTCTATTAATTAAACTACTCACCGACAGCAAGCAAGAATTTGCCAGCACACGCGTGCTGCGTGAATACGAACGTGCCCGTAAACTTGATGCGCAAAAGCACATTGCCATGATGCAAGGTTTAAAAGAGTTGTTTGAAGGCGATAACCCGTTGAAGAAGCTGATCCGCGGTGTTGGCTTGAGTATGGTTGATAACTTAGGGCCGATTAAAACCCTGTTTGCCAAAGAGGCTGTTGGGAAAGGTAGTGCAAAATAGACCTACGAAGTAGGTTATTTTTGCGCAAGGGCGAAACGTGTCTTGAGGCTTGCGAGTGCGCGCAGCAAGACTAGCGTTGAGCGTGAGGCCTTGGATGGCCGAACCGGACCCAGGCTACATGGACGTAATATACTCACCAAACATTATTAAGACCGAAACGAAGTTTCGCAGCGCGAGGAGGTGAGGGTATGGATACCCGATGGGCGTAGCTACATGGATGTAATACAACACTAATCTATTTTTAAAATTGTTTTACAGTAGTCTTCAATTTAACTCTTTGTCGCGTTGGCGACAGCAACCAAAGGGCGGCTGCCGCCGACCGCCCTTTGGACTCCCACGGCGCCTCTCTATCACGCTAATTCTTCAAATAAATAATTGATGTGAACGTAAGCGGCTGAATAGTCCATCCATGGACTAAGTCAGCCTTACATTTCATCCATGAAATGAATTACTCATCAATTACTTATTTTCAGGCGTGATAGAAGGGGGTAGGGCGTAGCCTGTTAGATTGATATTCATTCTGTAAGCGCTGACTTTATGTCGCGCTTTTTGAACCATCACAAATACACAACTTGTTATCCTGACGAAGGTCAGGATCCAGTAGATAAAAATAGACCCTGAAATAAATTCAGGGTGACGGGTGAGCCGAACCACATTTATTAGCGCGGGGTAAACCCGCGCCTACAAAGCAAATTTTTACATCCTGTAGGCGCTGACTTTACGTCGCGCTTTTAGAATCATCTTGATAACTCGTAACTCGTAACTCGTAACTCGTAACTCGTAACTCGCAAACTATTGTACGCTTACCGCTTACCGCTTACCGCTTACCGCTTACCGCTTACCGCTTACCGCTTACCGCTTACCGCTTACCGCTTACCGCTTACCGCTTACCGCTTACCGCTTACCCCAATCTCAACTCAATAAACTCAGCTAACTTATCCACCGCATGCACAGATTCGGGTGAATTTTTTACCAAGCAAATACCAATTTGGCCTAGCTCGGGTAGGTTAGGGGTATGTGATTGGTAGTTTAAATCGCTTGGTACGGTGCTTTTGGCTAGCACGGTGACGCCTAGGTCTTCTTTAATCGCGGCGATTAAACCGGTTAAATCGGCGTTGCTGTAAACAATACGGTATTTTAATCCGGCTTGTTGAAGGGCTTCGATGGCGCGGCGGCGGTAGATACAGCCCTCAGGTGCGGTGACCAAAGTCACTACATCGTTCTTGGCGAGGTTTAAATTACCGACCCATACCAGTTGGTCTTGCATAAACACAGGGAACTGATCTGAATTAAGCTCTTCATTCAGTGCCAACACTAAATCGAATTGATCTTGGCGCGAGACAGACAACAAATGCTTACTCAAACGTGACTTCACTTCGAGGGCCACATCAGGATAAAGAGAAACAAAGTCGCCAATAATAGACGGCAGAATGCGCGCTGCAAATTCACTTGGAATACCTAGGCGCACTTTACCGGTCACACTTTCAGAGGTGAACTGCTGTAAAATGGCGTCGTTTTGTTGCAGCATTTGTTTAGCCAGCGGCAGCAAAAGCTCGCCATATTGATTGATAACTTGTCTTTGACCTTGTTTTTTAAACAGCCGACAGCCGAGCATTTCTTCGAGTCGTTTAATTTGTAATGACACCGCAGGTTGCGATAATCCCAGCAGTTCACCGGCCTTGGCAAAGCCACCTAATTCAACCACAGTAACAAATGTGCGTAAGCCGTCGTTCGATAAGTTCTTCATATTTAAAAAATCAATTTATAAAACCAAGTTACATAAGCATTATTTATCAATGTATAAATAAATACAATTTGTTGTTGCCCAAATGCACTCATATACTGCACAAATTAAAGTTTTATTAAGGTGTGGTTATGACATTTTCAGCCAGTATGTTTGCAAAACATCGTCAAGGCACAGCGCCTGCGCTAAACACATTAGTGTTAGACAGCGCACAATTGGTCTTAGACTTCAGTGGCTTCGAAACCACACCATTTTTAAACCAAGTTTTAGGTATTAATCTAAATAAACTATTAGCACCGGGTTTAGGCGTTAAAGGCCAACTGGCATCGGGTGCGGCATTTACGGTTTATTACTTCAGTGAAACGGCTTACCGCTTTGTGATTGAACAAAATCACGCTGATGAGCTACAAAATTTGGTCGAAGCCCACCACAGCGATTACGACATCGAGCTGGTGGCGCGTAAAGATTTAAGCATGAGCACATTAAGCGGTGAGCAAGCGTTTGATACCATTATCAAGCAGTTTGGCTTAACACCGGGTCTGCGTTTATCAGACGAGCAAGTGTGCTATGGCCGTCAAAGTGGTGAAGTGTTCGTTACTTCATTACTTTCAGACGACTTGCAGCAGTATCAGTTGATTGCCCAAACTGACACTCTGAATAAATGGCATCAACAGTTGCAAGAACAAGGCTTTAGCCTAAACTAGATTTCAAATAAAATTTGCTAAGGCACTCAATACGGGTGCCTTAGCTGTTATTGCATTAACCCCGCCTCGAAGAGGCAATCTTGTAGCCATACACTACAAGGTCAGTAATTAGTGAAGGAATGATATGACTTCTAAAACTGTACTACACGCTAAGCACGTAGAAGCTGGCGCAAAAATGGTTGACTTCCACGGTTGGGAAATGCCAATCAACTATGGTTCACAAATCGAAGAGCACAACGCAGTTCGTACTGATGCAGGTATGTTCGACGTATCTCACATGACAATTGTGGACGTTAAAGGCGCAGACGCAAAAGCATTCTTACGTAAGCTTGTAGCGAACGATGTAGCTAAACTAGAAGTACCTGGTAAAGCACTTTACACAGGCATGTTAAATGAAGAAGGCGGCGTAATTGACGACCTTATCATCTACTTCTTCTCAGACACTGAATACCGCCTAGTTGTTAACTCAGCAACGCGTGAAAAAGATTTAGCGCACATTGCTAAAGTTGCGGCTGATTTCGCAGTAGAAATCACTGAGCGTCCTGAATTTGCGATGATCGCAGTACAAGGCCCTAACGCAAAAGAAAAAACAGCTAAAGTACTTGATGACGCGCAAAACGCTGCAGTTGAAGGTATGAAACCATTCTTCGGTGTACAAGCGGGCAACCTATTCATTGCAACGACTGGTTACACTGGCGAAGCAGGCTACGAAATCGTTGTACACAACGATGATGCAGCTGACCTATGGCAAAAATTATTAGACGCAGGCGTCGCTCCGGCTGGCCTTGGCGCACGTGATACGCTACGTTTAGAAGCGGGCATGAACCTATACGGTTCAGATATGGATGAAACTGTATCTCCACTTGCTGCAAACATGGCTTGGACGATTGCATGGGAACCTGAAGATCGTGACTTCATCGGTCGTGAAGCGGTTGCTAAGCAACGTGCTGAAAAGAGCACACACAAGCTAGTTGGTCTAGTACTTGAAAGCAAAGGTGTTCTACGTGGTGGCTCTAAAGTTGTCGTAGAAGGTGGCGAAGGTATCATTACTTCTGGTACATTCTCTCCGACATTAGGCTTTAGTGTTGCACTAGCGCGTGTTCCTCGCTCAACGGGCGAAACAGCGCAAGTAGAAATGCGTAAAAAGTTAGTTGACGTTAAAGTAGTGAAGCCTTGCTTCGTGCGTAACGGCAAGTCAGTTATTTAATATTAATAAGGGCGAACCATCGTCCAGTTATTACACCGAACCAAAGGAACAAAAAGATGAGCAACATTCCTAGCGAGTTAAAATACGCGTCTTCACACGAGTGGGTTCGCGCTGAAGGCGACGGCGTTTACACTGTAGGTATCACAGAGCACGCACAAGAGCTTCTAGGCGACATGGTATTCGTTGAATTACCAGAAGTTGGTGACGAAGTTGACGCTGGCGAAGACTGTGCAGTAGCAGAGTCTGTAAAAGCAGCATCTGACATCTACGCACCTATCACTGGTGAAGTTGTAGCAATCAACGAAGACCTAGAAGATTCACCTGAAAACGTTAACAACGACGCATACGGTGACGGTTGGTTGTTCAAAGTTAAAGCGTCTGACGAGTCAGAGCTTGCGAACCTTCTTGACGCTGAAGGTTACGAAAACGCAATCGACGAAGACTAATTACTTCGTTGATCACAAAAGCCCCTCGTGGGGCTTTTGTTGTTTTAAACTTTTATAGTTTAATTTTAAAAAAGGTCCGTACTAAACCATACAGAGTACAGAACTTTTTCATCAACTTAGCGATAAGTTGATAAAGCTGAAGCCAGAGCAGTACCCGCAGCAGGAATCAGCACTAACCCCCTAAATTTTTTGGATCATAGGAATCTAGACTAATGTCAAACGCTAAATCTCTTGAGCAATTAGAGCAAAAGCAAGATTTTATCCGCCGCCATATTGGCCCTACACCGGCACAAGTGAGCGACATGCTATCGGCACTTAACGTATCAAGCGTTGAAGAGCTAATCACGCAAACAGTACCAGCTGGTATTCGTTTAGAGCAGGGTTTAGCAGTGGGTGAGAGCCGCACAGAAGTTGAAGCACTAAGCTACCTAAAGTCTGTTGCTAGCCAAAATAAAATCTTCAAATCTTACATCGGTCAGGGCTACCACCCAACACACGTACCGAATGTAATTTTACGTAACGTATTAGAAAATCCAGGTTGGTACACAGCGTATACGCCTTACCAGCCTGAGATCGCTCAAGGTCGTTTAGAATCACTATTAAACTTCCAAACGTTGACGATTGACATCACAGGTCTAGACCTAGCATCTGCATCTCTACTAGACGAATCAACTGCAGCAGCAGAAGCAATGGCCCTTGCTAAGCGCGTATCTAAAGCAAAAAAAGCAAACATCTTCTTCATCGCTGACGACGTTCACACACAAACAATCGACGTTGTAACAACACGTGCAGAGCAGTTTGGTTTCGAAGTGGTAGTAGGTCCTGCGGCAGATGCAGCTAACCATGAAATTTTCGGTGCATTATTCCAGTACCCAACAACATCAGGTGAAGTGGTAGACATCACTGACCTAATCGCACAAGTACAAGACAAAAAAGCGATTGCCTGTGTTGCAGCTGACATCATGAGCTTAATGCTACTTAAAGCACCAGGTAAACTAGGCGCAGACGTAGTACTTGGTTCTGCGCAGCGTTTTGGTGTACCTATGGGTTACGGTGGTCCACACGCGGCATTCTTCGCAACACGCGACAAGTACAAGCGTTCACTACCTGGTCGTATCATCGGTGTATCTAAAGACCGTTTAGGTAACGATGCACTACGTATGGCGATGCAGACTCGTGAGCAGCACATCCGTCGTGAAAAAGCGAACTCAAACATCTGTACAGCTCAGGTACTACTTGCAAACATGGCTGCGTTCTACGCGGTTTACCATGGTCCACAAGGCCTTAAGACAATTGCACAGCGCATTAACCGTTTCGCAAGCATCTTAGCGACAGGTCTTAAAGCGAAAGGTGTGAGCCTTAAGCATGACACTTGGTTCGACACAATCACAGTGGTAGCTGACAACAAAGAAGAGATCGTTGCACGCGCAATCGCGGCAGAGACGAACTTTGCAACAAACCACGCGGGTGAGTTCTCAGTATCTGTGAACGAAACAACAACCCGTGCAGACGTATTAGCACTATTCGACATCATCCTAGGTGAAGGCCACGGTCTTGATGTTGCAGCACTTGACGCACAAGTATCTGCAGACGACATCACAGGTATTCCTGCAAGCCTAGTACGCGACGACGAAATCTTAACGCACCCTAACTTCAACTCGTACCACAGCGAGACTGAAATGCTGCGTTATATCAAGCGTCTTGAAAACAAAGATTTAGCGCTTAACCACTCAATGATCTCGCTAGGTTCATGTACCATGAAACTAAACGCGACAGCTGAGATGATCCCAGTAACTTGGCCTGAGTTTGCAGAGCTTCACCCGTTCTGCCCACTAGACCAAGCGCAAGGTTACCAAACAATGATTGGTGAGCTTCACGACTGGTTAGTAAACATCACAGGTTACGATGCAGTATCTATGCAGCCTAACTCAGGTGCACAAGGTGAATACGCAGGTCTTATCGCTATTCGTAAATATCACGAGTCACGTGGCGAAGGTCACCGTAACGTTTGTTTGATCCCAAGCTCAGCGCACGGAACTAACCCGGCATCTGCGCAAATGGCAAGCATGAAAGTTGTGGTTGTTGCATGTGACGACGACGGTAACATCGACATGGCTGACCTTAAAGCGAAAGCCGAAGAAGTGTCAGAGAACCTATCTTGTATCATGGTTACTTACCCATCTACACACGGTGTATACGAAGAGTCTATCCGTGAAGTATGTGAAATTGTTCACCAGCACGGCGGCCAAGTTTACATGGACGGTGCGAACATGAACGCGCAAGTTGGTGTAACTAGCCCAGGTTCAATCGGTTCAGACGTATCGCACTTAAACCTTCACAAAACATTCTGTATCCCACACGGTGGTGGTGGCCCAGGTGTTGGTCCTATCGGTGTTAAATCGCACCTAGCGCCATTCATGCCTAACCACAGCGTTATCAACGTACCGGGTACAACTGAAGGCAACGGTGCAGTATCTGCAGCGCCTTACGGTTCAGCGGCTATCTTACCTATCTCTTGGGCATACATCACAATGATGGGCAGCCAAGGCTTAAAAGACGCAACTGAGATGGCCATCGTGAACGCAAACTACCTAACTGAGAAGTTAAGCGAGCACTACCCAATTCTTTACCGTGGTCAAAACAACCGTGTTGCACACGAATGTATCGTTGACTTACGTCCACTTAAAGAAGCGTCTGGCATCACAGAGATGGACATTGCTAAGCGTCTTATGGACTATGGCTTCCACGCGCCGACTATGTCGTTCCCAGTAGCGGGCACGTTAATGATCGAGCCAACTGAGTCTGAGTCTAAGGTTGAGATTGACCGCTTCATCGAAGCCATGGTTTCAATCCGTGAAGAAGTACGCAAAGTTGAAAACGGCGAGTGGTCTGTTGAAAACAACCCACTAGTATTTGCACCGCACACGCAAGCTGACGTACTTGGCAACGAGTGGGATCGTGCATACGACCGTTTCTACGCTGCATTCCCAGTGAAAGCAGTTGCTAAAGATAAGTTCTGGCCAACAGTTACGCGTATCGACGATGTACTAGGTGACCGTAACCTTATCTGTTCTTGCCCTGCAGTTGAGACATATGCAGAGTAATGAATGGTAGGTCGGGCTAATCCCCGACTTAGATTTTTGAAAACCGCCTTAAGCAATTAAGGCGGTTTTTTTGTGGGTGTAGATCGTCATTTATGGCGGCATTCTAATCCTGTAGGTCGTGCTTTAGCGCGACAGGTTTAAAATCAGCCTTCAATTTAACTCTTTGTCGCGTTGGCGACGGCAACCAAAGGGCGGTAAGTATTTCAATTCAATAATGTGCAGGAATTCATCCATGAAGCTTCTGCCTGTCGGCATCCATGCCTCCACTTCCTCGCGCTGCGAAACTTCGTTTGATTTCAGGCTTCCTGCCTTTCATCCTCCGGATCTGAATCGCAGTTCAAAAATGTTCCATACATTTTTGTGGTCACTCGTCACCCTTTCATGGACTAAGTCAGCCTTGCAGCGCAACCATGCGCTGACATTACTCATCAATTAATTATTTTCAGGCGTGATAGAAAGGGGGGGGTTACCTATTGGTTTCGTGTTTGGTGTTGCACAAAGCAAGAATTGCCCCAATTAGTTTGTAAATGAAAACTATGTATAATTTGTTTTCTCTCTTATAACAGGGTAGTTACAATGAAATATTTTATAGTTTTGATTTATTTAATAACTTTCAAAGTTTTCTCAATATCAATTGATGATATTGAATTTGATATAAATAGTTATCAAAAACTAGGAAAAGAAGATGTTTTAAACAAATTGAGCTCAAGCACAGATGATCAAGCAAAGTATTTATTGGGAGTAATTTACGGCTATGGTCTTTACTCAACTAAAATTGATCTTAAAAAAGCTGTAGACACCCTTAGTCCATTATTGGAAAAAGAGTATAGAGATATATACTTTTTGCTTGGTAGTTTCTTGTCTCAGAGTGATGAATTAGAAGAGCTTAAATTAGGTATAAATTACCTTGAAATAGCTTCTGCAGGTGGAGACACCGTTGCTATGCATAATTTGTTTGTTTTATACAAAAAAGGTAAATACAAAAATAAGGAAAAACTAATAAAATTTTTAAAGAGGGGACTAGAGCGAGGAAGGCCACAAGCGGCAATACTATATGGCAGGTTAGCATTAGATATTATTCTAGAATCTAAGGGACAGATTGATGCACGTGAAGTACTAAAAAAGATTACAACTTTTGACTACAGTGGTTATGAAGGTGATTATTATTATATGCTTTCAGGTTATTATGGCTTTGAGAGGTCACCACTCTACAATGAGGAAAAAAGGGATTTTTATTTAATGGAAGCATACAAAAATGGCTCTACTAGTGCAAAGCAGTTATTAATTGGTATGGGGAAATTAGAGTAGCTATTTATTATAAATAATAATAGATGAATTCTGGTTTTGCATCGTTGCATGTAATCAAAGGGGTCAGAGTTGTACAATCAACAGGGTCAGGTCTTGCATTGAGCATTTGTAGTATTTAGGTTCAAAGAATTTGACCTTATGAGCTCAAAGACAGCTCAAAGCTTAATTTAACCCCATAACTTACAAGCTACACCCTTTCCCTTTTATCACACCCTGAAAAGAATAAATTGATGAGTAATGCGCTCGCATGGCGGGATTTATGTTCCCGACAAATCCCAAGTACCTAAATCCATTTAGGCAATGCGAGCCAAGCCATGCTTGTACATGGATGTACCTTCATGGCGTGTACGTACTTTGATGATTCTGACTAAAGTTAAAATTGCTTATTTCACCTTGCGCAAAAGTAACCTTGCTTCGCAACGTGTATTTTGCACGATAAGTATGATGAAGGGCGCCGTGGGGTTCCAAGGGGAGACCGGCGGCAGCCTTCCCTTGGTTGTAGTCGCCAACGCGACAAAGAGTTAGACTAAAGACAAGTAGTGAGTGACACATTCATCCATTTCTATGCTCGCTACTTTTTATGAGAGGTAATTAAAGGAACTAAAATGTTTTTAGATGTATTCGTATTTTTATATTTGATTTTTTGTGTTTTGATATGGAAATTTGACTTATCAAATAAGCAGAGGTTCAGGGATATTTTTGAATGGGTACAAATATTTGGGGTCATAATAGCAGTAGGGTTTTCTGGTTCGTTTTTCTTATCGGGAGAATTTGTTAAGTTTTTAATAAGTTTGCCATTTGTTCTTTATTTAGAGAGAAAGTTCAGAAAGTTCAAAGATACTCAGCATTGAGAAATCAACAGGGTCAGGTCTTGCATTGAGCATTTGTAGTATTTAGGTTCAAAAGTAAATTTAAATAGGACACCCACCATAAAAATTGACCAATAAACACCCATCGCCTACTTTTAAACTCAAGACTTTCAAGTAGGCACATACAATGACAAAGGCACGAGAGCAGCAAGTGAGCTTGCAAGATACTAAGTACTACCACTGCATTTCACGTTGTGTGCGACGTGCCTATTTGTGTGGTGAAGATGCGCATACGGGAAAATCTTACGAGCATCGAAGACAGTGGATAGAAGATAAACTGCAACAGATATCTAAAGTATTTTGTATTGATGTTTGTGCGTATGCAGTTATGAGTAACCACACCCACTTTGTACTATACGCTGACGATAAAAAAGCAAACAGACTCAGCGATAAAGCAGTGCTAATCCGATGGCATAAACTGTTTAAAGGCACGCTCCATACACAAAAGTTTTTGGCTGGTGAAAAGTTAGATAAAGGTCAGCAGTTCTTTTTAGCAAAAGAAATAAAAGAGTTTAGGCAGCGCTTGTCTGATATCAGTTGGTTTATGCGGGTTTTAAATGAGCATATCGCCCGAAAAGCCAATAAAGAAGACAGCTGCACAGGCCGATTTTGGGAAGGCCGCTTTAAATCACAAGCGCTATTAGATGAAGCCGCCTTAGCTGCGTGTATGGCTTATGTAGATTTAAATCCTATTCGCGCTAAGATGGCGAAAACGCCAGAAACCTCAGAGCATACGAGCATTAAAAAACGTATTGAATCAGCAAAAGAGGGAAAGCAGCCCAAGAGTTTACTTCGCTTCTCTGGTAGTCCCAGAAAACATATGCCTAAAGGTCTGCCTTTTGAATTTAAGAATTATCTACAGCTGGTAGAGCAAACAGGGCAGTGCATACGTGTAGATAAAAGAGGTTCAATCGACTCCTCTCAGCCTATTTTAGCTAGGTTAAATATTTGCCCTGAAAACTGGCTAAAACTTACCACGCAATTTACCAAGTCTTTTAGAGGGGCAGTAGGGCGTGAACAGTCACTGCAAAGCTATTGTGACCACGTACAATTACAGCGGCGCAGCAATTTAACTCAATGCCAAAGGCTTTTTGCCTAAATATCTCATACTCTTCTTTGTACTTACTTGGTTGTTTATCGATAGCCACGTTGCTTAATTATACTTTTACGTTACCCCCTGTGGTTTTTAATCATTTACTTACCTTTTTGGGTTTAGGTTTAGACATTTGAATAGGTTAGCCTGCATACAGACTTTGTTGTTGGCTTTCTGTTTTCAAAAGTTAAAGTGGCTGTCCTGTTAAAACCTTCTCACTGAGATGAAAGCGGCGTTAAAATGGCTCAAAGGACGGCTGGAGGAATTGAACTGGAAAACACTGAAACTCGATGATGATTGATTTAATTGTATTTTTTGTGGGGATCACTAAGGTGAAAGTACTCCCATACAAAAGTTAGATTTAATTAAACAACAACCCTCTATTTTTAAGCTCAATTAAAAATGGGGGGATTACCCCATCTATTAAAAGCATTGTAAAGCAACTGACCTGACACCTTTATTAGGTTTATTCGTACTTTTAAAGTTCAGCGACCTGATAAGCAACAACCCGCTGAGTAACGGCCGCCACTTCAACAGGGTTAGCTACAACTGGTGCTCTTTGCAAGAGAGGGATATCGAAATGCCATGCTTCTGCCAGATTTGCATCCAAAGTTACCCCACCCTCAAGATCTTGGGCTGTAACCTTAGCACATTGAGAAAAAGGTACATTCCATATACCAGGCTGGCAACAGTAGTGACCGTCAACCCTCAGTACATAACCACCGACTTTCGCTGCTACAGCGCATGGTTTCAACGGCATCCCACACGCGGTTAGAAAGTGCAGTTTTACGGGGTAAGGGGTACCATGGTAGACACTATATTCCTTAGCTGTATCCCTCAAAAAACCCTTCTTACCCCCTTCATAGGTTAGACCATGATCGAGACAAATTTCGATGCCGTACAACAGATTATCAATATAGCCAAGATTCTTTTGTCGGGTAGCCCAAGTACCGAGATAATCGCTTAACTTAAAATGGTTGGCGGGACTCGAAATGGGATTAGCACCATCAATGGAGGATATTTTTCTTTTAGTGACCAACTTGGTCGGTAGATCAATCCCCGTGTAGCCGCCTTTAACAATGTAGGCGTCATTCCAATGGATTCGCGTCCCGGCATCTACATAATAAAAAATCGATCCGACAACAAATAACCAGTGCTCAAATTTATCATTAGCAAACATCGATGACAAAGCTTTAACGATGGCACCACCGGTAACCATGTCGTAACTATTACTCGGGCCATCATCTGGACGAAAATAGAATTCTGGTACCATGAATACTTTTAGCGTATTGGCATTGTCACCAGCTGCAAATACCTGTTGATAGGCTTGTTCAACTACCCATGCTAATCGTAAAAGGCGAGTGTAGGCATCCGCATTGCCTGGGTCTTCAACTGGAACATCACCAATGGCTGGCGCATTTCCACCTGCAGGCGCAGGATGCAAAGTAGGTGTTTCATAAGCGATCATTTGAAAATGAGTATAATTTTTAGGGTTATATGGCATGATTTGATCTCTCCTTTTGTTATTTGGCTAAATCATGTTCTGGTTCGATTATTTCGGAGAAATGATACCTAGTTTCATAAAGCACCAATCGGAGTAAATTATGTTTTTTATCTTCAAAACTATTATTTAATAAAAATTTTTAGGACATGTATAGTCACCACCCAAGACGCAAGAAATAGCGGTCGAAAATTAAAAAATTAAATAATTAAAATAATTAAAGTAATTGGTCAGGATTTTAGTTAATAGTTTTAATTGGTCATTTAGATTCGGATCAACATCAATACGGCTTTTCAATTTACTTACAATCAAAGGGGTCAGAGTCGTTGATTTTTGGCTTTGATTGCATTTATATCAAACTACAGATTCAGGTTTTGCATCTGTAGTATTTATAGTCAAAGGGTTCGACCTGATCCCATTATATCTACATTAAACCCCAACCACTAAAGCGCTTGTCTCAACAATATAACTGCCTTTTTTAACCACAAACAGCGCTCATAGCTGTTAATTTTCAAGGATATAAGGAATAACTGCTGAATATTCTTTTAAAATCTTTGATAATATCGATATTAGGATCTGTTTATCATCAAGTGTGTTGTTGCAGTAGTTTGAGTGGTATTTATACAAGGCAGTGTCTGCGTAGCGTAGTCATTCTATGTAAGTCAGTCGATAAGACTATGAACTCCTAAAAAGTCACCTTACTCTACTTCCATGTGGAGCAACACATTAGAAGTGCTAATCGAGCGCGGCCCTTTGGATTTACCTGAGTTGGCATTGTTCATTGTTGCTTAAATTTTACCTAGAACACTAGGCGGCAAACTGAGCGTCACGACCAAAAAACACGAAAAAAATTAAACAGCAAAGCTCAACAGACCCTAAACAAGTTGATATTACTCGTCACTAATTTGGAATTTTCATGGATCTCGAAACAACGCACCCGAACTATATTGATATTGGATGCTGGAAACTGAATACAGCCACGCAAACCATCAGTAATGCCCAAGAAAGTAAGGAGCTAGAACCATTACTTTTTAAAGCACTGATGTATTTTATTCAAAATCAAAACCGGATCATTACTCGCCAAGAGCTTGCACAAAACGTGTGGCAACTTAATTTTGTTGATGATAATACAATTAACCGTGTCATATTTGAGCTAAGAAAGCAGCTGGCTTCTGATCTGCAACCCAAACCAGTGATTAAAACACACTACCGAAAAGGCTATAGCTTTACTGTACCGCTAGAAGATGCAACGGAGCTGTCAGCTGAAGCAGAGACTCCCATTTGCAAAAAAAGCAAAGTATCAAAGCCTTATAAATATTATGTTATTGCGTTTACCGGTTTTTTCTTGGCAGTTATTGCCATCACTCTATATGTAGTGATACCCCGTAAAACTACTGAGCATAACCATCAGCTACCACAAGCTACAACATTTAGCAATCAAATTCTCTCGTGGTATCGAGGCCATCACGGCAAATTATACAACTCTCCAGATCAGCGCTTCCTTGCTTATAGCTTTAAATCCGCGACCAATGAAGCGAATGTACTAGGAGAGATAAGATTAATGGATCTCACCACCCAACATGAGAAGGCACTAAGCATACCGACAAACAGCTCTATTTTAGGGTGGTCTGCCGACAGTAATTGGATTTACTATCTACACCAAGCTAAGCAAGATTCAGAGCAATCGGTGTGCGAATATCGCAAACATCGCCTATCTCTTAACACCAGTGACCGCGATCAAGTTTTATTCCCTTGCTCTGGCGGTTCTATCAGCGCAATATTTGATTTTGGCCAAGCACAAATTGTGTATAGCCGATGGGGGTATTTAGGGATACCCAACCTCGGAGCCATTTATCGTTACGACCTTAATACACAGCAAGAAACTCGGATCACGACACCCAGCAATCATGGTTTTGGTGATCGCCTGCTTGCAATCATCCCCGATACACAACAGTTAATTTTTACGCGTAACATTGGTGATAAGGTTGAGCTATTAGTCACCACTCTAAATGGCCATAAAACCTTGAAATTAGCTGAATATCCACATTTGCTGTGGGCTGCAAATTGGGATCCTAAGCAAAAAACGGTGTTGTGGTTTGACCATGACCGCAGCGAAATAAAGCGTTATTCAATGCAAACTTTAACAGAGCTACCACCTGTGAAAGTAGCAGTAGAACCAACATCATACGTTTTGCCTATGTCAAAGAGTCAGCTACTCATGACGACTTATGGCTATGATCATGACAGTTATGTCATTGATTTAAAAACGGGCGAGTCAACAGCTTTTGCTAAACCCAAGATCTACGAAGTGATTATGGCCTATCTTGGAGAGGGGGAGTTTGCCTACACGGATTCGCTCTTTAAGGACACCGAGTCATATAGTGTAATTCGAATCGACCAACATCATAGATATAGTCCTATCACACAGCTGAGTGCTGGATATTCCATCACAGACTCCGATCCTACCGAGCGGCAAATATTGGTTAAGCAGACTGTGAATAAAGTCGCTCAAGTAAGAGCTTTAGGCTCACTCGATATACTATACACGATGCCAGATAACGAAAAGAATGGTGACACCCGCCTATACAATAATCGAGTGGCACAGTTGCGCGCCCATGAAATAACGGATGATAAAATAATTGAAGTGATCTCTATCAGAGATCAACAAAGCAAAACTCTTCCTGCTAGCAATATTGTCGGTATTGACTGGTATGACGATACCCAGCTTGTCACTCTATCTAGCAATCGAGACATTGCACTATTAAACGTTGTAACCACCGAAGTCACCCCGTTAATATCGGGAGAAGCCCTGCACCATAGTTTGAACGGTGAAAAGGTTAGACCCATGATAACGGCAGCTAACGGTGATATATACCTTTATAATCGACAGTCTGTATTTAAGCTTAATGGCGATAACACCCTTGAAACCGTTTGGGATATCAAGTCCGTAGTCAATGCCGACTCTGGCATCTACTATTTAGATGCACATGGTGACAAACTGCTGATTTCTTACATCACTCGATACCATAATGAAATTAAGTTATATCAACGCTAGGACATGTCAGCACAAATAATAGATTACATCGTATTGGTACTCAGTTACCACGTGTTTTCCGTCTTCCCAGTACCAAGTAAAAATCCAACTTCGGTATGCGCTTATTTGTCAAAAGTCGAGTAAAAAAAAAATGGCGAGCACAGAGTGCTCGCCACGGTTGGGATCAATTTGTTTAACTTATTGGATGGTTAATGTTTTAACTTTAAAGCCTTTAGCTTCTAGTTGCGTTGTCAATGAAGGCGCGTCACCCACTACAATGTAAGTCATATTTGTTGGTACAAGGTGCTTAGCAGCCAATTGGTTTAGTTCTTTTTTAGTCACCTTTTCGATAATGTTAGCCTGTGTTTCTACAATACTTGAATCAACATTATGTGCGTGCATCATCGCAAAGAAGCTTAACTTCGCAGCTGGTGTTTCATATTTCAGTGCATCTCTTTGGGCAATGGCATTTTTTGTGAACTCCACTTCTTTGTCTGTAAGTCCCGATGTATTAACCAAGTTTAATTCATGTTGAATTTCGTTTAGTGCATCTGCCACATTTTCAGCATTAATGCCTGAAGAAATCACATAGTGTCCAGTGTCTCGATTTCCAGAGAAAATGCCACGAATACCATAGGTGAAGCCTTTATCTTCTCGCAAGTTTTGCGTCATACGGCTGTTAAAACTATTTGAGAACGCAAAGTTCATAATCTGATTTTTAAAATGCTCACCGGTTAAGTCTGCAGCCACAGTATGCGTTGCTACCCTAATCTGCGCCTGTGGTGCTTTTTCTTTGTGCACAAGGTAAATCGTGTTGCTGTCTAACTGCGCAGGTGTTGGTTTAGCCATGGTAAGCTCACCTTTACCCTGCCACTTAGATAATACTCCTTCCAATGCGGCAATCAGTTTAGGCTGCGCCATATCAGACACTACCGACAATTTACTGCCTTGCGGGCGAACTTGTTTGGCATAATAAGATTTAATATCGGTAAGCTCTAGTTTTGCAAGCTCGTCAACAGTAGGTAACCAAGGTTTACTGTAGTTTCCTTTTGCATACATCACTTCATTTAATGCGCTATCCGCTAAAAAGTCAGCACTATCTCGCTCTGCTTTACTGTACTCCATGACAAGGCCTTTCACCCGTTCAAAATCTGATTCAGCAAATTTAGGCTGCAATAACTTCTCTGCCAACACCGCTAATGTTTGCGTTAGATTCTTCGTTAAAGTCGACACTTCAATTTCAATGTGCTCAGGCTTAGCATCAAATGATATTTCCGCACCAAGTTTAGCTAACTGCTGAGCGAGCTCTGATTTTGTATGTTGGGTTGTGGCTTCAGTTAGCATTTCCACCGTTAATAATGCAAGACCTGGTAATTGCTCTGGGTCATATAAGCGACCGGCTGGAATTTGTAATAGTAAGGTTGTAGTAGGCGTTTCAGCATCTTCTGTACCTAACACTTCAATACCATTCAAAGTTTTTGTTTTCCAAAGCTTTGGTAATTTAAGCGTTTTTGCAGCACCAGAGGTAGGCTTGATACTGCGGTCAAAAGTATCTACGATAACCGGTAACTCTACCTCAGCTTTAGCCGTTTCAGTGCCTGCTGGTTCGAAAAATGTTGGTGTATAATTGTCCGGTTTCGCCACTGTCTCCGGCTTGCCTTTAGGTACAATGCTGAGCACAGTATGCGGTTTGTTAGCAACATATTGAGCATATACACGCTTAATATCATCTACTTTTAGCGCTCTAATACTCGCTAGCTGCTGACTCAAGTAGTCAGGACTATTATGGAAAGTCTCAAACTCGGCAAGCATTGACACTTTACCTTGAACACTTTGCAGCGCTCTAACAATTTCTGCTTCTCGTTTGGTAATAAATAGCTCAATGTCATTTTGAGTCAGGTCATTTTCAATGTAGTCACTCACTAAGGTTTCAATATCTTGGTTTAGCGCCGTTAACGTTTTACCACTTACAGGGTGTGGCAGTGCGACAATAATCATCTGACAAGATAATTCAAAACACTTATGCGTAGAGCTTGCAACGACAGCTTGCTGAGTATCAACTAATTTTCGATGCAGCATTGAACTTTCACCTTGGCCAATAAAATAACCTAGCGCATCTAATGCGGCTTCGTCTTGGTGCCCCATATAGGCCGTCGGATAGGTTTTTCTGATCAGTGGTAGTGATACATTATCTTCGTATGATACAAAACGGGTTTCACTTAATGTACCTGGCTGTTTTGCAGCGCTGGTCACGGCCTCGCCTCTAGGTATTGAACCAAAATATTTTTGTACCAATGGCAACACGTCATCGCGACTAATTGCTCCACCAATCGTTAGTGTCGCGTTATTTGGGCCATACCAACGTTTAAAGAAGGCTTTTAAATCGTTGGCATCAGCTCTATTTAGATCCGACATATATCCAATTGGCATCCAAGAGTAAGGGTGTCCATAGCCATACAGTGCTTGATGCGACTTTTCGGTACCTTGCCCATAAGGCACATTGTCATAACGCATCATACGTTCATTTTTTACCGCAGCACGTTGAACTTCAAACTTTTCTTGGGTAATACCTTGAGCAAAAAAGCCCATACGGTCTGACTCTAACCACAGCATCTTCTCTAATTGATTTACTGGGACGGTTTGGAAGTAGTTAGTTCTATCTAAATTCGTTGTGGCATTTAGCTTTCCACCCGCTTCAGTCACTATTTTGAAATGTTCTTCATCTGCCACATGTTTTGAGCCTTGAAACATCATGTGCTCAAATAAATGAGCAAACCCTGACTTACCCAGCTCTTCTCGTGCAGAGCCAACATGATAAGTCACATCCACATGCACTAATGGGTCAGAATGGTCTTCATGTAGAATAACTGTTAGGCCATTATCCAATTCAAACTTTTCATATGCGATACCAATATCACCGCGCTCAACCTGTTTTTGTTCAACAAATTCTGCACCTGCATATTTTATGTTTTCAGACGATTGAAACTGACTACAGCCATTTAATGTTGCAGCCATAATTACTGCCATTGCTACTTTGTTTAAAAGCATAAGAAAATCCTTATATCAACTTTATTATTTTATCTATCTGTTTAGAGGAGCTCGCTCGAATGCTGTCTCCTCTGCTGTTGACGACAAGATTAACTATCTCTGCTCGGTGAGTCGCTTATGAAGTTATCATGAATTAATTTTAATTTTATTATCATTAAAATCATGTGGTTATAATTATTATTGAAATATTCCACAGCGGCTTCTCGTCATTTTGAGGGTTTTTACAAGCAGGATCTAAATATCATGTCGCTACACGTTGCTCAGTAATCTTTATTAATCTGCTTTTGTTAGGAATACGTGAAGGGTCGGTGGTTACGGTCGCCGCCTAGAATCAAAGGGGTCAGGGTCGTTGATTTTCATAAAAGGGTCAGAGTCGCTGATTTCGGACTCTGACTTCATTTGTGTTTGTGGGTAAGTTGCAATGACTTCCACTTTAAACTTACCTAATTAGTTGAATTTCAGGGGGCTGTCCTTAGTAATTAATATCTAACTTTACTTCTACTCGCTCACCCTTTTTAGGTCTAAGTCATGAAAGTTATAAGAAAAGTCAGTGCTTGCACTTATCGCTTTCATTTTGAATCCACTCACCTTACCGTCGAAGTCGACGTCAAAGTTAACAAACGCATCTGCATTCAATGTTCGGTCGTACCATTTTGCAACAAATCTGTTGCCTTTTAGGTGTTTAAGCTCACCAGTTAACGCGTTACCACGAGAAAACTTAATGTTAAGCTCTGAGCCTGTAGCTGTGACATCCACTGTGCCATACCAGTTATCCTTGTAAGTGCCGGCATATTGAGTAAGCTTCATAGGTGGTTTGGTTGTGCCCGGTTGCAAAGGCTTTTCTGTTTTCTTTTGTTGTTTTATGTAGGCTTCATATCGTTTTCTACCTTCAATGTATACATCAATGTAATTTGTAGGTTCTGATTCAATGTAGTGCTCTAGAATAGTCGCGGTGAGACCTTGGGCTGCTCGTGACCATTGATTTGTCAGCGCTATAACCGCTACATCTTTTTCAGGTAAAAATGCGATATGCGAGGTCATGCCTTGTACCGCACCACCATGAGAGACATGCAAGTGGCCATGAAAATCCATCAAATTCCAGCCTAATCCATATGCTTGAAAATGTGCTTGTGCGTATTTTTTATCAACATAAGAGACTTTTTTTAAAGTAACGGGTTTCCACATTTCTGCATGTTGCTTTTCAGAGAGCAAGTTTTGTCCATCTGGTAGTTTACCTTTGCTAAGAAAGAGCTGTGCCCACTTTGCCATACCCGCTATGTCACAATTAATTTGGTTATCATCTTTGAAAAAAGTGGCCTTGAGCTCGCCGTTAACTTCCATATGTGGTATAGCACGCTTACTTGGTATTTTAATTCGAGCTGGGTTTGCTACACATTGGGTCATTTGCAGCGGGGCAATTAATGCTTTTTCGACATATTGGTCCCAAGGCATCTTGGTTATTTCGCGTATAACCTCTTCGGCGACAATATACATTAAATTGACATAGGAATAGTCAGAACGAAATGAACTGGTTGGTTTTAAATATTTGAGTGCCGAGATGATTTCATCCGGCGTTGCATGTGCTGCTGCATCAGGCCATTGTAATAAATCTCCAGCACCTTGTGGCAAACCAGAGCGATGAGTTAACAAGTCGCGAATAGTAAACTCTCTTGTTACCCAAGGATCATACATTTGAAAATGTGGGAGGTAGTCAATGACCTTGTCGTCCCAGCTGAGTTTATTTTCATCTACGAGTTTTGCCAATGCTGCAGTGACAAATGATTTTGAAATTGAGGCGACCTGAAATAGGGTATCGGTGTTTACTGGTGTGTTGCTTTCAATAGATTGAACGCCATAACCTTTTGCATGGACCACTTCACCACTTTTCACAACTGCCAATGCTACCCCTGGTACATTAAGCTCGCCTGATGCTTTTTCAACAAGTGCATCTATTTGTTTTGGGGTTAACTGCGCACTTAGACAGAGTGGGGCAAACACTAACTGAGATAAGACGATTCCTGTATAAACAGATTTTTTGATATAGTTCATAAAAAATGAGCCCTTTAAAGCGATATATTAATTGATAAGGACATTACCAATTACTTCTTACTTTTCTAGCACTTATATGCAAGCGGTGGCGTTTCTTCTGCAAAAGGTAGTAAAAATTATAAGGATGAGTGTTCGGCCCTTCATGAATCAGACTGTGATAAATATTAATCACATATGCGGTTGCTTTTTGGCTATTTTTACCATGATATTCTCTACGCAACTCGCCGCGGATGAATTTAATAAGTATTTTATTCAAGAGGTTAGGGTTTGTTATGATGAAAATGAAAAGATTTCTTCAAAGTCCTTCTTCTTACAAAACTGCAAAGCGATGCCTTTGAGCGAGGTAAAGACGGGCAATAAATTAACTTGGATAGGCACTACGTTTAACTTAGGCGACCCCGAGCACATTGATAAACCCGTAGGGCTGTTTTTTTCTGCTCAAGCAGCGGCTGAATTTTACTTTAATGGCGAATTAATTGGCCGAAATGGTTACCCGTCTCTCCAAGCTGAAGAAGAGCAGCCTGGTGTGATGGACTTTGTAACCTATATACCTAAGGGGCTACTTAAAGAGCATCAAAATGAGCTAGTGATTAAACTGTCATCTCATCATAAAGCGTTTGATATCAGTCGTTCAATCCCGCTTGCGATAGTTACATACTATGATTCACCTCAAGATATCGTATTGCACCACTATCTACCTACATTGGTGCCGTTAGGTGTTTTGATCATCGGTTTGATTTTCTTAAGCGTGTTGGTATGGCAAGACTTGAGTCCAAGACGAGGCACTTTTTGGCTGCCTATACTCTCTTTGTTAGTAGTACTGCAATTGCTGACTGAGGTATCAAGAGGATTAGTTGCATACGAATACCCTTATCATGAAGTTCGGTTGATGGTTATCTTACTGCTGGGGACGTTAAGCGGGCTAAGTTTGCTGTTGTATATCATAGATGGGTTTGTGCAAAATCATCGCAAGGCTTGCTTCTTGCTCTCAATGTTATTTACGCTGGTATGTATTTATTTGGGAAATACGATAGAAAATAAAACCGTGTTCGCCATACAAGTGCCTGCTGGTGTCAGCTTTTTAATTACCGCTTTTCAAGCATTCAATAGGCAGGAAAATGCGAGAAAACATGCTAGTGCACTTTTTATATTTTTTATCATAATTGCAGTAAATCCTAATCAATTTCTCGATCTTTATTTTTATTATTTTGTTGCAGCGCTTTTGTTATTCTTTTTTGTTCAGCATGCCATTGCATATAAACACGAGCAGTCTCAAAAGCAGCTTGCGCAGCAAAGAGCTGCTCAGCTGCAACAAGCACTAGATGAATATAGTGAGCAGCAGACGCCATCCAAAATAAAGCTAAATCTTGCAGACAAAAGCGAATGGATATCATGTGAGAATATTTGTTTTGTGAAGGGGGCAAGAGATTATGTCGAGATCAGTCTATTGGATAGACGTAATGTGTTGCACAACGAGACCCTGACCCTCATGGAAGAAAAATTGCCGGCAACGTTTTTGCGTATACACCGCTCATATATTGTAAATAAGCAGTTGATTCAGTCTCTTGAAAAGCTGCCATCAGGCGGTGGAAATCTGATACTGAGCTCGGGTGACACCGTGCCCGTCAGTAGGCGGATAATGCCAAAAATTAGAAAGCAACTTGGTTAATTAAACTATCTACAGAATCAATACTGACCTCATTGTTCATTTAGATGCTAAACAAGTGGCAGTTAGGTGTTAAGTGAGTTCATAACGGTATACATTAAAGTCGGCGGTAAAAACTCATAGGCAAAGTGCAACTCAGATACGCATGACAAAGCAGCAAAGACGCTTTGTGCATGTTCAATTAGTGACGAGGGAAAGGAATGAACAGTAAGGCTCAGTTATTTTTATTTTGTGGGAAGATGGGGGCGGGTAAATCAACTTATTCGCAAGTTATTGCTAAGCAGAGGCAGGCGGTTTTATTGAGTGAAGATGCCTGGTTGGCAGCACATTACCCTCATCAAATCACGAAGTTTAATGACTATATACACTACTCGAATCTAATTAAACCATTTGTAAAACAACATGTTCAGCAATTACTTAGCCTTGGTCTTAGTGTTGTGATGGATTTCCCTGCAAATACAGTAAAACAACGGGCTTGGTTAGTCTCACTGGCAAATGAGATTCAGTGCGAACATACGCTTTTTTATTTACAGGTTAGTGACGAAGTATGTTTATCTCGGATTGCTAAACGCAGATTGGCACAGCCCAAGCGAGCACATTTCGATACGCCTGAGGTATTTCATCAAGTGACTCAATATTTTGAGCCTCCAAAAGCGAGTGAGCAGCTTGCGGTAGAAGATGTAGCTGAATCTTCTACCGCAATTTAGAGTGTAATTCAAAGATCTTAAAAGTTATTTAATGTAAACAGTGGTTTATCTGCGTACCTATACTGGGTATGATGGTTTTTAGTAAATTATATTAATTTCTTAAATAGGATGTTGAGATGAATCTAAAAGCTATCGGCTTAGTATTATTGAGTGCATTACATGTTAGTGGCTGTGGTAGTGATGCCCACGCAGGAAATGAAATTGAAACTCCACCTGTTGAAGGCGGAAAAAATACTTGTACAGGGTTTGGCTCACCTCATATAAATGTATTTATTAGAGAGTCATTGAACAGTGATGTACTGATTGAAAACGCATCTGTTCGTGTAGTGATGGAAAGTGAAAATGAAGAGAGCACCGTGGAACCAGTGTTTATTTCGTCAGATGATCGTAATGAGGATACAAAAACGGGTGCGTACCATGCAATTTTAGAACATAACAACCTAGCATTTGATGTGAGCATTGTGGCGTTTGCAGAGGGATACTATCCATTTGTGACTAAAAACATTAGTTTTGAAGTGAATACAGGGTGTGGTGCCTCAAATGATCTAACCTATGATGTTTATCTTTGCCCCGTAGGTACAACTTGTTTGTGAAACAGGAATAGGTCATGCGCTGTGCATTAATAGCACTCAGAGAGCCGAAAGCAGTCATGAAGACATATAGATTCTGAAATAAGTTCAAAATGACTAAATTGGATAATCCTTCATATAAAACAGTAGCGGCATAAAGCCACTACTACAGATTAAAGCTGTTTATTTCGCTGCCTCTTTTTAACAGACCTTTACTTCTTAGTCCCAAATATCTTATCACCCGCATCACCAAGACCCGGCAATATATAGCCTTGCTCATTGAGCTTTTCATCAACACTGGCTGTATACAGTGTGACATCTGGGTGAGCCTCTTCCAGCGCTTGAATACCCTCTGGAGCCGCCACTAGTACCATGGCTTTAATGTCTTTTACGCCTTGCTTTTTTAATAAATCGATGGTCGCTACCATAGAGCCACCCGTTGCTAGCATTGGGTCAACGACTAGAGCAACACGTTTATCTAAATCAGAAGTGAGCTTTTCAAAGTAGGGTACAGGCTCTAGGGTTTCTTCATTTCGATAAAGGCCAACCACAGAGACTCTGGCACACGGAATAATTGATAGAACACCTTCATTTAAACCTAATCCGGCTCTTAAAATAGGGACCAAGGTTAGCTTCTTACCAGCTAGTTGTTGCGTAGTGATATCACCTTGCCAAGAGGCGGTGGTGGTATCTTCTAGCGGTAGGTCTCTTGTTGCTTCAAAGGTTAATAAACTGCCAATTTCAGATACCAATTCACGAAATGCTTTAACGCTAATATCGTGTGTTCGTAACAGTCCCATCTTGTGAGAAATCAGTGGGTGCTTAACTTCAACTACGTTCATGTTATGCCCTAAATAAGTTCTTTTAATTTAGTTAAGTCTAACAAGAAGGATAACAATCAATAAAATTTTATTTAGATGGGATCTATAAAGCGCCCGTTTTAGTTGCACATCAATAAGTGTTTTCATTGCTTTTTAATGTAGGAAATGGACTGGCTTTTTAGGTTTAAATTTTGCCGTGACTGCTCAAAGACAACCTCTTTTTCGTTTTACTAAAAGAACGAATAAGTGATTTGTCTACTTAAAGACATTTACGTTTTCAATAAACTCCTGCGGCCTGAATTCACCACCGCAAAAACATAGCCACCCAACCAAACATCCCACTAAAGTCTTATAAAAACAACATGTTGTTATATCCGCTTACATAAATTTTCGTGACTTTAAGTTTTATTAGCGATAAATCTTATTGTCTAAAAGTTTTTCAAGGGAGAAGGGCGAGTTAACTTAGAGTTTGATAGATCTCTTAGGTTTTAGTATTGAGCTTCTTCCCCTATGATAAAAAAGGTACAAACCTTTCGTTATGTTATAACGCGGAAAATATGGAAAAATGGAATGAATAAAAAAACAATAACACTCGCTTTAGCAGGACTTTTTAGTGCAGCCTCAGCGAATGCATCCGATAATACAAAACTGCTTCTGTCGCCAACCATCAGTAAAAATCACATTGCGTTTGTCTACGCTGGTGATATTTATCGTACTAATAAAAAAGGTGAAGAGGTTGTTCGTTTAACATCTCATGCTGCTGACGAGCGTGACCCGCATTTATCTCCTAACGGTAAATGGGTGGCTTACACAGGCGGTTATGATGGCAATAGCGATGTTTACATCATATCGATTGACGGTGGTCAGCCTAAGCGCCTCACTTTCCATAGTAGTAGAGATACTGTGATTGGTTGGGCTGATGATGGCGACAGCGTCTTGTTTACTTCATATCGTGAAACAGCTAATGGTCGTACTGGCCAGCTTTATAAAGTGAGCGTTAAGGGCGGTTTACCACAGAAGGTGATGGAGGCGTCAGTCGCAAATGGTGACTTGTCTAGCAATAACCGTTACTTAGCTTATAACCCTCATCACCCTGCGCATGCAGGAAGTAGTGGTTGGAGAAACCACCGCGGCGGAACAACCCCTCCAGTTTGGATCTACGATTTAAAAGAAAACAGCTATAAAGAGATCCCTCATGTAAATGCCAGCGACACGCATCCTATGTGGGTGGGTGACAAAGTGTATTTCTTATCAGATCGAAGCAAGCATAAGCGCCTATATAGCTACGACGATGGCAAAATAAAACAAGTCAGTAAAAACAAAAACTGGGATATTACGAGTGCCGATGCCTATGGACGAGAAATTGTTTATAGCATGGGTGGTGAGCTTTATATTTTTGATAGTAAAAAGAAACGCAGTAAAAAATTAGATATCTCTCTAAATCCTGATTTACCGCAATTACGTGCATCATGGAAAAGCGCCATGCCTTCATTGACGAATGCGGAGCTTTCAACGACGGGTAAACGTGTTCTGTTAAGTGCGCGTGGCGAGATTTTTAGTGTGCCTATCAAAGATGGCGCAACAAAGAATTTAACTAAGTCGAGCGGTGCTAATGACCGCGATGGTTTATGGTCACCAAAAGGTGATGAACTGGCTTATATTACAGATGAAAATGGCCTTTACCAGATTGTGATTGCTGACCAATTTGGTAAAGAACAAAAACGCTTTGCTGCAAACGAAAGTGTGGCAGACGCAAGACTTTTGCATTTCACCGGTGACGGCAAACAACTTGTGTATACCGATTCTAAAATGAATCTGTGGTTACTGGAGTTGGACTCAGGTAACAAAACCAAAGTCATGCAAAATATCAATATGAACGGCTTTAATACCGCGGTTTCAAAAGATGGAAAGCTGCTTGCCTATACCAAAACCAATGATAATTATTTCAGAGATTTATATGTCTATGAGATTGCATCAGGAGAGCATGTAAAAATCACTGACAGCATGAGCCATAGTACATCTCCTGCGTTTAGTCCTGATGGAGAACTATTGTACTTTGCATCATCGACTAATCATGGTCAAAGCGCGTTCTTCCTTGATATGAGTACGCAAGAAAACCCGCAGCGTTATGGTTTGTACGCAGCGGTATTGAAAGCCGATGGTAAATCACCGCTACTGCCTAAACTAGCTGATGAAGATGCTGTTGAAGAAAAAAGCACAGACGATAAATCAGCCGCTAAAGATGACAGTAAAGAAGCAAAAAGCGATAAGAAGTCAGATAAGCAAGAAGTCAAACCGGCAATAGATGCCCAAGGCATTGAAACACGTATTGTCGCGCTGCCTGTGCCACAACGTTTCTATTCGTCGTTAACTGTGGGTGATGACAAGAATTTATACTTTGTTGAGAATGAACAGCCTGGCAGCAGTATCGAAACTTCAGGTCGTGCACTGCGAGATGCAAGTTTAAAACGATTTAATACTAAAAAGCGTAAAGTCGAAGAAGTAAAAAGTGGCGTATTCAACGTTCGAACTTCTCATGATGGTAAGCATTTATTGATGTTGAGCCAAGGCAATAAACTCAGCGTTGGTAAAGTGGGGGCAACGGTCAAAGCGAAAGCGATTAACACCGGTGGTGTGAAAGCGCTTATTGAGCCTCGTCAAGAATGGGCACAGATCTTCACTGAAGGCTGGCGCAATCAACGTGACTATTTTTATGATGCTAATTTCCATGGTTTAGATTGGCAAAAGGTGTATGAGAAGTATCAGCCATTGGTTGAGCATGTTGGTCGACGTGAAGACTTAAACTATCTGATGCGTGAAATGATTTCTGAAATGGAAGTCGGCCACAATGTTGTTTATGGTGGTGATGGTCATCGTGAGCAACGTGTTGCTGTTGGTTTATTAGGTGCCGACTTTGTTGTTAAAAACAACCAGTATACCGTTGGCAAAATTTACACCGGTGAAAACTGGAACCCGCACCTTAAAGCGCCGCTAGCAATGCCGGGCATTGAAGTGGCCGAAGGAGATGTGATCCATAGCGTTGATGGCGAGCCATTAACTGGCGCAGATAATATTTATCGCTTGTTTACTGGTAAAGCGAATACCCAAGTTCGCCTAGAAGTAAGTAAGACGGGCAAGCAAGAAGATGCCAAAGTAGTTGTGGTCGAGACTATCAGTAATGAGCGTATGCTACGCCACTGGAACTGGGTTGAAGACAATCGTAAATACGTTTGGCAGCAAACCGATGGTAAAGCTGGCTACGTTTATTTACCTAACACAACGACGGCAGGGTATACCAACTTTAACCGTATGTTCTACCCACAAACAGATAAACCAAGCATGATCATTGATGAACGTAGTAATGGTGGTGGTCAAGCAGCAAACTACATTACGGATGTTCTGTCTCGTCAATATTTAGCGGGTTGGAAATATCGTTCAGGCGATATGATTTTGAGCACGCCAGCAGGTGCAGTGTATGGCCCTAAAGTGATGCTTATCGACCAAGATGCAGGTTCGGGCGGTGATTTTTTACCTTACAGCTTTAGCCGTATGGGGTTAGGCACTCTGATCGGTAAAACGACATGGGGTGGATTAATTGGTGTTTCGGCAAATCGTAACTTTGTTGATGGTGGCAGAATGAATGTGCCTCACTTTAGGTTCTTTACACCAGATCATGAATGGCGTGTTGAAAATGAAGGGGTTAAACCTGATATTGACGTTGAGCAAGATCCTGTACTGGTAAATCAGGGCAAAGATCCACAACTTGATCGTGCTATTAGCGAAGTGTTAGAGCAGTTGAAAACCTTTAAACCAGTTAGGCACACTGTTGCACCTGCGATGCCTAAAGAGCTAGGAAAATAATTTAGGTGTAAAATCTTAAGTTACTTTTAACGACATATAAGAGTAAAGGCCCACATCTATGTGGGCTTTTTTTATCTTTGCTAATTCAATAGATTAATATGAAGACAGCGAACTGTACGGCATAAATAATTAGAGAATAGAAACATATACCAACTCTGTGTCACGATTAATGGAGTTATAATTAAAACGGCAGATTTTATTTAAACGTATATTTATTTGTGCCCCAAAATCAGACTAAGCATGGGGCACCTACAAAATAACTTATGATTTACTCTACGTGTTATAAATTCGGCCAATAAACCAAGCTAAGCCACCAGATTTAGAGTTGCCACGAATATTTAAGCCTAAGCCTCCTTTGCTTACTTCATGGTACAGATCTTTCTTTTTCTCTGTCAGTTTTGAGATTTGCTCTGCAGATTTATCGAACTCACAATAACAATTATTGCTGCCATTTAAAGGACATTCAGCACCAAATGCGAGCGTTTCCTGACCGGTTAGTAGCGTAAACCCTGATTGTGTGCCGTAGAGTGCTCCATCTTTTTTAGAAGATGTGAAAAAACCCGCATTGGAGAAGGTTTGCCCATCTTTTTCAAATGTTGATGTTATGGAAGTTGTGTAAGACGTCGTTTTGCCATGTGTATTGAAGTGTTTTCCGAACTTATAATTTTCATCTGAATCATTGATGATAAGTACAGTTGTAAATGCGGGTTTCAGCATAAAATAAATTATCGGAATGATGACTAAAATAATTGCAGCAATAATTTCCCCGATTTCACCGAGGTTTTCAGCCACATCGAGTGCGATTTCAATTGCACTTTTGATCACTTCTGTCGTTATCTTGTCGTGATCTTTCAATGTGTTTTCAAATGCTTCAGTGGCTAATACGCCAAATGCCGCAACACCTACATCCATCATTTTATCTGCTATCTCGCTGTGGCTTTTTTTCTTGTCTACCATATCAGCAATATCACTTAAGCCGTCGACTAAACTTTTCAGCTCTTTCTCAATACTCTTTCCAGTACTGTCGAGGAGCGCGGCTCTTTTATCTGGTAGTAATGTAAAAAAATCAGCTTTTTCTATCTTGTTTGAAGATTGCACAAACTCGTAGTAAGCCTCCTGCTTTTTTTCGTTACATTGTTCATTTTCCAGTTTTTCATATAGTGATGGGTGATTTTTTTCTAACAGTGATTTCATAGTTTTACCTTAAATTAGTGAATGACTTCTTCCTAGAAAGCGGTAACACAAATTTAAGCATGGAAAATACTTATAACCATTACAGGCTATTACAATGCTTATTATTTTGGGAGATGAAGTAATTAAGGTATTGAATTTAAATAATATAAAGCTTTGATTTCGCTGTTTTAGTTGTTCGTACGTCAAGTAAGAAAATGAAAATCAGAAAATGAACATTGGATATATTATGAATCAGTACAAAGTGACGAAATCTGATCGCTGTATTTATTTAATCTACCCAATTCACCATTCTAATATGTGGTAAATGTTAAAAGTTTGTAATGCTGTGTAATCTTCTTCAGCGGTGTTTTCGACTACTGTGTATAACGAGCGGTCATCGCTCACCTGTACTAGCTAACTAAAATTTGTGAGTCACAGCTGGATAAAACATCCAGCCACATTTTTATGTAGGCCAGCAATATTACACAACGTTCACCGTCACAAAGGAGCAAGTTATGAATGTGCAGAACAAAATAGACCCATCGGTAGAAGTAGGCAAAGAAATTAATCCTGAACTCCTCCTCAGTGCTATGCAAAAGCAGAAAATAAAAGCGCGTGATAGCAAATACAAAGAGGCCGACTTATCTTGTTTACGGGCAATTGCACAAGCAGCAATTAACGTAGAGTTATTCACAATTCCACTATATATGACTAGTCTCTACTCGATTCAGGGCACACACCAAATTGCTGATTCGTCGAATCTCTACCCTGGTCGTTATTGGCCTGGGCTCGGGCCTTCTGCTGGCTATATTCCTGAAGATAGACGTAATGAGTACGATGTTAATTTAGAACCGCTTTTCAATATTGATTGCTTGGCAGGAGAGTCAGGTAATGTAAACAAGCAAGCCGAAAAATATGCTCTGTCTGTGAATCAGCAGGTGTTCAATGGCGTATATAGTGTCTTTATTGAAGAAATGTTGCACTTACAGCTTGCCTCAAATATGGCGAGTAAATTGGGGCTAACACCAAGTTTTACTAGTCAGGCATTGATCAACGAACAATATGGTTGGGAGTGTTACAACAACCAAAGTGGTATTCCGCATATTCTGGACTTTGCTGACTGCACTACAGACTTATCGAAACTAAGCCCTGAGGTGCAAACTTACTTCAAAAAAATCTTCCCTGGCAAAACTTTACAAGACTTACGCGTTAACGCCACTGAGCTCAATAAAGAACAAACATTGCTCTTTATGCTGATTGAAGAAACGGAAGAGAACGCGAAGAAAATTATTCAATCTAAATACTTAGAACCAAACAAAAAAACAAAGCGACCTAAGTATTTTGAACAAGCCCCGTATGATTGGTGGCAGCCAAACAATAAAGAAAGTGATTTGCCATTATTTGGTTCCATTGGGCATATGTATCTCAGTTATTGGAATTATATTCAGATCCAATATGACGATGGCACTAGCTTGCTCGATTACGCAACGATTCAACGTGACTACTTTAATGAACGCTCTGGCGATAAAGGCTATCAAGCACAGTTCCCAGGTATTAATGGTTCGCTCAACGTTAAGGCAGATCATACGGTTTTAAAAGAAGCCTTAATGAATAATGTGAATGCCATTACAGATCAAGGCGAAGGTGGCGGTGTAGCTGAAATGCTGAGTAAATGCTGGGTTGAAGAACAATGGGCGCAGAACCTTCTTGCAGCTCTGGCAGCGTCATCGGAAGAAGAGCATCCAAGTAAAGTTAAAGAAAAGTTTCAACCTAGTGCCGAAGCATTAAAAGCAGATTACCCAGCAAGCGGCGATGAAGGGCCTATTTCTGGCTCTGCGTGCGCGCGGATCACGAATAAATACAAAGATCATTTTCAAATATTCTCAGACACATTGCAGCTGATCGTTGATTTTGAAAAACCTAACGCTAGCTCAAGTGAGCGTTATATGACTTGGCCAACTTGGTTTGCTGAGGGTAATGCTTGGAGTTCAGCGTTGTTAGACCCAAATGGTGGAGATAAGGCGCATAAAACTAACTCGCAACTGCCGCAGGTAGAGAGCGTGGTTCAAGCACTAAATAATTTGAAGCTAGCAGCAAATATTGGTGATACTCATAAGTTATTTAGCCAATCTGCGGTTGGCACAATTAAAGGGCTAACGACAGCGCTTGACCGTTATTGGTCTGGTCAAACTAATGAGTTTCCTGGTCCTGCAATGGGTGGCTCTGGCGATAGGGTGTCGATTTGTTGGGCCACCACAGGCATTGCACCAGATCTGGTAACAGGTATTGAGCCCCAGAATCCTCAAACCCTATACCATGCCTGCCAAGGAATGAGTTATACCAATATTGGCTCTGATGGTTTACCGCCTCCAGAGGTGTATCACAGTTGTAAAGGCAGCAACGATTGTAAAGCACAAGGGGGATGTGGATTTGTGCATAGTACAACCGCTGGTGGCAGCTGTGGCGGCTCAGTCGCTAAAGGGCCGAAAAGTGCACCTGCAGATAATAAGTGTAATAATTTAGGGGGGTGTGCAGTGCCAATTTCGGCTTCTCAGTTATTCCCTGAACTGGCTGACGGTGAGTATAAAATGCAGCTGTTTAAGTTTGATCTGAAAAACAAAAACAGTTTCTCAGCCATTGATTACACTTATCCAAAAAGTGATGATCCGTGCAAAGGCAAACAAGCTCCAGAAAAGCAAGATGAACACGTACTAATGCCTTACGAAAAAGGCGATGGGGTGTATAACATTGCTTGGCAAGCTTATTGTAATGCCAATGGTCTGTTGGATGCGGATGGTAATCCAAAAGAACAGCCAACACCTTCAGATATTCGTCTCGCACTTCCTCCTTCAACTTGATGGGAAGCTAGCATGATAAAACGAACTCAGACGCAGCAGTTTTCTGCGTCTGCTATCAGCAAACTAGGCAATTTAGGGTTTGGTGTTGGACTGCGAAGTCAGCATTACCCTTATATTATGTCTCATCTAGATCAAGGCACGCCACTTGGTGTGGATTGGTTTGAAATCATCAGTGAAAACTATATTGATAATCACGGTTACGGTCGGTATGTGCTCGATCTGTTAAAGGAGCAATATCCATTGGTAATGCATGGTGTATCAATGAATATTGGTAGTAGTGATCCACTTAATTTCGAATACCTGAGTAAGTTAAAAACTTTGGGTGAGTTTGTGAAGCCGCAACTTATTTCAGATCACTTATGCTGGACAGGTCTTGCGGGGTTAAATAGCCACGATTTGTTGCCTATGCCGTTAAACGACGAAAGTTTGCACCACGTTATTCGCCGCATTGATCAAGTTCAAGACTTTTTAGAGCGGCCTTTAATACTCGAAAACCCTTCAACTTACCTTGAGTTTCAGCATTCAACATTGACCGAAAGTGAGTTTTTTTGCGAGTTGGTTAAAGCTACTGGTTGTGGCATGTTGTTGGATGTAAACAATGTTTTTGTGAGCAGCTTTAATCATGGTTTTAATGCCGAGCAATTTATACATGAGTTACCACATGAACACATTGTGCAGATCCACCTTGCAGGTCCCAGTGATTGCGGTGACTGCTTGATTGATACGCATGACCAACCCGTTCCAGAAAAAGTTTGGCAGTTATATCAATTAGCACAAAGCTTAACTGGTGGGGCGTCGACGCTACTTGAATGGGATGCCAATATTCCAAGCTTCCCTGAGCTTGTTGAAGAACTAAATAAAGCGAAGTTAGTACTTGAAGGTCACATTCCTCAGCAAGATACAGTATCTAAGACAAATGCCATTTCGACCCCGATTGTTAACGAGCGAGCAGAGTTATTGTAATGAAAGTACCCGATTTAACACAAACTCAGCAATGGCTTAGCACTGTCTTAATGGTTCGGGGCGACCTGCCTCAAAAGCTGAATAAAGCAGCTGCCAATGGCTTAACTTTGCATGAGTGCGTCAAAAGTAGCGAATCACTCAACGCCATGAGAAGAGTTGATATTTATGCTGCAGGCTATGTGATGCGCTTGGTTGAATGTCTTCGGGGGGAGTTTGCGTTGCTTTGTCGATTTATGGGAGATGAAGTGTTCGATACGTTTGCCAAAGCATTTATTGTTACCTTGCCCTCAGAATCTTGGACGCTTCATCAGCTTGGTGCGCGTTTTTCTGATTTCTTAGCCCACACTAAGCCGGAAGGTGATTTTAATGCCCATCAACAAGCGATGTTTAGTGTGCCATCAGAGCTGGCTAAGTTTGAAAGAGCAAAAGCATTAGCGCTGCTAAAACCCGGGCCTGAAACTGAGTATCAAAGTGAGGCAATCAGTGAACTTGAGTTACTTTGTGGTATTGCAGAAGAGCGCATTTTAGCTGTTCCTGAATCTGTTCAGCTTATTCATACTGAGTACTCTATATTGCCGCTTGTCTCGCAGCTTGAGCAAGCAGAGCCGTGGACCTTACCTGCAGCAGAGTCGGTAAATATAGCGATATCTCGACAGCAATATCGGCTAAAAGTCACAACCTTAAACGACTGGCAAACAGACTTATTACTGCATTTTCAAGCGCAGCCGTTATGTTACCGTGATGCGGTAACGCATTGTGCTGAGCGAATGAATATAGCGCCACAAACTTTGAAGTCTCAGTTGGCTATTTGGCTGCCAAGTGCCGTTAATATCGGGCTATTTTCGTTTCAAAATAACCGTTAAGAGTTTGCTCTAACTCGCTATTAAACCTGTTATTTTTGTGACAGGTTTGACTAAGCGTTTGCAGCTATTAAAAGTCGCCTAATTTTAAACTGGAAGTCATAGCGCTGAGTCTACGACTTCCAGAAAGTGACACTTAAGTACGGCATATAAGAGGTTTTACACCTTCTAATTTTTCGTAATGCTCAAAGCCATGGTCTCAGCTATCCAAGCAGTCATCGCATTGATATTAATATAGTATTCTTGCCAACCATATTTTCCCTCTCTCTTATGAGTTTGCACACCCGGGTAATCTCCTCCTGAGCTGATCCCCGCAACGAAATAGCCATTTGGAAGCTTAATAAGGGCAGGGCTGCCACTATCTCCGGGGCCATTAATGCCCTCAAGGGGTAATGCGTTTTTGCTATCTGGCGCATCAAAATTAAAAATCAGATAGTTGCCGTTGATGGCGTCTATTTTATTGTGCGCGACACGCAGTTGCCTGTCGTTCACTCGCTCTTTGCGAGAGACGCCTTCCAAACCGTTACCAAAGTCACCCCAGCCCATTACTTCTATGGTTTGGTTCACATTGACTTTTTGCTCAAGCAAAGGGAAGGTTTGAACGCCTTTGAGAGGATGTGAAAGTCTTAATAAAGCGATATCAAATGACGCGTCTTTAACCTTGTCTTCAATATCAATGATTTTGCCTTGCTCATTTTTTATCGCTTTCATATAGCCATATTCAGGTGGTAAATGAATCGAGTGAACTTTAGCTTTGTTACCTGCTATTTCTAGCTGACTGTCAGGCTCTAATAAAATAGTGCAATGCGCAGCGGTAATAGCCCATTGCGGAGTCAGCAAAGTACCCACACAGTTTTTAGTTTTGCCATCATCTTTCAAAGGGAAAATAGCGGGGTAATCGGCTGCTTGTTGAATGTATTTACCGTCACTCACATCATGTCGAATTATCATGGCATTGGCGTGCAGGCTGGCTGTGATTAAACCCCCGAGGATTAACTTGCTTATTAAGTTCATGTTTCTTCCTTACTATTCATGTTTAGAGTATTGAAATAGCAAGGTGTGTTCCCAAATTTAAGTTTATGATATTTATGTTTTTTAATTTTTCCGAGCGATTTTTAGCAGTGTGCATTTACGGTTTCGTAAAGGCTTTTTTGATTTCGAAAAAAGGCCGGTGCTTATAAGAAGTTGAGGCTTGGTTTGTACGCGCGGGTTTATCCCGCGCAGAAGCGAGAAGCGTGACATAAAGTCTGCGTCTACCAAGAGAGATTAGAGGTGTGGTTTGTACGCGCGGGTTTACCCCGCGCAAATTAGCTTAAAACGATAGAGCTGTGTTGTCATATATCTATTTGGCTTAATGGAGTGTCAACTGCTTTTAAAATGGCTCATTTTGCCTTGCGCAAAAGTAACCTTGCTTCGCTCGCAGTCATAAACCCTTTGCACCTTCTAGCTAGATGCAGGCTCAGCAGTTTTAAAATGGCTCATTTTGCCTTGCGCAAAAGTAACCTTGCTTCGCTCGCAGTCATAAACCCTTTGCACCTTCTAGCTAGATGCAGGCTCAGCAGTTTTTAAAATGGCTCATTTCACCTTGCGCAAAAGTAACCTTGCTTCGCAACGTGTATTTTGCACTTTGTACTGGTACGATGAGTTTTTTACTCTAAAACAAATAACCATAAAAAAGGCAACATCATGCAGGAATTTTTTGAGAAGTTCGCAATCAACACTAAGGTCAATGTGGTGTGGGGGGAAATGGATGCGCTGGGGCATGTGAACAATGTGTCGTATTTTCGCTATTTTGAAACCGCGCGAATCGACTTTTTACAACAAACTGGTTTGTTATCTATTTTGTCTGAGCCGACGCATAGCCCTGTATTACGCGACACTTATGCGCAATATAAACGACCTGTGACCTTTCCTGACACCTTGTATATTGGTTCATACATTACAGACATAAAAGAAGATCGTTTTACTATGCGTTATGAGGCGTTTAGCGAGTCGCAGCAAGCAATCTGTACAACAGGTTATGCAAATGTGGTGATGTTTAATATGAAAACAGGCCAAAAGTCGCCAATTCCAGAGAATATGTTGGCCATACTTAAGCAGTATGAGATGGATGTTACTCAATAGGTTTTATTGGTAGAGGAGGGGGGGGACCCATTGAGTTATGCTTTTTAGGTATTCTTATTCTCCTTGCTGAGGCAGAGTCGTTTCGTTTTGGGTTCATTAAGTGAAAATAACTTAAGTGAGATTGCGCAAAAATTTTTGAAGCAAAATTGGCGTGGTATTACATCCATGTAGAACTGTGTCAGTTGCTTTTAAAATTACTCATTTCACATTGCGCAAAGAGAATGTACTCGCTGCGCTCACAGTCATAAACCCTTTGCACCTTCTAGCTAGATGCAGGCTCAGCAGTTTTTAAAATAGCTCATTTCACCTTGCGCAAAAGTAACCTTGCTACGCAACGTGTATTTTGCACTTGGTTCCACCGCATTTAGTCGAGGGAGTGCCGCCTTTACGCTATGATCTTGGCACCACGAAGTTAGTTATATTTTCAATGTCAAAGTTATCCGAGAAGCAGAACATTAAAGCCATTGTGAGTGCGATTAAAGCCGAGGAGCAATCGCTAAGAGCGCGTTTTCCTATTCTAAAAATGCAAAACAGCATCGCGATGGCAATTATGTTGCTGTCACTTTTTTTACTCATTGGCGTTGGTGCGCTTTACTACTTTGCGCTTATTCCTGCATGGTTGTGTATTATTTTAGCTGCCTTCATCACGTCTATTTCCCATGAGTTAGAGCATGATCTAATTCACAAACAGTATTTTAGTAATCGGCCATTTATACATAATTTTATGATGTTAACGGTGTGGTTGATGCGTCCTAATACGGTAAATCCTTGGTATCGCAGGCAAATACATCTGCACCATCACAAAGTGTCTGGCACAGAGCAAGATTTAGAAGAGCGCTTAGTCGGTAATGGTATTAAGTCGCCATTTTTAAGAGCGGTGGTGATCATGGACGGGTTGCTCGGTCTACTGATTAACTCTAAGCGTTTTAGCAAAGAGATAAAAGGTTTTAAGTTTTTGCAGGTGTTTAATGCCGGTTTTCCAATCACCTCGGCTTATTTTGCGATTTTATATGGCGTGATTGCTTATCATGTAGTGCAGTTTATTCAGCCGTTTGAATTGCCTCCTTGGGGGACGGATGTTGTTGCGGTGGCCGAGTTTTTAATGGTGGTGCTGATTGTACCGAACATGATCCGCTCAACGTCACTCAACTTTGTGACTTCTTCAATGCATTACTATGGTGGTGTGACTAACCTGCTAGAGCAAACGCATGTGATCAGCAGTCGCTGGTTTTTGCCTTTCCAGCTTTTCTGTTTTGACTTTGGTCGTACACATACCATTCATCATTTTGTACCGAATCAACCTTTTTATATTCGCCAGTTAATCAGCAAGAAGATACAGCTGGTTATGGCTGAGCATGGTGTGCGCTTTAATGATTTGCATAGTTTAAAGCATGCTAACCGGTATTTAGAAAAGGATGAGTAGGGTGGTTGATGATTACGTAAGCTGCTTAACTTGTGTAACGTTATTCAAGCGCGACATAAAGTCGGCGCTTACAGGGAGTTGAGGTACGATTTGTAGGCGCGGGTTTATCCCGCGCAGAATTATAGTTCAGAGCTGTCGTGAATTTAACCTGAGTCCGTTTCGGCCATCCAAGACCTCACGCTCAACGCTAGTCTTGCTGCGCGCACTGTAAATGAAAAGTTTAAGAGCAGTGCTGTATTACATCCATGTAGCTACGCCCATCGGGTATCCATCCCCTCACTTCCTCGTGCTGCGAAACTTCGTTTCGTTCACTCGTCACCCTTGCGCAAAATAACCTTGCTTCGATTAGAATAGCCCGGCGGTTGCTAAACTTGCTTGCTTCACCTTGCGCAAAATAACCTTGCTTCGCAACGTGTATTTTGCACTTTAATGCACAGTGATTGGTAGGTCGTTTACTACTAAAGATTTGCCGTTTTGTTTGGCGCGTACAAAGCTCGAGATTAAAACGTCATTCGACAAAGTGTTAATGTCTGCAACTTCTTCAACCATGCAGAAAGAGATTGAATCCCAGCCTAAATTTTTAATGAAATTTTCAAGCTCATGGATGTTGTCTTGATAGTTTTCATCTGTAGTTAGTAAGCCTATTGAGTGCTTATTACCCAGTTTGTATTTACTGTTATTAGCAGTTGCACATTTAGCGTATCCGCTTAAAACATAGATTGTATTTTCGCTTTTATTCATTGTAGTGTCGTGCGTAAGTGAGTAAGAGGGATTTATATATGCATTTTTCAAACCAGTTCTAATGGTTATTGAATTGAGTGTATATTTATTCAAAGATAGAAGGTTGACGAGAATGAGTTGAAAAATTAAGGTGCGGCGTCAATTTTTTGTAAGAGTTACTTTATATAGGTTTATATAAAACGGTTTTTAGTTTTTGATATTAATAATAAAATTTTTTGTCAGGTTAATTTCAATTACAAGTCAGGACGACGTCATGTAATTATTTCTTAGTCTTTTAAAGTTGGGCTTCGGTAATGCACTTACAAGTGCGCTGAGTTATAAATTTAAGATTGGGAACATTGATTTGAAAGTAATTATTTTTAAATATAAAAAATCGTTTTTGGCTATTTGCGCCTTAATTATCTTGATAGCTGGATTTTATATTGATGCAGTTGCAGGCATCATTACCAAACCCATCAGTTATGCGGCTCCACCACCTTTTGTTGAGCAATATAAAGAGCTTATTCAATATTCTGAACCAGAAATGATTATTCAAACTGTTGATATGTCTGAATTGGGTCGTGATTTATCTGAACATAAAAAGTGGATAGAAGGTTTTTCATATGAAGAAGTTTTGGTTTACAAATCAATAATGCTTAGTGAGTCACCCAGCGAGCTTTGGCAGTTATTTACTCACCCAGAGCTCGATCAAAGAATAAAAATAGCATCAGCCTTAGCAGCGGTTAATATTAAGTATACCCATAATGAAGAAAGCGGTTTTTCAGAGAAAAGAAATCAGTTCTGGCTTGATTCCATTGCACATATGCCAGACATCAGGAATGCTTTGTCAGAAGCTTTAATTGAAAGTGCACGTTCAGGAGAATATAACCGTATTCCTTACACTTTAGCCTGGTTACCTGAGCAGGGCGCAGAAACAGTCGAGTTATTTCTATGGGCTGCAAGACACCACCCTGACCATAATGTAAGAAGGTCTTGTATGTATTATGTCACGATACTATCTAAAGATAAGAAGATGGTTGAAACGTTGCTGACTGATGCTAAGCGTGACCCCTCATATGGAATGCGAACTTTAGCTTTAAACTTAAGATATCGACAACTAGTAGGCACTTTGCCAAACGTTCACTGAGAAATCTAAGGTATTAGAATACCTTAATTTAGAGCCTGATTATTGCTTTCGGGCTTTCCAAGTCCCACCATATTGATATGTTTCACAGTACTGTTGCTTAATGACGAGTAAGCAAGGGCCGCAGACAAATTGCCATTCAGTGTTGCCGTTATAGCGGCACCGGTACATAACTGACTTGCTTTGTTGGCATTGTGCGCAGAGTTTGTGGCGTATTCTCATTAATCTCATCCTCTTGATTAATCTTTTGATACGAAATGTAAGGTCGTTCGATCAAAATTAAAAATCGCAGAACTATGATCTCTCCCCCATTATGGGAGCGCCTTTGTTTAGTTTATGTAGAGGTAATTTATCTTATTCTTTGGTATTACTGAGTCGATTTTGGTGCGAAAGCAATACACTATATTGCTGTAAATATACTCTCAAATGGTCTAGAAATGTGTCCCGAAATTGACACACTGCACATGTTTTATGTTCCGATTTGGCGACATTAATAATAGCGGGAAGATTAGGTTTTATCTTAACTTGTTGATAAATAAAGGGTAAAATTTTGGTCTGATACTTGTTAATTGATTACTACGAATTCAATAATAATCGAGAATTAATATGAACAAGTTCATCCTTTCTAGCTTAGTAAGCAGTGTAATGTTTTTGAGTAGTCAATCAGCAATGGCTGAGCAGGATTCAAGAGTAGAAACATTAAAATCCTATTTTAAACAGTGCCATAAGGCGCAACTTTGTAATGGTAGTTTCTTGGTGGCCGAAGACGGAAAAGTGTTATATCACCAAGCTATGGGTGTTAATCATAAAGGTGATACGCCGCTTTTAACTTCACACCAATTTGATATTGGCTCAATTTCGAAGCAGTTTACAGCGGTCGCAATTATGATGCTTCAAGAACAGGGCAAACTTAATTTTGAAGATAAAGTGATTCAGCATATCCCTGATTTTCCGTATGAGCAGATCACCATCAAACACCTGCTTAATCATACATCTGGTATTGCTGATATGATGCCATATTTAACAAGTTTGTACCGTCAGGGGAAAGTCACAGCTAGTCTTGACCAAAACACCGTGCTAGATGCATTAATTGACCAAGCCCCAGAGGCGATGTTTCAGCCAGGCGCACAGTGGCGTTACAGTAATACGGGATATGTCGTGCTAGCGATTTTGGTGTCCAAGATCTCAAAGCAAAGTTATGGCGAGTTTTTGCAAAGCAACATTTTTACACCTCTGAAAATGACGCAGTCATTAAGCCGTACAAGCAAAACTGAACATAGATTAACTGAGCGCGCATACGGTTTTCGTCAGCAAATTAATGGCACTCAACGTACATTTGACCAAATTCCATTTTTTGATATCGAAGGAATGGGAGGGATCTATTCAACAACCAGCGATCTTTATACTTGGGATCAAGCGCTACATAGTCATAAGCTTTTAAGCCCAAAGACGTGGCAAGCAGCCACACAAGTGACTAAAACAACAGATGGCAAAACCAAAGAATATGGCTTTGGATTTATGCTAAAAGCGGATGCTTTTAATCAGCAAAAAGTGGGGCACAGTGGTCATTGGCGTGCATTTAAATCGATTTATACACGTCAAATTGAAGATAATCGCACAATTATTTTACTGACGAATAATGGGCAAGATGACAGTGTAGATGCCAATGAAAAAGCTGTTGATGCGATTTTGGCAGGTCAGACATATGAATTTATTCAGCAGCCTATATCACAAGTACTTTATGACGTGTTTAAGCAAGATGTCAGCAAAGCTATAAGTGCCTATCACCAATTAAAGGCAGATCAAGCAGCAGGGTATGATTTCTCTGAAGGTCAATTAAATGACCTAGGTTATGTATTGTTACAAGAAGAGCATGTTCAAGCTGCAATTGCAGCTTTTGAATTAAACGTTGAAGCTTTTCCTAAGTCGCCAAATGCATTAGATAGCCTGGCTGAAGCGTTAATTTCAAATGGTCAAAATAGGGCTGCGACTAAACGTTTAAAGCAAGCATTGGAAATAGACCCAAACTTTGCTTCAGCTAAGCAGCAATTAGCAAAGTTGAATGGTTCGAAGTTATAAGGGGCAAATCATTTTACTTATTTAGGGCTCAGATTAATGACTTCTTAGTCATTAAAAGGCCGTAACATGTATATGGTCTTCTAGTTTGTAAGCCTGGTTTGAAGTCATGGGTTTACCCCGCGAAAATAAGTTTGAAATGAAGGTTGGTGTTGTATTGCATTTATGTAGCCTGAGCATGTCTTGGCACTTTGTAAAACTGCTTAATTCATCTTGCGTAAAGAGAATGTACTCGTTGCGCTCGAAGCCATAAACCTTTTGCACTGGCAATGTGTATTTTGCGCACGTTAACACTTGTACCTAAGTTGGTTAGGCTGTTATATTTTCGCGCGTAAATCATTGCTATTTATCAATTAATAACGACAGATGGTTTTGGTCTTTTGTATCAGCATAGCGCCTATTGTGTGAACACTTGTTATGCCTATGTACCTCGGTAATATTTATAAGGAAGAAAGGACGCATGAAAAAATTGCTTTCGACTATCAGTCTATGCCTACTCTCTACAACTGCTCATGCAGAATATGATAGGTATTGGCTGGAAATAAGTGAAGGGCTCCAATATGGTAGTTCGTTTAAATTTAAAGTCAGAGACAATGATTCAGGCTGGGCATTTGTTCATTCTAAATACACAGAAGAAGAGTTTTTTGGGACCACAAATCTTAATAGAGTAACAAAAGCACGCCATGATGCTGAGTTTAAAGTGTACGGTGTCACTCGATTTGTTTCTATGCCATTCAGCTGGGGTTATGTCGATGCCGGTGCTGGCTTGGGCTATGGTAAAGGCACGTGGTCTGAAAACTGTGAACACTATCAAAATGGCTTTTTAGGCACTAGTGATATTTGTGATTTGAAAGATGGCACAAGTATAGGTATTCCAGTACATGTGTCTGCCTCATGGGGTAAGTTTATCGGAATTGGCGTAAATTTTGACGTATTTCTATCGCTAGAACGAGATACGACAGCTCAAGTGGGGTTTGTTATTCCTTTTGGTTTATTTACAAAGTAACTCAGAGCAATCATGAGTTAGCTTGGCTATGATTTTTCGTTATAATACGCATTATTCTAAGAGTTAATTTTAAGTTGTTAATCGAGATAATATGGCCAGTACAGCACATGCATTACACATTTTGGTAAAGCATAAAGAGCAAGCAGAAGACATTCTTAAGCAATTAAAGAAAGGCGCTAAGTTTCAAACTTTAGCAAAGAAGTATTCTAACTGTCCGACTGGTAAAAAGGGCGGTGATTTAGGAGAGTTTAGACGCGGAACTATGGTGCCACAATTTGATAAAGTCTGCTTTTCTTGTGAAGTATTAACGCCGCAGTTGGTTAAAACTAAGTTTGGTTGGCACGTGATTAAAGTGCTTTATCGTACTTGAACATTAAAGGTGGGGGAGCTTTTATTCTCTCCCTCCATTATGGCTTCTGGCAGAACAATAAACTCTGATTCTAACTCATCAGTATTTATAAGCTTTACTGTTTATTTCTTCATTTTTAATATATTTCGATTGTAAAAGAGCTAGTTTGTTTACCGCGCTGAAATAACATCAAAACATTTTTTCTTACCACCTTTCTTTCTACATAACCAATTTTAAGCTGGCCTTACCAAATAAGCTGATGGCGTAAAGGTTGGAAAATTATGAAGAAAACTAGCACTGTTCCTTGATCGATTGCTTTATAAAATCGAGAAACTCAGTGACTTTTGCAAGTTGATATTTTTTACCTGAGTAATAAGCGTATAAAACGAGATCTTCTGGCTGAAAGGGTAATTCAATTTCAAGTAACTCACCGGACTGTAACTCTTCTCGACATGCAGTTAAAGGTAAGATAGCAAAGCCAAGTGCATTTAATGCAGCTGCTTTTGCTAGTTGCCCGCTATTTACTTTATAAGCTGATGTAACGTTAATGCATTCACCATTTTTAAAGCGCCATGGCATGCCCTGCAATACTGATAGGCTCGTTATGCAAGGCACTCTAGCTAACGCTTTGAGTGAGCGTGGTTTGTTATAGTGTTGTAATAATTTAGGCGCGGCTACAACGCAGCTAGGTAAGCGTAATATTTCTTTTGCAACCCAACCTGAGTCTTCAAGGGCACCACGAGCAAATTTAAATACAATATCAAACCCTTCAAGTATGCCTTCAGCGGGATTGAGATGCGTGTCATAACTTAGGTGGATTCTAGGGTGGAGAGCGCAAAACTGAGCCGTTGCGTCGGCTAAAAATGGTAGGTCAGGTGCAATTATTTTTAAATGGCCCGCAATGCTGTCTCCTTGACGTTGCACCTCTTGAAGCGTATCAGCCATCGCGATAAGTAGCGGAGAAAGGCCATGATAAAGATGTTCACCAGCTGTTGATACAGCCATTTTCCTCGTTGTTCTTTCAAATAAGCGAACGTTTAGCGCTTGTTCTAATAAAGCCACATGCCGACTAATGTTAGATGTTGGTTGTTGCAGTTGTTCTGCCGCGAGTTTGAAACTACCAGCTTCGTAGACACCTTTAAAGCTTAATAACCATTTGAGCTCAATGTTTTCCAATAAGATTATCTCATATTTTGGGATTTATAAGCCAAACTTAGCATGTTTATCCTTGTTGGTGAATCTGAGAAGGTATGCCTACATCGTATAAAAAGGAAAACATATGAAAACGATAAATCATATTGCAGTTATAGGTGGAGGAGTTTCGGGTTTAGCTTTAGCAATATTTGCAAGAAAGCAAGGGATCAAAGTCACGATATTTGAAAAACAATCGACATTTTCAACAATCGGAGCAGGTGTTACTTTATGGCCAAATGGAAGCTTTGTACTAGAGAAATTGTGTGGTCTTAGTAAATTTACCAAATATGCAGGCAAACCATCTTTAATTAGGCAATTAGATGGGCATGATAAGGTGGTCAGTGAGTTTGATATTTCAAAGTTAAACTCTCTTTGTGGTTTGCCTACATTCAGTATACTTAGGCGAGATCTTATCTATGTTCTTGTACAAGAGTTAAAGGCGCTTAAAGCTAGGGTTTATTTTGGTCGTAAAGTTGGTATTGATGATGTTTTAAAGTTACAGGACCAATTTGATTTAGTGGTTGGCTGCGAAGGCCGAATGAGCTCGCCAGTTCGAGAAGTGCTTTATCAGCGTACGGTAACGCCAAAGTATCAGGGCTTTATAAACATTATCGGCATTAGCCAGTGCAGACTTTCTCAAGGGCACGATATTATTCAGGATTATCGAAGCTGCAATAACCGCTTTGGTATAGTGCCGATAAATAAACAGCTTTGTTATTGGGCTGCCGCATGGCCTTGTGAAATGGATAGAGCACGAGCGGAGAGTAGCTGGCAAAAGGAGATGCATCAACGTTTTAATCAATGGCCCAAAAATGTTCAACAGGCGCTCAACTATAGTGAAGCAGGTAGTGTGAAGCATATTTTTGTACATGATATGGACTCTCAGCCGTTTTGGCATTATAAGAACTTAATTATGATAGGTGATGCAGCCCATGCGGCCTTGCCAACTTCTGGTCAAGGAGCTTGCCAAGCACTTGAAGATGCTTGGCATTTATCTCAAGTACTAAAAAGTGACAAAGCGCTAGATGAAGTGCTCAAAGACTTTTATAACTTAAGGATATCTAAAGTAAGTCATGCTCAAAATATTGGTAAGCAGGTTGCGCGGCAGATATTCTTTAACAAAGAAAGTGTTAAAAGCTCAGGAATAGGGGTTTCTGCAACTCAATTAAGTGAGCTATATATGCAGGGGTTAGGTTAAGTGCGCTTTACGGTGTTGTTTTACATCTATGTAGCTAGATACAGTGTCAGCAGCCTTTAAGGCTACTCATTTACTGTTGCGCAAAATAACCTTGCTTTGCAAAGTGTATTTTGCACGATTTGGCCTCACGCTCAACGCTAGTCTTGCTGCGCGCACTGTAAATGAAAAGGTTAAGAGCAGTGCTGAATTACATCCATGTAGCTACGCCCATCGGGTATTCATACCCTCACCTCCTCATGCTGCGAAACTTCGTATGATTTCAGGCTTCCTGCCTTTCATCCTCTGGACCTGCTTCGCAGTTCAAAAATGTTCCATACATTTTTGTGGTCGCTCGTCACCCTTGCGCAAAATAACCTTGCTTCGGAGGAGTTAACTGTAGCGTTATTTAAAATTGGTTATTTCACCTTGCGCAAAATAACCTTGCTTCGGAGGAGTTAACCGTAGCGTTATTTAAAATTGCTTAGTTCACGTTGCGCAAAAGTAATCTTGCTCCGCAAGATGTATATCTTATCGCTTGTTAAAATTGGTTATTTCACCTTGCGCAAAATAACCTTGCTTCGCAACGTATATTTTGCACTTTTAAACCTTTCCTTCATGGGTTGCGTCTTATTGGTTAAGACAGGTGATTAAGAGAAAGGAAATACCATGAATTTAGTTAAACCAACTTTATTATTCGCGCTTTGTGCACTGACTTCTGCAAGTGTATTTGCCCATAACGGTCAACGTTACACTGAAACTGTGGAGAAGACGTTCTCAGCAGATGCTGGCACGCAATTACAAATCGAAAATACCAATGGCAAAGTAGAAATTGAAGCTTGGGGCAAGGACGAAGTGCTTGTAACCGCAACTATCTACAGTAAAGATAAAGAGGGCAGGGAAAGGGTTGAGGTAGAGCTATCACAAAGAGGCAACACCATCGATATTGAAACGCACTTTGCTAAGCAGTTTGGCTGGAATAATAGTGGTTATGCCAAAGTAGATTATTTTATTAATGTGCCTGCGCACATTGAGTTAGATGATGTGGAGCTAAATAACGGTTCGTTATCTATCAAAGGTGTAACGGGGGCTGTTAACGCATCTTTAAATAACGGCAGTATGGTGGCGACAGGGCTTGCTGGTAATACCCGTGTAGAGAACAATAACGGGTCAGTTAAATTATCGTTCAGTGATGTGTTAACTGACCTGTCTGATGTGGATGTTGAATCGCAAAACGGGTCGATTACGGTTTATTTCCCTGATTCGATTGATGCAAGCATTAAAGCAAAATCGAATAATGGTTCAATTAGTAATAACTTTGGTTTAGAGGTAGATAAAAGCCGTTCAAACCGCAAAACGCTGTCTGGTGAAATAGGTTCTGGCAAAGCCAAAGTTACACTGTCGAGCAATAACGGCTCTATTCGTATTAAAAATCTTTAATAGGGTAACGAGCGAGAAGGAAAGGTCAGTGACATAATTCACTGACCTTTTTGGTTTTAAAAGCGGATTAATCTTATCGAAACTGGTTTAAAATTAAGTTACAGCGGTGAGGATCTCTTCTGGTTTTCCGTCTCTAATAATCTTGCCATCTTTAATTTCAATAATGCGATCCATCATTGTGAGCACATCATAGGAATGGGCAATTGAAATAACCGTTTTTCCTTTCATAAGTGTCTTTAAAGAATGAATAAAGTCGGCTTTTAGGGCAGGATCCAAAGCACTATTTGCTTCATCTAACAAGAGCAGTTTTTTATCTCTTAAAATGGCTCTGGCAAGTGCTAAACGCTGTCGTTGGCCTCCTGATAATTGTCCGCCATTTTCTCCAATAAAAGCATCGAGTCCTTGTCGACCTTGTGCATCTTGGTATTGCAATACAAAGTCCAATGCATTGGCTTTTTCAAGTGCTAGGTATACATCTGCTTTTTTAATGTGATTTAAGCCAAATACAACGTTGTTGTAGATGCTTTGATTAAATAGCCCGATGTCTTGATTGAGAAAGCTAATCTCACCACAGATATTGCCAGTTTCATAGTCTTCAATATTTTTGCCATCGATATAAATTGCGCCTTTTTCAATTTCGTCGATACCGGTGAGCATATTAAGTAATGATGATTTGCCTGCACCAGATGGGCCTATGATCCCCACTTTTTCTCCAGGTTTTATTTTTAAAGAGAAGTTGCTGAATAAAGGCGCTTTATTTTCATAGCCAAACTCTACATTCTTAAACGTAATTTTGCCTCGGCTGATACGGAAAGTACCCTCTTCTTCATCATGTTCAACCTCTTCGAGGAAATCATTGATGACATTTCTTCCAACTGATATTTGGCCCCAAGACACGAAGAAAGCATCAAACTCTTCTAGGCACCATTCAGAGAGAGAAATCACACGATAAACGAGTGCTAAAACCATTGAAAACTCACCAATAGTGAGACTGTTATTCGTCCAGAGTTTTAAACACAGTATGCCAGTGCCAACAATTAATACGCCATTGAGCAGACCCACCATAGAGGCAAAACTTGAGAATACGCGAAACTCTTTTGCCACCACTCTGCGATGTCTGTTCGCCCATTTTTCAGCAAATTTTTGTTCGAATTGCGAGTTAGAGAGCATTTTAACGGTGCGGATCCGAGCAAAGCGCTCAGTAAATTTTCCAGTGATCTCCGCACAGCTTTGTGCTTCTAAGCGGTTGGTGACTCTTGCATTTGGGATCCATCGGCCAACTAATAGGGCGATAAATATGCTTGTCCAAGCGATAAAAGGGATGACAAGCCAACCATCAATATTACCAATATACAGCAGTAATGCCCCCAAAAAGGCCAGTAAAAAACCTGCGACACCACAAAACTGCAACACAGTGTCAATAATGGCTTCAGAGGTATCGACAATGACAATGGCCGTTTCGCCTGGGTCATCTTCTTCGTGATAGCTCGCAGGAGAGGCAATTAAAGTTCTGTACAGCTTTATAAGGGTATTCTTTTGTAAATTAGGACCGAGTAGTTGCTGAAAAATAAGGTTTTTTAACAGCGTGATTAGAGGAATAATAACGGCAATGGTGAAGGCCACCAGTGTGAGTTCAAGTCCTTTCTCATTCAACTGAGTACGATCATGCGTCATGTCTAGCCAATCAATAAGATCGCCTAAAAAATCGAACGTCACAATCTGTAATACGCCACCGAAAAGAGCAATACAGAAGGCGATGATTATCCACCCAGAAAATTCTTTAGTGCACTGACGAATAAAGGCAAAGTTATGCGCGGTCTCACGTAGCTGACTGTTAAAGGAGTCTTTCTGGCCTAGTTTTTCAAATAGTTTAAATAGTGCTTTCATCGAATTGAGTGATACCTAACAGTGAAATAGCGCACTTGAGGTAAATGCTTAAGGGTTAAATGAGTAAAGCCACTGAGATGGTGTTAACCTTATTTCAGTGGCTTTAAATCGCTTATCCATACGCATTTGCGCATGGTGTTATAAACCTACAGTGCGTTTTTTAGAGATGAGATGTCTCTGGTGTATAGTCATCCCAATCGCCAGCTTCTGGCATTGATAATTGATCGACGTTTTCACATTTTACTGCTTGGTTTACGTACTCACGCATGTCTTTTGATAAGAAGAATGAGCCAAAATGCGCTTCCGGTGAGTAGTATTTGGTTTGAATATCAGCTTTATTAAATCGAGATTCAATCTCTTCGAGTGATAATGTATTAATGGTGCCGCTGCGCGTTGCCCAGATAAAAGCATGAGAGCCACCAAAGTAATCAAAGCACCCACCCATATAAATACCTGCAGGGTTATTAAAGGCCTGAGTTAAGCGCGACACCATTGATTGCATCATATAAGGTTCGAAGTAAGGTGTGCCACCTTGCGCAACTAAGATGCCATCTGACTTAAGTGCAGATAGACAGTTATTAAAAAAGCTTTGTGTGAATAACGTTTCTGAAGCGCCGCCATCTGGGTCGGCTGCATCTAGCACGATCAGATCAAAGCAGTTACTGTACTGTGGAATAATTTCCGCGCCATCGCCAATGCGCAGTTCAAATCTTGGGTCGTCAAAGGCGCCGTTATTGATTTCAGGTAAAAACTCGCGACTAAGCTCAATAATTTGTTCATCAATATCAAGCATAACGACTTTTTCTACGCCATGATGTTTTAGTATTTCGCGTGCACTGCCACCATCTCCACCGCCAACAATCAATACATTTTTCACTCTGTTATGTACCAAAGTCGGCACATGAACCATCATTTCGTGATAGATATGTTCACCGCGGGTGGTCACTTGAATACCATCATCAATACGCATCACTTTACCTAAGTGACGAGTTTCAAAGATGCTAACGTCTTGGAACTCAGTTTCTACATTTGCCAATTCTTTTTCTGAACGAAGTGCCACATGAATGCCACTTGTCATCTGTTCATAATGCCATTTAATTTTAGTCATTGCGTGCATACCCCGTGTTGTTATGCGGTTTTGAGTGTTGTATTTAGTTGCGGGTTTAAGAGTGGTTCAAACTGACCTAAGCGATTGACATTACCGCCTCGGGTTAACGTGTTTATCACCATTTTCTTAGGTTTAAAGCATTGCTCAATCACTGATAAGCAGAGTTCAGGATTTGCATCCCCACACATAAAAATATCCATGGCTGCGAAGTGATATTCAGGCCATGTGTGAATAGAAATATGGCTTTCAGCCAAAATGATCATGCCTGATACGCCACCATTGGTTTCGAATGGGTGCAAGTGTGTTTTTAAAATTGTGGCTTTGGCTGCATTAGCGCAGTCAACCATCATGTCTTCAATATGTTTTTCGCCAACAAGGTTTGACGCTTCAAAAATATCGACCGTGATGTGCTGTCCTAAAGGTTGGACAGAGTGTGATCCAAAAGGTGATTGATTCATTCTTTTACCTGCGCTCTGTTTTGAACGCAGACATTGCAGCATTGAAATGTGCAACGATTGTGGAGTCGCGTTGAGTATGAAAAAGTAAACGGTTGGAAGTTGTTTGGTGTGTGTAGTGAAAAAAGTAAGGCTAAATATGTTTAAAAGGCGTCACTTTGCGTGGGCTTGAGGGCTACGCAAAGTGACGATACTCGAGGAATTACAGCTTCTTAATCATAATTTGAGAATCAGTAACCACCCCTTTATCTGCAACATCAAGGTTAATTTGCATTTGCGTATTTTGGCCAATAAACTGTTCAAACTCGTCACCTAAGTCTTCACCTGCAATTTCTGCGCCCTTCAATAGTGCTTTGAAGAACTTATTGGTATTCATTGACAATGCCATCATACCGTTTGCTTCAACAGTTTGTTTAGTTAAAGTATCTGCAAACTTTTTGCCTTGCTCACCGGTATAAAAAGCTAAATGATTACCTTTTAATGCAAGGTAGATTGGTGCATCTAATTCAAAACCAGCGGGAAGGAACTCATTTACTTCAATGGCAGAGCCATCTGCAGGTAAAGTGACACCTGCTAGTGTAGGTTCGAAGCTTTTAGCAATATTAAATAAGGCTTCAGCATCATCGGCAGAAATTGTCGCAAGTACATTGAGTGATTTGAAATCAGGTTGCCCAGGGTTTTGTGCATGCTCCACAACTTCGACATCAAAAAGACTTAAACTGACGCCTTTCAAAGAGCCAAGCATGCCGGTCATCATTGCGAGTGCCGCAGGGTTTGATTCTTTACTTTGCGCTTGCGCTGTAACGAGTGGTTGGCAACTAAAGTCAGCCGAAGCAAAACGCGCCCACACTGTATTAACCATAGGTGAGATTTGCGACGCGTTGACTCCGTATGCAAAAGAAATCATTGCTTCATTCAAGTTGTGTGCGTGCTCAGGTATAAAGCCGCGGGCATTGCTCATCGCATCAAGCACTTTCTTATCTGTCGAAGCGAATACAGTAGACATCTGAAGATCAGCATAGTTATGTGTGATTTCAACTTTTTGCGTACCAGATATAATCGCAGGCCAATTACTTGCCATATCAGCAAAGTCTTGTTGGCAAGCTTCATTTCTAATTAAAGCGAGGTCGTCTTGGTTACCTAAAAGGGCAAGCAAACTATCCAGCATTCTTGTGGTATTACTTTGTGGATCTTTCGCTGTAATTGCATCAACTAAAAGGGTTGTATCAAGGTAAGCAAGAGATTGGCCATCTAAATGATAGTCGTTGATATATTGCTCAACGCGATTCGTTTCACTCAATGCTTTTGTAGGTTTTGTAGCTGCTAATGCCACCTTTAAGTCTTCTTCGGTGTTAAAGGCTGTATCTAAAGTGAGTGTGACCCAGTCATCTTTGGTTGAAACAACAATATCAAATAGCTTTTCATCGCCTTGCTCGATAGTAAAGCGCGTCACAGGTAGGCCTGCTAATTCGGTTGCTTCATAACGTACATCTGATTTATCAGCTGCCGTTTTAATTGTATTTATAAAGGTTTCAACATTGGCTAACTTGGCTCTGCCTACTGGCAGAAGTCCCACTGTATAGCCTAACATCTTAAAGTCATTGTCAGCACCCCATGTTTTGGCAAAGGCTTCGGATGACTTTAAACTTTTAGTGTAGCTTTCCATAATATTAATGAAAAAACGCTCATTACTCGACGCATCGCTTTGTTGTATGTGTTCAACTAGGTCATCAAACTGATGCGCATTCTTATAAGCATCAGGCAATACGTCCAAATACTCAAGATAAGGAAAACCTTCAAGCTGAGACCAAAAAAAGACAGTATCGGCAGGGACATAATCTAGCTGAGGTAGCGGGGTGTAAGTATCGTTTTGATTAGAAACAAGGTAAGCGCCTGAGGCAACAGCTGCACCAGTGACTGTTGCTAAAAGTAGTTTTTTCATATTCTTACTCCATAAGAATTATTTTCCAAGTTCCTTTTTAGGATAACAGGTTATTGGATATCAAAGTAGCAAAAAATAGGGCGCTAAATACATCTAATTGCTCAGATTTGCTTGCTATCTAAAGTGAAAATCGCTTAGTTAGAAACTTCGCAACACCATCTTCATTATGATGACCAATCACTGCGGTAGCGACTTGTTTATTCTCAATATTGGCATTTTCTGGTGCATAACATTCGTCTGCAATTTCGAACATACTTAAATCATTATCACCATCTCCAAAACAAATAATCGACTCTATATTGAGTAATTCTTTTAATTTCGCGATAGCAGTACCTTTGGTGGCTTTGGCATGATGGACATCTATCCAGCGGTACGCCTCATGTTCTATGGCTTGCCCTGAATAAGCGATTAAATGGTTGAGTGCTTCAATGTTGTTGTGTGCTGTAATAACTTCATCACGGGGGCCAATCATACTGATGTTGGTAATTTGAAAGTCGTGATTCAGTCTGCTTAAAGGCAACATGCGTGTTTTTGGTGATAACTCAAATTGCTCTAACAATGCTTGTTCGAATCGGTTTTTATATTCGCCGTGAAAAACAATGCGCTCTCCTTGGTCGTTGAGTGCATTAATAAATGGGTGCGCAGAGTTCGATATCATTACTTCAGTTGCAGCTAAGGTTTCATCGAGGCCTAAACAATTATCAAAGCTAAAACGCTGCTGTGCAGGGCAAAAAGTAACGACGCCATTGGTATATATTTGAGGTAAAGAAAAAGTGTGACCCTTTATAATGTCTTCTGCAGATAAAAAGCTTCTGCCTGTGGCGATGGTGTAATGAATACCTTGCTTGTCCATTTCTCGAAGTGTTTGCAATGTTAACGGAGATAACTGCGAGTGTTTGTTAAGTAAAGTTCTATCAAGATCAAATACGACGAGTTGTTTTATTTCTTGCTGGGTATGTATATTCAAGCTGAGGATCCTAGGTTGAAATATCAAAGAACATATTCTGTGTTGATATAAGTTTCTACATGCAAAAGCCTAACATAGATCATTGCTAGGTGAATGAAGTCGCAGTCTAATACCAACAGTTAAAAGTATGTCTAAAGATTATGACAGATGTTTTAACCGGGTTTAGTTGTCAATTCATCACACAGGGTAGCTTGTCACGAATAAAGTCGGCTAATGCTTTTATGTGGGCAGGAACACCAAGCCTTGATGGCATCACTAAACTTAAATGCGCTGCTTGTGTCAGGTATTGAGGTAATACACGAACAAGTTCTCCGCTTTTAAGCTCTGACTTACAAACATAATTTGGCAGTGAGGTTACACCAAGCCCAGCAATGGCTGCGCGTTTGAGTGTGCTCATATCTTCAGAGCAAAGTTTGGCTACCACCGTTTGCGATGTGTTTTGGCCATTGCTATCAATGAGGTTAATGGTGTTCGCTTGATTAAAGCGACCAACCTTTAAGAAGTTGAGCTGAGCCAAATCGGTGGTATCTTTTAATGGTGTCACTTTTTCTAATAGGACTGGAGAGGCGAATAACGGCCAGTCGACTCGCGCAATAGAACGTTGGATCAAGCTTGAGTCGGGCAGAATGGTGCTATGACCTCGAATGGCTATATCGACGCCTTCCGAGATTAAGTTAGCCATGTTGTTTGAAACGCGCTGTTCTATTTGTAACTGTGGATGTTGCTCGGCGAATTCAATTAATAACTCCCCCAAAGCGTATTGCGCAACACCCGTTGAGCAGCTGATCACAGCGTTGCCAGAGAGTTTACCTTGGGTATTCTTCATGGCAGATTCAGCCAGCTCCATGGCATCAACGAGCTTACGAGCATGCTCATAAAAGTGCTTACCTTCTTGTGTCACCGCGACATGTCGAGAAGTGCGTTGCAACAGTCTAATACCAAGGCGGGCCTCAAGCTGCGCGACATGTCGGCTTAACCTTGATTTAGGCATTTGTAGTGCGGTAGCCGCAGCCGTATAACCTTGCTTTTCCACGACGTGTACGAAGTAGTAATAGTCGTTGAGGTCTAATTTCATGAATACTTTACATTGTTCTAAATATGGAACGATGAGTTCGATTATTGTCTGTTTTTGTACCAATTCCAAGTTGTTATAGTTATTTCATCGCAAAGAGTTCAACAGGAAATAGTGAAATGACGACTTATGAAAACAAAAATGAAACAATTGATTTCTCACCAGTGACAGGTAGCCCCCTTAATATTGGTGAAGGCTTTACCGGTTTAGGCTTTCGCCACAAGCAATTTAACGGTGTGATGGACCCCTTGATCATGGCGGATCATTATACGATGACAGTACCCACTTTTGGCGCACACCCACATGCTGGTATTTCAGCAGTATCTATATTGTTTGAAGACACTGAGGGAAAGTTCAATAACCGTGATTCGTTGGGTAATGACTTTGATATTGAAGCGGGTGATTTATATTGGCTCAATGCCGGTAGTGGCGCAATTCATGATGAAGCACCAAGACCGGGTGCTAAAATTCATGGCTTACAGGTTTTTGTAAACCTACCTGCAAAGTTAAAGCATCATGCTCCAAGCTCATTACATATTAAACGTGAAGACATGCCAACTCTTGAGGAGCTAGGTTATAGAGTTCGTTTGGTGTTAGGTGAAAGTAATGGACACTCTTCACAAGGCAATGCCGTTTGGCCTGTAACTATTTTAGATGGCTATGCCGACAACCGTGCGCAGTTTACGCATCAAGTACAAAGCGGATTCAATACATGGCTATATGCCGTTGAGGGCGATATTGAGTATAAGTTAAGTGGTCATTGGGCAAGTTTAAAGCAAGGGTCATCTATAGCACTCTCTTTTGAGCAGTTACAGCAATTAACGTTGCGAGGTGCAGCCTCTATGCAGAGCCACTTTGTGGTGATGTCGGGTGAGCCGATCAAAGAAACGTTTGTTCAACAAGGTCCATTTGCCATGACAACGCAACAAGAAATAGATGACGTCGTGGCTAAGTATGAAGCGGGCGAGTTGGGTCAAATAGGTAAGTATTAGCATTTGATTGCAAAAAAATGTTCACTCACTGTACGCGAGTGAGTGAATACATGTGTTGAGTGTGGTACAAAGCTTTTTATAAAACGACCAAACAAAAGCCAGCTTTACAAGGAATTCAATGCGTGTCTTGACCACATTGAGTGCTCTGTTTTTATCTCTCGCACTCGCTTTTATTATATCTTGGCAGGCTATATCGTCTGTTAATTTTGCCTACCCGGTTTGGTATCAAGTCTTAGAAATCAATAAAACCATCGCAAAGTACGGCCCGCAAAACCAATATCGTTCTGGTTTTGAATCGACTACTCAAACACAACATATTCAGTTTTTTGCGGAGATAGCTCAGAGCATTGAACTACCACTAGAGCAAGTCAAGCCTGCGTTGCAAGCAATAGAATATAGCTCTAAAGAAGCAAGCTTTAATAACCCTTTATTACATAACGCTGAAGTGCAACACTTATACGATGTCGCGGTGTTGTTAGAACACATTCAAATGGTTTGTTATGTGACACTTAGTATCTCAGTTTTAGTATTTTTGTTGTCATTACGACGTCAAGCAATGCCGCAAACCGCGGTGGGTTTCAGAGTTAAAGATGTGTATTTAATAATGCTATTTTTGCTGTTGGTGGGTTTAGTGTTAGTTGCAATAATAGGCTTTGAAACCGTGTTTTATCAGTTGCACGAATGGGTATTTCCTGCTGAAAATCAGTGGTTTTTTTATTATCAAGAGTCTTTAATGACCACCTTAATGCAAGCGCCAAACCTTTTTGCCTATATAGGTGGTTTGTTACTTTCCTGTATGCTCATTGTTCAGTTTTTAACTGTGTTTGTTTTACAGCGCATTTTATCTAGAGCAGCAAAGAAAACAGGCTTATTAACACCAAATAAAAGCAAAAATTTGAATCCTTTTTAGTATAAAGGGGAGTGTATTCCCCTTATGTCATTGCTAAATCACTAAGAGCATAGATTTAGATATATACAATGCTCGGTGAGCCACCTTCATTTACGCAGCGATAATATGTAGCCTGAACCGAACGAGAGCTATAATGCTCCTCATACCAAGCCAATTTTCCACCTTTTTCACAAAAAACATAAGTTGCAGTGCGAGCTTCTGAAACTGGCGACATTGAAGCGACAAATACAGTTGCTAGTGCTATCAAGGTTGTTTTAATCATTTTGATTTCCTTTCATTTATTAATATTAGTTTTGAGTGCTTTTTAAACACACGAGGCTGATATTATAGAATGTTATTTATTTGTAAATATCTGTTTCTTTTTTGGGTTCGTTGGTTGCGGGTGATGTAAAAAGAAACGTTGTATGCTCGAGAATCTATAAGGGCTATTCTTGGAAGGAAACTAGGGTGTTTGATTAATTAAACACCCTAGTTTAATGACTACTCAACTAAGCAATAAATACGTGTAAGCAGATCTTGCGGCGCAACCTCACGCAGGTCGTTTAAGTACTCTTCAAACGGAGGAAAGTCTTTTAATTGATATTGACTACTTGGTAAATATTCACCAAATAACCAGTCATAAGGCTTTTCAAGTTCAGGGTAATCCCCTTTAAATAGCAAAGACACAGAGTTAGAAGCGGGAATGCTCATCACTTCAAATTCATGCTCTTTTGGCAGGGTATTTAAATCAACCGAAATACAGGCTTTTGATCTTAACTTATCCGTGTTAACGGTTTTAGGGTCGTCGTAGTAGATGCCAAAAAAGCGTGTTTTATCGTTAAGTAGGTCTAGCTTGCTAGCCATCATTGAGAGCTTTTCGAATGCTTGACCTATCTGCATATAGTCACCGCTGTGCTCAATGGCGATTAAAGAAAGCGCGGGTGTTGTTTGTTGCTCAACTTGATACATGGTTTTGTATTCCTTATCTGATTTTGGATAAAGCATAGTCACTTGCTTAACAGCTCTTGCAATACGATATTGGTTAGGTGTTTCTCGATAGTGTTTACTGAACGCTCGGTTAAAAGCTTCAATACTGCCATAGCCTACCTTTTTTGCAATTTGCTGTTGAGACAGGTCACTACGCACTAAATACGCCGCTGCTTTTAGTAACCGCATTCTTCTTACCGTGACATTGATGGTCTCTCCTGCAAATTCACGATATATTCGGTGAAAATGGTAGCTAGACATACAGGCGACATCAGCAAGAACGTTCACATCCAACTCACCATCTACATGTTCATAGATGTAGTCGATAACACCTAGAAGGCGTTGTTCATACTGATTTTTGGTAACAAGTTTATGGTTCATGGGTTCACTCAAAATCTAAGTTAAAGTGATTGTTCAGCGACATTGATAAGGTAATGCAAAGCCGTTTGATAATGTTTGCTAACTTTTGTATTTGTTATGGGTAACACAAATTCAGGGTGTTTTATATTAAAGATGCCTATAAAAAGGTTACTTGATTTGCGGAAATAAGAAGTAAGAATAAAAAGGGGGAGAGAAAAATTAAGTAAACTGAACTGATTTATATCACAGCCATGATGGATCAGTTCAGTAGGTGCGTTTTCAGCCAAGAAATCAGTTTAGCTATTTACTCGTCGTCGTAATCAGCAAAGTCTGCTGATTCTCTAAAACCAGGCTTTGCTAAGATCTCAACATAAAATGAGGTTAGGCTCTCATCTTGTGTTTTATCAATCAACTTATTGATTTGTGATAAATGTACTGTTTCAGCTTCAGCTTCCGTGTTACCGAATTTACAGTCAAAGTCCCAATAATCAACGCCTGCAGGTAGCTTTTTATTACGCTCGCGTTTTACATACTTTTTCAGCTCATGCTTAACCGCGTCAACGCGGCGTGCGATTTTGATTTTAGGGTGAATTAGTTCAAATGTTTTTTTCATAATTGCCTTCAAGCAAACAAGGACTCAAACAGCCATTAGCTGACCGAGTAGGGGCATTGATAAACGAGGAAACTCGCACATTCATCAATATTAACTTTAGCCATTAAGTTTACGCGATAATGAGCGAACTGGCGAGTGAGATACGCTTCAGATGGCGTAAAATAACGAGTCGTTGATGTGTAAAAATTGGGTGCTGAAATAGCTTCAGCACCCTCATTAATTAAGTGTTTGCTTTGATTGAGTGTTGGTTGGTACTGATGCAAGTTTAGTTTCAAGGCGCTCAAGTTGCTCAACGAGGGCACTTTGCGTCATTTCAAGTTGTGCGATGCTGCCGCCAATTTCTAACTGTTTTGAATCTCTGGTTTGTGCTTGAGACTTTAGTTTATCTATATCTGCGCTCAATGCGGTTATCTGATTTTTGATTGATTGCGCTTCATCTAGTTGTTCTTGTAAAAGAGATAGTTTTAACGTCATATCAGCTTGATTATCTGATAATGACTTAAGACTAGAGGTAGTATTAGATTGCGTTTTATTGTGTTGTGATTGTGAGTTTTCTAATGCTGCTGTTTGCTCGCGCAGTTTTTTAATTTCGGATTGATTACGTCGCCAAGCTGATGCCCAAAGCTTATCCATTTGTGTCCAAAGCTCATCGGTACGCTCGGAAATTGCGTTAAGCTTTGCTTTGATGGCGCCCGCAGATTCCCCCATTTCTTCACCTGTGGCTGATAAAGCTCGCTCAAGTTCGACAATTCGTTGTTCAGAGGCAAACAGTTTCGCTTGAGTTTTTATGTTTTGTTGGTGAAGTGTGTAACCGCCAACTGAAAAGCCAATGATTGAAACGATACACAGCCATAATGCTGCATTGTTTGATTTAGCGGGCTGTTGATTAACCGTCTCGCTTTTGTCAAATGCAGTCGCTTTGTGGTTCGATGGTGCTTGAGACTGCTTAAAGTCTTTAACCTGGTCTAAATCGGGCATAATATTGGGCAGCTCAGGTTCAATTCTTTTACTCAAAACATTTACCTTTGGTTTGGGTTAAACAGAATCAAGTAGCTTACTGTAAAATGTTTATCGATGGAACAATACGTCGATGTATTAAAGGCACTCAAGTGATTAAACAAATTACAATAGTGAGTATGTATAGATTTCGATATAGTGCGGTGCTCAAGGCGAGTATGAAGGAGCCCACAAATGCAATTAACAGAAAATAAAAAAACAATGATCGCTCAGTTGGGTCAACCTGTTCTGAAACAAAAAGCGCTTGTTGTAGAAGACATTCTCGCCGATGAATGTCAAAATTTGATAAAAGACATGATGTCTATCGTCGAAAAGGCTGGAGGTGTAGGTATAGCTGCGCCACAAATTCATCATAGCTTGCGTATATTTATTATGTGTTCAAAGCCAAATACTCGATATCCAGATGCCCCTTTGATGACACCTACAGCTATTATTAACCCTGAGATAATCGCTGCCAGTGAAGAAATAGAAAAAGGCTGGGAAGGCTGCTTGAGTGTACCTAGTATGCGTGGCTTAGTGCCAAGACATCAAACAGTAACGGTGAAATATCATGATGCGCAAGGGCTAGAGCATGAAAATGTCTTTACGGGGTTTATTGCACGCATATTTCAACATGAAATCGATCATTTAGATGGTCTGACTTTTATTGACAGACTGGAGTCGATGGAAGATTTAGTGAGTGAAAGTTATTGGTATGCAAATTATGCAACAGCTTAGTAGTAAAGGCTGGTTACAATAACGAAGATTATCTTTAAACTTATTAAATGAATAGGGGAGCCCAAAGTGACTCCCCTAGTAAAGCAGCTAATATGAGATCAAGTTAGTCATTTTTCCTCTTTGAGTAGTGCATCTAACTTTTCTTCTATTCTTACAATATCTTCTTTTGTTGCCAGTGGTTTTTCGGGCTGATTTTCTTCTTCATGCATGATCTGCATGGCATCAACGATAATACCAATGAATAAATTCAATACCGCGAAGCTGGTGATAATAATAAACGGGACGAAGAATAACCAAGATTGCGGAAATAGTTCCATCGTTGGGCGCACTATGCCCATTGACCAACTCTCTAAGGTCATTACTTGAAATAAGGTATAGGCTGAAGCGCCGATAGTGCCAAACCACTCCTGCATATTTGGGTCAGGGTGTTGTCCAAAAAGTTTCGTTGATAGTACGGCCGAAACATAAAAGATAATCCCAAGCACACCAATGACAGAGGCCATACCTGGCAGTGAGTGGCCAAGCGCACCGATAACTCGGCGCATTTGTGGCACAACTGAGAAAAGTCTTAGCACCCTTAATATTCTGAATGCGCGAAGTACTGACAGTGGGCCAGTTGCAGGAACCCAAGATATGGCAACGATAAGTAAGTCGAAACAATTCCAACCAGACTTAAAAAATTTAAAACGGTATACAAAGAGTTTGAGTGCGAGTTCTACTGTGAAAATGATAAGGACGACTAAATCGATCTTAGCTAGTAAGGCAGAGTTAGTTTTGCCAAATTGGGTGGTTTCAATACCTAGTGTAATCGCATTAAATAAAATGACTGCAATAAGAAAGCTTTGAAAAGATTTTGCTTCAACAAGTGCCGCTAACTTAGAAGTTAAATTACTTTGTGATGCCATGGCTCTGATATCGGTAAAATGAGTGATATGCCATAGTTTGGGATGAATATTTAATTTTCAATATAGAATCGACGAAGTGCAGGTTTGGCATCGATGAGTTACTTGAAAAGAGAGATTAGGGCTTGCTGCTGTGAGATAAGAATAAATAAAACGCTTAATGCGCCTTATTTATTCTTGATTGAATTAGGTTAGTCTTCTGGCCCAAGTAACGTAAAGGTTAAATGTTTGCGCATGTCTTTTAAAATCACGCCTTTTTTTAGCATGGCTGCGCTTAAGCGTTTCTGCCATTTTAATAAATCAGGTTTTGCCGCTTCTAGCGATTGCTCATCTTCAAATTGAAAGCACAGTAAAAGCGAACCAGGAAATAAATGATACTCCACATCAAACCAACATTGCAGCATACCTGGGATCTCTTCACGACCTTGCGCTTCGATCATATCTGCGATTTGTAAAACTAAGGCTTGTTGCTTTTGTTGTACTTTTGAAAGCTTCTTCATAATTGAACCAATAAAGACAAATAGTTAATACAGCGAAAGTATACCTGAGCTTGGGAGTCTAAAATAGTGAGAGTCAGTGCGACAAGCATCACTATTTAAACAGTGTCATAACTCGAAAATATATCTCATTCCGATTCAATCTTTTCTAGCAGTCAATAATTTATTACTGTGCTGCATTGAGTAAAAGCTTTAAAAATTATCTTCTAATTTAAGTTTTCCTTCGTATAAGAAGTTTTCGTCTTAACCGATGAATTGATTCAGTCGGTTTTCTGGTCTGTAAGTTAGTAACAGTATTAATAGGTTAACGCTATGTCTTTCATTGCTATGGTGAGTTTGGCTGTCTTTGCAGCAATACTCTTGGCACTATTTAAAATACAACAAAAAGAGGCGCCGCTCTCTCGGTTGGTATTAATCGGTTTATCTTTAGGTAGCGTGTTTGGTTTGGCACTGCAATTATTCTTAGGAGAAGGGCACGCTGCGATTCAAGAAACCTTAGCTTGGACCAATGTGGTCGGCAGTGGTTATGTCGGTTTGCTCAAAATGATCATCATGCCATTGGTGTTGGTGTCTATGATTGCGGCAGTTGTAAAACTCGATAAGTCAGGGGCACTTGGCAAAATCAGTGGTATCTCCATTTCAATTCTTTTGCTTACTACTATGATTGCAGCACTGATTGGTATCACCATTACGCAACTTTTCGGTCTTACCGCAGAGGGGTTAACCGAGGGTGCTCGCGAAACCACTCGACTTGCTGACTTAGAAACGCGAATGGAAAAAGTCAGTGACTTATCTATTCCTGAAATGCTAGTGAGCTTTATTCCAACCAATATTTTCCAAGATCTCGCATGGGATCGCTCTACGTCGATTATCGCCGTGGTGATCTTTGGTATTTTAACGGGCATTGCAGCACGCAAAGTGATGCAAGAGCGTGAAGAGTTAGAAGCGCCTATTCGTACTTTTGTAGAAACATTACAAGCCGTGGTTATGCGACTGGTAAAAATGGTGATTTCACTGACTCCTTATGGTGTTGCGGCTTTGATGGCGAAAGTGGTTGCGACGTCTAGCCTAACTGACATTCTGAATTTACTTGGTTTTATCGTCGCGTCTTATGTCGCTATATTATTAATGTTTGTTGTGCATGGCCTGCTGGTGGGCTTGTTTGGTGTAAATCCTAAACAGTATTTTCAAAAGATTTGGCCTGTGTTGACCTTTGCTTTTACCTCACGAAGCAGCGCTGCAACGATACCGCTTAATGTTGAAACACAAATCAACAAATTAAATGTGCCACCCGCTATTGCTAACTTATCAGCGTCATTTGGTGCAACCATTGGTCAAAATGGTTGTGCGGGTATTTACCCTGCGATGTTAGCGGTGATGGTTGCACCGACTGTAGGCGTTGACCCGATGAGCTTCTCTTTTATTGTGTCATTGGTTGCGATGATCACCATTAGCTCATTTGGTATAGCCGGTGTTGGTGGGGGCGCAACTTTCGCTGCCTTGATTGTATTGCCAGCAATGGGGTTGCCTGTGACGATAGCGGCCTTACTTATTTCTATTGAGCCTTTGATTGATATGGCGCGTACCGCGTTGAATGTATCAGGTTCAATGACCGCGGGTACCATCACTCATCGTATTTTGGGCGATGCAGCTAATGTTGAAGGCGAGTCGCATAGTTCGACTGCAACTCCGTCAAACGAGCAATTGTCAAAAGCTTAATTATTTAAAGTATTTTTAACCCTCTTCTTTTTGGTTGGGAGCCCTAAGTGCTCCTGACCTGATTTTCTAACGAATATTTACTCGCGTTTCTCCTTCGGGTATAAGTATCAATTATTTATTCTTAAAACGGACTTTAATATGACTTCAATGGCAAGACATGCGCTTGATATCGACTTGGATGATAAAACTTGGTTTCGGTATGCGGCATTTGATGGAAAAACGTCATTGCGAGAAAGCTCTGTCACTAAGCTAGATTCGCTTCCTGCCTTGGCATTGCTATCTGGTGGCGCAGAAACCTTCTTTGCTTTTCTAATGTTTTCTATCTGGATATTTAGTTATTACTTACAAGCGAATGTATCACCCCTGTTGGCGTTTATGATTGTCCTTGGTGGTGCTTTATTTGTATTTATTGCAAAGCGTATCGCAATTTATCGAAAGTACGGTTTTGGCTCTCAATGGGTGATGACCGTTAGTAAAGAAAAGCTTGAAGTGGCCAAACTCGCGCAAAAAAATAAAAACGCTAAAACTCTCACCATAATGAGAAGTGATATTGCTGAGGTTGTCTTTAACTATACGATGGATAAAAAGTACAAGCGCCAGATAGGAGGAAGAACAGTTAAAAGCTCGGCGAGTGTGCATGCGTGTGAAATACATTTAAAGAATGGCGAACTGATTGATATAGATAATATGCGAGTTGGCTTGTTTAACCTGCTTTATTTACTCGTCTTTCATGAATATCCCTTGGTTTACCGATATTGTTTATCTGGTGGAGCTGGAGGCGCGATGATACTGGTGTTGCGCTTACTCTCCTTATCTGCGGTAGCGAGTGCTGTCGCTATGCTGTTCTTTAACTTGAAGTAGCGGCTTATTTGCTGTGATTACTTTTAAAAAAGCTTAAAAGAACGGTAGCGAACACAATGCCACAAGACACTGAAATTGCAGTGGAGAGTGAGTATGGGTGTTCAGTAAAAATCGTAGTGAGCCAGTAAACTAAGTTGAAACTAGTTAGGCTTATTAGAAGTTTTATGTAGATATTTGAAGTCATTGATTTTGCGTTTTAAAAAAGACTAACTGTTAGTACCTAAATTGACGTCGTTACACAAGCCATTCATAGTAAAACTTAGCACTATGAATGGCTTAATAAAGAGGCCAATTAGCCTGAACTTTGGTTATTTAGTTATAGCTGGCATGCGTTATCCGCTAACTGCCAAACTCCCCATTCACCGGTCGTGCCTGGCTCTTCGCCTTTAGTCCACCAACCCGCTTTATAAATATCGCCTTTGTGGCTGACAAGTTGGTTTGCTAAGTACACAGTATTGCGATCCCATGGCTTTGCACATGAAGCATCAGACACGGTGATTGTGCGAACGACTGACGTAGTTTGCTGTGCACTATCAGACACACTATAAGTCAGTTGATATTGCCCAGCTGTACTTATATCAACGCTGCCTGTGACCGTGATGTTTGCTGTCAAATCACCATCTTCTTCATCAACTGCCTTGACACCTGCGAGGGCGTCAAAGCTTGAGCCGACCGCCAACTGCACATCACCCACACCACTAAACACAGGCTTGTTACTGTACACTTCAACGGTTCTAGTTGCCTTGGTTTCGTTACCTGCTGAATCACTGACGCTATATACCAATATGTATTGGCCTGTTGTTGAAGTATCGACATTGCCCGAAACCAGAATATTACTGGTTAAGTTGCCATCTTCTTTGTCGGTAGCACTCACACCTGCGAGTACATCGAATATCTCACCTTGGCGAACTCGCGTATTGCTCACACCGCTGAATATTGGTGCATTCTTTGGTGGATCAATTATTTGACCATGGATAAATGGGCCGTAGCTTTTAATAAAGCTTTGGTTGTAGGTCGTGCCAGCCGCGTTGGTACCCATATCCCAGTTAACCGACCAAGTCATGACCCCTTTAAGTGGCTGACCTTGTTGTTTTAACTGGTCAAACGCGTTGTACAGGTTATTTGGGTTCTGAATATAGCCGGATGCCGCAGCATCATTATTGGTTGGAATACCAAACACTAGTTTGTCATGTGGGATTTTATGGAAGCCACGAGTCCCGTTGGCAAGCGAGTCAGACATATAGTAAATAAACTCTTGTTTAAGTGATTCATTGGTTTGTGCTATCCAACCCACACCATCAACATATACGCCGTCACCACCTTGGTTGTAAAACTGCGGATTGATCCAATCGTAATAACCATTGAGTGCGGTGATGTAAGGAATATACTTACCAGCCTGCGTTAAGTAGGGGAATTCAGGCGCCATGGTCACCAAAAAATTTTTGCCTTGCGCAGCATAGTGGTCTTTCACAAGACGAAGAGCGGCAGGGATCACGGTTTGGTTATCGTCAGCAGTAACAGCTGTTTGCTCAAGGTCGATGTCTAAACCATCAAAGCCAAATTTATCAGTCAAGCGGATGATCTCATCAGCGAATGCTTGTTCGTCACCGGTTTTTAGGCCAATTAATGCATCAGCGCCACCTAGGGCAAGTAACACGCTACGGCCTTGGCTATTCAGTTTCGCAATTTGAGCAATAAAGTCTTGCTCTGATAACCCAATTTTAGGGTCGAGTTTAAAAGTCGGAATACGTCCTTCTGCAAGGTCATACACTTTCATAAATGAGACGTTCACGACGTTATACTGGCTGTTAACTTGCTCAAGCGCCACACAAGGCGCATTACCACCTTTGTATCCCGCGCCATCACACCAGTTATGCCAATAACCGACAACGACACCACTTGGTTGGTTAACCATTAGGTCACCATTGCTCGCTAATGCACTGCCTGAAGCAAGTGATGAAAGGCCCATTACAGCTGCTGCAACTAGGGTATTTGATGTTTTCAACATGTTATTAATTCCTTTTGTTGTTTTAATGCCATGCAATAATTTGCAGGCGAGTTAGCAACCTAAACTCGGAGTAAAACGACAATTCAGACTTTAGGCTCGGTAAAGACAAGGTAGAGTACGACCATCGCTCCTTGATGTACCTTGTGTAAAATAATTGTAAATAAGCTACCGTTATCTATATGTGTTTGGAAAATGAATTTTTCTAATAAAGGTACTTTTTAATAATAAGAGAGTGAGGTAGAAAGGGGCGGGATGAATAAAAGAACCGTGCGACTGCACGATTCTTAATTCTTTACTCAGCACATTGGGTCATCTAATTAATATTAGATGTTGAGCTTCTATACCTTACCCTTCCCAGCATTGTGTAATTTGAGCGCTTTGACACAATGCAGGGTGAGTCGGGCACACTAGCCAAGATTGAGGGTCTGGCGTGAAGTAACCCGCAGCAATTTTTGCTGTTTGCTCATTACTTAATGATTTTTGTGAAAGTTGTTTAAGTGACTGTTTTTTGATTTGTAGTTTCATAATGTTTCCTTGTAAATAAAACGTTAAAAACTTATAGGTAAAAAGCGCACTTTGGCAAATGAAAAAAATACAACTGAATGTTTTTTAAAATAAGTGAAGCAAGATTTAAAATGTGAGAAGAGCTCTCTCAAGAAACAAGAGCTGATGTTTTAAATACTTTTAAACTAAAGCGATAAATTTGATTATTGACTAATAGGCGTTGAGTTATGGACCTATATTGGCTTTTTTGTGGAATTGAAAGTTCATGGACTCTAAATAAAAAAGGCGTATTTGAATAATATTCATACACGCCTGTTCTAGCCTTTAGAATTGTTCTAGTTCTCAGGAAACATTTCTTCTAGAGACAACCCTGATAGTTTTTTGATTGAGTTAAGCAAATAATAGAGTGCGACAAAAAATAAAATCATGCTTGGAATGGCTATCACTGGGTAGCTGAGTGCTGTCATCCGGCCAAGTTCATTATTGAATGCCTCAGTACCTGTGGGGCTCACAACGATAATTTTCGCTAAGATGTAATTCATTGCAGAAGAAAACAAAAAAGAGCCACCTAGAATATTCGATGCTGTAGCTTGTATTTTTGGTAGTTTCTCTAAGTTACCTTTTTCTGCGAGTGCTTTTTCTATACGGGCAACATCGAGGGTATTTTGGTTAAATAACATAGTTTTTAAAAGCGGGTACTTTGTATGTTGGCTTACAAAGATGGCTATTGCTATTAAACCCGGTACCAAAGCTTCTTTAATAGCTATATATTTCACATCAAGTTCTAATAAGCTGATCCCACCAGTCAATAACACTGAAACAATACCTAAGATAGAAATAAAACTAAACTTACCGACTTTTTTCAATTCCCAAAGACCAAACCCTAGAGGAAAAGCAAGCGCTACTGCAACACCTAAGCTTGGTCCGAGATGTTCGTCACCTGAAAAGCGAGTCAGGATGATAACGGGCACTATGATATTGAATAAGAGTTGACTGAAAAATCCACTTGGTTTGTTTTCTTGCTGCGTCACAGAAACCTCATATTAGTAACTAAAGCACTGCTGCAGTGTACGTTAAAGTTACTGTCTTCACCAACAAGATAAAACGCGTTTTTTGGTATTTCATCCGAAACATTTCGTTACGTGAATTACTCATAGTGACTCATTATTTGACCCTTTTATGAGGTAAACTCATGAAAACTACCAAGGATGGAAATATGACTACAAACACGCGATATCACTATATTGATAATCTCCGTACCATTGCATTATTACTCGGCATTATATTTCATGCGGCGCTTGCCTACGGCGCATCATTTCAAAATATCTGGCTTACGTCGGATGTGACTAACCATATAGTTTTTGATTTTATCGCGAAGTGGACGCATTTATTCAGAATGCCCTTATTCTTTGTCATTGCAGGTTTTTGTGGGGCCTTATTGGTTAATTTGAGAGGAGAAAATAGCTACCTTTTCAATCGTTTTAAGCGGGTGTTTTTACCTTTTCTGGTATTTCTGCCCATAATTTTAGGTTCAACCCTCGCAATCTCATTTTGGGCTGCATCTTTTGTGCAATACCGTCCGCCCATTTTTGAATTGTTCGAGTTAGTTGAATCGCCGACTATCAGCACCATGCATTTATGGTTCTTATTTAATTTGTTTCAGTTCTGTGTAGTGTTTTGGCTACTGTCTAAATGGCAGAGGGGTTACCAAGCTATCATGGGGTTTATAAGTCGGCCTATCTTTCTTATTGTGGTTTTACCTTTTGTTGTTGGGGTTTCTATGTCGCAGCAGATGATCCCATTTCCTCCACCAGATAAGCTTTTTCCTCAGTTATGGTCATATGGCTTTTATGGGGTATTGTTTTTGGTTGGCGCAAGCTTATTTCATCATCATAGTGTGATCCAAAGGTATGAAAAACAACTCGTTTGGCTGTTACTCATTGCCGTTGTGAGTAGCTACTTTTATTTTGCCCATTTGCCAGCTCCGTTGGAGATGGTGGATGTGGTGACGGCTCTAAACAATGGCGGGGTAGTGCATGTTGAAGTCGATGTGTTTTTAGTTGTGATGCAAACTTTCGCCATTCTTAGTTGGACAGCGGTTTGCTATCTATCAGGTTACAAGTGGTTGAATATGCCAGACAATTTAAGTCGTTACCTTTCAGATGCTTCTTACTGGGTTTACCTTATTCACCTTCCTATCTTGATGGTGGTCCAATATGGTTTAATCAATACTGCATTCAATGTGTTTATCAAATTCACCTTATCGATATTAGTGACTTTCACTTTATCTATTTTAAGTTATCACTTTTTTGTAAGAAGTACGTTTGTAGGTAGCTTTTTAAATGGTAAGAGTTACAGCGTTAAAGAGGTTAATAAACTGGCTTAAATACACCTGCTTTATAAGCTTTATCAACGATTCTGATTAATTCTGCATTAGACATATTAAGGTTATGTTTTTTACTAAAGCCAAAGGAGGTTTCTTTGGCTCTTGTTTTGTCTAATGTGATAGGTGAAATCCATAAGGCTGAAAGATCTTGCTCTTTTGACAGAGAAGCAAATTTTTCAGGGCTTACCATAAGAATATCGATGCGGTCTTTGAGCAATAAAGAAAAGCCCACTCTGGCGTTTTGGATTGAGATCTTGTCTAGAGAAGTGTCTTTATCGAAACGGGGGAAGTAGCTTTCACCTCTCGCGACGCCGATAATTTTTCCGTAAAGATCCTCATATTTTGTAACTTTGATTTGTTTTTTTGAGATCACACGTAATTGATCTGCTCGTTTAAAAGGCGTGAAAAATGCAAACTGTTTTCTGGGTGTTGTTGGGCTTAAACCTGCAATGACATCTACTTCTCCACTTTTTAAAAAGGCGACACAGCGGGCAAAGTTAGGCGATTTAACAAAGATTATTTCTTTATCCAGTATATTAGCAAGCACTCTTAGAGCATGAATATGGATACCAGAAGGAGTTGGTTCGAGTATTTGATAGGGAGGGTGGTCGTCAATACACGCTTTTATTGGCTGTGTCTGTGCTTGGGTAAAATGTGTGGTTATTAGTAAAAGTATCAAACATGCTTTCACTAAGTGCATTTTCTTTGGCCTTTAATAATAACGTGAGTAAATGTAAAAGCATGTCTGTACATAATTTAACAGTTTACCTGTGAGTCATCTGACATACTTCATATGGACTAATTTTTAGTTTAACTCAATTATCAATTTTAAGGAAAGAATGAAAAATGAGCCGTTTGACGACCTTTGTTATTTTACTTATGTTAACCCTCTGCGGATGCAGTGCAGATCCTGAAGTAAATTGCTTTTTAATTACAGGTTCACAGCATTGTGCTCAAAGTCACAAAGCGTTGAATAAAGAGAATAAAGCGCTCAAACAACGTTGTTTAAAAGCGCAATTTGACCACAAATTAGCAATAGAAGAGCAGGATGAAAGTGCAATTAAAACGCATCAAAAATCAGTTGATAAGTATTGTTTAGATACAAAGGAAAACGAAAAAGGCCCTTAGGTCTTATTTAGAGTAAGCGCACACCCATCGCTTACTCTAAAAGTGTGAGAACTATCTTTGATCTGTAGCTAAACTTGCTACGCCACCCATAAATTCACATGTACTGTAGTCAATCTCTGCATCAAAGGCGTTGTTGTAAATACTTCTAAATATCAGCCTATGAGTATTTGCGTCATGGCAAAGTACCTCATAAAACGTTTCTTTGGCTAATTTGGGAGAGTCAAACTCAACGCTTTCTCCTGCTGATATTGCTGAAATAAAGAATGTAGCTGATGCGATCATCAATATTTTAAATTTCATTTTAATTTCCTTTTATTAAAAAATTAACCGAACCTTTTTTAGGTTCGTAGCTGATAATCAGTCTTTGAAATGAATAATTCAAATCTATATATTGAGCTAAAACGATTTTCAGATAGTGATTGATGGTAAATTGTTTGTATTTTGTAAATTAAGTAAGCAGATATTTCATTTGATTGACTCCCTCAAATCATTCCCATAACGTGTTTCCTACCCAACACGGGTAATTACTTTTTAAGGAAAAAACATGAAATTAAAATTACAAAAGAAACCACTTAAATCATTATCACAAGATTCCGCTTTACACTTACAAGCAACTCCTCAGGTTGCCGGTGGTGTGAAGATCACTGAGTGGTGTAGTCGTGATAAAAAGTGCCTTGTAACAGAGACTTGCTACGTGACTGACCAAAAAGACTGTACAGTGATGTAAACAGTATTTCATTAAGATAGTTACTAGAAAACGGATTTCATTCAAACAGAGCCTGTAGCAAACAGGCTCTTATTCAAAGTCAAAACATCTGCTAATTTATACTTCTGAAAACACCTGTTATCCTATGCATATTCAGTATTTTGAGTATTAAAACATGATTAAAGATAACGACATCATTGAAACCCTTGAAGAGCTTGAAGCTTTTTTGTTGTTAGTTGAAAAAGGTGGATTAGGGTTTACAAATGTTGAAGGCGTTGCTTTAGCAACGCATAACAGCAATGGTCGCCCATTTATTGCTGTGTTAGATGATAAGCACCAATTACTTCTTGGTCGTTGGGTATCGCAAGACGTATACGAAAATGGCAAAGACATGGTGCGTTATGGGGTTAAAAAAGGTCACTGAAAGGCATGCAAATCTAAGTTATAAGGTTATGTTATCTTTATAATTTTTAGCACTGAAATAATATGGAGGCACGAGCAATTATACTCGTGCCTTTCATGTTTATACGTTAAATAGGCAGGCGATAAGCTAGCTGAATACAACTTTTTCAGCATCATTGTTGTTTGCTTTCCTTTCCTTTAATTCAGTTTTTCCAACGAAGGTGTTCATCGAACGAGGTTTATTAATATCTAAAGTTCAAATTTGATATTAATGTTCCGGCTTTGTAGGCCAATGGTTTCACATCGGATAACCTTTATATTAATAAAGGTTGCGAAAGGTTGTTTGGTTAAAAAAGCGGTTTTGACGCTGATTGCACAAGCAATTACTTGAAAAGCAGATGAAACATAAGTGAAGTTTGATTGAGAAACTCTGTCTGTAATCTAATGTAATGGCGTTCTGATATTTCATTGCTAGATTTAATTTTGCCTAACCAAGGTGTAATGAGAATTGTATTTATTCTCAAATCTAAATTTAGCTATATAAGGAATGTAATAATGAGTACTTCAGAATTTAATAACGCAGGTGTATTTGTTGCTAACTATCGTATCAGTCACCAATTAGCAGGTGGTGTTTCGCTTGATGTTTCATTGCTTTTCTCGACTCAAGACAAAAAAGTGGTAGGTCGTGGTGCGGTGACTCAAGCAACTAACCCACCTCTTGACGTTAAAACTGAGTTAGTGGGTGAGTATCACTATCAGTGCACAAATAATAGCTGTTTTGTGATGGTGAATTTGCAGGGGGTTGATGCGATCCGAGCACGAATTTTACCACCAATTTCAGTGGAAAATGTTGATGCACATATTTTATTAAATGACGATTTTAAATCGGGTGTTGCTAACTTCAAATACTTAGACCCAAGAACCAATGAGTGGGTAGAGGAAAATCAAGTACCAGTGACGTTGGCCGATTACACTGAAATTTCTGATGTAACGAAATTAGCGGAAGAAGTAAGCGCTTAGTTGTTGCAAAAAGCACTAGGCTACCCTAGTGCTTTAATTGCCTGTCCAATACCATCTAACGTCAGCGGGTACATACGTTTATCCATCAACTCATAAATGATGTCGATTGAGTGATAGTAACGCCAATAATCCACAGGCTGTGGGTTTAGCCAAACGACATTGTCAAAATGATTGGTGATGCGATTTAACCAGGCGCTGCCGGGCTCTTCATTCCAATGCTCAACGCTGCCGCCCGGGTAATTGATTTCGTAAGGGCCCATGGTGGCATCACCGACAAAAATCACTTTGTAATCTGAGCCGAAGCGGTTGATCACTGTCATGGTGTCGAGCACATTTTGAAAGCGGCGTTCATTGTCTTGCCAAACGTGTTCATAAAGGCAGTTATGAAAGTAGAAAAACTCTAAATGCTTAAATTCACTGTGTGCTGCGCTGAATAACTCTTCACAGGTGTGAATGTAATCGTCCATCGAGCCGCCGATGTCAAAAAACATCAGTACTTTAACAGCATTATGACGGTGTGGCTGCATTCTTACGTCCAGCATACCGCCTTGCTTAGCGGTGGCTTCGATGGTGTGGTTTAAATCGAGTTCATCACTTTCGCCACTGCGGGCAAATTTTCGCAGCTTTTTGAGCGCCAGCTTCATGGTACGAGAGCTGATATCGGCATCTTGGTCGAGGTTTTTAAATTGACGTTTGTCCCAAACTTTCACGGCGCGTCGATTTCGGTTGCCGTCTTGACCTATGCGAATACCTTCTGGGTTATAGCCGTAGGCACCAAATGGCGAAGTGCCGCCCGTGCCAACCCATTTATTGCCGCCAGCATGACGCTTTTGCTGCTCTTTTAAACGCTCGGCAAGGGTTTCCATAAGTTTGTCTAAACCACCGAGTGATTTAAGCTGCGCTTTTTCTTCTTCACTGAGCTGTTTTTCAAACTCTTTTCTTAGCCAATCACTGGGCAAGTTATGTTGTTGTAACTGACTAAAAATATCGATGCTTTCAACGCCTTCAAAATACTCGGCAAAGGCACGGTCAAATTTATCGAATTGGGTTTCGTCTTTGACTAAGCACAATTTGGCAAGTTCATAAAAGCCGTCGATGTCGGCAAATACCACTTGTTGCCTTAAGACGTTAATTAAATCGAGTAGTTCTCGCAAGCTGGCCTTTACGCGATACTTTTTTAGGGTGAAGAAAAAATCGATAAGCATAGGGTTAACCGCGCTTGGCCATAAATGCTAACTTTTCTAACAGGCTGACATCTTGCTCGTTTTTAAGCAGCGCGCCAAATAGTGGCATTAACCCGCCTTTGTGCGTTTTATCGTGAAGTGTCTTAGCATCGATGTCTTCGGCTAATAATAATTTAAGCCAATCGATTAATTCACTGGTCGATGGCTTTTTACGTAAGCCATGTACTTCGCGTAAGTTGAAGAACACACTGAGTGCAGTTTGTACCAACTCTTGTTTGATATTTGGATGGTGAACATCAATGATGCTGGCCATTTCTTCTGGTGTTGGGAAGTTGATATAGTGGAAGAAACAGCGGCGAAGGAATGCATCCGGCAATTCTTTTTCGTTGTTTGACGTGATGATCACGATTGGGCGTTGCTTAGCTTTTATAACTTCTTGTGTTTCATAGACATAGAACTCCATTTTATCGAGTTCTAACAGCAAGTCATTGGGAAATTCAATGTCTGCTTTGTCTATTTCATCGATGAGTAGAATTGGGCGTTTTTCAGCGGTAAACGCCTGCCAAAGTTTGCCTTTCACAATGTAATTGCTGATGTCGTGAACGCGATCATCGCCAAGTTGGCTATCACGTAAACGTGATACAGCATCGTATTCATAAAGGCCTTGCTGTGCTTTGGTGGTTGATTTGATGTGCCACTGAATCAACTCGGTGTCGAGTGCTTTTGCCAACTCTTCGGCAAGCATGGTTTTACCCGTACCCGGCTCACCCTTGATTAATAATGGTTTTTCTAGTGTGATTGCCGCATTCACAGCAAGCTTAAGAGAGTCTGATGCGATGTAGTTTTCAGTACCGGTAAATTGCATGACGTTGTCTATCGTTTCTAAGAGATCAGACCTCTAGTCTGCCATAAGTGTTTTATAGATAAAAGTGACATACTTGAAGGTAAATCTAAACAGCCGATTACTTAAGGTACTATAAATTCTCTACAATTCATGCTGTTTAAGCAGCTCCCTTGGTGTAACTGCAAATTGCTTTTTGAATGCGGTGACAAAATTAGAGACATGTTTGTAGCCACTATAATAAGCGGCTTCCCCGATACTTTTACGCTCTATAACCAGCATGCGTCGAGCCTTTTCTAGCTTTTTTTCTCTGATAAATTCTAAAACACTCATCTGAAAATGTTGTTTGAAGTAACGCTGCATCGTGCTTTCACTTGTCCCGAGTTTATTTGAAATTTGTTTTACAGTGAAATCACAGTAAAGAAGAGGAAGTACTTCTTTGTCGAACTGTCTTTTTGGTTTTGCTGTATAGGATTTAGTGCTGCTGACAGGACGAGCAACCCTAGTTTTTAGCAATGAGATAAGTTCTGAAATGAATAGGGTCGCTTGTGCTTCTAAGAAAAGCTGTGACTTGAGTGAATCATTAACATTAATACTGCACAGCTGTAATGCTTGTTCTTTCAGTATTTCTGAACAACTTAGTTCATAGACGGCATGTTTGTCTCTAAATAATGAAAGAATGAGACTTTTTTCTTGTTCGTGCGGGCAGCGTTGAATTAGCCATGCCTTACTGACACATAAATTTAATTTTTTTAGATTGTTATTAAGAGATAAGAAGCGAGAAAATGTTTGTTTTCCATTGATTATATTAATAAATATTTTTTCTGAAGTAGTTGCATCAAATTGATATCTTTGTTCATTGATGGCGAATGATAACCTACCAGCAAAAAGTATATTGAAGCTAATGAGATCTGCTATTTCACAGCTACTTACTGTTTCACTCGACTCATATGTATTTGCAAAGTGGAGAGATACTCCATTCTGAAGCTTTGTAAAATTTAATGCGCCCGTTAGAAGAGTATTCGAACTTTGTCCACTTTCTTGTATTGTCGAACCGTCATAACCAGCTTGTAATATTTTATTTTTAAGCTTCTGTTTTGAGTAGCTTTTTTCTTTTAAAACCATAGTGAAGTTTTTATTCCTTGACTGTTAGCAATAACGAAATGACAGTTCTGCATAGCATATATTGGGGAACTTTATCATGTAAACAGGTATTGTAATGTGAATTATTCTCATTAAGCTTTTATTAAGGATCTATAAATGTCACTCCAACGCTTTTCACAGTGTTCGTTAGCGGCAGCTATTGCTGTTGCTTTTTCTTCAATGCCGTCTATGGCGGAAACAAATCAAGATAAAGATATTGAAAAAATTGCAGTTTGGAGTACTGGCGTAAAAGCGTCATCTATGTACCTTAATAAAGAAAATATCGCAACAAAACAAGCTGATCATTTAAGCGATTTATTACGCACAATTCCTGGTGTAGATGTAGGTGGCGCTCACTCATTAAACCAGCGCATTACAATTCGCAGTATGGATGATAAAGATTTAGATATTTCAATTGATGGGGCGCGTCAAAATACCTATATGTATCATCATTTGGGTAACCTACAAATTCATGCAGATATACTTCAATCAGTCGAAATTCAGGTAGGTAGTAATTCTGTTCTTAATGGTGGTCTAGGTGGTGCCGTTCGTTTTAAAACAAAACAAGCGAGGGATCTTCTTGAACAAAAACAGCGCTTTGGTGGTCGTGTACAAATAAGCGCGGGTGACAATTCAGGTAGTAACTATTCAGTCACTGGATATGGATTATTAACGGATGATGTAGACTTTCTAGCTTATTATAACTTTGTAGATCGCGATAACTACGAAGTAGGTGGTGGGAAGATCTTAAATGAGAATGGCGAGGTATTTCCTGGTACAGATGGAATGGTAAAGGGTCTTGCCGGTGAAATTGATGATGCGCTAATCAAGTTTGGTTTAGATTTAACCGAAGCTCAGCGAGTTCAATTTAGTTATGAAAAATATACTGACGAAGGGAATTATAGTTACCGCCCAGATATGGGACTAGCAACTGATTTAGCGATTACGAACGCATTAAAAGTACCACTATTATGGCCTACTAAACTCACTCGTGATACGGCGACAATCAACTATCAATTAAGTACCAATACTACGCAAGTTGAGGCTGCAATTTACACTAGTACAAGTGAATTATGGCGAGATGAAATGGGGTGGGCTGAAAACCCAGCATTTGCAATGTGGGCTGGTGTTATAACTGGTGAGGCGACGAACTCTGGTTTTAATATTCTAGCTGAGACTTTTGTGGACGGTTCCATAAGTCAAGAACTGACTTATGGCATTGATTATGTAAAACACGATACAGATTACACTGCGAAAGGCGAAGCTGGTTCAAATAGTTCAGAAGAAGAGTCAACGACGTTGTCTTTATTTGTGCAAGATAGAATTGCGCTGAACGACCAGTTTACAGTTATTCCGGGTGTGCGTTTTGACGACTACAGTATAGATTCAAACTTAATTGATGATGACTTTACAGAAACATCACTCGCTTTAGCTTTTGAGTTTCAGGCATCTAATGATTTGCTATTTAAATTAAGTGGTACAGAAATATTTAAGGGCCCAGAAATAGCAGAGGTATTTGCGGGAGCTGGAAATAACGATTTAGCGAATCCTGATATAGACGCTGAGACAGGGTTAAACGTTGAGCTTTCTTTTGCATATAGAGTTGAGGTTGGTGAGGGAGAATTATCAACGGGTGCCACTGTATTTGATACGCAAATTAATGATTACATCTACGATTATGCAACACCACCTGAGGGTTCTGGAGTTCGCAGTTGGAAAGATAATATTGGTGACTTATCTGTAGATGGTTATGAAGCTTATATTAATTACGAGCTAAAAGATCTTAGTTTTGGTATTACTTTATCTGACGCTGAAAGTGAATTATCAGCATTTACTCAATATAAAGATCTTGATAATGCACGTCTTGATAGGCAGCAAGGTAGCACAATCAGTGCACACGCTAATTACGAGTTATCTGCACTTAACCTAGCTTTAAACTGGGAAGTATTAACAGTTTCAGATGTTGACGCTGGCATCGACTTAGACGGTGCGAGTGTGGATAACAGTAAAGATGGGTATACGGTCCACAATATTTCTGCAAAGTGGACTCCTGAGCAGTTTGAAGGCCTTACTGTCATTTTTGGTGTAGATAACTTATTTGATGAATATTACGCGTCGCAATCATCTCGAACAGGTTTATCTTTCCACCCAAGGTTCAAAGAGCTTTACTTGCAAGACTATGAGCCAGGCAGAAACATTAAAGCGACAATTGCTTATTCTTTCTAATATTAGTTAATCGAAAAAGGCTGGCTATGTGCCAGCCTTTTGTCTTTATATTAATTTCTTATGAATGATTGTCGCGCGTGGTCCTGTTCTTTTGTTTTACGATGTAATTTGAAGGTTTATACTGTGCTCTCGTTGTGCCAACAAAAAAGAGCAAATGGTGGAAGTAAAAAACCTATTAAAACAAGAACGTGTTGATTATATTTTGGCTGAGCTACAACAGCGCTATCCTAATCCGCCAATTCCTTTAGATCATAAAGACCCTTATACCTTGCTGGTGGCGGTATTGTTGTCGGCACAATGTACTGATGAACGGGTAAACCAAGTGACGCCCGCATTGTGGGAGCTAGCAGATAATCCGTTCGATATGGCGCTACAAAGTGTCGAAGACATTCAAGCCATTATTCGTCCTTGTGGTTTATCACCGCAAAAATCGAAAGCGATTAAACGTCTCTCTGAAATATTAGTTGAGCAATATGGCGGCGTGGTACCAGAAGATATGGCTATTCTAGAAACGCTGCCGGGCGTGGGTCATAAAACAGCAGGGGTCGTGATGGCACAGGCTTTTGGTGTACCATCGTTTCCAGTCGACACTCATATTCATCGTTTAGCGCAGCGCTGGGGTTTAACGAATGGTCGCAGCGTTGAGCAAACCGAAAAAGACTTAAAGCGTTTATTTCCTAAAGAGACTTGGAACGACTTACATTTGCAAATCATCTATTATGCCCGCGAGCATTGCCAAGCAAGGAGTTGTCATGGTTTAGTTTGCCCAATTTGCACCACTTGTTATCCGAATCGTAAGCACCCGAAGAAAATTAAAAAGCCTTGATTTAATCAAGGCTTACTTTGCACTCATTTTCTCACCTTAAATTATTGTTGGTATGTTATATTATATCTTTAGTTTCAAGGTGAGTTGTCATGTCTATTCCAGTCACAATTTTGCATGGTTTTCTTGGTTCAGGAAAAACCACACTTTTACGCAGTTTGTTATCCCAGTCATATAAATCACAGCAAGTACCGGGTGTGATTGTTAATGATATGAGTGAGCTAGACGTTGATGGTGTACTTATCATGAACACTGAAATCGTCAGTAATGAGAGTGGCAACTTTGTAACCATTAGTGGCCATAGTGTCAGTAGTAGCAAAGGGCTTAAAGAGCTAAAAGTGGCTTTAAAAACACTTAAGAATGAGGCTAGGCCACCATGGATAATTATTGAAACATCGGGGAGTAGCCATCCTTTACCTTTGGTCGACTTTTTCAAAGATAATAAAGATTTTGCGCTTAAAGGCGTGATTACTTTGGTTGATGCGACTTGGTTAAAGGAGGACTACAATTTTGGTAAAGACTTAATGCCGAGATGGCAAGACAATATGAATGCGCAGAGGCGAGGGATCGAAAACATTCTGGCTGAACAAATTCTATTTTCTAATAATGTATTTTTAACCAAAACAGATAAATTAACCGATAAAGCGGTTGCGGCCGTCGCTCAAGCAATTCACCCCATCAATCCTTATGCTGCCATTTCTAGTGCTCAGTGGGGCAAAGTCGATTTAAATTATATCCAAGGTTTTGAAGATTATAATTTCCATTTAGTGTCTCAACTTACAAATGAATTACGTGCTACGGTGAATACGCCACTCACACTCTCAGGCAAAAAGAATCAAAAGCTGATTGCAAAAGTCTTACGTGATGATAGGCCTTTTCATCCTATGCGCTTGTGGGAAACTTGCCATAATCATATGACTCATGGGGTATTTAGAAGTAAGGGGTTCTTTTGGTTGCCGACTCGCGATGATGTGTCATTACTGTGGAGCCAAAGCAATGGCAGTGTAGGGTTAGAAATCGTTGGCTTTTGGCGTGCGCCCATACTCAATGACGATACTCAAAACTTTACGCAAGAACACTATGATATTCTAAAAAATAAGGTAGATAAGATTGAGAGTCGGTTTGGAGATAGGCGCTGTCGTTTAACTGTGATTGGACAAAAAGAAGAAGCGGCGGATTTTATTAAGGCACTCAAAAATTGTTTTTTAACCGATGAAGAGTTGAATTTTTGGCGAAACGGCGGCACCTTCGAAGATCCTTGGCCACAAAAAGTAGCACAGGTATAAAGGACTTTCAGTGTATTAAATTCATTTAAAGATTTAGCCCCTTATTATAACAAGGGGCTAGTCGCTGATTTTTTTACTGTTTAGCTGCTAATTTCATCAACCGTATTTTGAGCAGTTTTATCTAAAATACGCGTAATGAGTAATTGTTCAACTCGAACCCCTTCAACATCTATAGCTTCAAACTTAAAACCATCGTGAATAAAACTATCGGTGCGTTTTGGAATGCGTTTCATTACATAAATCAAAAATCCAGCGATGGTTTCGTACTGATCCATATCTGGAAAATAATTGATATTTAGTTGTTTGATCACATCAATTACAGGCGTATTACCTGCAACCAACCAAGAATCAGCGTCTCTTTGAATAATTTGCTCTTCATAGTTATAACTGACTAAGTCGCCCATAAAGCTGCTGATTAAGTCTTTTATAGTGACGAGTCCAACCACTAACGCATACTCATTGACCACCACAGCAAACGTTTGATTTGCAGATTTAAATGCATTCAAAGCCTCTGACAACGTGAGTGTATCAGGCAAATAAAGTATGTCTTTTTTTATGATTTCTTCGCTTAATTGTACATTCTCACCATTGAGTAGCTGACGCAAAATATCTTTTGATTCAACATAGCCTTTGAGCTTATCTAAGCTACCATCGCAAATTAAAAACTGGTTATGTGGTTGAGCCTGAATAGCGGCACTGATCACTGTGCTATCGTCACTTAAATCAAAGCTAATGATTGTTTCTCGGGTTGTCATCACACTTGGCAGAGTGAGGCTGTCTAGCTCAAACACGCTGCCAATTAGATGGTATTCCTGCTGTTGCAAAGTACCATCTTGTGCGCCTGCTTCCATGACCGCAACGATGTCCTCGGTGGTAACGATTTCTTCTCGCTCCGTGGGGAACTTAAAAATACGCAAAACTAGGTTACTTAAACCATTGAACATGAGTACAAATGGCGTCAGGCCGAGTGTCACCATATTCATTAAATTCACCACACGAATGGCAACCGCTTCGGGCATGGTCATGGCAATGCGTTTTGGTAATAAATCGGCGAATAGGATGAACAGTGACGTAATGATAAAAAACGACAGCAAAAAGCTTATCTGCTCAAGCGAAGGCCCAGAATAAAACACTGTCACTAACTCTGACGTGTAGGGAGCCAGTGCTTGCTCACCAATAATACCGCCCAAAATAGCAATGGCATTCAGCGCGATTTGGATCATCGCAAAAAATCGCCCTGGCTGTTCTTGCAAAGCCAATACGGTTTCGGCGTTTTTGCTTCCTTCGTCGACCATGACGCGTAATTTTATTTTACGCGCAGCAGCAATTGATATCTCAGACATAGCAAATAAAGCACCAAAGAAAATTAAGATGCTGATAGCGAGTAGGTCGCTCATTGAGTTCCTAAAAAGTAATTACCCGTGTTTAATTTATCTCAGCGGGTTTAAACAAAAAGTGAGCAATTATTATGGATAAATATGGTCTGTGCAATAATTATTTTAAATTATTTAAAAGGTATATAAATCAGTGTTTTGTGTTTGTTTTTACTGGTTTCTTAGACACTTTTAAAACTTTTTCTAGCCCGTACTATTTTGTAGTTAGTAAATAAAAAGTGGGATAGCATAGCGACGATAATCTACACTCATATTTTTAGGAACTTTACACTGTTGAATATAGCATTTGCCGAGTTACTCTCGATTGATCCATTTACTTGGACTGAATTAGGTACCGCCATTTTATGTGGTTTTATTGTCGGTTTAGAGCGGCAATTGCGAGGTAAGCCCGTTGGTATTCGTACCTCATCTTTAATCGTGCTCGGCACCTACTTGTTTATTGCTGCGTCGAATTCATTGAATAATGATGTAACCGATACATCGCGGATAATAGGGCAAGTAGTAACGGGCGTGGGCTTTTTAGGTGCCGGTGTAATGCTTGCCAAAGATGGCATTGTGGTCGGTGTGACATCGGCTGCAACGATTTGGGTACTTGCAGGAATTGGTGTTGCAATAAGTGTGGCGGGAGAACTCGCTGCAATTAAGCTTTCGATATTGGTCGTTGGTATTTTATATGGTGTTGATGTGCTTGAAGATTACTCGGCATCGTTGACACGAGGCGTACACAGTAGATTTAATAATTGGAAGAACAAGCAGCGCTGATCACAATCAAACTCTCTTAATTTGTAACAACATAATTCAAAGCCAATTTTCATCGTGACAGCTGAATAAATAAACGTCATGATGAAAATTCAGGGCACCCCAACACCCACTTCCATTTTTATTAATTTCAGCGTCAAGCTAACTATTATTTGCGAACAATCAGTTATGAGTAGTGAACTATCATTCTCACGGGTGAAGGATTTCCCTTTGCTGATGTGGATATTACTTTTTGGCTCCTTTATTACTCGGGGGAGCTTCTTTATGGTATGGCCGTTTTTGGCGGTTATTCTGTACGATAAATTTGCCTTAAGTGCGACTGAGGTCGGGCTGATCCTATCGACTGCAGCCGTAGTGGCGGTATTTGTCAGCTTTATTGGGAGTACGCTTTCTGACAAGCTGGGTCGACAAACGGTAATGTATGCTACGGGTGTACTTTATATCGTGTCTTTTTCTTTATTGGCTGAGGCTGATACCGTCACTATGTTTGCCATTGTGATCACGCTTTGCTCTATTGCTACGGCGCTTTGGCGACCGCTGGCTTCTGCGCTCATTGGTGACATTATTGATGATAGTAAAACTCGCGAACTGGCGATGCAGAGCATGTATTTTATCGTGAACGTGGGCTGTGCGGTTGGTCCAATTGCCGGTGTTTGGTTGGGTTTAACTGGTCAGCAGTCGAGCTTTTATATCACAACTGTGGCCTTTGCATTTTTACTAGGGCTGCTAGTGTGGGGTTTTTCTGATCATAAAAAGTCACAGCACAATACAGAGAGCCAAAGTACGACCTCGGCAGAGTTAGAGAACAATGAGTCAGTAAAAGAAAGTATTGGTATGAAGCAAACCTTGGCTATTTTAGCCAAAGATCGCTTATTACAGTGTTTGATCTTAGCCAATGTCATCTGTTTGTTTATTTACGGGCAAATGGATAGCTCATTGGTGCAATACTTGACTCGCGAGAATGTACCTAAATTACTTGAGCTGGTGTCATCATTGATATTTACCAATGCCATGGTGATCATTACCTGCCAGTTTTTGTTATTGCGCATTATGGCTAAGGTTGAATTAGTGCATCGTATTCAAATTGGCTTGGTTCTGTTGATGTGCTCGCAGGCCTTTATGGCAGTCAATGCACCGAGTTTCTTCTGGGGCTGGATTGGTGCTGTTGTGGTGCTGAGTTTAGCTGAAGCGATTTTATTCCCGACCATGAACGTACATATAGACCGTATTGCGCCTGATAATCTAAGAGGTGCTTATTTTGGCGCATCGGCGTTTTACGATTTTGGCTTTGCGTTTGCGCCCCTTGGCGGTGGTATTATCTTAGACTTGTTTGGCGGATTTTGGCTATTTGTAGCGTGTTCAGCTATGTGTGTTTTGGTGATGGGCTTGTACTATGTATTAGAAAAACTTCCTCGACCAGACTTTACTGAGCCTACGAAAAGCGAAGTGCATTCTTAACCTTTATACGCACAATGTGCAGTTGCTCATTGTGCGTTTTCAATAAATTAGGCAGTCTCTTTGGCAACAAGGTACGTAAACAAACCTGCAGAGATAAACATAAATAAGCTATAAATACTGGGTGCAATCGACATTGTCGTGCTTTCTAAAATGGTACTTGTGATCAGCAATGTGAGGGTGCCGTTTTGCAGCCCCACTTCAAGGGTAATGGTGCGAGACTGGGCATCGTTATGTAACAGTTTTTTGCCAACTAAGTAACCTAACGACATAGTCACGATATTGAGTAAAACAGCCGCAGGTCCTGCAAGAAGAATAAACTCAATAAGTTGATCTTCTAACTTAATGCAAATGCTTAAAATCACCAGAGTCAGTATGGCCACAGAAAACCAACTTACGTAATTTTGCACACGATTGGCAAAAGTAGGGTATTGAGCGCGTAAACCCATACCTATTAAGACTGGGAATACGGTCACAGCCAGAAGTTTAAACCAAGTGCTTACAATGGGTAATTGAAAGTTTTGAACTTGCTCACCATAAAATGCAATTGCCCAAGTAGCCAAAAACGGGATAGTAAATGGGGCGATAAAACCAATGACCGCGGTGAGTGAAACGGATAAACCAACATCGCCTTTAGCTAGGTAACTGTATAAGTTTGATGTTGTCCCGCCAGGGCATAGAGATAAAATAAACAAGCCAATCGCTAATTCGCCCGATAAGCCGGTTAAAGCAATAATGGCAATCGCGACCAATGGTAGTAATAGCATTTGGCAGCCTGCGCCAATTAAAAAACTCTTAGGCTGCTTTAAAACCCGAGTAAAGTCATCACGGGTCAAACTCATTCCTACACCAATCATGATTAAGATCAGCGCGACGGGTAAGCCAATACTGGTTAAAAATGTAGGCATAGTTACTCCATATTTTATTATTATTTTCGCCCAATAATTGAGTTAGCAACCGAGCTCGTCCCTTAACCCATTAAGTGAAAGTTGCGCTTGTTCAAAATCAAAGTTTTCTATGTGTTCTTCAATAGGTCTTAGTTTCTGAGCTTCAATCATATTTAGTGCGTAGATAGACATCAAATGACTTTTTGAACTGGCATCATAAGCCGCCAAAGTTACATTTAATGTATTAAATTGCTCGGCTAGCAGTGTTTTGTCTAAATCGACCAATTCAATATTTTGTGTGCCCGTTTCCTTGTGGTCGTCACTCATTTGAACAGATAATGCTTCGTTGAGTTTTCTGAGATACGATGTTAAATCGTCTATTTGCTCGCTTTCTACGGTTTTTTGATTTGCGAGTGCTTGTTCAATATCAAGGGCACTATGCTCTAAAAAATAAGCGCCAAGGTTAGAGGCTGAACCTTTTAAAGAATGCGCCAGCCGATGAGCGCATTCATAATCACCTAAGACCAAGGCTTGGCTTAGATTAATCGTTTCTTCTATCTGTTTATGAACAAACTTCTTTAAGATTCGCCAATAAGCTTCTTCATTTCCTCCGAGTCGTTCAATACCTTGCTGATGATCAAGCCCTTCAAAGTGAAAAGTATCATTCTGATTGGCTGCCAAGTCTTCAGGATGAGGCTGAGCCGTCGATTCAACAAGAATAGGGGAATGATTAAGTTGCTCTTGAATAGTTGTGATCATTTTTTGGAAGTTAATCGGTTTTGCAATATGCGCATTCATCCCAGCCTCAGTGCATTTTTCCACATCTTCTTGCATCGCGTTGGCAGTCATTGCAATGATAGGTAGAGCATCATATTTCGATTGCTTACGAATCTCTCTGGCAGCGGTCAATCCGTCCATAACAGGCATTTGCATGTCCATTAAGATTAAATCGAAAGCACAATTTGATAATAAATCTAAAGCAGCCTGACCATGTTCAGCTATGGTAACCTGAAGATTAGCTTGTTGAAGCATCTCGGATGCAACTTCTTGATTAGTTTCATTGTCTTCGACTAACAGGATGTGCTCTTGGTTTAACTGAATGACCTCATCTCGCGTTATTGAATTTTTCTTGAGGTTTGGTTGTTGCAGGTTGAAGCATTCTGATAAGACGTTATTAACTTGAGAAGCATCAACAGGTTTTAGCATTAAAGCATCCACTTTTTGATGTAATGATTGTGCTAAGTGAACTTCACTGCCGTGTGCAGTGACCAAAATGCATTTGGGCGGATTGTCAGTAAATTTTGACCGTATTTTTTCGATCGTTTCAATGCCATCCAATTTTGGCATTTTCCAATCAATAAATAAGATGTCGATTGATTTCTTTTCGAGTAGGTCAATGGCCTCTAGGCCACTCGCTACATTTTGAACTTCAAACTGCATCGCAGATAAAATACTTGTTAATATTTCTCTGGCACTTTCGTTATCATCAACAACTAAGACACGCTTTCCTTTCAATACACTTGCAGGACAGGTTATCGTTGTTTCAGTATTATCTTGTAATTTACATAGAATATTAAAACTAAATGCAGAGCCCTTATTTGGCGTGCTTGTCACACTTATTTCACCTTGCATGAGTTCAACTAGGCGTTTCGATATACTTAACCCTAAACCTGTGCCTCCGTATTTTCGTGTAATTGAGCCATCTGCCTGAGAGAATGCCTGAAAAAGCCTTTTTTGCTGGTTTGGCGTCATGCCGATACCACTATCTTGAACTGTGAATGAGAGAGTAACTCCCTGCTTGTGCGGCGCTGCTGTGACAATAATTTTAATTTCTCCTTGCTGCGTAAATTTAATGGCATTACCAACAAGGTTAATTAAGATTTGTCCTAAACGAAGTGGATCACCAATCAAGTTCAATGGAATATCAGGAGCAACATCAAGTAACAGTTCAAGGTCTTTTTCTTGCACTTTAATAATGTTGATATTCACAACATTATCTAAAACCTCTTGAAGTGAAAAAGGAGCTTCTTCTAGTGCCAATTTACCCGATTCAATTTTTGAAAAATCCAGAACATCGTTAATGATCCCGAGTAAATTTTTGGCTGCAAGATCAATTTTATTCACATAATTATATTGTTGTTTGGTAAGATCAGTTTTTAAGGCAAGGTGGCTCATACCGATAATTGCATTCATTGGGGTACGAATTTCGTGACTCATGTTGGCTAAGAACTCGCCTTTTGCTGAGCTCATTTCATCGGCTTTAATTTTCGCTTCAATGAGCTCTTTTTCCATTTGTTTGCGCTCAGTGACATCAAGGAGCAGGCCAACACCGCCATCCGTGACATTTTCCTCATTTGTGAAGTTTGCTTCATAGACTACAAAGCTTCTTGTATTTCCTTGCTCATCATCAATCATAATTTCAAAGTTATGATTGCTACCATTCGCGATTAAACGTTGATGCGATTCTTCAAAAATATGGGCAACATGAGGAGAGAAAATATCAGAGGGCATTGCAGACAATACATCAGCATCAAAAGTGCCAAAATAGCGATGGAATGAGCTGTTTACCCCTAAGAATAGCCCTTTTTTATCTTTGTAATACATGGGGTTGGGTATGGCGTCTAGAATCTTCTTATTTAACTCCAATTGTTCACTTACGCGTTTTTCTGCTTTTGCTTGGAGCTCAATATTTTGCGTTAATTGTAAACTAATTGCCAAATCATGAATGACTGATTTAACCCATTTGTAGTCGGAGTCATTAATACTTTCTAAGCAACCTAACTCAAGTAAGCCTATGCTTTGTTGCCCTACAGTAAGAGGAAAATAATGCATCTCTTCTATTTCTAGGCGCTCACCATTTAAATCAATAGAATATTGATGTTCACCAAAGCGCAGTTTATAAGGTTTCTTTGTTTCTACTACATGAAAGTGAATACAGTCTTTATTAGTATATTTTTTGGGGGCTGAGGCGCAGTAGCCTGTACCTGCGACTCGATTGAGTATATTGTCGTTTTCTATGACATACAGTCCCATTAGAGGAATAGGCAAGCGTTTCTCAAGGAATTGTAACAGTTCTTCTCCTAGGGCTCGGGGGTCTTTTTTTCCTCTTAAAGCCATACCGAAGTCTTTCATTATGGTATTAAAATTAAGCTGTTCTGAAATGTTTTCAAGAAGAAAGTTCATTGACTTAGTGAATACAGATAGCTCGCCCCTAACAGACTCGTTAAGTTTAAAGTTAAGGTTTTTGTCTTTTACATTTTGCACAACTTGCCTTTGAATAGTTGCAACAGGCTTAATGTATAAACTCCATAGCAAATAGAAAGAAATGATGATGTTACTGACAAGTAGTATGATCAGAATAGAGTTAGCAAAATGTACGACTTCGTATTCTTCTTTCAAACGTTTCACTTGGTTATTTAAACGACTTTCTACACTGTGATATGCCTGCTCTATTTCTGTCATGATGTTTGCTTTGGCTGCAAAATATTCATCACTAAATAAAATTTTTCGGGCAAGTTCGAAATTGGGTTCTCCTTGAACATTCCAGTTGCCAAACTGATCTTGTGTTAACCCTTTCATTGCATTGAAAGCCCGGCTTTCTAAGTTGACTAATGCATCTGATTTGGCCAGAGCATTGCGCAACTTTGCTAATTCGATTGGTTGTATTCCCGTTTGCTCTAATCTGTCGATAATGCTTGTGCCAGTTGAGTTAGTATCTATTTGAGGGAGGGGGACATTCGGTGCCGAAAGTTTATCCCAATAATCTAATGTATATTCTGAAGGTAAGGGCACCTTGCCTTGCCTAACCAATAAAACGTAATTAAATAGTCCCAACCATCTTTCATTTCTTGTATTTGCGTAGCTACGAGCAAATTGTGAGAGCTTATCCGAGCTGGTTTTTAGCTCATTGGCTAAGGTATTCAACTTAAATAGCTGCTCTTTCAAAGCTGTGACTTTAGATAACTTGCTTTGGGAAGAGTAGGTTGTTAGCCCCATACCTAGACCAGATAACAGCATGACAGTAAACGTAATGAAAAAGGTAGTTCGTAAGTTATGCATTTTTTAGATAAATTTATTTGCTGTAGTTTAGAGGATAGACCTATATTTAGTTTTATGTTTAAAAAATAAACAGTTTCATCTATGGAGAATGCAACAGTTTTAGTTGTTGATGATGTCAGCGAGAATTTATCTTTTATCAGTGAAGTGATTGGTGATGAATACAGAGTACTGGCCGCAAAGAGTGGCTCGGTCGCACTGGCAATTTTAGATCGTCACGAGATAGATATTATTTTGTTGGATGTTGTGATGCCTAACATGGATGGTTACGAAGTCATCACTGAGTTAAAGCGAAACCCTAAAAGTAAAGATATACCTGTGATTTTTCTTACTGCTAAATCTTCCGTAGAAGATGAGAAAAAAGGTTTCTTACTTGGCGCATCAGATTATATTTCAAAGCCTATAAGTCCTCCGATTTTAATGGCCCGATTAAAAACCCATCTATTGAATAAGCGTTCAAAAGATTTTCTCAAAAGTAAAAACTTATACCTTGAAGAAGAGGTGCAAAAGCGAGCAGCTCAAATGTCTGAGTTGCAAGATGTCACGATCATGGCAATGGCGAGCCTTGCCGAAACCCGAGACGAAGAAACAGGCTTTCATATCAAGCGAACCCAACTATATGTAAAACGGCTTGCTGAGGAGTTAGCTAAGTTACCAAAATATCAAAAAGAACTGACCCCTGAAAAAATTAATATCTTTTATAAGTCTGCCCCCCTACATGATATTGGCAAGGTTGGTATTCCCGACAGTATTTTACTGAAACCAGGAAGGTTAACCGAAAATGAATTTGAGGTGATGAAAACGCATGCTGTAATGGGTTATAGCGCCATAAATCAAGCTGAACAAAGCACCGGCACTGCACACGATTTTTTAGAAGTCGCCAAAGAAATTGCGCTTTATCATCATGAGAAGTGGGATGGAAGTGGTTACCCCAAAGGTATTCGAGGTGAGCAGATCCCGATATGTGCGAGATTGATGGCTGTAGCAGATGTTTATGATGCCTTGATCTCAAAGCGGGTATATAAGCAAGCAATGACACATCAACAGGCAATAGAAATAATCCTTGAAGGCAAAGGCACACATTTTGATCCCCAGCTTATAGATTTGTTCGTTGAAATTGAGCATGAATTCTTTGCAATTTCTGAAAAATACCATGATTAAATTATCTCAACGAGGAGATATGTATGCAAAGCAGCGTACTTGTAATAGACGATGATGATGTAAACCACGATATTATCGTCTCTATGCTTGGGCAGCATTATCGTATCATTTCAGTGCATAGTGGGCAGCAAGGGTTAGAGTTGCTTGAAAAAGAAAAGTTTGATGCTGTTTTACTTGATGTCGTGATGCCTGAGTTAAACGGTTATGAAGTATGCGAACAACTTCGGGCACAACAAAACTCCCATACCCCCGTATTATTCGTGTCAGCCAAAAACTCAACAGAAGATATATTACAGGGTTTTAGAGCAGGAGGAGATGATTATATCACCAAGCCTTTTGATGCAGATGAGTTAAAGTTTCGTATTGATCGATTAATGACGCTGAAAGATGAAATTGCTTCGCTTAAAGAGAGTTGCCTAAATGCGGAGGAGGTAACTCTAACGGCAATTACAAGCTGTAATGAATTGGGCGTTGCACTGGAATTCATTGAAAAAAGCTATCAATGTAAAACGATGGCAAGTTTAGCGAATGAGCTCATAGTATCCTCTAAGCAGTTGGGTCTAGATGTATCTACTCAGATAGGTATTTTAGATAACTTCAAAAATTACAGTAGTTCAGAAATAGTTAATCCGCTTGAAGCAGAGTTACTAACTCGTGCAAGAAATTCTAAAACAGTAATTAATATAGATAAACGAAGTTTTTTTAATAGTGAAAGGTGTTCATTGTTGGTAAAAAACATGCCTTGTGAAGACCTTGAAAAGTATGGTCGATTCAATGACATACTAGCACTTATTGTAAGGGGAGCTGATGCGAGGTTATCGTCCTTAGAAACGAACATAAAAGTGATGCAGAATAGAAATAGAGGGATCAAAGAGCTCAGTGAAATAGCGCAAAAAGATTTGACCAATATTGAACACACCCACAAGGCGTATACCCAATCTATTCAAGATTTTATTGAAGATTTACTTTTTGAGATTGAAGAAGCGAGTGCAGGTTTCGGTTTAAGCCAGCAACAAGAGTCTGATTTGCAGGCTTTACTGAGTAAATCGAGAGAACGATTACTTGAAGTTAACGAGCATACGGAAGATATGTCGGCTGTTTTTAGTGATTTTTTCTATAAACTAGATACTTTAGTAGAAGACTAAGAAGCATTAAATCGCAAAGTTTGTTGAGAGCTTGTTTGCAATTACCTACAATACGCCCAGTTTTTACACTGCATTAAAGAAAAGATTATGACTGATAAAACAGATTTACCAGCAATTCCAGATCACCTTTCAATAAACCCTCGTAGCAAGTTCTACAACGAAGAGATTTTACAGCACGATATCGGTGTGCGTTTTAAAGGTAAAGAGCGTAACGACGTAGAAGAATATTGCATTAGCGAAGGTTGGATCAAAACAGCGGCACCTAAAGCGTTAGACCGTTTCGGTCAGCCAATGCTGATTAAATCAAAAGGTGAAGTTGAAGTATTCTTCCGCTAATCTTTGTGAGGAGTAAGCGTCTGCTTACTCCTTTTATTTATAAAGTAACCGTTAAAAATTGCTTTACTAGAAACAGTCAGATTCCCTCTCAATTTTAAACTTCAATTTTCTTTAGACTGCGCCATTAAAAAATCAGCCACTGCTTGATAGGCAGGCAACGAAGTTGGGTCAATCACGCCATTTGCTGCAACAGGGTGTGAGGCTAATCGCACTAATATCATCTCAGCTGTGGGGTCTATATAAATTGTTTGTCCGTGCACACCACGTGCAGCGAATGCACCATTTGCATTGTGAAAATGCCACCACATACTTCGATAGCTACCGTTTGGCATTGAACTAAACCCGCCTTTAGAAAAGGCGCTTTTATCTCCACCCGTTTGAATACTTGCTATCGCTTTTACAGGTATCACTTGTACACCGTTAATCTCACCTTGGTTTGCAACGGCAAGCCCGAGGCGAGCTAAATCTCTTAAGGTAGCACTCAAACCTCCACCAGCGAAAGGTGTGCCTAAGCCATCAACAGTGATATCCGCACTGTGTTCTGTGCCAATTTTTGACCACACGAGTTCACTGGCCAACTCGTCGAACTTCTTGTTCGTCACTTTAGAGACAATCCAACCTAGCACGTCTGAGTTGACAGTTTTATAGCCAAAAGCAGCACCATGCTGACCTTGCTTCTGAACGGTTTGTAAATACTCAAAGTAACCGACAGGACCAGTATATTCTTTGGGTTTGGGTAGTGGGTTTGCCGCATAACTGTACTGCCAAATATCGGCGTTAGGATCTGCATAATGCTCGCTATATTTGAGGGCAGTGGTCATATCCATGACTTGTCTTACGGTGGCATCACCAAAAGCAGAATTTGTTAGCTCAGGGATAATGTTTTTGACGAGAGCTTTATCGTTTAGTTTGCCTTGAGCGATAAGAATTTCAGCGACTAGGCCGGTTAAAGACTTGGTCATCGACATTGCAGCGTGTTTGCTGTGCTCATCTAAGCAGCCTCTGTAACGCTCATAAACGACTTTCCCTTTGTGCAAAATGAGCATGCCATCAGTGTAATTAGCCGCCAAACTTTGCTGCCAAGTCATTAAATTATTGCTATTGCTAGGCTTAAATGTAAGTTCATCAATGTCTGGTAATAAGGCGTATTTTAGCGGCGTGTAGGAGTAAGGGTTACGCGCTATACTGGTGGTTGGAAGCAATTCACGCATATGACAAACTGACCAGCGTAGTTTCGGAAAACTGAAAAAGTTAGAGTCAGGCAAAGTGATGCGTTTGTTTACAGGAGGGGGAAAGCCAACCATTAATTGCAATTTATTTGGATCAGATTGTGCGTCAGTTAATAATTGCTTAGTTGGAGAAGAAGCGTGCGTAATAGTTGAGATAGATAATAAAAACAATGATGCCGCAGTGAGAATTAATTTCATAAAATACCCTTTCAGAATTCCTTTGAACATTACTTAGTTTAGTCAATCTTAATAATATTTAGATAACTAAGTTAAATAAAAAGCAGTCAGCAAAGCATGTCCTATGTCTATGCTGACTTATGGGAAATTAGTAATATTGGTGTGAGTCGCAGTGACATTGTGGGTCAGCATTTAACTCTGAAATACTGAGTGTTTGGTGTGTTGAGGTTTGCTCATCCCACACAGTTGCTTGTTGTTTATGAGCATCAATAGCAACCACTTCAACAGGATGACTATTGTACTCAACCCATTCACCGCGCTTTAATTCATTTGCTTGCATAACTAACCTACCTTAACTGTTTCACATAATTGAGTACGAATTAAACAGCCCAAGAGTTTACTTTTTATTAAAAATTAAATGTACAATCTATAAATTGTAAATGAAAATGGTTTGCGTTAGCATTTGTTTTGTTCGTTTATCTATTGGTACATAAATATGAAAAAAGAAAGGCCAGTGAATCTGGCCATAAATACGATTGCTTTACCTGCTACAGCGTATGCATCTATTTTACATAGAGTAAGCGGGGTGATTGTCTGGGTTGCGATGCTAGTAGCTATTGTTATTAGTTACTTCGCATTAAAGTCTGAAACTAACTTTGATGAAGTAAGCTCAGTGTTAGAGAGTTATTTTATTGCAAAATTTGTGGTTTGGGGATTTTTGACAGCATTAGGCTATTACTGTGCGGGAACTGTAAAGCATATTATTCAAGATTTTGGATACTGCGAAGAACTAAAAAGCGGCAAGGTGATTTCATTGGCAGCAATTACAGTTGGTATTTTGTTTAGCTTATTGGCCATATGGTGGATCTGGTTATGATGAATACATTTAAGTCAGGTTCAAAACAGTGGATGTTTCAGCGATTAAGCAACGCATGTATTGTTGCGTATAGCTTATTGTTAGTTTGTTTATTATTGACTGTAGATTTGAGTAGTTTTACCGCAGTTTCTAACTTGTTTCAAAGTACATGGTTTAGAGTGATTACCTCTTTATGTGTTGTATTTTTCGCTTTTAACAGTGCACTAGCGGGTTGGCAAATTGCAGGAGATTATGTAAAACAAAAATCGCTCAATAAACTGTTTAATATGATATGTATGACTGCAAGTGCAGCCTCCGTTGTCATTATTCTCGCAACACTCTGGGGTTAATTCGCCCCGCGTTGTTTATTTATCCTGTGTTCAGTTAAATAAACTCAATACTGCTCTTCTTCTAACGGGAAGAGCAGATCTAAAGCTGGTAATACTGTACTTGCGAATAATAAAGAGACAGAGCACGCCCAAAAATAGTTCAATTCAGTATGTGTTTTTATAATCCAAGATACACTCATGCATAACCAAAATATGTTAAATAGCATTACGCTTAACTTTGGTTTCAGTGGTTTAGCACAATAAATACAGGTTAAAGGTTCTCGGTTTAATAAAGGAAGCCTTTGCGACATACCCAATGGTTTATTACAGCAAGGGCATTTCCTTGAGAACAGTTCTCTGAACATATCATAACTTATTAATTGCAAATAATTATCATTCAATAATATTGGTTTGTTGTTTAAAATGAAAGCTTAAAATCATTTTTTATTGATGGCGTATACCTCTTCTTGGTTCAATATTGAAACTTTTTAAAAACAAATCTTTGAGAAACTTAATACTTTCAATGATTAATTGTGATAAAACGAATGTTGAAGTACAAATATTGAGAAACTGTAATGACAGAAAAGGTGTAATTGACGAACTTATCTTTTATCAACCAACATTATGCTTGGCTGCTTGGCTGCTTGGCTGCTTGGCTGCTTGGCTGCTTGGCTGCTTGGCTGCTTGGACTCATTGCGGTACTTGTGATTGTGCTAGCGGCGTGGCATTCGAATAAAGTCGGAGCCAGAATGAGAAAAACGCGCTGAAGTGATCAGCGCGTTTTTTAAGTTAAAACTCGTTATTTCTCAGCTTTTTCTCAAACAAGGCCAGTTGCAAAGCCTGCCAACATGAAGAAAGCAACCATCCATATAATGGGCAGTTTTAGCTGTTTCATTAAGTAAAAACCCACTAATACTAAGGCAATATCAAGCGGTTGTAGAACTGCACTAATAAATACAGGTTGATATAGCGCAGCGGCAAGTAGACCAACGACAGCAGCGTTAACGCCTGTTAAAGCGCCCGCAACCTTTGGCTTTTGCGCCAGCTGTTGCCAGTTCTTTAATACCGCTAATAATAATAAAAAGCCCGGAAGGAACACCGCCGCAGTGGCAATGAGTGCGCCTGTAATAGGGTTGTTTGGTAGTAGCTCATAGCCAATGTAAGTCGCGAAGGTGAACATAGGCCCTGGCACAGCTTGTGCAGCCGCGTAGCCTGTTAAAAATGCATCTTGGCTGAGTTGATCTCCCACGATATTTTGCAGTAGCGGTAGTACCACATGGCCGCCGCCAAAAACCAAGCTGCCCGCTTGATAAAAGTCATTAAATAAGCCTAATTCTGGCGCAAGGTGTGCTGCAAATGGTAACCCTAGCAATAAGCCGATAAATAAAATCAGCGGGACGAGATTCGGCTTGAAAGGGCTTGAATTAGCGCCATTTGAGAGGCTTTTTTCTGATTGTAAAAACAGTGTGCCGACAATAGCAGCAAAAACTAATACGGCGATTTGCATCATAATGCTTGGCATAATCAATAGCGCGATTGCCGTGAGCAGGCACAAGCTTACCGATAGCGTGTTTTTACAGAAGTTTTTATACATACCCCAAGCAGCATCGGCAACCACCACCACGGCCAGTAACTTCAAGCCATGCACCACATTTTGAAAAGCACTGGTATCCATGACTTGGCTTGAAAGTAGGGCTAAACCTATCATGATCAGAATAGATGGCAGGGTAAAACCTAAAAATGCCGCACACGCACCTAACAGGCCGCCGCGTTTATAACCCAATGCAAAGCCGACTTGGCTAGAGCCCGGACCCGGTAAAAACTGGCTGAGCGCGACGATTTGTGCATATTCATTATCATCAATCCACTTCATCTTCTCGACAAAGGTTTTTCTAAAGTAGCCGATGTGAGCGGCTGGCCCGCCAAAGCTTATCCAGCCAAGCCAGAAAAAAGTTTTAAAAATAGAAAGCATACGCAAGACGCAAAATATGAGGTTGTTATAAGTATGCCCATAGTGTAAAAATTCACTTAGCATGATTCAAATTAATAGTATTTATGCTAACTATGAATGATACCAATCCGCAATAACACTTAATCATTTTGAGGGATTAAACCTGATGATAGCTGCGTTAAATATTTCTCATTTAGAACAACTAAATAACGAAATTTTTGCCTTGCCTACATGGATGTAGGTACCTCAGCGATAGCAGGACGCGTGAGCGGTGCTAGCAACAAGGTTTTCTTGCCTCAAAATAGATCACTTAGTTAAGCAGATTGGTATAAATCAAGATTTGCGGAGCTAGAGTGAGCTAGAGAAATAAATGGGTAAAGAAGAATTGCAGTGGCGACATATTGATCTAAATCTGCTGGTGGCATTTTCGTATCTGTATCGCCATCGTAGCGTCAGTATTGCTGCAGAGCATGCCTGTGTGAGCCAATCGGCAATGAGTCATAGCCTTGCTCGATTAAGGCAGCTTTTAGGTGATGTATTATTCGAAAGAAAAGGGCATCAAATGTGCCCAACCGAACGTGCACATCAGATAGCCCCTAAAATCAGCGTGTTGCTCGATACCGTTTCTGGGCAGATTTTGCAAAGTGAGCCTTTTTCTCCAAGCCATTATCAAGGTGTGTGTCGAATAGGGTTAACCGATTACGCCGAACTGATATTTGCGCCAGCGATTTATGATGCTATTCGAGCACAAGCACCCCATGCTCAGATCAGCTTGATAAATGTGAATCGCAGTAACTATGAGCAAATCTCAGAACAAGAAAAGCTTGATATTATTATCGGTAGTATACCGCTTTTGGCTGATGGGTTTAGTAGTCAGCATTTATACACGGAACAGCATGTGTGTTTGGCTGATTTATCGGCTTTAGATTCATCGATTTTCTCAGCCGATGGTCAATTAAGTTTGCAGTCATTTGCAAAGCTTGAGCATGCTTTAGTGAGCCCAGATGGCAAGCTGGCAACTCAAATTGATAAAACTTTGGTTGAGCATGGTTTATCACGACAAGTCACTGTGGCAAGTCGCAACTTTTTAACTATTCAAACCTTGCTTAAAGGGCGCGCCTTGGTAGCGATTGTGCCTAAGAAAATGGCAGTTTTGGCCACAGAGCAAGCGGGTTTGTCTATGTTTGAGCCGCCGATTGCTGTTGCTGATTTTGATATTGCGATGAACTGGCCAGAGGTGAAAACCCAAGATGACAAAAACCATTGGTTACGCAGTGTTTTAAGTAAAGTATTGACGTAATAGTAAGTAATTTAGCGATTTGTCACTTTAGTAAGCGTATAGATATAAAAACGGCTTAAACTTAAAAAGAAAGTTTAAATTTAAGCCGCCAACAAGTGAAAAAATCTACTCTTGTACAATTACTGCATCAACTTAATTTCGATGTAACCAATATGCTTACCGGTTTGATAATGTATACCTTCAGCAAAATCTGTATCGTCACGCTCGCTTGAAAGTAAAGTAATTGGCTCAGCAGGATTTGTAGCTAGGTTGCCAGAGCTAAAGCGCAGACCGCTATCACTGCCCGCATCATAGACTTTTAATTCAATGGTTTGGTTCTCAACCCATGTATTGTCATTAAATAAAGATAAGCTGTTAATGGCAACAAACCAATCAGGGCTCGGTGCTATCATCGAAACCACACTTAAAAGCGGGAAGTCTTGGCTGGCTTCAAAGGTAAACGTCACACTTTTTCCGCCATTTGAGATCCCTGATTCGTCAATTAAATAATTAGAATGACCTGCATTTTGTATGTCACTGATTTCATTTTTTAACGTACTTTTGCCGCCCGTTTCAGCCATTAAAACAATACCTGGCGACGCTACCTCATCACGCTTGAAGATTCCCCCTTCTGTATTATGGGTAAGCCCTACAAGGGGAGAGAAGTGAGTGCCACTTGGGTAGTTGGTGGTAAAGTTAGCTGCTGTCCACTCTTGCGTAAAAGTGAGCTCGTAAGTCACTGTATCAGCTGGAGCTGTACTTGATGGTGGTGTTGTCGTTGGCGTTGTTGTTTCAGGTGTAGAATTAGAACTTGAACTACCACCACACGCAGTTAAAAGGGTAAAGCTTAAAACAGTCGAAAGTTGAATGAGTTTGTTCATAGTTACACATAGGTTCATGTCATGTTTTTTACTAGACCTTGAACTGCAAATATTTATTTCAAAAACTGTTTTATTTTTGTTCGAATTAAACGTTCTTAACTTGAAGCATAGCGTTATAACTGATTAAATTCGTTAAAAATATTGTTGTAATTTAAGGGAATTAAAAGTGAGACATATTTGTTTGGTTTTGCTGGTTTTTTGTTTGTTCGGATGTGATGGTTTTAGTGAAAGTAATCAAACTAGTACGCATATTATTGAACTGCAGTCTTCGGTTTTAGGAGAAAAGAGGCAGCTGCATCTTCATCTACCCAAACAATATGCAGAGTCTCAACAAAAGTATCCCACTTTATTTATGACTGATGGCCGGGAAAATCTCCAACATACAATCGCTTCTGTTGAGTTTTTATCATCGCAGGGCCTTATACCTGAGTTAATTATCGTCGGTATTGAAAGCAATCAAAACCGTACTCATAACCTTACTCCCACTTATCGTGAAGATAGTTTTGAGGTGCTCCCGATCGATGGTGCAATGCTGCTAAATCAAGATCCCGGCGGCGCTGAGGCGTTTTTAGACTTTATTGCTGATGAAGTTAAACCTTATGTTCAGAAGCATTATCGGGTGTCAGGTTATGACGTCTTTGCAGGTCACTCTTTCGGTGGCTTATTTGCGGTTTATAGCTTGGTTAAACAACCAGATCTATTTGACGCTTTTATTGCGATTAGTCCAAGCCTTTGGTGGGATCATCAAGCTTGGCTGGGGCATTTAAAGTCGATACCCGTAAATAAATTAACTGATAAATCGATTTTCTTAGCTGTGGGGGAAGAGGGGCCACTGATGGAAGACCCTTATGAGCAAGCGAAGTTATATTTAAATAATCAGTCTATCGATGGGTTTAAGTTTTCAGCTAAGCGCTTTTTAGGAGAAAACCATAATAGTGTGGTTAACCAGGGCATGTATATTGGTTTGAAATCAATATTCTTTGATTTTGCACTTACGCTCGCAAACACTGCACAGGGTGAGAAGAAGATTTTGGCACATCAACAACTAATAGAGAGTAAGTATGGGGTTAAACAGCACCTTGAAATTCAGCTCGAAGCGTTAGCCTATGACGCTTTATTTGAAGATGAACAGCAGCTTTCAATGTCATTGTTCGAATTAATTCTTAAGCGTGAACCTAACACCTTATCAGCGTATATAGGCTTGGCCTCTATTTATGCAAAACAACAAAATTATAAGAAAGCCATAGGTGTATACGAAAGAGCCTTAAGTCAACCCAAATTGGCCATAGGCAATCGGGTCCAGATCAATGATCATATAGCTGAGCTTGAAGCTAGGCTATTAAAGGCAAACCTATAAAATAGGTCCGTTTGCTTGGTGATAAGTGCATCACCAAGCTTTAAGTTAGGCTTGTATAGTAAGCTGATGGTGAATCGACTGCACCAGCTCTCTAGGTAGACAAAGTTGATTAGCTAATGCCTCAAGATATTGCCCTGAGATAGGCTGGTTTAAATCAATGGCGCTGACACTCGCGGCATAAACCTCAATGCCTGTTTGTGCATCCGGTACTGATTGCACCAACTCTGAAAGTGTCATAGGTTTTCTTAACTCGTCAAACAACATGGCTTTTTCGTTAACAGTCAACTCCATGGTTTCAACTTGTGCAAAGATTTTCTGGCGCTCGGTTTCATCAATATGACCATCAGCATAAGCCGCGGCTATCATGGCACGCATAATAATTAGTTGGCCTGAGCCTGACTCGTCCTCAACCACTTGTTCAAAGCTTTGCTCCGGCATATAAGCTGGCGTGAAGTCAAAAGTACGACCTTGCGGAGTATGCTCTTGGCGTGCTTGGTTGTGACTGCGTTTATTCATGGCGTTATCGTAAGCGCGGCTATCGGCTTGCTGCTGCGCAGCTTTATTTTGCTCTGAATATTCTTTATAGGCTTTCCAAGCAAGACCGCCTACAGCAGCAAGTGCACCATATTTAACGGCTTTTTTTCCGGTCTTTTTACTTTTCTTACCGCTGATTAAGCTGGTTAAGCCACCGCCGGCGACGCCTCCTAAAAAGCCACTTAGTGCACCTGATTTGTTGAGGCTACCAACGAGTTTTTGCAAGTCTTTCATACTTTGTCTCCTTCACTGTTACCAAAACTACCCCTAAGGTTGATGTAGTTTGAGTATGTCTGTACCCAGATTAAGAGAAGCAACCTAAAATTAAAAGTCCATATTTGTTACAAAGCACGTCAATTTTTCAGTAACGTTTTAATTTTGTTGTGCACGAACAATAGCCGTTTAGCAGTGTGCTTTTTGTTTTGCATGACGAGGTAAATGGGTTCCATGCTTGGCTTAGTGAGTTCATGAATATGAATTTTTTCAGGTTCTGCAAAGCTTGCCACTGCACTTTGAGGCAGTACTGTAAAGCCAAGCCCTATGCTCACAGGGGTTAAAATCAAGCCAATTTGGTTTGAAAAGCCATTCTCTTTTATGTCCTTAATATGCGTGAATTCAGCAAAGTTAGCCTTGAGCAGTTGATTGGCATGGTGATGCCCGTCAGGGTGATTAATAAAACCAAGTTGTCTTAAGGATTCGAGAGAGAGATTTTCAATCGGAGATGGTAGCACAAGCTGCAATGGTTCCTGAGCAACTTCTTCGAAGTTCATTAGGCTTGAGTTTGCGTGTTCTGTGACTAAACCAATATCGATGTCACCTTGCTGCAATGCCTTAACAATACTATTGTTTGGCGCAAACTGATAGTGAATAATGAGCTCAGGAAACTGTGTTTGCAACGCTAATAGTTGTGGGTAGAGGCGTAAACCTATGCTGCCTGGTGACATAACCTTAACCACGCCAACATGCTCTGAGTCTGTGGTTACTTTTTCTTTGAAGGCTTGTAGGGAGGCAACGACTTTTTTTGCTTCTTGATAGGTTTGCTCACCGGTTGGCGTAAGCACAAACCCTTTCTCTGTTTTTTGAATAAGTGGTTCATCCAAAAGGTTTTCGAGTTTTCTGAGATGCTGGCTGACTGCCGACTGAGTAATAAAAAGCTGTTCAGCGGTTTTAGTGAAATGCTTGGTTTCGACGAGAGTGCAAAAGGTACGCAAGAAGACTGGGTTTATCATTAGTAAAGATACTTAAAAAAATAAGAATTTATAATTTCAAATAATGATAGCCGATTGCGTAGACTATTTCCTGTACTTTACAGGAGAACATTATGAACTCAGTTTATCCAAGAACCTTTTCACATATTGGTATTTCTGTTCCAGATCTGGAGCAAGCCGTTAAGTTTTACACTGAAGTGTTAGGTTGGTATTTGATTATGGAACCAACCGAAATCACAGAAGATGACAGTGCCATTGGCGAAATGTGTACTGACGTATTTGGTGCAGGGTGGGAGCGTTTTCGCATCGCGCATTTGTCTACAGGTGACCGCATTGGTGTGGAACTTTTTGAGTTTAAAAACCAACAAAATCCTGAAGATAATTTTGAATATTGGAAGACAGGGATTTTCCACTTCTGTGTGCAAGACCCTAACGTTGAAGAGCTAGCTGAAAAAATCGTGGCTGCGGGTGGTAAAAAACGTATGGAAAAACCGCGCTTTTATTATCCGGGTGAAAAGCCTTATCGTATGATTTATATGGAAGACCCGTTTGGCAACATATTAGAAATTTATAGCCATAGTTATGAACTAATCTACAGTGCCGGTGCTTATTAAGTTGGCAAGCTAACTTTTAAAAGGCTTCTCAGAGGGTGAGAAGCCTTAGGCTGAGATGGTGTAATGCAAACAGTTAGCTGCTTGGCTTTTGAGTATGCAAAATAAGCGCTGTTAAACCAATGATGAAAAATAGCGCGCCACCTGAGAGTAAGAAAGGGTCGATAAAAACATTTTCATTGAAAGAGAATTTACCTGCTGAAATTTTCTTCCAGCCCATAAAATGTTGATTTGCCGCCACTACTGCACCAAAGAACCCCAATACTAACGCTAAATATTTCGTCAGAAAGTGATGTATAAATGGCAAAATCATAATAATGCCAAGCAAACCGATAACCGTGCGTTGTGTTCGACAATATGGGCATACATACACGGCGCCCATTAATTCTACCGTCCAAGCAATGATGCTGACCGCAATGGCAAATAATCCTAGCCAATGACGTTTGGCAATGATGTTTTCTAATGTGAGTTGATTCATAACACTCTGTTTATAATCTTATTCAAAAAAGAGTGATAATATACCATATTTCTTTTGGGTCTAATTAATTCTTTTTGGTTATATGTATTTTGCTAGGTGAAGGGGGAAGGTGATAAATGAAGATTAAAAAGAACTGCTACGATTTTTGTGCATATCGTAGCAGTTTGATTGTTTTATACGCTTAAACTATCGGTTGATCTTACGCACTCTGAAGTTACGACCTTTCATTTTACCTTCACCAATGACGTTTAAGGCCTTGCCTGCAACTTTTCGTTCAACAGCAACAAAAGAGGCCATGGCTGTCACTTTAATTTTACCGATTTGGCTGCCCTTAAGCGCATTATTCGCCGTTAAGGCACCTAAAATATCACCCGGGCGTAGCTTGGCTTTTTTACCGCCATCAATTTGTAGTGTGACCATAGGTGCACGGGTAATCGGATTGTTAAACACGGCATCACTTGGTAGGTCACTCGGCTCAATGGTGATATCTAAATAATCTTCTAAGGCATTTACTTTGTGAGACTCTTTATAGCTCATCAGTGAACATGCAATACCCGTATTACCAGCACGACCAGTACGGCCAACTCGGTGCACGTGTACTTCAGGGTCGTGGGCAATATGGTAGTTGATCACCATTTCAACATGGTCAACGTCAATACCACGAGCTGCAACATCGGTGGCCACTAAAATGGTTAAGCTCTTATTAGCAAAGCGCACCAAAGTACGGTCACGGTCTTTTTGTTCTAGGTCGCCATGAAGGGCGGCACTATCAAACCCGAGTTGTTGTAATTCATCACATACCGCTTGGCACTCAGCTTTGGTGTTAGCGAATATCACCGCTGAGTTTGGTTGAAACTCAAGTAAAAGCTTTTGTACGGCATCTAAGCGGACATCATTGTTGTCTACTTCATAGAAATATTGGGTGATGTTGCTGTGATCGTGACTTGCTTCGACCGTCACTTTTTCTGGCGCAGTCATAACGTGCTTAGCCAGTTGCTCAATTTTAGGTGGGAATGTGGCACTGAACAGTAAGTTCTGGCGTTGTGCCGGGCAGTGCTCAATAATGCATTCAATGGCCTCTTCAAAGCCCATTTCTAGCATGCGGTCGGCTTCATCTAGCACAAAGGTGTTTACTTCGTTTAAGTCTAAACGGCCTTTACGTAAATGCTCTTCAATACGACCCGGTGTGCCAACAACAATATGCGCGCCATGCTCAAGTGAACCAATTTGTGGGCCCATCGGCGCACCGCCACACAAAGTAAGTACTTTGATATTGTGAATTGCACGGGCAAGTTTGCGTATTTCAACCGCAACTTGGTCGGCTAATTCGCGCGTTGGACACACGACCAGTGACTGCACACGAAAACGTTTTACATTTAAGTTATGCAATAAACCTAAAGAAAACGCGGCTGTTTTACCTGAGCCTGTTTTGCCCTGACCAATCACATCTTTGCCTGCTAAAATTAACGGCAGTGTTTGCGCTTGAATGTCAGTCATATGCTGATAACCCAATGATTCTAGGTTGTCTAACAAATCGCGAGAAAGGGATGTTTGAGAAAATAGCTGTTGCGTCAAGGTCAGGCTCTTTGAGTTACGAAAATTGATTGGCGAGAGTATAGCATGGCTTGAGACTCAGGCTTAGCTAGTTTATTGTTGAGTAATTAACCTATTTGATATCAAATTTTTTACAAGGGAGTTTTGTTATGCGTGCTGCAATTAATAAATGGGGGATTAAGTTTTTAGCGGGTGCTTTTCCTGCTAACAAACCCACCTTGATAACGGGCAGTGGCGCGATGCTTAAACTGGCTAAGCTAATGATGAACAGTGGTGTACAGCGACCTTTGATCATTGCCGATGGCTTTATGACACAAAGCGGTAAACTGTCTGCATTAACGCAGCTTTTAAAAGATGCCAATTGTCAATTTACCGTCTTTGATGAAGTTGTGCCGAATCCGACCATGCTCGAAGTCGAAAACAGTGTGATACTGGCTCAGAGTATTCAGGCTGATGGTATCTTTGTCGTAGGCGGGGGGTCTGCGATTGATATTGCCAAAGTGGTTGCTGCGACGCTGACCAATGGCAGTAAACCTAAAAAACTCATTGGCATGATGCGAGTAAGGAACAAGCCCCTCCCTTTGTTTGCGGTGCCAACTACATCTGGTACTGGCTCTGAAGTAACGGTTGCGGCGGTGATCTCTGATCCAGAATCACATCAAAAAGCGTTTTTCTTAGACCCTGATTTTGTGCCACTTGCGGCAGGACTCGATACTGATTTACTCGCTTCATTACCGCCTGCGATAACCGCTTATACCGGTATGGATGCGCTGACTCATGCCATAGAAGCTTATATTGCGCGGGTGCATTTTAATGATGCACAGAGCGATGCCTTAACTGCAATTCGTTTATTGCTCGAGTATTTACCTCGTGCTTTTAAAAACGGTACGGATTTAGAAGCGCGCGAAATGGTCGCGCTTGCCTCGTTTATGGCGGGCTATGCGTTTAGTAAACAAGGCTTAGGCTATGTGCATGCCATCTCTCATCAGCTCAGTGCCCACTACAATACGCCCCATGGTTTAGCCAATGCCGTGGTGTTACCGAGAGTATTAAGATTCAATAAACCGCATTGTTTAAAGCAGTTGGCCGAAATAGAAAGTGCTATTTTAGGGAAGGACTCTGTGCTTCCAGAGCAGCAATTAGCCAACAACTTTATTAAACGTATCGATCAATTGTCTGATGAGCTTCAAATAGACAAGTCTCTAGATAGTCTTTTAGAAAAAGACTTTTTCAAGATTGCAAAACAGGCACTGCGAGAGGCGAATGACTCTTACTCTGTGCCCAAAGCGATGAAGCTTAAGCAAGTAATTCGAATTTTAGATGCGGTAAAAGCGGGAGAGCGCGAAGTCGCGTTTTAGAAAAGCATTGAGTTAGGAGGCAGTATAGCCCCCTATGTTTTGATTATGAGCTTTTTACTAGTTTGATAACACGTCACCCAGTGCCACTGGCGCTGAAGTTTGCTCTTTAATCGCATTTAAAACCGCGACCAGAGTGTTGTGTTGGCTGTTTTCATGGGCTCTAACACTGATTGCGGTAATGTCTGCATTGGCAGCAAGTTTGGCGATATTTACATTAATTGCATCAATTTCAACTTGGCGGTTATTTAAATACACCTTGTTGTTGGCATCTATGGTGAACTGTGGGGTCACTTTAGGTGTGACAGACAATGTCGGTGAGTTATTTCGTTCGATGTCTAATACAGCTTCTTTGTTAAAGCTGGCGGTTACAATAAAAAAGATTAATAAGATGAAAACAATGTCTAGCATCGGATTCATGTCTACGCTGAGGTTTTCTTGCAAGTGTGCTTTGGCTGTTTTTATCATTTTAGTTTCTCCATGTTGTTTCAATATTCAGCCTAGACCATGCTTGTAAGCTCACCTTTAACCTATTGTTAATATTTACAATCTTTCACAAAAATAGAAGTGCTTCTACCAAGAAATAAAAAAGGGTTAACCGATAGGTTAACCCTTGAGGGCATATGAGTAGGAATAAGCCCTGATGGGCTTACATTTATACCAATCCTCTAAAATACTCAATCATTTTGAGGGACTAAAACGGACGCTAGCTTCGTTAAAAATTTCTTATTTAGAACAACTAAATAGCAAAATTCTCGCCTTACTATCGACCAGTTTTCCTTGCCTCAAAATAGATCACTTAATTAAGAGGATCGGTTTTACTTTTAAAGTTGGTAGCTGACTTTGCCTGAAAGCTCGGCGATGTCAGTGATCTTCGTTTGACCTTTAATTTCAGCAAATGGCTTGTCTTGGTAGTTCGCACCACGCAGTTGTACGTTGATACGAGATGCTTTTGGATTCGCTAACGTTTCATTGTAGAACTGCTTGATATCAGATAGCTTCACATTCTGAACTTCTGTGATCATTTGTTGCTTAGAATCGTAATTCCAGTTCTCTTTATACCAATCAGAGAAGATAGGAGAGACTTCTTCATACATATTCTTAGGCGCTTGCGTCAGGCCTACAAGTACACCTTGCTTAATTGCAGCAAATTGCTCAGGTGTCAGTGCATCTAGCTTGGCTTTGTACTCTACCTTGAAGTCATCAAAACGCTTTTGCGCTTGTACTAGGTCCATGACGGGTGATTGGATATATAGACCAATACTTGCATAGTCATCAACCGGGTAGTAGAACGCACCTACGGCGTAAGCCAGTTGTTCTTCAGTTCTTAATTGGTTAAATGCTTCATGGCTGAAGTGCTTAGCCAATACGTTAGCAATGGCTTTTTGTTTGAAGCCAGCTTTACGATGAACATGAATATCTAATAAGCCATTGTCGGCAGCTGCGGTATCTTTTTGATAGCTCAAAACCTGTTGCGGTAATGGTGCAATGGTTTTGGTTTTTGCAAAGCTTGTTTGCGTATGGTTGCTACCAAGCGTTTTGCTGATAACCTCAGCAACGTTTTCTAAATCACCTTGATTGTAGTTACCAAATGCAAATACACGAGGTTGGTTTGCCTTTACCAGCTTTTCTAAGCGTGCTTTGAAAGTCGCTACATCTAACTTTTGTGCCGCAGCGATTAACGCGTCATCTTCAAAATTATTCGCTTCAGTTAAATTCTGAAGAGCAGGGAATAACTGACGAACGGTAAATTGTTTTTGTGCGTTATTGATACCACGAATAAGACGGTCTTTGGCTTGGGCAAAGTTCGTCTCTGTCACCTCAGGAATGAGATCAGATAGCATTTCAGAAAGCAGCAAGTTTTGCTTATCAGTGAAGCCGTTTAATAACAGACTCATACCGTTACTCGTTGTTGCACGCGTACTGATACCCGCAACACTTGCTTCAGCTTGTAATAAGCTTTGCTGTAGGTTGTATAGATCAGACCAAAGTGCAAGAGACACTTGGGTTTCGATATCCGCATTTGCTTCGCCGGCATTAAGGTCAATTTTCAAAATACCTTTTGGTTGTTCTGCAAATAATTGACTTGGGTAGTGCCACACTTTTACGCCGTCTTTTTCAACTTTAAGCTCTGCGGTCGATTGCTTCATCCCCGCAGTTTTTAGGTCGAAGTTTTCAGGTAATAGACGATTCACTTTTGGTAGTGTTAATGCCACCTGAGTTGGTTTTTTCCAAGTTGCAATTTCACTCTCAGCAATGTCTTCGATACGGTATTCACCCGCATAGAAATGTTGTTTCTGATCGACTTTCTCGTTTTTGCTGGTATACCAAATACGCAGTGTGTCAGGGGTTAATTGTGATAACACGTCATCAACCGCTTTGGCATTGAATTGACCAAAATAGTATGGCGCGTTGATGCTGTAGTTCAGCGGGTAATCTTGCATGCTGTTAACTAACTGAGCAGCATAACTGAATTCGTCGACCTTTTGTAAGAATCGGAACTCGTTATCAAGGGAGGTTTTGATCTCTTTGTAGTACTTTTCATCAACCCCTTTTTCTTTTACTAGATCAATGTACTGCATGATGATGGCAACGATTTCGTCACGGTTTTGCATACCCAAATCAGTCAGGTTTAGGGTAATAGACATTTCACCGTAGTTACCATAATGGTTTGGTGTACCGCCGGCATTCAATGAACTGATCCAGCCCAATGCTTTTAGCTGCTGCGCTGGTGTGCCAGGCATTTCAGAGCCAAGTAAGTAAGACACAAATGCATTTGGTTTAAACTTAAACTGGTCTTGGTTATTTTTAATGGTGAAATCAAGTTTTAGCTGCTTTAAGTCTTGGTTAGGCTTGTAGTAAATTTTCTTACCGCCTAACTCTGCAAAGTTAATTTCTTGCTTAACCTGCGGCTTCTCTATGCCTTTGTCTTTAATCGGTGAAAAGTGTTTCTTCGCTAACTTTTCCATTTCATCTAGCGAGGCATTGCTGATCAGCGCCACTTTCATGATGTTCGCAGAGTAGTACTTGTTGTAAAACTCAACGGTTTCTTTGTGAAGGTTGCTGTTTTCTTTATCGCCTAATGTTTCTAGGTTACCGATTAAGAAGCGGTTGGCAGGGTGCTCACCCATCATATCGCGTGATAATTTGAACTGACCGAAAAAGTCCATCTCACGGCGCATTGACCATTCAGCGTTAACGGCGTTGATTTCTTTTTCTGTGTATTCAGGGTACAGCTTTGGTGACTTAAAGAAATCCGAGAAGCGATCAAGTGCTTCGTCATAAGCGTCATTGTTCACTTTGAACATATAGTTTGTGTAAGTTAACCAAGTCGATGCGTTAGAAACACCGCCATTTTCGGTTAAGAATTCTTTGTACTGGTTTGTTTCAGGGTACTTGTCTGTGCCTAAGAAAAGTAAGTGCTCAAGATAGTGCGCCATACCTTGTTGTGTCATTGGATCTTGTAAAAGACCGACACCGACGTTTAATGCCGCTGCAGATTTCTCAGTTGTAGGGTCAGACACCAAAATCACTTCAATGTTATTTTCTAACTTTAAAGTCCTGTAGCCGCGCTGGTCATTCGGGCTAACCGCAAGCTTATCAAGTGGTGCAAGCGTGTTCGTTGCACTTGCTTGTGTATTGTTATTTGATGTTTGTGAACAAGCAGCCAGTGCCAATGCCAATGCACTAATCGTAAATGCTTTTTTCATAGGTGTCGTCCTTTGAAATTTTTCAGTTTTGAATATTTAGTTTACGCCTTTGGAATAAGTTAATCACTCAAATATAATGGCGTTTTGTAAAGTGATGTAACAATCCCACTTCAGCGTTTAAAAGTCTCTTATCAAACAATTATAAAACCAGTTTAAAAAATTATTATTAAAATTTATCCTATATAAACAATAGCTTGTTAGTCGTTCACCCCAGAAATATCTCCACGTCTTACAGGGTAGCCCAAGTGCATCCAGCCGAAAATACCTTCCCACAGTACTGCTGTGCGAGTGTAACCCCTAGCGCGAAGGCGATTGATGGTGTGATCTGCTGCGGCGCGAGGGCAAGAGCAATAGGCGACTATTTGAACGTCTTTGGGAATACCTGCAACGGTTTCATCTAAATCAGCATAATAGGGAAAGGGAATAGCGCCTTCTATGTGTGCTGTTTGCCAGACTGAGGTTACGCGCGTATCTAGCAATACCATACGTTTTTTTGCATTGAGTGCTTCATTGAGATCTTTTGAAAGTACATACATGCCATCTTTTAAATCAAAGTTAGGGTCTTCTCCGGCTTTGTTAATTATATAATCTTTAGGCTCTGGCAGTGCTCTAAGGACTGGTTTTTCTTCAACTAGCCCCATTGATTTACTGCGTAAAAATGCGGTGATGTTGTTAATGTCAGCGGGTGATAGTTTATTTTTGAATGCTTGCATAGGGGTGCCTTGTCGACCCTCCTGAATGGCATAGCGAATAAACTCGTCGGTATTATGGGCAAGGGCAGACTGATTCATCAGAGCTGGTGCCGTAATACCTTCACCTTGTTTACCATGACAACTTGCACACTCTTTTTGGTAAACAGTCTCACCACGTTTTATATCGCCCTGTACCGGATTGGTTGAAAACTTAAGTCTGTCGTAACCTGCTTGCTCAAAAAGCCAATAAGTTAAATCCCAGGTTTCAGCAAGTGTCATAGGGCCACCTACCTCATCTAGGTAACCACCCATCGCGGTGCCTTCTCGGCCATATTGCATGGGCCTCAAAATTTGATGGGCTACGCCTGACTCCATCAGGCTTTTACTGCGAAGCGATGGGGCGTGATCGTTTTTATGACCTTCACGGTTTTCACCATGACACAGCGCGCAGTATTTTTGATAGTTATTGGCTGCAACGCGAGCTTGCTCTGTCGTGAGCTTACGCGGTGGTGCTCGCCGCTCTCTTTCTTGTGAATAAGCAACACTTGTATGAAAAAGCAAGATGACCAAACTGCTTGTCAGCAGCCCGAAAAATAGTTTAGACATAACCAACCCTGGAAATAATGACGGTTAAATGAGCATAAAGGGTGGTGATGTTGTTTTCTAGCGAAATACAAATCTGGTAACAATTTAAGTGAAAGGGTTTGACCTAGCTCTTCCCCCAAAAGGGGGGGAGCTAGCAAGAGAAATTAGCTGCTCTCATTAACGAGAATAACTTTTCTGTGTGGGAAAGGTATTTCTATATCTGCCTCATCAAGTGCTTTTTTGATCTGTTCAGGTACAGAGTATAGAAGATCAAAATAATGCTCTCCTTGACAGAAAGGTCTCACTAAGAAATCAACAGAGCTGTTGTTGAGTGATTCGACTTCAACAAAAGGCGCGGGGTCTTGTAAAACAAATTGGTGTTCAGAAAGTACTTTAAGAATGACAGCTTTGGCTTTATCTATATTTTCGCTGTAAGCGATACCAAACCGCATATCAACCCCTCTAATTGTATAATGTGAGTGGTTGATAATTTTGTTCCCCCAAATATGGCTATTCGGTATAACAATTTGCTGATTATCGAAAGTTTGCATGATTGTGGTGAACATATCTATTTCAGTTACTTTGCCAAACTGCCCAGTTGTATCAATAAAATCTCCGACTTTGTAAGGCCTAAATATAAGCAGCATTACCCCTGCAGCTAAATTAGAGAGCGTCCCTTGTAAAGCAAGACCTACGGCTAAGCCTGCCGCCCCCAGTAATGCAATAATAGAAGCGGTCTGCACGCCAAATCGATTCAAGACAGCGATAGCAACAAAAGCAAGTATTGTGTAACGAACCACACTGCCAAAAAACTTAAATAAAGTGTCATCCAGTTGATCATATTTATTAGCAACAGCGGTGACTGCTTTATAGGCTTTGCCAGCTATCCATATACCGACCAATAAGATGCCAAGCGCGAGTAACAAATTTGTTGCCCAATCTAAAGCGGTTGGTAAGTATTGGTTTATATCTAGCTTTTCAATAAAACTATTCATGAAGGCGATCCTCATTGTTAATATATAGTTAAATTAGGCTAGAATCTCTACCTTATCAAGGTGGCAAGTTTCAGGTTGTTTTATAAAATTGTGTCTATAATTACTTTCTACGATAACCTTCAGAAAGTGAAAATAAAGTGAGATTAAACAGCGTTTTATTAATTCTAATTTTGAGTAGTTTGGTTGCATGCTCTCAGGCTGATTCTGTGCCAGAGAGTGAATGCGATAAAGTTGTCGCCCATGCTAAATCGGTCTTAAAAGAAAATGCACCGAGTAAATCCGATATGTTGAAGCAATGTAAGGCTGCATCAGATGAAGCCAGAGGATGTGTTATGGCTGCGGATAAACCAATGAAATTACTTAAGTGTGACTTTTAATTTGAAGCATATTTGTGCTTGAAATAACTGCCCAGAACCACCTAGCAAGTTGTCTCACTAGGTGGTTTTTTCTTTATGGCGTGTTGAAGACTTTTATTTCACAAACTCATAGCCAACAAGATAAATAAGCTCTAATGATAAGCCTCTGAGCGCTCTATCACTTCAATTTCATAACCATCAGGATCGGCAATAAAAAAGAATTTAGCAACAAGCTGATCGTCATTATAAAAAGACTTAACAGGACGAGGCTGATAACCTAACTTTACCGCTTTCTCATGCAGCGCTTCTATATTTTGCGCGCTAAACGCCAGATGACCATAACCATCACCTAGAATGTATGGCTTGGTTTTGTCATGATTAACGGTAAGCTCTAGTTCAAAATCGCTTTCATTATTACCCAAATAATGCAGGTCAAAGCCGTCAAATTTTAAGGTACGCTTTATCTCTAAGTTGAGTATATCTTGGTAAAATTGCGTCGACTTTTTTACATCCAAAACTCGGATCATACTGTGGATCATTTTTGCCACGTTTAAAATACCTATCTGTTGTGTGAACTCTACTCTTCTGTGCCGCAAGGTTTATTTGAAACAACGAAATGCTCAGTGTGCATTCAAAAAGGTGTCACTAAAAATCAGGTTTGGCAGTGATTCGAGCGTATAGTGAATGATGAAGACCGAGCGGCTGCCGAATTTATTTCAACTTTGTATCAAACGGTGATTGAACACCATTATAGTGTGCAAAGTACTGCATCAATCTTAAGAGCTACTTGTTTAATTGAGGCGTGGAATAATAAATAAAGCTGCGCGACATTGGGTAGTAACCAAATACTACATACAAATTAAATTTATTTGTGGGTAATGTTCTTTTGATGTTTAGTTAAGGGCCACTTCAATCACGTCGGTATTGAACTTTATCAATCATTCATCAGCCTCGGGAGCCATCGGGATCAGTATTGCAAGTTGCTAAATCATATCCGTGGCGACCAAGATCCCAGTCACTGTCTGAGTTTAACCAAGCTATGACTTATTTGAGTCAGCAAAATAATGTCACTACGTTTACCATGAGTGAATTTGGTCGAATCTTAACGTCCTATGGTAATGGTACCGATCACGGTTGGGCAGGAAATCATATTGTCATGGGCGGCGCGGTGAACTGTGGTAATTTGTATGGCAAATTGTTGACTCAGCACCTTAATGGGCCCAGAGATACACGTGGTGGTCGACTTATTCCCGAAGTTGCCAATGAGCAGTATTTCGCAACCTTAGCAAGGTGGTTTGGCGTGCCTGATTCTGAGTTGGTTGATATTTTTCCAAACTTAGCGAACTTTAATCAGTACACACTCGGGTTTATCTAATTTTTTTTATCGCTAAATTTAAAAGCCACAGTCGAGATGAGTGTGGCTTTTTTGTTGGGTTAAAGTTTGAAATCAGGTATGTACTGAGCAGCGATTTTGTCTGCGAATAGTATTGGGTTTGCTCCAATTAAATTTGTTAAAACAACAACAGCAACATCATCTTCTGGGTATATAACCATACTTACAGCATTACCACCACTTGAACTGACAGCAGGGTGATTTTCTCTTTCAATGATTTGCCAGCCCATAGCATAGCCTGTTTCAATAGGGCCTATTGAGCGAGTTTTGCCATCAGCGAGGGTTACAGGTGTCCAAAGCGCGCTTAGGTTTTGAATCAACTTCTTAGATTTTAGGCTGATTAGATAACTCGCAAGTTCCTCTGCATTACTACTCATGCCCGCAGCAGTTTGAAGCATATCTTCGTATTCAGCATGAAAAACGTGATGCTGATTATTATAGAAATATTGCGGGACAAGTTGAGCGTTTGTTTTTACTGTGCTGTCGAATGCAGCACTGGCTGTTTTTGTCATCCCAGCTTTGGCAAGTTGCCCTGTAATAATAAAGTTTTGAAACCCTTGAGGCTTATATTTATCAATAATTTGACCAAGCAGCATATAACCTGTTTGGTTATAGTTAAATTGTGTATTCTCTTTAAATCGCATGGGCAAAGTTTTCGCTTTTTGCCAAGATGCTTGTAAATCATTCAGCACAATTAAATCGAGCAAATGGCCTGTAAGTACCATAGGTAAACCAGATGTATGTGCAAGCAGATGCTTAATCTTTATCGGTTTCCAATGCTCAGGCAATCCAGATAGGTGCTGTCCTGCAGAGTCGTCAAGTTGTAGCATTCCTGCTTCAACAAGTTGCATGATTGCGACGCCCGTAAATGCTTTTGTCATCGAGTTAATTTGAAATAAATTTGCATCGGTTACAGCACTTTTTGTTTCAACATCAGTAATACCATAACTGTTTTTAAAGACGATTTTGTCACCTTTAATTACAGCAACTTGTGCACCTAGAATTTTTTTCTCCTGCATCACTGTTTGCATATAACGGTCAACTGAGTGAGCACTTGCCACAAGTGGCATCGAAAGCAAAGACAAGCTAATTACAAGTAATGATGAGGTATAAAAGAGTGTTTTAAACAGGCGCATAATATTCCTTTGTTATTATTTTCGCGCACAAAGTAACTGTTTTACAGCAAGTTATAAACATTGATTTGTAAACAATTGTGTTGAAACTATGAAAAGTTATTTACAATGAAGCAAACATAGTAAGAGATAATTTTATGGGGTATTTAGCCTTTGTAACCTGTTTATGGGCGTTTTCTTTTAGTTTAATTGGCGTGTATTTGGCAGGGCAAGTTGATGCTTGGTTTAGCGCTTTTAGCCGAGTGGCGCTCGCAACTTGCGTGTTTATCCCTTTTTTAATTCGCTCACGTATTCCTAAAGATCTCATTCTTAAATTAATGGCGATAGGGGGTGTGCAACTCGGGTTAATGTACGGGTTTTACTATCACTCGTTTTTGTTTTTGAGTGTGCCGGAGGTGTTGCTGTTTACTGTGATGACGCCGGTGTATATCACCTTACTCAATGATGTGTTAGATAGGCGGTTTAACGGTAAATATCTACTGGTTGCGGTGATAGCTGTAATAGGTGCGGTTGCCATTCGTTATGAAAATTTTGATGGTGAGTTCTTATTTGGTTTGTTGCTGGTGCAAGGCGCTAACCTTTGTTTCGCAACAGGGCAAGTGACGTATAAGCGTTTAATGCAAGACTGTGAGCTTGATCACAAAACCGTGTTTGGTTGGTTTTTTGTCGGTGCATTAGTCGTGTCTTTGCTGTTCTTTTTAATGTTTGGCAATACAGACAAGCTACCAACGACTAGCACCCAGTGGGGCATATTAATTTATCTTGGTTTGGTGGCCTCGGGTTTTGGTTATTTTGCGTGGAATAAAGGCGCAACCTTAGTAGATGTAGGCGCACTTGCTGTGATGAATAATGTACTGATTCCTGCGGGTATACTGGTTAATTTGGTTATTTGGAACCGAGATGCTGATTTAATCAGGCTTACTGTTGGGGGCGGCATTATCCTTCTTGCACTTTGGGTTAACCAAAAACTTGCTACAGGTCGCTAAGCGACCTGTGCTTTGTTAATACCGCTAAATTGCTGACGATATTGGTTGGGCGTAAACCCCGTAAATTGCTTGAACGCGCGAGTAAATGGCCCGACAGACGCAAATCCGCTTTCTAGGCCAATCACTAACACCGGCCAATGCGATTTATCACACTCAGAGAGTAGCTGTTTGGCATGCTCGACTCTGAGTTGATTTATGTACTGGTTAAAGTTTCGAGCACCGAGCCCCTCTTTGAATAGTCGGCTGACCTTATATTCAGGTAAGTCGAGTTGCTTAGCTAAATCACCTACTTTCAGATTTGCTTGTAGATATAGTTTTTGGTCTATCAATAATTGTTGAATGGTGTCTTTCAACTCAATATCTTGTGACTCTTCGGTTTGCATTACCAAAGAGCGAGTTTCCATTTGTGTTTCATTTAACTTGGGTTTGAAAGCACTTACTTGCGTTGTGTTTATTGATTTTTTTGGATTGTGACTAGAGCTAGATTTAAAGCGCCAAAACATCAGTATTTGTGTAACAAGCAGCATAAAAATAGTGATACAGGCGATGATGGCTTCTTTAATATACGGCGTGTCTACAAAGTAGCCTTTGGCGACCTTGCTAATGAATACTGCAGAGATGATGGCACACAAATAGAACACACGCTGTTTCTGCTGGGTCTTAGAGGATTGATTAAACCCTCTAAATGCTTCCCATATAGATAAAACAATAATTGCAGAAGACAGCAAAATAGTGATTTCTGTGAGTGCATATTTAGCAAAACTGAAGCTACTTGATTCTATGTGCCACAGTTCTGTGACAAACAAATATCCTTTGCTCATCATCACCAAAACAGCAATGCCAATGGCTAGTGCAATATGTTGTATAGAGATGGCATTATTGCCTCTAAAATAACTTCGCACAAACAACCAATAGCAGTTACAGGTCGCACAAGCTCCTAGCCCGACTAGGTATTGGTAAGCTCCCAGACTGTCAGCAGATAATTTTTGTATTACGCCCATGGCAACCGAGCCACAAAATACCGCAAATAAAATATGCGTCGTATGCTTGTTTTTTACCCACAATTGAGCGAGTAAGCAGGTTAATGCCACGAAAAGCTGAATGGAATAAATGTTTGATAAGGTCATCAGGGGCGCTCCAAAGTAACACCGCAGAGTTTATCTAATCGTTTGTTCTCTCTCAATTGTGTGTTTGTAAGAAAGCGTGTCGTATTTTATTAGGTAATGAGGTGAGTAAAAAAGTTAGCTTTAATTTCATGTTGTTACATAGCTTTTAGATTCTGTTTATCAAAATTTAAAAAGCGCAAACTGCTAAAATCATAGGCCGATTTTAAAATTCGGTGCGATCCTATTTCACACCAATGTCAAGCTGTTTACATCAACATTAGAGTAAGGAGCTTGTTATGGAACAGCTAACCGTTAATCAAAAAAATATCTGGGGTATGTCAGCCGATTCTGCACTTAAAAAGGCGGTGACTAGTTGGGTCAGTATTGTATTAGTCGGGCAATGGGCGTTTGCCGTTTATATTCTCAGTTTGTATGCCATCCCTTTATTAATAGGGGCCGTGCATCAGGCAGATGAAATCTCTCCTGCAAGAGGGTTTGATACCAGTGCGGGTTTTGATTCCATCATGTTTTTTAGCCATATTTTGCCTGCGGCGATTATGGCAAGCAGTGGTTTGCTACAAATTATTCCAAAAATACGCAAAACCTACCCTAAGTTTCACCGTTGGAATGGTCGAGTATTTTTTGCTCTAGGCCTGTCTGGTGCTGTTACGGGACTGTATTTAACTTGGGGGGCAGGCATTCGCTTTAGTGACATAGGTGCGTTAGGTGTCACACTAAATGGCGTACTTATATTAGTCGCAATATTCTTTGCTTGGAAAACCGCAGTTAAAAAGCAATTTGTTCAGCATCAGCGCTGGGCGGTGCATGCCTTCATTTTAGTGAATGGCGTATGGACGTTCCGCTTGTTTTTAATGGGCTGGTATTTAGTTAACCAAGGCCAAAACGGCAATAACAATAACCTAGATGGCCCTATGGATCTAACAATATCTTTTGCTTGTTACTTGTTGCCTATGTTGTTTGCTGAACTTATCTTTTGGGCTAAGCGCAGTAAAACCGAAAACGTAAAATGGCTAGCTGCGATGACAACTTCTATTGCAGCCGTGATCACCTTAATTGGTGTAATCGCAGCAGCTATGATGATGTGGGGACCAAGGCTGTCTATGGTATTTTCAACAATTTTTTAAAAATTTATTTTTAAATACTGTAACTTGATAAGTTAAATCTATTAATTTGTATTGATTAATAGATTTAATTTATTGTTATCGCTATCCTCGAATAAAAGGAAAAAGCTGCAAGGCATCTTCAATGATCTGCTTCTTATGGTTCTTCTCTAAGAAAATGGCATAAACGTCGCGGTAATAAGTGGGTGCTTCAGGCACTAAATAGAGCTTTTGTTTTCTGAGCTCTGTAAAGCACATTTGATTAGGCAAATAGGCTGCACCACCGGCTTCAAGTATAAAATTCATAGCAATACGCGGTTGGTTCATATGATGGCGGGTATTCAGTGCATCACCAAAGTCTTTTAGTACTTGGTTATTAATGGATTCGCCGTAGTCTACCATGACCCAATTTTCTAATTCTTCAATGCTGTCTGCAGCCTGAGTGGATACTAGTTTAAGGGGAATTGTAGCCACTTTTTTGGCTTCGATGTCATCAATAAAAGGCGGCTCAAATAAGAAAGCAATATCAACCATGCGATTTTGCACTTGTTTGCGTAACTCAAGCGGTGAATAGGTTTGCGTGAATAGGTTAACGTCGTCTAGATTACGATGAATTTTTTGTAGCCAGTCATGTAAGACCATATCCCAAATCGACATCATGGCACCCACAAACAATTGAGTTGAACTGGCATCGCCAACCCCGACATCTTGCTTGACCTTTTGCCACATAGTAAGAATTTCGTTGGCGTGCTTCACCAGTTTATGGCCTTCGGCAGTGAGCTTTAAGCGTTTGTTTGCCCTATCAAAAAGCAACACACCAAGATCTTCTTCTAATAGTTTAATGCGTGCACTGACTGCAGCCTGAGTCACAAATAAATTTTCAGCTGCCACTCTAAAGTGCAATGTTCGGCTCACTTCTAAAAATGTCATTAGCAGTTCAGTGCGCATGGTTTCTCTCGGTTTTATTGATAAAAATTTTTATTTAATAAGGTTATTTTATTTAGTTTTTCTTTTCAAATTGTTTGTCCTACATTTGCTCCCGTATTCACACACTGACATTTAACTTTTTTGGAAAAGAACATGAAAATTGCCATTCTTTCTTGTGGACCTGAACTTTACTCTACTAAGCGTTTATTAGAGTCGGGACTTGCTCGTGGGCATGAGGTCGACGTTATCGACACATTACATTGCTACATGGATATCACCAGTAGCCGCCCAACAGTGCGTTACCACGGTGAAGAATTACCAAAATACGATGCGATTATTCCACGTATTGGTTCATCAATTACGTTTTACGGCACAGCAGTTGCGCGCCAGTTTGAAATGATGGGTACATTTAACGTGAACGAGTCGGTGGCAATTAGCCGTTCGAGAGACAAGCTACGTTCACTACAATTGTTATCGCGTCGTGGTATTGGCTTGCCGCGTACTGGCTTTGCAAGTAAGCCTGACAACATTAAAGACCTAATCAAAAATGTGGGTGGCGCGCCACTGGTGATTAAATTACTTGAAGGTACGCAAGGCATTGGTGTTGTGTTAGCGGATACGTCAAAGGCAGCAGAAAGCATCATCGAAGCTTTTATGGGTCTAAAAGCCAATATTTTAGTTCAGGAATATATTAAAGAAGCGGGCGGTGCAGACATTCGTTGTTTAGTGGTTGGCGGTAAAGTCGTTGCGGCAATGAAGCGTCAGGCAGCTGAAGGTGAGTTTCGTTCAAACTTACATCGTGGTGGCTGCGCAGAAATTGTAAAGCTCAGCAAAGAAGAGCGTGAAACCGCAGTACGTGCCGCGAAAGTGATGGGTTTGAATTTCTGTGGCGTTGACTTACTTCGCTCGCACAATGGCCCTATGGTGATGGAGGTAAATTCATCGCCAGGTCTTGAAGGCATCGAAAAAGCAACGGGTTTAGATGTAGCAGCTAAACTCTATGAGTTTATTGAGAAAAAGAATGACGTGTCACCGCCAAGAAAATTAGCGGTGGGGTGAGGAGTCTAAATTAATGGCATTACCTGAAGACATTGTAATTGGTGAGCACCGTATTAAAGCGGGGCAGAGTGCAAAAGTCATGCTGCCAGTGGCCAAGTTGTATACCGATGCGGAAGTTTCTCTTCCTGTTTTTATCAGTCGCTCTAAAAAAGCGGGGCCAACGGTATTAATTTGCGCAGCGGTACATGGTGATGAACTGAACGGTATTGAAATTATTCATCGCTTAATTCGCGACAAAAAGCTTAAGCCATCGTGCGGTACTGTGATTGCAGTACCCATGGTAAACGTGTACGGCGTAATAAACCAAAGCCGCTATTTACCAGATAGACGCGATTTAAATCGCAGCTTTCCGGGATCTGCAAAAGGCTCATTAGCATCGAGATTGGCGAATATTTTCTTAAATCAATGTGTGTTGCATTGTGACTATGGCATCGACTTGCACACTGGTGCGATTCATCGCTCTAATTTGCCACAGATCAGAGCAAATTTAGACGAGGCAGATTTAAGTGGGTTAGCCAATGCGTTTGGTGCGCCTGTGGTGATCAATACCGCAAATCCGAAAGGCTCTTTGCGAGAAGCTGCGGCAAAGTCAGGCACCAAAATCATGGTATATGAAGCGGGTGAGGCGCTGCGCACCGATGAGTTTTCTGTGCATATTGGCTACCGCGGGGTGCTAAATGTGCTGCGGGCTTTAAACATGTTGCCAAAATCGCGTAAGAAGAAAAGTAGCACCTTACCGTTTATTGCACATAGTTCTGATTGGATCAGAGCGACAGCCAGCGGCTTTGTATCGCATAAGCTTGAACTGGGTGAGCAGGTTGAGAAAGGCACGGTTCTGGCCGATGTGGTTGACCCCTTTGGTGAAGTGTTAGCGCAAGTAAAAGCGCCTCGTAAGGGCATCATCATCGGTAAGCAAAATATTCCTTTAGTACAGGAGGGAGAGGCTATGTACCACATAGGCTATTTTAGCGCTGATGAAGCAGAAATTTCTCAACATATCGACAATGAAGAAAATGCCATTGTTGATGGTGAAAGCGAGGCGCGCTAGTGCGCCTTTGGAGTTAAGTATGTTAACTGTTGAACAAAATGCGAAGTTGCAAAGCTTAGATCTGGCGTTGCATGCCATGGTACAAGGAATAGATATACTTGATTCCGTTGCACCAATTAACTACCAAGAAGAAAGAGCAAGATTCTTTGCAGGTAATGCGACCGAGAACCCGAACTTCTTATATAAAGAAAATCAGTTCAATGTGTTTGCTAAAAAACGTGAACTCTATCAGTTGCCGGTGGAAACATTAGAGGATGATGATTTAACGCAGCTTTACAGCGAAGTCATAGAGTCTTATGCCGATAAGCTTGATCAGTTTCGCTCTGTAGGCAGCGAACAGTTTATGTATGACTCGCTGCGTTATTATGGTGAGCCATCAGATAAAGACATTCGCAACGCTCAGTTTGTGCTGCATGTGCCTGATTCTCTCTCGAAATCATCAGGGAACTTGCTCAATGCAGATGCGATTGTTGCGCAAATGCATGAGTTTGCGCAGACCCATAGTTATCGCTATGAGTTAGTGGTTGATGGTTCGATGATCGCCAATGCTTTGGTATCTGGCACTAAGGTGAAGATTAATGCGGCGGCCAGTTTAGGCGAAAAAGAAGTTGCAGCCCTTGCACATCATGAATTAGGTGTACATTTAGTGACAACCCTGAATGCTCAGACTCAGCCTTTAAAGGTACTCTCTTTGGGGAGCCCAGTGAATACCACAAGCCAAGAAGGCATCGCGATTTTATGCGAATTCTTATCGGGCAACTTAACGGTATCGCGTTTAAAAATATTGGCGTTGAGAGTATTGGCGGTGAAATCTATGCTGGATGAGCGCGACTTCAAACGTACTTACCAGATGTTACTTGAGCAATATAATGTCAGTGAACAGTTGGCGTTTACGATTACAGCACGTGTTTATCGCGGCGGCGGTTTTACCAAAGATTATTTATATCTAAAAGGTTTCCACCAAATTCTACACGCATATGAAACCCGTGATGACTTTGTAAATTTACTCAGCGGTAAAGTGTCGTTAGAGCAGTTAGATGTGGTGACGAGTTTAATCAATAAATCGATTTTAAAAGCGCCGAGTTACATTAGCCCAGCCATTGAAAAACCGCAAAAACTAGGCGAAATCGAACGTTTCTTATCGCTATCGATTAAATAAGTTACGAATTATAGCTAGACATTAAAAAGCGATGAATGTGGTCATCGCTTTTTAAGTTGAGCCAATTATCAATAAAATTTTAAAACTGATTCAACTTATTAGCTCATTATCAGTTTAAATTAAATGTTCTAAGATGGAATCAGATAACCTTGGAGGCATGATGAAAAAGATATTGGTGACTGGCGCAACGGGTGGGTTAGGGTTTGCGACTGCTGAGCATTTATTAGCCCTCGGGCATGTTGTACTTTTACATGGTAGGAGTGAGCAAAGTTTAGCAACTGCTGCTCAAGCATTATCTCAATATAGTGATCAGCTAGAAATATATGCTGCTGACTTGTCTGATTTAGCCCAAGTGAATAATTTTATCGAGCAAGTAAAAGAGAAGCACACTCAGTTAGATGCGATCATTAATAATGCCGGAGTGCTTAAAACCAATACACCGATATCTTCATCAGGTGTAGATAGCCGGTTTGTCGTTAACACCATTACACCTTATTTAATTACCCAAAAACTGTTGCCATTGTTGGACGGTGGCAGAGTGATTAACTTGTCTTCAGCAGCACAAAGTCCTGTTGATATTAGAGGGTTATCAGGTGAGCTTCAATATAGTGATGCTATGACTGCATATGCACAAAGCAAGTTGGCAATTACGGCTTGGACTTTATATATGGCTGAAGAAATAAAGCAGACGCAATTTATACCCGTAAACCCAGGGTCACTACTCGCAACGAGTATGGTTAAATCTGGGTTCGGCATTGAAGGTAAAGACATTCGAAAGTCAGTAAAGTTATTGGCTGATTTAGCGGTATCAAAAGATTTCGACGGAGAAAGTGGTCGGTACTTTGATAATGACGTAGGCGCTTTTGGAGCCCCTCATCCTGATGCTCAAAACACTAATTTTCAAGCTGAGCTAATTAAAAATCTAGCTCGATTTCACTAAGAAAATGGCGCTATTAAGCGCCATTTTCATTCTACTTATCAGTAAACCCCTCATTCAGCAGCATGAATATATGCGCTGCACTCCAAGAAAAGTTAGGCGCGCCTTGTTGCTCGCCAGTTTCTGGGTTGTAGTTTTCACGAATGGGGGCGTTCTCCATTAAACCATCGGCATGGGTTAAAAAGTGCTTCACCAGTTGTTTTGCTTCTTGCTCATAGCCATAGTGTTGTAACCCTTTTACACCAAAGTAAAATTGGTCGACCCACACGCGTCCTCGCCAATAGATATTGGGGCCATATGCTGGATTATTTTTGGCTGCTGTACCAAGCGGTACTTTGCTGTAAAAAGTCTCTGGGTTCATCATCACATCACGAACTTGTTTCGCTTGTGAGGCTGTTGCCACTCGATTGAATAGCGGCGCCCACCCCTCAGGGCCCATACCGCGCTCGACGATAGGCTTGCCAGCACAGCCATTTTTAAGCGGTGTGTTGTTAATGCGAATATCGTAATAAAAGCCCGCATTGGCATCGAACATGCACCGATTAATGTAGTTTTTTACTTGTTTTGCATCGACTTCAAACTGTTTGGCTTCGTTAGGTAAGTTGAGGATGTGTGCAATTTTCGCCAAATACAGGGTATCGGTATAAAAGTAACTGGTTTGGTCTACTGACTCTTGCAGTAAAGAATAGCCAAGCAGCTTACCTGTGTTATCGCGGTTTTGGGCAAAATCCACTTGCCAATCAGCGGCATCACCGCCTTGTTTTACATAATCTGCAAGCTGGTTTTTACTGATAAAGCCAAAGGTAGCTGCATCATCTCGACCAGACTCCCAAGAGGCTGCGGTTTGTGCTGGAGCAAAAACTTGCTCACCCTGCGCTAAGAGTTTGCGATAGTGTGCAAGCCCATATTTGGTGGTTTTTGTCTTGCCCTGCTGATGGATAAATAACAATTCACCTTGCTCATTGTTGTGGGCTTTATCTAGGGTGGCCCCATATTCAGGAATGCCATTTTGGTTGTGGTCACGATTGCGCAGCCACCATGTTCGATATGCTTTTAGTTTAGGGTAAAGCGCTGCCAACCATGCTTTATCTTGGTCGCTTTCATAGGCTTTTAATACCGCCCAAGCCGCAAGACTGGGTTTGGTATTTCGTTCATTCCAGTTGCCACTGTCACCGCCGCGCTCTCGGCTTAGGTTGTAGCCGATTAGGTCGGGCAAAAAGCCGGTATCTTGCGGTCTGACTGTATCGCCAGTTTGTATTTGTTGGTTGAATACCGTATCAATATTGGCTTTGGCTAATTGAGGGTGAAAGTCACTGAGCGCATAGGCTTGCTTCCAGGTATCCCAAGGCCAAGTTAAGTTACCCGAAAACCAGCGCGCAGTGACCGACGGGCTAACTGTGTCGGTAGTGATAGCACCAGCGGGGCTGCGCCAATTGCCAATTAAGGTCTCAATAGACTTGGCCATCAAGCGCTGCTGAGCAGGGCGCTCTAGTTGTTGTAAAGGCTTAAGATACTGCTGCCAGCGGGCTTTACTTGCCTGCATAAATTGCTGAGGCGCTTTAAGCATTGCTTGATGACGCTCTTTAACCTTGGTGTGCTCTTGTGCGTTCAGAACATGGCTGAATAGGGTATAAAACGTCGTTGTGCCCTTGATATCAACTTGGCTGGTGTAGCTTCGTCCTTGAATGCGTGTGGTAGTTGCTAATGATTTACTCATCACATAGGCCGAACTGCCCGAGGTCAGTAGGCTATACGGCGAACGCACTTGATTAAAATGTACGGTGATCCCCTGTGGCGTTGCTTTTAGGCCTGGTTGCAGTTGTGGGTGGGCTTGTTCAAGCGTGCGCTTTTTATCAAATTGTGTGAGTAGCTCACCGTCAAACTTTAAAGTTAGTGGACTATCGCTTTCTATTTTCGTTTCAACCAGAGAAGTACGCGGGCCAACAAACATTAAAGTAAGGGTGACGGTTACGTCTTCGGCTTTGAGGTGCTGGATCAGTTTACCCGGCTCGCTCAACACCTCACCAGTAAGTGTCAGCTTTTTGCCATTTTTAAACACCTGTAAGCGGTCAAAGCGTTTGGCGAGATACGTTAAATACTCTTCTTGAATGAGTGCATGACCGGTAAATCCGCCCAGCTCATCGGCGGAACTAGGCAACAAATGCCCGTGCCAAGCGCCAGCATCAAACAATGGGCTAAACGGGCTGTGACCAAACTTATCGGCGGGCTTCATCATATTTGGTTCGCCAATTCTAGTTAGGGTGTTTTGCAAATGCACATTACTCGCTTGGCTTTGTGTGCAAAAAAGAGCGCTTAACAGGCCTAAAACTAGCGTATTTGCAATTATCAAAAATGGGTTCTTCATGGTTTATTCACCGTAACTTGCTTTAATTTCACGGGCTAATACAGCCGCATTTTTATCACCAGAAAGCGGCGCTAGCGCAAATCGATATTGCTGACTTTCGGCGGCAATGCGGTATTGCTTGTGAACAAGGCGACCCCATGAGGTATCACCGCCTACGCCCATTTGCTTATGATCAATATTTAAGGTGACAAGATCGCGCACAGGCACATCAATGGCGTGCTTGGTGGTCACAGGTACGAGTCCTGATGCCGATGCACTGGCATCGCCTGAGTTAAAATCGATATCGGCTTGCAGGTAAGGCCACGCGCTGGCATTCAATACCTTGTCGCCTACCGCAAGCAGCCCTTCTCCTTGCGCGTTTTGCAGTGCCATCCAGCGCACCTCGGTACGATTTGAGTTCTCTTGCGGGCGAATGTAGTAATGGTGTTGTTCGCTCACAGGCGTATTGAACACTGAAATACGCGCTGAGGTTTTTCTGTCGGCGTAACTTTCGTGTGGACCACGACCGAACCAAGACATATTTTTATATTCACCAAAGGTACTTAACTGCATGCCGATACGCGGGATATCGGGCAAGGCTTGGTTATCATCAAGGTTGAGCAGGTAATCAACCTCTACAAAGCCTTGTGCTGTGATCTGATAATTCAGCACTAAACTCCCAACAAAATCCGGTGATTGATAGCGTGCTGTTACGCCCGATGATTTGGCTTGTAAGGCGGTGAGTTTGAGTCTATCAGTGGCACTTTGCCACATGGCCGCACGCACTTGCAGGTTATTACCTAAGTCATTGTCGGTTGGTGCACGCCAGAAGTTTGGCTTAAGTGGCTGGGTTAACATGGCTTTGTTGTTAAAAGTGAGCTGTTGCAACCAGCCTGTGCGCTTATCAAAGGAGAGTTGAGTCCCAGCTGCTTTAGCAATCAGTGTATCTGTTTGATGTGCATAACTTGGTTTTAGTGGCTTGTTAGTTCTTTTAGCCGTAGATTGTAATTGTGATACAGGCAGTTTGAATTGTTCAAAAGCAATTTCATGACCAAGTGGCAGTAGCGGCTCTTGTGCTCTGGCATGCATGCTTAGGGTGACAAAGTATTCTTTGTCGCTGTAAGCAGGTAGGCCTTGGATATCAAAATTCAATATGGCGGTTTTGCTCGGTTGCACGCTTGGCATGGCGCTGTGGCCTTGTTTAACGGTTTCTCCGTCCGCTTCGATTTTCCAACGTAGGTCATACTTTTTTAAGTCCGTGAATAAGAATTTATTTTGTACAGTGATTTGCCCTTTAAGCAGGTTGTGCACAGTAAATTTAACCGGTTGGTAAACCTTTTTTACCTCAAAGGCATGCGGGTGGGGGTTACGGTTTGGGTTCATCAAGCCGTTATTTAAAAAGTTGCCGTCGGTTGGCAAAGCCGGGTGGAAGTCTTTGCCATAAGCAAAGTATGTTTCACCAAATTCATTGCGATACTCTAGAGATTGGTCAACCCAGTCCCAAATAAAGCCCCCTTGAAGCACTTCGTATTTTTCAATGGCATCCCAATAATCTTGCAAATTGCCTACAGAATTGCCCATAGCATGGGCGTATTCAATCATAATAGCGGGTCTATCTGGATTATTGCTGGCGTAGTTAACCAGTTTTTCGATTGACGGATACATAGGCGCAAAAATATCGGTGTAATGCTCAAGCTCGGCTGGCTCGTATTGCACCACGCGCAGATCATCATTGTCTTTTAACCATTGATAGGTGTTGGCAAATACCTCGCCGTGGCCAGCTTCGTTGCCTAACGACCAAATGATGATAGAAGGGTGATTTTTATCACGCTCAAACATACGTTGAGTACGTTCAAGGTGTGCAGGCAACCAACTCATTTCATTACCTAGTTGGGTTTTCTCGTCAATAGCAAGCGGGTGCGATTCTATGTTTGCTTCATCGATCACATATAAGCCATATTTGTCGGTTAAATCATACCAATATGGGTGGTTTGGGTAGTGACTAGAGCGCACCGCATTGATATTAAACTGCTTCATCAGTTTGATATCTTGCTCCATTGACGCTTTGTCGACGACATGGCCGCGAGTTGGCGAGGTTTCATGGCGGTCAACACCGCGAATAACAATAGGCTTACCATTGATAGTCAGTTGTTTATTTATAATCTCAATGTGTCTAAAGCCAATTTCATCACGTATGACTTCGAGTAATTCACCTTGTTGATTGTATAGACTCATCACTAGGGTGTAGAGGTTTGGGGTTTCTGCCGACCAAAGTTGTGGATGTGCTATTTGTTCAGAAAAGCTGATTTGCTCTGTGCCATGGGCGTTTGCCGTGAATTTTTTTGTGGCTTTGGTGACAACTGCATAGCTTGCTTTGGGGTCGAGTAGCTCAAATTTTGCAGTAAGTTGTGCCTTGTGTTTTTGGTAGTTTTTAACGTCTAACTCAAGTTCTAATGTGCCTTTATCAAAGCGTTTGTTTAAACGTGGTTTGGCATGAAAATCAAAAATATGCTGTTTTGGCGTGGCGTACAAATAGACATCGCGCTCAATGCCCGAAATTCTCAGCATATCTTGGCTTTCTAGATAACTGGCATCACTCCATCGACGTAACCTAAGCGCGAGTAAGTTGTCGCCTTGTTGCACAAACTCGGTAATATCAAACTCAGCTGGGGTTTTAGCGCCTTGGCTAAAGCCGACCTTTTCACCATTTAGCCAAACATCGAGCGATGATTTTGCCGCGCCTACATGTAAAAACACTTGCTTATTTTGCCACGAATCAGACAAGGTGAAAGGCTTTCGATACGAGCCTGTTGGGTTGTACTCAAGCGGGACATCGGGCCATTTGGTGGTAAACGGAAAGCGCTCATCTAAGTAAATCGGGTAGCCATAGCCCTCAACCTCCCAGTTGCCCGGTACGGGAATTTGCCCCCAGCTAGAATCATCAAAATTAGGCTGTTCAAACCCTTTAGGTGGATTAATCGCAGAGCGTTGCCAGTGAAATTGCCACATGCCATTAAGTAGCAAATAGTTATCGCTTTGAGCTGGATCATCTTGCATGGCGCCCGCTAAGCTTTGGTAGCTAAACCCAGAGGCACGAGGGGCTTGTTTATTTATGGCAAACACTTGGTGATCTTGCCATGGCGCTTTGGCGAAAACGCTCTGACATACCAGTGTAGTGAGTATGCTCAGGCTAAATATTACAAAAGGTTTATTTTTCATTGTTGTCATCTTGGCTGTGTTGTTTATTTTTAAACTGCGCTTTAAATACAATATACAATTATTTTTTATAGTTCTTCCCAAAGGCTTTATGTTGCTCTGTTTTTGCTAGCTAGCCTTAAGGTTAAAGTTTAATTTTGCCGCTCAGTTTGGTTTTCATTTAGGCTCTGTTTTGAAGCCGCTATTGGCGCAAATGCCGTTGATTGTCGCTCGACTAATGTTGGCTGATAGCGATGCGAATGTGCTGTTTTATCTAACTGAGTGTGCTTATTAATGGCCAGCAGTGCTGCGTGTTTGGCGATGGCTTCGACAGGGTAGTGCAAGGTGGTGAGCTTAGGTCTGCTGTAATGAGCAAGGCAAATGTCATCAAAGCCAATCACCGAAATATCGTCTGGCACTTTAAAGCCCGCTTCTTCTAACGCTGAAATTGCACCAATTGCCATGGCATCGTTGTAGGCGAAAAGTGCCGTAAATACTTGCTGGTTTTTGAGTAAAGTATTGGCTGCTAGCTCGCCACCGAGTTGATCTGGTGCGCCATAAACAACTTGATCTTCAGTTAATGTAAGTGCTTGCTTATATAAAGCCGAATTGAACCCTGATAGCCTGTGTTTGGGATCTTGAATTGGCAGCTCACTCATAATGCTCGCAAAACGGCTGTGGCCTAAGGCGAGTAGGTGCTCAGCGGCCAATTGGCCACCAAGTTCATCATCTAGGTAAATACAGTTCTCGGCTATTTCTGGAATATTTCGTGCCACCACGACCACGTTTGAATAGCGCTCTACGATATCGATTAATGCGCTGTCGGCTAAATGTGTACAGTACAAAATTATGCCATCACAGCGACGTTGTAATAATGAATCAATGGCTTGTTGTTCTGAGTCACTACTGTTTTGGGCGGTACACAGCAGTACTTGGCTTTGATGCTGACGGGCTATGCTATCGACGCCTTTTGCTAAGCAGGCAAAAAATGGATCGCTGATGTCGGGCACCACTAAGCCGAGTGTGGCTGTCTTTTGTGTGGAGAGTGCGCGTGCATTGACGTTTACCTGATAACCTAAGGATTTCATCACCATGAGTACATGCTCGCGGGTTTTGTCTCTTACTTTGTCATCTTGGTTTATCACGCGAGACACGGTGGCAATAGATACCTTGGCTTCTCGGGCAACGTCTTTAATGGTGGCCATGTTTTTTCGCTTAAAAAAGGCTTAATTCTGAGCGATGGTAGCAGAGTGATTTTTTTAAGTAAATTTACTTGCTAAAAAAAATGTAACCGTTTACATTTTTTGTATACATTATCCTTTTGTGATTTAAACATGACATTTGATGCAACTGAGCACCCCCATAGGCGGTTAAATCCGCTCACCAATGAGTGGGTGCTGGTATCGCCTCATAGAGCCAAACGACCTTGGCAGGGGCAAACAGAAAAACAGCCAGTATTAGCAACTGCGTCGTACGATGAAAGCTGTTATTTGTGTGCGGGTAATACACGTATTAACGGTGAACAAAACCCTAACTACAGCCATACCTTTATATTTAACAATGACTTCGCCGCATTACAAAGTGAGCTGCCAGTTCATCATAGCGACGACCCTTTATTTACCATGCAGTCTGAACAAGGTGAAAGTCGTGTCATTTGTTTTTCACCGGATCACAGTAAGGCATTGGCGCAGCTTTCGGTTGAGCAAATTCATAAAGTGGTGCAAACCTGGCAGGCGCAATATGCCGAACTTGGTGAAATTTATCATTGGGTGCAGGTGTTTGAAAACAAAGGCGCGATGATGGGGTGTTCAAACCCGCACCCTCATGGACAAGTTTGGGCGCAGCAGTCTTTACCGACCTTGGTTGAAAAAAAGCAACAAGCGCAAATTCAGTATTTTACAGAGCGAGGCGGGAATTTACTCGCCAATTATGTGGCCAGAGAAATTCAGGAACAAACACGAATAGTCGCTATTAATGATGATTGGCTGGTGGTGGTGCCATTTTGGGCGGCATGGCCGTTTGAAACCCTATTATTACCGCGCTTTTCGGTTCAGCGTATGACACAACTCACCGAGTCGCAAGGACTGAGTCTAGCAGCTATTCTATCTGAGTTGACCATTAAATATGACAATTTGTTTGAATGTGCGTTCGCTTATTCAATGGGCTGGCACGGCGCACCATTTGATGGAGAGGCTCACCCAGAATGGACACTGCATGCAAGCTTTTTTCCGCCTTTACTTCGCTCAGCCAGTGTCCGCAAGTTTATGGTTGGCTATGAAATGTTAGCAGAACCACAACGCGACTTAACCCCAGAGCAAGCCGCTGAACGATTAAGAACTCAGCCTTTAACGCATTATAGCGAGAAATAATAATGTGCCGTACTGAAATGATTAAACAGGTTTTTGCTCAGCAGTTTGGCTATCAAGCCGAGCAAGTAAGCCACGCGCCTGGGCGAGTGAACTTAATAGGTGACCACACCGATTACAATTTGGGATTTGTGCTGCCCGCAGCAATTAACTTTGGCACTGATGTAGCCATCGCAAAGCGTGATGACAATACAATACGGGTATTAGCCCATGATCTAGATAATCAAATATGCGAGTTCGAGCGAACAGAACTTTTGTTTAACCCCGATTTGATGTGGGTGAATTATGTCGCTGGGGTGGTGTATGTCCTGCAAAAAGCCGGCTTTGTACTGCAAGGCACTGACATTGTCATCTCAGGTAACGTGCCGCAAGGGGCGGGGTTAAGCTCGTCGGCCAGTTTGCAAGTCGCTTTGATCAAAGCGTTTTCGGATTTATTTGAGTTGCAGATAGACGGCTTTACAGCGGCCAAGCTCGCGCAACAAGCCGAAAATGAATTTGTAGGCTGCAACTGCGGGATTATGGATCAGAGCATTTCGGCAATGGGCGCGCATAGTCATGCCATGTTACTCGATTGCCAAGATTTAACCTTTCAAGACGCCCCCATTCCAGAAAGCTTGGCCATTGTGATTGCTAATTCAAACGTTAAACGCGGCTTAGTAGAGAGTGAATATAACCAAAGGCGCGAGCAATGTGAGCGAGTGGCCAAGCACTTTAACGCTTCAGCACTACGAGCGCTGACTTTAGCTGAATTAGAGTCAGAGCGAGCAAATTTAACTGAGCTGGACTATAAAAGAGCAAGGCATGTGATCACCGAAAATCAGCGAACTTTAGATGCATTAGAGGCACTTAAAGCAAATAATGTCAGCCATTTAGGGCGTTTGATGAATGAGTCTCATGACTCATTAAAGAATGATTTTGCTACCAGCACAGCTGAAATGAACTGTTTAGTTGCGCTCATACAGTCACAAATTGCTGAGCAAGGTGGTGCGCGAATGACAGGCGGCGGCTTTGGTGGTTGCGTGGTGGCTGTGATGCCAAAAACCTTGGTTGAAGCAGTAACTCAGGCTGTTAAAGCCGAGTACCATAAACAGACTGGGTTAAGAGCCGATGTGTATGTGTGCGAAGCCGTGCAAGGGGCTTTTAGAGCTTAGTCAATATAACCCTAGTAATTAGAAAAAGAATAACGAGGAACATCATGAATATCAGTTTACACAGTACAGATATCGCTGTTTTTAGCGCTTATGTACTCGGCTTGCTGGCGATTGCGCTATGGATCTCCCGCAGCGAGAAAAAAGAAGGTGCCAATACCGAAGATTACTTTTTAGCCTCTAAAGCATTACCTTGGTGGGCGATAGGCGCGTCATTGATTGCGTCCAATATTTCGGCCGAGCAGATAATAGGTATGTCTGGCTCTGGATATGCCATGGGATTGGCGATTGCATCTTATGAATGGATGGCGGCGATCACGCTTATTTTAGTCGGTAAATACATGCTACCGATATTCTTAAAACAGCAAATTTATACCATGCCGCAGTATTTAGCTCAGCGTTACGATGACCGTGTAAAAACCACCATGGCGGTGTTTTGGTTGGCCGTCTACGTGTTTGTGAATTTAACCGCGGTGCTATGGCTTGGCGGCCTTGCGATTGAAACTGTCGCTGGGGTTGATGCTCTGTATGGCATGATGTTTTTAGTGGTATTTTCGGTGGCATATTCACTTTATGGCGGCTTAAAAGCCGTGGCCTTTACCGATATTTTGCAAGTCACCCTGCTGGTATTTGGCGGCTTATTCTTAAGTTATTTAGCGCTGGATGCGGTATCTGATGGACAAGGTGTGTTAGCTGGTTTTGGTGTTTTAACCGAACAAGTGCCTACGCATTTTGACATGATCTTGTCACCTGATAACGCACATTATATGAGCTTACCTGGACTGTCGGTATTAATTGGCGGCATGTGGGTCATGAACTTTAGTTATTGGGGTTTTAATCAATACATTATTCAAAGAGCACTGGCGGCGAAAGATTTAAACGAAGCACAAAAAGGCATTGCCTTTGCGGCGTACTTAAAATTATTGATGCCCTTGATTGTGGTACTGCCGGGCATTGCTGCTGTGGTGTTATATCCTAATTTAACCGCCCCAGATAAAGCTTATCCGTCAATGATGTCATTGATGCCTGTGGGTATTAAAGGCTTGGTATTTGCTGCGTTAGTGGCGGCGATTGTGTCGTCTTTAGCGTCTATGACCAACAGTATTTCGACTATTTTCACCATGGATATTTATAAAAAACTCCATGCTGAAAAAAGCCAATCTCATTACGTGAATGTTGGGCGCGTCACGGCTTTGTTGGCTTTAATAGTGGCACTGTTAGTTGCAAAGCCACTGTTGGGTCAATTTGAGCAGGCTTTCCAGTACATTCAAGAATTCACCGGGTTCTTTACCCCGGGTATTGTGGTGATCTTCGTGATGGGCATGTTCTACAAAGGCACAACTGCCAATGGTGCGCTGGCTGCGGCGTTTGGCTCTGCGCTGTTCTCATTAAGCTTGAAGTTTGCCATGCCAAGCTTACCTTTCATGGACCGTGTGGGGTTAGTGTTTATGTTGTGTTTACTGCTGTGCTTTGTGGTTTCAAAGCTGTTTAAAGCACATGAGCGTGACTCTGAAGGTACTTCAGAGTGCGTGCAACTCAGTGATGTTAGTTTTGTAACTAAAACGGGCTTCAATGTGGCCGCTTTGGGTGTGGTGGTGATCTTAATCGCTCTCTACGCTACTTGGTGGTAATCGTCATTTCTTTTTAAACAGCAGGTATGTCACTTTTAAGTGAAGTACCTGCTGTTTTCTTTATACACGTTAACTCATGAAACAAACTTTAATTACCCTCAAAAATAACAATGGCATGCAGGTTGTGGTATCTGACTTTGGTGCTCGTTTGTGTTCTATTATTTTCCCGACATGTCATGGGTCAAAAGAAATGCTCATGCGCTATCAAAATGAAAGTCAGTTTGTTGATGACCCATTTTATGTCGGCGCTATTTGCGGGCGAGTTGCAAACCGAATTGGTCGAGGCCGTTTTAGTTATGATGGGCACACTTATCAATATTCTCAAAATGATGGCGAGCATTGTTTGCATGGCGGAGCGCAGAGTATTGATAAGCGGTTTTGGTACATCGCTGAAAAATCGCATTCATCAGTGACGCTGACGCTAAGATCAGAGGATGGCGATAATGGCTTTGCAGGTAATGTGAATATTCAAGTCATCTATCGTCTTTCTGAAGACAACAAACTCGAAATCGAGATTTGTGCAAATACAGATAAAACCACACCGCTTAATTTAACCAACCATGCTTATTTTAACCTAGCAGAGCGCTCTACTTTAGATCTAGAGCTGTGTATTGATGCTGAATTAGTGTTAGAAAAAGATGCGGACAATATTCCAACCGGCAAACAACTTGAGGTCGATAACAGCGAGTTATTGACCTCAAAATTTGATTTTCGCGAGCCAAAACCGTTGCAGCAGGTTGATGGTCTAGATCATTATTTTGTGTTTCACAAAGCGATTCAAGGTATGAGATTAGTGGCGCAACTGGTATCAAAAAATAATAGCGTGCGGATGAGTGTTTTTAGCGACCAAAATGGCCTGCAATGCTATATGGGGGGATTTCTATCAGCTCCATTTACGCCGTACTCAGGCGTATGTTTAGAGCTACATAATTTCCCTGATGCATTAAATCATGAGCAGTTTGATAGCATTCTAGTTCAGCCTGAACAGCAATATAAAAACACTATGATATTGAGTTTTACTGAACTTGATTGACTTTGATACTTTTTAAAAGCCAATCAATAGTAATGTTTTGAAGCTAATTATATGCAGTTTAAGACTTATGGCAGTTAGCTAAAAGTTGCTGCCAGAATGCTTCGCCTTTGCGTCGAGCTAAACGGATATTGTTTTCAGGAATGCTTTCTGGGTCGTCGTAATTAGCCAGTGCTTCGGCCATGCTTTCCTCACGAATAAGATGCAGTGTTGGGTAAGGTGCACGGTTGGTGTAATTGGCAGCATCGCCCGATTCACTGTCGGCAAACTCATAGTCTGGGTGGAAGTGAGCGATTTGATATTTACCCTCATAGCCTTGTGCAGCTAGAAGTGCGTTAGCTAGGTCGACTAAGTCTAAGTAACTATCAAAATCTTTAAACCCTTCAGCAAAAATAAGTAGGGTGGTTTCTACTTCTGGATGCGCGTCTAAATGAGCCAGTTGTTCAAGCATGGTCATCACTGCGTCTTCGTGTTTTTCATCATCAGAGACAATATAAGCGATGGTATTTGCTTCGACTTCTTTGCGAGCAAATGGACAAAAGTTAAATTTTACAATGACGCTTTTAACCCAGTTTTGCATTGCTTGGGTAATTAAGGTGTGTTCAGTTGTCATAAAATATTGCTCGATTAATTAAGAAAGATGTGTGCTGATTAAGTTAACGGTTTTGGCTATCGCGCCTTGATTTTTTTGTAAGCAGGCAAGGGCATTCGCTCCGAGTTCTGCACAATCACTTGGGCTGCTGAAAAGTCTATTTATTTGCTCCGTCAATTCGTTACTAGAATGCACGGTAATACAGCCTTGATGCGCCGCTAAATCAGGGTAAATATGAGCAAAGTTATAGACATGAGGGCCTGTCAAAGTGCCTACTGAAAATGCCGCCGCTTCTAATGGGTTGTGACCACCGCGTTCAATTAAACTGCCACCGATGTAGGCAATGTTTGCGCTGCCAAACAAGTATTTTAGTTCGCCTAAGGTATCAGCTAATAGGACTTGGCTGTTCGGGTTAAACTCCCCTGAGCGCTTAGAAAACGACAAGTTTGATTCTTTGAGAAGTTCTGCAACTTTTATAAATTGCTCAGGGTGTCGAGGTGCAATAATCAGTAGCGCATCAGGGTGGGTTGCAAGCACTTGTTGATGGGCCGCTAGAACTTGCTCATGTTCACCTGGGTGGGTTGAACCGGCAACCCAGACTTTGCTGCGATTGAAGCATTTTTTAAATTCAGCGACGGTCGATTTGGCAGCTTCATCGATTTGAATATCGAACTTAATTGAGCCTGTTACTGTGACTTTATCTTTATTGAGCCCTAGCTGTAAGAAGCGCTTAGCATCTTCTTCGTTATGACTCGCTAAAGTCGTTATGTGGTTCATGATGCCATTGGCAAGCGGTAGTACTTTTTGATAGCCCTGTAGTGACTTTTCTGACAGGCGAGCATTAACAACATTGACTGCAATATTTTTCGCATGGGCTGCGGCAAATAAATTTGGCCAAAGCTCAGTTTCAAGTACCACAAGCTGCACTGGAGTCAATGTCTTTAAAAAGCGTTTACTAGCACCCCAAAAGTCGATGGGTAAATAACAATGTGGTGTATCGGGCAGGCTATTTTTTATTTGCGCACGACCTGTAGGGGTATTGCTGGTAACGATAATCGCTTGGTTTGGGTTTTTAGTTTTGAACGCTTTAATAAGCGGCGCAGCTGCCAACACTTCACCGACAGAAGCACAGTGAAACACAACCGCGTTCTTAGGCAATTTTTTTAAACTTAAAGCAAATCGCTCGGTAAAAAAGTCACGGTAGCCCGCATTTTTCTTGCCTCGAATTACATAAAGGTAAAACACAATGAGAGGGCTGAGTGCGTATAAAAACAAGGAATATAAAAAGCGCGCCATAACCAACCGTTATTATTGAAGTATGTAAACAACCGCCATTTTAACCCGCTCAATCGTTTATGAAAACGAATTAACAAATTTAAACAGTTTAGGGTCGTGCTCCTGTTTATTGAATTTGTTACTATGGCAAGTTCATTAGAGAAGAATTGAATTATGAAGTTAAAGCTATTTTCAACCTTATTTGCTGCGGCTTTGGGTATCGCAGGTCAGGCGATGGCTGCGCCAACTGCGTATTTACCTCTGGGTAAGCACCCTGTACTAGAGCATCAAATTGACAGAATGTTTGCCATCTCAACAGGCACGCCTATGGCGAAGCCGTACCGCATTTATGATGTGCAAATTGCCCTTAGACAAATAAAACAATCAAACCCAGACCTGCACGCGCAGATTTTATCAGGTATTAAACCTTATATGAGTCGTGATGCAGTCACACGCATGGGCGTAAAGCTCAGAGCAGATTCTGGCGCTGAAATAAAGCTGGCCAACGACCGTAGCAACAGCTCAAGTGAGTATGCTGAAGTGTCTTTTGACGGTATTTGGCGCGGTGGTGAACATAGTTTAATGCAACTAGGCGCAGAGTATCGTGTTGAGCAAGGTAAGTTGGTGGCTTATAACAGCTTCTATGCGTTAGGTGGTGATAATTTACAGCTGAATTTAGGCTACAAAGAGCATTGGTTCTCGCCGTTTAAAACATTTGCGCAAGTTTACTCTAACAACGCGCAAGCGCCTTTGTCTATTTCATTGGGTTTAAACGCGCCATTACAGAATTGGTGGAATTTTGATTTTGAGCTTTTTTATGCAAAAGCTGAGCATGTTGAAAACGGCATTTTATATAAAGATACTTTACACAGTGGTACGCCTAAGTTAGCAGGCACACATTTGTCTATTGAGCCTATTGAAGGCTGGAAGATCGGGGCTAATCGAATGATGCAATTTGGTGGCGGTCCAAGAAAAGTATCAACGAAAGATGTTTTTAAAGCCTACTTCGACCCAGCAGGGAATGATAATTCGGCGCTTACTGGTGGTGCAGATAATGAACTTGGCGATCAATGGGCTTCAATCACTTCGACAATAAGAACGAATTGGTTTACTCCAATTGAGTGGTATTTTGAGCATGCTGGGGAAGATACCAAGTACCATCGAAACTACCAGTTAGGGAATACGGCAAATAGTTTTGGTATTTTTATTCCTGAAATGACAGATCGTCTTGCATTTAGATATGAATATACAAAGCTAAATACATTTTGGTATGTAAATTATATCTACCCTGGTATCGGAAATTCTTTTAACGGTTCGGTCGTTGGCCACTTCGCAGCTGATAGAAGAAAATTTAAAGATGCAATTCCGAGCGGTATTCACTCTATTGAAGGCGATGTTTTCTTAGCAGAAGGTCATTGGAAAGTGAAATATTCTCTAATAAGAAATGCGAGTAATCATATCAATGAATTTGGCGATGTGGGTGGCAAATATGAAACTTCACATGAACTTCAACTAATTAATAATCGAGCCTATGACGACAAGCGCCTAGAAACCACACTCACCTTAGGTAAAGACGTATTTGGTGAAAACTATACTTGGTTAGCGGTCAATGTATACTGGTAGACCAGTGGTAAGACAATAGATTTTTGACAACAGCGGGAAAAGTAGGAACGCACATGTCGCAAGATATTAAAAAAGACAACATGCTTGAAAACAGTTTTTTAGCAAGCCTTGAGCGCCACAGAGCGCTGTTTGCAACAGTAGATAAATACCAAAGTGAAGCAATGCAGCTTTTAACTGCTTGTCAAAAAGCGCTTAAATCAGGTGGTAAAGTAATTTGGTGTGGTAATGGCGGCAGCGCGGCAGATGCACAGCATTTAGCGGCTGAGTTTGTTGTACGTTATAAATTAGAGCGTGGTCCTTTAGCGTCGATTGCCTTAACCACAGATACCTCTATTTTAACCGCGCACTCAAACGACTATCACTTCGACACGGTTTTTGAACGCCAGATCCAAGCATTGTGTAAACCTGAAGATGTTGTAATCGGTTTAACGACCTCTGGGACGAGTCCAAACATTAATTTAGCGCTTCAAGCTGCAAATGAGATTGGCGCATACTCGGTAGCGCTAACAGGTCGCGAAGGTGGTTTAGTCAAAGATATCGCTAAACTGCCTATTATCATTGCCAATGATGAAACCGCGCGTATTCAAGAAGCGCACATGTTTATCGGTCACTGGTTATGTGAAGCAATCGATTTAGCAATTGAGAAAGGCGAATAATGGATTTAAGTTATTTTCAAAAGCTATCACAAGCTAAAATTCTGGTCGTTGGTGATGTAATGCTCGATAGATACTGGCATGGTGACACTGGCCGCATTTCACCAGAAGCACCAGTGCCTGTTGTTAAAGTCAGCAAGCTTGAAGATAAGGCCGGTGGTGCAGCCAACGTAGCCAAGAATATTGCTTATTTAGATGGTCAAGTTAGCCTATTAGGGATTATTGGTAATGATGATAACGGCAGCTCACTACAAGCGTTATTGAAAAGCGAGAAAATTAACTCTCAGCTCATTTCCCAAGATGATGCACCGACCATTGCTAAAATGCGTGTGATTAGCCGTCATCAGCAAGTTGTGCGTCTTGATTTAGAAGAAACCTTCCTTGAAGCACATTCAGAGCTACTGTTACAAAAACTCACTGAGATTGTTGATGACTTCGATGTGGTACTTTTCTCAGACTACAACAAGGGGTCATTGGCGAAAATCAGCGAGATGATCCAAGTAGCAAAAGCGGCTGGTAAAACTGTTTTAGTCGACCCTAAATCTAAACAACTTGCCGATTACCGTGGTGCAGATTTTATTACTCCGAATCTTAATGAGTACACTGCTGCGGGTGGTATTAAAGGCGATGAGCAAGTACTTGCTGATTGTGCGCGTAAGATTATTGCCGAATGTGGCATTGGCGCCATGTTATTGACTCGCTCTGAGCAGGGCATGTCCTTGATCACACCAAGTGAGAAACATGATTTTGCGGCGCAAGTACTAGAAGTTTCGGATGTGACAGGCGCAGGCGATACGGTAATTGCAACCTTAGCAGTCATGCTTGGTACAGGCATGCCAGCCAAACAAGCTGTTGAAGTTGCTAATGTGGCAGCGGGTTTAGTAGTTGCGAAATTAGGTGCTGCAACAGTATCACCTGAAGAGCTATCAGCAAAACTGACTCAATACCTACGTGAAACCGGTGAGCAATACCAAGCACCGACGCAAGAAATCTTGCATCATATTGAGCTTGCTCGTCAACGCGGCGAGAAAATTGTCTTCACGAATGGCTGTTTTGATATTTTACATGCTGGCCATGTTCGTTATTTGGCACAGGCCAAAGCGCGAGGTGACAAGTTAGTTGTGGGTTTAAATAACGATGCTTCAATCAGTCGTTTGAAAGGCCCTGAGCGCCCAATTAATCCATTAGATGAACGTGCGACCGTAATTGGCGCACTTGCATCAGTTGATTGGGTGATCCCATTCGGTGCGGTAGAAGAAAACGACACACCAGCCAAGCTTATCGAGCAAGTCAAACCTGACGTATTAGTCAAAGGCGGTGATTACAAAGTAGAGGAAATCGCTGGTGCTGATTTTGTATTAGCAAACGGCGGCACTGTTGAAGTACTAGAATTTGTGAATGGCTGCTCAACTTCGAATGTGATTAAGAAAATTCAAAGTAATTAATTTACCAAGAACTTTAAGCAGAAACCCAAGCTTGTGCTTGGGTTTTTCTTTTTTGATTCAAGAAATTTTACTAGATAGTGAGAAATGAACGATATAACGCATAAAACTTATCCCACTCGCTTTCTCGCCAATAAAACTCAGTATTTCGATTTAATTCTTTTATAAAAGAGCGTTTTAAACGCGCCATATTATTTTCAACGGTTTGTTGAGAGGGCTTGCGGATTTCGCCTCTATCAAAGTCGATTAGAAAAACCTTACTACGCTCGTCAAACAAGATGTTGTTGATGTTTAAGTCGGCGTGAAATACGCCTGCGTTGTGAAAGCGTGCTAAGGTTTCTGCGGTTGCTTGCCACTCACTCTCAGTCAGAGGAGCTTGTTTTAGTTTGTCGAGCAGACTTTGAGCGCCTGAAACGGCTTCTGTGATCAGATCGCCACGGTAAATAAACCCGCTGCGCTGAACTTTTGCAGCAATCGGTTTGGATACAGGCAAGCCTAATTCTTCTAATTGTGTCAGAAGTTGAAACTCTTGATAGGTACGGGTGTTTTCTAATCGGCTAAATAGATATTGATCAGATAAAACCTTGCCCACTAAGCCGCCACGCCAATAATGGCGCAACACACCGATTTGCTCACCTAGGTTCAAAAAGTAGGTTTTAGCGCGACCTTTTTTTTCGCCCACTACTTTGTTTTGTTGTTGCCAGTATCTAGGCTCGAACCAGTTTTCTTCAACGGGTAAAGGTGAGTTATCGGGTAATAAAATATGTGTATTGGCAGAGGGGTGAGTGACGCGCATAAAGTTCTAAATCAGTTTTTTGCTAAGTATATACTTAAAAGGGATCGGTATACGAGATGTGAGGGCGTTTGCTTTAACAAGTTGGGCTAGGTAGTAAATTAAGTTAAACTGCTGCCAACTATTTTTACAAGCATAAGAGACTGTTGTGGTTTTATCTTCAACTCCTAAAGATATTTGTATTTTACGTTTGTCGGCGATTGGTGATGTGTGTCATGCCGTGTCGGCCGTACAGGCTATTCAGCGTCATTATCCTGAGGCGAAAATTACTTGGGTGGTGGGCAAAATCGAAGCCATGTTATTACAAGATATGCCAGGAGTTGAGTTTGTTATTTTCGATAAAAAACAAGGTAAAGCAGCATTTAAACAGTTAAAAGAGACCTTTAAAGGCCGTCAGTTTGATGTGCTACTGCACATGCAAGTGGCGCTTCGCGCCAACCTTGCGGCTCGTTGCATTCCTGCCAAGGTAAAAGTAGGTTTTGATTGGCACCGTGCCAAAGAGGGGCACTTCTTATTTACCAATAAACGCATTGCAGCAGAAAAATCAGCGCACGTACTCGAGGGTTTTAGAGGGTTTGCTAAAGCCATTGGTGTGCCACATTATGAGCCAACTTGGCAAATGCCAGTAAGTGATAACGATAAGAACGTTTCTGCAGAGTTACTATCTGGGCTTGAAGATGTTTTAGTTATTTCCCCTGCAGCGAGTAAAGAGGAGCGTAACTGGTTGCCAGAGCGCTATGCCGAAACTGCCAAATATGCAAAGCAGAAAGGTTTTAATGTAGTGATCACAGGTGGTCCTACAGATATGGAGCGCCAACTGGCAGCTGAGATTATCTCTTACTTAGATTTTGAAGTATTGAATCTGGTTGGTAAAACCACGTTGAAACAACTTGTATGTGTTTTAGAGCAAGCTAAATTGGTCATTGCACCAGATACTGGTCCCGCGCACATGGCGGTTACTATGGGCACGCCTGTGATAGGTTTATATGCTCATTCAAATCCTGCTCGAACAGGCCCATATCTTTATCAAGATTATGTGGTTGAGGTATATCATAAAAATCTTCAAGCACAGTTTAAGAAAAGTGCAGAACAATTGCCGTGGGGAACGCGTGTCAAAGGCAAAACCTTGATGTCGCAAATTAACGTAGCAGACGTAAAAGCTATGTTCGACCGAGTTTGCGAAGAGCAAAACCTTATTTAATAGCCTTTTATTCTTAAAACTAAACGAATTAGTAATCATCATGACAACGAAACAGAAAGCCGTTTTTCTCGATAGAGATGGGGTGATCAATCATGATCACGCCTATGTGCATAAAATTGAAGATTTTGAGTTTATCGATGGGGTATTCGACGCTTGTCGTGATTTTATCGCTAAGGGCTATATTTTAATTGTGGTGACCAATCAATCGGGCATTGGTCGAGGTTATTATGATGAAGCGCAGTTTAATCGGCTGACTGAGTGGATGAAAGCACAATTTATTGAGCAGCAATGCCCAATAACTGAGGTGTATTTTTGTCCGCACCATCCTAAAAAGGCGCTACCTGAATATTTGCAAGACTGCGACTGTCGTAAGCCAAACCCGGGTATGTTGCAGCAAGGTATTGATGCATTTGATATTGATGTGTCACAAAGCGTCATGATTGGCGATAAAGTATCAGATATTCAGGCAGCGCGCGCAGCCGGCGTGAAAACGGCTATTTTAGTCAATTCAGGACAAGCTTTTTCAGAACAAGATGCAGCAGAAGCAGATCAAGTCTGTGTTTCTATTAAAGAAACAGTTGCATTTGTCTCATAAACGTTTACATTCGCCTCAATTTTTGAACAATGGCTCCGTGCATTTATAGTGCGTAGCCCTTACAATACGCCTGTTTAAAATTATTACTATATTTAGCAGACAACAAAAACTGTGTGAAAACAGGCACACCGTGCAATTTATTGGAGACTCTACATGAGAGCATCGGCATTTTATAGTCAACTACAAGAGCAGCTTGAGCAGGTAAAAGCAGAAGGCTTATACAAAAGCGAGCGTATTATCACGTCTTCTCAGCAGGCTGAAATTGCAGTAGCAAGTGGTGACTCAGTAATTAACTTCTGTGCAAATAACTACCTAGGTTTAGCGAATCATCCAAGTTTAATTGAAGCCGCTAAGTCAGGCTTAGATGCCCATGGCTTTGGTGTAGCGTCAGTACGTTTTATTTGTGGTACACAAGACATCCATAAAACACTAGAAGCAAAAGTCAGTGAGTTCTTACAAACTGAAGATACTATTCTTTACTCTTCTTGTTTTGATGCAAATGCGGGTTTATTCGAAACAATCTTAGGTCCTGAAGATGCAATCATCTCTGATGCCTTAAACCACGCGTCAATCATTGATGGTGTGCGTTTATGTAAAGCGAAGCGTTTCCGCTACGCAAACAACGACATGGCAGCACTTGAAGAGCAACTCATTGCCGCAACTGAAGCGGGCGCAAAAACAAAACTAATCGCGACTGATGGCGTGTTCTCTATGGACGGCGTTATTTGTAACTTAGAAGCTGTATGTGATTTAGCTGATAAGTACGATGCACTTGTGATGGTTGATGACTCTCATGCTGTTGGCTTTGTGGGTGAAAACGGTCGTGGTACACACGAATACTGCAACGTGATTGACCGCGTTGATATTATCACAGGTACCTTAGGTAAAGCACTAGGTGGTGCGTCAGGTGGTTACACGTCTGGTAAGAAAGAAGTGATTGATTGGTTACGTCAGCGCTCTCGTCCTTATTTATTCTCAAACTCTTTAGCGCCTTCAATCGTAACAGCATCAATTGCTGTACTTGATATGCTTAAAGACGGTAAAGCACTACGTGATCAACTTTGGGAAAATGCAGCTTACTTCCGTGAAAACATGGAAGCTGCTGGTTTCACTTGTGCAGGTAAAGATCACGCAATTATCCCTGTAATGCTTGGTGATGCGAAAGTGGCTGCGGCTATGGCTGATAAGTTATTAGCCGAAGGTATCTATGTAACAGGCTTCTCATTCCCTGTTGTACCAAAAGGTCAAGCACGTATTCGTACACAGATTTCAGCGGCGCATACTAAAGCGCAGCTAGATAAAGCAATTGATGCCTTTACCCGTATTGGTAAAGAGCTAGGTATCATCTAAATTTATTAAATAGCAATACGCTTATTAATACTGAAATTCGCCAAATCATAAGTATGATCTGGCGAATTGTTTTTTGCTTGGGACGTAACAATGAAAGCATTATCGAAATTAAAAGCTGAACCTGGGATTTGGATGACAGATGCACCAAAACCAGAGGTTGGGCACAATGACTTATTAATCAAAATTCGTAAAACTGCGATTTGTGGCACAGACGTACATATTTATAAGTGGGATGAGTGGGCGCAAAACACTATTCCTACCCCTATGGTTGTGGGTCATGAATATGTCGGTGAAGTGGTTGGTATGGGCCAAGAGGTACGTGGTTTTGAGCTTGGCGACCGTGTATCTGGTGAAGGCCATATTACTTGCGGCCATTGTCGTAACTGTCGTGCAGGCCGCGTACATTTATGTCGTAACACCATTGGTGTGGGTGTAAACCGCGAAGGCTCATTTGCTGAGTACCTAGTTATTCCAGCTTATAACGCATTTAAGATCCCTGATAATATTTCTGACGAATTAGCTTCAATTTTTGACCCATTTGGTAATGCAGTACACACAGCTCTGTCATTCGACCTAGTCGGTGAAGATGTATTGATCACAGGTGCAGGTCCAATTGGTATTATGGCTGCGGCTGTGGCTAAGCACGTAGGTGCACGCCATGTGGTGATCACTGATGTGAACGAATACCGGCTGGAGCTTGCGCGTAAGATGGGCGCGACGCGTGCAGTTAACGTGGCAGAAGAAAAGCTTGAAGATGTGATGGCTGAGCTTGGTATGACTGAAGGCTTTGACATTGGTCTAGAAATGTCAGGTGTACCAGTGGCGTTTAACTCAATGTTAAACAACATGAATCACGGTGGTAAGATTGCCATGTTAGGTATTCCACCATCGGATATGGCGGTTGATTGGAACCAAGTTATTTTCAAAGGCTTAGTGATTAAAGGTATTTATGGTCGCGAGATGTTTGAAACTTGGTACAAGATGGCAAGCCTTATCCAATCAGGTTTAAATCTTGATCCTATCATCACACACCAGTTCCATATTGATGAGTTCCAAACGGGTTTCGATACCATGATCTCTGGTCAATCAGGTAAAGTGATCTTAAACTGGGATTAGAGCGAGTTTACCTTTGATGTATGCATTTTGCTCAAATAAAAGGCTTTAAATATTGGGTTAAGCTATACGCGTCAATGTTTATGCATGTACAACAATTAAAAATAGAGTAAAGCCTTTTTTTGAGCTCGTTGAGCAGCGCGATTTGAATATTTATTCGGCGTTATCGGCTAGTTTACATAGAATAACTATGCTACATAGCCTCTGCCTTGCCTAAATATCCAACTCACTGCTGCAAAAAACACACAACAAAGAAAAGCACGCTCTTAAGTCCATTTGTGTTAAAGGCGGCAAATGTCGCCTTTTTGTTTTTTTGAGAAGTAATTTATGCCGTTTAAACATATTTCAGTTGCACAAACTATAGAGCTTATGCAGCGCGATGATGTCGTTATTGCCGATATTCGTGATCCAAATGCATTTGCATCAGGTCATATGCCAGGTGCCATTCATTTATCAAATGCAAACATTGGCCAATTTATGGTTGAGAAAGACTATGAGCAGCCAATCGTTGTGGTTTGCTACCATGGGGTGAGTTCACAAGGTGCTGCTAATTATCTTATCGAGCAAGGCTTTGAAGATGTGTATAGCATGGACGGTGGTTTTACGCAGTGGGCGCTTGAGCAGCCAGAGTCAGTAAGCCAATGATTTTATTAGGTCAACACTCAGAGCCTAGAGCCTTGCAAGGCGCAGTTGACTATTTTAAAAGTCAGGGTATCAAGGTTAAGTTGACCTATTTAGACAACCGCACAGCACAAGTGTGGGTGTCAGAACAAGATGCAGAGCGTGCAGCGCAGTTGTGGCAAGAATTTTTAAGTAACCCTTACCATGAACGTTATTTAGCGGCGTCATGGCAAACTGGCGATACCCAAGTAAAATTTAACTACATGGGGAAAGATTTAAATTTGGCGCAGCGGTTTGTCGGACTTCATTGGTTTTTAAAGCTCATGTTTATTGTTTGTATCACCGTTTTTGCTAGCTTCTTCTTGATAGAAAACCCGCAATCATGGCTAGATAAACTTCTGTTTAATCCAACCGAACCTTTATCTTGGTTGACGCCTGCCATCATTCATTTTGGCGCATTGCATCTTATTTTTAATTTGAGTTGGTGGCTGTTTTTAGGCAATAAAATTGTGAAGCAAGCAGGCAATACGAGCTTATTCTTACTGTTTTTTATTTCTGCATTCGTGAGTAATTGGGCGCAGTATTTATTGGTTGATAATCGCTTTGGTGGATTAAGTGGAGTGGTGTATGCATTGCTTGGTTTTGCGTGGATCTACAGCACAAAATTGCCCGAAGAAGAGCAATTGATTACTAAACCAATCGTCGGTTTCATGTTGGTATGGATGGTATTGGGTTTTGCTGACGTGTTATTTATTAGTATGGCGAACTGGGCGCACTTGTTTGGTTTATTGAGCGGAATGGCAATTGCTTCATTACAACTGCCAAAATCAAAAACAGGTTAGTGATAGAGGTACTTAGTAAATAATACTTCTCTAATGATTTCTTCGCCGGTCTCATCTTTCAGCAGCTTTTTCAATTTCTCAGCACAGCGCTGACGTATTTCTTCTCGACCCGTTAATGACTTTATAGTTTCTTCAGGCTCTTTACTTAAGATTTGCACTATAGCATCACGAAGCAGTGGCGTATGGTGCTCTACAATCGCAATATTCTTCACATCATTTAGCATTAAATCTACAGTGACGCGAATATAACCCAATTTCTTGTTAGATTGACCAATATAGTTGGTGATGATATCTGGTTCAAAACCAAAGTAACCCACATTTGCTTCAGCTCGAACTGAAGTGCTACTGAATGTCAGTAGAAGTAATGCAAATAGGCTTGAGAGCATTTTCATAGTGGGTGAAGTTCCTGTTATGTAACTGTCTTGAAAGCGATTGTAACTGTATTTTAAAAAAAATTATACTCTGTTGAGTGTGTTACAAGTATAGAAAAAGAGTAAAAAGTTGCTGGTTTTTTAGCTAATGAAACTTTTAACTAAGGTAAAAAATAAAAACCATAGACTGAACTTTGTTGCCGTACTGAGCAATGTTATTATGTGTCGGTTGTATTCTGGGTAAGATATTATTGTGTTAAAGCATCCTCTTTCAATCGATTTTTCATGGCAAAGCTCACTCTCGGAGCTTTCTGTACCTGCTGCTTTAAAGCCTGTTTTAAGCGACACAGGATCACTCACTGAACGTTTAAAGCAAAAAAGTACAGACTTCAAAGTGGTTGTCCTGAACGAACAGCCAATCACAGCAAAATTATGGGGAGAGACGGCCCATGATTATATTTGTCGTGAAGTTTTACTATATTGTGATGAGGTTGTTCAAGTTTATGCTCAAAGTTGGATCTCTATTCCAGCTTGTGAAAGAGGTGTAGAGCAGTTGGGAGACACGCCTTTGGGGGAGGTGTTATTTCAGAACGAACTTTGGCAACGTTCTGAATTAGAAATGGCTGAAGTAGAATCTCGAGAAGAGCTAGCTCAACTGTTGAAGAGGAATGACATTACTCGCATGCCTATTTTTGCTAGAAGACGTATTTTCTCTCAATCAGAGGCCCATGTGATGGTGTGTGAAGTATTTTTACCTGAGGTATTAGATGCAGCTTGAAGCCCTAAAATGGCAAAACTTTAATGCCTATAAGCAATTAATGCGCACCGACAAACCAATCGGTACATTACTGTTACTGTGGCCAACATATTGGGCGTTATGGTTAGCAAATGATGGATTACCGAGTTGGGATCTATTATTGGTGTTTTCGCTTGGTGTATTTGTCATGCGCAGTGCCGGATGCGTAATTAATGACTTTGCTGATAGAAAGATTGATGGCTCGGTAAAACGAACAGCTACTCGGCCTCTTGCAACAGGTAAGGTTTTAGCTGGAGAAGCATTAAGTTTGTTTGTATTGTTGATTATCGTAGCGTTCGCTTTGGTACTCTCATTGAATTGGCAGACCATCGCGTTGTCATTTGGTGCACTTGCATTAGCTGCTTGTTATCCGTTTATGAAGCGTTATACGAACTTACCCCAGGTAGTATTGGGTGCAGCGTTTAGCTGGGCAATCCCGATGGCATTTATGGCCTCGCAGCAACAAGTTCCAATAATTGCGTGGTGGCTATTTGCTGCAAATTTAATTTGGACTGTGGCGTATGACACTATGTATGCCATGGTCGACAGAGACGATGACTTAAAGCTAGGTGTGAAGTCGACGGCAGTGTTATTTGGTCAGTTCGACAGACACATTATTGCGCTTCTGAATATCATGTTTTTAGTCATAATGATTGCAATCTACCAAGCAGTTGAAGCGACTTTTTGGGCTTATTTGGGGTTGGTATTTGCTGCTTGTTTACTTGTTTATCAACAAAAACTCATCCATGAGAGACAGAGAGAAAACTGTTTTAAAGCGTTTTTAAATAATCATTATGTTGGGTTGTTGGTATTTTTGGGGTTGGCGCTTTCTATATGGCTTAGCTAGATATATAGATATGTCATTTTGATACAAGGCAACTTGTCGATAGTATTAGTGACGCTCCCTGATATAGATTAGTTACCTTGAACCATTTTCTATCAAAAAAGAAATCTGAATTACAATAAGAGTAAGGTTTAGTCCCTTGAAACCTTTGCTTAAATCTTAATGAATTTATTCATAATGAAACCTGCAAAAGAAGCAGGCTTCATTATTAGGCCGTTTTAAGCGCTGATGCTATGTTTTTGTTCAAACTTTTCTATTAAATTTACCAGTTCTTTAATATTAACATCTTCACTCAAGGTGTGGTTTGTTCTGACAAGTACCTGTTCTGTTGGAAGGTCTTTATTTGTTTTAATTAAAACAACGTCTGGGTCTTGAGCAACTAGCTTAGAGTGCTCAATACCCGCAATTGCAAATAAATCACTATTTTTAATGTTATCAAGTACTTCATTGATGTTGCCAACGCGCATTGAAGTGGCTTTGTTGAAACTATCAGCTGTTTCATTGACCATATGCTGAACTTGTCTTGACTGAGATAGGCAGCCAAACATTGGGTAATGAATAAGATCTTGTCTAGTAACAGAGTCTTTATGAAGTATAGGATGGTTTTTCGCAACAAACATGATTAATTGATCAGGAATGTAGATGTCCGAACTAGCTAACTCAGAAGAGTGCATACAAACGCTGATATCAATTTCTCCGAGCTGAAGTTTATTCATTAAATCAGCTTCATCAAGCATTTGCATCTCTACTTTTACACTTGGGTGATGAGCCAGAAATTGCCCACAAACAACAGGCACAACACTGCTCATTTGTTGCGTATAGCCAATGACTAATTTATCTTGGTCATTACCAAATAGACTCTGTTTTATATTCTTTTTGGCATTTTCAAGTTCATTTAAAGTTGCTTTGCAGTATGTGAGGAAAAGCTCACCTTGCTCGGTAAGACGAACTGAGCGTGTAGAACGCTTGACTAGTTCACAACCAATTTCATCTTCGAGTGTTTGGATGCTGCGGGTGAGGGCTGAAGTACTGATATTAGTTTGTTCAGCGGCTTGGCGAAAGTGTCTTAAATTGCCTAGAGCAACAAATTGCTCAAGTTGTTCAAATCTCATTTGAAATTCCTTTTAATTTCAACGGTTCTTTTAGAACTACGTATTTACCCAATAGTAATACAAAATGCAATAAGGGGAAATACTTTTTTACATTAAAATTACAAATAACTAGTCGGGGTAGCTATCTCTAATAAAAATAAACTCATCTAAGTTATTTATAAATAAATCAACGAGTTTGGGGTCAAAATGTTTGCCTCGTTCAGATTGTATCAGCGAAATAACTTTTTCTAAAGGCCAAGCTGGTTTATAACACCGATCACTGCCTAAAGCATCAAATACATCAGCTAGCGCTGTAATACGACCAACTATATCAATTTGTTCACCTTTTAAGCTTTGTGGGTATCCGCTGCCATCCCACTTCTCATGGTGGTGATAGGCGATAATTGCACCACATTTGAGAATATCATTACTTGAATTATGGAGAATCTCGTAACCAACTTTGGCATGCGTCTGCATAATTTTCCATTCATTATCGTCAAGCTTTGCTGGTTTATTTAAAATATTATCAGGAATACTAATTTTGCCAATGTCATGTAGAGGCGATGCCAATTTAATGATTTCAGATTGGTATTCATTTAGGCCGTATAATTTGGCGAGAAGGTGGCTATAATTTGCCACGCGTTTAACATGCGAGCCTGTTTCTTTAGAGCGTTTTTCGACAGCTTCGCCAAGAATGTAAGATAGCTCTTTTTGAGATTCCCTGACTGTTTCTCGTAACCTAATATTGTCATAAGCCATCGCTATATTATTGGCAAAAAAAGCCAGCAATTGCCTGTCAGTTTGCTGCAATGCTGAGTCTTTGCTGACATACAGCATGGTCTCACTGCCTTCTTGAGAAGGGAAGTAACCAATATATTCAAATTCAGTTTGGTGAGAGTGTTTTTTATTGTGGGTTTCCATGAATAGCTGTTTGACATTTTGTGGAATAGCTTCAGTATTAGGTTCAACACCTTCACCGGAGGCAGCAAGAAGCCTGAAGTGTTCAGCTTGTGCACTTTGGCTATTAACAGCTGCAGCACAGTAAATATCGCTTGAAGAGAGGCCCATAACCTCTGAGACATGGGACAAAATTGTTGAGGCGAATTCTCGCACACTATTGCAACGTAAAAACGAGCCTGAAGCATCAATAATTCGCTCAAGCCCTGCTTTATGTTTGCCAATTGTTTGGATGTCTCGATGAGAGCGAAGTGCAGAATAAAGTAAAGTCTTAAGTTTGACCGCAGTCAGCTCAGTTTTATTTTTATAATCATTAATGTCGTAGTCACGGATCACAGCCTCTTCTGGGGCCTCGCCTGGTTGCCCTGTTCTTAGAATAAGACGAATATCATGGTTACCCATATCTTGGCGTATGTATTTTATGAGGTCTAAACCTGCATGGTTACTTTCCATGACAACGTCAATCAAACCAACAGATATATTCTCTTGCTGATTTAATAAGTCCATTGCTTCTTTCGCTGAGTATGCGTGGTGAAAGCGCAGTGCTTTATTCTCAAATTCAAAGCCTGAGAGCACCAATTTAGTCACTTGATGAATGTCTTCTTCATCATCAACAACAAGTATGTCCCAATAATCTTCCTTATTATTGCTTGATTCATGTTCTTGATTTAAATTTTCGTCAGAAAATAGGAAATTATTCACACTTCATCCTGCCCATAGCCGCTCAAAATGAGTATAGACAGGAAAAGGTGAGCTTGCTTAATTAGTCTATCGGCTTTTTTTCGATATTTTGTAACTCTATTTCAATGGCATCACAAGAAATATGTATTTCGTAGAGTGAAATAATCAAAGATAAAGTCAAACAACACAAACTCACTCCAAATAAGATAATGCCCGGTAATTGTTGCTCAATAAACAAACTAAACATAGAGAGTGTACAGAGTAAAAAAGAAAAAACGCCCCAGACCTGCATGGCACGAATTAACTTTATACGCTTTTTTAAATTATCGATTTGTGCCAAAACGACGGGTCGATTAGTTTTTCCTTCTCGCGCATTGAGCTCTCTAATTAATTGCGCTAGCACTAAAAACCGATTGGTATAAGCTAATAGTAATAATGAAATGGCAGGAAATAGCAGCGCAGGTGTTGTAAGTGTCATTGCAGTCTTAATGTTTTAGGTGATTTCAAAGTTTATTATGACAGATAATTCTTGGCAGTGGTGTGAAGTTTTTAACTCAGATAATGTAATAGAAGCTCATTTGATAAAAGGGTTACTAGAGCAGGCAAACATAGATGTATTACTTAAAGGAGAGGCTTTACAAGGGGCACTTGGAGAAATTCCGCTAGATCAGGCAAAAGTTTCTGTGTGGGTTTACAAGATAAAATTGCGCCAAGCGCAGGAATTATTGGTAAACTACCAACAACAAGAAAAAGACACTGAATGGCAATGCCCACAGTGTGACGAATTTAACGGGCCAGCGTTTCAAGCATGCTGGCAATGTGGAAAAGATTATGAGTAAAGCGAATAACTTTCAGCGAATTAGAGAGTTAAATTATTTACAAAAGGCTGTGCTGGCTGCTGCAGTTTTAGAACGCATGTTGCCTAACTACGAATTATTTAGTGAGGCCACAGAATTTGGTGATGCCAGTACGTTACGCAGTGCGTTAAACGTATGCTGGGAAAAAATCCTATTTCCAAAGAGTAAGATCAGTTTAGAGAAACAGGTAGAAAAAATTGAACCGAATGTTCCAGAATTAAACGATTATCCGATGTTTGGTACGTATCCAGCCATAGATGCTGCAACCGCTTTACTTGGTTTAATTCATGGTTTAATGGCCAAAGATGAGCATGAATTTGTGAGTGTTGCGAAAATTTCGCAAGCAACCGTTGCTCGCTATGTCGAGCTATTGATTGAAAGCGATGGACTAGAACCTGAAAACAAACTGGTTCGTGAACATCCTTACATGCAGTATGAAATTGACGTGTTAGGCGAGTTAATTGAATTCGTAGAGAATATGGGCCGAATCAGCAGTGACAATGTGAAAGCGCTTAAACAACAAGCAATTGCTGATGGGCAAACTAATATCGGCATTGCAATTTAGCGTAAAGATTAAAAACTGGAGAATTATTAGTGCGTATTCTAGGCATTGAATCATCTTGTGACGAGACGGGAATTGCAATCTACGATGATGAACAAGGGCTGCTTGCCCATAAGCTTTACAGCCAAGTAAAAGTGCATGCTGACTACGGCGGTGTTGTTCCAGAGTTGGCTTCTCGAGACCATGTTCGTAAAACAATACCGCTTATTGATGAAGCTTTTAAAGAGGCTGGCTGTGGTCCAAAAGACATAGACGGTGTTGCGTATACTGCAGGACCAGGCTTGGTTGGCGCCTTATTAGTGGGTACCTCAATTGGCCGCTCGTTGGCATTTGCATGGGATAAACCTGCTGTTGCAGTACATCATATGGAAGGTCACTTACTAGCACCAATGCTTGAAGACGAGCAACCTGAATTTCCGTTTGTTGCGCTACTTGTCTCTGGTGGCCACACTATGATGGTGAAAGTTGCAGGTATCGGGGAATACGAAGTGCTAGGAGAGTCTGTGGATGATGCCGCAGGAGAGGCATTTGATAAAACAGCTAAATTATTAGGTTTAGACTATCCAGGCGGCCCGCTTCTGGCAAAAATGGCCGAGCAGGGGACACCAGGTCGCTTTACTTTTCCGCGTCCCATGACAGATAAACCTGGCTTAGATTTTAGTTTTAGTGGTTTAAAAACAGCAGCAGCTAACACCATTCGTAGCGAAGGTGATGACGAACAGACTAAAGCTGATATTGCTCATGCATTCCAAACTGCTGTGATCGATACACTGGCGATTAAGTGCAAACGGGCTTTAAAACATACGGGTATTAAACGTTTAGTCATTGCCGGTGGTGTGAGTGCAAACACTGAACTTCGCCAAAAGCTTGAGCGCATGATGCAAGGTATGAAAGGGCAGGTGTTTTATCCTCGCACTGAATTTTGTACTGATAATGGCGCAATGATTGCTTTTGCTGGTATGCAGAGGTTGAAAGCCAAGCAATATGCAACACTTGATATGAAAACGCAGCCACGTTGGCCGATTGAAAGTTTACCACCGTTGTAGGCGTGAAAACTAAGGCTTCTTTTTACCAATTTTAGGCTCTTTCCCTTGAAGGAGCCTTTTTATATTGGCGCGATGGCGAAAGATAATCAGTAAGGTTAAAAAGCTGACCGGAACAGTGTAAAGGGGTTTAATAAGCCAAGTGTAAAAAGGCGCGAGTGCGACAGTGATAATTGCGGCGAGTGACGAGTATCTCGTCAGCCAAACTACAATAGCCCACGTAGCAATCAACAGTCCACCTAGACTTAAGCCAATGGGCAAAAGTGCCCCAAACGCGGTTGCAACGGCTTTTCCTCCATTGAAATGGAAGAATACAGGGTAGATATGACCAAGACAAGCGGCAACAGCAATTGCGCCCAACCAATTTGGCTCTACGCCTAAAAAGTATGCGCCCCAAACAGGTATGGTACCTTTCAAGATGTCGAAAGCTAAAACTAATGCAGCGGGTAGTTTACCACCTAATCGAAGTACATTAGTTGCACCAGGGTTATTAGAGCCTGCAAAACGAGGGTCGGGTAACTTGAACAGCTGACACACGAGCACTGCAGACGATACAGAGCCAATTAAATAGGCACATATGCAGATTAACGTAATTAACACAGTTTTCCTTATTTTGTCTTCAGCGTATTTCGGCTATTATTTCCCGATTCGAATGTAACTATATAAGTTACCAATCTATTTGTCACAGACAAAATACCAAAGTGGGGCGTGAATGGATAAGGTCTATATTTCTCAGCTACATGTTGAAACCATTATTGGCGTGTACGATTTTGAGAAAGAGAGTAAACAAAGTTTATACTTTGATGTGGAAATGCTGACCGATATTCGAGCCGCAGCACAGAGTGATGACATCAATTTGGCCGTTGATTATGCTAAAGTCAGTGAAGACATTATTGCGCATACGACGGCAAAACCTGTCGAACTATTAGAAACATTAGTTGAGCAGCTTGCTGCGCTCATCTTAGCACAATATAACGTCAGCCAAGTGACTATCAAGGTAAGTAAGCCTGCGGCTGTGCATGCAGCACAAACGGTTGGTGTAGAGATCACTCGAGCAAAAGCAGCTTAATATGGCACAGATTTTTATAAGTTTAGGCACAAATGTTGATAGAGAAAAGCACCTACGCGCCGGTTTAAAAGCCCTAATTGCAAACTTTCCAGAGTATCAACATTCTAGTGTCTTTGAGAGTGAAGCCGTTGGATTTAATGGTAATAACTTTTTTAATTCTGTCTTTGCAGCACAAACTGATATGCCGCTTGAGCAGGTGTGTGCTTTGCTTAAGCAAATCGAAAGAGACAATGGTCGAACACCGTCAGATAAAAAGTTTAGCCCACGAACGCTCGATCTAGACTTACTATTTTATGATGATGTCATTTGCGACTCACCTGCACAATTACCTCGTGATGAAATTACTAAGAATGCCTTTGTTCTTCAACCGCTCGCTGAGTTAGCAGCAGACTTTCACCACCCCGTTGCAGAGCAAACGATAGGTGAACTTTGGCAAAATTATAACAACCTAAACCAAAAGCTATGGAAAGTGGAGTTTTAACCCATGAGCATTATTGAAATTATCGTGTTGGCCTTAGTACAAGGTCTGACAGAGTTTTTACCTATTTCGAGTTCAGCACATTTAATTCTGCCGTCACAAGTATTTGGCTGGCAAGATCAAGGCACAGCATTTGATGTTGCTGTTCACGTCGGTACATTGTTGGCGGTGATTATCTATTTTAGAAAAGAAGTTGTAGATATTTTAACTGCTTGGTTTAACTCATTTGGTGCACAGGGCAAAAAAACGGATGACAGCCAGCTTGGTTGGTGGATCATTTTGGCAACCTTACCGTCATTGATTATTGGTTACTTATTAAAGGACTTCGTAGAAGTATACTCGCGTAATGCGTGGATCATCGCCACAACGACCATCGTATTTGGTTTATTACTTTGGTATGCCGATGCAAAAGCGAAGCAAATCAAAACCATTTATCAAATTAACTGGGTAATGGCGCTATTGATTGGTTTGTCGCAAGTGGTTGCTATGTTATTCCCGGGCACGTCTCGTTCAGGTATCACTATGACAACAGGTCTATTACTTGGCTTGAATAAGCAAAGTGCAGCACGTTTCTCTTTCTTGATGTCTATTCCAGTTATCGCAGCCGCGGGTTCTTACTACATTTATAAGCTATCGACAGGCGATGAACTGATTGATTGGAACGCGATTATTTTAGGGGCTGTGTTATCGTTTATTGCAGCTTATGCGTGTATCTACTTCTTCTTAAAAGTGATTGAGAAAATGGGCATGTTCCCGTTTGTCGTTTACCGCTTACTTTTAGGTCTAGGGCTATTTGCTTTCTTAATGTGGTAAACATTGATGTAAGCTTTTAAGCATCGTTATTAGACAGCGCTTCGGCGCTGTTTTTTATGTCTAAAACAAAATAGCAAATAATCTCTTGAGAGACGAGAGACGAGAGACGAGAGACGAGAGACGAGAGACGAGAGACGAGAGACGAGAGACGAGAGACGAGAGGCAAATATCCTCAATTTTCATTAGCTCTAGTAATAATAGCTTGGCTTTAAAATTTTCATGCTCAGGTGTCAGTCAGTTTGAAGCAATAAAAAACGCCTCCGAAGAGGCGTTTTGAAATACTAACTTCTAATTAGATTAGAAAGTGTATTTAGCACCGATTGATAGACGGCGACCTTTCACATCAAAGAATTCACCATCATCATAAGTGAACGGGTTACGTGGTGGCTCGCGGTCTAGTAGGTTGTTAATACCTACACGTAACTGTAACTCATCCATTAGGTACGTCTTGTACATGAAATCAAATGTCGTGTAAGACGGGATATCGTTATAGTTGTTATCTTCTGCAGTCCAGTCGTTGTCATTTACAGTTGCATGACGGTAGTTTGCAGTTAATACGTAAGATGAATCATCTTGAGAGTAAACTGCGCTTAAACGACCTTTCCAGCGTGGAGACGCAGTTTCACCAACGTAGTTACGGAAGTCTTCTTCACGACCAGTTGAGTTTTGGTTGTCATCAATCAGGTAAGTTGCAGTTAGCTTAAGAGATAGGCTACCGTTGAATACGTCTGTACGGTAAGCCGACTCGAAGTCCATACCTTTCTTAGTGATTTGTGCAGCATTGATTGGACGTGTGTAGAAGTGGGTGATATTACCTGTCTTCTCGTCACGCTCAAAGTTACCGCAGAATGGGTTATCTAAAGAAGATGATTCATAACATAGTGCAACACTGTTACGACCGAAGTATTCAATCGCGCCATCAACTTCAAATGACCAGTAGTCCACAGTGAAGTCTAAGCCGTCTACGAATGAAGGCGTGTAAATCACACCAACTGTGTAGTCATTTGATACTTCATTTTCAAGGTTTTGGTTACCTTGAATATAACCAGGTAGACTACCACCACCGATCCACTCATCAGTTGGCATCCAACCAGCAGCTAGACCATCAGCTTGACAGTTCTTGATGACATTGTCTTTGTACTTGCTACCAGAACTTGCAATTGTATCTGCACGACATACGTCCGCACGACCCGAGCTAAACGTTTTTGAGTTTGGTGTGAATAAATCACCTAGGTTTGGCGCACGTACTGATTTTGAACGGTTTAAACGCACACGTAGGTCGTCAGTTACACCCCAGTTAAGTGCTAATTTCCACGCGTTATCAGAACCAGTTACAGAGTAATCCATGTAACGGAACGCAGTTTCTAGTGTTAGATCTGTCGCAAGGAAAGCATCTTCAAGAAGTGGGATTGAGATTTCAGCTGATAGTTCGTCAACTTCAATTTCACCGTCCATCGGAAGGCTAGAGTTACCGAAAATTAAGCCTTTTTCCATGTTTTCAGATGGTGCAGTTGTTGCTGATTCACGACGGTGCTCCGCTGTGAATGCTGCAGCTACATAACCTGCAGGTAGCTCGTATAAAGAACCATCTACAGTTAATGCAAATACAACTTGGTCATGCTTAGCAAAACGAGTTGCCGTTGTTGCGATGTAATCTTGTTGAGCTGCTGTCGCAGATGTAGCGCCCATAGTATTGAACGGAGTACAACCTTCAATTGCACCAACAACGTTGCCTTCTGCATCGCGATCAGCACATACGATTTGACCATTGTATTCAACTGCATCAATGGCATTTGCAAGGTTTTGTGTTAAAACTTCACCTGTCCAAAGTGTATCTTGCTCGATACGTCCATACTGAACATATGTGCTGTAACCCCAATCATCGGTTAAGTAACCTTCAGCGCCAAAAGAAGTACGAAATACTTCGCGCTCTTGATTGTACATACGGTCACCCCAAAGGTGCTCGTTTGCTTGACGAAGCGTTACAGATGTAAGGCCATTGTCATCCATTAGTTTCGCCATATCATCTTTGATGAATGCGTTGTCGCGACGAATGGTGTGACGGAAGAAAGCTGGGGAGCTTTCGGTTGTTGAGTCTGTATTTGAATAAGTGAAATCAAACGTTAATGCATGCTCATCATTTAGCTGATAAGTACCGTAAGCAGATGCAATTACACGCTCTAGCGGAGTTTGGAAGTAAGACTTATAGCCATCGCTAAAGATACCATCACCCATGTTGTTTACATCAGTGAAATAACGGTTTGCATCACGGCCAACACCTGGATTTGGGATCATACCAAGGCCATTATCAAATGCGCGGATGTTACCATTTTCGTCAAATGTGTAATGGTGGTTTAAGTAACCATCAGTAGTGAATGCGTTTTTTGTGAAGAAGTCACCACCTTCAGAGTAATACGCAAGTGCAGTTGGTTTGCCAAGAATTACACGACCAGGAATATTATCTTCACCATCCGCGTTTGCTGGGTTGCCATATGAATTTACTGGGTTTGCGAAGAAGTCACGACTAAGCTTAGAGTAACTTTCGTTTTCTGTGTAGTTTAAAGATGCGATGAAAGATAGTTTATCCGCTTCCATACCACCGGTAATTGAGAAGTAATTTGCCTCACCGCCACTTTGCTCCGGACGAACTGTTGAAACGTCAACTTCGATGCCGTCCATAGACTTTTTAGTAATGATGTTCACAACACCTGCAACAGCATCTGCGCCATAAACCGCTGCAGCACCACCTGTTGCAATTTCAATACGTTCAATCATTGAAGTAGGGATGTTGTTTAAGTCAACCGCAGTATCACCTACAGAACCAGGTACGAAACGACGGCCGTTAACAAGCACTAAAGTACGCTCTGAACCTAAACCGCGAAGGTCAGTTGTATTTAGGCCAGAAGCATAAATGTAGTTAGTCGTTGTTTCAGGAGAAAGACCGACTGTTGCTTGAGGCATTTCTTCAAGTAGGTCGTTTACATTAGTAATACCTTGGTTTTCTAGTTCTACACCACCGATCACCGTCACTGGAGTTGGAGACGTTAGGTTAAAACGCTTAATTTTAGAACCAGTAACCTGAATGCGCTCTACTTTTTGCGCCTCAGAATCTGTATTTGCTACCGCAACAGTGCCTGCTGCAGTACCTGCTAGTACAGCAGCCTGAATGCTTGCTGTTAATAGGTTTAACTTCTTCAACATATAACCTTTCTCTATTTGTTTTGAATCTCACATGCGTTGCATGTGCCATAGGTCAGGTACTGTTTTTAGCATAAGTAATTGTTACTTAATTCTTTATTGGGTTTGTGTTAAATGTTCCTTTTTTGTGAATTGTGTTTTTATTTTGGGTTTTAATTGTTTTTCCTGTTTACTAACAGTGGTTTGCGGTTTTTGTATTTGTAATCTTAGCTTTACAGTGAGGTTTTTTTGAGGGGGTGCTGTTGTTTTATTTAACTTTTTGTTAGTGTGTGCAAACTTTCATTAAATCTATTGTGTTTTTAGTGTTCTAAAATGTAACTTTGTTGTTCTTGTTAATGTTAATTTGGCTGTTTCAATAATGAGCACTTAAGAATAAAAATAAAAAATAGCGGGAACTTTAGAGGTGTAGAATAAAAAAGCACCTCTAAATGTATGTAAAAAGAGCGAGCTGTTAACTGAGTGTTTTTTCTATTGCAGCAATTCGAGCTGTTTGTAATCCAAGTTTAATCGCAGCACCTTGATATCCTAATGCGATGACCTGTTGTGCGGTAACGGCTTGAGATGCCATCGCACAATTTTGTAGCGTTTGTGCAATATCCTGCTGACACTGTGCATATTTTAGTATCTCTAGTAACAAGTTAAAACGTTCTGGGCGACGCCAAAGATCTATAAGGTTAAAGAACTTTAAAATATTTTCAGGGCTAAAGTCTTTTTCATTTAAAAAGTTATTTAATAACTTAAAGTCTCTCAAGCTGTTTGCAAAAGTGCTGGGGATCTTTAATGTCTGTTCTAAATGTTTAAGGTCTTCATGTGAGCAGGCTTCAAGGCATAAACAAAAGTGGCAAACTTGCAGTGTGTCAGAATCAATTGCCATCTCTTTTGTGGCTACAAATTTATTAGCACTTGCTATTTTTTGGGTTTCTAAGTTGGACCAGCTTGGCAAAATAGGAAGGACATCAGCCAAAGCATTAATGTCATTTATTACTTCTAAGAATAAATGAAAGGTGCTGGTTTTTAGACATTTTTCTATCTCTAACCAAATGCGCTCCTTGGTTAATGTTTTAAGTTCACCATTGGCAACCATATCTTTCATAAGCAAAAGCGTTTCAGGCGCAATGATAAAGCCTAAATGATAGTAACGTGCAGCAAATCGAGCAACACGTAAAATGCGGAGTGGGTCTTCACTAAAGGCTGGACCAACATGCCTAAGTAAGCGGTTATTTAAATCTGCTTGGCCATTGTAAGGGTCAACCAGCTTTCCATTTTCATCTTGTGCAATGGCGTTGATGGTTAAATCACGGCGATATAAGTCTTCCTCTAAGGTCACTGTTGGGTCAAAATCGCAAATAAACCCCGTATAACCATGCCCGCTTTTTCTTTCTTTACGAGCGAGGGCGTATTCGTCTTTACTTTTCGGATGTAAAAAAACAGGGAAGTCTTTCCCAACTTGTTTGTAGCCTAAAGACAGCATTTCATCAGGGGTACTACCAACAACAACATAATCATGTTCTACAACCGGATAATTTATAAGCGCGTCACGAACGGCGCCTCCAACTAAATAAACTTTCATCTATGTCCCAATGTTTCAAGGTGTGCACTTGGTTTCAAGGTTTTATCTTGCGCACTTTTTTGCCATTATAGGGCCTATCATAACAATAAAGAGTTTTATCGTGTATTTAAGCTATTTTGGGTTGAAAGAGAAGCCTTTCTCAATTGCACCTAATCCCGAGTATTTATATATGAGTGAGCGCCATAAAGAGGCGTTATTACACCTAAACTATGGACTAGGTGATTCAGGTGGATTTGTATTATTAACAGGTGAAGTAGGAACAGGTAAAACTACCATCACACGCTCAATGCTAAAATCGCTTCCTGAAAATACTGAAGTTGCTTTTGTATTAAACCCAGCGCTTTCGGAGCTAGAGCTATTGGCGAGTGTCTGCGATGAATTAAGTATTTCTTATGATCCTGATACGGCGACATTAAAAAGCCTAACTGATGCGTTAAAGTCACGATTTACAGATAATTATCGAGCGGGGGGCCATACCTTACTCGTTATTGATGAAGCTCAACATTTGTCTCCAAGCGTATTAGAGCAACTAAGGTTATTGACTAATCTGGAAACGGACGATAAAAAACTTGTACAAATTGCGTTGATTGGACAACCGGAGCTTCAAACGCTTTTGCAACGAAATGAACTTAGACAACTAGCTCAACGCATTACCTCTCGATATCATCTATTGGCACTGACTGAGTCTCAAGTATTTGCTTATATTCAACACCGTTTGCAAACAGCTGGCTGTGATACTGCTTTATTTAGCCATGAAGCTGTATCGCATATTTATAAACGTACTCAGGGGATCCCTCGATTAATTAACTTATTGGCAGATAGGTGTCTATTGGGGGCTTTTTCTGCACAAAAGCAAGTTATTGATAAATCTGTCGTCGAGCAAGCGGCAAAAGAAGCTTTACCCATGGTGAGTATGAATAGCGAACCAGCTTCTGAGAAAAATTTGAAGCAGTTCATACCAGCCCTATCTCTGGTTGTGGCAAGCTATGCTATTGGCTTTGCTGCAGCTTATATATTTTAAGAAGTAAAATTATGTCGATTATTGATGCCGCTTTTAAGCAATCACAAACCGCGAATAATACCGAGCAAGCACACCTAAGCTATCAACAAACAAAACAGCTGGCTTTTTATAAGAAGTTATCGCTTGGATTAGCGGGTGTTGGTTTGAGTGTTATTTTTGCATTGGCTGGTTTTTACAGTGGCCAGTATTTCAAGAGTCAGTCTCAATCAGTTGCTAATGTAAACAATCAACAAGCGCATGTTGAAGAGGTAACCGGGACAATAGTAAAGCAAGAAAGCAGACTGGAAGAGAGTATAGAGCGCTCGCAACCAGTTCAGGAAAAACAGACGGCTAAAGTAAAAAATAATCAAGAAGTAGCTCACTCTGATGAGCAGTATCAATGGATGTCAGTACAAGTTGGCTTAGATGACCAAGGAGTACCTATTTTTAAACAGCAGTTGGTACCACTTTCTGCTATTGCTGATGTAAATAATGCCTTTAAACCTGAGCAACCACAGGAAGATTTAAGTCAGTATCGGGTGCTAGGCAAGCCGCTGGATAGTGATTTACGTTTAAATGATTTAACAGGAAGCTCTTCAGAGATAACATCATCGCAAGAGGATTTGAGTCAGTATCGTGTTTTAGGGAAGCCATTAGGAGCTGAGACTGAGAAGCAAACTAAACTGCCAAATACAACGCCATCAATCAATGATACTCGTACAGATAACCCAACAAGTACTACTGAGATAGCAAGTGATGAAGCTTCAGCAAGATTAAAGGCAGCTTTTGAGCTTGCTGTTGCTGAAACGGCAGACAAAGATTTTACTCAGGCTGAGCCTGAAGACATCGTGCAAGAAGATGAACGTTTATCTATCGAGTTCCTACCTAGAAAAACTCAAGCAGCAATTGGTAAGTTGAGTTATCAAGCTCATATTTACGCCACGTCAGAGCACAAGCGTTGGATTAAAATTAATGGAGTTGAATTATATGAAGGCGACAAAATTAATGGAATGCGTTTGTTAGAAATAGCACCTGAAGAGAGTGTTTTCAGGTTTCAAGGATATGATTTTTCAGTAAAAGCCATGAAAGATTGGCAGCCATACTAATATCATCTTCCCGAAACTCAGATTGCTAAGGCCTAAATGATAACGTTATTTAGGCTTTGTTTTGACTGCTTTTTTAGCTGCATACAGTGTTGGCTTTAATGAAAGCGCTTTATGGTAGTACAGAGTGCTTGAAGAACTTAACCAGATCTAATCCAAACTCTTCAGGTTTTATTGCAGCTTCTAATTCGTCTGTACAACGCTTTTCTGCTAGATCAATATCTTCAACAGCGATGTGATACATCGTTTTGGCACTATAAAAAACTTTAACTACGGGCTTTAGAGGCTGCGCAGAGTTGGAGCTTGCAACCATGCCAATTTTCTGAGATTTTAACTTTACTAAAGAGCCGACAGGATATATGCCGATACAATTAATAAATTCGTTGAGCAGGTGTTCGTCAAAATGGTTAGGACTATTTTCTCTTAAAATTTTGAATGCTTGGATAGGAGGAAGTGCTTTTTTGTAAACACGCTCAGCGGTCAATGCGTCAAAAACATCGACAATAGAGGCCATTCGTACATAGTTTGAAATTTCGCCGTTACTTAAGCCTCTTGGGTAACCAGAACCATCGAGTCGCTCATGATGAAAACCAGCTATTTCACAACTTATTTTAGATAATCCTGCTTCATTGACAATATCATAGCTATATTGTGCATGCTGCTTCATTTGCTCAAATTCAGTTTCATTTAGCCTACCTGGTTTGTTCAGCACAATATCTGAAACTTTTATTTTGCCAATATCGTGTAATAAAGCTCCTGTCGCTAGTTCTTCAATTATTTGTCTATCCAAGCGCAGGTGCTTTGCAAAAATAGTAATAAGTGTTGCGACATTAATCGAGTGCTCTAAGAGGTAGGCGTCTTTTTGTTTGATCATTGCAATGCAAGCGAGAGCATCTTGATTACGAAAAATAGAATCGATGAAACTAGTAGCAACTTCTTTAAATGCTTCAACATTAATTGGGTTGCCGGCTTTTAAATCCGCAAATGCTTTGGCTTGGAGTGCCTTGGCTTCTTCAACAAGTTTAACAGCTTGGTTTATCTCAGTACTGATCGTAGTAGATTTATTCCAAGGGTCTTTTTCTTGCTCAGTCGCATTTTGAATATCAGAGTCAGGTACAGTTATGCCGTGTTCATTATTGCTCAAGTCGAGCATTTTATCTGGATCAACTTCAACCTTTAGAATACCCGCAGAGGCGAGCTTGTCGATACTAGTTTGTGTTTTAACCCAGCCCTGAGTTTTTACTTGAACACTGCCAGTTTGCTCTAACACGCTTACTACAAACATGCCGGGTTGTAACTCTTTTATGCTTATGCTCTTCACAGTGATTTCTTTTTAATCGCCAGTTATTTAAGCCTAGCAAAAGATACTTAAAAAGACAGTTGTGGAATACCAATTTTATTAATTAACTAGAACATTCTAGCTAGCTAAATAGTCCACTAACTTCTTCAAAAATTTCTCATATAGAATAACTATATACCGTAATTTTTCTCGTTATTTGACCATTTCCGGTAACCATTTATCTATAGCAATAATTGGTCATCAATTTAATGCAATTGGTATAATTCGTAAAAACAACAAAAGCCTGTACTTAATTAAAAGTACAGGCTTTTTAAAGTCAAAGAATAAGAGCGATTATTCGTCGTCTTCAACCAATGTCATCAGTGAGGTGTTACCACCAGATGCAGTAGTATCGATACTGATAGTCTTCTCTGTCACTAGACGGTTAAGTAGCGTGTCGTAGTACTCAGCACTGATGACAGGCAAGATTGCACCCTTACGTGCAGCTAGTTGCGTGCTGAAGTAACCTTTACGCGCACAGCCACTACCTACAACTGCTGCTGCTAGGTGATCATGAGCCAATACCGCAGGAAGTTGGTTTAGCTTAGCAACCTGCATAACGCCTTCGGCTACGCCGCAGCTGATTAACTTATCTCTGAACGCTAATGCTTCTTCGTGGAATAAGTCAGAAACCACAGTGATCACTGTGTTACCTGCAGCTAGAGAAGTAATGATAGACATTACCCAGAAGTTGAATGAGGTGTCTTTATCAGCAAAACACACAACACAACCACGTGGCTCGTAACGAATAGTGTTTGACTCACCTGTAGGACCAGGCAACTGTACAACCTTGCTTAGACGCTTTTCAACACGAATGATCTGCTCACGTGCATCAGCTAAAGTGTGCGCTAGGTCATCCGCAAGCTGATCCATAATTTCAACATTGGCAAGTTTTGCTAATAGCTGACGTACCACAGATACGCGATTATTTAGCGGCATTGCACGCCAAACTTTTTCATCGCGCATTGAGTTTTGCATTAGCTGGCTAACTTGCTCTTGCGCACCCTGGAATGCCTGAAGCGCTTCAGCATCAACTTGTACGTTAGTAACTTGACGGTTATCCGGTGTCTTATTCTCTTTTACTAGGCGAGTTAAGTAGTTAGGTCCACCTGCTTTAGGTCCAGTACCAGAAAGACCACGACCACCGAACGGCTGAACACCTACTACCGCACCGATCATGTTACGGTTGATGTAGATGTTACCTGCGCGAGATTGTTTAGCTAGGTAGTTAGCACGCTCTTCAATACGCGAGTGAATACCCATGGTTAAGCCAAAACCAGTGCTGTTTACTTGGTCGATGACTTTATCTATTTCGGTGCCTTTGAAGCGGATCACGTGTACACATGGGCCGAATACTTCTTTCTTAAGTACAGATAGATCTTTGATCTCATATAAACGAGGTGCAAAGAAGAAATGACCTGTGTCACCCATATCAGGTAATGGACACTCAAAATGCAGTGTTGCATTGCCTTTTAAGTACTCTACGTGCTCAGTAAGAGCGCTATGGGCTTTTTGATCGATCACCGGGCCAACATCCGTTGAAAGGTAAGCAGGATCACCAACATGTAGCTCTTTCATTGCACCTTTGATCATGCTGATCACTTTGTCTGCAATTTCTTCTTGTACAAAAAGAACACGAAGTGCAGAACAGCGTTGACCTGCTGACTGGAAGCCAGAAGAGATCACATCGTCAACAACTTGCTCAGGCAGCGCCGTTGAATCAACGATCATACAGTTTTGACCACCTGTTTCAGCAATCAGAGGTACTTGGTCGCCACCGCGCTCAGCAAGCGTTTGTGAAATGCGTGTACCCGTTTCAGTAGAACCTGTGAACATCACGGCTTGAATACGCTCGTCAGGTACAATCACCTGACCAACTTTGCTACCGCGTGCGATAACAGGCTGAACCACGTTCTCTGGTAAACCAACTTGCTTCATTAGGTCGATAGTGCGAAGTGCAACCAGTGATGTTTGCTCAGCTGGTTTTGCAATAACTGTGTTACCTGTCACGATTGCCGCTGCCACTTGGCCTAAGAAAATTGCCAGTGGGAAGTTCCACGGGCTGATACATAAAATCACGCCACGAGGAGAGAAACGTTCGTCTAAAGAAAGCTCTTCTGCTTTTGCAGCGTAGTAACGACAGAAATCAACCGCTTCACGTACTTCGTCGATACCATCTTGGGCAACTTTACCTGCTTCTTTAATACACAGTGCGATTAGCTCATCACGGTGATCTTCTAAGATATCACCTATGCGACGAAGAATGTCGGCGCGTTCGTTGATTGGTAGCTTTGACCAAGCTTCGAATGCTTGTTCTGCGTTCGTCACTAGCTGTTTCATTTCAGCTTCGTCTTGGTGACGAATTGAACCTAGCACTTCATCGTGGTTTGCTGGGTTAATTACCGCTTCATGACCTTCAGGTACATCGTTGTGCGTAATTAAGTTTTTCTCTACCCAAGCATTTAAATTGTCACGCATCGGCGTGATGTGATTAATGTTGGTTAAGTCTAAACCTTTAGAGTTATTACGCTCTGCACCGAACATGTCGATAGGCATGGTGATTTGCGTATTGCGCTTGTTGCGTAAGCGCTGAATCTTTTCTACCGGATCTTCTAATAGACTTTCAACTGGCTTACTCTCATCAACAATTGCGTTAACGAATGAAGAGTTTGCACCATTTTCTAATAGACGACGAACTAGGTAAGCAAGTAGGTCTTCGTGCTGACCAACTGGCGCGTATACACGGCATTGTACTTTGTCTTCGGTTACAACTTGGTTGTATAGCGAGTCACCCATGCCATGTAGACACTGGAATTCGAAGTTGTTGTATTCGCCGTTCGCTAGCTCAAGGATTGTCGCAGCAGAGTATGCGTTGTGCGTTGCGAATTGAGGGAAGATCACATCACGTGCGTTCATAAGCTTAATCGCACAGGCTTTGTAAGATACGTCAGTGCTTGCTTTTCGTGTGAATACCGGGAAGCCTTCAAGGCCATCAGCTTGAGTTAGTTTTACTTCAGTATCCCAGTAAGCGCCTTTAACTAGACGAACCATCATCTTACGGCCAACGCGACGACATAGGGCTTCTAACCAGTCAACAACCCAGATAGCGCGTTTTTGGTATGCTTGCATTGCAAGACCGAAACCGTTCCAGTCACCTAATGCTTCATCAGAGAATACTGCTTCTATGATGTCTAAAGAAATGTCTAAGCGGTCAGCTTCTTCTGCATCCACAGTGAAGTTGATGTCATATTGTTTAGCTGCAAGTGCAAGTTCTTTTAGTTTAGGAACAAGCTCTTCCATAACGCGTTCACGGTGTGTGAATTCATAACGCGGGTGAATCGCAGAAAGCTTTACAGAAATACCTGGGCTCTTAATTGGACCACGGCCATTTGCTGCTTTACCAATGACATGAATTGCAGTCATATAGCTGTTGAAGTAACGCTCAGCGTCGGCCATGGTGCGCGCACCTTCACCTAGCATGTCGTAAGAATAGGCATAACCTTGTGCTTCTTTTTCTTTTGCTCGTTCAAGAGCGGCTTCAATGGTGGTGCCCATTACGAATTGCTGACCCATAATCTTCATTGCATATTGCACAGATTTACGGATAGCTGGCTCGCCAATGCGACCCATAGTACGTTTTAGTAGACCAAACTGCTCTTCTTTTGATTTGTCTGCATAGTCAACCATCTTGCCAGTTAGCAATAAGCCCCAGCTTGATGCATTAACAAATAGAGAGTCACTGTTACCTAAGTGAGAGCTCCAGTCACCTTGACTTAGCTTGTCACGAATTAGTTCGTCTTGTGTTTCTTTGTCTGGCACACGAAGCAAAGCTTCAGCTAAACACATTAACACCACGCCTTCTTCAGAAGATAAAGAATATTCTTCTAATAGCGCATCAACACCGCCTTTACCTTTTTGGTCTTTACGAATGTTTAATACCATTTGACGCGCGCGCTCCCAAGCACGGCTTCGAGCAGAAACACCAACTTCTGCTAAAGGCAAAATCTGATCGATGACTTGTTCTTCATCGATGCGATAAAAGTCTCTGATCTTTTGACGGATCGGACACTGGGTCGTTAAGTCGCCTTTAAATAGCATAATGTGAACCCTCTAAAATTATTAGGTGATAGAATTTTTGTGCATTGTATACAAATCGCAGCAGAATATGCTGGTTTAATTTGGCGTTTTACGATAATTTACGGCTCAAATTTCAAATAATTCAGCATAAAATTCTGTATGACGACTTCAATCAAAACACGTGTGCTTGATCGCATTGATTTAGCTATTTTAGACGCTCTACACAAAAACGGCAGAATTTCGAACGTAAACCTCGCCAAAGCAGTAAACTTAAGCCCTAGCCCGTGTTTAGACAGGGTAAAAAAACTCGAAAGTGAAGGTTATATAGAGGGGTATAGTGCCAGATTAAACCCCGAAAAATTAGGGCAACATTTGGTAGCCCATGTAGAAATACGATTAAAAAGTTCTACAGAATCGGTATTTGAAACCTTCAAACAGCATATTATACGGATCCCACATGTAGTGAGTTGTGACATGGTTGCCGGTGGTTTTGATTATTTAGTGAAAATTCGCGTACCAGATATGACGGTTTATCGTGAAGTGCTAGGACAAATTGTAGAAATTCCAGGCGTTGGCACAAACCACACTTATATGGTGATTGAGCATGTAAAACCCGATTTAGGGGTAGGGGTGCTATAAGGTGATGTATGTATTAATACTAACCCTCAATAATACTTAATCATTTTGAGAGCCTAAAACAGACGTTAGCCTTGCTTACATGGAAGTAGTTACCTCAGCGGTAGCAGGACGCGTGAGCGGTGCCATAGACCGGTTTTCTTTGCCTCAAAATATACCGCTTAATTAAGCAGATTGGTAAAAATAGGGCATTAAAGATCGATTAATAGCAATTTTTTATACCTCAGCTTTATCGCAACGACAGAGAAAAACTGGTGACTTGAAATTGAAAATAATATGGAAGTAACTCATATACTCAGTTGTTTTATACTAGAGTTTCTTGATGAAGTGAGTTGCTTTTCGAGCCTGCTACAATGATTAGTCAATGACTGAAATTGGTATAAAAAAGTGAATAAACCAATGTTTTTATTCACTTACTTTTAAAATAAAAAAGCCGTGCATTGCACGGCTTTAAGTTCAGTTTACTTTATGAATTAAGAACCAGAACCAGTACCAGTTACTTCTTTGTCTTCAACAACACAGTTGTCGCGAACAAAGTTCTGAGCTTCAGTAGAACCAGCAGTGATTGTGAATGTGTCAACTGTAAAGCCTTCGATACGAGTGTTTACAGTTACATTGTACTCTTCACCACTCACTAAACCGTTTAGTGCGTATGTACCGTTTGCTGACTCACTTGCAACTAGTGGGATCTTACCTGTTTGTGCATAAGTTACTACCGCACCACCTAGAGGCAATTGGTCATCAACTTCAGCATTTGAACAAGAGAATGTCATTGGAAGTGCGTCATCAACTAGAGTTGTAGTTGGAGCTGTCGCTGCGATTTCAATTTCGCCACAAAGATTTGTGCTTGCTACATTACCAAATTCAAAGTCGTTCACGTCGAATAGAATAGCTTCAACAGTCGCGTCTTTAGCAACACCAAAGCGTTTTAAATCAGCTTGAGTAACTAGAGTACCTGACGATTCAGTGATCTTGTTTATTTTTAAGAAAGAGTTTGAGATCAGAACCATGAACAAGCCAGAACTAGGAATATCAGAACCTGTTACTGTGTAAGTTACTGGCGCGTCACATACTTCTTTAGTTCTGCTTAATAAGAAACCAGTTAAGTGGTCTGTTGTGAAACTTGCAGGGAAAGTCATTTCATTGCCTGCACCTAGAGTTGCTTCACCTGTTTCTTTAGTCCAAACACCTGTCTCTTCGTTGAAAGACGTGATTGCAAACTTATCACCTTCAGCGAAATCACCTTTCACTGTAGTTGTGATTGAAATCGGTGTGTCGAAGCTCTTAATCGCAGTGTCACCAGCAGACATATTTACTTCAACATAACCTGCAGGCTCAACAACTAAAGTTGCATCATCATTTGCAACAGCACTAAAGCCTTCAGGTAGAACATCAATCGCAGCAGCTTTGCCATCTTCTGCATCTAAAGGTGCAGTAACTAGGCTTATTGAAACTTCCTCACCAGTAACTGCGTTGCCTTCAGCGTCACGTAATTCAACATCAGAAGAGATTGAAACAGTTACAGAGTCATCGTCAGTTTTAGTTGTTAAGTCTTCAGATAGTTTACCGCCAGAAGCTGCAGCAGTTGCTTCTTTAACAACTAGAGCATCTTTCTTTGCTAGAGTGATTAAGCTCTCAACAACAGCATCTTTGTCACCGAAATCGATAACAGAAGTTTTGTTAAAATAACCTTCAGCTGAGATAATTACAGTTACTTCGCTGATATCTGAATCTGAGTCTACATTGAACGTAAACGCGCCTGTCGCAGTTGTTAGTTCAGTGATAGCGTTACCGCTTACATCAGTGATATTTTCTGAAGCAACACCGTTTTCGAAGAATTTTACAGTCGCGTTTGGAACAACTGTTAAGTCATCAGCAGTCGCATCAACAACAGATGCATTTACATAGAAAGATAATGCTTCTTTAGTATCTGAAACAGGTACCTTTACCGTCGTTGGTGGAACAACAGGTGGTTTGATTTCAACGTTGTTATCATTGTCACTGAAACAGCCTGAAAGACTTAGAGTAACACCCATTGCTAGGGCAAGTTTGGTTAGATTAAACTTTTTGTTTCCCATGATTTTTACCTTTTCCTTTAATTTCAAGTAAACTGAGAGTGCACTAATTATGTTGCAGATATAAGGTTACCTTGCCCCGCAATGCAAATTAGTAACTAGAGAATAATAGGTCATTATTTATTCGTCAAGCGGCTAAATGATACTTTATTAAAAGTTCATATACAAATTGTGAAGACGAATTTTTTGATTAAAATCAGTTCCTTTTTCAGGTTAAAGTACTACTTTAACCTGAAAAAATTAACACTTTTATTAAATGTGTTCTGTAACTCCATTAACATGCAAAGCTTTCTACAAAATCATCCAGCGCATCAAGGTTAACAGGCTTTAATCCATCAGGGGTTCTGACAATTAAACCTTTATCTACTAATTCGGTTACGACTCTGCGATAAGCTCGCTCTGTGGTAGCGAATCTTTCTGCTTCCGCGTTTACCGTACTATAGGCCCTTAGTAGAGTTGGGTTGCTGTTTTCTGCGCGCATTAAACAGTCTTTGGCAATATTATAGCTAAGCGGAAGTAATAGCTTATCTAAGTTTACTTTTTGGTTTTCAATAAACTTTGCCGCGATGGTTTGCGCGGTATATAAACTGAGCTCTGGTTGGTCGAGCAGCAATTGTCGCCAATGCTTAAGTTCAATGAGGTTGTACTGCACTTCGTTTAAGCAAGTTACAGTATAAGTGCAAGGGTGATTGTTGAGCGCTTCAATTTCACCGATTAAGGTGTTATTGCAGTCAAGCTGACCGAGTAATAATCGTCTACCATTACCCACATCGTAACTAAAAGAGACTGTACCGCTTCTGACCAGAATTAATTTGCTTAATGGTTCATCTTGGTGAATCAGTATATCTTTCTTTGTATGTACAAAGGTATTACCCGCAAATTGCAGCAATTGTTCAACGAGATTGGCAGAAAAGTGGTATTGGAACATCTAAAAGGCTCTTAGGACAATTGTCCTAGTTAATCACATGTTGCGAAGATAGCATGACTTATGCCTTATGCTAAGTGGTTATTGAGTTTTTACCTTAATTTTTGCAGCCGAGGCATTTCAATAAAATTTGATGTGGCACTTTTTGATTAAGAATGAAATTTGTTGGAGTGAACGATGAGTTGGGAATATTTAGGGTATTTGGCATCAGTTTTTTTAGTCTTGTCGTTAATGATGACCAATGTGACTAAATTACGTTGGTTAAATTTAACAGGGTGTATTTGCTTTACTATTTATGGTGTGATGATCCAAGCTTGGCCAGTGGCATTTACCAATGCTTTATTAGCGATAGTGAATATTTATCATTTAATTAAGTTAGTAAAAGAGCGTAAGCAATAACCCTTATTGCAAAACTGAGAGGCCTTAGCGTCAATAAAGTTTACTAAGGCCATTATTGAAATACCGCGCTAATTACTTCTTCTCAAAACGCTTTTCACCTGCTATCCAAGTCTGCTCTACGCCAATCTTAAAAATCTCACTTTCAGGCACAGTAAAATAATCTCTGTCGATTAATATAAAGTCTGCCCATTTGCCTTTTTCTAAACTGCCTAATTTATATTCTTGAAATGCCGCATATGCAGCATCAAGGGTAAAAGAGGTTAATGCTTGTTCTCGTGAGAGCTTTTCATCATTACGCCAACCATTCTCAGGTGCTTGCTGCTTAGACATACGTGTCACCGCAGAATAAAGCCCATCAAATGGGTTAGCAAGTTCTACAGGGAAGTCAGAGCCTGATGCAACTTTGCTACCTTGCTTGAGGAAAGTTTGCCAAGCGTAAGCGCCTTCCAACTGGTCATCGCTCAGGCGCTTCTCTGCCATATGCATATCAGAGGTGGCATGTACAGGTTGCATAGATGGAATAATATCGAGTTGTTTAAAGCGAGGAATATCATCTGGGTGCACGATTTGTGCGTGCTCGATACGGTTTCGTAGTAACTTGCCACCAATAGTTTTAAACTGATTCTCATAACTGTCTAAAACGATGCGGTTTGCTCTGTCACCAATGGCATGGGTATGTGCGCTATAACCATGTTTAAAGGTTTTGCTCATTAAGGCTTCAAGTGCGGGTTTGTTCTCAAGCATGAGCCCTTTGTGGTTTTTTCTATCTTTATAGTCCTTGATAAGTGCGGCACCACGGCTGCCCAATGCACCATCAGCGTAAATTTTCACACTGCGAATACTTAAAAAGTCATTTTGCTTTTTGATGACACCGGCATCTAGCATGTCATCAAGTTTTGGGCTGCTCGCCGATAGCATGGCATAAATACGAAATGGCAGTTTGTTTTGCTCTGCTAAATCTTGATATAAGCGCCAAGTATCGAAGTCAATGCCTGCGTCGTGTGCTGAGGTTATACCTAAACTAAGTAGGTGTTTTGATGCAGCGAATAAAGCGCGCTGCTTTTGTTCAATCGACTGTTTTGGAATATGTTTCAAGACTAAGTTTTCTGCTTTATCAATGAAGATGCCAGAAGGTTTACCTGCAACTTGAATTATTTCACCACCCTCAGGTGATTGGGTTGACTTTGAAATGCCTGCTAACAGCATGGCTTTACTGTTGACCCATATTGCATGGCCGTCAACACGAGTAAGTACAACGGGTCTATCACTAACAAACTTGTCCAAATCGGCTGCTGTTGGGAATACTTTATTATCCCATAAGGTTTGATCCCAGCCTCGGCCTACTAGCCACTTATCAGGATTGTTTTTAGCATAAGCTTGCAGCTTTTTACCAGCTGCTTCTGCTGAAGGAATACCCCTCAAATCGAGCCTTTGCAAGTTATTACCTAGACCAATAATATGACCATGGGCATCAATTAGGCCAGGCAGTAAAGTTTTCCCTTTTCCATCAATAGCTTCAGCTTGAGGAAATTGTTTGACTGTGTCTTTATCGCCATATTTAACGACTTTACCATCTTTAAAAACGAGTGTGGAAAAGCGTTCGATTTTGCCATCAAGTGTCGGCGTGTAGCCGTTGACGTTATGAATTAAGGTTGTATGAGCTGTGCTTATTGCACTGAAGCACATACTTATGATGAGCGTGAGAGGTTTTATCATTATGTTTCTTCTTACCTGTTGATTTCAGTTTTTTAGTAATAGTGCAGAATATTTAATTCCATCGTGTTCTTTATATCAACCGTATTAAAGTTTTGCGCCATTATTGCGGTGAGTAGCTTCTCTTGTCACTATACCTATATACACATAGTTTTTAAGCTGTTTTAGTTTTGAAGGAATGCTATGCAACTTTTTATGGTTTATTTGGGTGGCCGCATTTCGGGCTGTCATATTGAAATGCACGATATACGCTTTGTGATAGGTGAAAATATAGAAGCGTGTTTTGATAAGTTAAAAGCACAGTGGGTAGGTGATAAAAGCAAAGTGCATATGGATAGTTATGTGGCAGTAAAATATGTCGATGGCTATGAAATTACATTAAGTGAAACACCGTCATTACAAAGAGAAAAGTTATTCTTTGTGAATATGGGGGCGTATAGAGCAGATAGTTTAGCCGAACAACATGAGTTTATGTTGTGTGTTGCATTAACCCCTGAAGAGGCAAAACAAAAAGCGAAATCTAAGCTATTACAGGGCATGTCGCACCGACATAAAGATGACTTGTATGATGTGGATGATTGCTTTGCAGTTGATTTATTCGATACCGGTTACAATATTCATCTAACGCCAAGTGATAAAACCCAACAGCTTGTGCCTGATTGGTTTGGTTATCACGTTTTATAAATAATCTCGTAGAGCAAGTTAATCGTCTTGCTCTTTTTCTTCTGCTTTAAAGGCCATTTTGATGGCTATGATCACAACCGCAAACATCACAAAGGGCAGTGCCGCTAAACTGTATTCAATGATGTGGCTATCTTGATAGTTGGGTTGCAAAATAAAATGACCGCCAACACAAAGCAAAATGCTGATAAAAAGCAGTGGCAGCATCATTAGTTCTTTTTTCTTTGAATGTTTCTTCATATCTACTCTTTCACTTGTATTCAATCGCTTTGCGCTGTTTGGCTATTGTGCAAGCACTTAAAAAAGTCGCTTTGATCTTAAACATAAAGGTTAAATAAAAAGCGGTAATTACTAGCCGTATTTAAGCTGTGTGCATATTAGCATTGACTGTGAAATGAATAAATTTAACTTGTGCAAAAAACTGGCTCTGATATAACCAAAGAGGTATTCATTGGGGGAGTTATGAACAAAAAATTGGTTGTGGTAAAGCTGGGAACAAGTGTGTTAACAGCAGGCAAATTGCATCTAAATAAACCAAGAATGGTTGATATTGTGCGTCAGTGTGTTGAGCTAAGAGAAAACGGCTATAAAGTAGTTATCGTTTCGAGCGGTGCCGTTGCGGCTGGACGGAGTCAACTTCCCACACCCATAGGCAACTCAGTGAGTGAAAAGCAAATGCTCGCTGCAATTGGTCAAGGCCAACTTATTCATCAGTGGCAGTCGTTGTTTGGCCTTTATGATGTGCCCGTTGCGCAAATGCTGTTGACCCGTGCCGATGTAGAGCACAGAGAACGATATCTGACTGCGAAAGATACCTTAACCCAGATTTTAAAGCATGATGTGGTTCCTATCTTTAACGAAAACGATGCAGTGGCTACGGCAGAAATAAAAGTTGGAGATAACGATAATTTATCGTCGCTGGTGGCGATATTAGCCAATGCGGATAAGCTTATTTTACTCACTGATCAGGTTGGTTTGTTTACCGCAGATCCTCGTTCTAACCCTGATGCTGAGTTGATCACACAAATTAGTGAAATTGACGATAGCGTAAAATCTTTAGCGGGTGACTCAGGTACCTCACTTGGTACTGGCGGTATGGCAACAAAATTACAAGCGGCACAAATCGCCCAGCGTGCAGGTATTGAAACTATTATTGCAAAAGGGTCTGAAACGAATATTTTAGTTGATGTACTAAATGGTGAAGCGCTAAGCACTCGAGTATTAAAGTTTAACGCGCCACTTGAAGGTCGTAAAAAGTGGCTATTAAGTGGTCCAAAATCCACAGGTACAATTATTTGTGATTTTGGGGCGGTAGAGGCTTTAACTTGTCAAGGTGCGAGTTTATTAGCAAAAGGAATTATTGGAGTAAATGGTGTATTTACCCGAGGTGATTTAGTCACTTTAAGCGACAGTGATGGCAAGGTGTTCGCAAAAGGGTTATGCGCGTTCGATAATCAGGAACTAGAACAGATAAAAGGGCTGCACAGTCAAGATATTGCCAAACAGCTTGGCTTTGGGCTTTCTAATGTCATTATTCATCGTGATGACTTAGTTATGTTCAATTCTTAAGCCAAAGTTTTTATTCAGCTTCTCAATGTCTTACTAGATTGACCGAGCAGCTATTTATACACACTTTTCTTTGTAAAATGTCGAGCTTGTTATTTTTTATCAAGCTCTTTTCCAAAAAATGAATTCGTTAAGCTATCTAGAAAGTTTGGGTATTAGTGTTATGCCATCTACACTTTAATAAAGTCAATTTAGCCCAAACACCTATGCAAACATCAAACTGTGGTTATGGTTTAGTTAAACAACTGGTTTCTCAAAAAAAAGAGAATGAGCTTAAACAGTGCTTTAGTTTAATTTTACAAGACCTTCTGAGCGACCGCTTTGATGCTTATTTTTTTAGTAAAAAATGCTGCCATGTAAAAGCACAAATTGAGTTCCAGTTTACCGTACATGCATCAGGTGTGATGCACCAAGAAGAATATGATGCGTACTTAAAGTTGTTTAAGAATGCGATTCATGACTTACCCGATCACATTAAGTTGTTAAAGCAACCGACCCGCACATTATTTTTTGCAAAGACCGACATTCATCCTCTAGGTGGTTTAATCATCACAAATAAAGCCCATAAAGAGGGAAAAGTAATACTGACAGATAAAGAAGAGGGGCTTATTTTACACTTGCTTGATGTGTACTTTTTACAGATGCAACTGTTACATAATAGCTCCATTGACCCCTTATCTCAGCTTTTGAATAGACAGAGCTTTGAGCAAAAACTAACTGAAATAATGCATAGTGAGGGTCGTTATCAGCAAAAAAAAATAGATCAAGAGCAGAATTGGTTCTTGGCAATTCTTGATATTGACCATTTTAAACAAGTGAATGATACCTTTGGACATGTCATTGGTGATGAAGTGATTGTGTTAGTATCACAACTCTTGAAATCTCATTTTCGTTTTGATGATTTGTTGTTTCGTTATGGTGGCGAAGAGTTTGCTATCTTATTCATGACAGACAATTCTGACCAAGCTTGGAAGGTTTTAGATAGGGCGAGAGAGTTAATCGCAAACACGCGTTTTCCTCAAGTATCAAATGTCACCATGAGCATTGGCTTTATTCAAGTCGGTGATGACTATCAGTTATCTGAATTAGTGAATAAGGCAGATATGGCACTATATTTCTCTAAGGATAACGGGCGCAATCAGGTTAGTGATTATCAGCAGCTTAATATTGTGCAACAAGCCGTGTCGGGCAGTGATATTGAATTGTTTTAATTTGTGATACACTCCGCGAGATTTTTAAGCGTTGGAGTTATTATGAAATTTGTTCGTTGGTTTTTAGGCCGTATCATTCTTCTTTTAAACTTTATTTTCACGCCTAGAAGTAAAAAACGTGAGGCGCAAGCGCAACAACAGCTTGATGCAAAAACGGAGAACTTTAAGCTCTATCAATTTGAGGCATGCCCATTCTGCGTAAAAGTACGTCGTGCTATCAAACGAGAAGGTTTAAAAGTGGAAACGCGCGATGCAAAAAATAACGAAGCTTATCGTCAAGAGCTTGCTGAGCAGGGTGGTAAAGTTAAAGTGCCATGTTTGCGTATCGAAGAGCAAGGTAAGGTGACTTGGATGTATGAATCAAGTGACATCGTTGCGTTTTTGCAAGGCTTAGATAAAGCCGCTTAAAAAACTCAAAATACTAGGTAATTTTTTGTCGAATAATGGCGGGTGTGCTAGCATACCCGCCATTATTTTATTGTCTGATCAATTAAGAGAAATCACATGACTATCCGTACTCGTGTAGCTCCATCACCAACAGGTGATCCGCACTTAGGCACAGCTTATATTGCCCTTTTCAATTACTGTTTTGCTAAGCAACAAGGCGGTGAATTTGTTCTTCGTATTGAAGATACAGACCAAGTGCGTAGCACGCCTGAATCAGAGCAAGCGATCATGGATAGCCTGCGTTGGTTAGGCCTAAACTGGGATCATGGTCCAGATGTGGGCGGTGAGTTTGGCCCATATCGTCAGTCTGAGCGCAGCGATTTGTACAAGCAATTTGCGCAGCAGCTAGTTGACGAAGGCAAAGCGTTTTATTGTTTCGCAACAGCCGAAGAACTAGACGAGATGCGTGAGCAGCAAATGGCTGAAGGTCTTCGTCCTAAGTACGATGGTCGTGGTCTGTTGTTAAGCGAAGATGAAATCAAAGCAAACCTTGAAGCGGGTAAACCTTACGTTATTCGTATGAAGATCCCAACTGAAGGTAGCTTCAAGTTTAATGACTACCTACGCGGTGAGATTGAGATCCCGTGGGAAAATGTAGATATGCAGGTGCTTTTAAAAGCAGATGGTTTCCCAACCTATTTCTTAGCGAACGTTGTTGATGACCACCATATGCAGATCAGCCATATTTTCCGTGGTGAAGAGTGGATCAACTCAGCACCGAAGCTATTAAAGCTGTATGAAGATTTTGGTTGGGAAGCGCCTGTACTTGGTCACCTTCCATTACTTCGTAATCCTGACAAATCTAAGCTGTCAAAACGTAAGAACCCGACGTCGATTAACTACTACAAAGAAATGGGCTTCTTGCCAGAAGCACTGCTTAACTATTTAGGCCGTATGGGTTGGTCAATGCCTGATGAGCGTGAAAAGTTCACTCTGGCTGAAATGATCGAGCACTTCGACATGAAGCGTGTATCGCTTGGCGGTCCAATTTTTGATATCGACAAACTAAACTGGTTAAACGGTCTTTGGATCCGCGAAAATCTATCTGACGAAGAACTGATTCAGCGCTTTGTTGATTGGAAGTTCAACGGTGAGACGTTATCACGCATTTTACCTCAAGCAAAAACGCGTATTAACAAGCTGTCAGACTTAGTGGACCTTGCAGGTCATTTTGTGGGTGGTATTCCAGAATATGACCCTGAGCTATTAACCGCGGGCAAAGCGGAAGAGGACGTTGTACGTCAGGCACTTCAATTCTTTATTTGGGAACTAGAAACGCTTCGTAGCTGGACAAAAGATGAAATTTTCGCGATTGCGAAAGCAGTAGCAACGCATCACGAGTTGAAGATTAAAGATTTCTTAGAGCCAATCTTTGTTGCCATCACAGGTAAAACGTCTTCAACGTCGGTTGTAGATGCAATGGAAATCTTAGGTTCAGATCTGTCTCGTGCACGTTTACGTGTGGCACTTGAGCACATTGGTGTATCTAAGAAGCAAGCTAAGAAGTTAGAAAAAGCATATCGCGACTACCCAAAAGCGTAGGCTAATATATTGATTTTAAGCTATTTAAAGGCCACTTTATTTCAAAGTGGCTTTTCTATTGGTGCATTTTTGCCAATTTCACAACAGATACGACCTCTCTAACAATTTATTCTGCTAATATAGCCCGTCCTTAAAGTTGTGGAACTAGATGTATGTTAACGCCTTACTACCAACAAGATGCCGAGATTGTTACGATCACACGTGAACAGGGTAGCCAATTCGCTAAAAAAATAGCTGATGATTTTAATCCATTACATGATGTTGATGCGAAGAAGTTTTGTGTGCCGGGTGACTTGTTATTTTCATTAGTATTATCTCGCTATGGTGTAAGTGAAAACATGTACTTCAAATTTGAAGGCATGGTTGACGAAACGTCACAACTTCAATTCCCTGAAGCGGCTGATGAGTTTGCTGTAACATCAAACGATAAAGTGATGCTATCGGTGAAGCGAGATGGCGAAACAAGCCAATGCCCAACTTTAATTGAAAGCTTAACGAAAAATTATGTGGCTTTCTCAGGCACAACTTTCCCGCATATGATAGTGCCTGTGATGGGTGAAAAAGAGGTGATGATCAATCCAGCTCGCCCTATGGTTATTTACGAGTCGATGGCGATCCATTTTGATGATATCAATGTAAAGTCGGTTGAATTAGAAACGGATACACCTGAGTTCGAATACGAAGGCAAGCGCGGCAAAATCATTCTTAAATTTAACTTCATAAGTGAAGGTAAAAAAGTCGGTCGTGGCGAAAAGCACATGCTAGTATCTGGCATTAAGGCCTATGACCAACAGGCAATTGACGATTTAATTGCTTACTACAATGAGCGTAAAGCGACGCTTTAAAAGTATTCAAAAATAAGTCATAACACTACAAAGCGCGCCTCAGGCGCGTTTTTGTTATACTGCACACAGTTTATTTATTCGCAGTGATATTTATGTCTTTCTCTTCTTTTTCTTTGGCACCAGCCATTCATTCTGCTCTTGAAACACTCGGGTTCGAGAGCCCAACTGATATTCAGTCACAGACTATTCCACTTGCTCTTACAGGCAAAGACATCATCGCGACTGCGCAGACTGGTACGGGTAAAACTGCGGCGTTTATGTTGCCGATCCTGAACAATCTGTTGCGTTATGACACACAGCTTGGTCAAGTGAGGGCACTGGTTTTGGCGCCAACGCGCGAGCTTGCGCAACAAGTTGCGGAGAATACCCAGCAATATGCAGCTAATACTGAATTGAAAGTGGTATGTCTGTATGGTGGTGCAAATATTGGCCCTCAAGAGAAGCGTTTGAAGGCAGGCGTTGATATTGTCATCGCAACGCCAGGGCGTTTACTCGATCATTTAATTAAAGGCACTTTGTCACTCAATCAACTTCAGCATTTGGTTTTTGATGAAGCCGATAGAATGTTAGATATGGGCTTTATTGGTGAGATAAAACGCATTATGCGTCATGTACCAGACTCACGACAAACCATGCTGTTTTCAGCAACTTTAGATGAAAGTGTTGAGAAGCTGGCTAGCCGTTGGTTATCAGATCCTAAGCGTGTAGGCATAGAGCAGCAAAACACCACCGTTGAGGCGATTGAACAAACCTTTTATGCAATAGATGAAGAGAAGAAAGCTGCTGTCATTGCTTATTTAATTGGTAAGAATAACTGGCAGCAAGTACTGGTATTTACACGCACTAAAGCGCAGGCTGATAGCCTTGTGAAAGAGCTAATCAAAGATGGTTTGCCGAGCAGTGCAATTCATGGCGATAAATCACAAGGCGCTCGAGATAAAGGGTTAACTCAGTTTAAAGAAGGCAAAGTACGCGTGCTTGTTGCGACTGACGTTGCGGCGCGTGGTATAGACATCAGCACATTAGATTACGTGATTAACGCTCAGCTACCTTATGTGGCAGAAGATTATATTCACCGAATTGGTCGCACAGGTCGAGCAGGGCGCTCGGGTAAGGCTATTAGCTTAGTCAGCCAAGATGAGCAGTGGTTACTTGAAGAGCTTGAAGTTTTATTAGATGAGCGATTAACCCCACAATGGCTAAGTGGTTTTGAACCTGATTTGACCCGAGAGGTCAAAGATAACCGTAAGAATACCAATAAAGCACGTAAAGACAGAGATAAAAAACGTGTACTTGGGCAGCGTCAACGCAGAAGAAGATAGCCTAACGAAGTAAAACAGGAGTTTTTATGAATGTACTGATTATAATTGGCAGTTTAGTTATCAGCTTATTGATTTTGATCCCACTGTTAGAGCGCTATCAGGAAAGCTTAGGGCTACACAAGATGCAAAAATATAGTAAATATATTTTGCCTTTAGTGATGGTGTCTTTGGTGATTAAACTGATTTATATGCTTTGGCATGGTAATTAACCTGAGCTTTGGATAATAAATCTATCTCCAGCGGCTACTTTCAGCGCTAACAGCGTTGAATTTACTTACAATAGGCCAGCTATTGATGCGTAAATTCGCCTTGTTATCGCTAAAAGTCTCCGGCTGCAGAATTGAAAAAGTACTTATCATTTCAATATCAATACTTTAGTAAATCTCTTAACCAAAGCTCAGGTTAATTAACCTAAATTTTGCTCAGTTAAAGCTAATCACAATAAAACAGTCACAAAAAAGCCCGCAGTTTAAAACTAGCGGGCTTTTTTATATCTAACGACTTACTCTGAACGCTGCTTGATGAAGTCTTGCATAAACATCATCGCATCGGTGTAGTAATCGTCTAATTTGTCTCTGAAACTAATTAGCTCATCTATGGTTAATTCACGGTCTTTACATGCTTGTTCGAATTGAATCGCGATTTCGGCCACTTGCATTGCACCAACGGTCTTTGAAATTGATTTGAGCTGGTGGCAGTCCGAGATGATTTTGTCTTGTTCGCGTGTCATGACATTGGCAAAAATATCACGGATTAACTCACTACTTTGTTCTAGGTACATTCTGAAGAAACGCAGTTTTTTCGCTTCGTCGTGATTGACGTATTTATCAAACATATCAATATCGACTACAGCGAGTGTTGAGATATCGACTTGCGGCTCTTCAATACTTTCTTCCGCAGGTAAATCATCCTCAGTAGTAGCCTCAACCTCAGGCTGAACTTCACTAAATTCAGGCTCTATAGCTTTTACTTCATTAGAAGTATCAACTTCTATCGTATCTTCAACGAGTACTTTAATTTCAGGTGTAGCATTTTCTTGAGTGCTTGCAGGGTTAAGTGCATCTTGCGAAGTCCCTTCCGGTGCTAAACTAAAGCTTGGCGTTGGAATCGTATTATCAGAAGATTGAGTCGCAGGTGTTGCTTCCCATGTCGATTCTAATGAAATGCTACTTAGAGAGCCGGTTAGAGCGCTTGCCTGAGAAGGAGTTGTAAAACCAACCTGTTCAGTTTCTTCAGTTAAAGTGTCAGTTACAGCATTCTCTGTTTTATCTTCGGAAGAGATTGAAGCAGTTTCATCAATATCATTGAGGTTTTGCCAATCAAGATTGTCTTGGCTGTCTGCTTCAACTTTATCGATATTTATCTCATGCTCATGCTCAAGCTCATCAACTTTTGCGTTGCTGGAATCGTCTTTCCACTCTAAATCGCTGTCACTCTCGTCAAAATGGCTCAGGTCTAACGCATCTTCAGATGGAGTGTGTGTAGAAGAGGTAGATGATATTTCCTCTTGCCATGCTAGATCATCAGCTTCATGAGACTGTATTGATAAATCGAGGTCATAATTATCTTCATGAGCGCTTGTAGATTTTGTCTCTTCTGTCTCAGGCTCTTGCCATGCTAAATGCGCGTTATCTGTTTCGGTTAAAGCATCGATATCTATAGTATGAATATCATCTTCTATCGTATTTTGTGCTTGTTGAGGCGTTTCTCCAGTCCAATTTAGGTCTGAATCAAAATCCGTGTTTTCATCAGATATCTCTGTTTTTGGCTCATCAAGGTGTGTGTCTGATATGTCTTCAAATTGCTCACTCTCATCCTGTTTTTGTTGAGTCTGAGAACTAGGATGCGTGTCCGATATTTCTTCATTGTCAACTGGTAGAGTAGGCTCCTCTTTTGTACTGTCTTGCGAAGCCGACATTTGAACGTGTTTTTCAGGCTGCCATTTTGCAAGTGTTGCCTCTAATACGTTTAATTCAATTGGCTTAGTGATGTAATCATTCATACCCGTTGCAATACAACGCTCTTTCTCACCCTTTAAGGCGTTGGCTGTTACCGCAATAATATAAGGCTGAGCTTTGATGTCATCACTCTTTTCTGCTTCATCACGAATGGCTTTAACCATGTCATAACCTGACATTTTAGGCATATGTAAATCGGTCAGAATGATCGGATAGTGGTTTTTCTTCCACATTGCTAATCCTTCTTCCCCATTTTCAGCGACTTCAACACCATAGCCAAGTAAATGAAGTTGGTCGGTCAAAACTTGCTGATTTAACACATTATCTTCAGCTAATAGTACAAGTTTATTTTCTGCGCGAGCTTTGTCTACATTTAAGAAATTATTAAGTGATGTGGCTTTCTTTAATTGTTTTGGTTTATGTAAACCAGCAGCAACCATTACAGAGGTCATGAAACTACTCTTACATAATGGTGCCGCATTTAAATAGAAAATGTTGGCGTGATTGAGCGCTGACTCGTCCATGGTACTTAAAACTATCACCTGTTGGTTATTTTGTTCTAGGGAGTAAAGCAGAGAACGTAATTGGTCGTTTACTGGTGCCATACCCTCTAAACCATCAAGCACCCAAATTAGATTAGGCATATGTTGGAATTCAGCGGCTTCATCAATCGAATCAATAGCATTCGTATTGGCGCCCATAAATGAAAGGTAGCGGCATATAATGGCTTTGCGAGCAGGGTTGTCAGTAAGAACAACAACAGACTTTTGCCCTAATACTGCTTTATTAGCATATTCAACTTTGCCATCAGTGCTAAATGGTAGCTCAACCACAAACTCACTACCCATACCTAAATCACTGGTTACATTGATAGAACCTAACATAAGTTCAATTAGGCTCTTACAAATGGAAAGGCCTAACCCTGTACCACCGTATTCACGGGTGATTGAGTTTTCTGCTTGAATAAACGGATTAAAAATTTCGCGCAACTGCAGCTGAGTCATGCCTTTACCGTTATCTGTTACAGAGAAACGTAATGTGTAATGCTCAGATGTATTTTGTGCAACTTCTACCGCGACTTTAACAAAGCCCTGTCGGTTTTCATCTGTGGTTGTGAACTTTATGGCGTTACTACATAGGTTATATAAAACCTGACGAACACGAATGTTGTCACCAATTAGGTTTTTAGGAATATCTGGGGCGATCGCAAGTTGTAAGTCCAGCTTACGTTTTTTGGCCACAGAAGATAGTACGCGCGCCACTTCTTCGATGGTATCAGTCACCGAGAATGCGGTGTTGTCGATTTGTAGCTTACCGGCTTCAATTTTAGAGAAGTCTAGAATATCGTCTAAAATACCCAGCAAAGAGAAAGCCGAATCACGAATGATGGTACTTAGACGATGTTGTGCGCCGTCTAAGTCTGTTTGGCGTAATAAGTCAATAGTACCAATAACACCATTCATCGGTGTTCTGATCTCATGACTCATTGTTGCTAAAAAGGTTGTTTTTGCTTCGTTGGCACGTTCGGCGTTCATTGTCGCCTTTTCTAGTGCGAGTGTTCGAGCTTGCACCTCTGTTTCTAGGCTGGTTTGGAGTTGCTTAAGCTCTTTTTCAGAAGTTTGATTATTGTCTATCGAAGTCTGCACTTGTTGTAGTACGTCATTAATAGATTGAGCTACCTCATCAAAACCAAATCCTAAGTTGCTATCTATAAACCTCTTGTAATCTTGCTCTTCAGTTACTTTTTTAAGTTCTAATTTTAATTTCTGTTTATCAGTAGCAAGTTGTTTAGCGAGGCGTCGTTGTGCAAAAAGTGCAAAGCCAAATGCTAGCAATACAGCCAGTGCAAATAAACCATATGCGATATTACTCGTGTTGCTGCCAGTTTCTACTTGATGCTTTATTATCAACTCGCCAACATACTGCCCATCGAGCTTTAAAGGTTGATGCACCGTTAGCGTATTGCCGACTTTAAATTGTTTGACTTGGGAAATCGGTGAAATTGCTGTTTCGTCACTTTGGAAGATAAGCGCAGGCTCTGACATACCCGTCATACTATATAAGTAATACTGAGTATTTGGATCTGCTTCAGAAATGCCTGCTAATAACTTTTTAACCTGACTGAATCCTTGTTTCATCATGGTATTTGCAAGTGGTTCAGAAAGCTGTTGTGCTTGATTAGCAAAATCAATTTGTGGTGCTTGTTGTGATTTAGGAAGAAAGAATGCGGCTGCAGCACAAATAGAGCCAACAGTTAATATACTTGTTAGCACCAGAGGTAAAAAGCCTGATAGTTTTATATTCTCAGAGTTTGGCATTGATAAGGTCCGATTTAACTGCTCTAGAATTCGATTATTATTGGTTTATTAAGTACCCAATCGTAACATTGTCTTGTTATTAAAGCTCGCCGTTTTTCTGGATTTTCGATTCAATCTTGGAACATGGTTATTTCTTTTTGATGGTGTAGTTTTAAGCAATTAAGACACTGTTTGTACAAACTTTGCTATTGATGGTTGAAAACTAAGCAAGCAAACATTGCTTTTAAAAAAAGGGTTGACTTGAAGGGGCAAAACTCGTTTAATACGCCGCACGCCCAGATGGTTACTTGTTTTAATCGTTTGAAAGCGTTGTTTGCCCAGATAGCTCACTCAGTAGAGCTTACGGGAATAGTATTGAAAATCCATTAGAGTTTTCAGTACAAAACAAAATTTGCCCAGATAGCTCAGTCGGTAGAGCAGAGGATTGAAAATCCTCGTGTCGGTGGTTCGATTCCGCCTCTGGGCACCACTTATTTTTGGTGTTGCCGACTTAGCTCAGTTGGTAGAGCAACTGACTTGTAATCAGTAGGTCATCCGTTCGACTCGGATAGTCGGCACCATTTTCTCGCTAAGAAGTAAAACTAAGCCTAAATTCATGAAGAATTTGCCCAGATAGCTCAGTCGGTAGAGCAGAGGATTGAAAATCCTCGTGTCGGTGGTTCGATTCCGCCTCTGGGCACCACTTATTTTCGGTGTTGCCGACTTAGCTCAGTTGGTAGAGCAACTGACTTGTAATCAGTAGGTCATCCGTTCGACTCGGATAGTCGGCACCATTTTCTTGCTAAGAAGTAAAACTAAGCCTAAATTCATGAAGAATTTGCCCAGATAGCTCATTCGGTAGAGCTTACGGGAATAGTATTGAAAATCCATTAGAGTTTTTAGTACAAAACAAAATTTGCCCAGATAGCTCAGTCGGTAGAGCAGAGGATTGAAAATCCTCGTGTCGGTGGTTCGATTCCGCCTCTGGGCACCACTTATTTTTGGTGTTGCCGACTTAGCTCAGTTGGTAGAGCAACTGACTTGTAATCAGTAGGTCATCCGTTCGACTCGGATAGTCGGCACCATTTTCTTGCTAAGAAGTAAAACTAAGCCTAAATTCATTAAAAATTTCCAGATAGCTCATTCGATAGAGCTTATGGTGATAGTATTGAAAATCCATTAGAGTTTTTATTACAAAACAAAATTTGCCCAGATAGCTCAGTCGGTAGAGCAGAGGATTGAAAATCCTCGTGTCGGTGGTTCGATTCCGCCTCTGGGCACCATCATTGAAAAGCCTCGCAATAGCGAGGCTTTTTCATTTCTAGCAAAATAAACCTCAGTCAACTCAAAACCATAGAAAGGTGTTTTCATTTTAGGCGCTTGCAATGTGGTGCTGATCTGAATCAAATGACATTCTCATTAAAATAAAATTTCTATTTTTTTGCTTGTGAAATCCAATTTTGCCCTCAATACTGTAGTTGAGGTAAACAAAAAAAGGATACCCTATGAAAATAAATCTTTCTGGTCATCACGTAGATGTAACCGACGCAGTAAAACAGCATGTCCAAGAAAAGTTTGCCAAAATCGCAACGCATTTTCCTTCATTGATAGCCTTAGATATTATTATTAGTAAAGAGCACAACCAGTTTTATACTGAAATTAGCACTAACTATGAAGGCGCACGCGTAGCGGTAAAAGGAGAAGGTGAAGTTATGTATCCGGCAATTGCAAATGCCGCAAAAAAACTAGATGCAGCCCTAAAGCATAGAAAAGGTCAGTTAAAAGCAGATAGGCATGAAAAGCCAGTGAGTACCACACCACCTATCGCCCACGAAATTATTCAAGAGATGAACTTAAGTCAATAAGTTTATTGCAAATACAACGAAACAAGCCCGATTTATCGGGCTTGTTTCGTTTATAAGTAAAATCAGTTTTTTGTATTGAATTAATATTATTAGTTACGAATATCGACTGGTGTTTTGGTGGTTTAACATCGGCTATATTGTGAAAAAAATTATGGTCTTTATTTAGTGCTTGATTATCAAACTTTATTAGAAAAAACATGCCAGCATGTTGAGCCTTTCTCTCACCAGGGAGAAGTCGCGACCTATATTCCTGCGCTTGCCGAACAGAAGAAAGGGCAGTTTGCAATTGCGCTGCAAACTATTGATGGCAAAGTATATTCGGCAGGAGATGTCAGTAATAAATTTACTGTGCAATCGGTGTCAAAAGCGCTCACCTTAACTATGGCATTACAGCGCTATGGTGATGATTTATGGCTGCGTGTTGGTAAAGAACCATCTGGAACTGCGTTTAACTCACTAACTCAGCTAGAATTCGAACAAGGTAAACCAAGAAATCCTTTTATTAATGCAGGAGCTATCGTCACTGCCGACGCACTTTATTCTCGCTTGAGCGCACCTATTCATGCTGTTCTAGAGAAATTTAGAGCGCAATCGGGTAACAGTAATGTTGTAATAAATCGTACCGTGGCTAACTCTGAATATCAGCACAGGTATCGCAATGCGGCTATGGCTTATTTAATGAAGTCCTTTGGTAACTTTGATAATGACGTCGAAAAAGTGCTTTGGAGTTACTTTAATTACTGTGCCATAGAAGTGAATGTGATTGAGCTTGCAAAGACGTTTTCTTATTTAAGCAATAAGGGCGTTTGTTTGCAAAGTGGTGAGCAGGTGATATCGGCAAAGCAAACCAAACAACTCAATTCGTTATTATTTACCAGTGGTCTTTATGACGCAGCCGGCGATTTTGCTTATCGTGTTGGTATGCCGGGGAAGTCAGGCGTGTCAGGTACTATTATCGCTGTGTTACCGGGTCAATTTACTGCTGCTGTATGGTCTCCTGGTCTAGATAGTTTTGGCAATTCGGTCGCAGGCATTGCTGCATTGGAATATCTTGCTGAGTATGTTAACCATTAGAATTTACTTAATAATTAATACGCAATGATATATACAATAAAGCCGACAAATTAGTCGGCTTTATAAGTTTTAATTGTTTTGATTTGATGCAACTCTGATTATTGTTCCCAATACGCTTGTTCTAATGAATCTTCGCGTTCTGGTAACCCTCTTGATAAACGAGGAGAGTGCTGTACTAAAACTTCATAGCTAGCACGATTCGCATACTTACTGATCTGAGCTAATGATGAGTAAGTAATCGCTGTGTGTTCGTGTTTTGCTGAATTTGGCACATTCATTTTATGGTATTCGTTGGCTGATAAGTCATGTAATACCGCAGCTAACGCACAGTCGCCCGCGCCATTGGTATTTTTAATTGAATCAGGGCCACCCATATAAGGCGCTGTATGTGCGTAAACTTTAATTGGGTTAACACATGCATCTTTACGCATAGATCGAGAAAATTCATATTGATTGAATTCAGCGATTGCACCAGGCAATAGCGGGTATTCTGTTTCACGTTTGAATTTATCATCAACGTAACCCGCCATTACGAGGCCTTTCGGGCCCGCGGTGCAGATAACAAGATCAACCCAGTCAAGCGCTTTGTCTGCAGCCAATAGCGGATCGCTGAAGCCAGTGATTGCTTCACCTTCTTCTTCGTTCATCGCTAAGATGTCGACATGTTTTTCAACAAACTCAGCCCACCACTTAGGATCTTGTTCGATTAAAAACTTGGTGCCGAGTGATAAAACAACTGGAACATTGGCTTCATTGGCGTACTTAACCGCTTGAATTGTAGCCTCTGTCATCGTCTCATCACCAGATGTACGCATTAGGTAGGCACTAATCACCAGTGCTGAAGCATTTGCAATAAGTTGCTCTGGAATTGACTCAGGCTTTAAGTGATTCATTAAGCCAGGGCTGATCGCGAAAGTACGCTCCCCTGTATCATCAATTAATGTGAAGCATCGGCCAATAGGGCCGTCAACTGGTTGCAAATAATCCAGATCGACTCGGCTAGAGGTATTACATAAAAACTTGTATGCGTAGCTACCAATCTTTATGTTTTCACTCATTACACCAAGCAGTACTGAGCGGTCGTCCGCTAACACCGAGTAATTGTGCATGGTATTACCTATAGTGCCACCTGCAAACTCATAATCGATCATATTCTCGCGTTTAAGACGGTCATATAACGCATTTGTCACCTCACTTTCGATGACTTGTGACATACCTCGTTTCAAACCAAACTCGTCAAGAAATGCTTGATCAACTTTAGCTTCGATATCGACAACGATTTGGTCTATGCCGCAAATGTAACTGCGCTTAAGCCCATCTTCACTACTTATCTGGTCTAGTAGTGGGTCTTTATCTTCCACCGGAAAATAATGTTTATGCCTGCGGCGTCCCGGAAATTTCATGTGTTACCCGTGTGTGTGTACCCAAACTAACTCAAGATACGTGGCTCAGCGAGAATTGATTGGCTTTCAGGCAAGGCATCGATTTGAAGATCTAGTGGACTAAATCGAAAATCGACAACACAGTATGAAAGTCAATCAAGCTCGCCTTTGGAGCGCGTCTTCAGTCCCATTTCTTCGTCAAAGAACTTGGAAAGGACCAGCCAATACGCTGCGTCCTTTTCCTTGAACTGAAACAGAACGCCACGCTCTGAGTCATTTATCTTGAGATTGTTCGGGTATAATAGCTCAAGAAATAAAAAAAGCGGCGAATTATAGCCTAAATACGGGAGCTTGAGCCATGCCAAATCGACAAATATTGCAATTAAATGTGGTATATTTGCGCTTAAACTTCCTAAATAGTAGCAGTAACAGACACTAATGACAGAAATCGAGCAAGATCAATACTGGATGCTAAAGGCGCTAGAATATGCTGATAAAGCTGAGCAACAGAATGAAATTCCTGTTGGGGCCGTGTTAGTGAAAGATGGTGAACTTGTTAGCGCGGGTTGGAATCAGTCTATTTGTAACCATGATCCATCAGCCCATGCTGAGATGATGGCAGTGCGAGAAGCTGGTAAGAAAATCGAGAATTATCGCCTGATTGATTGCACTTTATATGTCACCCTTGAACCTTGCCCTATGTGCGCTGGTTTACTTGTTCACAGTCGAATTAAGCGCTTAGTGTATGGTGCAGCTGATGCAAAAACAGGTTCTGCAGGGTCTATAATGAATATCGTTAGAGAGCCTAAGTTAAACCATCAGTTAGAGGTGACTTCGGGGGTGATGGCTGATCAGTGTGCAGAAAAGTTATCGGCGTTTTTTCGTCGCCGCAGAAAAGAAATTAAAGAAGCGAAAAGGCTAGCAAAACAAGCAGCTCAAGAAGGCTGAGCTGCTGATTCATTTTTTTCTGCCATTTCATCCATTTGCATGATGGCGAACGCTTTTCTTCGATTTAGCACCTTCTTGTGCGAATTTTTAGTCAAAACACGTCTTCGATTTGGTGACGTATGAGAAGTGTTTCGTTTAAATTGGTGAGTACGACGTCTGTTAAGCATCGACACCTCCTAATTGTGAGAGATTAAACCATACCAATGTCTTTGGTACATATATCAAACAACATAACTCTTTACTTAAGAAAATTGATTGATACTACGATTGGCAGAATTACAGGGAATGATTGCAAATATGTGACAACGCGACCGAAAGCGTCACTTTTGTCCGTTTTCTGAATTGAGCGCACCGTTTTCGTCTAACCAAACCAGTGCATCATAATATCGGCGGATGTTATCAACGTATTGAACTGCTACATCCCCGCGTGCATATCCATATCGTGTTTTTCGATAGTAGCGCTTTTTTACCAACAGTGGTAGTCGTTTTTTTACATCGGCCCAACGGCTCGGATCGCCACCTTGTTGCTCAGTAATCTTACGCGCGTCATTCACATGTCCCCAACCCACATTATATGACGCCATAGCGAACCAAACATTGTCTGGATATTGTACGGACTTAGGAACGCGTTTGATCAGTTTACGCAAATAAATAGCCCCCCCTTTTATGTTTTGCTTAGGTTTAAGGCGGTTCTTTACACCCACTTGCTTTGCGGTTGGTTGCGTGAGCATCATTATGCCACGTACCCCTGTGGGGGATTTTGCACGCGGCTTCCACATGGACTCTTGGTAGCTCAATGCGGCCAGTAGTCGCCAGTCAAGTTTGTTTTGTTCTGAGTATTTTTTAAACCATGCTTGATACTTGGGGAGTACTTCCTTCGTGGCTTCCACAAAGGCGAGGGTATTTACATAGTTAAATGTTTCAACATGGCCAAAGTACTTTTCTTCAAGCTCTGCTAATTTTCCATTTTGATTTACTTTGTCAAAAAAAGGCATCAGTAATGCGTATAGCGAGTCATCGGGGTCTTTGCGCATTATCCAACTGATCGAATCTTGTTTTGTGACCGAAAAAGCAATACTGACTTCTGGGTGGTAGCGGCGGAAAAGGGCAAGAGAGTGCGAGTCAGCAATCGTGTAACTAATTTTTTCGTCAATGATGTTTTGTAGTAGCTCTTCTTCATCCACATCATCAACAACATGTATTTCAATATTAGGATAGGCTTTTTTCGCTTCTTGTAAGCTAATTAAGTGATTTGAGCCTGCTAACACAGTAATAGGAGCATCGACTTGTTCAAAACTCCTTGGTCGTCTTGGTCCCTGTTTATAAACTAACTTTTGGCTAATGGCTCGGTAACTTGGACCAAAGCGATAATGCTCGCCACGTTGTGGGTCGTAACTGAGTCCGGCGGCAATAAAATCTAAATCACCACTGTCCAAACGTTGGAAAAGCTCTGGCAAACTATAAAACGGCACGATATTGAGTTTGACGTTAAGTGAGTTTGCAAACGCTTGTGTTAACTCATATTCAAAGCCTTGTTCGCCTTGCTGCGCTTGATAAAAATTAGCAGGCCCCGCCAGGGTGCCTACTTTTAATTCATGCTTTTGTTGCACGCGTTCAAGCTGCGTCATAGGCGGTTTATCACATCCGACTAAAACCCACATAAAAATGATGAGTGTAAGCAATGGTTTTAACTGCATGAAGACAAAGCGTGAGGTTATTAATAAAACTAAACTATCAAAGTTCTGAGTGGATGCAAAATGAGAAATCTAACACTCTGAAGTAAAAGTGTTTTTTTACTCTAATAAAGAACCGAATACGATTTTTGGCAGTTTTATAATTTTACAGTTAAAACTAGCCATGAATTCGACTATAATAGCGGCCCTAAATATCGTTCAATCCTTAACCCCCGGATGAAATAACCTATGTTGATTTTACGTGGTGCGCCAGCACTTTCTGATTTCAAAGTTCAAAAAATCCTTAAAACCTGCTCTGACGCGAATTTACCAGTAACTGGTATTTATGCTGAGTTTATGCATTTTGCAGACTTAACTGCGGAGCTGAGCGAATCGGAATTAGACAAGCTAAATAAACTACTTAAGTACGGCCCAACTATCGCCGAACACGAGCCTCAAGGTGCACTTATTCTAGTAACACCACGTATTGGTACCATTTCTCCGTGGGCATCAAAAGCAACTGACATCGCTAACAACTGTGGCCTAGATAAGGTTCACCGTGTTGAGCGTGGTATTGCTTACTATGTTGAGGGTGAGCTAAGCGCAGAGCAACTAAATGAAGTTGCTAAGCTAGTACACGACCGTATGACAGAGTCTGTTCACAACAGCCTTGAAGATGCAGGTCAGTTATTCCGCGTTGAAGAGCCGCGCCCAATGTCATCAGTAGATATTCTTGGTGGTGGCCGCGAAGCGCTTGCAACAGCAAACGTTGAGCAAGGTTTTGCACTAGCGGATGACGAAATTGACTACCTAGTAGAAAACTTCACTAAGTTAGGTCGTAACCCGAACGACATCGAGCTATTCATGTTCGCACAGGCGAACTCTGAGCACTGTCGTCACAAGATTTTCAACGCCGGTTGGACAATCGACGGTGAAGAGCAGCCTAAGTCGCTGTTCAAAATGATCAAAAACACATTCGAAACGCACCCAGAAAACGTACTGTCTGCTTATAAAGATAACGCAGCGGTAATGAAGGGTTCTAAAGCGGGTCGTTTCTTCCCGAACAAAGAAGGTGAGTACAGCTACAATCAAGAAAACATTGAAATCTTGATGAAGGTTGAAACGCATAACCACCCAACGGCAATTGCACCATTCTCTGGCGCATCGACTGGTTCTGGTGGTGAAATTCGTGACGAAGGTGCAACAGGTCGTGGTTCTAAGCCAAAAGCAGGTCTAGTTGGTTTTACCGTATCTAACCTTCGTATTCCAGGCTTTGAGCAACCGTGGGAAACTAACTTCGGTAAGCCTGGTCGTATCGTTGATGCACTAGATATCATGATCGACGGCCCATTAGGTGGCGCAGCATTCAACAACGAATTTGGTCGTCCTAACCTACTTGGTTACTTCCGTACTTACGAAGAAAAAGTTAACAGCCACAATGGTGAAGAAGTACGTGGTTACCATAAGCCAATTATGCTTGCTGGTGGTCTTGGTAACATTCGTACTGAGCATGTTCAAAAAGGTGAAATCCCTGTAGGCGCTAAGCTAATAGCCCTTGGTGGCCCTGCGATGAACATTGGTCTTGGTGGTGGTGCTGCATCATCAATGGCATCTGGTCAGTCAAACGAAGACTTAGACTTTGCTTCGGTACAGCGTGAAAACCCAGAAATGGAGCGTCGTTGTCAGGAAGTTATCGACAAGTGTTGGCAGCTAGGCGACGAAAACCCAATCGCGTTTATCCATGATGTGGGCGCGGGTGGCCTTTCAAATGCATTCCCTGAGCTAGTAGACGACGGTGGTCGTGGTGGTAAATTCCAACTACGTAATATCCCGAATGATGAGCCGGGCATGGCGCCACACGAGATCTGGTGTAACGAATCACAAGAACGTTATGTACTTGCAGTTGCGGCAGAAGACTTCGCACGTTTTGAAGAAATTTGTAAGCGTGAGCGCGCACAGTACGCGGTAATTGGTGAAGCAACTGAAGAGCGTCATCTAACCGTTGCGGATAGCCACTTTGATAACAACCCTGTAGATCTTCCACTAGAAGTACTACTTGGTAAAGCACCTAAGATGCACCGTGACGTTGAGTCAAAGCAAGTTGAAGGTGAAGCACTAAACACTGACAGCATCGACGTTGAGGAAGCCGCTAAGCGTTTACTTCGTCTACCAACGATTGCTGAGAAAACATTCCTTATCACCATTGGTGACCGTACGGTAACAGGTCTAGTGGCACGTGACCAAATGGTTGGCCCTTGGCAGGTACCAGTAGCAAACTGTGCTGTAACAGCAGCTGCGTTTGACACTTACCACGGTGAAGCCATGTCAATGGGTGAACGCACACCAGCAGCACTTCTAAACTACGGCGCATCAGCACGTTTAGCAGTAGCAGAAGCGTTAACTAACATTGCTGGCGCAAACATTGGCGGTCTTGAGAACATCAAGCTATCTGCAAACTGGATGGCAGCAGCAGGTCACCCAGGTGAAGATGCAGGTCTTTACGAAGCAGTAAAAGCAGTAGGTGAAGAGTTGTGTCCAGCACTTGGTCTAACTATCCCAGTTGGTAAAGACTCAATGTCGATGAAGACGACATGGCAAGATGACGGTGAAGACAAAGCGGTGACAGCGCCACTTTCTCTAGTTATCACTGCTTTTGGCCGTGTAGAAGACATTCGTAAAACAGTAACGCCTCAGCTTCGCACTGACAAAGGTGACTCAAGCCTAATCCTAGTTGATTTAGGTGCAGGTCAAAACCGCATGGGTGCATCAAGCCTTGCACAGGTTTACAAACAACTTGGTGACAAGACACCTGACGTAGATAGCCCAGAGCTATTAAAAGGTTTCTACAACGCAATGCAAGCACTTGTGGTTGATGAGAAGCTACTTGCTTACCATGACCGTTCAGACGGTGGTTTATTCACAACGGTTGCTGAAATGGCATTTGCTGGTCGCACAGGTGTGACTGTAAACCTTGATAGCCTAACAGGCTCTGACATCGAAGCGCTTTATAACGAAGAGCTAGGTGCCGTGATTCAGGTTCGCAACGACGACCTTGCAGCAGTTGAAGCTATTCTTGCTGATAACGGCCTTGCGGCAATCAGCCATACTATCGGTGCACTGAATACTGAAGACAAAGTAATCTTCAACCGTGGTGGCGAAGCAGTACTTGCAAATACACGTACTGAACTACGCACTATTTGGGCTGAAACGACTTATAAGATGCAAGCACTTCGTGATAACCCTGAGTGTGCTAAGCAAGAATTTGATGCGAAATTTGACGAAAAAGATCCTGGTCTTAACGTAAAACTAAGCTTCGATCTAAACGAAGACATTGCAGCGCCTTTCATCGCAACAGGTGCTAAGCCTAAGATGGCAATCCTTCGTGAGCAAGGCGTTAACTCTCACGTTGAAATGGCAGCAGCATTTAACCGTGCAGGTTTTGCAGCGGTAGACGTACACATGAGTGACATCCTTGAAGGACGCCTAACGCTTGAAGAGTTCAAAGGCCTTGTAGCATGTGGTGGTTTCTCTTACGGTGACGTACTAGGTGCTGGTGAAGGTTGGGCTAAGTCAATCCTATTCAATGACATGGCACGCGATCAGTTCCAAACATTCTTTGAGCGTCAAGACACGTTCAGCTTAGGTGTATGTAACGGCTGTCAGATGTTATCTACACTGAAAGAGCTTATCCCAGGCACTGAGCACTGGCCACGTTTTGTAACGAACAAGTCAGAGCGTTTTGAAGCACGTTTCAGCCTTGTTGAAGTACAAGAAAGCCCGTCAGTATTCTTCCAAGGTATGGCAGGCTCTCGTATGCCAATCGCAGTATCTCACGGTGAAGGTCATGCTGAGTTTGCAAACGACGCAGCAGTGAAAGCAGCACTAGAGTCTGGCACAGTAGCCGTTCAGTACGTTGATAACTTTGGTAACCCGACTACGCAATACCCGAACAACCCGAATGGTTCTCCAGAAGGTATCACAGGTATTACATCAACAGACGGTCGCGCAACAGTAATGATGCCACATCCAGAGCGTGTATTCCGCGCAGTCGCTAACTCTTGGCACCCAGATGAGTGGAAAGAAGATAGCCCATGGATGCGCATGTTCCGTAACGCACGTAAGAATGTGGGTTAATAGAGTGAATATGTAGCTCTAAAGAAAAGGTCACTTAGGTGGCCTTTTTTGTTGCCTACAAAAAATGAAATAGTATAGGCAAGGTATCTTTTATAATGGCCTACATCTGATTACATTTTTGCTGATACAAACATCGCAAAACTAGGTAAAATAATGGGGTCTAATTCTTATCACTCAGGGTGCTATGTTTAAAAAGGGATTGCTTTGGGTAAGTGTATTTTTATTCACAGCCCTAATTTGTCTTTATGGATTTAGAAATACACTGGTTGCCAAAGTGGCTTCGCATTATTTAGGCGATGCCAATGTAGAGCTCAGTTGTATTGATTGGTCGCTTACTGGGCTTCGTTCTATCAGGGTTGAGCGGGCATGTATTGAACATTCTACTGCGTCTATTGAATTAATAAATGCAGACATTAACCTGTCAAATGTTGTTTTAGCAGAATTGAATGTTGCGCTAAAGCAAGTAACAGAGACAAGCGCTGAAACGCCTCACCTTAAGTCTCTTAATCTTGTATTACCTGACACTCGTCCATTGTTAAATATCAAAAGAATTCGCTTGTCAGGTTCTCCATTAATAAAGCCTGTAACAATGAGCCTTATTGAACCAAGCCTCAATCAGTTTGAAATAAATGGTGATCTCATTGGCCAACTTACCATATTTAAAAATAAGCTAGCACTTAATCAAATTTCATTAGAAAGTAACGTAATACAAGCTTTTAAACCTGAACAAGTAAAGATGTTAGCAGGTTCGATGAACGCAGTATTTGACGGCCTACAATTACAATTTGATGGTGAGATTGAAGTGCAAGCTGAACACCATTTACCAGAGTGTGCGATGTCAGCAAATGTGCAAGGTGATATTAGCGGTGAAATAGATTTATTGAATCGAGAGGCTGTCGCAGATTTTAACCAGCTTACTAATACAGTAAAGACTCTCTCGTGTTTTGAGGCACTTCAAGCACATTTGCCACAGGGGATTCAAGCTACTGACTTTATAGCCGATCAAGTTACTGTACAATTACCTAGTGTGTTGTCAGTACGTAATAATCTCTTGTCGACTGACCGTGTCATTCTCTCAAACGGCGAGCTAACTCAGGTTCAATTAGAAAATCTAGAAGCCAAAATATTTACTCAGGATTTTAAGTCTCAATTTAGTTTAAAGCATCAAACTGCATTAATTGGCACATTACAGCTAGATGGGCCTGTCGATATCAGAGATGAAGCGTTTCAAAGCCAAATATCGATTAGTTTAATTCAACCTAATGTGCCTACTTTTTTAATTGATAACTCACCTATAAAACAAGCGAATATAAAGCTTGATTCAAACCTTGATGTGAAAGGCAAGCTTGGCGGCGACATGTCATTTAAATCGAGTAACCAGCTTGAACTTCTAAAAGCAGAATTTATCGACGGCCAAGGACAAGCACTTAAACTACCCAAGGTAACACTTAATTTGGATGTAGAGGGCGACCTTTCAGAGCGTATAAATGCGATAGCGGATGGAGAATTGTCACTTTTATCGTTCAATCACCCTTTGCTACAGGGGCGAGATCTTAAAGCAAAATGGCAGTCAAAGCTCATCGATGACGCGATTCAATTTGACGCTGACTGGCAGTTAAAAGGCATTAAGCAAGCCGATAATCAAATTCAAGGTATACAACAAAGCTTGAATTTAAAAGGCAGTATGCAAGATTTTATGAATTCTAGTGTGCTCGCGGTGACAACACACCTTGATGCGATTGCAACTCCAGAACTGCTCGTAGTAGATATGAATATCACTTCTCAAGTTAATTTTAATGAAGGTATACGTTTTGAGCATGATATTGATGTGCTCGACATGAATCTATCGTTTCGCCATGAATTAACGAATAAAGCGCAGCCTTTTCAGCTTGTTATGATTGAACAAGACCTTACCGGTTTACAGCCAGTTTTGGAGGAAATTGCGCCAAAATTAAAAATAGAAACGGGTAGTACCAGCGTTGTGGCAAGTGGTGACTTAGTGTCACAGAATGTTGATTTTGATGTGCAATTTGGCGCATCTGCCTTGTTTGATACGCATTATATAAGTAATGCATCAGGCAAAATTACGGGGCAGGTCAATTCAGGTGTGATTAATATTCCAAAAACTACAGTGACAATTGACGAGTTTCGTTCAGGTGCGGTGCTCACAAACATAACCGCAGATCTTCAGGCTAAAGATAATCAGGCGTGGTTGAGTAGTATTACCGCAGAGGCGTTTGATGGTTTACTTACAGCGGATAAATTCCGACTCACAAAAGCGCCACAACGCATTGAAGCAAAAGCTGAAAACTTAGACTTGGCAATTTTAGCTAAAGCGGGTCGCGAAGCGGGCGTTGAGCTCATTGGGCGAGTGTCGGGTGAATTGCCTATTGAAGTGCGCGATGGCAAAGTGAGTATCACTGAAGGTAAACTTTACAATTTAGGTATGGGCATGTTGAGTGTGTCAGAAAATGCATCAGTGAATGCACTCAAAGCTCAACAGCCGCAATTGAAGACGGTGATTGGTTTACTGGATAATTTAGATATAGATACGCTGCACAGTGATGTGGCATTAACAGAAGACGGCTGGTTAACATTGGGTGTGAATATTAAGGGTGAAAATAAAAGCCAAGCACAGCCAGTGAACTTTAATTACACGCATCATGAAAACATTTACACCTTATTTAAGGCGTTACGATTGAATGATGAAATTAGTCAACAAGTAGAGAAAGCTTTAACTCAATAGGGGAACACCATGAAGTGGATAGCGGCTTTATTCAGTGCCTTAGTGCTTATGGGATGTACGCACAAGGTACAAGTAGAAACCAAAGAACCAATCACCATTAATTTGAATGTAAAAGTAGATCATGAGATCCGAGTAAAAGTAGATAAAGAGCTAGATGACTTATTTAGCGATGACAGTGAGTTATTCTAAGGAGAATGTTATGAAAAAGAGTGTATTTTTATTGCCAATTTTAGCCTTAAGTTTTGCCTTTTCAGCTTTCGCATTAGATTTAACTGCGGCCAAATCTCAAGGGCTGGTAGGTGAAACTGCATCGGGTTATTTAGCTACAGTTAAAAACAGTGCTGATGCAAAAAGCTTGGTTGATTCAATTAATGCTAAACGTAAAGCAAAGTATGAGCAGCTAGCGAAAAAGCATGGTATTACCTTAGCGCAGGTGGAACAACAAGCTGGCAAAAAAGCATTGCAAAAAACAGCCAAAGGCCACTTTGTAAAAGTAAATGGTAAGTGGGTTAAGAAGTAATAGCCTGAAAGCTAAAAGCTAAAAGCTAAAAGCTAAAAGCTAAAAGCTAAAAGCACAGTGAGTAAATAAAATACTCGCCCTGTGCTTTTTTATTGCTTAAATTTTATTTATTCAAACTATTTTCAAAACCGCTGCGACTAACCTTTCAAATACTAATTAACAATGACATCAACAGGAAAGGTGACTGCCATGAAAATTCAAGCCCTCATAACCGTATTAAGCAGCGCAGTTTTAACAGCATGTGTTGCTGCCAATGCTGCACCAGAGAAACAAGCAGACTCAGACTACCGCATCCAAGTATTTAAAGACTGTGAAAAAGTAAAAGATATGCCTATGTCTGACTCACAGATTTCTGCCTATCAGGCACTGCAAAATATCGAAGATACAATGACACGGCTTGAAAAGCCCGTACGCGATATGGATGAAGAGCTAGAAGTGTATCAAGAACAGTTAGAAGAGCTTGCTGATGCGGTGACCTATGAAGATGACAATGTGCTAAAAATAGATAAGCAGAAGTTAAGAGAGCAAAAGCTGTTAGCACGAAAAATAGAGCAAATAGTAAGACATCATGAAGCTGATATTCGTGCAATTGAGAAAGAAGCGAGAAGAATTGAAGCGGCGTCAATGCGTTTTGAACGCGCAATAAAACCGAGTCTTGAAGGCTTAGAACATGATCAAGTACAAATTATTAATCGCAAGACAGCAAAGCCTTATAGATGTTACCAACATGGCTAAATAGCAAGGTATTTTCACAATAAGAAAAGGCCTTAAAAGTTAATTTAAGGCCTTTTGCTGTTAGGGCAGGGAGTCTAGCTGCTAGTTTTAAAACTTATGTTTTTAAGCTTACTTATGCTTTAATTTCTAGCGTCAATTGTTAGTGGGGTTAAGGTAATTTTTGCATTGTTGCTTGCGCCCATATGGTTGCTATAAGTTTGGCCCTCAAATAGTGTATAAAATACATCTAGGTAATCGTCATCATTACTAAACCAGTGGCTTGGCATAGCTTTGATTAACTGATTAGTTAATTGCGGAATAATCGCATAACCTTGTACATTCGGTTCTGGTATTGCGCGCATTACTTGCGTAACAATATCTAAAAACGTCGTCGCCAAGTCTTGATAGTTAGTATTGTCATCTTGCTCCATCAACAAGACATCGGCAGCCTGCCAGCGGTAGCGCTCCCAATGGATCAGAATTTGGTTTGGTGTATAGTCAGTGCCATCATGATCTAGGTATGGCATATCGACGATGTCTAAGATTGGCTCATCACGAGATGGACTTACGCCAGTCACCACCGCATAGACTTCTGCTTTACCAGAGATCCAAGGCTCTTCATCATCATTCAAACGAATCCTATCGAGCTTTGATGTTGAGATAGCTGACGTCTGCACAGTTTGCTGTGTCATAAACTCCGTATCAGGCTGGCTACGTGCTTCCTTAAAAATAGACTGCATAACAGCAAGGCCTTCTTTTTTAACTTGTTGGCCGTCTAATTCTAAGATCAGAACAGGTTGAGAAGGCATAGTATGCGCATCTAGCAAATGTACATTGCCTTGGGCGTCAAATGCTTCAATGTATATCCAATCTTTATCATCGCCTTTAGGTGCAAAAGCAATAAGGGGTTGTTGGCCATCTTGCCATTGCTCAAGCATCTTTTCAGAAGCAAGTCTAAGCTGGTACAAGTTAGAACTTTCTTGCTCCAGGCCTTTTAGAGAACGCGTGCGAACGTTGGCCGTTTGCATCAACTGCCGATTATCTTGAGTTAAATTTAGAGTATTTAATTTTGCGGTGTGATTTTTATTAAGCATGTTTAACCAATGCTTATTGTGCGTGTCTAAATCTCTCGCGACATTGCTTGCCATGACGCGTTTTATATCGGTTACTTGCATTGCGCTACTGTTGTACTGGTCAATCATGTCGAGTTCGGGGTGTGGAGAGAGTGTGCTTGTTGTTTTTACTAGGTCTGCTGAAAAGCTTGAAAAGCTTGCCAATAACGAGCCCATTAAGGCTGATTTAATTAAGTGATTCATAAGATTTCCTTGAAATAATCCGTGTCTATGTTGTTCACAGCACCCATTGAGGTGTAACGATAAAATAGAGTAACAGCTTTACATCGTCAATTTATTTATAACATTTATTTTACAATCTGGTGTTTTAGGAATAAGAGGCTAGACGGAGTCCCTAATAAAAATAGGGTTTTAGTATCAAATTCTGAATTGATAAAATAAATTTCAAATGTAACAAAAGTGTTGTATTTTCATTTTGGATTTATTTAAGGACAATCATTATGACAACACCAAAGACATTTCTGTTATTCAGCGTAAGCCTCACTATGACTTGTGCGTTAAGTTCAACCAATCTCTTGGCAAATGACTTTGCCGCTTTAGATGAAGCATTACCCCCTTCGTACGTTATCAATGGTACAGAACCTATCTTCGATTTTGATGGTGATGGTTGCTTGCCGAGCGCAGGTATAAGCCGTACCGGGCAGCAAAATGCCGGGTTGAAAACATCAGGCAGTTTAGGCGGAAACTGCCGAGATACTTGGTTTCTTAATACCTCTAATACCGTACACCGTTATGCGTGTAAAGATACCCAAAGTGGGCAGTATTGCGCGCATTTCTATGCACTTTATTTTAAAAAAGATCAGGTATTTTCATACTTTGGAGGAGGGCATCGTCATGATTGGGAATATGCAGCTGTATGGACCAAAGATGGATTAGTGACGCACGGAAGTTACAGTGCGCATGGAGACTTATTTACTAAGCCCGCATCTGAACTGCCTATGGAAAATGGCCATTTAAAAGTTGTTTATCACAAAGATGGCATTTTGACTCATGCACTTCGATTTGCCAAAAGCAACGAAATTGCTGAAACAGCATACAATCGCTTCGTAACGCCACCAATTATTAGTTGGTACGAAATGCAGGGGGACGGGATTGATAATCAGGGACTTCGAGATAAGCTGAATCAGTATGACTATGATTCAGCAACTTTGCCTGTAAAAGACAGTCGTTTTTTATATAACTTAAACCGTTTTAAACCTGAAGGTTATCCTATATTTACAGAACAAGATGCGCTGAGCTCTAAACAAAAGTAATTTGATCATAAGAAAGGGAAGCGTGTTGCTTCCCTTTCGTACTAATATTGTCTCATACATATTTCATCGATTGCTGAATAACAATTTCTTCCTGTGGGACAGCCTAAGAATGCTGCGGTATCACACCCTAAGGAGTAACAATCCCCTTGAGTTGCAGTACCCCCAGCTACTTGAGGTGTTTGATTATTCGCAATTGTTTTTGCATCTGTATTTAGTTGTTTCATGGTTTTCTTTTGTAACTTAATTTTCATCTTATTTTCCTTGTTTTAATCAAGCTTGTTTACTATGTCATCTAAATTGGTATATGTAAATTTAATGTTATAATTTGTGCTTTTGTCCTTAGAAGGTATGATCTGAATATGTACCATCAAGCGTAAATATTTGCTTTGAGTTGCTACCTTTTTCTGTTGTAGTAATGGTTAACTTTTCATTTTGAGATAAGCTATTTAACAGTGATGTATGTATAGAAACCTCATTATTAAAAGGGAGTAAGAACTTACCGATGACAACAATTTGCTCAATTTGATTGTTGTTCACATCATGGCTTCGCTGTGGTGCTAGCATTGCACCGCTTAAAAACGTTTTTTGGTTATTACTTTTTAAATATAATGAATCAGTAATATATTTAATCATTGCTTTTTGCTGAGACTTAATTTCCTTGAAAGTAAGTGCTTTGTCGCTGTTCTTATCAAAGTGGGTGAAAGCTGATACAGGCAAAGACAAAACTAAATACCCTCCAGATGGATCGAAATTTAACGTGCCTTTGTTAGGTGCCATCAAATGAGCTTGAATGTTATTGCTAAAAGCACTCAGTAAAATTCCAATGAGTGCAAAGCACAATTTGAGTTTCATAGTCATATTTAACCTCTTATAGCTCGCCTTTTACACAGCGTTGAAAATATGGATACGAATCTGTGGCGTAGTAATGATAAATACCTTCAGGGAACTCAGGTGTCACACCAAAGCGGCCGTTACATTCGTCTAGGTCTCCTGAGCCTGCTACATATTGCCAGTCTTCTGCAAAGGTGCCCAATGGGTAAACTTCGACAGATGGGCGGTTGGTGCTAATATTTTCAATCAACTGATAGCTGCCAGTAATGACTTTTATTGCCGAGCTTGCGTTGTCTGCTTCGCTATATCCATACCTTGCATAAATAGGAAAGCCATCGGCCGCCCAACCAATTAAGGTCATTGTGGTGTTATTACCACCCCTCAATGTTATAAACCCCTCTGGCATACCATGATAATGATAGGCTCCACTAGGCTGAACATGAGCGTTATTGTCGTCAGTGCCGAAGTTAAAACTGGTTTGTCCTAAAGCTTCAATATGCCAATTACCTTCATTGCCAATTAGGCTGCAGTTATTACCAGAATCATCACAGGTGCCAGCAGTATTGGCATCAATCTTTACGCCATTTAAAACATAGCCAGTTGCACCTCGGGGTCCTCCTAAAGTACTTGCTGTTGTACTTTCATTGGGAGTGAGCGTATAAGCTATAGAAACGTTTTGCTCGCTGATTTCATTCGGGTTATTTGCATTTGGAAATTGTCCGGTCATATGGTCTGGTAAGCCATTGGCAGTTAGTAAGCGACTGCTTCCGTTGCATGACCACTGGGCGTTACTGGTGGCTTGGACTGAATCTGAGCTATTGTACTCGTTGTAATAATAATCACATAACACGCCATCGGTTGACCCATCAATTACAGGCGGATTATTGTCGGTATCAGTATCAGTATCAGTATCAGTATCAGTATCAGTATCAGTATCAGTATCAGTATCAGTATCAGTATCAGTATCAGTATCAGTATCAGTATTAGTATCAGTATTAGTATCAGTGTCGGTATCAGAAGAAGCGTTGTTATCTGAGTCTGCTGTACTGTTAGAGTCACTGGTTGAGTGGGTTTCTGCGATGATTTCGCTATCAGTATTACTGTCAGAGCTACCACAACCAAAAAGTGTGAAAGTAGTTGAGAGTATTAATAGATGTGCAGGCGCTATGAAGTTTACTTGTTTCATCACACTCACTCCTATTGGTCAAGTTTCGATTGGATTGTGATTTAACTTTAGAACTCAATTGTGCAGTAAATGTGCACAAAGTGTCAGTCTTTTGAAAAGTAATGATAGACACTTAGTGTAGATTATATTTAGCCAAGTTTATCTTTAAGTTGTGCATATTGATAATAGCCCCATTGGCCAAAGCGTCTGAAGCTAGGAAATGGTAAATAAGGTAAGGGCGTTTGGTATAAAGGTAAATTTGGCACTGTGACTCCCGCAATTTGTTGCGCCAACCTGTATGCAGCTTGTGCGCTAAAAGAGACGCCTGCTCCGCAATAACCTAGGGTGTAACCAATGTTTCCTTGCACTGTGACGTGGGGCATATCATCTAGCGCAGCGGCAATATAACCATGCCAATAATAGTCGTGACAGACATTGCTGAGGGTTGGGAAGCAATCAGCGAGGCCTTTCTTTAGGTTGTTTAAGTAGGTTGGTTTATTTTGATCTTTTGCAAAGATTGCGCCACGGCCACCAAATAACAAGCGATTATCAGGCAATAAACGGTAATAATACTTTAGCGTGCGCGTATCCATCGTCACTTGGCGGGTTTTTAACCCAGCGCTTTGAAGTTGCGCTTGGGCGAGCGGTTTTGTCACCATTATGCTACTTAGGATCGGCAGATAACGATTGTTAATAACTGGCGAAGTCACCTTACTATTATAAGCATTCCCTGATATCACCAATTTATTGGTTTTGATATTAAAGCCATTAGCTTTAAGGGTCACATGGCTACCTGTGTCGTTAATATCGCTTGCCAGTGTGTGCTCAAATATTTTAACGCCTGCCTCCATGGCCATTTTTTTATAACCCAGCACTAATTTAAGTGGATGAATACCAAACCCATCGGGCAAACGCATGGCGCCATAGGCTTGTTTGTTGTGCATATAGCCAGCTTTTAACTCTTCTACTGACAAAAATTCAGCATCACTGGAGAGATGTTTTTGTAAGTATTCAGCTTGTGCTTTAAGACCTGCAAAGGCCTGCTGATTATGCGCTATTTTTAGATAGCCTTTGGGTTGCGGGTCACAGGCTATCTGTTGGCTTTTAATGAGATCTTCAACCCGTTGCACTGCTTCTGTAAATTCGCCATAAATGCCTTGGCAAACATCCATGCCCCATTTATCCGCCATTTGCGGGTAGCTCAAACGTCCCGAGCCTTTTAGCACAAACCCCGCATTGCGCGCACTGGCACCAAAGCCGACTTGATTTGCTTCAAGCACAATGCACTCTTGCTGATGCTCAGTTGCTAAGTAATAGGCACTAAGCAAACCGCTAAAACCGCCGCCAATGATAACGACATCGCAATTTGTGTCAGATGTGATAGCTGGCAGTAATTCAGGCAATGATTGGGTACTGGCCCAATAACTTGGGGCGAAGGCTTGGTTTTGGCAGTCTTGTGCGCTAATAGGGTCGTAATATTTGCTCATGATTTATTGTTGTTTGAAGAATAAAAGCGCTGATCAGTGTATTACTTGAAAGGAGAGAAGTAAAAGGCCACGAATGTGGCCTTTATTTAATGCTTAGTTTAGTGATGCATCTAAATCTATATATACGTAATTACTAAATTTATCTTTTGTAAGGTGCTTACCTTGGGCTATTTCTTCAAGTAAACCATCTACACTTTTCTTATCTGTAGGGTTGCCAGCATAACCATATAAAAAGATATCAAGTTGCTCAAGAGTCGCGTTTCCTTCAGGTTCTGGGAATACAGAGCCAAATGATAAATCTGGTACTTTACCACTGATATAGCCTCTGATATTCATATCAAATCGTGTCTCAGCTGCATCATCAACTAAGAAGCTAAAATCAATTTCGGTATTTGTTAGGCGATCATCAACAGAGGTAAAGTCGTAACTCAAGTCGCTGGCATTAGCAAAGGCCACAATATCAGCACTTAGGCCTGCAGATATGATGGGTAATTCTGTAAGTTCAAGTGAGCCATCATTTTTTATTCTACTTCGTGCTTGGCTTCTCATGCGAACGTTTACATCGCCCACATAGCTATCCTCGTCAAAGTATTGTCTGTAAAAGTTATGTTCTGTTAATGTCGGAAAAATAAATACAGGTGTAAGTTGTTCGACTTGTCTATGTTGATAGAATTTAAACGCGTGTATTTCTTCGAAATATCCAGCAGTCGTAATGTACTCAGTTCCTGCGCTGACTTGATGGTCTACCCAGACACCTTGGTCGGCAAAGTCAGCATCAGTAAGCTTGATTGTTTTTGTATCTGTTGGCAAAGCCATGATAGTAGCCTTGGCTTCATTTGAATCGTTTGCGACAACGGAGAAGTAAATGTCTTCATCAGTACATACCCTTACAGTGTCAGTAACCGAGCTAAAATAACCTGCATAAAGTGAGTAGCCTGTTTCCATATACGTTAGTTCACTTGTGTCTAGCGTATAAGTTTCACAACCGCAATCAGATTTGAACTGATTAAAATAAAACTTACCAAGGTTGGTTCTGTTTTCTATATCTAAAACGGTGCGAATTTTTTTATACTCGCCGTCATCATACTCAACTTCATCACCTAATACTGAAACGTGTTTCGTGTCTTTTGGTACTTCACCTGAAAACACGCCTTCAGCATTGGTTTTGGCTGTGCCTACAGGTTTACCTGCTTCGTTGTGGAAAACAATATCGGTTGAATAAGGTGTCTCGGTTTGGCAAGAGTATGTGTAGGCCTCCAATGATATCTTTTGAAGTGGTGTAGTTACGCCACCACCTGAACCGGGGCCTTTTTCAGTAGTGTCTTCACCAGATGAACCGCCGCCACACGCTGTTAAAGTAAGTGTTAATGCTGCCGCAAGAGGAGTGAGTAGATATTTTTTCATTACTTATCTTACATTTTGTTTTTATTGAATAAATTATCTCACTTTTGCATGTTTGGTGAAAGAATGGTGAGAATTTGGAGTGTGACAAAATGTAAACAATCAATGAGAGGGTTAGGCTATAAGCTTCTGTTTTTTATAAAAAATAAGGTGCAGAGGTTGAAACCTAGGCATACTGCACCTTATTGAATCGACACTTAAAAGTGTTACTTGGATCAAAAGATGTTAACCAAGTTTTTGCAAAGTAATGCGTTAGTTTATTTGGTTGCGACCGTATCTAACCAAGCATGAAAGTCAGCGTCCATGCTGGTACCCCAATTCTTTACGATTTTTTGATAGCGTGGATAGTCACCGCGACGCACATGAAATAGCATCTCTTCGACTTTATCGCGTTGCTTTTCCATCATATAGCGTACTGCTAAGTAGCCCCAACGGTAGATACGATCGGTATTCCAGTTGGCACTGTTATTATAAAACAATTCGCTCAGTTGATAGGTTTTCTCGCCAGCCAACGCAAGTGCTCGCGGGTTATTGTTCATATGGGCAACATATTCACCTAGTCCTTCTCCCCACCAAATTAAATAAGGAGGCTCAGCAGCGGGCTCTGGACAATATTCTGGACCATAGTGATTATCATGAGGCGGTGCACAGTAATCACCATAAGTATTAAAACGACCATCTAAATAGTGCACAAACTCATGGTTTAAGTTCCACACCGTGCCCTTTTTCAAATAAGCCACATACTCGGCACTGTTGTCTTCTAAATGTGGTAAACCTTCGAGGTACATGCCGCCATTGTTAGAGGGTACGTCAAAATGATCGGTGACATACTTTACGTAATCTTCACGACTTGCGTAAATATTGGCGCGTAACACATCATTGTTGTCGTGTAATAGTGGCTTACCACGCGTATTGAATAGAGTGTGAAAACGCTTTTCTGTTTCTAGCAGTAATTTACAAGAATCTTCGATATTTTGCTGCGACATGGCTTGGAAACGTAAGACCAAGTTATCAGCGCAGTAATGCTGATTTGCAAGCACTTGGTTGATCTTCGCTTCATTGCGTTTCCAAGCTGGAATATAGACTTCACCTTCTTTAACGACATTGCCATATGCCAGCTTTACTTTACTATAATCTACGACAGCAGCTGGTTGCTCAGTGGTTTGACAACCTGCAAGCACGGCAAGCGATAGGACCACAGTTATTATTTTTGCTTTCATTGTTTCAAGTATCCAAATGCTTAATGTGAATTTTGTATACATTATACTTATTTTGATTTTGAATACACTAAAGAAAGTCGATTATTAAGTTTTTGTGCTAATTCACATATTTTTGCTTATATTTTGAAGCACAAAAAAGCCAACCTAAAAGGTTGGCTTGAGTTTCATAATGCAAGTATGACAACGTGTTATGAATTTTTGAAACTACCTAAATCTTAAATTTTTGCGGGAAAGCTCTGAGATAGATTTGCATCCCATTAGGCGCATATCTCTAATGAGCTCTTCTTGCATGAGGCCGAGTGCACGCTCGACACCTGGCTGACCCGCAGCAGCGAGCGGGTATAAATACATACGACCAATGCCCACAGCTTTTGCGCCCAGTGAAAGCGCTTTTAAAACATGAGTACCCCGTTGAATGCCGCTGTCGAATAGCACATCAATTTTATCACCGACGGCATCGACGATTTCAGCTAACTGATCGAATGAGCTACGAGCGCCATCCAGTTGTCGACCACCATGATTGGAGATCACAATCCCCGTGCAACCAATATCAACAGCACGTTTGGCATCTTCAACGGTCATAATGCCTTTTAGGCAGAACTGACCATCCCAAAACTTTACCATTTCGGCGACGTCGTCCCAGTTCATGGTTGGGTCGAGCATATTTGTGAAGTAGTCACCAATTGAGCTGGTGCTGCTCCCCATATTTATGTGTGCATCAAGCTGCGGCAGGCTAAATTTTTCGTGGAATACGTAGTTCAGCCCCCACATTGGTTTAATGGCGAACTGGATCAGGCCCGCGAGTGTTAAACGAAACGGAATTGAAAACCCCGTGCGCAAATCCCGTTCACGGTTGCCACCTGTGATTGAATCAACAGTTAGCATCATCACTTGTACACCCGCCGCCTTGGCACGCTCCATCATAGCGCGGTTTAACCCTCGGTCTTTATGAAAGTAAAATTGATAAACTTGAGGCGTCGAGGTTTGCTGGGCAATCTCTTCTAAACTGACAGTGCCAAGAGAAGACACGCCAAACATGGTGCCGTATTTCTCAGCGGCACCCGCAGTTGCGCGCTCACCTTGATGATGAAACAGTCTTTGTAATGCGGTGGGTGAGCAATACACTGGCATGTCGAGCTTTTGGCCCATGACAGTGACAGATAAATCAATATCTTCGACCCCCGTCAGTACGCTCGGTAGTAAATCACAACCTTCGAACGCCTCTGTATTGCGACGATAAGTAGTCTCATCGTCAGCGCCACCATCGATGTAATTAAAGATCGGGCCGGGCAAGCGTTGCTTTGCCAGTTTTCTAAAGTCTTGAAAGTTGTAGCATTGATTAAGGCGCATAACAGGTGTCCTAAGTGTTATCAGAAGTATGAGTACTGCTGTGTTTTGCGAAGTGTATGGCTGAAAACTACAAAGCGTTAATAGCAATAATAGAAAAGCATTTTTGCCAAATTGGCAACCTAACCATGTTAAATGGTTTAACAAACAGCTGAACAGAGCGCGTGACGCTGACTTAATCTTCGATAAATGCTCAGTTTAATGTTAATAACTTGCTAAATCAGCTCATCAAGGGATTTTAGTATTTTGTACTTTTTGGAAAAAGTCTTTGGCTTTATGTCCATTTATCGAAAGGTTAGCTACCCGTAAATTTTCATCCATAACAATAAACCTAAACTGAGGAGTGCGTGGTGAAACAGCTATCAAATAAAGTCGTTTTAGGGTTAGGTGCATGTGCACTGAGCCTCGCATCACAAGCGCAAGCTGTAGAAATACTGAACGTTAAACAGGGTGAAAAACAAACTAAGGTGGCAATTGGCGGTTACGGCAAGGTCGATATTCGTCATGTCTCTGGTGATGTGGCTTACCAAGATTATTGGTTAGCAAACTTTCCTGGAGGTGCCGCACAAGATACCTCGCATACGGCATTTAATGTTAAAGAGTCTCGAGTGAATTTAACTGTGCAGCATGGCGACATTAAAGGCTTTGTTGAGATGGATTTCTATGGCGGCGGTGGTAATGAAGTGGTTAGTAACTCATCAAATCCACGCTTAAGACATTTATATATTCAGTATAAGAACTGGATGGCGGGTCAAAACTGGACCACCTTTATGCCACTACACGCACTGCCAGAGTCACTTGATTTTGGTGGCCCACATGCTGGTGAGGTCTTTATTCGTCAAACTCAACTGAGGTACACCCATGGTGCGTGGCAGTTTGCGATTGAAAACCCAGAGACCAATGGTGACGGAGATATCGGCAGCAGTGTCAGTGGGGTGGGCGTGACGGGTGCTCAGGCAGATAAAGATGAATCGCTACCAGATTTTATTGCCCGTTATAACCACAAAGCGGATTGGGGCATGGTATCTGTGGCTGGCCTGTTACGCCAAGTTGATCAAGGCGGTTTAGATAAAACGGCGACTGCATTTAATATCGCGGCCAAAATTAACACCATTGGCAAAGACGATCTACGTTTTCAGGTAACCAGTGGGGACGCTGGGCGCTATGTTGCAGCGGGCATTACTCCTGACATAGTCACCGCAGAGGGTAAGCAAACAGCCGAAGTTGAAAGTACGGTGGCCTATGCGATTGCATATAGACACTTTTGGACACCAAAATTACGTTCATCGGTGTTTTACGGCAGTGCTTCAACAGATGTGCTTGAGCGCAAGCGCAGTCATTTTGGTGCGAACTTGATCACCAGCTACAACGAATATTTAGATTTAGGGGTTGAGCTTGGTAACTTTAGTGTTGACGATGAAGGCATGCAGAGCATTGATTCAAATTACTTACAATTCAGCGCCAAGCTAAAATTTTAACTAAAGGTTTTAATTAAATGTTCTCAGGACAATTTCTGAGCGCGATTTTTAAGCAAAAAGTTCTATAAATTTGTTTAAAGTAAAAAGAGTATCTTCATTTAATAAAGATACTCTTTTTTTGCTAAATACGCGTCACGAAGATGCTCTACGAGTAGATTAAGCTTTTTATCTGGCTGTCGCGATTTTGGATAAACCGCATAGACCCCAAGCTCCTTTGCTGTGTAATCAGCTAGCAAAGATACTAATCTGCCTGACATTAAATCATCATGAACCAGTGCGCGAGGTAAATAAGCAATACCAAAATTGGTTGCGGCTGCATCGCGAATGGCCGCAAGGCTATTGGTATAAAAGCGACCTTGTACTTGCACGTTTGCCTCTACACCATCTTGTTGGAAGAGCCAGTTGTCAGGGCCGACACCTTCATATTTGTAAATCAAACATTCATGATTCAGTAGGTCATTGGGTTTATGAGGAATACCATGCTGATTTAAGTAACTTGGGCTGGCACATACAATCCACTGTGAATCAATTAGCCTTCTCGCCACCAAAGAAGAGTCTTCAAGAAAAGCAGTTCTGATTGCTAAATCAAAGCCTTCATCAAGAATATTGACCAATCGATTGCTGACATGAAGTTCAACCTCAACATCAGGGTAGAGTTGGCAAAACTCAGCAATGGCTTTACTCAGTAATAGATTGGCTGAGACAGATGGCACGGTCACGCGAATTTTACCGCGTACAGCATCACCATAACCTGTCACTGTATCTTGTGCATCTTGCAATGCTTGTTTGGCCAAGCGCGCTTTACCGTAGAGGGCTTGTCCTGCATCGGTTAAGCTGAGTTTGCGCGTTGTACGATACAATAATTGTACATTTAAGGCTTTTTCTAAACGGCTGATCCGTTTGCTTACCACAGAATTGGTCATCTCAAGTTTTTCAGCGAGTTTAGAAAACGAGCCTTCATCAACGACTTGAACAAACAAGAAAATATCATCAGATTTAACCATAAATACACCTAACAGCCTCTTTCAACAATATTGATTATGTCAAAAAAGGAAAAAAACATTCTCTTTAATGAATATATATTAATAGTTAACAGAGTTGTACATTTCTATAAATTTTGTTTACTCGATGCTTAATTAACCTGAGCCTTGGTTAAGTACAAATAATTATATAAATCACAAATAAGCACGTTGTGGGTAAGTAAAACAATAAAAACTAGACAACAAGAGAAAGTAATATGAACGAATTAACACTAGGTGCATTGGCTTTATTGCCAATTGCATTAGCAGCTCTGCTGCTGGTGGGCCTGAGTTGGCCTGCGAAAAAAGCCATGCCTGTGGTGCTAGCAACGACTGCCGCACTGGCGCTCTTTGTATGGGATATGTCAACTAATCGCGTGTTAGCGTCAATTCTACAAGGCTTAGGGATCACCTTCTCTATCTTGTGGATAGTTTTTGGCGCAATTTTTTTATTGAATATGCTAAAGCATACTGGGGCCATTGGCGTCATCCGTGAAGGCTTTATGCACGTCTCGCCAGACCGACGTGTTCAAGCCATTGTGATTGCATGGTGCTTCGGCACGTTTATAGAAGGCGCCTCAGGCTTTGGTACGCCAGCGGCAATTGCCGCGCCATTATTGGTTGCAATCGGCTTTCCAGCTTTAGCAGCAGTGTTAATGGGCATGATGATCCAAAGTACGCCAGTCTCTTTTGGTGCTGTGGGCACACCTATTATCATCGGTGTAAATAAAGGGTTAGATACCACAGCAATTTCTGAACAGCTTGCGACTCAAGGCTGGACGTGGGAGCAATATCTGCAGCTCATTACCACCAATGTTTCAATTATTCATGCCATTGTGGGCACTGTGATGCCACTATTTATGGTGATGATGCTGACACGTTTTTTTGGAAAAAACAAAAGCTGGAAAGAAGGTCTTGAGGTGTTACCGTTTGCTATTTTTGCAGGTTTAGCCTTCACCGTTCCTTATGCATTAACTGGGGTTTTTCTCGGTCCTGAATTTCCATCGCTCCTTGGCGGTTTAGTGAGTATTGCCATTGTTGTTACCGCCGCGAAAAAAGGAGTTTTAGTGCCGAAAACACAATGGGATTTTGCGAATAAAGAGACTTGGCCTAAACAGTGGTTAGGCAACCTAGAGATTAAAGCTGAAAACATCAGCGGTAGTCGTTCAATGTCTATTGTCGTGGCTTGGGTGCCTTACTTAATCGTTGCGGCTTTATTAGTTTGTTCTCGTGTATTTACAGAATTTAAAGGGCTTTTAACTGGTTTGAGTATCAGCTTCAGTAATATTCTCGGTGAAACTGGGGTAAGCGCTTCTTTTGCCCCTTTATATTTGCCAGGTGGATTAATGGTGATTGCTGCTTTGGTTGCGCTCATTTTACAAGGTCAGTCGGGTCAAAAAGGTCAAATCGTACGAAATGCATTTGGTGAATCGACTAAAACCGTGATCAGTGCTGGCTTTGTTTTAATGTTTACTGTGCCAATGGTTCGTCTATTTATTAATTCAGGTGTGAACCTATCCGATTTACCTAGTATGCCAATGGCCAGTGCCCAGATGTTTGCCACTTGGTTTGGTGAGGCTTTTCCCCTTGTAAGCCCAACTATTGGTGCACTAGGTGCCTTTATTGCGGGCTCTAATACCGTATCAAATATGATGTTTAGCCAATTTCAGTTTGAAGCGGCAATGAGTTTAGGGTTATCGCCTGCATTAATTATAGCAGCACAAGCTGTGGGGGCTGCGGCAGGTAACATGATTGCCATTCATAACGTGGTCGCGGCAAGTGCAACAGTTGGCTTATTGGGTCAAGAAGGGGCCACACTCAGACGCACAATCGTGCCAACCTTATATTATGTTTTGGCGTCAGGCGCCTTAGTGATGACTGCCTTATATGTTTTGAATATTGCAGGACCGTTAAGTCATTAAAATGGAGAAGAATATGAACAACCAGCAGCTATTGGCCGCTTTGAGCAAAGTGTTAGGCAGCGAGAATATACAAACTCAAGCAAATAAAACCGAGCACTATAGAACGGGCTGGCGCTCGGGTGGCGGTAGTGCGCTGGCTGTTCTATTTCCGCAAAACTTATTGGCATTTTGGCACGCGCTAGAACTCTGTGTCGAAGCTGACTGCATAATGATAATGCAAGCGGCGAATACCGGTTTAACCGAAGGATCAACGCCTTCGAGTGACGGCTATGATAGAGACATCGTGATCTTTAACACTTTGGCAATGGATGACTTAGTGGTGCTAGAGCAGGGTAAACAAGTGTTGAGCTTTCCCGGCACTACGTTGCATAAGTTAGAAAAAACCTTGAAGCCTTTGGCAAGAGCGCCACACTCGGTGATAGGCTCTTCCTGTTTAGGGGCATCGATTGTTGGCGGGGTGGCAAACAACTCAGGTGGCGCATTGGTAAAGCGTGGGCCAGCTTATACTGAGTTGTCACTCTTTGCCCGCGTAGATGAAAAAGGCCAATTGCATTTAGTGAATCACTTAGGCATTGAATTGGGTGAAACGCCAGAAGAGATCTTAAAGAACTTGATGTCGGGTAACTTCGCTCACAACAACTTGGTCACCGGTAAATCAGCCAGTGCGACCGATTATGAAGGCTTATTACGCGATGTAGATGCTGATACGCCGAGTCGTTTTAATGCCGATACCTCAAAACTTTATGAGGCCAGTGGTTGTGCAGGTAAAATAGCTGTATTTGCTGTACGTCTAGATACCTTTGAAGTACCAAATCAAGAACAGACATTCTATATTGGTACTAATGACCCTAAAACTTTAAGCGATTTACGACGTCACATATTATCTGAATTTCAAAATTTGCCAGAGGTGGGGGAATACCTGCACCGCGAAATCTTCGATATTGCAGAAAAATATGGCAAAGATACTTTTTTAAGCATTCAGCATTTAGGCACCGATAGATTACCTAAGTTGTTTGCCTTAAAAGGGCGGTTAGATGCGACTTTTAAAAAGTGGCGCTTTATGCCAAGCAATTTCACCGACAAGGTGATGCAGTTGGCAAGCTACTTATTCCCACAGCATTTACCTAAGCGCATGCTCGAATTTAGAGATAATTATGAGCATCACTTAATCTTAAAAATGAGTGATGGTGGTATTGCCGAAGCCAAACAATTTCTAAAGTCATACTTTACTCAAAACCCGCAAGCGGGGGGGTATTTTGAATGTACGCCCGATGAAGCCAGTAAGGCATATTTACAACGTTTTGCAGCGGCAGGTGCTGCTATTCGTTATCAAGCATTGCATGAAGATAAAGTTGGAGACATTTTAGCGCTCGATATTGCCCTACGTAGAAATGACTTTGACTGGGTTGAGCAGTTGCCAGAAGACATTGCCTGTCAGGTCGATAAGCGCCTTTATTATGGGCATTTCTTCTGCCATGTATTTCATCAAGACTATGTGCTGAAAAAAGGTGCGGATGCTAAGAAAGTGAAAGCGCAAATGTTGGCACTACTTGATTCTCGAGGTGCTAAGTACCCGGCTGAGCACAATGTCGGTCATCTTTATGAAGCAGAAGAAGATGTAAAAGCATTTTATCGTTCATTAGACCCGACCAACCGCTTTAACCCTGGGGTGGGTAAGATGGAAAAGCATAAACGAAATTGCTCATGTTGCTGAACCTTTGAAACACATTATAGGCATAAAAGTTTTTACAAGTTGTCCTCAATACAATACCAATTCTATTAATGAGTCCCTCAAAATGATTAAGTATTAATAAGGATTGGTATCAAAGCAGTCTATCTCACTAGGCTGCCTTTTTTCTTGCTTGGCATTATCTGATAGTGGGTTGTCATTATTCGCTAGTGTGTGGCGCGTTATGATTGCCTAAACTAACCCTATCAACAAAGTACATAGATCTGGTAGGAGAAATATAATGGCGAATATGCATAACACAGCGCTAATCACAGGCGCTTCGAGTGGTATTGGGTTGGAGCTAGCAAAGCTTCACGCAGAAAAAGGCGGTGATCTTGTTTTAGTGGCACGTTCGGCTGATAAACTTGAACAGCTGGCCGAACAATTACGCAATGAACATAAAGTGCAAGTCACTGTCTTACCAGCGGATTTGTCTGAGCAGAATGCGGCAGAGCATATTTTCAACCAAACTCAGCAGCTAGGCATTGAGGTTGATACACTGATTAATAATGCCGGCTTTGGCGGTCATGGAAAATTTGCAGAACGTGCATTACATGCTGATCAAGCTATGATGCAAGTGAATATGAATGCATTGGTAGAACTCACTCATTATTTCACTCAAGGTATGATCCGCCGAAAGCAAGGTAAAATCTTGAATGTGTCGTCTACAGCTTCATTTATTCCTGGTCCGTTGCAAGCGGTATATTATGCAACTAAAGCATTCGTGACATCTTTCTCACAGGCGATTGCGCAAGAGTTAGCTGAGCATAACATTACAGTAACAGCACTTTGCCCTGGACCTGTGGCGACTGAATTTGCATCGGCAGGTAATTTAGATGGTGTTGAAGTATTTAATAACGCAAGATCGGCACGTTCAGTTGCTGAATGTGGCTATAATGCGATGCATCGCGGCGACTTACTGGCTTTTAATGAGGCTGGATTGAAGTTTTTATTAAATTGGGTGATCCCGTTTTTACCTCGAAAATTGGTATTAAAGTTATCTCGTCAATCCATGGAAAAAACAGCATAAAGAGGCTTGTATGAAGCGGGCAAAGCAATTTACTATTTCTCCTACTTGGCAGGTTTTACTCAAAGATATGCAGCTCGAACCGAGCATGGTGTTGGCTTTGGCGAAATTGCCCGCAGATCTATTTACTCGCCCAAATGCAACCTTATCCGTTGAAGGGTATTTTAATCTATGGCACGGTATTGAGCTGGCGGCAGGAGAGAGAAGTCTGCCGTTATTACTGGCTGAACATTTATCGGTTGAAGCTTTTGATGCGCCTCTTTTTGCAGCGGTTTGCAGCCCTAATCTGAATACTGCTCTAAAGCGTTTACAGCAGTACAAGCCACTCATTGGCCCAATGATGATGGATATTAAAGAGACAGCAAAATGGACTGGATTGACGGTAAGTTGTTATGGCTATCCAAGTTCATTACCAAAAAGCGTCGGTTTATTAGAATTGGTGTTTTTTACTCAACTTGCACGTTTAACAACTCGCCATTTCATAGAGCCTTTGTTTGTTCAATTGCCCGAGTTACCCGAGAACTTAGCTGAGTACCAAGCTTACTTTGGGTGTAAGTTAACTCAGGGCCCATCAGTGCAAATACATTTTAGTCATGAGGATACAAATAGACCCTTTTTAACTGCTAATGCGCCAATGTGGGCATTTTTTGCTGATGAGCTGCAACAAAAATTAAATGAGTTAGATGCGACAGCGACTATGGCTGAAAGAGTCACCGCAGTATTGTTAGAGGCATTACCAGCAGGGCATAGTGCAATTGAATATGTTGCTGAAAAGCTGGCCATGAGCAAACGCACACTGCAACGTAAATTAAGCGCTGAGAAAAGTAATTTTAATGACCTTTTACAATCAGTTCGAGCAGAGTTGGCGAGCCATTACCTACATGAATCTAAATTATCTTTAGGCGAAATAGCTTTTTTATTGGGGTATCAAGAGACTAACTCATTTATCAGAGCGTTTACCCAGTGGTTTGGTCAACCACCGGGTAGTTATAGGCAAGGTTAAACTCTAATTTAGAACTATTGAGTACCTTTAACAAGTGGAATGCCATTTGTGCCAACAGGAATATAAACGGTTGAATGATTTGGTGATTCAGCCATTTTTAACTGTGCGTTTATAGCTTCTAATTGTAGGTAATTAGGCGTTAAAGTTGCGTTAATTATTTTTTGTGCTTCAGCAATACCTTTTGCTTCTTCAATTCTAATTTCAGCATCTTTTTGCGCTATTGCTTTTTGGGTTTCTTTCTCGGCCAATAACTGTTGTGCTGCTAACTTTTTCTCAACGGCATTGGCAACAATCTCAGGGTAATTAATATTGCCAATAACTACTTGTTTCACGTCAAATGGGGTGTTATCCAAATAAGCTTTTAATTTAGATGTCACTCGTTGCGCTATTTGTTCGCGTTTAGCCTTAAGCTCTCTGCTGTCGTATTGTTGTACAGCATCGCGTACAAAAGTTCTGAAAGTTTCTTTGACATACCTTTCATACCAATTGTCACTTCCAAAACTTTCTACAACATCTTTAACTGCGCCAGATTTTATTGAAATAACAACATGAAAGTCGAAGCTAATATTAAGGTCATCATTTGCCAAAATATTAAAGCGTTCAGTGTATGTATTTGGCCTCATATCGACATTCAGTACTTTATTTCTCAGCAAAGAAAAGCCGTAGTTACTGGGTCCAATCAAGCTGCCTTGATATCCGCCAGAACCAAAAAATCTTGGTTGCTCGTATACATAACCTTCATGGCCCGCGGGTGTACTTGGATTTGTACACGAGGTTGCGGCAAACAATAGAAAAACTCCTAAAGCTATAATAGAGCCAATGGTACTACCTACTTTTGACTTTTTTTGCATCATGCGTGTGTTTCCTTTTTTTAAACTAGGTAGATATGTTAAATAATTGATTCTATTAAAACAAATCTATTCTTTATACATTTGTATTACAAGTTCGTCGTCATTCTAAAAGTTTATATTTGATATAACTATCTTTTGAGGTTTCATTGAGTTCCATGAAGCCGGCAAAGGTGCCGCGCATCGTCATTTCTGCATTTATAGGTAGTACTTGCCCCGACACTTCGGTAAAGGTTAAAACCATCTTAAATTTTTCTATGTTTGTCATGGCCATAGGGCTGAACTCAGCTAAATTCGTGATGGTAATTTGCTTAAGTAAGTGATTTTTTGGCGAGACGACTAATGTGCCTTTTAGCTTACCAATGGCGTCATCCCCGAGTTTTGGGATGTTGACATCAAAACTTGCCGTAATCGCCTCGTTTGTAGAATCGAGTAACTGTAATGAATCTATAGTAATAAGCTGATCAAGTTTAACACTGAAGGTTTTCTTGTCTTTATTGCGTTGTTTTATAAAAGCGCGCTTTTGTTTGTCGGTCGCAGGTTTTTTGTCTTTCGTGAGCAGTTGCCACTTTTGTCCCTCGGGAAGCGCACCGTTAAATGCTGCCGTATAGTCTGTGACTTCTCCTTCTTCGTTCTCAATGCTGTGTAGCTCAAATGCCCACTTTGTTTTGTCGACGTCTTTAATTCGCTGGATCGCATTCTGAACGACAGACTTTAAGTGTGACGCTTCAAATTGTGTTGCATTGGTTTGATTGCTTAAAAATAACAACCAAATAAGTAGTAAAAGTTGAAAGATAGTTCGCATGGCTTTGCTCCTTAATTTTACTTGATGGTCGCAAGTCAGGTGTGAAAACAATGTGAAAGCAAAATCAGACTAAACTTAATGGCAGTGTAAGACGTAAAAATAAGTGATGAATGCAATAAGGTCGGCATATGAAGAATAATTTAGAGTCAAAACATATTTTGCGTGTATATGAGCATATTCAACAACATGGTGAGCCATACGAACAGGGCAAGCATTTAGAAGGGATCACGGCGTTCTCTGACATTGATGGCTATACCATCTATTTGCAGGGTAATGGGGTGCTGCTCCGTTTTGGGTTTCATAACAAATATGACCTTGAATACGAGCACAGTAAATTAAAAGAAGAATTTTTGAAAAAGCTGGATGTCATTGCCAAGCAATTTCAGTAAAACCAAAAAGGAATAATAAATTGATGAAACAACTTTTACTTATATTTGTATTGTTTTTATTAACGGGCTGTGCAGCCCAATACCCAAACCAAGATGTGACGGGAAAAGCTTTTCCTAGTGTTTCAGGTGGAAGCCTAGAAAAGCAGCGTATTAACCTACCTGATTTCGTTAAAGGTGAAGTTGCACTATTTTTGGTTGGCTACAAGCAGGACAGTCAGTTCGACATTGACCGTTGGTTGATTGGCTTGGATATGAAAGGCGCTGATATTAAAGCGTATGAGTTACCCACCATTGCTGGCATGTTCCCTAGAATGTTTAGCACGCAAATCGATGAGGGCATGCGTCGTGGAATTCCTAAAGAGCTATGGGGTGGGGTGATCACCATTTATGAAGACGGTGAAAAAATCCAAGCGTTTACAGGTAATGAAAACCCGAATAACGCCAGAGTGATGCTACTCGATAAAAACGGCAAAATTATCTACTTCTACGACAGAGGGTTTTCTGTTTCGGCATTGAATGAAGTGCTAGCACTGGCTGAAGGACAGTAAAAAGAAGTGAAAAAATAGCAGCCTGAACTTTACTAAATGTTCAGGCTGATTATAGATTTAATGCAATTTCATCTTAGGGCGCACGCTGCGCAGTAACTTTTCTGATAACCACAAAGCCGTGGTTTTAATTGGGCCGTGAATGGCGTTTTGATGCATACGATAAAGCGATAAATACATCACTCGCGCTAGATTACCTTCGATAAACATGGTGTTATTAGTCAGGTTGCCCATTAAGCTTCCTACTGCACTGAAGCGAGAAAGGTTCACCAGTGAACCGTGATCTTTATAAACAAAAGGTTTTGGCGCTTTGCCTGTGAATTTGGCTAAAATATTGTGCGCGACATTACTCGCCATCTGATGTGCAGCTTGCGCGCGAGGTGGCACGAAAGTGCCATCTTCTTGCTCGCAGGCACAAGCATCACCCAATACATGGATGTGTGAAGTGCCTTTTGCCTGTAAATATTCGTCTACTTTAATTTGATTGTTGCGAGTGAACTCAAAGCAGTCGAGGTTTTTAATAAAGTCAGCCACTTTTACACCCGCCGCCCAAAGCATTAAATCGGCTTGGATCAAGGTATTGTCGTCGGTGATAAAGCCCTCAGAAGTTGCTTTGCTCACTTTGGTGCCTTCTAAGATATTTACACCCAAATGACGCAACTCGTCTCGCGCAGAGTTACTTATTCGAGTCGGTAGGGCAGGTAGTATAGTTGGCCCGGCTTCAATTAAATGAATGGTGAGCTTGGTGCTGGTAAACGCACTCATACCATAGTGTTTTAGAAGTTGAGCGACATGAACAAGTTCGGCGCTGAGTTCAACACCGGTTGCCCCACCACCGACAATGGCGATTGAAAGACGATTTTGTTCTTCAGGTAATTGGCTTGCAGCTTGATGTACACGCGTGAAGCAGTTAAGTAGCGCATGTTGAAAGCGCTCGGCTTGCTGGTGAGAGTCTAAGAAATAACAATGTTTACTGACACCAGGCGTATTAAAGTCATTGCTGACACTTCCAATGGCGATGATTAACTCATCATAGTGAACGGTACGTTGTGGCAAAATTAATTCACCGTCTGAATCATATTGCTCTTTTAGGTATATTGCTTGTTTTTCAGCGTCTAAATTGATGAACTCACCCAGAATAAACTGAAATCCATGCCGAGCCGCATGGGCAGAATAAACGACACCATCTAAGCTTGTGTCGAGTGAGCCTGTCGCCACTTCATGTAAGAGCGGTTTCCAGATATGTGTTCGGTTCTTATCGATTAAAGTTATATTTGCGCGACGAGACTTCCCAAGTTTATTCCCTAATTTACTTGCCAGTTCTAGGCCACCAGCGCCGCCACCGATGATGACAATATTGGGATGCGTGTTAATCATAGTTGTGCCCTTTAAAAAGTTATAAAGAGCTGAGCACAATCCTTTGTAAATATCAGATTTACGTACATGATGTTCAGGTCGTTATAACCTTGCACAACTTGAGGTTATTGTACGCCTAACTGTTTGCTAGCAATATGAAAAAAGTATTTCTAAATGTTTCAAATTGAGTATGGAAAAGGCTGCAAAAGCAGCCCTTTAATGATCGTTAATCATTAAGCCAAATTTGGCAAGTAACGTTCATCGGGTAGATAGGTTTGCTCTAAAGCTGGAGTTGAAGCATTGCGTTCAGTTAAGGAGAAAAATTCTACCGTTCGGTTCATCACTTGTGCTTGTTCCGCCATGGCTTCACCAGCTGCGGCTGCTTCCTCAACCAGTGCTGCATTTTGCTGGGTCATCTGATCCATTTGAGTAATCGCAGTATTAATCTGCATAATGCTTTCTGATTGATGTCTTGCTGATTGGGCAATCTCAGCCATCATGACGCGTACTTTGCTGGTGGCTTCAACGATTTCACTTAAGGTGTCGCCAGAGCGGTTTACTAAGTCGGTGCCTTCTTCAACTTTAGATTGGCTGTCTCTGATCAGATCTTTGATCTCTTTTGCTGCATTTGATGAGCGCTGGGCTAGGTTACGTACTTCACCAGCAACGACAGCAAACCCTCGACCTTGTTCACCCGCTCGGGCTGCTTCTACAGCCGCATTCAAGGCAAGTAAGTTAGTTTGGAATGCGATATCATCAATTACACTAATGATCTCGGTGATTTGTTTACTCGACTGATTGATTTCACGCATTGCGCTGACGGCTTGTTTCACGACTTCACCGCCATGACTGGCTTTGTCTTCAGCAGTCATAGAAAGGGCATTTGCATCTTCGGCTTTTTCAGAGCTCTGACGAACAATCTCGGTAACTTCATCCATACTTGCCGAGGTTTCTTCTAGGCTACTGGCTTGCTCTTCAGTACGTTGACTCAAATCTGCATTACCTTGAGCTATTTCATTTGCGCCCTGAGTAATACTGCCAGAGGCATGGGTGATGTTTTCAATGACCTCGGTCAGTTTATCGGCCGTGCTGTTGGTATCTTGTTTTAGCTGACCAAAAGAGCCTTCGTAATCGTTGGTGATACGTTTACTTAAGTCGCCCTGAGCTAATGCACTCAGCACTTTTGTGACGTCATCAAGTGCAATCTCGACCGTAGATACAAGGTTATTTAAGCCTGTACTGAGTTTTTCAAAGAAGCCTGTCTTATCTTGAAGAGATAGCTTCTGGCTTAAGTCACCCTGTGCGGCAGATTGCACTAAGTTGTCTATTTCTTTTTCAATATTTACTTCTGCGGTTCTGTCAGTCCACTCGAGTACTGTACCAATACGTTCGTTATTTACGAAGATAGGATTAGAGGTCACAGAAAAGACCCGCTCTTCAATGTATTCAGTGCTATTGTGGGTATGTGATAAGTTATTAAATAAGACACGTTGCTGCTCTGGTTCCAAGTAGAATTGATTAACTGGAAAGCCAATTAGGTTGTTGGCATCGAACTGCCCTATGTGGGCTTGAATATCGCCTTCAGCACTTTCTATGGTGCTTTTCAGTGCTTGGTTCGCATAGATGATATTAAGGTTTTTGTCTGCAATCATGACATTGCCCGAGACACTATCAAGGGCATATCTTACTCTGGCATTTTCAGCTGCAATACGTGTCTTTTCCCGCTCTTGAGCCAACCAGTCAGTTCTATCTTGCCATTCTAATACTGTACCAACACGTTCACCCTCAACACTAACAGGGCTAACGATAACAGTGAATGTTCTACCAGCAATCACAAACTCAGTTTCAATGCTTGTCGTTTGAGTTTTGAACTCTTCTACTTTATTGCTGAAATGTTCAAAAAACGCATCGACTCGATTCCCAATAATGGCTTCTGGATTAAAGTGTGGAATAGCTTGTTTTATATCTTGGCTGGCAATTTTAAACATGTCATGAATGGCGTTATTCATGTAAATTACACTTAGTTTTTTATCTGCGATCATCACCTGACCAGAAGAGCCATCTAAAGCATATTTTACACGTGCATTTTCAGAGGCAATACGTGCTTTCTCTTTTGCCGCTGCAAGCTCATCTGTTCTATCTTGCCACTCGAATACCGTACCAACACGTTGCGCTTCAACGATGACAGGGCTTGCGACCAGCTTGAATGTTCTTCCTGCAATTTCAAATTGCTCTTCAAGGCTAGTGGTTAGACTTTCAATCTGTGCAAGGTGTTGTTCAAAGTAAGGCATTAATCCATTGATTTGCGCATTTAGAATATGCTTTGCACTAAAGTGAGGTAGCTCAGTTTGTAATTGCGTTTCAACTTCTTCAAACATGTGTTGAATTGAGCTATTTAAATAAATGACTTGATGCTCAGTATTGGTGATCATGACATTAGAATTGGCGTTATCTAATGCACTTTTAATACGGGCATTGACCCTTGCCACACGACGTTCTTGTTCTTCTTTTTCACGGATGAGTTTTAAGCTTTCTCGCATTTCGAGCATAGATTTGAAGACACCTTGCGGTGCTCGTTCATTATAGTCTTGGTCTAAGTCGCCTTTTGATATGGCGGTCGCAATGTTATCTAGCTCACTAGGATCTTTACCGAGTTGCTTCATTACCATTCGAAGTAAGAAAAATACGATAGCAGCACTAATTACAAGCGCTGTCATGAACATAATGAAAATTTGCGATACGGCTTGTTCATTAGAGGCTTTTAATTGAGGGCCTAGAATATCTTGATCCGACTTAACAGAATTACTTAAATCTTTGACTAAAGCGGCGAAACGCGGACCTATCACATCTAATACATTGGTTACTTTGTCATTTCTGTCGATTATAAGACTTTGAACTTGATTAAAGGCATTTGTGTAATCAAGGAACATATCATTGATGTTGTTTAGCCTAGTTTGATTTTCTGTATTTAAATTAAATGTACTCATATTTATGAGCTGGTCTTGGAAGCTAGAGAATTCTTTATTGACTCGCTCAGACGCTGAAAGTTGGTTACTTTCAAGGTATTTCACAACATATAATCGGCCTAGTAATAAGTTGCGCATTGCTTCACCTGCGGCATAAGCCAATTGCGTATTATTAGATTGGGCGGCACTTTGCATGACTTGCGTTAGCTCACGCTCCATTCTAGGACCAATAATATCTAGTTGGTTTAACACTAATTCATTGCGCTCAACCCGATACGCTTTTATGACTTCGAATGTCACATTATATTGCTCAATTTCTTGAATGAGTTTAGTGACCATTTGTGCCCGTTCAGGCTTATTTATCTCTTGTTTGGCATCGAGTATGAGACGATCAACTTCTTCAAAGTATTGGTTGTATTCACGAAGGTCTTTTTCACTCCCTGTGAGAAGAAAGTCTTTCACATTCATTCGCACCATAAGCATGTTTGATTGTAATGTGCTCGCAAGGTTGGAATCTCTTGCAAGTTCCCGATAGCTTTTGAATCCTTCGTCGGCAGATGTTAATGCTAAATAGGCGGTCATTCCGATTGCCGCTAAAATGCACAAAATTAAAGTAAAGGCTGATATGAGTTTTGCTTTGAGTGTGCTGAAAATATTAAATGAGGGAGTTGCAGTGTCCATGCCTAGCTTCCTAAAAATGTACCAATAATAAAAGATGCAATACTAAGTGGTAGCCTAGTATTTATACAAAATCAAAGTATAAAGTTTTCTTTATATAACCAAAATACATAGATTGTTCCACTTTTGGAAATGATCTGTTTTAAAAATATGGCTTATAAATTTAATATTCTTTATGTTGTTTTTTTTGTGCCTTTATGATTCCTACCTGTTTACATAATTTAAATCAAAAATATTCATATTTTTTTTAAATTGTAACTGTTCCTTTTATTGCAATATAAGGGTGGTTAATTGACTTGTTTGTTATTGTTTTATTGTTGTATTTTCACTTTTTAATGTTTTGTTTATTTTTATGCTACTGTTTTTATTCTATTTTTTGTGTTTTCATTAGTTTTTTGTTGGGTGTGTTTTTTGCAATAATCATGGGTTTAAATAGAGTTTGCTAGTTTTTTATAGTCTTGACTGTGTTTATTTATATGCATATTTTTATGGCTGTTAACAGGTTTGTATAGTTTCTGTTAATCCGTCTCTTCCTCAGGGGTGGATGTATGTTTTTGATAAAAATTATAAGTTAAGATGGATGAAATAATGCAAAATAATAAAGTAGCTAAAGCAGTAAAATATGCGATTGCTTGCTCAGTGATCTCTACAGGACTGTCTACCGGTGTTGCTATCGCAAATGAAGACACTGAAGGCAAAAATGTTGAAAGAATCGAAGTAACAGGTTCACGTATTCAACGTGCTGAGTTTGAATCGGCAAGTCCAGTTGCAAGTTTTGATGCAGAAGATATTGCTAAATCAGGTGTGACAAGTGTCGATGAATTCTTAAAGTTCATTCCTGCGACATCAGGTTTCCAGCTTGGTGCGACAACTAACAATGGTAACGATGGTGCAAAGAAAATTGACCTTCGTGGTATGGGCTTTAACCGTACTCTTATTCTTATCAATGGTAAGCGTTCAATCGGCGACGTAAACTCTGACGGCGCAGTAGATTTAAACCAAGTGCCTATGTCAATGGTTAAGCGTATTGACGTTTTAAAAGATGGCGCTTCAACTATCTATGGTACTGATGCAATTGCAGGTGTTGTAAATATTATTCTGCAAGATGATTTCGAGGGTGTACGCGTTTCGGGTAGTGCTGGTGCAGGTACCTCTGAATGGGATGCAAAGCAAAAAACCTTCTCTGTCTTAATGGGTACAGCCAGTGACAAAGGCTCAATCACTGTTGCATTAGAATACAACTCTCAAGAAGAGTTAAAGCAGGGTGAGCGTGATTGGGCACATGATGCGCTTTACCCTTCAGCGATCCGTGATGAAAATACAGGTGAAGTTTTAGGTTTCGAAGCTGTCGCCAGTGGTAGTTCAAACTCAAGAACCATTCGTTTAACCGGTGACCAAAGGGCTGCAATCGCAGCCGCAGGTGGTCCTGACAAAGCAAGCTGGGTTGTAGATGCAGACACTGGTGAAGTTAGACCATATGACAACACTAAAGATGTTTATAACTATGCGCCAGTCAATGCGTTAATCACGCCAAACGACCGTTTTCAAATTGCCTTAAATGGTAAATACGAAGTGGCTGATGGCACCAATGCGTATGTTGACGCATTTTATACGCAACGTGAATCTCTGCAACGTCTAGCGCCTGATGCATCATTTGGACGAGGTCAAATGCAGTATGTGTGGGATAACCCGAATAACCCATTTGGTGCTGCAGATCGTAACCCTTGGGGTGTAGACTTCTCGGCATCTGACTTAACTGAAGCACAAACGGATCCTATGAAAGGTATTCATATTAACCGTCGTTTCACAGAGTCTGGTGGTCGTATCTTTACTCAAAAAGCGCATACCTACAGAATTTTAGCGGGTCTTGAAGGTGAAATCGGTGATGGCATGTTCTACGATGTGTCTTTCACTCATGGTTATAATGAACAACTTGATAACACCAAAAACTATCACCGTTTTGACCGCTGGCAGACTATCACAAATGCAGTAAATTGTGCGGCAAACGCCGACTGTAAAGCTGCGGGTGTATTAGACCCGTTTGCTGACTTTGGTGCAATCACGCCCGAGCAAATGGCATATCTAAGTGCGAATTCACTGAAAGATTTCAGCTATGGTGAGCTTCGTCACATCATCGCGACTTTATCAGGTGAAATTGAAACAGATTTTGGTGGTGGTTTCATCGGCTGGGCTGCAGGCTTTGAAAACCGCAAAGAAAAAGGCGAATCAATTCCAGATGAATTCTCATCAGAAGGTCTAACAACCAGTGGTGCGAGTGATCCTCAACTAGGTAGTTTTACTGCTGACGAAATTTATCTTGAGACCTTCATCCCTGTTGCAGATTCATTATCAATTGAAGCGGCAATTCGTTATTCTGACTATGAGAATAATAAAGGCGCAACTTTCGACTCGACAAACTTTAAGGTGTCAGTTGATTGGCGTCCACTAGATTCACTTAAAGTACGTGGTGGTATTTCAACAGGTTTTAGAGCACCAAATATTTCTGAGATGAATCAAAACCAATCTACTGGTTTCCCAACAGTTGACTTTATTTGTGAGTTTGAAGACATTCGTAATGATATCACCGATCAGCAAAGAGCTAATTGTATTGCGGATGCTGATACGGCTGAGTTAGGTTACGCTTGGCAACCAGCTTATACAACAGAAGCACCAGAGAAAAGCCTGATCCCTGAAGAATCGGTAACCACAAACATCGGCTTTGTATACACAGTGCCAATGGACGATAACTTAGTATTCAGTGTTGATTATTGGAGAATCAGTATTGAAGACTTAATTGGTTCTACGCCATACCAGTTACTGTTTAATAGTTGTATGGATTCAAAAGATTACTCTGCGTCTTCATGTTCGGCGTTCCCGAAAGATGATAACGGTAAAGCGATGCCAATCGCATCTTTTGGTCTTCCTAATGATGCAACGTTTGCATTCGGTAACGTTGGTGAGCTGGATACGTCTGGTATCGACTTTGAACTGGACTACTCGACAGAAGCTGACTTAGGTTTCACTGACCGCATTGGTGTGCGTGTAAGTGGTACATATAACATCGAGCGTGTTGAAACATGGGTTGAGTTAGGCCTTGAGCGTGACATGGTAGGTAATGCTTACCCGTTCGAAATCTATCCTGAGCTTAAGTTCACAACCTCGTTCATCTTTGGCGGTGATAACTGGGATGCGAACTATGACCTTCGCTATATCAGTGAAACGACGGATGCATTACGTCCAGCGTCAATTACTGATGACAATATCGCAGATGCGGTACTTTATCACGACGTAAGCGCAAGCTATAGCATGGATAATGCTCGCTTTAGTGTGGGTATTAGTAACTTGTTAGATAAAGATGCACCTCGTTATCACAGTGGCTTTAACGCAAATACGGCTCCAGGTACATACGACACAATCGGTCGTCGTCTATTTGCAAGCTTCAAGCTTGATTTCTAATCAGACCTAGTCTGACTAGAGCATCAAATGGGCTTCCCTGGCCCACTTTATTTTAGCGCCCAATTTGGGCGCTTTTTTGTGTTATCAAACTTGTCTTTACTCGACCCTATTTTGTTATATATTGCTGATGCAACAATTAAAATATAAACAAAACTCAAGGTTACTAGCCTATGAAACCTAAACTTTTATTGTATCCAAATATTCAGGTTGAAAATGTATTTGCAAAAGAAACGGAAGTCTTAGGTCAATTGCAAAAAGGGGAGTTAAATAAAGCCTTAATTTTGTGGCAACCTGATAAGCCAACATTGGTTTTGCCGTCTGGTAATAAGTGGCAAAGTTCAGAAGGACTGCATCAACAGCTTATGCAAATGGGGTGGCAGTTGTTTAGTCGCAAAACAGGTGGTGCGCCTGTACCACAAGTCCCCGGCGTGATTAATGTTTCTCATATGTATGTTTGGGATGAGCAAACACCTTATTCAATAACCAAAGCCTATCAAGGTTTTTGTGACAAGCTATCTCGGTTTTTTGCTCTATATAACGTTAAAGTTGATGTACATGCCACTGAGTTTTCTTATTGTGATGGTGACTACAATCTCAATATTTCAGGAAAAAAAGTCGTGGGAACAGCTCAGCGAGTGGTGCTTAAGAATGGTGGTGGAAAGGTGGTACTTGCACAAGCTTGTATTTTAATTAAAACAGACATTAGCACCATCATAAACCCCGTAAATACCTGTTACGAATACCACCAACAAACTGAACGTGTTCGTTCAGAGGCCCATACTTGCTTAACTCAACATACTGAGCAGCAAGACTCTGTTGAGGGTTACTTTCAAAATTTAATAAAGGCCTTTTCATAGCTTTTATGATTCTTAGGTAATTCACTCAAAGTGCTGACGAAATGGGAGATCATTGAAGTGCATATAAATACATATGCCTTTGCCTTCAATACTTTGTAATTCAATATGACCACCTAGGCGCTGGGTGACCAAGTTATAAACGATACTTAGACCTAAGCCTGTTCCACCTTCTCCTCGTTTTGTTGTTACAAAGGGCTCAAACACCTTATCTAGCAAATTTTCACTTATGCCGGCACCATCATCGCTAAATCTGAAATGGATCGCACCGCTGACAAATTTACAAGAAACCTCAATATTGAGTATTTTATCTTCAACTTGACCATGACGTAGGCTGTTGACGATAAAGATAGTAAATATTTGTCCAAACGCACCTAGGTAGCTTTTTATGATCATCCCTTTTGGGATGTCGAGCGTGATATTTGCATTATGCTTATCAATTTCGTGTCTTAAGCTGATTATTAAATTTTCCAAAAATTCAAGAATATCAAACTCAACCAACTCGTCATATTCTTGATGAGATGCAACTTGCTTAAAGCTAGTTATGAGCTCTGCTGAACGAGTTAAATTACTTTCAATTAAATTGAGTGAGTCATCAAACTCTTGCAGTAAAATTTGCAAGTTGGCTTTAGAAATCTTTCCTTGCCTGAAGTCTTCTTTGAGCTTGCCTACTTTATCTCTCAGAAAAGATTCACTGGTAATGGCAACGCCCAGCGGGGTATTTAACTCATGAGCAAAACCTTTCACTAACCCGCCAAGGCTAGCCATTTTTGCATCTTCAATAAGTCGTTTTTGTGCCATAGATAATCTTTCAATGAGTGTTTCAACATGACTTAACAGCACACCTAAATCATCACTAAATTGAGAAAGTTCGTCATTACCGCCCAGTTTTAATCGCTCGCTAAAATCTTCACTTTTAGACAGTTTTTTAATAAAAGAGGTGACAGCAATTAGAGAAAAAGTCATTCTGCGATTAATAATAAAGGAGACAGAAAGACTTAGTATGGATGTAGCCAAAATAAGGATAAAGATATTTCTAAGGTAATCTTGAGCTGTCGATGCCTGCTGTTCATTAATATGTTGATACAGCTTATCAAAACGCTCTCCAAGCTCTTTAGAAAGTTCGTTGTTTTTACCTTTTAAGCCTTGAGAAGCATGTTGTCCTTGTGTTTCTAAATGATAAATATATTGATTAAATCCTTGATTATACTCATTGAGTCTGGTGTTTAGTTCTGCGCTCAATTCAGGAGGGAGAGAGAGGAATAGTTGCTGTGTTTTGGTTATTAACTCCTTATGGAGTTTGAGATATTTTTGGTCCCAACGTAGTAGGTAGTCTTTTTCTCTTCGTCTAAGTTCTAAAACTAATATTTCAAACTGGTGATTTTCTATCGTTGAAGAGATAGATTGTAATTTATGTACAGCTTTACGAAAAAAACCTCTTAATCCTCTGTCTTCATCAAACCCCAAACGCCTCTGCAATTTTATTTGTTCTAACAAGTTTTTCTCAAATTCGCCGATCCCCACTTGAATTTGGCTAAGTAAGAGTAGAGCAATGTCATCCTTCTCAATACGTTGTTTGAGTGAAATCGCTGCAAGAGCATAATTATTTTTGTGTTCTCTAAGTTCGTTTTCAATGTCTTTTGAACGGTATAGGCTAAATGCAGATTGCAAATTAAGAAAGCGACTAAAAGTATTTTTATACTCGAGAAGTTGTTGATCTGTTTGTTTGTTCAATTGTGACTGTTGATGTAGAAAAATACCACCAACAACAATGACGATTAAACTGATAATGATACAAGCTTGGGAAATGATAAATCCGCTCTTTAATCTCATGGCACCCTTAAACAGACTCTCATAATGTTTTATTTAATTTTAGCGTTACTTAAGTGTAGAACATGCCTGTAAATGTGGAAAAACTCAATAGTGCAAATCTGACATTTATTACCCTAAAAAAATTTAAGCGCGTAATTTTTTAAGAAAATGGTATTCAATTAGCCGGATTTAGTCGCTATAAAAAAATTAAAGTCCTTGTATTTAAAGATTAAAAAATTGAAGAAGAATATTTTAGAAAAATAATAGGATTAAATATTGAGTGGGCTCTATGGTTTGTTCAACAACAAAGCAGGTGTAAATGGAGCACACAATGGTAAAAAATATCCTTTCAATAGTCTCAGCTTTAAGCTGCGCTCAAGCTATCGCTAATTCACAGGTAAGTACTTATTTTGAGCCTCCTACTGCCAGTATTCCTGCTGGCAGCTTTATGGCAAAGAATCATGCAGGTGAAGGTCGATATAAAGTAATAATGCAGCCATTTCAAATGGCAAAGTATGAACTCACTGTGGCAGAGTTTAGAAAGTTTGTTGAAGATACGGGTTACAAGGCGCCAACAAATTGTATGCATGAAATTGGCCCCGGGTGGTTTGGGGCTGGGGAGAAAGATGGTTCGTGGGATAATAACTTCTTCAATCTTTCTGAGTATCACCCTGTGGTATGTATCGGCATTACAGGTGCTGAAGATTATGCTAAATGGCTGTCTAATAAAACAGGTAAACAGTATGAGTTAATGTCAGAGGCTCAATGGCTTTATGTAATGAAGACAGGAGGTTACGATGAGTATATTTCTGAAAAAGGCAAAAAGCGTCATCAAGTATGTGAAATAGCCAATTTAGCAGACCAGCACGCAAATGCGATGACAGGAAAAATTTATCAAGCCCCATATTCATCTGCTTATACCATTGAGGATTGTAACGATAAGGAGATACTTTCTTCTACCGTTGGCTTATATAAAGCGGATAAATATGGGGTGCATGATCTGCTTGGAAATATTCAGGAGGTGGTTGCTGATTGTTATATTGATGGTAAACAAGGATTCCCTCAAGGTGGTGGTCCTGTAACTCAAGCTAACTGTACTTCACGTATTGCTAAAGGCAGCAGTTGGCACTGGGAGGTACCTGATCTAGACCGAAGAGGTGAAATGGCTGATGATTTTATCGCGGCAATAGAAGGTTTTCGCTTGGTACTTAATACAAAAGGAAAAGTTCTACCTGCTCAAACTGGCAATAATGAGTTTGTTATGGGCTTAGCTCAAGCACAAAAGCAGGCAAAAGTTGTTCATGCTCAAATAGCCGAATATCCAACTAAGGTTTCTGATTTATCTTTACATGAAAAAGAGCCAAATGTTGTTTTAACTTGGAAGCATAGTAGGCAGTCGTTAGGCACAACTTATAAGATTACACGTTTAGATTTGGTCTCTAATCATGAGAAAGTTATTGCGCAAGGGATAACAGAGCTGAAATATGTAGATACTAAGCCAAGTAAAAATAAGGCGAGATACACAGTAACAGCACAAGTGGGCGAGAGAGAAGGGTTAGTTTCGAATACGGTTGATTCAAATACAGTCATTACGCATAACTTACCGGCCCGAATTCAGGCAGAGGCATTTAGTAAAGGTGCAGCGGTCAATGTACGAAACTCATCTCAAGAACCTAAACACGATTTGGTTTTTATCAATATGCGTAATACGAGTGCTGATTATCAGGTTAAGGTAACAAAAGCGGGTAAGTATACCCTTGAGCCTAGAGTATTTCATAGTGGTGACAAGCAGACTTTCTCTGTGTTTTTAAATGGACAATTATTGAAAGAAATCACTACTACTGGCGAAGATGGTTGGCAAACAGCAAGTGCAGTACCAGTGACTTTACCTAAAGGTACGCACGTACTCACTATTAAGCCTATGGGTGAGCGAACACGCTTTTCTATTAATTGGTTAGATGTAAAAAAGTTATAGTGTCGTTTAAGTTTTAAAAATCAGTTAAAACCCCTAAGATAGAAATCCGGCCCTCATCATTGAAAACTGTTCAGGGCCATTTTTTCTCTTTCAAAATAATAAAAGCAAAGGTTGCGTGAAGTATGATCCAGTTTCTAGATTTTGAGTTTGATGAGAGTCAGTCAATCTTATTTAAAGCTGGTAAGGTGATCCCTCTAAACAGCACGCAGTCTAATTTATTGATGCTTTTTATCTCTAATCCTAAAAAAGTATTTAGTAAAGAAGATATCCTCACATCAGTTTGGCATTCTAAGGTCGTATCTGAGCAAGTGGTCTTTCAAAACATTAGTCAATTACGTGCAATTTTAGGCGAGGATGCAATTAAAACCTTTCCAAAAAAAGGCTATCAGTGGCAACTCGAGTTAGTGATGATTCATGAACTAAAAGAGGCTTCTAAAGAGACCGTAAATCCGAAGGAATCAATTAACCTAAGCGTGTCACAACAACAAGGTAGGATAGAAGAAAGGTCTAATCCAAAAATAACCATCGAGCCAAAAGAGTTACATAAAACTTTATATGTGCGTATTGGTGTTGTATGCCTGATGATGGTCTCTTTATTGTTAGGAGGTGTGTACTTTCAAGATTTAAATGGTTTTTCTAATCTCATGGGTGAAAGGCAAGCTCAAGAGCCTGTCCTTGAACGAACAGAACAAACATTTGATGGTGAATTACAGTTTATTCCTTTTACAGCGGATAGTCCGAGGCATTTTCAAAGTGAATTGGTAACCTTACATACTCATCTAGACTTTGCGTTCGAGAATAAATCACTAATTTCTAGAGAATTTATTAACTCGCCATTTATGCAGTATCAAAAATTGAACGTCAGCAATGCTTTGGTATTTACTGGTATTTTAAAAAGTAATGGTGACTCAGCGACGCAGAAAAAGATGCCGTACTTATTGGAGCTGCTTGTGCAAGGTCAGGAGCGCAGTTGGACCAGCTACTTGTACGGTACCTCAATGTCTGATTTAGCAAAACAGACCAAAACGCTGCTAAGTAAACTCTCGCAAGGTGATTATTTTGTTTTGAAAAGTGAGTCATTACTATCAGCTGAACTTTCTCTTATGCATGATAGTATGGGGGAATCTTTGCATGCACTGCCATTATTAGCTCATCAACTAATCCAAGCTGATAAGTTTGATTCAGCCAGTGGATATATAGAATTATTATTGGCTGAAAGTGAGTTGGAACACCCTCTCTATTATGCATATGGTAAGTGGTTAAAGGGGCAGCTTTATCAAGGAAAGAGGGATGCTGTAGGAGCACAGACTTTCTATGAGCAGGCTGATTTATTATTCTCAGACGCGCATATTTATGATCTGCAAGCTGAAGTAAATAAATCGATGGCAGAGCTTGCACATTCGATAGCACATACGAAAGAAGATTATGATGCGATACATCGTTATTTATATAAGGCTGCTAGTCTGGCGAGGTTAGGAAAAAAACCGGTGGCTGAAATACGCGCTTATACTTTGCTATCAATTAAAGCCAGCAAGTTTGGTATGAAAAAAGCGCGCATGGATTATCTTATCCAGGCCAAGACTCTCCTCTCTGAGTACCAGCTAGATGGTTCTCACTATATGCTGCCTACGTATCACTTCGCCTTATTTGCTGAAACAATTGAAGATCGAATTAAATTCTATCATGAGGTATTAGATAAACCTGTGACACCTGAAAACTATTGGGTATTCTTTTCTTCAGCGGATCAATTATCAAAACTATATTTACAAGCAGATAAGCCTGAAGCAGCGCTTGCAGTGATCGAAAAAATTACTGAGCCTGCTCGTTCCGCACTGTTACATGCACAATATTATCGTGCCCTTAACAACATACAAAGTGCAATTAGTTATGCAAAACGTTCGTTTAATATCGGTCGTGGTCAGCATCTTAATTGGTTAAGCTTAAACAGTGCATTAATGTTGTTAGAGCTTAAACAAACGCAAGGTGAAATCCATGAATTAGCTGAATATAGAGAGTTCATCGCTAATCATGCGTCATATTGGTGGTTAAATTGGCGCAAAGAAAGATTGGCGACAGTCGGCATAGACGCAGAAGCTCAAATGGCAGGCTTGTAATAAAAAATGGGTGGACCACCAAAGTGGCGCACCCATTGACTCGCTAATAAAAGCTTCCTTGTCTGCACTCTCAAAGGAAAGTCAAAGGAAGGAAGATGAGAAACCCAATTAAATATACGAACGTTGAGTAAAAAAGTTCACCTTTACAGGTCTAACTCGTCGAACAAGTAGTCCAAACTATGTTGTGACTCTATTTCTGCTAGTTCATGAGCATTGTCTAGTTCCAATTGCTTCTTCCTTAATTTATTGAGTACTTCATCACTGTTTCTATTAGCCAACGGTTTAAAGACTGAGAGATCAAATTCTTCATCATGCATCGCTATCACCTCGACAAAATTTAAGGTTAATCTTTAAAGCTTTCAGTAATTATTGAACGTTTGTGGTAAAGAACTGGTTCATTTTTTATTCAGTCATTGTTCAGAAATATAAAACTGATCTTATGGGTATGATTACCGTATTGAAGGTTTTATTTTGGAGGGTACTATGTTTGGCTTGTTTAAAAGAAACCCAAAAAAGAAAATGCGCAAGGAGTATGATGCGTTACTTGAAAAGGCGATGCATGCTCAAAGAAATGGGGATATCAGAACATACTCTATGCTGACAGCAGAAGCAGAAAGCTTATGGACTGAGATTGAAAAATTACCTGATTAAGAAAGCCTGCGTATCAGGCTTTCTTAATCATAACATTGTGGTTAAGAAAGGCGGGCTCTTCCTAAACTTGCCAAACCACTGTTTTCGTCGTTCGACCAAGCAGCTATTTTCTAAAGCCTAGCCTTTTGAGTGAAGTTTAACTATATCAAAATAAATCATGCACTTGTGTCTTAAGTGGTTTAGAAACATGAATGCTGTTTATATGATTTTAAACAAGATTAAAAATACTAAAGTAGAATCTTAATCTTGTTGATTATTTCTTGTCGTGCCCTTTGGTTTTTCTGTTTATGTACTCGTTTACATCACTAACCGTCGCAAGCCAAAATTCATTTGATGGGTCTTTTATGTATTCAATTAATTGTTGCAGAGCAATTCGGTCGACAGTGTAAGGTCCTTTTTCGCCAACTTCGTGTCCCGCGAGTACAATCCATGCATTGTCGAATTTAGCCTGCTCTATGAGTGCTTTCAGTTCTGAAAATGTTTTCCCATCCATGCTAAATGCACGGATCTGTGCTTGGTCATAATAAAAAGGATCATTAGCTGTTTCATCATTCCAAGTTCGACCATAACTAAATGTTTCAGCAATTAAAGGGACATAGCTTTTTACTTCGGTGCCTCGGCCAACAAATGTTTGCCCACATGGATAAGCAAATCCATTTGCATCGACACCTGTATGCGTTTTTATATATTGCTGCGCGTGCTTTATATCCTCTTTTAAAAAGCTTAAATTACTTTGCTCTAAGCCCTTATCCTGCTTTCTTAGCCAACGAAAGTTACCTGTGCATAAGTGACTGGATGTATGATTTGCGATCTCATGGCCTGCCTTTGCAGCCAGTTTCCACTGCTGTTCTTTGCCTTGCATGTGGTAAGGCATGAGATAGAAAGTTGCTTTAACATCATGTTTGTTTAGTAAGGGAATACCAACGTCAACTTGAGATTTTCGTGCATCATCAAAACTTAAGCTGATTGCATACTTTGCTGTATTGGGATAAAAAGCATGGCTTGAAAGAGAGGTTAAAGCACACAGAGCAAGTGATATAGGTGTGATGAATTGCATAATAGAATCAGTCCTTTCTAATAGGTAAACTCCCAAGGTATAGATTTAAACCAAAACCATCAACTCGCACAATTTCAAAACATGAATAAAATTAAACTTAAGATTTTATGTGATAAAACATCATTTTTGTTGTCATAAGTGCAGCAATCTTTCCTATACTTGTGAAGATTAAAGTCTAAAAAAGAAGTAATAGTGAGTATTCAAAATCACGATTTTTTTTCGATTGAGCAAAAAAAAGTAGCCATATTAAATAAAGTGGCTTGGTATTGTTTGTATTTGCATGCTGCATTGATTTTCTTTTTTGCTTACATCGAAGCTTATTGGTTATCAGGGTTAAATGTTCTCAGTGTCATATGCTGGGCAGTTGGTCTGAATTTATTATCAAATGGTAAAGTAGCGAATGCGTTACAACTCATTTGTTTTGAAGTGTTAGTGCACTCTGTTGCAGTGAGCCTTACTTTTGGTATTGAGTTAGGGTTTCATTATTACTTGTGGGCTATAGCGTGTATTTTACTTGTTGAACAGACAATCCCTATTTTTCGTTCAATCGCTTTTGCAGTCACTATGATGCTGACCTTTGGTATCTTGGTCACATTCGAATTTCCTAATATTAGCTATTTCCCTTATCCAAAACTATTGCCATTCATTCATTTTTCGAATGTTTTAATTAGTGGTTTACCAATGATATTTGCGCTAGCTTCATTAAGAGAGATGAGCATTCAATCACGTGAAGAGTTGACTGTGATGGCGAGTAAAGATGCTTTAACAGGGTTACATAATCGACGTTTTGCACAAAAACATTTGAATTGCCCGAATTGGTTTGAAAGCTATAACAAAGAGGCTGTGTTTGTTGTTATGGCTGATATTGACCACTTTAAGCGTATCAATGATAGGTTTGGTCATGAAAGGGGCGATGATGTTTTACGTATTGTTTCAGGCATATTCATTGACTGCTTTGAACAACCAAATTTAGCGATTAGGTGGGGGGGAGAAGAGTTTTTGTTCGTTGTTCATGAAGAGAATGAACATACCATACAGCGCTTTATTGATTTGATAACGACTCTTCTAGAGCAACACAATATCAGTAGAGAGCAGTTAAAGGTGACTTTGAGCTTTGGTGTTGCTAAGTGGCATAAGAATATGAACTTTGAGACTGCAGTGTCATATGCTGATCAGGCATTGTATGAGAGTAAGCGCTCAGGTCGAGATCGGGTGACCTACTTTGATTAACATTGAGTAATCTGACACTTTCTAACATTTCAAAACATCTCTTACACAGAATCTAAAGGCCAATGATGTCATATTTGTTTTCAGTTTATTAAGGATTTGGAACAACTTGACATGAATGCACGCACACAATTAATTGTTATTTCTTCACTTACTATGGCTGTTTTATCAGGCTGTACTGCTACAGAGTCATCTCGAGTTGTTCAATCAGAAAAGGTAAATAAAGCTTCAGTGCAATACCTTGGTGAAAAAACAAAGGTATCACTTGGTGACATCAGTAATAGCTCAAGTTATCAGAATGGTATTTTTTCAACTGGTGAAGACCGATTGGGCTCTCAAACAAAAAATATCCTAAAGACTCACCTGCAGCAATCAAATAGATTCATTGTTTTAGATAGGATTAATTTATCAGCACTAAATCAAGAAGCGCAGTTTTCCGGTACAAAACAATCTATTCGGGGGGCACGCTATGTAATCACCGGTGGTGTTACCGAGTTTGGCAGAAAACAGGTGGGTGACCGTCAGCTATTTGGCATTTTAGGTAGAGGAAAATCTCAAATTGCTTATGCAAAAGTAAGTATAAACATTGTTGATGTAAGCACGACAGAAGTTGTGTTTTCTGTCCAAGGTGCAGGTGAATATCGTCTTTCTAATCGAGAAGTATTTGGGTTTGGTAGTTCGGCTAGTTATGACGCAACGCTCAATGGCAAAGTTTTAGACTTAGCAGTTCGTGAAGCTGTAAATCAGTTAATAGAGAATATAGATCTGTTATAGACTGAGGTCATAGACATGAAAACGGTCTATCTAATTACACTGCTTATTTGCCTGTTTGTATTAACTGGTTGTAAGTCTAAAGAGTCTCTTTATTATCATGGTAATTATAATCAAATTTTGTTTGCGCATTTTAAAGGTGAAACAAAACCTTTATCTCAGCAAATAGAAGAACTTGAGAGTATAATCAAAAGGGCGGAAGAAAAGTCAAAATTAGTCGCTCCAGGTATATATGCACACATAGGCTATTTATATTCGCAAGTTGGTAATGACAAGCAAGGTTTACAATATTTTCGGTTAGAAAAACGCTACTTCCCTGAATCAGAAGCATATATTCAGTTCTTAGAAGAAAATTTAAAAGGAGCTGAAAAGTGATTCATCCAAAGATACTAATATTGTTATTGCTGGCTCTTTGTGGTCAAGGCTGCGCCACTAAAAAAGTGAGTGTTGATTACGATGAGTTTAAGCAAAGTGATCCAAAATCAATTTTAGTTTTGCCGCCAATAAATCATTCGTATGAATTAGATGCTGTAGCTTCAATTAATGCAAATGTAACGCGTCCTTTAGCTGAGGCTGGCTACTACGTATTCCCTATGGCTTTGGTTTCAGAAACATTTACACAGAATGGTTACACCATTGTTGAAGAAATTCATCAGTTAGCACCTAGTAAATTACATGATGTCTTTGCATCTGATGCAGCGCTATACATTGAAATACATAAATATGGCACTGCGTATTCGCTACTAGCTAGCGATACAGTAGTAAGCTTGTCAGCGAGGTTAGTCGATTTAAGAACAGGTATACTACTTTGGCAAGGTCGAGCTCAGGCTGCATCGAGCGAAGAACGTGCTGATAATGATAGTGGATTGGTAGCAATGATGTTTTCAGCAGTTGTACATCAAATATTAGATAGTGCTTTTGATGTGAGCTTTGATATTTCAAAAAAAGCAATAAATAGACTTTTTTCGACAAGTAAACACAATGGCATTTTGAATGGGCCAAGATCAGATAAATACCATAAAATTCATAGTTATCATTAAATATTGTTTTTAAAAGCTAGAAATAAAACTTAGCCAAAAATGACGTTTAAATTTGCTATAAATCTGAATTAAATGATTGTTAATTTTTTTCTCACACTATAGAATTTGACTCCCTTTTGGGAAATAAAATTTAAAATAAGGATTTCACAATGTTAAAAGCGACTCTTTCTGCAGCTATTCTAGCTGGCGCATTCCTAGCAGCTCCAGCACAAGCTAACATCAACCCTTGGCAACAATGCGGTATCGGTGCAATGGTTTTCCCTGATAACGGCGGTGCAGCAGCTGTCTCTAACATTATTTGGGACTTAGGTACTACAGCGGTTTCTTCAAACGTTTCTTCACAAGACTCTTGTAAAGGTGCAAACGTTAAGACTGCTCAATTCATTCAGCAAACTTTCCCTGTTCTTGAGCAAGAAATTGCACAAGGTGAAGGTGAGTACGTAGCAGCTATGCTAAACGTACGTGGTTGTGACGTTGCAGCACATGCTGACATCGTTTCTGCAATCCGTAATGATTATGCTGACAAGCCTGCTGTTGATGCACAATCACTTTATAACATCGTAGAAAGCAAAGTAACTAGCCAATTCGCAGCTAGCTGTTCTGCAATCTAATCGATTGAGTGGGCAGTGATGCCCACTTTCCTTCTATGCTTCGACGTATTTCATCCTTTCTTGTTTGTTCAGCTCTGTCATTCAACACTTATTCTGCTACCAATATTGAGCAACTCGCACAACACCAAACATGGTTAAAACTAGTTCACTATAAATCTTCTGTAGATCTTGAAAGCTACATCATAAGTGACGACTTCTTCTTGTCACCTTCAGGCAAAAACGATCCTTATCGTGAACTCCAAGCGACTATTAACGCCTTTAATACACAGCCTGAAAAACAATGTCGATATCCTGCTAGATACCAATGGTTAAAACAGCAAGGTTTACAGTTCAAACAACCAAACAGTTCTTGTGTAGACTTAACACAGTGGCGAGAGAGCCAACCAATTCATTCGGTTAGCTTGGTTTTTGCATCAGGTTATATGAGTAATCCCGCATCGCTCTATGGTCATATGTTGTTGAAATTAAATAGGGCGACAGAAACACATAACAAGTTACTTGATTACAGCATCAATTATGGTGCAATTGTGCCTGATAATGAAAATGGTCTTGTGTATATCAGCAAAGGATTATTTGGTGGCTATGTTGCAGGGTTTTCCGATCAATTATTTTACCGTCACCAACACAATTATGGTGAAGTAGAGCTTAGAGATTTATGGGAATATGAGCTTAATTTAACGGCAGATGAAGTTCGCCTTATTAGTAACCATATTTGGGAGTTGATGGGCGCCAAATACACGTATTATTTTGCCGATGAAAACTGTGCGTTTCACATTGCTAAAGTGATTGAGTTGGTCGCAGGCGATAAACTAACAAATGAGCTGTCACCCTGGGTGATCCCTGCAACTATTTTTTCTAAGCTAGCTGAGGCAGAACATAACGACCAGCCCTTAGTGCGAGATATAAAATTTACGCCATCTCGAAGCAGTGCCTTTTATCAGTATCAACAACAATTAAACGATCAAGAGAATACGCTCGCAAAACGTATTTTCAAAAATGCGAATTTATTAAAAGGCACAGAATTTAAATCACTGAATATTCAAGCTCAGAAAAAAATTATTGAAGTGCTATTTGAGTTTATTCAGCTTCAACAGTTAAAGCAGTATGAGCCTGAATATGTAACTGCGCTGAAAAAAGCTTTAGTTAAAGCAAGATTGAAGTTGCCTGTTGGTAATGAAATAAAAGTCGAAAATTATCAGCAAAGTGCGCCTCACAAAGCGCAAAAGCCATCAAATTATTCAGTTTCAGCACTTGATGTGGGCTCAAAAGCTCAGTCTAATCTAGGTTTTCGCTTAAGTTATTTTGATTCACTCGCATCTGACGTCGCGCGAGTACCCTATTCGAATTTAGAAATGTTAGATGTAGAAATCGCAGTTCGAGATTCGAACATGTATGTGGATAAACTGCACATACTCGATTTAGAGTCTTTTAATCCTGCATATACAGATTGGATAAACGAAGGTGGCTGGTCATGGCAGCTTAATTTAGGGTTTGAGCGTGATAGAACAAATTGTCAAGGCTGCAAAAGCACCTTTGCAATGGGTGGCGTGGGTAAATCCATGCTATTAAATAATGACCGTAGTTTAGTTTATGGCATGGTAAACGGGTATTTGGGTGAACTTGCTAGTACAGCGCAGGTGATTGATGCATCTATTGAGGTGGGTGTAATTAGTGATATTTATCAAGATATTAAAATGCGTGCTGCTATTGAACGTTTCTATCATAGGCAAACGGCTGAATTGAGTAAAAATGTCGAGCTTGTGGTACCACTTAACCAGGACGCTGATATTCGTTTAATATATAAATCTTCAGAGCAAACACTCTGGCAGTTAAAGCTAAATTATTATTGGAATTAACTTCTATTTTTTAACCTATCTGCGCTTTCAACTGCGATTGAAAGCGCTTTTGATTATTTGCTTTTTCCTTATAAACAAAATACCCGAGCGAAGCTGCACTTAATAGTGCCCCTAAAGCGCCTGTGATAATACTTAACTCTCGCAAAAAGTCGTTCCAATCAATTTGGGCTATTACAAGGCTTTGATACACCATCACACCGACTGTGCCTAAATAGCCAAATGAGTCCGCAAGATAAGTTAAAAAACCAACGTTAGCAGGGCGATGAAATGTTGCAATCAAGCGTTCGAATAGCGTGGTCGAGAAAGGCACATAGGCGAGGTAAAGGCCAATGCCATTTAATACCATCCAATAAATAGGGCTCAACATTCCTTGTTGATAGGCGAGTGAGCTGAATAAGGTGATTGTGAACCCAGCAAAAATAAGTAAATGATTAACCACCATTGCAAGGTGGTTGTCTTTAATCAGTTTGAGTAAAGCCACAATGACGAGCACCACCAGTGCAATCGGTAATTCGGTAAGTGTAAATAGAGCTGGGGCGCCATCAAGGCCGGTTGCCAGCCAGACATCGGCGGCGAAACTATCGCGTAAATCTCTCAGTACGGTAAGCAGCACATATCCTATGATCAATAATGTGAGGCCAAAGCCTAATAACTGTAGTAATTCTTTGCGGCTCTCTTTGGTCATGGGAACGCGGGCACAGCGCTGGGCGATATCAGCTTGATTAGGAGGAGGAAGTTGATCAAGCATCCACACAGATAATGCTAATAGGGGAAAAAATAGACTGGCTGTGATAAATGGCATCCATAACTCAGTCACGCCGTAATCCATCATTAAGTAGCTGCCTACGGTTTTTACCAACCCAGAGGCAACAATAAAGCTTGTGCATAGCCCTGCCGCTAATATTTCCGTGACTCTGCGACCTTCCAAATAACTAAATACGATACCCCATACCATGCCAAGCGGTAGGCCATTTAATAACATAAAAGCAGCGTTGTAAGGCTGCGGGGTAAGTGCAAAACCGAGCAGAGCAAACCAAGCGATAACCACCAAAGTGATGATGGCTTTGGCTCTGCCGTGACTTTGTAATTCAGAAATGACTTTAATGCCAATGAATTTAGAGAGCGCATAACCAAAAATTTGTGCGGTTAAATATAGTGTTTTGAGTGATAGACCTAACAGTGAGGTGTCGGCATATAAACCAACAGCGACAGGTTTGCGAAAGCCATACATAAACGCATAGGTGCTACAGGCTGCAATAATGGCGTAGATGCAAAACAGCAGGGTATTACTGCTGAGTTTATGTTTTATCTTGCCGCTAAGCTCACTGAGCATATGACACACCTTTTAAAAATGCGCCAATTTGGTATGAACCAAACTGGCTTGAGTAGATGCTCAGTGTAGAGGCTTTGTATTGCAGTAGTTTTACAGTCTTTTTGTTGTGTTGAACAAATTGAGTGTTCTAACTCAGGGTAATTAAAATTGAAGTTTGGCTTTGTTTTCAATCATTAAGGCATCATGGCGCCAAAATTCTCGGTCGAACTCAAAGGCTGTGCCTTGCTGATCTCTAACGATTCGAGTGACCTTTAAGCCCAGAGCACCGTCGTAGGTGTCTAAGTGTTGTGCGATAGGGTTGAACAAGCAGCAAGACTCCACCGAGATATCGTAAAGCACTTTGTGATGTTGGTAGGTATTTTTAAGTAACATGCTGATAGACAGTGATAAATCATGCTTGTCTATGTCAGGTAAATGCTTGTTACTGAAGTTTAGGTCTTCGACAACCACAGCGCGACCATCCACAGAGCGGACACGTAAAATGCTAGTGAGGCTGGCTCTACCATCGAGCTCAAGTGCGGTGGCGATTTCTTTACAGGGCTTTTGTTTTTTCTGCTCAAGTAGCACGGTACTAGGCTGAAACCCTTGCGCTGTGGTGTATTGTAAGAATGAGGCATGCTGCATGGGGTCGTATTTCAATTTTCTTGGGCAGACATACCAGCCACTGCGGTTTTTACGGTAAATAAGCCCCATATTCTCAAGTTGCCCGAGCGCCTGTCTAAGTGTTGAACGGGCAATATCAAACGTTGCACAGAGTTCTCTTTCTGAGGGCAAGCTGCCCGTTAATTGCAGCTCTGTTATCTGTTTGGTTAGCACTTCACGCACTTGGGCGTAGGCAAAACTTTGGGTACTCATTTAGGGCTTTAATTCGCAAATTCACTTGGATTATTTATTGGTATCACATCAGTTAAATCTGAACAAGCGCTTATCTAAAAATAGATTTTTTGGTCCGTACCAATTTTTTAAATAATACATATTTCTGTCAATTCTCTGTAATAATTCACCGATAGTATTTTCGCCGTTCGTTACTTTGGTATGTACCAATTACTTTCGGGAATCATAATGAAAACTTTATACTCTACTGGCTTCACAAAACCATCTTTACTGGCGCTTGCCGTTGCAAGCGCGTTATCTGCACCTGTTTACGCAGAAGATGACAAAGCAAATAAAGACCAAGAAATTGAAGAAATCACAGTTGTTGGCAAAAGCGTGTCATACGCTAACAACGCAACGTCAGACGAAATGTTTAAACAGCAATCGGCTATGACCAGTGCGATGGCGATGATTGATAACCTACCGGGTGTACTAATCAACGAAGGGGATACATTTGGTTCTGATGATTGGTCAACAACGGTCTCAATTCGTGGCTTCCAGTTAAGTTTAGATGAGCAGCAAGTAGGTATTACCATTGATGGTATTGCTAACGGTAACTCAAACTACGGTGGTGGTGCTAAGGCAAACCGTTATATTGACACAGAAAACTTAATGGCTGTAGAAGTATCTCAAGGTACTGCTGACGTGGCATCTCGCTCAAATGAGGCACTAGGTGGTACGCTTAACTTCACCACCATTGATCCTGGCACAGAAAAGGCGGTCATTGCGAGCTTGTCATTAGGCAACTTCGATGCGCAAAAATATTACATGCGCCTTGAGACCGGCGAAGTATTAGATGACACATACGGTTGGTTCAGCTACTCAAATTCAAGTAATAGTGACTGGATCACAGGTACAGCAGAAAACAAGCGTGACCACTTTGCCGCTAAGTTTGTAAAAGGCATGGACAGCAACCTAGAGATTACCGCTTACCTTTCTTACGACGATGTTCACGAAGATAACTATCAGCGTGTTTCACTAGAGAGCTTTAAACAAAGCCCAGAATCAGATGGCTTATTAGGCGAATGGACGGGTGTACCGTACATTGACCAAGTGTATCGTCAAGGTTGGTCAACACTGCGTGAAAACCTATTTGGTTATATCGAAGTGGATACCATGATCGGCGAAGTTGAAGTAACAGCAAACGCTTATTTCCATAAAAACGAAGGCCGTGGTGACTGGGTACCACCTTATCTTGTCGATGTTACAAATGATGGTTCAAAAGGCCACAGTGAACTGGTTTCGGGCAAAACAGCCCAAGGTGGTAGCTCGCTAGGTAAAATCTACTTTGTTGATGCAGATGGCAAATCACTGACGCCTATTGCTGGCTGTGAAAGTTCAATCGGCTTCCCTTACGGTGGTGCTGATGCAGAATACGATCCTAACTGTTATGAAGACGGCGCTCGTCCTGTGGGGTCTTACCGCAATACACACTATCAAAAAGATAGATTCGGTATTAACGCAGATCTGACGTGGGAAAAGCAAATTGGCAATAACACCAATGTGGTTCGTGCTGGTATTTGGTATGAAGACTATGAGCGCTCAGAATACCGTGATTGGCACAAAATCATTGACTCTAAGAGCAGCTATGAGTTTGACCACACACCTTATTGGATCCAATACGACCGTACTTACCCTGTAGAAACCACCATGCTTTATCTTGAAGATTCATTCGAGATGGAAAGTGTGACAGTACGTGCAGGTATTAAAAAGTACCTAGTTGATTTAGATAGTAAAGACACTTACACAGGCACCACGAAAGCGGTGAACTCAGATTCAGATGTTTTATTGTCAGCAGGTGCGGTGTGGTACACCCCAGTTGATGGTTTAGAAGTATTCGCTGGCTATGCAGAAAACTTCGCTGCGATTAAAGACCAAGTGTTAGAAGCAGATGCATCAGCACTGGATAACGTAGAAGCTGAAACAGCTGAGAACATGGACTTTGGTGTGCGTTACGACAATCAAGACTTCAATGCCAGCATTACTTTGTACAGCATCGACTTCCAAAACCGCTTAACCTTCATTGCTCCGGGCTCTGATTCAGGCAACGACTACTTGGTTGGCACAAATGGCAGCTATATCAATACCGGTGGTATCGAGTCATCGGGTGTTGAAGCTTCATTAACGTACTACCCAAGCCAAGAGCTATCTGTGTATATGTCATACACCAGCAACAGCTCAGAATATACGGATGGTACTGTGGGCATCGCTGCAGGCAATACGGTATTTGGCTCAGTAGAAGACATGGCAGTGTTATCACTTGATTGGCAGTCAGAAGCTTACTCAGCAGGTATTTCGACAAAATGGCTAGGTGAGCGTTGGATGGATTCTGCCAATACTCAACGCATCGATGCATATGCGGTGAGTGACTTATATATAGGCGTTGATTTAGAAAACTTCGACAGTGCCCTAAAAGGTGCATCAATCCGCTTTACGGTGAATAACCTATTCGATAAGAGCTACATGGGTGGCGTAGCAGGAGGTTGGGGCGGTTGGATCGGCGCACCTCGTACTGCAGCGCTGAACTTCCAAACACGCTTTTAATCTCCAAACTGAGTAGTACAGGACGTGCTACTCAGTTTTTTGAAAGAACCTGAACTTTGGGTAAGGGAACTTCTATCTATCAAAGATTAAATACCAAATGTTTGAGTTAATTAGTTAACACAGAGCCTTATTTCATTTACTAATGTGATATAGGCTCTTTTTGCTTCAAACCATGCGAGTAGACAATGAAAAAACTGATTTTAGCTGCGGCAACGCTGTGTTCATCTGCAACCTATGCGGCAAGTAATGTGGTGGTCGTCACGATTGATGGGCTGCGCTGGCAAGAAGTGTTTTCGGGCGCGGATAGCAAGTTGATTGAGCATAAAGACTTTGTAAAAGAGCCCGCGCAATTAAAGCAGACCTTTTGGGATGAAAGTGCGCAAACGCGTCGCGAAAAACTAATGCCGTTCTTATGGCAAACTATCGCCAAACAAGGCGTTGTTGTGGGTAACCGAGCATTGGGTTCTAAAATGTCGGTTGCCAATGATTGGTACTTTTCATATCCGGGGTATAACGAAATACTCACAGGTCAGGCCGATCCAGAAATTGATAGCAATGCCCTTGAGAACAATAAAAATGTGACCTTTTTAGAGTGGCTTAATAACAAGCCTGAATACGGTCAAAAACTTGCGGCGTTTGGCAGTTGGGATGCATTTCCTTATATTTTCAATGAGCAACGCAGTGGCTTATATGTCAACGCGACATTCGATAGTTACCATATTCAACCGCAATCAGCCGAGATGGCATTGTTAAACGAACTTCAAGCGCAAACGCCAAGCCCTTGGCAAAACGTCAGAACAGATAGCTTCACTTATCGCTTCGCCAAGGACTATTTAACCCATATTCAGCCAAAAGCCATGGTGATTTCGTTGGGAGAAACCGATGATTTTGCCCATGAAGGCCATTATGACAGGTATTTGCATGCCACTAAACGCACCGATGCCTACCTTGAAGATTTATGGCACACCATTCAGTCGACTCCGGGCTATAGAAACAATACCACGTTATTGATAGTGACAGATCATGGTCGTGGCTATAACGCCGATGATTGGCAGCATCACGCCTCTAAAAAAGCGGTATCGGGCTATATGAAGAAGCTCAGTCATTTTCAGCAAGGCATTATAGGCGCCGATGAAATTTGGATGGCAGCCATAGGGCCCGACATCAAGCCACTCGGCGAATTAAAGGCGCACAAAGAATTTAAACAAGATCAAATTGCGTCAACGGCATTGACTATCTTGGGAGAAAATCCGCAACAGTTTAATCCGCAAGCAGGCAAAGCAATTAAAGAGATCATCAAGCTATGAATTTTAAACAAACACTAGCAACTGCCTTAGTGGCATTAAGTGGCTTTTCGGCCAATGTGATGGGCAATTCACAGGTCGATAAAATCTTATTTGGCTCTTGCAGTCACCAAGATAAAGATATTCCAATCTTCGATGCCATCAACAAAGAGCAAGCTGACTTGTTCGTGTTTTTAGGCGACAACGTTTACGGTGACACAGAGAACATGACGGTGCTTAAATCAAAGTACCATAAGTTAGGCATTAAACCGGGCTTTGCTCAGCTACGCGCAAATACGCCTGTGATAGCCATGTGGGATGACCATGATTACGGCGAAAACGATGCGGGTAAAGAGTATCCGTTTAAAGAAGCCTCTCGAAAAATTATGTTAGATTTTTGGCAAGAGCCGAAAGACAGCCCGCGCCGAAGCAGAGACTCAGGTATTTATACGTCGTATATGTATGGTGAAGAGTCACAGCGTGTACAGGTGATCATGCCAGACCTGCGCTGGAATCGTCCTGCGCTCAGTTCAATTGGTGAGTTTCGTTATTGGTTAAATAGTTTTTTTAACAATGTCGGGCCTTATCGTCCTGTTGATGAGACTACTTCTATGTTGGGCGAAGCACAGTGGCAATGGTTAGAGCAAGAGCTATTAAAGCCTGCGAAAGTGAAAGTGATCGCTTCAAGCCTCCAGCTTATTCCTGATTTTACGGGTTGGGAGAGCTGGGCGAACTTTCCTGCAGACAGAGAGCGACTATTTGACTTTATTGAAAAGCATAAAATTGGTGGGGTGATCATGATAAGTGGCGACACTCACTGGGGGGAGTTGTCAAAGTACCAAGCCAAACAAAACTATCCACTATGGGAAGTAACCAGCTCAGGACTTACACAAAAATGGAAAGATGTGAGCCCCAATAAGCACAGAGTGGGCGAGTCAACGTCGGATGTGAATTATGGTTTTATTGAAATAGATTGGCAGCAAGCAGATCCAAATATTGAGTTTGGCCTCAAGAATATCAACGGCGATGTGACTCACAAACAAAGCATGCCCTTGTCAGCGTTACAGTTTAAATAACACCAAGGAAAACGGTGATATGTTAGTTAGAAAACCAATTTGGGCACTGAGTTGTGCCCTTATATTCATCTCAAGCTTATCGGCATGTTCGTTACTAAAAAACTCAGAAAATACAGCCCAGTCAGATACAAATAACTCGCCAAAAATTAAAAATATTATCTTAATGATTGGTGACGGTATGGGTCCACAACAAGTGGGGTTGTTAGAAGAGTATGCGACTCGTGCACCGAACTCTATTTACCGAGGTGACAATAGCGCCATTGCTAAGTTGGCAAACTTAGGCGTCACAGGGCTGTCACTGCATGGGCCAGCAGATAAGCTGGTGGTTGATTCTGCTTGCTCAGCCACCCAGTTGGCAACAGGCGTTGCTGCGGGCAGTGAAATGATAGGCCTGAATCGTGCGGGGCATAAAGTGCCGACGATTTTAGAAAAAGCCAAAGGGCTGGGGAAATCGACGGGGCTAGTCTCTGATACCCGTTTAACCCATGCAACGCCTGCAGCATTCGCGGCGCACCTTATTCATCGCTCAATGGAAAATGAGATTGCTGAGCAGATGATCCAATCTGGGGTGGTTGATATTATGCTATCGGGCGGTTTGCGACATTTTGTGCCAAAAAATTATGCCTTGCCTGAACACCCCAAGGGCTTTGAAGCAAATTTAAAAGCCAGTGCACTTTCGCCGAAATCAAAACGTCGAGACGATAAAAACTTATTGGCTGAAGCAAGCAGTAAAGGCTATGAGCTTGCATTTAATAAGTCGCAATTACAGCAAGCACAAAGTACAAAGCTACTGGGGCTATTTGCCAATAGTGCGATGGCTAATGGTGTTGATACGTCTCATGGTCGTGTAAACGTTCAGCCAAGTTTGAGTGATATGACACAAACCGCCATCAGTACCTTGTCGAAAAACGACAAAGGGTTTTTCTTAATGGTAGAAGGTGGTCAGATTGATTGGGCAGGGCATAACAATGATGCAGGCACGTTATTGCACGAAATGATCAAATTCGATAATGCCGTCAATGCTGTGTTGGAGTGGGCAAAAGGTCGAGACGACACAATAGTGATAGTAACTGCAGATCACGAAACCGGTGGCTTTGGTTTTAGTTATAGCGGTGCAGACTTACCAAAAGCCGAGCAGCTAAATAACCATAAAAACGATGTTTATAAGCCAAAATTTAATTTCGGCGAGCTGAGTATTTTAGATAAGTTATATGCTCAGAAAAAAAGCTATGGCGATATTTGGTATGAAGCCAAAGGCAGTGCTTTTAAACCCACACCAGAAAAGCTCATAAAAACAGTAAATAAGTATAGCGAGTTTGCGATCAACCTTGATGATGCAAAGCAAATCTTAGCTGAGCAAAAGAACGCATTTTACCAGCGGGGGCATAAGTCGCTGGGCTTGAAAACAGCCAGTAAAATACATGACTTTGCGCCGTTTTATGTGTATTTAACTGAGCGCCCGCTCAACTTAATTGGCAGGGCATTGTCGAGTAAACAAAATATCGTCTGGTCAACGGGCACACACACGCATACGCCAGTAGGTGTGTTTGTTCTAGGGCCTGAAGCTTTGTCTAAGCAGTTTAATGGTCTGCATACGCATGTTGAGCTTGGCAAAAAAATGCAGCGCCTTTTAATGCATTAGTAGGCTAAGAACTTAAATTTGAATGAAAAAGCACACTTTTAAACAAAGCGAGATTATTTAGGGTGCTAAATTATTTCGCTTCTTATCTTCTAATTGCATCTATCTACTCAAGTTTTTACTAAACAAAATTGCATAATTAGTTTCGAAAATATGAGTTTCATTATTTAGTTTAAATCTATAGTAATTAGATTATTTTTGACTAAAAGAAAAAAATCACTCTATGTTACAATTTCTTGTAGTTAAAGTAGGTAAAAAGAATACAAGTATTGTTGAGTGAATTAAAAGCAAACTTGCGCCGCAGGGCTAAGTTTGATGTTGTTGTTATTGCTATTATTTTATTGCTTGGTTTTATTGTTTCTCAGCAGTTTGATTTTTTGGAATGGATTTACCAATCTTCAAGGCAATACGAGCACTATGAATTAGATGAGTTAGTGCCGACGCTACTTTTCGGAGTACTTGCGTTTGCTTATTTCAGCTATCGCCGTTGGCATGATGTTAAGCTCTTGAGTAAATATTTAGAAGAACAGTCTTTGACAGAGCCTGTCACCCACATCGCAAACCGTCGTGCCTTATTTGCTTTGTTAGAGCAGATAGCACAAGAGGAAAAACCACAACATGGCTTTATTTTAATATCAGTATTTGGGCTTGACGAGATCCGTAACAAGTTGGGCTTTATTACCGTAGAGCATATCGTAATTGAATTACTGTACCTATTGAATCAAGAACTTGAAGATGATCAGTTGATCATTGCTTGGCATACAGGTCAATTTATTGTGCATGCGCCAAATTATAACCAAGCTAAAGCACATTTATTGGCTGAGCGTTTGGCGCAAGCTAACAAGGCTGCGACACAAGCGATTTTAAGGAAGCTCCATATTCAATCGGCGAGCACCATTGTAAATCGTAAAACCAGTGAAGCTGAGCTGTTAGAGCGTTTAGAAGATAACTTGCTTGATTAGTTGATCTGGTTAAATAGCTTAGCTAGTGAGTTTGACTAGCTGAAAGCTTATTACAAGAATAGAAAGCCCCAAATAGGGCTTTCTCTGTATTTATAACTTAACTGATTCACCTTCATTCAACACATGCAGCGGAATGTTTGAATTCATCTTCTTATACATGTGCATTAGACGAAATAGTGCTGAGTGCGATGTTTTATCCCCCATTTGCCATGATGAATTACCATAACCCCATGGGATCATCACTTTACAATTTAAGTCGGCAGCTGCGATAAGCGCATCTTCTGGTGTGGTATGCACTTTTCTATACCATTTAGGGTGCTCTTCACTATGATAAGAGGCAATAGGTATTAAACACACATCCATATTCCCGTATTTACTAGCAATGTCTTTGAAGTGCGGTGAGTAACCAGTATCTCCGGCAAAAAATAACTTCTTACCTTGGTGCTCTAACACCCAACCGCCCCAGAGCGTGGCGTCGTGATCTTCATGAATAAAAGGCACCATAATACGGCTGCTGAAGTGATTAGCTGGAACAAAGTGAACATTCACTTCACCCACTTGCTTACTCGAATACCAAGCCATCTCTGTGATTTTATAACCGTCATTAGGAAAGTGATCAGCGAATCCAAGCGGCGTTAAAAATTCACTATTCTGACCTATATGGGAGAGGTCATCTTTTTTAAAATGATCATAATGAATATGCGAGTACATGATGGCATCAGTTTCAGCCAGCTCACTTTGCGTGAGTGTTGCATTGGGTGTACGACTAATATCAGAAACTAGGCTAAACGCCCAATTGACGGGCCAGTCAAAGTCTTCAGAAACCGGATCGAATAAAAACTGTTGACCATTTGATGTGTTAATTTTGAAGCTAGCATGACCGAGCCACTGTACTGAGAAGCCAGCGTTAATAGCTATTGTGGGATTGCTGCCAGTGAAAGCGCAATTTTGCATCTCAGCACTACATTCAATAACTGGGCTCGGCGGGTAACAATCTTTATCACAGGTGATTGGATAATCTTTAAAATCATCGTAAATATTTTTAAAGCGATCGGTATAGCCTTCTGTGGTCTTGTTTTTGACTACCGCGTTTTCTGGAATAAGAGTTTCAACCTGATTGCTAACAGAGCAGCCTGCTAATGTCGCTAAAGAGAAGAGTAATGCTAACTTCTTCATTAGATTTCCTTGTTATAATTTTTGGCCTGATTTTAACAGGTTTAACGAAACACTCTATGGTTTTAATGTAAGCAAACATAACGGGATAGGGGGAGTCTGTGTGTTTGATATGTAAATGCAATCTGAATGCTTACTTAGGTCGTACTGAAAATTATATTCAATAAAGTGCGAATTGTTATGTGTTTTAAACCTGTGTTGTTTGGAGTAGTGTTAATGACATCTTCGTCTGTGATAGCAGAAACTAAACTGACTTTACTTGATTGGTTTGTAGTTAATGACACCGTCATGGGTGGCCTTTCTGAAAGTCGTTTAGTTGTTGGTGCACACTCTGTAGAATTTAAAGGCGATGTGTCTTTGCGCAATAATGGCGGTTTTGCTTCTGTTCGTGCGCCATTTAATTTAGAAAATAAGAACGCTGAACAGTTAAGTGTTGTTGTAAAAGGCGATGGAAAGCAGTATCAGCTTAGGCTAAGAGTTGACCAATATCTTGACGGCCCAGCCTTTGTTTATAAATTTCAAACCTCAGTAAATAAAACACAAACACTTGTTGTCACAGAGGACGACTTTACGCTCATGTACCGTGGCCGTACTTTTTACGCTGACTATCAACTCAATTTTGATGATGTCAGATCTCTTGGCTTTATGATCAGTGAAAAGCAAGCGGGTAAGTTTTCCCTTGAGGTGCAGGCAATCACACCACTAGGAAAAATTTAGAGAACATTTATCGATTTTGCTTAATCAAACAGACCACCTAACCATGATGCAAATTTAGAGTAACGATCTGGAAGCACTTTACTTTCGATTGTGTTGACAAGTGTGCGGCTCCAAACACCATCCAAATTACCATTGGTTAAGTAGATAACAATGATGCTGTCGGTCATGTTTTCTTGAAAGAGCAATTTGACTCTCAGCACGCCTCCGCCATCATGACCAACCGCTTGCCAATTGCCAACTTCTTCATATTCCCAGCCTGAGGCGAAATAATTTTTTGAACCACTCTCTAACAGTGCAGGTTGCCATAAACTTTCAAGCAATGCTTTATTAACCAGCTCGCCATTGATTAATGCATAAAGAAAGACACTAAGGTCTTGAATAGTTGAATAAGCGTCAGAATGTACATTCGCATAGGTAGGGAATGTATATGGATTTACGTGTAACGCATCACCGCTATTTGGTAAATAAGCCGTCACAGATTGAAACGTCGTATTCATTCCCTTGATAAATGTATTATGCATTTTCAATGGCGTTAAAATTCGCGTTTGAACTAGTGTTGAATAAGACTGTTTAGTGATTTTCTCTAGCAGTAATTTAATCACTAAATAATTTGTTTGATTATAACGAGTGGCGCTATTTGGCTTAAATTGCAATGGCGTATTGCTCAGTGATTGAATGGCAGCATCAATGCTGTTTGGCGCAAAGACTTGCTTGTCATCATAGTCAAAATATTCAGGTAACCCAGTACTGTGGTTTAAAAAATGGGCTACGGGAATAGGTCGCCAAACTTTAGGTAGGTGCTCAAGATACTGGCCGATAGGTGCGTCTAAATTAACTTTGTTTTGTTCTACAAGCTGAAATAGCAAAGTGCTAGCAAACAGTTTGCTGAGCGAGAAAATCGGAAAAATGCTGCCTTTGGTCACTGGATTAGCATGAGATATATCCGTATCACCCATAGCGTGAGCAAATACCAGATTATTATTTTGCTTAACTAATACCGCTTGTGCCAATAAACCGTGTGCTTCGGCATTACTTTGCATTTGTAACGTAAGTGATTCTTGCAGACTATCGGTTTGTCTTGCACAGCCTAGCAGGAGTAACAAGAATAAAGCGCTTAAAGTGATTGTTTTCATTGAAGTTCATGCTCCTTGCAAAATAGCCCTGCGATTCTACTTTGTTTTATCGGAACAAAAAAGAGCCACATGATGAGCGGCTCTCTCTGAATGTTTATGTTGTTAGCGCAAACTTAAATAGCTCAAGACTTAGAAACGTACAACGGCCTTACCTGTTTGCGTAATGGTCACATCTGAATTTTGGCTACTACTTAAAATAAGGTTACAGCGACCATAACTTGGTTTAGCTATAATATTTGTCGGTAGTGTTGTGCGAGGCTCAAGATAAGCATCGCATCTAAGTTGGGCCTGACCATCACCTTTTAATGCCACTTCACTACGAGAAACGCCAACACTCTTTGGGGTATCTTTATCTAGCTTAACACTTTGTGTGATTGACGGGGTTTGTTGGTAAAGTCCAGCAATATCGGCCATCGCTTTTTGCTGTGCTTGCTCAGAGATATTTACGCCTGGTACATAATTGAGTGCCAGTAAAGCGCGTTTTGCATTTAAGAAATCTTTTTGATAAAGATACAGTTGCATCAGGTTTTGAATACATGGTACTGCAAATTCTTTTGGCAAATGCTTACGTAAGAAGTAAGCGCGCTGTAACTGCTTCTCATAGTTATGCCAATCTTGTAGTGCATAAAAATATTGAGATTTCAGCCAAGCAAAAAGCGCTTGTTCATTGAGGTTTTTAGTGTGGCTTTGCAGTTCTCCAAAGTGTTTGTATGCTTTTTCTAGTTGTTGAGCTTTAATCAGTTTGTCAATGACATCATAATCGCTAACAAACCCTTTAGAAGCACGATTATTGTTTGAGTTTGTAGTAGGTGCCGTTGAGTAAGTATAAGAGAAAAAGCGTGCCGCATCATGGGCTTTACCTTGGTAAGTAGCTGCTTCGAATTCTAGATTACCTAAGTATTTCTTGGCTTTTTCGGTCGTCGGCTTTACTTCTGAGTCGAATAAAACGGTTACTTCGCCTAATGAACCATCAGCTTTAACAATATAATTGACGAGCGTATAGCCTTCGTGGCGACTCAGCATAGAATCTGATTTGAATTGTGCGTTATTGTTTTCGATGACTTTGATTGGTGTGCTTGGTTGAGCTGATACGCTAATTGCAGAGCATAAGAAAGCAGTAACAGCGCAAAGTTTGAGTGTTTTCACAAATTAATCCCTATGTGTTTTGAATGCGAGTAAAAGCGCTATACCGAAAATAATATCAATATGAATCGTCTGAATAAATTATGGTTTTGCCATCTCTTGTAAAACACTTTTCACAAAAGGTGATTTTGCTTTGCCGTAGTCATCTTGCACAGTCAGCCCATCAGCAATAACTTGCTGTTTTGTCGCTTCGTACTGGGCACGCGCATCTGGGTTGTTGAGCATGTGCGTTTTAAAGTTTACTTGCTTTAAATGCTCCTCGCTGCCCAATTCAATGACATGTGCATGAACTTGAAAGGTTTCATTTTTAAAAATAACAGCAATATCTTTGCGAGGACGATTCTCAGGAAATGGTTTATTACTGTGTTGGTCGCTAAAACCACTACATTTTAAATGCTCGACCGCTTCAGTAAGTTGACCTGCTTTATACAATATTGAAATATCAATAATGCCTTTGCCCGCAACTTTAAAAGAACTAGACCCAAAATGAAGAAACTCGAAATCAGGATGAGCTAACTCTGCAATAACCGCTTGTGCAACGTCTAAAAATATTTCTCGCCAAGGATTAAAACTTGCTGGTACAAGTTGGTAAGGAATGAATACGACATTTGACATAGTGTATAAGCTCTTTTCTCAAAAATGCATTGTACATCATAAGGTTTGGGCGTGTTTATCTTTGAGGTATGGATTTTGTTCAAATCAAAGGCTTTCAATACGCGAAATGAGCTACGCAGCATAGGTTGCCCCGCATAATGGGTTATGTAAGTGGCGAATGAAAAAGTAGTGGAAGCCTTTGGTTGAACTCTTCGAGCAGCGCGAGTTGAACATTTATTCGACGTTATCGGCTGACTTACATAGAATAACTATGCGGGGCAACCCTTGCTACGCAGCCTCTGCCTGGCCTAAATATCCAACTCACTGCTGCAAAAGCACACAACAAAGGTCAACACGCCCTAGTTAAGGTTTAGAGGTGGCTCGCTAGTTTTCTGTGTAGTTAATTGTAAGTGTAAACAGACTATCTTCTTGTTTACTCAGGCAGCACCAATCCATTTTGTGACAGATCTGCTGGATTAAACTCATACCAAGGCCATGGCCGAGATGTGTTGAGTGTGAGTTAATTACATTCGAAAACTGCATGCCTTGGTCATTCACTTCAACATATAAAACTTGCTCACCTAATTCATTGGTTTGGCTATATTGGAGCGCATTTTTCAAGATTTGTGTGAATAGCAGCTTCAATAAATACTTATGAGACATCACTTTTGGTGAGGTTGCCGTCTTTAATGAAAGTGTTAAATCTGAGAAAGCTGAATTATTTGCTAACTCTTTGAATTCATCTACCACATTTAATCTTTCTAATTCTTCGTTATGTATTTGTTGTAAGGCCAAAATTGCTCGGCTTGTTTCAAGTAAGGTGGTATTTGCTTTTGCCAGTTGATCTAATACAGGCAATGCATCAAGTGGAATATCATCTAATTGGTTTATTCTAGACAGAGCATGATTAATTTGAGTGATAGGGGTATTCACTTCATGACTTAAAAAAGCGCTGACTAGGCGTTGTTGTATCTGCGCCTCTTTTTCCGCTTGACGAGATTGGGTGAGAGTATTAGCGAAGGTTTGAAACTCCATAAATTTGAGCTGCTCTTGTGCTCTTTTAAAGTATGGGTCGATATATCTATGCAATGTGTCTATTTGTGTTTTTAAAGTTATGTGGGTAGAAAAAATGGCGATAAGTAACATTGCTATCAGCAAGCTAATGCCCACATTAAACCAAGGAAAAAACGTAGAAGTCTCATCTTCGAAATAGTGCAAAACGTAAATAGGTGAAGCATCTGTAGTACGTATGTATGACAGAACATAAATATGTTCGTTCTCAATATTAAAGTAATGACTTTGATTATGTGGCAATAATTGCGCGTCTATTTTTTCAACAACCCAGCCAGGCAGGTCATCTTTGTGTCGCGTGATGAGTTTAAAGTCATCAGAAATAGGTAATTCAAGTTGCTGGTTGTCGGCCAGTTCTGCGTCATAGAAAAGGTAGTGCTCAGTTGTGTCATCTTGCGCAAATTCGTAGCTACTTTTCAGTATGAGGCCCCAAATTAAAACAACTAAAATTCCGAACAAGCTAAAGCGTGTCAGTAGATACTTTTTTATTGAAATGCTTGCGCTCATATCACTTTTTCTTATTCAATTACTAGTATCTGATGCGTTTGGCTCATCTATTTTAAGAACTAGCCCTTGCTTTTTAAGCGTATGTAAAAGCTGACATTCATTCGATTGAGAAAGGTTACTTCTGAGTCGAGTGATTAAAGACTTATACATATTATTATTAACATCTTGCTCTGGCCATATCTGCGTCATAATGTCCGTTTTATCGATAGGGTTAGGGCTGTGCTTTGATAATAGCGCTAATAATTGCCATTGCTGTGGAGAAAGTAAAATAACTCGCTCACCACGTTTAGCTACTCTGCTATCGAAGTTCACTTCTAAGGTGTCTAACTTAAAGTGATTGTTTAAATTTGGTTGTTTATTGACGAGAACTTTTAATCGAGCTGTTAATTCCTCAAGTGCGAATGGCTTTGTAATATAATCGAGTGCGCCAAGCTGAAAAGCCTCTAATTTATCTTGTAACTCATGACGTGCTGTTAAGAACAAAATAGGAGCGCTCTGCTGCCCTTGCCAATGTTTTGCTAATTCGAGCCCGCTACCATCAGGTAAGTTAATATCTAAAATGATGGCATCATACTTTTGCTCTTGGCTTATTCCTATCGCTTGTCCAATAGAGCGCGCGTAATCAATTTCGATGCCTTCGTTTTGTAAGAAGTCTATTGTTTGACTCGCTAAAACCGCGTCATCTTCTACCAATAAAACAATCATTGCTTCTATACTGTTACCTTGTGGTTACCTCAACCTTGATAGTGTGATGACATCAAATAGGAGTCAAGTAATGAGAGTGATGAATATGGTGTTTTCAAGTGTTGTTTTAGGCCTGGCCTGTACATTAGCAGGTTGCGGTGAGAACCAGACCGGTCAAACGAGCTTAACGGTGACAGACAAAGCGACTGTTGATAATGCGAATAAGGCAACTCGTGTTTTTTTCAATGGCGATATTTATACGGTGAATAAGCAACAAGCATGGGCAGAAGCAGTTGCAATCAAAGATAATAAAATTATTTATGTCGGTAGCGATGAGCAAGTGGAGCAGTATATTGATGCACAAACTCAAGTTGTCGATCTGAAAGGCAAAATGATGATGCCAGGGTTCCATGATGTTCATATTCATCCTATGGAGTCTGGCTCAGACGCGACGCAATTCACAATTCCTGCTTATGGTACTGAAAATGAGTATATCGATGCTGTATATGATGCCGCGAATAACAACCCATCAGCACAATGGTTAATTGGTTATGGTCATGAGGTATCGACTTTACTAGAGATGCAAAATACGCCGCTTGAGGTGTTAAATGATGCAGTCAGTGACAGACCTGTTGTTATTATGGAACAGACTTCTCACTCAATGTGGGTGAACAGTAAGGCATTAGAACTTGCTGGGATCAGAAGTGATTCGGTAGACCCTGTTGGTGGTGTCATCGGTCGAGATAAGTCAGGCCGTTTAAATGGTATTTTGTACGATAATGCTGGGGAGTTGGTGATGGAAATCGCCATGCGTTCATTGCAAGGCAGTGCCGATAAAGATTATCAAGGTCTCGTTGAACATACTATGCCCATGTTGAATGAGGTTGGGATCACGTCTATCAGCGATGCACGTACTTACTGGCAACGAGGACAATTAGACACATGGCAGCGTATTGCTGATGATGACAAATTGACACTGCGCGTTGCTTTAGGTCTTTGGGCTTACCCGCAAATGAATGATGAAGTACAGTTAGAGGCGCTAAAAAAACGTTATCAAAATAAAGCGGATAGCCTACTTAAAGTGAACCAAGTTAAGTTTTATATGGATGGCATCTTGGTGAATACCACCGCGGCGATGCATGATCCTTATCATGTGAATATATTGGGTTTATATGGTAATAAAGGGCTTAACTATTTTACTCAAAGCCGAATTGAAAAGTATTTGAAAGCGCTGGAGCCTGTTGGCTTTGATTTTAATATTCATGCTATTGGTGATAGAGGGATCACGGAGGCATTAAATGCCATTGAAAAGGCGTCTTCAAAACAAAATCGTCATCGCCTGACACACATTGAAGTCATGGACCCGCAAGATTACAAACGGTTTGCAGAAATAGGTGTGATAGCAGATGCGCAAGTTGCGGGCGATTTTACGCATCCAAATCATTGGGCCGAAATGATCCCATTTCTGGGAGAGGAACGTGCTTACGACCTAGTGCCAATTAAGTCCTTAATCGAATCAAATGCGTTGTTGACTTTGAGTAGTGATTGGAATGTGAGTACTTACAATCCATTTGTGGGAATTGGCAATGCAATATCTCGGGCACCACAGAATATTACTTTAGAGCAAGCAATTGCTTCCTATACCATTAATAGTGCTTATGCTATGCGTCAAGAGCAGTTAGTTGGATCTATTGAGAACGGCAAATTGGCAGACTTAATTGTACTTGATGGTAACTTATTTGATATGACAGCAGCACAAATCAAGCAAACTCAGGTGGTCATGACCTTGCTTGATGGTGAGATTGTTTATCAGCGTTAACACAAAGCTCAAGGTTTTTAATTGCAAAACTACCTAAGCCGCAGCAGTTATGCAGCCGCTCAGGTAGTCGATGCTTTATATCTTGTTATTGAGCGCATTAATAAGTGAAGACGGATCGTCTACACCAAGGTAAATCTTAGATTTTTTATCAATTTGGTTGATTAGTTTAATCTCGATATTCGGCACGCCTGAGAAATTATACCTATTAACTTCATTGCTTCTTGGCACAAACTCATTATGCGGCGATATGGTTTCAATATTATCCAGCGGGATATAAAGCGGATTATAGATACCGTATCTAACGATTAAGTGAGTTTGAGTTAGTGAAATTGGACGGCGTGACATAGCACGATACTCACCAATAAACAGTACCAATCCAAAAATTGATAATAACGAGATAACATTGGCAGCTAAGGGTGACCAAGCAAAATGCAGAACCAGGTGTGCAATCGGGATCTCAAACGCCATCAAAAAGATAAACCCCAGTGCATTGCCTTTTGCGTCATCTTTCTTGGCATACCAAAAGTGTTGTTCGCCAATATAGTTCTCACTCTTTATTTTATTAGCGAATAAGCAAAACACCCACATTCGCATATCAAATTGCATTAAATTAAATACTGGGCCGGACTTTAACCAGCGTTTTAAAGGAGCAATTAGGCTTTCATCGGGATCGGTGCAAGTATTTAAATCCGCTTTAATAGCTGCTATCACAGATGCAACCACCACAAGTTCGATAAAGAGTACTGACGCCATTACTAGATAACGCGCTTGCTCTAAAGAGTGCCAAATAAACTTTTGCTGAGCAGGTATGAAGTAGGCACCAAAGAGAATGAGTAATGCGCAATAGGCTATTGCTTTAATTGTTGCTTGTTTTTTATCTGTTAAGAAAACATAGCAAATCAATGGAAGAGTAATGAATGTATCAATGAGTAACGGCCATTCAGGCTTGTAGCTACCATATTCATTGAGAATCGATGACGAACTATAAAACCAGAAGTAAGTCGCAACAAGACAGATTAAAAATAACAGAGGTAATCGACTTACTAGAGTTCTATTCAACGAAAGTTCCTTATAGGTTTAGCTTGAACCTAATATAGGAATTAATCTTATCGTCTTATTTGGCCCAACTCAATTAAGTTTTATAACGAAAAACGTTCTAATAATGCGATGAGGTCTTCTTTTATCAGAGGTTTACTAATATATTCATCCATACCTGCATCAAGGCATTTTTCTTTGTCACCATTCATCGCGTTCGCTGTCATAGCGATAATTGGAATATATTGATTATTTTCACCAGCTTCACGTTTTCTAATTCTTCTGGTTGCTTCGTAGCCATCCATGACGGGCATTAAGCAGTCCATCAAGATTAATTCATAATAGTTGTCTTTATGCTCTTTAAGTTTTGTGAGGGCTTCGAGACCATTATTCGCAAAATCGAGGTGTTCAACTGACCCATTCAGCATTTGCGTGGCAACAATTTGGTTAATCGGCATATCTTCAACGATTAAGATATGCTTGAAAAGTCGGGTGTAATCTTTAGGCTGAACGATAGGGAGATCATTAATATGATTATCTGAGCCTTGTTTCAATACATGAACGATATCGAGTAAAGTGCAGGGCTTTTTACAGTATTTAACTTGTTTAAAATCAGCTTGCTTAAAGTGAGAACTAATAGATGTATTAAAAGGCAATAAGGTCACAGTATTGGTCAAGTGTAATGACACAAATCTATCGATGTCATGGCTATTTTCTAAAGACCAACTAAGTACATAAAAATGTGATGACAATTGTTCACCATTTAGTTTCGCAATTTCTAATTCGAGCATGTGAATATGCTTGTGTTTATGCACCGCAATATCAAACTTACTTAAGGTGTGCTCGCATGCCTGTAAAAAACTAGAATTATGCTCTACGAAGTGGAAATGTTTGGCCGTGAAGTCATGAATTATAGAGTGCTGAACTTGCTGATTTTCAATACTTTTGCTTGATAGAGGCAAAGTCACGATAAAAGTACTGCCCAACCCTAGTTTACTTTTAACGACAATTTCCCCTCCTAATAGTTCACAGAGTTTATTGACGATACTCAGGCCTAACCCTGTACCACCAAATTGACGTGTCGTTGAGGTATCAGCTTGTGAAAAGTGTTCGAAAATTAAATTGCATTTATCCTGTGAAATGCCAATGCCTGTATCAGATATTTGGAATTTGATTTGAGGTGTTTGATGCTCTTGAGCATAAACATAATGCGCTCTGATGATTACCTCTCCTGACTCAGTAAACTTAATCGCATTACCGATCAAATTGGTCAATATTTGTTTAATTCTAACTGAGTCTGAGGCAATGATAGGCAGAGTAATTTCATCAATATCGAGTATGAGCGCGATATTTTTATCATGTGCTTGCTTGGCAAATGAAGTGGCTGTTTCTTTGATTAATTTAACGATATCAAACTCATTGATATCAATTTCGAGTTTGCCTGATTCTATTTTCGAAAAGTCGAGTATATCGTTGATAATGCGCATTAAAGAAAGCGCACTGCGGCTTGCAATATCAATTTGTTCTGTTTGTTCTTGGTTCAGAGGTGTGTCTTTTAGCGAGTCTAACATGCCAAGCACGCCATTCATGGGCGTTCTTATTTCATGACTCATTGTAGCTAGGAAATCCGCCTTTGCTTTTGACGCGTTTTCAGCTTGCTCTTTCGCTTCTTCTAGTGCCCAATTATTGAACTCCATTTCAGAGGCATATGTAGCCAGTTGTTGCTCGGAGTTTTTGAGCTCTGTAACATCTTCAATACAAGCGAATACACCTTCAACATGGCCATCATGAGTAAAGTCGGGCGTATAGGTCGTTATGAGATACTTTTGAACCCCATCTATTGTGACATCAATCTCAAACGCGGTTTCATTGCCTTTCAAAGCATTAAAAAGGTGATCTTGAATTCTGTCATAAATATCAACAGGTAAAATTGACTTCACCGTCTTTCCAACGATCTCTTGCTCATTTAGTTTAAACAATTGGCAATAAAGCTGGTTTGCAAAACGGTATTTTTCCTCGATATCGACATATGTGAGAAGCACAGGAACATGTTGAGTTATGCCATCAATATAATGTCGAGTTTTCTCTAGCTGCTCAGCCCTTTCTTGCGCTTGTTTTATGGCCTTGTTATAGGACCCTGCAACTTTGGCAATAACATCGCCTCCTTGCTGCTTGATGATATCTTTAGGGATCGGTAACCCTTGTCTGATGGTTACACCTATTTTAGTGAGTGGGCTAGTGACAAAATAGTGAAGCAGCCAAAATGATAAACCAACCATAATCGAAATAATGATCAAGAAATTGAAGGTAAAGCTCTCTAATCGCTGATTTAGCTTCTCTTGGTGTTGTGTTGAGTCTATGTGTATCCAGAAATAGTAGGCACGTAATCTCCTTATTTCAGGATCAACAAGATATAACCAAGACAACGCATACCAATTCTCATGATGGTGGTAAATCACTTTGACTTTATCACTAAGTTGAGATTTGAAGTGTATTAACTCTTCTAGTTTTTCTTTTCCTATTATTCCAGGGTTAAGTAAGCTACTTTTTTGGATAAACAACCTCTTTGATGCCACGATATCAAGCGATTCAGGAGCAATAATCATAATTTCTTGAATGGCGCTGTTACTCGATAATGCTGCAAGTACACGTTGTAAGTTTTCTCTGGAGGCATCTACTTCAGCAGAAATACTCACACTGGTGATAACGTTATCTACTAAAGAGTCTATGAAGCGCTCATGCTGTAATCGGTATTCGTCGGCAATAAAGCGAGTGAAAAGCAAAAAAGAGCTGATACCAAGTAAAAGTAACGGGATGGTCGATTTAAGATAAAGTGAGCTCTTAATCATTTATTTTGTTTTAGCTGGTTGAAAAACATACTAGAAACAAAACCACAGGGTTCATCTATAGATTTGATGCTCCATAAAGTCTCACATACTTGCTTGGTAACATTTTTAAGAAATTGGTGGTTTATTAATTCAGATTGCGCATCACCTGTTTGCATTTCTAGGCCGCTAAAAGCTTTAGCAAATTCATCAATGTCCAAGCCTTCTAGTTTGGCCATTTTAGTCATAGCCTCATCTGGATGTGTCTGAATAAACTCATAAGATAACTGCCAAACTTGCCATAGTTTTTCTAAAGTTTCAGGGTGCTTTTTTAGATAGCTTTGTGAGATGCTGACAATATCAACCACCTCCTTAGGGATTTGGCCGCTATCAAAAATAACATGGTAGTTAGGGTTTTTTAATAACTCCGTAGAAATAGGGGGGTAAGTAACATAGGCAGAAATCTCGCCTTTATTCATTTCTTTGATACCAGACATCTGTTCAACATTTTTAATTGTGACATCATTTAAACTAAGTTTATGTTTTTGCAGACCTCTTTGTAGTACATATATACCTAGTGAGGAGACTTCTGTACCCACTGTTTTACCTTTCAAGGCGGCCATATTCGCAATTGATTTATGAGCAATAATTGCGTCTCCACCCAATGAGTAGTCTGTTATTAAGGCAATAGTGAGAGGTCTCACAGCGAAAGATTGAATCTGTATGGCTTCTATTAGAGTGCTAGTGAGCCCATCGACTTTATTATTTAAATAAACCCTTTGTGTATCGGCTAAAGAGGCAACTCTAATAAGCTCAACATTAAGTCCTGCTTGTTTAAAAAAGCCTTTTTCTTTCGCTAAGTGAAGTACTTCATAACCTGGCCATGGGTTAATTGCAATTCGTAAAGTGTGTGGCGGGTCATTTTTACAAGAAACTAAAAATAAAATAAAAATGAAGAGCATTATCTTTTTGGAAAGTTGCCACATAACTTTAAATCGAAAAGCATATTTGTATTGATAAGTATTGACCAATTTCTGGCTCTGGCAAGGCTAAGTTTTTTACTTTTAAATAATATTAAAAAACTTATCCGATAGTGATCTCAAAGGTAACGACTTGTTTCTCCTAAAAACCTGCTTTCGAACTTAGAGAAGTGTTCAATTAAAAACGATTTCACAGCCATGATTTTTGCCGTTTCTTTTAAATCAAAATGATATAACAACCATAAACTCCAGTTAGAGGGAGAAGTGGTCAAATCGAGCCTTCTTAGGTTTTCATACTTCGCTTGGTCGGCTAAACCACAGGGTAATTTGGCAATACCTAGACCTTGATCTGTTGCGCTAATTAAAGCGGCTAAATTATCAAATCGAGCGATGATTTGGGTTTTGTTAAAGTGACCTTGATACCAATCTTTATGAAACTCCAACTGCCATAGTAATAGGTTATCGATTTGTTTTGGCTTTTTAATGTAGCTGTCACTGGCATAGACGCCCCAATTCGATGCAAACAGCTTTTTGCCAATCAAATCGGGCTGAGTCGGCTCAGGAGTAAACCTCAGTGCGATATCGGCTTCTCTGGCATTGAGATCTTTTTGACTGGTGCCCATTATCAAATTGAGTTGAATATGCGGAAAGCACTGATAAAACTCATCGAGTAGTGGGATAACGTAGTCATGTGCCAACTCTGGAGTTAAGGCGATGTTGACCTCACCTTTTAAGCTTTTGTCTTGACCTTCAAGTTGTCGTTCAATGTGGCCTTGTAAACTTTTTAACCGCTCAATATCAGGTAAAACAGAGCGACCAATCTGAGTTAACTGGTAGCCTTTAGGGACACGTTCAAACAGAGTAACATTGAAGCGGGCTTCGAATGCATGAATTCGCCTGGCAACCGTTGTGTGTGTCACATTGAGCTGCTTAGCCGCGGCTGACAAACTGCCGTGAGTAGCCAGTGCAAGAATATATTGATAATCGTCATCTAAGTTCATCTGTGCATTTTTGCACAAAAGATATGCAAGAAGTAGTAATTTTTTTCCTCAAGAAAAGTCGTAAATTAATCCTAAATTAACCTAAAGCTAAACGACTTATTAAAAGGATGAATTATGTATACCCTTTATCATTGCCCAATTACGTGCTCTACAGCCGTATTAATTACTTTAGAGATTATTGGTGTGGAGCATAATGTTGAAATTATCGACCTGTTTCAGAATGAACAATTTAGTGAACACTTTTTAGCAATTAACCCACTTGGTAAAGTACCAGTGTTAAAAACCAATGCGCATATTTTAACCCAAGGTGAAGCGATCTTAATCCATTTATCGCAAAAGCACCCTGAGGCTAATTTGATGCCAGGCTTAGCAACCATAGAGGGCGCTGACGCACTTAAGTGGTTAAATTTTGTGGCATCAACGGTACATGGGCATTTCTCACGTGTGTTTCAGCCAGAACGTATTGCCAATGAACATGAAGTGGTAAAAGCCAATGCCGAAGAGGAATTAGTTAAATTATTCGGATTGATTGAGCAGCAGCTTCAGCAACAGCCATTTTTAGCGGGCAACTTACCAACACTGGCTGATTATTACCTCGCGGTGATATTAGGGTGGGATAGAATGTTGAGCTTCGATTTAGCTGAGCGTTTTTCTGAATTAAAAGAATACAAACAGCGCTTAAAGCAAGCGCAGACCAATTCACCGACATTATTATCACTCTAGTTTTGTTATATATAGCCAAGCCATTTATCAGATTTAGTGGCTTGGCGACTTATTAGTGCGACAAAATCTTTCCTTCGAAAAAAATTTCCTACAAGCTGTAATAAATACCACCTGCTATCTACTAACTAACCTGAGCTCTGGATAATAAATCTATCTCCAGCGGCTACTTTCAACGCTAACTACGTTGAATTTACTTGCAATAGTCTAGCTATTGACGCGTAAATTCGCTTTTTATCCCTGAAAGTTTCCAGCTGTAGACTTAGAAAACTTAATATAAGTACTCTAGTTATCTAGTAAATCTCTTAACCAAAGCTCAGGTTAGCTAGAAAAATACAAAATGGAACGAGGTGAATGGGAAGCGATTTTTATCAGCAATCAATACTGCCTTTTGCGGGGATCATCATCAAAATTTGTCGGGCATACACCCATAGCCAAGAAGATTTTGAAGATTACTACCAAGAGGTGTGCCTGCAAATTTGGCGAAGTAGAGACAATTTTAATGCTGAGTCTAAATGGTCAACATGGATTTATAAGGTGGCTTTAAATGTTTGTTTGACCCATTTAAAACAGCGTAAAAAAGGCGAGCAGCAGTTTGTGTCTGATGCTTTACCTGATGAAGTACATGACGACGCCAAGGCATTTGGCTCTGATGAACTTAACCTGCTTTATAACGCCATTAAGCATTTGTCAGAGATAGATAGAGCAGTGATCCTGCTTTATTTAGAAGAGAAATCTTACGCTGAAATTGGCGAAATTATTGGTGCTAACACAAACAGTATTGGCGTACGCATTACGCGTATTAAAGAAAGATTAAACAAGTTTATACAAGCGCAGGAGTGAACACATGAGTAAGTCTATTGAAGCAATGTGGAAACAAGGTTTTGTGAGTGAGGGTGAGCTATCAGCACCAAAAGTGAACGACTTATATAATAGGAAGTCGCAAAATATCGTAGATAAACTGCAAAATATGTTTGCAGTTAATATTAAAGCCATTGTGATTGGTGCTTTAGTCATGCTGGTGGTGATGAGTTTAATCGGAGCACCTTGGTTAGGCTTGTATATCTGTGTATTGCTAGCACCGCTTGTGCTGATAGCGAGAAAAGAGCTCACTAAATCGCATAACTTATCGAAAGGGCAGAGCAGTTTAGAGTATTTAGAGAGCTTTGATACTTGGCTTAAAAACTCAATGGATACATATTCGAAGTACTATCGATTTTTTTATCCGCTGTTCTATATCGGTATGGTAACACAAGGGCTAGCGAGTAATGCAGGTGGTAAAGTGATGGCTTTGCTTTTGAAGCATTATCCGACAGAGTATGTATTGTTAGAGATTCCAGGTTATGTGTGGGCGGTTATCACAGTGCTGTTTTTGTTGGTCGTGCGATATTCAGAAGCTTTGTATCGTTTAGATTTAGATATCATTTACGGTAGACAGTTTAAAAAGCTGGAAGAATTAATTACAGATATGCGTGCTTTAAAAGCACAGTAGTAATGTGCTCGGCACCTTAAATATTAAAAACGGATAGCGCAGCCAGTTGGCTGCGTTTTTCAGTTATAGGGAATGAGAGACTAAGATCCTGTCAACTAACTCTAATGCGGTGGTGAAGTTACTGAGATCAGTTCGTACATCGCCATCTTTACCTGAATGGTGACCGTGACCGATAAGCTGCATTTGCTGTAGTTTACTTGGATGGTCAAAATCGACAATGGCTTGATAAATTAGTGATGGCTGCGCAGTAAAACCGTCTCCAGAATACACGGGGTCGTCAGGGAATCGGTCACTACTGTAGTACGTGTTGTAATCGAATGAATGGTTTATCTCAAAACGAATACGGTATTGACCAGTCAGTGAAGTCGGCAGCTGAATTGAGTAAATGAAATTATCTGTCATGGTTGCACCACTAAAGCCGTCGACAACCAGTTTATTATCGGTTGGTAGGTAGAAGCCATTACTGGCTTGCACACCAAGTTGATGTAAAAACACAGGCAGCGATTCTGGGCGCATGCGGGTATCTTTTGATTTTGCGTCTTCACCACCGGTTAATGCCTCTCTACCAATTGCATTTTCGCCGATCAGTAAGTGCTCATTGAATACTTGTTCAGGGTCTATTTTAGAAACTTTATTGGTGAAATTATTGGTGGCGATTTTCTCTGTGACATAGAGCGGCTGAACAAATTCACCGTCTAGGGTTTCTAACCAAAATGCATATTGTGGCCACATAAAGTAAGGCCCTTTTTTCAACTCTAAGGTAATCGTTTGTCCGCTGGCTTCTGCTGGGGTAATTATACGCTCGACATATTTTAGCTCTTTATCTTGGTCGGCTTTATCTGCGGCTTTTAGGGTTTGCCCCCAAGTGTAAACTTGCATTGCAGGTGGCAGAGCGAAAAATGGTGACGCTAATAGGTAACCAATTAATATAACAGCTAGCGGCATAGCTAAGCTGACTTTGCCCATATGTTTATTTAGCGGATTTAAATAAGCAAAGAGGGGTTTTGAATTTTTAAATAAGTGCCATACGACGACTAAAATCATTGCCGCGCCGATTAAAGTATGAATAAGCGCAATGACAGCATCATGTTGCTGACTGTATAACAGTACAGAGGTAACCAACATAACAATGAAGGCTAAAAACAATAGGGTGCCGATAAATACTCGGGCATTAAAAAATGACATAGTGACTCCTTTTGAATTCCCCCCCTTATCGCTTAAGGGTGGCAATAAAAGCCACTAAAGCTTTCTAAAATTATCTAAGGTTATTGATTTTATTATTAATAATTTAGAGTGTTTAAGTATTTGAGTTGATTTGTCAGCGCTCGACTTTTAGCTATCTGCTTGGCTTTACTTAATGCAGCGTTGAATTCATCGAGCTTGTTTTGTTTCTTGGCAAGTAAAGCAAGGCTGGCCCAAACGCTGCTTTCACCAACAGGACAACGTAAAACTTGATGATGTTTTTTTGCTTCAAGGTAATACGTTTTAGCTAATGCGTATTGACCTTGATGCTGTGCAATACGCGCCAACAGATCCTTCGAGTAGGCCATAAATAGCCAATCATTATTGCTTCTGGCTACTTTTAAAGCTTGCTCAACTCTTGGTTTAGCTAGCTCGTCATCTCCCTCAATAATGGCGTGAATGGCATTGAGATAATGCAAGCGGCTTAACTCATTTTTGTCATTGAGCTTTTGAGCGAGTGGAATAGCCAACATTAGGTGTTTTTTTACTGTAGGGTAATCTTTTAACTCAAAAAGTGTGTTGATTAATAGGCGTTGCGCAGTCAGATTTTCAGGATCATGCGCAATGATACTCTCAAGCAAAGGTTTTGCAGCTAGATGGTTGTCTTCAAGCTTCAGGTCAATGGCCACCCCTAACATTTCATGATTAAAGTCGGCATGATAGTTGTTGGCTTGTAGAGCGCTTTCTTCGCCTAATTGTTTTGCCACTTTATCGCTAAATTCATCGATCACTGCTTGAATGTCACGACCGAACAACACACCTTTTTGTTGAGTATTTTTATAGTGCAGGATATAACTCAGTTGGTAGTCATGCGGAGAGCCTGACAGTTTTGAAGAGACTATCAGCTCGGCGCCCGAGACAATAAATATTTGCCTAATATGCTCAGGCTTAACATGGCTCAAGGGCGCGCCTGCTCGCTCTAGCACTTCCAGCACATAATCTGTCTGTAATACACCATGCGCTTGATTATTGGGTAAGCGCTGTATGACTTGGTCCATTAAGCCTAAGCGAACCCAGCTATGGTCGTTCCCTTCAATTTGATTTTGCGTTGGCAAAATGACAACAGAGCCAGCCACTGTATTTTGTTTAGGCTGCTCATTATGTTTTAAGTAAAAGTAATACAGGACAGAGACAAAAGCGATTACTAAGCTGCAAATAATCACTGTAATAGTGTGTCGGTTGGTTTTATGTTTTGGTTCAGAGGTTGAAATCGTAGAGACATCAGGTAACCACATATATCCTTGCTTAGGTATGGTTTTAATAACTTCTTTGTTGGTAAATATCTGTCTTAGTTCATTGATAGATTGAAAAACAACTTGCTCGGCGACAACAGAGTCAGCCCATACCGTCTCAAGAATGTTTTGTTTACTAACAGGTTTTCCAGCATTTTCTAGAAGCAATAACAATAATTGGCAAGTTTTCGGACGAATAGCAATCATATCGCCGCCTATACTACGCAGCGTTAAAGCGTGAGGATTAATATAATAATCTAAAGTTTGATACTGCAATGTATTGTCCAGTTAGACGTTTTTAGCAAAGATACAGTAAAAGAACCATCAAGTTAATCAAGTATCCCATTGAGGTGGGTACAACTCTGAGTTAATATTTTCCGCTTAATTAAATTAATGACAACAATGATTAGGGATGATTATGCTTAAGCATGCTTTATTTCTCACCTTTATAATAACGCTTTTTGGGGCTTCAGCCTCCGCGCAAACCTCACTTAAAAGTACATTACCAATAGAAGCACATGCCAGTTTAGCAAATGCTTCTCAGATGAACTTATCGCCAAATGGAAATAAAGTAGCTTTTGTACAAAATGGCAAAGGCACTTTATTTTTAGTGGTCTTTGACTTAACAACGGGCAAAAAGCGCTTTATTACGAAAACTGACAACCTGTCAGTTACTTTGAATTGGTTCGATTGGCTCAATAATGATGTGTTATTGATGGGAGTTTCCTCTACGGCGTCCGAAAGAGGAGTACGATACAAAGTATCGAGATTACTAAAGTTTGACTTAAGAACTGATGATGAGACAAAAAATGTTATTCGCATAGGACGCAGGTCGCATAACTCGCAGTTTCAAGATAATGTCATCAGTATGCTACCTAACGATCCGGAGCATGTTTTATTATCTATTGATTTAGACACGCCAAATAAGCCAAGCGTGTATAAGTTAAACGTACTTACTGGAAAACGTAAGCGTCTTGAAAGACCAAAAAAGCACATTGACGCTTGGATTGCTGATAGACAAGGTAAAGTGCGTATTATGCGCCAAATTGACGATACGCTTGTTACCTATAGTTTGAAAGATTTAAATACTAATAAGTGGAATAAACTATTTGAATATGAAGTATTCTCTGCCGATAAAGTTACTTTGTTAGGATTTGATAAAAACCCAAATATCTTATATTTCAAAGCCATTTATAACGATAAAGATGCGTTATTTAAAATGGATGTGACAGATCCAAAGCAAACACGTGAACTGGTTTATCATGACGAAAATTATGACGTTGATGGCTCATTGGTATATTCAGAAGTAACAAATGAAATAGTCGGTTTTTCGCACTCAGGTTTTGATGATTTAATTAAATACTGGGACGAAGACCTTGATAAGCTTCAGCGTTCTATCAATAAAGTCATTCCAGACTCAACAAATGTGATAATAGATACAGATGTGACTGGGCAAGTTTATATTCTCTACACCACTTCAAGTGATCACCCAGGTGCGTATTTATTAGGTGACCGAAATACAAGCTCACTAGAATATATCATTTCAAAGTACCCTTTAATCGAAGGAGAACTTTATAATGGTAAGAATAATGTTGAATATATCGCACGTGATAAAACAAACATTGAAGGCTATTTAACTTTTCCTGCAGATTATCAGAAAGGCAAAGCTTACCCTGCCATTATATTGCCTCATGGGGGGCCAATGGCTAGAGACTATGCGGGCTTTGATTATTGGTCAGAATTTTTCTCACACCATGGTTACTTAGTTTTTCAGCCAAACTTTAGAGGATCATCGGGTTATGGTTTTAGCTTTGAAAGTGCTGCAATCGGTGGTTGGGGTGAAGCAATGCAAGATGACCTGCAAGATGCTGCAAACTGGTTAGTAGCGCAAGGCTATACAAAGAAAGATAAAATGTGTATTGCTGGTGGTAGTTATGGCGGTTATGCATCATTAATGGCTTTGGTAAAACACCCTGATACCTTTCAGTGTGCAGCAAGTTTTGCAGGGGTCGCAGATTTAAATTTTATCTATTATCAAGCAAGGAACTTCACGAATAAAGACATCGTTCGTAAGCAGATAGGCACTGACAGAGATCAGTTAGAGCAGGTTTCTCCAATTAATTTTGCTGAAAAATTTACTAAACCCGTTTTATTGATTCATGGTTCAGAGGACAGTGTGGTTTCTGTGAGACACAGTCGTGAAATGGCAGAAGAACTTGAAGATGCAAATAAAGATGTTAAATATATTGAGCTTGAAGATGGAAGTCACTACTTAGTGCACCAACCATACCGAGTAAAAACTTTACAAGAAATGTTAGCTTTCTTTAATAAACACCTAATGTAACCCTAAATATTCTGAAGAAAAACCAGTATTGCTTTGGGTGTAATACTGGTTTTTTATTATTTTTTTTAAAGCTTTAGTAAAATTGACGTTTGTGCTTTCTTTGGCATTTTATCGACCACTAACATAAACGAGTTATCTATCATGCGATCTATTTCACCTTTTGGAATAGAGCCATCGAGTATGATGGTATTCCAAAGTCGTTTATTCATATGATAACCGGGGATCACAGCATCGAAAATGTCCCTTAATATATGAGCTTCATCGGGGTCGCAGTTAAGGGCGTGTTTACCTTTGAGGTATGAATTTTGTTCAAATCAAAGGCTTTCAATACGCGAAATGAGCTACGTAGCATAATGGGTTATGTGAGTGGCGAATGACAAAGTAGTGGAAGCCTTTGGTTGAACTCTACGAGCAGCGCGAGTTGAACATTTATTCGGCGTTATCGGCTGACTTACATAGAATAACTATGCCACGCAGCCTCTGCCTAGCCTAAATACCCAACTCGCAGCTGCAAAAACACACAGCAAAGGTCAACACGCCCTAAATTCATCCACCAATGTGGGTTTGTTTCGGTGCCTTTGCCCATTTTTCCCAGCGCCAAAGTCGCGAACATTTTTCCTTTTACTTTATAAACATCGACTCCCTCACCAAAAGGTTGGTTAACGGTCGTTTCGGGCTTGGAGATTAAATATTCATGTGCTTGCAGGTGATCCATCGTCTAGTGTTAACCCTTTAATAGTATTAAATCAAAACTCAGTTCGTTTAGACATTAATTTGACATAACTGGTTGTAGGTTAATAGATAATAAATAGGATCTTATCGCAAAATTGCTGAGTATTGGATAAGAATGAATTACATTACTGCTAATAATTATCATTTGAGGTTTGCTATGCGTTTTGTGCAGTTGTCGGTGCTTTGGTTTGTAACCATAGCGGTAGTCGGTTTTTATAGTGATTCGGCAAAAGCTGAGTCTATTGAAGTAGATGTGGTTTATCCGGAAAGAGCAGTTGATGCTGGTTTAACATTAACTGGGTCGGTCAGTGCATTTCATAATGCGCAACTAGCGAGTCAACAATCAGGTATTGTGGCTAACATTTTTGTTGAAGCGGGTGATGAGGTTAAGCAAGGTGAGTTGTTACTCTCATTAGATGACACCTTAGCGCAGCTGCAATTTGAGCAAGCCAGTGCAGAGCTCAATATTGCTCAGGTGGCATTACAAGAAGCACAGCGCTTACATCAAGAGTTAAAAGCACTATCAAAGCGCCAGCTTGTTGCACAAACTTTATTGGCTGAGCGACAAGCTAATATTAGTAAAGCGGATGCCGAACTAAAAAATGCTAAGGCTAAGCTCGCACTACAACAAGAGCTTTTAAGTCGTCATCATATTAAAGCGCCATTTGCGGGTGTGGTGACAGATCGTATGGTGGATATGGGTGAATGGATTGGCACGCAAGACAAAGTATTTAGCCTTATTTCAAATGATAAATTACGTATAGAGCTTGCAGCACCTCAGCAATATTTTTCTCAGTTATCGCAAGCAAACACAATCCAAGCAAACACAATCCAAGCAAATATCCACAATCAGCATAATAAAAACGCAGTGATAAATAGCCAAGTTGAGCGTGTTATTGCCTCAGTAAACAAGGCTAGTCGTACTTTCAAGGTATTTGTGACAGTGCCTGAAAACAGCGGTTTTGTGATGGGCAGCTCGGCACAAGTGACCATTCAATTACCAGTCGCAGAAAATGCGCAGGTATGGTTACCTAAATCAGCGTTAAAGCGTCACCCTGATGGTGGTTATAGTATTTTTGCAATCAATAACAATACTGCTGATCGCGTATTTGTTGAAGTGACACAGCAGCAAGCTGAACGAGTGGCAGTAAAAGGGGCATCAGCCTCGCAGCAATACATCAAAGCTGGTGTTGAGTTATTGCAAAGTGGTGCAAAAGTGTCAGTGAAAAGCGTTGCAGGTAACGCCTTATGATTGAAGGTGCAGTCAAACGCGGTGTGCTTGTCACCGTAGTTGTATTAATCAGTTGTATTCTCGGGCTGGTTGGCGCGTTAAATATTCCCGTGCAGATGATCCCTGATTTAGAAGTGCGTACCATCACTGTTCAAACGGGTTGGGCGGGCGCAACCCCTCAAGACGTTGAAAAAGAAATCTTAATTGAACAAGAGCGTTATTTAAGAAGCTTACCAAATTTAAAACGTATGGTGTCTTATGCGCGAATGGGCAGTGCTGAAATTGAATTGGAATTTCCGTTTGGGGTTGATGCCAATGATGCGCTTATTCGGGTAAACAATGCTTTAAGTCAGGTGCCCAGTTACCCCGAGAACGTTGACCAACCAAGGTTATTTTCGAGCTCTTTCTCGGGCAATGCGTTTATGTATTTCGTGCTTAAACCTCTGCCTGGTAACCCACTCAATCTGGATGTTGATTTATTAAGAGACTTTGCTGAAGACTTTATTCGACCGCGTATGGAAAGCGTGTCAGGTGTATCTGAAGTGAGAGTAGGCGGTGGTGCGCAAAGACAAATTCAGATAAAGATTGATGCCGAGCAACTTGCTCAACGAGGTATCAGTTTAAGTGAACTTAGAAACGCCATTCGTAATCGTAATCGAGATGCCTCAGCAGGTGATATTGAAAGTGGTACGAGCCGATATTTATTGCGCGTAGTTGGGCGCTTTGAGCAACTCACAGAGCTTGAAAACTTGATTATTCGCAGTGAGAACAATGCCAATATTTACCTTAAAGATGTGGCAACTGTCACCCTTGATCACTTTGAAACACGTAGTCTATCTTACAATGTGGGTGAACGTACACTGAGTCTGTCGGTTCGTCGAGAAAGTGGCTCAAATGTGTTGTCGATTAAAGACGACATGTTACCAATCGTTGAAGAATTAAATCAGCAACTGCTTAAACAAAACGGTTTAAGCCTGACGCTCATGAGTGATGACGTGAAATACGTACGAAGTTCTCTCGAAAATGTGTGGTTTAACCTGATCCTCGGTGGCTTGCTCGCAACTTTGGTGATGTACTTCTTCTTGCGCTCTGGACGCGCTACTCTGATAGGTGTGTTGGGCATTCCAATTTGTACCATTGCTGCGTTTTTAGCTTTAATGAGTTTTGGCCGCACCATCAATGTGATCTCTTTAGCGGGGGTGGCCTTTGCGATCGGCATGACGGTCGATAACACCATCGTGGTGCTTGAATCGATATTTCAAGCCAAAAAACAAGGTAAAGGAAAGCGCCAAGCCGCCATTAGTGGTGTAAAAGAAGTTTGGCCTGCTGTACTGGCTTCTACTGCGACAACCGTACTGGTATTTGCACCTATCTTGTTTGTGCAACAAGAAGCTGGGCAGCTGTATTCAGACATTGCGATTGCGATTTGCGGTGCAATTATCGCTTCCATGTTGGTGGCCATTTTTGTGGTCCCTGTCGCCTTAGCGCGTCTTGATAAGCACGAAGTCGCCAATGAAAATACCAAGCAAAGCAAGGCTTATGGTCAAGTTTGGCTGAAATGCGCGAGATTCTTTACTCAATCAAAACTACGAGCGCGTATTGCCTCAGTGTCATTTGTTGTGTTGATTTTAGGTGCTGCTTATACTCTTATGCCAGCAGCCGAGTACCTACCAGAAGGGGAAGAGCCAAAAGCCTTCTCTATGATGATTGCCCCACCTAATTACAATTTATCTGAAATGGAACGCATTGGCAGTGAGCTAAGAACCTATTTTGCTGATTACGTAAAAGCGGATGGTGCTGCTTTTGCCAACGGTGAGACAGATATGCCACCACTTGACTATTATTCGATGTCGGTATCAATTGGTCGCATTTGGTTTTTAAGTGCGCCAGTCGATCCTGCCCATATCAATGAGATGATGGATGCCATCACCACTAAGTTTAGAAGTTATGAAGGCATGCGTGCATTCTCAGCGCGTGGTTCTATTATCTCTAGTAATGATGGTGGCACACGTGCAGTCGCTGTAGACATTGCAGGTAATGACATTGAAGACTTGTATCGTGCCGCAGAAGCCGTATACGACCAAGCAAATCAAGTGTTTGATAATCCACAAATTAATTCTAACCCAGGCTCGTTAACCCTTGATCAACCTTTGATAGAGATACAGCCTCGTTGGCATCGTTTGGCAGAGCTTGGGATCAGTAGCCGAGATTTCGGCTATGCTGTCGCGGCAATGAGTGATGGGGCGTTTGTTGATGAGTTTATTTTAAATGATGACAAGGTGGATATTTTCTTATTCAGTGGCGCAGGTGCTAAACAAACCCTAGAGCAGCTTGAGAGTATGCCCATTGTGACGCCACAAGATGAAGTCTTACCCTTGAATGCTCTGGCTGACTTGGTTGAAAGCAAAAACAGCAACTCAGTAAGGCGTGTTGACGGTAACCGAACAGTGACGGTTTACATTATTCCGCCTAGAGATGTGGCATTAGAAGTAGCAGAAGAGAAGGTGCGTACTGAGCTACTGCCAACACTTTGGCAGCAGGGCAAAATTGCTCAAGGCATTAAAGTGAGTATTAGTGGAGCAGCCGACCAACTCGAAGCAACTAAGGCATCGTTATCGGGTAACTTTATGATCGCATTGGTGCTGAGCTATTTACTCTTGGTGGCTATTTTCACCCATTGGCGTTATCCGTTATTTATTTTAGCGACTGTGCCGCTTGGCATGGCGGGTGGTTTACTGGGTCTTGTTATGGTGAATGGCTTAAACTCAGGGCTTGCGAGTTTAGGTATGCAAACCTTTCATCAACCGTTTGATATGATCACCATGTTAGGCTTCTTGATCTTGTTGGGAACCGTGGTGAACAACCCGATTTTAATTGTCGACCAAACGCGTCGCTTTATTCTTGATAATGGCTTACCTGTGGTTGAAGCAGTAAGAAAAGCTGTCGAAAAGCGCATTAAGCCCATCTTAATGTCTACGGCGACCACTATCTTTGGCTTAGCGCCACTGGTGTTGATCCCCGGTGAAGGTACAGAGTTATATCGCGGTGTGGGTATCATAGTATTAAGCGGTATTTTGGTGTCGACCTTACTCAGCATTAGCTTTTTACCGGCATTTTTAGTGGCCATTCTTGATGATAAGAGTGAAGACACAAAATAAAGTTAAAAGGCATTTATAGAAAAGTTAGAAAACGTCCGTGTTGCTGAAATACGGGCGTTTTTTGTTTCTATATCTTTGACAAATCTTTACAACTTAGCTGTGCCATTTTAGGAGCTAGGCGATATGATGGTAATAGGTATATCTAATTTGTAAGGGAAAACATGCGAATTCAATCTATTGATGTTTTACGGGGCATGGCCATTTTAGGCATCTTGCTTATGAATATTTACTTTCATGGCATTATGAGTATGGGCTATGTGCCTTTTGACATCACTCCTCAAAGCGATATTTGGGTCGACACCTTCAATGCTATTTTTGCGGATGGGCGCTTTAGAACGCTGTTCTGTATTTTATTTGGTGCTGGTTTAGCCATTCAAATGAAAAGCTGCGAAAAGAAAGGGTTTAATTATCAAGACTTCCTAAAATCTCGACTTAATTGGTTGATGATTTTCGGTATCATTCACGGTGTATTTATTTTTGGTGGTGATATTTTATTTCTGTATGCAGTATGTGCATTGGTAATCATTAAAAAGCTCACGTTACCTACCCGAGAGCTGTTTGTAAAAGCCAAAAAATGGCTGATTATTGGTACAGTTATAAGCGCACTATTTAGTGTACTAGCTGCTCTTGCCGCAGGTTTAGAGCCTGAGGTGGTACGTGGTTCTGACGCGTTCTTGGAGGAGTATAACAACTGGATGGGTAATTATGGTTATCAAGTAACAATACAGGCCATATTTGCAGCATTTTTAGTGATAAGCTCTCCATTGTGGGTATTTTGGCAAGTCGCTGGTTTAATGCTTTTGGGCGTTTACTTCTATCGCATCGGCTTTTTCAAGCGAGGTTTAACTACAAGCCAATTTAAAACCTTTGCATTGGCTGCAGCAGCTTTAACCGGTTTAGATATTTTTATGCGTTTGAGCTTCTTTAGTGTAGGTAATGAAATAAGCTCTTTGCTGGCGAGCATCTCAGCTATTTTTATGTCAATTCTATATATTCATGGTGTGATCTATTTACTTAAAAACAACCACCGTTGGATAGAAATCTTCAAAGCACCGGGACGCATGGCATTCACGCTTTATATTATGCAATCGGTTGTTTTAGCGGTTCTACTTCGTTGGGTTTTCCCTGAGGTTCACTTAACTGCGTCGATGATTGATTACTTGGCAATGGCTGTAGGGATGATCCTTTTCCAGCTTGTTTTTGCCAATTGGTATCTTAGTCAATTCAAACAAGGTCCGCTTGAAGCCTTGTGGCGAAAAGCTTACTTGGCAAGCTTTGCAAAGAAGCAAGCTAAGTTGCAGCCAGCAGAAAGTTAATTACATTAACTGGGCTGGCTTGGCAAAGGCTAGCCCATTATTTTGTTTCATTTAAGCTTTGGTTAATACCAACCTTCAAAATAGATCTCTCAATTAAGAGGGTTGCAATAAATATCTGTTACATACTTCTCCATGGCAATTTCTGGGTTGGCTAATCCATTAAACCCAAATTGCTGATACAGACTATGGGCGTCTTTAGTGGCTAAAGTAAAACGTCTTAACCCTTGCAGCTCAGGGTGAGTCATTACTGCATCGATCAGCTTCTTACCTAATCCTTGACCGCGATAAGGCTCAAGTACAAACACATCCAACAAGTTGGCAAAAGTGGCCTGATCAGTGACTACGCGACAAAAAGCCAGTAATTGCTTGCCATCAACTAGCGCAAAACACATAGAATGATCGAGCGCTTTTCTTAGCCGTATCTCGTCTATGCCTTTACTCCAATAGCTACGCTCTGACAAAAAACTAAATACATCTTTAAATTGTAATGGGGTCAATTGGTGAACTAATTGCATCATCGTCTCCTATGCAATAAAGATTAGGGGTAAACAGCCAAGTAATAAAATGGCCATGATCAGATTAAATCGTTTTAGACTCTGAGGTGATTGCAAGTACTTGCTGATGTACTTACCTGTTGTTACCCAAAATAACGCGCAGCAGATCCCGACAATATTAAAAATGATTAAGCCCATAATGGCAGAATGCCAATACAAGTCGCCGGGTAAGGTCAGTGCACTACATACTGAGATGATCATGGTCAGTGATTTAGGATTAACGATTTGAAACAGTGCCGCTTGTTTAATACTCATCGGCTCGACAAGCAGCGAATCTTGTTTTTTAAGCGTGCTGGTGCGAGCAATTTTTATTGCAAGATAAACGATATACAGCGATGCCACTACTTGCAAAGTGGCATGAAGTACAGGTAGAGCTAAGAACAAACTTCCTAAACCAAACAGCATAATGATATGGATTGCGGTCATGCCGACGCGAATACCAATGACATGATTAAGTGAGCGCTTAACACCAAAGTTAGCGCCAGAATAAGTCAGTAGAATGTTGTTAGGCCCCGGTGTAAAAGCAGCGGCGAAACAAAATAAAATAAGGGCAGGTATTAAAGTAAGCAACTCGGTACTCATAGTAAAACACTCCTTAAAATTGTATTGATACAATTAATTATTTTGTACTTACCTTATTAATTGTCATAATGGTTAAAAAGCGGCAATGATTTTATTGTTATGAATACAATTTGGCAGCCAGATCTAAATAGGTTTAATACACTTTCACAAGCTCACCCTAAGTACCGCGCTTTGGCACAGTTAATAGAGGAGGCGATCGCTGAAGAAGCACTGGTCTTTGGTGAGAAGTTACCGCCACAACGACAGCTCGCTGATTTTTTGTCGATCACCCATGGTACGGTGACACGAGCCTATGCTTTGTTAGAGCAAAGAGCGGTGGTGACTGCTCGTCTTGGCGCGGGCACTTTTGTTGCGGTCAAAGAGCAGGTCAGTGAGTTTGCCTCTGAAACAGATTTTGCTTCGAGCATGCAACCCATGATGGGGCAGCAGCAAGTGTTGGCTAAAGCCATGCAATCTTTGGCCAATGAGCCAGTAGAGTTAGAGCAGTTAATGACTTACAAGCTTAACGGCTTGCCACATCATCAGCGCTTTTTTAAAAGTTGGTTGCAGCAAAAAGGCCTTGAGTGTCAGCAACATGAGGTGATTTTTTGCCAAGGTGCGCAGCAGGGTATCTACGCAAGTTTAGCGTCTGTGTGTCAGCCCAATGATTTTGTGGTGCATGAAAGCCTTTGTTATCCCGGTTTTTATCACGCCTGTGACGCACTTAATTTAAATACCTTGGGTATTGCTGTAAAAGAGGACGGCTTAGATTTAGAAACACTCGAGCAGGCGTGTAAAACTCATTCGGTCAAAGCCATTTACATTACCCCAAATTGCCAAAACCCCACCAATGTGCGCTATAGCGATGAGAAGTTACAGCAACTGCTAGCACTGAGTCGCCGCTACAACTTTTTTATTTTAGAAGATGATGTGAATTACTGCTTGCCAGGTAATTGGCGTTTACCACTTTGGCAGCAAGCACCTGATAGAGTGTTTTATATTGCGAGTTTTTCTAAGTATTTTGCAGGCGGCTTGCGAGCCGGCTATGTGCTGGCACCAGTGCTTTGGCAGCAAACCTTATTAAAACAAATTCACAGCCAGTGCTGGGCGGTGTCTATGATGAACTTCGAGCTTTTGATGCGATCTCTAAAAAGCAAAGAGTTTGCTTATAACCAAGATAAACTGGCCGAAGAAATTCGCTATCGTATCACTACGCTCAAAGCGGTTTTCGAGAAGCATCATATGACGGCGGTATTTGCTGGGCTCAATGTATTTATTCCATTGGCAAGTGAATTGAATATGCACGTTTTGGCGGGGCAATTAAAAGCCAACAAAGTCGAAGTTCGTACATTAGATGTGTTTGAAAACCCTAAACAGCCATCAGATAATACTTTAAATGGTTTACGTTTTACCCTCGGTGGGCCAAGTAGTCGTGCTGAATTTGATTTGGGTGTAAAACGGGTTGATAACGTTTTCGAACAACTGAAGCGCCCATCAAATATTGTGATTTAAGTGAATTACCTGAGCTTTGGATAATAAATCTATCTCCAGCGGCTACTTTCAGCGCTCACAGCGTTGAATTTACTTACAATAGGCCAGCTATTGATGCGTAAATTCGCCTTGTTATCGCTAAAAGTCTCCGGCTGCAGACTTGAAAAAGTACTTATCATTTCAATATCAATACTTTAGTAAATCTCTTAACCAAAGCTCAGGTTAAATTAAATGAGCAAAAACTGTGTGTTTTGCTCGTTTGGATGATTGCTAGATTAAGCGTTTTTAACCGCAGCAACCACAGATACTTCAACAAGTAACTCAGGGCGCGCCATCGCAGCTTCAACACATGCACGAGCAGGAGCGTGGCCTTCAGGTACCCATGCATCCCATACTTCATTCATTTCAGCGAAATATTGCATGTCTTTGATGTACACTGTAGCACTTAACATATGTTCGCGATCAGAGCCTGCTTCTAGAAGTAGGGCATCGACCTTGTCTAGCATGGTTTGCGTTTGCTCTTTAATACCTTGTGTGGCATCAGCACACACTTGGCCGCATAGATAAACTGTATTGTTGTGAACCACAATACGGCTCATACGTTGTTTTGTGTGTTTGCGCTCAATTGTCATGACAATTCTCTTTTATCGATTATTTTGATGCTGCAAGTGTACAAACTATTGCAGTAAAAAGCAGTCTATACGGCCAAAAAACTTTAGTTAATCTGAGTTCATGTTAACTAAAGTTTAAGTCAAGTTTTTCAACTGCTGCACGAAGACTAATAGGCTTACTCCTTCAATCACATCAAACTGCATAAATGCCATCAGTGAATGGATAAACACTAGGTTACGCATGTATGGTTGTTGGTTTTCTAGTAAAGACCTTGCAACGACAAGGGCTTGCTCAGCGCCTTGTTGATGATAAGTATTCATTATGGTGACGGCGTGTTCTTCAGGTGTGATCTCACGTGCTTTTGGTTTGTAGCCTAATTGCTTAATCGTAGCTTCTGCCATAGTCCAAACAGACCAAGGGTTTTGTCCTGTAATTAAGTTGCCATCGACTTCAACATTGTCAAGGTACATAGCGCCTTCGCTGAATTTTGCGCCTTGCTCGGTTAGTGTATCTTGTAGCAATTGGCCAAAGACTTCTGGGGCATTTGGAATAAGCAGTAATTCTTCATCATTGGTAAAGGCAGTGATGGCTTTATTGGCAACAATATAATCGCCTTGAGTATTCTTCGCGCCTATTAGGGCTGCAGGTCCATGGCAAACTGCGGCAACGGCTTTGTTATTATTGTAAAAATGCTCAACAAGACGAGTGATATCTGGGTTACCAATAAAATCGAACATGGTGCCCTTACCGCCAACAAAATACACTGCTTGATAATCATCGGGGTTTACTTCACTGAGTTTAAAGGTGTGCTCAAGCTTTTTACTTGCCGCTGCATCGTTTAAAAACGCATAGTCGTATTGATTCATATCGTCGCCATCCAGCACTTGCGGTGGCTTTCCTCCCTGCGGGCTGGCGATATCGACACTAAAGCCATTAGCTTCAAACACATAATATGCTCGTGACAACTCAGTCAATTCATAGCCTACCTTTTTGCCAGTATTTCCTAGTTCACTGTGGCTGGTAACCACCGCTAATATTTTGCCTCTGTGCTCAGGCACATTCTCTGTAATGTAAGGCAGGTCTGCTCTCTGAGTATTTTTGAAATCATGCTTAAAAGCGTCTCTGTCTATTAGGCTGTATGCCCAGTATCCGGCTGCTACAAGAACTAAAACCACAGTCAATAAACTTACAAGTATTTTCTTAACCATATCAATTGCTCCTTTAATGAGATGCAATGAGCTTATTGGCTAAGGTGTGAAAACGATGTGAAAGTGATTTTCACATTACCTTCACGGTGTGACATGGCATACTCGAGGTATCGCATTAGGTTGAAAAGAATAAGAATGGATTGGGTATGACATCTGCATTATCAATTTTAGTGGTCGAGGATGAAACAGATATTGCTGCCAATATAGGGGATTACTTGGAGGCACAAGGTCATGAAGTGGATTTTGCTTATAGTGGCACGCAAGGGCTTGAGCTTGCGCTGAATAGTTATTTTGATGTCATCGTATTAGATGTCATGTTACCCGGTCTCGACGGCTTACAGATTTGCCTGCAGTTAAGGACACAAAGTACTCGTCATATTCCTATTATTATGTTGACAGCACGGGACACACTAGATGATAAGCTCATTGGCTTTAAGCAAGGAGCTGACGATTATCTGACAAAACCATTCGCACTGGCAGAGCTATTGGTGCGCATTGAAGCGTTATCAATACGACATCGGGTAGCGACAGATCATGTACTCGAAATTGGCGAACTGAAAATAAACCGACAGACTCAAACCGTTAAACGTGCGCAGAGTGTCATCCCCTTATCGAATTTACATTATCAAATCTTGCTGGCCATTGCGGAGTCTCACCCTAAACCTTTAAGTCGCAGCGACCTGATGACAAAGGTATGGGGGGCTGAGCCCCCTGAGTCAGACGCGCTTCGCTCGCATATTTATCAAATTCGTAAGCAACTCGATAAGCCGTTTACTTATGATATGTTGGCGACTTTACACGGTGTTGGCTTTGCTTTTAAGGTAGAAAGTTAATGTTTCGCACCATAAAAAGCCGCTTTGTTGCCTATTTTGGGCTATTTACCCTGATCAATTCAGGCCTGTTTGTTGGTATGAGCTTTATTTTTATGTTCACGGTAGAAGATGTATTTATTCACCGTGAAGTTATGGATGAGCGACAGCGTCTAGAGCAAAGCCACGAGGCAACAGGGCAGTACAGTTCACCCAGCAAAAGCTATTTTAGGGTTTATAAGCATCAAGAAGCATTGCCCGAAAAGATCCAACGCTCTCTTGAGCAATATCCAAAAGAGAAAGAGATCTTTGGCGATAATGGTCTGCACTACCATATTGAACGATTAAAGTTTGATGATGCGCTGTTGGTGTCAGAAGTGAGTAAGTTATTGGTTGTGAGGGGCTTTACTCAGCCTGCACTTATTGTGTTAGGCGTCATGGCGGCAATTATGTTGCTGTTCAGTGCATTATTGGCATATTTCTTCTCTAGGCGGGCTTTAAAACCACTTACCGAGCTTAGTGAATTGCTCAACTCATGCGACCCCGAGCACCTTCCGAAAGGCTTTGCAGCACCATTTGCAAATAACGAACTCGGGGCTTTTGCTAATAGTTTAGAAAAGGCCCTCAATGAGGTGTCTGAGTTTGTCGAGCGAGAGCTACAGTTTACTCGTGATGCCAGTCATGAGCTAAGAACCCCGATCACCAGTATTTTAGGTGCATGCGAGCTTTTAAAGGCTGACAAGCAACTAACAACCCAACAGCAGGCCGTATTTATGCGTATTCACCATGCTGCTGAGAATATGCAAAAGACGGTAGAGAGTTTATTACTTGTTGCACGGGGCGAAACACAACTCGCTAAACAGCCAGTATTTGTTGAGCCGCTCATTGAGCAAAGCATTTTAAATTACGCTGAGCAAATCAGTGCAAAGCAACTCGAAATTGAATGTGAGGTAGAGCCGGGTTCAACATTAAATGCAGACTCACAAAGCTTGCAGATTATCATCGAAAATTTGGTGCAAAATGCGGTGCGCTATACAGAGCAAGGCGGGATAAATATTCACGCCCGAAACGGTGTGTTTGAAATCAAAGACAGTGGCTGTGGCTTTGATTTTCAACACGCTAAACAACAAGGTGTAAAAGCTAAAAATAGCAGTGGGTTTGGCATAGGCCTGTCTTTGGTAGAGCGCTTATGTGGCGTAAACGGATTGAATTTGACCGTTGAGTCTTCCGCAGAGGGAAGTTGTGTGGTTTTAAAAGTTGCGGTTCAATAATTAATAGGCTTCGACACAAATGGCTCTTTGTAATGAATTTAGACGAAGTTTGCCAATATACACCTGCTTTATGATAACCATATAGATTTGAAAGCTAAGCTTCCAGTATGGTTCAGTGTACCGGCCTCTTTTATCATATCGGCAAGAGCAAAAATATCAGCTAGCAATGTTTGGTAGTTGTAAAGAATGGTATTTTTTTTGTTGCTTAGTTCTTTTGGATTGAGGTTTTGTAATGGCGTGTAAATGAATCAAATATTTAATAGTTTTTTCTTATCAGTTTTGTAGTTTGCATAGTCTAGACTATCTCTGTTTGCTGGCTGTTTTGCTCATTGTATGATTTTTTTACTACTGTTTTTCCTCTTATTTTCTTCAATTTCTGCATATGCGTCAGAGCATTTCAGTGACCATGAAACTTATTGTTTGGAAAATGAAGAGCTTGCTTGTTTGGCTTTATTAAAAAAGCAAACGGAATCTGTTCCTCTTTATTCAAATACTTGGTTTAAGCTTGTTTCTTATAAGCTTGACTATTATTACGACAAACGTGAGTTCAAAAAATTAGAAAAAATAATTACTCCGCTTCTGGAAATTGAAGAGGCACCTGATGTATTTGAACTTCAGTTAAGTTATTACTATTCAAAAACATTGGCTTATTTTGGAAAGAAAGAGCAAGCAAAATATTATGCTCAATTGGCTATTTCTAAATTAGAAAAAATCTACCACATATTTGAAGATCCGATGCGTATGGTAGAAATAGCAAATATGGAATATGTGTTTGGTGATAGACAAAAAGCATATCAATTATTGTTGTTGGCAGAAAACAAGTTTGGCAAACGTGGTGATCCTGTATTTCACCTTGAATTACACACAAACAAAGGTCACATCTTTTTTACTTGGAAAAATTACGAGCGAGCGGCTAGGTTCTACAAACAAGCACTTCATTGGATTAAAGACACTGAGCATGATGCTAAAAAAGTGATTGCTTATTCCAACTTAGCTAGAACTTACCAATTAATGGAGAAGCATAAACAAGCACTTGAGCATTTTAGACATACTGAAGAGCTTTTATTAAAACAGAATAATCCGCGATTGTTGGCGGTAATACTTATTCGCACAGCAGAAGTGTACGAAAAGTTAAATGAGTTAGATAAATTGAGACAACTTATGTCAAGAATCAACTTGAGTGATCTTTCTCATGGCTATCACGAAACTTATAAAAGGCTCGATAACCTTACAACCTCAAAGTCAAAACCTTCAAAGGCTAACTCTTTACAGCTTAATTAAACAGCAGCCAGTTTATTCAAGTCTTAACTTCATAAACCGCTTACCATAAAACCATACAGGTTAGGAGCGGTTATGAACTTACAAACGAATGTGTTAATTATCGGTGCAGGCCATATGGGCTTAGTGCTTGGAAGTCGTTTAAAATTCTTAAACATTGATTATTTGATCCTTGATAAACACAAGCATGTTGGCGACCAGTGGAGGAAACGTTATCAGGGCTTAACCCTATTTACCCCTAATAAGTTAAATCGGCTCCCTGGTTTTTATATCCCTCATTCTCAAGGAGATTATTTAACTAAAGACGAGTTTGCTGATTATTTATCTGAGTTTGCCTTGCATCATCAGCTGGCAATTAAAACAAACTGTCATGTATTAAGGGTAACTCATGATGGAATAAATGAGTTTTCTGTTTTTACCGAGCATGGGGTGATTAAAGCGAAGCAAATTGTACTTGCCACAGGAGCCTTTAATACGCCCGTGAAACTTTCTAATAGAGATACTCAGTTTCTGCAGCTAGATTTAGAACAATTACAGAAAATGGACTTCAAAAATAAGCAAATCCTAGTAGTTGGGGATGGTGCTTCAGGTCGGCAAATTGCCAAAAAGCTCAACGATAAAAATAAGATTTATTTGGCACAAGGTAAAGAGCGAAATCTATTTCCTGAGCATATTCTGGGAATTAAAACATTTTCATTGCTGAAATGGTTTGGTCTTTTAAGGCTTCCTAAGAGCTTCAAAATTGCTCAGTTTTTAAAAAGTAGAGACCCTTTCCCAGATACGGATATTAATAACAAAGTACTTCTAGCTTTGGGAGTTGATTTAAAATCTAGAGTCGTTTCAGTTGGTGATGAGTGTATTACTTTTGATAATGGAGAAAAGCTTGCGCCAGACATTTTGATTAGCGCGATTGGCTATAAAGATGGCTTTCGCTTTATTGATATTCCTCAGTTATATAAAGACAATAATGAGTTTGATATAAGCGCAGCTGAAATGATGGGAATTTTTCAAATAGGGCGGCCTTGGCAACATAATCGCGCCAGTGGTTTGATCTGTGGTGCTGAGTTTGAAGTTGAAAATGTATTAGAAAAACTAAATCGATCCTAAAGCGATTTAGCTTTCTCTTTCTCGCCTAGTTATCTTCAAGTTTTCCTTGCCTCAAAATAAAAAGTTTATTTATGAGCGTTGGTTTAAGAAATAAAAAACCCGCAACATGTGCGGGTTTTTTTATATCTGTGCTATTAAGCAGTGAAGCTTACTGGGCGACGCTCTTTGCGTTCTCCACGCTCGCCGTCACGACGAGGCTTACGGTCGCCACCACGGTTATCACGGAAGCTACGCTTACCTTCACCACGGTTACCACGATCGTTACGCTCACCACGGAAGCCGCGCTCTTGACCACCACCTGCTTGATCAGCTGGATGTGTGCTCTTAGTCATGTTCATAGGACGCTTACAGATAAATACGTTCTTGAAATGACCTAATACGTCAGCTGGCATATCTTTCGGAAGCTGAACGGTACTGTGTTCGTTGAATAAACGAATATCACCGATGAACTTGCTTGAGATATCAGCTTCATTCGCAATTGCACCAACGATGTTCTTAACTTGTACACCGTGATCACGACCAACATCGATACGGTATGTATCCATAGGTGTTTGGCTGCTGTTGCGATTGCCACGGTCACCGCGCTCACGACCACGACGCTCACCACCACGTTCATTACGCTGACCATCACGGCCACGGCGATCATCACGTTCACGACGTTCACGCTTAATTTCTTCAACTTTTAACGGTGAAGATTCTTGTGCAAGCGCTAGTAACGCACCCGCTAAGTCTTCAGGGCTTAGTTCAAGCTTTTGAGCAAGATCTACAGCAACTTCATTAAAGAAAGTAATGTCTTTGTGCTCTAGTGCATTAGTAAGCTTAGCTTGTAATGCTGCGATACGTTTTTGCTCAACTGTTTTCGCATCTGGTAATTCAACTTCTGCAATCTCAGACTTAGTGTGACGCATGATGTTACGTAGTAAGTAACGCTCATTGCCTTTCACGAATAGGATTGCTTTACCAGTACGACCAGCACGACCAGTACGACCAATACGGTGAACGTATGCTTCGCTGTCTTGCGGGATATCGTAGTTAATAACTAAGCTTAAACGCTCAACGTCAAGACCACGAGCTGCAACATCAGTTGCGATTACGATGTCTACTAAGCCGCTTTTTAAACGGTCAACAGTACGTTCACGTGCCTGTTGGTTCATGTCACCATTTAATGGTGCAGCAGAGAAACCTTCACGCTCAAGTAGTTCTGCAAGTTGAACTGTATCATTACGAGTACGTACGAATACGATTGCGCCATCGTAATCTTCAGCTTCTAGGAAGCGAACGATTGCTTTGTTCTTATGAACAGTAGAGCGCCAGAATACTTGTTCAACTGTTGATACAGTTGAGTTACGTGCTGCGATTCGAACTTGCTCAGCGTTGTCTAAGTACTTAGTACAAATAGACTGAATTTGCTTAGGCATAGTTGCTGAGAACAAACAAGTTTGCTTGTCTTCAGGCGTTTTTTCCATGATGTTTTCAACATCTTCAATGAAGCCCATACGAAGCATTTCGTCAGCTTCATCTAGAACTAGTGCATTAAGCTGCGATAAATCAATCGTTTTACGGTTGATGTGGTCGATAAGACGACCCGGTGTCGCAACAATAATTTGTGCACCGCGGCGTAAAGCACTTAGCTGAATGCCGTAGCTTTGACCACCGTAAAGCGCTAGTACTTCAACGCCTTTAGTGTATTTAGCATATTGTTCAAATGCTTCTGCTACCTGAATAGCAAGTTCGCGTGTTGGTGTTAACACCAAAATTTGTGGCTGCTTCGTAGCCGGGTCAATATTGTTTAATAATGGTAATGCAAATGCTGCTGTTTTACCTGTACCCGTCTGCGCTAGTCCCAGTACGTCCTTTCTTTCTAGCAATAACGGTATACATTGAGCTTGGATCTCAGATGGTGTCTTATATCCTTGCTCTTCGACTGCTTTTAAAATTGCAGGTGAAAGATCTAAAGATTCAAACGTGACTGGTTCTGACATTAATGCGCCTCAACGAATTTAAAGAGGCGCGCATTGTATAGGAAAAGCCCAGCAATTGCTTGTATAAATTAGAACTAATTTATATGTGACTGATGTTGTACGAAATTTAATCAGTGTGTTTTGTGCAAATTTACAGCAAAGTAACAAATTCAAGGTGTTTAGGGCTTTTTACTTTCCTGTAAATACGTATTGGTTAATTACTATACAAACCTAAGTTTTCTTTTGCATAGGCTTCAAAATCGGTAAACCCACCAATATGCGTTTGATCTAAGAAAATTTGTGGCACAGTAGGGCAAGGTTTGCCTGCTGACTTTTCTAAATCTGCTTTACTTACACCTTCTTTGATGATGTCTACGTAGCGATAGTTAAAATCGTCACGCTCTGTTTTTAAACGTTCAGCAAGTTCTTTTGCACGAACACAGAAAGGGCATCCTTCACGACCAAAAATAACTGTAAACATATTGAATTCCTCGTTGATGATTTTGTTTAACTGCAACTAAGTTTAGAGGAATTTATAAGAAGTAAAAGTTGATTAATTGAATCAAATCCATCAATAAAAGTGATGATGTCTAAACAAAGAGCTTATAGTAAGTGTTATGTTCTATACACAGTGGCTTTTTAAACAGGCTCTGAATGAGGTAGCACAAGCTATAGGTTTGAAAATGTTCTCAGATAGGGCTTACCGAGAAATGGCAAGCCCTTGGGGGGTCGAAAACTAATTTAAAAGCGATATTAGAAAGTCACGCTAAACCCAATAGATGGGCGCATTTCAAAGTCATCGGTTTCTTCTTCAATATATAAGTCATTTACTGACTTCACTTTTTTGTAATCTAGATCAATGCTACTCACATTGTCTTGGCCGTATGCGTTCATCAGTTCCAGAATAAGCTTACCGTCTAGGCCAAACACGCGTGTTTTACGTTCAAAACGTATGTCGAGTCTGTGGTACAGATCGTGACGCTCTGAGAATGGTTCGCCATAAACAGGTAAAAAGCGATTATCGAAGTCAGGGTTTTCTCTCACGCCAACAATCGGTGTATAAGCTTGCCCACTGCGTGCCGTAAAATTAAAGCCGCCTTGCCAAAGTTCATTAATTTCGTAGTTAAACACTGCATTGAATACAAAAGGGGTATCAGCATAGTAATCACGCGTGACATTATTTCTTAAATCCGTACGCTCACTTTTCGCATAACTAAATGCCAGCCAGCCATACCAGTTATCGGTTTTGTTTTTATTGATCAGAAAGTCAATACCATAGGCTCGGCCTTCAACATCATTGGCATATAGGTTTTGCGCATCAGGCGCGTTATCCGCAATGGCAAGTGGTAAATCGTCCATGGTTTTGTAATAAGCTTCAACAGACCAAGACCACTCATTTTCAAGTTCTTGTGCGAAACCTAGTGTCGTGTGATTTGCTGATTGTGATTTCAAATTCGGGTTACCGACTTCAGGCAAAATATAGTCAATGTCTTGCTGACGATTATATTGCCCAAACTTGGCTGTGACGGTACTTGAATCAGATAAGTAATAGTTTAAAGCAAGGCGCGGCTGTACAAAGTTTTCATCGGTGAGCTTGTTATGCTGAAATTGCACGCCAGTTTCTGTTTGTAGCTTGTCGTTGATTTGCCAAACATGGGTGACACCCACAAAACCACTATCAGCACCAGCAGTCTGTTTACCTGAAATACGTTCCCCTTTTTTCAGGTCGCAATCAGGGTCAAGCTCAGTACATAGGTATTGGAAGGAGTCATATTTATATGTAGTTTCGTTGTCGTAAAAGCCAACATCGGTCACGAGTCTGTGTTGGTTATTTAAACGGTAATTCAACTGCGCTTTTAAGGTGGTTTGTTTTTCTGATTCTTCTTCAAAGTAGCCATTCGTTAAAGTTGCACGTTTGCCATATTCAAGTCGACCAGAATGATCTAAAACCCCTAATCCAATTCTGAAGTGATAGTTTTTATTGTAGTGATCCCATAAGATATTTTGGCTGGTGAACTCACGGATAAATCGTGCATCGCCCTGAAATTCAGGTGTCTTTTGTGCAAGTTCAGCACGTTCATTAAAGCCTGCTGCGGCTGAGTCTTCTGCACCAGTGAAATTAAAAGTTAGGGTATTATTGGCATTGATATCCCAGAGCCATTTACCTTGATAATCATGGTCATCGGGCGCATCATTGATTGTTACCCCCGTTAATTCGCCGTCATCATCTTCAAGTTCTTCTCCTTCTGAGAAAAATAGCGGCAGAGTACTTTTTCGAGCTGAAAAATAAAATGCGGTATTCTCTGTGGCTTGACCTTCAACAAATACACCGGCATTAAACATCGAAAAATCTAGGGTAGTGGTAATCGGCTGATATTTAGGGTTGCGTAATGTTACGTCAAACACTGCGCCAGTGGCGTTGCTGTAACCTGCGCCATAACCGGCTGAGTAAAGCTGGAAATCCTGAATAATATGACGATTAAAAATAGAACTACCAAAGTCATGGAAGATATAGCCTGCAGGCATAAAGTCTACTTCGAAGATATTATCACTGGGCGATGAGCCCCTAACTGCGGGCTCGCTCATTGAACCGCCTGCCGCGACAACGCCTGGGAGTGCATAAACGGCTCTTAACGGATCGCCAAGGGCACCGGGCATTTCAATCAACTTTTCAGTGTCTTCGGTTATTTCACTGGTGATACTGCTGCGTTTATACAGTACTTCAATGTGCTCCATTTCTTTGTTCTGTGACTTTTGCTCATCAGCATGAGCTGACAGTGAAATGGCTAAAAATAGCGGTGAAAACTTAAATAGGGTAGTTGAAAATGCGCCGAGCTTGTTCATTTGGAGTCCTTGTTGCAAGCTGAGTTTGTATATGTTGGCGACTAGTTTAAGGAGATAAGTTGTAAGTGTGTTGCGGGTTTAGGTAAGAAAGTGTAGAAGTGCGTCTACACTTTCTTACAAAAGCATTCTCTTAAAAAATATATTTACAAACGCGCTCTTAAGCCAAGCTCTGTCGAATACCCAACTGAACGTTCAGTTATTTTTAGATTCTCATCAATCACATAGTAAGTCGGATAGGCTTTCACCTTAAAGTTGGCCGCAATTTGGTGATTACCCATCAGCACTGGCATGCTGAGGTCTAAATCTTGTGTGAAGGCTTCAACTGCTTCTTTTGAGTCATAATCTAGTGCAATGGCAACGGCATTGAGTTTTTGTTGTTCATGAAGCTTATCTAAGTTTGGCATGCTGAACTTACAAATGCTGCACCAAGGTGCAAAGAAGTAAACCACAGTTTGCTGACCAGCGAGTTCACTTAAACTGATCTGTTTTTGCTCATTTTCGAGTGTGGGTAATGAGAAGTATGGTGCGAGTTGCTCACCATTATCAGCTAACATACCTAGCTCTTGGTATGCAGTGACGGCAATAAATATTATGGCAAAAACGGCTAATTGAAGTACTTTTTTTATCATTAGAGAAATATATTGGTCCTTACTAACTTAATAGACCCGACGTTAACACCGAAAATTACAGATAGAAACTGAAAACATGTTTCTATCTGTTTCAATGGCTAAAATCCCGCATATTTCATTTTACAGAATGCTACTCACCTAAATAACGTTTGGCCTTTTGAGGTTTTATTTTCTCTAAATCAACCAACACGAGCCCATCAATACAATTACTAAAGTCGGGGTCGACGCTAAAACACAGGAAGTTCACGCCGCCGTCTTCGCACAATTCTGTATATTGTTTAAATAACGTAGGCACTTGAGCGTCCATATTGGCAAGAATATGCTTAAGCTCGCTAAAATCTGCTTTGATATTATTACCTAAAAATAGCTTCTTATAATTCTCTTGTTGAACGCTGTCTAAACGATATTTGTGTTTAGCAATAGCATGTTCGGGTAAATGGCCAAAATAGTGCTGATAGTGATATACCAGCATGGCTTTGGCTTCTTCAGGCAAGGCATTCGATAGGCTCACCGCACCAAATAAATAACGGTGTTCAGGGTAACGTTTTACAAATGCACCTATGCCATACCAAAGGTAATCTAAGCTTTTTCGCCCCCAGTATTTAGGTTGCACAAAGCTGCGGCCAAGCTCCAATCCGTGCTCAAAGTATGGCTGCATTTTATCGCTGTAATCTACTAAGGTATCTGTGTACAAGCCCTCGCGACCTTGCTGATCGAGTACTTTTTTAGCACTGGCAAGACGATACGCGCCAACTAACTCGAGCTGATTAGGATCCCATAAAATAAGATGGGTGTAATGCATGTCATATTTATCTATGTCTCTACGTTTGCCAGTCCCTTCACCAACAGCTCTAAATGCATGCTCACGTAATCTACCTAACTCTCTAAAAATGACTGAGCTACCCGTGTAATGATAAAGATAAATTTGCATACCATCTTGCGTTTCGCCAATACGCTCACAGGCCTCTAGGGCGCTCTTTAAGGCTTTTTTACACTCTGGAGGCGCAACTGGTGTTTGTGTGGTGAGTGGCAGTGATTTTTTAGAACCAATACGATAAAGCTGTTTGCGTATAAGAGCGACCATCTCTTTATCTTTGACATTATTGTGCAGGTAAGACTCAGGCGGTATGCATGCACCGATTTCGAACTCTAAAAATTTTTGGCGCTGTTTAAACATTTCTTTAACCAATAGCAGGCTGGCTAGAGGCTTGTAGATCATGGAAGTACCATAAAATAAAGGGCTATTTTTGGCTTTGATATGAATTGGCAAAATAGGGCAGTTAGCTCGTTTAGCCATTCTTAAAAAGCCACTATTCCACTTACAATCTTTGACGCCTGTGGGGCTTAATCGAGAGACTTCGCCAGCAGGAAAGATCAATAAAGCGCCACCTTGTTTGAGGTGTTTATGGATGTTGCTGAGTTCTTGTTTACGACTTGTGCCAGATAAATTATCAACTGGGAGTAATAAAGAGTGCATGGGGGTTAGCGACATCAGCATCCGATTTGCAACTACTTTTAAATCGCCTCGTACCTTGCTGATAAGTTTAACTAGAGCGAGCGCATCTAAAGAACCGATAGGGTGATTTGCGACTATCACAACAGAGCCTTCGCTCGGTATATGCTCAAGTTGCTTGGTGGTATAACGGGCATCAAATTCAAGTTCGTCTAGTACTTGCTCGACAAACTCTAATCCTTGCAAGTGCGGGTAGGTATCTGCAAACGCCACAAATTCTTGCTCATGAAGTAAATAACCTAAGCCTTTTTTTACTAATCCTTTTACTTTTGGGGACTTTTCTAGCTGGGGTAAATTTGCTTCGATAACCTTATCGACACTGATCATAGTAAATCTCAACTCTAAGTGTTTTTTGTAGGTTAAAAACAATGTGTGACAAGGCTGTTGCAAATTTACGGTGCTTTTATGACAACCGACATTGTTTTATGTTTCTAATAAATCCCTTACTTGAGTCTTAATTGTTAGGCCAATATGATGACCAACAAATTGCTTTATTAGGAATACCAAATGTCAGTTTTAGTCTGTGTCACAGGTCGTAATAACGACAAACTCCTTGCTGAACTCAGCGCACAGTTACCCAATGTTAAAATATATGAGTGGCCGCACTGCGAAAACTTAGCAGAAATCGAATTTGTATTGGCTTGGAAAGCGCCAGAATCGCTTTGGGACCAGTTACCAAATTTAAAAGTGGTGCAGAGCTATGGTGCGGGGGTTGATGCGATTGACTTAAATCTTATTCCGGAACATGTTCAAGTCACTCGTATTGTAGATACACAATTGGCAGAAGATATGGCTGAATATGTCTTAGCCCATACTTTGGCGCACAAGCTCCGTATTAAAGAGTACCTAATAAAACAGCAGCAAGGGCAATGGAAGCCAAAGCGAGCGCATTCTACTCAGCATGTGGGCATTTTAGGTATGGGAGAGTTAGGACTAAGTGTTGCGAACAAGCTGACTAATAATAACTTTAGGGTCAGCGGATGGTCTCGTTCTGAAAAGCAAATAGAGCACATTTGTCATTTCCATGGTGACGCTCAGCTATCTGATTTTCTTAAAGAGCTTGATGTATTGGTGTGTTTATTACCTTTAACTGCACAGACAGAAGAAATTTTGAATTTAGATTTGTTTAAGCTGTTACCAAATAATAGCCTGCTAATTAATGTTGCTAGAGGTAAGCATTTAAATGAATCTGATTTACTAACAGCCCTTGAACAAGACGAAATTGCAGCTGCAGTATTAGATGTATTTACCGAAGAGCCCTTACCTAAATCGCATGCATTTTGGTCTCATCCCAAAATAACCATTACACCACATTGTGCGGCTTTAACTCAGCTCAAAACGGTTTGTGAACAAATTGCAGATAATGTCAAAGCACAACAGGCAAACACACAATTAAGTAATTTGGTGTGCAAACAAAAAGGGTATTAAAAGGTAGGAAATAAGTATTGGAAAGTATAGAGCAGATTTATTCTCTCATGCCTTTCACTTACTGTATAAAAAAACACCTTGTGTGATTTTTATACTTTCAGTAGTTTAGATAAAAAAATAATAATAAACAGGGTAATACAATGCGTGACAGCCAAGGTGGAGTAAAATTTTCTTTCGTTTTTATCTCAGTCATTCTTTTGGCAATTTCGGCATGGTTTACTCAAGCTAAAGCGACAGAGCTGCCGGAGTATGGTAACTGTGTCGCTCATGAGGAGGTCAACGCTTAGCGTGTTGCTCTCTGTTCTCTAACTTTTTCTCATCACTTTTAGTTAATAGTACATAGGTGGAGCCAGAACCACCGTGACATTTTAACGCACTGTGAAATGCTAAGACGATAGGCATTTCTTGTAACCACTTATTAGTATAGCTTTTTAAAATGGCTGGGTGCGGTTTGCTGTTTAAACCAATGCCATGTCTTATCAGCAAGACACGAATACTTCTTTGCTGACAATCGGTAATAAAATCAAAGAGCGTTTTTCTGGCTTCTCGAAAAGTTTTGCCATGTAAGTCTAATGTGGCATCGATTTGATATTTGCCTAAGCGCAGATTTTTAAACACACCATGTTGTACGCCACTTTTCTTAAAGCTCAGCAAATCATGCGGATCAAGTAAATCTACGTATTCGGTGGAAAGATAATTTGCATCAAACTCTAACTCTTGCTCTGCGGCTTTACGCTTCTCAAGTTGGCTAAGAGTAGGAGAGTTCTTTTTCTTTTGTAGCTCTATTTGATTGTCTTTGGCTAGCGGGGTGACATCACCCATTGAAGCCATAAACAATTCTTCATCTGTCATCGCCATACGTCACCTCAGCTTTAGCATTGAAGATATGGCGATGATTCTAGCCTAGCCTAAAGGAATTGGCTACAAAGAGAATTAAAAGGCTAGGTTAATAATATGTTAGTCGGTATGACTCAATTTAAGTTGTCCGAAAGTGTACACTTTGAATAGATAAAATGTATTAATCATTATCAGACTTAAATTAGACACCACACTGGTACTCATCAGATCAAAACTAAACGATAAAAATAACAAGCTACATGCGGCCAATGCGGCAACGCGTAAAGTAGTTAAGTGATTGATAAAAAAGGCTCCAGCACCTAAAAGTAGAAGCACAATATTTAACAACAAGTCGAGCTCGTTTGGCATGGTCTGTTTGGGTTCCTGTGGTTGGTTAAAGGAGCGCCATTATGGTGTTAGTTTGACCACGCTTCAAACGAGTATTTTTATAGTTTTCAGATTAGTTATTCTAATTCGAAATGAGCACCTTTAAAGCGCTAAAGAAACCTTCTTTTTTGATGATTTGATACTTTTGGCAAGTATCAGGGTCGTGCTTATTTATACACAAATAGAGTGTGTTTTTATCTAGCGCAGGTCTTGGATGCAATGATGAATCAAATATGACAGGGTCAAGACCTGGCAGGGCTGACCAATAGACACTAGTAGCAACCACTCCAAGTTTTTCATAAGTAATCAATTGTGGTTTAGGAAAAACAATAATTAATAATGCAATAATGCCAAAAGTTATCCAGCGTTTGATGCCTTTTTGTTTTGGGGGGGTATTGAGTTGGGGTTGGGCTAATTGTGCTTGTGCCATTGCGGCTCTTTGTTGTTGTGGAGAGATACGTTTTTTCTTTTGACTACTTTGTCGCTTTTTTTGCTGTGGATTAACTTGCCCTAATAAAGATTGTTTTTTTGATTGATTAGACATTCGTTTTGTAGCCTTTTATTTGCATGTCTCTATAATGATTCTATGATTTAATCATAGCCTAAATTTATTCGGCAGCATATGGAAAGGATGATTATGGATCAACAGATCTCAATACTTATAGTGGATGACGTGGGCACAGTTCGCAGTTTCTTACATCAAACATTGATGCACCTGGGCATAGACCATGTGAGAGAAGCCTCTACTGCGACACAATGCATTACCGCATGCGAAGAGCAACATTTTGATATTGTGTTTTTAGACATCGAATTACCTGACGGTGACGGTAAAGAGCTGATCGCGGAGATTAATAAAATTAACGAAAATATTAATGTTGTAATGGTATCTGCCCATTCAACAGTTGATAATGTTAAAGATGCGATTGAAAGAGGGGCAAAAGGGTTTGTGGTTAAACCGTTTTCGCCGAAGAAGATCGCAGCGATGCTGAAGAAGTTTTATCCTGAATTGGAGCTTTATTAATATAAAGCTTCTTATTTCCTTTCTTTAAGGCAAAAAAAAACCGACTTAAAAGTCGGTTTTTTCATTCAAAAACAAATTATAGTGCTTTGATTTTAGCAGCTAAACGGCTCTTATGACGAGCAGCTTTGTTTTTGTGGATAAGACCTTTAGTTGCGTAACGGTCTAAAACTGGAGTTACAGCAGCGAAAGCTACAGTTGCAGCCTCTTTGTCGCCAGCTTCAATAGCAGCTACAGTTTTCTTGAATAGAGTACGCATCATAGAACGACGGCTTGCGTTGTGCTTACGACGCTTTTCGCTAGTAATAGCGCGTTTTTTTGCAGACTTGATGTTAGCCAAGGTTTGCTCCTAACAATCTTAAAATAAGCTTAATTTAAAGGCCGAGGAATATGCCTGTTTTATTCTCAAAAGTCAATAAAAAATGACCACCCAGCCTTTTCCATTTGGGTCATATTGGCCTGAATGTACTAAAACCATGGTTTTAAGTTGCATAGCGCTAGTTGCAACAGGCACAGAATCAACAAAACCATAACACCTTATAGCTTTGTGATTGTTGCGAGCGATTGTATCAAATCTATAACTCGACACCTAGTATTAAACGAAAGATATTTATAAATAGTCACATGTTGACGTTCAATGGGGGCATAAGTCTGTGGCATAATCTGTCAGTTATATGTTTTTGGGAGTAAATTTGTGGCAAAAGGGTTATTTAAATCAGGCATGATTGTTAGTGCCATGACGATGATTTCACGCGTGATGGGACTAGTAAGGGATGCTGTTGTTGCAAATTTACTTGGTGCTGGACTTGCTGCTGATGTGTTTTTATTTGCGAACCGCATCCCAAACTTTTTAAGACGATTATTTGCAGAAGGCGCATTTGCTCAAGCATTTGTGCCTGTACTATCTGAGATAAAAGAAAAGCATGGTGACGATAAAGTAAAATTGTTTGTTGCTCAAGCCGCGGGCACTTTAGGAACCATTTTACTGATAGTGACCATTCTCGGTGTAATTGGCTCACCCGTCATTGCGGCGTTATTTGGTACAGGCTGGTTTATTGACTGGTGGCAAGGAGGCGAAAATGCTGAAAAGTTTGAATTAGCGAGTGGATTATTAAAATTTACCTTTCCATATTTGTTCTTTGTAAGTTTGGTTGCACTGAGCGGTGCTGTTTTAAATGTGTATAACCGCTTTGCCGCAGCGGCTTTTACCCCCGTTTTATTAAATATCTCTATTATTTGCTGTGCGATTTTATTACATGATGTCTTTGATGTGAGTGCTTATGCTCTAGCTATTGGAGTATTTGTTGGTGGCGTAGCACAGCTGTTATTTCAAATTCCTTTTCTTTTGCGTATTGGTATGGTGAATAAGCCTGTGTTTGCTTGGCGTTCACCTGAAGTGACGAAAGTACGTAAGTTAATGTTACCCGCGATGTTTGGTGTTTCGATTTCTCAAATTAACTTATTGCTAGATACCATCATTGCTTCATTGTTAGTAACAGGCTCCATTGCTTGGCTTTATTATTCAGACAGACTAATTGAATTCCCATTAGGTTTGTTTGGTATTGGTATTGCGACAGTTATTTTACCCGCATTATCTAAACTACATGCCACTGAAAAGTCTGAAGATTTTCAGAGTACTTTAGATTGGGGTGTACGTTTTGTTCTATTTTTAGGCTTCCCTGCTATGGCAGGGTTGATGGTAATTAGCCCACTTATTATCTCTGTGTTATTTGACCATGGTGCTTTCTCTGAGGGGGAAGTCGATCACGTCAAGGCTGTTAGTATGGGCGTTGCGGCCTACTCGGTTGGTTTAGTCAGTTTTATGTTAATTAAGGTGTTAGCGCCAGGGTTTTATGCTCGCCAAGATACTAAAACGCCGGTCAAGATAGGTATTATTACGCTTGTTTTGAACATGGTATTTAATATCATGCTCGCCCCATTCATTGGCTATTTGGGGTTAGCTTTAGCAACTTCTTTATCAGCAAGTTGTAATGCGTTTTTACTTTATAGAAAGCTAAACCAGCAAGGTGTATATCAGTTCTCTTCTTTTAGCCTATGGTTTGCATTGAAATGTATTATGAGCGCTATACTGATGGCGGTACTGGTTTATTTTATTGCCCAGCAATACACATGGCAAAGCTGGAGCTTGATTGAGCAAATCACGTTACTTTGCGCTTTACTGGCAGTCGCTATGGTAAGTTACTTCGGTGCCCTTTTTGCGTTTGGGGTGCGATTAAAGACCATAAAAGAAGCCTCGGCTTAATGCTCAACCTAAAGCATAGAATGAGCCTTAGGTTAAGGCTATCTGATTATTCGCATTTTCAAGCAACTTGGGTATAATCTGGCACTTTGAATAAATTGGTGGTGAAGGCTTTTATTTCATGCAATTAATTAGAGGCATCCATAATATTAGAGCAGAACACGCTGGCTGTGTGCTGACGATAGGTAATTTTGATGGGGTGCACCTAGGTCATGTTGCTGTTTTAAAAGGCTTAATACAAGATGCTGAACAGTATGGATTACCCAGTACTGTGATGTTGTTTGAGCCGCAACCGCAAGAGTTTTTTGCCAAAGACAAAGCGCCGGCACGCTTAACACGACTAAGAGATAAACTTGCTCTACTAGATAAACTCGGCATCGATAGAGTGATTTGCGTTAAGTTTGATAAAGAGTTTGCTGCAATGGATGCCGAACAGTTTGTTCGAAGCGTGTTAATCAAAAAACTTGGCGTGAAAGCACTCACAGTGGGTGATGACTTTAAGTTTGGCAAAAACCGTCAAGGCGATTTTGATATGTTGAGCGCAATTGGCGCTGAATTAAATATGCATGTCAAAAGTACAGCCAGCTTACGCCGTGATGATTGCCGTGTAAGTAGTACTTTAATAAGAGCGGCACTTGCGCAAGGTGATTTAGATTCTGCGCACCAAATGCTGGGTCATACTTATGCGATTTCAGGTCGTGTGATCCATGGCTGGAAAAAAGGCCGAGAGCTGGGTTTTAGAACTGCAAATATTGCACTAAAACGCCAAGTGATCCCTGTACAAGGGGTGTTTGCTGTTAAAGTCTATTTAGACAACCGCGTATTGAATGGGGTGGCAAACATTGGCACAAAGCCAACGTTAAATGGCACGAAAGCACTATTAGAAGTGCATATATTTGATTTTGATGAAAATGTTTACGGACGTTTTCTAAAAGTGGAGCTGGTTAAAAAGCTCCGAGATGAAAAAAAATTCGAGACATTGGCCCAGTTGACTGAGCAAATAGCAAGTGATGTGGCTGACGCACAACAATGTTTTACTATTAAGTAGCCGATACGGAAACTAGGATAAATGAGCGACTACAAACATACTTTGAACCTACCGGAAACTGAGTTTCCAATGCGCGGTAATCTTGCGCAACGCGAACCAAAAATGCTGAAAGCTTGGTACGAAGCTGACCTTTACGGCCAAATTCGTAACGCGAAAAAAGGTAAGAAGCCATTTATTTTGCATGATGGTCCTCCATACGCAAATGGCGATATTCACTTAGGTCACTCAGTTAATAAGATTTTAAAAGACATTATTATTAAGTCTAAAACGCTTTCTGATTTTGATGCGCCTTATGTACCGGGTTGGGACTGTCACGGTCTACCTATCGAGCTACAAGTAGAGAAAAAAGTAGGTAAACCTGGTCATAAAGTATCTGCAGCAGAGTTCAGAGAGAAATGTCGTGCATATGCTAAAAAGCAAGTAGAAGGTCAAAAAGCTGACTTCAAACGCTTAGGTGTATTTGGTGACTGGGACAAGCCTTACCTAACAATGAACTTCGACTTTGAAGCAAACGCAATTCGCGTTTTAGGTCGTATCATTAAAAACGGTCACTTACATAAAGGTGCTAAGCCTGTTCATTGGTGTACAGACTGTGGTTCGGCACTGGCTGAAGCGGAAGTTGAATACCAAGATAAGCAATCACCGGCGATTGATGTACGTTTTGATTTTGTTGATCAACAAGCCGTTGTTGCAGCATTTGGCTTAGCAGAAGGTCACGAAGGTAATGGCACAGTCGGTACAGTTATCTGGACTACAACGCCTTGGACACTGCCTGCTAACCGTGCGGTTGCTGTTCACGAAAACCTAGAATATGCCCTAGTTCAAGTTGAAGATGAAGGTAAAGTACAGCGCCTAATCCTTGGCTCAGAGCTTGTCAAAGATTGTATGGACCGTTTCGGTTTTAATCATTTCCATGTATTAGGTTATGCAAAAGGTGTAGCGTTAGATAATTTACGTGTTGCGCACCCATTCTATGACTTTGATGTGCCAGTCATTTTAGGTGAGCACGTAACGACTGACTCTGGTACGGGTATTGTTCACACCGCACCTGGCCACGGTCAAGAAGACTTCGTGGCTGGTCAAGCATATGGCCTAGAAGTCGCAAACCCAGTTGGCGCAAACGGTGTTTATCTGCCTGATACTGAATTATTTGCAGGTCAACACGTATTTAAAGCCAATGCGAGCGTGATTGAAGTGCTCACTGAAAAAGGTGCGTTAATGCATCACCATGCGCTTCAGCACAGCTATCCACATTGCTGGCGTCATAAAACACCAATTATCTTCCGTGCGACGCCTCAGTGGTTTGTGAGCATGGATCAAGCAGACCTACGTAAAGATTCACTAAGTGAAATCGAAAAAACGCAGTGGTTACCTGAGTGGGGCGAGAGCCGTATTGCAAACATGGTAGAAGGTCGCCCAGACTGGTGTATTTCTCGTCAGCGTACATGGGGTGTGCCAATTTCTTTATTTGTAGATAAAGACACAGGTGCATTACACCCAAATACTGAGAGCCTAATCGAAGACGTGGCAAAGCTAGTTGAAGAAAAAGGCATTCAAGCTTGGTATGACTTAGATGCAGCTGATTTAATTGGTGCTGATGCCGAGCAGTATGTAAAAGTACAAGATACACTAGACGTATGGTTCGATTCGGGTGTAACACACGCTTGTGTAGTTGATGCGCGTGAAGAGTTAACCGGTCCTGCAGATTTATACCTAGAAGGTTCTGACCAACACCGTGGTTGGTTTATGTCTTCTATGATGACTTCGGTTGCGATTAACGGCCATGCTCCTTACAAGCAAGTACTAACTCATGGTTTCACTGTAGATGAAAACGGCCGCAAGATGTCAAAGTCTTTAGGTAACGTGATTTCTCCGCAAAACGTGATGAACAAGCTAGGTGCTGACATTTTACGTCTATGGGTTGCATCAACAGATTACACGGCGGAAATGACAGTATCGGATGAAATCTTTAAGCGTTCAGCTGATCGTTACCGCCGTATTCGTAATACCAGTCGTTACCTACTTGCAAACTTAAGTGGTTTCAACCCTGCAACTGATCTTGTTGCTGTTGAAGATATGGTTGAACTAGACCGCTGGATCGTTGCACGTGCCGCTGAGTTACAAAAAGAAATCATCAATGCTTACGACAACTACCAAATGCTTGTTGTAACGCAAAAGCTAATGAACTTCTGTACCGGTGAGCTAGGTTCATTCTACCTAGACGTAATTAAAGACCGTCAATACACAGCTAAGGCTGACAGTCATGCACGTCGCTCTTGTCAATCTGCGCTTTACCACATTGCAGAAGCAATGACGCGTTGGATGGCGCCAATCATGAGCTTCACAGCACAAGAAATCTGGGATGTATTACCAGGTGAGCGCGGTGACTTTGTATTTACTGATGTGTGGTACGACGGTTTAGCGAATGTGACTGAAGGCCAGCTTGACAATACATACTGGCAGCAAGTGCTTGAAGTACGTGATGCAGTTAACAAAGTATTAGAAGCTGCGCGTAAAGACGAAGTTATTGGCGCAACGCTACAAGCTGAGGTAACACTTTACACTGGTGGCGACTTAGCCGAGACACTGAATAAGATCGGTGACGAGCTACGCTTCGTACTGTTGACGTCAAAAGCGAATGTTGAAGTAGTAAATGGTAAACCTGAAGGTGCAGAGTCTTCAGACATTGATGGCTTATTCATTAAAGTCGTTTCAACGGATGCGAAGAAATGTGACCGCTGTTGGCATTATTGTGAAGATGTTGGTACACATGAAGGCCATGAAGAGATCTGTGGTCGTTGTGTGAGCAACGTTGACGGTGATGGCGAACAGCGCCAGTTTGCGTAGGAGCAACGAGTGACCGAAGTTAAACAAAAATCGGGTTTAATTTGGTTAGTACTGAGTCTACTGCTTTTTGCAGTAGACTACATAACCAAAGCTGTAGTTGTGGCAAATATGAAACTCTATGAATCGATAGAGATTTTGCCAATTTTTAACTTCACTTACATGCACAATTATGGTGCTGCATTTAGTTTTCTAAGCGATGCCGGCGGTTGGCAACGCTGGTTCTTCAGCAGTATTGCGGTGGTGATCAGTTTATTACTGACGTACTGGTTGAAAAAGCTACCAGCAAAGAGTTGGGTATTATGTGGTGCATACTCTATGGTCATTGGTGGTGCAATTGGTAACCTCGTTGACCGTTTAGTGCATGGTTATGTTGTAGATTTTCTACATTTTTATTATCAAGATTGGCACTACCCAGCATTTAACATCGCTGATATCGCGATTGTATGTGGTGCGGGTCTACTTCTTTTTGATGCCTTCACAGGTGAAGGTGCAGATGGTTCTCAGGAGAAAAAAGCATGAGCGAACACGTCATTGGCGAAAAATCAGAAGTTCTTTTTCATTTTTCGATCAAGCTAGAAGACGGATCGGCAGCTGATTCAACAAAAGTACATAACAAACCTGCAAAGTTATTCATGGGTGACGGTAGCCTGACAGAGAACTTTGAAAAATGCCTTTTAGGCTTAAAAGCAGGTGAGAGCAAATCTTTTGATTTAGAGCCTGAAGATGCATTTGGTCAGCCAAACCCAGACAACATTTATTATGTTGAACGCAGTAAATTTGGCCCTGATGCGCCAGCTGAGGTGGGCAGTATTATTGCTTTCACTCAGCCTGATGGTACTGAGCTTCCAGGCCTTGTGCGTGAAGTAGCTGGTGACTCTGTAACAATCGATTTCAACCATCCTTTAGCTGGTCAAAAAGTGACTTTTGAAGTTGATATCTTAGAGGTAAATGGCTAATGGAAATTTTGTTAGCAAACCCTCGAGGATTTTGTGCGGGTGTTGATCGCGCTATTTCAATCGTTGAGCGTGCACTGGATATTTTTAATCCGCCTATTTATGTGCGCCATGAAGTTGTGCATAACAAGTATGTGGTTAATGGCTTAAAAGATCGCGGTGCTGTTTTTGTTGAAGAGCTACACCAAGTGCCTGATGACAGCATTGTTATTTTTAGTGCGCACGGTGTGTCTCAAGCTGTAAGAGCTGAAGCGAAGCGTCGTGAATTAAAAGTATTCGATGCTACCTGTCCTTTGGTTACTAAAGTACATATGGAAGTAACACGCGCAAGTCGTCGTGGCACTGAATGTGTTTTGATTGGTCACCAAGGCCATCCTGAAGTTGAAGGCACTATGGGTCAATATGACAACCCTGAAGGGGGTATCTATTTAGTAGAAACGCCTGAGGATGTTGCTGCATTAGAAGTGAAAGATCCAAGCAATTTATTTTACTGTAGCCAAACGACTTTATCAGTTGACGACACTGCAGATGTGATTGATGCATTGCGTGCTAAATTTCCTGAGATAGACGGTCCACGTAAAGACGATATTTGTTATGCAACACAAAACCGCCAAGATGCTGTCCGTGACCTTGCTGACAAAGCTGATGTGCTATTGGTAGTGGGAGCTAAAAACAGCTCAAACTCGAATCGCTTACGTGAGCTCGCCGAGAAAATGGGCACTACAGCCTATTTAATTGATGATGCAAGTTGTGTTGATGCTAACTGGTTTAAAGACATCAAGTCAGTTGGAGTTACTGCGGGTGCATCTGCGCCGGAGGTACTGGTTCAGCAGGTTATCACACGCTTAAAAGAGCTTGGTGGTAAAACTGTGGTTGAAAACCCAGGTATTGAAGAAAGCATTGTGTTTGCGGTGCCTGCCGAGTTGAGATAATTCTATGGCAGCAAGGTTTAAATCGCCCGATTTAACTTCTGCATTGCTGCCAATTATGGTTACTGAGCGTGGTGTGCTTGCCATGCTTGTTACCGCACAATTACTTGCAACCTTGTTAGCTTTTGCGCCTATGAGCATTGGATCAGCGTGGGAGCGTTTAGGCTTAATTAGTTTATTCATTCATCTAGTTAGTACGATAAGTTTGGCTGCTGTTTATGGTTTAAAGTCACAGCTAGAGAAACTCAATTCGAACCTAGAAATTCTTACAATTATAGCGATCTTTCAAGCAAACACGTTAATTCTAAGTTTAGCTTCTCAATATTATATTTCGGATCAAATTGATTGGACTATTGCTGGGCAGCATTGCCTATTAGGGTTAGGTATGCAGCTGTTCTTCATTTATTTGATGAGTATTTATGCTGAACGAGTAGAGACGATTAAAGCACTTTCAAAAGTAGAGCTTGACGCATTATATGCTCGTATAAGGCCGCATTTTTTAAATAATAGTCTTAATACTATTGCTGAATTAACTCATGTGGACCCTCAAGCCGCGGAGCAAGCCACGTTAAACTTAGCGCGGTTATCTCAAGCTGCAATGCGTACTCAACAGTTAACTACCTTAGTAGATGAAATAAACTTATCAAAGCAATATTTGGCGATAGAAGCATGGCGCTTTGGTGATAAGTTCGAAGTTGTATGGCATATTGATTCTTGCAACTTGGCAAGTCAGGTGCCTGTTTTATCGATTCAGCCTTTGCTCGAAAATGCAGTAAATTACGGTATTGAGCCGAGTGGTAATAAAAGCCAAATTGAAGTATCTATTTTTGATACTGATGAGCAAATTGTTATTAAGATTACTAATCCAACCAATAATTTTAATCGCAGCAGTCATTCAGGGCAAGGGATCGCTTTGTCGAATATTAAAGCCCGGGTTGAGCTTCATTTTGGAAAAAGTGCGAGTTTACGCACTTCGATTCAACAAGATCAGTTTGTTTCTGAGTTATGCATTCCTTTTGGAGTCAAAGCATGAAATACATCATTGCTGACGATGAGCCTTTAGCAAGGGCAAGGATCATGCGTTTGCTAAAGGCTTGGCCACATTATGAGTGTGTTGCGGAAGTAAGCTCTGGTGATGATGTTGAGTCGGCTATTATAGAAAACCCAGTACAATTGTTATTTCTTGATATCAACATGCCTGGACTTGATGGTATTAAAACAGCTGAGATGCTTAATCAAAAATATCGTGATTTAAAAATTATCTTTATTACTGCCCATAGTGAATTTGCCCTAGAAGCTTTCAATGTGTTTGCTGCTGGTTTTTTGGTGAAGCCTGTGAGCCAATCAGATTTATTTTCACTTTTAGAACGGTTGTTCAAACCTCGTATTCAATATCAAGTAGGAGCTCAAATACGCTGGGTTGATGTCGATGAAGTTATAGTGGCGAAAGCGGAAGATAAGCTTACGCAAATTTATTTTCAGGGGGGAGAGGCAACAATTGATTTAAGCCTTAAAAAGTTGCTCAACCTTTACCCTGACCATTTTGTACAAATTCATCGAAACACGTTAGTAAAAGCAAAATCTATAGTTCAACTCGAACATACGCACTCAGGCATACTTGTCAGTTTAGCTAATTATCCTGAAAAATTAGCGGTAAGCCGCCGTGCTTACTCATCAATAAAAAATCATTTATAGACCGCTTGTCAGAAATAAAAACCGTTTATCTACTTAAGAATTGCTTCTAGTATCCCACTCTTAAATAATGCATAAATCATAAACCGTATTTGACTGTGTATGCCATCTATCAATCGAACACAATCAGGGTTCACACTTCTTGAAGTACTAATCGCATTTATGGTGTTGAGCTTTGGGTTATTGGGGGCTGTAGCGTTACAGGCGCAAGCTAAAAAGGCCAGCTTTGACTCTATGCAACGTGCAGCAGCAATTTCTCTGGGTGAGGACATTATGCAACGCATAAGATCTAATGACACGACAAATATCGTGAACTTGTATAGCCAAACGTTTAGTAGTACGACTGATCTTAAGTCTATAAATACGTGTTATACCGATACATGCACTGCACAGAATATAGCATTAACAGATATCGAAAACTGGAAAGCAGCCATAAGAGCAAGAGAAAATACGGGCTCTTTAGATGAAGCTACGGTTTGTATAAACATTACTCCAGCTAGTAATGACGCTGATAACATTGAATTTGATGTAAGAGTAATTGTGTCATGGCGAGGAAGGCAAGATTTAAAAGCTTCGGATGCCGTTGCAAATATTCAATGTGGCGATGAAAATGATAGGCGTCGTTTGGTCATGTTAGAAAGTTATTTATTGATCAGAGGGTAAAATGAAGCAAAAAGGTTTTACTATTTTAGAGTTTCTGGTTTCTATGTTTATTGGTGTGTTAATTTTGGGCGGTGTAATTGCCACTTACATCAGCATGAAAGCAACCACAAGAGATACAATGGCGATTGGTGAATTGCAAGAAACTGGACGTCTTACCTTATCAATACTTAGAAGAGATATTGAACAAGTGGGCTTCTGGGGCACATTTTATGAAGCTGGCTTTTCGGCGACAAATTTAACAAGCTTAGGTAACCCTAATCCTGATTGTGCAGGGGGGTTGAATAACGGCAGCTTTCCAAATACAGATCCAACAAACTTCAGGCCAGTATACTCTGCGATTTCTGATGGTCAGACAATGCTAGGGTGTGTTTCTGATTCTAAAGAGAATACAGATATTATACAGGTCAAATTTCTTGAAGGTCGTCAAATGACGCCTGAAACGGTAACTAATCAAAATCGTTATTACTTTATCTCTGAGCAAGAGAGAGCCGAATTTGTTACGGGTTCAAATGCGCAAAATCCTTTACCAACAGTAAATGCGACTCTTTGGCCTTACAGTCATCATGTCTACTATATCAATGAGCAAAACTTACAAATTAATAATCGAAATGTTTTAGTTCCAGTTTTAATGCGAAAGCGCTTAACAGTGAACGGAGGGTTAGTTACTGAACCTATCATGGAAGGCATTGAGGATATGCGTTTAGTTTATGGTATCGATAGTGACGCTGATAATCGAGTCGATACTTATGTCAGCGGATCAGATATGACAGCCGCGCACTGGGAGAATACAAACGGAATTTTAACAATTCAAGTCTTCATACTTGTTAGAACGCTTGATTTTGATTCGGATTTAGAGCTGAAAAACCAAACATATACGCTGGGTTTAGATACCGATAAACGAGTTCATACGTTCACTGATAATTATAGACGAACAGTTTTCTCTACCACAATTCGACTTAATAATGTTGGGTCTACCGGATGGAATATATGAATAAGCAACGTGGAGTTATCCTTATCACTGCAATGATAATGATTGTAGCGGTAACAGCTGTTGCGGTCAGTTTAATGAGTAGCAGTACCATAGATTTGAAAATCACGAATGCAGCACAAGAAAGGGCTGAAGCTGAAACAATCTTGATAGGTGAAATTCAGAAAATTATAAAAGCCCAAGGTGGAACGTCATATAACAAATTCACAATGAGACGACAGCAGATGCAAGACGATGGTGAAGATATGGCTATTTCTAATGTAACGCCATCAAATATAACCAGTAAGCTTGTCAGTCTTAATAATGGCGAAGAAGATTTAAATTGTCCGAGGCAATTTGCCTTTACCGATGGGCAAACATGCAATCTGACGCAGATGGAGTCAACCATAACGTATGGCTCAAAAAATAAGCACACGATTACAATAGTCGTCGGTATCGGCCAAGAAGAAATAAAGAATACAGATCAATAATAGGAGTAATAAAATGTTTAAAAGCCAAAATATAATTTTTCTACTCTTATTAATTTTTTCTGTTTCAGTATTAGCAGAAGACATTGAAATTTATGTTAACCATGATGTTGCAAAAACTGAAAAATCAAGAGTTGTAGTTTTATTCGATACCTCGGGCAGTATGTCTTGGGATTCAGAAGATGGAATGCAATGTCATGAGAAACAAAAGAGTTGGTGGGGAGGAACAAAATATCAATGGGTAGATTGTTTTGATACAACCAAAACATCTAAGAAGTGTTACAAACGCTCTGGGCATTCTTACTATAAAACACAGTGTAAAGATAGCCGAATGAGGGTTGCTAAAGCTGCAATGAAAAAATTGGTTGAAGATAACAGTGATTTCGATTTTGGCCTGATGCGATTCTATAGTAGTAATGGTGGTTATGTTCTAGCTGGTCTTGGAATGGAAAGAGACACTGTCGTGTCTAAGATCAATAATTTATATAGTTCAGGTGCTACCCCAATAACAGAGACATTATGGGAAGCGTATTTATATTTGACGGGTAGAGCGCCAGATCAAGCTGCTGGTAGACGTGACAGAGATTCTAGCATTGAATCATCAGGTAAATATATTTCGCCTTTTAAGCCTATCAGTGGTGAACCTCTTCGCTGTGATAACTCAATAAATATGATTCTCATGACTGATGGTGACCCAACAGGAGACAGTAATAGAAACTCACAAATTATAAGTGAATATAAACGTGTTTTTGGTTCTAGTCCTAGCCTTGAAAATGGCAGTTATATGGGGTCATTGGCGAGGCTGATGAGAGGCACGGACGAAACAGCGGTGGATTTATATCCTGGTACTTCAACTAAGAAAGATTTTGCGAGAGTTTTTACCATCGGTTTTGGGCAAGGGATGTCAAATAATGGTAAAAAGTTATTACAAAATACAGCGACACATGGAGGCGGGAAATATGTACATGCAGATGGTGCAGACGATTTAGTTAAGAGCTTGAATGAGACCATTTCCACTATCCGAGAAATCAATGATAGCTTTGCTTCACCAGCTGTATCTACTAATAGCGCAGATAGAACAACGCATAGAGACTCTCTTTACTACACAATGTTTCTGCCTAAAACTCATGCGCGTTGGAAAGGTAACCTTAAAAAGCTCAAGCTTGGGTCAGATGGTATCAAAGATATGTCTGGTAAGTTGGCAATGGATGAAGAAGGTGGAGTGATAGGAAAAGACGCGACAACTTTTTGGTCTGCACCGGGGTCTAAAGATGGAAATAATATTCAAGAAGGTGGAGTTAATTATCAGCTATCTAAACAAATTACGCGCAAGCTATATTCTGACTTTGGGTTAGGCACATTAATAGAATTTAACTACGATAAGATCAGCCAACGATTAAATGAAGAACAATTAGCGGGCAGGTTCGGCACTAACAATGCAAGTGAGACAAAAAAATTAATGAAGTGGGCTGCCGGTGAAGATGTACTTGGAGAGAACTCAAGCTCTACGAGAAGGGCTGATATCTTTGGAGACCCACTTCACTCTAAACCTGTGACCATGGATTATGGTAATGATGACGTCCGTGTTTTCATTGGAACTAATGCCGGGGTATTACACGCATTTAGAGATAATGATAAAACGGTTGAAGAAAGTTGGGCATTTTACCCAGGTAGTCTGCTTGATATTCATAAACCACAGATGGAGAAGCAACAAGATACAAAGGTGTACGGTGTTGACGGGCCTTTAAATGTGTTTTTCAAAGATCTAAATCGTGACGGGGTTGTGAATGGAAATGACAAAGTTTGGCTTTTTGCAGGGCTTCGTCGAGGTGGTGATGAATACTATGGCATAGACATTACAAACCCTGATACGCCCAAATTAATGTGGGGAGGCCCAATATCCCCTTCAAGAACGGGCTTTGAAGAGTTAGGGCAAACTTGGTCTAAACCTCTAGTTACTCATATCAGAATGCAAAAGGATAAACCTGTGCTTATCTTTGGTGCGGGTTATGATACTAATAAAGATAATGTAGCACGAACTGACGATAATCAAGGTCGAGGTATTTTCATTGTTGATGCCGAAACTGGTAAATTGGTGTGGTCCCTTACTAGTAGAAATAAGAGTAACAAATTCTCAGGCTCTCATAGCATTGCTGCCGATTTAGCTATCATGGATTCTGACTATGATGGATTCACAGATCGCATTTATGCTGCTGACACTGCTGGTGATATCTGGAGAATTGATATGCCTCGAGATTTACCCAATGATGCTGACGCACCTTGGACGCACTTTAAATTTGCAAGCTTGGGAAGCAGTAAATCAAATCAAGATAGACGATTCTTTTATCAACCATTAGTTGCGAGAACTTATTTTAGTAAAGTCACAATTAATCAGTCTTCAGGTAATACGAACAAAACAATAACCCGAAAAGATACGCCTTACGAAGCGATACTGATAGGTAGTGGAGATAGAACCTCTCCTTTAAGTACGCAAGTTGATGATTATCTTTTTATGCTTAGAGATGAAAATACAGTCACTCAATCTTTTTCCAAGAATGTGCCTAAGACAATAGTAATGTCGGATTTACTAGATGTTGAATATGATCCTTTTTCTAACGTCACTTCAAAAGATGAGTTTTATGAAGTAGAAGCCAATCTTGCTAAAGAAAAAGGCTGGAAATATAAATTGCGTTCAGGTGAGAAGTCTTTGGCAAAAGCAACTGTTATAGGCGGTGTTGCTTATTTTACTTCTTTTATGCCAGCAAGCTTAAGTAGTGCTAATCAATGCTCCTTGAGTGGAGGGAGTGGCTCACTGTATGCTTTACATATGCATTATGGCTCAAGAGTATTTGAAAGGTCGAGGTATGACACTGCTAGAGATTTACCTGATACTCCAACTATCATATATCCTGATAGCAATGATTCAGGCAGAAGCGAAGGCAAAATTATAACAGAGTTAAAAAATGTTACGACAGGTTCGAATACTTGTGAGGGGCCAGGTAAAAGTGAGCCAGGTAAGGGTTTTAAACCTATCGCAATACGCGGCCCAATTCCAACATTGGATGAAAAAGGTAAAATTGACTGTCCCCCAGAAGATTCGGTGGGGATGACTACGCGACAAATGTATATATATAAACGAGAAGAACATGATGAAAAGTAAATTGGTATATGGATTCACTCTGCTTGAAATGCTTATTGTGGTCGCAATTGCAGGTATCTTAGCGTCTGTTGCATACCCACAATATACTGAATATGTAATACGCGCCGCGCGTTCAGATGCCATGGTATTGTTATTAGATGCAGCGAATAAACAAGAGCAGTATTACGCTGATAATAGAACTTACACTGAAGACTTAACGCTTTTAAATGTACCCGTGACAAGTGAAAACGGTTATTTCACGATTTCTGTTAATGTGCCAAACACTGGCACTTCGTTCACGATAACTGCGACAGCTGCTGCAGGTGCAGTCGCAGGAGATACAGCATGTACAACGTTAACTATCACTGATATCGGTGTTAAAGGTTCAACTGGTACTAGCAGTGCAGATGATTGTTGGGAGCGTTAAATACGCTCCTTGCATTGTTGCGTATCTCTCATTCTCGCTCGACCTGCATTGCTAATACTCATTTCAAGACCAGTTGGCTTACCCTTCATATCAAATGCGCAATATACAAATGTACCGTTAGCTAATCCCTTTAAACTGCCATCGGGTTTGAATGTAATAGCATGTCTAGGGTAAGACAGTTCGTCTTGTATATTAATTCGCTCAATAACATGAAGTATTTTTTCATCAGCATCAAGCACATGGTTTTTGTTGGTATCTATAAAGCTGGTTAATGACTCTCCCCAAAGATCCTTATGGCATTTTCTTTGAACTAATCCACAAAGACTAATGTATTTGTCATGGGTTATAGCATAACTTCGCGAAAGAACTATCTGGCGCTTTATTTGTTTTAGGGCAACTTCAGGTCTATTTTTGTGCAGCATACTGTTAAAAGAAGGAACAGCTAAGAGTGAAAGAATAACGATTAAAGAAAGTGTGATTAGTAACTCAATTAAAGTTAAGCCACGGTTAAAATAAGTTGAATTTCTAGCTGCCATCCTTGCAACCTTAATAAGATTAAATTGTGATACTAAATATAGAATAAAGTACTAGTGTGTCAATTCAGTTTTATGAACAACCAGTACTGCTATCACCATTATAAAGCGCAGTTCCTCCTAAAGTAAGTGTGAGTGCTTTAGCATGTTTAGTTTGATTTAGAGGACAATATATAAATTGGCCTACGTTAGTGTTCACAACTCGACCACTACTGTCGAACCTTAAGCGTCTATCTGGTGCTTTTAAGTTGTCACTTGAGAAGAGCTCATTCATTACACGCAGCAAGTCATCGTCCTCTACTTCATAAGTACCGTTATTGTTTTTATCAATAAAAGAAATTATCTGATTAGTTTTCCAGTTATTAATACAACTAAGATTTTCATTTGCTGCTAACTTAGTGGCATCTACAGGGCATAAAATTACGATTTCATCACTCGTCGTCGCTTTTGCTCTAGCAAATGTGATGTGCCTTTTTAACTCAAGCATAAAAGATTCAGCCCGAGTCTTCTCATTCAGGTCTGTATTACCTGAAAAAGACAGGGTTGCTAAGATTGCCAAAATAGCAATGGTGATGAGCAGTTCTAATAATGTGAAGCCACGTTGTTTCATATTAACGCCTTGAATAAAGCAATTATTTAATTGTAGCATATTGCATTATGAAGCTTTTTCTTATGAGTTTGCAACGAGTTTGTTTGCTATGAATTGTGTGATTGTCTAAAATCGACTCACTCGCTAAGGAAATAAAACACCATGAAAAAAATAGAAGCAATAATTAAACCTTTTAAACTCGATGATGTTCGTGAAGCTTTGTCTGAAATAGGCATTACAGGTATGACAGTCTGTGAAGTGAAAGGCTTTGGTCGTCAAAAAGGCCATACAGAGCTATACCGTGGTGCGGAATATATGGTCGATTTTTTGCCTAAAGTGAAACTAGATATTGTTTTAACTGACGAAGATGTTGATAGAGCGATCGAAGTTATTCTTAAAACAGCTCAGACAGGTAAAATAGGTGACGGTAAAATCTTCGTGACTGAAGTTGAACGTGTTGTGCGTATCCGAACTGGTGAAGAAGACGAAGAAGCCATTTAATTAATATGAAACAAAAACGGCGCTCACAGAGCGCCGTTTTTGTTTTTAATAAAATTAATTCATTTGTCGCTGTTGCTCGTTTAATAAACGAGTCTGCTGTGCATGCTTGCTTAACTCATCAAGTCCAAGCTTCGCATAGCTTTTCTCCATTATTTCAAGCGCTGTGATTAAATAGCTGCTTTGTGAAAAATGTTCCACAACATACTTACCACGGTTAGCTGCGGCTAAAAAGGCTTCACGCTCAAAATAATATTCTGCCACTTTAATTTCGTAACGTGCCATTTTATTCAATAACCAAACTAAGCGCTTTTTTGCTTCAGGTACATATGGGCTTTCAGGATAGCTATCTACTAAGGTTGAAAGATCTTGGAAGGCAACACGGGTGCGACTTGCATCTCGGTCAGCTCTATCTATACCAAAGTATTCTTGAAAGGCATTTTTATCAGCCTGAATATTAACTAAACCACGCATAAAGTACATGTAATCAAGGTTTTTATGATTAGGGTTTAAACGTATAAAGCGGTCGATTGTCGCAAGCGCTTGATCTGTGTTGCCTGTTTTGTAAAAAGCAAAAACGAGGTCCATTTGTACTTGTTGTGCATGAGGGCCAAATGGATAACGAGAATTTAATGCGCTCAATAACTCTATAGAGCGAGCATATAGACCGGAATCTAACGTTGACTTTGCATCTTCATATAGTGCTTGAGCCGATTTGTTTGGCACACGTTCGATGTCTTCTTGCTCTGGTGCAGAAGAACATGCCGCAAGTCCTAGAAAAGAAGTGCTGACTAGGATGGCAAAGGCGCGTTTCCCTAATTTAGTTATCATTTTATTTTACTACCTTTGGTGTCTTCGGCTAGGCCAAGATGCCAAAACCGAGTAAACTATGCATTTATGCGATTCTAACCCAGTCTAGCTAAGCTTGCACTGGTAATTTAGGTAAACTAACAGATGTCTGAGCAAATTTCTCTACAAGCCGAAGTGCCAACTGAATTAGGCGGTAAACGTCTAGACCAAATTTTGGCACAAATGTTCCCTGATTTTTCACGTTCAAGAATAAAAACTTGGATATTAGACGAAAAGGTCACCGTTAATGGCGAGGTATTATCGACACCAAGAGAAAAGCTATTAGGTGGTGAGCAAATCTCAATAGAAACTCAAATTGAGGCTCCACGTGAATATGAAGCACAAGACATCGAGCTAAATATTGTTTATGAAGACGAAGACATTCTTGTAATCAATAAGCCTATGGGGTTAGTTGTTCACCCTGGTGCAGGTAATCCAGATGGCACAGTATTAAATGCTTTACTTCATCACCATCCTGATATTATTAATGTGCCACGAGCGGGTATTGTACATCGTCTAGACAAAGACACGACAGGTTTAATGGTTGTTGCAAAAACTATCCAAGCACAAACTCATCTTGTTAAAGCCCTACAAAAACGCGATAACTTTACCCGTGAATATGAAGCGATTTGTAATGGTACAATGACAGCAGGTGGCATGGTTGAAAAGCCAATTGGTCGTCATGCAACAAAACGCACGCATATGGCTATCCATGAAATGGGTAAACCTGCGGTAACACATTACCGCGTTGCAGAAAAATTCAGAGCACACACTCGCTTACGTTTAAGACTAGAAACAGGGCGTACTCACCAAATTCGTGTGCACATGGCTTATTTAACGCATCCACTTGTAGGTGACCAATTATATGGTGGTCGCCCTCGTCCGCCTCGTAATGCGACACCTGAGTTATTTTCCCAGTTGCGCGACTTTAAACGTCAGGCTCTTCATGCTGTAAAGTTAAGTTTGGCTCACCCAATTACAGGTGAACAAATGACTTGGGAAGCGCCAATTCCTGAGGATATGCAAATCTTAACTCAAGCATTACGTGAAGATACTAAAGCAAACCCAGATTTAGTTTACTAAACAATGCAGCTAATTGATTGGCCTCTTCATCAAGTTGTTGGCGGTATTCAAACTACGCGTTTAGGCGGTTATTCTAATCGCTCTTACGCGAGTTTGAACCTTGGATTTCATGTTGAAGATGATCCGCAAGATGTACTGGTCAATCATCAAGTTTTAAGTAATTTTCTACCATCCCCCGCTTTTTGGCTTGATCAAATTCATAGCAATGATGTTATTGAGGTTCATACTAGAGTTACTCAGACTTCTTTGCAGCAAAGACCTAAAGCAGATGCACTTTATACTCGGTTAAGAAATCAACCTCTAGCTATAATGACAGCAGATTGCTTACCCATATTGTTAGCAAGCCAGGATGGAACTGAAGTGGCCGCGATACATGGTGGTTGGCGTCCATTGGCCTGCAATATAATTTCCAAGACGGTTGATAAATTTTCTAGTCCTAATAGCAAAATTATGGCTTGGTTCGGGCCTGCAATCGGGCCCAATGCATTTGAAGTAGGCAAAGAGGTGGTGAACGCTTTTACTGCTGTTGATTCATCACATAAAAGTGATTTCATTGCACAAGAAAATGAAAAGTATCTTGCCAATATTTTTTCAATTGCGAGGCGCCAATTATCCCATCTTGGAATTACACAAATATACAGTGATTATGAGTGTACTTATTCATTACCTGAAAAGTACTTTTCTTATCGAAGAGATACACAGACAGGGCGTTTAGCTACTTTGATCTGGCGTAAATAAATATATCTAAAATTACTTTCCTACCTTGAACAATGCTCAACTTATACCCATAAAGTAACTAAGTTATTTTTAGAAAGAGTTATGCATCATGCGTTTAGATAGATTTACAAGTAAATTCCAAGCCGCGCTTTCTGATGCGCAGTCTCTGGCTTTAGGCCGAGACCATCAATTTATCATGCCTGTTCATTTAATGTATGCTTTATTGCAGCAAAATGGTTCAAGCGTTAGAGCATTATTAGCCCAAGCAGGGATCAGTGCAGACGAACTTAATAATAAACTGACTAAATCAATTGATAAAATCTTTAAGGTTTCAGGTATCGGTGGAGACGTTCAGCTTCACAATGAACTTATTTCTCTTATCAATTTGTGTGACAAGTATGCTCAAAAACGCAAAGATGAATATATTTCTAGTGAGCTGTTTGTTTTTGCAGCATGTGAAGACAAAGGCGAGCTTGGCCAAATTTTAAGAGAGTTACAATTAACTCAGAAAAAAGTAGAGCAAGCCATAAAAGCAATCCGAGGTGGTCAGAAAGTCGATAACCCCAATGCTGAGGACACGCGCCAATCACTCGAAAAATTTACTATTGATCTCACTGAACGTGCGGAACAAGGCAAGCTAGATCCTGTAATTGGTCGTGATGAAGAAATTAGACGCACAATACAAGTACTTCAAAGACGCACAAAAAATAACCCTGTGCTCATTGGTGAACCAGGGGTAGGTAAAACAGCAATTGTTGAAGGTTTAGCACAGCGTATCATTAATGGTGAAGTGCCAGAGGGCCTTAAAAATAAAAGAGTATTGTCTTTAGATTTAGGCGCACTTGTAGCAGGGGCGAAATACCGAGGTGAATTTGAAGAACGCCTCAAATCGGTGCTAAATGAGCTAGCCAAAGAAGAAGGGCAAGTGATTTTATTCATTGATGAGATACATACTATGGTAGGCGCAGGTAAAACTGATGGCGCTATGGATGCAGGGAATATGCTTAAGCCTGCACTTGCTCGTGGTGAATTACATTGTGTGGGAGCCACTACGCTAGATGAATATCGTCAATATATAGAAAAAGATGCAGCATTAGAAAGGCGTTTTCAAAAAGTGTTTGTAAGCGAACCAAGTGTTTCAGACACAATTGCAATCTTACGTGGCTTAAAAGAGCGATACGAGTTGCACCACTCTGTTGATATTACTGATCCAGCTATTGTCGCAGCTGCGAATCTTTCTCATCGTTACATTTCTGATAGACAACTTCCTGATAAGGCCATTGATCTGATAGATGAAGCTGGTAGCTCAATTCGTTTACAAATAGATTCTAAACCAGAGCAACTAGATAGGTTAGAGCGCAAGATCATTCAACTAAAATTAGAAGACAATGCACTGGCGAAGGAAAAAGACGAAGCAAGTCAAAAGCGTCGCACTGAAATGCAAACTTTAATCTCAGAATTGGAAAGTGAATACAAAGAACTCGATGAAGTGTGGAATGCCGAAAAGGCATCGTTGCAGGGCACGCAAGTAATAAAAGGCGAGTTAGAGCAAGCTCGATTAGATCTGGAAGTGGCGCGTCGAGCAAGTGACTTACAAAGAATGTCAGAGCTTCAGTATGGCCGAATTCCTGAACTGGAAAGAAAGCTCGATCTTGCGTCTCAAGCTGAAATGCAAGAGATGAGTTTGTTGAAGAATCAAGTCGGTGAAGATGAAATTGCAGAAATCTTATCTCGTTGGACAGGCATTCCAGTAGCTAAGATGCTTCAAGGCGAACGCGAAAAGCTCCTTCAGATGGAAGATGAACTACATAATAAAGTAATAGGACAGGATGAGGCAGTAAATGCTGTATCAAATGCCATCCGTCGTTCAAGAGCTGGTCTTGCAGATCCAAATCGTCCGATTGGTTCATTCTTATTCTTAGGCCCGACTGGTGTAGGTAAGACTGAACTAACAAAAGCACTTGCTAATTTCATGTTTGATACTGAAGAAGCCATGGTTCGAATTGATATGTCGGAGTTTATGGAAAAGCATTCAGTTGCAAGGCTTGTTGGTGCGCCTCCAGGATATGTTGGTTATGAAGAAGGTGGCTACTTAACAGAAGCAGTTCGACGCCGCCCTTATTCTGTTGTGTTGTTAGATGAAGTAGAAAAGGCGCATCCAGATGTGTTTAATATATTGCTTCAGGTTTTAGATGATGGCCGCTTAACTGATGGTCAAGGTAGAACCGTTGATTTTAAAAATACGGTAATTATTATGACGTCAAACTTAGGGTCTGACATTATCCAAGAGCAAGCTGGTCAAAATGATTACGCATCGTTAAAAGAAAAAGTGATGGGAGTCCTTGCTACACAGTTTAGACCTGAGTTTATAAATCGAATCGACGAAACAGTCGTATTCCATCCTTTAATAGATAAACATATAAAAGAGATCGCGAATATACAGTTAGATAAATTGACGGCTAGACTATTTGAGAAAGGTTATCAGTTTGAATTATTACCAGAAGCGTTAGATAAGATTGCCGCGCATGGTTTTGACCCAGTGTTTGGTGCAAGACCACTTAAGCGCGCAATTCAACAATACGTCGAGAACCCATTAGCACAAAAGCTATTGGCTGGAGAGTTTGTTCCGGGGGATAAAATTAAAGTGACAGTTGTTAATGACATGATTTCTTTCAATAAGTGATAATAGACAAATCATTGGGCACTCCGTGATAGGTAAGTGCCCAAAATTTTCTTTCTTTTATTCCTTGCAATATCTCTCTTCTATACAATACTTAAATTCCCCTGAATGATTAGGGGGTGTTTATATGACTTAAATATTGTAGTTTTACTTCTTTTTGATTTCTTTTTGTACAGAAAACATCTTAAAACAGGCGTTTCGTTTAAAATATACGCGAATAGTCAGTTTTTTTCATTTTTCTTTAAAAAAGGGGTTGCGCGCTTTTAAATTCTCCCTATAATGCGCACCCACTGACACGGGGCGAGACGCTGAAAAGCAAATCAAAACGATGTCGAGTCAAATAAAACTTAATCTTAAATACTTTCTCTTATGAAAAAGATTAAAATTAAGTGTTGACATAAAAAGTGAAGTCGTTATTATGGCGCTCCACTTCGCAGCAAGGCTGCGGTAACTTATCGAGTTACACTGTTCTTTAAAAATATGAAGCAATCATCTGTGTGGGCACTCGTACAGATTGAGTTCTAACAGCTCTTGATTCAGGAGCAAAAAAATTTAGAGTCTCAATTTCTTATGAGTGACTATATAGTCAATTTATACAGAATTCATTGAGCACGAATCTTCGGATTCAAAAAACTTTTAATTGAAGAGTTTGATCATGGCTCAGATTGAACGCTGGCGGCAGGCCTAACACATGCAAGTCGAGCGGTAACATTTCTAGCTTGCTAGAAGATGACGAGCGGCGGACGGGTGAGTAATGCTTGGGAATATGCCTTAGGGTGGGGGACAACAGTTGGAAACGACTGCTAATACCGCATAACGTCTACGGACCAAAGGGGGCTTCGGCTCTCGCCCTTAGATTAGCCCAAGTGGGATTAGCTAGTTGGTGAGGTAATGGCTCACCAAGGCGACGATCCCTAGCTGGTTTGAGAGGATGATCAGCCACACTGGAACTGAGACACGGTCCAGACTCCTACGGGAGGCAGCAGTGGGGAATATTGCACAATGGGCGCAAGCCTGATGCAGCCATGCCGCGTGTGTGAAGAAGGCCTTAGGGTTGTAAAGCACTTTCAGTAAGGAGGAAAGGTTAGTAGTTAATACCTGCTAGCTGTGACGTTACTTACAGAAGAAGCACCGGCTAACTCCGTGCCAGCAGCCGCGGTAATACGGAGGGTGCGAGCGTTAATCGGAATTACTGGGCGTAAAGCGTACGCAGGCGGTTTGTTAAGCGAGATGTGAAAGCCCCGGGCTCAACCTGGGAACTGCATTTCGAACTGGCAAACTAGAGTATGATAGAGGGTGGTAGAATTTCAGGTGTAGCGGTGAAATGCGTAGAGATCTGAAGGAATACCGATGGCGAAGGCAGCCACCTGGGTCAATACTGACGCTCATGTACGAAAGCGTGGGGAGCAAACGGGATTAGATACCCCGGTAGTCCACGCCGTAAACGATGTCTACTAGGAGCTGGGGTCTTCGGACAACTTTTCCAAAGCTAACGCATTAAGTAGACCGCCTGGGGAGTACGGCCGCAAGGTTAAAACTCAAATGAATTGACGGGGGCCCGCACAAGCGGTGGAGCATGTGGTTTAATTCGATGCAACGCGAAGAACCTTACCTACACTTGACATACAGAGAACTTACTAGAGATAGTTTGGTGCCTTCGGGAACTCTGATACAGGTGCTGCATGGCTGTCGTCAGCTCGTGTTGTGAGATGTTGGGTTAAGTCCCGCAACGAGCGCAACCCCTATCCTTAGTTGCCAGCGATTCGGTCGGGAACTCTAAGGAGACTGCCGGTGATAAACCGGAGGAAGGTGGGGACGACGTCAAGTCATCATGGCCCTTACGTGTAGGGCTACACACGTGCTACAATGGCGCATACAGAGTGCTGCAAGCTCGCGAGAGTTAGCGAATCACTTAAAGTGCGTCGTAGTCCGGATTGGAGTCTGCAACTCGACTCCATGAAGTCGGAATCGCTAGTAATCGCGGATCAGAATGCCGCGGTGAATACGTTCCCGGGCCTTGTACACACCGCCCGTCACACCATGGGAGTGGGTTGCTCCAGAAGTAGGTAGCTTAACCTTAGGGAGGGCGCTTACCACGGAGTGATTCATGACTGGGGTGAAGTCGTAACAAGGTAGCCCTAGGGGAACCTGGGGCTGGATCACCTCCTTAACGATTTAGAACAGATTTGTTCGTAGTGTCCACACAGATGATTGTTAGTTAGCACAAGCTGCTAATTAATATTGCTCTTTAAAAATTTGGAAAAGCTGATAATTAATTCTTTTAGAAGAAATTCTAAAAAGAGTTTTCAAAAGTAAAACAATGCCGATAAACATTCATTTGTTTATTAGCGTCTACTTTAGTATTCAATATTAACTTCTGGCGAAGTTAAAACTGTCTTTGACGATACAAACCATTTTGGGTTGTATGGTTAAGTGACTAAGCGTACACGGTGGATGCCTTGGCAGTTGGAGGCGATGAAGGACGTACTAACTTGCGATAAGCCTAGTCAAGCCAGTAAGAGGCGCTTGAGACTAGGATTTCCGAATGGGGAAACCCACCTGCTTGCAGGTATCGTTAACTGAATACATAGGTTAACGAGGCGAACGCGGAGAACTGAAACATCTAAGTACCCGTAGGAAAAGAAATCAACCGAGATTCCGAAAGTAGCGGCGAGCGAAATCGGACTAGCCCTTAAGCTTTAGTGTAGTTAGTGGAACATTCTGGAAAGTTTGACGATACAGGGTGACAGTCCCGTACACAAAAACTTATCTAAAGTGAAATCGAGTAGGTCGGAGCACGTGAAACTTTGACTGAATATAGGTGGACCATCATCTAAGGCTAAATACTCCCAACTGACCGATAGTGAACCAGTACCGTGAGGGAAAGGCGAAAAGAACCCCTGTGAGGGGAGTGAAATAGAACCTGAAACCGTGTACGTACAAGCAGTAGGAGCCCTTCGAGGGTGACTGCGTACCTTTTGTATAATGGGTCAGCGACTTATATTTTGTAGCGAGGTTAACCGTTTAGGGTAGCCGTAGCGAAAGCGAGTCTTAACTGGGCGTTGAGTTGCAAGGTATAGACCCGAAACCCGGTGATCTAGCCATGGGCAGGTTGAAGGTTGAGTAACATCAACTGGAGGACCGAACCCACTAACGTTGAAAAGTTAGGGGATGACCTGTGGCTTGGAGTGAAAGGCTAATCAAACCGGGAGATAGCTGGTTCTCCCCGAAATCTATTTAGGTAGAGCCTCGGACGAATACTTACGGGGGTAGAGCACTGTTAAGGCTAGGGGGTCATCCCGACTTACCAACCCTTTGCAAACTCCGAATACCGTAAAGTACTATCCGGGAGACACACGGTGGGTGCTAACGTCCATCGTGGAGAGGGAAACAACCCAGACCGTCAGCTAAGGTCCCAAAGTGTATGTTAAGTGGGAAACGATGTGGGAAGGCTAAAACAGCTAGGAGGTTGGCTTAGAAGCAGCCATCCTTTAAAGAAAGCGTAATAGCTCACTAGTCGAGTCGGCCTGCGCGGAAGATGTAACGGGGCTAAACATACCACCGAAGCTACGGCTGCATACTTTGTATGCGGGGTAGGGGAGCGTTCTGTAAGCGGCTGAAGCTCAATTGTAAAGTTGGGTGGACGTATCAGAAGTGCGAATGCTGACATGAGTAACGATAATGCGGGTGAAAAACCCGCACGCCGGAAGACCAAGGGTTCCTATCCCATGTTAATCAGGGTAGGGTAAGTCGACCCCTAAGGCGAGGCTGAAGAGCGTAGTCGATGGGAAACGGGTTAATATTCCCGTACTTGGAATAATTGCGATGGGGGGACGGAGCAGGCTAATCAAGCATGGCGATGGTTGTCCATGTGAAAGGCTGTAGGCTGGTGACTTAGGAAAATCCGGGTCGCTAAGGCTGAGAGTCGAGACGAGCTACCACGGTAGTGAAGTTGATGATGCCCTACTTCCAGGAAAAGCCTCTAAGCTTCAGATTATTTCGAATCGTACCCCAAACCGACACAGGTGGTCAGGTAGAGAATACTAAGGCGCTTGAGAGAACTCGGGTGAAGGAACTAGGCAAAATTGTACCGTAACTTCGGGAGAAGGTACGCTCCTATCTGTGATGAGACTTGCTCTCTAAGCGGACGGGAGCCGCAGTGACCAGGTGGCTGGGACTGTTTATTAAAAACACAGCACTGTGCAAAATCGTAAGATGACGTATACGGTGTGACACCTGCCCGGTGCCGGAAGGTTAATTGATGGGGTTAGCTTAGGCGAAGCTCTTGATCGAAGCCCCGGTAAACGGCGGCCGTAACTATAACGGTCCTAAGGTAGCGAAATTCCTTGTCGGGTAAGTTCCGACCTGCACGAATGGTGTAACCATGGCCACGCTGTCTCCACCCGAGACTCAGTGAAATTGAAATCGCAGTGAAGATGCTGTGTACCCGCGGCTAGACGGAAAGACCCCGTGAACCTTTACTACAGCTTGGCACTGAACATTGAGCCTACATGTGTAGGATAGGTGGGAGGCTTTGAAGCAGCGTCGCTAGATGTTGTGGAGCCATCCTTGAAATACCACCCTTGTATGTTTGATGTTCTAACATAGGCCCCTAATCGGGGTTGTGGACAGTGCCTGGTGGGTAGTTTGACTGGGGCGGTCTCCTCCCAAAGAGTAACGGAGGAGCACGAAGGTTGGCTAAGTACGGTCGGACATCGTACGGTTAGTGTAATGGTAGAAGCCAGCTTAACTGCGAGACAGACACGTCGAGCAGGTACGAAAGTAGGTCATAGTGATCCGGTGGTTCTGAATGGAAGGGCCATCGCTCAACGGATAAAAGGTACTCCGGGGATAACAGGCTGATACCGCCCAAGAGTTCATATCGACGGCGGTGTTTGGCACCTCGATGTCGGCTCATCACATCCTGGGGCTGAAGTCGGTCCCAAGGGTATGGCTGTTCGCCATTTAAAGTGGTACGCGAGCTGGGTTTAGAACGTCGTGAGACAGTTCGGTCCCTATCTGCCGTGGGCGTTTGAGAATTGAGAGGGGCTGCTCCTAGTACGAGAGGACCGGAGTGGACGAACCGCTGGTGTTCGGGTTGTGATGCCAATTGCATTGCCCGGTAGCTACGTTCGGAATCGATAACCGCTGAAAGCATCTAAGCGGGAAGCGAGCCTCGAGATGAGTTCTCACTTTAACTTTAAGTTAACTGAAGGGCCGTTGAAGACTACAACGTTGATAGGCTGGGTGTGGAAGTGTAGTGATACATTAAGCTAACCAGTACTAATTACCCGTGAGGCTTAACCATACAACGCCAAAGTGGTTTTAGCTCAGAAGCTAATATGAACTAAAGTAGATAGTTTTAGAATTATCAGATTTTTTCCAGATTTTAACCAAATTTGCTTGGTGACCATAGCGTTTTGGAACCACCTGACTCCATGCCGAACTCAGAAGTGAAACGAAACAGCGTCGATGATAGTGTGGGTCTCCCATGTGAAAGTAGAACATTGCCAAGCACCTATTTAGAGAAAGCCCGATTCGAAAGAGTCGGGCTTTTTTGCGTTTAAGCCCCTCTGCAACGGTTAAAATGGCTTATTTCACCTTGCGCAAAAGAAGCGTACTCACTGCGTTCACTGTCGCTAATTTTGCACGATAGCGTCGATGATAGTGTGGGTGCGGCCAGCTTGGCTTCTCATGTGAAAGTAGAACATCGCCAGCAAAGGTTGCCCCAGGCAATTAAATAAACCCGTTGCAGCAATGCAGCGGGTTTTTTGCGTTTATCGTGCTAAATCGTCCTGCACGGTGATGAGATGATGCACTGTGATAAAAAGACGAATTAGCGCAAGGTGAAGTGAGCGTCTTCAGAGTAGCTACTCTCTTCACTTTGAGTCTCTACGTTAGTGAGTACACCCTCAACTCCAGCTAAACAAGCTCATTTCACCTTGCGTAAAAAGAGCGGGTTCACTTCGTTCACTGTCGCTGGCCTTTTACACCTTTCTTGCGCAAAGCAAGCGTATTCGCTTCGTTCATTGTCGTTAACACTTTGCACTACATTCATCCCTGAAGCTGGGTCCCATCGCGCATTCATGCACTCACTTCCTCATGCTGCGAAACTTCGTCTCTGTGATTCGTCACCCTTGCGCGAAAAGAATGTCAGTGCTTCACGCTGTGTCATTAACCTTTCGCACGATATTCACCTTGCGCAAAGTAAATGTACTCGTTTAGCCCTAAACGCAAAGCTTGCTCGCTGCCATTAACTTAGCGCTCTAAACCGTATTCACTGAGTTTTCTGTTGCTAATTTGTCCATAACCTCAGAATAGCTCTGCTTCTTGATGAGATAAGTTGCCTCTTAAATCTTCAACCATTTTAGTTAAGTCTCGGTTTGCATTTGCTACAGTACGGGATACGTTGTCACTTTGAGCTAGCTTTTTATAATTTTCAGAGATAACTTGGAGTTGAATTAATGTTTCATGAAGAGTTTCTGATATTTGTGTTTGCTCACTTGCGGAGTCCGTAACCTGTTGGTTGAGGCTTTTCATTTGTTCCATTTCTTGGAGGATTTCTTTCAGCGCAACTTGTGCATCTTGATTTTTTTCTGCGTTATCTGCGGTTATCTTTATTTCATGTTGCATTGCTGCTACAGCTTGTTTTGAAACAGTTTGAAGTTCATCAATAACCGAAGTGATACTCATAGTTGATTGCTGCGTTTTAGATGCAAGACTTCGAACTTCATCAGCTACCACTGCAAATCCACGACCTGCTTCGCCTGCTCTTGCTGCTTCAATTGCAGCGTTAAGTGCCAGTAGGTTAGTTTGCTCAGCAATAGAACCTATCATATCTAGTACACTGCTTACACTCGCTGCTTTCGACTCTAGAGATTCTATTACGGCCGATGTATTTTCTACCTCCTTTACAAGCTCCTGCATGCTACTGGCTGATAACTCCATCGTGTCTCCACAGTTACTCGCTTTTTGAGTGACTAGGGTCGTTGATTGTAAAGCTTGCTGAGTTAGGCTTTGTAGTCTTGATGCGATTTCAGATAATCCATTAATGGTACTTTCCATCGTTTGAGAGCATGCAACTTGCTCTTCTGAACCTCGGCTTATCTCGTTGCTTACATGACCTATAGCTTCAAATGCATCTTCAACTTCTCCCTTAACAACAGAGATATTCGAGACAGCTTCAACAATATGATTCTTTATTTCTGTAATGGCTTTACTGAGTTGTCCCACTTCATCATTAAATGGGTAGTCTATATGTAAGTCATATTTTCCATTGGAAATTTCAACGGTTTTATCTATTAAGTCTCGTAATGGTAGGATAATTTTTTTATGTATAAAGACTAATATACCGGCTATGGCAACTATTGCTATCAAGAAAGATACAATAGGGTAGACAGTCATAACTATAGATTGCTGTTGTTCAATGTTGTTTTGAATCTCTATGAAATGTTTAGTTACAGCGCCTCTTTTATCAATAAGTCCTTGTGCGAAATCTCTATCGATTCCTCTGACCATTGCATCACTTTGTTTATAGTTCAGATTTAATACAAAATTTCTTTGTGCTTTCTCATATGCCTCTAACATAGAGAGGTGCTGGTTAATGAACTGAGTAGTCCATTCTCCTTCTTCGAAAATTTGTAATTGCTTAAGATCTTCTTGGACTTCCTTATGTAAAGAGAGGAACTCTTGCCAATACTTTTCGTCGTTTCTGAGTAGCAGGTTTTTCCATGCTTGGACTTGGCTTTTAAATGAAGATTCTGCATTTGTAATTAAAATAATGCGTTGTTGATCTTTGTTGACTAAAGATTGGTAGTCCCAAATTAAAAACTCGAGCTTTAAAATGCTAAATGTGCTTGCTGCTAAGATTAAAGAAATACCTATAATTATAGGAACCGCAACCTTACTTTTTATATTCATAGCACTCACCATTAGACTTGGGTTATGAAAGTGTGAGTGACATTCTTTATTTTGTCTAATTCGTATTCAAGTTGCTTATTTTAAGCTGGTTGTAAGTTCTGAGACTCATAATCAATAAAGTCGCAGCAATTAAGCCGCTAGCCATATGATGGACCACAAGGTGACTGGCTAGAAAAGCTGGAATATCACTGATGCCATCAATAAATGTCAATTTTCCGATAAGAGCACCGTAAATGCTGATGTGCCCCCAAAGCGCTATTTTAAACTTTTTTCTAAACCTATTTATCAACCGTTCTGAAAGTTTTTTTTGCATAACTTTTAAAAGAAACAAGCTAGAAAAGGCTGTTACTATTGACAGCATACCCAAACCAAGAATTGATAGCTTAATAAGAGCAGCTGTAACGATATAAATGATAATTCTCATGATTTCCTCTTATTGAAGACCTAATGATATGACAAGAAATAGGTATGACTATCAGATCTATGTGCTGATTAAGGCAGTTATTATTTTCATTAATGTATCGTTACATAAATATACTTGATAAGACCAATGTAACGATAACATTTACGCTCTTTAGTCAGTATAATCTCGTGCTCTTCAAATGTTTATTCCCAAGGATAAAGTTATGCCCGTGCAAGGGTCGTATCTATTTGTGATCTTAGTTTGGTCAACGACACCGCTCGGTATTGTCTGGAGCGCTGAGACGATGCCACCGACATTAAGTGTTTTTCTACGTATGTTGATAGCTTTAGTACTGGCTGTCATAACAGTATTTACACTAAAAATACATGTGCCATGGTCAAAGAAAGCTTGCCTACTGTATTTTTACTCTGCTGCTGGCATTGTTATCGGTATGCTTTTAAGCTATCTAGCAGCTCAGTCAGTACCTTCAGGTGTGATTTCTCTCGTCTTTGGTTTAGCACCGATCATCTCAGGTTTGTTTGCGCAAAAAATATTATCTGAACATGCTTTTACTCCAGTTAAAATAATAGCTTTATTGTTCTCAATACTCGGTTTATTTTTAGTGTGTAAAACTCAAATACAGCAATTGGATGTGCCTGTTGAAGGGATTATCTATGTACTTATGGCTGTGACAAGTTTTAGTTTGAGTGGCGTAATGATCAAAACAGTTCCAATTACTATCCACCCAATGGCAACAACGCTAGGGGCATTGGCATTTGTGACGCCTATATTTGCATTAATTTGGTTAGCAGCAGGCGGTGAGGTCAATCATGAGCAATGGCAGTTTAAGTCAATTTTAGCAACGGGTTATTTAGCTCTTTTTGGCTCTTTGTTAGGGTTCCTAGCCTATTTTCATGTCCTGCAAAAATTACCAGCGAGCACAGTTGCATTGACTACTTTGATCACACCTGTTTTTGCAGTAAGCCTGGGCGCGTTATTGAATGATGAAGTTTTAACATCTTCTCTTTTAATAGGTGGCACTATGATTTTGTTTAGTTTATTTCTTTACCAGTTTGGTGATAAGTACATCAAACGAAATAAGCTAGAAGCGGCTAGAAAGGCCTAAATCTTCAAAAGTGTACATACGGTCTCAACACGTGCCTGAAAGCAGCTAGCGATAAGTAATATACGTGGATGCGTACTGTCTAGCTGCTTATTTATTTTCTCCTTAACTAAAAACTGACATATCGCATGCAATAGGCCAGGTTCGCTTTGCTCAGACGTTTTTGACTGTATTTCTATAAGTGCTAAAAGGGCTGAAAGTTCATGGTCTGGCAATTTGGCTAAGTTGTGGTTAAATGCTAGGTAGCAATCAATAGGGCGCATGCGTTGATGATTTTTATGCCCAAGCGCGTGAGCAAGTGATTCATTTCTTTCAAAAAGCATAAGCGATCTTAAAAAGTTAAACGGCCATTCTGTTTGCTGAGAATTAGTACAAAGAGCGTGAACAAGCGTATTACCTTGCCTGTTGGCTTGCTTATAGCCCTCAATTTCAGTGAGCGCGCTCGAAAAGAAAGCCAGCCGTTCTAGTGTATTAATACCAGTGATCAGCCCTTCAGGAAGCGCTTTTTTTTCTGTGATTAATTGCTTACAAAGATCCTGAAAGAATATGTAGACTTCTTGATTCTGGATAGCTTGTTCAAAGCAAAACTTTAATACAAGCACGCAATCAGAGTCGCTAAGTTGAGTATAAAACTCAGGTAATTTATCTACTTGCTGAGTTTTTATGTAAGAAATGAATCTTTGAAGCGTTTGGTTTTGCACTGTACTCGGGATCTTTTTTTAATTTAGTTTTATAGTAGCAAATTCGGGGCTTAGGAAAAGAACAAACTGCGCCTGTTTCTTTCACATTCTTTACACATTCATGGCAGAACATGATCTTGAGTCAATTTTTTGAAGTTAAAATGAAGACGCTTAGATTACCTATTCGCATAAAAATATTAATTATGTTGCTGTTAGCTAATTCGACATTGGTGTTGGCTATTTTTGTGGCTAATCAGGTAGCATTTGATAAGAGCTTTTCTGACTATGTTCAAAGTGCAACTAAAGTGCGCCTAAAGCCGGTAATTGCTGAATTCCACGAAACAATGGAAAAACAACAGAATGTTGATTGGTTAGATAGGCGCTCAGAGCATTGGAAAAACTTAATGCGCACTTACCATCAAGTAAGTGTTGCCAATGAAAACTTAACAAAAAAACGCCCAAAACCTAGCAAAGATAAACGTCCACCTGCTCGAGGTGAACGTCGTGGTAGGGGACCCTCAGATAAATTATTTTTTAAAGCAGTAGATGGTACATTGCTAGTTGGCAGGCCTTCTATGGTTAAGGATGCGCTTTGGGTGCCTGTATATTGGCCAGAAATAGAGGGAGAAAAGTTAGGTTACATAGGTGTTGAAAACGGCTCAATGGTAACAGGAAGATTTGAAACACTATTTGCTAAGCAGCAGCGTCAACACTTTGTTGTTATTGCCATTATTGCTTTTGTGATAACTTTTTTACTGTCGATTCCTTTCAGTAAATATTTAGTTAGGCCGATCCTCGCATTAAGAAAAAGAACAAAAAACCTCACCAGTGGAGATTACTCCATATCAAAACAAGTTATTCGAAGGGATGAATTAGGTCAGCTTGAAAGTGATATGAATTTACTTGCTAAAACATTGGCTGAAAATTTAACTGCTCGACAGCGTTGGATTGCTGATATTTCTCACGAATTAAGAACTCCTATTGCGGTCATTAAAGCTGAAATAGAAGGCATGATAGATGGTGTGATCGAAGCTGATGGCACGCAGCTTGATTCATTACATGAAGAAATACTAAGGCTGACTAAATTAGTCAACGATCTCCATCAGCTCTCAATGTCAGATAGAGGCTCATTGTCTTATGAAAAGTCAAAAATGCTGTTACCTGAGCTTATTGAGCGTAGTCTTGAGAAGAGAAAAAATGAACTTAGTCACTTTGATTTACAGTTTGATTTCAGTCCTAAATGCTTTTTATTCTGTGATGCACATCGTATGGGGCAACTTTTTGATAACTTACTGCAAAACACGTTGCGCTATACCGATGCGTCTTTAGATGATAAAGGGAAGTTAGAAATAAAAGTCAATAGACTAAAACATGGGGTTCAACTTGTATGGCAAGACAGCAGCCCAGGTGTTGAAGCTGATCAGATCGCTCATCTTTTTGATAGGCTATACAGAACAGATTCTGCTCGAAACCGTAAAACCGGTGGTTCAGGGCTTGGATTGGCTATTTGTCAAAATATTATTATGGCGCATAATGGAGAAGTGTGTGCAGAACAAAGTGAGTTAGGTGGACTAAAATTGACCATAGAATTTAAATATAAGGAAAACTAAATGGTGGATGTTGAGACTGTTCTTATTGTTGAAGATGAAGAAAAACTTGCCACTATTTTAGCAAAATATTTATCAGCTTCAGGTTTTGAATCTCATGTTGTCATGGACGGTGCAGACGTAATGACTGCATTCGAGAAATATAAGCCAAGCATGGTGTTGTTAGATATTATGCTGCCTAATGTTGATGGTATTACCTTATGTAAGCAGATCAGGGCTCAAAGCCAAGTTCCCATTATTATGACTACTGCTAAGGTTGAAGAAATTGATAGGCTAATAGGTCTAGAAGTTGGTGCGGATGATTATGTCTGTAAGCCATATAGCCCTAGAGAAGTTGTGGCTAGAGTAAAAGCGATAATGCGTCGAGTAAACTATATCGCAGAGCAAAGCCAAGAAGCTTTGCACGGCTTAGAAGTTGATGAGCAAACATTTATGGCTAAGTTCAATAATGAAAGTATTTCACTCACACACGTTGAGTTTCTGTTGCTTAAAGCCATGTATGTTCACCCAGGGCGAATTTTTAGCCGTGATAAACTGATGGATCATATTTATTCAGACGATCGAATTGTGAGCGATAGGACAGTTGATAGTCATATAAAAAAATTACGGAAAAAGCTGCAAAGTATTGCTCCAGAAGCAAATTTTATTCACTCGATTTATGGTGCCGGTTATAAATTCGAGCCTATCTAAAAAAGCACCCTTGGGTGCTTTTCTTTTTAGTGCATCTTTTTAAGATGTGCGTTTTACATCGACTTTTAGCTTTAACTTTTGTCCAGGCTGAAGATATTTTTGTCCCGATAAGTTATTCCACTCGACAATTTCTTTTACCGTTAAGTTAAATTTTGAAGCGATACGGGCTAAAGAATCACCACGCCTAACCTTGTAAGTGATGGTTCGGGTGGTAGACACTAACCCGATAGGTTTGCTCTCTGCTTTTGTTTGATAAACCGTAAGCTTCTGGCCAAGCTTTAATACGCTGTTAGTCTTTAGTTTATTCCAGCTAGCAAGTTGCTTCACTGTTACATCATATTCTCGGCTGATATCCCACAGTGTATCACCGGATTTTACCGTATGTGTTTTTTTAGCTCGCGTAGACTTATTCGCAGCGACCCTAACTGATTTAGGTAAGTGCTCACTATTGATTTTTCCTTCACTTAGGGGCACTAGAAGCTTTTGATTAACACGGATAATGTGTGTATCAAGTTTATTTAGAGATTGGATAGTTTTGCTGCTCGTCGAAAACTTTTTAGCAATGACAGATAATGTGTCACCGCGTTTTACAGTGTAATACTGCCAGCGCAACCTGTCTTTTACTGGTGTTTGTGCCAATTTGTCTTTAAATGCATCCGCTTTATCGCTGGGTAGCAGTAGTTGATGTGGACCGTCAGGTGCGGTTGCCCAGCGGTTAAACCCTGGGTTTAAACGGTATAATTCAGTTAGGCTCAAATTAGCCATGTCAGCAGCTAGGGCTAAATCAATTTGTGAACCAACATCGACAATTTCGACGACTTGCGCATTAATGATTGGTTTCCAAGTGACATTGAACTCTTCTTGTCGTTTTAACAAATCTGATAACGCCAATAACTTAGGTACGTAAGCCGTCGTTTCTCTTGGCAAGTCAAGCGACCAAAAGTCAGTTGGTAAATGCTTTTTACGATTCTTTCTGATGGCTTTTAAGACGCGCCCTTCACCTGAGTTGTATGCTGCAATGGCGTTCAGCCAATCACCCTCTAAGGTTTTATGCAGGTAACTCAAATAGTCTAAAGCTGCACGCGTTGACTGTACTATGTCTCGGCGACCGTCATACCACCAATTCTGATGTAAATTAAAACGCTCTCCAGTTTGGGGCATAAACTGCCAGATACCTGACGCACTTCTATGCGAGTAACCGAATGGGTCGAACGCACTCTCAACGATGGGAAGTAAAGCTATCTCGATCGGGATTTGGCGTTTTTCTACTTCTTCAACAATAAAGTATAAATACGGCTCTGCACGCTTTGATATGCGGTCTAAATATTTCTGATGGCGTTGATAATAGTTCCTCTCAGCCACAACAGGGCGGTTTTGAGGCACAGGAATTGAGAGTTGGTAACGAATACGTTCCCAAACATCATCGAATACAGGAACTGGTTCGTCTGCTTCTACTGGCTCTGAGATTGAATTAGCAAGTGCTTCGCTAATATCTAAAGGACTTGCCAGGTTCTCATTAGCAGCTGTATTGATGATCTCAGATTGATCTTTTTGTGTGTTAGTTAGGGTTTGACAACCCGTTAACAACGAAAGCGTTAGAACTAAACTTGCAGACTTTTTCATAGTGATTCATATTCGAGCAAAAACCGCTCGATTCTACAGATTCTCTTGCGTTATTAAAAGTAATCACATGGTAACTTGGTTAAAATTCATCTTTCCAAGCCCTCAAAGCTGCAAATTTTTGCCAGTTTTCACTTACATCTTGAATTAAATTCTTAGGTACATGTATAAGACTATTTTCTTCAGAAGCTCTAAGAAAGGGGTTAATAGCCCGTTCTAGACCAAAATGAGTCGGTAAACTAGGCTGATTATCATCTCGAAGCTTTTGTACTTTTCCGACATATGTCAATAAGTCTGTATTGTTTGGTTCAACAGCTAAAGCAAATTTAAGGTTGGCTTGCGTGTATTCATGGGTGCAGTAGATAAGTGTGTCATCGCTATATTCAGCAAACTTTTCTAAAGAATGCCACATCATTTCAGCATCGCCTTCAAATAATCTGCCACAGCCAGCACTAAACAAGGTATCACCGGTAAAGCAAAAGGTATCATTCATATAGCAAATGTGATCCAAGGTGTGCCCTGGCGTTGAGATGATTTTAAACTTTGTATCGGCAACGGTTATTTCATCGTTGTCATTTAATTTATGTGAGATACCTTCAAAAGGGGAGTTCTCAGGGCCATAAACTGGGATGTTATCGAATGCCTGAAGTAAAGCCACAACACCGTTTGTATGATCCCAGTGGTGATGAGTTATCAAAATGCCTGCTAGTGTTGTGTCAGTTTGTTTTAAATAGTCAAATACAGGTTCTGCTTGCCCAGGGTCAACAACCCAGACTTTATTTTCTTTTTTTAACGCCCATATGTAGTTATCAGAAAAAGCTTTAATTGGATCAACTTGCACCATAAGTATTTGCTCTATAAAGTGTAGATGGGTTTAGTATAACGAGCATCGATAATGAAACCAGCATTAAGTTTTCGGTCTGGACCAAAACCATTAACTTGGTCTGACTTTCCACATGGCGATTATATAAAAGTCGGCTTAGAGCGAAGAATGAAAGCTTGGTTACCGAGGATGTTTGGATATCACTTACTTAAACTAGGTTCATTAAGTGGCCAACTTGATACATCAAAATGTGTGATCCCTCATCAAGTGAATGTATCTCCTCATCAATGTAAGAAAACCAGTGTGGTTGCAGAAATAGATGAACTCCCTTTTTCGGAGCACAGTGTTGATGTTTGTGTGCTGGCCCATAGTTTAGAATATGAAAGTGATCCACATCATATTCTGCGAGAAGCACATCGTACTTTAATCCCTGGTGGCTATTTGGTTATTTCAGGGTTTAATCCATTCAGCTTATGCGGATTGGCGAATTTATTGCCGTTTAGTTCTCAAAAACTGCCGTGGTCAGGGCGCTTTTTTACTCCAGCTCGGGTAAAAGATTGGTTAGATTTATTGGGGTTCGAAATACTCAGTGATGAGCGTTTTGTCTATGCTTCGTTGGCACGAGGCAGTCGATTATCACGTTTTGCACCTTGGCGGCGATTTTGTCGTCATTATTTAAAGCCGATGGGCAGCTGTTATATGCTGGTGGCGCGAAAGCGGGTCGCGCCTTTAACACCAATTAAACCTAAGTGGCATGCAAGGCCCAAATGGGCCCCAGCAGTTAAAAATGCAGGGCTGAGACAAACTCGTGACAAGTCGAATTAAAAGCACAACTTAAGCTGCTTGATATCCTTCATCCTCAAGCAGTTTTGAACTACCAGCCGCTTCTCTAGCCAAATCATCAACGATTTCGTTATATTTGTTGCCACTGTGACCTTTTACCCAACGCCACTCTATGTCATGCCTTTGACAGGCATCATCGAGTCGTTTCCATAAATCAACGTTTTTAACAGGCTTCTTTGCGGAAGTAAGCCAGTTACGTTTTTTCCAACCAGCAACCCAAGATTCAATGCCTTGTTTAACATATTGACTGTCGGTATGTAGCACAACTGAGCAAGGGCGTTTTAGGGTTTCGAGTGCAACAATGGCAGCGAGCATCTCCATTCTATTATTGGTAGTGAGTTTATAGCCCTGAGAAAGCGTTTTTTCATGGCCTTGATAATGAAGATAAATGCCATACCCACCTGGTCCAGGATTACCTAAACATGAACCATCGGTATAAATCTCTACGCTTTTTTGCACGAATTAGCCTGTTTTTATGTAGAATAAAGTGATTAGTTGCTAACAATAGCAAAGTTAACAGGCAGACGATATGTTAAAGAGACAAATAGTCCTAGATACTGAAACAACAGGTATCGATCCGAAAGCGGGTCATAGGATCATTGAAATTGGGTGTGTTGAACTCATTAATCGCCGTTTAACAGGAAATAACTTTCATGTTTATATCAATCCTCAGCGTGATATTGAAGATGAGGCAATCGATGTCCATGGTATTACTAATGAATTCTTAAAAGATAAACCGCTTTATCATCAAATAGCAAAAGAGTTCTTTGAGTATATTAAAGGGGCTGAGCTCATTATTCATAATGCGCCGTTCGATGTTGGTTTTATGGACAATGAATTTGCGCTGTTACAGCAAGGTTATCCTAACACTCATGACTATTGCGAAGTGCTTGATACGCTTGTTATGGCGAGAAATCTGCACCCAGGTCAGAAGAATAATCTAGATGCTTTATGCCGACGTTATGACATCGACAATTCAAAACGTACTCTACACGGCGCATTACTGGATTCTGAGATTTTAGCTGATGTTTATTTAGCGATGACGGGTGGCCAAGTAAAAATGAACTTGGCGAATAATACCGAGAGCACATCGCAAACGGATAATACAAGTATTCGTCGTTTAGCTGATAACCGTCCAGCACTTAAAGTTGTTAAAGCTTCTGCCGATGAAGTAATAGCGCATGAAGAAAGGTTAAAAGTCGTCGACAAAAATGGCGAGACTCTTTGGCAACAAAATTAAGGTAAAATTTATATGAAGCGATTATTGTTAGTGCTGTTCTTATTTTTTATTAATGAATGTATTGCACTCACAACAACCCCATCTATAACGTTGTTGAAAAATAATCGCAAAGTAAATGAAGTTCCGTTGTTAGATAACCGCTTCCGTATTGATCATAAAGTAGAAAAAATTACACTGCTTTTCTTTCGCAAACCTGGTTCACCAGCGGTTATTTTAGTTAAGCCTGATGGTAGTAAATACTACGCTCATCATGCTATGAAAGATGAAATGCTAGAGTGGTATGATGAAGCAAGCTATGACCTTATTACCATAGAAAATCCAACACCAGGTCCTTGGCAAGTGATTGGCAGAGTTCAATCAGATAGCCGAATTATGGTGTTAGGTGATATTGAACTTGAGGTGGAGCCTCTACCTCAACTGATGTTTAGAGGAGAGACTCTCAAGGTTACAGGCCAAGTGACCAACGATGGTAAGCCAATAGATGTTGGATATTTTCGCGATGTGGTGAGTCTAATCGTCGAGTTTGTTAGCACCAATAATGACCAATATGATAATTTTGGGGCCGGCACACAAAGCGTGACTGAGTTTAAAGATGATGGCCGAGAATTTGATGAAAGACCGATGGACGGTATTTTTACAGGGGAGTTTAAGCTGACTTTTCCAGCAGGCGAATGGCAACCTGAGTTTTATATTGAAACACCCATCCTTAAACGCCGAGTCGCACAAGCACCTATTGTTATTGCTGAGCCTCCATTCGATTTTGATTTAACCTTAGCAAATAGTGCAGATTTAAGTCATGAATTAACCGTTCAATTGGACCAGTCAATCATTAAGCCTGAAACGGTTATTTTTCAGGGGAAAATCTTTTATCCTAACGGTGAAGAACAACTTTTTACGATTAACCCTGAAGCGCGTCTTTACCGCAAATTAGAAATTAGCAATTACGACTGGGGCCGTTATCAAATTGAGTTTTCTGTTTTTGGCGAAAATATCAATGGGCGAGAGTTTATGGCTAAATTGCCCATGTATAATTTTGAGATTGAAAGACCCATAGAAAAGGTGCCCGAGTTACAAGCACCAAAAATTAACCCTTTACTCGCTAAATTACCGCCACCGGAGCCTGAACCAACATTAAGTACCGGTACGCTAGTTAGTATTATCGTATTGGGTAATATTTTTATCATGTTAATCGGTTGGTTAGTGATCCGAATCTTTGTACAGAAGAAGCCAATTAAGCTAAAAATTAAACTACCTTCATTTAAGAAAAAGCAATCTTCACAAGAAGCTGAAGGTAGTGAAGTGATCTCAAATGAAACGAATGGTTCAAAAAATAACAAATCAGGTGATATTTTGAACCTTTCTATGGATGGAGACTAAAAAAGACAGTTTTTTTAAAAAAAACAGTTGACTCTAAACAGGTCGATTCGTATTATTCACGCCGCTGTCAGGGAGCAACCTGACAACAAGAATAAAGCGGAGTGGTAGTTCAGTTGGTTAGAATACCGGCCTGTCACGCCGGGGGTCGCGGGTTCGAGTCCCGTCCACTCCGCCAATTATTCTAAAATTTGTAAGTCGCGCTGGAGTGGTAGTTCAGTTGGTTAGAATACCGGCCTGTCACGCCGGGGGTCGCGGGTTCGAGTCCCGTCCACTCCGCCAATCTTACAAAATGCCTTTAGGCGCCCTTTCCTAAGTGTGGAGTGGTAGTTCAGTTGGTTAGAATACCGGCCTGTCACGCCGGGGGTCGCGGGTTCGAGTCCCGTCCACTCCGCCAATTAGGAAAAGATTAAAGCTCAGTGGAGTGGTAGTTCAGTTGGTTAGAATACCGGCCTGTCACGCCGGGGGTCGCGGGTTCGAGTCCCGTCCACTCCGCCAACGTTTTAATCAAAATATTTGCTCGTGGAGTGGTAGTTCAGTTGGTTAGAATACCGGCCTGTCACGCCGGGGGTCGCGGGTTCGAGTCCCGTCCACTCCGCCAATGCAAATAATACAAAAAGATATCTCTGCGGAGTGGTAGTTCAGTTGGTTAGAATACCGGCCTGTCACGCCGGGGGTCGCGGGTTCGAGTCCCGTCCACTCCGCCATTAGATATCAAGAGTCAATCAGAACAGGCTCTATAAATACCCACCACTGCGGAGTGGTAGTTCAGTTGGTTAGAATACCGGCCTGTCACGCCGGGGGTCGCGGGTTCGAGTCCCGTCCACTCCGCCATCCACTTCTCAGAATGTATCTTATTACCAAACGTTTTTAAGCATTTTTCCAGTAAAATAACTTCCTTGTTATCTTAGATATACTTATAAATCAGAAGTGCGACAGAATGGCTTCTGAGTCACCAATATACTTTCCTGCTATAAATGCTTGTGGCACAGTTTCTTTGCCTGAAATCGCTTTTAAGCTCGTTAAGCTAGCATCGCGGCCTAGAACAATTTCTTCAAACTGTATGCCTTTGCTCACAAGATGTGCTTTAGCTTTCTCACAATAACTACACCCCGGTTTGGTAAATAGGCTAACTGGCTGAGGCTTCTGACATTCGGGATTAATGTAATCAAGCATTGTATCAGCATCAGACACTTCGAAGGGGTCGCCAGGTACATCAGGCTCGATAAACATTTTATCTATGATGCCGTCCTTCACTAGCATTGAGTAACGCCAACTGCGTTTACCAAAGCCTAAATCAGCTTTATCGACAAGCATACTCATACCCGCAGTAAACTCTCCGTTGCCATCTGGGAGTAGAGTAATATTATCCGCTTCTTGATCTTGTGCCCATGCGTTCATGACAAATGTATCGTTCACAGATAAACAAATAATGTCATCCACTCCATTTGCTTTGAATGCGCCTGCAAGCTCGTTGTAACGCGGTAAGTGTGTCGATGAACAGGTTGGGGTAAATGCACCAGGCAAAGAAAATACAACGACAGTTTTACCTTTGAAAAGTTGTTCTGTAGTGACAGTCTGCCACTCATTACCAACTCTTACAGGAAATGAAACTGAGGGTATAGTCTGTCCTTCACGATTTTCTAGCATATTGTTTTCCTCATAGTTGAATGTGTTTATTATCTATAAAGTCTATTTAGATTAAAGTAATTAAAACAAATAAGGGCAATCTAAAAACTAGATTGCCCTTATTTTGTAGTCTGATTTACGAGTTTATGCAGCTACTCTAAAGTAAATAACTCTGGCTCTTTTACAACCACTTTAATAACATCATTAAGCTGTATATTGCTTAAAGGCCTAGCGCTTATGTTTCTTGCAATAGCGCTCTGAGCATTCACTTGCTCTACCACAACCTGCTCAATGGTTTGGATATGATGTGCGAATTGCATACCGTTAGCTGCAGTCAAGTTACTTCTATGAAGTATAGAGAGGAGTTGTCCTGATTCAAGGCCATGACTCTTTCCTAAATTAATTACTACTCTATCTGAGTCTATCATTAATATTTTTCCGCTAGTTGTGAGACAGCTTACGGCAGAGTCTAAATCTTGGCTAACCTTATTGAAGATAGTTTGAATTTTTTGACCATAATCGGTTCGCCAAAACTCTTCACTATTTACATTCACAATCTTAGTTTTTTTATGTGGCCAAATACCCTCGGCACTATAATGCTGCGACCAGACTTGATCGTTTGTCTGTGAGTCAAATAGCGCAAAGTCAATTTTAAAGTTACGCATATAGGCTTCTCTTTCCCAAAATGCATAATCATTGTTCATTTTTCTTCCTTGAGAAATATCAGTGATTTGACTTAGTAAAACATATTGGCTGTTACTATTTCGACTTAGTGTATCTATTAAATGTGAGTTGTAGTCGAATTGTTGAGCAAAAAAAGCCCTAACATCTAATTTGCGGTCAATGTACGGGATCATCTTAACACCCGTATTACGTTCATTTAATGTATTGAATAAGCGTTGTGAGCTGGCTTCTGGCATGTCAAAAATTTGACCTAGTCGGGCTTGCTCTGGATGTGTTAACTGACTTTGGGTGATGGTTATTTGTTTATTAAACTTTGACTCAACGCATTGTGATTGCTGAGGAATAATGTCCAGATGCAGGGTAACTGAATATTGTTCCCCTTGCTGTTGCTCATTGATTAAGTTCACATGCTGTATCTGGCCATGAGTTTTAATTTTCAGCTCATCTTGCTCGAGTACGCCGTCGGCAACGGTTTGTACACTAGATACCGTTGCGCCAGAGAATATTAAAGCCTGTGTGATGGCATCTTTAACAGCCATTTGTCTTGCAGAAGTAGTGTCACCATCTACAATGCCACCATAACCGACTACTTCAAACCATTCTGCTTTGGATTGCATGCTGAAAATGATCAATGCAATTATCAGAAAATGTTTCATCTTCAAGATCTCAAGGTAATTTGCTCAATAATTTTAAATAGCAATAGGTGTACCAGCTTTGTTGGCGTAAAAAATGCATCTTGAAATTAGGTTTTAGATAGGTGCGTTTATTATGAAAACGAAAAACGTTTTTTATTCATCATTGGTGGCATGTTCAGTGTTACTTTCTGGTTGTAGTTCAGTGTTCGATAAACATATTGAGTATGCTTATGAGGAGCCCGATTATTATCCAGTCTTACGTGCAGTAGGGTACGCACCTTTGAGTAGTCAGCCTGGAGAAACTGATTCGCAAAAGATGCTGATGGCAATTAAAGTATCTAAACTTGAGGCTTATAGAGAGCTTGCAGAGCAAGTGCATGGACAAAAGCTCACTTCAACGATGACAGTTAAAGGGGCAATTGCGCAATCAGACGGATTGTCGAGTCAAGTAGGTGGGTTAATAAAAGGCGCTAAAATCGTAAAAACTTACGCCGTTGGTGATACTTACGCGACAGAATTAGAATTAGACATGAAAAAAGTGCATGAACTTTATATCAGCGCAATAAAGCCTAGGAAAGTTAAGCGCGTAATATACTACTAATAAATCTCAAATGAGTGAGTTTATAGGGGCTAGGCTTTAAGGTTTTTAACTAATTCAGAGTTTGCGCTTACAACACCACCATCTTGACCGTAAGTGATAGATGTAGGAGCTCCTATGATTATGTCTTTCAATTCTCGCACTGCAAGTTGAGCTTGATGTGCAGCTTGTGCATTCACGTCATTTTGCTTCTGACACTTCAAAAGTAAGGCATTAATGGTGCTGGTTAAAGGCTCGATTTGCTCAGTTTTAAAAATCTCTTTGCTAAAACCTGAAATTTCTTTATCGAGTTTTTGAATTGTGTTGAGTAAAGTCAGCTTTTCTCGAGCTATGTCTTTTAAGCCATCGCCTCTTTTACTGGCAAGACATTCTAACTCAGCATCTAAAATCTGGGTCAAAGTGTTTAGATGCTGAATTTGGTTTTCTAATTTATGATGACAAAGGTTTATCTGATCATCCATATACATCAAACTCGAATGCGGCAATGTTCTTAGCTAACTTTTCAGCATCTACTTGGTATTTGCCTTCGCTGATTGCTTTTTTAAGCTCTTCAACCTTTTTACTGTCAAAAGCAGGCTGCTGTTGTGCTTTTTCTTGCAAACTTTTAAGTTGCTGTGCTTGTGGTGTTAAGCTGACAGAGTCAGTAGCTGCCTTTTGAGGGGCTTTAGCTGAAATCTGAGCTTGATTAGCATCCGCTTTTTGTAATTCGGCTTTTTGTTGCTTAATATTATTAAGCGAACTGTTGGGCTGAGATTGCCCTTTTACATTATTAACCATGATAATTGACCCTAAAATTAATCATGCCTTTCTATCGGCCTTCTAGCTTATAACTTTAGCAAAAAAATTAAATATTAACCTCAACAGATTCTACATCTTTTACTCTGGCTGAGATAGTTTTTCCAGACTTCTGATTTTTAACCCTTATTTGCTCACCTATGTTTCCATCTTGTAGTGCAATACCTGTGGTTTTTATCGTTAAAGTGCGCGTTTTAGCGTAGATGGTGACATTGTCGCCCTTGCAAACCATACAAATATGGTGAAGTCCAATAGCTGTGCCGACTCTTAATACTCTTTTACTTCTACTGCCAATTAGCAACTGCTCTGTATTTAAATTACTGGCCCTTACAAAATGCTTTGGCTTGTATTCAATGCTGATTGAATCTTTGGTTAATAATTCTCCTTTATTTATTAATTGGGTTGTCACGATCACTGGGTGAAGCTCTTCAATTCTCACATGAACAAATTGAGTCCAGCCAGATAGGTCCTCACATTTTACTTGAACTGTTACTTGTCGGTTAAACGGCGCAGTCGCATTTGTAGAATATGATAAAGGTTTTTCGCAAATTCTTTCTGATAACCTAGCATCTAGTGGTAATGCTTTGATCGTTGTTTTTATATCGGGGTTGAGTTCAACCTGCAGGGTAATAAATTCTTCAGCTCCAGCTTCAAGATTGGTATTTGTATATACTTGTGCTTGACTCATATGGCTGGCTATAAAACAAGCCATTGCACAAAAAATCTCATATGATTTGGTTTTTTTTAACAAACTCATGATGTTTCGACTATGCTTATCTGGAGAAACAAGGTATAAAGATTTTGCGTGAAATACCATATTCCTTCAAGGTGCTTCTTTGATTAGTATTTTGAAAAGCGTATGATATTACCAAGATGACCGATATGTAGGAGATTGAAATGGCAGGTGTTTTAGACTCTGTAAACCAACGAACTCAGTTGGTTGGGCAAAACCGCCTAGAGTTGCTACTTTTTCGACTGAGAGGTCGTCAAAGATTTGGCATCAATGTATTTAAAGTTAGAGAAGTACTTCAATGCCCACCGCTCACTAGTATGCCGAAGTCTAACTCTTACATTCGTGGTGTTGCTCACATTCGTGGTCAAACTATTTCAGTTATCGACATGTCTTTGGCTGTGGGTGGTCCACCTATCGAGAATATTAAAGACTGTTTTATTATCATTGCTGAATACAACCGTTCTGTTCAGGGCTTTTTAGTAGGTGCAGTTGAAAGAATCGTTAACATGAACTGGGAGAAAATCATGCCGCCACCAGATGGTGCGGGTAGATACTCTTACTTAACAGCGGTTACAGAAATAGAAAACGAACTTGTTGAAATTTTAGACGTTGAAAAGATTTTAAACGAGATTTGTCCTGTGAATACAGAAGTAAGCGAAGACATCGTGTCTGATGGTGAAATGCAAAAAGATCTCGGTGAGCGAATAGTATTTATTGCCGATGACTCCGCAGTTGCTCGAAATCAAGTTAAACGAGCATTAGAGCCTCTGGGCGTGCAAACTGAGCTTGCCAAAAATGGTAAAGAAGCCTTGATTAGGCTAAAAGAAATTGCTGAAGTAGATTGTCAAAATGACATCACAGAGCGTGTTGGTTTGCTTATTTCAGATGTAGAAATGCCTGAAATGGATGGCTATACATTAACTGCTGAAATTAAGGCAGATCCTAAATTAGCTCCTTTACATGTAATTTTGCACACTTCTCTAAGTGGTGTATTTAATCAGGCCATGATTGAGAAAGTAGGCGCTGATGATTTTATTGCAAAGTTTAACCCTGATGAATTAGCAACAGCGGTTAAAAAATGGGTTCATTGTGATTAGATAACGGCGGTAGTATCTTGGAAAATAAAAACCTTCAACAAGGCGAATATGACCAGTTTAGAACTTTCTTAGAGCAGCAGTGCGGTATTGTTCTAGGAGACAATAAGCTTTACTTGGTTAAAAGCCGTTTAGCTCCGTTGATGGCTCGGTTTGGAGTTGATTCTTTATCTGCACTTGTTGCTAAGACTTTGAGTCCTCATGAACGACAACTTAGAGCAGCTGTTGTTGATGCAATGACAACAAATGAAACTCTCTGGTTTAGAGATACATATCCATTTGAGTTGTTGAAAAGTAAAATATACCCTGAATTGAAAGATACCCGAAGAGGGCTGAAAATTTGGTCAGCGGCAAGCTCTTCAGGGCAAGAGCCATACTCTATTGCAATGGCGACTTCTGAGTACCAATCTCAAAACCCTGGTGCAATGAAGATGGGGGTGCAAATTGTTGGCACAGACATATCAAATACGATGCTTGATATGTGTAAAAACGCTGAGTATGACTCTTTGGCTTTAGCAAGGGGTTTATCTGTTGAGCGTCGTCAGAAGTTTTTTCAAGACAGTGGCAACGGTATGGCTAGGGTCGTTGACCCAATTAAAAGAATGGTTAACTTTAGACACCTTAACTTACTAGATTCCTATTCGCTTATGGGTAAATTTGACGTTATTTTTTGTCGTAATGTATTAATTTACTTTTCTCCAGAGGTGAAAGCAAAGATAATCTCGCAGTTTGCGCAAGCGCTAAACCCAAGAGGGTATCTATTCTTAGGGGCGTCTGAATCCATGGCGGGTCTTAGTGATGAGTTCGAAATGATCCGATGTAACCCCGGCATTATATACCGCAAAAAAACGTAATATTTTTTAAGCGGCAAACCTATTTGCCGCTTTTTCACTTCTTCTTTTAAGTCCTAAAAAAACCATTTTCTTCGCTTTAACTAAAACAAGCCTTTGAAATTTAAAGACTTTATTTTGGCCTACTTATTGCTTTGTCTTTGTAGAGTCAAATTTTTGGAGTCGTGTCATGGCAATTAGTTTTGATAAAGCACTTGGCGTTCATCAACATACTATGTTGATACGTTCACAACGTGCAGAGATGTTAGCAAGCAATATAGCTAACGCAGACACACCAGGTTACAAAGCGAAAGATATCGACTTTGCACAGGCATTTAAAGCGGCAAAATCTTCTCAGCAACGTGGCAATATGATGCAAAGAACGGATAGCAAGCACCTACATGGTGGTAGTCAGCTTAATAACAGTGTTGAGTTATTTCGCAATCCAAATCAAGCAGATACAGGTGATGGTAACTCCGTAGATATACAGGTGGAACGAAACTTGTATGTACAAAACGCATTAGAGTATCAGGCAAGTTTGCAATTTTTAACTGGCAAGTTTAAAGGGCTAAAAAAAGCCCTTGGTAGTCAAGGAGCATAATCATGAGCTTATATAATGTATTTGATATAGCAGGCTCGGGCATGAGTGCTCAGAATATTCGACTGAATACCACTGCGAGTAATATTTCAAACGCCAACAGTATCAGTTCTAGCCAAGATAAAGTTTATCGAGCGCGACATCCTGTATTTGCAGCGGAACTGACTAAAGCGTCTGAAGCACATGATCCTAGTCAGCTTAATGCATCGGTAGGAGTAAAAGTGTTAGGCATAGTAGAGAGTGATAAGCCATTACAGGTTGAGTACAACCCAAATCACCCTAGTGCTGACAAAGACGGGTACATCTATAAACCAAATGTGAATGTAGTAGAAGAAATGGCAAACATGATCTCTGCTTCACGTTCGTACCAAACCAATGTCCAAGTAGCTGATGCAGCCAAGCAAATGCTCAGCAAAACTTTATTACTTGGTCAGCGCTAGTGGGAGTATAGCCGATGAGTAACGATATTAATGCCGCATCTTCATATATGGATTCGTTACGTTGGTCTGAGCAAAATAAAACAACGCAGAGCGATAAGAAAAACGACGCATTGACGCAAGAGGATTTCTTTTCGTTACTTACTCAGCAATTGTCTTATCAAGACCCGAGTAAACCTGCTGATAATGACCAAATGATTTCGCAGATGACGAATTTTACGATGGCTGAGGGTATCTCAGGCTTGAACGAAAAATTTGACATGTTGTCAGCGTCCATGACCTCGAATTCTGCATTACAAGCGTCTACTTTAGTCGGCAAAAAAGCCCTTTTAGAGTCTGATTCAATAGACTTTGGTGATGACCAATTAGCGAAAGGCTCGATTATTGCGCAAAGTCCCGTAGAAAAGTTAACAGTCAGTATTTATGACGATTCGGGACAGCTTGTTCGACAAATAGACATGGGTGCACAAGCCGCTGGAGCCATCCGGTTCGAGTGGGATGGTAAAAACGGTGATGGTGAAACCATGCCTGCAGGAAATTACGAAATAAAAGCCGAAGGTAGCTTGAATGGCGAATATACAAGCCTACCTATGGCGACATTTAAAAATATTGACAGTGTTAACGTAAATGGTGCGAATGGCATCATAGTAAACACAAGTGCTGGCGCAGTGAAATTGTCAGACGTCGCTGAAATAGCATAGATTTTAAGTACTTAAGTAAATTTAAGTGAAAGAGGTGAAAACATGAGTTTCAATATTGCATTAACAGGATTGGCTGCGGCACAAAAAGACTTAGATGTCACAGCAAATAACATTGCTAACGTTAACACGACGGGTTTCAAAGAGTCTCGTGCAGAATTTGCAGATGTATATGCATCGTCTGTATTTAGCTCTGGTAAAACTAAAAATGGCGACGGTGCTCAAACGACCATGGTTGCTCAGCAGTTCCACCAAGGCTCGCTTAAATTTACGCAAAATTCTTTAGATTTAGCAATCACGGGTGAAGGTTATTTTGCGATGAGTGAAGACATTGCTTCGCAAGACTATACCTATACGCGTGCAGGTGCGTTTAAGCTTAATAAAGATAACTTCGTAACAGATGCCGCAGGTAATTACCTACAAGGCTTTCCCGTTGACCCAGGCACAGGTAATACAACATCACTGAGCCTGAGTACTGCTTCTCCAATTCAAATTCCTGACGCATCTGGTTCGCCTCGTCACACGTCAAACATTTATAGTTCAATGAACTTAGACTCGAGAGCAAGCGCACCATCAACTACAACGTTTGATCCAGGTGACAGCACAAGTTATAACTCATCAACATCAACGACCATTTATGATTCGTTAGGTGAGCCACATGTTGTACAGTTCTTCTTTGTAAAACAAGACCCTGCTGTTGCAAATAACTCTTGGCAAGTGTATGCAACAATGGATGAAATCCCCATTGATATCAATGGTGGTGAAACATCTACAGGTGCACATACACCAATCGACACACTGCAATTTACAGCGGCAGGTTTACCAGATGTAACAGCCCCAGAGACAACATTCCCTGATATTAATATTGCATCGAGTGGATCCACAGGTCTGTCACTTCGACTAACAAATGGTGCCCAGTTCCCAAATGATATTACAGTGAACTGGAGTGATGAGGGTAACACCGCAAATAAGTTACCGACACAGTATGCAAGCCGATTTGAAGTTAAAGCGTTAGAGCAAGATGGTGCAACAGTAGGTCGATTAGCAGGTATTGATATTGGTACAGATGGTAAAGTGGTTGCATCATATTCAAATGGTGATACCTCTTTCCTTGGTCAAGTTGCCATGGTTCGTTTCTCAAACTCACAAGGTTTGTCTCAGGTTGGTGGTACAGCTTGGAAGAAGAGTTTAACCTCTGGTGAACCAATCGCAGGTGAACCAGGCTCAGGTACATTAGGTACAATTAACTCATCCGCTTTAGAGCAATCAAACGTTAACCTTACAAATGAGTTAGTAGATTTGATTAGTGCTCAACGTAACTTCCAGGCTAACTCTCGTGCCTTAGAAGTTAACTCGACACTACAACAGAACATTCTACAGATCCGATAATCACTTAACCCCTCTTTCATCAAGGCCGCAACAGCGGCCTTTCTTTTCTTTTTTAAATGTCAAAATTAGGTTGGCACTTTTATTGCTTTATTAGGTTTAAGATTAATTTTTAGGCCAATGTAATGGATAAAATGCTGTATATCGCAATGTCGGGCGCCAAACAAAGTTTGCGCGGTGTGGCATTAAAAGCGAATAACCTAGCCAATGCCAATACCACAGGCTTTAAAGCTGACTTTGCTCAAGCACGTTCAATGCAAGCGTTTGGGGAAGGTTTACCAACACGAGTGTTTGCAATGCAAGAGCGCCCAGGCACCAATATGACTATGGGGGCTGTTGTTGAAACAGGCAGAGACCTAGACATAGCGGTAGACCAGAAGTCTTGGATCAGTGTGCTAGATGCTTCTGGTGAAGAAGCGTACACCAAAGTTGGTACCTTAAATATCAAAACGGATGGGTCATTAGTAACAAGCCATGGCCGTCAAGTAATTGGCGAAGGTGGTCCAATAATTTTACCTGTACCGGTTGATAAGGTTGTGTTCAGTGACGACGGTTCTATCCAAGTCCGTCCTCAGGGCGCACCAGCGAATTTTTTAGAAGTGGTTGATAGGCTTAAAATTATCGAGGCTGACAATAGTAAACTGCAAAAAGGCAATGATGGCTTATTTCGTCCTAAAGAAGAGGCATTAGAAGATGGCTTTTGTGGTTTCTGCGATATATCCCCTACAGCTCGAGTAATGAGTGGCATGTTGGAGATGTCTAATGTCAACCCTGTGCATGAAATGACAGACATGATTAACCATCAACGTCAATTTGAAATGCAAATGAAGTTAATGAAAAAAGCAGAAGAGATGGATGAAAAGCATGTCACTCTTCTTCGTATAGTATGATGAGTGAGGTATAAGTTATGAACCCAGCATTATGGATCAGTAAAACAGGCCTAGATGCCCAGCAAACTGATATTTCGGTTATCTCGAATAACCTCGCCAACGCCAGTACCGTTGGTTACAAAAAGAGCCGCGCGATTTTTGAAGATCTGCTTTATCAAAATATCAATCAGCCGGGTGGCCGTTCTTCACAAGATACTGAACTGCCGTCAGGCTTGATGTTAGGTGCAGGTGCAAAAGTAGTTGCTAACCAAAAGAACTTTTCTCAAGGTAATATGCAAAGCACCGAAAATTCACTGGATTGGATGATTCAAGGTCCTGGCTTCTTCGAAATTCAAATGCCAGATGGCACTGTTGCTTACTCCCGTAATGGTCAATTTACTACAGATGAAAATGGCCGAATTGTTACTTCAGGCGCCGGTTTTCCTGTACAACCAGAAATGAATGTACCAGATGATGCGAAATCTATCAGTATTTCGCAAGATGGTGAAGTGTCAGTAACCATTGCAGGTCAAGCAGAAAATGTCGTTATTGGTCAGTTAGTGATTAGTGACTTTATTAATCCGTCAGGTTTAGAACCAATCGGGCAAAACCTGTACACAGAGACAGCAGTAAGTGGTGCGCCTGTTCAGGGTAACCCGAGTGTTGATGGATTAGGTTCTATTGTGCAAGGTGCGCTCGAAACATCAAACGTTAATGTAACCGAAGAGTTGGTGAACCTTATTGAAACTCAACGTGTTTATGAAATGAACTCAAAGGTTATCTCAAAAGTAGACGAGATGCTGAGCTACATTAACCAACAATTATAACTCTGGAGGCTACTATGCGTATTGTAGGTTTAATCATTTTAGGCTCGTTATTTTTAACTGGGTGTGTGTCTACACAAAACAAAAATGTCGTGAAAGACGATCCTTACTATGCGCCTATTTATCCAGAGCAACAAGCTGAGCAAATTGTAGCAACAGGTTCTCTTTTTAACCCAAATTTATCAAATGATTTATATGGTGATAAAAAGGCATTACGTGTTGGCGATATTTTGACAGTCGTACTTAGAGAGACAACGTCTGCAACAAAAGCCGCTAATACAACAACAGGAAAATCAACTGCAGCATCATTAGATCCAGTAGTAGGACTTGGTGGAGCAAACGTAAATATTGGCAGTCAAAGCCTCCAGTTTGGCATGAACTCCAGTAACTCTTTCTCAGGCGACAGCCAAGCAAACCAATCGAATAGTTTATTTGGTAATATCTCGGTGAATGTAATGCGAGTGCTACCGAATGGTAACTTAGTCGTACGTGGTGAAAAGTGGCTAACTTTAAACACGGGTGAAGAGTTTATGCGAATAGAGGGGATTATTCGTGCTGCGGATGTTAAATCAGATAATACGGTTGAGTCGAATCGTATTGCCAATGCGCGAATTCAATACTCAGGTAAAGGTGATGGTCAAGAAGCACAAAGTGCGGGTTGGTTAGCTAAGTTTTTCTTAAGTACCTTGATGCCATTTTAAGGAACCATGATGAAAATGTTTAAAGTAATGACAGTGGCTTTACTATTAGTAATAAGCCAAGCAGCGCAAGCTGAGCGAATTAAAGATGTCAGCATGGTTGAAGGTGTTCGCTCTAACCAATTGGTGGGCTATGGTTTAGTAGTTGGTTTACCAGGTACAGGTGAGCAATCTCGCTTCACAGAGCAAAGCTTTAAAGCCATGTTAAGTGGCTTCGGTATCACTTTGCCTGACAGCTTGAAGCCAAAAATTAAAAATGTGGCGGCAGTGGCCGTGCATGCTGAGTTACCACCATTTGTGAAGCCAGGCCAGAATATTGACATTACAGTGTCGTCAATAGGCAGCGCAGGCAGCCTGAGAGGGGGCACCTTACTGCAAACTTTCCTTAAAGGGGTCGACGGTAATGTGTATGCCATTGCACAAGGTAGTTTAATTGTGGGTGGTCTAGGCGCTGAAGGGCTAGACGGAAGTAGAGTTGTTATCAATACACCTACTGTTGGCCGAGTTCCAAATGGGGCGACAGTTGAGCGAGCGGTTGCAAGCCCTTTTACACAGGGTGACTTTATTACTTTTAACCTTAATCGTCCTGACTTTACAACAGCAAAACGTTTGGCTGACACCATTAATGACTTGGTCGGACCTAATAGTGCAAAGCCAATGGATGCTGCGTCTGTTCGTGTAATTGCGCCTCGTGACCCTTCACAGCGCGTTGCTTATTTATCGACACTTGAGAATTTAGAGTTCAAACCGGCAGATACTTCAGCCAAGATTATCGTCAATTCACGTACAGGCACGATTGTGATTGGTAAAAATGTTAAATTACAACCAGCTGCCATTACCCATGGTGGCTTAACAGTGACGATTTCTGAAGATCAAATGGTATCTCAGCCACAACCTTTAGCAAATGGCGAAACGGTTGTAACCCGCCAAAGTATCGTCGATGTTAATCAAGATGACTCAAGAGCATTTGTTTTTAATCCAGGTGTAAGCCTTGATGATTTGGTCAGAGCGATTAATGAAGTAGGTGCTGCGCCAGGGGATTTAATGGCGATCCTAGAAGCACTGAAAGAAGCCGGTGCTATTAATGGTCAATTAGTCGTCATTTAGTGTTTTATTTATAATCAGATACTTAGCCTCGCAATTGCGAGGCTTTTTTTTGGCTCGATTATTGCTTTGTTAGTGTATGACTAATTTAGTGTAATTGATGAGTATGAATACCAATCCGTTAGAAAAACAAAACTTCTTTGATTTAGGTGATCTAAATGCACTTAGACAAGATGCGTTGAAAAGCGGTGGCGATCAACAAGCATCGAATGAAGCACTAAAAAAAGCAGCTGAGCAGTTTGAATCTATTTTTACGCAAATGCTGATGAAAAGTATGCGTAAAGCCAATGAAGCAATGGAAGATAAAAACAGCCCATTTAATTCAAGTGGTGTGAAGTTCTTTCAGGAGATGCATGATCAACAGCTTTCTTTAGAGTTATCAAAAAAAGGTAGTCTTGGATTAGCCGATCTCATTGTTAAACAGCTTTCACCTAATGTTGAAGGTTATAAGCCGTCATCCGTTCTTCGTAATGATGCACAGTTACCTATGCAAAAACCCACACCTGAGCAACTTCCTGAATTTATTCGTCGTCAGCCTGAAATAGCGCCGGAGGTTGCTAAAGCAGTAAAAGCCGATGAACAACCTCGCTTTGATTCTCCGGAGTCATTTATCAGTGAGATGTGGGAACACGCTAAAACAGCAGCACAGAAAATTGGTTTGAACCCAGCGGTAATGATTGCGCAAGCAGCGCTCGAAACAGGCTGGGGTAAGCATGTTATTGCTAAGCAAGATGGCAGTAGCAGCCTTAACTTATTTAATATCAAAGCGGATAGATCTTGGCAGGGAGAGCATGCCAAAAAAATGACATTAGAGTTTGAGAAAGGCTTGCCTGTACAAAAACAAGCCAGCTTCAGAGCTTATGAATCAATAAAAGACAGTATTAATGATTATGTGAATTTTCTTCAAAGCAATCCGCGTTATAGCCAAGCATTGAATAATGCTGATAAGCCTGAAAAGTACTTAGATGAACTACAGCAAGCTGGCTATGCCACAGATCCGAATTACGCAGAAAAAATAAAAAATGTCTTACAGCGAGGAGAATTTAAACAAATGTTAACGTCGCTAGTACGTCAAGGAGTTAACTAAGATGTCTTTCAATTTAATGAATATTGGTAGTGCGGGGATCAGAGCGAACTCTGAATTACTTCAAACGACCAGTAAGAACATCTCTAACTTAAATACTAAGGGCTATATTCGTGAAAGAACCGAACATAGCACTATGGTGGGTAATCAAGTTGGCCGTGGCGAAACTGTTCGTTTAATTAATGAATTTGCTCAAAAGCAATTGAATCGTGATATTTCTAATAAAACCTATTACGAACAATTTGTAACAGAGTCTTCTCGCGTAGATACCTTGTTTGGGGAAGAGTCAAATAGTTTAAATAACAGCATTAACTCATTATTTAATAACCTGCAAGAAGCAATGAATTTGCCTTCCTCAACGGTGACACGTTCACTGTTTTTAACTGATGCTCAAAACTTAGTTGATCAGATGGACCGTCTTTCGGGGATTGTTTTTGATCAGAATAACATTGTGAATGAACAGCTGAGTATTATGGCGGATGAAGCCAATAACCTTATCCAAAAGATCAGTGATTTAAATGACAAAGTCGTCGCAGTTGAGCTGCAATCAGGAATTACTAGTGGAAATTCAGTGGTTAATGAGCGTGATGAAGCAATTAAAGATTTAGCTGAGCTGGTGGATATTGAAACCTTAGACGGGCCAAACGGTGAAAAGTTAGTTTTCCTGGGGTCTGGTCAATCACTGGTGATGGAAAATGGCACATTTAATACCTTCGACATGGATGGCGATCCAGATCCAAATATCAAAGAATTAAAGCTAGACTCTCCAGACGGTAAGGCCATTGAGTTAGATGTGAATATTAGTTCGCTTCGAGGAAAAATGGGTGGCCTTCTGGCCTTTAGAGATGAAATATTACATCCAGCCCAGAATCAACTAGGCCAAATAGGCTTAGCATTAGCTGATGCCTTTAATGAACAAAACAAAAAGGGTATGGACTTAGACGGTAATATTGGCGGTGACATTTTTTCGATTCCTACTGTAGGCGGCTATGCCTATGCCGATAACACGGGTACTGCTTCAGTTAATGCGACAGTTGAAGCTGGGAAAGGTTCTGAAATCCCAGCAACTGATTTTAGAGTAACTTTTACGAGCGCAACAACGGTCGAAATTGCTGCTGTAGACAGCAAAGGTAATGTGATAGGTACGCCATCAACTGCTAATGTAACAGCTGGGGTTATTGATTCAAGCACTATCACAAGTGGCGAGTCTTTTGGTTTAGAAATGGATGTGTCTGGTACCGCAAATACAGGAGATAGCTTCTTAATTAAATTGAACTCGAGCGCAGCTTCAACAATGGAACTTGCTACAGAAAGGCCTGAAAGTTTGGCATTGGCTTCACCTATAAGAACAACAACTGAAGCAAATAACACTAGCAATGCCACAATCTCAGTCGGTTCAGTAACTAACACAGGCACTGGCAGTAACTTTACAGCTTCGCCTCCAAGTTTGACTCAAGGTGATATCACTTTGACCAAAACAGGTAATGCCAATGAATACCAAATTCAAGATGGCAACGGTACAACTACATTTACGATTACACCGCCTGCTGAGAATATTTTAGCGCAAGCTGGCGCGCCTTATGACAGTTATGGTTTTGATTTTAACATCGATGGTACAGCGGCAACTGGTGATGTTTTTACCATTGAATTCAATACAGGCGGCTTTGACGATAACCGAAATGGGCTTGAGTTATCAATGCTTCCATCCGAAGAGCTCGTTCGACAGAATGTAGTAACGACAGCAACCGCAGATAACTTAAAAACTTTTAATGAAGCATACGCTGGGCTAGTGACAGAAATCGGTGTAATTGCAAACCAAGCGAAAACCAATGGCGCCGCTTTTGAGGCACTTGCTGAACAATCAGAAGCTTGGTTTGAGTCAATGTCGGGCGTTAATTTAGATGAAGAAGCTGCAAATTTATTACGTTTTCAACAAGCTTATTCTGCATCAGCGCAAATAATCACAACAGCTCGAACTGTGTTCGATACTTTATTAAGTGCAACGAGGTAATAAATTATGCGTTTATCTCATAATATGATTTTTAAAAATAACCTCAGTTCTATATTGAACAATCAGCAAGAGGTTAACAAAGCTCAAGAGCAAGTGACGACTCAAAAGCGCGTGTTAAGTGCTTCAGATGACCCCTCTGCTATGGCGCGTGCGTTACTATATGGCGACAAAATTCAGACTAATGAGCAGTACACCAAAAATTTGACGATGTTAAAAAGTCGGCTAGATACCCAAGAAGGGGTCTTAGAGAACATTAAGGACTCCTTAACACGTGCGCATGTGCTGACTGTTCAAGCGGGTAATGGTGCATTAACCAAACCAGATAGAGCGGCACTCTCTGAAGAATTAAGTGCAATAAAAACCGCAGTGCTTGATTTAATGAATGCCAAGAGTGAAGACGGTCGCTATATTTTTTCTGGATATCAGGATAATACAAAAACTTTCTCTTATGATAGTGCTAATGGTCGTTATGCATACAATGGTGACCAAGGGCAGCATAAAATAAAAGTGGCTGAGGGCGTCGAGATCAAATCGAGTGATAATGGCTTTGATGTCTTTGAAAGTGTAGAGCAAAGATTAAATGTTGTATCAAATACAGGAGTTGTCTCGGGTGGTGTCACCAGTGCCAGTTTATATGTAACTGAGCAAGGTACTTTTGATGAATTTCATAAAGACAATTTTAATGCAGATCCAACAGCGCCAGCTGGCAGTAATACATTTAGCCTCACATTGACGACAGGCACACCTAATACATACCAATTACAACAAGGGGCGACAGTTTTGGAGACTGGTAGTTATGACACTATGCCAGTTTTGATTAAAGGAATTGAGTTTGAATTCTCTGGGGGGAGTGGGCAGATAGACTTTGATTTAGAAGAGCCCAAAAAAGATAATGTGTTGAATACAATTGATGATTTAGTTTCCGCTTTAGAAAATGAATCGATAAGTGATAAGGATTACAGGCAAGTACTGGCGGATTCTATGCAAGGTATCGAAAGTGCAAAAAATCTTGTCTCTCAAACACAGTCTGGTCTAGGAGGTAGGTTAAATACTGCAACTAGGATAACAGAAGCAAATAATGATCTAGATACAAACAATAAGTTAGCAAAAGCAGAGCTAATTGAGTTGGACATGGCAGAGGCCATCACCGAGTTAACAAAACATGAGACAGCTTTACAGGCGTCCCAAGCAACTTTCGGCCGATTATCTAATTTATCGTTGCTAGATTATATTCGTTAATGACTATCATAAGAAAAAGGCTGCCATTTATTTGGCAGCCTTTTTTCGTTTAGGCTTTCAAAAAAGCAAAATAGAACAGTTTGAGTTTGATTAAAAACAAGAAAATGTAATATCGACTACAAAAATAACTTTATGTAGCCATAGTATAAATATGTATCTAATTTAATTTAAATCTTATTAAAAACATAGGGTTAAATATTTTTTAAAAAAAAATACTAAAGGAATTTTTTTGCCGCCCGATAACTTAAGTAACCAAGCCGGAGAGTACAATTTAAACCGAAGGCTTAAAGTTAATAGTTTGAGAGTAAACAACAAGTTTACATCGGGAGAATTATCATGGCACTTTATGTAAATACTAACGTAAGTTCATTGAACGCACAAAGACAATTAAATAACTCTGGTAACTCGCTAGATGTTTCATTCAAGCGTCTATCATCAGGTTTCAGAATTAACAGCGCAGCTGATGATGCTGCTGGTCTACAAATCTCTGACCGTTTAACTTCACAAATTAACGGTTTAAATCAAGGTAACCGAAATGCGAATGATGGTATTTCATTAGCGCAAACAGCTGAAGGTGCGATGGATGAAGTAACATCAATGTTCCAGCGTATTCGTACATTATCACAACAAGCAGCAAATGGTTCAAATACTGATGAAGACCGCTTGGCTATTCAAGAAGAAATTCGTTCATTATCTTCAGAAGTTAACCGAGTAGCAGCTGACACTACATTTGGTGGTCAAAATTTACTTGATGGTTCTTATTCAGCCAACTTCCAAGTAGGTGCTGACGCTGACCAAACAATTGGTTTCAGCATGCAAAATGTTGGTGGCACAGCTAATTCTTTATCAGCTAACGGTGGTTTCACACTTTCAGGTATCGCAGGTATCGCAAGTGGTGTAACAGGTGAGCAATTAAGTGCAACAGTAGGAAGTATTAGTGACACTGTAGGTGCATCAGCTGACAATGCAGACTTTGCTGGTGTGTTTACTGCAACAGGTATTTCAGTATCTTCACAGGCAAACGCTCAAGCGGTAATGGCTGGTATGGATAACTTAATTGCTGTTGTTGATAAAAAGCGTGCTGAATTAGGTGCTGTACAAAACCGTTTCCAATCAACGATTCGTAACCAATCGAATGTTGCTGAAAACCTATCGGCTGCGAAGTCTCGTATAAAAGATACTGACTTTGCTCAAGAAACTGCGAATCTAACTAAAATGCAGATTTTACAACAGGCTTCGCAAACAATTCTTAGTCAGGCTAACCAGCGTCCACAGGCTGCATTAAGTCTTCTAGGGTAGTAGTAAAGGAAAGGGTGTCTAGACCTGATGGGGTATTAGCCTAGACACCTAATTGGATAACAAAGCGGAGGAGCTTAAATCCAATATGTTCATAGTTCAATGAACACTAAAATTATTAGCATATACTATGCCAGGTTTTAGCTAATAAATTGACAACTCTCTCAAACTGATGAGGAGGGCTTTATTTAAGCCCTCCTTTTTTTGGCATTAATTTTGGCCTGCCTTTTGCAACAGTCTTGTTAGAACAATTAATCAGGACAAAAAAGGCAGTTTTTTGCCCCTTCGTTACTAACGAAAAAAGCTGCCAGTTTGTATCTAAGACAACATCAGAATCAAGTGGTTTTGATAGGTTAAGAGAGAGAATTAGCTATGGCTTTATTTGTAAATACCAATGTAAGTTCAATAAACGCTCAGCGTCAGTTGCAAAAATCAGGTGTTGAGCTAGACACTTCGTTCAAGCGCCTTTCTTCAGGTATGCGTATCAATAGTGCTGCGGATGATGCAGCAGGTCTGCAAATCACAGACCGTCTTCAGTCGCAAATACTGGGTCTTAATCAAGGTAACCGAAATGCAAATGATGGCATTTCGTTAGCTCAAACAGCCGAAGGGGCAATGGACGAAATTACCTCTATGTTTCAGCGTATTCGAACTTTGTCTCAGCAAGCTGCAAACGGCTCAAACACTGACGAGGATAGATTGGCTATTCAAGAAGAGATTCGTCAACTATCGGCAGAAGTAAATCGTGTTGCGACAGATACTACTTTTGGTGGACAGAACCTATTAGATGGAAGTTATGCTGCTAATTTCCAGGTCGGTGCTGATGCTGTTCAGACAATCGGATTTAGTATGCAAACCGTTGGTGTGAGTACGAATGGCAACAACTCACTTACAGCTAGTGGCGGTTTTACGATGTCAGGGGTTGCCAGTGTTGCAAGTGCTGTATCAGGAAATCAATTAAGTGATACTGTTGGTTCAATCAGCGATACAGTTGGTGCTTCTGCTGATAATACCGACTTTGCTGGCGTTTTTACTGCCTCAGGAATTTCGGTTTCTTCACAGGCAAATGCTCAAGCGGTTATGGCTGGTATGGACTCTTTAATTGCTGTTGTTGATAAAAAACGAGCAGAACTGGGTGCAGTTCAGAACCGTTTCCAATCTACCATTCGAAATCAAGCTAACATTGCAGAAAATTTATCAGCTGCAAAATCGCGAATTAAAGATGCTGATTTTGCCTTGGAGACAGCAAAGCTGACAAAAAATCAAATATTACAACAAGCTAGCCAAACAATCTTGGGTCAAGCCAATCAAAGACCGCAGGCTGCATTAAGTTTATTACAAGGTTAATAAAAAAATTACAAATTTAGCTAAAGCTTTCGCTTAAGTAGACGATAAGAGACTTAGAGAACTATCAATCTAGGACTCTAACTAGGTTTTCAGCAGGGTAGGGGTATCCCGCTGTTTACCTGTTCGTTAATGAAGCGGAGGCTATTATGGCTTTATATGTAAACACAAATGTGAGTTCTTTGAACGCACAAAGACAATTAAGTAATTCAGCAAACTCGCTGGATACTTCGTTCAAACGCTTATCATCTGGTGTACGCATTAATAGTGCGAAAGATGATGCAGCAGGCATGCAGATATCGAATCGATTAACTGGTCAGATAAACGGTCTTAATCAAGGTATTCGAAATGCAAATGACGGTATTTCACTAGCCCAAACAGCTGAAGGTGCGCTTGATGAAACAACACAAATGTTTCAACGTATCAGAACACTGGCTCAGCAAGCATCAAATGGTTCAAACACTGATGAAGATAGACTAGCGCTGCAAGAAGAGATTCGCTCGCTTTCAGAAGAAGTAAATCGAGTCGCTGAAGATACTACATTTGGTGGTCAAAACTTACTTGATGGATCTTATAATGCTAATTTCCAAGTCGGCGCAGATGCTGACCAAACAATTGCATTTAGTCTACAGAATGTAGGTGGTACAGCCAATACAATTTCTGCAAATGGTGGATTTACACTATCTGGTATTGCAGGCGTTGCCAGTGGTGTAACAGGTGAGCAGTTAAGTGCAACAGTAGGCTCGATTAGTGATACTGTAGGTGAAAGTGCGGACAGCTCTAACTTTGCGGGTGTGTTTACTGCAACAGGTATTTCAGTATCTTCACAGGCAAATGCTCAAGCAGTAATGGCAGGTATGGATAGTTTGATTGCAGTTGTTGATAAAAAGCGTGCTGAATTGGGTGCGGTACAAAACCGTTTCCAATCAACAATACGTAATCAGTCAAATGTTGCAGAAAACCTTTCAGCAGCTCAATCTCGAATTAGAGATACAGATTTTGCTCAGGAAACAGCTAACTTGACTAAAATGCAGATTCTTCAGCAAGCGAGTAGCTCGATCTTAAGTCAGGCAAACCAACGTCCTCAAGTAGCTTTGTCTCTACTTGGTTAAAAGTTGGATAAAATCGCCAAGCTTGTGATTTTTTCCGAGCTTGGCGTATACTTTGAATACTAAATTGAGGTGATGTATGAACGATATTCAAATTTCTCCCTCACAAAATCTCGAAGCAGAAGTCGCTAGAGTAAAAAGTAATCTTCCTGAGTCTGAAAAACTTGGTACTAGTAGTCAGGAAATAGATAAATCAAATTCTAAGCTTTCATTAAATAATGGAAATGAAAAGAGTAACTTTGAGTTTATTCAGGAAGTAAAAGAAAACTTAAAGAAAATAAATGACTTTATTCCCGTTTCGTCAACTGGGGTAAGCTTTGAATTCAATGAAACGGATAGTAATCCCATAATCAAAGTCATTGATAAAAGCAATGATGAAGTGATTCGAGAAATTCCATCTGAGGAGTTTCGTGAAATGGCTAAAGCTTTAGACGAGTTTGCCGAAAAAGTATCTAGTACAGGTGTGTTGTTTAATAAAACAGCATAAAAATAGTTGGAGGTAGTATATGCCATTAATAACGTCAGCAGGTGTAGGTTCAGGCCTTGATCTTGAAAGCATTATCAGTGCTTCAGTCGCAGCAGAGAACACACCAAAGATGCAATCTTTCGTAGCTAAAGAAGAGGCTCTACAAGTTGAGTTATCAGCAATCGGTGAAATTAAATCAGCTATCTCTAAACTAGAAGACACTGTAGAGAAACTTGCGGATCCAGAGAGTTTCGGCAAAAGAATCGCGAATATAACTCAGCCCGATGGTGGTGACATCATCAGTGTGACTCCAACTTCAGATATTTCAACTGGCTCTTTTGATATTGCGGTCAAACAATTGGCGCAGGGTAGCAGAGCGGTGACTGCTGACGGCGCTTTTGCTGATGCGGATGCAGTTGTAAGTGCTTCAGGCGGTACTCTCTCTTTCTCTGCTGGCACGGATAATTCGTTTGATCTTACTGTGACAGCTGGAATGACATTATCAGAATTGCGTGATGCAATTAATGCTTCTGATTCTAATTTCGGTGTTACAGCTAATATTGTTAACACAGGTGATTCAAGTGTTGGCTCAAAATTGGTGCTTACATCTAACGTTACGGGTAGCGGTAATGACTTAGTGATTACCAGTGATACAGCCGAGCTCGATGCGATAGAGACTTATGATGCAGATACTAATACAAGTGGCGGCATGACAATAGCAGCAGAAGATGTTGCTCAAGATGCAATTATTACTGTTGATGGTTTACAGGTAACTAATGACACCAATACTTTCAAAGATGCCGTGCAAGATATGACAATTAAAGCTCTTGCATTGAGTAGTGGTAATGATACTGATGGGTATGATACGGCCGAGCTTAACGTAGAGTATGACCGAGAGTCTGTCACTGCATTAGTTGACGAGCTTATCGCGAACTATAATAACTTAGTCGGAAATATAGGTTTCCAAACTAGAATCGGTAAACCGCTTAACGGCGACTCTTCAATGAGAACATTAAGTGATCAATTAATATCAACTTTATCTACCCAGTTAACAGATGCAGGGCCATTTGAATCGATTTTTGACATCGGATTAGGTGTTGATAAAGAGGGTTACTTAGAAAAATCGTCATTAGTACGAAGCATTAATGATGCAATGGATGAAAATTTTGATGATATTGGCACAGCCTTTGCTGGTGATAATGGTGTCGCAAAGCAACTCGAAAGCCTTTTAGGAAATTACATTGACTCGAGTGGCATTATTAAACAGCGTGAAACCAGCTTAAATGGTCAGCTTGATGACCTTGAAGACGATGTGATAAATCATGAGTATAGAATGGCTTCTTTGGAAGAACGATTAAGAAAACAATACTCTGGTTTGGACGTACTGATTGCTCAAATGCAACAAACTCAGTCATATCTGGGGGCTCAGTTATCTAATTTACCTGGTTTCACTAAAGCTAGTTCGTAAGGTTGAATTATGTACAATGCAAAAGTTAAAAATTATCAAAAAGAAGCACTGAAAACTAGAGTTGCAGGTGCTGATAGATATGAAATTATCCAGATGTTGATGGCTGGCGCTATTGATAAAATGGTTTTTGCGAAAGTTGCAATTGAAAAAAAACACTTTGAAGCAAAATCTGAGCATCTTTCTAAATCGTCTGCAATCCTTGAAGCTTTAAGAGGGTGTTTAGACTTTGAGGTTGGTGGAGAAGTAACAGAGAATCTTTATGCTCTATACTCATACATGATTGATCGATTGTTAGATGCAAACCTAAAAAATGACCCAGAGATTGTAAGTGAAGTTATGAATCTTTTAAAAGAGATTAAGTCAGCTTGGGATGCTATTCCTGTAAGTGTTCGCCAAGAAACTCTGAGTCAAAACCATGATAGTGTCAATGCAGGATAATCTAGCTAAGATAACTCACGATTTAACTCTTCTTGACAGCTTATGTAATAAAGGTGAATTAGAAGAGGCCACAGAGCTTTTTTTGAAAATAGACTCTGATATCAAAAAAATAGCCAACTCAGTTGATCCAGGTGTTGATGAGGAACTCAGGCTAGCGTTATTCGACGTTTATAATCAGTTTACGCTCACATTGCAGAAATTACATACCCTAAAAAAGGATGTTGGTAATAAGCTTCGTGAGTACATAAGCAGCAAGAAAAAGCTAAAAGCATATAACGATATTTAGGAAGTAGCTCATGGCTGATGGCTTATTCAAAGAGCAATTAGACAGTTTAGACAAAAAGCTGTCAGAGACAGTTAAACTTAAAGAATTAGAAAATCTATTTGCACAAGATGCAAATATTAGGTTTGAGAAAAACTTACAGTCTTTCGAAAAATATTACCCTGATATTGCTGAAGCTATAAAAAACTTTAAAACTGATAGTTTAGCTTTACATGTTTGTGAAGATGGTGACGCGAACATTATTGAAAAAAGCACTGGAGTAGCTTTATATAGTGACCATCCGAGAAAGCAGTCACACGAACAAGTTGAAAAGAACTATAGTTCTCCTACATTTTGCACGGTCAAATACGGGCAGTTGTTTACGCCCGATGAGGGTGATGAACGCATTCACTCAAGGTACATGTCGCTGCTAAATAAAAAGATCAGTGATACAAGAGAGTCTGATTCAGAGGGCTCTTTTGAGCTCAACTTTCTTCCGAATACTTTCCCTGCGTCAATGATTTTTGGAATTGGCCTCGGATATCATTTAGAAAAATTATTTGATGAAGTAACGTTTAACTATTCTTTTATTGTAGAGCCTAATTTCGAGCTGTTTTTTGCGAGCTTATTTTGTATTGAGTGGGACAAAATAATAGCGAAAGTAGATGAATCTAATGGGTGTTTATTCCTTTATTTGGGAACTACTTATAGTGAGTTTTTTGACGATCTTAACAAGACCATTGAAGATATCGGTGCTTACTCTATTGCCAAAACTTTCTGTTACCAACACTACCCAGACATTAATATTAATAAAACAATTGACGACTTTTTCAAAAACTATTTTAGATTATTAAACGGTTTTGGCTTTTATGATGATGCGGTGGTTAGCTTAGGCCATACCTTGTCACACATTTCCAAAAAATCTAACTTTTGGACCGGAGCTGAGGCTTTTGTAGAAAAGACAGACAGTTGCCCTGCGTTTGTAGTAGGTAACGGACCTTCTCTAGATGCCAGTATTGAATTTTTGAAAAGCAATCAAGACAAGGGAATAATTATTGCCGCTGGTACAGCGTTAAATTCACTTCTAAAGGTTGGAATTAAACCTGACTTTCATGTTCAAATTGAAAGACCTAGAAGAAACTATGATATTTTATTAGATACAACGGATAAAAATATTTTAAATGAGATCAATTTGTTGACCACTAATGTGCTGTATCCAGAAACAACTTCTTTGTATGGTTGGTCAGGCTTGGCATTAAAAGGAAATGAAGCTGGTACAGATTACTATGTTCTCTCGAGATTGTTTTATGGAATGCAGTTTCAAAATATAATCCCGTTTTCTAACCCTCTTGTCGCTAATACAGCTGCTTCTTTCGCTGCATCTTTGGGCTTCGATGAAGTTTATTTGTTTGGGGTAGATAATGGGGTGCCTGATAGTGGAGAACATCACTCTAAACACAGTATCTATGAATCTGGGAAGTATAAACTGATTGAAGGTTACAGACATCGAGTTAAAGGAAACCTAGGTGGAGAATTGAATTCAAATGATCTTTACCTTGTTTCAAAGTATCAATTAGAGTCTTTAGCTCGTGTCTCACCGGAAGTTAACTTTTATAATGTGGGAGAAGGTGCTGAGCTAAAGGGTTTTTACCCTTTAGAAGAAGATAAAGTATTAATTAGTCAAACACCTTTAAATAAAGAAAAAGTAATTAATAGAGTAAAGCAGTGTTTCTCAGATGAAATCCCTGATGATAAGGGACAAGTTGTGCTAGATATGCCAAGATTTGACGTTATCTCTGAGCATATTCTTTCTATTTCAGAAGAGCCTTTTAGCACCAGAGAAGAATGCTTAGATTTATTGAATAGGCAAGCTAGATATGTTTATTCATTAAAGAAAACTAGATTCAGTCACTTTTATTTTATTTTTAAAGGTTCGCTTTTGTACTATCATTGCCCACTTATAACTAGCTTGTATTATTATCAAGACTCTTCAAAAAGTTTAGAGTTAACTAATCAGCTTATATCTTTGTGGAACAGCTACTTGAAAGAAATAATTGCAGATTTCAAGAAAAACTATGATAGTAATTGCGATTGGAAATTTGTCTAAGCTTAAGAGCAGTTGCCTAGCTGGGCTTCTGCTCATTATTTAGCGTTTAATTCTTAGGAAATTTCAACAGAGTATTTTGCCAGAATGTTTTTGCCTTCGCCGTAAGAGCTAAATTCAATGATATCTTCCATTTCTAGCATTATGTCGAATGCATCCTCTAGTTCAGCTATCAGCCCCATGTGGCCAACAGAGTCCCAAGCTGGTATGTCTTGGTAGCTGAACTCGTCTTTGAGTTGCTCTTGAGTTATCTCAAATGCAGTAATAAAAGCTTCGTTATATTTTTCTAAGTTACTCATTTATTGTTCCTATTTAAAGACGAGCAGTTTATAACATTGTGAAAGAATATTCGTTGACTATCAATAGTATCTATAAAAGAATATGACGAGTTTTGACTTTTATTTATATACTTTATGAAGCCATATCACTACAAAGCTCTTGTTATAGAAAAAAGTACGCCGAGGGTGTTTTCGTATCACTTATCAGAGTTGCCAAATAGAGAGCTTTCTGAGTCTGAAGTATTAGTTCGTGTACATTATTCATCCTTAAATTATAAAGACATTTTATCATGTCAGGGGAACCCTGCAGTAACGCGAAGATTTCCGCATACGCCTGGCTTAGATGCCGGTGGGGTTGTAGAGCGGTCAAATTCCAGTAAGTTTAAGGCCGGTGATAAAGTTGCGGTATTCTGTACGCCAATGGGAATGAATCATTCAGGTGGACTGGCCGAATATATTACTGTGCCAGAGCAATGGCTAGTAAAGGTGCCTGATCAAATAAGCCTCATGCAAGTAATGGTATTTGGTACAGCAGGTTACACATCAACTTTAGCTGTAGAAGAAATTATAAAGCACACCCCTCCTGGAGGCTCTGTACTTGTTACAGGTGCGAGTGGAGGTGTTGGAAGTATCAGTGCAATTTTACTTAACAAACTGGGTTTCAAAGTAACAGCGAGTGTTTCAAGAGAACAAGGAGAAGCTTTTGTAAAAAGCTTTGGTATAAAAGATGTTATTAAAACGAATTCTTTATTAGGGAAGGGGAGTCATAACTTACTTCCTCAAAAATGGGATGCTATTGTCGATGTCGCTGGTGGAGAAGTACTTTCTGCTCTGTTAAAACAAGTTAAAGAAGAAGGACTTGTCATAGCAACTGGATTAGCAGCTGGAACTCATTTCTCTAGTACGGTTTTACCTTTTATTCTCAGAGGTATTACCCTGAAAGGTATTAATGCAGAAGGTTCCTCTACAGAAAAGAAATCGGATTTTCTGCATAAACTAGCTTCTGAATGGAATTGCGATGAGTTAAGCACTGTGTATCGGCTGGTACAATTTAAAGACGTTTGTGAAGCGATCAGAGCGTATGAATCACATCAGATCTTTGGCAGAGTCGTAGTTAATATGGAAGGGAATTATTATGAATAAAAAAAATAAAGCAGATTTATCCGAGCTTTTGGATATCCAAGATCCGTTCTTAATGATTGACGCTTATGAGCTCATTGAAGCAGGTCAAAGTGCAATTGGAGTAAAGCACCTAGATGCGCAAGATTGGTTTTTTCAATGCCATTTACCTAAATCTGGAGTGATGCCTGGCACAATGCAGATAGAAGGCATGCTGCAAACCTTAGTCCTGCTTATATATGACTCATTTCCTCATGGTGAAAATCGCGCATTAGTAAATGAAATTAAGGTTAAGTTGTTATCGACAATAACCGTCAAAAGCTCTACTGAAATAAAATATGAAGCAAGAATAATCTCAATGAGAAGAGGGATATGTAAAGGTGAAGTAAAGGGGTTCCGTGAAGGGGAATTAATTTGCTCTGGAGAGTTTACTTATGTCTCACCACATTTAATGGCAACACCAAAACTCACTTAGTTTCAATTAAGAAGCACTACAATTTAAATTTTCAGCAGTGCTTTGATTTATATCTAATTTGATTTTTCTTTTAACTCTTTTTGGTACAGTTCATCAGCTGTTTTGCCAGTAATAACTTGATGCAGCTTTTTAGTTGGCCCAAAGTAATCAACATAGCAGCTGCCACCTAGTTTTAGGTCTTCAAACATGAGTAAATGAATAGGGTAGTGGTTTATACAATGAATTAAGAGTGGGCGCCTTAGAGTTGAAACCAAATGGGTTCTTAATAGTCCTCTCTCTCTAAAAGCCCGATCTCCTTGAATCGTCAAAGAAGAAAAATCGCATTTTTCTAAATCTCGAACATAAAAATGCGCTTCAATATCTTTGGGAGTCGTACCCTTTAAATCAAGAGTGCCTTTAAATGTTTTCTCATAACGGTATTGAACATTTGCACAGTGCTCAGCATGGTGGACACTCGTTAATGATTTTACATAGTGATGCCCCACACAAATTAACTCGGTTTTACTTTTTACCACCCACTCGAAAATAGAGTTAGGACCAGTACTACGCGAAATATATTTATTAGTTAATTCAGGTTCGGCTTTTCCGAATACTAAAAAGGAGTAAAAGGGCTGTTTGATCCGATGTTTATGGAAATGCTCAAGTAAAAGGCCACCAAATACACCGGTTTGCACCTCACTTGAGCTTGGTGAAAATTTACCAGTCTGCGGGAATGAAAAATAAAAGCTTGATACTAATAAGGTTTCATTAGCATGCAATTTGTTTACTAGTGAGTCTATAAGGTACTTAGCAGCTTTTTGTGCTTCAGTATGCTTTACGCCTGTGCTGGCGATTAACATCCGAAAATCAACAGAAAGCCAATAAACTGAGCTTGATGACTCGATAAATGAGGCTTGAAGCGTTGTTATGATTTGATCTAGTGAGTTCTTTACAAGCTCATGGTTATGTTGAAATTGCATAACAAACTCTACCTTTGAAATAGGAAGCTTTTTATTTTTTGTGAAATCGATTCCGCATCTAAGCCTTGATCTTTTAGCATATAGTCATACGCTCCGGTTTTAATAAATGCATCAGGTAGAGCAATAGTAAGGTGCTTAACCCCAGAGCCTAATGGCGATAAGAACTCCGAGACTGCACTGCCTAAGCCTCCAATTTTAGAGTGCTCTTCAATAGTTACAATAGGCTGCCCCTGTTCAACTAGGTACTGAAGCTTTTCTGTATCCAAAGGTTTAATAGTATGCATATTGATCACACTTGCAGATATGCCTTGTTCAGATAATAACTCTGCTGCTTTAATCGATTGATAAACCATAGAGCCATTGGCAATTAGCGTAACATCTTTCCCTTCATTAAGAGTAATTGATTTACCAATTTCAAACTCATAATCATCACTGTATACAATCGGACAATTAGCAGAACCAGTAAGGCGTATATACATTGGCCCTTTATAATTTGCAGCAGCTTTAACTAGTTTAACTACTTCCGCACAATCTGCAGGTGATACAACGGTTATATTTGGAATGGAACGCATAACAGCAACGTCTTCAATACCAAAATGAGAGTTACCAAGGAATCCCATTCCAATTCCGCTACCAATAGCGACGGCTTTTACATTTAATTCCATATAACCTAAGTTCATGCGAATTTGCTCACTGGCTCTCATGGCAATAAATGGAGAAAATGAAGATGCGAAGACGTTAAACCCTTCTTTTGCTAAACCCGCAGCAACCCCAACCATATTTTGTTCAGCAATACCTGCATTTATAAACTTTTCTGGATGTGCTGTTCGAAAACGTTCCAGGCCAGATGAGCTTGCCAAATCGGCCGACATGACCATCAGATCATCATGTTCTGGTGCGATTGCCAGAATTGCTTGTCCATATACGCCGCGTGGACCGAGTCTTGCCCACTGACGGGCAGTTTTTGAAGTTATTTCCATTTTAAGTCCTTATTCAACTGACTCTTGCAATGACGAGATAGCGGTTTCATAGTTACTTTTAGTTAAACGGTTATGGTGCCAAGCGTTATCCCCTTCCATGAAAGGTACGCCTTTACCTTTAATTGTATGTGCAATAATTGCTTTTGGCTTATCGATTGGCGCTATTTCAAATGCAGCAACTAATTCTGTGATATCATGCCCGTCAACCTCAATCGCATGCCATCCAAAAGCCTTAAATCGTTCGGCCATATTATCAATATGCAGTACATCTTTACCGTAGCCATCATTTTGTTGTTTATTGTAATCAACAATGGCTGTTAGGTTATTTAGTTTCAAGTGCGATGCAAGCATGGCAGCTTCCCAAACAGAACCTTCATTGGTTTCTCCATCACCTACTAGGGTGAATGTCTGAAAGTGTTTTTTTTGTTTTTTAGCAGCGAATGCAATACCGACAGCCATTGAAATACCATGGCCGAGACTACCATTTGAAGACTCAATACCTAAATCAAGATTCATTACTGGGTGTGCAATTAAGTCGCTGCCATTTTGTTGAAAAGTTTCAAAAACTTCTCTTGAGATGATACCTGCCTCTAACAAAGCAGGGTAAAAACCAAGGACGCCATGGCCTTTACTTAATATAAATCTATCTCTATCTACCCACCGAGGGTTTTTAGGATCGTAATTCAATACTTTCCCATACAGCACCGCCATTACATCCGTCATTGACAATGCACCACCAAGGTGTGTTGATGTACCGCTGTGATAGCTCACCTCTAATATATTTTGCCTCATGTTGTAAGCAAATTTATTCAATTCGGGATAACTCATTAGGTTCCTCTTAAATTAGTCCACCATCGACATTAATTACTTGTCCTGTGATGTGTGAAGAAAGATCGCTGCATAAGAAAAGGGCTGTATTAGCGATATCTTGTGCTGAGGCTGCTTTTTTTAGCAAACTTCTAGAAACTAGGTCTGTTTTAGCTTGTTGATCCATTTCATCTGCCATATCTGTTAAAGTAACTCCAGGTGCAATAGCATTGACTCTTATACCGATATCAGCAAGCTCTAACGCCATGCTAAGAGATGCTCTTTCAAATGCTGATTTAGTACAGCCATACGCTAGAGTGCCTTTATCTATTTGATGCGTTGCGCTAGACAATATATTTATAATACAACCGCTTTTTTGCCTATGCATTAGCCTCGATATTTGTTGAGATAGCAAAAGTTGGTTAAACAAATTCACTTCAAACAGTTGTTTCATATCTTCTATTGAAGTTAATTGGAATAAAGAGCCTGATGCTATACCTGCGCAGTTAATTAATATATCAACTGATTTAGAGATAGCTCTTACTTCTTTCACAGCAGATTTGACTTTGTCACTTTGGCTTAGGTCTAATTCGACAAAATGTAATTGAGGGTTATAGTCAAATAATAATTTAGCTGAATGAGTGTCTCTTACAGCAGCAATAACTTTACAACCATGAGCAAGAAGAGTTTCGGTTATAGCTTTACCTATCCCTCTGTTTGCACCAGTAACTACAGCAGTTTTACCTTGAGTAAGTTGACCTTTAATGTAAGGGATCATTTTAATTTCCTATAGATTGGCCCGCGCTCATAGACATCTTCTAATAACAGCCAATCATCATTTTCTAGATTATTACCTTCGGGGAATGGAGGAACAGCACCTGCCGATATGTTTTTAAGAACGTAAGGGTGAGTATAATATGCCGTTAAACACTGATGGATAAAGTGGTTAACGAGTTGAAGGTTTTCACGCTTTGCTCGTTCTACACATGTTAATAGCGACTTATCGTCTAATTGTGCTAATTTAAGTGAAAACTTTCTGGCAGCAACGTTATTTAATAGTTCAAAAAAACCGTTAACCTGTTCTTCATTTAAAAATTGATTTAAATATTTATCAAGATGGATTTCATTAGCAGAAGGCATGCTTAAATCATTATCAGCGGGTAAAATCACATCTAAAAATTGTATTAAACTCAATTTGATACCCACCTTTCGATATTATTACTTATGTAATCACAAAACTTTAAGGTTAATGCTTGCGCTGTTGCTACAGGGTTTACTGCTCCAGAGGTAATAAAAACACTACTATCAACAATAAAAAGGTTTTCGACTTCGTGAGCTTGACCATGCTGGTTTACGACAGAGTTTGTTCTGTCGGTTCCCATTTTTGTTGTTCCCATTAAGTGCCAGCCAGCGTGTTTAACAGGGTAATGTGCTGCTGAGACTTTTGCCCCAGCTTCAGAAAATACAGTCTTAGCTTGTTCTATGCCATGCTCAAGCATTTTTTTAGTATTTTCTTGTAATGTGTAATGAACCTTTATACCAGGAATGCCAAAACTGTCGGAATTTTCAAAGTCTAGCTCAATTCTATTTTCAGGCACGGGTAAGTCTTCAGAAATGATGGCAATTCCCATATTTCTATTGAAATATTTAGCAAATTCCTGATGGTGCATTTTCCCAAGTGGAACTCTTCTAGTTAAGAAACCGCTGTAGGCGCTATCAACAGGAGATGAACCTCTTAATATATGAAGTGTATAACCTCTCTTAAAGTTTCTGTTTTCTTGAGTTTCATAAAATTGATGTGAATAAATGCTGCAGCCTTGAGGCCCAATGCTGGTATTTAGCGGTTCAGAAAATACGCCCTCAACATAAGCTAGTGGATGTAACATTAAATTGCGACCTACTAAGTCGAAGTTATTTAATAAGCCATTTGGAAAGCGCTTTGATTTACTATTGAGCAGTAATCTTGGAGTACCAACACCACTGCAAGCAAGTATCACCAATGATGCTTCCAAAAACAGTTCAGTGCCTTGGTTATCGTAATATTTGACACCTCGAGCTTTACCATTTTCGTCTAGTGGAATATCAAAAACTCGACATTCAGTAAGCACTTTTACACCCTGCAATTTAGCTTGTGGCCAGTATGTGACGTCAACACTGCCTTTGGCGCCTTGACTACATCCAGTATTGCATGGGCCTAGGTTTATACACGGAGCTCGATTTTGATGGTTTTTGGTATTTATGGCGCTGTAAGAGGGCCACCAATGCCAGCCTAGGCGGTTAAATGCTTGTGCCAATTTTTCAGCGCCTTTTCCCATTGGAACAGGCGGAAGAAGTTGCTCATAATCAGGGTAAGCAGTATCACCCACAAGACCAGATATCCCCATCATCTTTTCATTTTGATTAAAATAAGGAATGAGATCTTCGTAATCAAATGGCCAGTCTTCACCGACTTTATCAAGGCTATAAGTTGCAAAATCAGAAGGGTGGAAACGAGGAAAGTGCCCTGAATATAAAATGGTACTACCACCAAAACCATTAAAGTTAGCAAGTGAAATTGCTGAGTTATCATTATCGATTGGATAATCTGCTTTATTGTTTCGAATATTAGGGTCGAAACTAGCTGATTTCTTTTTATGTATTTCCCAATCAGTCTTGGTTGTTGGGAAGTGAGCCGCGTTGAATTCACTTCCTTGCTCTAAACAAACGATAGACAAATTTTTATTTTTACTTAGGCGCCAAGCCGCTGCAGCACCACTGGCTCCAGAGCCTACAATAACAATATCTACTTTAGAGATCATAGCTCACTTTTCTTTTTTGGTAGATATTGTTCGAGTATTTCAGGAATAGTAATCATCATATCTGCTTCACAAGCAATTTCACCATTCACTTTTGCGATACCTCGGCCTTTACAAATACCTCTTTTCCAAGATAAGACTTCAGTTTCAATTTCAAATTTTTCACCAGGTTTCACTTCTCTTTTATACTTTACTGTATGTTGAAGCGCATGAGTTACTTTACCTTTTAAGCCAGGTAACGTTGTGATGGCGACAGTTAACATTTGTGCTAGAGCTTCAAGTTGAAGTGCTCCAGGCATATTTGGTCCATCAGGAAAGTGAACAGGGAAATACCATTCATTCATAGTTAAATTTTTGTAACCTTTGGCGAATTTACCAGGAACGACTTCATCGACATGGTCAATCATCAAAAATGGGTATCTGTTTGGTTGATACTCTTGTAATTCAACACAATTTAAACTGAATTTTTCCATTTTACTTTATGGTCCTATAGTTTCTATTCTATTGTGATAGTGCGAGAAAGGCCGGCTATTATATCGTATCCATCCCATAAATTATGCATATTGAGGGCTTTGCCTGTAGGCACTATTCGATCGATACCGGTTAAATTATTATTGATGATCAACTCTTGAAGTGCATATTTATCTATACCTAGGTAACTTAGGGTTTGCACTTTTTCATTTATTAAAGGCACCAACTCATCGAGTGACTGTATGGATGCTTCATATATTTGTCCACTTGTACCTCGGAATTGATGTTGCGCTATATTCAATTTATCTACGGTAATTAAAGTTAATTGAGGTGAGATTATATCGACCTTAGTAACCTGATCATGATCAATAATGGCATCGCATGTATTAACAAATTTATTTAAAACTTGAATGTCGTTTACATCAGTTCTCTTTTTGGCAGCTATGATAGAAACATTTTGCCAAATTTTTCCTTTTGCTTGTAAAATTGAGTTATTAGAACCCACCCAGATACATAGTTGTGGTGAAGAGCAGCCAGCTTGATCGAGTTGATAAATATCATTAAATATATTTTGACATTCACTTTGCAATTGATTGTTATCAATTGACAAAACATATTCTGCATTTATGACGCAAAAAGAATACCTGTCCGCAAAAGCAACCTCTCTTGAACGCGGCGGAGTAGGAAATTGCCTCATTTTATTTATGGTGCTGTCTCCACCCCAAATCACTTTTCCCGCGGCTTTACTAAACCAAAATGCAGAAATATCGTCATTATATTGATAACTTAAAAGTAGAATTCGTTTTGCTATAGAAAAGTTCTCGGGCTTGTTTATTAGATCAGTCAAAGTCTGCAAAACTATTTCGGTAGCGCGATTTGACTTGGAAGAGAGCCTAAGTACGCAGCTATTGCCAGCTAGCAAAGCAAAAGCTAATGAGTAAGCAAAATTAATAGGCACATTTGAAGGGCAGATATGAAAAGTGAGACCTAGACCCATACTTAGTTCAGCGGTATGGCATTCCCTTCGCATAGATAATAGGTGAGATTTTCTGAGCCAAAATGCTAAAGCCATTAAATCTGGAGAAGATTTGGCCTCAGGGTGTCGCCTTATTTCGGTTGAGAGTGAGGTTAAAAAATCTATCGTACGCTCGTGCCATACTGTTTCTGGTCTGCAATGAAAGCTAGTCCAATCTCCGAGTACCAGTTCACATTGAGTTTGAATACTATTTGGAATATGTATCACTACACCCTCTTACTTCTGCTTGTTTCACTCTGCCTAAGACATCAAAATATGTTCCTTTTCTTCCACATGGACAATCGTCTTCACCTAGTTTTATACCGATGTCCTCACTTAAAATACTGTGTCCGGGATAGCTATGCGGGAGTGCTGAAATTAATTGAATAAGTCCAACTTTATTATTTTTAAGAGGCTGCAAGGTTTTAAAGTCTCTCATTATCACTTCAGACCATGAAGAGCAGTGAAAGTGGCCTTGCTCGCACTCCATAAAGATAGAACCTGTTTGTTCTATCATACCGTAATAGTTGTGAATTCTTGGAATTTTGGATACGTTTTTAAGACGTGACTTAAAGTTAGTTTTGGAAATTTGACGAGACTCTATTTTTTTCCATCCCCCCCCATGAATTAGCGTACTATCCGTTAAGTCGATAGTCTGTTTTGTTTGCTCTAACGCTTCAACTAAATGCAGCCAAATAATATAGGTAAATCCAAAGATGAATTTTTCCTGCCCTCGGTATGTTTCAATAAACTCATTGATGGCATTTAAGTTCAGACTCATATCGTCATTTAATGCATAAGTAATATCTCGACCATACATAGAAAAGCCAAGTATTCCTGCCGTTCGGGCAGAGAACTGAGTACGATTTTTTACTGTAGACGGACAATCAATCACAAGTAATGGTAGTCGCTTATTTCCAATGAAATTTCTAACAAGCTTAGAAAGAACTTTCACCTGATATATTGATGTTTCTTTATCTAGGTATATTTTCGAAACTGATTGCCCGCTGGTGCCTGATGACATCATGGTTTTGATAACAGAATCATCAGGTACACTCTTGAGGGCTTGCGATTTAAACAGTCTAACAGGTAAAGGAAAAAGCTGACTGTAGGGGTGCGGAACAACATCTAGTTCAGGCATGAAACTTTTTAGCTTGGAAAAAGCGGGACAGTTATCCGAGTGGTGCGCATCTAGCTCTAGTACTTTCGATAATAAAGTTGCTTGCTTTTGTTCTTTTTCCCAACTATATGCTGGCCAATCGGTTAAATCCAGTTGTTTTATTTCATTAAGCATTGATAGTCGACCTTACCACTTTCTAGTCTGGGAATGCGGGATATAGTTTTGATATTTATAGCCGTAAAGTTAATTGCTAATAATTCAGATAAATTAAATTTTAGCTTTGAAAGATCAATATCTAAATTACCTACAATAGCAATGTTTAGCTTATCATCGCTGCCATATGCAATGGCATCGTAACCCAGTTCATACAGGATAGTTTCAACATGGGTTAGCGATATCCGATTACCGAAAACTTTGATAAAACGCTTAATGCGCCCCTTTAGGAAAAACAATCCTGAGTGGCACAATGCGAGATCTCCGGTTTCCAACAGACCCTTGTTTTCGTCACCGTTATTTAAATCAGTTAAAGACTTAGCATACCCTAAACAAACATTATCGCCTTCATATACCAATTCGCCGATTTTACCGGAGGAAGTTATATCTCTACCTTCTCTATCTTTTACCCACAGTTTTCCATGTGGGATGGCTACACCGATACTATCTGGGTTTTCTTTTAATTTATTACTTGGTAAATAGGCAATTCGTGGAGAGGCCTCAGTTTGTCCATACATCACCCAAAATTGAACATTCATTTGCTCACAAAGTTGAGACATTTTTTGCAAGAAACGCTCATTAAGCTTACCTCCCGCTTGGGTCATTGTTTTCAGCTTGGGCAAATTCATTGTACTTAATCTCATTCTAAGTAATGACTCATAATGAAAGGGCACACCTGAAAAACTTGTAATATCATGCTCTGCCATGCTCTCCCAAAAAGACTTGTCCATAATTGTTTCGTTGGTCAAATAAATAGATGCTCCGGCTATAAGATGGCTATTTAAAATAGATAGACCGTATGAGTAACTGATTGGAAGATGAGCGATGGCTCTCTCTTTCTCTGATATAGCTAAATATTCAATAATTGACCTAGCATTTGAAATTAAGTTTTGCTTACTGAACCTGACCAGCTTAGGTGAACCAGTAGAGCCAGAAGTCGTGGCTAAAAATGCGAGTTTTGGGTGGAGCTTTGGTTTAGTTGCAGCATTTTTTTTGAGCAAGCAATACTGCTTTCTTTCGTGAACAATATTAAACCCGGTGAACTCGTTCACTCTTTTTTTGTCGACCAAAATAAAGTTGGGCTGATATTGCATAATTAAAGACTGTAACTGTTCAGCCTGTAATCTATTACTAAGTAATAACGGAACCGTATTAAACTCCATGCCAGCCAAGTAAAAAGTGACAGCTGGATAGTCATTTTTAGCTATGATGAAAATAGTATTGTTAGGCTCTAACAGTCTGCTAGCCTCTACAGTGTCATGAGCAAGCTGCTGATACGTTATATGCTGACCGTCTTGTGAGATGATAGCGGTAGCATTTGGGCGATTTAAATTTATAAAGTCGAGAGAATGTTTCATACTAATCACCTAGCAACGTATTAAACTACCTTGTTAACTTTTTCGATAAGCTTCGCTTGTAACAGCTTATTAATAATAGGGATAAGGTCTAGCGCACTTTCATTTATCTTATCTGCCAAATCAATTAGATCTCTTGTTCCATCCGCATAAGCAAGTAAATTAGTCATTTTTCTTACTTGTGAATAGTCTTGCTGCATATCACTTGTGTTTGGGTATAGGCCTCTTTTACCAAGCTGTGGTTCACACTGTGTAGTGACTTTATACACCCAGTTATATTCGAGAATTTCAATTGCAGATAATAATGCACGATAAGAGCCAGCCAAGCCATTTGGAGAGATGAGAGATAAGTTGTCCAAAGATGTATGATACTCTGGGAATGTACCATATTTTGATCTCATAATAGAGCATACAGGAAGGTCCACACCTGGTGAGCAAAACTGCCTTTCATCACTGCCTCTTTCTAAGAAGCTATAATGGGTATACTTCTCTGTATGGTGTTTTAAAGTATGTATAGCAACTTTATCTGCAAGGCTATTCTCTTGCCTGGAGTTTAGGTACGAGTAATCACGCTCATCACCAACACAGGTGACAATAAACCCAGCATTTAAATTTTGTTTTAGATGCTCAAGATGCTTTGATATATAGGCTATAGAGCCAATTGTCTCAGGTAAGAAAAGAATTCGATAAGTGTATTCTCTTTCTTTCATTTTTTTTATTGCTTCGGCTAATGCAATAGTTACAACAGGGCCTGATAGTTCGTTGTTTGCCATAGATGGGTGGCATATGTAAGTTGACAATAAAACTTCTTTTGAGCTCTTACCTGGAAAAACAATTTCGCCATAATTTAACTCCCCATCAAACAACTTAGACTTGATGACGACCTTGTAATCACCTTCTCGTAACTTAGTTCTTTGATTATGAGCCAAGCAAAACCCCCAATTGTCTTTATAATAAGAAGTGACATAAGGTATTGCGTCAGGCATTGAGGGGATACTAAATAAATGCTCTTGAAGTGCATCCAGTGACAGCGTCTTTTCTTGGGGGGTTGAATACCCCATTAAGTGCAAATTACACTCTTCGAAGTGGCATATTTTTTCGCCGCTAGGTGTAATAATGTAGGCGTCTTCGATAAACCACTCTTTTGGAACTGTCCAGTCAAATGCTTGCGTGCCAGATGCAATACTGCCAATATTTAGTTCGGGGATAATATCTTTTAAATACGATAATGTTTGTCTTACACCTGGGCCAGATAAGCTCCGATTTATAGGAAATAGCTCTTCAGCCCGTCTATACATTAGTTGACCTGTAGCGTCTAGATTCATTTTAATTCCCTTTTTTGTCGGTTGCATCTATTAAACTAAACGAGAGCGCTGTGCCACGTTCAATTGCTTGACAAGCTGTGCTACCAACTACATTTTTAATATGTTTTGGCGCAAGTCCAAACCCAGGACGAATGATTTTTACGTCTTCCTCAGTAATTACTTGTCCTTGTGCAATATCTCTTACTGCGTAAATAGAGCGTCTGAACTTTTTATTAGGTGACTCTTCATTTGTGGTCGTGATATCACCAGAGCCTAGTGATGCCCAGGTTTGATTACAGGTGTTAATTAACTCATTTAACTCACTGGGTTCAATTGAAAAAGAGCTATCAGGCCCACCTTGATTGCGATCTAAAATAAAGTGCTTTTCAATAACCCTTGCTCCTAGTGCCACACTCGTATTAGCAGCGGCTGTGCCGATTGAATGATCAGATAATCCAGTCAAGAGATTGAAATGATTTTGTAAAGTTAGAATAGACTTTAAATTCATTTTTTCGATAGGGGTGGGGTAAGCGCTTATGCAATGAAGTACTATTATCTTATTATTATTTTGCTTTTTGATTGTTTCTACTGCTTCTTTTACTTCATCTAAAGTTGCTAAACCCGTCGAAATAATTATTGGTTTACCGGTTTGGGCAATTCGCTCAATGAGAGGAATATCAGTTATCTCGAATGAAGCGATTTTGTATGCAGGGCAATCTAGAGATTCAAGTAAATCTACAGCAGTATTATCAAACGGGGTACTAAATAAGGTAATCCCTATTTCTTTAGCATAATTAAAAAGTGCTTTATGCCAACTAAAAGGAGTATGTGCCTTTTCGTATAATCCATATAAATTTTCGCCATCCCATAAACCGCCTTCAATTAAAAAATCGTTTTTGTCACAATCAATAGTCATTGTGTCAGGTGTATATGACTGGATTTTGACGGCACTTGCACCTGCTTGTTTGGCAGCAAGTATAGTATCAAGAGCAGTTTTTAGAGAACCGTTATGATTAGCTGAAACTTCAGCAATGATATAGGGCTCACTTGAGTCACTAATAATTTTATTATCAATAATCACTTCATTCTTCATTAATAAGCTCTTCTTTGTTCTTCAATACGAATAAATCAGCTTCAACTTTTTTAAATCCAGCCTTGGTAAAGAGGTTTTGTGAGGCTTTATTTGCAGTTGATACTGTCGCGTAAATTTTTTTAAGCAAAAATTGTTCCGGAATTGATTTTATTGCGTTCAGTGCAATGTTTTGATTCTGGAATTTCTCATCGACTAAAATTGAAATCTCATACCCATCTAGATGCTCATCAAGCCTTAGCATACCGACAGAAAGATCGTCTAAATGTGTTTTACTGCGGATAATATATATGTGCCTTGTATTTGATTTAAGAGCTGCTTTCATCCATTTTTGATGTTCTGACCACGAGATAGGGTTCGGGTTTCTTGAAAACTGCCTAATGACGGGGTTTGATTGCCATTTAAAGACAGTTTTAATATCCTGAGTTGTTGCTTTTTTTAAAAATATGTTTGCAACCCCAACTTTTCTAATTAGATTAGCGACGCCCTTACCATCGCATATTTGCAAGGCTTTTTTTGACATTTCTTCTAGCAGAGAGGGGGTTTGCGAAAGCATCATAAACGCATTTTCAAAAGCCGAAAAAGTCATGTCCTTAATGTGACCAAGATATAAGTGAGCACCATACTCATCGAGTTGGCGAGCAATTTCATTTTGGTTATCTGCTAAAGTCACTGTCAAAGAGGGTAACCCTAGCGCGCACCTTTCCCAACTTGATGTGCCGCAGGCACCAATTGCAAGGTCTGCCTCGGAGTATACAACTCCAACATTCGTACAATCTTCTTTTAAAGTTATGTAAGGCAGCTTTTTTATGCTCTCTTTTAAGCTGGATAGCTCATTAGCTTGAGAGCTTAATAATATTGTGACTGAAAAAGATAAATTATAAGACTTTCTCAGTGTGGCTAAAAATTCTACAAGTATATTTGTGCTGCCAGCGTGGTTCATTGCACCTAACGCGAGCACTATCTTGCGGGGGGGGGCTATAGAACGCTTTGAAGGTCGTTTTGAATTTCGTATCGTGTAAAATTCTTGCCGCAAAAGGGCATAGGGTGAACCAAGTAAAAAAGTTGTTTTTTGGGATACGAAATCATAGTAAGCGGCTTCGGTGCGATTAAAAGTCTGATCTAATAAGAAGTCTATGTCGCCATGCTTTCTGTTTGCTAAGTCATCAATTACAAGCAACTTTTTACATTTCTCTCGAATGCTTGACTCCCACTCATCGGCAAGTGAATAATGGTCTACACATAATAAATCAACTTTAGCCTCAAGCTGGTTTTTTAAGTATATTGCGTCTTCAGATTGAGTTTGTAAAACAGGTAGAGGGATGTATTTAATTCCCGAGTCTTGTAACCTATCTTTATACTTTTTTGGAAGTAAAGAACACGCAAATACGATAGACAAGTTACTTGTTTTATGAGTTGCTTGCATGCCTTTGGCAATAGCAAAACACCTTTCAAAGTGTCCAGCACCGATTTGTTTATTGGCATCTAATCTAAATAAAATCTTCATTTCATCATGAACTTTGAGTTAAGTACTAACGCTTTGTTCTAGCTCGAGCGAGTACTTGAGGCCTTCATTTCTTTCATACTTAGCATTTAAAAGTTTGAGCTTCGGGTTTGCATCTAGAAACTCAATTGCTTGAAGGTAATCAAAGTCAGCATCCTTGTTATAAAGAGCTTCAAATACGGCGGTGACGACACTTAAATCTTCTTGTTCATCAACGGTGAGTCTATATGCTGAGTAGTCAATCTCATTTTTGAGTAAGCCGAGCTTGAACTGTTCATTGTGGGTTCTTACGAACAAAGTTACATGCTCTTTATCAGAAGGCTTAAGTTGTTGTAACTCAATTGATTGTAAGACATCAGCTTTAATTATTTCAGTATCTAAACCATGAGGGAAAGAAGGGGTGTCACAATTATTCGTATAATCATTCTTATCATTCAAGTGAAGTTGAATAACCTGATCAATTATTCGGTGATCGATTAATGGGCAGTCTGCAGTGATACGCACAACATGTTTACATGGATGTTTTTCAAGGGCAGAAGTAAATCTATTCAGTACATTATTTAAACTTCCACGAAATAGTGCAACATTTTCGGTGCGGCAGAAATCTGCTATTTCATCGTCAGATTCCTCCTCGCTTGTGAGAATGACTATATTATCAATGTGCTGACATTTACGAAGCCTTTCTAGTAATAAGCTCAACATAGGTCGACTTAAAATAGGTTTTAAAACCTTACCAGGTAATCTTCTGGAGTTCATTCTTGCTTGGACAAATGCATTTATTGTCATTGTATTAAGTGCCTTAAAACTGCGGCTTTTACAAAGCTTTTAATAAGTTCTTTAAATACTATCGGTTGTATTAAGCACTTTCTTTAATGAGCCAATAACTTTATTTTGTTGTTCTTCGGTCATCTGGGGGTAAAGCGGCAGCGTGATAGCTTGTTCATAATACTGTTCAGCATAATCGCAATACGTTTCAGAAAACCCTAATTTTTTATAAAAAGGCTGTTTATAAATAGGTATATAGTGTACATGCGCAAAAATACCTTCTTTACGCAATAGCTCTACAATATGCTTCTTGGGCACGCAACAAGATTTATCTATAAGAATAATAAACAAGTGATAGGAAGATAAAACGGCATCAGATACTTCTAAAGGGGTAACGGGTAGATCTATCAGCTTATCTATATATTTCTTAGCTTGAAGATTTCGCTTCAGGACAAAATCATCAAGTTTGCTGAGTTGAGTGATCCCGATGGCGGCATGTAAATCACTCATTCTGTAATTAAAACCGAGCATTTGCTGTTGATAATACCAAGGTCCATGACTCGATTCAGTGAACTCTTTAACATCACTGGTGACGCCATGACTTCTAAGTTTTTTCATTACATTAGCAAGGGCATTGTTATTAGTTAAAGCTATGCCCCCTTCCGCAGAAGTAATTATCTTGACTGGATGAAAACTAAAAATACAAATATCAGAGTATTGGCAACTGCCTACCTTATTATTCTGATATTCAGCGCCAATAGCATGAGAAGCATCTTCAATAATTTTAATATCGTATTTATTTGCGAGTTTTGAGATGGCTTCCATATCGCAGGGCTGGCCTGAAAAGTGAACAGGAATAATAACTTTAGGTAGACAATTATTAATATTAGCTGTCTTTAGTTTTTGTTCTAAAGCCGAAGTGCATAAATTTCCATTTCTTGGATTAATATCGACGAAATCAACTTGAGCACCACAATAAAGCGCGCAGTTTGATGAAGCAACAAATGAATTGGGCGAAGTCCAAACAATATCACCTTCACCTACTCCGAGAGCTAAACAGGCTATATGTAAAGCCGAAGTAGCACTATTTACTGCTACAGCATACTTGGCGTTACAATATTCAGCTACTTTTCCTTCAAACTGCGGCACCCTAGGGCCTTGTGTTAAGTAATCTGAATTTAGTACTTCAACTACAGCGTTAATATCATCTTGATCTATATGTTGTTTGCCATAGGGGATCATTGAATCGCCTTACTATTAAACTCTTTTATTTCTTCAAGTGTTAAATACTCAGGGTTGTCTAAAGAGTTATATTCATAGCCAGGAGCAACTTTTGTTCCTTTTTCATCTAGAGCATTTGTATCGAAGGCATTTGTTCGGCTACTGAATTTTATTCCTGGTGCAATGACAAAGTGGTCGTCAAATTCAAAGGTATCAAAACTAAGATCCGATGGGCACATGACTTCATGCAATTTTTCACCAGGGCGAATGCCGATTATTTTTTGCGGTAAATTAGGTGCCATTGCAGTGGCTAAATCGGTAATTCTGATAGATGGGATTTTTGGTACAAATATTTCTCCACCGAGCATACGCTCAAAGTTTTTGAGAACAAAGTCGACCCCTTGTTGAAGGCTAATCCAAAAGCGAGTCATCTCTTCATGAGTAATAGGGATATGATCTTTTCCCTCATCAATGAACTTTTGAAAAACAGGGACAACAGAACCTCGAGAGCACACGACGTTACCATATCGAACAACAGAAAAGGTTGTTTTATGGCCGCCAGCAATGTTATTGGCTGCAACAAATAACTTATCTGAAGCAAGTTTTGTAGCGCCATATAAGTTAATTGGATTTGCAGCCTTATCTGTAGACAGAGCGATGACTTTTTCAACGTTGTTATCGAGTGCAGCCTCAATAACATTTTCTGCACCATTTATGTTAGTTTTGATGCACTCCATTGGATTATATTCTGCAGCAGGTACTTGCTTCAGCGCAGCCGCGTGGATAACAAAGTCTACGCCTCTCATTGCTCTTTTGAGTCGGTCTTTATCTCTAACGTCACCAATAAAATAACGCATGCAGTCACCATTATAGTCTTGCTGCATTTCAAATTGCTTTAATTCATCCCTTGAAAAAATAATAATTTTCTTAGGGTTATAGCGCTCAAGTAATGTTTTCACATACTTTTTACCAAATGACCCTGTTCCGCCGGTTATTAAAATGGTTTTGTTATCGAACATAGTTATCCACCAAAAGGTGCAATCTTTTCTTTACACTCATAGAATAAGGTATGAGGTATGAATTGCAAAAATACGCCTAAAAAAAGCTATTACTCAATACTTTATATCACCTTTCGCAAAATTGCAGTATTTGTGCCAAAGCAAGTGACTTATTTTGTATGGTCAGGTGACTTTTTGAGCGCTTCGGCGTAGTATTTGTATAAGCAATAGCACCTAAGATGGGGAGGAGTTATGCAAATTAATTCACCGAGTGCTGGTTTTTTCAATAAAACGGAGCAAACTGCCAACAAGCTAAATCAGCAGTTGGCAACAGGCAAAAAAGTCAATTCAGCTGCAGATGATGCCGCTGCACTGCAAATTATTAATCGGCTTACCTCACAGCAGGAAGGGTATAACCAGTCTATAAGAAATGCTTACGATGGCATTTCTCTTTCTCAGACAGCTGATTCTGCATTGTCGGGTGTCGGGGATGCTGTCTCGCGTATTAGAGAATTATCTATTCAGGCGGGTAGTGGTGTACTCACTGGTTCAGATAGACAAGCGCTCCAAGATGAAGTGAGTCAACTGCAGACTCAAATAACAGAAACTTTCGAAAATACAACGTTTGGTGGTAAAGCCATCTTTAATGGTGAAGACACGAGTTTTCAAGTAGGCCCAGACGCTAATACAACGCAAAGTTTTAATGCTTCAGATGGTAGTTTTGCTAATGCAATTCTGAGTGTTGATATCTCTACTCAAGCGGGTGCACAAGCAGCTATTACAGCTGCTGACGATGTATCAGAAAGTCTTAATAGTCAGCGAGCTGAATTTGGCGCGTTTGAGAATACCTTAAGCAGTACAATTCGTAACCTAGGTACACAGCAATCAAATATAGCTGAAAGCCAAAGCCGTATCCAAGACACGGATTATGCACAGGCTGCTTCGCAGCAAATTGCCAATGATATTTTGTCTCAAGCGTCGATTGCATTGCGCGGTCAGGCTAATCAGTCTGCCTCTTCAGTTTTAGGTCTTCTATAACCCTTTGAGGTATATCAATACAAAAGTATTGATATACCTCATAATCAGTGGCATTTTTTTGGCGATTGAGTCAAAAACTTGCCACTTAGGTATTGCATCCCTGACATACTCCCTTACAATCTTTTATTAAGTCACATTGATAGAAGCATTGGACTCCTTAAATGGTTTTAATCTTAGATAACAATAATAATCGCGCGAATGGTTTATCAGCTGCTCTCAACTTTGTAGGGCAACCTGCGCAAATGGTTTCTGAAAGTGAATTTCAGAAAGAAATGTCTAAGACCAAAGATGCCATAGTCGTCCTCGGTGCCCTTGCAGAGCTTGATCACGAACAAGTTATTAAAGCTTCTCCTGCGACTCCTTTCCTATTGATAGGAGAAACACTCAAACCACTTTTAGATCTCGCAAATGTTATTGGCTTAATTTCAGAGCCATTTATTCATGATGTGACCATGCAATTACTGCATGATGCTCAGCAATATCTTCGAATGCTACCTAACAAAGCCGATGCCACAGCAGGCAAGAGTTTCGATGGACTAGTTGGTGAAACTGAAGCGGTTAAGCAGGTTCGTTTTTTAATTTCACAAGTGGCTAAAACTGATGCCAACGTATTGATTTTAGGTGAATCAGGGACAGGTAAAGAAGTCGTTGCACGCAATGTTCATCTGTTATCCAAAAGAAACTCTGGGCCATTTGTGCCAGTTAACTGTGGCGCTATTCCAGGTGACTTATTAGAGAGCGAATTATTTGGTCATGAGAAAGGTGCATTTACTGGGGCGATTTCTGCACGAAAAGGCCGCTTTGAACTCGCTCAAGGTGGTACCTTATTTTTAGATGAAATAGGTGACATGCCGCTACAGATGCAAGTTAAATTGCTGAGGGTATTACAAGAGCGCAGTTATGAGCGAGTGGGTGGCACAAAAGCAATTCAGGCCGATGTTCGAATCATTGCTGCCACTCACAGAAATTTAGAAACCATGATAGAAGACGGTAAGTTTCGTGAAGACTTATTTTACCGGTTAAATGTTTTCCCAATCGAAAATCCTTCTTTACATGAGCGAGCAGATGATATTCCACTGCTGTTAAACGAGCTTATGCGTCGCGTGCACGAACAAAGCGGAAGCACAGCTAAGTTTACAGAGCGTGCAATTGAGAGCTTAAAGGCTCACCCTTGGCCTGGTAACATTCGAGAGCTGGCTAACCTTGTTGAGCGTATGGTGATCATGTTCCCTGAAAAGGTGGTCGACGTCACTGATTTACCGACTAAATATAGACATATAGAAGTTGAAGCATTTGAACCTGAGTATCCTGAAGAGTTACTTGAAAAAGATGCATTTAACGAGCTATTTAGTAGTGGCTTTAGCGACTATGATGAAGAGTCGATTGAATTTGACTCAGGGTTTAATGACTCTGCAAATCAGTTTGGTCTGTTGCCAGATGAAGGTATTGAGTTAAAAGAATACTTGGCTGAGCTTGAAGTAAGTTTAATTACGCAAGCATTAGAGCGAAATGATTATGTGGTGGCCCGTGCAGCTGAGATTTTAGGAGTGCGTCGTACCACACTCGTAGAGAAAATGAAAAAGTACAATTTAAATAAAGATTGACCAACTAATAATTGAGATTGGCAACTTAGCCAGTGAACTATAGTAAAAAGCGCGTTTAATACGCGCTTTCTTATTTTCTTAAATCTTCTATCTTTTACATAAGTTCTTTTGCAAAGTCTTTATCGCAGTATGAATCAATGACTTCTTGCTTTCGAAAACAGGCGTTATCGTGGTCGTTGACCATGCCACATGCCTGCATATGCGCGTATACCGTGGTTGGGCCTAAAAATTTAAACCCGCGTTTCTTTAAATCTTTGGCAAACTTTTCACTGATCTCGCTGGTGGCAGGGTAATCGTTTCTGCTATGTATTTGATTCACGATCGGCTTATTGTTAACAAACTGCCATTGGTATTTCGCGAAGCTACCAAACTCTTGCTGTATCTTTATAAATGCCTTGGCATTGTTGATAGTCGCGGCAATTTTTAATTTATTGCGAACAATGCTTGGATCAGCCATTAAACTTTCTATATCTTCATCTGTCATAGCTGCAACTTTATTGACTTCGAAATTTTTGAAAGCAGCTCTGTAGCCATCGCGCTTTTTTAAAATAGTGTACCAACTCAGCCCTGCTTGCGCTGATTCAAGGGTGATAAACTCGAAAAGCTTTTGATCGTCAAATACAGGGATGCCCCATTCTTCATCGTGATAAGCAACGTAATCTGGTTTAGTTTCGTCTAGCCAAAGGCAGCGTGTGCACATTTTTTTATCTCTGTTGGTTGAAACCAATCCTCAATAATACTTAATTATTCTGAGGGACTAAAACTGATGCTAGCTTTGTTAAAAATTTCTTATTTAAAACAACTAAATAGCAAAATTTCACCTTGCCTACATGGAAGTAGGTACCTCAGCGATAGCAGGACGCGTGAGCGGTGCTATCGACAAATTTTACTTACCTCAAAATAGATCACTTAATTAAGAGGATTGGTATAAGTATAAAAAGAGTATATATAAGGCTGTATAAAAAAACAGTGTCAAAAATGTAACACTATATAAATTGAGTTTAAAATTTATCTTAGCTATTGAAAATATTGAACTTTTAGTTTTTGGCACGCAATCTGCTTTATTCGGTTAGTTTAAAGTTTTGAGATTAACGTTATGGCACTAGCACAATTAGCCCAGGCATCACATTTATCTCCAGTAACGCCTCTAAGTCGTCAACCTGATTTGGAGTTTAACCCATGTTTACTGCAGGAGGCTTATGTGGGGGAATTAAGCGACTTACGTCAACAAGCAAGTTGGTTAAGTCACCTAGTTGATACTATGCCTGCCGGCGTTGTGGTACTCGATGGTCAAGGTATGATTGCAAAAGCAAATCAAATTGCCATTGATATGTTGGGCGAGCCGCTAGAAGGTGAAAAATGGTTTAATATCATTCAGCGCTCTTTTAGCCCTCAACAAGACGATGGACACGAAGTGTCATTGCGAGACGGTCGTTTGATCAAGCTTGATATTACTGCACTTGCACCAGAGCCGGGTCAATTAATTTTAATGACCGACCTAACAGAAACCCGTCGTTTACAGAAACGTATGGCACATATGCAGCGTTTAAGCTCTCTAGGTAAAATGGTTGCATCGCTTGCCCACCAAGTAAGAACGCCACTTTCGGCAGCTATGCTATATGCCGCCAATTTAGGTAGTAATAAAGTGCCTGAAGCATCTCGTTCACGTTTTCATGAAAAGCTGATGTCTAGATTGAAAGATCTCGAATCGCAAGTAAACGATATGTTGTTGTTTGCAAAAAGCGGTGAGCAGCAAGTGATCGAAAAAGTGTCTATGCAGCAACTGCTTAGTGAAGTGAAAGCGGGTGCAGATGCCATGGTGGCGATGAATAGCAGTGAGCTTGAAGTAAATTTACCAGAACCAGACATTGAGATTTTAGGTAATAAAACAGCGCTCGCCAGTGCCATCCAAAACTTAATTCACAACAGTATTCAAGTGATTGGCAAAAATGCCCACATCACATTAAGTGCAGCGCGTGATGAAGAGTCAGACAGAGTGAGAATTTCAGTGTCTGACAATGGTCCCGGCGTCGATTTAGCGCTGTCAGAAAAAATATTTGAACCTTTCTTTACTACAAAAAGCCAAGGCACGGGCCTAGGTTTAGCGGTTGTTAGCTCAGTAGCTAACTCACACAAAGGTAAAGTAGAAGTAACCAATAATGAGCAAGGCGGTGCGTGTTTTAGTTTATTACTGCCGATTTCATTCAGTACAGAGCAATTGGAGGTTGTATGAGTCATTCAATTTTAGTCGTTGAAGATGATGCAGGGTTAAGAGAAGCGTTAATAGATACACTTCAACTTTCAGGTTTTGATACGGTTGAGGCGAGTTCTGCCGAAGAAGCGGTCATGCTTTTGAAAAAACAAACCTTCTCGATTGTGGTGAGTGATGTGCAAATGGGCACAATGAGTGGTTTAGATTTACTCAAAACCATAAAGCTCAATTATCCTGACTTGCCTGTACTGATGATGACGGCTTACGCAACCATTGATGATGCGGTTGAGGCGATGCGTTTAGGTGCCATTGACTATATGGCAAAACCGTTTGCGCCTGAAGTGCTGCTAAATATGGTTAGCCGTTACATGCCAGCAAAAGAAAAAGAAACAGAGGGCCCGGTGGTTGCTGATCCACAAAGTCTTCAATTACTTGAACTTGCTAATAAAGTGGCGAAATCTGATGCTAGCGTTATGGTGCTAGGGCCAAGTGGTTCGGGTAAAGAAGTATTGGCTCGATTCATTCACGATAAATCAGAACGCAAAGATGAAGCCTTTGTAGCCATCAATTGTGCGGCTATTCCTGAAAATATGCTCGAAGCTACTTTGTTTGGGTATGAAAAAGGTGCGTTCACAGGAGCTATTCAAGCATGTCCGGGTAAATTCGAACAAGCACAAAAAGGCACCATTTTATTGGATGAAATCACCGAAATGGATTTAGGTTTACAAGCAAAGCTACTTCGCGTGTTGCAAGAGCGAGAAGTTGAGCGACTTGGTGGCAGAAAAACCATCGACTTAGACGTCAGAGTTTTGGCGACCAGTAACCGTGAACTTAAAGAAGCGGTGGCTGAAGGTAAGTTCAGAGAAGATTTATATTACCGCTTGAATGTTTTTCCTCTGATGTGGCTGCCACTGAATGAGCGCCCAGGTGATATCGTAGTGTTAGCTGAGCACTTGTTAGCAAGACATACCAGCAAAGCAGGTAAGCCAGCAGTGCAATTAAGTGATAGTGCAAAGCAAAAGTTATTATCACATTCTTGGCCTGGTAATGTCAGAGAGCTTGATAATGTTGTTCAACGTGCTTTGATTTTGCAGCAAGGCGATACTGTACATGGTGAAGATATTTTTATCGAAAACTATCAACCAAGTTTAGTAATTACAAGAACAACGAATACGGAAGTGTCACCACAGATAAATGTGGAACAACAGGCGCGACAGGTTGAGCCTGTAATCAGTGACATAGAAAGTTATGATGCTGCAAATTATAAAGCGACTTTACAAGATAAAGAGCATCAAATTATTTTAGATACGCTACATAAGTGCAATGGTAAGCGTAAAGACGTTGCTGAGGTACTGGGTATGAGTCCAAGAACTTTACGTTATAAACTCGCTAAAATGCGCGATATGGGGATCCTTTTACCAGCATAACTTCTCTATTCTATAAGAGGCCAAAACCTTGGCCTCTTTATTATATCAATCCTCAAAATAGATCGCTCAATTAAAAGCATTGGTATTGTTGTCAAAAAGTCGACTCACATAAAAACACCTTAACACACTGAAAATAAAGATTTAATTTTTGGCATGTTTTGTGCTTATACAAGTTATATGTTTTTATTGGAGTGGGTGTTATGAAAATCCAACCAAACTCTCTTTATCAAGAAATGCAGTCTCTTGCAGTAGAGGCAACGAGAAATACCATTAAAACCAATGAAGTTGCAGTGCAAAAAACCGCGGCGACTTCTTCTGCGCAATTTGGCGATTTGCTGTCAGACGCAATCAATACGGTAAATGGTTTACAAAAAGATGCTAAATCAAAAGTAACGGCGCTAGAGATGGGTGATAGAAGTGTTTCACTTGCCGAAGTCATGATAGCATCACAAAAATCATCAGTGGCTTTCGAAGCAACGGTACAAGTTAGAAATAAACTTGTAGAATCTTATAAAGAAATCATGAATATGCCAGTTTAATCTGGGTAGTGGAGTAGCACCGTGGCAACGAATCAATCAACCGATCTGACCTTAACCGATGGCACTGCTGGCGCTGGCTCTGAAGAGCAGCAAGAGCAAAAGTCGGGATATTTAAGCGCATTAAGTGGCGTTGATATGCTTCGCCAGGTGACTATTATTATTGCTTTAGCTATTTGTTTGGCCATTGCAATCGCGATCATCATTTGGGCGCGCCAACCTGATATGCGTCCACTGGGCCAGTACCCAACCGAAGAGTTAGTCCAGACTCTAGACTTTCTAGATGCTCAAAAAATTGATTATGAGCTCGAAGGCAACACCATCATGGTTGCCGAAACCGATTACCAAACCATAAAACTACAAATGGCCCGTGATGGTTTCACGCAAGCTCCAAGCTCTGGCACAGATATTCTGATGCAAGACATGGGCTTTGGTGTGAGCCAACGCCTAGAGCGAGAGCGCCTTAAGCATAGCCGAGAGCAACAACTAGCTCGTACCATTGAAGAACTGCAAGATATTAACCGTGCCAAAGTACTGTTAGCTATACCTAAAGAAAATGTATTTGCGCGTCGCGAAAAGAAGCCTTCTGCTACCGTGGTTATCACTTTAAAGCGTGGTAGAACGCTTGGCGGTGAAGAAGTTGATTCGATTGTAGATATCGTTGCTTCGGCAGTTCAAGGTTTAGAGCCTGCGCGAGTAACTGTAACAGACCAAAATGGACGTTTATTAAACTCAGGTTCACAAGATTCTTTAGCAGCACGCTCTCGAAAAGAATATGAGATTGAGCGTAAGCGCGAACAAGAATATTTAGAAAAGATTGATAGTATTCTTATTCCTGTTGTGGGTTTAGGTAAATACACCGCTCAAGTAGATCTAACCATGGATTTCAGTGCAGTTGAAGAGACGCAAAAGCGTTATAATCCTGATCTGCCTGCTGTACGCAGTGAAACCACGTTCGAAGAAAGCAATATTGGTGGTATTACAGCTGGTATTCCTGGTGCACTTACAAACCAGCCTCCGGTTAACTCAAACATACCTGAAATCGCCAATGGCAGTAATGCTCAAGGTTCCTCACCTACTCGCTCACAAAAAGAAGCCACCCGTAACTATGAATTAGATACAACTATTAGCCACAAACGTCAGCAAACAGGGGTTATTCGTCGCATCAGTGTGTCTGTGGCAGTGGATTATCTACCAAAACCTGATGCAGAAGGTAATATGACGATGGCACCTCGAAGCCAAGAAGAATTAATGAATATTCGTCGTCTACTTCAAGGTGGTGTGGGTTTTGATATGCAACGTGGCGATGCATTAGAAGTTGTAACCGTTCCATTTGTTCGTGAAGATATTATTGAACAAGCAGATCTGCCACTGTGGGAACAAGATTGGTTTATGAAAACAATCCGTCTTGCGCTTGGTGCATTGGTTATTATCGTGCTTATTCTGGCAGTTGTTCGTCCGATGCTGAAACGCCTGATTGACCCAGATGACACACTAGAAGACTTTGATGAAGATGCGTTAACAACCGGCGTAGACTTAGGTGATAGCACGTTAGATATGCTGAATAATGAGTTTGATTCATCAGCAGTTGGCTTCTCATCAGATGGTACTTTACAATTACCAGACTTACACGGCGACGAAGACTTACTGAAAGCAGTAAGAGCGCTTGTAGCCAATGAACCAGAATTATCATCACAAGTTGTGAAAGCGTGGTTAACGGAAGATGAGTAACGAAGAAGAACAAAAACAGCTCCCAGCAGCTTTTGATGTTGAGAAGCTTGATGGGGTTGATAAAGCCGCCATCTTATTACTGAGCTTAACAGAAGAAGATGCTGCACAAATTTTAAAGCATCTTGAGCCAAAGCAAGTGCAGAAGGTGGGTATGGCTATGGCAGCCTTAGACGACCTTTCACAAGCTAAGATCAGTGCGGTTCATAACCTCTTTATTGAGCAGATCCAAAGCTTCAGTACAATAGGTTTCCAATCTGAAGACTTTATTAAAAAAGCACTTACGGCCGCACTTGGTGAAGATAAAGCGGCAAGCCTAATTGACCAAATTGTCATGGGTTCTGGAGCGAAAGGTCTAGATTCATTGAAATGGATGGACTCAAAGCAAGTTGCCAATATTATTCGTAACGAGCACCCGCAGATCCAAACCATCGTATTAAGTTATTTAGAGCCAGAACAGTCCGCCGAAATTTTGTCGCAATTCCCTGAAAAAGTCCGCCTAGATTTGACTATGCGTATTGCGAACTTAGAAGAAGTTCAGCCAGCAGCACTACAAGAGCTAAATGAGATAATGGAGAAACAGTTCGCAGGTCAAGCCGGTGCGCAGGCTGCGAAAATGGGCGGCTTAAAAGCAGCAGCAGATATTATGAACTACCTAGACACCAATGTTGAAGGTCAGTTAATGGATTCAATCCGTGAGCACGATGAAGAGATGTCACAACAAATTCAAGATCTGATGTTTGTATTTGAGAACCTGATGGATGTCGAAGATCGCGGCATTCAAGCAATTCTTCGTGAAGTACAACAAGATGTATTGATGAAAGCAATTAAAGGTACTGACGATGCTCTGAAAGATAAGATCTTAGCGAATATGTCTAAACGTGCTGCAGAGATGATGGCTGATGACCTTGAAGCAATGCCACCAGTGCGTATTAGTGAAGTAGAAGCTGCGCAGAAAGAGATCTTGTCTACAGCTCGTCGTCTAGCTGATTCAGGTGAAATTATGTTGGGTGGCGGCGGCGGTGAAGAGTTCTTGTAATCAATGAGTGATAAAAAGTTTTATAAAGGCAGGCCAGTTGAAGGCGAAGCCATTGATGAATTGTTAAAAAGCTGGCCAATCCCAGATGTTAGTGAAGATCCAACTAAATTTTCTGGGCGCTCAACAGCGTTTGGCCAACCACTAGAGCAAGTTTATCAAAAGCAACATGCTCATGAAGGTGAACCTGAAACTCAAGAGCCTGAGGAGTTTCCAACACTTACTCTCGAAGAGCTCGAGCAAATCCGCCAAGATGCTTATGAAGAGGGCATTAAACAAGGTCACGAACAAGGTTATATAGAAGGATTCGATAAAGGGGTTACTGAGGGAAAAGAAGCCGGTTATAAAGAAGGCATCGAGATAGGCAAAGAGCAAGGCTTAAACGATGTTAAACCTCTGATTGAAGAAAAGCTGCAATATTTAAGTCAGTTAATAGAAGGTATGGCAGCGCCTCTAAATAAAGTAGATGAATCAGTAGAGAAGCAACTTGTTCACCTTGCCAAATTATTGGCGGAGCAAGTTGTGTTTAAAGAATTACAAACTAATCCAGAACTTATCTTAGTGGCACTTAAGAAATCTATAGATGCTCTACCTATGGGTGAGCAGGCAGTAAAAATACATTTAAACCCTGAAGATTTGAGCTTAGTAGAAGAAGCGTATGGAGCTGAGCATCTGCAACAACAACACTGGCAATTAGTAGCTGAGCCAACGCTAGAAAGAGGAGGTTGTGAAGTAAAAACAGCCCAATCTTCAATAGATATGACACTTAAAACTCGTATAAATGAAATTATGGAGAAGTTCTTGCATGATAGTGGTATCTAATACCAGTAATTATCATGCATGAGTGTCGAGAGTCCTTTAGCCGAGCGTCTAACACGCTATCAAAAACACATTAAGCCATTTGCTACGCCCGTCGCCGGCAGCTTGACTCGCGTTGTGGGGTTAACCCTCGAAGCGCGAGGTTTGAGTGCTCCTGTTGGCAGTCAATGTAAAATCGAAACCATTCGCGGCTTTGTCGATGCCGAAGTGATTGGCTTCAACGGCGATACACTTTATCTCATGCCAAACGATCACATTTCTGGCGTATTACCAGGTGCCCGAGTGATCCCCCAATTAAATGAAACTGGCTTACCAGTTGGTATGTGCTTACTAGGGCGAGTTGTTGATGGCCTTGGTAGACCATTAGATGGATTAGGTGCCATTGAGGCAGAGCACTACCTCAAATTTGCTCAAGACCCAATAAACCCTCTGGCAAGACGCCCAATCAGCCAACCTATGGATGTGGGTGTGCGCGCAATTAACTCAATAATTACCGTTGGGCAGGGTCAGCGTATGGGACTATTTGCCGGTAGTGGTGTGGGTAAATCAGTTTTACTTGGCATGATGACTCGTGGTAGTGAGGCGGATGTCATTGTCGTTGGTCTTGTTGGTGAGCGTGGCCGCGAAGTAAAAGAGTTTATTGATGAAATCTTAGGTCCTGAAGGTAGACGTCGCTCGGTTGTGGTTGCAGCTCCTGCGGATGCATCCCCTTTAATGCGTTTAAAAGGCTGCGAGAGTGCAGTGACTATTGCAGAGTATTTTCGAGATCAAGGGTTAAATGTCTTATTACTGTTAGATTCAGTGACGCGTTATGCTATGGCACAGCGTGAAATAGCACTGGCAGTTGGTGAGCCGCCAGCTACTAAAGGCTACCCGCCTTCAGTATTTGCAAAACTCCCTGCGCTGGTGGAGCGGGCAGGTAATGGAGGTGAAGGGCAAGGCTCTATCACGGCATTCTTCACTGTTTTAAGTGAAGGTGATGATATGCAAGATCCTATTGCTGATTCCGCACGTGCAATCCTAGACGGTCACATTGTTTTATCTCGTGAGCTGGCTGATAGCGGCCATTACCCAGCGATAGACATTGAAAAGTCCATTAGTCGTGTTATGCCACAAGTGGTTTCTGAGCCACATATGCAGCAAGCACGAGTACTCAAACAGGTTTACTCGATGTATCAGCAAAATAAAGACATGATCACACTAGGCGCCTATCAACAGGGAAGTGACCCTATGTTAGATCAAGCTATACAAATGATGCCGCAAGTGAATGGCTTTTTGCAGCAAGGTATGAAAGATGTATTGCGCTATGACGAGTGCTTACAAGGCCTTGCGCAGTTATTAGGACAAGGCTGATGGCGAAAAATAAATTAGACTTATTACTTAAACTTGAGACCGATAAAGAAGAGAACTTGCGCATTAATTATGTGCAAGCGCAGCAAAACTTTGTCAGTAACCAACAAAAACTTCAGGGCCTAAACGACTTTCGATTGGAGTATAGCCAACAACTTCATAACAGAGCCAAACAAGGTATGAGCTGTGAAAGTATCAAACAATACAATTCTTTCATTAATAAAATTGAAGAGGCGATAAATCAGCAAGCGACGACAGTAAGAACTGCGAAGCAAGTTGAAGAGCAGCGGCGAAAGCTGTGGTTAGCGCAGCAAGCTAAAACTAAGGCCATTGCTAAGTTGATTGAAAAGAAAGCAATTGAAAAGCAAGTAAAAGAAAATAAAGCAGAACAAAAAGTGCTAGATGAGTTTGCTACAAATATATTCATGAGACGTATTGCAAGCTAGTTTGGCTTAAATATTGCTTTATTTATATAGATTATAGAAATTAATACTAATGCGGCTTAGTGTTGCCGCTCTAAAAAGGTGTAGATATGCTTAATTTAAATTTAGAAGTGGATCTAAAATTGAGCCAAGCTGAAAAAGCAAGATTTGCCAGCGAAAAAGAACAAGCTGATAAAAGTGCTTTTTATTCTGAATTAGAGCGTGCAGAAAAAACATCTGCTAGAAATAGTGATATAGAACAACAAATACATAGCGAAGATAAAAAGTCATTCTCATCGCCAAAGCAAGAAAGTCCTCAAGGTGACAAAACCAATAAGGGAGATGAAGTTGATGCGGTTGACACTCAAGGGTCAGAACCAAAGCCGTCGTTGAACAATCATCTTGAACAATCTAACTCTAGTACGAATTCTGCTCAAGGCAATCAAGACCTTAACCAGTTAAGTACAACAAAGGAAGCTAACAATGATGTAAATACATATTTGCATCGGAGTGTTGGTGTATCTGACAATTCGCAGAGTCAAAATGCCCCCGAGAAAGTTTCCGATGAAAACGAAGTTAAAAACATCAATGAGCCGCGACAAAATGTACAGCAAAATACAACTTTCTCAACGCAAACTTCTGCCTATTCAAATCCACAAGCTGAGCCTTCAACTTCCGATAAATTACTTGCTCAGATACAGGCTTCTAATTCTCAAACAACAGATGTAAAGCAACATTTAGCGCCAGTACCTAAGGCTTTAAAAGATGTATTCTCTCAATTTGACGGCAGTAAAGAAAAGGTACCAACTGAGTTAGAAAAAAAGATTGATAAAATTTCGCCACCAGGACTAGGTCATGGAGAAGGTGAGACGATGAAAGCAACATCCTCTAAGTCCGATTTAGTCTCAATGTTGAACGAACAAAAAGCAGTCGTTAGTGTAGCGAATAATGAAGCTAAAGAGAAAGATGGGACGAGTTCTAAAGCAGTTATAGCCAGTAATTTACCCCAAGAAAGTCAGTCTTCTCGTAAAGAGGCAAAACAGTCTGAATCTAATGAACTTGAGCTGGTTAAAACTAACACCTTATCAGGTAAATCTGTTGAGGGACTATCGGAACCTATGAAAGCTCAAAAAAATAAAGGTGATAATCAATTAAACAATGCACTGGTGCAAGACGCGATGACGGTATCAGATAAAAAGTCTGCGCTTGTGCCTAATAGTGAAAAGGTTGACTCTAGTGTTACTCATAAGCCTACCGAGCGTAATGTAAAGCAAACTTCAGCCGACCTTGATACAGGGCTAAATGCGTCTTCTTCGCAGCCAAAACAACTTTTAAAAGAATCAAAAGATGACAATGTAACTATTTCTAATGAAGCCAAGATAGCGACCCATTTGGATAAGACATCTGAGCCTCAAAAAAGTACTACAATGACTCATGATAAAATGGCTAATTTGACAGATAAATCGGGCTCAATCCAAGGTGGTTTAGAGCAGCAAATTAAGTCGCTATCAAATGAAGAAAAGCGAGTACTCCAACAATCACTGCAACAAGCTATTGATAGTGGCAAGTTAGATGATGTGCAGTTAAAGCGTGCAGAGGAGGCGTTGACAATATTTAAGTCGAATCAGGAGTTAAAAACTCAAGACAACCAAAAGCCTGAGTTAAAATCTAATAACGCACTTACTAATACTGCAAATCAGACAAAACCCACAGTAGACTCTGTAAATTATAACAGCACAAAAGTCACTTCGCAGAGCTTATCTGAGGCAGCTCAAACATCAATTGAGCAATCTAAACATGAACAAGTTTCCACGGTTGACGCTTCTGAAGTAATACAGGCTAACCATGGGCAGTTTGATAAGTCAGTTCGAAAAGCTGAGATGAGCTCTCAAACAGAGAATATTTTTAAGTCTATAATACAACAGCCACAGTCAGTGAATGTTCAATCAACGCACGATCTAGATATTTCTCAATCTATGCAGCAATTTGATAGTGCCTTGCACACAGCTCAGACTCAGCAAAACTCACCCGTAGCTCAAAAAGCTAATTTAGATTCTAACCTTACTCAAGCCTTTAATTTGCAGAAAAATGATGCTGTAAAAGCATTGCATGACAAAGTAAATGCGATGCTAACTATTAATAATAAAGAAGCTGAAGTTCGTTTAGATCCGCCTGAGTTAGGAAGTATGCAAATTCGTATACGTAGCGAAGCAGAACAAGCACAGGTGAACTTTGTGGTACAAAATCAGCAAGCAAAAGAGGCATTAGAGCAATCTATGCCTAAACTAAAAGAGATGCTCGCAGAACAAGGGATCCAATTGGGCGAAAGTAATATTCAACAAGACTCTGGTTCAAGATCTGAGCAAGGTACTGATGAAGCTCAAGAACTTGGTCATTCAAAGCTTGCCAATCAGGAGCCACAAGCGCAAAATAGCGAACAAACCAGAACAAATTCAACAAGCAGTGAATCTGGCATAGATTACTACGCTTAACAGCTGCTAATATTGATTAAGATAAAATAAGAATTGAAGGCTAGGCATGGCAGAAGAAACTGATTTAGAAATTGAAGAGTCGGGCGGCGGTAAGAAAAAACTCATCATAATTATTGCTGCGGCCGTTGTATTAATTGCGGGTGCAGTTGGGGCTTTTTTGTTTCTTTCAGGTGACGAAGAGCAAGCGGAAACATTAGCAGAAGAAACCGTTGCCACAGAATCGGTTTCTGAGTCTTCAGGTGCAGAAATTGGTAGCGCCTTATATGTCGCTATGCCAAGACCTTTCGTGTTCAATGTGCCTGGTGCAAGTCGAGACCGAATTGTACAAATTAAAGTTCAGTTACTTGTTCGTGGTGACGTAAATGAAGAAGTTGCAAAGAAGCACATCCCTCTTATAGAAAGCACACTACTAGGCGTGCTTTCAACCACGACAGCAGATGAACTAAGCACGTCTGCAGGAAAAGAAACAATTCGTTTAACCGCGCTAGATAAAGTTCAAGCCGCAATGGAAGCTGTTGAAGGCAGTAAAGTCATTGAGCGTGTGTTATTCACCGGCTTTGTTATGCAGTAGCGAGGGCTAAGTGAGCGATTTATTATCCCAAGACGAAATTGATGCGCTCTTACATGGTGTTGATGAGGTCGAAGAAGACGATATAGCTGAAGAGGGCTCCGAGTCCTCTGCGGGCGCGTTGCAGTATGATTTTTCTTCTCAAGATCGTATTGTACGTGGCCGTATGCCTACTCTTGAAATCGTTAATGAACGATTTGCAAGACATATGCGGATCAGTCTATTTAATATGATGCGTCGTACCGCTGAAGTATCAATAAATGGCGTGCAAATGCTGAAGTTCGGTGAATATATCCACACTTTATTTGTGCCAACAAGTTTGAATATGGTGAGGTTCCGCCCGTTAAAAGGGACAGGGCTCATCACCATGGAAGCACGTTTAGTTTTTATACTCGTAGATAACTTCTTTGGTGGTGATGGTCGTTACCATGCAAAAATTGAAGGCCGAGAATTCACCCCAACTGAACGTCGTATCGTACAAATGCTGCTTAAAATCATTTTTGAAGATTATAAAGAAGCATGGGCGCCGGTAATGGATGTGTCTTTTGAGTACCTAGACTCAGAAGTAAACCCTGCGATGGCTAACATAGTAAGTCCTACAGAAGTTGTGGTTATTAGTTCATTCCATATTGAGTTAGATGGCGGCGGTGGTGACTTCCATATTTCACTACCATATTCAATGTTAGAGCCAATTCGAGAGCTGTTAGATGCTGGTGTTCAATCTGATACTGAAGACACGGATTTACGATGGAGTAAAGCGCTTCGTGACGAAATTATGGATGTCGAAGTCGAGATATCTACGCAGTTATTAGAAATAGATTTATCGTTAGAGCAAGTTATGGGTCTCAAAGCTGGAGATGTAATTCCAGTTGAAATGCCTGAGCATATAACGGTGTTTGTAGAAGATTTACCAACATTTAGAGCGAAAATGGGTCGCTCAAGAGATAATGTTGCACTGCAAATTAGTGAGAAAATTAAACGCCCTGAGTCTGTTAAATCTGAGCTGCATGTTTTCACCAAAGGTGGCAAGAAGCTCGACTCTGATGCAGAGTTGGCAGAGTTAGAGGAAGATTTACACCTATCTGAAGGTGTGGATTTAGATTGGTAAAGTTAACTATTAGGTTTTAAGTTATGAGCGATGATCAAGATACTATGGATGAATGGGCTGCAGCGTTAGCCGAAGCAGAAGGGTCTGATGACGGTGGAGATGTTGAAGTCGCTGAACTAGACGAACTACAAGATTCATCTCAAAATTTATCTGCAGAAGAAAAGCGTAAACTTGATACTATTTTAGATATCCCGGTCACCATTTCTATGGAGGTGGGTCGTTCTAAAATTAATATTCGAAATTTGCTTCAGCTTAACCAGGGCTCAGTGGTAGAGCTCGACAGAGTTGCTGGTGAACCTCTAGATGTACTGGTAAATGGCACGCTTATCGCTCATGGTGAAGTAGTTGTTGTGAATGATAAGTTTGGTATTCGTTTAACTGATGTAATCAGCCAAGTTGAACGCATTAAGAAATTACGATGAAAAAGAGCATACTTGGGGTTGCCGGAGTGTCCGCCCCAGCGTTTGCTGGGTCCAGTAACATTGGTCTAAGTAGTGATTTAGTGTCGATGAGCCTATCACTCTTTCTGGTGTTAGGCTTAATTGTAGGTATGGCAGTTCTTCTAAAGCGGCTAAACCCAAGCCTTGGTAATAGTCCAGATTTTAAAGTCGTAAGAAGTTTTCCTTTGGGTAATCGAGAGCGATTAATGGTAATTGAGTTGGATGGCAAGCATCACCTCCTGGGTGTCACTTCTCAAAACATTAATTACTTGTACCAGCTTGAAACCCGCTTGAGTGACCAAAATACCCCCGCATTTGCTAAAGAGTTAAGCCGATTTATGATGCCGGCCAATAAGAAGAATAAAACAGATGATTAAGTTTAGTGTAGGTATATTACTTTTGTTACTAGCGCCTTTTGCTGGCGCAGAAGGCATTGAAGCGCTAAGTGTTACGACTAATCCTGATGGTTCTCAAGAGTATTCCGTAACGCTTCAAGTTTTGGCTTTAATGACAGCTTTAAGTTTTATACCTGCTGCTGTCATTATGATGACTTCATTTACGCGTATTATTGTTGTTTTAGCCATATTAAGACAAGCGATCGGTTTGCAACAGTCTCCTTCGAACCAAATTTTACTCGGCATGTCGTTATTTTTGACCTTCTTCATCATGGCACCTATTTTTTCTCAAATTAATGATAGAGCGGTGCAACCATATTTGAATGAAGAGCTGACTTCGATTCAAGCTCTTGAACAAGCAAAAGAGCCCATAAAAGCATTTATGCTATCGCAGACCAGAATAAAAGATCTTGAAACCTTTGCGAAGATTGCAGGTTATGACAAGTTAGATAGCCCTGAAGACACGCCATTTGTTGTTATTATTCCAGCATTTGTCACCAGTGAATTACAAACCGCATTTATAATTGGTTTCATGTTTTTCATTCCATTTTTGATTGTTGACCTCGTTGTTGCCAGTGTTTTGATGGCCATGGGTATGATGATGCTATCGCCCATGATTGTTGCGTTGCCATTCAAGATCATGCTGTTTGTTCTTGTTGATGGTTGGGGGTTAGTTATGGGGACGCTTGCTCGAAGTTTTGGCCTAGGAGTCTAATATGGAACCAGAAGTTTTTGTCGACATATTAAGTGACGCGCTATTTGTTGTTATCAAACTCGTTGCTGCTATTGTACTTCCCGGTTTAATGGTGGGCTTAGTTGTTGCTGTGTTTCAAGCGGCAACCTCTATTAACGAACAGACACTAAGCTTTTTACCTCGTTTGATTATCACAATAATTGCATTGATTGTTGGCGGTCATTGGATGACTCAGGTTTTAATGGACTATTTTCAAGGGCTGATAATGCAAATACCTGAAATCGCAGGTTAAAATGGAATTTACTTTTGCTGTAATTTTACAGTGGCTCAGTGACTTTATCCTTCCTTTAGTGAGAGTCACAAGCATGATGATGATTATGGCCGGTCTGGGGGCGAAAAGTGTACCGACTCGCATAAAGTTAGCATTGTGCGTTGTGATCACCTTTGCAGCGATGCCTATGCTGCCAAAATCTCAATTTACTGACTTATTTTCTTTTGCCATGGTACTGGTAGTCATAGAAGAGATGATTATAGGTTTTGCCATTGGCTTTGCGTCAATGCTGCTATTAAATACATTTATCATTGCAGGTCAAATACTAGCAATGCAAACCGGCTTGGGTTTTGCGTCAGTTGTTGACCCTGCGAATGGCTTGAGTGTACCAGCAGTCGGTCAGTTTTACTTGATCCTTTCAACACTGCTCTTTTTTGTTTTTAATGGCCATTTGATGATGATTCAAATGGTGTTATATAGCTTTGAAAGTATTCCTATCGGTCAGTTTACTTGGTCGATTGATAATTATTGGCAAATCGTGAATTGGGGAGGGTGGATGTTTGCAACAGCTTTGGCGCTTTCTCTTGCTCCCTTAACCGCGATGTTAGTGATTAATCTTTCATTTGGTATTATTACCAGGGCTTCACCTCAGATGAATATTTTCGCGGTTGGTTTTGCATTTACACTCGTTGCAGGTTTAATGATTATATGGGCGACGCTGGGGAACTTCATTGTGCAATATGAATTTCAGTGGCTTAAAATGACAGAACTACTTTGTGATTTAATTGGATGCTCGGTGTAAGTTATGGCAGAAGATTCTGGTCAAGAGAGGACCGAAGAACCCACCGATAAGAAAATAAATGAGTCTCGCAAGAAAGGACAAGTTGCGCGTTCAAAGGATCTTGGCACTACTTTCGTGCTGATCTTCTCAGCGATTGCTTTATTGATGTATGGGCCTGCAATCGCGAAAGGCCTGTATAATATTATGGGTCGTGGATTAACTTTGAATCGAAATGAAACTTACGACACTACGAAAATGTTTTCTGTATGGGGGGAAATGTTTTCTGAAATATTTTTTCCGATGGCTATGTTTGTGTTTATCATCACAATCGCAGGTATTGTTGGAAATACCTTGTTGGGAGGTTTTAATTTCAGTTGGCAAGCCGCTGCACCCAAAGCAAGTAAAATGTCTCCAATGAAGGGGATTAAGCGTATGCTGGGACCGCAAGCTGCTATAGAGTTAGTGAAAGCTATTCTTAAATTTGTATTGGTTGCTGGCTTTGCAATTTTATTAATACAGATGTTTTTTTATGAAATTCTGCATTTGAGTATTGAACAGATCCCAAGTTCAATCATTCATGCCCTAGAAATTCTGGCTTGGATGTTTCTGGCGCTTAGTTGCACAATGATAATCATCTCAGCCATAGATGCGCCTTACCAAAGTTATAATCACCATAAACAATTGAAAATGACTCTACAAGAAGTGAAGGATGAGTACAAAAATTCTGAGGGTGATCCACAGATAAAAGCACGAATTCGTCGAACGCAGCGAGAAATGTCCCAAAGGCGCATGATGCAAGATGTGCCTGATGCTGATGTGGTTGTTACAAACCCGACGCACTATTCAGTTGCACTTAAATACGATACTGAAAAAGCGGGAGCGCCGATTGTGCTTGCTAAAGGTGTTGATGAATTAGCAATGCAAATCCGAAAAATAGCAAAAGGTAATGAGGTTCCTATCGTTGAGTCTCCGATCTTAACGCGTTCACTTTATCATACGACAGAAGTTGGCGACCAAATCCCTGATCAGCTTTTTACTGCCGTGGCCCAAGTCTTAGCGTATGTATTTCAGCTAAAACGGTTTCAGAAAGGTCGTGGTAGAAGACCAACTAAGCTCAGTAATAATTTACCTATCCCTGACGATGTAAAACATTAAACACGATAACTTTATTGGCTCACTAATTGCTTTATTAGACCAGTGTCAATATTTTGTAGTTGTTAAGTTATGGATTTTAAAGCAGTTTTACAAGGTTTTAATGAAAATAAAAAAGACTATGCAAAAGGGGTCGGAACGCCACTTTTAGTGCTTGCGGCTTTGGGCATGGTAATTTTGCCTTTACCTCCATTTCTTTTAGATATCTTATTCTCTTTCAATATTGCTTTGGCACTGGTGGTATTACTCGTTACCGTTTACACCATGAAACCATTGGAATTTGGCATGTTCCCAGCGGTTCTGCTTATTGCAACTATCATGCGATTAGCCTTAAATGTTGCTAGTACTCGTGTTGTGTTACTTGAAGGTCATAATGGTGGAGATGCTGCGGGTAAGGTAATTGAAGCGTTTGGTTCAGTGGTTATTGGAGGCAATTATGCTGTTGGCCTTGTTGTCTTCTTAATCCTCATTATTATCAACTTTGTGGTTATTACCAAGGGTGCTGGGCGTATTTCTGAAGTATCTGCGCGTTTCACACTAGATGCAATGCCAGGTAAGCAGATGGCAATTGATGCTGATTTAAATGCAGGCTTTATTAGTGCGGATGAAGCGCGTAAGCGCCGCGACGAAGTAACACGTGAAGCAGATTTTTATGGTTCAATGGATGGTGCCAGTAAGTTCGTGAAAGGCGATGCCATAGCAGGTATTGTAATCTTAGCAATCAATATCATTGGTGGTTTATTTGTTGGTATGATCCAACACGACCTATCGTTTTCAAGAGCGATGGAAGTATACACTCTACTTACCATTGGAGATGGTCTAGTTGCACAGCTCCCTTCTTTGTTACTTTCAATTGGCACAGCAATCGTAGTTACTCGCCAAAACGAATCTCATAACATGGGCGAGCAGTTTAAAACTCAATTGGGTAATGAGAAGTCTCTCTATATTGCTGCTGGTATCTTAATCACGATGGGTTTGGTGCCGGGTATGCCACATATTGCATTTTTAAGCTTAGGTGCGCTCCTTGGTTATTTGGCTTATTACACTCAACAGCAAAAAGCGAAAGCTGATGAAGAGCAAGCGCAACAGGAAGCTAAAGGCGGAGATGTTGCAGCTAAACAACAAGATCAAAAAGAACTTGGTTGGGATGATGTTCAACCAGTCGATGTTATAGGCCTAGAAGTCGGTTACCGTTTAATTCCACTTGTAGATCAGGCGCAAGGTGGTGAGCTGTTAAGCCGCATTAAAGGTGTTCGTAAGAAGCTTTCACAAGAACTTGGCTTCTTGGTTCCGCCTGTTCACATCCGTGATAATCTTGAATTAGATCCAAATGAATATCGTATCACCTTGATGGGGGTAGGTTCAGGCAATGGTGAATTAAAGCATGGTGATGAATTAGCTATAAACCCAGGGCAAGTATTTGGCCCAATCAATGGCGTAGCAACTACGGATCCAGCCTTTGGCTTAGAGGCAGTTTGGATTAAGCCTGAGCAAAAAGATGAAGCGCATTCATTAGGCTATACAGTAGTAGATGCAGCGACTGTTGTCGCAACTCATATTAGCCAATTGCTAACAAATAATGCGTCATTACTACTAGGACATGAAGAAGTTCAGAATCTATTAGACATGCTTGCTAAATCCCACCCTCGACTAGTGGAAGGTTTAGTGCCTGATATTTTACCTCTTACAACAGTGGTTAAAGTACTTCAAAATCTATTGAATGAAGGGGTTGCTATTCGTGATATGCGTTCGATTGTTCAAACTCTTGTTGAATACGGTCCGCGCAGTCAAGACCCTGATGTATTAACCTCTGCAGTGCGAATTTCACTGCGTAGATTAATCGTTCAAGACGCCGTTGGCGGTGCTGATGAAATCCCTGTCATAACATTGGCACCTGAGTTGGAACAGATGTTGCATCAGTCACTTCAGAACGCGGGTGATGAAGGGGCTGGAATTGAGCCAGGCCTTGCGGAGCGACTTCAAGCATCATTAAGAGAAGCGCACCAAACGCAAGAAATGCTAGGCGACCCATCCATCCTTCTAACCTCAGGTATGTTAAGAAGTGTGCTTTCAAGGTTTGTCAAACATACGATCCCAGGTCTTCGAGTGATGTCATATCAAGAAGTACCAGATGAAAGACAAATCAAAATTGTGAGCTCAGTTGGACAATAAATAGGAATAAAGGGGTTGTGACATGAAGATTAAACGTTTTTTCGCCAAAGATATGCGTACAGCATTAAAAGAAGTTAAAGAAGAGCTTGGTGTCGATGCTGTTATTATGTCAAACAAGAAATTGGCAGACGGTGTAGAAATTGTTGCAGCCGTGGATAACGAGAGAGCGCCAGAAAAACCTGCTGAACAGTCACAAGTAAATACTATTCCCGCTCAGTCTCAGCCTGCGCAAACTCGCTTTATTCGTCCAGAACCACAACGTGCCAAACCAGAGCCTCAAGCCCAAGTTGCAGATAGTCTACAAGCACTGTTAGACAGACAAGCACCAAAACCTCGCTCACCAGAGCTTGCGTCTATGTTTTCCCAGTCAGGAATTAATACAGATGAAGTTTTTAAACCTCGCCAAACTCCTGAAGAGCGTTTTGAGCGTCCAACCTCACCTCAAAGCTTCAGAGCAGAGCCAAAAGTAAAAAATCAACAACAGTCTCAGTCTTGGAGTTTCGATGATGACCTAGATACAGGGTTTTCTGATGACTTTGAGCCTGCGCCTAAGCAAGTAGATGAAATGGCAACAATGAGAGAAGAGATGAATGCCATCCGCCAGCTACTTGAACATCAAGTTTCAGGCTTGATGAAGCAAGAAATGGAAAGAAGAGACCCAACGAGAGCGTGTTTAGTTGACCGCTTGCAAGGTATGGGAGTAGATAAGGAGGTTGCCGAGCAAATGGCTTGCTTTATTCCTGACGATGTATCAAGGAAAGAAGCATGGAATTCGCTGCTGGAAATGGTAGCTAATCAGATGCATACAACAAACAATGATATACTTCGCCAAGGTGGTGTATATGCATTAGTTGGCCCAACAGGTGTAGGTAAGACAACCACAGTCGCAAAACTTGCTGCACTAGGCGCGCAAAAGTATGGTGCTGATAAAGTTGCATTGATCACAACAGACACATATAGAATTGGTGCTTACGAACAGCTTGCGACTTATGGCCGAATTATTGGTTGTCCGGTAAAACAAGTAAAAGATGCCAATGAATTAGCGGAAGTTTTATATCATTTACGCAATAAGCGTCTAGTATTAATAGATACGGCGGGCATGAGTCAAAGAGACATTCGTTTGACAGAGCAACTTAATACATTAATGAGAAGTGCTAGAGTCGACATTCGTAGCTATTTGGTTTTAAGTGCAACATCACAGATGCATGTACTTCAAGAAGCGGTAAGACATTTCCAAAAAGTGAATTTAAGTGGTTGTATTTTTACAAAACTTGATGAATGTCTAAGTTTAGGCGAGATTATTAGTATTGCGATTCAAAATCGTTTGCCAATAGGGTATCTTACTAACGGTCAACGAGTGCCAGAAGACATTCGTGTAGCAAATGCTCATAAAATGGTCAAAAAGGCTGAGCAATTGTATTTAAAGAGAATAAAAGCACAACATTCGCGACGTGTACCTGTAGCGTCTCAGACAGTAGGAATGTATGATTAACACAGTATTAGATCAAGCAAGTGGCCTGCGTAGAATGAATCAAAATGGCAACCATGGCGTAAAAGTAATTGCAGTAACGGGTGGAAAAGGGGGCGTTGGTAAAACCAATGTCTCGTTGAATACGGCTATTGCACTTGGTCAGCAAGGAAATAGAGTACTCGTTTTAGATGCCGACTTAGGTTTGGCAAATTGTGACGTGATGCTTGGTTTAAGAGTAGAAAAAAACCTATCTCACGTACTATCTGGTGAGTGTGAGTTAGACGAAATTTTAGTCGAAGGGCCTGCTGGCATTAAAATTGTCCCCGCAACGTCGGGCTCTCAAAATATGGTAGAGTTGACACCAGCCGAACATGCCGGACTTATTCGTGCATTTAGCGAATTAAATACTGAGTTTGACATTTTAATTGTCGATACCGCTGCAGGTATTTCAGATATGGTTCTCAGTTTTTCACGAGCTGCGCAAGATGTCATGGTTGTGGTGTGTGATGAACCAACATCAATTACTGATGCCTATGCATTAATTAAAGTTCTCAGCCGTGAACATGGTGTTTATCGTTTTAAAATTGTCGCAAACATGGTTAGAAGCTTACGTGAAGGGCAAGAGCTTTTTGCTAAACTATCAAAAGTTACCGACAGATTCTTAGATGTTGCACTAGAATTAGTGGCAACCATTCCGTTTGATGAAAATATGCGTAAATCTTCGCGCCGTCAAAAGACCATTGTTGAGTTATTTCCAAACTCACCAGCGGCTGTTGCATTTAGAGGGTTGGCGGGTAAAGCAGTTAAATGGCCAATACCACATCAACCTTCTGGCCATTTAGAGTTTTTTATTGAACAGCTAGTCAACGGGTAATTATGTCGTCATCGATGGGTAAAGCGATGGGCTATCAAACTACAGACAATCTTAACAGAGTGATAGAGCGTCATACCGGTCTCGTCAAAAAAGTGGCGTGTCATTTATTGGCGCGCTTGCCTGCAAATATTCAGTTAGATGATCTCGTTCAATCAGGCATGATTGGTTTGATCGAAGCCTCAAAAAACTTTGATGCGAGTAAGGGCGCCAGTTTTGAAACCTTTGCTGGGATTCGAATTCGAGGCGCTATGTTAGATGAAATTCGCCGTGGCGATTGGGCACCAAGAAGTGTTCATAAAAATAGTCGCATGGTATCTGAGGCGATCTCTAACCTTGAGAGTGAGCTAGGTCGAGAGCCTAAAGACACTGAAATCGCTGAAAAACTTGATATTACTCTAGATGAGTACCATCATATTCTACATGACGTTAACGCGAGTAAAATCATTGGTATTGAAGATTTAGGTGTCGATGAAGACGTAATCACTCCAGTTAACAATGATTTAGCGCTAGACAAACCGTTCAATAACGTTAAAAATGAGCGTTTTAATGAATCGTTGGTAACAGCGATCCAATCGTTACCGGAAAGAGATGCGCTTGTCTTATCTCTTTACTATAACGACGAAATGAATTTAAAAGAAATAGGGCAAATACTCGATGTGAGTGAATCACGAGTAAGCCAAATACATGGGCAGGCAATGATTAGGCTTAGGGCTAAAATCAATGACTGGGTCAATTAGAGTAATAATAATAGGTTCAAACCTCACTGGAGGATGTTTTGGATAAAAACATGAAAATTCTTGTGGTTGATGATTTTTCTACGATGAGAAGAATAATCAAAAACCTACTGAGAGACTTAGGTTTTACAAACGTACAAGAAGCAGATGATGGTAGCACAGCTTTGCCTATGCTTCAGAATCAAGAATTTGATTTCGTAGTCACAGACTGGAACATGCCAGGCATGCAGGGTATAGATCTTCTTCGAGCTATTCGTGCAGATGACAGCCTTAAACATATACCAGTACTTATGGTGACAGCAGAAGCGAAAAAAGAACAAATTGTTGCTGCTGCGCAAGCAGGTGTTAATGGTTATATCGTTAAGCCATTCACTGCCGGAACACTGAAAACAAAACTAGAAAAAGTGTTTGAACGTTTAGGCTAAATAATTAAGAAGGAGAGGCGGATGTCAGCACCTTCTGTGCCTCAAATAACACTTGAACAAGCTAAGCAATTAGTGGCTTATCTTGAACAAGGCGAGCAAGATAAAGCAGATGAATTGATCATGGAAGCTGCGAGTAAGGAGCAATCTGAACTTTTTGCTGAAGTGGGTAAGTTGACTCGTCAGTTACACGAGTCTCTGAAAAATTTTGAGCTTGATACACGTATTGCTGATTTGACGACAGAAGCCTTACCTGATGCTAAAGAACGTTTAAATTATGTCATGGAAATGACAGAAAATGCTGCCAATAAGACGATGGACGCAGTTGAAGCAAGCTTACCACTCGCGCAACAGCTTGCAGACGATTTATCTGATATAAAACCAATTTGGGATCGCCTGATGAGACGAGACATTCAACTTGGTGAATTTAAGTCTCTTTGTCATGACTTAGATAAGTTCATGCAAGGTTCTCAGTCTACAACTGACGAACTTCAAGGTCATATGACAAATGTTTTGATGGCCCAAGACTATCAAGATTTAACCGGTCAGGTAATTCGGCGTGTAATAGAATTAGTCAGAGAAGTTGAAGATAGTTTAATTCATTTATTAACAGTATTTGGCACGGCAGAAGAACCCCAAGCAAAACTAAAAGAAAATATTGAAGAGGTTCAGATTGCTGAAATGGATCCTGCTGATATTTCGGGACCAGAAGGCCCGATTATGAATGCAGAATCTAGAGAAGATGTCGTATCTAATCAAGATGAGGTCGACGATTTACTGTCGAGCTTAGGCTTCTAATAGGAGAGTGTATACATGAGCTTTGAAGTCGATGAAGATATACTACAAGACTTTCTTGTTGAAGCTGGTGAAATATTAGAGCTGTTATCTGAGCAGCTTGTTGAGCTAGAAAATAACCCTGAAGATAAAGAATTACTGAATGCTATTTTTAGAGGTTTCCACACGGTAAAAGGTGGAGCAGGCTTTTTAAGCATGACCGAGCTTGTTGATGCTTGTCATGGTGCTGAAAACGTCTTCGATGTTTTAAGGCAAGGCCAGCGTTCTGTTTCTCCAGAGTTGATGGATGTCATTCTTCAATCACTCGATACCATAAACGAAATGTTCGCTCATATTCAAAACCGTGAGCAACCAGACCCTGCAGATCCGGCACTACTCGAAACGTTGCACCAACTAAGCAAGCCAGAATCTGAGGATGAACAGATTTCAATTTCAAATGCTGAACCAGAGGCCGCTGTAGAAGAAGCACCACAAGCGGATTTATCTGCTGATGATATTCTTTTTGATATTGATACCGATGATGTAGCTGGTGAAACTACTTCAGAAAGTATTGATGAAATAACAGAAGACGAATTTGAAAGTTTGCTCGACGAGCTGCATGGTGCAGGTAAAGGTCCTGCGATTGAACAACCTTCTTCATCGCCATCTAGTATTGAAGATGGAGACATAACCGATGATGAGTTTGACAGTTTATTAGATGAACTCCATGGTGTGGGCAGTTTCGGCGCTATTGATACGCCTTCTCAGGCAAAAGCCGAAACGACTCAGGCTGCTGCTCCTTCACAACCTTCCTCAGCATCAAGCGATGACGAAATCAATGATGAAGAGTTCGAAGCGCTATTAGATGAACTTCATGGTAAGGGGGGGGCTCCAAAGTCGTTAGAACCCGCAGAACCCCCAAAAGCAGCTCCAAGCCCACAACCAAAGAAACCAGAGCCTGTTACTGCGAAACCTGTAGCTAAGCCAAAACCTGCGCCTCAGCCAGCTAAATCTGCTCCAACACCTGCACCTGCGGCGAAAGCACAAACTGCACAGGCATCGGCTAAAAAGCCGCCTGCACCTCAAGCTGAAACAACCGTTCGTGTTGATACTAAGCGTCTAGACCAAATAATGAATATGGTTGGTGAATTAGTATTGGTAAGAAATCGCCTTGTAAGTTTAGCTAACAACTCTAGCAGTGAAGCTATGGGTAAAGCGATTTCTAACCTTGATGTGGTTACTGCCGATTTGCAAGGTGCAGTAATGAAAACTCGAATGCAACCGATCAAGAAAGTATTTGGTAGGTTCCCTCGTGTTGTTCGTGACTTAGCGAGAAGCTTGAAGAAAGACATTAATCTTATCCTCGAAGGTGAAGAGACAGATTTAGATAAAAATTTAGTTGAAGCACTTGCCGACCCACTTGTTCACTTAGTACGGAACTCTGTAGATCATGGTATTGAAATGCCTGATGTTCGTGAGGCATCAGGTAAACCTCGTACAGGCACAGTGACGCTCTCGGCATCTCAAGAGGGTGATCATATTCTGTTGACCATCAAAGATGATGGTGCAGGTATGGATGCTGAAAAACTGAAAAAAATAGCCATTAATAAAGGTGTTATTGATTCAGACCAGGCAAGTCGTTTATCTGACACAGAAGCTTATAACCTCATTTTTGCACCTGGATTTTCGACCAAGGAAGAGATTTCAGATATTTCTGGTCGTGGTGTTGGGATGGACGTTGTTAAAACGAAAATCACTCAACTTAACGGTTCTGTCAATATCCAATCAGAACTAGGTGTAGGCACTATCCTTGAGATAAAAGTGCCTCTGACACTGGCAATTTTACCAACATTAATGGTTGTAGTAGGTGAGCAAACCTTTGCTTTGCCGCTTGCAGGCGTTAGTGAAATATTCCATTTAGACTTAACAAAAACCAATGTTGTAGATGGACAGCTAACGATTATTGTTCGTGAAAAAGCAATTCCTTTATTCTATTTAGAACACTGGCTTGTAAAAGGCGCAGATAGATCAACGAAGAAAGCTGAAGGACATGTTGTAATTGTTCAAATAGGTACACAGCAGGTTGGATTTGTTGTTGACTCCCTTATTGGTCAAGAAGAAGTGGTGATAAAGCCGCTCGATGCCTTATTACAAGGTACACCAGGTATGGCTGGAGCAACAATTACTTCTGACGGTGGGATAGCATTAATCTTGGATGTGCCAAATATGCTAAAACACTATGCAGGTAAGTAACCTTCATTAGCAAAAAAGATTTAAGTGGTGCATACGCACCACTTTTCGTTCTTAAGAATTCATAGAGTATGCCAATGGCAGTAAAAGTTTTAGTTGTAGACGATTCAAGCTTTTTTAGGCGTCGAGTCAGCGAAATTTTAGAGCAAGATAGTGATATCAAGGTAATTGACTTTGCTGTTAATGGACAAGAAGCTGTTGAAAAGGCGGCTTCACTTCGTCCAGATGTTATTACTATGGACGTAGAAATGCCTATCTTAGACGGTATTAGTGCCGTAAAGAAAATCATGCAGGCTAACCCTACCCCAATTTTGATGTTTTCCTCACTTACTCGTGAAGGTGCAGGTGCTACTTTAGATGCGCTTGATGCTGGTGCGTTAGACTTTTTACCAAAAAAGTTCGAGGATATAGCTCGAAATAGTGAAGAAGCGATTAAATCGTTACAAAACAAAGTAAAAGAAATTGGACGCAGAAGGTTGCCGCGTTCTGTGAGCAGTTATTCAAGGCCATCGGTTACAAAGGCGCCAACACCTCAAGCTTCTATTTCACCAAGACCTTCGACGTCGACACGAACATCGAGTGTTGCCCAACCAGATAGAAGCTTTCAAAGAACTTCTACACAGCAGGTTTCGAGTGCATCAACGCCAAGTAAGCAGTTCAAAGCTTCAGGTAAACAATATAAGCTTGTTGCAATAGGTACTTCAACGGGTGGGCCAGTTGCACTGCAAACAATTCTTACTCAATTACCTGCAAATTTTCCACATCCGATTTTGTTAATACAGCATATGCCTGCCGCTTTTACACCTGCTTTTGCAACTAGGTTGAATAGCTTGTGTAAGATTAAAGTCAAAGAAGCAGAGCATGGTGATAAATTACAACCGGGTGTTGCATATTTGGCGCCGGGTGGAAAGCAAATGCTGGTTGAGTCTAAAGGTGCAATGAAAACTCTAAGAGTCTTTGAAGATGACAGCCCACGGGTAACGTACAAACCTTGCGTTGATGTTACGTTCGCTAGTGCGGCAAAGGCTTATCAGTCAGATGTGCTTGCGATAGTTTTAACAGGCATGGGAGCCGATGGTAGAGATGGTGCTCGTTTATTAAAACAGTCTGGCGCGACGATTTGGGCGCAAGATGAGCAAACTTGTGTTGTTTATGGTATGCCTCAAGCTGTTGCAAATGCAGGCTTATCCTCTGAGAGTTTGGCTTTACATGACGTTGCCACAAGAATCAATAAAGAAATAGGTTGTTAATCTATTTCTTAAAGCACTAGGAAGTAATTGTTTCGTGAAAATCTGGACTGTAGCAAATCAAAAAGGTGGTGTTGGTAAAACAACGACTACTGTTAGCCTTGGTGGGATCCTTGCTAAGCAAGGAAAACGTGTTTTGCTTATAGATACAGACCCTCACGCTTCTTTGACTTATTATTTTGGCATTGACTCTGAAGAGTTAGAAGTCAGTGTGTATGATATTTTTGCTCGAGGAACTGCGATGGAAAGCGAGGAGATTCTCCAAGCTTTGTGTCCTTCAACCATTGAGAACCTTGATATTTTGCCTGCAACTATGGCGATTGCTACCTTAGACAGGAGTATGGGTAATCGAAATGGCATGGGTTTAATTCTGAAAAAAACACTGGCGAAAATAAACGAACACTATGATTATGCCATTCTTGATTGCCCGCCTGTTTTAGGGGTGTTAATGGTAAATGCATTAGCTGCCAGCGAACGTGTACTGATCCCTGTGCAAACAGAGTTTCTAGCGCTTAAAGGCTTAGATCGTATGATGCGTACTATGGAATTAATGCAAAGCTCTCAAGCAAAACAATATAATTACACCATAGTGCCAACCATGTATGATAAACGGACAAAAGCTTCACTAGAAGCATATAAGACATTGCTTGCTAATTATGAAGGTTTTGTATGGCCAGGTGTAATACCGGTGGATACTAAGTTTAGAGATGCCAGTTTAGCGCAGCAAGCACCCATAGAGTATTGTCCTAAATCTAGGGGTGTGTTTGCTTATAAGGCATTACTAGAGTATTTAATGAAGGGTAGTTAGAGGCTATATGAGTAAACACTTGTTTGCTAATGAGAAGGTAATGAAACAGTATCTAGGCGCATTATTGCAAGAAGATGAGCCTCAAGAGACTGCGCTTGCCCCTGTGGCAAAATTACTCGAGCGTGTACCTGAGATTACTGAGACAGAGTTAAATCAACCAGTCGAAAAAGTTGTACCAGATATCATTGAGACTCAATCTGCGCCGGTAGTAGAAAGCCCTGAGGTCGTCGAAATCCCAGAGGTTGAGTCGAAAGATCTTGAGTTAACAAAAAATAATACTATTATCAAAGAAGAAGCTATTGTTGAGCCAAGTTTAACAAGCGTTCAAGAAGAGTATGGTGAAAGTGAGTTTCAAGCTTTATTTTTTGAAGTTGCAGGGCTGACTTTGGCAGTGCCTTTGAAGTCTTTAGGTGGTATTCACCAATTAGGTGAGGTAACACAGCTTTTCGGAAAGCCTAAGTGGTTTAAAGGTGTCATGCTTAATCGAGAAGAAAAGCTCAACGTTGTTGATACTGCCAGATGGGTTATGCCTGAGAAGTATACCCCAGAGCTTGAAGAGAAACTGGATTACCAGTATTTAATTACACTCGGAGATAGCCCTTGGGGGCTGTTGGCTGAAAATTTAATTAATAACATCACATTAAAGCCAGAAGACATTAAGTGGCGTGTAAATGGAGGCAAGCGACCTTGGCTTGCTGGCGTCATTAAAGAAAAAATGTGTGCTTTGATAGATGTAGAGAATTTAAACCGCTTACTAGAGCAAGGCTTAGATAGCCAAGAGCAGTAACTCAGAACTTTATGGAGTATAACCATGAGCCAAGATAGACTACTTTCTGCAGACAATAATGCCGACAGTAATGATGAAGTTCTTCAATGGGTAACTTATAAGTTAGAAGACGAAACGTATGGTATTAATGTAATGCAAGTGCAGGAAGTGCTGCGTTATACAGAAATAGCCCCAGTGCCAGGTGCGCCAAGCTATGTTCTTGGTATTATTAATTTGCGTGGTAACGTAGTAACGGTTATCGATACTCGTGCACGTTTTGGTCTGATGAGCTCAGAGGTAACTGACAACTCAAGGATCGTGATCATAGAAGCTGAAAAGCAGGTCATTGGTATTCTTGTCGATAGTGTTGCTGAAGTTGTTTACTTACGCAGCTCAGAAATCGACAGTGCACCAAACATTGGTACTGAAGAAAGTGCTAAGTTCATCCAAGGCGTGTCGAATAGAGAGGGTGAGCTACTTATTCTTGTTGATTTGAATAAGTTACTCAGCGATGATGAGTGGGATGAATTGAGTCACATATAAGTGCTAGCTGTCGTTCAAGAAAATCTTGCTTTTATTGTAGTCACTATTACCTCAGGCATCCTCTTTTTAATATGTCTGGGGTTTATTTTTGGTTTGCAAAAAAAGTTAGAACAGAATCATAAAAATCAAAAGTTTTTAAAACAGCAGCTCGAAGAATCGAATGCTCAGACTGAGATACTACGTAGCGAAATTGCGGAGTTGAGGTCAGGTTTAATGAGCATAGGCAAGCGTTTATTGGCTTGCGAAAATTTTGCTAAAGATTTAGCTCAGCAGCAAGCTGCGCAAAAGTATGATGATCCAGACGCAAAAATTTATTCTCGAGCAGTTAAAATGATTGAATTAGGTGCCGATCTCGAAGAGATAATGCGAGAGTGTGAAATACCTCGAGCAGAAGCAGAGTTACTTCTTTCATTGCACCAGAAGCAATCTTAAATATAAGCGCTGAGTAATTTCCTCGGCGCTTTTTTCAAGCCTTTATATTCAACTTCTTATTAAAACCTTCCCAGCCAGGTGGAAACTTTCCTCTTAAAACATAGGAAAAAGCAATTAATTCGGCGATGACATAATAGAGTTCTTTTGGAATTTCTTGGTGTAAATCAAGTTGATTTAACGTGGAAGCAAGCTCTGCATCTTCGTGGATCATAATGCCCTTTTCTTTTGCTAAAGTAATGATCTCTTCAGCTAACTCACCAAACCCTTTACAGACAACCTCAGGTGATTTGCCCGCTTCATAAAGTAAACCTATCGCTGATTTCTGTTCCATATTTTTATTCCTAAACCTGTACATTCACGATTGCATGCTGAGTAAAAAACAAGTCAGCTTTTTCACTGTCTTCAGTTAGCTCGATATCACCAACTTGAAGACCATGCGCACTTAATTTTCTTCTCAAAGTATCAATATGCGGCTGTGCAAGCGCACAAACCTGAGCGGAATTTCCTGTTACTTGACACTCCAGTGATTTATCCATGAGTTCAGCTTGCACGGAGAGCTTTCCTAGTGACGAATAGTCAAAGTTTAATCGGATATACCAAACCGTCTTTTCTGGCATGTTAGCTTTTGCAGGCTTTTTATAATTGCCTATTTGCAAATGTGTCTGTTTGCAGTTGTCAGGGAGCTTAGTAGGTAAAAATAAGCTTACCAGCAACTGGGTGTCACTATCTTGGTTTTGATTCTGGTTGAGGTTTGCCGACTGAACCATATTTTGTTGTAAATTATTATTTAGTTGCACGAGCTCATTCATTAAAGGTGAGTTCAAATTGGGTATTTGCTGCTGAAGTTGGGTGATATTCTGTGCTTTAAAATTGGGTTGTAGGGTTTTCAATAAAGCATCGAATTTTGCTTGTGTAGAACTATCATTACTTTCGCTTTGTATTACTTTTGATGCAGATAAAAATGTGAGCAGTAATTTTTCAACGTTATTGAGTAAACTACTGCTTTGAAGGTTAGTATTTATTATCGTTTGAGCCGTAGCCCCTACAAGCGGGTTTGGTAAGTTAAGCTCATTCGCAATTTGCGCTGAAGAGTGCTGCTTTTCATCTATCATTCTCGAAAAAGCCTGATGTACCAAGCGTGTTAGGTCAGGTGACTTTTCATCTTTAAAGTGAGAGAGTTTATTAATCTGCTCAGAGCTCACTTTTGGCTCCAACTTTTCATCTTTATTTATTGGTTGCTCAGATATAAATGGCTTAATCAGTAGCTTCTCTAGGCTTCCAGAAGGCGAATAATGACTTTTTATTATAGATAATACATGTTGGGTAGGTAGTTTAGCTTGGTTTGTGTCATTCACTTTTTCAGATAGGCGACTGAAGTTTTGGTGCGCTGCATTATTGCTAACATCAACTTGCTCTTTTACTGTCTTATGTAGTTCAGAGAATACATTTTGCTGAATAGGAGAACTGATAGAGCGAGCTTTTGCTTCTTTGATATTAGTTTTTGATGTTTGTGATTGCTCACTTTGGTTGGCCTTGTTATCTCCTGTAAAGGGGGGCGTTAGTGTTTTTTGAATTGCTTCCTTAGGAGTAATCTTTTCTTGCGTAGCCATTTGAGCATCGCTGTGGCCTATGCCTGTCTTAACATGTTCGGTTCTTGGTTGTAGTAATGATGTCCCTTGCTTTATTGAAGATTGTGCATCAGAAGAAAGTTTATTTGTGAAGCTTACGTTCGAATTTGGTGGTAAGTTAGGCGTTGCTTTCAAATTTTCTTGAGAAAATAGTGCGGTTGCTAAAAGATGCTTAGGCACTTTTAGCGGTGTCGTTACCGTAAATTGAGGTGTAAACGCTATTGTTTGTCTGATCTGAGAAAATAGCTGCACAATAGGTTCTGATTTTAAGTTTTTGGCCTCTGGGTAAATGAGTGCTTGAGAACCTGATGTTTTGTTTAAATTTAGTATTCTACTCGCAATAGCCGCGGTATCCACGTTTGAAGAAACTGGGTTTTTATTGTTTTTATTACCAATCAACATAAAAGGCGCTGCAATAATATTTTGTAATGCAGTTCGCACAGCTTGCTTTACGTCTTTAAATGAAACATTCAGCAAAGGCTTGTCATAATTTAACCCTGATTTGAGAGGCGCCTCGTTTGTGGGTCTTACCAAGTTTGTAGCCTGTGTAAGCATTGACTTAGCTGAATGTTTTAATTGAATAGCATATTGTTTCTGCTTTTCGCTAATTTCAAGGCCATGCATAGTGGGAGTAGGTGTTGCAGCCCGCCAGCTTTTGTTTTGGGTATTTTCTGAAAGCAGTTCAATATTTCTGAGTGATAAAGCGGCTTTGGTGATTGGGTGTTGAATTTTTGGCGCCTTCTCAGAAAAATTAAGCACCATAGAAGGGAAGCTATTTGTTAGGCTCTGTGTAATTTTATTTTTGGCGATTGGTTGTTTGAGCAGTTGCTCTCCAAAGCGGTCACTGATTGTGAGTAATATCTGTGCAGTATTGGCGTTTAATTTTGCAATTAATTTAGGCTCTGCGTCGAGTATTTTTGCAAGACTTGGATTGATTGCTAGGTTTACGTCAAGCTTAGGAAGTTGAAGACTAGCTGGTGTGGTTTTTATTTCAGCGTGTGTCGTGATATTTGGGCCAATTGAATCTCCTTTTAAAAAATTCAACAAAGAGAGCAATTGGTCAGTAGCCTTGATATGTACACCTTGTTTTGGGGTTTGTAATGTTAACTTCAATCCCGTTTCATCGAGCTTGACGATTGCTTCTGGTAATTCGAGTTTTTGACTTTGAGGCTCTATTGCAAGGCGAACAGTTTGCCAGCGTCCATTTATTTCGATGTCCATACTGATTGAATCAGATTTTATCGAAATGTTCTTGGCTAAGAACGATTGCTCAATCGAGTTATGCAAAGCACGTCTATTTGCTTCGCTTAAAGTTGAGATAGACTCAGATGAGACCGAGTTCAGGTTTATAATTGGCAATTCATTCATTATTTTAAATCAAATTTTCAGTAATCGGTCGCAAAGCTCTGTTCGTATTACCATACCATTATGGTAGACTATCGCCCAATTTTACGCACCGAGAATACTAATTTGCTAGAGGTTAAATCTGTCACTTGCGTCAAGCAAGAACGCTGTTTATTTGAAGCGCTTAGCTTTACACTCGGATCTGGCAAGATTATGCAAATTGAAGGCCCAAATGGTGCGGGAAAAACCTCTTTATTGAGGATTTTGTCAGGCTTTGCTCAACCAGAAGAGGGTGAGGTGCTGTTCGAGCAGCGTTCAATTAATGATTATTACGATGAATTTGCTGCTGAGTTACTATTCATTGGGCATAAAACGGGTGTAAACACCCAACTTACCGCATTTGAAAATGTCTGTCATTGGTTGCGTGTTCACGGTTATAACGATGAAAGTCAGGTGTATGACTTATTAGGCAAGTTAGGCTTAGTGGGCCTAGAAGATGTGCCGGTTAGAACATTGTCAGCAGGTCAGCAACGCCGAGTTGCATTGGTTAGACTATGGCTTAACAGTTCTAAGCTGTGGATTTTAGATGAGCCTTTTACTGCCCTAGATAAAAAAGGCGTTGCCATGTTGCAATGCCGCTTTAATGAGCATCTCGAGCAAGGCGGTTCAATCTTATTAACAACGCACCAAGATCTCACTCAGCATTTTGAACAATTACAAACTTTAGTGCTGGAGTATCGACACTAATGCAAGTAAATCATTCTTATTGGCAGCTTTTTAAAGCTGTATACAGCAAAGATGTCACTTTAGCATTTAGACAACGTGCTGAAATAGTAAACCCTTTATTGTTTTTCCTCATTGTCATTACGTTGTTTCCTCTAGCAATTGGTCCTGAGCCTGGATTATTGGCTCGCATGGCGCCAGGTATTATTTGGGTCGCAGCGCTACTGTCTACCATGCTAGGCCTTGATAAGTTATTCAGAGATGATTATCACGATGGTTCATTAGAGCAAATGATTGCCTCACCCTATCCATTGTCTTTGTGTGTGTTAGCGAAAGTGTTTGCGCATTGGACCATCACCGGGTTGCCTATGGTTTTGATGGCACCCATGTTTGCACTTTTGATGAACCTTGAGTCTCAGGCGCTTGGTGCAACCATTTTAACTTTATTAATCGGAACCCCATTGTTGAGCTTTATCGGTGCCATTGGCGCTGGTTTAACTGTGGGCTTACAAAAAGGAGGTATTCTAATGAGTTTACTTGTTTTACCTCTTTATATTCCTGTCCTAATTTTTGCAACCTCGGCCATTGATACCAGCAGAATGTCGCTGGCATATGGCGGGCAGCTTGCAATCTTGGGTGCGATGTTAGCAGTTGCCTGCATTGCCGCACCTTTAGCCATATCGTCAGCATTAAGAGTGAGTGTAAGTTAACATGTGGAAATGGTTACATCCCTACGCTAAAGCAGATCGTGCATACCAGTTGTGTAACACCTTACTGCCGTATTTTGCCGTAATTACCGTTGTCTGTTTAGTTGTTGGTTGGGTCTGGGGCTTAGCGTTTGCGCCAGCGGATTACCAACAAAAAGACAGCTACAGGATCATCTTTATTCATGTGCCTTCAGCCATTTTGTCTATGGGCGCGTATTCTTCAATGGCGATTGCCGCAATTGTGGCGCTCGTCTGGCAGTTGAGAAATGCTGAGTTGGCTGTAATTGCGATTGCGCCTGTAGGGGCTGCAATGACTGCAATTGCTCTTATCACCGGTGCTGCATGGGGTAAGCCTATGTGGGGAGCATGGTGGGTGTGGGATGCACGCTTAACCTCAGAACTCATTCTTTTATTCTTATATCTAGGGGTTTTATCGCTCTATCATGCGTTTGAAGATAAAAAGGCGGCGGGCAAAGCGGCGTGTATCTTAGCGATCGTAGGTGTGATCAATCTACCCATTATTCATTTCTCAGTTGAGTGGTGGAACACGTTACATCAAGGTGCAACCATCACTAAGTTTGATACGTCGGCGATTGACCCTAGCATGTTGTGGCCATTATTTATCAACATCGCAGGCTTTGCTGGTTTTGTGGGTGTGATTTCACTAATTCGTTTAAAGAATGAAATTCTTCAGCGTGAAAAGCACCGTCCTTGGGTACGCAGTTTAGTAAGTCGAGGTTAACAATGCAGTTTGAATCTTTTAGTGACTTTATAGCTATGGGTGGCTACGGCTTCTTTGTGTGGCTTTCATATGGCTCTTGTGCTGCTATTTTGGCTGGCATTCTAATTAGTTCTCTTAACGATGGTAAGAAACTAAAAAAAGAAGTAAAAGCGCAAATGCTGCGTGAAGAGCGTATTAAGAAAGCAAAAGAGGAGGCGCAAGCATGAACCCTAGACGTAAAAAGCGCATGTTTGCTGTGCTAGGCATTATCTTTGGTCTTGGCTCAGCGATTGGCTTAACTTTATACGCATTACAAGAAAACATTAATTTGTTCTATACCCCGTCAGAGCTCATAAATGGCAAGGGTGAAAACTATGAAATGCCATTCGTGGGCCAAAAGTTACGAATTGGTGGCATGGTCGTACCTGGTTCAGTAAAGCGTGATGAAACCTCTTTAGATGTTGAGTTTAAGCTTATTGATACCGGTCCGATGGTAACTATTCGCTATCATGGTATTTTGCCAGATCTGTTTCGTGAAGGTCAGGGTATTGTCGCACAAGGTACTTTAATTGAGCCTGATGTGATTGAAGCCTTTGAAGTTTTAGCCAAGCATGATGAAGAATATATGCCTGCTGAAATTGCAGAAGCCGTTAAAGGTATTAAACACGAAAAACCAAAATATAATTTAAATAACGAGAATTAGTATGATCCCAGAAATTGGTTATTTCTCGCTTGTACTGGCAATGGGTTTGAGCCTGTTGCTATGTATTTTTCCGTTATGGGGCGCTTACACCGGTAATCTTAGGTTAATGCGAGCTGCGCCTTCTTTGGCTGTTGGCCAGTGTCTTTTTGTCCTATTTTCTTTTGCAATTTTAATTTATGTTACGCTGACGGATGATTTTACCGTCGCGTATGTGGCACATCATTCGAGCACAACTTTACCTTGGTATTACAAGGTTACGTCGACTTGGGGTGGCCATGAAGGTGCGATTTTACTCTGGCTAGTAATGCAGTCGTCTTGGACTGCATTAGTTGCGCTTATGTCTAACTCTTTACCTTGGGTTTTACGTGCTCGCGTACTTGGCGTGCTGGGTTTCTTAGGTGTTGGCTTTATGCTTTATACCTTATGGATGTCGAGCCCATTTGAGCGATTACTGCCTTATTACCCAGTAGAAGGGCGTGATTTAAACCCGCTTCTTCAAGACCCGGGTATGATCATTCATCCGCCATTGCTTTATATGGGCTATGTGGGCCTATCTGTATCATTTGCGTTTGCTATAGCTGCATTACTAACTGGTAAGCTTGATAATACTTGGGCTAAATGGTCTCGCCCATGGACGATGGTTGCTTGGGGTTTCTTAACATTAGGTATCACAATCGGCAGTTGGTGGGCATATGCTGAGCTTGGCTGGGGCGGATGGTGGTTCTGGGATCCAGTTGAAAATGCTTCACTGATGCCATGGTTAGTTGCCACTGCGTTGCTTCACTCTTTAGCAGTGACTGAGAAACGCGGCGTGTTTAAATCTTGGACGGTATTACTTGCGATTACTGCGTTTAGTTTATGTTTGCTGGGTACCTTTATCGTTCGTTCAGGGATCATTGTCTCAGTGCATGCCTTCGCGACTGATCCAGACCGAGGACTATATATCCTGTCCTTCTTAGGTGTTGTGGTTGGCGGAAGCTTAGCGTTATACGCAATGCGCGTTTCAGAAGTTTACAGTGAGGGACGCTATAGGTTTGCTTCTCGAGAAGTGACTCTTTGGGCAAATAATATCTTTTTAGTGGTTGCAACCCTTATCGTATTATTGGGTACCTTGTTGCCTATGATCCATAAAGAGTTAGGCCTGGGCACCATTTCAATTGGTGTGCCGTTCTTTAATCAAATGTTCTCTATTTTGGTTGTGCCTTTCGCTTTATTACTAGGTATTGCACCTATGATGCGTTGGAAGCAAAACCAATTACCTCCTATGGTGAAAAAATGGGGAGGTATGTTGGTCTTAGCTCTGGCGCTGACGGCATTGTGGTTATTACCTAACTACGAATATGTTGCGCCAATGACGTTTATCGCAACGGCGCTTGCAGTTTGGATCACGCTAGGTACATTGCTAGATGTCTTTGAAAAGGCGTCGGCACAAGACAGTTTCGCTCATGGTTTAAAACGCTTAGGTTTAAGTTATTGGGCAATGGTGCTTGGCCATATTGGCATTGCATTTGTGATAGCCAGTGTGACACTCACATCAGCGTATTCAGTCGAACGATCAGTCAGTATGAAACCAGGTGACGTGGCACAGCTAAACGAATACAGCTATCGATTCGATGGTGTAAAGGAAATCCGTGGTCCTAATTACAGTGGTCATGCGGGTGTGGTAACAGTGTTGAAAGACGATAAATTCATCGTTGAGTTATATGCTGAAAAACGTCTATATGATATCGGCATGCAATTTATGACAGAAGCCGCGATTGATGATGGTTTCTTTAGAGATTTATATTTGGCGCTTGGTGAGCAACTAAGTGAAGGTGCGTGGTCATTACGTATTTATCACAAACCTTACGTTCGCTGGATGTGGTTAGGTGGTATTTTAATTTCACTTGCCGGCTTTATGGTTGTAGCAGATAAGCGTTACCGTAGAAGAAAAGTAAAAGGAGCTGTAGCATGAATAAAAAGCTATTAGGATTTATTCCTTTTTTAATCTTTATCTTCTTGTGCGTTTTCTTATACCAAGGCCTGTTTGGTAACCCAAGAGAGTTACAAACTGGCCGTATAGGTCAAACGATGCCAAGCTTTGTTTTACCTGATTTAATGGATGGATCAAAACAGTGGCGTGATACAGACCTAAAAGGTGACGTATATTTACTGAATGTCTGGGGCACTTGGTGCCCGACCTGTATCGCTGAATTAGGCTATCTTACTGAGTTAAGAGAGCGCGGGGTGCGCATTATTGGTTTGTATTATGAGCAAGCTTATGACCCTGATTTTGGCGACGAGTTTGATATCAATGCACTGCGCAATGAAGTGCAGAATATGCTTGATAGAGCTGGCAACCCATATCAATTCAATATTTTAGACTTAGACCGCACACTGGCACTTGATTTAGGCGTCTCAGGTGCACCTGAAACTTTCCTTGTTGATGCCAATGGTACGATTTTATTGCACCACACAGGTGATATAAACCCTCGAGTTTGGCGTGCTAAGTTTGCACCTGTTATGCAGGAGTTATCAGAATGAGAATTTTAACTTTGTTATTTCTGAGCATTTTAAGCTTTTCAGCTTATAGTGCCCAAGATGAATATGAGTTTGCGAATGCTGAGCGTGCAGCAACCTTTAAAGCGTTGACGCAAGAGCTTCGTTGTCCAAAATGTCAAAACCAGAATATCGCTGATTCAGATGCCATTGTTGCAAAAGACTTACGTGACAAGGTACTTGTGTTAGTTAACGAAGGAAAATCAAAGCAAGAAGTCATTGATTACATGATCGATCGCTATGGATATTTTGTTCACTACCAGCCGCCGGTTACACCAGCGACCATTGTACTTTGGGTTTTACCGGTATTAATTGTGATCATTGGTTTTGGCTTTATTGTCTTTAGACAAAAGAAGGCGTCAAAGAAACAAAAGTGGAATGCGCAAGACGAAGAAAAACTCGCGCAACTGATCAAGCAGTATCAACGTCAGGAGCATAATTCATGAGCGCAATGATGCAAATGTGGGGCATGTTTGCTCTATTATCTATTCTTGCTGCCTTATTTGTTGTGGTGCCATTTTTACGACGTGAAAAGGTCATCGCGGTTGATTCTGATGCCAATGCAGAGCGTATTGCCATTTATCAACAGCGCCTAGATGATTTAGAGCAAGAGTTTGCGGATAAAAAAATTGAACAAACTGCGTACAACGAATCAATTGTTGAGTTAAAGCGCCGTCTGCTTAATGAGCTATCACCTGAGAAGCAACTTAATGCTCGAGGCAACAACCGCATATTCGCGCTAACCGGTTTGGCTTTTTTAGTCGCAGTGAGTGCCGTATTTTATGGCTTTACAGGCAGTCAAAAGCAAATAGAAGACTGGTACACTGCCATAGATAGGTTGCCAGAATTTGGTGAGCGTGCGGTTTTACAGCAAGGCGAACCACTGTCTCAAAATGAACTTCAAGCATTTGCTTTAGGTCTGCGCACAAAGCTGGCAGAAAGTGGCGATGATGCCGTTGCTTGGATGCTGTTAGGCCGTGTTGCTATGTCACTAGGTGATAATGATATGGCCAAGCAAGCTTTTGAGAAAGCACTGGTTATCCAGCCTGATAATAACAATGTATTGGTAAACTTCAGTCAGGTGTTATTAATTGAAGGTACAGAGCCAAGCATGAATCGCGCAGCGAGAATGCTATCTAAAGTTTTACAGTCTGATCCAAGTAATATGGATGCGATTTCGCTATTGGCATTAATTGCATATGAGCGTCAAGACTGGGAAGAAGCTAAAGCGGCATTTGAAGTACTGCAATCTTCTATGACACAAGATGACCCTCGCTATGCCATGATCTCAGAGCGTATTCATGATATTGAACATAAAATTAATCCTGATGCTCACGCACATGAAGAAAATCAAGCCCCTGCGGGCGCGTCGTTGACGGTATCTGTGTCGTTAAATGACTCTATCTCAAGTCAGTTACCAGACAATGCGACGCTGTTTATTTTTGCTAAAGCCCATAATGGCCCACCAATGCCATTGGCTGTGAACAAATTAAAACAATTTCAATTTCCGATTACTGTTACACTTGATGACAGCATGGCTATGATGCCTGATCTGAAGCTTTCTAATTTTGAAAAAGTTGAGATCACTGCCCGAGTTTCAAGTGATGAAGCTGTAACGGTGCAGGCGGGCGACTTAGAAGGTCAATCAGACGTGATAGCCCTAGATAATGCGCCGTCAATCGTGCGTATTGAGATCAGTCGTGTAATAACCAGCACAGGAAGCTAAATGTTAAAACCTATATTATCTGCGTTTGCTGCACTTATTTTATCTGGGTGTGCAACGGTTGCCCCAGAAAAAGTTGATGAGCGAGATCCGCTTCAAAGTATCAACAGAACTGTCTATGACTTCAATATGGATGTACTTGATGCATATATTTTGAAGCCTGTAGCTGAAGGGTATCTAGCCGTAACGAATGATCCGGTTAGAAAAAGTGTCTATGCGTTTACTACCAATATTGCAGCTCCCACTGATGCGGTTAACGCGTTATTGCAAGGAAAACCAAAAGATACGGGCATCAATACCGCGCGATTTTTGGTGAATTCAACGGTCGGTATTTTTGGTCTCTTTGATGTTGCAACCTCATTAGGTTTAAAGCATAAAGATGAAGACTTTGGTCAGACCTTAGGTGTATGGGGCGTTGGTGATGGCGCATATTTGATGTTGCCAGGCTATGGACCGTCTACCGCTAGAAACATCACAGGTGATGTGGTTGATAACTTTGTGTTGCCAGAGCTGGCTTTATCTACACCGCAAAGTTTATTAGTTTATGCAGTAAGATCGATAGATCTTAGAGCGAGCTTACTATCACAAGAAAAATTACTTCGTGAGTCACTTGACCCATATGTATTCATGAAAGATATCTACTTCCAGCGTCAACTTTACGAGCTGCATGATGGTAACCCACCAATCAAAGAAGAAGAAGTTGAAGATTTTGATGAAGACTTCTTAGAGAACCTTTAAGCGCGGTAATATACTTAATAGAAAGCCAAGTCAATGACTTGGCTTTTTCTTTATCTAAACCTAATTTAAAGAGTAATACCAAACCTCTTAATTAAGCGATTTATTTTTTTGAGGCAAAGAAAACTATTGTTAGCAAGGCAAAAATTTTGCCATTTAGTTGTTCTAAATAATAAATTTTCAACGCAGTTAGCATCAATTTTAATTCCTCAAAATGATTGAGTATTATTGAGGATTGGTATTAAAAGCGCCAGTTGAGGTTAAGCCAAGCAGTTAGGCCAGCTTCGTTCACTCGGCTAGTTTGCTCGTAGCCATTGACAGCCGCACCTGCTCGACTTAAGTGCTCGCTGTAGGCTTTGTCGAGTAAATTATCTATCCCAAAACTCCAGTCTATATTTTGACTTTGGCTGTAGTTAGCATTCACTGACAGCACACCGTAACCGGCGGACTCTGAGACGTCTTGACCTGCAATATTACCTTGACCGATGGCGACACGATGTTGCTTTTGTACAACACGCCAAAGCATGCCAAGCTGCCAATCTTTTAGTGCGTAATCAAGGGTAAAGCGAGCCTGTAAAGCAGGCTGTTGTGCTAATGGTCTATGATCAGTTAGATTTGTAGCCCTTACCCAACTGATACTTGCACCGGTTGATAATGACTTCGTCAGTGAGTATTTGCTATCTAACTCAAAACCAAAGCTCTCAGTATCAACGTTACGCGTTACTTTTGCCGATTTGCTCATTTTCTCAAATGTATTGTCGATGAGAATAAAATCATCGGTTTGATTGTAAAAAACAGAAGCTGAGCTTTGCCAGTTATCAGTTTGGTGGACTAAGCCTAAATCGAATTGACTTGTGGCTTCATGCTTTGTGTTAAAAGCACTTGTTGTCTTTTCGCTGCTTCGACCCGCACCTAATAATTCCCAGTAATCAGGAAATCGTTCTACATAACCGAAGCCTGCAAAGTAACTGGTATTTTCGGTTTGTGCTTGAAATCTCGTGAAGCCGCTATATAAAGATGACTTTCGGGTCTGTAAAGCAGTCGGGTTAGCAGACATCATCATCATTGAGCCGACCATTTTACGCTCATCTGTTGCTTGCCACCTGTCTATGCGCAAGCCCGATACCCATTGTTTGTTTTCCTCTAGACTAAATTCGTATTCTGCAAATACGCCAAGCTGTTCAAAACGCCCGTCAGTAGTTCGCGTTTGATTGTTAATTGGCATCATATTGATATTCATAGACATACGATTTGTATGCTCATTGCTCTGATGATCAACGCCAATGCTAAACTTGCTCGTTTTATTGTACTCACCATGTGCTAAAAACTTACCGCCGTAAGTTGTTCTGTCAGGATTCATCGCTCTAGGCGTTTTGTTCATTGGTGTTGCAACGAAATCACGTAATGAGAAATTGTCCATAATATGATCGACATAGTTGTAAAAAACTTGCCCTTCAATGCGTTTAATGACTGTGCCTTCAAGTAACCAATCGAATTTAATTGCACTATGAGTTCTGTCAAATAAACTTCCGTCCATTGCTCTATCTGCATAAGCAACTTCGCCATCACTACGGCCAAGAGAAAGGCTAATAATTTTATCGTCACTTGGTGTGTAAGCGAACTCTAAATCGGTATTCCACTTCTCGTACGCTGAATGCACGTGCGTACCATTGCCATCCTTATAATTGTCTGCTTTGTTATAGCTGGCTGATATATTGGCAAAGTAGTCTTGATCTCCAAACTTTAGCTGAGAATTAATACCTCGACGTCCTGCATTGGCAAGTACTATGTTGCTAAAACCCTCTAAGCCAGCTTTATCCATTCTATAACTATCACGCTCAAATAATACGGTCGCAGCGCTGTTACCTGGTCCATACAATACTGTTTGTGGACCTTTTATCACGGTGAGAGTGTCATAAGTTTGTGGTGTGATATAAGCAGTTGGCGGGTCCATACGATTACCACATCCACCCAAGGTGAGGTTGCCATCGGTTAGAATATTCAAGCGCGAGCCTGCTTGACCTCTAAAGACCGGATCTGAGCTTGCAGCCCCTTTTTTGATTAATGAAAACCCACTGATACTTGAAAGTAAATCTGACGCATCTTGAGCAGGCAAGGGTTGTCTTGGCAATTTAGGATCGGTTTTTATATTGAGTGGTGTTTGCATTGGAGCAATGACAACGATTTTTTCTATGTCATCTGCCACAGCATAACCACTTAATAAGGTACAAATAAGTCCACTCAGAATTGATTTTTTCATTTAAAAGCCCAGCAATTGAAAGAGTTGTGGGCAGTTTATAGATTTTTAAAAGAGTAGGGATGTGACAGATTGTCGCACCCAACTGGGTTTTTAGGTACGACATCTTTATTATTGATTTACATCAAATAAAGTTGGGGTTAAACACATTCCATGATTTGAAGCTGCTCATTACCCCATGCAAGTGCTTGATTGTATATCTCAGGAAGTGCGTCATTATCAAACTTAATACGTTCACAATATTCACCTGTCAAAACCCAATCAGCTTGTTCATAGGCTTTTATTAGACCTAGGTATTGTGCCAATATACCTTGTTTATGTACTAAGGCTTCTTTAATCAGATTACTCAGAGGTAGTTTCTTCATAACGCCTTCCATACTCTCATCTAAAATCGCATCCATCAGTGACATCATACCGACCAAAAAAGCCATACCGGTGTCTTGGATCCCCTTGTGTCTTTGAGCGAGTAGTTCACAAAAACGTGCTCGAGTGAGAGACAGTTTTATGAGTTCTATAGGTTTCTCTGATGAAACTTGTGCAGCGAACAAGAGCGATAAAAACTTTTTTAGCTCTTGGTTGCCAAGCACAACCACTGCTTGCTTGATTGTGCTTATTTCGGCACGGCGTTTAAAAGCGGCAGAGTTTGAATAGCGAAGAAGTTTGTAAGATAAGTTGACGTCTCTTTCAAATACAGAAGTAATTTTTTTTATATCGACATCAACCACTGAGGTTTCATAGAGCAGTTCTGCAAGTGCCATTTCAGAAGGGGGCAATGATTTGCTTTTCACCATTTCCGGTTTTGCAAAGAAGTAACCTTGAAAGTAACTAAAGCCAAGTGCCACAGCTTTTTCAAATTGCGCATTGGTTTCAACCTTTTCTGCAACGAGCTTAATATTATTATATTCTTTGGTAGCGTCAATAAGCTCACTAATCTCTTCATCTGAAGTTATCAGCAGATCGACTTTGATTTGATCTATGTAAGGGTAAAAATGACGCCATACTTTTTGGTGTTTGTAGTCATCAAGGGCTAGGGTATAGCCTTTGCTTTTTAATTCCTGAACAGCAGCAAGTAAGCGTTTCCCTGGCTGAACGGTTTCGAGGATTTCAATAACGACTTGATTGCTTGGTAGCATACTCGGATAGCCTTTGAGAATGGTATCCAAAGTAAAATTAATATATGCAGGCTTATTATCTGTTAAATCTTCCAAGCCAAAATTAAACTGACTCCCTTCAATGAGCTTTGAAGTAGCTTCATCTCCATCAATGTCCGGAAAAACATTGTCTACGCCATCTCGAAATAGCAGCTCATAACCCATAAGCTGTTTGTCTTTATCAAAAATAGGCTGTCGGGCTGCATAAAAATACATGTACTACTGATCCTGTTACTTATCTTTACATTATTAAATATAAAATATAATGCGTATTAAATCATTAACTAATTTACACTTAAGTAAGCTTTGTTAATCCTTTGTTCTTAGTTTCCCTTGAGTGAATAGCGTTAACCGCACTTGGCTGGGGTTAACTTTTCATACATGTTATAGTCATCTTAATAATAAGATTAATATTTATTCACCAACCGAGATTCTCTTAATGAGTAAATGGAGGTAAGTTTTGGAAACAGGTACTTTAGTATCTTTAGTTTTGTATTTTATCGTAATGTTGGGCATTGGCTTGTACGCTTACCGTAAGTCAACCAGTGATGTTTCAGGCTATATGTTGGGTGGGCGAAGTCTACCTCCAAGTGTTGCGGCACTCTCTGCCGGTGCTTCAGACATGAGTGGTTGGATTTTGATGGGCTTACCGGGTGCAATGTTTGTAACAGGTTTCAGCAGTACTTGGATTGCAACAGGCTTAATCATAGGTGCTTGGTTGAACTATTTACTGGTGGCGCCGAGGTTGCGTGTCTATACGGAAGTGGCAAATGATGCCATCACCATTCCCGATTACTTCGCAAATCGCTTTGAAGATAGAGGTAATGCGCTAAGAATAGTATCGGCTTTAGTTATTATCGTATTTTTCACCTTGTATACATCTTCTGGTGTTGTTGCGGGTGGTAAGCTATTCGAGAGCTCCTTCGGCATGAGCTATGAATCTGGTTTATATATAACGACTGGTGTCGTTGTGTTGTATACCTTGTTTGGTGGTTTTTTAGCTGTAAGCCTCACAGACTTTGTACAAGGGTGTATTATGTTCGTGGCGTTAATTTTGGTTCCTCTAGTCACTTTCTCTTTACTAGATAACCCACTTTCTGTCACGCTTAATGAATTGAATCCGCAGATGATGACTTGGATTGGCGCTGGGGGAGCAATCGGTATTATCTCAGCCATGTCTTGGGGTCTAGGTTATTTTGGTCAGCCACATATCATAGTACGTTTTATGTCAGTCAGAAGCGTAAAAGACATGCCGGTAGCACGTCGTATCGGTATGAGCTGGATGATAATTGCAGCCTTGGGTGCAGTCTTTACAGGCCTTTTTGGTGCCGCATATGCCCATGAGAAAAACCTTGTAGTTGACGACCCTGAAACAATATTTTTAATTTTGTCACAGTTATTATTCCACCCACTGATTGCGGGTTTCTTACTGGCAGCTATTCTAGCGGCCATTATGAGCACAATTTCTTCTCAGTTATTGGTAAGTTCAAGTTCTTTAACAGAAGATTTCTACAAAATCTTTATCCGTCGTGATGCGACAGACAAAGAACTTGTATTAGTAGGTCGTGTGAGTGTGGCGCTGGTTGCATTGTGTGCTATCTATTTGGCGTATGACCGTGACAGCTCTATTTTAGACTTGGTAAGTAATGCGTGGGCAGGGTTCGGTGCAGCATTTGGTCCGCTAGTATTATTTAGCTTACTGTGGAAACGTATGAACTTTGCTGGTGCATTAGCAGGTATGTTAGTCGGAGCAGGGACCGTTCTTATTTGGATTTATGCGCCGATCCAAATTAATGGCCAGTCTTTAAGTAGCTTAATTTATGAAATCGTACCTGGCTTTGTTCTTTCTTCAATAGCCATTGTGGTAGTGAGTTTAATCACTGACGAACCATCTGCGCAAATCAGCGATAAATTTGCTGAGTATGAACAAGAGTTAAATGCTTAAATAAGCTAGGCGAAATAAAGGGAGCGATAGCTCCCTTTCTTAATTTGTGTACAGATAACGCTCGCTATCAAAAAACTGAGTTAATGTATTTTAAATCCCTTAACAATTTCAGATAGCTGGTGACTAGCTTGTTTTAAACTTAGACTGGCTTCTGTCAGTGCATGCGTTGTTTCTAGAGAATGGTCAGTTGCCGCTGATAAATCAGTTATACGAATATTCACCTCTTGCGCAGCCGTGCTTTGCTCTTCCGTTGCGCGAGCTATATGGCTATTCATATCTGTAATAGACATGATTAGTCGCTCTATTTCATTTAACACTTCGTCGGCTTCAGCAACTTGCTTTACTGTGTTTTCAGAAATTTGCTGACTTGCCTGAACAGCACTCACCGCTTCCTGAGCACCTTTTTGCAATTTCTCTATCATGGTTTGAATTTCATCGGTACTTTGCCCTGTGCGGCTTGCAAGGGTTCTAACTTCATCTGCTACCACGGCAAATCCTCGACCTTGCTCACCCGCTCTTGCGGCCTCTATCGCTGCATTTAAGGCCAGTAAATTGGTTTGTTCTGATATTCCTCTAATCACATCTAGTACAGAGCCTATGTTATTACTTTCTTCAGCAAGCACGGTGGTCACTTCACTGACTTCTTGGATGTTACTAGATAAGGTTTCTATCGCACTGATAGTTTTCGCGACGACTTGTTTACCATTGTTACTGTTCTTAAGCGCGTCATTAGCAGCATGCTCTGCGGCTTCTGCATTTTCGCTTACTTCCCTTATCTGCATACTCATTTGCTCAACTGCTGTCGCAACTTGTCGGCTATTATCATTTTGGTGTTCAATGTGGTTTAAATTCACTTTGCCAGTGTCATCGACTGAATTAGAAAGCCGCTCTACTTCAGTTGCGCTGTGAGAGACGTTCTCAATAGAGTGACGCATTTTTTCTGTATAGGCATTAAAGTAGTTCGCTAACTGTGATATCTCGTCTTTGCCTGATTCATCTAACCTTTGGGTGAGGTCACCTTCGCCATGAGAAATATTTTTCATCATTTCGGTGGCTAAATTTACAGGAGTAAGAATACTGTTACTGATTAGAGAAATAAGTGCAGCTAAAATGATGAGTAGAACAACTACATCGATAATCATCAGGTTTCGAAGTTCGGCAAAGTCTTCTTCAATTGAATCTAAATAGACACCTGAGCCTAAGATCCACTCCCAAGGACCAAACCCTTTAACATAAGAGATCTTATCGACAGGGTCATCAAAGCCGGGCTTAGGCCATTTATAAGGAACAAACCCTTCACCCTGCTGGCGAACAATTTTGACCATTTCCATAAATAGATATGTCCCGTCTGGGTCTTTACTCGCTGAAAGTGATTTACCGACTAATTGAGGTTTCATCGGGTGCATAACCATATTTGGGTTATAGTCATTGATCCAATAGTAATTGTCAGAGTCATATCTGAGTTTAGAGATGGTATCAAGAGCGGCTTGTTGAGCTTGATCTTGTGTCATTTCGCCTGCTTGCTGTAAGCCATAAAAATGTTCGATGACGCCAAAGGTATTTTCAACAAGGTTTTTAGTTTTCTCATATTGTTGCTGTTCTAAACTAGAAAATTGCTGTGGTAAGCTCGTTAGGCTTAGCAAGACTAAGCCAATTGCAACCACACCAAGTATCATCAGCAGTCGTTGAAATATTGAGAAGTTTCTTAAAAACTGCATACATTCACCACCTTTTATCTTTAAGCTTATCTTAATATCGCAAATAGCTTTTGCGCGAAGAAGCATGCTGGCTAATCTTCAATAATATTAAAATTAGCTTAGTTTAGAGATTTGATTTTGTCATAATTAGAGTAATCAAATATATTTAAAACATAGGTTTATAGTGTTTATTTATTCTAGATCAAGGCAATAAGCGATTGGTCTTAAGCCTAAAGTTGTAGGTGACTTTTAATATCAATTCTCAATGGGAATAATTTATTTTGAGGGATTAACATTGCCCTTAACTTTGTTTAAAACTTCTTATTGAAAAGAGCTAAATAGCAAGATTTCCTAGCCTCAAAATAGCTCGTAAATCGAGAGGGGTTATAAAAGAAAGCGCAATAAAAAAGCCCTCTTTAAAGAGGGCTTTTGAAAAAGTATAGTTTCTAAACTCTAAATTGTTCTACAGATTGTCTCAGCTCTTCTGCGAGTTTAGCGACTTCTGAACTTGATATTGAAGTTTGATTTGCACCTTCAGCAGTTTGCTCAGCAATTGCCACTATAGACTCAAGTCGCTCACTGATCTCTTGTGCAACCTGTTGTTGTTCGTTAGCTGCATTTGAAATCTCTTCACTTACATCATGTGCTTGAGAAACAGCTTGGGTAATGCTGTTCAAGGCTTCGTTAGCTAAATCACTTTGTTCTACACAAGAAACCGCTTGTTGTTTGCCCTTAGACATTGCATTTACAGCCTCTTCAGCTCCAGCTTGAAGAGATTCAATCATTGATTGTATTTCTTGAGTTGACTCTTGTGTTTTACTTGCTAAAGATCTTACTTCATCTGCTACAACAGCGAAGCCACGACCTTGTTCACCCGCACGAGCTGCTTCAATAGCTGCGTTCAAGGCAAGCAGGTTAGTTTGTTCAGCAATCCCTCGAATAACATCTAATATTCCACCAATAGAGGCACTGTCTTGGTGAAGTTTGTTGATAACACGAGAAGCTTCGTCAACTTCTGAAGCAAGTTGTTCAATGGTATGTTTATTCTCATGTGAAATACCTTTAACACGCTCAGCTTCTTTATCAGCATTCTTAATTTCAAGTAGCGCTTGATGTGCACTATTACTAACACCGTGAGAAGTGCTACTCATTTCAGTAGTTGCAGTAGCTGCTTGCTCAACTTGAGCCTGCTGGCTCTTGATAGCTTGGCTCGACTCGGTGGTAATCATTGATGTTTGTTCTGACGCCGCTGCAAGCTGTGTTGAGCGAGATACGATACCTGTAATGAGTTCTCTTAAACTTGCGATAAGTGTATTACAACTTCTAGAAAGCTCACCAAACTCATCTTGCGCACTGTCATCCAAGCGTTGAGTCATATCGCCGCTCGCAACAATGGTTAAAATTTTATTTACTTCAGCAAGTGGTTTCGTAATTAATTGGACAGTTACATAAGCAACAGCCACGGCAATCAGTGTTGCAGCAAGCATACCAACCCAAGTCCATAAGTTGGCCGCGCTTACATCATCTTGTACACCAGTTTGAAGCTCTAACGCTACTTCATTCGCAAGAGCTACAAGCTCAGATAATTGCTTAAGTGCTGCTTCTGTCGCAAGCTCTGAATCATTTACTGCTTGGCGAGTTTTAAGCTCTGTTTGTAATAAAGCACGTTTGTTACTTGCTAAGCCACTTTGACCATTGATCTGTTGTTTTAGGTCGCTGTAATAGCCTTCTAAATCTTCTAAATAAGAAGGCTCAAGTGAATTTACTGGGCCTCTAATTAATTCGATATTTCGTGCAATTTCTTTTATTGCGAAGTCTTGCTCGTTGGCGATGATATCAACAGTATTTGTATTATCAGCATCGATTAGATCGTTACTGCTAGTTACAAGGTTTGAGAAATGATTTTCAAGACTTGAAGCAGCTTGATAAGCTCTTTGACTGCTCGCTTTTAGCTCACTAATATCGAGGATATCAAGTACGCTCGTGGTAGCATCTTCAGCTGCTAATTCTATTTCTTCAAGTTGTGTTACTAAATCTTTTTTGATTTGTAGTGTGGTTGCTTTGTCGTCTAGAAGTAGATTAACTGTAGGAAGAAACTTATTAAATGTATCACCTACTTTATTTGCGCGCTGAGACAAATCAGGGTTAGTTTGTACAACTAGTTCTAATTTACTGTAAGCACTTTTAAAGTTCTCTTGTCGTTTTTTGAATTGAGTCTTTAATTGTTGGAGCTCAGAAGTTTGCGTAGCGAAAAAACTACTTTGAGCTAGCTTACTCATCTGTGTGAACTCTACTTGTAGCTCAGAGCTATTGGTTAATGCTGGCAGAGACAGGTTATTCACTTGTTGAGATGAGCTGTCAATATTTGCAATTCTCAGGAGAGAATTACCCCCAATCATAAGGAGTAACAAGGTGATGAAGATAAACCCACCCCAAATACGTTGACTAACAGTGAAATTCATATCGATTCCGTAAGTTGCTTAAGACAGTAATATATCGGTCTGGTAACAGATAAGTTAAGTATTTTATAGCAGATGTAGCAAAATAATTCAGTAAAAAGGGAGGATAAACAAGTTATTTGCTTAAATATTGTTCACCAGTGTCTAGGTTAAGTAATGTCATGTTCCCACCCCAGACACAACCTGTGTCTAATGCAATTATATTTTCAATATTAGTCACCCCCTCAAGGGCTGCCCAATGTCCAAATACATAACGGTTTTTATCATTTTTGAAGCGGCTATGGGTGAACCAAGGTTTTAAAGCACTTTCTCTAGGCTTGCCTTTTTCAAAAAAATTCAAGTTACCTGACTGCTCTAAGAAACGCATTCTTGTTAAAACATTAACAATGATTTTGAAGTTTGTTAAAAAATCTTTATTTGGGGAGTAAGCGGGATCTTTGCTGCCATACATATTTTCAAAAAAAAGATTTGCTTCGTGACTCTGGTAATTATGCGTTGCTGTTTGGGCATAATTCAGTGCTTGTTCAATACTCCAATAAGGGTGAATACCCGCGTGAGAAATAAATGTAGATTGGTGTTCAAGGTAGACAGCGAGTGGTTGCGTTCTTAAAAAAGAAACATAGTGTTCGCATAATTTACTGGAGAATACGGAAGCTAGCTTATCTTTCGGGTTGGGTTGTTTGCCAATTAGGTAACAAGCAATAAAGTGAAGGTCATGATTACCAAGAGTAACGGTCAGCGCATCTTGATTTTGATATACAAAGTCTAGACACGAAAGTGAGTCGGGACCTCGGGCTATAAGATCGCCCACAAGGTAAAGATGATCTCTACTTGGGTTGAACCCCACTTCAGAGAGCAACTTAATGAAGGGTGTAAAACACCCTTGTAGATCACCGACTGCGTAATTGGCCATAATTAATGGAGAATATTCGGACGTGCTAATCTAAATACATCGATCGGAGCTTGGAACTCAGTACCAAACTCATTTCTCATAACATAGTGACCCTGCATGGTACCAACCGGTGTATCTAAAACTGCACCGCTGGTGTAAGAATATGTTTCACCTGGGGCGATTGTCGGGCGTTCACCAACGACACCTTCACCTTCAACTTCTGTTTCTTTGCCATTTGCGTCAGTAATGAGCCAGTAGCGACTTTCTAGTTTTGCATTACATAAACTATGATTTTTTATAGTAATAGTGTAAGCGAAAACATACTTATCTTTTTCCGGTTGAGATTGGTGCTCAACGTACATGGTTTCTACAGATACCTTTATAGGCGATCCTAAGTTACTGCTTGTTGTCATAAATCCAATTTGCGATATCAATAAATTGAGCTAAAGATAAACTTTCTGCACGTAATGATGGGTCAATGCCAAGAGATGTTAGTTCATCAGCGGTTAATAAGTTTGATAAGCTATTGCGCAGCGTTTTTCTGCGTTGATTAAACGCTTCCAGGCAAACCGTGTTTAAAAGCTTTGTGCTTTTTGCTGTACGTTGCTCAGCTTTCTTAGGGATTAATCTTACTACTGCCGAGTCGACTTTAGGAGCTGGCTTAAAACATTCTGGCGGCACATCAATCACAGGCATTGCATGACAGTAATACTGAGTCATGACACTTAAGCGCCCGAAAGCTTTTGAACCCGGACCTGCTACCATGCGTTTAACTACTTCTTTTTGTAGCATAAAGTGCATGTGTTCAATGTTGTCAACAAACTCAAATAAATGGAATAGCAATGGTGTTGAGACATTGTAGGGTAAGTTACCGAACACCTTAAGCTTTTCATCTTCGCGAATTAGACTTGCGAAGTCGAACTTCATTGCATCACCTTGGTGAACGGTTAGCTTAGGTCCTAGGAATGGGTGTTGCGTTAACCTTTCTGCTAAGTCTTTATCGAGTTCAACGACGGTTAATTGACCACTTAAATCAGTTACGGGTTCTGTAATAGCACCCAAGCCTGGACCAATCTCAACTAGATTATCAGCAGGCTTCGGATCAATCGCGGTGACGATTTTATCGATGATCATTTCATCGTGTAAAAAGTTTTGTCCAAAGCGTTTACGCGCTCTGTGACCTAAATGTACTTTATCTGTCATTAATTCATTGCTTTTTTTGAGGCGAGCTTTATAGCTTCGCGGATCGCTAAATCAAAGCTACCTACTTCAATTTGCCCTGTGGCGGCTAAATCTAGAGCTGTGCCATGATCTACGGATGTTCTAACGAAAGGTAAACCTAGTGTAATATTCACTGAGTTACCAAAGCCTTTGTATTTTAGCACAGGCAAACCTTGATCGTGATACATTGCGAGCACTGCATCAGCATTATCAAGGTATTTAGATTGAAACAGTGTATCGGCCGGTAGGGGGCCAATGAGAGACATGCCCTGATTATTCAGTGCATCGAGGGCTGGTTCAATTGTTTCAATTTCTTCTCTGCCTAAATGACCACCTTCACCGGCATGCGGATTGAGGCCACAGACTAAGATTTTTGGTTGAGCAATACCGAACTTAGTCTGTAAGTCATGGTTAAGAATATTTATGACTTTCGTAAGGCGATCGTGTGTGATTGCTCTAGAGACATATGCCAGTGGAATATGAGTTGTCACAAGCGCAACACGTAATCCTTCTGTGGCGAGCATCATAACAACATCTTGGGTATTTGACTGCTGAGCAAAAAATTCAGTGTGGCCACTGAAAGATATGCCAGCTTGATTGATTATACCTTTATGAACAGGACCTGTAACAACTGCAGCAAATGTGCCGTCCATGTTCTTTTGTGATGCGACTCTGAGTGTTTCTAATACGTATTGACCATTCGCTTCATTTAACTTTCCAGGCGTGACTTCTTCCCCTTTTTCAATTTGCAGATAAAACAAACTACCTGCAGGGGCAACAATCGCGTCCTCTTTTTCATCAAAAGGGATTAGGTTGATTGTTTCACCTAGCTCTTTCGCTCGCTTTTCCAAGATAGTTTTATCTACGACAGCAACGAGTTGAACAGGCCAAGATTTCTGCGCAAGCTTAATAACTAAGTCAGGTCCAATGCCTGCGGGTTCACCAGGTGTAATAGCGATACGAATGGTCATATATTACCTATTCTGTAGGAAAAACATCAATGTTTGCTTGTTCTCTCATTTCACTCATCCAACGTAAGCTTTCTTCTTTAAACTTTCGATTATAAAGGATGCCATGAGCTCTATTTTTCTTTGCAAGGTCAGTTTTATCAGCCACTCGCTTATCAAGTAGTTGTACAATATGCCAACCAAATGTTGATCTAAATGGTTCACTGATTTCATTTTTATCAAGCGAAAGTAGCGTATCTCTAAATGCAGGTACGTAAGTCGTTGGATCTGTCCAATCGTACTCACCTCCTTTCAATGCAGAACCAGGATCTTCTGAATACTCCTTTGCTAAGTCTGCAAACTCTGCATCACCAGCACGTAGGTCTTTAACGAAACCAGCAAGCATAGAGCGTGCTTTTTCTTCACTTAAAATAATAGAAGGTTTGATCAAAATATGTCGAGAGCGAACTTCTGTTGTTTCAACAACCTGTCTGCCTCGAATGTCTTGAACTTTTAAAATATGGAAGCCTGCACCTGAGCGGAGTGGTCCGATAATGTCATCTTTCTTTTTACCTTTAACGGCTTCAGCAAATAAAGATGGCATTTCATTGATTCCCATCCATCCTAACTGACCACCATCAAGTGCTTTAGCACCGCTAGAAGAAGCAATTGCGATGCGTTTGAAATCTTTTCCATCATTCAAAAACTCAATAACTTTGTTTGCACGGTTTCTGGCATCATCTAATTCTTCTGGTGATGCTTTGCTAGGTACTTTTACTAAAATATGGCCAATATCGTACTCTTCTGATTGACCAGTTTGTTGCTCTAGGATGGTTTGTAAATTTGAAATTTCTTGCGGGTTAATGTAAATACGACGGTCAACATTTGCACGTCGAACTTGGCTTATAGTAATTTCTTGCCTAATTTCTTCACGGTAAGCCTTAAAACTTTCACCGGTCGCTTCAATAGACTTTCTCAAGTCAGCGATTGTTGCCCCTTGCTCAGAAGCAATATTTGCTAGTGTTTGGTCAAGTTGAGCATCTGAAATTTCTAATCCCATTCTTTCAGCTAACTGTAATAGAAGAGATTGATCTACTAGTCTATCGATCGCTTGTATACGCAGTGTACTATCAGAAGGTAATTGAGTATTTTGCTCTTTTGCTTGTTGTTTTACTCGAGAGATAACTTTATTAACTTCGCTTTGCAGAACGACACCATCATTCACGGTAGCGACTACTTTATCTAATTGCACCCGTTCAGCTAAAGCAGCTTGACTGAAGCCTAATCCCATCAGGGCGGCGATTAACAACGTTTTTAAATTCATAATGCTCTATTGTTTTACTAGTTATTCAAAAAATAAGGTCGACGGTAGCCAAAAATACCCTGTTGCAATAATTGACTTACATCATTGTTTGATTTACCACCCAACCCTTTGAGTACAAAGTTAAGACGAATGCTGGTATCAAAGAGAGCCTCATCTTGGTTAATTGTTTTATTTAAATCGGTTTGGATTTGTCTGTTTCCAGTGAGCTGAACAGCCCAACAGCAGCTTTCATATTGCAAACCTGCAAAAAACTCAGTGCTTCTTTTTGACACTAAATCTCTGTGATAGCTTGCAATCAATTGCCATTGTTGGTTGATAGGTACACTGGTAAAAAAGCCAATTTGATCAATTTCATAACCTGAGACATCGTTTGCATACCGATGGTTCAATTGCACTAGCTGATTTTTATCACCTTTATAGTCAATTGTTGCGTGAGATTGAATTAACTGTTTAGTGTCAGCATCGTATTGAATGCCCGCAGATAAGTACCATCTACGATGCCAATGTATCATGCTTTCCGCAGCAAACAAGGCATTATAGTTTGTTTTATTCAAAGGGTTCTGACGAGTTGGCTTGACATTATTATCTAAATAAATGATTTGACCGATACTTAAATTAAAGCGCTCTTGGTTCTTATTATCAAAAATACGGGTGGTTGCGCCTACAGTAAACTGATTAGCTTGAGCGATGCGGTCGACGCCAGAAAAGCGCTGTTCTCTGAATAGACCAGCAAAGTCATCCTGCATTTTGGTCGTATCATAAAGACCGATATTGTCTTGGTCTTTCTTAGGCACATACAAGTATTGCAGTTGTGGTTCTAGTGTTTGAACCCCATCATTAACAACAAATTTTGTTTGACGCTCAAGATTCATTTGAGCGTGTATTCTCAGCTTAGGTAAGGTTCGGCTTACTCTCTTTTTATACTGAGCCTCGTTGAAATCACCTTTTTGTTGATAGTATGTATGCAAGATACTTGCTTCTGACAAAAATGACCAAGCTGTGTCATTAATGGCGAAACTGGCCTTTGGCTCAATATGAAGTCTTGAAGCATCTGTGATGACTAATTCATCGTTTTTAAAATGACTAAATTCGCCATGTAATGACCAGTCAATCCCTTGCCATGATATTGAATCAGTGGTTTGCCAAGTTATTTGAGGCAGGGCAGCATACGACTCTTGGTGATCACCAAGTACTTCAAAGTTTTGTACTTTAATTTGTGCAGACCAAACATCACCAAGGTAGTCTAATGTTCCTGTTCGGTATAGTTGGGTATCTGTCGCATTACCATATTCGGAGTTTAAATCAGTTAAATAGTTATCATCACTGACATTAGTGATATCAACACTTGCACGCCATTTTTCATTGAAGTAACTATTTTGTTGCCAGAACAATAAATAACGTTCTTCTAATTCTGGTTCAGAATCATCTTTCTCTAAGAATTCGATCGCAAATAAGCCAGAATGACGAGGCGTTAAATATCTAAACTCTGTATTAAGCTGAATGCCTTTTTTAGACATGTATCTAGGCGTAATAGTCGCGTCATAGTTTGGTGCGATATTCCAATAAAAAGGAGTCGCTAGCTCTAGCCCATAGCGTTCTGAGCTTGATATAGTGGGTGCAAGAAGACCTGTTTTACGCCTGTCGTCAATTGGGAAAGTGAAATAAGGAATATAAATAACAGGAGTATCTAAAATTCTTAAAACAGCGTTGTAAGTTTCTCCCCAACCTTCGGTTTTAGACAAACTTATTGTGCTCGCTTCAATCGACCAAAATGGTTTATCAGATGGACAAGTGGTAAAGCTTGCATTCAGAAGGTCAATGCTATTTTCACGAGCAGATAATTGGGCGGCTCCACCATGACCTAGCTGTTGGGTAAGCTGATAATCTGCACCCATGAGGTCTATGTGATAATTATTTAAGTCAGCAAATAGTCCGTTACTTTGAACAAGCGTGTAGGGATCTTGATAAACTAATGGCCCTTCGGCATTAAGCTGTAAGCTTTGTTTGTTAAAGAGTGCTGAACTTGCAGAGAGTTGCATTTGCTCTGTGTTTATTACAACATTACCAGCAAATTGCGCACTCGTTGTATTATTTATTTTTACTTGATCAGCACGAATATCGATTGCATTTTTTGGTAAGCCTGTGAGAGGTTGCCACTGCTTAGGCATATTATTACTTTGGCAAAGCAAAGGCTTTTCAATCTCTGTTGCTGCAAACACTGCAGGACAGATAGGAAATAGTGCCGCGGTTAGCCAAATTTTGTTCATTAATTAACCTGTTTGCCAGTTGTTACCTCAAGGACAGCACATAATAAAGTAAAACAGAGTTAAATTCAGTAATTAAGAATGTAAAATTGTGATAAAGAGCGACAACAGAAAAACACAATTAGATGCTTTTCTAGCAAAATGCTTAGAAGAGCAACCCTTTTCCTATCAAGCGATAACCTCTGATGCGAGTTTCAGGCAGTATTATCGTGTGATAACAGACTCTAAAAACTTGATCTTAATGGATTCTCCAGTTGAGCTAATTGATAATCGACCGTTTGTGGGGTTGCAACAAGATTTCGCTGAGGCTGGGTTGGTTGTACCGCAAGTGATCGCAAAAAATTTAGAGCTAGGCTTTATTTTGTTGAGCGATCTAGGCGCTGAGCACTTGGCTGATCGTTTGAGCTTGGATAGTAGAATATCGGAGTACAAAACTGTATTGGATTTGTTACCTCAGATTGCATCCATTGCGCCGAGTCAGTGGATGAAGCCATATGATAAAGAGTTTATTCGTTTAGAAATTACCATTTTCAAAGAATGGCTACTTGAAAGGTGGCTAGGAATAGAGTTATCTAGGGAGTATTCACGATTTTGGCATGAGTTGGAAACAGTTTTGGTGGATATCATGCTAGAACAACCTCAAGTGACAATGCATCGAGACTTCCATTCCAGAAATATTATGAAAACATCGAGTGGATGGGCGTTAATAGATTTCCAAGATGCAGTTCAAGGTCCTATCAGCTATGATGCTGTATCTTTGCTCAAGGATTGCTATTTTACCCTACCGAAAGATGAGTTCGAACAGTTATTAAAATACAATTATGAACTTATGAGCAAGCAGGAAATGATGGAGAGCATGTCTTTTGAGAAGTACTGCTATTATTTTCATCTCACCGGTTTACAACGACACCTCAAGGCTTCGGGAATATTTTGCCGCTTGTTTTTAAGAGATAACAAAAAGGGTTATCTGCAAAATATCTTACCTACTTTAAGTTATGTATATGATGTTTGTACTCAGTATGAGCAATTTCAATGGCTTGCAACTTGGCTCGACAATGAGATAATCCCACTAATAAAGCTTAAATTAGAGCCGCAACTATGAAAGCAATGATCCTTGCTGCAGGTAGAGGCAAGCGTATGATGCCTTTGACCGCAGAATTGCCTAAGCCTATGCTAAAAGTTAATAACAAACCTTTAATTGAATATCATATTGAGCGTTTGAAAGATGCAGGGATCACTGACATTGTCATTAACCTTGCTTGGCAAGGAGATAAAATAGCGCAGTATTTTGGTGATGGCGCTCACTTAGGCGTTTCGATTGAATATAGCTTTGAGCCTGAAGGCGGCTTAGAAACCGCTGGCGGCATTATTAATGCGCTGCCTCTTTTGTGCAAAGAAACTGATAAATTTATTGTTATCAATGGTGATATTTTTACAGATTATAATGTCCATGCTCTAACACAGTTGGTGTTAGATGAGGGAGAAGCCCATATCGTTTTAGTCGAGAACCCTCCACATCATCCAGACGGTGATTTCACGCTGGGGTTAGCCAATCAAATGCAAAAATTCACCTTTTCAGGTATAGGCTTATACCAAAAGTCATTTTTTGATGCCTATGACAACCAGTTTTTAGCTTTGGGCCCTTTGCTAAGGCAAGGTATCGAAGAGTGCCGGGTATCAAGAGAGTTATATTTAAACTTATGGTCAGACATAGGGACCCCTGAAAGATTAAAGCAAATCAATGAGCAAGTAGGAATGGCATATGTGGGGTAAGCTACTTGGTACATGCTTTGGTTTTATGTTTGGCCGCTGGCTTGGCGCCGCACTTGGCTTCTGGCTTGGTCACTTATTTGACAAAAGTTTAAAGCAAGATTTTGATAAAGCAGGTGGTTTTCAGGGCTTTTTTGATAAAGGTGAATTGGACCAAAGGCAGGCATTGTTTTTTTCGAGTTGTTTTGCTGTGATGGGACATATAGCAAAATCTAATGGACGAGTAAGCGAAATCCATATTAGAGCAGCCACAGCCTTTATGGACGATATGGGCTTGCATGGTGAAGAAAGAAAAGAAGCTCAGAATGCATTTCGATCAGGCAAGTCGGGCGAGTTTTCATTAAAAGAATCAATTCGGGATGTGAAAGAAGTCTTCGGACGCCGCTATGATTTACTTCAGTTGTTCTTAGAAATTCAAATTCAAATGGCATTTTCGGATGGATATTTGGCGGAACAAGAAAAGCAACTTTTGCAACAAGTAAGCAAGTTGCTTGGTTTATCAAGCCGACATTTTCAGTTTCTATTGAATCGATATCAGGCTGAATTTCAGTTTAGGAAACAACGAAGTCAGCAGCAGGGTCAACAGTCAAGTTATCATTCAGAACAGCAATCAAATTATAGACATAGAGCTGAACCGCCTTCTTTAAACCGAGATAATGCTTTGGCCGTGTTAGGTTTATCGAAAAGCGCCAATGAAAAAGACATTAAACGCGCTTATCGAAAACTCATGTCACAACATCACCCTGATAAACTGGTTTCACAAGGTTTACCACCTCACATGATGGAAGTTGCAAAACAGAAAAGCCAAGATATTCAATCAGCTTACGAGTTTCTTAAAGCTAAGTAATATTCATAAGTGACTGAGAAACCCATTTACTACCTTTCTCAGTCTTTGATGTTGCCTTAGTTCGTGGCTTAGTCCAAATAACTCCCTTTGTCTGTAATCATATTTACTATTTCTTTGTGCCCAACGTTTTCTATTTGAAACGCTCTGCGTGATTGCAGGTCCGTCATAGCTATAATAGATATCAAGAAGCGGAGGGCTGATCAGCGACAAGGTTGCAGCTAAATCTTTATTGCGCTTGGGATGCGGAAGGTGTGCGCTAATGGTAACTAAAGCATCCACTGGCAGTTGAGGTTGTTCTGATATGAGTTCAGCAAATATACCTGCGCTAGTGCCGAGCGCAATGACAACAATATGTTCATCCGGCATTTTACTCAATTGTTGCGTCAGAGCTTGAAAACGTGCTGCCAGCTCATTTTTATATTCATTGAGCATGCTTTCGGACTGAAAAAAAACAGCTTTGGCAAAGGAACTGGGTTGCTGCTCTTGGGCAAAATCAGGTAATTCTAAGGATTCAAATAAAATATCGGGTGAGGGTAAAACATATGTGTCATAACCATCATCAGAAAGAGCGGTTTGTAAAAATTGACTGCCATTTGAAGAGAGTAATGGATGTCCAATATCAGGCAAAATAATAGCTATGCCACGTTTAGATGCGTTCATATAGGTTTTGAACAGCACCTCGAGTGGCTGCTCATTGACCGTAATATTAATCATGTTAGTAGCATCTAAATAGTTATTTAAATCTTGCTTAAGCCATACTTGTGGCGATGTTGGCATTATATGCTCACTCGATTCAGCTTTAGGCATAGGTGCAATAAATAACAATGTTATAAGTACGATAAAATAGGGCATAGCGAATTTAATCTGTTTGGATAATTAAATTATCGGACAAAGTGGATGTAACTTTAGACACATTATTAATTTGCTTTGAACAGTTTAGAATGGTTCTGGTCCAAACCAATTTAGGATAATATTATCCGCTGTTTAAATTAGGAGAAAAGGGCACTATGTCGCAGTTGCAAAGTAAGCGTGACTTTTTATTTTTATTTTTGAAAGGAGCTGGCATGGGCGCTGCTGATGTCGTCCCGGGCGTATCTGGTGGGACAATTGCGTTCATTACCGGTATATATACAAGATTATTGAACGCCATTAAAAGTGTTAATTTAGATGCACTTTTACTTCTAAAGAAAGAAGGGGTTAAAGCTACATGGCGTTATATAGACGGGACCTTTTTGGTTACGCTCTTTGCTGGACTATTAACAAGTGCAGCTTCTTTAGCGAAGCTAATTACTTATTTATTAGAGCATCATAAATTGCTTGTCTGGGCATTTTTCTTTGGCTTAATCATTGCCTCTTTTATCTATGTAGCCAAACAGGTTAGAGCATGGAATTTAAAGACCGTTGCTTGCTGTATTTTAGGGGCTTTAATCGCCTACACAATTACTTCGATGACTCCAGCAGAAGCTAATCCCAGCTGGTGGTTTTATTTTGTTGCAGGCTCAATAGCTATATGCGCCATGATTTTACCTGGGATCTCAGGTAGCTTTATTTTACTGCTACTGGGAATGTACGGCCATGTTCTGACAGCAGTGACAGAAAAACAATTTACGTTAATTGCGTTATTCTTGATGGGCTGTGTTGTTGGTCTGATGGTCTTTTCGCGTTTTCTGGCTTGGTTATTGAATCGCTTTGAGCAGTTAACTTTTGCATTATTGGCAGGCTTTTTAGTTGGCTCCTTGAATCTACTTTGGCCATGGAAGCAAGTACTGACGACTTACACTAATTCAAAGGGGATTGAAAAACCGCTTATGCAGCAAAATATTTCGCCTGCAGAATTTGCGACACTAAATGGGCAAGACCCAATGACATTGTTTTGTATTGCTCTTGCTATTGCTGGGTTGGTATTAATTTTAGCAATTGAAAAACTAACCGCGGAAAAATAGTAAATATAGACTTCTGTACAATTGGTAATCACGGCCATTGTGCTATTTTATTGCCTACTTAAATACTCTCTTTTGACTATCATAGTAGGCAAATAACATGTCTTTTCGGCGCTATACACCTCTATTTCTATTAGCTTTCCTAGCTAGTTTTACTCCCTCAGTGTGGGCAGCTGGTGCTCACCTAGATTTAACAAACTCAGTTGTCGGCTTTGCTGCAATTGCTATTTTTATTCTGGCATATACCTTAGTAATGCTCGAAGAAAAGTTGCATTTAAGAAAGTCTAAACCTGTGCTGGTTGGTGCTGGTCTGATTTGGATACTCATCGGAAGTTTTTATGTGAGTGAAAATATACCGCATGTTACCGAAGAGGCATTTAGACATAACTTACTCGAATTTGCCGAGCTGATGCTATTCTTGCTGGTGGCAATGACTTATATTAATGCGCTTGAAGAACGTCGCGTTTTTGATGCATTAAGGGCGTGGATGATCCGGAAAGGTTTTAACTACAAAAACTTATTCTGGATCACAGGCTTCTTGTCATTCTTTATATCGCCTATCGCGGATAACCTAACCACCGCTTTATTAATGTGTGCAGTAGTGATGAAAGTTGCTGAAGGTGACAAGCCTTTTATCAATTTAAGTTGTATCAATATCGTGATTGCAGCAAATGCAGGTGGCGCATTTAGTCCATTTGGTGATATCACCACCTTGATGGTTTGGCAGGCTGGCATGGTGACTTTTGGTGAGTTTTTAGTCCTGTTTATTCCTTCTTTAGCTAATTTCTTAGTGCCAGCAGCAATTATGAGTTTTTATGTTGAAAATAAGCAACCTACAGCTGCATATGAAGAAGTTGAATTAAAGCGAGGAGCTTTACGCATTCTCTCACTCTTCTTGTTTACTGTAGCGACGGCAGTCGCTTGCCATAGCTTCTTACATCTCCCTCCAGTCCTAGGCATGATGATGGGGCTAGGTTATTTACAGTTTTTTGGTTATTTCTTGAGAGTGACTTTACCCGGCTCTTTAGCTAGAAAGAAAGCCTTAGCTGAGCAGCAAGGGGATAAAGAACGTTTGGCTAGACTTGGCAGTGTTGTGCCTTTTGATGTGTTTAGTAAAGTTTCGCGTGCAGAGTGGGATACCTTGTTGTTCTTCTATGGCATAGTGATGTGTGTTGGAGGATTAGGGTTTTTGGGTTATTTGAGCTTAATGTCGGAAGTGCTTTACGGTGGGTGGTCGACCACGACAGCGAATGTATTTCTTGGGGTTATCTCTGCTGTAATTGATAATATTCCGGTTATGTTCGCGGTATTGACTATGCAGCCAGAAATGTCACATGGTCAATGGTTACTCATTACTCTAACTGCAGGTGTCGGCGGAAGCTTGTTATCTATTGGTTCTGCGGCTGGAGTTGCATTGATGGGCCAAGCACGTGGTTACTATACCTTCTTTGGCCATTTAAAGTGGACTCCTGTCATTGCACTGGGCTACGCAGCGAGTATTGCTTTACATTTGTGGTTGAACGCAGAACTATTTTAAATAGTGTGTAAGAGGACCTTTGTGGGCGGTGATAAATTCATCGTCCACAGGTTTGTTTTTAGAAACCGCTTCATTTAGGTCTGTTTTGGCTAGTTGGTTTGCGCTTAGACCAAGCATGATATTGTCATCACCGCTGAGAGCGCTATCAACAGCTTTTAAGCCAAGTTGAGTGGCGAGCACTCTATCTTCAGGGACTGGAGCGCCCCTTCTTTGCGTATGTCCCAAAATGCAAATCGCACTTTCAATGTCGCCTTGAGCCTTTAATTGCTCTTGGAGGGCACTGGCACCACCAGGCCATAAGTTTTCTGCAAGCACAACTAAATAACTTGCTTTGCGGTTAAGTTGTTGAGTCTGTATTTTTGCGATTAGATCTTTAAGTATTTCTCTATGATTTTCATTGTTGTAATTTTCGAATGAGAAAATACTCTCAGCACCGCAAGATAAACCGACTTGAAAGGCAATATGGCCGCTGTGTCTACCCATTACTTCAACAATGAAAGCTCGGTCGAATGCGTTTGCGGTATCCCTAATTTTGTCTATGGCTTGAGTTGCAGTATTTACTGCGGTTGCAAAACCGATAGTTTTATCACAACCATAAAGATCATTATCAATGGTGCCGGGTAAGCCGATAACTTGGCCTTGCCAGTGTGCTTTAATTGCTAATAAGCCATGGAATGAGCCATCTCCCCCGATCACAATCAAACAATCAATATCGTTTTTTAATAAGGTGTTACATGCTTGTTTTACCCCTGTTTCAGTCATCATTGCGGGGCATCGAGCACTTTTTAATAAGGTACCCCCATTCTTTATTTCTGCATTAACTAACTGACTAGACAAAGGTATAAAGTCATCTTCGATGAGGCCGTTGTAACCATGATAAAACCCCAAGCAAGATAAATTGTTGTATTCACAGCTAAGTACAATAGCGCGAATAGCGGCATTCATTCCTGGTGCATCACCACCACTGGTGAGTAAAGCGATTTTTTTCATATTGGTAGTCTTCAACCGAAGCAAGGAGGAGGGGTGGAATGGCCCTCGTCAGATAACGAGGGAGGCCATTACACGTATACTCAGGTTATGAAAGATTAGCTAGCGCTTCTTTCTGAGCTGTAGGTAGGTTATCAACAACTATCTGATAAGAGTCATCGATAAACTTTTTGATTTCGTCTTCAGGTACCGTGCCATCAAGGACAATCGTGTTCCACAGGCGCTTGTTCATGTGATAACCCGGCAGAATTGATTCGTACTTATCTCTAAGTATTAATGCTTCATCAGGATCACATTTCACATTTAACCAAAAAACAGGCTCATTGTTTTCGTCTAGTTGACCTTCTTTACCTTCGTAAAGGGTGGCAAACATTTTATGTTGCACTTTGTAAACATCGCTATCCTGCGAAAACGGCTGCGTTAGAAACGTGCCTGGTTTACTTTGCAAATAATCATGTACGCTTTGTTTATTCATAGCTCTTATCCTTGAAGTAACTATTAATTAAAACCACATGGTTTGAGTTTAGCACTTAATTCGTAAAGACAGTAATCTTAGGAAAGACATTTTAGTCAGTTTACTGAGTTTATTTTGTGTAACTTAATTGATATACAGATTAAATTACTCGATTGCGATGAATATCTCTCAAAAAACGCTTCAACATCATACTCAGTTATATTTGAGTATAGTTACTGTGCTAAACATCGCCATGACGACCAGTTAAAATTTCACTTACCTAACTATAAATCAGTTAGTTATGAAAAAATGAATAAAATAACCATTTTGCTAGTGAAATTATGGCTTGGTATTAAATTAAATAATGCAATATTTTGCAACAATAAAACGATCTTTTGTGCTTATTTCAATCTGGTTGCTGTATAATTCACCGTTTTTGGGGCTTCGTATGTTGGTATTGTTTAGTTTGTTATTAAGTACAATGGCAATTTATTGTGAAACGATTCGTCTGGGGATGCCAACGAAGCGATGGGTTGCTTTTAGCTTTGCTGTGGGACCAATTTGTTGGCTTTTTTTAAAAATGCATTACAGGATGGCTATTTTAAAAAAGATGCAGATGGGGAAGTTCCAGCCTTTTAGGGTTAGCTAACCACTTTTAAATTTGGTGTTGTCTGTTTGTTTTTTACTGATTTTTGCTGTTTCAAAAACTCAGTGAATTCTTCTGCTGAAAGGGGCTTTGAGTAGTAGTAGCCTTGCACTGTTTGGCAATTTAACTCTTCTAAAATGGCTAATTGATCTGCTTTTTCAACACCTTCCGCAACGACGTGCAGTTCTAGGTTTTGAGCAATTGTTACAATGGAGTCTACCATATTACGACCGCGTTCATTGTGCATGTCGTCGACAAATGCCTTGTCTACTTTCAATGTATTTAGGGGAAATTGCTTTAGGTACGCGAGTGAGGAATAACCCGTACCAAAGTCATCAATCGCCAAGTGTATACCTCTTGCACTGAGCGAACGCATAACGTTAATGGCTTCTTGGGGGTCATCCATTACAGTTCCTTCTGTTATCTCAAGCTCTAGAAAATATGATGGCAGATGGTTTTTCTGCAAGATGATATCAATCCTAGTTGTGAGATCAGGTAAACTGAATTGCTTTGCAGATAAATTGACTGCGACGCGTCCATCAAATAAGTCTTGATCTATCCAACGTTTAACGTCTTTACAAGCTTTATCTAGCACGACTTCGCCTATATCAATGATTTGCCCTGTTTCTTCAGCGATTGGAATAAACACTCCTGGGCTGATAATCCCTTTCTTTGGGGTAATAAATCTAACGAGTGCTTCCATACCTACCAGTAGACCGGATTTGATATCCATTTTAGGTTGATAATAGACAACAAAATGATCTTCTTTTAGACCAAACCTCATTAAGTTTTCGATTTGTAAACGCTTTACCGCTTGCTCATTCATTGAATCATTAAAGAATAAGTAGTGATTGCCTTTTTGTTTTGCATGATACATGGCTGTATCTGCATTTTTGAGTAATATTTCAGGTGTAGAACCATCTTCTGGGAAAAGTACAATACCAACAGAGGAAGTGATTACTAACTCATGATTTGCCATTTTGAATGGTGTTGCAATGGCTGCTAAGAATTGTTTTGCAGTTTTTGTGATCGTGTGTATGTCGTTTGTGCCAGTCATTACCAACGCAAACTCATCACCACCTAAACGATAAAAAGTGTCTTGCTGACGAGCGAGTTTGTTTAAGCGCATTGCTAGCTTTGCAAGTAAGCTATCACCAAGTTGGTGGCCTAAAGAGTCATTAATTTTTTTAAAGTTATCTAAATCAAATACTAAAAGTGCGTGGTGAACATCTTGCTGAGCTAATTTTTTTAAGTTGGTAAAAAACAAATTCCTGTTCGGTAAGCCTGTCGTCCTGTCTCGATTCGAGAGGTTATGGAGTTGCGACTCTGCTTTTTTGCGTTCAGTTAAATCTGAGAAAAGCACGACATAGTTTGTAATTTGACCATGGCTATTCTTTATTTCATCTATGCTAACTTCAATTGGAAGTAAGATGTTTTTGAAGTTTCTGAGCTTTAACTCTTCTTGCCAGTGTTCAGATTCTTTCAGGTTAGCTTTGATTTCACTTATATATTTCTCGTCATAACCAGGCAGGTTAAATTGTTTACCTAAATAATGTGTTCTTAAGCCACCAAATAGTTTTAAATAACTAGGATTAACATCAACCAATTGATAGTTTTTATCATAAATAGCTACTGCATCAGTTAATGACTCTACACATTTAGCAAATAAGTTGAGACGCTCCTCAGTACTTTTTAAATGACTGATATCTCTTACTGTTCCTGTCATCCTAACTGGGTTTAAATTAGCGTCTTTCTCTATAATTTTACCTCGGTCGAGCACCCAGTGATATTGGTTTAGGGTGTCTTTTAGCCGATAACTGGCCTCGAAAAAAGCCGTTTGCTCTGCAAAATGCTGTTTTAATAACTTATCTACTAATGGCAAATCTTGTGGGTGTATGCGGTGAGCGTTCGGCAAAAATAAGGCATTTTTTTCAGGTTGGTCTTGGCAAACCATATATTTATCATTGATACGAACAATTTCACCTGAGCCTATATCCCAATCCCAAAGCGTATCTCCACTGCCTTCAACTGTTCTTTTCAAACGAAGTTCAGACATGGCTAATTCTTGCTGTGAACGCTTTAGCCTGTGGTTTATAAAAAGCAAGTAGGTGATAAGTAATGTCATCAAGCCAGCAGGAATTAACCAATAGACACTAATGCCTAGACTCTGCTGATTAAACTCTAATGCAAACAAAGGTATGCTGAAAAATGAGCTTAATATCACTATGAACACCATTGTTGTTATATTTTTAATCATAGATATTTAATTCTCAGTACAACACTAATCTAATCTATGCTGAACTGAGAGTAAAGTAGATAACACTACCTTATCAATTGAAAGTTAACGTTGCATGAGAGTCTTTATTGTTTATCAGAGAGATAGCATTTTCTATAAAAACATCTTTTGTCAATGTTCTCAAAGCATCAAGCAACCTAGTTTGCATTGAAAAACCGTGGTCTTCATTGGTTATAGCAACCCAAAGACGTTGCGCTCTAAGTCGTAGGTTTTTGTCGTTTTCAGCGATTTGTAATTCTAAAGCTTGCTTAGCTTCCGAAAATGCCTCTAAGCTAAGTTCAGACAAGTGATTAACGAACATTGCGACAAACTCGTCGTGCCTTTGCTGCAATAGCTGACTCGAGTTGTTAGGAGATTGAACATAGAATGCAAGGCCTGCTCGAGTGTTAAATGGGGCGTAACCTGCACCAACTAAATAACCTAATTGTTGTTTTGTTCTTAATTCATCGAAGTAAAGGTGCTGAACAAGTTGATTAAGTAGCATCAATTGTACTTTCTCTTTTACTTGAGCTGATTTTGCTTGAATATAATATAACAACCCATGTTCAGATTGTTCTTTATGAACAGCATAATGAAAAGGCTGTTTTAGTTTTATTAGCGGTCGTTTTAAATCTTCTAAAATCTCACTGTCTTTAAAAGTGTGCTTAATATTTTTTAGCATATCTTCAGCGTCGATTTCGCGCCAATTTCCGTACATAAAGGCTTTAATATGTACGGCATTAAAAAAAGCGAGCCTAAATTCATTAAACTCATTAAACGTCACAGTTTTAAGGCTTTGCGCTAAGTCCTCTGGTGCAGGGTTCCAAGGCATAAGGTGCGCACCCAATACACTAAATAAGGCAGAAACAGGTTTATTGTGATTATGTTGTAGCCAATGTCTTGATAGCTGCTTTCTATATTCAGCAAACCGTATAGGGCTGATATCTTTTGTTAAAATGAAGTTCAGTAGTTCTATTGCAAACTCTGGCTGATTTGCTGACAAACCAGCAGTGTTAAGGGTCAAGCCACCTTGATGTGAAGTGATGTGGTAATTTAGACCAGCAAGTTCGGCAGAGTAGAAAGGCTCTGCGAGGCTATCCATTAATAGGTCAGCCATCAACCGAGTAAGCGCCATATTTTTAACACTACTTACTGCGACTTTTGAGTCTATTTCTATATAAAGATGGCCTTTTGTAACTTTGAATTCAGTATCTTGCTTGAACCAAAAGTTTAATCCATCCTTAAATTCTAGCTTTTTTGGTTTCGAAAATGACGCAGCACTTTCATGCAAAACTTGTTTAGCTTTTAAGTAAGGATTTACATCAGGTAGTGTCATCTCAGGCAGAGGTTGCTTAATTTTGTCCAGCATATCTAGCCAATGTACAGGTAAATCTTCTACTAAGTAGGCGGTGTTGTACCATTGCGCTTTTTTATTTGTCGTAACGCCTTGATGAATGAGCACAACACGCATGTTTTTCGCAGATAAATACCGACATAATTTTTTGTGTAACTGGGGCTCGAATCCAGTCATCACATAGTCACCGGCTAAGTAATCTGATTCGTCGAAGTGATGCATGTTAACGCTTAACGCATTGACCCATTCGACCAACTTACTGGGTTCTTGGTTGTCAAAAGCGATTTCTAATAAAGCCTGCTTGTCGGCGTAAAGTGCAGGTAATTTCTCGAAACTATGCTCAATTAATGTGATGTATTCGAATAACATTTCTATAATGTCTTCGTAAAATTCGATACCTTGCTCCGTTAGAGCAAAGCTAACATTGAAGTCTTTATAATTACTGCCATTTACACCGCCTCCTGCAGACAGTGCATTTATCCAACCTTGTGCTTTTAATATTGAATAAAGTGATCCCTCTCCTTCAAAGCCAATCAGATGTGCCAAAAAACTTAAACTCTTCGATTTGTACAACTTATGAATATTTGGCATAGCAAAGCTGACAATTAACTTTTGCATTTGCTTTTTAGGGGTAATATGAATGAGTTTGCCCATATCTTGCGCACGATAAAGTGGTACGTGTATAGGGAGTTTTGGCGCCTTACTGAAAGGAATACGAGTGAAATATTGTTGTGCAAATTCAGTTAACTCAGCGAGTGATTGAGGTCCTGCAATTACCAATGTCATCCATTGAGCAAGGTAATGCGTTTTGAAAAATTCACACAATTCATCTGAGATACAAGTGTCCCTATCATCTAAAGTTTGATGATTACCCACAGCAAATTTTGCAAACGGATGTGCAGGGTTTACAGTTTCTTTATGCACTTGGTATATTCGTCGACCATCATCTTTGGTCTTCATTTTATATTCGGCATCTATTGCGTTACGCTCACTCGTTGCCTGCTCTTTATCGAAAAGAGGGGCAATAAAAAATTGACTAAAGATGTCTAAAGCTGAGTTAAACTGTTGATGATCGCAGTCAAAATAATAACTACTGTGTTCAGTGCCAGTCCATGCATTACAGTGACCACCTGCTTGGTTGATGAATTGTGAAAAGTGACCAGGGTCAGGGTACGCTTTTGTTCCAAGGAATAGCATGTGTTCGATAAAGTGCGCCATTCCCTGTCGCTCTTCAGGATCGTCGAAGTGTCCAGCATTAATGGTAAGTGAGGCTGCAGATTTGTTTGAGAGATGATCTTGTATTAGTAGTACTTTGAGACCATTGTCGAGTGTAAGAGTTTGATAGCTGCGTTTATCATTGTTGCTAATTTTCAAGAGTCTGCCGCCGATATAAAAGTATGAAATGAGGCCAATTTGAACTAACTTACCGCTGCTAAGGTTCTTTGGGTTGTCATGTGTTTTGTTTTAATATAGCGAACAAAGTGGTTAAGTTGCTACCGCTTTACAGAAATTTATTACTCTAAGTGTTTGAGGTTTTATGAAAACAATCTTAATTATGCGCCATGGTGAAGCTGAACCGATGCAAGCTGATGATGCGTCAAGAGCATTGACCCCACGTGGAGTAAGTCAGGCGAGTGAAATGGCACTATGGATAAAAGCGCATTATCAACCTGATGCGCTACTTGTTAGCCCCTTTGATAGGGCGCAACAGACAGCTGCACAAGTTATTAAGCATAATGAAGTAAGTTATTTCGAAGTATGTAAAGACATAGTACCAAGTGGTGATGCCCGATTCGCGATTGACTACCTTGAAACGTTAATGAGTTTAAACCCAGAACTCGATACTTGGCTGCTGGTTGCACATATGCCTATTGTTAGTTATTTGGTTGATCAATTGAGTCCAGGAGATATGCCTATCTTTACTACAGCAGGGGTTGCTGTAATCCAATATGATGAAAAAACGAGAAGAGCGAGTTTTTTAAAAATAGTTTCACCTTCCCTCTGAGTTGTTTCTTTTTCACTCGAACCAGTCACTCTCATCTGCTTTTAGAAAAACATAAAAACCAACTGCTTTATGCTTGGGTACAGGACAAATGTCCTTGCTTGCTGTTTTGTTTGCGAAAATAAAAGTTGTTAAAATCGGTAATCTTGTAGATAAAATTTATTATTTTTGGCTTTTTAGGGGTTATTTGAAGCAAAATTGAAATTTGCTGTTATAATTATGCCCGTTAGATTCAGCCTTAGAATTCGTTTTGCACTCTCGTTTCTAAGGTCCGCATTATACCCAGAGTATAGGCGAAAAATTGAACTAATCACGCCAATGTGATACGGCGCCCATATTTTACCGTTGAACAATAGAGTGCTTATAAAAGGTTTACCCCAAACATGAAAGCAATCAAAAGATCTACGTTAGCAGTTTTAGTGAATGCTGCGTTGTTCTCTACTGTAGCAAGTACTTCGTTCACGTCGCATGCTGAAGAGCAAGAGGCTAAAAGCAATAAACTTGAGGTGATTCAAGTAACAGCACGTAAACGTGTTGAAAATGCGCAAGAAGTACCTGTGTCTGTGTCGGCCCTACAAGGCGATGGATTAGATGCATATAGCTCAGCGGGTATGGATATTCGCTTCATGAACGCAAAAATCCCAAGTTTATCTGTTGAATCTTCATTCGGCCGTACTTTTCCACGCTTTTATGTTCGTGGCTTGGGTAATACCGATTTTGACTTGAACGCGTCACAGCCTGTGTCTCTAGTTGTGGACGAGATTGTTCAAGAAAACCCTATTCTTAAAGGTTTCCCTGTATTTGATATCGAGCGCATTGAAGTACTGAGAGGCCCACAGGGCACATTGTTTGGTCGTAACACACCAGCAGGCCTTGTAAAGTTTGATTCAGTCAAGCCTAGTCAAGAGTTTGATGCTTACAGCGCAGTGTCATACGGTAGTAAGGGTTCTATCGATTTTGAAGGTGCTGTAGGTACTGGTCTTACTGATCGTTTATCTACACGTGTATCTTTACTTGTTCAAGATCGTCCAGACTACATTGACGTTAAAGCACCAGGATTTGAAAAAGAAGATTCTCTAGGTGGCTACAATGAAAAAGCGATGCGTGTGCAGTTCTTATATGAAGGTGATGACTTCACTGGTCTTTTAAACTATCACAAACGTGACCTAGACGGCCGTCCAATCGCTTTCCGTGCAAATCTAATCGAGAAAGGTTCAAATAACATCAACCCTAAATATGATAATGATGTTGTTTACCATGATGCCGCTTCACGCTCTACTCAACAGGTAGATACACAAGGCTTAAGTCTTAAACTTGAGTGGGATTTAAAAGAGCATACAGTAACGTCGATCACTGGTTGGGAAAGTGCTGAAATCTATTCTCGTGCAGACGTCGATGGTGGTTATGGTGCTGCGTTCATCGGTTTCCAAGGTCCAGGTGTTATTCCTTTCCCTTCTGAGACTGCTGATGCGATCCCTGAGCATGACCAATATACACAAGAGCTTCGTTTATCAAGCAACTTCTCTGGTGATATGAATTACCAAGTTGGTGTGTTCTTATATGAAGAAGATTTAGTGATCGAGAGTTTTAGCTTCGATACGCTTTCTTGGGACGCCAATGCAAATAACTATGGTTTGCAAAATGGCTATGCAGTACAAGACCAAAGTACTTCGGCTTGGGCACTATTTGGTTCATTTGATTACACAGTATCTGATGACTTAAAAGTAACCGCTGGTATTCGTTACTCTAACGATGAAAAAGAGTTCTATGCAAAACGTACTAAATCACCAGTAGGCGCTGCAGATTTCCTAGAAGGTTCTGCAAACCCAGATGACAGTCATGTATCTTGGGACTTAAGTGCAACGTATAAGTACACTGACGATATTAACCTATTCGCACGTATTGCTAATGGTTTCCGTGCACCGAGTGTTCAGGGTCGTATCTTATTCGGTGATGAAGTAACGGTTGCTAAGTCTGAAACGACTAACTCAATTGAAGCAGGTATCAAGTCTGACGTATTAGACGGCCAAGGTCGTGTGAATGCGACAGTTTTCTATTATCAGATGAATGACCAACAGTTAACAGCTGTAGGTGGCGGCGCTAACTTTAACCGCTTAATCAATGCCGATAAGACAACTGGTTACGGTATCGAGCTTGACTCAGAGTGGGTTTTAACTGACGAGTTAAACGCAACATTTAACCTGAGCTACAACAAAACTGAGCTGAGCGATAAAGACCTAGCTGTTCAAGTGTGTGCTCAGTGTACGGTAACAAACAAAGTAGAGAACGGTTTAGCGGTTTTAGATGGTAACAGCTTACCACACGCGCCAGAGTGGATTGCGAATGCGACACTTCGTTATACCAAAGAACTTGAGGGCGGTGATTTCTTCGTCTACTCAGATGTATCTTACCGTAGCGAAATTGACTTCTTCTTATATGAAGCGGTTGAGTTCAAAGGTGAAGCGTTATTTGAAGCAGGTGTACGTGCAGGTTACCAATGGCTAGCTGGCGACAACGAATATGAAGCGTCTGTATTTGTACGTAACTTATTTGACGAACAAGTGGTTATTGGTGGCGTAGACTTCAATAACAACACAGGTATGTTAAATGAAGAGCGTTACATTGGTGCTGAATTTAAAGTACGCTTCTTCTAATCTTATTTCGAAATAGAAATTTGTTTTAGTAAAAACCCGCATTTTCGCGGGTTTTTTTATATTTCGAAAACATAGTATTTAGTCTTATGCCAATTATTCCAACCCGCTTAACTAAGTGGTCTATTTTGAAGCAAGAAAACCTTGTTGGTAGCACCGCTCACGCGTCCTGCTATCGCTGAGGTACCTACATCCATGTAGGCAAGGCAAATATTTCGTTATTTAGTTGTTCTAAATGAGAAATCTTTAACGCAGCTATCATCAGGTTTAATCCCTCAAAGTGATTAAGTGTTATTGCGGATTGGTATTACCCTCAAATAAGTCACATTGAGGATTGGTATTAATAAAATGAGCTGGTAAAGTTGCCCTAAATTGAAAGTAAGAGAAAAATTATGTCTGGATTTTGGAATTACCGTGTTATTTTTTGTGAAGCAACTAAAGATGAAGCGGCGCTTTATCAAATTCACGAAGTTGAATATAACTTAAATGGTAAAGTAACAAATTGGTCTGAAACAGGTGCTGCACCTTTTGGCCGCACAGTTGAAGAGCTTCAAGCTGATACAGATCGTTTAAAGTCTGCGTTTGAAAAGCCAATCTTAAAAGTAGTACGCCAACCTCGAGGCTATACGCTTGTAGAGGTTGAGTCAGGTGAAGAAGCCACAGCAGAAGTACCTGAGAGTTTAAAGCAATAAGCTAAAAGCAATCAATTCAAGGAGAGAAACATGGAAAAGCGAGCATTACTGATAGATTTTGACGGTACCTTGGTTGACTCTGAGGTCGTTCATTATGACAGCTGGCAACATGTTTTATCTCCTTTTGACATTCATTACACAGAGCAAGCTTTTTGTTTAGAGTTTGCGGGTGTCCCTACCTTACAAGCCGCAGCAGTAATAAAGGCACGGCATAATTTAGATGTCTCAGCTCAGTGGTTATGTGAGCAAAAAAATCAGCAGTTTGTTTTAACGTCTGAGCAGGTAAAACCAAGGTTATTAGTAGGCGTGAAAGCCTTCCTCAATGCAGCTAAACAGCAGTTTACCTTGGTGTTAGTAACTGGCAGCACACGCAACGAAGCTATTCCTGTATTAGCGCACTACGAATTGCTAGATTTGTTCAGTGCGACGATATGCAAAGACGATGTAATCAACCCAAAACCCGATCCTGAGCCTTATTTAAAGGCACTTGAACGCTTGTCTATAAAGCCCCAGGAAGCATTTGCCCTAGAAGACAGTACTACGGGACTGCAAAGTGCAACAGCAGCGGGCGTTCAGACAATTGTTATCCCTCATGAATACTCTAAATCTCAAGATCACAGCAAGGCTAGTTTTATTGCCAATGACATTAGTGAAGCTTGGGAGTATATTCAAAAAAATACCTATATTGAGACGATATAAGGGTCACAATACTTCAGATAATGAGGGCAACTAGGAAGTCTAAACTCATCATTAATCTTACTTCAGCGCATAAGGAGCCATGCGTATGTATTATTTCTATTTTTTAGCTTGTTTATTACTAAACTCACCCTCTTGGGCAAATACCTCACCCGCGCAATTAGCTTCTGTATTCAACGATAGCCACCAAGTCGAACATTATTTAGTGAGTGAAAAATATGATGGGGTGCGGGCTATTTGGGATGGCACGCAACTTAAAACACGACGCGGTAACCTAATTTATGCACCAGCTTGGTTCACAGAGGAATTACCAAACACCTATTTAGATGGAGAGCTTTGGGTTGATTATGGGCAGTTTGAGTTTGTCAGTGGTCTTGCCAGACAGCTGAACGGCAATGATGAGGACTGGCGTAAAGTGAAATATATGATCTTTGATATGCCAAAAGCGTCTGGCAGTTTTGCTGAGCGATATAAAAAGTATCTGCAATTGGTCACTATACTCAAGCAGCCTCATATTCAAGCTGTTAAGCAGCAAAGCTTTGCCAGTAGAGATCAATTAGATGATTACTTTGATGAAGTAGTAGCAAGAGGTGGGGAGGGTGTAATGTTACATTTAGCCACGGCTACACATTTAGTAGGCCGTTCACCACAACTATTAAAATATAAACCCTACTCAGACGCTGAAGCGGTTGTAATTGGGTATAGTGGAGGAAAGGGCAAATACCAAGGCAAAACAGGTGCATTGCTCGTGCGCAATTTAGACGATGGCATTGAGTTTAAAATTGGCTCGGGGCTCACTGATGCACTCAGAGCTAAACCGCCCAAAATAGGCACTGTGATCACTTATCGTTATCAAGATAAAACAAAATATAACAAGCCACGTTTTGCTCGGTTTTTAAGGGTGAGAGAAATATTTTAAACTCAGTTTTATCTGTGGTACTCTTCGCGACCTTTTTTGTGTCGGAGGCTAAAGATGATAGTTGGATTTGATTACGGTAGTTCAAATTGTGCGATGGGGGTGATGCGTGACTCTCAGGTGACGCTCGTTAAATTAGAAAACAACAAACATTATTTACCTTCGACCTTATATGCACAGCATAACGCATTGATCTCAGATTATGTCGCACATCATTTAAAGCAGAGCGATATTGAGGGTTTTAGACAATCTAGGGCGCACCTTTTAAATGCTGTACCGGCTATTAAACGTGACCTAGACTTGGAGTCTTCTGATACGGGTATTTCTATTGGTCAGGCTGCCATTGAAGAATATATCGACTTTCCAGAAGATGGCTACTTTGTTAAATCGCCAAAATCATTTTTTGGGGCTGTGGGCTTAAAGCCACAACAAATCGCTTTTTTTGAAGACATTGCCAGCACCATGATCATGCAAATTAAACAGCGTGCAGAACAACAGCTGGGATATGAACTGACACATACTGTCATTGGTCGCCCGGTAAATTTTCAGGCCATTGGCGGTGAAGAAAGTAATCAACAGGCGGTTAGTATCTTAACCACAGCGGCAAAACGCGCAGGCTTTAAGGAAGTGGAATTCTTATTTGAGCCTTTGGCTGCGGGCGTTGATTTTGAATCTGACTTAACGACTGACAAAAAAGTGCTGGTGGTCGACATCGGCGGCGGTACTTCTGATTGCTCATTTGTACAAATGGGACCAAGCTTTAGAGACAATGCTTGTCGCAATTCTGACTTTTTATCGCATACAGGTAAACGTATTGGTGGTAACGATTTAGACATAGCATTAGCGTTTCATGAACTAACAGACTTTCTAGGGCGTGACGATAAGTTTAAGTCAGGCCTTCCTATGCCTAACCAGTTGTTTTGGCAAGCATGTAAAATCAATGACCTGCAAATGCAAAGCGACTTCTACTCAGATAAAAACCATCGCGACTTAACCGCGATGCTTCGCGAGATAGAGCAGCCAGAGCGATTACAGCGTTTGATTAAAGTACAAGAAAACAAGCTATCTCACCGTTTAGTTAGACAAGCTGAATTAATGAAAATTGCGTTAAGTGCTGATCCGCAGAGTCACTGTGATATGAGCTTTATTGGTAAAGACTTAGCTAAGCTAATCACTGATGTAAAGCTTGCTGAAGCTCTTGAAAATAGTTTAGAGCAGATCTGCATCTTGGCTGAACAAGCCATTCAAGATGCCGGAACACAACCTGATGTGATTTATTTAACGGGCGGCAGTGCGCAATCACCCTTATTAAAGGCGGCGCTAAAACAACGACTGGGTGATATTGAGATGTTAAGCGGCGATAACTTTGGTAGTGTTACCGCCGGTTTAACTAAATGGGCAGAAAAGCTGTTTAGATAAACGTTTTTAACTTTTTAAAGATAACTAGGTATTAAGCCGTGTTGCCAAGTATTTGTCGTAATCAGGTAAAGCGCGGCTAAATTCAGTACTCATCAAAGATGAATGCAGCAGCATATCGGCGGTTGCTTCATTACACGCCACAGGAATATTCCACACAGCAGCCAAACGTAGGAGTGCTTTAACATCTGGGTCGTGAGGCTGTGAAGCAAGGGGATCCCAGAAAAATACCAGCATATGGATTTGATGCTCGGCAATTTTCGCCCCAAGCTGTTGGTCGCCACCCATGGGGCCGCTAAGTAGTTTATTGACATTAAGACCTGTAGCCTGCTCAATGACATTACCCGTTGTGCCTGTAGCAGAAAGTGTATGACGCTCAAGAGTATTTTTATGGGCTAAGCACCAGGCTTTTAGGGCATCTTTTTTCCCATCATGGGCAACCAGCGCTATGTGCTTATTTGCTGGAATTTTCTCAACTTTGGTTTCCATACTCATGTCTCTTTTTTTATTAGTTAGAGTAACAAGTTAATCGCTAAGGCGATAAAAATAAAGCCCGAAAAACGGTCTATCCAGATTGGCGCGCTTGGGTGCTGCCTAAAGTAGCCTGCAATTTTGTCACCGCTGTAAATGTAGGCACAATCTATTGGGAAAGCCAAAATAGGGTAAAGCAAACCAAACATTGCCAGTTGCAAAGTGGTTGAAGAGAGTGCAGGGTCGACAAACTGCGGAATAAAAGCAATAAAGAACAATGCCACTTTTGGATTGAGTACTTCTGTCATCATGGCTTGAACAAATACATTGCCTTGTTTTTTAGTGCTTACATGGGGTTTATCTTCAGAGTCAATTTGCTTTTTAAACGTATCTTTAATGGTCACAAAGCCCAAATAACATAAGTAGGCTGCACCTAAATATTGTACCGTCGCATAGGCCGTTTCAGAGGCTTTTAAAATGGCTGACAGTCCTATTACAGCAAAAATAGTATGAATAACCCCACCTGCTGCAAAACCTAACGCACTTTGCATACCTGCTTTACGACCGTGAGTAAATGTTTGTGCCATTAAGAATGCATTTGAAGGGCCGGGAGCCACGGCAATAACCGCACTGGCAATTAAAAAAGAAATGACGGATTCAGGATTGAGCATCGCACTTGTATTCTTGTTGTTATTGAATGGGGCAGAGTATAAGTGGGTTTGAATAAAATATACAGAGGTAAACAAAAGCGGGCATGAAGCCCGCTTAAAATGGTTGGTTAGAATACTACAGTCTGAGTGCTTGAACAGGCTGAAGTACTACCTTGTTCTGCCTAGTGAAGCCAATGAATTTATCACTATAGCAAGCGCTATATTCTGTAATATTTTAAGTATCCCTTAAAGATATGACATTTTTAAGATTGAAATCACAATCAACTTAACCTTTATCGGTAGAATAATAAATATGGGTCTTTGAAGACCACAAAAGACCGATATAAACTAGGCAAGTAATTAAATGAAGACCAACTTGAACAGGTGCACTGAAACCAAACTGCTGTGTTAATACTGCAAGCACAGCAGCACCAGACATTTGCATCACACCGATAAGTGCAGACGCAGTACCTGCCTGTTGTGCAAAGCCACTAAGTGCTTTTCCAGCTGCAGAGCCTAATGTAAATGCAAATCCGATTGAGGCGATGTACATAGGTAGCATGAATGCAGCAGGCTCAGCAACAGTACCAAGCGCTATCATGAGTAGACCACCCAATGTTAGTAGCGCTAAGCCAAAAATTAGGCTCTGCTTAGGTGCACTTTGAATGTATTTCGGGGCGATAAAGCTGGCTGCAATGCTGATTATGGCATTCACAGTAAACCAAATCGTAAACTCCGAGATATCTTTACCCAGCTGAGTCATCACCCATTCAGGTGCTGTAGTGACAAATACCAACATAGCAGACATGGCAACCATGGTGATAGAGGCGTTAAACATAAACTCACTGCTTGCAAACATGGGTTTGAATCGTCTGAAATCCAATATATGGCCAGAATAAATGGTATCTTTTGGGCGCGTTTCAGGGCAAAGCAAAAATAATAAAATAAAGCCAAGTACTGCGAAGATGACTAAAAAGATAAAGTTACTTTGCCAGCCAAATTGTATGGTTAACCAAGCACCGAAGATTGGTGCCAATGCAGGTATAAAGCACACGATACCATTGAGGTAAGTGATCATTTTACCACTGCCTTTGTGGCCGAACTGATCTCTGACAATGGCAAAAGCGGTAACAAAAGTCGCACATGCGCCAAACCCCTGCAATGCACGAGCTGCCATAACTAAATGCCAATCATTGGTGTTTGCTGCAAGCAGACCACCGAGCGCAAATAAAGAGATACCGGTTAATGCAATGGGTCTTCTGCCATATTTGTCAGCAAGTGGACCTGCAATTAGCTGCCCTAAGCCTACAGTTAACATATAAATGCCAACGGTTTGCTGAATGTGTACATTGCTTACTGCTAAGCCAGACTGCATGGCAGGAAATGCAGGTAGGTATAAATCAATACCAAGCGGACAGAAAATAACGAGTAAAATGAGAATAAAAACGCTGAGTTTTGAGTTAATTTGGGGGTCAGACATGCGCACTCCTTATTAAGGGCGCGTATTGTAACGCTCTTAAATAAAAACGACAGGACTTAATACCGAGAAACGATAATATATTTTCATTTATTGTTTTTATTTGAGGTTATATTCAATTTACACTTGCTGAAAACTGGTCTGATGAGTTATGTTTTATCATCATAAAAGAATAACAATTGGAGCAAAGCATGGCCGCATCATTAATGGGTATTTACAAAAGTGTTCGTTGGTTACCATTCGGTAATTGGTTATTTAGCAAAGCTGTATGTATTAAAGCCCCTTACTTTGGCTCTATAAAACCTACAATTACGCATTTAGAAGCGGGTAAATGTGTTGCTGTTATAAAGAAACGACGCTCGATTCAAAATCATATTGGTACTATTCATGCTATTGCACAGTGTAATCTTGCCGAGTTAGTGGCGGGTGTAATGACAGATGCAACTGTGCCAGTTAAAACACATCGTTGGATCCCGAAGGGCATGACGGTCCAATATTTAAAGAAAGCCGATGGAGTCTTAACCGCTGAGGCTAGAATTGATTTGCCAAGAGTATGGCAAGACAAAGAGGACTTGATTGTGCCAGTAGAGGTGTTTGATCAGCATAAAACCAAAGTCTTTCATGCTGACATCACTATGTATATTACTGAGCGCTAGCCTGCTCTTTAATGGGGGTAATATTGTCAGGAGCTTGCTTATGAGTCAGCTTGCCTTCTAAATGCGCCCCAGCATCGATAATCAGGGTATCATGTGCAACATCGCCGTGAACCTTTGCGGAGACTTCTAGGTGAACTGATTGTGCGTTGATATTGCCATTGATTGTGCCTTTAATTTGTACAGTATCAGCGACAATATTGCCATGGACTTCACCATGTTGCCCAACGATCAGAGTAGTTACTTGTAAGTCACCTGTTACTTTACCATCTACTTGTAATTCACCTTCACAGTCAATTTGCCCAGTCACATGGGTATTCGGCGATATTAATGCGGGTAAACCTGCGCTGTTGTTATTTTTAAATTTATTGAACACGAGAAAGTACCTTAGCCAGTTTTATCGGATTGATATGCTTACCATTTTGTAATACTTCATAGTGTAAATGAGTGCTGGTACTTCTGCCAGTACTTCCCATCAAGGCGATCACATCAGACTTTTCGACTTTTTGGCCTTTCTTAACTTTAATGGTATGAAGGTGACCAAAACGCGTAACTAGCCCATTAGCATGTTCAATTTCAACAAACTTACCATAGCCGCCATTTTTACCAGCTTTTGTCACCGTGCCAGCCGCAGGGGCATGGATATCAGTTTTATGCCAACCTGCCAGATCAACGCCTTTATGCATGGCTCTTCGGCCTGTGATGGGATCTTTGCGATAACCAAATTGACTTGATACGTAAAACTTATCTTTTTTTACTGGCATACTATCAGGCAGCAAAGTGATCATTTGCTCAAGCTCATTGAGCTCTACGAGCTTATCTATGACATGCAAGTAATCAGTAGAGATATGCTGTGTGTCTAGCTGGTGGTAAGGGCCACCTTGCGCAATCGGTGAGGGGGATGTTTGTTTGTCTAAACCTATTTCATCTAAATGAGTGTGTAGCTCACTCGATCTTGCGGTGATACTTTTCTCGATGTGATTAAGTAATGAGGCTTGTTTGTGGGCTAAGTCTTGTGATTTTTCCTCAAACTTGTCATCTTGAGTGACTTGCTTTTCTGTAGAAGCAGGGGAAGTGACGCTTTCAGGTAAAGCCTCGACTAAGCCCTCTAATAAGTTCTGTTGTTTAGAAAGGTCTTGAAGTGTTTTTGTTTGCTCAGCTAATTTTTGTTTTAATTGTTGCTTTTCTAGCTGCCAGTTTGATTCAGCCGTTAAATGTTGCTTTTCTAACGTTTGAATTTGATCTTGCTGTTGTAAATATCCATGAGAGCTGACGCTGATCCAGCAAACCGCACCAATAGCAGCGCACAACAGGCTGACTTGAAGACTGCTTGGCAGAGTTAGCATACTGACATCGCCATTCTGACGAAGTAGTAATTGCTTTGGTTTGAAAGCGCTTTTAGCTAGGTGACTGATCTTGCTCAACATATTTCTTAATAAACTATTAACAACGTCTTACCTTAACAATATTTATGCAAAAATCCAGCTTAAAAACACAAAAAAAGGCGTGTTCTATGCACGCCCTTGATTTGAATAGTGTTTTTTATTTAGTTTTTTCAGTTTATTTTGCAGGTAAAACCGTGCCTTCAACTGAACCAAAACCAATGCGGTTAAAGCCGTCTGCTTCACACCAACCGCGCATGATAACTTTGTCACCATCTTCTAAGAACTTACGTTCTTCACCGTTGTTCAGTGTGATGGTTTCTTTACCGCCACGAGATAATTCAAGCATCGAGCCTGCTTCTTCGTGCTCTGGACCTGACTGTGTACCTGAACCTAACATGTCGCCAGGAATAAAGTTACAACCGTTTACAGTATGATGCGTAACCATTTGTGCCACTGTCCAGTAGCTGTGTTTGAAGCTTGACTCAGATAGTTTGCTTGGCGCTGCACCATCAGCACGCATCTTTTCAGACTCTAGTAATACATCCATTTGAATGTCGAAAGCACCTGCTTCACGGTTGTGAGAAGACTCAAGATACTCGAGTGGCTGAGGATCGTTTTCGTCACGGTGCCATTGTGTACGGTAAGGTGCTAGCGCTTCAGTCGTAACAATCCAAGGTGAAACTGTTGATGCAAAGTTCTTTGCTAGGAATGGACCAAGCGGTTGGTATTCCCATGCTTGTAAATCACGAGCAGACCAGTCATTAAATAGACAGAAACCGAATACGTGGTCTTCAGCATCTTCAATGCTAATCGCATCACCAAGCTCATTACCTTTACCTAAGTAAATACCTAGCTCTAATTCGTAGTCCATACGCTTTGCAGGACCAAATGATGGTACGTCTGCGTCAGGTGCTTTTGTTTGACCTTTAGGACGAGGGAAGCTCTGGCCAGATACATCAATTGAAGATGCACGACCATGATAACCAATTGGTACCCATTTGTAGTTAGGTAGAAGCGGGTTATCAGGGCGGAATAAGCTACCTACTGCAGTTGCGTGATAGATTGACGTGTAGAAATCTGTGTAGTCACCAATATGACATGGTAGTGCGTATTCAACGTCGTTTTGTGCAACTAAAGCAGACTCAAGTGCACCTTGGTGCTCAGAGCCTTCACGTAATGCTTTAGACAATGCTAAACGAAGTGCTGACCAATGGGCTTTGCCCATGCCCATAAACTCGTTAAGCGCAGGTGCGTTAGCCGCTTCAACCGCTTCTTGTGCTTCGCCAGAGAAAATACCTGCAGCCGCAACTACCGCTAAATCTAAAACTTGGTCGCCGATCGCAACACCACCGCGAAACTCTTCAGATACGCCTTTACGACGAAAAGAAGCGAATGGTAGGTTTTGGATTGGGAAGTCATTACCCGCAACGTTTGCGCTGCTTACCCAGCTTTTTAAATTAATATCGTGCGTTTCATTAATAAAAGACATGGTCTTTCCTTTTGCATTAATTGGCTAAGTCTAAATATGGAGATTCAATAAAGTAAATCAAGCTTGAAAAACGACTTAGCTTTAAAAACTACAAAAGCAGCTACGTTTATAACGTAAGCTGCTTTTAATTTATTCAGGTTATCTAAAATTAGATAACACCACGACGCTCTTGGTCACGCTCGATTGATTCGAATAGCGCTTGGAAGTTACCTTCACCGAAACCACCGTCATCAACACGTTGGATCATCTCAATGAAGATAGGACCGAATAGATTCTTAGTGAAGATCTGAAGTAAGTAACAGTCTTCGCTTTGGCTATCTACTAAGATTTGGTGCTCTTTGATTTTTTCTTTGTCTTCCTTAACCCAAGGAACACGGTCAAAGATAGTGTCGTAGTAGTGGTCAACGATATCTAGCGTTGCGATGTTCGTTTTGTCTAGCTTATCTAGTGAACCAACAAGGTCATTTGTTAAGAACGCAAGATGCTGTACACCAGGACCGTTGTACTCGTCTAAGTACTCGTCGATCTGGTTGTTGTTGTCATCTTTACCTTCGTTGATTGGAATAGAGAAAGTACCGCAAGGCGACTTAAGCGCGTAAGAAAGTAGTGCCGTCTTTTGACCTTTGATGTCGAAGTAACGTACTTCTTCAAAGCCGAATACGCCTTTATAGAAGTTAGCCCAAGTTTCCATCGTACCTTTGTAAACATTGTTTGTTAGGTGGTCGATACGGATGAAACCTTTATCTTCAACAATGTTTTGCTCAGCTAGGTCTTCAAAGTCATTTTCAAAGATCGAACCTTTGTCACCAAATACGTCGATGAAGTAAATTAAGCTGTCGCCAATACCGTAAATTGCTGGGTACGGTAGGTCTTTTTTTGCTGAATCTGTCGCAGGTTTTGCACCACGCTCTACAGCAATATCAAATGCTTTTTGAGCGTCTTCTACACGCCAGCCCATAGAACAAATTGCAGGACCATGAGATTTCGCGAACTCAGCAGAGAAACCGCCACGCTCGTTGTTTAGTAAGAAGTGGATTTCGTTCTGGTTGTAATGAACGATATCTTTACCTTTAAACTTCTTAAGTTTAGAGAAACCAAAATCAGCAAAGATTTTGTCCATGTAATCTGCATCTGGGGTTGCGTATTCAGTAAATTCGATACCAACCAAACCTAGTGGGTTTTTTACATCACTCATTGTCATACTCCGCAATTAAGCACAATTGGGTTGCTTGTTAGATTTGTTGTTGGAACGAATAATTAATCAAAAATCGTGAGAGGGGAAGATAGGGCAGTGATATTGTCAGGGCGGCATTTGTAAATTTAAAAACACACATTAATAACGACTTTGCTGCATTTTGACTTTATAGACGCTGTAATACTTGAAAGTGGTCTAGAGCAAAATTTAACAATGATTAGGTGTTATAGTTTTTTGTAATTAAAGGTAGTTAAGCTTATGATAATTATGGTTTATTTTTAAGTTTGCTTTTTAAGAGAGAGCAGGGTTATTTGTTTGAAAGATCCATCTGAATTGACTTTAAAAAGTATTGCCTGTAAACAAATTAATACAGTTTGTTGAAGGGTATAAAAAAAGCCGCATAAGCGGCCTTTTTTTGTTGCAAAGAGATTATTGCTTAGAACCTGACACTTCTAGTTCTTCGCTTAAATAATGCTCTTGAGTATGTGGCTCGTGGTTGCCTTCTGCACCATGCATCCAGTCAACTAAACGGTCACTTAGGAAATACATTAATGCTGCAGAGATTAAACCTGTTGCGCCTAGACCGATAAAGATGCCCATGGCATTTTCCATCGCCGCTTCACCTTCACCTATGAATGCACCTACGAATGCAGCAATCTTGTTTGCAACAGCTGTACATAAGAACCAGATACCCATAAGCAGTGAAGCAAGGCGAAGTGGTGCAAGCTTACTTACCATAGAAAGACCGATTGGTGACAAGCATAGTTCGCCTAGTGTGTGGAACAAGTAGAAAAGCACTAACCAAATCATGCTGATTTGTAGTGCGTCCTGGCCATTACCACCTTCAGTCGCAAGGGCAAGCATCATAGTGAAGAAGCCAAGTGCTAAGAAAACTAAACCAATGGCAAACTTAACTGGCGAGTTTGGCTCTTTGTTATCAAGCTTAAGCCAGATCATAGCTACAATCGGCGCGAAAATAATAATGAAGATAGAGTTAAGAGATTGGAACCAAGAAGCTGGGATTTCAAAGCCCATCAACATACGATCAGTGTAATCGTTGGCGAAAATATTCATTAGACCGCCAGCTTGCTCGAAGCCCATCCAGAAAATGATGCTGAAAACACTCATTGTGAAAATTACCTTGATACGGTCTTTTTCAACTTTAGTTAGAGGCTCTTTTTGACCTGATTCAGACTGCTGCTGAGACAGTTTTGCTGAAGGTACTACGCCGATGTCGCCTAAATACTTTTTACTTAAGATCATCTGCATCACAACAGAGATAACCATACCAATACCTGCCGCGATAAAGCCAGCCTGCCAGTTAATTACTGCTGCAACGTAACCTGCGATAAGTGGACCTAAAGCACCACCTAAGTTAATACCCATGTAGAAAATAGTGAATGCACTGTCACGACGTTTATCGCCTTCTTGGTACAAGTCACCAACCATAGTAGAGATATTTGGCTTAAATAAACCGTTACCAATACAAAGTAATGTTAAGCCTACATAGAAAACACTTTCTTCGATACCACTTACCATGGCATGCGGAATACCCATAGTAAAGTGGCCAGCAGCCATTAAAATACCACCAATAATGATGGCTTTGCGCTGGCCTAATACGTTATCGGCTAACCAACCACCAAATAGAGGTGTTAAGTAAACCGCCATCGTAAATGTACCGTAAAGGCTTAATGCATCAGCGTTGCTCCAGCCGAAGCCACCATCTTGTGCCATTGCAACAAGATATAAAACTAAGATGGCACGCATGCCATAATAACCAAATCGTTCCCACATTTCTGTGCCGAACAGCAGGAATAGACCTTTAGGGTGCCCTAAAAACTCACCTGCTTTAGGTAATGTGCTCATATTTCTTCCTAAATTATCAAAATGTGTTGTGTGGCCTAATTATAATTATGCACTGAGTGCTTGAGTGACGTTTGGCCAAACGTCTAATAACAATTTCATTAAAGCGATGTAGCTTTGTTGCGTTCATTGCTTTAATGAAATTGATAAAACTTTGAAACAGGTACATTCGCATTTTTTTTGCGTAATTATGCACTGAAGCGGTGCAGTATACCCAGCGTCAAGCGTTAGGGGAAGTCTGACAAGACAAACCGAGTAATGTATAAGGTAAAACCTGTTAATAAAGGTTTGAGAAGATTACAAATCTTGTTGCTCACTTTTTGAAGTTAACCAGCCCGGCTTTTGGCTTCTATTTAGAGTTGCTAATACCGAGATAGCTTTTTCTATAGTGATACGTTGATCAGCAATGTCTTGATAAACTTGTTGCGCGGTTTTTTTCCGTTTAACAGCAGCGCCAGCATCTAAAAACGACTCTATCACCTGATTAAAGAAACCTCTAAATTTACTTTTTGGTAACTGCTCATCATCTTGGCTACTATCAGTCTTAGCTGCGGCGATTTTTTCTTGAATATATTTAATTTCAGCTTGGCTAAACTCATTTTGTGCATGTTCAGAGTGAGTAATAATTTCCATTGCCTGCTTTAAGTAATCTACTTCAATCGCACTAAACTTAGGTTGTTGAGCAAGCGTCAAGAGCTGTTTCCTAAATTCGGATTGCTTAGTAATAGGGGATTTTAGCGTCTCACAAATTTGATAAATTTTTTGCCATTGTTGCCACATATAAACATAGTTAAGTCCAGCACCTTTGATATTTTGCATTCCAACTATAAGTTGATGTTGATTTTTCATTGCCAGATCTGCGATGTAACTTGTAAGTTGGTCAGGCTTCACATAAGCGTTCTCTATCAACACAATTTTACTAGAGACTATACTGTGCAAGGTCTCTTTTAGAAGCTCAGAATTACTTGCCAAATCATCAATTTCTAACAGTGAATTCGCCATTTGCCAGTTTTCATAACGAGTAATAATTTTCTGCATATGATCAGCATCATTCATCAGTCTTGTATTTAGTACTGCTGTTAAAGTTTCAACTGAGGTGATATCAGAAGTTTGAATTGGTACTTCTAGTGTGTGATTAATTTTCTCTAACCACAACTGTGGGCTGTACAAAACATTTAACTGATTAAGAAATGCTTTTAAGTCTTCGGTATCATTATTTTTTAATAAGGTATTTACGCGTTCATCAATGGCGTTAAGTAGATATGAATTAAAACCATCCACGTTGGTCCCAATCACAACTAAATAATCAAAGCATAAATCTTCGGCTATTATCTGTGCGAATACTTTTGAGCGGGCAATTCGGTCATTTCGGTTGTTGATTAAAGCAATGGTTTGAATATTTGGTTGCTCGTTTAAATCGAATAGTTCCAAACGTTTCCAATTTTCAATAGTCGCAAGCCTTTCATTGGCTGACATGCTATTCACAAATGACTGAGAAATAGCCCCTAAAGGAGCTGAGTTAAAGTGCTGTAATACACCAATATCCGGCACAATGCGCTCAGAGGTTTCTTTATAAACATAGTCTTTTTCTATACCTATGTATTGTGCCATTTTGCATACCAGTGCAATGTTATCTGGATGTTCTTCGTAAGGATATAATGCCCTGATATCAGAGGTTATTTGATATCCATCTCCCCAATGAGTTTGAATTAATGTGGTATTTTTTTCATCAGCCGCATCGCTTAAAATAGGCATCATAGATTGTTCAGCTGTAAAGACTTGTGTGTTACTACCAATAAACGCGGACATTTCTTTGGCGACATCAATACCGGTAGGGCCGAGAATGTCTTCATGGTCTGGATAAGCATTGGTGATGGTGGCAAAATTATCCTGCATCCAGCGGCGTAAAATTCTTACGTATCTCGGGGTTAAGCCCATACATTCCCATAGAAAAACATCGGCTTTGGTTTTTCTTGCAAAATCGAGTACATCGCTTTGTTCCCAAATACTGGCTTTATCAAAAGGTCTAAATAGTGGCACTTCATATTGTTCGCCAGTACTCTTTCCGTAAATCATCATCGCCTCACAACCTGTGGTTTTGGCAATTACTCTCAAGTCTAAACTGCTAAACAAAGCAGACTTTAAACGTTCAGTTCCTGACTTACCTCGTGTTCCCCAACCCCCGATACTCACTGGGATGGCTTTGCGGTTACGCTTTATCTTTTTGCTAACATGGATATGTCGGCCCCAAAAATATGCCATAAAGCCTGTAACAAAAAAGATCAGTTGAGAGATTGAATTTTGATAAATGGAGTAAATATATTCTTTAAAGCTAAACCAGATATTAAGCAAAATAGGTGTAAATGCGCTCTTACTAAATAGCTTTGCAATACTTTGCTCTACAGGGAATGAAGACCCAAGCACATCGCCGTAGGCTTTAAATTGCATTTCAAAACCAAGTTCTCTTAATGTTGAAATGAATTTCTTTTGCTCTAACTCACTGCCTTTTCTTAAGCTATCAAGTTGCTCAAAATGAATTGATATATGCCAATATGCTTTGATGCGCTTAATGAGTGTCGTAGGACGGTGTATTTCTAGTATACCGTCTGGAGTGTAACTAAAGGCAGGTTCTGTGGTTTTATCATGGCTGAGCACAGACAGTAAATAATCTAATAAGGGTAAATGCGGCCTTGCTGTATGCTCACTCAAGTTAAAGAGAGCTTCACCAGGTACATTGGTTTCGCTAATCTCTGCGACACTACAGCTGGCAACATGCAATTCGGCTGATGGCTTTTTAGTGCGAGTATGGTTAAAGCTCTGACGTTTATCTGTACTAGGGTTAAAAAACTCATGCCACATTCGCCAAAAACGTCTACCCCGTTTATAGCCAGTGATAATATGCCAGTTATTTTTAACCACTCGTCCACTGAAAGCTTCTGCATGTTGGGCTTTAAAGCTCAGTACTCTGCCAAGCGTATGTTGGTCAACCCCAGTAGAGAGAGAGATTTTTTGTTTGTCAGAAAGTTGTTCATCGATATTGGCGAGGAGAGTTTGCTGACTAAAGCTTACTAATTGCTCTCTAGCTCTTGTGATATGTCTTTTTAAAGCAATATGGGACTCATTCTCGAGCGCTAGGTTCAGTGCTGAAATAAACTTTTGAAAAATCAGTTCAGGTTGATCCGTCTGAAGTTGTAAGTTGAGCATCACACGGGCGCTGTTTTCGATATTGAGCCGTTTTACTTCAAATGGCAGTGGCTTTTGTAATACTTGTTGCCAAAGCTGAAAGATAAAGTCAAATTCTGCATATCGCTGCTGCGTAAATTGTTTTACTAAAGTAAACAGCACAGCGCCATTTGTTTCTTCGTCTAGACGTTTGGTGATCAGCGCTTTTGCCTGACCAAATTCAATCGTATTTAATTGCTCAATTAAAGCCTGTCTAACACGAGGGTATGGATGTTCACTGAGACTGTTGAGAAGGTCAACCTCTTTACTGGTAAGCTGAGATTGTTTAGCAATAATTCGAGGTAATGCGACAAGTACGAATAGGCTGTCATTGTTTTTCGGCTTGTCAGGGAAGTCTATAACAGTCTCTTGTATTAGTGCCCAAATATGTGCTCTGATAAAAGTAGGTCGCTGGACATATAAAATTTCTAAGATATCTATCACAGCTTGGTAGGGTGTACTCGGCTCTTCTAGTAATTCAATTAATTCAGCCGCCAGCTCTTCGTTTAACTTAGGATCTGCATGGCACTGATGAATTACCGCAACCTGATTAACTAAAGCACGAATAAGACTGTGTTTAATATGCACGCTGTGATTGTTTTTTAGCATTTGCATGAAAAAAGGCTCTAAATCGAGTTTTTTCCAGTTATCTAATATCTCAGTTTCGTTGGCGCGTAAGTGTGCTGTGGTTAATGCTCCAAGCTTGCTTATTAGAAATTTTAGGGTTTGTTCTGTATCGGCAACTTGTCTTTGATAACGGTCGATAACTGCACCATCATCAAACCAGCGTGATAAAGCTTGTTTATCTTCTTTCAATTGGTTTTCAGATGCGCCAAGTTCTCGTGCATAGCTCAAAATGTGCAGCTCTTTTTCAGCGCGGATATCAGCTTTGGCTAAGCGCTGAACAAATAACTGATAAGACGCATCTAATTTTTGCGTTTGTGAATTAAGCTGTTCAATTTTGTGCCTTAAAAATGCAATAGACTGCAATTGAAGCCATGCTTGAACAGATTCATTTTCGGGAATGTTTCGGATAAGTGGCCATTGCAAAAGCTCATTGATGAGGTTTTGATATTTGTGACGGTAGAGCTTGAGCCAAAACTCTTCGATATTGGCGAATAGTATCAACTCAAGGTGCTGTTTTAATTCATTGTTGGTCATAAATATCTTGTTCTAAAAAATGCGTCAATTGGAGTGATTCAAATAGAATTTCATCATGAGCAAAGGGCCCAAATCCCGTGTTTTGTAGGTTACCTAGACTGATCTCTAGACGCAGGGAGTGGTCTTTTCTAAACCAATCTTGTGTCCAACTCAGCTTAATCCAACCGGCAGTGTTTTGTGAAAAATCAAACAGGGTTTGCCAACTTGCTTGGGTTAAATATTGCCATGTATTGTTGGGTCTATGTTGATCAGCAAATTTATACTGTGATGCAGCTGCGAAGCTGAAAATATGTCCTTGATAGAATTGTTGCAGCTCAATATTAAACCCTAAATTGTCAAAAGACGTCCAATCTTCATTTGAGGTTGTGGAGAAACCGGCTGATATTTGGTTGTCTACCCAAGGTTGGTAGCGATATTGATAAGCTGCACGCCAACCATGCATATGATCTTCTCGATAAAAGCTGAACATTGATGGGCTCATTTTTCTATCGTCAATATACTCATCGGCAGTGATGCTGGTGTAATAGTAAAAAGGTTGCCACCACCATTGATGGCGGTGAATATTATCGTCACGCCAAATTTCACCTATTTTAAAGCTGATGTTTGAACTCAAGTGACTTTCACTAATTTGCGTATCATTTTGCCAGCGATTATTAATTCTTGCTTCACTAAACCAATGACTGTCTTCTGCAAGCCAGTTGTGTTGTGCATTGATAGAGAAGGTCTCGTAGTTTTGATTATCGAGAGTGAATAATGATTCGAGCAAGTACCAATGTTGCTCATCTTTATTTCTGAGTCTTAAACCAAAATCGGTGAAGTGACGGGCAGATTGACTTTGCTCACTCTCAAAAATCCCGGCTCGATTATATCTAATTAGACCTTCTATGTGAGTGAGGTTTTCATCGGTCGATAAAACTTCTTCATAAAACGGTTTTTTCGATGGGATGGAGAAGTAAGATGGCTTTTCAACAACCAAAGACTCGATAGTAGGAGCAAAGCTTGTTTTAGCTTTATTTGGGTCAAGCTGCCATTTAAAGACTCTTGCTAGTTGAGCCTTCTGAGCTTGTACATTGATCTTTCCAGCTGGGTAAAAGCCAATATCTTCTTCCCTAACTTGACCTGTCAATCGTTCAATTTTTATTAAGTTATCAGAGTTTAATTTTGCACTGATCTGTTTTTTGGCCTCAGCAAAATAAAATAACTGACGGGTATCAATATTAGCATCTTGCCAACGACCTTGTTGGTACGTTTGAATTTTGACGCTGACAAGCTGAGAAACAAACGGGTTTATCCAGCGGAGTGAGATATGACCACTTTCAAGCTCTGTGTCTGTTAATGCCATTTCACTATTATGAGCATTTTCTACAGTCCACAACACACTACCTTCGCTTGTGGTTACAATTATATTTGCATAATTAGTTTTCATTAATTCAGCGGCAGCAAAATCAAAAATGAGTTTTACTTTACTGCCTGACAGCTCTGCCAAATCTAAAGTCAGAGTATGGTTAGGGCGAATTAATAGACCCTCTAAGTGATTCTTTTGGCTAGTATGTCGGCTTATCTGTTCGGCAAAGCTGCGACGTGTTATGACATTCATATCAACAAGTTGAGTACCAGAATAATTGAGGTACTGTTCAATAGGTTGCCATGTTCCGTAATGCTCAATGCGATTCTTTAGCGAACTTAAACGTACAGATAATTTGGTATTTTCTAACTTAGCGAACAATAGATTAAATTCGTAGTTGCTCAATGTACCATTGCTCAACCGATATAATGCATTTGTAAGCAAAGTTTTGATATCTATATTTGGCTTGTGGATCAAGTCTACAAATGTTTGATCCAAAGAAAATAAAACTGCGTCAGAATTAAGATACTCAGTGTAAGCAAGATTTTCTGGTAACACCCGCAGGCTAATATACTGTAATTGCTTACTACTGAGTGTAAGGTGCTCACCCTTTTTTAGGTTAATTACGGCTTCGCTAGCTACTGAAAGCTTAGACTCATTTTCCTGTACTTGAGTAGTAGACGCAACATCGGCATAGACAGGGATAATTGATTGCGTTGATTTAGTATCTATATGTAACCAATGTTGTTGCTGTGTTCCATCATGTATGTAAGGTGTTCTCACTCTTAACTGCAATGTTAAATCTTGTTCTGCATAAAGTTGGAGTGGCAAAGTATCAGACAATACATAAGCACTGTAATCAGTTGTGTCACCTTGTAAGCTAACGACGCCATAATGTTTGATATCGAATGACGTTGTGAACGGATCATCTAGAGTAACTAGTTTTTCGATGCGATTTTGTATCCAACTTTGTTTCGCTGCCTCAGAATGATTATGGTTATCATGTTGTGACCACATTGCTTGTAGGTTTTTTTGTTGTGAAATCAATAATTGGCTTGTTAAGCGCTCACATTGCGCTAACACAGCATATTTATAAGCACATAAACCCTGAAGTTTATAAACTTGTCTTGCTTGCAAATATCGCTCAAATAAAGTCTGGGCAGCATAATCACTCAGTAATGGTTGTTGCGATTGCAACAGACTTTCTAAATAGGCATTGGCTGTAGAAGCTCTATCTAACTGAGTTAATAGATCAATACGCATTCGCCATGCATCAAGTGCAATACTAGCGACATCGCTGTTAACTAAGTCTTTTAGTAAAGGCAGCGCTTTACTTGGCTCAGACAATGCCAAATTCATTGCTTTTGAGATTAATTGATGCTCATTTTGTTGCCCTCTTTTATTTGTGATACCGAGAGGAAGCGGCAAACTATTGATATAAGCTTGTTCTAATAGTGTATTTTGCTGGTTGAGAAGCCCTGATAGCGTTTGGCTTTTAGTATTTAATGTTCCTTGCATTAAATACAGTAGAGGGTTGTTCGGTAAAGTTAATAAGTCATCGACTTCAACAGCAATGTTAATTGGCTCTTCATCAGCACTAAATAGTTTCAAAGTATGTGCTTGCAAGCTCACAGGCAATACAATTCGACTGAACTCTTGATTCGGAGAAAATTGAATAATATGCCTTTGATTGTCAAATTCTGCGACTAAATGACCTTTGTGTTCGGCTTGAATGTAAAGGAATAATGCGTTTCGGATCCTTTGGAATTGACTCACATCAAAACTCAGCGTGTCTTTAAGCTGGTGGCTGGTTAATACTTTTTGCTGTGATACTGTATATAGTTGCCCACCTGCTGCACGTACTCCCGACAACGCCTTTTGTTTAGTCATTTCACTGTTAATGGGTAAACCACGATTGCTGACTTGTGCACTTCTTCGGGTAGAAACGGTACTCACAAGATCTTGGTAACGACGTTGTTCAAGTAATGAAGCCTCTGCACTTGAAAAATGACTTATCAAAGATAAGTCTTGCTGAGAGTAAATTTTTGTGAAGGCTTCGTCTAAATTTGCTGTCCAGTAGGGGTTAAGCAACGCTTCAGGCTGTTTGTCTAGTGCATCAAGGTCATAAATGCCGCGGTGCATTTGTTCTAGCTTTATTAGTGCTTGACCAAGTGGGGTGATTTTCAAATAGCTCCCTTTAGGCACTGCGAAATAGTCTGTATTTACAGTACTTACCTTGTGCTGCTGATATTCAGGTGCATGGGTATTTGATACGTTAATTAAGCTAACAGGTTGGCCATTTACTTCAATCAGTACTTGGTTATCTTGCTTAAGGTTAGACATCCATTTTCTTACTGAAAGTTTAAGCTTCTTTGCTTCTGCAAAATATAAACTTATGCCTTGTTGTTGTTCTAATGAGTAATAGAACTCGTGTTCTTGTGCAAGGCTTAGCTTTGTCGCTTTTAGAGGCAGTTTTAATGCGCGACGAAATGGGTCACGGTGAAAGTGGAAATGGCCTAGTTTGATATCTAAATCTATCCAATCTTCATTATGATTTTCAAACTTTAAGATTTGATTGAACTGAGAAGCAGCCAGTTGGCAGCGGTATTGTTTGCAAATTAGTTCATTTGGATGAAGTTTTCGCATTGCGTTTTGAGTCTGACCAACCCAAATAGTGGTTTTACTGAATATATCATCGGGCATGTCTAACCAACTTGAAGCTGGTACATAAGCAATTTTAGACTGGCCTTTATTAATACTGATAAGGCTTTTAGCCTGACCAAGTGATAAATCAGAATTTACCCAGGCAGGTGCAGTTTGCAGCGGAGCAGGCGCTGCAAATAACTGACAAGTAAATAGAATACTGATTAAAATTAGATAACTTGGTTTATACATTCAGAAAATTGACTCATTGTATGTTGTTCTTTTATTAAGCGTTCTCGCATCGGTTTACTTATTTCTATATGAATAAATGAAAACGGCTTTATCTCAAGTGTGTGTAGTATGTTTTTGGTACCTCCAAGCTCGCGAATTAGCTCAGGGTAAAAATAACTATTTCTTGATATTTTACTTAAGCATAGAGTTAACTGCTGCTTAATGACATTTCCTTTTTTACCTTGGCTGATAATAAAGTCAGCTTGTTTTCCTTCATCACTTCTTCGTTTACTTTGATTAAAGCCATGAAGTTGAATGATTTTCGCGTCTTTATGAAGAGCTTGAAAAGCTAAAATCGCACTATTATGTAAAGTATCACGGCGCTTTGAGTAATCCATCGATTGTTTGTCTAAGCTATCGCTATGTCGGTGATGTGTATTACTCAGCATGAGTTGACAGTGTGAGTTAAACACTTGTTGACCAATCTTATAAGTATGGGTATCAAAAAATCGGTGCGGAATTGAAATCACACATGCTTTGGCATTATAGCGATAAACTAGATCACCCCCCCCAAAGACATTTGAAGCTGCTTGTAAATAATGCAGATTTTCTTTGAGTGTATATTGCCAATAACTTAAATTCGATTTATCGGCGGATTGAAACCAAACAGATAGATCTTTAGTCAGTTTTTCAAGTTCTGACACTGGTTTTGCACAAGCAAAAGTAAAACTGCAGCTCAACAGCATAGCAAAAACGAGTTTAATTGCTTTCATATTGCCTCCATTGTGCCTCAGTAGGTGCTTGTGTTAATTCATCAAGCACGCTGATCCAAATATCTTGCTCAGCGGTTACTGTTATACTTTGAAGCGCTTTGAGATCATTATTTATTGTTAATGTAACACTATTATAAGCTTTCACTTCTTCGATAGCAGGGTGAAGTGCAAAGACGTCAGTCATATTTGCTGGCATTAGCGCAAAACGTTTATTTTCTATTGTGTATTCTGGGCTTAACCTATCATTTAATTTGCCATTAATACGCGTGTTTAACACTACGTAGTCATTAAAGTGCTTGGTTTTAAATACCTTGATTACGATTGATTCAGGTTTATTTTCATAATTCAAAGTTAATGGTTTGCCGGCTTTAAGCAAGTAGCCTCGCTGTTTTTGCCAAGGACGATCAGGGCCTTCATTAACAAATAACGTTTGTTTTCTTGCACTTAATGAGAGCAGCTGCGACTCAGTTAAGTTTTCCAAAGAACGTTCTTTATAAAATGGGCGTGTTTTACTTAGCTCAATCACGCGTTTATCTCTAAGGTGATTGTTGTTTTTAGCTTGGATCAGGTGTTGGAAAGATTTTGCTTCGCTAAATTGATGTTCAGTTGGTGCCGTCTCTGGGAACAACTTTTTAAAATATTTATCTGGGCTATTCACTAAAAACGTATTAGATAAAGGCAGGCTAAGTGTTAAATCTCGACTGATATAAGTAGTCGACATTTCTTCATTACTTGGCAACTCCGGTGGTGTCTCAAATAAACGTACATTGGTGATTAGCTTCTGTTCGGTAAAAGTATAATCATTCTGTGCTTTTTGAGAGAACCAAGCGCCTATTGCAATAAAGTCACTCAGCTCTGGTTTACAGATTTGTTCGCATATTTCGCTTTGATAGTGGAAAGATGACTGTCTGGCTTGCAGTTTCGCAAGTACAATTTGGCGTGAGGCAATTTTTATTCGATTAACATTGCGAGGTAAACGCGTAAAGAACTGTTCAGATTCAAATACGCTCTGACGTATGGTTGTTTCATCTATGATGCGATCAAAATCGCTTTTAATTCCTTGTAAAAATACACGATACTTTTCGATTTCCTCGTCATCATTATAGAGCGTGATTTCTACTGGCGTGCCTTTTTCACCTCTGAATTCAAAATTGATGTCACTTCCTTTAGCAACGTGATACTCAGCACTATTTTGTTCGTTTATATTATAAAAATAGCTATGCAAAGCGCTGAATTGAGCATCATCTTCAGCAAACCATCTTGTTAGCATTGGGGCAGAAGATTGCACCACAATAAGACCGGGTTCAACATTCGGTATAGTAAAAGTGTTAGCTAATTCTGTCGCGATCAAATTTAGTTGAATAGGTGCCTTGAGTTGTTTTATGTCGTACCAAGTGGCGAAGAGAGTTGTATTGCTTTGCTCTTTGAATACGTATAAGTCCTGAGTCAAATAGTTCCTAAATGATGCACTTAATTGTTCATCTGTATAGAAACTATCAAGGTTTAATTGCTCCGCACTAAAATCATAACTTAATACATAATAGGGCAGAGTTTCATATAGCGTATCACCAGTAAAGTCGATACCAGGTATTCCCTGTGGCGCTAGCTTTTGCCATTCGAACGTAACGGCATTTAATATTTCTTGGCTCGATAAGGCGTTGTTTCCTATGGTATGGTAATTAGTCATACGTTCACGCCAATCCGTAGATTGTCTTAGCCAAGCTCTGTTGATGTCATTTAAGCTCACAGGTGTTTTAGCATGTAATCGAATAACAACGCCTCTTAGTTGCTCATTTTCAGGTATAAGGCGCAAAGAAATGGCGGACGCATTGGTCAATTGTTCATTGCTGATGAAGAAAGACTGTCCAGACGATACAGCCAGGGTATCTCGATTTTCAATAATCTGCTTTACTTGCTTTTGTTCATTATCCAAAGCCAGTTTTGAAGCATGATGATATACATGCGTACTAAGTGGATTAGATTTACCGTCAAGTAAGGTGTATTCAATAGCATAGTGTACAGGCTCTTCGAACTGCTGTTGCTCAGAAAAAATGGCGTTCGATAGTACACGTATTGAATAAGTTCTGTCGGCCGAAAAGTTAAAAGTTAACGCTTTATCTTGTTGCAACCAGTGCACACTTGAACGTGTTTCATCTTCTGAGCGCAGCGCAACCGGCTCGGCAGACGTGACCCAAATGTAACTTCTTATAGCTAACCAAATGATTAGCAAAATTAGACTTAGTCTGAACAGTTGGGTCAGTAGGTACTTAATTAAATACATTAAGCCCTCCCACCATTGTTTGGGTAAACTTATCTAAATCAACGACCTTATTTCGTTTAGGTAAGTAAATAAGTGCAATTTTATCATTTTGTTTAATCAGCAATGCTAGCTCATTTTGTGTCGACAGTTGTGTAGCCTGTAACGAACATTTAGGTTGCTGATCACACAATGACCTTATAAAAGGCAGGTGCTGAGAAGTCGCATAATGCTCAGTTATATCGTTAAATGCCCTCAATTGAGCAGCCTCTAAAGGCTGCCAGTCACCAGGTGAAAGCGCCAAAATATTGGTTTGTTTTAATTTAGGCTGCTGCGATACTGCCAATAGTCTTTGCAGGAGTGCTTCGTTTGAAATAGAGAAGTGTTGCTTAAAATCGGAGGCAAGCCAAAGTGTAGCGAGCTCACTTACCGGCGAAAAGATTTGATAACCTGTCTGTGGAGAAGTGCCTAGCTCAAGGCCTCTAGTTGCAGCCTGACCCAGAACGATTTGGTGTTCAACACCTAATTCTTTAAGTGACACTCTCACTTTATCAAGGCTATATTTATGGCTAGGGTGAGGCTCTGTGTACTGAAATGCCAACGCACTTGGGCGAATATGTGATGGTGCACTATGGCTTCGAACCTGTAGATTTAACATTCCTGATTGCTGGTAATGGCGCAATGCACTTTGATGCACGATATTGAATAAAGTCTTTACATTCGCTGCGGCCATGACATTTGCTTCTTCACTGGCAAATGGGTGTGCCCCTGCTATCAGCAGCATCTTTGCATTAGTTTTTTGATACAGCTGACTGGCAAATTGTATGGTATTACTTTCATACAATGGTCGCGGCACTTGGATATTTAGTGGATTTGTAGGATCTAAATGAATGAAATAAAGACCTTGTCCAAGCTGATAGTACTGTAAGTCATCTAGTGGTGAAACCTTAATATAACGGCCATTTGGCGTATTGAGTAAACTCAATTGATACCCGACCATGCGGGCAATGTTATTAATTTTATTAAATTGGTTTAGTACATCCGTGGTGATTTCTTGCCCTGCCAGTTGATCCGACAAGTTATAAAGGGGTCGTAAAATCTCATACTCCCAAAGTGCAGCCTCATTATCAGTTAAGCTCTGAAATAGCTGACTGCCTTTGGCTGTAATTTTTGGGATGAAAGCGGTTATTTCTTGCTCTAAACTCGTCTCAATTTGCTCGACGGTAGATTGATAAAGCTGCTCGCTCAAGGCTACTTTTGATAACAAAGAGGTATACGCTGATGTATCGATATAAGCTTCTATTAGCCGCCCTGTAAAGTTTGGATTAGGGAGGCTCTGCTTATTCAGCAACCCAAAATTGCTTTGAGTAAAGCCTAATAAATCGGTGAGCATTGATTGATTCACAGTCTCAGGGATACGGTTGAAAATCCAAAATTGTCCAACTGAGCCAAATGGGCCTGTTTCAAGTAGCGCAGTGGTACGCGAATTTACTGAACGAAGTTGGACGATATCTTGGCTTTCTAGCGCATTAATAAAGGCCCAATAGTAATTGCTTTGTTGGCTTGTATTATCGGCACTAAAAGCCGGGGTTGCCTGAGTTCCAAGTACTAGTGCGTCAGCTTTTAAAAGTGTCATTAGAAGTGCTGAAGAGTCTGTAGCCACTCGTTCGGTTGAAGGGTGGGGAACAGTTAACAATAAACCACCGTTCGTTTGTTTAGATAAGACAAATAAACCTCGAATCGCGTATTTTCTTGCGTCTTGAATATAAATATATTCACCATCTAGACGCAATGAAAAGTCTAATTTCTGAAGCAGCTCTGTGGCTTTATTTATATTGTCTAAATTTTGCTTATCACGATTTAAAATGCTGATAGCCGCTCGGAATGTTTGCAAGTTCTGAGTCTCTTGGTATTGGCTTATCTCAACTTTATTTTTTTGGTCGGTATATAGATAGCTTTTATACTCACTCAATTGTTGGCTTAGGTCCTGAATTTCAGTGTAGCCTTGTAAGGATTTTATTTGGTTACTCACAAATAATGAGGGCACAAACATGATAATAAAGCCAATGAAAATAGCGATGAAGCCACCTACCACTGAGGTTTGAAAGGTTGCCCTTATGATCAGTCCCAAAGCATTTTTTTGATAGATTTTTAGAGCTAATAAGGTTGATAACATATAGCCGAAAGCAAATGTATCTGTCACTTTTAACGCAGGATAATAATTTACAATAAAGTAGTTAAGTGCCAGCTTATAGGCAAAGCCAATATTGAAGAAGAATAGCAGTAAACGTGCGCCTTCAAAGTTTGCATTTTTAAGGCGAGTATATTGCAGCAGCAAAGTACCTATTATCAAAATAACAGCTGTTTCAACGAACGAAGTTAACAGTTTACTTGGTTGCATAAGCTGCAAAGCTAATAATGCAGGTAGCATAATACCATTAAACTCCCAACCATATTTCAAATTGGCACGAGAAGCGATAAAAGCTGTGATGACCAGAATGATATAAGCTTTGGGCGCGGCAATAATAGAGGCTGCCACGTCTTCATACATAATTGCGAGGTTGGCAATACTGAAATTAGTCAATGGCATTAATGCGTAACGCACTAATATATATGTAAATATGAGCTGGATAAGTGTGACTTTAACGCCATATCGAAAGCCGCCATTCCACATTACGTTTGCAGTTAGAGCAATGATGACTAGCCCTAAGCTGTATAGTTGCGTTGAGTAATCAAATGTGATGTCCCAACTGCCAAGAATATTGGCGATACTTGGCCAAAAAAGAGTATCCATAACAACACGAACAAGGATACTGATTAAGATGATGGCAAAAAATCTATCTCGACCGAACATTTCGGCATAACCGAAGCGTTCCATTACGGTCTTGGCACTAAGTCGCATTACAAAGTAAACGACAAAAGCCTCTATAATGATAACGGCTGCAGAAGTTGGGCTTACAATGAGCAGTGGGACAAGATATCCTGGAACGACTAATCCGGTTAAAGGAAAGCCAAAGCGTAAATTTAAGAAGCATACGACGGCAATACCGACCCATACAGTTGTAATAACCGACTGGCCTAAACCACTTCCTGTTGGAAATATGCTAAGTACCCAATCCATTAATTAGATGCCTCAGACTCAGCATTATTATGCTTTTCTGTATTGTTGTCAGACAATAAGCCAGTTTTATCGTCATCTTGATGTATTTGGCTCATAAGCTCAGATAAATTGATGAACTCAAACAAAATACCGCCCACTTCAAATGGTTCACCCGCACTGCTTTTTTCTTCTGAAGATTCAATCGTACGTACGTTCAAAACAAACTGTTGTTCGGCTAATTGAACTGGTAAATAGATTTCGCCTTTATGCAGAGTTAAATAACGCAGTTTTCCTTTTGCATTTTCATGATCTAAATCACTGACCTTGCAAAGGAGATCGAGCGCTGTCATCTCAAATATTGGTAGGTGATGTTGTTTGGCAAGTTGCTCAAGGGCATGATTGGTTTGTACTACTTGACCGAATAAGTTAAACAATACAGAAGCTGAGCGGATCTGATTAAAAACATGCTCTAAGGTTGTCAGCTTTTGTTCCATTTCATTAATTGAATGTTTAATTTGTTGGCTTAATGGTTTGGCCAAATTAAGCGTAAGCAAACGTGTGATAGCGTTACTCTCGGCTTTGCCTTGGGTTTCAAAAACGCGATAGTGAAACAATAGTTCGCCCACTTGGTTAGCGAATCTATTTACATTTTTGATAAATGCCGCTTCGTTAAAGCGCTCGTCAGGGGTGATAGTCATTGCCCAAAACCCTCTTATATCACCAGCATACATAAGTGGCACTATATATTGAGCTTCCTTTTCCTCAAGGGCTTTAAAAAAGGGCCTTGTAATCTTTACGGTACCGAAAGCTTTGATTGCATCAGAGTAAGGGGCACGCTCATAGTCTCTTCGCATTTCATGAATATCGGATAGGTGACAATTGATGGCCCTTATCTCATATAAACGGTGATCACCTTCTAAGCGAGCAAGTAAAATACTTTTATCCAGTGCCAATTGCTGATTTATTAATTGAATAATAGAGTCCCACGGCGTGCTTTGATCTGTGAAAGATTTAGGTAAATAGCGACCAGACATTTTTTGGCGAATATTATTTATCAGCCTCTTTAAGTCATCTTCTTCTACCCATTTTGCAGATAAGAAAACCCAAAATAGAGTGATAAAATTAAGTATGACGCCCTCAGCTGCAGGCAGAAATATGTTCATGCCGGTCATGACAAAAAAGCACAGTACTAGCCAAGTCAGTGAAAGAAGAGAGGCAACAATAATACCTAAATTAAAAGACACTTTTTGGTATAACACCAGCAAAAGTATGACACTTGTTAGTTGTATGATGAGTGAAAGATTGTCACTGACTGGTGATATTAATGTCTTTTCAATGAGGTTATGCGCAACATAAGCATGAATATAAATTGAGTTAACTTCATTTACTAATTTAGGAGCGCGAATTGGTAAACCAAAGCTCTGATTCGTTTGTGAGATAAGAATTAATTTGTCAGTTACTTGCCCTGCTAGTAGGTCATTACTCTGTACTCGCTTACTATTAAACTTAGGCAGTGCATGTATATCTAAAGCAAAACTTAGCAATGGAGAATGAGCTAAGTTATTTTCTGGGAAAATTAAAGACCAAAGGCTGTCACAGTTAGCATTTTTTTGATGGTTAATCTGAATAGTGTACCCAAGCCATGCTTTTAGTTCGCTAAGGCACAAATTATTCTCTGGTCTGGGATAAAAGACTCTTTCATCTTCAATATGCGTTAGTTTTGAATCGGAGACAACAATGATTGCTTTCGGGTTATGCTCTAATAATGAATATACCAACTGGTCGTGTTCAAACACCAACGCGTCGGCTTCTATTACTACAACATCACTGTGCTTTTCAGATTGTAGTTGACTGAAATAATTATAAACAGGAGCATTAAGGCGCTGAAGTGCGCCTGACAACTCAGCTAATAATACAAAGGCAATCAAAGTAATGATTAGCCAAAATGTTTTATGCCTTTTAACAAAGAAAAGTTGTTGTTTTATCGACACTAAGCGTTCCTAAAACGTCAATTAGAATTGACTGAAGGTTAAAGTTAATCGAACAGCCTTGTCGGTAGATACTCTTAAAAACGTTTTTCCATGTAATTGATTTGTCTGCCACATTCGATTTGTAAGTTTAACTGAATTTTGCCAAGAAATCAGAGCAATATCATCTAATTGTAGCTCAGCATTTCCATTTTTTGGTGGAGAGTGAATAAATGCAAAACGCATTCCTCGAGGAGGTAAATTTTCAGGGCCTAGTACATTTGTGTCGTCTGGGAGTTCAAAGTCAATATTAAACGGTTGCCAATCAAACTCCCCACCTTCTAATACAGGGAAAGTTTGCTCAGAGAAAACAAGCGAATCTTCTGAAGTTAAAATACTCAAATCAAGGTCGAATTTACCAGCATTCATGCCTTTAGCGTAACCATAAAGTGTATGCTTATGAAAAACTTGACTAACATCATCGGCTGGCGTCAGCGGGAACGCTCGTACTGTTTGTTTGAAAGGCACACGCAATGCAAAGTTATCATATTGATCTCGGCTTAAACATAGGCCTTGATTGCCATGATATGCCCCCGTAATACAGGGAGTTGTGTCTTCATCTGAATGATCCCAATGATTCACTTCAAATTGGGTATCATCGTTATCCCAGTCTTCAAAATCACCAAAGACAAGCAAATCCCTGCCTAAAGTTATTTCGGTCACCTCTTCAGTCGTACTAATCTGACTTAAAAAGCTGTCACTCGGTGCTAACATTCGTAAGTCTATGATGTGCTCACCAGCATCGAGCTCAATCACCTCTTGTTTTAACTGTGATGCAGATACTTGCTGGTTGAATAATACTTCGGCATAACCTTGTTTAGGTATCACTGTTACGTTGTTAGAAAACTCTGCTACTCGTTTAATTAAATAATTACTCAAGTCTCCAGAAATTAAACGGGGCTTATATTCTTCGATATAGATAGGGTAAGCTCTTGCAGAGCTGACTTTTGGCACGGCGTTTTTGTTAACTCTGACTTCTACAGCAAGGCCTAGCACAGTTTCTAATCTATTTTGATCAAAAACAAAATTACCAAGTCCTAATAATGTGGGTATCTCATCGTAAACAGCAAAACCTTGCGCAACGTGAGGATGGTGGGTAACCATTAAATCAGGCTTATTATCGAATCTAGAAATAAGATTGTAGCGATTTTCGATATAGTCCGTTTGCGCATAAGAATACTCATCACCACCATGCAATTGAACGACTGTGAAATCACTGTTTTCAGTGCTCATCTGTATTGCTTCGGCCAGTCCTGCTGAATCAGATAAATCCGCAGCTCCACCTTTTTCATCGTCAGCTACATATGTCACGGCATGATCGCCGCCTCGAATTGAAGTTGCAGACACCAGTCCGAGGGTTGTGCCTTTAACATTTTGAAATACAGGCGCGTAAGCTGCTGCTTTTGTCAACCCTGCACCGCTATGTAGAAGCCCTGCTTCAGATACAAACTTTAAAGAATCATTTAACCCATCAAGTTGATAATCGTAAACATGATTATTACCTAAGGCGACGTAATCTATACCAATTGATTTTAACCCTTCAAGGGTTTCAGGAAGAGAGAAAAATGAAAATTCCTTCGTAGGGTGAACACTCACAGGCTGGTTTAGCACCGGTGATTCTAAGTTAACTGAGGCAAAATCAAGATTCAAAAAAAGTGGCTTTACATACTCTGTAATTTCAATGGAAGCAGTCGCCGCATTTGATTTGTTTATAATTGCGTCCGGTAAGTCGGGTACAGAGTTATTCATTGTAGTGATGTTTGGGTCCATAAATCGACGACCAAACATGGTATCGCCAGCAAAGACTAGGCTAATTTCTTCTTCTGTTTTAGTTGAAAGTACAATGACTTCACTATTGTGTTTGTCAGATACATTAACGGTTGTGAAAAAAAGGTGGTAACTGGGGTGCGTTATCTCCACTGGATAATTACCCAAAGTTAAGGTGTTTAACTGTATGGTGCCTTGAGAATTCGTTTGATGAATATTGCCAGCGATTTTGACATCCAGATTGGCAACTGGCGCTCCAGCTGTATTTTTGATTTGAAGAGAGAAAGGAACAATGGTCTCAACAACATTATCACGTTCATTTGTTTCTTCTTGTTGTTGTTCTGAAGGGCCTGTTTCATAAGGGTCTTCAACAGAACAAGCTGATATAAATATGGGGAGTAAGAATATAATAAAACGGTTTACAATTTTTTTTGGGCAGCTAGGTAATGGCATCTAAAACTCACATATATCAGTCGATAGTATTATAAAATATTTGTTTAGCTCTGTGCAATTGTTAATTTTGTATCTAATATGTGTACTAAATAATTCAACAAAATATCTTCTACAAAGAATAAGTATAGTAAAACGTCCAATAATGTTTACATTTTTCTAGTCTGATGACTATTCTTAGAGTATCATTTCGCCGAGTAATGTATAGCCCTGTTTGAGGAACGAATGCGTCTTGAAATCCTGTGTGCTGATCGGATAGGAATAGCACAAGAAGTTTTAAACATATTAGTAAATTATCAGGTTGACCTTAAAGGTATTGAGGTTGATTCTGTTAATTGCAAAATGTATGTCAGCTTCCCGCCTATTGAGTTTGAACAGTTTCAGAAGATAATGCCTGAAATCCGTTTGATTGATGGTGTAGAAGATGTACGAACAACTGCCTTTTTACCGTCTGAGCGTGAGCATAATGAACTGAATACTTTGCTTAGTGCACTTCCAGATGGCGTAATATCTATTGATGCAAAGGGGTGGGTGCGTCATTGCAATGACGCAGCTTGTAAAGACCTCAGTTTGAGCCTAGATGATGTTTTGGGTGAGAATATTAATAACCTTCTAAAAGGATTTAACTTTACACGCTGGTTAGAAGGCAAGGAGGTATTAGGTCAAACTACACGCGTTGAAGTCGGTGGGGAAGATTTCATTGCGGATATTTTACCGATTACTGTTCCACAAAAACCAGATGGTGACATTCTTGCCGGTGCGGTCATCAACATAAAGTCGCAAAGCCGTTTAGGTCAGCAAGTGAGTGCATTTAGACGCTATGGGCAAGAAAGCTTTGCGACTATACATAGTAATAGCACTGCTATGCGTCGTGTCGTGCGTGAAGCCCGCAAGATGTCTCAACTAGACGCTCCAATTCTTATTACTGGTGAAACGGGCACGGGCAAAGAGTTACTGGCTCGAGCATGCCACTACGCGTCAAATCGCTCAATCAAACCATTTATTGCATTGTCTTGCGCATCCTTACCAGATGATGTCGCCGAATCAGAATTATTTGGTTATGCTGGTTTTGAAGAAAACGCAGCGCCAAAGCGGGGAGTATTGGAACAAGCTGATGGCGGGACTGTATTCTTAGATGAAGTTGGCGAAATGTCGACGCAGCTGCAAACAAAGCTTCTGCGTTTCTTGCAAGATGGCACATTCAGAAAAGTGGGTGATGAAAACGAAGTTAAAGTAAATGTGCGGATCATTGCAGCAACTCAGAAAGATTTACCAGCGATGGTTCAAGAGGGTACATTTAGAGAAGATCTGTACTATCGAATCAATGTTTTAACTTTGGATATTGCGCCACTCAGAGATAGAAAAGCCGATATAGGCCCACTCACAGAGCACTTTATTCAAAAATATGCACAGCAAAATGGCCAACCAGCACCAACGTTGGCGTCTGATTGTTTAGTGTTTTTAGAACAATATCCTTGGCCTGGTAATGTAAGGCAACTTGAGAATGCAGTATATCGAGCTGTATCTTTGCTTGATGATAAAGAACTTCGTGTAGAGCATATGCAGCTACCTACTTTCACACACGAATTAGGTTATTTAGAGTCTGATTTTGAAGGCACTTTAGAGCATGCGGTGAAACGATTTGAAGCGACGCTTCTGAGAAAGCTCTATCCGGCATATCCAAGCTCTAGACAATTAGCAAAGCGACTAGGTTTGAGTCATACCGCGGTGGCTAATAAGCTAAGAGAGTATGGTATTAATAGAAAAACGGTAAAGGTATAAATCACTAACCTCTAATTAAGAGGTAAGATAATATCTTAATCGATGAGTTTGCTAACAGTCTTGTATGGGGCTTTTAGTAATCAGCCAGCGGTTGTAGTTAGTAGTAAATACTTCAACCGATGGCTTGAACAAATTATGTTAGAAGCTGGTTTGTTTTTTTAGCTCAAGTAAATCAAGTGGTGGAGCTATTTTTTTGCTCCCATATCTTTTGTTACACCATCAATTTTTATGTTGTCTATACCGTCTTCTTTAAACTTAATCTGGATACTGACGTTGTTTTTAACAAGAAAGTAATCAGTTTTGTTTAAAGATAATACATAATCACCTTTAACTGGCACCTTAAATTTCTTTTTCTTCAAAGTGATAGTTTGCTCGCCTAATTGCCATTCAAAGCTATCAATAAATCCGGCATTAAATTCTTGAACCCATACTTTTTCATCGTCTTTACTCAATGTAAGTGCGATTGAATACGACTCAGGTAAACTGGACATATTGTAGGATTTATTGCCAATCTTGAATTTTTTATTTTGTTCATCCCATGCAAAACCAAAAGTAAATGGTTTGTCTATTCCCGTAGGATAAGTGATTTTACCTTCACCTACTAAATTAAAATCTGCAAAAGCACTTGAAGAGAAAAGTAAGCTTGCAATCAGAATAGAATATAACTTCATAGTTTGCTCTTATTAAAGTATTTAGTTTTAAGCCTAGTGGAGGGTACGATGCTTATCAACTATTTATTGTTAGTGACTAAGCATATGTTAAACTTTATTTTTTACTTACTGGTTGGACCATAAATGAACCTTTACTTTAGGCTTCTGCTGTTATTACTAAAAATTAAAAGAAATAAGCAATACAAAGGCTTACTGGATGTTAGTGACATAGACTTCAAAGTTATGCCAAGTGACTGTGACATTAATATGCATTTGACCAATTCGAGGTACCTTGCATTTATGGACTTGGCGCGAACTTGGATGACAGAAGAAATTGGCTTATTCAATGTTGTGATGAAGCGTCGTTGGTTCCCAATTGTCAATGCTACTGCGATTACTTATATTCGAGATATTAAACCGCTTGAGTCATTTAAGGTAAGCACTCAGTTAGTTGGTTGGGATCAAAAGTACTTTTATATTGAGCAAAAATTTACAACTGCGAGAGGTCTGCACGCTATTGCTTATGTGAGAGGGGTGTTCAAAAGTAAAAAAGGGATAGTGAGTGTTGAAGATATGCTGATGGCGGCCAATTATTCTGGTCCCACACCAGTTTTATCTGAAGAAATTGAGCACTGGAAAGCAATGTTAGAGGCGAAGAAAAATAGCAATAAAAAAGGCCACTAATGTGGCCTCCGGGATCGAGAAAGTAACTGTATTTTTTCTTAGAACTTGTATTTAACACCAAGCATAGCAACAACAGGGTCAAGTTCTACATCAGATGTTAGAACTTTTGCGCCGTTTGCATAAACTGACGCATCTGTGTTGATGTCCATTTTTGACACCATGCCATGTAAAGCCCATTTTTCATTAATACTGTAGTTAAAGCCTGCTTGAAGTGCTACACCAAAAGAGCTGTCGAGTTCAACTTTTACGTCGTCAGTGCCTAAAACTGTTTTTAGCGTAGAGCTTGCTTCTTCGTCAAAGAAAACAGTGTAGTTTAGACCTGCACCAATAAATGGACGAAATTTTGCGTTTGGTTCAAGGAAGTGATACTGCGCTACAAACGTTGGTGGCAAATGTTTCACGCTTGCTAGATGAACACCACCGATAGCACCTACACCAGTCAGGTTTCCTGAACCAGAGACATCATGAGAAAATGGTGTTGCTGCAATTAATTCAAATACGATGTTATCTGTGTATTGATAATCAAATGTAATACCTAGTTGCGTGTTTGAGTCTGCCACTAAGCCAGCACCTTTATCTTGATCTAGTGCTGAGGCTGTGTCGCTAGGGTTAACATTAATAAGACCAACATTAACGCTTAATTTAGCTTGTGCTAAAGGAGCGGCTACTAAAAGAGTAGTAAGTAGAGCTGCGCCAAGTTTTTTCATTTTCATCTCCTGATGCCTTTGCAAGGTATGTCATTTTTCTTGAAGCAACTATAGGTGAGTCCAAAAAATGAAAACTGTTCTAGATCAATTTTTATTTCAGGTTATTTCAGAAATTTTTGAAACTTTGATTTAGATTAATTTTTAGGTATTAAAATTCCAATTAGAAAACGATAGCGACTTTTAATTGCAAGTAAAATGACACACAAATGCAATACAGCAGCGATTAAATACTGTTTAGTTTTTTATTTAAACGTGAACATTATGATTAATGCGGCAATTGAGAATAAAAAAGAGCTTGATGTCATAGATTTTGTAAAAACTTTGGTAAGCGCTAAATCGATCACGCCAGAAGATGCTGGTACCTTAGCTTGGCTATCTAAACATCTTAAAGAGCTTGACTTCAACATAGATTGTTTCGAAACAAATGGGGTTAAGAATTTAATAGCCTCAAGACATTTTGGTTCTGGGCCAAATTTGGGCTTTATTGGTCATGTAGATGTTGTGCCAGCTTGCTCCAAAGGTTGGAGTGTTTGTCCGTTTTCGGGCGAGATACTCGATGGTTATATCTATGGTAGGGGAGTTGCAGACATGAAAGGTGGTATCGCAGCTATGCTATCAGCAACTAAAAAGTTGCTTAATCAAGCAACCCCTGAATTAGGCAGTTTATACTGGCTTATTACTTCTGACGAAGAAGGTGAAGCTGAGTATGGTAGCAAAGAAATTGCTGCCTATTTAGCAAAAAATAATATAGTTCTTGATGCTTGTCTTGTTGGAGAACCTACAGCAGATGATATAGCTGGAGATACTATTAAAAATGGTCGCAGAGGCGCATTGTCTGGACGGATAAATATAAAAGGTAAGGCTGGACATGTTGCTTATCCTGATAGCAGTATCAATGCTGCACACATTAGTGGAGAAATAATTAACAGTCTAACAAACATAGTTTGGAGCAAGGATGAGTGTGGCTCTAAAACTGGACTACAAGTTACTGGTATAAAGATAAATAATAGTGTCGACAACATTATTCCAGATAACTGTGAAATTACCTTCAATATTCGTTATAGCCACAATTATGACAGCAAGGCCATAATGATGCTTGTTGAGCAGACTTTAACAGAGCAACAAGCTTACATAACGTGTGACTGGGAAAGACCTTGTGAGCCATACTATACAGGGCATAGGCAAAAAAATTGTTTCTTGGCTTTAGTTGAACGTGCGATTTATGAAACCTGCGGTCAATATCCTAAACTGACCACTGCCGGAGGCACTTCGGATGGTCGATTTTTTTCAAATAATCATACTCAAGTCATAGAATGTGGGGTTGCTAACGCTACGATCCATCAAACAAACGAGCGAGTAGCAATAACTGACTTACTTCAAGCTCGTCAGATTTATCACACCATTTTGAAGCATTATTTTAGTTGTTAGGGCGTGTTGCATTTGTTTACAACTCTTTTGAGCTGCGTGCTGTTCAATATTTAGCAAAATGGGTAATATGATAACTATATCATTTTCATATTGTTGGATACCTTAAGCTTACGTTATCATGCAAGGAAGAATGACAATAATTACAGCTTTAACAAAAACAATGAAAAAAATAACGATACTGTTGCTATGTTGTTTTTGCTTCTTTTCAACTCTGAGTCATGCTGATGAACATCTTGAGAAGGACGAATTGCTTTGGCAATTCAGTCTAGGTACGTTTTGGGTTGATTCAACCATGACCCAACTAGTGGGTGCCAAATCTCATTTCAGTACACCCGGTTTATTGATTGATGCAAAAATTGAGTATAAAAACTTTTATTTGAATACACACTCCGGCGATTTCTACGGTGGTTCAGATTTAGGCTACCAATTAGTAATCGAGGACGGTTGGGGCATAGATGCTATTCTTGGCAGTTATCAGCAGTCATTTAACGAAAATGGCTATTACGAGAATAAAGACAAAGTTCCTGAGCTAGCTGGGATCAAAGAAAGAGAGCACGATCTGTCTCTTGGGTTTGCATATTATTTTAATCATGGTGAATTTCAAACGGTAGCCGAACTTGTATTTGATGTTTTCGGGGAAAGTGATGGCTGGTTATTTCATTTAGATACAACACGAAATTTTGAACTTCGGAACTGGGATGTTTGGTTAAATGTTGGTGCAAATTATTATTCATCGGCTTTCATAGATTACTATTATGGTATTGATGCTGATGAGGCAACAGCCTTTCGACCAGAATATGTAGTAAGTAACACTTCCTCACTTTATTTACAGTTACAAGCGGACTACCCTATTGCAGAGAACTGGGTATTCAGTGCAGGTGCATCTGGCTTTGTATACTCATCACATATTGTTGAAAGTCCAATTGTTCACTCTCGACATGCCCGTGTCATTTTTGCGGGAGTGAAATATGTATTTTAAAATGATCTCACTTTGTTCGTTGCTGGTAGCTTCAGCTAGTTACGCACAAACAAAAGATGAAGGACCAACTGAGATCTTAAATGTCATGCCAAGTAAATGCGTGGCGCTAAATGAAGGACGAACCTGTTATACCGATGTAAAATTTGCAGTAACAGCCCCTGATATTGGAGACTACTGCTTAAGAGAAAGTGGTACGAAGAAAATTCTACAATGCTGGGCAAATACCAAGTCCTTCATGTATACATTGAACTTTGGCTCTACTGAAAGCATTAGCTATGAGTTAATCTCCAAACAGAAAAGAGACACCTTGGCGGTGACTACAATTGAAGTAAATTGGGTGCATAAAATTAAGTCGAAAAAACGGCGCTGGAGAATATTTTAAGGGAGAAGGTATCTCCCTTGATTACTTCTTACGAGAACAAAAACTTATAAAGGTTTGGTTAAGTTTTATTGGCACTGTTCAATTAGTTCTCGTAAATGCTGACCAACATCCTGAGTTTTATTCTGGCCCTGTTCAAGCAAGCGTGTCAGCTGAGTTTGTAATTCTGATAATTCGTATTCACCGAGTAAGGTCTTTAAGTAATCTACTGTTTCAGCACCATGTTGAAGTAACTGCCCGATTGTTTCTAAGCTTAGCTCTTGTTCGGTAAGGTTGTTAATTGTCTCTACTAACCCTGCTAAATCTGCACTATCTTGTAAGGCCCCTTCAACTTCTACTAAAGCTCCCATAGGATCTGCATCTAAGTTACTTGCGACACAGGCCGCAACACTACCCTTTTCTGCAGATGCAGCAACAGCTTGAAGACCTTGCTCGCGAATGGCTTCGATCGCAGCCTTTAATTCTTGATTCTCAGATAAGTATTGCTGTTCAATCTGAGCTTTCGAACTTTCGAAAACATCACAACCAGTCAATGAAACCGTTAAAATACTTGCAAAAAATAGAGCTTTTTTCATGTGTGTTCCTAATAAGCGAATTTCTTACAGTTTACGGATCTGAACGTAATTTACCATCCAATTGCGTTAACATATTGCGTTTGGTGCGGTAGTGTTGCATGGATACTACATTGCTATATCCATGAATTTGAGTTTGAACCATATTCGTGAAGACAAATAATATAGTCTGCCATGCTTTTCTCACTGCAAGAGTCAGCTTTGATTTTAAAGTGGCACTTAGCGCCATTAGAAAAACATCACTGAAAATATTAACTTGGTGTTTATCTTGAAAAAGCCGACTTAAATACTCTCGATGCTTGTCGATGAAAAGCCAAACACTTTGTTGTGAAGTTAAATGCGCTGCAAGTGCACAAATATTTTTTTTATGGTCAAAAACACCAGATAAAGGAATAAAAGTGGGCAATTTCTTTTTTATAAGTAAATTAAAGTAAGTAAAAAAGTGCTCAAAATTATCACATACGTCTTTACTAGAGGTGGTCAACAGTTGAAACTGATAAGGGGATAAACTCATAGTGAGTGCCTCAAAAAATAGGCACGTCCATTTGCATTAATCTAAACATCATCAAACTTGAAGATGTTGGCTCAACAAAGCACATAAAAAGTATAGAGGGCTTTTAAGATTTTTGAGCTAAAAATTTAGTCGTTTCAGCTTTTCCGCTTGATTTGAATAAATACAACAGTATTTATCTCCTTTATGGTTGCTTATTTATGGAACACTCCCTATAATACAGCCTGTTTTTGCAGTAGTAGTGCTGCACGTTGGCGCGGGATGGAGCAGCCTGGTAGCTCGTCGGGCTCATAACCCGAAGGTCGTCGGTTCAAATCCGGCTCCCGCAACCAATTTTAGAAAACACATTTCATGTTTTCTTACTCTGGTAGCGCGCATTCATTGTAATGCGCGTTTTGCGTTTATAGCGTTCATAACTAGCGCTTACGTGACCAAGCTAGGCCCTAGGCCGCACAGTTTTGTATTTAGTGTGACGCCCCGCTTGGTTCGGGGCGTTGTTGTATCTAAAGCTTGCTAAAGGTACATGATTACTCTGGGCATTTTGCCCTTTTTTTGTTTGTATGGAGGATATTTGTGTCAAAAATCGAGCTAGAATTGACAGCTATGCTAGAACCTGCTGTTGAAGCATTGGGATTCGAATTATTGGGTCTAGAGTTTGTGCAAGCCGGTCGACACTCGACTCTTCGTGTTTACATAGAGCATGAAAATGGTATCACAGTAGATAACTGTGCAGACGTGAGTCGCCAAGTTAGCGCGATTTTAGATGTTGAAGATCCAATTACAAATGAGTACGACCTTGAAGTGTCTTCACCAGGAGTTGATAGACCTCTTTTTAAGCCTGCTCACTATGAGCAAGCACAAGGCGAAGAATTAAGAGTTCGTACCAAACTTCCGCAAGACGGAAGACGAAATTTCAAAGGTGATTTAGTTGCTGTTACTGGTGACATGATCACACTCCAAATCGACGGGCAGGATCATATGATCATGCTTAGCAATATTGAACGTGCCAACATCATCGCAAAATTTTAATAATTAAAGCGTAGGACAAGGGCAAGCGAGGCATTATTATGGCAAAAGAAATACTTTTAGTAGCAGAAGCTGTTTCAAATGAAAAAGCGGTTCCTAGAGAAAAAATCTTTGAAGCGTTAGAGTTTGCATTAGCGACTGCTACAAAGAAAAAACACGACGGTGAAATTGACGTTCGTGTATCAATCGACCGTAAAACCGGTGAATACGACACTTTCCGTCGCTGGATGGTTGTAAACCCGCAAGAAGATGGGTCATTAGAAAACCCATTTTCAGAAATCACGTTAGAAGCTGCACGTTATGATGATGACAGCATTGAGCTAGGTGATTTTGTTGAAGAGCAAATTGAGTCAATTAAATTTGACCGTATTACTACACAAATGGCCAAGCAAGTAATCGTACAAAAAGTACGTGAAGCTGAGCGTGCACTGGTAGTTGAAGCTTATAAAGACCAGCAAGGTGAGCTAGTAACCGGCGTGGTAAAGAAAGCAACGCGCGATGCAATTGTCATTGACTTAGGTAACAATGCTGAAGCGGTTATTTACAGAGAAGATATGTTACCGCGTGAAAGCTTCCGACCAGGTGACCGTGTTCGTGGCCTATTATACGAAGTAAAACCAGAAGCTCGTGGCGCTCAGTTATTCGTAACACGTTCTAAGCCTGAGATGCTGATGGAATTATTCCGCATTGAAGTGCCAGAGATTGGCGAAGAAATGATCGAGCTACGTGGTGCTGCGCGAGATCCTGGCTCACGTGCTAAAATCGCGGTTAAGTCAAATGACAAGCGTATTGACCCTGTAGGTGCATGTGTTGGTATGCGTGGTGCACGTGTACAAGCTGTATCAACTGAACTAGGTGGTGAACGTGTTGATATCGTACTTTACGATGACAACCCAGCACAGTTTGTTATTAACGCTATGGCTCCAGCAGAAGTTGCCTCAATTGTGATGGATGAAGATTCACGCTCAATGGACATTGCTGTTGAAGCTGACAACCTTGCGCAAGCAATTGGCCGTAATGGTCAGAATATCCGTTTAGCGAGTCAATTAACTGGCTGGGAACTAAACGTGATGACAGTTGAAGATATGGAAGCGAAAAACGCTGCTGAATCTGACAAACTGATTAACTTATTCACAGAAAACTTAGACATCGATGATGATTTTGCGACTTTACTGATCAACGAAGGCTTCTCTTCACTTGAAGAAGTAGCTTACGTGCCTGCAGCTGAGTTTTTAGAAATCGATGGCCTTGATGAAGATACAGTTGAAGAGCTTCGAAATCGTGCGAAAGATGCACTAACGACAAGTGCTCTGAAGACTGAAGAAAGTCTTGAAGGTGCTGAGCCTGCAGAAGACTTACTTGCTCTAGAAGGGTTAGAACGTCACCTTGCGTTTGTAATGGCAAGCAAAGGTGTTGTAACACTTGAAGATTTAGCAGAGCAAGGTATTGACGAATTAGTAGAGATTACAGAACTTTCAGAAGAGCAAGCGGGTGAGCTAATCATGGCTGCACGTAATATCTGTTGGTTTGGTGAAGACGCATAAAATTTATTAACGGAGGTAACACACACTATGGCAGAAGTAAGTATTGAAAAACTGGCCGAAACAATTGATACATCTGTTGATAAACTGTTACAGCAATTAAGTGATGCTGGGATCAGCAAAAACAGTGGTGATATGGTCACTGAAGCTGAAAAAGCACAATTACTTGATCATTTGAGCAAACAGCACGGTGGTAAAGGTGCTGAAGGCCCAGAGCGTATGACATTACAGCGTAAAAGTAAAAGTACCTTAAGCGTTAAAGGTTCAACAGGTAAAGAGAAATCGGTACAAGTTGAAGTTCGCAAAAAGCGTACTTATGTCAAAAAGAGCGCCGTTGAACAGCAAAAAGAGCAAGAGCGTTTAGCGCAAGAGGAAGCTGCTCGTAAAGAAGCTGAACTTAAAGCTCAGCAAGAAGCTGAACAAAAGGCGAGAGAAGAAGCAGAGCGTAAAGCAAAAGAGGAAGCTGATCGCAAAGCGAAAGAAGAAGCTAAGCGTAAAGCTGATGCCGAACGTAAAGCCAAAGAACAGCAGAGCAAGCAAGTGGATACAGAACAGCAAGAGAAAGATCGTCTAGAGGCTGAGAGATTGCAGAAAGAAGCAGAAGAAGCAGCATTGAAAAAGGCTGAAGAAGAAGCAAAACGTCAAGCTGAAGAAGCGCGTCGTCTAGCTGAAGAAAACGAAGCACGCTGGAAGAAGGAAGAAGAAGAGCGCAAGAAGCGCGAAGAAACAGCAGATCACCATATGACTACATCAACGTATGCTCGTGAAGCCGAAGATGAGTCAGATGCGCGTGAAGAAAAGAGTGCACGTCGTAAGAAGAAGAAAAAAGGTCCAGCTAAAGCTGAAGCACCAGCGAGAGGCCGTAAAGGCAAGCTGAAAGCACCAACATCTTTACAACACGGTTTCCAAAAGCCAGTTGCAGACGTAAAACAAGAAGTTCGTATCAGCGAAACAATTACAGTTGCTGAGCTTGCATCTCGCATGGCGGTTAAGGGCGTTGAAGTCGTTAAAACCATGATGAAGATGGGTGAAATGGTTACTATTAACCAAGTACTTGACCAAGAAACTGCACAAGTTGTTGCTGAAGAAATGGGTCACCAGGTTGTTCTTGTTAAAGAGAACGAGCTAGAAGAAAAAGTACTAAATGACCGTTGTGAAGGTTCAGCTGAGCTGAAATCTCGTGCTCCAGTTGTAACGGTTATGGGTCACGTTGACCACGGTAAAACGTCAACACTTGATTACATTCGTTCTAAGAACGTTGTATCAGGCGAAGCGGGTGGTATTACTCAGCATATCGGTGCTTACCACGTTGAAACTGAAAACGGCATGGTTACTTTCCTAGATACTCCGGGTCACGCAGCGTTTACTTCAATGCGTGCTCGTGGTGCGAAAGCAACTGATATTGTTATCCTAGTTGTTGCTGCAGATGATGGTGTAATGCCTCAAACAATTGAAGCGGTACAGCACGCGAAAGCGGCTGAAGTACCACTTATTGTTGCCGTAAACAAAATCGATAAAGAAACAGCTGATCCAGATCGCGTTAAGAATGAACTTTCTCAGCATGATGTAATTCCTGAAGATTGGGGCGGTGACGTACAGTTTGTTCACATCTCAGCGAAGACAGGTCAAGGTGTTGATGAGCTACTTGAAGCAGTTCTAATGCAGGCTGAAATTCTTGAACTTACAGCAGTTCATGACGGTATGGCGTCAGGTGTTGTCATTGAATCTCGTCTAGATAAAGGCCGTGGTCCTGTTGCTTCTGTTCTAGTTCAGTCAGGTACGCTTAAGCAAGGTGATATTGTACTTTGTGGTCTTGAGTACGGCCGTGTTCGTGCAATGAAAGACGAAGATGGTAAAGACATCAAGCAAGCTGGCCCTTCAATTCCAGTAGAGATTCTAGGTCTTTCTGGTGTGCCAGCTGCAGGTGATGAAGCGACAGTTGTTAAAGATGAGCGTAAAGCCCGTGAAGTAGCACTTTATCGTCAAGGTAAGTTCCGTGATGTTAAACTTGCTCGTCAGCAAAAAGCGAAGCTTGAGAATATGTTCTCTAACATGACTGAAGGCGATGTGTCTGAAGTTAATGTGGTACTTAAAGCGGACGTTCAAGGTTCAGTTGAAGCGATTTCAGATGCACTAGTTAAGCTATCAACAGATGAAGTTAAAGTGAAGATTGTTGGTACTGGTGTTGGTGGTATCACTGAAACTGATGCAACACTTGCTGCAGCATCTAACGCGATTGTTGTAGGCTTCAACGTACGTGCTGATGCTTCTGCTCGTAAAGTGATTGAAGCTGAAAGCCTAGACTTACGTTATTACAGTGTAATCTACCACTTAATCGACGAAGTTAAACAGGCAATGTCTGGTATGCTTGCACCAGAATTCAAGCAAGAAATCATTGGTCTTGCTGAAGTTCGTGATGTGTTTAAGTCACCTAAAATTGGCGCAATTGCTGGTTGTATGGTTACTGAAGGTGTTGTTAAACGTAACAATCCAATCCGTGTACTTCGTGATAACGTTGTTATTTACGAAGGTGAGCTTGAATCACTACGTCGCTTCAAAGATGACGTAAATGAAGTTCGTAACGGTATGGAATGTGGTATCGGTGTTAAGAATTACAACGATGTACGCGTAGGCGACCAAATCGAAGTATTTGAAGTTGTAGAGATCCAGCGTAGCCTATAATCAACTGCTATACTGATTTACAAAAATGGGGGCATTTATATGCCCCCATTCGTCTATTAGATATATGAATAAAACTATTACTAAAATCAATGGTTTAAATTACAAGTAGGTGATAATGAGAGAATTTTCTCGTACTGACAGAGTTGCACAGCAAATTCAAAAAGAAATCGCTGTGATCTTACAAAGAGAAATTAAAGATCCGCGTTTAGGTTTTGTGACGGTTTCTGCCGTTGAAGTTTCAAGAGACCTTTCATACGCGAAAATCTTCGTGACTGTGTTAAATACCAGTGATGAAGACAAAACCAAGCAAAGCGTACAAATACTGAATGATGCAACGGGTTATATTCGTTCTATTTTAGGCAAACGTATTCGCGCTCGTATAATGCCTGAGCTGAGATTTGTGGTTGATACATCACTGCTTGAAGGTATGCGTATTTCTAACTTAGTTGACTCTGTGATCCGTGAAGACAATGCGAAGCGCGGCCCAGAGGAAGAAAGCGAAGAGTAATCATAATGGCGAGACGGTCTAAAGGTCGCCCGGTTGATGGCATTTTACTTCTTCACAAGCCAGAAGGCATTTCTTCAAATAAAGCATTACAGCGTGCTAAAGGTATTTATTACGCGCAAAAAGCAGGTCACACAGGGGCGCTAGACCCTCTTGCGACAGGCATGCTACCAATTTGTTTTGGTGAAGCGACTAAGTTCAGCCAGTTTTTACTTGATACTGATAAAACCTATGTCGTAAGAGCAAAATTAGGCGAACGTACCACTACCTCAGACTCTGACGGTGAAGTAGTTGAAACCCGTCCAGTTGCAGTAACGCAAGAAATGCTTGAAGAGCAAGTAGCTAGCTTTTTAGGTGAATCAGATCAGTACCCTTCGATGTACTCTGCGTTGAAATATGAAGGCAAGCCCCTGTATTTTTATGCAAGACAAGGTATCGAAGTGCCACGTAAATGTCGCAAGATTAATGTGTTCAGTTTAACACTAGACGAATATGATGCTGAAAATGAAGAAATTCAAATGACAGCGCACGTGTCTAAAGGCACTTATATTCGCACGATTGTGGACGACCTAGGTGAAAAGCTTGGTTGTGGCGCACATGTGATTATGCTTCATCGTTCAAAAGTGGGGCATTATCCAAGCGATAAAATGCTGACACTAGAGCAACTTGAAGAAAAACTAAATCAGGCGAAAGCAGAAGAGTTACCTGCAAGTACGTATCTAGACGAATTGCTGTTACCCATGGATACCGCACTCGTTGATTTACCTAGTGTTGAAATTGATGAAACGCAAGGCATTGCATTTGGCCACGGTCAAACAGTAAGTTGTGGTGAGTTGCCAGATGGCCCGATTAAAGTCGTTGCCAATGGGCAATTTGCCGGTGTGGGTGAACGTAATGATCAAGGCTTACTAAAAGCAAAACGCGCACTTTCAAGCCAGCAAGATTAAATACTAGAGTTTAGGTGCGAATGTTGATAAACTACGCGCCGCTTCCCGCTTTGGCTGAATTAGTGATCGGCTAAAGCACAATTTAAATTTATTTTGGAGTTATTATGTCACTAAGCAACCAAGAAAAAGCAGAAATCGTAGCAAAATTCGCACGTGCAGAAGGCGACACTGGTTCACCAGAAGTACAAGTTGCACTTCTAACTGCTGACATCAACAAGCTACAAGGTCACTTCGCTAACCACAAGCATGATTTCCACTCACGTCGTGGTCTTCTACGTAAAGTTAGCCAACGTCGTAACCTTCTAGACTACCTAAAAGGTAAGAGTGTTGAGCGTTATTCTGCACTAATCAAAGAGCTTGGCCTACGTCGCTAATCTTTTTGTTTATGTTGGCTTTTTAGCCAATGATAAAAAAGGGGCCTAATCGCCCCTTTTTTTGTGGGTATTCTACAAGTATACTTACTCGCACTTGGCAATTTTGCCGAGTGAACGCCGACGCGTTAGCCAATTGTAGTACTTAAGCAGACTTATTGAGTCTGTTTAAGACTGTAATTGGTGATTGTTGGCGTTTTATTTTGTTTTAAATAAGGAAAATATTGTGCAAGCAATTATTAAAGAATTTCAACTAGGTCAACATACAGTGACCCTAGAAACAGGTGCAATTGCACGACAAGCTGACGGTGCAGTTCTAGCTAGCATTGGCGACACTTCAGTTTTAGTAACGGTTGTTGGTAAGCGTGATGCGGCACCAGGGCAAGACTTCTTCCCTCTAACAGTAAACTACCAAGAGCGTATGTACGCTGCTGGTCGTATCCCTGGTGGTTTCTTAAAGCGTGAAGGTCGTCCAAACGACGGTGAAACATTGATCGCTCGTCTAATTGACCGCCCAATTCGTCCACTTTTTCCAGACGGTTTCGTAAACGAAGTACAAGTTATTGCAACAGTTGTTTCTGTAAACCCTGACATTCAGCCTGATATGGTTGCGATGATTGGTACATCAGCAGCACTTGCTATTTCTGGTATCCCATTCAACGGTCCACTAGGTGCAGTTCGTGTAGGTTTCACTGACGGTCAATACGTACTTAACCCAACACTGACTGAGCTTGAGTCAAGCAAGCTAGATCTAGTTGTTGCTGGTACTGAAAACGCAGTATTAATGGTTGAGTCAGAAGCTGAAGTTCTAACTGAAGAAGAGATGCTAGGTGCGGTTGTTTATGGTCATGAACAAGCACAAGCTATCATCAAAGCTGTTGAAGAATTCAAAGCAGAAGCGGGTAAACCAGCTTGGGATTGGACAGCGCCAGAGAAAAACGTAACTCTGGCTGATAAAATCGCTGCAATCGCAGAAGAGAAAGTGGGCGCTGCTTACCTGATCACTGATAAAGTAGCTCGTAAAGAAGCGATTTCTGCTGCAAAAGCAGAAGTAATTGAAAAACTAACTGCTGAGCTTGCTGAAGATGAGTCTTTGGATGAGCAAGAAGTTGGTAAGCTGTTTGGTTCTTTAGAGAAGAAAACAGTACGTGGTCGTATCATCGCAGGTGAAAAGCGTATCGATGGTCGTGAACCGGATATGGTTCGTGCACTAGACGTAATGACAGGTGTACTTCCTCGTACACACGGTTCTGCTATCTTCACACGTGGTGAAACTCAGGCGTTAGTTACTGCAACTTTAGGTACTGAGCGTGATTCACAGCTAATTGACGACCTAACAGGTACTCAAAAGCACCACTTCATGTTGCACTACAACTTCCCTCCATTCTGTGTAGGTGAAACTGGTTTTGTAGGTTCACCAAAGCGTCGTGAAATTGGTCACGGTAACCTAGCTAAGCGTGGTGTTGCAGCGGTTCTTCCTACTCTTGAAGAATTCCCATACTCAATTCGTGTCGTATCAGAAATCACTGAATCAAACGGTTCATCTTCAATGGCTTCTGTATGTGGTACGTCACTTGCGCTTATGAACGCGGGTGTACCAGTTAAAGCATCTGTTGCGGGTATCGCAATGGGTCTAGTTAAAGAAGGTGACGACTTTGTTGTTCTTTCTGACATCTTAGGTGATGAAGATCACTTAGGTGACATGGACTTTAAAGTAGCTGGTACTAACGCGGGTGTTACTGCACTTCAAATGGATATCAAGATTGAAGGTATCACAAAAGAAATCATGCAGATCGCACTTAAGCAAGCAAAAGCGGCACGTTTACACATCCTGAGTGTGATGGACCAAGCAATTGCTGCACCTTCAGAAGAATTGTCTGAATTTGCACCGCGTATCTACACAATGAATATTCCACCGAAAAAGATTGCAGACGTTATCGGTAAAGGTGGTGCAACAATTCGTCAACTTACTGAAGAAACTGGCACAACGATCGAAATCGAAGATGACGGTACAGTTAAGATTGCTGCAACAGATGGTCAAAGTGCGAAAGACGCAATTGCACGTGTAGAAGCGTTAACGGCTGAGCTTGAAGTTGGCACGCTTTACACTGGTAAAGTTGTACGTATCGTTGACTTTGGTGCATTCGTAAACGTACTACCTGGTAAAGATGGTCTAGTACACATCTCTCAGATCAGTGAAGAGCGTGTAAATAACGTGTCTGATCACCTAACTGTAGGTCAAGAAGTTAAAGTTAAAGTACTTGAAGTTGACCGTCAGGGTCGTGTTCGTCTGAGCATCAAAGAAGCGGTAGAGAAAAAAGCAGACGCTGAGCAAGAAAAGCCAGCTGAATAATCTGTTTTCTCTCATGTAACAATGAAAAGGGGCTGTTAGGCCCCTTTTTTTATGTTTTAATGGCACTTATCGCTATTACGAGTGTCAGCATATAAAGACGATTCAAGTTTGCTGATATCACACAAAGGAAGCCAATGAAGTTTAAATCATTTCTACTCGCATCAGTGGTTGCGATGACCTTGGCGGGTTGTCAAACAACCTCAGAGAAACAAACGGCTAAGTCGGTGGCTAATGTGCCTTTAGGTGTTCCATTAGCGCCAAATTATAGAAATGAAATTGAAATTGCTCGTTATTCGGAGCTGTTGCTCTCTCCTGAAATTAATAATGACCAAAAAGCAGAGCTGTTTCTGAGAAGAGGCCGACTCTATGACAGCGTTGGTTTATCAACCTTAGCGCGTATTGACTTTAATCGTTCTGTGCAGCTAAAGCCTGATCTAGCTTCTGTGTATAATTTTTTAGGCATCCACCATACACTTGCACAAGATTTCGGTAAGGCATACGAAATGTTTGATGCAGTTTTAGAACTAGATGAAGACCATCAATATGCTTATCTTAATCGTGGTATAGCGCTTTATTATGGTGGTAGGCCAGAGCTTTCCAGCCAAGATTTAGAGGCATTTTTAGCACGCTCTCCAGCTGATGCTTATCGTGTTATGTGGGTATATTTAGCGCAAGCAAAAGTAGATGCCAATGCCGCTTATGAGCAACTGAAAGCCAATAGCCAAGCACTTAACCCTGATGAGTGGTCTACTCAACTTGTACAGCTTTACTTAGGTCAGCTTACCGAAACTCAGTTTTTAGCCCAGATCACAGAGGGCGTAGCAGGGCAGCAGCAATATGCAGAGCGACTCTGTGAAGCATATTTTTATTTAGCAAAGCTATATCAGGCAAGAGGCAAAGAGGCTGTCGCGGTAGACTTCTTTAAACTTGCGCTGGCTACAAATGTATTTGAATTTGTCGAGCATAAATATTCACGATTAGAGCTTGAGCTTTTTGCCGGTGTTAAAGCGGGCTAAGTATTTTTTGTTTTGTCTCTTTCTTGTGGTGATTAGCAGCAGTGTTGATCACCCAAGGCTTTCGAATGAGTTTTCTCAAGCGACTTTTCTAGAACGCTTTCCTCAAGCATATTATTTCGTCGATATAAACCCATTCTACTTACCCACCAGTACTTTAGAAAAACTTCGGTTCTTAGATGATCCTGAAGTGAATTTAGCTTGGTTATTCCACCTAGCTAGAGAGGACGAGTTTCATAAGGCTAGATTTCTCTGGCAGGCTTTGCCAGCCAACATTTCCGAAACAAGATTCAATGAATTGGTTGATTTACTCGTTTTAAAGCAGCGCTGGGAAGAATTAACGACGTTGTCAAAGCACCTCAAAGCAACTGAGCGGTTAGAGACAGTTCTAGGCCTAAAGTTGGGGGTTTTGCCTGATAAATTGAATGAGGTGCAATTGGGCGAGTTATCTATCGCATTATTACCCCAACAAGTTACTTTTAATACTGAGTGTAAAAATAATGTATTGTTATTAGCCGATCGCTTTTCTGCATATCAACATTTAAATGCTCTTCGAGACAAATATTTGCTAAAGCCAGAGCCTGGCCAAAATAGCTTTTGTTTGAGCAAAGTTTATTATGTTGGCAATGCACTTAAGTGTGAAGAGGGTTTTAAAGGGTTTGCAACTTGTAACATGATGCGAGATTTACCTGAGTCTGACTTCATAATTGTCATGACAACAAATGGACTGGCGAATGTAAGAGGTGCTCAGATGACACTCACTATGACAAGTGATTATGATGTTCTGGTTCACGAATTAATGCATTTTAGTGGTTTTGAAGATGAGTATGCGATTTATGGTCAAAAAGCACGTTGGTTATGTAATTCTGAAGGAATAAAAGCGCCTAATTTATTTGTCGGTTTACCTGAAAATGCACCTCAGGGCTGGGTAAAATCAGAGACCTGTCAAAATGGTACTTTTGACGCTTTTAAGCCAGCTACAAAATGGAGCAAGATGCAATTTCAAGAATTGCCACTTTCGGAACAATATAGACAACTTTGGCAAAAAAAAGTACAACAAGATTGGTTGATTGAGCAGCAAAAGCTGGCCAACAATGTACAAACTATTATTAATTAAGCTGCCTGCTTATATCCATTTTTATAATTTAATCTGAATTGTTTGTTAATTTCGTCTAGTATTTAACCAGCTAGAACCTAAAACTATAGACAACTCAAACACTAATAAAGTATAAATTGTAACAGTTTTGCATGGAGAAAATGCACAATTAGATGCATAACTATCCGTGACTATCAGTGTTTAGTTGCACTGTTTATCTCTGTGACAGCACAATAAAAAAGGTTAATTATATGACTTTGCTTTGGATACCTTTGCTATCCTTCTTTGGCAGTATTATTTCATCTTTAACAGGCAAGTTAACGCGTAATCAAACGACCGCGTTAACACTCGTGATGCCTGCTATTGCCTTAATACTGGTCATTAACTCTGCTGCGGATGTTTTTGCGGGTGAAGTACTACGCGAAAGCATCAATTGGGTGCCTGCACTTGGCCTTGAGTTATCATTCCGACTTGACGGGCTCTCACTGTTATTTATTTTTATGATTTTAGGTATCGGCATGTTGGTCATCTTCTATGCCCGTTATTACCTGAGTGAAAAAGATTCTATGCCGAAATTATTCGCTTACCTGATGCTGTTTATGACCGCGATGTTAGGTATTGTAACGGCGAATAACGTGCTTCAACTATGGCTATTCTGGGAGCTTACAAGTATTAGCTCATTCTTATTGATTAGCTATTGGTGGGATAAGTCAGAAGCACGCAAAGGTGCGCGTATGGCACTCACGATCACTGGCGGCGGTGGTTTAGCCTTACTTGCCGGTTTGTTAATGTTGGGTCATATTGTTGGTAGTTATGATATAGACGTTATTCTAGCTAGCCGTGAGCTAATTCAAGCCCATGATTTATATGAACTGACGCTGGTACTAGTATTATTAGGTGCATTTACAAAATCTGCACAATTCCCATTCCACTTCTGGTTGCCACATGCGATGGCAGCACCAACACCTGTAAGTGCTTACTTACATAGTGCGACTATGGTGAAAGCGGGTATCTTCTTACTGGCTCGTTTTTATCCAGCGCTGGCGGGCACAGAGTTATGGTTTATTTTAGTGGGTCTTACTGGTTTAGCGACTTTATTATTTGCAGCTTATGTTGCGCTGTTTAAGCATGACCTAAAAGGGCTGCTAGCTTACTCTACAATCAGCCACTTAGGTTTGATTACCTTATTGTTTGGTTTGGATACTGAGCTTGCAACTGTCGCGGCAATTTTCCACATCATTAACCATGCGACTTTTAAAGCATCATTATTTATGGCTGCCGGTATTATTGATCATGAATCGGGTACTCGTGATATGCGTAAACTCAATGGTATGTGGCGATTTATGCCATATACCGCAACACTCGCTATGGTTGCCGCAGCTTCCATGGCGGGTGTGCCGCTACTTAATGGCTTTCTATCAAAAGAAATGTTCTTTGCAGAAACCCTGCATCAACAACTATTAGGTTCGATGTCTTGGTTAGTCCCTGTGCTTGCAACTATCGCTGCAGCCTTCTCTGTGGCTTATTCAGCTCGATTTATTCATGATGTATTCTTTAACGGCGACCCAGTTGATTTGCCAAAAGAGCCACATGAAGCGCCAAGATATATGCGTATTCCAATTGAGATACTTGTAGCCCTATGTTTAATTGTGGGGATGTTTCCGAACTTTGTTGTTCATGACATCATTTATACGGCTGCTGATGCGGTACTTGCAGGCCAAGTGCCTGAATACAAAATCTCTCTTTGGCACGGTTTTAACTTACCATTGCTTATGAGTGCGTTGGCCGTTGCCGGTGGTATTTTAATTTATACTCAGCGCAAGTATTTATTCCAATTCCAAGCATCACTGCCTCCGATGACGGGTAAAAAGATGTTCGATGGCTCTGTGTCTAAGCTAGTGAAATGGAGCCAAAACAAAATTGCCGCCGTCGAAAATGGCTCTTTGCAACGTTATTTAATGCTAATGTTTGTGATTGTTTTACTGGCATCAGGTTGGCCGTTATTCGAGATGGCGCAATTGGCGGGTGACAACCCTCTGACACCAGTAGATGTTCACAATGGTATTGGCGCAGGTTTGTTAATGATAGCTGCAATCGCGACAGTGATCTGGCATCGCCAACGCATGATCTCTCTACTTATGCTATCAGTTGTAGGCTTAATGGTATCTATTGCATTTACACGCTTCTCAGCCCCTGATTTAGCATTAACCCAACTAACCGTAGAAGTTGTGACAATTATATTACTTATGTTGGCGCTATTTTTCTTGCCGCAAAAGTCTCCTAAAGCTTCAAGTTCGGTGCGTGTTTTACGTGATTTAGGCATTGCCTCTACAATTGGTATCGTCGTTGGTAGTATTTGCTATGCGTTAATTACTCGCCCACTGACCAGTATTTCTGATTTCTTCTTAGCGAATGCTAAAACAGGCGGTGGTGGTACTAACGTGGTTAACGTAATATTGGTTGATTTCCGTGGTTTTGATACGCTCGGCGAGATTTGTGTACTCGGTATTGCTGCTTTGGGTATCTACAAGCTATTGGTAAATTTACCTCTGTTTATGCCGGGCTCTGATAGTGAAGGGCGTCCTTGGGCGAAAGAGCGCTATCCGTTATTGCTTGCAAGTATCTCGCAGAGTTTATTACCTCTGGCGTTGTTAGTGTCTTTCTATATTTTCCTTCGCGGTCATAACTTACCTGGTGGTGGTTTCATCGCAGGCCTTATTACTGCGATTGCCTTTATTCTGCAGTACATCGCGCATGGTTCGAACTGGATAGCAGAGCGTTTAACGATTAACTATCGTAAAATCATTGCATCAGGTATCGCAATTGCCCTAGCAACAGGTGTAGGTAGTTGGTTGTTTGGTCGTCCGTTCTTGAAAACATGGTTTGATTACTTTGACTTACCTGTAATTGGTCAGATTGAGCTTGCCAGTGCCCTCATATTCGATTTAGGGGTATATATCACAGTTGTTGGTGCAACTCTGATGATTCTAGCAAGTCTGGGTAAATTAACTGCCAATGCGCCGAAAGAAGAGGTAAACATTTAATGGAAATATTATATGCATCTTGCGTCGGCCTTTTAGTCGCGTGTGGCGTGTTTTTGATTTTGCGCTCAAGAACCTTTCCTGTGGTATTAGGCCTAACTATGTTGTCTTACGCAGTGAATTTATTTTTATTCGCATCGGGACGTTTAACGTTAAATAAAGCCGCTGTACTTGGATATAGCTCAGATTACGCAGATCCTTTACCACAAGCTTTAGTGTTAACTGCGATTGTAATTGGCTTCGCGATGACCGCGTTTGTGGTGATCTTGGCAATCCGCGGGCGTGCAGATTTAGGCAATGACCATGTAAATGGTCAAGTTCCGACTAATAATAACAAGGGCAAAGCATGATCCAACATTTAACTTCTCTGCCTGTATTACTTCCTATGTTGGCAGGGGTTATTTTATTAATGCCACCTTGTGGTAAGAATAAGCAGATACGTCGCTTTTCTTCAGTGGCGCTCAGTTTCATTACCTTGCTAGCATCGGTGCTACTGTTGTTACAAGTAAAAGAAATGGGTAGCACAACCTATGCGATAGGTGATTGGCAGGCACCATTCGGCATTGTGTTGTTTGCTGATCCGCTTTCGACTTTACTGGTTTCTCTTACTTCTTTGCTTGGATTGACTTGTGCATTGTATGCGTGTGCAGGCGATGACGAGAAGGGCAGTTTTTATCATCCTTTATTGCATTTCTTAGTGTTGGGTGTAAATGGCGCATTCTTAACGGGCGATGCGTTTAACCTTTTTGTTTTCTTTGAAGTGTTACTGATTGCCTCTTATTCATTGTTAATGCATGGCGGCGATAAGCATAATACTCGAGCAGCGTTACAATACGTGATAATGAACTTGGTGGGCTCTGCCATTTTCTTAATTGCGCTAGGCATTTTATATGGCGTACTTGGCACATTAAACATGGCTGATATGGCTAACAAGATCACAGACTTACAGGGTGATGATGTTTACCTTGCAAAAATTGGTGGCTTGTTACTACTTGTTGTATTTGCACTAAAAGGCGCGCTTTTACCGCTTCATTTATGGTTGCCTAACACATATGCGACGGCTATGCCGGTCGTTGCTGCGCTGTTTGCAATCATGACTAAGGTGGGTGTTTACTCGATGATGCGAGTTTACACGCTGATTTTTGGTGATGAAGCCGGTGAGTTAAGCCATATGGCCCAAAGTTGGCTTTGGTGGTTAGCCTTGGCAACTATTGTAATGGGCGCGATTGGTGTTCTGGCGAGTAAAGACATGCGCAAGCTTGTGGCTAACTTAGTGATAGTATCTGTGGGTACGCTGGTTGCGCTTGTTGCTGTGCAAACAGAAGAGGCCAGTGCTGCTGCTATTTTCTATTTAGTTCATTCTACACTTGTTACCGCTGCATTATTTTTACTTGCCGATATGATAGGGATTCAACGAGGTAAAGTCGCTGATCGTATTACTATTGGTCGACCTGTTACCCAGCCTATTTTGCTCGGCGGTGCATTTGCTATCGCTGCAATCACCGTAATTGGCATGCCGCCACTTTCAGGCTTTATTGGTAAAGTTTGGTTACTGAAGGCGACGTTTGAGAGCGAATATGGTGGCATTTTCTGGACACTCTATTTGCTGGCGAGTCTGGCTTTATTAGTTGGTATATCAAAAGCCGGTAGCACTGTTTTTTGGCATCACCAAAATAAAGGGCAAGACAATGCTGAACCTGTTAAGGCACACAAATATCAAGTGTCTGCGTTATTAATTGTCTTACTAGGTTCTCCACTGATGGTTATTTTTGCTGGCAATATGTCAGAGTATGCTATTGAAGCAGCAAAACAATTGCATGACTTCTCAGCGAATATCTCTGTTGTACTAGGGGAGGCGAAATAATGCGCACAGAAGCAAAGTTTAAGTGGTTACCTACGCCTTTTAGAAGTTTACTGCTGTTTAGTGTTTGGTTATTACTCAATAATAGTGTTTCGCCAGGCCACCTTATCTTAGGTGCGATTTTAGCGGTTGTAATCCCATTGGCTACTAACCCGTTTAGAACTAAACAGCCGCTGATCTTACATCCCGGGCTGGCAATAAAACATCTATTGCTAGTGTTGTACGATATCATTACCGCAAATATTCAAGTTGCGCTTTTGATATTAGGACCGACTAAAAAGCTCAATCCGGGCTTTGTTAAAGTGCCTCTAGATCTCGAACAGGCAATGCCAATTACGATTTTAGCTAGCACTGTATCACTGACTCCAGGCACTGTTAGTGCTGAGGTATATCCCTGGAAAGAGTCATTACAAGAAGGTGAAGAGCCTGAACAGCGTTATTTACTCATTCATGTGCTTAACCTAAAAGATGAGCAAGAGTTGATTAACACCATAAAACAACGTTACGAAGCACCTTTAAAGGAGATCTTTGAATGTTAGAGACAGTTATCCTGATTGTATTTGCGATGATTGGCGTTTCGTTACTATTGAATCTGTGGCGATTAGTTAAGGGCCCGTCAGTGCCAGATAGAATTCTGGCTTTAGATACCATGTACATTAATAGTATTGCTCTGATTATTTTATATGGTCTTAGCATGGGCACTGAGCTTTACTTTGAAGCTGCGCTGTTAATTGCAATGTTAGGTTTTGTAAGTACTGTTGCTGTATGTAAGTATTTACTACGTGGCGATATAATAGAGTAGGTGAACGATGGCTGAGTGGATTATTTCTATATTACTTTTGATTGGCGGCTCATTCGTATTGGTGGGGTCAATTGGCCTGGTGAAAATGCCAGACTTCTTCATGCGTCTACATGGTCCGACAAAAGCAACAACACTGGGTATGGCTTGTTTGCTAACTGCGGCAATGGTGTTTTTTAGTCAATCTGAAGCGGGGATCAGCGTTAAAGAGATCTTGATTTCGATTTTCTTACTATTAACTGCACCTATTAGTGGTTATATGCTCATTAAGTCGGCAATCCACCACAAGCTTGATAGTATCGAGCGCACTAAAGGTAAAGATAACATTGAGGACGATGTTTGATTTATCTGACTGTCTAACCTTTTGAACGAGTCATTTTAAATGGCTCTTTCAGTTGGATAAAGTTTAAAAAATGAGACAAGCGCGCTAAGAAAAAACATAGCGGCTTGCTCATTGGGCTAGTAAACGTTTCTATAATGCAGGTTGGATTTCTACTTCTTGACCTTGGGCAAGGGTTTCAGCACCCCTTATCGCAATTCTGTCACCTACTTTTAAGGCGTCTTTGTCTTTTGCTTTAATTGCAACTTGATCGCCTTGGCCTTTACCAACAATGACAGCTACATGCTCTGCGGTATTATCCTCTTTAATTTTCACGATATGCACACCTTGTTGCCTAAGTATTAGAGCGTCTCTATTAACGATTAGTTCCTCAGTATTTGAGCTTAAAGGTACCACGACATCGACTAATTGCCCGGAAGCCCAACTTTCTACGTGATTTGCTAAAAGGTCTGCACGAACTTCAAAGGATTGCGCTCTTGGATCAGTTGCTGGGATCACAGCGGTTACAGTTGCAAGTGCCTGTTGTGGGTCATCTAGTTGACCAGCGCTTAATTGTAATTCATTGCCTAAACTTAAGTATTTTAAATATTTAACAGGTACATACAAACGCACTTCAAGGTTGTTTATGTCAATTAAACTGACAAGCGGCTGAGCACGATTTATTTCGCTACCTGTACGCTCATACCTTTCACTTACCACACCACTAAATGGCGCTTTTAGTACAGCCCGGTTTAATTGATCTTCAATGACTTTCAGTTCAATCTCAGCCAACTTAATATCAGTGAGGGTTAGGTCATGTTGATTTTGTGCTTGGTCGACTTGTGTCGCTGCGGCGCTGTTACTTTTCGCTAATCGTTTTAAGCGAGCAAGTTCCTGCTTTTGAAAGTTAAGATTAATTTTGGCTCTTTCTAACATGACTTCTTGTTTAGCCTTAGCGAGTTGTAGCGGTAACAAGTCAATCTTGGCGAGCACATCATTTTTGCTGACCAACTTTCCTGGGGTAGCTACAAAGGTTAGGCGACCAGCTACACCAGACGTTAATGTGACATCTTGTTTTCCATAAAGAGTGCCGTGTACCGACAAATTACTGTGAAGTTTTTCCTGCTTTATGGTTTCAACTGCAACGGGCGAAATCGCAAAGCTCGGTGCAGAAAATAAGCCGACACAAGATACTATCCCTAGGGCAACACTACTTGAAAGCATGCTCGTGCGAATCTTAGAGGGATTAAAAGTCATCAGCGGTTTCCTTTATTGATTCGCAACTAAATTGAGTTGCGGCTTTTCTTTGTTTATTGATTTAGGCGTTTTATATTTTGCTTTGCCCAACAGTAATAAACTAGGCATTAATACCAGTGTAAAAATAGCACTGATAGCCATGCCGCCAACAATTACGGTTGCTAATCCGCGGTATATCTCTGAACCCACACCTGGTACTAGCATCAGTGGCAACATTCCGAATAAGCTGGTTAGCGTACTTAAGTAAACTGGGCGAGCACGTAATAATACGGCTTGTTTTACCGCATCTTCTCTTTGCATACCGTCTCGTTCAGAGCTACGAGTTTGGTCAACCAATAAAATGGCATTATTGACAACTAATCCAAGCAGAATGATGAAACCTATCATGGTTAAGAGGTCGAGTGATTGAAAAGTAAATAGGTTCAGTACATACAGAGCAATAACCCCACCTGCTAATGCCAAAGGCATGATCAAAAGAACCAGAAAGCTATCTTTTGCTGATTTAAACAGTGCAGTCATCAATAGAAACAAGATGAATAAGGCTAAGGCAAAATTGAAGGTCATTTCTTGAATGGCTGAATTCATCTTTTGCGCATTACCAGCCAAGATCACACTCGTTGAAGCAGAAACCGCAGCTTGTACTTTTGGTAGCACTTGTGCATTCAAGCGTGCTTGTGCCTCCTGTAAACTCATCTGGGGCGGTGGGGTAACCATGACGGTGACTGTGCGCTTGCCATTTACACGTCTTAATTGTGTCGGTCCTACGGTTCGTTCAACACGGGCAAGTTCACCGAGTGTTTGTGTGCCAGCCAGAGGTGTAATGATAGGTATCTCTTTAAGCTCTTCTGGGGACTGCCAGGGTTTTGCACGCAAGATGACGTTCATACGTTCGTTACCATCGAAGTACTCATTAATAAATAATCCCCCTGTGAACGCTTGCACAGCTTGTGCAACGTCACTGCGTGTTAAACCAGCTTGAGTGATCCGCCTGTCATCAGGGTGAAGTCTTAACTCTGGTTCGGCCATATCTAAACGCGGCATTGGCTGAGCAGAAGCCTCAGGCATAGCTTCTCGTGTTGCTTGCAAGGCAACTCTTGCACCCGCGATTAAATCATCAATATTTGGACCTGATAAATCAATATTTATTGCACGCCCATCTCCACCATTGTTGACTCGGATCATCGAGCCGCGGTTTAAAAAGACTCGAGTATCGGGCAAATCATGGAATATCTCTTCACGTGCGACTTTCATTAGCTCCTCTACCCGAGTCGGATCGTCAGAATAAATAAACCCACCGGCATTTGAGCCGAAGACATAGAAGTTAAAGTCTTTTATTTTCGGCGACTTTTCGCCTTCATAATATGGCATCACACGCTTTTTAACTCGAGAAGCAATTTCGGCTTCCATAAATTGGATATTTCCACCTGGAGGTGTCAGCAAGGTATAAAAGAAACCGTCAGTAGGAGCACGAGGCATAAAGTCTGTTTGCGGTAATAAAGCATAGGTAATAAATACAGAGCCACCTAATAAAGAGACTATCCAACTGAGTTGTTTAACTCTGCTATTGGTTAACTTAACCACACAATGTGTGACCTTATGCCAATAGGCCTGATATGGATCAGGTTTACTTTTTGTTTCAGGCCAAATCTTATTTGCCACAGGAATAAGCGTCATAGCACAGATAAGCGAAGAGATAACAGCAATCGATAAAGTTAATGCGAGATCTGAAAATAATTGACCCTCAATACCCTCCATAAACATAATGGGTAGGAATATAGCGACACTGGTTGCAGTAGAGGCAAACAAAGCCCCCCCAACTTGCGTCGCGCCTTTTAAAGTTGCTTTGTTCGCAACCATGCCTGAGGCGGTTAATCGAGCTATGTTTTCTTGCACGATAATTGCGGCATCTAGCACTAAGCCAACGGCAAATGCTAGACCTGCTAGTGACACAACATTCAAACTACGCTCGAACAGATTGAGTGCTAAGAATGCAACCATCAGTGACACAGGGATGGTTGCTGCTATGATCAATGTGGGTTTTAGACCTCTAAAAAACAGCCAAAGTATTCCGCACGCCAGTAATACCCCTAGTCCCAAATTACCTTTTACCAGTTGTAATGCATTTCTGATATGTACCGATGAATCGAAACTTAGCTCAATGGCAAGACCAACTTCTTTTAAAGCGCCTGCATTTAATTCTTTTATGGCAACGTTTATTTCATCTAATACCGCAACGGTATTGGCGTCGTTTGCTCTTGAAATAGTAATATAATAAGCCGGTTTTCCGTTTCTCAATGTCATAGAACGGCGATCAGTGACTGTGTCTTCGACACTTGCGATATCGCCGAGATAAATGGGTCGTTCGCCTACATAGCCCACGCGCAGTTCAGCTAAGTTGTCTACATTGTATTTACCAGTAAATCGCACTGTGTATTGCCGACGTCCGACATCGGCAAGGCCACCAGAACTATCATTGGCAGTCGATAAAGTTCGGCGAATTTGAGCAAGGCTAATGCCAAATGCCGCTGCTTTTTGTGGGTCAAAAGTAACGCGTAGTTCTCGTGGGCGCTCACTGTTCATATTGACACGAGAGATACCAGAGATACGTGCAAGTCTCGGCTCAATAATGTCTTCAATTTGCTTTTGATATTTCGCCATATCAAGTTGGTCTGAGTCAAAACTTATAGGCACAACTAATAGACTTGCTGCTGTTGGGCCACCTGATCCGGGACCACCATTACCCCCAGCAGTAACCACGGGGTCCATGGCATCTAAAGGAAGAGGAGGGGCTTGGTTTAAGCTAGTCAGTACATCAAGCATGGCTTGTTGCATATCAGCACCAACTGCAAATGTTAGATTTATAGCGCCGCCACCTTGGTTGATATTGGTATTTACCTCCAGAGCGCCCGGCGTATGCTTCACGGCATTTTCTAATGGTTCGATGATCATAGATTCGATTTCTTCTGGGGCTGCTTGGCGCCAACCAGAAAATATAGTGATCTGAGGTTGCTCAATTTCAGGAGTGAGCTGAATCGGTAATTTAAAAATGCTGATGATGCCAAATAAAATAATTAAAGTAAGAATGACAAGAACCGCAGCAGGATTCTTTAATGAGGAGCGGGTTAAGTTCATGGTCATGTCCAAAAGCACCAAAAGTAGTCAGCTTTAACATTGTGGCGCAGATGTGGATAATTTAGCAAAGATAAAAAAGCGAGATTTCGTTGAACCTTCCTAGAAGTCAGTTAAAACGAAGGTTTAGTAATATCTTGTAACGTTTTGAAAAAGTTTATTCATGTAATTTTGTTCAGAATTTTTTTGATTTGAAACAAGCATTCGGCATTTCGGGCTTTTAAATTATCGTGATAGAAATACAATCACGGCAAAATTTTTATAAGGAATGATTATGTTTGTCGCATTGAAATGGGACCACCAAATAGGTGCTCATTTTGTGTCTTGGATTGTGGTTGAATGTTCAGCTGTCAGCGAAAAATTTGGCTTGCCACAAGCATTACCTCCTCGCAGAGACATTGCCTATTTTGTTGACGAAAAGACGGCAGAATACGATGCGAAAGTCTTTGCAGCCTACAAAAACGGTTTACTTAATATTAATTTACTGGACAAGTATGACCCATATTTATCATTGCACCATGGCTTTTGTCATTATGAGTGGGATCACTCCTATATGGGCGACTTGGTAAAACATGCGGTGTTATATTGGGAAGATGGTAAACACCACCATGCTAGGCCTTTTAGAGATGACGTTGGGTATTTTATCTGCCCAAAGCAATCTGAATCTGACAGTCAGTTTTATGCGCAATATAAACTTGGGTTATTAGATTTCAACTCAGAAACTTTAAAAACAGCCTAACAGGTTGCAAAGTGACATGAAGCTAGTTTGGACTAGCTTCATCATTTAATTTATTTTGAAAGTCCGTTTTTACAATTTCAAGAGCAGCAAGTACTTCCTCGGCGGGCAGTTTATGTTGTTCAAGAAGCATGATTAAGTCGACTGCCAATTTTACATGAGTCGGTGCATTTTCTAAACTATTGCTCATTTCTAAAAGTTACTCACTGACCGTTGAACCTCTCTTTGCCACTTGAGTCATCGCAACGTCAATTGCAATATCAACTCTTTTCTCCATTTGGATACGCTCGTGTTGTGGTAAGTAAAAAGCCATGTCTACATCGTAGCGAATATATCTTGCAGGCAATTGATTGAGTACCGTACAGCAAAAATCAGCCATAACATCATCATCGTATTTGTCTTGCAAATTGCGCTCAACGATGCGGTCTAGCATGACTTTTTCATAATAATTATGCACATCATCATGTAGTTTCATGTCATCTTCCTAATGTTTTTATTTTTTGAGTTTATACCAAAAATCAATAGTTTTCGAACACAGCGTATAAAAGTTGTTTATGTACTTCTATCAGTTGCGCTTCATTACGTTGATAGCCGCCGCCAAGACCAATCGATAAAGGAATATTGTTGTTTTTACAAAATGAAATCACTGTTCTATCGCGCTCTAATACGCCAACTAGACTGATATCAAGTAAACCAAGTTCATCTTTATGGTAAATATCAGCACCGGCGTTATAGATAATGATATCAGGTCGATAGAGGCGCCCAATTAAATCTAAAGCTTGCTGGAGCGTTTGCAAATAATGTGTATCGGTACAGCCTTTTTCGATTTCGAAATCAAGATCTGAGCGCGCTTTTGCTCGAGGGAAATTCTGAACACAGTGCAAAGAGCAAGTAATGATGTTGTCGTTGTCATGCAAAATATCAGCAGTGCCATCTCCTTGGTGCACATCGCAATCTAGGATCACTACACGTTCAACATGACCCTGCTGTACCAAATGTTTTGCGGTTATGGCATGATCGTTAAAAATACAAAACCCAGCACCATGGTCGAATTGTGCATGGTGGTAGCCTCCACCAAGGTTTAAGCCGAGTCCATGCTCTATTGCGTATTCAGCCGCCTCGATACTCGCACCAACAGAAAGTAAGGTTCTTTCAACTAATGTGGTCGACCATGGAAAGCCCATTTTTTTGATGGCTCTCTCTGGTAAAAAGCCATTCACAAATGCATCGACATAATTAGCATCATGGCAAAGCTTGATCTGCGCTAAATTAGCAGGCTTTGGTTCAAATACTCGGTCGGAAAAACCCATAGTATGGATTGTATTGTTAAGCTTTTGGTATTTCTTTATGGGAAAGCGGTGCCTCTCAGGCAGTTGTAGGGCACTGTATATGGGGTGATAGAAAATCATTAGCGGTTTTGTTGTTTTTCGACTTGTTGAATCTTATCTTCAGTGGCAGTGATGGCTTTCCTACAACGTCCGAGCCGTGCATGTAGCGCCAAGATCTCTTGATTAATTTTACTCGCTTCAGAGGTACTTGCCGACGAGAGCTGTTGCTTACGTAAATCAATCATTTCTTGTAAACGGCGCTCAAATTCATGGTTTTGAGAAAGCTCTTGATATAGCTCATGGGAGCTCTGCATGATTTTTTTAACCGCTTGGCGATACACTTTGGTTTTTTTGGGTTTAGCAAACGTATTCTCTTTGGCCCAAACCGGTGTCGATTTTAATACCTTTATAACCGCTTCTATTTGAGTGCTTAATTTTTCGAGGGCAAACGCATAGGCATGACGTTTTTCCGGGCTCGGCAACCTTGCAAATGCTTCTTTGATTTCGTCTACATAGTCGCACAATTTTAAGCTTTTTGTTGCAAACACGCTGTGTGCAAATAAACTTGGCTGTGCTTGAATGTAGCGGTTTTTATCAAACCACTTCGCTTTATCAAACTGGTGAGCATGCTGAGCAAGTTGCTCAATTTGCTGCTGTAATTTGACAATGGCTTGACTCATATAAAATAAGCCTCATAAATAAGTTTACCGGCAAGTACGATAACGACACTATTAAACAGGGGTTTTATCAGCTTATTACCGAACTTAATTGCTGAGTGCGCACCTATCCACGCGCCTACCATTAAAAATAGCCCCATGGTAATGCCAAGTAAAAAGTTAACATGACCTAATGCAACAAAGGTGATCAGCGAAATAAAGTTCGATACAAAGTTCATCGAACGCGCGAGTCCGCAATTCAACAATAAACTCATCTTATAAAGTAGGCTATTTGATGCTGTCCAAAAAGTGCCCGTACCTGGACCTGCTAAACCATCAAAAAAGCCTAAACTTAACCCTTGTAACCACTGTTTTATTTTTAGTTGCAATGTTTTGGTCGGTAAATGATGACTGGTTTCAGTACTAAATTTACCAAATAAGCTGTAACAGGCCACAGCAATGATGATTACGGGTAGTAATTTGTTTAAAAATTCAATACTAAGATGATCAACCAATAGGGTACCGAGTAGTGCACCTATTGCGGTGGCGACAATAGAACCTGCCCAAAACTTGGGGTTGAATAAGTTTTTTTTATAATAAGTAACACTAGCCGTGATTGAGCCAAAGCTTGCAGCAAGCTTGTTAGTTCCTAACGTCATGTGCGGAGGTAAGCCCGCAGTTAGAAGAGCAGGCACTGTTAACATGCCACCACCGCCAGCCACCGCATCAATAAAGCCTGCTATAAGAGCAACCAAACACAATAAGCCCCACGTCATGGGGTCGAGCGCAAATTCAAACATTAATAATCTATTTGTCTTTTAAATGGCGGGAGGGTATCTAGCATGGCTTTACCATACCGTTTACTGACCAAACGCCTATCAAGGAGCGTGATTTTTCCCTGATCGGTTTCTTTTCTAAGCAGTCTACCACAGCTTTGTACTAATTTCTTTGCAGCATCGGGTACAGTGATTGATAAAAATGGATTACCGCCTTTACTTGTAACAAACTCAGCTTGCGCCTCTTCTATTGGGGAGGTAGGTACTGCAAAAGGGATCTTTGTGATAACTAAATTCTCTAAATAGGCACCGGGTAAATCAAGTCCTTCAGACAAGCTCTGCGTACCAAATAAAATACTGCCATGGCCAGAATCAATACGAGATTTGTGCTTTTTAAGCAGGGCGTCACGAGAGAACTCACCTTGAACAAGAATTTGCCAGTTTTTCAATCGCATTTTTTTCGCAACGTGCTCCATCTGCCAATAGGAGGCAAATAACACTAAATTCCCCTTAGTTCTGTCTAAATACTTAGGCAAAGCATCAGCTAAGAAGTCACTGAAGGCTTTATCAGTAGGCTCTTTATCTGTGGTAGGTATATGTAGCGTCGCTTGCTTTGGATAATCAAATGGTGAATTAGCTTTAATATATTGCACGCCTTCTTCACCTTTTAACCCACTTTCTTTTGCGAAATGGTCAAATGTACCGAGTGCACTGAGCGTGGCTGAGCATAATACGGCGCCTGCACATTCTCGCCATAACTTGTCTTTTAAGTAGTAACCCACCTCAATAGGGCAGTCGCAAAGTAAATGGTCGTGATGATTTTTATATTCAAGTCGCTTAATCCATCGAGCATGCGGAATACTGTCGCCTTTACTGGCGTAGCTGAACCACAGTTTTTGTAATTGCTCCAGACGGTTGATGTACTGACCACTCTCGGCTAAAAGTGGATCGGCTAAGAATGCAGTCACGTCACCATCACTGACATCTAAGGTAAGTGCATCATGCATTTTATTGAGTGCTCTTAGCGCATCGAGTGTTGCATCGCTGATGTCTTTGGCCTTGAGAGTGAGTTGCTCAGGCACAATACCGTGTTCGAATCGATAAGTGTCATCGTCGTTATAATTAAAATCAGCTTGGTCTAGTAAGTCTCTGACCGACCTTAAATCTTTAGCCGCATCATTCGCGGCGTCATTGAGTTTAAAATTTTGACCAATGGCTTTTTGCGACACAATGGCGTTGGCCATCTTCTGGCTGAATTTTAAAAGTTTTTCAATCCAATCTAATGTGCCTTTAATGGTTGCCGCTGCAGATGAAAAGTCTCGAGTGATATGAGGTAAATGATGCGCTTCATCAATGACATAAAAAGTCTCATCGGGCTCAGGTAAGATTTTGCCTCCACCGAGCTCTAAGTCAGCAAGTAACAGAGCATGGTTAATAACAAGTACATCCATTTGCGCCATTTTTTGTCGTGCTAAATGGAAAGGACATAGATGATGAGACTTCATCTGTCTTTGACATGCATGTTTATCGCAGGCAATTAAGTTCCATACTCGATCAGGAATGGTGTCGGCCCAACTGTCTCTATCACCTTGCCATTGCTTATTTTGATAGGCATTTTGTAGAGCAACTAAGCAGTTTTTCTCTTGTTCAGATAGCGGCGAACTTAATGTAGGCACGAGTGACATTTGCATCATGTCTTCGTCTAATGCTGAATTTAATTTGTGCACACAGATATATCTATGCCTGCCTTTGACCAAATCAAACTTAAAATCGAGTCCTGAGTGCTCTTTAAAAAAAGGTAATTCTTTTTCAATGAGTTGCTCTTGTAAGGCAACAGTTGCAGTAGAAATGACGAGTTTCTTCTTTTTTGCCAATGCTAAGGGCAGGGCACCTAAACAGTAGGCGAGAGACTTACCTGTACCAGTTCCGGCTTCTATTACACAGATTTTTTGTGATCTATGGTATTCGCCAGCTAATACTTTAGCGATTTCTGCGACTAGATAGTTTTGGCTTTTTCTGGGTCTATAACCGTCTAAGCTTTCAGCAATGCTGGTGTGTGTTGTTCGAATTGTTTTTTTTAATGCATCTGAAAGCATGAAGGTCGCCTAAAAAGTACGGTATGTATATAATTACAGTGTTTGATATTTTAGATGGGGTTTTATCTTGGCACAAGCTGTATACGAAGGCTTTATACTATCACGCCAGCAATTTAATCAGCAGGGGAAGTTGTGTCTTTGTTATTGGCTTATGACACCACAAGGTCCAGCCAAGGTAATTATACCCGATCAGCAATCTGTTTTTTTCATTCGCCAGTCAGATTTAGCGCAAGCTAAAAGCTTAATCAATGAACATGGGCTGCAATGTGACATAAAACTACTTTCACTAAAGCACTTCGACGGTGAGCCCGTTGCAGCCTGTTATTTTTCTTCCAATCAGCATCTATTTCAAGTCAAGCAACGCTTTTCTAAGCATATGCGTTTGTATGAGGATGATATTCGTCATTGCGACCGTTATTTAATGGAGCGATTCATAAAAGGCGGTGTTTGGGTAAATGGAAAAGTGAAGCAACGTAGTGGTTATATCGAGATCACGGATGCAAAGCTGAAAGAAAACCCAAACTACAAGCCAAACCTTTCTATGTTGTCACTTGATATTGAGTGTGATGGGCAAGGGGTGCTTTTTTCAGTCGGTCTTGTCAGCGAGCACTATAAAGGTGTCATCATGATTGGAGCGCCTCAGCAAACAGAGCAGAGTATTATTTGGGTAGAAGACGAAATTGAACTGCTACAAGTTTTAATGCAACAAGTGAAAGCCATAGATCCTGATGTGATTGTTGGCTGGAATGTGATTGAGTTTGATTTTGTGGTTTTAGCAGAGCGAGCAGAAGCGCTGGGTATCGACCTTTGTTTAGGCCGTGATAATGCCGCGATAGATATTTATAAAGGTAACTATGTTCGAGTTTTGATTTCAGGCCGAGTGGTTATTGATGGTATCGATACCATGAAAAATGCCACGTATCACTTCCCGAGTTTTAGCCTTGCTAATGTAGCGAGTGAAATTTTAGGTGAACAAAAACTTATCCAACAGGATAACCGCTTGTCTGAGATCATCAGACAGTTTAATGAAGATAAACCCGCTTTAGCAGCCTACAACCTGCAAGATTGCATGCTTGTCTTATCGATTTTCGAGAAACTAAACTTGCTAGAATTTGCCATTGTGCGAACCCAAATGACAGGTTTAGAGCTTGAAAAAATGGGTGGCTCAGTGGCTGCTTTTATTAATTTATACTTACCTTTATTACATCGAAGTGGCTATATCGCGCCAAATTTGGCTGAGCATGGGCTGTCATTTGAAAGCCCTGGCGGCTATGTCATGGAGTCCAAACCTGGCCTTTATAAAAATGTGCTGGTGCTTGATTTTAAAAGCTTGTATCCATCCATCATTCGTACTTTCTTTATAGATCCGTTAGGGCTTATTAAAGGTTTAGAGAGCCAAGATAATGCTTTAGAGGGCTTCAACGGCGGATATTTTTCTAAAACTACACACCATTTGCCTAAATTGGTCGAGCAATTGGCAGAGAAAAGGCAAAACGCCAAAGAGCAGGGCGATGCCATGTTATCGCAGGCTATCAAAATTATAATGAATAGTTTGTATGGGGTTTTAGGCTCAAAAGGCTGTCGTTTTTATGATCCAAGGTTATCAAGTTCTATTACCTTGCGTGGTCATCAAATTATGCAAACAACGCGTAAATGGCTTGAAAGTTGGGGATATGAAGTTATCTACGGTGATACAGATTCAACTTTTGTGTCTTTACCTGAGGAAATAACGCCTGAACAAAGCCACGAAATAGGCAAAGCGATACAAAGAAAAATAAACCACACTTGGTCTATAGAGTGTGAAAAACGCTATAGTATTCAAAGTCATTTAGAAATTGAATTTGAAACACATTATAGCCCATTTTTTATGCCGACCATCCGTGGGCAAGAAACCGGTTCAAAAAAACGTTATGTGGGAAGAGTGGAAAAGAATGGTCACTCTGAACTGGTATTTAAAGGTATGGAAACAGTCAGAAGTGATTGGACTGACATAGCCAAATTATTCCAAAAAGAATTAGTAGAAACTTTATTCTCAGAAGGAGCTCTTGAATCAGTCGCCCAAAAATATATTACCAAGATCCTCAGTGGCGAAAATGATCACCTACTCATTTATAAAAAGCGTTTAGGTAAGCCACTTGAACAGTATGTTAAGAATATCCCGCCTCATGCGAGAGCTGCGAGAAACCTTCCAAACTCTGCAGACTTCACTTTATCTAAAGGCACGATCATAAATTATTATATTTCTAAATCAGGGCCTGTCGCTGTGCGTGACGAACAAGATATTAAGCAAGTTGATTACGAACACTACATTCAAAAGCAGATTATGCCCATCTTAAAAATGTTTCACGTCAATATTAATGAATCAACAATTACGAACAAACAACAAAACCTTTTTGATAATTAACTAAATATTCAACATTTCTAATTGTTGCATTTTTGATGTGAATCAAATGTACCTATTATTAATATTAATACAACATGTTAATTTTTCCTTGTTTCTTTTTTTGCAACTAACTGGTTTTTAATCGTCCTGGCGCCAAATATAAAGGGTTTTATGTGTATTTAATGTTGCAATTTGGTCATATTTTTATTTGACACGGATAATGTCTGTTGTTTAGTATGCAACTTGTTTGTTGCATATGTTGCAATTACCTATAAGAGGGATAACCCTCAAAAACTATAAAAGCTTCTAACAAGTGGCCCCAGGGAGATAAAATGTTAAATAATAAAGTTTCAAAAGCTGTTCGCTTAGCGATCGCTTTTGGTGCAGCGTCTACAGCTGCATTCTCAGCAAATACTTTTGCTGCAGACGAAGATGGTGCAGAAAAAGTTGAACGTATTGAAGTTACTGGTTCTCGTATCAAGCGTACGGATCTTGAAGGTGCTTCACCAGTTGTATCTATCACAGCTGCAGATATTAAAATGGAAGGTGATTTCACCGTTGCTGATGCATTACGTTCAAGTTCATTGAACTCTTTTGGTTCTTTCTCGGAACGTTCTGGTAGCTCGGCTCAGTCTCAAGCAACTATCAACCTTCGCGGTGCGGGCTCTCGTCGTACATTAGTTCTTCTTAATGGTCGTCGTTTTCCAGGCTCACCAACATTAGGTGGTGCTTCTGCAAACCTAAATGCTATTCCGATGGCAGCAGTTGAACGTATTGACATCATGACTGAAGGTGCTTCTTCAATCTACGGTTCTGATGCTATGGCTGGTGTTGTTAACGTAATCCTTAAAGATAATTTTGAAGGCCTAAACATCAACGCTGGTGTTGGTAAGCGTGATCAAGACGAAGGCACAACTTCATCTGAATTTTCAATCGTTGGCGGTGTTTCTAACGACAAAGGTAATATTACATTCGGTTTTGATTTTCAAAAGCGTGAAGGCATCAGTGATGGCGCTCGTGAGTACACGAAAGCTAAAATCGGCGATTTAGATGGTGATGGCGATATCGAAGCTTATACACCTGATACAGTTGGCTGGTCAATTTATGGTGCAACAGTTGCTGCTCCAGATTTTTCTATCGCTAAAGCATCTCCTCTTTGTGATCAGTTAATCGCAGAGTACGGTGAAGATACTTTCCGCCGCGTTGACGCAAACGAAGATTGGGCTCCTGGTTCTGATTACTGTATGTATGCTTACGCGAATGTTTCATACAACACAGCTTCAATTGATAGAAATACTATTTATGTTAGTTCGAACTATGAACTGACTGATAGCACTCAGTGGTTCGGTCAAGCAATGTTTGTTCAAAACTCTTCATTTGGTCGTTATGCGCCTCCTGCGGCTCCGTGGAGAAATATGGCTGCTGATAATCCACATAATCCATTCGGTGAAGAGACAACAGGTTACTTCAGATGGGTTGGTATTGGTACTCGTGATGGTAACGTAGATGACTATAACATCGACCTTACTACTGGCCTTCGTGGTGACCTTGATTGGAACAATGCTACTTGGGAAGTTTATTACCACCGTAATAAGGCAGACAACAAGTCTGTGGGTCAATATTACCTATCATATTCTGGTTTAGCATATAACCAGCAAAACGATATCGACTTAGGTTCTGAAGAAGGTATTGCTAATATGAAAGCAACTACTCTTCAAGAATCTTCTTCTACATTTGACCAATACTTTGCAGGTATCGGCTTCGACATGTTTGAATTACCAGGTGGTACAGTAGCGCACTATTTTGGTATGGAATATTTCGAGCAAACTTACGCAGATATTTATGATGGTCAGTCTGAAGCAGGTCGTATTGGTGGTTCTGCTGGTAACTCTTCGATGGGTGAACGTGATGTAACTGCATTCTTCTTTGAATCAGTACTTCCTATTTCTGATACTGTAGAAGTAAACCTTAAAGCTCGCTACGATGATTACTCAGATTTCGGTGACAACGTAGCTCCTGCAGTTTCTGCTCGCTGGCAAGTTACTGATAGCGTAGTTGTTCGCGGTTCTTACTCAGAGTCTTTCCGTGCTCCAGGCCTTGATCTATTAAATGCTGCACGTACTTTCTCAGCAGAATCAGCGATTGATTACAATAATGGCGCAACAACTTCTAGACAGTATGATACTTACTACACGCAAAACTCTGAGTTAGATGCTGAAACTTCAGATTACACTAACTTAGGTGTGGCATGGGATGTTAACGATAACCTTAGCTTCAAAGTCGATTACTTCCAGCTATCAATCGACAATGTAATCCAGTCTAAGTCGCTACAATCATTATTATCCGATGAAGCTGCGGGCTTAATTACAGCTGTGTCTCCTGATACTGATACATCAAATGAAACTTTCTACCTTAAGCGTGCTGCTTCAGGTACTCTAATTGAAGCTGGTACTTCTTACTTCAATGGTACAGGTTTTGAAATTGAAGGTATTGACTTCACTATCAATGCTAATATTGATACAGAATTCGGTGATTTCCGTTTCAATAATGTAAATAGTTTTGTTCTTTCATATGAGAGTGAAGTAGGCGGTTTTGTACAAGACAGTGCGGGTTGGTCAGGCCAACCAGACTTCAAGTCAGTAGCTACAATTGCATGGTCTTATGAAGATCACTCTCTTGCTTGGAACGCGACTTATACAGCAAGCACGACAGAAACAGAAGTAGCACCTAAAGATGCTGACGGTAACAATATTGCAAATGCACCATATGTCACTTCGGGCAAGTTAGATAGCTGGTTAATCCATAACCTAACTTATACATATTTTGCTGGTGAAATGGGTTCTATTACTTTTACAGTTAATAACTTAACAGATGAAGATCCTGTTTTATCTTCAAATGGTACGTGGGATAACCAAGACCTATATAACAACTTTGGTCGTGATTATCGCTTAACATATTCAATTAGCTTCTAATTGTAATTGAATAGAAAAAGGCTGAATTTAATTCAGCCTTTTTTTTTGAGGAGGAAAAGTAAATGAAAAATCACTGGTCAGAATACTGGAGTCAAGGTTATATAACTTCATTTGGCGAAGCTTTTAAAATGAATTATCAAGGTGAAATTAAATTCCTATGGCAAGGTTTTTCAAGAACTTTAGATAAGCATTCTAAAGTACTTGACGTTGGCACCGGCAATGGTGCTGTAATCGAGTTAATACAAGCTGTCTCCGAACATGAATGTGTGGGAATAGATCTAGCAAAAATAAATAATGAAGTAACAAAACAAATAAATGGACATTTTATTTCTCATGTTTCAGCTGAAAAAATGCCATTTAAAAATGAAGAGTTCGATGCTGTTATATCTCAGTTTGCCCTTGAGTATTCAGATGTTGATTTGAGTTTAAGTGAAACTCATAGAATATTAAAACCTGAGGGTAAGTTGCACCTAGTTTGTCATCACAAAAGTTCTATCATAGTTAAGCCTAATAGGCAGATACTTGAAGCAGGTTATGCAGTAAAAGAACATGTGCTGGCTGATTTAAAAGGTTTGGTTAATGTATTAATGAATAATGAGCCTACTAGCTTGTATATAGAAAAAATTGAGAAATTTATATCTTCATTTCAGTCATTAGAAAAAGTCAGTCTTGAAGCAACAAATTTTCCGGCGTTTTATCGCTTTATAATTAAAAATAAAAATATTGATTTCGATGAGGCATATAAACTGTTCGAATCAGAACTTGAGTTATTATTGTTAAGACTTAATGAACTTAAAAAGGCTGCAGAAAATACCGAAAAACTGTTGCAAAAAATTAGAATTACTCAACTTTTCTCTGAGATTGCGTTTAAAGAGATTAGAGACGAATCTAATAATTTAATCGCTGTCGTTATATCTGCAGAAAAGTAGTATGAACTTAATAATTGCTCTTATTTACTACATATCAATAAAGTAACTAGCAACTCCTGGAGTGGAGATGCTTACTATTTAAATGCTGTACTTTTTTACAGCGCAAAATTTGACTCTTTTTATCTTTTGCTACTAGCTCACTTTTCTCTATATCCATCAAGTATTTATTTTTCGTTAACTTAGGTTGTGTGTAAACACTATTGTTGAAGAAAGTGTAAATTTTTATCTCCAATTGGTTGACCTTTTGTTGTCCCTGCTATTAGTATGTTGCCGGAGTATTGCATTAGGTACATTTTTTATATTTGCAATAACTCAATAAAAACATTAAAAAAAACAAAGTCTTACGAAGTGAGATCAGGGAGAAATAAATGTTAAACAATAAAGTTTCAAAAGCAGTTCGCTTAGCGATCGCTTTTGGTGCAGCTTCTACAGCTGCTTTTTCAGCAAATACTTTTGCTGCAGAAGAAACAGAAGCAAAAGAAGAAAAAGTAGAGCGCATCCAGGTCACTGGTTCTCGTATCAAGCGTTATTCTGAAGTAGCGCCAACTCCAGTGACAGTTTTCTCAGGTGCAGACCTAAGTGATGCGGGTATTACAAACGTTGGTGATCTTTTAGATTCAACACCTTCTGCTGATATCGGTACTTCTTTAACAACTAGCCAAGGTATTTTCGGTGCTGGTATTCGTACTACTAACCTTCGCAGTTTAGGTACAGGTCGTACTCTAGTACTAGTAAATGGCAAACGTTTTGTATCGTCAAGTGTTACAAATTCAGCGGTTGACCTTAACATGATCCCAACTGCGGTAATCAAGCGTGTAGAAATTACTCATGGTGGTGCTTCAGCTGTATACGGCTCAGATGCAATGGCTGGTGTTGTTAACATCATCCTAGAAGATTCTTATGATGGTTTCAGCATTGACGCTCTAACTTCAAGACCGCAACAAGACAAAGGTGAAGAAGACGTATTCTCACTAACATTTGGTAGTGAAAATGAAGATAATAGCTTCATTTTCAATGCAACATATTCAAAGATTGGCCAACTAGATGGTCGTGACAGAGACTTCATCCGTGACACGATTGTTACTATGCGTAACCCTGAGAATACAGGTGAAGAAGATGGTATTCCGCAGTTTGTTTTAGCACCTCAAAAATTTCAAGGTTTACCACAAGTATTAGGCGCTTACGACCGTAAGGGTATGGTAACTCTTGGTGGTCAAAGCTATACGTTTGGTCCTAATGGTGAGTTAAACCCTGCGAATACAGGTATTGGTCCTCGTCCAGCTCCAAATGCACAAAACCGTTATTATGGTGAAGAAGCTGACGGTTATAAATTCTTAGACCACTCATATATCGCAGTGCCGCTTGAGCGTTTAAATACGTTTACAGCAATTAACAAAGATATTAATGATGATCATAGTGTTAGCTTTGAAATGGCTTATGGTAAAACGTCATCTGTATCTGATTCAAGCCCAGTATTCCTTGCAAAACCTATTCGTGTAGATAACCCTTTCTGGGGTCAAGAAGCGAGAGATTTCTTTAATGAACAAGGTGCAAACCCTGATGACGTTACTTGGATTACTAAGCTAGGTGTAGGTGGCGGTAAGCGTCAGTTCTACAATGATCAAGCATACTTCAGCGGTACTCTATCTGTGAAAGGTGTTATCATGGATGAGTATGACTACGAAGTTTATTACAACTACGGTAGAAATACAGAAGACGCACATTGGGGCGGTGAGCTTTTAGAAGCACACTTAGATAACGCGCTTGATGCAACACTTCTTGACGGCTCTATTGTTTGTGCTGACAGAAATGATGCTGGAGAAGTTGTTGGTGCTATTGCAGGTTGTGCACCATTGAATTTATTTGGTGAAAATGCACCGTCAGAAGAAGCATTGAACTATGTGAATACTGATGGTACACAGCATAGTGTTAAGAGCCAGAAAGTGCTAGGCGCTACTTTGTCAGGTGCTGTTTTCGAACTACCGGCAGGTGCCATTTCGTTTGCATTAAGCGGTGAATACCGTGAAGAGCGTGGTGAAAGAACACCGGGTGCAGCAATGCAAAACAACTTACTTTTCAACAACTTTGTTCGTGCGTGGGATGGTGAGTTTGACGTAACTGAGCTTGGTTTAGAAGTATCTATCCCACTACTAGCTGATACTTTCTTAGCTGAAGAACTGACACTAGATATTGCATACCGTGCGATGGATTATTCTACAGTTGGTCGTAACAGTGCATACAAGGTTGGTTTTGCATGGCAGCCAATTGACGATATCCGTGTTCGAGCTACACGTTCGAAATCAGTTCGCGCACCTGAGCTAGACGATTTATACAACACAGGTACGCAGTCATTCTCATCTTACAACGACCCATGTGATGCTGTTGAAATTGAAGCTGAGGAAGATCAATTTAAAGCAGCAATTCGCGCTAACTGTGCGGCAGATGGTATTCCAGTTGCAGATGAGTGGAGACCAAGTCAGGCATGGCGTGAAGTTACACCACAAAGTGTAAACGGCGGTAACCCTAACCTACAGGAAGAGACTTCAGAAGATACATTATTCGGTATTATATATACTCCGACTGATAATCTTGGCCTAATTGTTGATTACTGGAATTATAAGATTGAAGATGCACTAACTTTTGTTGGCCCTCAAACAGTCGTTAACAACTGTTACCGCTCTTCTAACTTTGCAACAAACGAGTATTGTCAGTTATTTGACCGTCGTGCAAACTTAGACATCATCGAAGTTAAAGCTGCTTCAGCTAACCTTGCATACATCGAGATGAAGGGTGTTGACATTGAAGCTAACTACAAGCTTGATACGTCTTTCGGTGAGTTCAAGTTCCGCGCTATCGCAAACTATCTGACTGAGAATGAGCGTATTGATGATGTAAACGATGATCAATACACGTTTAACCCTACAGTGGGTGAAGAGCGTTACCCTCGTTGGAAAGCGACTCTAAACATCGGTTATACACTTGACGACTTATATGTTGGTTTATTCACTAAGTACCGTCACTCAACTGTACGTGACCGTGCTTGGACAATTGAAAACAACAACTACAATAATATCCGCTCTCATACTGAGTTTGATTTAAATGCTCGTTATAATATTTCTGAGCAATTAACAGTGAGAGCTGGTATCAATAACCTATTTGACGTAACACCACCACGTGTACCAGGTGTATATGATTCAGATGATGGTTACTATGATTTGTACGGTCGTACATTCACTGCAGGCGTTAACTTTAAGTTCTAATTTAAGTTAGTCTGATAAAATTAAAAACCCTCGATATTTTCGAGGGTTTTTTTATTTTACATCAACCACTTTACTCGCCTTTTTATATTTAATTTTAAATCCCAGCCAAGCTGGTAATTCCCATCTTTTAGGTGCATCTTTACGCGCGCCGCTTTCATGATGTAGGGTTAAACGCTTCGCATTGAAGAAATACTCAACCGATAGCTTTAACTCAGGTAAATCGATTTTAAGCGGGTATTTTTCTTTAAATGGCTCAATTAACCAAGACTCCACGCCTTGATAAAACAAGTCTTCGGGTTCGATTAAGGCTAAATCATCTTGTTCACGAATACCTAAATTGGTCAAAGTTTCTAGCAAGTATTGCTCAGCTGTTGGTAGTGTCTCAGTAATATTTTCAGCTAAGTTATAAAGGGTATGATAATCAATCGACCCCGTCACTTTCTCGGCTACGCCCGGCATTAATTGATTATTGAGTATGAGCTCGACACAGGCGGGAATGAGGGTGTCTGAGGTGACAGGCTCAAGTTTTGACGAAAGTTCTACTCCGGCAAAAACATGGCTGATATTCACCATGATGTCATCGTCTATGATCTCAGCTTTGTTGAGTGTGGTTTCGCATTGCGCAAATTCACTAATAAGGCTAAGTGGTATTGGGGCGGCGCAGGTTGCCAACGTCATGGCTTGTTTTGTGCCTTTACCGGCCATGGCATAGGTGTCTAACACTATCATTGCTTGCGCCTTGTCATTAATGCGAGATTCTTTGGCAGGGATCACTTCGCTGTGGCCATTACCAAATGCACCGCGTCGATTATTTCTTTTTATGTAAAGTAAATCAGGTCGGGCTTGAGCAATATGTTGTAAGAGTAAATTTCTATCAAAATTCGCGGCTTTACTCAGCTCTGGTAATGAAAAGGCCTCTCGTAGTTGTTTGCTAAATTGCTTGGCCTCTTCAAACGCGTGTTGTTCGACATTTACATGAGGGGCTTTACCTCTAAGTAAATTAATAGCCAGCTCTAGATCGCACTGATTGGGTAGTACCTTGTTTAATTCTTCGAGTTGCTCTGAATTATTTGGCAGTTGATAAACTCGCGCTGGCACACTTAAAACGGCGATGGCATCGATCATGGCTTGTTTAAGCGCTCCGCTTGGCATCTGTGTTATTAAGAATGCGTACTCAGCATCAATAGGCAGCGGATATAACACTTTGCCATGCTCAGTGGCGTTCAAATCATTATCAAGGGCGGCGACTTTTTGTAATTGTGTAATGGCGGTATTTAACGAGCTACTTGGCAATGCCTCTAAAAATTGTAACTCATGTATATTGAACCCTGCACAGGCGCTCGCTAATACAAGTTCAGACAAGGCTTCCCTGTGAATTTCTGGCGGTGTGGTTTTTATCAATGGCGCATACTGGCCGTATAAGCGAATACAGCGGCCTGCTTGTGTTCTACCTGCGCGGCCAAGTCGTTGTTTTGCAGAGTCTGCAGCTATGGCTTCTAGTGCTAGTACCGTTTTACCGCCGCGAAGATGGGTACGACGCTCAAGACCTGAATCAATCACACAGGTAATATTGGGAATGGTCAGTGAGGTTTCAGCAACATTGGTTGCTAAGATAATACGTTGTTTTGATTGTTGTTTAAGCGCTAAATCTTGCTGAGATTTATGACAACCACTATACAAACCAATGACAATGACAATGGCATCTAACTCCTTAAGTGCACTTGCGGCACTTTGAATTTCGCCTTTGCCCGGTAAAAACACCAAAATATCGCCTTGGGTTTCATTCAATGCTTGAGTGCAAGCTTGGTATACCCTGGGGGCTAAGTCATGTTTGTTTGGCATCACCCTCATATCATCGGCAATAAAAGTCTCTTCGACGGGGAACATTTTGCCTTCGCTATGTAGGTGCGTTGCGTGTAAATAATCACATAAAGGCTGTGTATTTAGTGTGGCGGAGGTGACGATGAGTTTATGGGCTTGGTGACTTTTAAGAAGAGCAAGCAGCAAATCCATGTCCCAGCGACGCTCGTGAAATTCATCCAGCATGACCACATCAAACTCTTTTAATTTAGACTCAAAAAACCACCGCAGTGCGACACCTGGTGTGGCAAATACCACTTGGGTGTTTTCATCGAAGTGGCTTTCAAAACGAATGGCGTAGCCAATCTCTTTTCCGAGCGGTTGCTGGCTTTGCTCAGCTAAATATTCCGCAAGTGACGTACAGGCAATACGTCTTGGTTGTACTACCAACACTCGGCCAATTTTTTTTGCCCAAACAGGTAAACAAGTTGATTTGCCTGAACCAGTGCTTGCGCTGATCACAAGCGGAGAAGAATCAATATGAGCGTGAAAATCAGCTTCTATCTGGGCAATAGGTAAAGTCATGGCAGCGTTCTATCTTATAATTTTTAAGTTTCCGGATTTTATCAAAGCTATATTGAAATCGCTGCAACTCGTACCAACTAAGTCATTAATAGAGTAAAGAGAATTCACATGATAAATATTTTCTTAATGTTGGCACTTGTGGTTTTTGTTGTGACTTATTGGCGATGGCACGATGTGATGAGGCAATATTGGCAGCATAAATATGCTGATCAAAACCTGTCAGAGCAAGATAAGCTGATCTTACTTAAATATATGCCTATCTATCGTAATATGACTGACAATGACCGTGAAAAGCTCGAAAATCACATTGTTTGGTTTTTAGGTGAAAAGCGCGTATTAGGTCGTGATGGTTTAAAAGTGAATCGTGCTATGGCCTTACTGATTGCTGCCGATGCTTGTTTATTGGTACTGAACAGCCTGTGGCCCTTATATCCAAATGTGAAAGAAGTGCTGTTATATCCCAGTAGCTACTATGCGCCACAGCAAAGTCGCGATGCGGCGGGGTTAGTTAATTACCATACCTCAGTTAGACAAGGGGAATCTTGGCCCGGCGGGACTTTGGTTTTAAGTTGGGATAACGTGATAGAAGGGCATAGATTACCTGAAGATGGCCATAATCTGGTGTTTCACGAATTTGCCCATCAGCTCGATCAACAAACTGGGCAAACCAATGGCACACCTCAGTTGCACTCGCAGGCCATGTATCAACAATGGGGTAAAGTGTTTACCCGTGCCTATTCAAACCTTAAAAGTCATGTGGCTTACGGCATGCATCATGTTATGCATAGTTATGGGGCAACCAATGAGGCGGAATTTTTTGCAGTGCTGACCGAGACATTCATAGAAAAACCGTTTGAGCTGAAGCAATACGACCCGGAGTTATTCACGTTACTGACGGATTATTACCAGTTTGATCCCCGTAACTGGTACCGTCGATAAAATCTGCAACTGGTGGCTTTTTTCTGGTATCTCATTCGAAATTTTGTTGCAATCAGTTGTAATCATTAGTGATGATAACTGAGAGACAACAAGATGAAAAAACAGTTTTATAGTGCGCTCGCACTTTCTGTGTCATTGGCACTCGGCAGTGCACAGGCCGCAGAAAAATCAGAAAAATGGCAAGTAGATGCGCCGCAAGGTGAGTTCTTTGATGCGAAAGTATCGGTAGAGCAAGGTACTTGGATGAATGTCGACGTCAGCCCTGACGGTAAAACCATCGTATTTGATTTACTTGGTGACATTTATACTATGCCGATGAAAGGCGGTAAAGCCACACAGTTAACTTCAGACATTGGTTGGCAAATGCAACCACGTTTTAGCCCTGATGGTCAGTATATTGCTTTTACTTCAGACCAAGGCGGTGGTGACAATATTTGGGTAATGAAAACCGATGGGTCAGAGCAAACCGCCGTCACAAAAGAAACCTTCCGCCTATTGAACAGTCCTTCATGGAGTCCAGATGGTAACTTTATTGTGGCGCGTAAGCACTTTACGGGTACTCGCTCTTTAGGTGCGGGTGAAGTTTGGATGTACCACAAAAGCGGTGGTAATGGTGTTCAACTCACTAAGCGCCCAAATGAGCAAAAAGATTTAGGTGAGCCTGCGTTCTCGCCAGATGGTCGTTATGTCTATTTCTCACAAGATGCCACGCCGGGTAAGACTTTTCACTATTCAAAAGATTCAGTGGCAGGCATTTATAAAATTAAGCGTTTAGACAGAGAAACAGGTGAGATCGAGGTGATCTTATCGGGCATGGGCGGTGCCATTCGTCCAACCCCGTCACCAGATGGTAAAACACTGGCATATATTAAACGTGACGATTTTCAATCAAGCCTCTATTTATATGACTTAGAGTCAGGTGAGCATACCAAGCTTTATGGTGAACTTGAGCGTGATATGCAAGAAACTTGGGCCATTCACGGTGTGTACCCAACCATTGCTTGGACGCCTGATCAAAAGCATTTGGTATTCTGGGCGGGTGGTAAAATTCATAAACTGGCAGTGAAAAACAAGTCAGTTGAAGAAATTGCCTTTAAAGTAGAAACCACCAAAAAGCTGCAAAAAGCATTACGTTTTGCACAGGACATCGATGAGCCTGAATTCGATGTGAAAATGCTTCGTAACGTACAAGTCTCTCCTGACGGTGAAACGGCTATTTTTGAAGCCATGGGTCACATTTATAAAAGAGATCTAGAGTCGGGCAAAATTAAGCGCTTGACTAAACAAAAAGATCATTTTGAATTCTTCCCACAATTCTCTCGTGATGGCAAAAAGATTGTTTATGTCACTTGGGATGACAAAGAGCAGGGTTCGGTACGTGTTGTATCTGCGCGCTCAGGTCGTGGTAAAGCTGTTACTAAACAGCCAGGCAAATATGTTGAGCCGACATTTAGTCCTGATGGCGACACTGTGGTATACCGTAAAACTTCAGGCAGCTCGATTTTAACCCCAGAGTGGTCGTTAAAGTCGGGTATTTACACAGTTTCAAGTAAAGGTGGTGAATCAGAACTCATCACAGAGTCTGGGTTCCAACCTCAGTTTGCTGACAGAAACGACCGTATTTTTGTAATGGCGGGGTGGCCTAAACCGCAATTTCGTGCAGTCAACCTAGAGACGAAGAAAACACAGGTTTTATACGAATCAAAACATGCGACAGAGTACCGTGTATCTCCGGATGGTAAATATCTCGCATTTGCTGAACGCTTTAAAGTATTTGTCACGCCATTTGTCGAGAGTGGTAAAACCATTAATATCTCTCCAAGCGATAAACAATTCCCTGTTGAGCAGTTATCTGTCAGAGCGGGTGAGGGCATTTCATGGAGCGCTAAAGGCGATAAACTATATTGGAGTCTAGGACCTGAACTTTATCACGCGTCACTTGCAGGCATGTTTGATATTAATAAAGCAGAAGATGCTGACTTTAAAGTGGCCAGTGGCACAAACATTGGTTTCAAGCAGAAAATGGCCGAGCCAAAAGGCATGATAGCGTTAACTGGCGCAACGATTGTTACCATGAAAGGCGAGCAAGTTATCGAAAATGGTGTGGTGCTGACAGATGGCAAGCACATCAAAGCCGTGGGTCCACAAGCTGATGTGCGCATTCCAAAAGGCGCGAAAGTGATTGATGTAACAGGCAAGACTATTTTACCTGGGCTAGTGGATGTACACGCGCACGGTGCGCAAGGCAGTAACGAGATCATTCCAGAGCAAAACTGGAAGAACTTTGCGGGCTTATCTTTAGGTGTAACAACCATTCACGATCCATCTAACGATACCACAGAGATCTTTGCAGCCAGCGAAATGCAAAAAGCAGGTAAAATTGTTGGACCACGTATTTTCTCAACCGGCACAATTTTGTACGGTGCGAATATGCCGGGTTATACATCACATGTCGATTCATTAGACGATGCCAAGTTCCATTTAGAGCGTTTACAAAAAGTGGGTGCCTTTAGTGTGAAGTCTTATAACCAACCGCGTCGTGAGCAGCGTCAGCAAGTGGTTGAAGCTGGTCGTCAGTTAGGCATGATGGTTGTGCCTGAAGGGGGGTCATTGTTACAACACAACCTCACTATGGTTGTTGATGGTCATACTGGTATTGAGCACTCGTTACCTGTCTCGCATATCTATGACGATATTAAGCAGTTATGGTCGCAGACTGATGTAGGTTATACACCAACGCTAGGTGTGGCTTATGGCGGTATTTGGGGTGAAAACTATTGGTACGATAAAACCGATGTGTGGGCACACCCAAGATTAAGTAAGTTTGTGCCTAAGAACCAATTACTACCACGTTCAATGCGTCGTATTAAGTCACCAGATCACCACTATAATCACTTCAACAACGCACGTGTGTCTGCTGAATTACAAGACTTAGGTGCGTTAGTGAATCTAGGTGCACACGGTCAGCGTGAAGGCCTAGCGGCACACTGGGAAATCTGGATGTTTGCACAAGGTGGCATGACACCGCATGAGGCATTGCGTGCAGCTACGATTGATCCGGCTAAGCATATCGGTCTTGATGAACATATTGGTTCAATTGAGGCGGGTAAATTAGCTGACTTAATCGTGCTAGATAAAAACCCACTAGATAACATCAGAGATACGGACAAGATCAGTCATACTATGATCAATGGTCGTTTATTTGATGCGTCTACAATGCAAGAAGTCGGTGCTAAAAAGCGCGAGAAGTTATTCTTCGAAGAGTAATTTTTTGACTGGTGAGTGAGGTTTAGGTCTCACTCCTGCTGGATTTTAATCTGACAATATTAAAATCCAGACATAAAAAAACCGCGGTAAACGCGGTTTTTTTATGTCTAACTGTGAGTGGGGATTAAACCACACCACGTGGAAGGCGACAGTCATGCTCTTTTTCAGCAAGACGGATGATCCAGAATTCTTCTGGTGTGTAGCCTTCTTCGTTAGCTTTAACAACAGTAAATGCTGCTTTTTTAGTTTTCGCAGGCGCTGCTGGTTTTTTTGCTTCTTTTTTAGCAGGAGCCGCTTCTTGGCTAGGAGCCGCAGAACCAGAAGTAAGCTCTTCTGTTAGTGCTGCTACATCTGCAAGACGCATGTTTTTGCCACCGTCAATGCTGTACCAGCCAGGTTTAGTTGTGATCTCTGGCTTTTTACCATGGGCAGCTTCATATGCAGCTTCAAAAGCGCTTAATACTTCAGTTTTATCAAGTTTACTCATCGTAGATCCTAGTCGTTAATACGCGGATACGCGGGTTTAATTTAAAGGCGCATTTATACCGAAAATTGGGCTAATTTTCAATTTTTTGCGCCATTTCTCTACTTTTAGCCATCTAAATTGCGATAAAACGCTGTAAAAGTAAGCATTTTAACGTATTTTTAAGCACTGATTCATAAAGCTTCAGGGTTAATGAATCGCCTTAACGCTATCCACGCTTTACCTATGACTTCATGCCAGTGGCTCGTAACCGCTCTTAATACTCCCGAATCTGGAATAAAAAGCTTATGTGTAGGTGTATTTTTATAAGTATAAAATTGCACCGGTGCTTTGATCACATCAACCCCTTGCACATAAAATAAGTCACTGGCCCTGGCCATGTGACTTGTTGATGTGACCAGTGCAACTTTTCTATCGACTAATTTTGGTGCAAGTAGTTTTGCTTCATCGGCGGTGTCTTTGGCTGTTGGATTAGTCGAAATACGGTGTTTCGCAATACCTAAACTTTTAGCAGTCTCTGCCATTAAATCAGCGCCTGTGGTTTTACCAAAGCCATACCCTGAGACAATCAGTTTGGCTTGTGGGTATGCATTTGCCAGACGAAGCCCTTCAACTAAACGTGATAACGCGCAGCCACCAAGTTGGCCATTTGCTGGCAGACGGCTGTTGGCATAGACATCACAGCCAAGTACAACAATATAGTCGAGCTTTTTGTGTTTTTTAATATCAAAAGGCGCTTGTGTCTTTTCAACAGGTTCAATCAACAGATTTGCGCCGTAAGGTGTGCTTATAAACCAAGTGGCAAAAACACAAAGCCAAGCAATTAAGTATGACTTTTTATTTTGCTTTGCGATAAATAATAAACACAGTGACAAAATAATTAAGGTGAGAGGCAAGGGCATTAAGAGGCCGCCGATGATCTTTTTGATTTCAAACATAAAAAAGCCCAAATAGAATTTGGGCTAGTTTAAAATAGAATCAGTAAGACAACCAGATGATTTCTGTGGTTATCGTCCGTTACTTTGCTTACACGTATTTAAGAAGTGACGATAGACAGGGTTGTCTTTCATATTTTTCTTCATTGCTAAATACATCGGACGATTTAAACCCAGTGCGCCCAGCGGAATAGACTTAATTAACCCTTGGCTTTCATAAGGTGTTACTAACCAATCAGGAAGAGCGGCAACACCCATACCAGCACTGACTAACTGGAAAATAAGTAATCCTTGATCCACCGTTTTTAATGTACCGTCAAAGCGTGCATTTTGAATAAAATGCTTAAAAATATCTTGGCGCTCTTTTGGAATAGGGTACGAAATAATGGTTTCGTCTTTTAAGTCTAGCGCCGTGACGTAGGCTTTTTTAGCCAGTTCATGATCGGGTGATACAATCAGTTTCAACTTAAAATCAAAAAGGTGCGCGTATTCAAGCTTGTCTGCTTCTCGAATGTCAGAAGTTAATACTAAATCTAAGTCATCGTTAAGAAGCTCAGGAATGGCGTCGTAGCTAAACCCGCGCTCATAATCTACATGGATGTCAGGCCAGAAATTGTTAAATTCTTTGATTGTCGGCAGTAGCCAATGGAAACATGCGTGACATTCAACACTTAAGCGCAGTTGAGAAATTGGCTGATTGAGGCTTTCTTTTAATCGACACTTGGTTGCTTCTACTCTTGGTAACACTTCATTGGCCAATTCTAGTAGTAGCATACCTTGTGGTGTAAAACGCACAGGTTGTGTTTTTCTTTCGAACAGCTGACAGTCTAATTTGTTCTCTAAGTCTTTAATTTGATGAGATAAAGCTGATTGAGTTAAAAACAGTTCACGGGCTGTATTTACAAGGGAGCCGGTTTCTTTAAGCGTTGAAATGGTTTTTAAATGTTTAATATCTATCATCTTCAATAAATCTCATTCTTAGAGTGAGCAAAATTCAGAGTTCACCTATTCCTGAACTGCCTAACTTCAATTTCCATGTTTGCTAGTTTATAAAAACAGCATAAATCTATTTTTAATTAGCAAAATCACTATAACACTATTTTTGACAGCGTTGTCATGTTTTGATCATATTTTTTACAATTTTATTTGATTAATTTTGTTCAAGTTAAAACTGAAAAACTGTCAGTTGTCTTCATCCTATCTCATGTTAATGATTTTAGCCATCTAAACACCCAAAAAAATTTAAGGATAGAACATGGCGTATATTCATAATCTCGGTTTTCCTCGGATAGGAAAGAAACGTGAACTTAAGTTTGCAGTTGAATCCTATTGGCGAGGTGAAATTAACCAAGATGAATTACTTGAAAAAGGTAAAGCAATCAGAGTTGAGAATTGGGCAATACAGGCGAACGCTGGAATTGAATTACTGCCTGTCGGTGACTTTGCATGGTATGACCATATACTTAATACCAGTTTATTATTAGGTGCTATACCAAAGCGCCATGTAAATACTGATGGCAGTGTTGACCTAGATACATTATTCAGAGTAAGTCGAGGAAAATCGCCAAGTGGTTGCGCCTGTGCAGCGAGTGAAATGACAAAGTGGTTTAATACTAATTACCACTATATAGTACCCGAGCTTTCTAAAGATCAAAGCTTTGGACTAAGCTGGCAGGCACTGTTTGAAGAAGTCGGTGAAGCACACAGTCTGGGTTATAAAGTCAAACCTGTTTTGGTAGGGCCTATTACTTATTTGCATTTAGCCAAGTGTGCAGATGAGTCGTTTAATAAGCTATCTCTTCTAGATAAGTTATTACCGGTTTATCAGCAAGTGTTAAAAAAGCTGGCTGAGCTTGGCGTAGAATGGGTACAAGTTGATGAGCCTGTTCTCGCACTAGAGCTGCCTGAAGAGTATCGCAGTGCATTAAATACTTCCTTAGCAGCACTTAACGAACAAGGGGTAAAGATTTTACTCGCCAGTTATTTTGATTCGGTAAAAGATTACTATGAAGATATTCAGCACTATCCTGTCGCAGGTGTGCATTTTGATTGTGTTGCAGGTGAGCAAGATCTTGCAAAGTTAAATCAGCTTTTAAATGATGAGCAGGTGTTATCTCTAGGGCTTATTAATGGTCGTAATATTTGGCGAGCTGATTTGTCTTCTATTTATAATCAAATCGAGCCGATAGCACAAAGTCGTGGTGATAATTTATGGCTAGCACCGTCATGTTCATTACTTCACACCCCGGTCGACTTAGAGCAAGAAGACAAGCTTGATGCTGAAATTCGCGATTGGTTGGCTTTTGCAAAGCAAAAATTGCAAGAACTTAAGTTACTTAAATTAGCCATTGAGAATGAAGAGCTGACAACTTTAGACTTATATTCGGAGCCAGTAAAAGCCAGAGCAAGCTCTAAGCGTGTAAATAACATTATGGTTCAAGAAAAAGTGGCATCGCTTAATGCCAATCACGGAAAACGGCAAAGTGCATTTTCAGAACGAGTTAAAAAACAACAGGCCTCATTAGGACTACCTTTATTACCAACTACAACCATAGGCTCTTTTCCACAGACGCAAGCCATTCGCCAAGCACGAAAAGAGTTTAAAGCGGGTATTATTTCAGCCGCAGAATACGAAAATCAAATGCAAGCGGAGATCCGTTATGCGGTTGAAGAGCAAGAAGCGCTTGATATTGATGTACTAGTGCATGGTGAGGCTGAACGTAATGATATGGTCGAGTATTTTGGTGAACAGCTCGAAGGGTTTGCATTTACGCAATTTGGTTGGGTGCAAAGCTATGGTTCGCGTTGTGTTAAACCGCCCATTATCTGGGGGGATGTATCTCGAGAAGAGCCAATGACTGTTAGCTGGACGCAATACGCTCAAGCGCAAACCGCAAAAAAAATGAAAGGTATGTTGACAGGCCCAGTCACCATTTTATTTTGGTCATTTACTCGAGATGACCTCGACAAACCAAGTATTGCAAACCAAATCGCACTTGCGCTTCGAGATGAAGTCGTTGATTTACAAAACGCGGGGATTGATATCATACAAATTGATGAACCTGCATTTCGAGAAGGCATGCCATTAAAGGCAAGTGAATGGCAAAGTTACCTTGATTGGGCGGCTTATGCATTTAGGGTGTCGGCGTCGGGAGTTAAAGATGAAACACAAATTCATACGCACATGTGTTATGCGAAGTTCAACGACATTATTGGTGCAATCGCCGATATGGATGCTGATGTGATCACCATAGAAACATCTCGCTCGAATATGGAACTACTTAATGCTTTTGAAGATTTTGCCTATCCAAACGAAATTGGTCCCGGCGTGTATGATATACATAGTCCGAATGTGCCAGATATAGTGTGGGTCAAATCATTGATCCATAAAGCTGCGAAGAAGATCCCTGTTGAGCGTTTATGGGTAAACCCTGATTGCGGTCTAAAAACTCGTGGATGGGAAGAAACCAGAGCTGCGCTTGAAAATATGGTGAAAGCCACTAAAGAGCTTCGAGAGGAGTTGGGAGCTAACTAGCTCTTATTCAAAGATTTTACTAGAAGATAAAACAAAGCGTGCATAACGCAGGCTTTGTTTTATAAGATTATCAGGTCTATTACTCTTAAATGGGTAGTACCATCTCTGTATGTTTGAGTAGAAGTTCCATTGCTTTATCGGCAGGTAATGGCTTAGACACAATATAGCCCTGACCAAATTGGCAGCCTTTACGCTTTAGCAGTGCCCATTGTTTTGGGTTCTCAATACCTTCAGCAACCACAGTTAACTTTAAAGAGTGAGCGAGAGATAAAATAGCATCTACCAATGGGTTTTCTTTTTGAGTTAATTGATCCACAAAGCTCTTGTCAATTTTCAGTACATGAATAGGTAACTGATGAAGATAACCAAGAGCAGAGTAGCCGGTGCCAAAGTCATCTAAATAAAGTTTTACACCGAGTGGCTCTAATCCCTCAATAATTCGGGTTGCAAGACTAAGGTTTTCAATTAAGCCTGACTCAGTTATTTCTAAACATAATGTCCCATTGGGCAACTGGTACTTGGTGTAGATCTCTTTCATAAAATCTACAAATTCAAGACTGGCAAAGTGACGAGACGAGACATTCACAGTTACTCTAATTGTCGGCATACCCGCGCGACGCCATTTTTGTAGCTGTGCACCAGCAAGCTCTAATAAGTGCAGGTCTAAGTCAATGATCTGTCCCGTTTGTTCAGCAATAGGAATAAAATCATTAGGCGGAACAAAGCCAGTTTTTGGGTGGTGCCATCTTACAAGCGCTTCAAAGCTGACAATGTGGGGGTCTTGTAATGAGAAAATTGGTTGGAAGTAAAGTTCAAACTCATCATTTTTAATACCATGCTGCAAATCGTTTTCAATATCAGCTTGGCGCTTTAGCTTGCGGCGCATGGCATTATTGAAGTAACACACTTGGCCTCGACCCCGAGATTTAGCTTCATACATGGCTGCATCAGCCTGTTGAAGTAACGAAATCGCATTATCATTGGCACTTTCTGTAAATGCAACACCGATACTACTGGACGCTTGCAACACATGACCATCAATGTGTAAAGGTTTGACTATCGCATTAGTAATACGCTCAAGCGCGAGTTCTACTTGCTCTTTATCCTGAACATTCTCCATAAAAATTGCAAACTCATCACCGCCCAGTCGCGCAAAGGTATCGGTTTTACGAATACAACTTTTTACAGTCTCAACAATCGCAATAAGGAAGTGGTCACCTACATCGTGACCAAGTGAGTCATTGATGCTTTTAAATCTGTCTAGATCCAAATACAGTAAGCAATGCAAATTTTTTTGTTTGGCGCGTCCTAAAGCCAAAATAGCATGTTTTACGCGCTCAAATAGTAAATACCGATTTGCTAAGCCCGTTAGCTCATCATGAAGAGCTCTGTGCTCAAGCGCTTGGCGAGAGATTTGACGATCAATTGCCATACTAACTTGGCGGCTTATATAAGTTAAAATTTCTAAATCATGTTCTTCAAAGCTTTTGTGCTTCTGATAGCTTTGGAGCACAATGACGCCTTGATACTGTTCGTTTACAGTAAAAGGCACGCCTAACCAAGAAAGCGGTGAGCGGCCAAGCATTTTAAAATGCCCATCTTCAATATGCTTTTTAAACTGTGTTTGATCGCACAGCAGTGGTTTATTACTTTTAAGTAAATAATATGACGCTGAATCTTTTAACTGGTCTTTTGAAATCTTTGGCGTTGCTAAACACTTTAACTCGCTTTCAATAAGATATTTAATCTCTAAAACGTCAGATTTTCGATTATAAAGTGCAACGAAAAAGTTCTCTGCGGGTAACTGAGTATTTATGATCTGATACAAGTCATCATAAAATGCATTAAGGTCAGCTGATTTATATGCGATGTTTGCAATTTTTAATAAGCATTGCTCAAGTTGCTGTGCTTGATTTAACTGATCTACTGTAGTCGTTAAATTATCAAGTGTACGTACCTGATATATTTTAGCACTTAATAAATGAGCAACCGTAGAGAGTATTTGCAAATGAGCATCAGTAAAATAGTTTAGCTCAGGGTGTTCGCAGTCAATTACTCCGAGTAACGTATTTTCATAAACTAAAGGCACGCAAATTTCAGAAAGGGCTGGGCGAGAGTCAGCAATATACATAGATTCTTTGCGTACATCACCAGAGACAAAAGGAGCTTGGGTACGAGCAACATGGCCCGTAATGCCTTGTCCAATTGGGATATGAGTTTGTGCAACTTGGTAATCAATACTTTGATGTGCGACTCCCATAGATGCGACCTCTTCTAAGAATTCAGAGCGTTTATCGGCTAAATAGATAACGCAATCTACAAATCCTAAGCGGCTTACAACTTGAGAAGTTACATAATCAAATAATTCATCCAATTGCGTAATTTGCAAAAGCGAAGATGAAAACTGATTTATAATACTGAGCTGTTCGGTTTTTGATTCTAATTTGTTGTTATTCGAAAGCATGCACAATATTCATTTTGATCCATAGCTATACGTTAACCTACTTGTCACTAAAACTACATAATAAAATAGGGTTATTAACGAAATTGATTGTAAATGGGTGTACATAAATCGGGAGTATTTTGTCCTAAAAACTTTACTAGATAACACTAAATGCCTATGATCGAGCAAACTGAGGAACGGAAAAAAGCAATGACAAGTAAAGCAACTACTTTAACAATTACACGACCTGATGATTGGCACATTCATTTACGTGATGGCGTGCAGTTAAAAGACACAGTTCGTGATGTGAGCCGTTATATGGGTCGCGCCATTATCATGCCAAACCTTGTACCACCTGCAACTTGTACAGATACTGCATTGTCTTATCGAGATCGCATCATGGCAGCGGAGCCGCAGGGCAATTTTGAGCCTCTCATGGTTTTATATCTTACAGATAAAACGACGCCTGAGGAGATCAGAAAAGCAAAAGCAACAGGTAAAATTTTCGCAGCAAAGCTCTATCCTGCGGGCGCAACGACCAATTCAGATTCAGGTGTAACTGACATAGAAAATGTATTTCCTGCGTTAGAAGCTATGCAAGAAGTTGGTATGCTTTTATTAGTACACGGCGAAGTAACTGATTCTTCGATAGATATTTTTGACAGAGAAAGAGTGTTTTTAGAAACAAAACTATCTAAAGTTGTAGATGCTTTCCCTAGTTTAAAAGTCGTTTTAGAGCATATCACAACAAAAGATGCGGTAGAGTTTGTTGAGGCTGCATCTGATAATGTGGCAGCTACAATTACTGCTCATCATTTGTTATATAACCGTAACCATATGCTAGCTGGTGGCATTCGTCCTCACTATTACTGCTTGCCGATCCTCAAAAGAAATACACATCAGCAAGCGTTAATCAAGGCTGCAACTAGTGGTAACCCTAAGTTTTTCTTAGGTACAGATTCTGCGCCACATGCAAAAGATAAAAAAGAAGCTGCATGTGGTTGTGCTGGTGCTTATACAGCTCATGCTGCAATTGAATTGTATGCAGAAGCATTTGAAGAAGTTGGTGCATTAGATAAGCTAGAGGGGTTTGCGAGCCATTTTGGTCCAGACTTTTACGGGCTTCCAAGAAATAGTGATACGATTACGCTGGAGAAATCGCCTTGGCAAGTGCCTGACAGTTACCCATTAGGCGATGCCGATGTAGTACCGATAAAAGCGGGTGCTGAGATCGATTGGAAAGTGGTTTAATTAGATCGAATATAAATTAGCAACTTTTTGTTATTTTTAAACGCGCATTAAGCGCGTTTTTTTTTGGTAATAATATTTCGTAACAAATATAATATTTGCAAGAATTTAATATATTTATACTATTAATATTGAAGTGAAAATATTTTAAAATTCACACTAGACAATAAATTCAGATATTAATAACCGAGAAGTGGCAATGAAAGAAATTAAATCATTTATTAAAACAGCCAGTGTCAGTGAACTAGAAAAAGCACTTGGATTAATAAACGAAGCAATTGCCTCACAAAAAGCACAGGAAGCTGCAAGAGCAGAAGTATTAGCTTTGATTAAAGACAAGGGACTAACAGTTGAGGATTTGCTTGAAAGCGCGCCGTTAGACAAACGTAGTAAAGTAGCTATCAAATATCGTATTGAGAAAGATGGTGAAGTCGTAGAGTGGAGCGGTCGAGGTAAGCGTCCAAAAGCTTTTATTGATGTTGATCTAGAAAAATACGCAGTATAATCTCTAACTATCGTTCAATGAGCAGCTTTATTAGCCTGCTCATTTGTTTTAGAGGTTAGTTATTTACACGCTCAGACCTTATCAGCAAGAAGCTGTTCAAAATACCATTTCTCATTTTAAGAAAACTAACGACCCAGCAGTAATCGTTTTACCAACAGGTGCAGGCAAAAGCCTAGTGATTGCAGAGTTGGCTAGACTTGCCCGAAAAAAAATTCTTGTTTTAGCTCATGTAAAAGAGTTGGTAGAGCAAAACAGTGAAAAATATAAAAGCTTTGGGCTAAAAGCGAGTATTTTCTCTGCAGGTTTAAAACAAAAGTCACTTATTCACCAAGTCACCTTTGCCAGTGTTCAATCGCTTTCCAGAAATATCGATCAGTTAAATGAAGAATACTCCTTAGTCATCATTGATGAATGCCATCGCGTAAATGGGGATGATAAAAGTCAGTACGGCAAAGTCATTTCAGCTTTGAAAGAACATAACGCGAGTTTAAAGGTGCTAGGTTTAACCGCGACACCATATCGTTTAGGTATGGGTTGGATCTATCAACATCATTATCATGGCTTTGCTAGAGGGAACAGTGACTCCCCATTTAAGAAGTGTATTTTCGAGCTGCCTTTAAGATATATGATAAGCAATAAATACCTTACGCCGCCTAAACAAGTTGATCCGGCGATAAAACATTATGATTTCACGAGTCTTACAACAGATAACTTTGGCAGGTTTTCTGAAACAGAAATGAATAGTTTGTTAGATAGCCAAACGCGAGCGACAAAAAGTATCATCGACCATGTGATAGAGCAAAGCACTTCAAGAAAAGGTGTAATGATCTTCGCTGCCACGGTGATGCATGCTAAAGAAATTTTTTCGTACTTACCGCAAAATGAAACCGCACTAGTGATAGGTGATACTCATCAGGCTGAGCGTGATGCCATTATTAAGAACTTCAAAAACAAACAAATAAAGTACCTTATAAATGTATCCGTTCTTACGACTGGTTTCGATGCCCCTCATGTTGACTTTATTGCTATCTTAAGACCAACCGAATCTGTCAGTTTGTATCAACAAATAGTTGGACGAGGTTTACGGCTTGCAGATGACAAAAAAGAGTGTCTCGTTATGGACTTTGCAGGTAATCAGTTTGATTTGTTCCAACCTGAAGTGGGGGCTAAAAAACCGAGTTCAGATAATGAACCTGTCCAAGTGCTTTGTCCTGGTTGTGGCTTTGCCAATATATTCTGGGGCAAAACAGATGAGCAAGGCAAAGTCATAGAACATTTTGGCCGCCGTTGTCAGGGGTTACTAGATAATGGCGAAGAAGAGCAACAATGTGACTACCGCTTTAAATTTAAAGAATGCGATGAATGTGGGGCTGAAAATGACATAGCAGCGAGACAATGTCATCAATGTCATTCTATTATGGCAGATCCCGACGATAAATTGAGAGCGGCTCTGAATCTCAAAAACGCCATGGTTTTGCGTTGTAGTGGTTTGTCTATTACAACTTTGGCCGATGAAAAGATAAAAGTAACTTACTTTGATGAAGACGGCGCATCTTGTAGTGAGGTGTACGATTTTAATAATAGTAAAAGTGTGTACGTTTTTAATAAGCAATACGCAAAACGTGTATCAGGTGTCTCTTCTCCAATTAACTTTAAGCAAGCGTCTACAGTTCAACAATATGCTTACCAATTAAAAGCGCCTGACTTTGTGATTGCAAACCAACATAAGAAGTACGGTTGGCAAGTTAAAGAGAAGCTATTTGATTATGAAGGCAGCTATAGAGTTGCGGATAAGTCATAAACTCTCAAGTAGAACGCCATATTTGTATGTTTTATAGTCTGAAAACATACAAGAATACACGTTTCGTTTAAAGTTTACTCAGTTGATCGGTTTTTTGCATTTTTCTTTAAAAAAGGGGTTGCGCGCTTTTAAATTCTCCCTATAATGCGCACCCACTGACACGGGGCGAGACGCTGAAAAGCAAATCAAAACGATGTCGAGTCAAATTAAACTTAACTTTGAAACTTTCTCTTAAGAAAAAGATTAAAATTAAGTGTTGACATAAAAAGTGAAGTCGTTATTATGGCGCTCCACTTCGCAGCGAGTCTGCGGTAACTCATAGAGTTACACTCCGGTAACCGGAATGTTCTTTAAAAATATGAAGCAATCATCTGTGTGGGCACTCGTACAGATTGAGTTCTAACAGCTCTTGATTCAGGAGCAAAAAAATTTAGAGTCTCAATTTCTTATGAGTGACTATATAGTCAATTTATACAGAATTCATTGAGCACGAATCTTAGGATTCAAAAAACTTTTAATTGAAGAGTTTGATCATGGCTCAGATTGAACGCTGGCGGCAGGCCTAACACATGCAAGTCGAGCGGTAACATTTCTAGCTTGCTAGAAGATGACGAGCGGCGGACGGGTGAGTAATGCTTGGGAATATGCCTTAGGGTGGGGGACAACAGTTGGAAACGACTGCTAATACCGCATAACGTCTACGGACCAAAGGGGGCTTCGGCTCTCGCCCTTAGATTAGCCCAAGTGGGATTAGCTAGTTGGTGAGGTAATGGCTCACCAAGGCGACGATCCCTAGCTGGTTTGAGAGGATGATCAGCCACACTGGAACTGAGACACGGTCCAGACTCCTACGGGAGGCAGCAGTGGGGAATATTGCACAATGGGCGCAAGCCTGATGCAGCCATGCCGCGTGTGTGAAGAAGGCCTTAGGGTTGTAAAGCACTTTCAGTAAGGAGGAAAGGTTAGTAGTTAATACCTGCTAGCTGTGACGTTACTTACAGAAGAAGCACCGGCTAACTCCGTGCCAGCAGCCGCGGTAATACGGAGGGTGCGAGCGTTAATCGGAATTACTGGGCGTAAAGCGTACGCAGGCGGTTTGTTAAGCGAGATGTGAAAGCCCCGGGCTCAACCTGGGAACTGCATTTCGAACTGGCAAACTAGAGTATGATAGAGGGTGGTAGAATTTCAGGTGTAGCGGTGAAATGCGTAGAGATCTGAAGGAATACCGATGGCGAAGGCAGCCACCTGGGTCAATACTGACGCTCATGTACGAAAGCGTGGGGAGCAAACGGGATTAGATACCCCGGTAGTCCACGCCGTAAACGATGTCTACTAGGAGCTGGGGTCTTCGGACAACTTTTCCAAAGCTAACGCATTAAGTAGACCGCCTGGGGAGTACGGCCGCAAGGTTAAAACTCAAATGAATTGACGGGGGCCCGCACAAGCGGTGGAGCATGTGGTTTAATTCGATGCAACGCGAAGAACCTTACCTACACTTGACATACAGAGAACTTACTAGAGATAGTTTGGTGCCTTCGGGAACTCTGATACAGGTGCTGCATGGCTGTCGTCAGCTCGTGTTGTGAGATGTTGGGTTAAGTCCCGCAACGAGCGCAACCCCTATCCTTAGTTGCCAGCGATTCGGTCGGGAACTCTAAGGAGACTGCCGGTGATAAACCGGAGGAAGGTGGGGACGACGTCAAGTCATCATGGCCCTTACGTGTAGGGCTACACACGTGCTACAATGGCGCATACAGAGTGCTGCAAGCTCGCGAGAGTTAGCGAATCACTTAAAGTGCGTCGTAGTCCGGATTGGAGTCTGCAACTCGACTCCATGAAGTCGGAATCGCTAGTAATCGCGGATCAGAATGCCGCGGTGAATACGTTCCCGGGCCTTGTACACACCGCCCGTCACACCATGGGAGTGGGTTGCTCCAGAAGTAGGTAGCTTAACCTTAGGGAGGGCGCTTACCACGGAGTGATTCATGACTGGGGTGAAGTCGTAACAAGGTAGCCCTAGGGGAACCTGGGGCTGGATCACCTCCTTAACGATTTAGAACAGATTTGTTCGTAGTGTCCACACAGATGATTGTTAGTTAGCACAAGTTGCTAATTAATATTGCTCTTTAAAAATTTGGAAAAGCTGATAATTAATTCTTTTAGAAGAAATTCTAAAAAGAGTTTTCAAAAGTAAAACAATGCCGATAAACATTCATTTGTTTATTAGCGTCTACTTTAGTATTCAATATTAACTTCTGGCGAAGTTAAAACTGTCTTTGACGATACAAACCATTTTGGGTTGTATGGTTAAGTGACTAAGCGTACACGGTGGATGCCTTGGCAGTTGGAGGCGATGAAGGACGTACTAACTTGCGATAAGCCTAGTCAAGCCAGTAAGAGGCGCTTGAGACTAGGATTTCCGAATGGGGAAACCCACCTGCTTGCAGGTATCGTTAACTGAATACATAGGTTAACGAGGCGAACGCGGAGAACTGAAACATCTAAGTACCCGTAGGAAAAGAAATCAACCGAGATTCCGAAAGTAGCGGCGAGCGAAATCGGACTAGCCCTTAAGCTTTAGTGTAGTTAGTGGAACATTCTGGAAAGTTTGACGATACAGGGTGACAGTCCCGTACACAAAAACTTATCTAAAGTGAAATCGAGTAGGTCGGAGCACGTGAAACTTTGACTGAATATAGGTGGACCATCATCTAAGGCTAAATACTCCCAACTGACCGATAGTGAACCAGTACCGTGAGGGAAAGGCGAAAAGAACCCCTGTGAGGGGAGTGAAATAGAACCTGAAACCGTGTACGTACAAGCAGTAGGAGCCCCTCGAGGGTGACTGCGTACCTTTTGTATAATGGGTCAGCGACTTATATTTTGTAGCGAGGTTAACCGTTTAGGGTAGCCGTAGCGAAAGCGAGTCTTAACTGGGCGTTGAGTTGCAAGGTATAGACCCGAAACCCGGTGATCTAGCCATGGGCAGGTTGAAGGTTGAGTAACATCAACTGGAGGACCGAACCCACTAACGTTGAAAAGTTAGGGGATGACCTGTGGCTTGGAGTGAAAGGCTAATCAAACCGGGAGATAGCTGGTTCTCCCCGAAATCTATTTAGGTAGAGCCTCGGACGAATACTTACGGGGGTAGAGCACTGTTAAGGCTAGGGGGTCATCCCGACTTACCAACCCTTTGCAAACTCCGAATACCGTAAAGTACTATCCGGGAGACACACGGTGGGTGCTAACGTCCATCGTGGAGAGGGAAACAACCCAGACCGTCAGCTAAGGTCCCAAAGTGTATGTTAAGTGGGAAACGATGTGGGAAGGCTAAAACAGCTAGGAGGTTGGCTTAGAAGCAGCCATCCTTTAAAGAAAGCGTAATAGCTCACTAGTCGAGTCGGCCTGCGCGGAAGATGTAACGGGGCTAAACATACCACCGAAGCTACGGCTGCATACATTAGTATGCGGGGTAGGGGAGCGTTCTGTAAGCGGCTGAAGCTCAATTGTAAAGTTGGGTGGACGTATCAGAAGTGCGAATGCTGACATGAGTAACGATAATGCGGGTGAAAAACCCGCACGCCGGAAGACCAAGGGTTCCTATCCCATGTTAATCAGGGTAGGGTAAGTCGACCCCTAAGGCGAGGCTGAAGAGCGTAGTCGATGGGAAACGGGTTAATATTCCCGTACTTGGAATAATTGCGATGGGGGGACGGAGCAGGCTAATCAAGCATGGCGATGGTTGTCCATGTGAAAGGCTGTAGGCTGGTGACTTAGGAAAATCCGGGTCGCTAAGGCTGAGAGTCGAGACGAGCTACCACGGTAGTGAAGTTGATGATGCCCTACTTCCAGGAAAAGCCTCTAAGCTTCAGATTATTTCGAATCGTACCCCAAACCGACACAGGTGGTCAGGTAGAGAATACTAAGGCGCTTGAGAGAACTCGGGTGAAGGAACTAGGCAAAATTGTACCGTAACTTCGGGAGAAGGTACGCTCCTATCTGTGATGAGATTTACTCTTTAAGCGGACGGGAGCCGCAGTGACCAGGTGGCTGGGACTGTTTATTAAAAACACAGCACTGTGCAAAATCGTAAGATGACGTATACGGTGTGACACCTGCCCGGTGCCGGAAGGTTAATTGATGGGGTTAGCTTAGGCGAAGCTCTTGATCGAAGCCCCGGTAAACGGCGGCCGTAACTATAACGGTCCTAAGGTAGCGAAATTCCTTGTCGGGTAAGTTCCGACCTGCACGAATGGTGTAACCATGGCCACGCTGTCTCCACCCGAGACTCAGTGAAATTGAAATCGCAGTGAAGATGCTGTGTACCCGCGGCTAGACGGAAAGACCCCGTGAACCTTTACTACAGCTTGGCACTGAACATTGAGCCTACATGTGTAGGATAGGTGGGAGGCTTTGAAGCAGCGTCGCTAGATGTTGTGGAGCCATCCTTGAAATACCACCCTTGTATGTTTGATGTTCTAACATAGGCCCCTAATCGGGGTTGTGGACAGTGCCTGGTGGGTAGTTTGACTGGGGCGGTCTCCTCCCAAAGAGTAACGGAGGAGCACGAAGGTTGGCTAAGTACGGTCGGACATCGTACGGTTAGTGTAATGGTAGAAGCCAGCTTAACTGCGAGACAGACACGTCGAGCAGGTACGAAAGTAGGTCATAGTGATCCGGTGGTTCTGAATGGAAGGGCCATCGCTCAACGGATAAAAGGTACTCCGGGGATAACAGGCTGATACCGCCCAAGAGTTCATATCGACGGCGGTGTTTGGCACCTCGATGTCGGCTCATCACATCCTGGGGCTGAAGTCGGTCCCAAGGGTATGGCTGTTCGCCATTTAAAGTGGTACGCGAGCTGGGTTTAGAACGTCGTGAGACAGTTCGGTCCCTATCTGCCGTGGGCGTTTGAGAATTGAGAGGGGCTGCTCCTAGTACGAGAGGACCGGAGTGGACGAACCGCTGGTGTTCGGGTTGTGATGCCAATTGCATTGCCCGGTAGCTACGTTCGGAATCGATAACCGCTGAAAGCATCTAAGCGGGAAGCGAGCCTCGAGATGAGTTCTCACTTTAACTTTAAGTTAACTGAAGGGCCGTTGGAGACTACAACGTTGATAGGCTGGGTGTGGAAGTGTAGTGATACATTAAGCTAACCAGTACTAATTACCCGTGAGGCTTAACCATACAACGCCAAAGTGGTTTTAGCTCAGAAGCTAATATGAACTAAAGTAGAAAGTTTTAGAATTATCAGATTTTTTCCAGATTTTAACCAAATTTGCTTGGTGACCATAGCGTTTTGGAACCACCTGATTCCATGCCGAACTCAGAAGTGAAACGAAACAGCGTCGATGATAGTGTGGGTCTCCCATGTGAAAGTAGAACATTGCCAAGCACCTATTTAAAGAAAGCCCGATTCGAAAGAGTCGGGCTTTTTTGCTTTAAGTCCCTCTGCAATTGCTAAAATAGCTAACTGCACCTTGCTCAAAAGAAGCGCTCTCACTGCGTTCGCAGTCGCTAATTTTGCACCATAAGCGCAAGGTGAAATGAGTAGCCTTCACAGAGGTTAGTCTTATCTTGTTGATGTAGATAAACCTCGTTTGCCTATTCATCCCTGAAGCTGGGTCCCATCGCACATCCATGCGCTCATCTCAATGAGCTGCGAAGCTACGCTTCGGTCTCATTTCGTCCATGTGAAAGTAGAACATCGCCAGCAAAGGTTGCCCCGGGCAATTAAAGAAACCCGTTGCAGAAATGCAGCGGGTTTTTTGCGTTTAGGGTGCTAAATCGTCCTGCACGGTGATGAGGCAATACTCGGTGATAAAAAGACAAATTAGCGCAAGGTGAAAAGAGCAGCCTTCACAGTAGCCTCTCTTATCACTCTGAAACATACACCCTCAGCTACAGCTAAACTGGCTTGCTTCACCTTGCGTAAAAAGAGCGGGTTCACTTCGTTCACTGTTGCTAGCCTTTTACACCTTTCTTGCGCAAAGCAAATGTACTCGCCTTGCTCGATGTCATTAACTTTGCACTGCTTCACTGTCGCTAGCCTTTTGCACTATTAACCCGATTCTATCCTTGTTTTCACTGAGTTCGAATTTATAGCTCAGGCATAGTAATAACATCCATTAAAACAAGGAAACTGTGATGAATATAGACTTCGACATGCTGCGTCATATTATGCCTCAGGCTAAAGACAGCGACATTCAACACTACTTACCAGCTATCCAGACTAGGTTAGCTACTTTTGATATTAATACCCCGTTACGTGTTGCACATTTCATTGCGCAAATTGCTCATGAAAGTGGCCAGTTTAAATATAAGGTTGAAAACCTAAACTATAGCGCCAGAGCATTACGATTGGTGTTCGGTAAATACTTTCAAACCGATGATATTGCAGAACAATATGCGCGAAACCCAGAGAAAATTGCCAATGTTGTGTATGCCAATCGCATGGGTAACGGTGACATAGGCTCTGGTGATGGCTGGAAATATCGAGGGCGAGGCTTAATACAGTTAACAGGCAAAGAGAATTATCGTACTTGTGGTAATGCTATAGGTTTACCACTTGTAGAACAACCAGATGGTCTCGCAAACGATCCAAATGCGGCGGTGATGACTGCTTGCTATTTCTGGCATAGCCGTCACCTGAATCAATATGCTGATCAAGACGATCTAAAGTCGATTACTAAGCGCATTAATGGCGGTTACCATGGCCTTGAAGAGCGAGCCAAGTTTCTTAATAGGGCTAAGCAGTACCTTGAAATTCAAGGAGCGGATGTATGAGTTACTTCACTCTAGATGACTTGGAAAAAGCACAATCTCTTGTATTCAGTAAAGACAAACTTCGCACTTGGCAGCAGTTAAGTGAATTACTCACTACTCAATTAGATACTGTGAAAAAAGAGCCCGATCCATTTTCTACTTGGTGGAATACTAATTTTGCGCTCTTTAGTTCAGTCCAAGTACAGATTAGTGCAGTAAATGCCGGTTTTGCTTCTTTCGAGGATGAGTACATTGAAATAGGTAACTTTGGGCCTTCTATTATTGATTTATCTGGCTGGCGATTGAATGCGGGCTCTGAAGGTCAAGATTATGATTTCAACAAGCACACTTTGCTATTTCCACAAGATGTTATCCGTGTCTATACAAATCATGAAAATGCCTATAGCTTTGATAGTCGCCGACCCATTCTAAATAATAAAGGGGATACGGTTTCTCTTTATGATAATCAAAGTAACCTGGTGAGTTGTTATGCGTATGGACGAGATACACATCATGATGTTGGGATCACACATATCTTTTTTGACGGTAATGACCCTAAAAAAGAATCCGATGAATATATAGAGATCGGCAATTTAGGCAATCATATTATTGATCTGAGCCTTTGGGAAATTACTTCTAATGGAGGACAGAGATTTCAATTCCCTGTGGGGAGCAAGCTTATGCCTCACTCAGAGCTAAGGGTATATACCAATCACATTGATGAGTCGACAGGCGGCTACTCGTTTAATAGCAACAGAGCAATTTGGAATAATAACGGTGATGTTGGCAAGCTATTCGACTACCAAAAAATGTTGGTATCAGAATATGCGTATGCATAGAGGGAGGGGCTAAATGCCCCTTAATTTATTAATGCGAAAGAAAAAACCAGAGCAAATAGTGAATAAACCCAGCCAAGATATTGTCACCCTAGTCGACGATGCATTGCAGTTACTCAATTATATGTCTCGAGAGGGCGCCATTGAGCTAGATGAGCGTATTGCTAAAAATGTTGTTGAAGCTAAGTTTAAGGTCCAGAATGGCACTTGGCAGGTTGAAGACGAAACCGTATTTCTTTTGAACTATGATGCATTATCAAAAGCTGTTCACCCAGTCACAGTTGAAAGTATTCAATCAGTTATTCCAAATGAGAGAGCTGAAAAAAGAGCACCTACAAAAGCAGAAAGTGCAGTTGCTTGGTATCGTCGTTATGCCTTATTGGCGCTGGTTTCTTTGTTGATTATTCAGGTTTACTACTTATTTGGAGCAAACCTAAATAGCAATTTAAAGCATGCCTTTACTGAAAAAGCGCAACTGACACTTAAGTTAGAAACACTGCCTGCAAACAGCCTTTCAAATGAATACACACAACTTAATCAGTCGCTAGAGACCCTTGAGCAGCAGTTTGATGCGAACTATAGTTTATTGAAGTCTTGGAATCGCATTTGGATGCTAGGGCTAAGTTTTAACCCAGATTTACCTGATTACAATCAGTTATCTTTTCAACTCAGGGCAGAGCAATTGAGCTTGAACGACCCTGAACTGAAGATAAAACAACAGCAGCTTCAGCTAGAGCAAGCTCATTACTTGTCTCAGCTAACCTTCTTTGAACATGACTTATTTTCAGACTCTATTTTAAATGTGTTGCAAAGTTATATTCTGCCGTTGCTATATGGCTTACTCGGCGCATTTATCTTTGTGCTCAGAGATCTTCTTCGTGAGATCAAATCACTGACATTCACTTATGATGATGAAATACGTTATCGCTTAAGGTTACCTCTTGGTTCATTGGCAGGCATGATTGTAGGGTGGTTTTTGAAACCTGAAGATGCTGGTTTAGGTGCTTCGTTATCGCCTATGGCTTTAGCTTTTTTGATGGGCTATCACGTTGAGATATTGTTTGCGATGATGGACAAAGCGATAGCTAATATTCGTAAACAACTCGAACCAAATCAAATAACTCCACAATCTAAGTAAGATAAGATTTGGATGAATTGCAATTATCCAAATCTTGTTATTTAAGCTAGCTACTTGTCGAAGAAAGCGGCAAGTTGCTGGTTTAATTTATCTTGCTCTTGTTTAAGTTTTCCTAGCGTAACAAGTCCAACTAATGATCCTTTTAAACAAGCTTGCACTTTTTGTTTTTGGCTCAAGTGTTTTGCTTTGAACTTAGGTTTAATCTTTTTGGGCTTATAGACTTTTAGTGTGCTGATAATCGCACTTATTAATGCTTTTTGGCTCACCTTTACCTCCTTATTAGCCCCTCCAGCATGTCTGAAATACATATTTAAAACACAGGCAATAGAACGATTCTATTTGCGTTAATGCCACCGAGTTTTCTGTTCAAGGTTACTTTAAATTTGAGATCTAAATCTGAGTATTAAAATAAGTAAGGAACATCATGGAACATGACAAAAGTGTTGAGGTTGAGGTCTTTGAACGGCCAGATGCCTTGGTAAACAAGAGTACAAATCTTCATGAAAAGCTGCTCAAACAAGGCCAAGCTATGGCACATTTTGCCTTGCAAAAGGGGTTAGCTGTACCAAGTAAGCTGGTAGAGCAACTCCAACAGGAGCAAACTCAAACTGACATTGCCAGTTTAACAAAAGCACATAATCAGTTAGCTGAACTTGTCGCGCCAGCAATGCCAGAGACAATTTTAATGATGGCCCAAGAACAAGAAAAACAGACATGGTTTTTGTTCTTAGGCAGAGTACCACTTATACGTAAAATGATGTTAGTGGCAATCATCTCTTTGGTTACACTAATCAGCTTGAGCCTGTCATCATATATTAACAACGACAATATGGTTGCCAGCATGTTTGATATGGAAGGGGCTCGCCTTTTGTATGTGCAAGCAATATTGCTTGCCTCTGCGGCTATTGGTGCCTCGTTCTCGGCCCTATTTAAAGCAAATAGTTATGTGACTGCTGGATGTTTTGATGCGAAATACGAGAGCTCTTATTGGGTTCGATTCGTGGTTGGCTTAATCTCGGGCATTATTCTGACTCAGCTTATTCCTATTAATTTAGATGCTGTAGCCAAAACCGCAGAGCAAAGCACAGGTATGGGCGGTGGAATGAGTCATGCTGCTTTGAAAATTACCATGGCTTTGGTGGGCGGCTTTTCGGCTAACTTGGTTTATACCATTTTAGATAGAATTGTTGATACCGCACAATCGTTTATCTCACCGCAACAACCAGAAGATCTAGAAACCGTCAAACAGAGCTTATTGAATCAATTTAAGTCTGAACAGCTTGAATATGAGGCGCATCTTTCACTAGAACTAATGGCAATTCAGCAACAAGTTGCGAGCTCACCTTCTATGTCGAGCACTGATTTCCAGCAGTTACTCAGTCAGTATTTAGCAAAGATAATCCGCAATGAGGAGAAGTAATATGGTTAAGTCTTGGTTAAAACTGCTGGTAGTAATTGGTAGCTTGTTGATTCTCAGCTTGACGTCAGGCTGTGCACTGCAAATGGTATCTAGTTTTGATATGCAAACTGAGCAACAGATTATGGATGTCGCTAAAAAAGTCGATAGATTTTACGTACAGCTGAGTGAGCTGCCAAAAGAGAAGCGTACCTTTCACTTTAGTCAGAGCACTTATCTCAATATTGAAGTTGAGTTATCAGCCCTGCTTATGCGTCAAAAAGTCAGAGAATTAAATGAGTTAACAACCAAGCAGGTGGAGATAATCCAAAACCTTTGGCTACAAGATAAAAAGCAGCACCAGCAAACAAACAGTATCTCAGATTTTTTGATCAAAACGCGTAAACAGCAGTATCAACGACTTTTCCTCGCCATGATCCGTGGCGAACAAGCAAAACAGCAATAAAAGGACAACCTTATGAACATAAATGATTTATACAAACAGATGTTAGACACCGCCTTGAATGTCGTCGGTGACGAAGCACAACAAATGTCTGGGCCTTTGCAAAAAGCGTTGAATGCGCAGAAAGCATCGATTGAAGCTTTAGCGCAGGCTAAATTAAATGGCGAGATAAATGAAGATGAGTTCACAGCTGAGCTAGAACGAGAAAAAGCGATTTTGGAGGTTGAACTTATCACTTTAGAAATTATAGCAAAAGCGACAGTCCAAAAAGCCATTAACGCCGCCATGTCATGTTTAACTTCTGCACTAGCTCGTTAAGTTATGATGTTATATCCATCGAAGTGTTATGCACTTCGACGGTGAGGAGTTCAGATGACAGATAAAAAAAAGCGCCAGCAAGCGACTAGGGTCAGGATCATTCGACCATTCAAGTTTGCTCCAATCAGAGTAGTAAGAATAACTCAGCGTTCAGCAACTGATAACTGCCAATCTTCTAGCCTCAAAAAAAACGATACATTAGAAGCCGAGAAGGCACATGTTGAGGGTACTTTAACTAAAGAGCCACAAGATGGTTTGTTGCTAGAAAAGCAAAAAGAGAATAGCGATGCAGAGCAACCAGTTGAAACAGACGCACCGTTGGCACATTTTGATAGCGCTGCAAACCCCTATGCATTCTATGTTGCACAAATACCCACTATGTTGTGCAGTTTACCCTCGGAGGCCATGAGTTCTGTTAGTAACAGTGATAACGACGGAACACGTTCGCTTACCGGTGAATCTCAAAATGCTCAGTCCGACAAACAACTAGATAGACCTGAACCAGAGAGGGTAGAGTTAAACGAGCAAAGCCAGCTGGAAAAACACACTTATAAATCTGAGTTTGGAATGCCACACAAAGATATTAAGCAAGCACGCTTTGGTGGGCAATCAGGCAACAAACTGAGCAAAGAGTTAAAACACGAACTTAATACCGCGCATAGTGAAGATTCAATAGAGCAAGTAAATATCACCGCTCCGCTTATTGCAAAAAAATTGAAGGTAAGCCTGGGAGAGCTCGCTTTTTGGTTAAGCAGTCCGAAGGAGGTACTTAACACTTTCATTAAGGCAGACCTCAATGTGGTGTTACCTTTATTAAAACAAACCAGCAATATTCAATCACTGACTTTTGCTCATTTGCTACATGCTTATCAACAAAATGTATTCAGTGAGGTGCACGCATGGTCTATTGAACAGATGATAGCGCGATTAATATTCAAGTCAGCAAAAGAGCAAATTAGTTTAAATACTTTGCTGGCATTAGCCGTACAAGCTAAAGGTGAAGACTATGCCTTTGTACAATTCATGTATAAGGGAAAAAGCAAATCGCTATTTAAGCCGTTGAGTGCTTTCACTCAAGCAGGTAATCTTGATGAATTGAAGGACTCGGCTCCTAACCACTTATTCTATGTCCCTTGCACCCTGTCTTTTGAATATTTAAATGAATGCTTAGCTGCGCATCAACAGCGCTGGCAAACATGGCTCCGTCAACCTCTCGTTAAAAGAGTTATTTAGCCTGACTAATTAGGCTTTTAACCCAAGTGACATAATCAGAATATTTTTAAACTCATTCAGACACAAATGACATATAAATCATGGAGTTTTCTGAATGACTAAACTAGTTTTTTGCTCTTGCGTTGCAGCAGATGGCCGCAAGTTCGCATTTTTAACCGACCAACCTGAAGTCGAAGAGCTGTTTGATAATGGCTATAAGGTCGCTTACAAAGATAGAGATGGACGTGATACTCCTGAGCTATTGGCACATTGGCGCAGTGCCATAACCGTAGAATCAAAAGAATTCGGTTTGCTACCTGAAGATGACCAAATTCCAGACAATGTGCAAAGTGCGTTCAATACCATGCTGTCTCACCTAGTGAAGGGGATTGATGTCTTCTTCTGTGATTACAACTTAGGCGTCGAAGGCGACTTACCTATGTGTAACCAAGTCATGGACGAGTTTAAGTCGACAGACTTTGTGTTGTTCTCATGTGCTGACATAGTTGGCAATGATCCCACAGTACAACCATATATGGTGTCGTATTGTGCACCTCGTTATCAGCAAGGTAGCAAGGTGGCACAGCAGCATCGTATTTATTGTAAAACAGATCCATTTGCGTTCTGCCAAGCGATAAACGCCATCGTGGTACAACGTCAAAAAGATGATTTAACTGGTGGTCATATTCGTAGCGATCTAGACCCTTATATCAATGAATCTCCAATAGATAAAGACACGGCAGATCAAGTGCTTAATAGATTTGTAGAATCACTACGCAGTAGCAACCCAGATACCGTTGCGATTGGGTATAACGGTTAATAACGGCTAGCGCTGCCGGCACTTAAAGTAACTGATGAGTAAAGGCGGCCTAAAAGGATTTCTATGGATCAGCAATTTCATTATTACGCAACGCTTGTAGCTGGGATCATGGCGGGGATGCCTTTAAATGATGCTAAAGAGTTAGCCTATTACTGTTACGGGACGAGCCAGCAGTTTGCTCACTGTAAGCAGACTGAATCTTGGCAGTTTAATGGCTATAGTTTTAAGCCAATTGTGACCCGTAAAGGTCAGTCAGAACTGCGTTATGGGCCGAATAACTGTGCTTTGGCTTTCGAGGTATTTCCGGGGATGGAAGCTTCGTCAAAAAGCGCGAGCTCTACATCGAGTAAAGTCACCTTGTGTAAAGTGAGCGCAAGTACTTCGGTGAATAATATAGCTCAACACAATACACAATTTGCTCAAACACAGTGCTTTTATAACCCGTTGACCGACGTAGATTGGCAAGGGGGAGGAGATTTAAAGCATCACTTTAAGCAGCGTTTGGCCCATAGAGCCACGCAGAAAACTCAAAGGTTAAAAACGCAATATGAGCTTCAAGCGCAGAGCAAGATATTTGACTCAGAAGCGATTTCGGAACCTGACGATACTCTGTCGTTATTGAAGCCACTTGAGAACAGTAAATTCATTCATAAAGCCATTAATGATGTGATTTATAAACAACGTTATCACGACCTGGTGCGCTCCGCGCCTCTGGCATTGCTTGGTTGCCGTTTGTTCGTATTACAACAAAGTTGGTCTGCTCCTCATTCAACCCAGTCACTCTTGCATGCTTGGCTAAGTACCTGGTTGGCTATTTATAGTTTTAAACAAAACCGGCCTATGCCACAAACAGCGCCTTGGGGGGTATTTAGCTCACAACCAGGAAGCTGTCAGTTTTTTAAGAATTTGGAGCAAAGGTTAGAGGAGTTAAATCGAAAACAGAATAGCGAACCTGTTTGGTTAACGCTTATCACTGAAGCTTGCTCGTTTCAGCAGCTAAGCGCAAATTTTGATGAGTCGTCTTGGCTACTGCTTTATGGTTTAGCTTTAAGACCCGAATATTTATTAGGCCAAGCACAGAGTTTAGCGGGCGGTGACAAAGAGTTTGTTATTCGAGACCTCAATGGCTTCAAGCAAAGTCAGTTCTACCAATTAAATATGGCAGCGCACTATCATTGTGATTGGTTAGCAAGACAACTTGCCAGTAAAGGATTAAACGCCTTTAACACACAACAGTCTTTAGGCAACTTAACGTTATGGAGAGAGAAATGAAGTTGTTTGAATTATTGATCTTGCTCTGGTTATTGTTTTTAACACTTTATATGTTTGTACCTAGCTTTAAACTGATGGTTGATATGTTGTTATAAAGCCCAAAAAAGCGAAGCTTTACTGGGCTTTAGAAAGTGCTTAAATTTGCTTTGAAGGTCGTGAGAATATGTACGACACAACGGCTATTTTTAAGCTGCCAGCGACACATGCAAGCCATGCCGCTGGTGAAAGCAAAATCAAAATGGCATAACTAATAGCGATACTTGTAGAGGCAAAAATTTTCGCTTTCAGTGGAATAATCTTGTGCGTTTGCCACTGTCTTAGACTACTGCCAAAACGCGGATGGCAGAGTAACCAATTGGCAAGTTTGGGAGACGCTTTAGAAAAGCACGCCAAAGCCAAAATAAAAAACACAGTGGTTGGCATAACGGGCAGGGCAATACCAATCACACCAAGGGCGACAAATAAATACCCACATAGCAGTAGGGCTATTTTTTTATAATTGACTAAGGCGGCTTTTAATTTCATCGGTACACGTGAGCCTGAAATGCTTGGAAACGCGTGAACGCTTGTCGAGCACCTTCAATAAGTGCTTGTTCCTGCTGCTCATTAAACTCAACAGAGTCAATGAGTTGAACTAATTCCCGCCATGCACTCCCACGACCTGCTCCTGGGCCTGTTAAATAGCGAGCACCATGTTCAGCATTAAAGTTTAATTTTGCTTGGACTTGTTTACCCAGCATGGCTGCTCCTACTTTCGAGCCTTCAACTACATATAACCAGCCTAATGCTGTGGCGACATTGGTATTAATGGTGACGAAAGGCGGTAAATAAGCGGCTGGCAAGTGAGTTGATAGATCTGCAAAGTCTTGCTCAAGTAGGCTTAGGCGACGGCGCGAAGTCAAATCAGGAATAAGCGCGAGTAATTCCGAGTGTTCATAAAGAGCGCTGACATCTCGCAAGAAGTAAAATTGCAAGCGTAAGAAGTCGAGGTAATTTTGTGTATTAGCAAATGGGTCTTGTGCCATGATAGTTTTATCGACATTGTCATGAACATCAGCAGTAGCGAGTTTTAAATTTTGCGCACGAGAAAGTGCAGGGGCGACGGTCGTCATGAATGCTCCAAAGAAAAAGATTGCACTGAGTGAGATCTATCACTCAGTGCGGGTTTATGATTTTAATAATGGTCTTATCGAAATTTATGAAGCTTAAAGTTTGAACTCTAAGCCAATTGAAATGGTTTGCCCCGGCTCAGGCATTGCAACGATAGAGCCAGTCGAGACCTTGTATTGATCAGTTAAATTAGTGATGGCGATATTGCCTGTGATGTCGTCACTAAAGGTGTAATCCAAATAAAAGTCTAGCTGGTAACCTGCTGGAATATACTCTAGTGCGGTAACGCCTGTGCCTGATAAAAAGCCACCTGGATGGTGTTTTTCAGAGTGCTTTTTATAGGTGAACCCAGTGTCGATAGCATCGTTAAAGAGTTTAGTGCCAAAAATGGCGATATAACTTTTCTTTGGTGGCACACGTAGTGGCGTGAGACTGCCTGCAAAGCCAGTACTATTGCAGGTATCAACTTCTGCAGCTTGTGCCATTAACTCTGAGCACATTGTAACGCTTGAATATTTTGTATACGAAAGTTTGCTATAAAATACGTCGCTTTGGTAATGAATTCCAAACTCAGTGCCTGGCAGCTCGAACTTATCATAGTTAATGAAAGTCAGCTTCAGATCCCAAGCTGGTTTATCAGCTTTTGGTAAGAAGCCTGTCGCTAACATATTCTCTATATTGGTATAAAAGTATTCGCCCGATAAAATCAACTTATCGCCATTAGTGATTAAATTTGTGAATTTGCTCTCAAAACCGACATCATAAGAGTTTGTTTTTTCAGGAGTGATTGGATACTCATTAGAGTAAGAGAATACCTCCCCTGATACCGTAGTTTCATACAAGTTTGGCATTCTATACGCTTTACTATATTTGGCTTTGATCGCAGTGTTATCCAGCAGGTGATATTTAGCCTGAATAGTGAGATCGGTTTTACCATCAAATTTAAGTGTATTATCAACCAGATAATCTCTATTCACAGAGTCATGGTGATTGATGTTAAAAGCCAACTCAACCGGAGAAAGATCTAGCTGAGCATTAGCAAATATAGCCCGTTTCGTTTGTTCACCATGACGTGAAGTCGGCTTGAGGTTAAAGTCATCAGAATGCCAATCTTGTTTAAAATTGTCCTTCCAATCCTTATGCGGAGAAAGCGTCTCTGATTGCCAAGATAAACCATAAGTTAATGTGATAGGCGTACTTTCCACAGCGAGTGAAGTGGAGTTTAATGCACTAACGCCATGTCGTTTATTTCTTACACGATGAAAATATTGTCCCGCATTTTGACCAAGATTGCTGCCTAAAGAGTTATATTGATGAAGTCTCGCACTTGTGTGCCATAGATTTACACTCAGGTCGATAGATGGGTTATCGCTTGGCACAAAACGATACAATGCACTGGTGCTATTTACATGAGCGGATCCTGGTTCCCACTGAGGCATTGTTTCTACCCCGTCAGGAATATCTTCAGATAACCATTCCTCTTCACCATTTTCATTTGTTTCTTTCCAATACTTGGTATCGCCAGCGCGCTGTTTGTACCAATATGAAGCAAGCATTTCGCCGGCTTTTTGTTTGTGAAATCGCGTATTAACCTCAAGTGACTGTTCATCAGTAAACTCATAAGTTAGCTTGGCTAGGTAAGAGTCACTTTCGAAGCTTGTATTGACTACCTCACCATTTTTATTTACCGGAGGTGGCCTTAAAATAACACCTTCTTCTATCACATATTCTGAAAGTGGTACGTCAAGCGGGTTTCCATTTGCATCTTTTGGTGGCACCAACATTGAGCGATGATGAACTTCAACAAAGTCTTCGAAGCCATTCTTACCAGCAAAATAATTGCCCACTTCTTTCTTACTGTAAGCTAAAACAGCTTTAAGGTTATTTTTTTCATAAGCTGTCGCAATCGTGAAGCTTCCACCATTAAAATCGAGTGTGTCATTATGATTGCTGACTTCATAATAATTTTGTATGCCAAACCCTTCAGGAACATTTGGCATTTTGTTGTTGTTATGGGTGCTTATTTTGACTAACGCGCCAAGCTTTTCATCGCTTTTGAGAATATCTTTAGTATCTAGCGTGCGAATACTCACCATGCCGCCAATTGCACCAGAACTAAATGGTGATGCTTTTGCTGATGCACCTTTTTCGATATTTACTTTGCTTATAAGGTTTGAGTCTATATAGGTCCTGTCAGAAGTGCCCATATATCCTCGGTTGGTATGTGTTGATTGTAAGCTACCATCGATAAAGATTGGCACGCGACCCTCACCTTGTACACCGCGAATACCTATATCAAGGGCGCCTGCTTCGTTGCGTAAGTTGTTAGCTTCAATGCCTGAAAAGCTAGAGAAGATATCTGAGTTTGATAAACCTTTAGTACGAGCGATTTGCTCTCGGTGCATATTTAATTTATCACCTTTGACTTCAATCACTTCGATGTCATCTTGTACTTTATTAGAGCCATCAGGTATAAAACTTGAGTGTCTTGCTCTGGTTTTTGATGAAGAGTGTGCACGAACAGTGGCTTTAATGATGATGTTGTTGTCGATAATACGCGCGGTTAAATTGCTGTTTTTTAAGGTTAGCTCTAATGCTTGATCTAGACTAATCTCACCCTGAAGCGCAGGGGCTTGTAGGCCATTTAACAGGTTTGCATCTGCGATCAAATTCATACTTGCTGTTTTAGCAACTTGAGTGAGGGTATGGCTCAAAGGCTGTGTTGATAGATTAAACTCATAAACTGAAATTTGATCTTGTGCTGCTGAGGGTAAACTAAGGCCTAGTCCGAGCGCAAATGCGAGGGGAGTGAGTTGTGTGTTAAATACTGCGCGAGTTCTCATTTTTATACGTCCAAATAAATTACCTATTATGAAAACGAATGAGAATGAGAACTCCTCAATAAAAATTTAAGTTTTTTAAACTAATTACCGTTTGCTTATAATTATATGATTATTAATATTTTTTATTTCAATAGGTAAGACGTGAGGTAACAAATTGATGAAGTTTTCTAGCTCTGAGGCCGAAAAAGTACCAGAAATAACTAAATCGTCGTGATGTTTGGTTGCTAAGGTATAGCTAAAATCATGATGTCTGTTAAAGGTTTCGAGCGCCTCAATAAGGGGGGTGTTATCAAACATTAAGCGACCTAGTTTAAACGCATCGACGAGATTGAGTTCGGGGTCAAATTTGCTTACTTCAATACCAGAAGCATTAATTGTAGCTACGTCCCCTTTGTTTAATTCAATACGCTTATGTTTGTTTTGCACGCTTACTCTTCCATGATCAACCATTACCCGAGTGCTATTAGATTTTCTATCTACCGAAAAGCGCGTGCCTAATACGGTAATTGTGCTGTTGCCTGTTTCTATTACGAAAGGACGAGCTCTATCGCTTGCTACATCGAACACAACGCGGCCTTTGAGGAGTTTATTTACTCTTTGCTCGTCATCGAAATCAACAGAAATAGAGGCTTTTGCATCGAGTGTGAGCGTACTCTGGTCTGGTAATTTGAAATCCGTGATTTCACCGCGTTTAGTTTGATAACTTGCTTGAAAAGCAGCAGGGTTTAAAGGAGTCGGCCAGTTTAAATAACTAAACAAGCAAATACTGAGAAGTGCAAAGCATGCTGCGATTGCCCAAGTATTTTGGTAAACACTCTGTGTTGATTGGTGCGAAGTGGTAATACTTTGCTCAAAACTTTGAACGTCTTGCTCAGAAAATTGTCTCAATAATAGCTCAATTTGTTTGCTTTCTTGATAGGCGAGAAAATGTTTACTGTCAGCATCTAACCAATGTTGTAGGGCGAGAGCTTGTTGTTGGTTTAGCCCTTGCCTTTCAAGTTCTAACCAACGGTCCACTTGCTGTTGAATGCTTAAATTATGTCGGTCCATTTTGGTTCTCTTATTGTTTTTTTAATGCTTGTCGACAAGCCAGCATTGCAGTGGCAAGGTGTTTTTCAACCATGCTCACTGAAACCCCCATTTGCTCGGCAATTTGAGATTGACTTTGGTTTTTGAATTTATAGAGCACAAAGGCCTGTTTTGTCTTTGTTGGTAAAGATTCTATACACCGATTAAGAAGGACGAGTTGCTGTTGACTCGCTAATTTGGCTTCTGGTTCGTAAAAGCTCGGAGCAATAATCTCTGTCTCATCAGGTTCTGCAATATGCTGATTTTTTCGATATTGATCGATAACAATATTCTTTGCAGCTTTGAAAAAAAGTGCGCGTTCTTGGGTTTTATTTTGCTTTGGGTTGTTGCGTTTGTAGCTCAAAAGTCGTGTATAAGCTTCTTGAACAATATTTTGAGCTTTGTCTTTGCATCCAACTGAGCGAGCGATATAGCTTAACACTTCAGAGTAATAACGTTCCAAAATTCACCAGTTTGATTTTAAAAGCCGCGCATACTATCAGGTGATGATATAAATGAGAATGGGTACTATTGTTATTTGAGAGTAAAGTACCATTTTTGTGAACGTGATTTCATTTTTAAGTAAATGTAGGTGTTTTAATAAAAATAATTAGACTCATAGCTCTAAAAAATACAGTCATAACCTTCGTAATAAAACTTCTAAAAGTAGTGTATTTCACCGATTTAATTGAAAAGTTAATACGTATTATTAAATTCCAACCAGTTAAAGGAGTAGCGAGATTCAGCATGAGCAGAATTCGTTCCGCGCAAGGATGCGGCCTTTGTTGGCACTTCCCAAAACGCAGGTTTGGCCGCTCTCTTGAGCGGTCTTTTTTCAACCTTGTTTGTGTTTTTAAAAGGTACTTAAATCATGGTCGACAAAGAGAACAGTGAAACTGAGCAGCCCCTAAAAACAGGGTTTTTAGACAAAGCTAAAAGTCATTTAAAGGGCATTGTACTAGGTGGGCTTGGTATTTTGTCTGCGGCTGCAGTACCCGTGTGGCAAATTTACTTTGTAGAAACCTCAGATGTGGCTATTGAGATCACTGCAATTAGTCGAGTTGAATCGGACCGCTTTAAGGTCGCTCTTGATACCGATGAATTGCAAATGCTCGAACCTTATATTCCTGAAAATTTGTTGTATGAATTTAATTACTTGGGGCAGAGGGGCGATAAAATAGATTTTCCTGAGTTCTCTCTCGACATTCTATTTACTGCCTACGATAAAGCAAAACAAGACCTTAAAAATATCTCAATCACAAAAACGAAATTACTACAAAGCATAGAGCGAATAGACGCTTATTTAGATCCTGCCAATCAACAGTACCCGTTGGATGAGTTTCGTGTCAGCGAGTTAAAAAGCTGGGATTTGAGTAATCACATTGATGACGCCGAAGCGCAATACTTTGAAAATCAAGTGTTAGCCATTACAAGAGATTATTCGCAAATGGAATTTAATGCCCAAGCAGAGCCCGCACTCAATCTGGCGGCATTGGCATTTCTGCTTAACGATGTAAAAGAAGATATAACCGATGTGATCAGCGAGTCGAATAATCGCCATGAGCGTTTAAGAGATGATATTCGCAATATCGAAACACAATTGCAAAAACTAAAAAATCAGCAGTTTGAGCAAAATACGTTTTTTACTGTGGACGCAGTGGTGTCGAACTCGGGTAGAGCAAGCACATCGCTGCGGCCTTTAGCACTGATGCGAGTGCAAATTAGTGATAACAACTATGTTGATATTCGCCTCGAGCAGCAACGCTATTCAGATCAATCTGAGTTACTACCATCTTCTACCAATATGTTGAGTTACCGTTCTTTAGAGCTTTCTTCTTTTCCGAGTGAAGATCAGGCATTGATCAACACATTTTGGGGCAGCACAGGGCGCGTGCAAATGTATGCGATGGACACTCAGCAAAATGTATTCAGCTCAAATCAAATTGCCTTTGTTGATAATCGAAACCAAAAAGTCATTTTAGATAAACTAAAAGAAGTTGCTTCAAAGCAAGTGCAGTAACTTATTAACTAAGACCAAGCTTTTACGGTGTTTTCAAAGGCAACTGATTGCGCGAGAAAGTCTGTTTTAACACCACGGTGGATTCAATTGCTGCGATACTACTGATTTGCCCCAAAGACTTCTTCACAAAGCTTTCGTAGTGGCTTAAATCTTTGGCGACTATCTTCAGTAAATAGTCATTACTACCAGTGATCACCGAGCACTCCATCACTTGCTCAAGGGCTTCTACTTCGTTTTCAAACTCATCGGCTAGCTTATCTGAATTGGCATTTAGCCTGACTAGGGCATACACCAAAATCGATAGGTTAAGTTTTTCTCGGTCTAGAATGGCCTGATAGCCTTTAATAATACCTTCTTGTTCAAGCTTTTTTATCCTTCTTAGGCAAGGGGTATCGGATAAGTTAACCTGTTGCGCCACTTCTGTGGTTGTCATTCGGCCACGATATTGTAATAGGTTTAAAATGGCTAAATCTTTACTATCAACACGCATATTAGTGAATTTCACTTGTTTTTATTATTATTTTGTTAAATATCACTCATTGAGGGCGGAATGATCAAGTTTATTGGTGAATTTTTATCACAGCCTACTGCTACTATTAATTTATCAATACCAATAAGAATAAAAAATTATGACAGCGTGTACACGAGAATTTGATGCTTGGATCCGCAGTTCATTCTGCGAGATAAACTCACAGCTCGAAACCTTATATTGGCAGCAAGAAGACAAAGCGAATGTTGAAGATGTCGGTGAAGTATTAAAGCAACAATTGCAGGCAGAAGGCACAGAGTTGATCAAAACTTTAGTTGTTGAAGGCAATACCGATGAAGGGTTTGACAACGCCTTTGATTTGCTCGGCAATGTTGGCCTATATATGGCTGCTTGCAGACGACATGAAATCACAGAGCCGAGTCGAGAGCGTACTTCCCCCCTAGTTGAAGCTTCTACATTGGCCATGCATATTGGTGCGTCGATAGGCGTGACCCCTCGTTTTGCGACCGCGCATTTGACGACACATAACACCGCGGTCAATGGCGTGTATAAACGCTTTACCGATCTCGCAGACGAAAAAATCTTTGTTGATTACAACACTAAAGGCATTTTGGCCTATAAACGCGCAGCTGATGCCTTGTTAAAAATCTTACCGCTGGGCGTATCGCACCCAATCACGGGCGATTTATTAAAAGTTGCTAAATATGCACTGCAAGATGTGATTGACTCTAACCAAGAGTTGTTTGATAAGCTCGACACAGACCGATTTTTTTACTGTGTAAGGCCTTATTACAAACCGCACCGTGTTGGCTCTCAGGTTTATCGTGGTGCTAATGCTGGTGATTTTGCTGGCATTAATGTGATCGATATGCTGCTCGGGTTATGTGTTGCCAATGAGCCCAGTTACTCACAAATGCTGGTGGATAAATTCTTGTATATGATGCCAGAAGATCAGCAAATTTTACGCGATTGCATGCGTCGAACGAGTTTGATGGACTCATTTTTAAACCTTGAAAGCCAACATAGCGCTTCTTGGTATCAAGAGAATGTGACGTTATTTTTAGAAGTGTGCGAGTTACATGGAAAAGGCGCTACCCAACATCATAACCAGTTAGTTGAAAAGTATATTGCCCAGCCTTCAAATTCTATGGCAGAGCAGCACCTAGATAAAGTGACTGCCAGCGGCCCGCCACTGTCAGTGTTACTTGGTTCACTCGAAAAACTTCGTGATCGCCGAGCCGCTAATCAGCGAGATGATATTTTTACTCGTTACCACGATATTCAAAAACTCAAAACCACTTTAAGTAGATAACCTGATGAAGCAAGATTTTGTATTACCGAGTGACACCTACTTATTGAATCACTCGGTTGGTAGACCACTAAAAAGTGCCGAAAACCACTTTAAACAAAGCTATTTATCACCATGGCAAGATTCGGGCAAAGAGCCTTGGCAAGCTTGGCTGGCAATTATTACAGAGTTTCAACAGGTGTTGGGCCGACTGTTTAACTCATCATTTATGCAGTTTTGCCCGCAAGTTAATTTATCGAGTGGACTTACAAAACTCATAATGGCTTTGCCTGAGCTAAACGAAAATAGTGTCGTGCTAATGAGCGCACAAGACTTCCCAAGTATGGGGTTTGCGATGCAAAAAGCACTGCCAGCCGGGGTGACAATTCGCTATATTCCTGAACACGAAAACATCACACAAATTGACGTTTGGCAGCAACATTTAACTGCCGATGTTGATTTAGTTTTTGTTAGCCAAGCCTACTCAAATACGGGGCAGCTCGCGCCTGTCAATGACATTGTAAAGTTTGCCAAAGCCAATCAAACCCTAAGTATTATAGATGTTGCGCAATCAGCAGGGGTTATACCTTTAGATTTAAATAAGCTTGATGCCGATTTCATGATTGGCTCAAGTGTAAAGTGGCTATGTGGGGGCCCAGGGGCCGCCTATTTATGGCTTAATCAGAGGCATATTAAGCGATTAGCGCCAAAAGACGTAGGCTGGTTTTCTCATGAAAACCCGTTTGAGTTCGATATTCACCATTTTGCTTACCACGACAGCGCCTTAAAGTTCTGGGGCGGTACGCCGAGTGTTGCGCCTTACGCTTTTGCTTCGCACAGTATTGATTATTTTGCCCAACTTGGCGACAAGTTAAGAGGGCATAACCAAAATTTAATAGATTTACTTATTCAACATTTGGGCGAACAAGTGGTTTCCCCGCACGATAGGAATCGTCGAAGTGGCACAGTGATTATAAATCCGACAATGGGTATAGAAGCTGCAATGGCTGAATGTACTCAAGCGGGGATCAGCCTCGATACTAGAGCGCATGGGATACGTGTTTCACCGCATATTTATAATGACGAAAGCGATATTTTAAAGCTGGTAACAGCGCTAAAGTGAGTGGTTTTTAATACGATGTTTTGTGGCTCAACGAGTGGAAACTGGTTGAGCCATTTTTTTGTGGAAATAAAAAAGAATAATTACGCCTGCTATCAACCCCAATGCTTTGTTACAAACTTAGTATTGCTCAAAATTATTAATAAGCGGTACAGTGAGTTAATTTAAATTTATGATATTTCAAGGATAGTTATGCGAATTAAGCTTCTTACTCTGGCTATATCTGGACTACTAGTCAGCTCGATTGCACATGCGAATGTGCCCACCAAAACGCAAATAGATAATGTGTTTGCAAATATTAAATCAACCAACCCGGGTTGTAGTGTGGGTGTAATTAAAGACGGTAAGCTGATCCATAAAGCGGGTTACGGCTTGGCGAATATGGAATTAAATGTGCCATTAGATGGTTCACATGTACATCGTATCGCTTCTGTATCAAAACAGTTTACAGGGATGGCAGTGTTGTTATTGGCTGATGAAGGAAAAATCGACTTAAACGCTGATATCAGAAAATACTTGCCAGAGCTGAGAGATTATAAAGTACCAGTCACTATCAATGCCATGTTGGGTCATTTTTCGGGGATGGGAGATTATGATTTTGTCGATGCTGAACTAGACAAAGACGCACTTAAACTTAAATCCACTATGGGCGGTGAGTTTCGTTTAGGAAATGAAGACTATTTGACCATTCAGGAATTTTACGATTACGTAAAAACCATGCCACTTAGAAACAAGCCTAATCAAGAATTTAGCTATAGTAATTATGCTTACTTTGTATTGTCGATGCTGGTAGAGCGCGTTTCAGGTGAGAGCTTAAGAGAGTATAGTGAAAGGCGAATTTTTAAACCTTTGGGCATGAGTAATACTTTTTTTAGCGATAAGCCTACAGAGATAGTTAAAAATCGTGCAAGTGGTTACAGTAAAAATGAAGATGGAAAATATGTTACCAGCATGACTAACTTATTTTGGGTTGGTGATGGCGGCTTACACACTAATATAGAAGATATGGCCAAATGGGACGCTTATTTCTATAACCCTACATTAGGCAAGAAGCCGAAAGAGCTTCTTTTGCAGTTTATGCGTCCAAATAATGCTGAAATCACCATGGAAAGTCAAAAATACGCAAACGGACAATTTATTGGTGAAAAGGGTGGTTTTACAATTGTTCATCATAGTGGTGGTTGGTTAGGTACAATCACAAACTATGAGCGTATTCCAGAGAAAAAATATGCTTCAATTGTGTTTTGTAATGATACGTCTATTGATATTGCAAAAGTTGTCAAGGGGTTACGGAAGTTAGTTCTGTAACTTTTAAAGAGGCAAGCAATGTTGCCTCTTCTTCTTATTATTTCATTCCTTCGCACCAAGGTGATGCTAAATTAGGCTCAAGTAAAGGCTCTTTTGGGAGTCTTTTTTGATCTGGCGGTACAAGAGATTTTAGGTTCAGAGATTCAAGTAGTAGCCTGACGTTTTCACTTGCATCGTCATGATTCATTAAAAGCTTAACCAGCTCTGATATGTGGTGTGTTTTTAAACTTGATATATTTTCGACGGCTATCGCATGCTCAACTTCATCTAAAAAAAGCAAATAGTCATGATTGTTAATTGCATATTCGAGAATTTTATTTTCTATATTCACTCGATATTTTTTATATAGAGCAAGGTCTTTTTTGATGAGTGCGGTAGTCAATATAGAGAATGTAAGTCGAACCGAGTCCCTGTGTTTATTTTGTATTTTAAATAACTTATAGGCCTCCAAAAAATAGCTAAGGGCTTTATCTGTTTGTTCAATGTGCAGGGCAATGTTACCACGTACAATATGAATACCAGTGCTTATATTGGCATCTAAAACATTGAACTCTATTGAATCCAGTAATCGAAATCCGATAGAAGGTTGCCCTTGAACTCGGTAAGCTGTTGCAATATTAGCCTTTATTGCTGCAGCATAATTTATATTTGTGGTCTGAGTTAAGGCGCATGTGAAGTGCTGTATTGCATCTTGATGCTGATTATTTTGTCTATACGCTACACCAATATCATTAATAATATGCATGGCTTTTAGGTTTGTTACATCTTTAAACTGCTTCTTTTTTAAAGTAGTTATGATGTCTGTAAAGCTTTGCCAGTCGTACAAATTTATAGCAGCTTTAATGGCGATACGATGAAACTGGAGTGCGTCTTCATTAAAGGTATTCTGGTATTTGTCTTTGCGCCTTTGATATTCGGTCAGCGCTTGCTTGGGAGCATTCTTTTCAAGCTCGGCAAAGTTTATCAACACCTCTGGTGAGATTATGGTGCTAAACAGTACCATCAAAGGATATAAGCTCATTGTATTGAATCTACTAATGATAATTTATTATTTATTGTAAACGTTGTGTGTTTTATTAGGAATAAGATAATTGTAAAAAGCTGATAATTAAACTTAGTATTTTTTGGAGCACCCAGTGCTTAAATATAAAACTGGATGCTTATTTTAAAGGCAAAAAATGAACGCAATGACTTAGTATGTGAACTATAGTGGACAGCCTAATGTGTGACAGCCCTTTTGCAAGTAGTTACCACTTCTTGAAGTGTGAAATTGACTAACGTTGGCGAAATAGCACATATTTTAGCAATTTCGTTTTGCTTATATCCGCCTCTTTTATATAAGCTTAATATATGTTGATGCCGATTAGATAGTCGGTTAACGGCTTGTACCATACGTTTGTTAAGCTTCTGTTTAATATAGTTTTCTTCAAGATTTTCATGCTCATCAATAAATTGAAGGTACTCAGTATTTTCAATACTTATCCAATTCTCTTTATTTTTTTTCCTCAACATATCAATCGCAATATTTTTGGCTGTTTGATAGCAATATGCGGAATGATTGGATACAGAGTCAACAGATTCACACGTGTGAGAAAGCCTAATAAATGTTTCTTGAAGAGCATCTTCAGCTAGGTGCTGACAGTTCAATATTGAAGTTAGATAAGTGATTAATTTCCTTCTTTGTATTTCAATTATTTTTGACCAATGTTGATCTGCTTTTTGCAAATCTGTAGTTCGAGTAACAGTCATTCTATTTCCTTAAATAAACCGCTAATGTAAATTATTATCGTTTAGATCCTAATTCTCATCATTTCCTTGTGTCAATGAAAAAATTCATAAGTTGTTGCGGTTGTGTAACTTCTAACTCTTAATTTAGGCCTCCATAAAAACTTTAAAAAACTTCTAAATTTATTGCGAAATGATTCGTCTTTAGATTGTTATAAAAAAATATAACGTAGTTTTAATTTTGTAACAAGTTGATTTTTAAGTTGTTTTTTGGTTTTGTTTATTCAAGGCTTTATTAGAAATTAATTTTGAAATTTATTTTTTAAAGGGTTGTCATGTTAAACAGTTGTATCAAATGGTCTGATGAAGAAGCTAAGCTTTACCGTAGTCGTGGCTATTGGATTGATGAGGAGTTATGCCAGATATTAGAGCGTCAAGTTCAAAATTCGCCAGCGAAAATAGCTGTTATAGACAATGGAATCGAAAAGACATATGGCTGTTTAGATAAAGAATCAACCCGATTAGCTGGATATTTAGCTAAGCAAGGGCTCAAAGCAGGCGATACTGCAATTGTCCAATTACCTAATTGTTACGAATTTTATGTTGTATTTTTCGCATTGCAAAAATTAGCAATTTTATCTGTTAATGCGCTTATGAATCATAATGAATTAGAGCTTACTCACTACGTTGGTGCGCTTAATCCTTCTCTAGTCATTGCTGATGCAACACATTCATTATTTCAAAATGATTCTTTTTTTAAAAAGTTGCAAAGTGATTCATCAAACCTTAGCCATGTTTTACTGAGAGGAAATACTGATTGGGCGCCCAATATCAGTAAAAAGTTATATGCATCTGCAAGCTTTGATGATTTTGAATCTGTTCCATTTCGTAAGCACAATGCTGAAAATGTTGCTTTTTTCCAATTGTCCGGTGGTAGCACCGGCACTCCCAAGTTAATCCCCAGAACGCATAATGATTACTTCTATAGCGTCAGGCAGAGTGTTGAAATATGTCAATGGAATGAAAATACACGATACTTGTGTGCGCTTCCTGCAGCGCACAATTTTCCATTAAGTTCACCTGGGGCGTTGGGTGTATTTTATGCTGGCGGCACTTTAATTTGTGCATCAAACCCTTCTCCAAGTAGTTGCTTCCCTTTGATCTCAGCTCACCAAGTTAACTGGACTTCACTGGTTCCGCCAGCTGTAGCACTTTGGTTGGACTCTCATGAGAGAAGTCATCATGACCTTAGTTCACTTAAAGTCATTCAAGTTGGGGGCGCAAAATTGAGTGCTACATTGGCAATCAAGTTAGAAAATGAGTTCAAGGTAATACTTCAGCAAGTTTTTGGTATGGCTGAAGGCTTGGTTAATTATACGAGATTAAATGACAATGACTGGGTAAGACATAACACTCAGGGCAGGCCTATGAGTGAAGCTGACGTTATCAAAATTGTAGATGAAAATAATCAGACTGTTTCCCAAAATGAGGTTGGTTTGTTAACGACAAAAGGACCATATACTTTCAAAGGGTATCTAAATGCAAAGTTGCACAATTTAACAGCCTTTACGGAAGATGGTTTTTATTGCAGTGGTGATCTCGTCAAGTTGAGTCATTGTGGGAACATCATTGTAGAAGGTCGTGATAAAGACCAAATAAATAAAGGTGGTGAAAAAATCGCCGCTGAGGAAGTTGAAAATCAATTACTCGCTCACCCTGATGTGCACGACTGTGCTGTAGTCGCAATGCCTGATCACCTTCTAGGTGAGAGAGTATGCGCATTTGTTGTTAAACGTGAAAATGATAGAGATGCATTAACCAAAGTTGCTTTGAATCGCTTTATTCGAAGCAAAGGCTTAGCTGACTATAAGTACCCTGATCGATTTGAATTTATTAGCGCTTTACCGAAAACAAAGGTTGGTAAAGTCGACAAACGTGCACTTCGCGAACATATCAAAAACCTACTTGCTCCAATTAAAAGCGTTTAATAAGGAATAGAAATTATGGCGATCCCTCGCATTCAATCATATGCGTTACCTCAATGCTGCTCAGAAAATAAGACAAATTGGCAAGTTGATCCTGATAAGGCTGTCCTATTAGTTCATGATATGCAGTCTTACTTTGTTAATTTTTACGATGTTGAAGGTGAACTCGTAAAGAAACTAGTTAAGCATATAGATGCACTGATATCGGCTGCTCGTGCAGCTAACATTCCGGTTATTTATACAGCTCAACCTGCTGATCAAAAGCCTGAGGACAGAGCATTGCTTACTGACTTTTGGGGCAGTGGGTTAACAAATCGAGACACCAGTATTCTTTCAACGATTGCGCCAAAAGATGGTGACAAGGTGTATACCAAGTGGCGTTATAGTGCGTTCAAAAGAAGCAGTTTGCTGGATGACATGAAAGCACAAGGAAGAGATCAGCTGTTGATTTGTGGGATTTACGCACATATCGGAATTTTATCGACCGCATTAGATGCTTTCATGTATGACATAAAAGCATTTGTGGTTGCAGATGCAATCGCTGACTTTAGCCTCGAAGAACACCTACAGGCTATAGGGTATATTTCTTCACGGTGCGGTCAAGTTGCACTTTTAGAAGACTTAAAAGCAAGCTTAAGCGTTGATCATGAAAATCGAAACAATAAAAGAGGCTTAGTATCAATACCATCTCTACAGTGTGCGGTTGCAGAGATTTTAAATATAGAGGTAGATGAGGTCGATCCTGAAGAAAATTTATTATACCTAGGTTTAGACTCTATAAGAGTAATGACTTTATTAGAGAAATGGCGCGCTCAAGGTATCAATATAACTTTAGAGCAGCTCTCTGAAGGTGCTTCAATTCGCGATTGGCATGAAATCATGCAAACTAGATCTCAGTTAGAGGCTGTGATTGCATGATAAAAAAGTCTTTAACTGCAGCGCAATTAGGTATTTGGCTTGGCCAAGCTAAACACGCTGGTAGTGTTCGGTACAATACCGCCGAGTATATTGAATTAAATACAGCTGTGAACGCTGAATTATTTCTGCTGGCAGCTGCTAGAGTTTTACAAGAAACATCATCGTTAAACGTTAGCTTCGAGCAAAACCAAGGTTTACCAGTTCAAAGCATGTTGAATGCGGTTGAACGAACGGCTAAACATGGAGATTACCTAGACCTATCAAACCAAAGTGAGCCAATGATTGCTGCAGAGCAATTTTTAGCTCAGTGGCAAATGCAGCCTTATGATTTAAGTAAGGGAGATTTGTACCGTCACATCTTGATCCGTATTAATAGTAATAAGTTTTTGTGGGCTTTGGGAGCGCATCATATCGCGCTGGATGGGTTTAGTTTTTCATTAATAACTAATCGTGTGTTAAATGCTTATGAAGGGAATGAGGTTGTCTCTGACATAGCGCAATATGAGGCTTTAATAGATGAAGACATAAAATATAAAAATAGCAATGCTTACCAAAAGGATGAGAATTACTGGATTGAAGAACTCAGCTTTTTTGGCAATGCAGTCACTTTGACGCAACAACCGCTTAACGGTAATGCGGAAAAGCTAAAAGTAACTGCATTTATAGATAAGTCGCAACTGACGAGCTTAGACACGCTCGCAAAAGAAAAAAACAGTAATTGGTCAGAACTACTTTTTACAGCTGTTAGTTACCTAACTTATCAACAAACAGGCGTCGAAAAAACCATCATTGGTATGCCTGTTGCCAATCGCATTGCTTCTAAAGCTGCCAATACACCTTGTATGCACATGAATATAGTACCAATTAAGGTGTTGTTTAGTGAGTGTGTTGATTTTGCTGAGTTACTCGTCCAAGTAAGTAAAAGGCTCCAAAAGGCAAGGCGACATTTTCGCTTTAGATATGAAAATCTAAGAGCTAAAAGCAATGAGGGTCTTATCCCTAAACGTCTTTTTGGTCCTGTTGTTAACATTTTACCTTTTGAGCGTAATGCAACGTGTGAAGGGAGTCGAGTTGTTAATCATCCATTATCTGCTGGGCCGGTTGAAGATATTGCTTTCATTTTTATTATGCAGAGTAATGGTAGTGTCCGTTTTGAAATAGAAGCAAATCAGAGCGGTTATAGCTGTGAAGATTTGATTGGGTTGCAAAAAGCATTCATAACACTTTTAGATGACTTTACATCGCAACTATCACAGCCTTTAAGAGTAACGAGATCAGATTTTGCTTTATGTTCGGCTCAAAAAGCGCCAGATGAGAGCAATGTTTTAGAAAGCTTATTTGCAAAAGCGAAAGCTTCACCTTCAAAAATTGCATTGCAGAGTATAGAAGGGGAAAGTTTAAGTTACGAACAACTCGTTGAAAAAGTTTCGCATCTGGCAAGTAAATTAGTTCAGATAACGACGCGCTCCGATAGTTGTATTTTGTTGGCCTTACCCCGTAGTCAGAATACCATAATTGCAATGTGGGCAGTCCTATTAGCTGAATGTCGCTTTGTCTTTATCGATATTGATGCACCTTTAAGTCGAAACCGAATGATTATTGAAGACGCCTCTCCAGAATTGGTTTTGGTTGATGCTTCAAGTGCACATTTGACGATTTTTGATGAATTAAATATAACAAAACTAAGTGTTGATTCAGCTTTAATTGAAGTAAGAGAAGGTGACATACACTTGCCAACTAAACTGGCAGATTCTAAACAGGCATATTTGATTTATACATCAGGATCTACGGGTAAGCCAAAAGGTGTACAAATAAGCCAAGGAGCACTCTCAGGTTTTGTAAATGGTGCTAAAACTGCTTATGGCATTAGTCAGGATGATCGCGTATTGCAGTTTGCACCATTTCATTTTGATACTTGTATCGAAGAAGTCTTTGTTACTCAAACTTTGGGTGCGACATTAATATTGCGAAATGATGAAATGCTGAATTCATTCGAGTGTTTCATTAGTGAAGTCGAAAGGTTGCAAATAACAGTCTTGGACTTACCTACTGCTTATTGGCATGAGCTTTGTCACTTTGTTTGTGAGACTAAAACGACCATGCCAGCTTCAGTACATACCATCATCATTGGTGGCGAAGCAGTTAACAGACAACGTGTTGAGTCTTGGTGCCAGCTATTTTCTAACTCAATTAGATTGCTAAATACGTATGGTCCAACAGAGGCCACTGTAGTTGCTACTTTCACCGATTTAAGTACCAATACAAATACCAGCCTTATTGGGTATCCTTTACCGGGTCGTGAGACATTAGTGGTCAGGGAACCGAGACAACTGGCAAAATTTGGAGAGCGAGGCGAGCTTTGGTTATCAGGCGCAGGCTTAGCCAGTGGATATTTGGGCTTAGAAAAACAAAACGAAGCGGCATTTGTAAAATTTTGGCATCCAATAAAGCAACAATATATCGATGCATATCGCACAGGTGATGTTGTTCGAATGTTACCTGACGGGCAATTAGAATATATTGGTAGAGCTGACTCTCAATTAAAAATTAGTGGTTATCGAATAGAAATAGGAGAGATAGAAGCTGTGTTGCTTGGCTTGAAAGGGATCCAAGAAGCTGCAGTGACCATTATTAAGGACCTCACTGGAAAGCCAAAAGGGCTTTGCGCTCATATTGTAAGTGAATACGAATGGAATTTAGCTACTTTACGTGAGGCGTTGGCTTTATCTCTACCAAGTGCAATGCTCCCAGGGCAGTATCATAATCATTCATCATTGCCTAAAACACCTGCAAATAAAGTCGACCGTAAACAACTCGAAGGTTTCCAAAGTTACGAAATACTTAATGGCTCTCTTACTGAATTAGAACAAAGCATTGCAGCAGTTTGGCAAGAAGTTTTAGGCATTGAAGTACAAAATGCTGAGGACAACTTTTTTAATATTGGGGGGCAATCACTCCAATGTATTCAAGTTGCAGCTCGGCTGAGCCAGCTATTTAATAAGCAGGTTAGTGTTGCTTTCTTATTTGCACACCCAACTTTAAAAGAGTTGAGTTTCGCATTAGAGGGTAATACTGAAGATCAACAGCAGGGCTCAAATAGTGTCGCTGTTCAACTAGACAAAGACTTATTAGAGTTCAAAGAAGCGCTGCAATCAGTTACGCCTATTAAGATGAGTTCACGATCTGTTAATACGGTTTTATTAACGGGAGCTACAGGCTTTGTTGGTGCGCAAATATTAAAGAGCTTATTACTTCAACCTGGTTTGAAAATAGTATGTGCTGTGAGAGCAAACGATATTACGCACGCAAAAGCTAGGCTCCAAAGTGCATTCCAGGCACAGAAAATAGGCTCGATTGACTTTTCTAGGGTAGAGTTTCTACTTACCGATATCGCTAAACCACTTTTAGGCCTTGATGAGCAAGCTTACAATTTACTTGGTCATCAAGTAACTCAAGTGTTACATAACGCCGCACACACGTCTGTTCTGCGAGATTACAAAAGTTTAAAAACAGCCAATGTAACGACGACATCGCAGCTATTGATGTTTGCAAAGAAATTTTCAGCTTCTTTTAATCAGGTATCAACTATTGCGGTAGCACCGACTGATGGTGCGCCCCTTGCTGAAGAGTTTGTTGCGCGACATTCAGGGTTAAATGACGGTTATCAACAATCAAAGTGGTTGTCTGAAGCGATGGTTGAGACGGCAATTCAACAAGGTATTACTTCAAAAATATATAGATTGGCACGTGTGACAGGGTCGCTACGAACTGGCTATATTAACCAAAACGATTTGGTATGGCGCATTCTTAGGACTGGTTTGAAACATCTTAAATTGCCCCAACTAGCAGTTTTTGAACCCTGGACCCCGGTTGATAAGGTCGCCAAATTTGTGGCAGATCAAACACTACATGGTACGCAAAATAGCGTGTTCAATGTCACCCCTGATACTTTGGTCTCTCTATCACAATTATATTCGTGGTTACAGGAATATGGTTTTGCATTCGAACTTGTCCCTCTGGATGATTGGTTAAAAACCATTGAGCAATCGAGCGATGAAGATGATTTAGCCATAGCGAGTTTTTTCAGAGCTCAAAGCCAAAAGTCTCATGAACCAATGAAGCTTGAAGCATTTAATCAGAACTTTAAATCGGCAAGTCGTTCGAGCGAGACTCGGTTAGAGTCTCTCACTAAAAGTGATTTAGCCATTTATCTTGATTATGCGTTTGACAGCGGATTAATCAATGTGACGTCTCACTTAGTTGCTTTCCAAAATATAAAAAAATTAATTGCATTTCTAAAACTTGAAAAGGAATTGTCATGACTCAGCGACAGCCTATTAAACCAAGTGGCCCTCGACGCGTTTATTGCGTGGCAAAACGCTATATTACACAAAACCTTTTACGTATAACTGTCTCTGGTGAGGAGTTATTGGGTTTTCCTGATGGCTATCATGGGGCACATATTAAGCTCTTTTTTGCTAATCGTGAAAGCGGCACTTTAGAGCTACCAGTGCGAGACAAAACGGGCAAAATCAAATGGCCTGACAATAAACCGATCACACGTGCATATACGGTAAGAGCGTACCGTTCTCACAGTAATGAATTGGATATTGACTTTGTAGTACATGGAGAGAGTAGCCCAGCATCGGGTTGGGCTGTTAATGCCAAAGTTGGTTCAGAGATTGGTGTTGCAGGTCCAGGTGGTCCTGATCCCCTTCTTGCAAAAGCTGATTGGCACATCTTAGCTGGTGATTTGACCGCAGTTCCCGCGATAAGTGCTTTAGTTGAAGGATTCGAGTCTCATGTTACTGCGAAAGTATTTATAGAGTTAGACAGTTTAGAAGATAAGCATTTTATCTCAGCCCCGAGTGGGGTTGAAATTCACTGGTTTGAGCGCAAGAAAGGCGATTCTACTCAGCTGGCAAAAGCAATAGCGAATACAGCGATCCCAAATAATGCAACATCGATGAGTGCTTTTATTGCTGGTGAAAACAGTGCTGTGCTTGCCTGTAGAAAGCAGTTGATTCAGGATTTTGGGCTGAGCAAAAAACAACTCTATGCCATTCCTTATTGGCGACGTGGGCAAGATGAGGAGACTTATCATGAACAGCGTCACGTTATTATGGATGAGGTTTACTAAATGCCTTCACCTAATGAGTTTTACGGAAAAGTAGTTTTAGTCACAGGCGCACATCAAGGAATAGGAAAGGCTGTGGTTGAACTACTGGTTGCTCGTGAAGCGATTGTTGTTGCTGCAGATATTGCTTTTAGCTCGTCCGAGCTTGTTGAGCAAACTGCCAATCTATTTCAAATACATTTAGACGTGTCTAGTCAAGAAAATGTAAACGATGTAGTTGGGGTGGTTGAGGATAAACTGGGCCATATTGAGTATTTAGCCAGTGTCGCTGGTATTTTGCATATGGGCTCAATCTTAGAGCAGGGCAATACTGAATGGCAGAACACGTTTGCTGTGAATTGCCATGGACCATTTTATCTGTGCCAAGCAGTTGCAAAAAGAATGCAACAGTGCCGCCGAGGTTCAATTGTTGCTGTTGGCAGCAATGCGGCACAAACGCCGAGGATAAACATGGGAAGCTATTGTGCTTCAAAGGCCGCATTAACTGCATTAATTAAAAATCTAGCATTAGAGCTTGCGCCATATAATGTTCGTTGCAATTTAGTCGCCCCTGGGTCGACAGACACCCAGATGCAACAACAACTCTGGCGCGATAAAAACGGCGCTGCGAAAACCATCGCAGGCGATCTAGAACAATTCAAACTAGGCATACCTCTTGGTCGCATTGCGACACCTATTGATATTGCCAATACCATTTTATTTTTACTCAGTGATCAAGCTAAGCACATTACCATGTCCAATTTATTGGTAGATGGTGGTGCAACGCTGGGACATTAATTTCGAGGATACTATGAATAATCAGCCACTTTCTTTTACCCAATCACAAAAATTGCAATCGCAGGGCGAGCAAGTTATTGCCGGTTTTACCCAGTCTATGATGAAAAAGCCAGAGCAGTTTTCACCTGGAGCTTTTCCTGTTTATTTAGCTGGGGGTGAAGGAGCAGTAGTGACAGATGTAGATGGCAATCAATATATTGACTTCATTTGTGGTCTTGCTGCAAATACTTTAGGTCACAACCACCCTGTTGTTACAAAGGCTATTTTAGACAATTTAAGCAATGGATTAATTCATTCACTCCCCACGCCTGTCGAAGTAAAAACAGCCCAAACTTTAGTTGACGTGATCCCAGGGGCTGAGATGGTTCGTTTCTTCAAAACGGGTGCAGACGCAAACTCAGCAGCTGTTAGATTGGCTCGTCACGTTACAGGTCGAGATGAAATAATGACAGTGGGTTATAACGGTTGGCATGACCAATACATGTTTGATACTCCTGGGGTACCTTCTGCCATTGCATCACTTACGCATAGAATGCCGCTTTTCACTCCTGCAGATGAGCCTAAAATAATTGAAAAAATTGCAAACAGAAAAGACCAGCTAGCAGTCGTTTTATTATCAGTGCCTTACAATCGGGTTCTAGAAAAAGCCTTTTTGCAAGAGCTCAGAGAGACCTGTTCTGAACATGGGGTTGTGCTAGTTTTTGATGAAGTTGTAACTGGGTTTAGACTTGCACCTGGAGGGGCTCAAGAATATTTCGGGGTGAATGCTGATTTAGTCACTTTATCTAAAGGGATTGCTGCTGGTATGCCACTATCAGCTGTAGCTGGTTGCTCTAAATTAATGTCACGTATTAATGAACTTCAAGTGTCGACCACTTTTGGCGGTGAAATGCTGTCACTAGAAGTGTGTGATGCCGTTATAAAAGAATATAAACGTACAGACTTCACTTCATATATTGCTAAATTAGGCAGTATTTTAAAATCGGAAGTTAATCAGATCTCTGAGCAATTGGGAACCCCACTTCGTGTTGTAGGCTATGACGCTATCCCTATGTTTTTATTCGCTAAGAACCCAGAAGAGCACGTAAAATTTGCAATCCCATTTTTAGCACAAATGGCAAAGCGTGGCATTTTAATGCGCAGAGAGGTCAACTTCATTTCTGGTGCACATACAATGGAGCAGATTAATGACACGATTACTGCAGTGAAAGCATCGCTAATAGAAATGCAGTCAGAAGGCGTATTTGATATTAAGGAAAATACGTAATGGCATGTTCATGTTTATCGACGCAGCGTTTTGCTGCGCTTGCCAAAGCTATGAGTGAGCAGCCTTTTGGCAGTAATCAAGTGAGCGAACTCAATAGTCTAAAAGCGGTATGTAAGAAACCGCATGACGAAAATCTGAAGACGCTAATTGATAATGTTTTTATTTATACAGCAGACTTAAACAATACAGTGATCTCAGACGGTTGGGTTTTAATTCATGGCAAGCAGATAGTTGCTTTAGGAAAACAAGGAGAACAACCGACAGATTTTGATAAGAAAGTAGATGGCGGTGGTAAGTTGATGTTACCGGGGTTAGTTAATCCCCATTGGCATGAAAGTTTTGTTGCGCCAAACTTTGAATCGCCTGATGACTGTAACTTAGAGCCTACCGCTTATTCGAATGGCGGCAATATTGCAGCATTAGGCTCGATGTTTGGTTTTATCTCAACAGTAGGCGATAAGTTAACGCTTGATGAAGGACTAGCAATTGCAAGATGGAGTATGTGGACTCAGCTTCGATCTGGGACTACTGCTTTGGGAGACCTAGGCTCAGCTAATAAAGCTGACTCAATGGCATTAGCAGCCATTGATTTGGGAATGCGATTGCGAGTAAGTCGTTGGGGTTCTGATGTGATGTTAGAAGCTGATAAAGCTTCGCCAACGATTATTGCAGACACTCAATTGCAAACTGAGGATTGGCTTTCACTTATCGAAACCTGGGATAACCATAGTTCAGGTTTAATTGGTGCGATGCCTTCTGTTATGGGCGCTTTTGGTAGTTCTGATAAGCAACTGGAAGCTTTAGCGAGTATCACTCAACAATACAAAGTACCTTATGCAACGCACTTAGCGCCTCTAAAGAATGAACGACGAGAGGTTGAACGAGTATTCGGCCTTTCACCTATTGCTCGTTTTGATGCTATGGGATTACTGACAGATAAACTGCTCGCAGTTCATACAGCATATGCCAGTGAAAGCGAATACCAAAGGCTTATCGAAACTGGCGTTAATATCTGTCACTCACCGGCCCATTATGGGATGCTTGGAGAGTCGACAGTCAGTGAGACCGGACAAATCGGCAGATTCTTAAAAGAGGGGGTTTGGGTCTCAAGCAGTACAGATGGAGACATTTCCTTTATAGGTGGTATGTGCGAAGCAATGAGAGGTGCTCATCTAGGCCACAATGAAGCACAAAACTGTAATACAGCTTGCCCGCCAACATTAGCACTAAAAACTGCAACCTTGTTTGGTTCTAAAGCTCTGGGGTGGGAGGATAAAATCGGTTCTATCGAAGTTGGTAAACAAGCCGACTTTGTACTGATCAATAATGATGATTACCGTTATAAGTTATCCGGACATCCACTTAGAACGTTTATCGTAACGGGGTCGAGTAAAGATGTAGACTCAGTTATGGTTGCTGGTGATTTTGTTGTTAAAGATGGTCGAAGTACTCGCTTTAATGAAGATGAGCTATATCAAGATTATCAAAAAGCTGTTGCAAGTGCCCGTAAACGCATAGGGGGACCTGGATGAGTCATTCAAGATTAACGACTTGTTTTTTGTTACTTGCAAGCACTATGACAGTGCTTGCAAGTGCAACCTTAGCACCCGCATTACCAGCAATGACAGCGACTTTTTCACACATAGATAATGCTGCATTTTGGGCGCAAATGACGCTTGCGCTACCGGGATTAATTATTGCTGTGTGTGCACCATTAGTCGGCGCTTTAGTCGATAAATTTAATAGTCAAAAACTACTGGTTAATGGCTTAGCGCTTTTTTTAGTTAGCGGAGTATTAGGCTATATATGGCAATACTCTATTTGGCTTATTTTATTTAGTAGAGCTTTGATGGGGGTGGCCGTAGCGTTAATTATGGTCTCTGGTACCACTCTCGCAGGTAGATACTTTGAAGGTCCTCGATTTTCTAATTATATGGGTCTTCAAGCTGCCTTTGGCGGTTTTGGTGGCGTACTATTTCTTTCTGTGGCTGGTTTTCTAGCTGAGCAGCATTGGTCATGGGTATTTGCCATCTATTCACTCTCCTTGTTGGTCTTACCTGGTGTTTTATTATGGGTTAAAGCACCAGAAGTTAAACAGTACCGGGGTGAAACTGCAAGTGGCGCTCAAGGCTGGATGAATAAAACCTTTATACTCTGCTGTACTTTGGCGTTAGTAGAAATAATCGTGCTTTATGGACTGACATTACACTTGCCATTTTACTTAACGGAACTTGGTCATTCAGCAAGTACAATAGGGCTAGTCATTGCAGCTTTCTTGCTCGCTATGGCATGTGTTTCAGTAAGTTATGGGAAAGTTAGAAGTCTACTTAGTACTAAACAAACTCATGTGTTTGGTTGGATTATTGTTGCTCTTGGATTCACTTTACTTAGCTTTGTTAATGGGTTGACTAACATAACAGTTTCGGGTTTGGTGATTGGCGTTGGGCTTGGATTAGTCAGACCGAATTTGGTTGTGTGGTTGTTCGAATTTGTGCCTCCTATGATGCGTGGTAAAGCCATGGGCATTATGACGACCTGTTACTTTTCAGGGCAATTTATCAGTCCTTTAGTATTTGAGCCTGCAATTTTAGCACTTGGCTTTGAAGTTTTTTGTCTTGTTTTAGCAGCCCTTATCGCGTTGGTAATATGCTTAGCCATTATTGCAAACTTCAAATTTACAAAGTCATTACCTTCACGTTTGGTTGATAATTAAACATTCAAGTTTTGAATAACTAAGTGTTCAGAGTACTGGTTGATATTGTTAGGAAAGTTGATAGAAATGCCCAATTTGATTGGGCATTTTTTTATTTAGGACTTAGGCAATTTCTAATTCTAAAGCGTTTGTCTCAGTGAGTTCGCGATAGCGCTCTGCGGCTTCAAGCGCATTCAGCATTGTTGACATTTTTGCCTCTGTTTCAAGCCATTCAGCTGTAGGATCTGAAGCTGCAACAATGCCTGCACCTGCAAATAGTCTTGCGTGATTTGTATCCAATTCACCACAACGTATTACGACAACCCATTCTCCATTGCCATGTCTATCACACCAACCAATGATCCCTGAAAAATAGTCTCTATCTTCGCCTTCTAACTCTTTAATTAGAGGGTAAGCAGATGGAGTAGGTTTGCCGCAAAGTGCGGGGGTAGGATGTAACTGATTAGCAAGTGACAGAATATGTGTATTCGGATTAATAAGTTGGCCTTCAATAATAGTTGATAAATGCCACATTGTTGCGGTACTTAATAGTGAAGGTGTACTTGGTATAGTCAGTTGCTGGCACCAAGGGTTTAATACTTGAGACATTTCATCTAAAACCACAGCATGCTCATAACGGTCCTTCTGTGAGGCCAACAATGCTTGTTTGCGTTTATATTCAATCTCAAGATCTTCAACACGTTTTGTTGACCCAGCTAAGGGATTACTTATTATTGAGTGATCTTGTTTTTTCAGAAGCAGCTCAGGGCTAACACCGACTAATGTTTTCCCTTGCTCAGTGGGAAAAGAAAAATGAAAACCACTGCTGCTTTGAGATAATAGGTTTGCTATTACATGAGTTTGATTTATGTCTTGATCAAAAAACAAGTCTGTTTGTTTGGCTAGTACTATTTTGTCTAATTTTCTTTCTGAGAAATAGCGTTTGGCTTTGAGAATTGCACTTTCATAATGCGCCTGATCTTGTCGATGAGATACTTTGTTGAGGTTCGCTTGTTTGTTTTTAGTTAATTGACTTCTTAACTTTAAACGATGTGTGAAAGTTGCTTTATCATACTTATTTATCTGATCTGTAACTATAAACTGAGCTTGTTGAGATTTGCAAAATGGCAATACACCAAAAGCGACAGCATCTTGCTGATCAGTGTCATTGATTGCGCTTGTTATATTTTCGACTAATTCTCGATGATTACTTATATCTGTCTTTAATCTCAATAAAGTTTTTCGTGTTACAAAGCAGTTTTCACCTGCTGCGAATAATGCATTTTGTGAAGGGTCAAATGATTCTATAAATGCATCAATTTGATTCACAGATGTTTGTTCGGTCAACATTACGAGTCCTTTTTAGCGAGTATTTAACGTACTTTGTTGACGAAATTGAGAGCCAAATATTTAGTAATATTACGAAGCTATGAAAAATAGGGGGAATGTAAGAATCAAGATAAGCACTCAAGAATTTTTAGTAATGCAAGGCTGTGGTTGAATGAAAGGTGCAACAGTGAAACAAAAGAGCTTGGACTGATAATATTGGAAAAAGTGTGATTGTTTTAGTTTTGGTAATTATCACTTTTGACTATATCAGCATCTTGGTTTCGCCAATGAGAGTAAAAGTAAACAAGATTATCCTTGGTTGGTTCAAAAAAAGCACTCGAGATAAACTGTACATTTGTCGGAAGTACAGTTGACTCTTGAACTTCTAAATTGGTTTTTAGAATAAACAAGTTGCTTTCATTCGCATTTCGAACATGAGCTAATATTAGACCTTTAACTGAAAATGCATGCACTATCTCTCCTTGTTCAGGTTGCCATGTTTTAAGTTTTGCCAAATTTTCAATCGTATCGTTTTGCCAAATTATTTGCTGGTCTTCATCTTTATAGAGCACAGTGCCTTGCAGGGTAAAAGGCCAAACCTTTTTCGTCTCTAATTTAATAATGGCGGCAGTGTTAAGCTGTTTTGTTGTGGCAATCAACTGGTTTGGGTTAGTTTGCCAATAATCAATCCGAATAATATGTTCATCAGACTCTATACGTGTAAGCTTTTTAAGAGCTAAATCATATAAATACACTAGCCCACCAACAGCAAAGGCAAACTCATTATCTTGACTAGACCAAATAGCTCTAGAAATGAAGTCATGTTGGTGTGGGTTGTCAAAAATAGTCGAAATTCCTTCATTGCTTTTAACAAAAAGCATTGGCCGACCGTGTTTATGTGAAACAAATGCAAGGTGTTCACCTGAGAGAGAAACACTTGCTTGGTAGTCTTCGTATTTACTATTCACGTGAGTGAGAGTTGCATTATTCGATGATATATCTATGTCTTGTTGGAAAGTAGTACCAAATATACTGTTTTCAGTAACTTGAATTTGAGAAAGTGGAGATGAGCTTCCGAAATCAAAAGGATCAAGTTTTATTTCGCTATGTGGGTTGGTTTTATTTAGCAAATGAGCACTTATTGAATGTACACCCGCCTTTAACGTATCTGACAATATCAGCTGGTTACGATGATTATCCCAAGCAACATGATAAATCGATGCTAAATCGCTTTTGATGATTTTGAGGTTTGCTGTCTCTAAATCATATTTAATAAGCTGCTGTATGCTATGACTTTTAGTCGCTGTGAAATAGAGCGCATTGTTTGCAAATGCAAAGTCTTGCACATAAGTGTCTTCAGGAAGCACTGATAAAATCTTAAATTGTGTTGTTTTCTCTTCAAATACGATCAATACACTTCTTGGATTCGCCAGCTGTGTGTCAGTTGCGAGCATATATAAGCTATTTTCCGTGCCTGTTTGTAGCGTGCGGAAACTAGTAATATGAGAGGGGACCTTAATGATACGCTCAGACATAACTTGATTGTCAGCTAAAGTCAGTAACTTTAAATGATGATTGCCCGAGCTAGGCTCATTCTTAGTTAACGCTACCGTGCTGTTATTTAACCAAGCAAAGAGAAATGCCTCATTTTGTGTTGTAAGCAAATACTCACCCTCTTTTTCTGGCGCCTTTAAAACTAACTCATAACGTGACTCTGTTTCACGTAAGAACAAGAGTTGTTGCGCATTTAATGAAAGTGTTGGCATAGATTCATTATAGGAAGTATGTGTTACAGCAACAGGCTTATTGAGCTTACGAACATTTGAATTGGTATTAGAGAGAAAGAAAACACTAAAACTGGCGATAAGTAATAGGCTGAGCGCAATTATCCAAAGGGGTTTTGGTAGAACATAGAAGGGCGCTTTTAAGGCCGTATTTTCAGTCTGCTTTTTTAGTTTGTTTGCTTTATCTGACTTAAGGTGCTGAACAAATGCGGGCTGAACTTCTAAGCTATAGCCACGTTTAGCATGGGTATGAATAAATTCAGCTGCTTTGGAGTCATCTTTTAATGCTTTACGAAGTAGGGTAATTAAACGCTGTAATGAGCTAGGTGAAAAAATACGATTTTGCCAAACGGCTTCAAATAGTACTTCTTGGCTTAGCACTTTATTGGGCTGCTGAGCAAAAACACATAGCAAAGTCATGGCTTTGGGCTCTATTAATAGACATTCATCGCCATGAAAAATTTGATTTCTGCTTGGGTCGATGAAGATTTGGTTTAAATAAAATGCGTCCATTTATGCTTTTAAGTTATTGAAAAATAATAATAGAAAAAACCTAAGCGATTCTTAAGAGAAACATAGTTTAATTAACATGTTCTTCAATTTCTTAATCATTACATTAGCCAATTCAAATTAATGATAAGGAGTCGCCATGCTAAGCGTAAAAAAGTGGCAAATGTTAAAAACCCTCTTGGTAATTGTGTTTTTATTTATTACACAAAATATTCAAGCTTCACCATCACCAAGCATTACTAAAATAAAGTCAAAAGTCTATGGCGTGAAACGAGAAATTCTGGTTTCTTTGCCCGCTAACTATCAGCAAGATAAAGACAAAATCTATCCTGTTATTTACTTAACTGACGCAAATATGCAGATGCCCCATGCTGCACCTATGATCCATTACCTAGCTGGTGGAATATCAGAGTTGATTGTTGTGGGTATTCAGACCTTTGACCGTCACAATGAGCTAAGCCCGTATCATCAAGATGGCACTGTATTTAGTAAAACAGAAGGTGCTGAAAAGCTGTTGGCTTTTATCGAGACTGAAGTGAAGCCCCTGATAAATCAAACCTATCGAACTGCACCTTTTGAGATATTGAGTGGCCACTCTCTCGGTGGGTTGTTTACTATGTTTACTTTTGCACGCCACCCCGAGAAATTTGATGCGTACTTTGCATTGTCACCAACCTTAGCTTGGGCTGATGGCAAGCTTTTAGATGAGATTGAGCAGAGCCTAGAAGGGATGGCAAATAATAGAATACTTGTGGTCTACAGTGAAAAAGAAACCCCGTTTGTAAAACAGTATGCTGCTTTTGAAAAATTCTTAGCATTATTGAAAACAAAAGCTCCTAGCTCTATTGATATAAATGCTCGATTTATTTCAGGTGAAGATCATATGACGATTGCACACCTTGGGTTATACCATGCGCTTAGGTATACATTTCGAGGTTGGTGGCTGTCTAGCAATACTATGGTGGGAGCGCCTGAAAGATTTGATGCGCATTATGCGCGTTTATCTAAAAGATTAGGCTACTCTATTCGTCCTGAGTTTAACGAGTTATGGGGGTTAACTGCTTATTTGATCAGGGAGCAGCACTATGCAGAAGCGCATTATCTGATAAAAAAATGGCAAGGTTATTACCCCAACCGTTCAGCACCATTTTATGAATTGGCTCAATTGTATCTCGCCCAAGATAAGCCGGTTGAGGCAAACCGCAGCATTTTGCAGGCAATTGAAAATGCAAAGCCTAATTCTAGGCAGCAGCGAAGAAACCAAGACTTACAGGCCAAAATCAGAGCAAAATTATAGCTGGGTAAGGCAATTAGTCACATACTGACTGCAAATATGATAAATATGCTGTAGGTCAAATTATGCAGCATATTTACATTTAGATACTATTCTCATCGCATTTATTATTGCACTGATTGGTTTGCCTCGTAACATAGACGGGTTAACAAACTGAGAACATCTAAAATGAAACTAAAAATCTCTCTATTAAGTGCAGCGGTTGTTGTTGCACTGAGTGCATGTAGCAGTACGCAAAGCACATCACAACAAGTTGAACCCGTAGTACAAAAAGTTGAAAAACAGTACGACAATATTTTATTGCAAAAGTACGCAGGGCCGTATGACGGCGTACCACAGTTCGACAAAGTCACGATTGCGGATTTAGAGCCAGCATTGGATATTGCAATTGCTGAAAACCTTGCAGAAATTGATGCGATTGCAAATAACCCTGAGAAACCAACTTTTCAAAACACCATAGTGGCACTTGAAGCGTCAGGTGAAGCACTGGACCGTTTATTCCCATACTATGGCATTTGGGCAAACAATAACTCAAGCCCTGCATTTCGTGAGTTACAAGGTAAACTAGTGCCTAAGTTTTCTGCGATGAGCTCTAAAATCACGCAAAACAAAGCCTTATTTGAACGTATTCAAGCGGTTTATAATAGCGATGAGTTTAAAAACTTGACGGCTGAAGAGCAGCGTATTACTTGGATGCGTTACAACGGTTTTGCACGTAACGGTGCAACACTTTCGGGTGACAAAGCAAAGCGTTATGCTGAAATTAACTTAGAGCTATCAGGCTTACACTCTAAGTTTGGTAACAACGTTTTGGCTGATGAAGAAAACTATGTCGTTTATCTTACAAAAGATCAGCTAGCTGGCTTACCTAAGTCATACATCTCTGCAGCAGCGGCAGCAGCAAAAGCGCGTGGTCAAGAAGGCAAATATGCCGTAACGAATACGCGTTCATCAATGGACCCATTCTTAAAGTATTCTGAAGAACGTGAACTACGTGAGCAGGTTTGGAATAACTATTATAACCGTGGGAATAATGCGGGCGAAAACAATAACCGTGACGTGATCAGCCAAATCTTAAAGCTACGCCATGAACGCATTCAGCTACTAGGCTACGAAAACTATGCACAATGGCGTTTAGAAGACCGTATGGCAAAAGCGCCTGAAAATGCCATCGAACTGATGAATAAAGTATGGCCTGCTGCGATTGCACGCGTAAAAGAAGAAGTGGCAGACATGCAAGCGGTAGCAGATAAAGAAGGTGCGAATATCACTATCGCGCCTTGGGATTACCGTTTCTACGCAGAGAAAGTGCGTAAAGCGAAATACGACTTAGACTCAAATGAAGTGAAAGAATACCTTCAAGCAGACAAGCTAACTGAAGCCATGTTCTATGTGGCGGGTGAGTTATTTGATTTCACATTTACACCAGTACCAGAGGGCTCAGTACCGGTCTTCCATGAAGACGTGAAAGTATGGGAAGTGAAACGCAAGTCGAATGGCGAGCACGTTGGTTTATTCTACCTTGACCCGTTTGCTCGTAAAGGTAAGCGCTCTGGTGCATGGGCAACATCGTTCCGTTCACACACGACATTCCAAGGGAAGACAAACGTATTGAGCACCAATAACTCAAACTTTGTTAAAGCGCCAAACGGTGAAGCAACATTGGTTTCTTGGGATGATGCGAATACGTATTTCCATGAATTTGGTCATGCGTTACACGCGCTTTCTTCAAATGTGAAATACCCAAGCTCGAACGGCGGTGTGCGTGATTACACGGAGTTCCAATCTCAGTTATTAGAACGTTGGTTATCAACTGACGAAGTGATCAATAAGTACCTTGTTCATTACAAAACTGGCAAGCCAATGCCAAAAGAGTTAATCGAGAAGATCCAAAAGTCTTCGACGTTTAACCAAGGCTTCTCAACAACTGAGTACTTAGCCTCTGCGATCATGGATATGAAATTCCATATGACTGATCCTGAACTAATTGGCGATCCGGTTGAGTTTGAAAAAACTGAGCTTGCGAAATTAGGTATGCCATCTGAAATTGTAATGCGTCACCGTACAACGCATTTTGGTCACATCTTCTCTGGTGAAGGCTATTCAGCAGGTTATTATGGCTACCTATGGGCTGAAGTATTAACCTCAGATGCAGCTGAAGCATTTGCTAATGCGCCAGGTGGTTTCTACGACAAAGATTTAGGTGACCGCTTAGTTAAATACCTATTCTCAGTACGTAATGCAATGGATCCAGCTGAAGCTTATAACAAGTTCCGTGGTCGTGATGCCGAAGTAGGCGCGTTAATGCGTGACCGAGGCTTCCCAGTATCTGAGTAATTTTTAGCTGTTAGCTTTAAATAAAAGACATCAAGCCCAGCGATTGCTGGGCTTTTTCGTGTTAAAACTAGACCACACCATAAGCCAGCATGGCATCAGCCACTTTAATAAAGCCCGCGATATTTGCACCTTTGACATAATCAACGTGATCTTCATTTTCACCATGTTGCACGCATTTATCATGTATTTGCTTCATGATATTGTGCAGTTTCTCCTCAAGCTCCTCATGCGACCAAGACATACGAATGCTGTTTTGCGACATTTCTAAAGCTGATACAGCCACACCACCTGCGTTCGCAGCTTTGCCTGGTGCGTACAGAATTTTATTATCATGAAACACTTTGACGGCTTCTGGCGTACAAGGCATGTTGGCGCCTTCAGAAACGGCAATACATGCGTTATCAGCCAATTGTTTTGCGTCTTCCTCTGTTAACTCGTTCTGAGTAGCACAAGGAAAGGCAAGTTCTGCTTTAATATGCCATGGCTTTTTATTTTCGAAAAATTCGCAATCAAACTCATGGGTCAATACATCGAGTCGCTTGCGTTGCTGAATCTTAATGTCTTTAATTTTTTCAAGCTGTTCTTGCGTTAGACCATCTGGAATAAATAATGTGCCGCTTGAATCAGAAAGCGTGAGCACTTTGGCATCAAGATGTATTAGCTTCTCTGCACAATGAAGCGCAACATTACCTGAGCCTGATACTAAGCAAGTCTTGCTTTTTATGTCGTGTTGGTGGTGAGCGAGCATAGCTTGCATAAAATACGCGTTACCGTACCCAGTTGCCTCTGTACGAATGAGGCTGCCACCATACTCAATGGCTTTACCTGTGAGTACACTTTCGACTCTATGGGTGATGCGCTTGTACTGACCAAATAAATAGCTAATTTCTTTAGACCCAACGCCTATATCTCCAGCTGGAACGTCCATATTAGGGCCAATATGTTGATAAAGCTGGGTCATAAATGATTGGCAGAAGCGCATGATTTCTCTGTCAGATTTACCTTTAGGGTTAAAATCAGCGCCGCCTTTACCTGCGCCTATCGGTAAGGTCGTTAAGCTGTTTTTAAAGGTTTGTTCGAAACCCAGAAATTTCAACACACTTAAACTAACAGAAGGGTCAAACCTTAATCCGCCTTTGTATGGCCCGATGGCATTATTAAATTGCACTCTATACCCGCGATTGATGCGAATATTGCCCTCGTCATCCTCCCAAGTGACACGAAAAGACACGACTTTATCAGGCTCTGTCATTCTTTCTAAAATATGCGCTTGTTGGTACTGCTTATTTTGATTTATGAAAGGAATAACTGACTCTGCAACTTCTTTTACAGCTTGGTGAAACTCAGGTTCATGCGGGTTCCTTTTAATGAGTCCATCCATAAAGTGTTCTAGGGTTAAATCATCGTACATATGTTCACCTGTTAGGTTTGTGCGTTGTTCTAATAAATAGGCTATTTCGCTATGTTGAGCCTAGTCTAATTCATAGAAATTGTGATTTATTTTGTTTAATTTCCAACTGTTTAGTTCATATGGGTTTTCTGTTTATTTAGATCAGATGTTACTAATTGTTTCCAATTTACAAACGCTTACAAATTAACAAAGGCAGGATTATTTTTTATTTACCTTTTCGCTTATGATGTGAGCAAATAACATATGGCTAGTAAAATAAGAAGGGAATATGTCGTTGCTAAATTCATTTCAAAAATCACTTTTGGCATTATCAGTATTAGGCTTAGTGGCCTGCTCGGGTGAAGAAAGCACAGAAAAAGCAGATAGCAAAACAGAGCAAACTGCGAAAAAACAAGAAAAAGAAGAGTTTGCAATTCCTGTTGAAGTGACCTTTTCAAAAGTTGGTGATGTTGCTAAGTTCTATCAAACTACTGCTATTTTAGAAGCAGAGCAAGAAAGCAAAGTGGTTAACAAGGTAACGGGCATGCTTGAATCTGTGCATGCGCAAGAAGGTCAGCGTGTGAGTGCCGGGGACTTACTTGCACAAATTGACCCACGCAATTATGAACTAGATTTTGAACGCGCCAAGATTGATTACGAATCAGCAAAGTCAGAATATCGTCGTAGTCAGCCAGTTGACGGCAAACAACTCATTTCTGAAAAAGACTTAGATAAACTGCGTTTTAGAGTACAAACCACAGAAAACCAACTTGAAGTTGCCAGAATTAAACTTCGCGACAGTAAAGTTGTTTCGCCGATTGACGGTGTTATCGCTAAGCGTTCAGTCAAAGCCCACAATATGTTAAGTAATTCAGGCAATGAAATGTTCCATGTTGTGTCATTAGATTCACTCATCGGTGTAGTTTACTTGCCTGAGTCGGAGCTTAGTAAAGTAAAGCTTGGTCAAGTTGCAAAACTTCATTTTCCTGCAGAGCCAAACCTACAGCTAGAAGCAACTGTTTTGCGTATTGCGCCTTTAGTAGACAGCAAGTTAGGCACCTTTAAGGTGACGCTGACGATTGATAATCAAGAGAATACTTTAAAGCCGGGGATGTTTGCCCGAGTTGCTTTACTGCTTGATAGCAAGCAAGGCGTTACTTTGGTACCTGAAAACGCAATAATCAAAAAAGATGGTAAAGCAACCCTGTTCGTAGCACAGAATGACAGAGCTAAAAAACTTGAAGTGGAAACGGGTTACACCCAAGACGGCTGGGTAGAAGTCATCACACCTATTTCGAGTGAAGAGGGCGTTATCACTGTAGGTCAACATGGTCTTAAAGACGATGCTTTATTGAAAGTGTTAAACCACGACCAAAGTGCCATCGTGACTAATACTGAAGACAAATCTCAACAGCTTTAATCGCGCCAGAAGTAAGGACAGAGTATGAATATTGCTAGGCTTGCGGTAAAGCGCCCAGTAACCATAACCATGTTGGTTTTGGCGGTAATGTTGTTCGGTATGGTGGGTTTTTCACGCCTTGTGGTGTCGTTATTACCCGATTTAAGTTACCCAACTTTGACTGTAAGAACAGAAAACCCCGGTGCGGCCCCCGCTGAAATTGAACAACTGATTTCAAAACCAATTGAAGAGGCGGTGGGTGTCGTTAAAGGCATTCGCAAACTGCATTCTATTTCTAAACCGGGACAATCAGATTTAGTCATTGAGTTCCAATGGGGCACAGATATGGATCTGGCCATTATGGAACTTCGCGAAAAACTCGATATGGTAATGCTACCTGTTGAACTGAGAAAACCCGTCATTTTAAGGTTTAACCCGTCTTTAGACCCAATTTTAAGACTAAGCATCTCAGGTGATGCGCAATCTTACACACAACTAAGATCACTGCGTACCTATGCAGAAGAAGAGCTAAAACGCGCCCTTGAACCTATTGATGGGGTTGCAGCAGTTCAACTCAGTGGTGGTTTAGAGCAAGAAGTACAAGTGCTTATTGACCAACAACAAGCCAATCTTCGTGATGTGACCGCTGAAATGATCACTAACCGAATTAAAAACGAAAACATCAATGTGTCGGCAGGTCGAGTTTATGATGGTCAGCAAGAGTTTTTAGTTCGTACCCTAAACCAATTTACTTATATCGAAGAAATTGGCGATGTCATTATTAAACAAGATGCCGGACAAACGGTTTACCTACGTGACATTGCCACTGTGGTTGATGGTGTAAAAGAGCGCCAAGATATTACTCGTGTTAATGGAAACGAAGCAATCGAAATGGCTTTGTATAAAGAGGGCGATGCCAATACAGTGGCTGTGGCCAAACGTGTACAGGCTAAAATCAAACAACTACAGGATGAATTACCAGAAAATGCTGAGCTGAAAATTCTCTCAAATCAGGCTGAGTTTATTGAGAAAGCCATTGATGAAGTGAAGCAAACTGCCATCATCGGTGGTCTACTTGCGATAGTGGTTTTGTATCTTTTCTTAGGTAAGTTTAAACCAACAATCATCATTGCTTTGGCTATTCCAACCTCCATCATTGCAACCTTTAACTTGATGTTTGCCAATAACATCAGCCTAAATATCATGTCTTTAGGCGGTATTGCACTGGCGGTTGGCTTATTGGTTGATAACGCGATTGTAGTGCTTGAAAATATCTATCGTAAAAAAGAACAGGGTCAAGATGTTGAGCAAGCCGCAATTGAAGGCACCAATGAAGTATCGGGTGCAGTAACGGCGTCAACACTGACAACATTGGCAGTATTTGCACCTTTGGCATTTGTCACAGGTTTTGCTGGTGAGATTTTTAGCGACCAAGCACTAACGGTCACCTTTGCTCTCCTTGCCTCATTAATCGTGGCGCTGAGCTTTATTCCTATGTTGGCGTCACGTCAGTTTTCAATTGCCTCGAGTGATGCAAACCTTGAAAACATTGAATCTGAAAAGCCAGTGAAAACAGGCGCAAAGAAATGGCTTAGCCTGTTATTACTGCCGTTCAAGTTTGTGGCTGTTGTGATCCCGTGTTTTATCGGGCGTTGGATATTACGCATCATTATGATGCTGTCGAAAATCATAGGCTGGTGTACCAGCAAAATTACTTATCCGGCTTATGTTGCATTCAATGGTGTCTATAAAATTTTTGCCAAAGGGTATGACAAGCTTCTTAAAGGCGCGATGAAACAGCGCGCATTGGTCATTTCAATTTCTTTAATTTTTGCTGTGGGTGTTGCAAGTTTATTGCCAAAATTGGGCATGGAACTGATGCCTGAAGTGGCACAAACAGAATTAACTCTAGAAGTTACACTGCGTCAAGGTACGCCGATTGAACAAACTGACCAACAACTTAATTTGCTGGCTCGCTCAGTCGTTGATATGCCAGGTGTGGTGCACACTTATAGCATGTCGGGCACAGGTAGTCTGATGATGAGCAGTGCGACACGTGGTGGCTCTCACTGGGGACAACTGGTTGTTAAAACTGAAACACCAGCACAACTAAGTGCAGTTCAAGACGCATTACGTGCGCAACTGTCAGGTATGGCTCAAGTCAACGCGGAGTTCACGCAAAGTCGTATGTTTGAACAAGAGCGTCCATTAGTTGTGGTCATGAGTGGTTATCAGCTCGATGAGTTAAAACTTTACGCCGATAGATTGGTATCGCAACTACAGCAGCAAAACCGTTTTGCCGATGTCACAACATCGCTCAGAGCAGGGCAGCCTGAGCTGAAAATTGAGTTTGATCATCAACGTTTAAGTAGCCTAGGTTTAACCGCTGCGGGCATCACCGATATTTTAGCAACCAAAATAGGCGGTAATGTCGCTAGCAAATATAACCTAGATGATCGCCAAGTTGATATTTTAGTTCAGGTCGATCGTGATTCGCGTAACTCAGTGGCGGCGATCCGCGACTTAATCATTCACGGTGAGAATGGCCAAAGTGTGCCGTTGTCAGCGGTCGCAAAAGTCACTGAGTCTATCGGGCCGAACGAAATTAACCGTTTAGATCAGGCGCGAGTTGCCATCATTACTGCCTCTGTAAAAGAAGGTGATTTAGCAACAGCGGCGCAGGTTGTTCGCAGTGAAGTGGCATCTTTAGGATTACCTGATCGTGTTTATAGCCAAGTCATTGGCCAAAACCAGCAAATGGAAGAAGCTTATTCGTCATTAATTATGGCGCTATTGCTGGCGGTATTCTTGGTTTACTTGGTGATGGCTTCACAGTTTGAGTCATTGTTAAATCCGTTCATCATTTTATTCAGTGTGCCACTGGCGGTACTTGGGTCAATCTTTGGTTTATTTATCACTGGTACCAGCTTAAGTGTGATCACCTTTATTGGCTTGATCATGCTAAGCGGTATTGTAGTAAACAACGCCATTGTATTAATTGATCGTATTAATCAGTTACGCGCGCAAGGTTGTGCGATGTTGGATGCTATTTTAGAAGCGGCCAACTCACGTTTACGTCCAATCATCATGACGACAATGACCACAATTTTGGGTTTATTGCCTATGGCAATGGCTACAGGAGAGGGCGCTGAATTACGTGCGCCATTGGCGATTACGGTAATGAGCGGTCTCTTAATTGCAACTTTCTTAACCCTGATTGTTATTCCTGTTTTATATAGTGTGTTTAACCGTGACCGAGTGCAGGTAAATGAGAACTTAGGTAAGGCGGACTATGAAGCAGGCTAAATCAATCAAAAACCTGACTGCACTGGCTCTAAAACGGCCAGTGACCTGCTTTATGTTGATGCTATCAATGATCGTGGCTGGGCTTATGAGTAGTAAGCTTATCCCACTCGATAGCTGGCCTGCGGTTAATGCGCCTGCCGTGTTTGTGAGAGCATCATACCCAGGTTCGACGCCAGAAGAGATTGAGCGTCTTATAACAAAACCGCTTGAAGAAGCTTTGGCAACCATGGGTGGGGTGAACTCAGTCACTTCACGCACTTCTTCAGGGTGGACGTCACTAACTCTACAGATGAAGTTTTCGACTGACTTAAATGTGGCGATTTTAGAAGCACGTGAGAAGGTCGATCTGGTTCGACACCTTTTACCTGAAGATTTACAACGCGTAGACGTAATGAAATTTTCAACTCAAGATATGCCGGTTGTTGAGTTAACATTACTGAGTGAAAAATCTTTAAATCGTGACTATGAGTTTTTAGAAAACAACCTGAAAATGCCATTGGAGCGAATTCAAGGCGTAGGACGCGTAGAGCTTTATTTACGTCAGCCAAGGATTTGGATCCAACTTGATCCGGACAAACTCGCCATGCATCGCGTGGACATTCAGCAAGTGACGCGAGTACTTCAAGAGGCTAACTTCTTAAAATCTGTGGGTGAAGTTCATACTGATGATTACCGCTATGCGGTGACACCGCAGGGCCAATATCGTGATATCGAAGATATTCGTGCGCAACGCATCAATGAGCGAGTGAAACTCTCTGACATTGCCAACGTGCACTATGCTTTGAGTGAACGTCAATGGCAGCGTCGTGTAGACGGTCAACCAGCTGTCGGCTTAGATATTTTCAGAGAATCAGATTCAAATGTTGTCGATGTGGCAAAGCGCATTCGCGAAACCCTTGATGAAGTGATGCAAAAGCCACAACTGCAACATATTGATATTCAATATGACAGAGATGATGGTAACAGTGTTGAAGTATCAATTTCTTCATTGTTAAAGGCTGGCGCAATCGGGGCGGTATTATCATTCTTTGTACTATGGTTTTTCTTACGTAACCTCAAACTCACCGGCGTTGTAGTACTTGCTGTGCCTGTCTCATTAAGTATTTCACTGGCGATAATCTATTTCATGGGATTCAGCTTAAATATGCTGACACTGATAGGTTTGATCATCGCAATAGGTTTACTTATCGATAATTCGGTGGTGGTCTGTGAAAGTATCTTACAACAACGAGCACAAGGCGACTCGGGTAAAGCTGCAGTCATAGAAGGTGTTGATAAAGTCAGCACTGCTATTTTGAGCGCAACACTCACAACTGTGGTTATCTTTTTACCTCTACTTATGGGTGAAAGTAACTTTTTAACTGTGATGTTACAGCAAGTAGCAGTGTCTATTTGTGTACCATTATTGGTATCTTTATTGGTTGCGAAAACTCTGATCCCATTGTGTATGTATCGTGTTTTACCCGACAATGCCGTTGCAAACGAATCAGGGTCTGATAAGGCACAACAAAAATACCGTAAAGCATTAAATTGGGGCCTTAGCCATCCTAAGCGAGTAGGGGCTTTTTTCTTGATCATGTTTACCAGTGTCATGATGGCAAAAGGCATTGTTGATAAGAGTTCTAGTGATGCTGAATCTCAAAAGCGATTACAAATCTACTATGAGTTCAAAGGTGAACCTGAGCTTGATAAAAAGCTCGCGTTTTTACAAGAAATAGAGGCTTATTTACTCGATAACAAGCAATCACTTGGGATCCATAAGCTCTATTCAGGGGTCTATCAACGAGGTGCATGGTCAAGTATTCGCTTTGTTGAAGATTTGCCAAGACCCATTGAGGATATTAAAAAAGATATTCGTGACAACTTTCCTGAATCAGCTTATGCGAAAGCATCACTTCAGCGTGAAGCAGGTTCTCGAACGGCGGTGAGTGTTTATCTGTTCGGTCGTTCGACAGCAAAATTAAATGAATTGGCTGAGCAGTTAATACCTGTTATTGAAGCCCATCCAAATTTTACCGATGCAAAAAATAGTGCTGAGGGCGATGTCTATGAAATGCAATTGGTGGTAGACAGACAACGTGCTATGCAGTTGGGTGTTTCGACACAAGAAATAGCCACTAAAATTGGTAATGCCATGCGTGGTCTCAATTTGAAAACGTTGAGAACCCTCGACAAGGGTGAAGTGGAGATCATTGCTGGCTACTATGAGCAAGGCGCTATTCCAATGGAGGAACTTAGAAGCCTACCAGTCATGGAATCAAACGGCGCTATTTTAACCTTGCAACAACTGGTAGAAATAGAAACACGCCCAGCACCGCGCACAATTTCACGCAGAGATCGCCAAACTCAACTTTCAATCGAAATGAATCTTCAAGATGTGAGTCATAAAGAGGCTGCGGAGTCGCTCAATGAAATGATGAATGCGATTACATTGCCTCGAGGCTATTCTTGGGGCTTAGGTCCAAAGTTTGCTGAGCAGGATGAGTCAATGAAAGACATGGTCTTTAATATGATGATTGCGCTTTTCTTGATCTTTATGATCATGGCAGCGTTGTTTGAGTCATTGCTATTGCCAATTGCAATTCTAAGTTCGATAGGACTTGGCTTTGTTGGTGTTTACTGGACCTTTGCACTACTTGGCATGGGCTTAGGTGAAACAGGCATGTTAGGCATGCTGGTACTTATGGGTATTGTGGTAAACAACGGCATTGTATTGATTGACCAAATCAATCGCTTTAAGGGTTCAGCAGAGCACTTACAACAAGCGATTGTTGATGCTTGTTCAACCCGTTTACGACCTATTTTAATGACAGTGGCAACGACGGTGATCGGTATGTTGCCAGTATTGCTCGATAGCAGCTCTGCAGATTCGGGTGTATTAGATTATAAACCCATGGCAATTGCGATTATTGGTGGCTTGATCTTCTCAACCTTAACCAGTTTAGCTTTTGTACCATATTGTTATTACATGCTTTATCGCTTAGGTCAGGGAAGCAGCAATAGACTTGCCGAAGCTCGAGCTTATGCGAATCACAAGTTAACTAAACTCAATTAAATCTCCATATTCAAAAAGCGCGACTAGTTCGCGCTTTTTTGTCTTTGATTAAACAAAGAGTAAAATACATCCTCTTTGTTCAATCTCAATATTCCTTCTAAACTAAGTATATACAGTATGTCTAAACCTAAGATGTTTCTTACCTTAAATAAGGGCATAAAACTATGCGTGTACTGTTTATCTCATTGTTATTTTTTATGATCATTACCTTGTCATTTCAATCTGCCGAGGGGGCTTCGGCCAATTTTAAAGCAAGCATTATAGGTTGGCAGCCCAAAGCGCAGAGTGAAATTCAACAATTAGGAGAGTTTGCAAGTTGCAAAGTAGTTAACACTATAAAATATGATAACTTCAACTCGGCTTGCTTCTTGAAAAAAGAACGAAGTGGTTGGCAGTTAGAGTCATTTGCAAGTCGTTGTGAGGTCGAGTGTCTTAAAATGTCGAACCCCAATAAAACTGCTCACCCTGTGCGTTTTAATCAAATAAATCCGTAATCTTATTAAGCTCTTTATAGTGTTTAATTATGGGGACGCTTTTTTCATTTAGTGCAGAACTTATTTTTGTGTCACATTCTGCCTCACCAATAGATTCAAATGGCCCAGATAATACAACCGTGTAGCTTTTTCCTTGTTTGCTTATTTCAGATAGAAAGATATTTTTATTTGATTCAACGAGTGGCACATTCACGGAAGAACGCTTTGCATAAAGTGCGTATTGGCAATAGTAATGGGCTGTTTTTTGTCTAGTGATAGCTTGAGCTTTGATGGGTAATTCAAAATTACTATCGATCCGATGCCAATTGATAGAATCATATTTTCTGGCATCGATCATAAAACTACCAAATAAAACTGGTTGAGAGTAAGCCTGATTAATGACGGATTGCGCCTCTTGTTTAGTTTTGTACGGACCCGCAACTAGGTAATAATTTTCATGATTTAGGTTTTGATATAGCTGTAGCGGAAAGTCAAGCGCTTGAATACTGTGCGCAACGATATTTGCTGATAACCTTTTCTTAAATACACCTAGTTGTACAAAATATTGCGCTTCAGATATGTCAGTTGGCTGTGCAAGCAATTGCGTTTTATCTTGAAGTACGATGTCTCTCAAAATAATAGTATCTCCATACTCTGGCGCGACTATCTTCTCTGGGAGGTTTTTTGTGATTAAGTTATCTACAGCAAACTGGTTTTGCTCTAGTTTAATACTGTATTCGCCAGCTTTCACTTTAGGAAAAAAATAGTACCCATCATATTCACTGATGGTTTCGTATTGAATATTACCTTCACCATCAAGTAATAGCACAGACACGCCTGAAGCAGGCTTAGTTTTGTTGTTCGCTGTATAATAAATTGTGCCTTCAACTTCATTGACAATATTAACGGGGATTTTGATATTGGTTACACCGCCTCTATGAGAGGATGTTTTGATGCGATTATTTGCTGGCTGGTAGTATGGATTAGACAGACTCATCAAATCTAAACTCAAAATTTGCCCGCCAGTACTACTAGGGAGTAATACTTGGCCATTAGAGTTTGTTTGATGATCTTTCCATAAATAATTACCAGTGAAACTTGCACCAGCTATGGCTTGATCCTGAGTATCAAAAATTCCATTCTTGTTCTTATCAATAAAAGTTTCAACTGCCAGTTGTCCTGAACTCAAAGATCTAGGGGGTAAAAAATTGATATCGTTATTGAATTTGTCGAAACTTATTGTCCCGCTTATCCCCAAGGATATAAGCCATTCATCTTCACTATCATATTGCCCAGTAAAGCTAAAGTTAAACATATCATTACGATAGGTATATTGATGGCCAAGCACTAATTTTGCTGCGGAGCGAGGATTATAGCTTAATTGTGTTTGATTAAACATATTGCTGCTCTGCGGCCACCTGAGACTACTTCGATAATTAAGTAACTCTTTGTCTTCAAATGGCTTCCAGTCAACTGAGTTGGTCCAATGCCATTTACCAAGATCCATAGACCAATAACTTTGATTAATTAACTCATTTTGAAGATTGTCGTACTGAAAGCGGCTTGACCAATTTCCTCCTAAATAACTTGCATTTAAACCAAACTGAGTAAACTGACGGGTTTCTTTTCGGTCGCGTTTTTCATTTAAAAACCTTAAGGTCCAACTTAGGTTTTCAAAAGTAGTGAATCTACTATTTAAACTTAGTGAGGCACGAGACTTGAGGGCAGAGGTTTGTTTTAAAAATACGGCACTATTAAATTGATTAAGGTGACTATATTCGAAGTTGATGTTTGTACTTTCTTCAGAAAAAAGAGACGTTTCACCTCGATAACCTGCAAAAAATGCAGCGCCATGATCAAGCTGCTTTGCACCAACAAGTTTAAAACTGCCAAGTTCAGAATTGCTCTGTAAACCTGTACTTAGGTATCTATTGTTTTCATCACCTTGAAAATAATTAAACCCAACATCGTATGTTAGGGTGTCAGATAAACCGTAAGATACGTTTCCAGAAATTGATTTTCCAAAACTGGTCGCACTGTTTGAGTGACTATTAAGAAGGTTACGAGTGCTATCCAAAAGTTCAACCTGATAGCTCATTTGGCCAGGTGCAAGCGCAGTATTGCCCACTGAAATCTTTCTTGTTTTAGTAAGTTGTTCGCCTTGGGGGCCATAAAGCCGAATTTCAAATACATTGTTTCCATAAAAAGTTTCTACGTCTTCAAAGCGAACAATATTTTCGTCGGTTGATTCTGAAGCAGCAACAAATTGCCCATTACGATAGAGCTCTGCTAACCAGCCTGGAAGAGTGGCTTCTTCGATTGTGATAGTAGAAAAGCTTTGCGAGGTATTCGGATTAATATTTGATAGGTAAACACCGCGACCTTGGCTAAAGTTCATCACAAGAGGATCACGTTGGGATTGAATATCACCCAACTCATAATGCAATTGAGTTAGCAACCCCTCTTGGTCTGAGTTCTCATATGACTTGGCGAGCTTTATAAATTGATTAGTGGTGGTTTCATTCTTGTTAAATCGAAATTGAGCTTGGTGCTCAAATGCATCGAAGTAGCTATTTAGAGTGAGTAAACTTTTGCTCTTTTCTAGCCTTGATAAATAACTAGAAGTAAGGGAATAATCAGTGACAGGATAAGTGATTCTCTGAAATTGGTCAGCTACCTCTATGTCAAACTCCGGAGAAGTAAATTGACGGCGAATGAGGGGTAATATTGATGTTTTGTTCTGAGTTGACTCAAGTAGATTGGTGGTCAAACTTAACTGCATCAAGGTGTAGTCAAAATCAGCATCTATGTTCAGCACAGTATTAATGACCTGAAGATCTATATAATGATCAAAGTCATCCTCTGTCCAGATAGGAATGTCATCTGAATGCACCTTATCTTCAAGTTTAGCGATAGTAAAAGTTAAGTCGCTCTTTTTGATAACCCCATTGATTTGATTGTTTTTTACTTGTAAGTCGATACCAAGTGCATTATTGAGTGGGGAAATGGGCAGAAGAAGTCGCCCTGATTGGGTGTAATAACCTTCTAAATCAGAAATAACAGAACGACCATTTAGCTTTACATTAACAATAACAAAGTCATCATCCACTACTGGCCAATGATATAAAGTGTAATTGGCTGCACTAACATTAAACGTAAAAAGTAATGTACAAAGGTAAAGTACAGCCTGTAGACGAAACCGAGGTTTCACTTTGAGAAGTTACTCATTAATATTTAGCGTTTCAGTAAGAGAAACTTTACCGCCATAACGAATATTTTCATCGTATTGAATGGTCAACGGGCCAGAAACTTTTTCAGTCAGAGGAATAAAGACTTTTCGACGTGTAAGAGGAGTATATACACCTAAGTTTCTGATTTCACCAACTACTTCTTGCTTCTCATTGAGGATTTTGAAGTCGCCAAATAATGAGCGGTTGCCATTGAGAGTCTGCCAAAACATGATAGTTGGTTTGCCATTTTGAGTGATAAATTGCGGATTAACTATGTCTGACTCAACTTCTAAGTGACCATGACGAACAATGACAGGAATACTGTAGGCTACTTTTGGTTTTATATTGATACCAGTTTCATTCGGGTCTTGGGCTTCTGAAGCAATTATCTTGAGTACGGCTCGGTATTCGCCATGCACTAGGTCTGCTTTTTTACGTACCGTCATCCGGATGGCTTGCATGCCTTTTGGTTTTATTGTGCCCCTACGAGGGGAATAACGCAGCATAGATTTTGCAGAACGGCCTTGTACATCACCTTCTGAGACATTGATGAGATTGCCTTCTTCAGTCATGTCTTTGTGTACAAGCACTAATCTAAAGTCGAGATTCTTATCTGAGGTATTCCTGATCATTAAAGAGTTATTTTTGGTGCGACCATCGAAATAAAGACGGTATTCTGATAATGCAAGATTGGCAAAAGCAGATGAACTAAATATCGCTGTAAATAAGATAAAAAAGAAAAATAAAGAATGACGCATAACACTATAAACTTACTACAAAAATTAAAAGTGTGAGCAATGCCCACACTTTATTTAAAAGCTTTTTATGAATAATTCTTATTGGAAAGACACATCAACAGTGTAATCTACAGTGTAGTTACCCTCTGCTGTTAAAGCATTATCAACAGTCACTTGACCATACACATTAATCGTAATATCAGTTGCTGAAGCATCAGTCGTGAATGCAGAAGCCACACCATCAGCCGTTGTAGTGGTAGATGTACCATCTGTTGCCGTAGTTGCAGGAGCAAATGTCAGGTTTGAACCTGTGCTTCCTGATACAGTGATGTTCATTGCCGAACTTGGAGCTAGACCTGAAACCGTAATACCACCTAGTTGGATGTTTGCATCAGAAGCATCACAGTCACCAGTTACAGCACCTGCGTTATCCATAGTACAAGTTGAACCAGCTGCTAAACGTACTTTACCGAAATGAAGTGCGTTAGCTTCAGAAAAAGTTGGCTCACTCCAACCGTTGATAGATGCTTGAAAAGTTTGGCTAGATGCAAAAATCGAGCTTGAAGTTGCTGCTAAAAGCGCCGCTGAGAATAGAAGTTTCTTGTTCATTATTATTTACCACTTAGTTATTAGTTTTGAACTTCCATGTATTAAGGGCTAGATAAAAATACACAACGCCATAATCCATTAGTTTGGATTTAAACATACTTTGATACATATCAAAAATACTTTATTTACATTTGTGTGTTTTTATAAATATTTTTCCTCGTAATGGGTATAAATAAAAACAAAAGTATTGCAATTTGAATTTTAAACTAGTTATTTTTGATGGTTTATTTGAGTGTGTTGTAATAAATATGTAACATTCTATTTCTTCAAATATTGTCCAGGTGTGCAGTTAAATACCTTTTTAAAGGCTGTATTGAAAGCTGAGCTAGATTCAAACCCTAATTGTTCAGCTATGGCTTGTTGTGTGTAGCCTGCTTCTATCATCTCTACTGCACGAAGACCACGTAACTTTTGTTTCCATTGGCTAAAGTTCATAGCAAAGCTTTTGTGAAATAGCCTATTTAGTGTTCGTGTTGAAGCGCCAACCAATTCACCCCATTGTTCAAGGGTTTTGTTGCAGCCAGGATTGGCATGAAGCTCAGAAATAATTGGTAATAAGCGATCATCTTGTGCGGTCGGCATAAAAAAGCTGCTTGTTTGAGCGCATTCAAGTTGGTCAATAAATACTTGGGTAAATCGTAGTTTTTTGTCGTCAGGTTGGTAGTTGGGTGGCCAGTTACATACCTCTAAAATCATTGCTTTCAGTAATTCATTCACATGCAACAACTTGGCTTCATTACCCAGTACTTTGACATATTTTTCATCAATATAAACACTCCGAAAGTGTCCGCCATAGCGGCAAAAAGTTTCGTGGGGCAGGTTAGGTGGAAGCCATAGAGCTTGATCGGGTGGGATGACAAATTTACCTTCTGGTGTATGAATACCTAACACCCCATCACTGGTATAAGCGAGTTGCCCCCAAGTGTGTGAGTGAGTTTGCACATGCTGCCAAGGCGGCATTTCAGTGGCTCTTGGGTAGATAGGCTTGCCAAGGGCTTTTAGGTTAAAGCGTGTTTTAACACTCACCCAGCTCGAACTTGGCTGATTTGATAAATTATCTGTCATAACTTTGTATTTTGGTCACGCTGTGCACAGCATACAATGTGCTTGCGTTTTAATCAAAGTGCTTATGTGAGGGAAAAGTGGAACAGAATAAACAGTGGCAGTCACCGTTTGGATTTTTAACTATTGCAACCATTGTGATGGCGGTCACATTTTCAGCCTGGAATGCTTTATTAAATAATTTTGCAGTAGAGGCGGCACAATTTAATGGTGCCAATATGGGGATGTTACAGTCTCTTCGAGAAATACCGGGTTTGCTGGCTTTTACTGCAGTGTTTATTTTATTGGTATTAAAAGAGCAGACTTTTGCACTCATTAGTTTGTGTTTATTGTCGGTTGGTGTTGCGTTAACTGGGGTATTTCCGAGTGTTTATGGGCTATATGCCACAACGGTATTAATGTCGATTGGCTTTCACTATTTCGAAACCCTAAACCAGTCTTTGAGCTTACAATGGTTTAGCAAAGATGAAGCACCGCAAAAATTGGGTCAATTGATGTCGATAAAATCCATGGCCTCATTGGCAACCTTTGCTCTAATTTGGCTCGGCGTGACCTTCTTTAGTACTGCCTATCAAGGGCTTTATTTATTCTTTGGTGGCATTGGTTTGTTACTAACATTATTTATGATGAGCGCTTTCCCGCATTTTCCTGAGAAAAATGTGCAACATAAAAAGTTAATCGTGAGAAAAGAATATAGCTTGTATTACATTTTGCTGTTCTTCTCAGGCGCACGACGCCAGATCTTTATGGTCTTCGCGGGTTTCTTGATGGTTGAAAAGTTTGGTTTCGATGTGGCGCAAATAACCATGCTGTATATGTTCAACCACGTAATCAATATTTTCGCTGCGCCTCTAATTGGTAAGATGATAGGTCGAATTGGTGAGCAAAAAGCATTAACCATTGAATACGCGGGTTTATTGTTGGTATTTGTCGGTTATGCGCTGGTGGAGTCGGCGGAGTTTGCCGCAGTACTGTATGTGATTGACCATTTGTTTTTTGCCATGGCCATTGCCCTTAAAACCTATTTTCAAAAAATTGCCCGACCTGAAGACATTGCCGCTACAGCCGGTGTGAGTTTTACCATAAATCACATTGCCGCAGTGATCATTCCAGCAAGCTTTGGGGTTGTGTGGTTATACGATAGCTCACTGGTTTTTTTCTTTGGTGCGGGGTTGGCTGGGTGCTCCTTAATTATGAGCCAGTTTATCGGCGGCCATTTGGCAAGGCATCAAGCGCAAGTTGAGCATACAGCTTAAACTTTTTAGCTTTGTACGCTCGTTTAAACGTCATAATGAACGTACGCTAAAGGCTTTATCATTTTACATTTGTTCATAATCTGTAACGTTTCTGTCTGTCTATCATTGCGGCTCTGTGGTTATAATCAAGCCAAATGTTTATTCATAGGGAACGTTATGCATATCAAAGTGGACAACATCAGCAAGCATTACAAAGAAGTGACCGCCGTTAAAGGCCTCAGCTTTGAAGTACAGCAAGGTGAAGTATTTGCACTGCTTGGCCCCAATGGTGCTGGTAAATCATCTCTTGTGCGCATGCTTGTAGGCTTTACTCAGGCCGACGAAGGTCAAATCACAATTACAGTCAATGGTGAGCAATACACGTCTATTCCTGCTTCAGAGTTGGGCTACTTGCCTGAAGATCGTGGCCTCTATTTAGAAAAATCTTTAGCACAGAATCTGATGTATTTTGCAACGCTACGTGGTGTAGATAAAAAAACAGCCAAAGAGCGCATTGATTATTGGCTCGAACGTTTTGATTTACTCGAGCGAAAAGACGATCAACTTAAAAGCCTGTCTAAAGGTAACCAGCAAAAAGTGCAGTTAATCAGTGCAGTGTTGCATAAACCGCAATTGGTATTACTCGATGAGCCATTTTCAGGACTCGATCCGGTGAACCAAGAAAAAGTTGTGTCGTTTTTAAAAGAATTAAAAGCGCAGAATATGACGGTTATTCTAAGCGCACACCAGATGTCGATGGTTGAAAAACTGGCTGACAGAATGTTACTGATGAATCACGGACAAAGTGTGTTGTATGGCACATTGGCAGACATTCAATCACAAGTTGGCGTGGGGAGCGCTTTGAAGGTGACATTCACCCACGCAGTGAATGGAATTGAAGCGAGCAATAAGCTGACGCAATTTGAAGTTGAGCAACTGAATGACACGACCTTGGCAATTCGTGCCGAGCGCGCAGATCAACTTAATCAATTATTAGTGCATTTACCTGAGTTAGGTGATATCGCGTTTATCGATAGCCAAAGAATGGATTTACACCAGCTTTACTTACACGCCATAGAAGCGGATCAAGCAGTACAAAAAGGAGAAGCCGCATGAGTCGATTAAATCAAACCCTGACTGTGGCTAAATGGGAGTTCATGCAGTTTTTTAAATGGAAGCAGGAGCTCATTGGCAAGTCAATCATGTTGCTGGTGGCGCTAGGCATGTACTTATGGCACAACCAAGTACTTTATCAGCCTGAGCCGCAGCAAATCGTTTCTAATATTGAATTACAGGGTCTTCAATTAGACGATGACTTTGTGCTTAGAACAGAGTCAAAATCGAACGATGCGCTTATTGCTGAAGTCAAAGCGGGCAATATTGATGGTGCGTTGATCTTTGCTTCACAGGCACTACCACAAAAAGTGACTTTATACTCTCAAGGTAAAATGTCTTGGCAAAATGACTTGCAAGTCCAGTTAAACGACTATGCGCGTTCAAATGCTGCCGCTTCTTTAAACCTTGGCCCAAATCAATTGGCTTTACTTGAACAGCCACTTCAGTTTGAAACAAACTACCTTGATGAAGCAGTCAAAGATGCGATGCAACAATCTTCAATTACCGCTAATGGTTTACTATTTTTGATGGCCATTGGTGTGTTTATGACTTTCGGTCAAGTGTTTGTTGCAATTACGGGCGAAAAGCAACAGCGCGTCACTGAGCAACTTTACTCGTGCATTGATGCGAAGACGTGGATTGAAGGTAAAATCATCGGGCAGATGTTACATGCAGTGAAAGCCATGACGACAACCGCCATTACTGCATTATTGGGTTTTGCATTTGTACAGGTCATTTTGAAAGGTAGAGCGCTTGATTTCAGTATTTTCGACTTTACTGTTTTACCTTGGTTTATTGTGTTTGTACTCGTGGGCATTTATATGTGTACAGCATTTATCGCCGCTATTGCAGCTGCGATTGATGACCCGAACCACAGTGGTAAGTCAGCGTTTATGATGATCCCCCTGATCCCGATTGTGGCTGGCTTTATGATGATGGATAGTCCAAGTAGCTTGGCTGTGACTGTGTTAAGTTATTTCCCATTAACAGCATTTGTATTTATGCCAATGAAAATGGCGTTAATTGATGTGGCATTTTGGCAAGTAGCCATCGCCTTCATCAGTTCATTACTTGGCTGTGTTGTTATTCGCAATATGGCGGCGCGCATGTTTAAGATGGGGATGACCATGTATGGAAAAGAACCAGATTTCAAAACCATGATGAAATGGGCCATTGCTGTGAAATCTTAATCATTACTTTATAGTAAAAGGCTGAACTTATTCAGCCTTTTTAATTTGAGTTTCTTTATCTGGTTTTTATTAATTTAAATTGTATTTCATCAAAAACAATTGATTTTATCTAATTCAGGAACTAAAACAGACTTATTTATCTGAAAAAAATCATTTAGTAACAGTTAGAGTCTTGGCTTGAAGAAAATATTCAACTATTGTTTTTAATAATATAAATAGCTAAAGAACGAATACTTATGTTTTTTAACTCAAGGAAAGAGCGCGAAATTTCTCAAGCGCTTCAAGTTAAACTTGACCTCCTCTCTCAAACACATGCATTTCTTGAAGTAAACAGCTCAGGCATAATTGAAAATGCCAGTGAGTACTTCTTATCAAAAACGGGTTACGCCTTGCTTGATGTAAAGAGTCAAAACTATAAGACGTTCTTTGATATTGATTTAAGTGCGCTACAGAAAGCAGGTAAAAATAAGCTTGTTCAGGTGGAATGCAATAACAATAACGCGAAATGGTTTTCGTTAAGTGTGAGTCATAGTAAGACAAATTCTATTATTCTATCTTTAACTGATGTAGATGCTTACGAACAGCAAAGTGTTGATCAAAAAGGTCAGCTCGAAGCAATTGGGCGTTCTCAGGCTGTAATTGAATTTGATTTGCAGGGATATATTCTTTATGCGAACGAAAATTTTCTCGATGTTATGGGTTATAGCTTAGATGAAGTGGTAGGCCAACATCATAGTATGTTCGCAGAACCAGCGTTTGCGCAAAGTGAAGAATATGCCGATTTTTGGGCTGCGTTGAGCCGAGGAGAGTTTAGTTCCGGCGAATATAAACGTTTAGGAAAAGGCGGAAAAGAAGTTTGGATACAAGCTACTTACAATCCTATTTTTGATAAAAACAATCAGCCTTATAAAGTCGTTAAATATGCTTCAGACATTACTGAAAGTAAGCAGCAAGCCGCTGACTACCAAGGTCAACTAGATGCTATAAGTAAATCTCAGGCTGTTATAGAGTTTAACATGGACGGCACCATCATTACGGCAAATGAAAATTTTCTTGCGGCGATGGGGTATGATTTAAATGAAATTCAGGGCAAACATCACAGCATGTTTGCTGAGCCAGATTATGCACAAAGTGAAGATTATCGCGTTTTTTGGGCGCAATTGAATGCAGGCAAGTTTAGTTCTGGTGAATACAAGCGCCTGGCGAAAGGGGGCAGAGAAATTTGGATTCAGGCTTCTTATAACCCGATTTTTGATTTAAATGGCAAGCCATTCAAAGTCGTTAAATACGCCTCAGATATCACTGAGCAAAAGTTGCAAAGTGCCAACTATGAAGGTCAATTACAAGCGATCAGTAAGTCTCAAGCGGTCATCGAATTTAATATGGATGGCACCATCATTACAGCTAATGATAATTTTTTAACGACGACAGGGTATCAGCTTGAAGAGATCAAGGGGCAACATCACAGTATGTTTGCTGAGCCTGATTATGCAAGCAGTGTTGAATATAAGCAGTTTTGGCAAAAATTAAACAATGGCGAATTTGACTCTGGCGAATATAAGCGTTTGGCAAAAGGTGGTCGAGAGATTTGGATCCAAGCGACTTACAACCCTATTTTTGATGCCAGTGGCAGAGTAATAAAAGTTGTTAAGTTTGCCAGTGATATCACAGAGCAAAAGCAGCAAAGTGCAAATTTTTCCGGACAACTGCAAGCGATTGACAAATCTCAAGCTGTGATAGAGTTTAACCTTGATGGCACCATCATTACTGCAAATGAGAATTTTCTTAAAACAACGGGATATGCTTTAGATGAAATCCAAGGGCTGCACCACAGTATCTTTGCAGAGCCTAAGTATGCCAGAAGCGACGAGTATGCTCAGTTTTGGCAAAAGTTAAATCAAGGCCTCTACGACAGTGGCGAATATAAACGTTTTGCGAAAGATGGCAGCGAAATTTGGATCCAAGCCTCATACAACCCAATCTTAGACAGTGAAGGGCGACCATACAAGGTTGTTAAATATGCGACTGACATCACAGAAAGAAAGCTGGCCATACGAAGTATTAAACAAGCAATCATTTCATTGGCTGACGGTAAACTTGCGCAAAACATTGATGAAGACTTAGGAACAGAGTTTAATATCTTGAGAGATGCGATGAATGGTCTAATGCAAAACCTCAATAAAATGGTGATAGACATAACTCAAGCGTCGCAAATGGTAAATAATGGCGCGCAAAATATCGCATCAGGCAATGAAGAGTTAAGTCGTAGAACAGAGAGTCAGGCTGCAAGCTTAGAAGAAACAGCGTCTACCATGGAAGAGCTTACTACCACAGTTCAGCAAAATGCTCGCAGTGCAGCAGATGTTTCGCTTCGTGCTGCTGATGCAATGCAAAATGCTGAAGAGGGTGGGGATACTGTTTCTACTGCCGTTAACGCCATGTCTGACATTGAAAGCTGCAGTAAACGGATATCTGACATTATTGGAGTGATTGATGAAATCGCTTTCCAAACAAACTTATTGGCTCTCAACGCTTCTGTTGAAGCAGCAAGAGCTGGAGAAGCGGGCAGAGGCTTTGCTGTGGTAGCCAGCGAAGTTCGTAACCTTGCTCAACGCAGCGCTTCTGCGGCGAAAGAGATAAAAATCTTAATTAAAGACAGTAGTGAAGCGGTACATAATGGCAGTGCTTTAGTTGCTGAGTCAGGTGTGAAATTTAAAGATCTTATTTCTGTTGTCGGTGATGTTAACAAAATGATTGGTGAAATAACGAAGGCCAGTCAAGAACAGTCTGAAGCCATCTCAGCGGTATCTGCAACGGTTGCACAGCTTGATAACCTAACGCAAAACAATATGCATTTGGTTGCCCAATCGACCAGTGCAAGTAAAGAGATGCGTGAGCAGGCGAGCCACTTACTTGATCATGTGTCAAATTTTGAAACTGTGCAAAATCAATTGTTAATTACGGAACAACAGGAAGCACTTAAACCAAACACGCTCATTTCAAGTGTATTATCTGCATAGTAAAAAAGGGAAGTTTTACTTCCCTTTTTTACTGTTACGGCTCGGAGTGGTCTGACGAATCAGGTAAATTCTCGGGTAGGTCACTTATCGTTGGTCGACGGCGACGTCTTGTTTTTGCAGGGATCATTTCGCGCATGGCATCCATTCGGCCAAAGCAAAGCAGTTTGTCATCAGCTTCTAAAACACGGTCTTTACGAGGGTTAGGAATAACTTTAGCACCTCGGTATAAGGTTAAAACGTTAATGTCTTTGTCATGCAAATTAGTTTCTAAGATGGTTTTACCAACAAAGTTGGAGCCATCAGGAATATAAATTTCACCGACACCATAGCCTTTGCTTACAGTTAAGCGCTGACGAACATCAATCTCAGGAAAATCAACTTGTGCTGCGATATATTCAATAATGGCGCCAGCAACATCGAGTCCTGTACAGCTTTCAATACCTTCGAGACCAGGAGATGAGTTAACCTCCATGACTTGCGGGCCAGTTTTGCTTTCGAGCATGTCGACACCTGCGACTTGCAAGCCCATAATTTGAGCCGCTTTTACGGCCGTTTCTTTGTATTCATCACTGAGTTCTACTGCTTCGGCAATGCCGCCTCTGTGTACGTTACTTCTAAATTCTTGCCCTTGTGCAACACGACGCATAGCCGCGACTACACGATCACCAACGACGATAGCACGAATGTCTTTACCTTTACTTTCAGCAACAAACTTTTGGATCAGGACGTTTTGCTTTTGGCTTTGCAACAATTCAATGATCGATTCAGCGGTATTTACTGACTCTGCTAATAACACGCCGATACCTTGTGTACCTTCAATGAGTTTGATGATGACAGGTGCACCACCCACACGTTCAATAGCTGGCAGAACGTCTTTTTTATCTCTAACGAAAGCAGTACGAGGAATGCCTATGTGGTGACGACTCATCAACTGTAAGCTGCGTAATTTATCACGAGAGTTGGTGATGCCATGTGCTGAGTTGGCGCAAAATACATCCATTTCTTGGAATTGACGGACAACTGCAGTGCCATAATAGGTAATTGACGCACCAATGCGGGGTAAAACGGCATCGTATTGGCTCAATAGTTTTTGTCTAAAATGAAGCGCTGGCTCACCCTGCTGCAGATCAATGGCAAACTTTAAAGTATTGAGCACCTTAACGTTATGACCGCGTTGCATGGCAGCTTCTTTAAGACGTTGGGTACTATAAGAGTTTGGCCCGCATGATAAAATGGCTAATTTCATAAAATCCTTCCTAAAACTGTTTTAGTAAATACCTACAACACTTACAACTGCATTTACAGAATGAGGTTACTTGGTGTCTTCAGACACTAAAAACTCCTGACTAGGGTCAACCAAAATGTGTTTTTGCATGGCTTCGCGGCCCAGTAACATTAAATTTTGCATGGTAGATCTGTCGGTCAATGTTAGTTTGATAGGCCAAGTTCGACCTCCAAGAGAGAGCTTAGTTTTAATAACAATACGGTGTTCTGTATTCGCAGTTGAGCTTTTTACGATTTTTCTACCTTTCAAAGACAACGTTTTAGTAACAACTCGATCAACATTATGAATATCAGGATGAATGTCAAAACGCACCATGGCTTTGCCATCTTCTTCAAATTCCTCAATATTATCGACGTGTAAAGAAGAGGTGGCAGCGCCAGTATCCACTCTAATTTGAATATCGAAAAGCTCTAACTCGGGCAAGTCACAACATTCAAGCGCGCCAACGAGTAATTTTTCGCTCGATTCCTTCATTTTTCACCCTTTTAAAATTAATGCTGTAGCAAATTTGCTTTTAGTTTTGGGTCATACCAGTTATAGCACTTCTAGGTTTAGATTAAAAATTACTCAGCACAGTTTTGCTTTAAGTCTTGTTATTTACCATTGAGATCAAAAAATAGACCATTGATACAAATAATGGCTGTAAGTCACTGTCTATTAAGTACAATGAGCGTCAATTACTGCGAATCAATCACTTACTTAGAATAGTTATGAAAAATATAAGGTTACAGCGCAATGAACAAATTGTGGCGCTAGCAGCTATTGCACTTATTAGTTTGACGATCAGCATAACTGATTGGCTTCAACGAGGCATGTTGCCGTCGTTCAATATTTTGCTATCAGCAGTCAGTGCAGTGTTGTTTATGTATTGGTTACCTATGATTATCAGCTATTTATTAGTAATTAAATTCAAGATTAATCGTTGGTTATTGCAATGGATTTCGCTTTTTTTGAGCATCAGTTTGGGTGCATTCTTTTGGGGAGAAATTAGAGCGTTATTTATACCTCTGCAAGGCATCGGCTTTTTGCAAGCGTTATTAATCAGTTTGCCATGGAGCACGATGATATTTGTTGCTGTTAAGTTTTATTTGACTCAAAAGCATCTTAAGTTAGAGGAACAATTAAGGAAGCAAGCTGAAATCAACTTGCTGCATTCTCAATTAAACCCTCACTTTCTATTTAATAGCTTGAATACCATAGCGTCGTTTGCACGAACTCAACCAACACGCTGTGAAGATTTAGTACACGATTTAGCAGCCGTTTTACGTTATTCATTGTCGCAATCTGGGTTAAATCAACCCAAAAAATCAGCACCTAAAGAAGTTTGGGTTAAGTTGAGCGACGAATTGGTCATTTTAAATAAATGGTGTGATATCGAGCGTAGCCGGTTTGGAGATAACCTTAGGATTAATTTCGACATTGACGACGATCTGCTTGATAAAGTTGTGCCTGCCATGTTGCTACAACCCCTAATAGAAAATGCCATAAAACATGGTAAGTCAACGCCATTACATATTTGGATCACAGTACGACATGATGCCCAACATATGCTTTTTAATGTACGTGATAATGGTGTCGGTTTTGATGAGTCTTATTTAATAAACGCCAATAACAAACACACTAGCAAAGAGCATAGAAAGCTTGAGCAAGATAAAGGAGCACATTTTGGGCTGGAGATCACTCAGGCTAGGTTAGAGTTAGAGGCAGGCGCAAGGCTGGAATTCAGCAATACCCCAGAGGGGGGAGCAAATGTTGAGTTTAAATTACAACTTGGGAGCTGAGGATGTTAAATATCGCTATTGTTGAAGACGAATTGCCAGCATTAGAAAAGCTCAAGGCTCAGTTAAGTCGTGTATGCACTCACACTTTGTTGTTTACTTGCCATTCTGTACAAGAAGGTCTGGCATCAAATGAATTATCAAAAGTGGATGTACTTTTTGTCGATATTAATTTGCCTGACGCTAGCGGCATGAGTTTGGTAACGACTCTAAAGAACAGAGGATTTGTCGGTGAATGTGTTTTTAGCACAGCTTATAGTGAGTTTGCAGTGGAGGCTTTTACAATCGGTGCAGCCGATTATTTATTAAAGCCCTATACCGACGAGCGTTTATCGTTGGCTTTATCTCGAGTCAACGACAGGCTCAATAAACCAACTGCACAATTGCAAGAACCTGAAGCGTTTACGCTTGTTAGCAAAGTAGGCGATAAAGTGACTTTAGTGAAAGTGTCCGATATTTGTGCAATCAAGTTAGAACATGCTCAAGCGATTGCATATGGCTCTGAAGCATCATATCCGCTTGATCAGTCTCTTGATGAATTAATGACTTTATTACCGTCTCAATTTTTGCGAGTTCACCGCAACAGCATTGTGAATAGCAAAGAAATCAAACAAATGGACCGCTGGGTAACAGGTGGTTACATAATCAAGTTTCATCAATCAGAAGTGCAAGTAATCAGCAGCCGAAATGGCGGGCGATTACTAAAAGATAAGCTAATACGCTAGCTAATCTAACCATCTAAATCAATAGGAAAACTCATGAAAAAAATAATGCCATGTCTCTTGGTAGGGCTGCTTTCGGCCTGTTCAAACCATAACACACAAGATGTGAAAACTCAGTTTATCGACGATGGGAAAAAACATCCTTTAGTGATTTTGCTCGGAGGCAGTGATGGAGGTAATACACTCGCAAACCCACATTGGCAGCCAATTTTTGACAGATTAAATGAAGCTGGCGTGTCAGTGGCATCACTTGGCTATTTTGGTACAGACAATACACCCAGTAGTGCAGCTGAGTTGTCGTTAGAAGAAATAGAAAAGCGTATCTCTTTATTGGCTAAAAGCGACAAAATCAACAACAACTGCGTCGCGGTTTTCGGTTTCTCTAAAGGTGCAGAATTGGCTTTATTGCTAGGTAGTCACTTTGATTCTATTAATCATGTGGTTGCTGTTATGCCAAGCCATGTTACTTGGAATGCAGTAAAAACAGTAACAGACAAATCTAGTTGGACTTTAAAAAACCAGCCATTGGCCTATATCAACGCGCCATTACTTTCTTGGCAAATGCAAAAAGGGAATGTGACAGGCGAATTTACGCCAGCTTTCGAGCAAGCCTTAGCTAAGGCAACAGAGCTTGAAATTGAGCAGGCTAGAATACCGATAGATAAAAACAAAGGGCCAGTTTTGCTCGTGTCAGCTAAGCAAGATGAAATATGGCCGTCCTACGATATGGCGAATGAAGTGATGAAGTACCTAGAAGAACAAGAGTATGAATACGCTTACGAGCATATCGCACTGGAAGGGAGTCATTATGGCTTCGATAGACAAACCCTTAATCAGGTAAGCGTATTTTTAAAACAGCATTTAGTGTCTAGCTGTCAGTTATAAAACTCAGATATGAAATTGCATTGAGCTTTTCAAGGCCCAGGCATTGTTAATTTCTTTATTCAAGTTTATTTTATAGGCACTGCCAATTGGCAGGGAAACTTTTCATAAGGATAATAAAATGAAATTAATACTGAATAAGAAAAACCTAAAACAACTCAATAATGATAAGTCACTGGCTATGAACGCCACACCACAAGTAGCGGGTGGCGCTTTCACTGATAACAAAGCAGTGTGTGTACCGACGAATCATTGTGCTTGGTTAAACACTGATGCGTTCTTTGGCTGCCCTACAGGCCCAGGTTATTGTTTTAGTTCGCCTCAAGAGGCGTGCGTAGATACGCGTATTTAGTATCTCGTTTAAACTTAAAGTTTTTGACTAAGGCCGCTACATATCGGCCTTTTTAATAGATGACTTTGTCCTTTCTTGCTTTGCCCCTCAGCTTTGATTATTGTTCATCTAACTCAACTTATTTTTACGTCTATGAAAACAGCCATTGTAGTAGGTGCGACAGGTCTTATTGGTAAAAGTCTCATTAAGCAACTTGCTGAGTGTGCAGGAATTGCACAGGTGATTACTATTACTCGCAGAAAAATATGTTACGACAACCCTAAAATCAGTAACCAAGTTGTCGACTTTGCACATCTAGACAGTTTTAGTTGGTATTTCAAAGGTGATTTACTCTTCTCTTGCTTAGGCACCACAAAAAAGCAAGCGGGTTCTGTTGCTGCTCAGCGTGTGGTTGATGTCGACTACCAACTTAAGGTTGCCGAACTTGCTGCTGATAATGGTGTATCTGAGTATTTTTTAGTGTCTTCAAGTGACGCAAACGGCAAAAGCAAGAATGCATACTTACAAATGAAAGGGGAGTTAGAAGACAAAGTCACACAACTTAAATTTAAACGTATTTGTATTTTTCAACCATCACTTTTACTTGGAGAGCGAGAAGGGTTTAGGTTTGGAGAAAAGCTTGGCAGTTGGATATTGCCTTTACTATGCCGCTTACCTTTACTAAAACGCTATAAGCCAATTTACGGGGAGCAAGTAGCAACTAAAATGTGTCAAGAAAGTTTGAAGTTAAAAACAGGCGTACAACGATTTACGCTAGATGCTTGTTTTCCTGATGAAGTATAAACTTTATAACCCAAGAGAAAAATGCTACTTTACTTATCAACACAACGACTCAATTTAATTGAATTGAGCTCTGAAAAAGCGTTAGTCGATGACGCATTAATAGCTGCGATCCCATGTATTTTGACAGAGGCCGTTGTGGCAAGCCTGCCACCTTACTTTCATGGCGTAAGCAATGCTTCAGAAGCTAAATCTTGGTTAAGTAAAATGCGCTCAGAGAGCCGCTTATTTTTAATTAAAGATAAAGGCGGTGCGTGTTTAGGCTTTGTATTTGTTAGTCATACAGATAAGGCTGAGAAACACATAGGTTACTTACTCGGACAAGAATATTGGGGTAAAGGTTTTGCCAGTGAGTTATTAATCGCCTTTATAAAACGCGCAGAGAAAATAGAGTCGTGGCAAAGCCTTGTTGGTGGGGTAGACAAAAGCAACCATGCCTCTGCTAACTTACTGTTGAAATTGGGCTTTAAACCTCAAGAAGGTGAGCATGAAAACGTCGACTTTTTTGAATATGTACTCAATCAGGGTTCATAAAATAGTGTTTAAGTGATTTAATTCAATGTGTTTTAAAAAAGGAATTTTAGGGAAGTCAAACAATGAAATGCCCAGTGTGTGAAAATAATATCGGCTTTTTCTCAAAGGCTTTGAATAAATGGGGTAAATATAAAACCTGCCCCTATTGTCAAACTAAAATAGAAGTTGCCATTAACTTGAAATTCCTAGTAATAGGTATTATTCCATTAATTTTTTTCTCCATATTTGCCTTAAATCCGCTTGTATCGAAATTTGGTATGTTTTCAAGTGTGCTGATAGGCATTATTGCTGGGGTTTTTATAAGTTTTTCGCTTAAGCTTGAAAAGCAAGAGTAGTTTAAAAGTTAGTTCACTTAAATGTTAGCTACTTTCCTTTTATTTCACTTTTGTGCTCACTATTTGAGGGAGCTGCTTTTTGTTCCTCAATGGTATCTATTTCTTCAGAAACGTGTTTGAAGCTTTTAATCGATTTTATTGCTTCAACATAAAAAATAGTGGTTTCTTTTGACTTGTGATCATAGGTGAACACATAATTCACACTGGTGCCTAATAAAGAAGTCTCAATTGGCGCTTCTTGATCACTTAAAACAATAAGTACTCTTTCAGACTCACCATCTTTGATATCATTTGCTTCAACTTTTGCAAATGCAAAAATATAAGCAATAACACATATAGACACAGCAGCGAGAGTAAATCGCAAGTTCGTTTTAGGGTTGTTTGGTGCCCAAAGCAATGCACTCAAAACTCGCATTCGCTTTGGCATTTGACCATCAGCATATTCCAGTTTTTTTCTGGCTCTAAAACGATTACCTATGTCAGCAATAACTAAAACCAAAATTACCGCGATATACGTAAATACGATGTTTGGGTTTTTGATGGGTGTAGCCAACATATCTTCAAAGGAAACATATTTAACAATGCTGATCCCGAATTCACTGTAAAATAGATGTAGGTAGGCCATACTGGTGAGTAGTAAAACCAGATAACAGAAAGCTACGCTTATCCCTGTGGAAATACGGATGATTTTAAAGATCTCTTCAAATAAGTACATTTCAGAGAGTTGCTTAAATTTATCCTTGTTATTATCAGAGCTGCTCAAATCACTTATTCCTTGAATCACAAATAAACCTACCGTTTTTGACAATAGCATTTTGCTTTGGGTTAGTCACTGCACGAATGGCGATCCATATCGCTTACTCTTGATGAGAAAATGTCTACTGATTGTCCAGCAAGAGATGTGAAGTAAGACCGGTTTCTCTATCTAAATTGACACTTAACCGACAAGATTGATTTTTTGAAAACAAACCGGACTTGGATTTAAAAGTGAGGTTGGGTTTGGTTTCATTAGCATGTTCAATATACAGATCTACGTCGAGTTGAATATGTTCAATTTGCAAAAATGATAACGGAAATAAGCTTAACAAAGGTGCCTCGATCAAGGTATGTGAGAGTGTTTTATCATCATTGTAAACTGGCATGCTTATGCGCAGAGTTTTGGCCTCTAATTCCTCTTTTGAATTAATATTTAAGCGGTTCAGTAATGCATGGTATTTGTCTACTTCAGTCATTTGTTGTGCCTGATAGAGCGCACCGATAAGCTGGTTTAAAATAGGATCTGCATCACTGATTTTTACTCTTGAACTATCTTGAGAAGTGGCCAAAACAATTATCCTGGGATCTGAGAACGTAACGCACGTTCATATCCATCAACCAAATAACGTAAGCCATCTGGGGTTTCCATGGCGGCGATTTTTACTTCTAGTTTCGCCTTGCCGCCATTGCCTAAGTTAGCTCCTTCAGCGGCTAAATCTTGACTCTTGGCTGTGCGTTTTGGGAAGGACACTTGCAAGTCTTCACCGTTTACGCTGAGTTCCAGTTCAGTGGCAAATTCCATCTCTTTGAGCTCAACTTGAGAAAGGGGCACTAGGGTGATCAAAGGCACATTGACCGTTTGAATACTGGCGCCATCCTTGGTGGTTTTTGGATATTGCACCGCGACCATACGAGGTTTCATCACTTGAACTGGAGTGTCTTCTTTAGAAGGCTGTACTTCAGCGCGCGCATTAATCGCAGCTTTTCGGGCATTACCTGACGCTGATTGTTCATGCTCCTCTTCAACAGGCTCAAAAAACTGATCAATAAGGCCGAGATTTTTTTGTATTAATGCTTCGCCAGCTGCAGCTGTGGCAGTGTGTATCGTTTGAACGAATTCTTGTAGGTTGATCATATGCAGGTCCAATTAAAATTTTTCACACAATAGCGATTTAATCTTCTCAATACTCGGGCAGAACAGGGATCTCAAGGCGTAATATCCGCCGAGTAGAAACCTGTTTTACACGATTGTTCAATTTTAAAAGTCTTTAACCTTATATGCTCATACACAACGAAAGGAAAATACCATGAGTGTAAATCAAGGGCCTGCGCTGCTATCGATGGCGCAACAATTCAGCGGCTTGCCAATGAAAGACTTGATTGGCGGGCCATTAATGGCAGCTGCACAAGCCAACCATAAAATGGCGATGACGCAAGTACAGTTTATGTTAGATACCTGCTTCAATAAGACTGAGAGCAAGTCAAAAGATTCAGAGTTTAAAGGTGAAATGCTTGAGCCTATTATGGTGGCGCTAACATTAAAACGCCCTGTGCTCACTACCAGCAATAAAGACGGTGAAATAACCACGGCTCAATCATCTGTTGAGTCAGAAATTCATTTGCCATTACTGACCTTACTTCCTTTAAATGCGCTTGCGGTTGATGACGTAAATATTCATTTTAATATGGAAGTTAAATCGAGCTTTTCTCATGAGAAAAGCAATGAGCAAAGTCAGTCGGTCGGTGCTGAGGCATCGTTTACTCAAAAGCTGAATTATGGCTTAGGCTCTACAGAAGTCTCTGGCTCAGTGTCATACTCGAATGAAAGTAAAAATAGTGAGACTGAAAAATATAATAAGAGCAACAAAGCCACCTACGATGTAAAAGTACATGCGGGTCAGTTGCCTTTACCCGAAGGTGTGGGGGTGATTATTAAAGCGTATACAGACAACATTTCACCTGTGATCATCAGTGGTGACGGAACTAAAGCCGATGGAACAGGAGGTTAAAATAGCGCATGAGTACAATAATCGATTGTCCATATTGTGAATCAGAAGGGCGTAAAAGCCCTATTGTGATTGAGCCTAATTTATTGCTGCAGGGTAAATCTTTTACATGTAGCTGCTGTAAGAGTGAACTTTCTTTAAAACCGCAAAGCACGAATGTGTTTGAACGTGGTTTAAAAGCATATCAAAACTATCAACATGTAACTGCATCATTGCAAGATGCAGGCAACACACCGAGTTTGGCTTAATACCTATGCTACCGAGTATATGTCGGTAGCAGCGACTCTACTTCGCGTCCCATTAGTACCACAAAATTAAATATAATCCCCTGATTTTACAAATCATTTCACCGATTAAACACTTATTTAAAACAACATACTAAGGCTGTTTCAAAACACATAAATGAGATTAAAGAGGATATTTATGAAACAGGTTTTATGGTCGTTGTTATTTGTGACATGTGGGTTGTTTACAGCAAAGATAAATGCGGAAGATCAGCAATTATGGGTGTCGGCAAATAAGACGCTTTTTAAGCAAGGGTCGGTTTCAAGTTCATTTTACACCGAGTTGAGAACAAAAAATGGAGTAGATGACTTGAGCGGACTATTTGCCGGCCCCAAGTTGAGTTTTAAGCTAAACGAACATGTCAAAGTCGCTACAGCAGGTAAGTTCATTCGCTTGTATAACACCTCAGGTGATGACCAGTTACAACGTTTAGAATTAGAAGCGTCGTTTGCATCAGGAAAATTAGCCAGTGGCTGGCGCTTTGGTTTGCGTAATCGTGTTGAATATATCGAAAAGGACAGCGAAACCAATGGTCGTTATCGTATTAGAGTGAGCGCAGATAAAGATGCATCATTCGCTCATATTAAGCGCTTTCATATCCGCCAAGAGTGGATTTTAGATGAAGACTATCAGCTCACTGAATACCGCCTTGTACCTTTTGCTTTCACTTTAAAAGATGCATTGATGGGGGCGCAAGTCAGCTACTTGTTAAGACGAAAAAGTAAAACCGGAGAATACAGTCATGTATTAGGTCTGGCTTGGCAGTTTTAAGGAGTGAAGGTGATGTCTGTTAATACGGCACTGAATACACTGAAATTAAATGGACGTATTGCGGTGATTTATTCTGCTGATCCTGCACAAGTAGGTTCAGTGATTTATCGAAGCTACAACACGCGAAGCTGGAAAAGCTATCAAAAGGTGGCGAATGATATCAAGGTGGGTCTAAAGCAAGCGGGATTTAATCATGTTATTTGTTTAGCAGATGATCAGCATTTAGCTAGGCAGTTAGCTGAAAATAAAATCGACTTTGCTTGGCTAAATACGGGGGGGATGCAAGGCGCAGATCCCTGTTGCCATGGTGCTGCACTTTTAGAAAGTTTGGGGATCCCTTATGTTGGGCATACGCCGCTTAATGCAGCGCTTATGGATAATAAGTTTTTATTTAAAAAGCTGTTACAGCAACTTGCTATTCCTACTGCAGAGTATGTGCTCTGGCACCCTGAAAAGCTAAATACAGCTGAAGAATTGGTGCTCAGGCATAACAAACTTCACTTCTTTGGCGATGCCAAACTCATAGTTAAACCCGTATCGGGGCGAGCTTCTAACCATGTGTATTTAGTGAGCTCTTTGAGCGAATTAAATGAGGTTTGTCAGCAGGTGTTTTCTCACACACAAAGTGCCGTTTTAATTGAGCAGTTTTTACCAGGAGACGAGTATTGTGCTTCAGTGATCCCAACCATGGGTGAACTGGCTTCGCCCACCTGTTTTGGTATATATCAGCGTAATTTAGGACCTGGCAATTCCATATTTACGTCAATGGATATTAAACCAATCGGTACTGATTCCATTATTATATTATCTGATGAACAGCAAGTGCATCTTAATGAGACAGTGACAGCTTATTGTAGAAAGCTCTTTTCAGTGTTGAATTTATATGGCTTGTTTAGGCTCGATTTGAGAATGGATGAACAAGGGCAGTTATGCGTTCTTGAAGCAAACCCCAAACCTGACCTAGGGGCTGTACACAATGGTACAGGCAGTTTAGTTGCAATGGGTTTGCAAGAGCTCAAAGTTTCTTATACCCAGTTTTTAGACTATTTAGTCCAAGTCAGTTTGAGCCACTTATCTTTGCATCGAACACCTAAATATCATGCGCTGTTAGCACGAATAGGTGCGCCATGTCAGTAAAGCCAGTGGTTATGCATAATCCCGAAGAGCAACATGCAACAGTAAACCGCACTGGGCTAATGTATTTGCTAAAGCAAACTGTGCAATTGCAAGTCACCTTATTATTGTGTGTTGCTGTGATAGTGTTCATTGCCGCGGGTGAAGCATATCGGGTTGCCCCAGAATTGGTGCTTAAAAACATTTGTAATCAATCACATATCTTACGTCAGCAAATCAATCAGTCGCTTAGTTTAGGTATGCCAATAGAATACAAAGGATTTACACCGCAAGTACATACTTTTGCATTGCAAACCCAAGGGGTCGAACGGGCTGAAATAAAACCCATTTATGCGCAAGATGACACGCAAAACAGTGGTCTAACTCCTTTATCTTGCTCAGCGGCTCCAGGGCAACTCGTTGAGCAAATCGACATTGATATTCTGGGGTTGGTGCTGCCTAAAGCAGCCTCACAACAATATGTTTTGCAACTGCCATTAGCAACCAATACCGCTGATGTAGGCGAGTTATCAATCGCCCTAACTGCGGGCATTTTTAATCAAGAAATCCATCAAGCGTTTGGCAAAATTATCGATTCAATACCATGGGTTTTTATCATTTTTACTTTTTTTGTGGCGGGGCTGTTCCAAAAACAAGCAAAGGCCAGCACCTTGAAGTGGGCGTTTTACTGTGTGTTTAGCTTACTTACCGTGCAATTGGTGATGACCTCTTTTTCTCTATATCAAACTAAAATTACAGGTCAAAGTGATGCAGTGCTTGATTTATTGTCACAGCGCTTGAGTACAGTGACCGATATGGGGTTTGATTTAGACCATCAGGTACGAGGTGTAGATGAGTTATTAGAACCTTACCGGGTTAATAACAGTATTTTGCACAGTTTGAATGTATCTAAGTTGGGTGAAGTATCAGGATCACATGACAAAGAGGGGGTAATAACAAACTGCCAACAAATCGGACTGTCTGATTATCAAGTGTGTAGTGAGGTGCTAAGTAACGACATTTATCAAAAATTGTGGAAGGCCGTTCGCAATATTTTCATTTTGTTAGCTGCTTTATTATTGATTTTGAATGTTTTAGTTGAAGCGGTAGTCAGCAGTCAGCGAAGCAGTAAAGTGAGCAAGTCTGCTTTACCGAGTAGCTATCGAGCAATCAGAGCAATTTTTGTTTTGGGTGTCTTGCTTGAGTCGATCACTTTATCTTTTTTCCCTGCTTACTTAAGGCAAACACTGGCGCTTGGTAGCGGCGAATTACAGTTGATATTCAGTTTGTACTTCTTAGGATTTGCTTGTGTCATGGTGCCTGCAGCGGTGTGGGTTAGACGCTTTGGGGTTCAAACCATGCTGCGCTTGGCCTTAGTGGTGAATAGTGTGTCGTTACTTGTGCTTGCCTATTTTGTTGAAGCTGAATTACTTGCAATTGTAAGGTTGCTGTCAGGTATGTCTCAGGGATTATTGGTGATCTGTGTACAAAGTCAGTTTTTACGAATCGCACAATCTCATCCTCAGTTTTCAGCAAGTAATCAATTATTAATTGGTTTTTATATCGGTGCCATTGCTGGGGTGTCAGTAGGGGCGGTCGTGGTGCCAATTTTAGGATTTTCAGGGGTATTTTTGAGTGCTGCTGTCATTGGTGGCCTGACATTTCTTTATAGCTTGAATCAATCTATAGAGCAGGAAGTCGATACAAGTGGTGACGATGATGTTAAACCACCAGCAAGTAAGGGGTTACTAACAGACTTGTTGATGATGTTTAAAGACAGGCAATTACAGCAATGCTTGTTACTTATCGCTATCCCAATCAAAGCCATACATACCGGGGTGATCTTGATTTATATCCCTGTACTTATCAACCAGCAGTTTGCAGATCCTAACATTGCGGGGCAAATCATCGCCTTGTATTTCTTCGCGATCCTGATAGCGACACATTTTGCTAAACCTAAAGCCAATAACCAATTAGGAGCCATCAGTTTGAGTGTTTTGGGCGCAGGGTTAAGCATTATGCTCATAGCCAGTTTTGAGTGGATAGCGCATACCCTAAGTAACTATGGGTTATTGCAAAGCTATCAAGAGCTGCTGTCGGTGAGCGTTATTGTCATTGCGGTACTTATGGTGGGCTTTTTTCAGGGGACTCTGGGCAGCCCATTGGTCGGGGTGATGCTGAATAGCCACTATGCTAAACAATTCGGTAGTGACATTACCGCGGCTAATTATCGATTTTTAGAGCGTATGGGGGCGGTATTGGGCCCCATGCTGACAGCGGTGATTTTGATACAAGATAGTAATAGTAAAGTAAACACTAACTTATCCTTAGTGGGTTTTATTTTCATCATTTTGGGATTTATTTTTTATATTTTTATGAGGTTAACATGTCAAAAGGACAAGTAATATTGACGCTGTTTTTCACAATTTTTTTATGTGCGTTCAAAGCTCAGGCTTTCGAAGTGGGTTTTTGCGATAGAATGTTCATTGCTTATCAAAAAGTTGCGCCAGAGCATAATGGCCTAACCTGCAAAAAGCGCTTTGTAAAAAGCGCGAAAACGGGACGATTGAAAGAGCAAGCGGAGTTAAATCGCTATCCCGATCCACAATTTAATATTTTGGTTTTATCACCCAAATGGTCCACCGCCTATGATATTTCTACGGCAGAAATTGCCCGTGATTTTAGAAACTCAGGCATAAAAACCAATTTCACTTTATTTAATTATGAAGGCAATGAAATAGAAGCCGAAGCCATGATTACATGGGCGCAGTTAAAGCAATTCGACCTCATTTTTTCAATGGGCTCGAAGGCAACCGATTTTGTAAGTCGAAATTACAAACATGGCACCATTCCAGTTGTCAGCGCCTGTAGTAAAGATCCAATTGCCATGGGCTATGTCGATCCATTACTGATGAAAAGCCAAACAAATATTGCTTATACATCGCTAAACATTAATGTAGATACGCAACTGGCCTATATCAAATCTAAGTTCTTATCGGATCTAACCGATTTGGCAATTATTTATGATACCAACAACACCAGTTCTGTGGTGACACAGGTAAGACCGTTTTTGAGCCTACAAGAAGCATATAAAGTAAAGGTGAGTGAAATTGGGGTTGATTTAAAAGACCCAAATCATAATCTTGAGCGCAAAATGCAAGAATTTGTTGAACTTGATAAATCAAACCAAGCCAAAGCCTTTTTAGTGACAGGCAGCTCTGAGCTTTATGAGAATGTCGATTTAATTAACGCTTATGCGCAAAACGTACCTGTGCTGAGTGTCACGCCGAGTCATGTTGAAGGCGGTGAGCGAAGTGTCTTTATGGCTATTGGTGTCAGTTTTGAAAGTAACGCCCGTTTAGCGGCAAACTATGCTAAACGTATTTTAATGCACAAAGGCAAGCCGGGGGAGTTACCAGTCGGTTTAGTAAAGGCACCTGATATTGCAATAAATTTGATGCGAAAGCCTGATGAAATCACCAGCCTACCCATTAACTTTTTAGAAGATGCCCTGCATATTTTCAATAGCCAAGGAGAGCCGATGAAAGTTGGCGGCTTAATTATGTCTTCAACTCAGCTGTAAATTAATAGGGCGAACAGTTATGACAGAGCTCGAGGAAGCAATGGCAGAGCTTGAATTGCTGGTGGCTTATATTTGTCGTCAAGGTTTACAGCTTGACGGCAAGTTACTCAAAGACGTACTTAGAATAAAAACCGAGTTTAACGAACAAAAAGCATTGTCAGAAGAAGAGGAAGCGGCGTTTTGGCAATACTTTAATGAGCTAGTTAAGCAGGTTGCGCCAGCCAGTGTAGTGAGTATTCGTGACAGTAATCCCAGTCATTCTTGGCAGGCACGTTTTCCTAAGCAATTCAAAAAAGTACACCGTATTCCTTTGTATTACGGGTTGTTAGTTTGTGCCATCATTATACTGACAGTGAGCTTACAAACTTATTATATGGTAGGTATTGGAGTAATTCATAAAACCCATGCGTTATTCGCAGAGCGTAATGAGTTTCGAGAAAAATTACAAGTACTTAGCTTAAACCCCTCACACAAAGCAAGCTCAGAGTGGCTAGCCATAAAGCGTAAAGAGCAAGAGCTTGATCAGGAATTTGATGCTAACCGTACTTTGTTACTCAGATGGAATAAATATTGGCAACTGGGTTTGAGCACTGAAGTTGCCATTTCTGAGTTTGATAAATTCACTTACCATCAGAATAAAGCTAAGTTAACGGCGCAATTAGACTTCACGATAGAGCAGCGACAAACTAAAGATAGCGCTAAGCAAATCACAAAGCTAAAAGATAAAATCTCGGAGTTAGATAAAGCCTTTGTACTTCATCAAGCACGCCAAGCATTCTTTGACTCACGGCTTTCGGCCGAATATGTGGTTAACTTATTGGCGAATTATATTTTACCCCTGTTGTATGGGCTATTAGGCGCATTAACCTTAGTTTTGAGAAACCTGCACCTTGACTTCAAGCGCGGTACGTTTTCCAAAAAACTCTGTTTAGATTACAACTTACGTATTTTGCTCGGTGGCGTTGCTGGTGTGTCTAGTAGTATGTTGATGGGGGATGGAACAGGGGTACCACAAGGCAGTTATTCACCTATGTTGTTCGCGTTTGTTCTGGGTTATAACGTCGAAATTATGTTTGCACTGATGGATAACATAGCGAATCGATTAGGTGATAAAAAAGCCTGATTAGTCACAGGGTTTCCCCAATTTATCGATTTTAATCTTGCTTAAAGTGTGATTTTTTAGCAGAAGAGTCGCACTATGAGGCAATCCTTTTTTTCCTTAAAAATTAAAATAATACATCATATTATTGTACAAGCATGTGAGCTGGTTAAACCTATTAAGCTGTTTATCACTGGTGCCTTGTTGCTCGTTCACGGCCAAGTATATGCGCAAACACATGAGCAAGCTGAAAAGCAAGGGCTTACGATCGATGCATCAACGCTTTGGACCACACAGCAAAACACTAAGCAAGGGCTTTCGAGCTCGTTATTTTCGGCAAATATTGACCTTGGTGTGCAACTGAACACACAACAATTAATTCAGCTTGGTATTGAATACAGCCAAACGCCCGATGAGCAAGGGCAAGTAATGTTCGCATTATTTGAAAGTAGTGCCGACGTGCTGACCACACAGGATGCAAATGAAGCAGGCAGAGCACAAGTTTCTACTTTTTATTGGCAAGATTCTGACGTATTTAAACAACCAAATAGCAATACAGACACCGAACTGACCATTGGTTTGTTAGATATCGAAGGCGGTGTCGATACCAATGGCATTGCGAATGACGAAAACACCCAGTTTTTACTGCCAGCTTTGGTGAATAACACCAGCATTTACACCCCAGATTACACCTTGGGCATACGCTACCTAAAACAAGCCCGCGAGAATGAGGTGGGATACACTTTATTAGTGAGTCGCAGTGAAGGGTTGGCGGATAAACAAGGTAATTACGCTGATGTACTCACACAAGGTAATAGCCAACTATTTATCGCCAGTGAAGTGAAATGGCGTGTTAACAACTCAGAAGTACACCTTGGTGCTTGGAAAAATCAGGCCGAAGCGGCAACGGGTATGTACTCTGCCTTACAATATCATCAACCATTTAGCATGGGAGAGCTTGCTTTGTTGGTGAGAGCTGGCCTTACCAAGCAACAGCAAAGTGACGCTGAAGCACAAAAAGATATTACTTCTCCAGAATCTAAACAAACACTGACTCATTCAACATTGAGTCTGGCTTCAACATGGACGCAGAATAACTGGCAGTTTGGCTTAGGTGTTGCGACTGAAAGACAGCAAGCCCAGCAAGATAATGAAATACATCAAGGAGAAGCCTGGCTCAAATATACATTGCATGACATGGCCTCTGTATCCGTGTTTAATCAATGGCAGTGGCCAGATGAGCAAAGTGATAGTGGGCAAGCAAGGCACTCAGGCTTACGGTTGTTTTTGCAATTTTAAGACAGTGTTTAATGAGCCAGTTTCTAATAACCGCTTATATTCGCCACTCCTATGCCACCGATCTGCTCAGGCTGCCTGAGCAGCACCCGCTGTATCGTAAACATGCGTGTTTGGTAGTAAGTGACTTAACCCATAAAACCGCTGCAGCGCATGGCTTTGGTTTTAACGGTTATATTCGAGAATCAATTCCACGCAAAGGGAAAATTATCTATAAGCAGCCACTGCTACTATCAAAAAATGAAACTAAAATTGACGAGCTCTATCAGTATCTCACCAGTCGCTATGCACCAAATTACAGTATTGAGCATTATAACTGTGTTGATCATTTGTATTTTTGCTTAAAAGAAGTGGGAATACGCAGTAAGTTATTGAATCACTTCAAATATGCCAATAGTAAATGGTATAAACAGCTTTAACGCGTTATTGTAGTTTTCAATTATAAATAATTATTTAACCTGATTTCAGGTGATTGAGCCTTAAAGGCTTTGTTTAATAAGGATATTAGCATGGCGATAGAATTTACTTATTTAGCTTATCATCCTCAGCATATACCCCTGTTGGCAAAATGGTATTTTGATGAATGGGGCACCTATGTTGAAGATGGCTCGGTTGAATCGTTTCAAGACAAGTTGCAAGATTATTTAAACACGGACCAAGTGCCACTCATTATTTTGGCTGTTGATGGCCAAACCTTAGTGGGCGCGGTACAAATTAAGTACCGTGAAATGACTATTTACCCCGACAAAGAATATTGGCTGGGTGGTGTGTATGTTAACCCTGACTACAGAGGGCAGCACATTGCATCTCAATTGGTTATGCATGCAGAAAAGTACGCCATTGAGCTCAAAATCAGCCTTCTACATTTGCAAACAGAGTCTTTAAACGGTGGCCTTTATGCCAAACTAGGCTGGGAAATTGAAACACAGGTTAATTACCGAGATGTTGATGTGGCTGTGATGCAAAAAGTATTAACTGACTGAAATAAAAAATAAGTAATTAAAACATATGGTTGTATTTTTCTTTCGATGTTTGCAAGAAGTTGGCGGGAAACTGTCGTGACAGTTTTTATATAAACTATGTAATCTGCTGAAAAAGTTTAAATACAGGTCTAATACCAATCCGTAATAACACTTAATCATTTTGAGGGATTAAACCTGATGATAGCTGCGTTAAAGATATCTCATTTAGCACAACTAAATAACGAAATATTTGCCTAGCTAGCGACAAGGTTTTCTTGCCTCAAAATAGACCACTTAGTTAAGCGGATTGGTATAAAAAATACAATGAATAAGCAAGTGAACATTTCTAAAGAAAAAGTCCGTCAGTTAAGAATGAGTAAAGGTTGGCCACAAGAGCAATTGGCTCTAGCTTCAGGTTTAAGCGTGCGGACAGTGCAAAGAGTTGAATCCGAAGGCGCTGCGTCTTTGAATACGGCTATGAGTTTAGCTGCAACTTTTGAGGTCGACGTCTCTGAGCTACAACAAACTTATCAACTTGAAACGTCGCGTAAACAAAAACTGCAATACGGCTTGTTTATTGGGTTAGTCATACTAACTTTATCGCTTGCAACTCAACCTTTACCGCTCCCTGATGATCCTTACTCTACTTATATGAGGTTCATGAGTTATTTTCTTGCAGGTCTTGGTATCTTAATCATGATTCCTAATGTCATTTCAGCCTTTAAACACAAACAATTTTTTGCACTTGCATTAGCCTCCATTGGAGCACCTTTGACCACCATACTTCTGGTTGGTGTATTTTATCTTTTACTCGGTCTTGGCAAGCCAAAGTGGGAGTTATTTGCATTGGGGTTAGGCGGAGCCTGTATACTGTTCAAGTCACTGAAAAAATTCAATAAAAGCAAATAACATTTCAAATTTTATGTTTATTTGTATAGTTATGTGAAGGATATCCAAATAACACTTTGAATTTTGTAATGACCCCTTTGGCCATTGCCACTTGCCTATAGAGTATTTTGACTTGCATAAAATTAGCACTCCAAGGGGTGTCTTTGGGCTCTGCTCCAACAATGCCATAGCGAATTGTGAGGGTTTTATCTTCTTCTACAAACGTACCGAATAACTTGTCCCATATGATTAATACCCCTGCATAATTTTTATCAATATAAGGAGCATTAGTGGCGTGGTGAATTCTATGGTGTGTCGGTGTGTTGAATACCTTCTCGAGCCACCCTAAGTTGCCTATGGTTTGTGTATGCACAAAAAATTGGAAAGCAAGGTTGAGGGCGACAATGGCAAACACGATTGTAGGCGTAAAGCCCAATAAAATCATGGGCAACCAAAATAGCCACATGCCTACTAGGGGATATAAAAGGCTCTGCCTAAAAGCGGTTGTGAAGTTCATATGTTTTGAACTGTGATGAACCACATGGGCAAGCCAGAACCAGTGGATATTATGAGACGCACGATGAAACCAATAATACAAAAAATCTTGTAGTAAAAAGCCGACTAATAAACTGCCAATTGAAAAGGGGATATCAAACAAGGCAAATTGATGTAACCAATTAAAAACAGGCATCAATAATATGAGCGCGATCGCATCACTGCCTTAATGTAACAACGCGAGCGCAGCATTGTTTAAGCTGTCTTTAATACTGTAATACTGCCTTGCTTTATAGAACTCAATCGCGACACATAATAAGAAAATAGGACTTAACCCAAGTAAAATTAGTTCAACGGGGATCATACATGTCTCCAAGTCTATTTAGACATTGTTGTATGTCTTTTTGAAGGATGTCTTTGAGCACAAATTTGGGAATATACCAAGGACTTTGACATTGAATTCGATACGAAATTTGAGTGTGTTCGCCAGTCTTTTGAAAGTGAATTTCACCACGGTGCTGGCGAACTGGAAAATCATTGAGCACTTGATAACAAATTCCAGTTTGGTCAGCTTGGATGATCTGCTCTTCAAAACATACACCCAATATTGATACCTGCCGAATACACCCCTTTCCGCCTGTTATTTCATCTTTGTTGGCAGGTTTGAGTACTTTGAATTTTGCATTAAAAAAACGGTCAAGATTGCTGTGGTCGAGCAAGGTGTTAAGTAACGTATCTGTGCTACAAGTAATCCGTTTTTGGTATTCAACGACTAACATAATCGAGTCACGTTTGGCTTTTTTAACAGCATAATTTGACAAAAAGCGAGCTTCTTGCGCTAATACGACAAGATTTTGTTATTTTGCGACAGGGTTGTTATGGCGTCAGTCTCAAGTGCATATTTGCACAGTGTTTTGGCTTTTTTGAATGAGCAGGGCATAGCTATAACAGAGATAAAGTGTGATATCGCACAATTCTCATCTGAGCGCGTTGCCATGCAAACCTATGTTGATTTGCTTAATTATGGCGCAGAGAGCTCAGAGCTGAGCTTGTTTGGGTTTGAATTGGGTAAGTGCATTCAAGCAAGAGATTATGGTGTACTGGGCTATTTGGTCGAAAGCTGTGAAAATCTCGCACAGGCCATAGATGTACTCAGGCGATTTGATGCACTGGTGGCTGATATAGGCCAAACTCAGCTAAATGTGACTGACACATTTGCGCACTTAGATTGGCAACCGCTCATCACCGACTGCAAACAGATGGTACTTCGAAATACCACAGCTTGGGTTGCGACGGTGAGAAAAATCCTCGGTGAAACGCTTTCCCCTCATCAAGTGTCATTCAGCTTTGCTCTGTCAGCGCAAGAAATTGTACAGCTAAAAGCGTGGTTTAAGTGCGAGATAATAACAAATGCTAATGAAAACCGCATAAGCTTTGATAGGTCGCTGTTGGCACTTCCATTTACATCTGAAAATAAAGCCATCTTTCTGGCTCTGGTTAAACTTTCTGAAACTGAACTCTCACAAAAAAAGCTTTATCAACCTGAGCTTTCTCAAACTATTCGAAACAGTAACATCAAACAGCAAGTCACTACATTACTCAGTGCTACAAGCAGTTTACAGGGATGTGATCAAAAACGTATAGCCGAAGCACTCTTTATGAGTACGCGAACACTACAAAGAAAGTTGAAAGCGGAGCAAGTGAGTTTTTCGACTATGTTGGAGGCTGAACGTAAATCTCGTATAGATAACTTACTTAAACACAATACCATTGCTCAAACCGCCTATGAACTTGGCTTTATGGAGCAATCTTCATTCACCCATGCATGTAAAAAGTGGTTTGGCATAACACCACTGGCTTATCAAAAATCACTAACAAACAAAAATGCTTAATAATTCATTACAATTTTGTTGATGATATTCAGTTTAAACCTTTGGATCTTAAATAAAAATGTTTTAGCTTAGTAGACGAAATTGAGAATAGTAGGGGGTTGATACCAATCCTCAATAACACTTAATCATTTTGAGGGATTAAACCTGATGATAGCTGCGTTAAAGATTTCTCATTTAGAGCAACCAAATAACGAAATATTTGCCTTGCCTACATGGATGTAGGTACCTCAGCGATAGCAGGACGCGTGAGCGGTGCTACCAACAAGGTTTTCTTGCCTCAAAATAGACTACTTAGTTAAACGGACTGGTATGAGATGAAACAAGATCAGATCAATTTTGCAGACAAATTTGCTAAATTCAATGAGCAATGGTCACCTCGAGTGATTGCAGAGATGAACGATTATCAGTTTAAACTGGTTAAAATTCAGGGCGAGTTTACCTGGCACGATCACAAAGACACAGATGAAGTCTTTATTGTCATCGAAGGCGAGATGGGTATTGAGTTTCGCGACAGAGTTATACACCTTAAGGCAGGTGAAATGTGTGTGGTTTCAAAAGGCGAAGAACACAAGCCATTTGCAGAACAAGAATGTAAGGTAATGATTGTTGAGCCAAAAGGGGTGGTAAATACCGGTGAGGCTGGCGGTGAACTGACTGCAAAAAACGATGTGTATATTTAAGTAACCTGAGCTCTGGATAATAAATCTATCTCCAGCGGCTACTTTCAACGTTAACTGCGTTGAATTTACTTGCAATAGACCAGCTATTGACGCGCAAATTCGCCTTGTTATCGTTAAAAGTCTCCGGCTGCAGACTTGAAAAATCACTAATTATTTTAATATCAATATGTAAGTAAATCTCTTAACCAAAGTTCAGGTTAAGTAATTTTAAAAAGGAGCGGTTATGTCAAACGGTTGGAAATGTCCTAAATGTGATTGTCGAGATTATGAAACAGATACCATTGCAACAACGGGCAGTGGCTGGTCAAAAATTTTCGATATGCAAAATCGTAAGTTTACAGCTGTGACCTGTGTGCACTGTACTTATACAGAGTTTTATAAAAGTAGTACAAGCACACTGGGGAATGTGTTTGATTTGTTTACTAATTAACCTGAATTCTGGATAATAAATCTATCTCTAGCTGCAGACTTGAATAATTATTTATCGGTTCAATATCAATACGTTAGTAAATCTTTTAACCAAAATTCAGGATGATTAAGTTATTGATTGAAAAGGAATTTTAAATATATGGCAAAAGTTTATTTATTGCTCGCTTTTTTGGGCGCGGTACTCCCATATGGTGCCTTATTACCTTGGTTATTTGATAATGGCTTAAATCTACAATTACTTTGGCAAGCAATCACAGCAAACAATATCAGCGTGTTAGCTTGGTTAGATGTGGTGATAGCCGCAGTGGCACTTATTTGCTTCATCGTAACAGATAGCAACAAGCATCAAGTTAGAGGCGCTGCATTTGCGATAATCGCGACCTTGACTGTCGGTGTAGCGTGCGGCTTGCCACTGTATTTATATCTCAAAGAAAAGAATAGGTAAGTACAGATTAAGGCTTAAATTGTTCGAGGATTTTTGCCGACTCTTTACCTATGTTGGCAAATTGCTCGGTGCCTTTTTCGAGCACTTTTTGCGCCTCTTCAATGACCTTTGAATACTTTGGGTCGCCCGTAGCCAAAAGCTGAGATAGCGCTACACCAATCGCTGTAGTGGTAATGGTGCTGAGGTTTCTTAAATTATCGGTGGCGTCTTGCACGGCAATAGCCGTAGACTGAGCTACGGCTTGTTCAGCTTTCTTGCGTGCATTGACATCCGACATGATAGTGCGAGATTAACCTTGCGATAAGATCATGGCGCATGAAGTACTGACAGAAGCCGTACTCACAGTTTGCGAACTTTGCTGAATGGTCACGGCATTTTGCATCATTAAGCCCACAGTATCAGCGAGGCTTGAATCAGACAGCTGTGTGATGATGTCAGAAATGGTTTTTTCGTTGCTATCAGACATACTTACTCCTAGATAACAATGGGAGCTAATCTAGCCCCCAAACATGCTATAAAATTGAGTTACCCTTTCTCAATTAACTCTTCGGTCGTTCTGCCCAGTACCGCACTGCCAATTGCACCGAGCGCATTAACACCCTGCACGGTTGCAGCTTGCGCCATGATATTGGCATTCTGCTGTGCGCTGGTGGCATTATTCCCAGCGTTTGATAGTGATAAACCCAACGCTGTGTAGAAATTACCCATTGCCATCGCAGGGGTATCTGCTAGTACTTTGGTATTTACTTGAGTAATAGAGTCTGTGATCTGTTCATTGACTTTATTGAGTTGTTTGTCGGCCATAATGAGTCCTTATTCCGTTTGATTGTCTGCTTGCGTTGTCGGCACACCAAGTTGTTCACTGAGTGCTGACATGGCTTGAGTGAGTGTTTTGTCAACGTCATTCAGCATGGCGTCAACGTGTTTAGAAATTTTGCTCGCTTCTTCAAAAGGTTGGTGCTCGTTTAACACTTTTTGATTGCCTTGCAGGAGCGCATTGACCTCTTGCTGCTTGCTTTTTGTGAGCGCAGTAATTTGTGCTAATTGCTCAGCACAATGAGCTTGAATTGTTTCGGTACTATTCATCGTCAGTTGACTCTTTGGGTTTTTTGCCTAAAAAGTTAAACAAGTTGAAGCGCTTTTTCTGTGGAGGCGGGGGCGTTACTTCCTCTTCAGGCTCTACATCTTCAATATCTGAATCTTGCTCAAGCTGTAAGGGAGCTGGAGGAACTTGGGACGCAGCATGAGTTTGTTGAGTCGACGCTGGTAAATGAGTCGGTGTTTGCAATAATCGAGCACAGGCATTGGTGATCGATGCCGAAGTGGTCATTTGTGCACTTTGTTGGTTGGTGATCGCATTATGCATCGACAAACCCAATGTCTCAGCGAGGGTAGCTTCAACCATACTGGTTGGCTGCTGTGAAAATGGGTGGTTGTCTTCAGGTACTTGGTTTGTGGTATTTTGTTCGTCACTCATTGCTTTGTCCTTGCTTTAAGCACGCAAAAACTGCGTAGATTATACCAATCCGCAATAACACTTAATCATTTTGAGGGATTAAACCTGATGATAGCTACGTTAAAGATTTCTCATTTAGAACAACTAAATAACGAAATATTTGCCTAGCTAGCGACAAGGTTTTCTTGCCTCAAAATAGACCACTTAGTTAAGCGTATTGGTATTAGTTAGAAATTAAATACAGCTTATCGCCTATCGCTTGAACAAAATCGGGGCTTTTTACTGAAAATACGGGGATGATTAAGGCAATAAAACTCATCCCCATAGTGGTTATTCGGCGGTCTCGTGTAACACAGTGGCAATTTTTTCGCCCACCACACTGAAGTTTTCAGCACCTTGAGAGACAATAGATTGTGCCGTTGAAATAGCTTCAACATATTTGCTATCACCCGTTTCTAGAAATTGTGATAACGCGACACCAATTGCAGTTGTACTTAAGGTATTGAGGTTACGTAAATTGTCAGTTGCATCTGCCATTGCCAAGGCGGTAGATTGGGCGATTGACTGTTGTGCGCTATTAACTGCAGACTCACCTGCCTCAGGGGCTTGGTTTAGATTACTCATATTTTACTCCTGCAAAAAAGCCCTTAGTTGCAAGGCAAGTAAGGGCCTGAAGGCATCAGAAAAAGCGATTAAGCGCCTGGCTCAATAATGCTTTCAGCACTGCGGCCAATCACTGAGCTACCAATAGACATCAATGAATTAACACCTTGCACAGTTGCAGCTTGCATTGTGATTGCAGCTTGTTGTTGTGCCGCAGTTGCATTGTGCGCAGCGTTACCTAATGCTTGGCTTGTTGACATGAGTAGGTTACCCATTGCCATTGCTGGTGTTTCACCTACAACTTTAGTGTTTACTTGTGTAACTGAATCAGTAACTTGCGGGTTTACTGTTAGTGCATCTGCCATGATTTTCTCCTGTGACCGAGTCGGTCCTTATTAAGAATAAATAAAATTAAGAATTAAAAAGCGCCATACAAATTGTATGGCGCTGAGCGCGATTAGCCTTTTTCGATGATGCCTTCAGCGCTTCGACCTACTACAGAGCCACCAATTGACATTAGTGAGTTAACACCTTGCACAGTTGCAGCTTGCATTGTAATTTGCGCTTGTTGCTGTGCTGATGTGGCGTTGTGCGCAGCATTACTTAATGCTTGGCTTGTTGACATTAATAGGTTGCCCATCGCCATTGCTGGCGTTTCACCTACAACTTTTGTGTTTACTTGAGTTACTGAATCAGTGATTGCACCATTAACTGTTGCTGTCATGATAATTTCCTTTCTTTAGGTTAATTTTGACTGTTAAGTCGTTAAGTTAAATGAGAGATTTTGCCAAACAAAACCGCTCAATTAAGATAAAATCTCTGCGGTACCCCGGCCGATCACTGAGCTACCAATAGACATCAGTGAATTCACACCTTGTACTGTCGCTGCCTGCATTGTGATTGAAGCCTGTTGGTTACCGGTTGTTGCATTTAGCGCTGCTGTGCCTAATGCTTGACTGGTTGCCATATGCACGTTACCCATTGCCATTGCAGGTGTTTCACCAACGACACTGGTGTTTACTTGCGTAACTGAGTCAGTGACCTGGCTATTTACTTGAAGTGGTGTTGCTGCACCACCAGCTGCTGCTGCCATAGTTTGTTTCCTTCTTCATGTTAATAATTCGCTCATTCCTAGCGGCTTGAGCTTTTATGCTTTCGCATACTTGGCACCAAGAGAGAGAATTAAATTCGCTCCAATGGCGGTATTTGTTTTGATCAGCACATTGTGTTGTTGCTGAGAATATGTTGCATTGTGAGCAGCATTACCCAGTGCCTGTGCCGTTGCCTGAACTAACATGGCACGAGAAACTTGGGGTGATTGTTGGTTAACTAAGTCTTGTATTTGTGTGCTTAGGTCTTCCATCACAGTGTTCCGTGCTTGTTTCTATAGGTTCATATTAGGGGGTGCTGAGTTTTGTTAATCGGGCAATTGCGCTAACAATTGCCGCGAAAGTCGGGTTGTTTAAATACGGTAGGATTTGTACTGTTTTTTAAATTCTCGAGGCGACATACCAGTGAAGCGCCTAAAGATTTTTTCGAAATGACTTAAGTCACCAAAGCCCACTTCTAAACATAAATCGGTAATACGAATGTTTGGGTTTTCCTCTATCATGGCTTTAGCATGTTCTATTCTGAGCTCAGCTAAAATTTGCTTAAAGCTCTTATTCAACGAGTTTTTAAATAAGTAAGACAAGTGAGATGGGCTGACAAATGCTTGATTAGCAAGGCCTGTTAATGTGATCTCCTGATGCCAATTATTCTGCATATGAATTAATGCTTTAAGCAAACTCGGGTGTAGAGATCTTTGCTCAGAAACCTGTTTTTTGAGCAAAATTTTAACGATAGATTTCCGGTGTTCTCCAGCGGTTTGTTCAACACAATTTTCTAGTTGTTGACTAAATTCAGGCAGTGTCTGTTTAAGTATTTCTGAGCAGATATCATCTTGATGTGAAAGTGTAATTAACTTCACTAATGTTTGCTCTAACTGCATTATGTTGCCAGGCCAATCATACTGACTGAGCAAATCAAAACACTCTTTCGTAAGTTTTTGTTTATGGTTTATTTTATGGCGTTCAAACAATATGTTTATTAGCAGAGGTAAATCAGTTTTTCTGTCTTTTATACTTGGGATAGGTAGCTCAAGAAAGCTGAGTTTTTCGAATAAACCACGAGAGAATAATCCTTGATTTACTCGTGCGTACAAATTGTGTTCACTACTTGAAAGCAATCTTGGCTGTGAAGTATTTTGACTTAGACTATATTGGCTTGTCAGTAAGGTATTGAGCTGTGTTTGCTGCGACATTGGTAAATGGCTGACATTAGCTATTAATAATGAGCCATTTTGAGCCTGTTCGAATGCCTGCTTTAGTTTGTTTTCAAAGTTATTTGTGTCAATAGATGTACAATCTAGCTCAATAAAAGGACCTGTTCTTTTATCACTTAGCATATGAATGCTAATGGCTGTTGCCAATGTTTCACTCCCCATTGGGGTATTCAAGACGAGAGGGAATAAAGTGTTGGCACATTTTTCTATGAGACGTTCTAGTTTGTTTATTTCAGCGCTATAACCTTGCAGAGCAAAGTTTTGTCCAAATTTTTCATGACTCAATTGAGCGACTTTTAGCCTGGCAAACATCAATCCGAGTTGACTGGCGAATTGTTTGAATGCTAACTCCTCGGCAGAGCCTTGTCTTACTTCAACAAGCAGGTGCAGTGTACCGAGTGGCTTTCTTTGATAATTAATCGGGATATTTGAGATGGGTTTCTCAAATTGGGCCGATTTAGGCCAAAAATGCGAAACTGCATGACTGGTGTGATATTCCACAACGAAGTCACATCGTGTTAAATGATTAAATTTATTATCTAGTAGCTGTTCAATTGAGCGCTTAAAAAAAAGTGCTGTATCGAAAGGGCTCCTTTTCACTTGTGAGCGAATTTCCATCTTATTTCTCCGGTTTGTTAGCCACCACACGCCTCTATTTTATTTATCCTAAAAAAAGCAACTAAAGTCAGTGTTAAATAAAATCCTTTATCAGCATTTCTGTGGTGAAAGTAGTGTGTAATTGGCAAAGTACTGGAAAAGACGCGCCTTAAATCGGGGAAATCGAGCTAATAGTGATTACAATTTATTACACCAATTAAGAAAACGTCTTGTTAACATTGTTTAGGCTTTTAGTGCCAAAAAAATGGATAAGCGCTTGCCAGACTCGAAAGTGCAAGGAGCTAGCCAAATGCAAAAATTGCAATTACTCGTATTTGTATCAAGCTTGATACAAATACATCACAAATGGATACCCAAATGGTGGTTTTAAATCGATACAGTGGTTTTACTCATCAATGGGAAGACAACACAATGAAAAAAACTTTGTTAGCAGCAGTATTAAGCCAAATTATGTACTTACCCGCTCATGCGAGCGAATTATGGCAGCCGACCACACAAAATAGAGGCTCAGAGAGTCAACAGTCACAACAATATCACCTTGAGATTAGTCAATTACAAAATAGGTTATTAACTGCAAATGATGAAATAGACTTAAAACTGCCTTTACCAAGTGGTGAGTTTGTTCTATTTAAAATTAAGCCCAGTAAAGTCATGTCAGATACATTGGCGGAAAAGTTTCCTGATATTAAAACTTTTGTTGGTTTTCAAACCGATAACCCAGCAAACACGGGTCGTTTCGATATCGGCCCGAAAGGTTTCTTTGGTGTTTTTAATCAAGGACAAACAAGAGTATTCATAGATCCAGAACAGTCAGAGCATATTTATCGAAGTTACGAAGCTCAAGCACTGCATACATCTAAACTAATTCAGCAAGGTGCTCCGATTAAGCGTCTACAAAGCAATTCGTTAAAACGTGAACAAGCACAATTAAAACAAACTCTGGCAGAAGAAAGTACGTTACCAAATACGCATATTACATACCGTATTGCATTTACAACTACAGGGGAGTACAGCCAATTTCATGGTGGCACAAAAGAAAAAGTGATGGCAGCTATAGTTACCATGGTGAATCGTTTAAATGATGTTTATGAACGAGATTTGGCCATGCAATTTGAGATAGTGGGTGATAATGACAAGCTGATTTTTTTAGACCCTGAGACTGACCCATTTGCAAACACTGATGAAGATATTGATATTCTCACTGAGCAAATTAATGGCTTAATTTCAAAAGATAGTTATGACATTGGTCACTTAGTGGGGACTGGAGGTGGCGGTTTAGCTGGGTTTGAAGTGGTATGTACTGAGTACAAAGCCGAGGGGGTGACTGGCAGTGAAGCGCCAACTAATGACGCATTTCACATTGATTATGTTGCCCATGAAATAGGGCACCAGTTAGGTGCAGATCATACATTCAATGGTTTAGCTGGAGCATGTGATGGTAATCGAGCAGAAAACAGCGCTTATGAACCAGGCAGCGGCTCTACCATCATGGGCTACACGGGGATTTGTGATGAGCAAGACTTGCAGGCCAACTCAGATCCTTATTTTCACATCCATTCACTAGACCAAATGAATAAGTTCAGTCGTTTAGGTGCAGGAAATACATGTGGTGTTCATAAACAACGAACGAATGCAAAACCTACTGTTGAAGCAGGTCAAAACTATACTATTCCAGCTAAAACTGCGTTTAGATTGGTGGGTTCAGCTCAAGATACAGATGGCGACACACTCAATTATAGCTGGCAACAGTTTAACTTAGGGCCTGCATCCGCAGATAAACAACAAGACAGTGTAGATGATGGTAATCGACCCTTGTTTAGAACGTTTAATCCAAGTTCAGAGCCAACCCGTGTTGTACCTAAGATGAGCGACCTTTTAAAGGGAGAGCTGAGTTACGGTGAAGCGTTTGCTACCACAACGCGTGCGTTAGATTTTCGTTTGGTTGTTCGCGATGGGCAAGGCGGTGTTGCTGATGACACCATGCAAGTTAATGTCGTTGAAGTTGAGCAAGGCTTTTCTGTCACGCTACCTGACCAATCAAGTAATTGGCGTGATAATGAACAAGTTGTTACTTGGCATACTGCGGGTACTGAAAACGCGCCGGTCTCTTGTGAAAAAGTAGATATTTTACTTTCAGATGATGCCGGACAAAGCTTTAAAACTACCTTAGCGCAAGGTGTTGCGAACAATGGTCAAGTCAATGTTCAGCTCGAAAATATGACAACGACTCAAGCCCGAATAAAAGTGATGTGTAGCGATAATATCTTCTTTGCGATTAATTCTGGTAATTTTGCAATTGAAATTGGAGAAGGCCCAATCACAGAAATCGCCCCACAAATTACGGGTCAAGTCGCGTTGTCAGTGAATGAAGATAGTAGTATCACGATCAAGACCTCTGATTTAACTTATGCAACAGCAAAGCCTGTTGATAAGCTCACCATAAAGTCAGGTGAAAATTATACATTGGATAACTTAACCATCACGCCCACTGCTGATTTTAATGGCTCGCTTATAGTGCCGGTTACCGCATCTAGAGGCGAGCTTAGCAGTGAGGAATTTCAGCTAACAATTACGGTTGCAGCGGTTAATGATGCACCTGTTGCGCAAGATGACACTTTTGAAGTGGACTTTGAAGCCAGTGAAGTGACCTTGGATGTACTTAGCAATGATTCAGATAAAGATTTAGATACATTGGTCGTTGAAAGTGTTGATTACCAAGGGCAAGGTTCAGCTGAGATTAAAGAAGGTAAGCTTGTTTACTCAGCAGCGAGCAGCTTTTCAGGGAAAGAAACATTTAATTACACTGTATCTGATGGCAATGGTGGTACAAGCACCGCACAGGTAGAAGTTACAGTTAAAGAGGATCCGACGCCAGTGCCTCAGCCAACACCTGAGCCAAGTAATGATGACGGTAGTTCGGGATCGGTCGGTTTATGGTCGTTGCTAGGACTTGCTGCATTATTCTTAAGAAGAGTGAGGAAGTAATAATGATAAAGCTCACCAGTATCGCTTTATTAGCTGGGTTCTTAGTAGGTTGTGCATATACTGCACAACCTATGGAGTCCAGTGCTCATAAAACTAGTCAGCGTGAAATGACAAAGCAAATAGAATTAGCAGTAGAAAAAAATGACTATAGATTGTTAGCCTTGGCAAGTAGGCGTTTAGTTTTTCCAGGCTTAGAGCAAGAAGATACTGCGAAATTAAAGAAAATGTGTGGAGTGCGTTACGTCGACAAGAGCCCAGACATCATTAAAAGCATAGAAGAAAAACAAAAGCGCAGAGATGCATATGCTTTTGCAAAATCGTTTAACCAAGCGATGTTAAAGCACTGTTTAAATGTCGCTTCTGATTCAAAGCATGCAGTTGAATGATACACTTATGTTAGATGAAAGATGTGCAACAGTAGGGCATACAGACGTGTATTCAATTTTATTAATTGATGATGATATTGAGCTAACCGACTTGGTTAGCCAATTTTTAACTCAAAATGGTTACGAAGTCCGAGTTACTAATCACGGTAATAATGCAATCAATGATATTGAAACTTCGAAGCCAGATTTAATCATTCTCGACTTAATGTTACCTGGCACAGATGGACTTACAATATGTAAAGCCATTAGACCAAACTTTGCAGGCCCTATCATTATGCTCACCGCTTTAATTGATGATATAGACGAAGTAACAGGCTTAGAAGTTGGTGCAGACGATTATTTATGTAAACCCATTAAGCCTAGAGTGCTTCTGGCACATATTCGCGCCCAATTGAGAAGGCAATCAAGTCTCATAGAGCAGCAACAAACAAAAATTGTTTCGTGCAAAGGCGACCTACAGATAGATTTGCCTAACCGGCGTGTTCAATATTTGTCTCAAGATATTGACTTATCGAGTGCGGAATTCGATTTACTGGTGATTTTAGCAAGTTCGCCTGGTGAGATTTTCTCAAGAGAAAGATTGCATAAACGTATTTTTAAACTTGATTACGATCCCTTGGATCGCTCAATAGACTTGAGAGTCTCTCGCCTTAGAAAAAAGTTAGGCGATGATCCTAAACAGCCAAGACTGTTAACGACAGTTAGAAACAAAGGGTACTTACTTGCAACTTAACCTCAAAAAAATTGTCATTGGGTCACTATTTCTGCTTCTATGTAATTTGGTGGCAGCGCATGTCACCTACCACTATGCTCAACCAGCTCTAGTTGAAGAAGCCATCGATGAATGGGAAACACACCTATATAAAGTAGCCAATGATCTTGAATCAGCCCTAAATGACAGTTCAGCGAAGCATTGGGAGAGTATAGCCCTAAAGGCAAGCGAGCGTTATGCTGCTGATGCTTATATTGTTCTAGCAGAAAACCTCGCGGCTTATGAACAAGATTTATTTTCTAGAGCACGCTTGAACAAGCAACAGAAATTCATTGATTTATCAACATCGAGCGTGTTTTATGTGCTTGACGAGCAACAGTTGATGGTGCTTGAAAATGTGTATTTTGACAGTTTAATGAACTGGTTATCAGATTGGCTTCTTTGGCTTGTCGCCACCGTTTTGAATCTGGGAGCATTGTTAGCATTTACATTATATTGCTGGGCTGAGCAAAGGCGCTTGGTAAAAAACATCGCAAATATTAATGAGAAAACATGTGCTGGCACAAATTCAATTGATGATCAAATTAGCCATATAAAACATTATTTATCTGATATTAGCGCTCAAAATCAAACCCAATTAAACTTACAAAGAGATCTTCTACATGGTGTTGCACACGAATTTCGTAGTCCCATGGCGCGTATGCAGTTTGCATTAGATATGTTAGAGGATGCTGAAGAACAAGATAGGCAGGATCTTACGTTATCTATGCAAAAAGCACTGCAAGGCCTAGATGACTTAGTTAAGGAGCTTCTTTCTTATGCGCGTTTAAAAGACGGAACAACAGTATTAAATATAGAGTTCTGTTCACTTGTTGAATTGCTCAAGCAGGCAATCAAGCAAGTTGAACCCTTTTACCCAAGTATTCAATTTGAAATAAAAGACAGTCAAATAGAGGCTGAGGTTGATACACATTTATTAACTCGATTATTCATTAATATACTGCGAAATGCAGGCAGGTTTGCCAAAAGTAAGTGTGAGATCAGTCTAATTTTAAAGAGCGACTCAATTCACTGCATGTTCGAAGATGACGGCATTGGGATACCGCCAGGCAAAATTTCTAGAATTTTCGAACCATTCACACGACTTGAGCCAAGCAGGTCAAGAGATTCAGGCGGATGCGGTCTAGGGTTAGCAATAGCGCGATCAATCGCGCATCTGCATGGCGGCGAACTAACGGTTATTGAAAAGCAGCATGGTTTAGGTGGTGCATGTTTTTGTTTGGTTTTGTCATTTAACCCAAGATGATTGCCATTTATTTAAGACTTAGATACTTTGGAATAAAATTTGGTACATATTTATTTCGGTCGTACTTATGTTTACAAAAAACACCCCTAAAACAGTTTTTATTGTGGTGACACTGCTCACTTTGATTTTTGATCAGCTTTCTAAGATTTGGGCTGCAAATTCTTTAAAACCTTGGCCAATGGCGAGTTATTTTAATGATGTGTTTCGAATTGGTTATGCTGAGAATCATGGTGCTTTTTTGAGTTTGGGCGGTGCAATGCCTGAGTCAATGAGAAAGGTCGCGTTTATCGGCATAGTCGGGGCTTTCCTGTTGGGTATCATTGTCTATGTATTAAGAGATAAGAAACTGACAAACCCGATGGCGGTTGCATGGGCGCTGATTGTATCTGGTGGCACTAGTAATTGGCTAGATAGAGTATTAAATGATGGTGGTGTTATTGATTTCTTAAATGTGGGCATCGGTAGCGTACGTACAGGGGTTTTTAACATTGCCGATATGTTTATTTTGGCCGGTGCGGGAATGCTATTATTTTATGGTTGGCAAGAAGAGCGTGCTGCGAAAAAAGCTGCTAGCTCTTAGTTTTATCAACTTTTTACTACAGCCCACTTTCAATGAATTAGAGCTTTGTGTTTGTAATTGTTATTAATTGTTACACAAAGCTTGCACTCTCTTTTCATTTTATCTTTTAACCAGTAGTCTTAGCACCAAGTTTTTATATTTGAGGCAAAGACATTGATTAAACATCTTTTTTCAGCAGCATTATTGGTTGCTAGCAGCTCTGCAATGGCAACCATTGTAGAGTTTCAAACTTCCCAAGGTAGTTTCCAAGTTAACCTGTTTGATCAAACCACGCCTAAAACGGTTGAAAACTTCATGAAGTATGTCAACGCGGACCGTTATCAAGATGTAATATTTCACCGCTTAGAGCCAAATTTTGTGTTACAAGGTGGCGGCTTCTTTTATGAGGGTAGTATTCCACTGAGCCAAGTAGAGTCATTTGGTAATGTAGATAATGAGCCTGTTTATTCAAATGTTCGCGGGACCATTGCGATGGCTAAGATGGAAGGTAATGCGAATAGTGCCTCAAGCCAGTGGTTTTTTAATCTCAAAGACAATAGTGCTAATTTAGACGTGCAAAATGGTGGCTTTACCGTATTTGGTCAGGTGATTGGTGATGGCATGGATATCGTTGATAAAATTGCCAAATTAGAGCGCTGTGGTTCGATTCCTTTGGTTGATTACTCGCAAGAAAAATGTGCTGACGTTCAAGTTAATCCAGACGAGAGTAATTTCATAACAATCAATGCGGTGACTGTTATTGATGACAGTGAAAATACGGCAGAAAACTTAGAACCTAAGAAAAATACTTTGCTTAAACCAACCAATCCTGACTCGGGTAATGGTAACAGCAATTCAGATAGCAGTTCAGGTAGCTTATTTAGCCTATTGATGCTTTTAGGGGCAGGCTTATTTATTCGAAGAAGATAATTTAGTAAAAGCAGGGGAAACCCTGCTTTGTCGTTATTATTAATAAATAGTAACTTGCCCACCTTGCGCTTCGCATTTCGATACTAGGTAGTTGAAGTCACTCTGATTTGTTGCTTCTTCAATCCATGGGAACCCACTAGATACAGGAAAACAAGCAACTGAAACTTCTTGAAACCCTTTCGCAATTGCTGCACTAGAGAAATAAGCTGCTGAGATCAGAACAGAAGAAATAGCTAACGATTTTATTGTTTTTAACATAATGATTCCTTGTTTTTTGTTTGTTTATTATACATCAGCAATATCACTCCTAGAGCTGATTAAATTAAGCTATCAAAATAGGAACAAAGAGTAAAGCTCATAAAAAAGCCCGAGTATTGTTACTCGGGCTTTTTTATATATTGTTTACTTAAGCATTGATCACCAGCTAAATAACAATGCAGATACTGCAAGTAAGCCAACCACTAATACAAAGTAAGTGCTCAAACGGCCTTTGTATTTATTGAGGCTTGGCACTTTGTAAATGGCGATGGTTGGCATTACGAATAAAATCATCGCAATGATTGGACCAGAAATCGCTTCCATCATGCCCAGAATACTTGGGTTAATTACTGCACAGATCCAAATGGTGATAAACATCACCGCAACACCAATTTTATCCGCAGTTGCATTACCAAGTTTAGTTTGTTTAGTCACCAAACCATTGAAGCTTTCACGTGCACCTAAGAAGTGACCTAAGAAAGAAGACGTAATGGCAACGAATGCTACGAAAGGACCAAGTAGGGCAATATATGGATTATCATACACGTTAGCTAAGAATGACAGCACAGACACATTTGCTTCTTTTGCCTGAGCCATTTGCTCTGGTGTTAAAGAGAAAATACAAGAGAACACAAAAAGCAGTACAAATAAGATCAGCATTAACGATGTGTATTTTAAGATCTTTTCACTCTTAGCAACCGCTTCTGATTTGTAGTGACGACGCTGCACATTGGCAAAGCTAGAAATGGCAGCTGCATGGCTGAATGAGAATACAATTACAGGCACTGAGAGCCATAATGTATTGCTCAGTTCACCGATATCCGGTGCTGACACAGCTGGCATTTGCCAGTTAGGAATTAGGTAAAGTGATAAGAATAATAAAATCGCCACTAACGGATAAACCAAAGCAGAGAAGGCGCGCATGAGAAGCTTTTCACCGCCCAGCATTAAACTCACCATAAACGCAACCAGTACGCCAGATAGGGCAATACGAGGGATAGACTCCATGCCTAACTGGTTCACCATAAAGCTATCTACCGTATTGGTTAAACCCACACCGTAGATAAGTAGAATAGGGTAAATAGAGAAAAAATATAGAAGTGAAATTAAACGGCCCGCACCAGCACCAAAATGCTCTTCAACCACATCGGTGAAATCTGCGTTATCTTGCTTTGATGAGAGCACAAAACGGGCAAGACCACGGTGTGCTAAAAATGTCATAGGGAAGGCTAGTAAAGCCATTATTAGTAGCGGCCAAAAGCCGCCAATACCGATGTTAATTGGTAAAAATAAAATGCCCGCACCGACCGCTGTACCGAATAGGCTTAATACCCACTGCGTATCGTGCTGAGTCCAGCCACCCCTACTGGCTGAAGACATATCTAACGTCATGGCTTCTGGGGAGTTACTCATACTTGTTGTCCTAAAAATTAATAAGAATTATTTTTCGCGCGCATGATATAGAAATTGGCGCTAAGATGCATTTATAAAGGCTTAATCGACACTGAACGGTGTAAAGGGAGTTTGACGAATTTGCAGTTTGTTCCTAACTTGATTACATTATGGTTTTGTTATTGCGTAAAGGACAGTCAATGCAATCAATATTAAAGATCGCTTTAGTCGGAGACTATGACCCCCAAGTGCTTGCCCATCAAGCTATTCCTAAGGCATTGAAATTAAATACGTCTCAGAAGGTGGAGTATTACTGGATTCATTCATCAGAGGTTGACTTAAAAAGCTTATCTCAGTTTGACGGCATTTGGTGTGTACCGAAAAGCCCATATGACAATATGGAAAACGTATTGTCTGTGATACGTTTTGCTCGTGAGCATAAAAAACCATTTTTAGGCACTTGTGCGGGTTACCAACATGCCGCGCTGGAGTTTGCGCGAAATGCGCTAGGGTATGAACAGGCAGGAAGCAGTGAAGTCGATTTAGAAACACCCATGCCTCTTATCAATGCATTGGTGTGCCGTTTAAATCATGAGCAACATGTTATTACTATAAAAACAAGCAGCAAAATACAAGGTTTGTACGGTCGAAGTGAAATTGCTGAAGAATTTAATTGTGGCTATGGTATTAATCAAGAGTACTTAAATTTGTTTAATGGGAGTGAGTTGCTTTTTAGTAGTGTTGACCATCAGGGCTACCCAAAATCATTGGAATTGTTGTCTCATCCATTTTTTATAGGTACCGCTTTTCAGCCAGAACGAAGTGCCTTGCATAATCAGCAGCACCCAATAATTAATGCATTTTTAAATGCTTGTGCATTGGAGCAATGAAAACTGATTGGAGTGGGCTTAATAATCCGAGTTCAAACGAAATAAAATCATTCAGTCATCATATTTTGTATTTCTAACTGCTATACTGCTTTTTAATCATAAGGTTAAAGAGAAGTGATATGAGATTAATTTATTTGTTACTGGGCTTACTTTTTACTTGCTCGGTACTTGCTGAAGAAAAGAAACCAGAGCCAGAACCGCTTGATCCTATGTATCATGGCATTCATCCTATGGCATTAGTTAATAAAGGCTCCAATATCTATGCAGTAAATATGTCAGGATATCGCACGCCTCATGACCTTCAAATTGTATATCAAATAAAAAACCCTGATGTTGCTTTCTTAAATTTGGTCAAAGATGCAGAGTTGGTGACGATTAAGCCACAAGCATTTAATATTCAACGCTTACTGCGTGGTGAAGAGATAACGGTCACAGCAGATATCTATATGGGCCACTTCGATAGAGGCGGCAATTTGTTTTATGCAAACCGCACTATAGAATTTACCGATAAAATTTATGCCAGAGAGTTTAAAGACTTACAAGAATCGTCTCAGTGGCAAGATTATGATTACGTGGATGTTAAGGGAAATGAGCGCATTTATATTCACAAAATCCAAAAAGCTCCTAGCTTTAGTCACTTGATTCATATTGATATGACAGGAGCTTGCTTGCAAAAATTCAGAACATCGAAGCGCGTACCTAAAGAAAGTGAGCTTACTTATAAATTTGTGAACTGCGGCACTTTAAAACCGCTTTATTACGAAGCCGAAGATTTTCAAGAAAAGTAATGTATAAACTTGAATGAGCGCCTTAATCAGCGCTCTTTTTTTGCCAGTACCCCGCTAGAAGAGAGCCACTGATATTGTGCCAAATTGAAAACAGCGTACCTGCAATGGCTGCTGCAGGTGTAAAAAATTTAATCGCAAGTGCTACAGCTAAACCAGAATTTTGCATACCTACCTCAAATGCCACTGTGCGGCAAATCTGTTCATCAAAACCTAATTTCTTTGGTGCCCAATAACCTAACATTAGCCCGATAAGGTTGTGAACAACCACAGCTGCCACAATTAATAGGCTCAAGCTTTGCAGCTTTTGCTGGTTTAAGGCGACGATAATACTGATGATAAAAATAATTGCCAGCATGGCAATTATTGGCAGTTTGCTGTGTATTTTCTCTATTACAGTTGCAAAAACGTAATTCAGTGTAACGCCTACCAATAGTGGCAATAAAACAATTTTTGCTAAACTACTCAGCATCGAAAGCACAGGAATATCAACATTCTGACCAATCAATAGGTTCGTTAATAGCGGTGTCATGAAAACACCAATTAAGGTACTGACTGCTGTCATGGTGACAGATAAAGCAACATCACCTTTTGCTAAATAACACAACACATTACTTGCGGTGCCACCTGCAACAGCACCAACAAGCACCATACCAATTAGCATATGAGTGTCCAATGCAAATAGTTGGCTGAGCAAAAATGCGGTGACTGGCATAATCGTAAATTGCAAAACAAGCCCTAGCCCGATTGCTTTTTTATTTTCAACGACTCGTTTAAAGTCTGCTGGTTTTAGCGTTAAACCCATCGTAAGCATGATGAACATTAACAGCGGCACAATAATGGATTTAAAACCTGTGAATAGACTTGGGTTTAAGTAAGCAATAGCAGAGCTGATAACAGCCCAAAGAGGAAAAAGTTGAAGTGATAGTTTCATCGTAGTTGGATGTGTTTTTTATTTCATACTACCTATTAATATTGTTGATTGATATAGCAAAACCACACATCATCAAATGTGTTTAATGTATTTGAATATACAGAAAATAATAATAAAAAAAGCAACTAGATTTAAAGTGACCTGAGCACAATACCTAGTTGCTTTAATTGGTTATGATGTTGAATTAGTTAACTGTTACCGATAATCCACGGCGCTTAAGTAATGCTTCAGTCGTTGGCTCTTGTCCACGGAAAGCCTTATAAGATTCCATAAGATCACGTGTGTTACCTACTTCAAGAATGTTCTCACGATACTTCTGGCCAATCTTACGGTTTAAACCACCTTGTGTTTGCACATACGCATACGCATCTGCCGCTAAAATTTCACTCCACATGTATGCATAGTAACCTGCTGCGTAACCACCCATTGAGTGATTAAAGTAGGCTGATTTATAGCGAGGCGGGATGTAATCAATGTTTACGTTATGTTTTTCAAGCGCAGCTTGCTCAAACTTAACTATGTCTTGCTTCGGTGCAGAAGCAGGTAATGAGTGCCATTCCATATCTAGGAGTGCAGCTGCAACATATTCAAAAGTATCGAAGCCTTGGTTGAAGCTACGAGATTCGATCACTTTTTTAAGTAAATCTTTTGGAATTGGCTCACCTGTTTTGTAGTGTTTTGCATAGTTTGCAATAACTTCAGGGTACATTGCCCAGTCTTCTTCAAATGTAGAAGGGAACTCTACAAAGTCACGAGATGTAGAAGTACCTGAAAGAGTAGGGTATTTCACTTGAGACAACATGCCATGAACACCGTGGCCCATTTCATGGAAAATAGTGGTCGCTTCGGAGTAGCTAATCAGTGTTGGCTCACCTTCAGGGGCTTTTTGAATGTTCATTACATTCACAATCACAGGACGTTGATTGTCTAGGCCAGACTGTTTAACAAAGGCACTTTTCCATGCTCCACCACGCTTACCTTCACGGGCAAAGTAGTCAGCGTAGAAAATAGCTAGGCTAGAACCGTCTTCGTCTAATAGTTCATAAGCTTCTACGTCTTCATGATAAACCGGTAAGTCTGGGCGCGGCTTAAAAGTAATGCCATATAAACGGTTCATAGTGAAGAACACACCATCTTTAAGTACACGATTAAATTCGAAATACTCTTTAACCGCATTTTCATCTAGGTTGTACTTATCTTTACGTACTTGCTCTGCGTAGAAGAACCAGTCCCATGGTGCTAGTTTGAAGTTTTCGCCAGAGGCATCAATTTTAGCCTGAATTGCAGCTGCTTCCGCATCTACATTCTGAAGAAGCGCAGGTACCATGCTTGAAAGCATATCTAACACAGCTTGTGGCTCTTTTGCCATTTGTGATTCAAGGCCAAAGTGCGCATAACTGTCATAGCCTAATAATGCAGCGCGCTCAGCACGTAATTTTGTGATGGTAGGCACAATATCAGCGTTGCTGTTTTCACCTGTCAGAGCACGCTCAGCAGATGCACGCCACACTTTCTCACGAAGGTCACGATTCTCTAAAGAGGCAAGAATTGGTTGACGTGTCGTATTCGTGATTTTGATAAGGTACTTGCCTTCATGGCCCGCTTCTGCCGCAGCAGTTGCAAGTGAAGCGATTTGTGCATCAGACAGACCAGCTAGTTGCGCTTTATCTTCAACAATAACGACATTGTTTTTAATCAGCGCCATAATGTTTTGGCTGAACTGAGTACCAATTGTAGAAAGCGCTTTGTTGATTTCACGAATACGCGCTTTTTGGTCTTCGTTTAGTTTCGCACCTGAACGAACAAAGCCTTTGTAAAGTACTTCTACTAGACGCTTTTCTTCAGCGGTTAGATTAAGTGCAGCACGTTGGTTATAAACCGCTTCAACACGTTCGAAAAGAGCTTTATTTAAGTTGATATTGTCGCCATGTGCCGCAAACTTTGGTGCCATTTCTGTTTGAATAGCACGGCGTGCGTCGTTTGAATCAGTACCGTTTAAATTGAAGAAAATACGACTTGCTCGAGTCAGTAGCTCACCGCTTTTTTCCATCGCAACAATGGTATTTTCAAAGCTAGGTGCTTCAGTGTTATTCACAATAGCATCAATCTCAGCAAGTTGCTCTTTCATGCCTTGCTCGAAAGCAGGCACAAAGTGCTCATCTTTAATTAAATCAAATTGTGGTGTTTGAAATTGCAAAGGGCTTTTCACAAAAAGTGGGTTTGTACTTTCAATTGAAGCAGAAACTTGCTCATTTTGCGCAGTGTTATTTGTTGTTGTATTGCTTGGCTCAGAGCAAGCACTTAATAAAAGTGCTGAACTAATAGCGGTAGCGATCAGTGTTTTCATTGTTTTTCTCTATTTATGTGTTTAAAACTAAGATGGTTAAAAGGAAAAGCGTGCACTTAAGGCACAATGGTCACTTAACATGTCGTCAATATTCATATTGTCGAAATAATGAAACTTTATAGACTCACTGTTGTATTGAGTGCTTAAAGCACTTGAGATAAAAATATGGTCAATTGGCGCTGGGTATTTCGGATGACAACCGGTTTTGCCGTCAGTGAGGTTTTGTAATTGCTTGTTAGGTAAGCTGGTGTCAGCAAATAAACCCGGTGAGTGAAATAGATCTTTTCTGAAGCGATTGTTAGGGTTCGCCAGTCTATGATTGAAGTCACCTAACACAATCCAATTTTCTTGATTTAGTGGCTGAGATTCTAAGTAGTCATCAAGAACATTTACTTGTTGACTAAGAACAGAACAAGACTCTCTATCAGAGTCTAGATAATCATCTACAAAGCAACCGCTTTTAAGGTGAAGATTGACGATGTGGAGCTTTTCATCTGCATGTTGAACAGTTAGCTTTATTCCCTGCCTTAAGCCTGGTCGTGGTACTGCAATGGCTTTTAGTTGTTCAACACTGTCTATTTTTATTGAATTTCTTACCGCAAAAGCTACTTTTTGCTGTGTCGATGTCAGGCTGCTTTCTCTACAGGTATAAGTTTGAGAATCAGGGCGGTCTGAGATGATTATTTGCCACTCATCTTCAGGAAAAATACGCGCAACTGCTTTGGCTGATTCAACTTCTTGTAATGCTACAACGTCTGCTTTTAGGTTATTTGCATATTCTTTTAGTTTTTCATAATCAGCTTTATTGCGCGCTTTACACCCTTGTCCATATTCTTCAGCCAAATGCTCAATATTCCATGTAGCAACCACCAGTGAGTCTTCTGGATTCGTAACCGTACTGCATGCGCTGAGTGCGATAGTGGCGCAACAAGTTAAAAGTGAGAGCTTGAAAAATTTATTCATAAACGTGCTTCTGAAAAACTTGAATATCGTGATATGTTATAAAGTAACATTAATTGATGCAATCTTTATTGCGTTAAATGGCAGAGGTGCACGATAAGTGGTATGACCAAAACGTCATGTTCTGGATATCCCTTTGCTAAACCGGAATTTCTTCGGAAAGACATTTGCCGATATTGCACTGACTTTCAATTGAATAGCTTCGAAATTATCTCAAAGTATTGAGAGCACGCTGTATGGATAGCAATGTTGGACCAAAAATAATCGTCGGAGATAAAAATAATGCTGTTACCTGATATCACTTCGAATCAGAATAAAGAGTTTCCTACACATTTGAAGTGGGTAGGTATGGAGCAGATATCTGTGCCTTTACTCATTGAAGTTAATAAAAATTATACTGCAGTCAATGGGCAGGCAGACTTGTTTGTGAGCTTAGACAGTGACGCAAAAGGCATCCATATGTCGCGTTTATATTTACTACTGAATGAGTATATTGCAGGGCAAGAATTCAGTCAGCAAACACTCGCAGCTATGATGGATGCGATGCTGAGTTCGCAAAAAGGCTTAAGCCAACAAGCTAAGCTAAATCTAAAGTTTGAACTACCGATTCTAAAGCCTGCTTTGTTAAGCAGTAACAGCGGATATAATGCCTATCCAATTGAAATAGAGGCAGTACAAAGTCAGCAATCAATTCAAATTAATGTATCTTTGACAATACCTTACAGCAGTACTTGCCCATGTTCAGCCGCGTTATCAAGGCAACTATTAAGTGATGCGGTAGAAACTAAGTTCTCACAGCAGACTCAGATTGATAAGGCACAATTAAAAGCTTGGCTTGAAAGTAAAGAGGGCTCAATTGCAACTCCGCATAGCCAACGTTCGTATGCCTACATTCAGCTTTCATTAGCGCAGTCAGTATTCCCTGATATTGCAGATTTGGTGACACTTTTTGAGCAAAGCATTGGCACACCGGTACAGACCGCTGTTAAACGAGAAGATGAACAAGCTTTTGCCGCACTTAATGCGGAGAATTTGATGTTTTGCGAAGATGCAGCCAGAAGATTGAAAGCGACACTTGAGTCAATGAGTTCAGTGACAAATTACCAGTTTAAAATTGAACATCAAGAGAGTTTACATGCGCATAATGCCGTTGTGCATGACAGTAAATTCTAGCTGTTATTCATAAATTGAAACAATTTAATAACCAGAGCGTACCGCAAACAATTGCTATTTTAGGTGCGGACATTAAAGTACCCAATTCTTTCCCTTTGGGGATAAGTGAAAACACTAACAAGCAGCTGAATCTAATAATAATAGAAGTTCAGCAATTATAATATTGAGGGAAATCATGCGTATTAAAGCATTAACAGCCGCGATTGTGCTTGCAGCAAGCAACTTTGCGATTGCTGACGAGGGTATGTGGCAACCACATCAATTACCTGAATTAGAGTCTGTATTAAAACAAAAAGGGTTAGAAATTGACGTTAAATCGATCTCTAAACTAACAGAATTCCCAATGAATGCGGTGATCAGCCTAGGTGGGTGTACAGCATCATTTGTATCACCAAAAGGCCTTGTGGTTACAAACCACCATTGTGCTTATGGTTCAATTCAGTACAACTCAACAACTGATAACAATATTTTAGAAAATGGCTTCTTAGCGAAAACACCATCAGAAGATTTACCAGCAGCACCGGGCTCACGCGTTTATGTAACTGAAGAAGTGACGGATGTAACAGCACAAGTAAACCAAGGTACAGATGGTCTATCGGGTAAAGCACGCTATGAAGCAATTGATAAAAACCGCAAAGCCCTCGTAGCTGAGTGTGAAGCTGACGGTAGCTACCGTTGTAACGTATATACCTTCCACGGTGGTCTTGAGTACTACTTAATTAAATCTCTTGAAATCAAAGATGTACGTTTAGCTTACACGCCTGCGATGGGGGTTGGTAAATACGGTGGCGATATCGATAACTGGATGTGGCCACGTCACACAGGTGACTTTGCTTTCTATCGTGCATACGTAGGCAAAGACGGTAAACCTGCTGAGTATTCAAAAGACAATGTACCATTTGCATCTGACTCATTCTTAAGCGTGAGTGCCAAGGGCGTACAAGAAGGTGACTTTGTAATGGTAACCGGTTACCCGGGCCGTACTAACCGTTACCGTATTGCGACTGAAGTTGATTACGTGTTCAATACAGCTTATCCGTTAGCACGAAAGCACAACTCTAAGTATGTTGAACTAATTGAAGAAAATGCACCTGAAGGGTCTCAAGCGCGCATTGCTTACGAGAGCACCATTGCAGGTTACAACAATTACATCAAGAACTATGGTTCTATGATTGAGAGCTTCAAAAAAGGCTCAATGTATACGCGTAAGCAACAGTTCGAGAAAGATTTAGCGGCTTGGATCAATGCGAATAGCGATCGTAAATCAAAATATGGTTCAGTGTTAACTGATCTGAATAAACTAGTTGCTGAATCTCAAGCGCATAATCAACGTGATCGTATGCTAGGTTATGTGCACCGTTCACAAATGATTTCTACGGCACGTATGCTTTACCGTTTAGCAGTTGAAAAGCAAAAGCCAGATGCAGAGCGTGAGCGCGGCTATCAAGAGCGTGACTTACCACGAATTCAAGCGCGCCTTAAGAGTATGAGCCGCCGTTATGATGAAACGGTAGATAAGGCCATCTTACTTCACTTCTTAGAGCTTTATGCTGCATTGCCAAAGTCAGAGCGTTTAGTTGAAGTTGATAAAGCATTCAATCTAACTAATGGCTTCAATAAAGCGAAACAAAAAGCATTGCTAGATGACATGTATGCAAACTCTAAACTGGCTGATGAAAAAGCCCGTTTATGGATGGCAGATCTTGAGTTCTCACAAATTAACGCAAGTGCAGATCCATTCGTTCAATATGCTAAAGCCATCTTTACTGTGATGAAGCAAATTGAAGATCAAGACAAGGAGCTTGCGGGTAAACAACAAGCGGCTCGTCCAGCATTAATGGAAGCAATCATTGCGTATAATAAGTCATTAGGTAAGCCAGTTTATGCTGATGCAAACAGCACATTACGTGTGACTTACGGTACTGTTGGCGGTTATTCACCGCAAGACGGTCTAGTGGCGACACCATTTACTTCTCTTGAAGGCTTATTAGCTAAAAACACCGGTGTTGAGCCGTTCAATTCGCCAGAGAAACAAAATGAATTAATTAAGCAAAAACTTTACGGTGCATACACTGGTGGCATGAACACAGTACCTGTTAACTTCTTATCAAATGTAGATACAACGGGTGGTAACTCAGGTTCACCAACACTGAACGGTAAAGCTGAACTAGTTGGCTTGTTATTCGACGGTGTGTACGAAAGTATCATCGGTGACTGGGATTATGATGCAAACCTAAATCGCTCTATCCACGTAGATTCTCGTTATATGCTGTGGGTAATGGACAAAGTAGATAATGCACAAAACCTACTGAAAGAAATGAAGATTGTTAAGTAACTGTTAGTTCTTAATTCATTCAGAAAAGCGCTCATATTTTGTGAGCGCTTTTTTATTGCGCAATGAAAATGACCCAAAAACTTTACATTAGTCGAAAAGTGTCGCAACTTGGAAAAATAAATCTAGTGATTAATAAGTAACGCAAAGTTTTTGAAGGAGTTAATTATGCGACTATTTCTGCGAGTTTTAGCGTTAGCAGGTTTTGTACTGGCTATCGCTATAGGTGTTATTTCAGGCACTTGGAAGTATGCGATTGCTACTGCGGCATTGAGTACATTACTGTTTATTGTGACTTTTAAAAAAACTGAAGAACCTACCCGCACAGCAACAAAAGTAGGTAAGGGCACTGATAATGCCAACGCCACAATCATAGCTGGTGCAAGTATCACAACTCACAACCTTTCAAATGATTCGTCGAGCTCATCTAGTAGTTTCGATAGTGGTAGTGGCGGTGGTGCTGACGGCGGCTGTTAAAGCTTATTGCAAGGAGCGTTAAATGCTTAATAGATATAACACAGGTCTAGTGATTGTAGATATTCAGGGTAAGTTAGCAACACTTGTGCATGAAAGTGAAGCGATGATTGCTCAAACATTAAAGCTGGTACAAGCAGCAAAAATACTTGATTTACCTATTGTATTCTTAGAACAACTCCCTGAGAAACTTGGGCCTACGGTCCCTGAATTGCAAGCGCATTTGGATGATATTCCTGCCATAGTAAAAAGTACATTTGATGGCTGTGGCAGTGAAGATTTTTTACAAGCCATAGATGCTGCCAGTGTCGATAATTGGCTGGTATGTGGTATCGAAGCCCATATTTGCGTATATCAAACGGCGATGAGCTTAAAACAAAGAGAGTTTGGTGTTGAGCTAGTACAAGATTGTATTTCTTCTAGAACACGTGAAAACAAGCAGCTTGCTCTGACTAAATTAAATCAAGCAGGTATTCAACTTACAAGTTTTGAAATGTGTTTATATGAGCTGATAAAAGACGCTAACGACTCTGTATTTAAACGAGTGTTACCGCTGGTGAAATGATCAAAACCGATCATTTCCCGTGCTATTCAAGTTATTGATTTTGGTTTTACCTAGCATTTTTAAAAGTAGGTTTCTGAAAAAACGCAACACCGGATATAAAACGGCTGAAACGCGCTTAGATTTAAATAGCCAATAATTCAATTTATTAAACACGCCAGAGCGTGAACTGATTAGCGCGAGAGCGTGAATGGCATCAGCACCGTAATAAATTACGCCGCCCATCTTTAATACCATACCTTGATCAATGTCTAGACCAAGTTGAGTAATTTCTTCTAATACTTCGCTACTTTCTCTGGCATTGATAATTTTGAGCTCACCAATACTTTCTCGAATACGAACGACCTGGCAGTAGTTGTCACAGGCAGGGCAGTCTTTATCGTAAACCAGTAAGATTTCTTCTTTACTCATAAATTAGCCCACTGTTGCTTTAAGCCGATAAAATGCACTAAACCAAACGACAAACAAATTAGTGAACTCCAAATCCAAAACTCACTCGAGCGACCCATGGGGTTACTAATAAAGAAAAAACCAGCGACCCCTCGGGCGGTATAAATTAAAGTAATTAAGATTAAAGCGATTTTTATAAGCGGTAATTTTGTAATAAGCCCGGCAGCAGAAAACGCATAGGTAGACCAAATAAGAAGCATAAACACAATTCCACTGGTGATGACTGCGGGTTTATTACTGCCTTGCTCTGCAAGTTTTGCCATTTGCTCCCCAGCACCAAAAAAGCGATACCAAGGCGCGCCAAAATAAATGCAACCTAGATGCATAAGTGCAGCTAGGGCACTTAAAGAACCAGCTACGATGAGAAAAATATTCACTCTGTGTCCTTTAAAAAATTTTCTTTAATTCGAATGGCTACTTTAACGTGTTACTATTTTGAATACATTAACTGATTGGTAAGCAAACATTTCTAACATCATAGGCTGTTAATGCTTTGGTTCTTTGCTAGCTCAACAGTTTCACGAATCTTTTTGATGACCAAGTCGGGGGCATCTGCTGGAATATTATGAGTCGCACCTGTTGCTATGATGTGCTCAGAATTGTTAGAAAGCGCAGCGATGCTTTTTTGCATGTCTTGCCATTGTTCAGTCATGCTAAAAAATCGCGGGTTTTTTGCATAAGCTTGCTTGTCGTGACTTATTACAAGCATTTTTAAATTGCCAAAGTCATAGTCGAACTTTTCCAAAGGGGTATAAAAGCCTTTTTCATGTCGGTAGCTTGAAAGCACATGCGCATACCTAAAGCTGCCATAATATTGGTCAAGTCGTTTTTGCATCGGTGAGTCATAGTGCTTGAAAATATTCTTTATATCAGATAATCCAAATGCAGCATTGAGATACTGTAAGTTTTTAACCGAATCGGGAATTGGGTCGAACTTTCCTCGCATAATTTCATGCTGATATTCATGGGCAGAGTCTAAAAGGATAAGTGCAGCCAAGTTAATCTCATTTTTTGCTGCTGTTCTTCTAGAAATAATGCCGCCATAAGAGTGGGCGACTAAAACAACAGGTTCATTGCCAGCTATATGCTTTATCAGTGCAGTTTGCAGTGCTGACTTTTCATTTGTAGTAAAAGTAACAGGCACATTATCACTACCACCATGACCAAGCCGGTCGTAATAACAGCTAGTAAAGTCATTGGGTAAGGCTTTGGTGATAATGTCCCAGCTTTGCTCTGAGTCTGCTGCAAATCCAGTTTCGAAGAACACAAAAGGCGCATCATTACCTTTGCATAAATACCGAACTTGTTTGTTTTGATAAGAGAAATATTGGCCGGGCAGCTTAATGGTTTGGTGCTGAATAAAGGCAGCAAGGCGAAGCAAGATATAGATACATAATATGAGTAAAAAAGTAAAAAGAACCTTGTTTGATTTTATTCGGTGCACAAATTTTGACATGGAAATTCTTCCCAGAAATTATCTTTATTTTTGTATAACGATTTAAAGCTTGAAAAGGGGTGGAAATAAATTTGAGAATGTCATTATATTTTGGCACTTCATTAAAGTGCCAACATACAATATTACTCGGCCAGATTAAGCTACTTTTTCTTTCCCAATCAAGCTATCAATATCAACGTTATCAATTTGTGTGGGGGCTAAATGTTGCTTTGCGTAGTCTAAATACACACCCGAAGTTAAAAATAATTCAAAAACATCAGGGTCTATGTGTTGGTCTTTCACCATAAACTGCATAATTTTTAGTGATTCAGATAAGGTTTTGGCCTTTTTATAAGGCCTATCTGAAGCGGTTAGCGCTTCGAAAATATCCGCTACAACTAGGATACGCTCGGGAATAGAAAGGTCGTCTTTGAACAACTTCCTTGGATAGCCTGTACCTATTAAAGTTTCGTGGTGGGTTGATGCCCAGCGAGGAACGTTAGCTAAATCATCAGGAAATGGCAGACTATCGAGCATTTTGATCGTACTTATCATGTGCTCGTTAATTCTAAACCTATCTTCTTGAGTAAGTGTGCCGCGGGAGACGGTTAGATTATAAAGCTCTCCTTTATTAGTAAGCAGGTCAGGAATGTCCATTTTTATCCCATATTTTTCGGCGTATTCAGGCTTAAGCGTTCTGGGCTGAATATGTTCTGTTTTATCACTGAGCAGCATTTCAACACAAGGTAAGGGAGTTTCTAGGCCATGTTTTGCTTCAAGCTCCATTTGTGATAACCCAAGCTTATCATCAAAATGGCGTTCCCAAGTAATTACAGATAGATTCTCCAATCGAATAATGGCTTCGTCACTGAGATATTCACCACCTTGATTACATTTTGCAATGAATGCAAAATCATCTTGAAATTGTTTGAGCTTACGTTCAAGTTCGGTTTTATAAAATGCTTCAGATTCGGGGTGTAGTTTTACGTTTTGATTGAATTCAATCACAGCATCTCTGTACAAAACTTCAAAGCGCATTCGTATTTCATGAATACGATTGTAAATAGTTTCCAACTTGGTCGCTTTGTCTACGATATATTCAGGGGTTGTGATTTTGCCACAATCGTGTAACCAAGCAGCCATCTTAAACTCACGTTTTTGCTCAGCCGTTTTTAAATTGAAGTCACTAAATACTCCATAATCTGCAGAAGATGCTGCTTCAGCTAACCTAATGCCTATATCAGGCACGCGTTTACAGTGGCCTGCTGTATAGGGAGATTTATCATCAATCGCTTGTGCAATCAGCTCTACAAAGGACTCTAATAATGCTGCTTGTTGTTTTTCGTGTTGTTTTATCGAGGCCGACATTTCAGCTAAAGAAGCACCCAATTGATCGAGCTCCTTAATATTACTGTGTTCGATAGTGACGTCATCATATTGTCGACGTTTGATTTTTTTGTTCTGTGCCATTAATTTCTGGATGGGTTGAACAATGGGCGCTGAAAATAAATAAGAGAGAGGAAGTAGGCAAACTAAACATGCAGCGGTTAAAAAGATCGATACTTTGACTTCCGTTAGACTTTTAGCAAAGAGCTGTTCTGTAGAGGTGACAATTGCAAAAAAAGTTTTTTGACTATCATTCACTTTAACAGGGCTAACATAAATGTAGGCTTCAGCATCGTTAATTTCAGCAGTTAGCAACTTGTTTTGTAGAGAATCATTATTTATAGCCTCTAAGAGTATCTTATGTGGCACAGTGAATGATTCTTCTTGCATATGTAAAATGCCTGACTTATTTAACCATTTATTTTGTAATTGTGCTTCTTGAGATTCTGAAATACTTGAGATGGCTCGATTGATGATGGGTATCAGATTCTGCAGCTCAGGCTGTATCAATAAATGTAACGATGATGGAAAGTCAAAGGGGGCGAAAGACAGAGCATTATTAACTTTTACTCCTTCAATAAAAAATTGAGACTGTGTTTGTAACAAAGATAAGTGACTATCAATACCTGCATCTGCTTGGCCATTCTTCACAGCCATAAATACATCTCTTAAAGTGTCGACTTCGATTAAATTAATTTCGGGATATTGTTTTTTTAAAGGTGCAATAATAGACCAACCTTGAGCGATGGCTAATGTTTTGCCTTTAAGTTGGTCAATGTGACTGATCGCAGGAGTGTCAGACTGTGTGACGGTTGCGTACGGTAATTCAAGAAAAGGAATTGATAGAATACCCATGCCTTTATTTTCTTGCGTGTTGTAAACAGCCTGTAGTCCATCCAATTCATTATTTTTATATTTGCCAACCAATTCAGGCCATGAAAAGCCATTTACAAATTCTAATTCTAAGCCTGTCATTTGAGCAATGAGGTTCAATTTATCTACAGAATAACCCCTTGGTTGACCTGAAATGGCAAAGTCGATTGGACTCCAGTCTTTCGAATTAGATATTTGTAGAGTAGGAGAATTGTGAATGATAGTTCTCTCTTTTTCGGTAAGAGAAAAATTAATATATTCGAAGGCAGTGTGGTCTGATCCTTGTTGGTTATTAGTTGCAATCACCTCACCTGTGGCCTGATACACGAATAAATCACTTTCTATTGCGAGACTATGTTTTTTTAAATATTTAGATAGACTTGAGAGTGCAATATCAACACCTAAAACAGCCTCAGACGACAGCATATTCTTCGAATATGTTAAACCAGGCGCTTCAAGAGACTTAAATTGATAAGGTGCTGACTTATAAACTTGTTCATGACTTGCACCTTTAAACCAAGGACGTGAAGTGGGGTCGAATTCATGTGACTCACTGTAGCTAATTCGTGGAGTTAGGTTTTCATCTAAGAAAGTGACGGTTCGAGTCGGTATATCCGAATTTGGAGTAATATCAATTTTTAACCACCTATCTGAAGCTAACGCGTTTAACTGAATTTTAATATCTTTCGAATTTAGATTAATGAGTTGCCCAAAGTGACCCGATGGCTGGCCAATAAAAATAGAATAATAGAGCGGGTTTTTTTCCATTGCTTTCGCAAATATTCTCAATTGGTCGGCTGATAACCCGACAGCTTGATTCAAATTATTATTAGTAGAAAGTAATTCTGTTAACTCACTCGCCTGATGATCAATTGCTGCCAAATAGTCACGGGTATATTCAGATGACATTTGAAATTGTTCAAAGGCACTTTGCTTTGCTTGTTGAGTAGAAAAATGAAACTGTAGAAAAATTGCAATGCCAGCGGTTAAGGTGGTGGCAATGACAAATATTGAAAAGAGCGTAAATCGAATCGAAAAACGCCACTTTTGTACTGAAGGCATGAACACATCCTTGCATGCATATTATATTAAATTAGTTCCTAGCTTAGAAAAGGAATCACAATATTTCCAATGAAAGTTCTTCACATTTTCATTAAGTTAATTCCCAGTATGGTGTTTCTCCAAAATGAGTTTTTAAATAATCTATGAAAACACGTACCTTGGGCGCGAGTAATCTAGAGCTAGGGTAAACAGCCCAAATAGAGGTATTGCTAACAAGCGGCGTGTTGGTGAGTACGGGGACAAGCTGTTTGGCTTGAATTGCCTTGTAAGCGCACCACTGTGAACAAATAGTCAGGCCTAATCCATTGATTGCCGCATCACGAATTGCTTCGCCATTATCTGCACGCAAGAAATGTTTGATTTTAATTGATTGGTGCCCTTCGTTAGTTTGAAAAGTCCAAGTATCTAGCCCCATGAGATCGATACATTGATGATTAAGTAAGTCACCAGGTTGGTTAGGGGTACCATGTTTATTTAAATAGTCCGGAGATGCGCAGACAAGGCGAGTGTCTTGTGCAATCTTACGAGCGATCAGGCTTGAATCATTCAAAGCGGCATTGCGTATAGCCACATCAAACCCACCCTCGACCATATCAACAATGCTGTCGCTTAACCGTAAATCTAAATTTAAGTCAGGGTATTGGGCCATAAACCCATTCAGAGCAGGGATCAGGTGCATTCGTCCAAAAGAAGCGGGTGCAGTAATACGCAGTCTACCTGAAGGGGACATATTACCAGAGCCAACAGAAGCAAATGCGACATCAACACTACTTAATACCTCCTGAGCATGAGGCAAAAATGCGACGCCGTCTTCAGTTAATGATACTTTTCTTGTGGTGCGATGTATTAAACGCACACCTAGGCTTTCTTCTAGTTTATTGATATGGCTGCTGGCAACGGCAGGAGATAAGCCCAACTCTTTACCTGCTAGACTGATGTTGTGACAGGCCGCAATGCGAATGAATAACTTTAAATGCTCAATGTTCAAATTTTTACCTGCTAAGTTTGGCGTTCGATTATCAATAAAATATTGAAACTGATTTCAAATATATCGTTATTATCAATTCCTTGTCTAGTGAGTAAACTGGCTACATCACAACGGAGGATAAAAATTATGCAAGCAATGGTTATTGAGCAATTTGGTGGTACAGACGTTTTTCAATTGAAAGAGGTTTCAACGCCTCAGGCAAAGCCTGGTCATGTTGTTTTAAAGGTCGCAGCAACCAGCGTGAATACCGTCGATATGATGATCCGAGAGATGGGGGATGCACTGCCGTTATCTCCAGCGCTTCCTGCTATATTGGGAATGGACTTTGCTGGCACAATTACCGAAGTTGGCGAGGGGGTAACTCAATTCAAAGTAGGCGATGAAGTGTATGGTTGTGCTGGTGGCTTGGCTGACTTACAGGGAGCACTGGCTGAATATATGCTCGCAGATGCAAATTTGATCGCATTAAAACCTAAATCCATTTCAATGAAAGAGGCAGCTGCTTTACCACTGGTTGGGATCACTGCGTTTGAAGGTCTTACAAGAGCTGGTGTTAAACAAGGTCAGAAAGTTTTAGTGCATGGCGGCTCAGGTGGTGTCGGACATATTGCGCTGCAGCTTGCAAACTATTTTGGCGCTGAAGTGTATTCTACCGGAGGTGGTGATGCGCAGTTATCTTTAATAGAGTCTCTGGGCGCTACGGGCATAAATTACCGACATGACACTGTTGAAGCTTATGTTGCTAAGTATACTGATGGGCAAGGTTTTGATGTTGTTTATGACTCAGTCGGTGGTGCGAACATGCTCAACTCATTTGAAGCTGCGGCTTTGAATGGTCAGGTCATAACGACTGTTTCTTTACTTGAACTCGACCTAAGCTTAGCGCATTTTAAAGGGCTTTCCTTACATGTGGTATTTATGTTGATCCCCATGTTACATAACCATAAGCGTGCAGTTCATGGTGAAATTTTGTCGTCACTGGCAAAAATTGTGGATGAGGGTAAGTTAAAGCCGGTTGTTGATGAACAAGTCTTTAGTTTAGACCAAGTCGGTGAGGCTCACGCTCGACTTGGCAGTGGTAAGGCGATGGGTAAAGTTGTCGTAACGGTCTAATTAGATATAAAAGTGAGTAAAGCCCAGTTGATACCTAAACTGGGCTTTTTTGCATTTGTGCTTGGTTATTCAGGAATAAACTCAAAAGAAGCCGCGCGAGAGAGACGGTTGTTAACTGCCTGCCAGTCGTCGCTCACAGGTGGTGTTTCAACAAAGATTTTAGTCGGTGTCAGTTTGTCTAAGCAGTACAAGTCGTAGTAAAGACCTTTACCGTAACCTGCAGCATCACTAGCAATTTGTTTGATGAGTTTTGGCTGTAAATCTAGTGCATTCAGCTCAGCTAAAACCAGCTCTGAGTAGGCAAGTACCGCGATGTTTTTGTTGCTTTCACTTTGAATGGCCTGAGTAAGCTCATCGGTTTTAACTAAAGTCACGGGTGCATTTGGCTGGTAGTGGGCTTTTACGTTGCCCGGCACCGCTTCGTTATGATCCATCGGCGTGGTGACCGGTTTACCTAAGCATTGTTCAATCTCAGCGGCTGAAATTGGGCCAGCGCGTAATACTCTTAGTTCATCTGATGTTAAATCTAAAATAGTTGATTCTAGGCCATGCTCGCACGCGCCACCTTCTAGAACTGCCGGAATACGACCTGTTAATTGCTCAACCACTTGTTCAGGTACGGTTGGACTTAATTGTTTATAACGATTTGCCGACGGTGCCGCTAACCCTGTGTCTAAATCAATTAACACTTTTAAAAACAGCGGGTGAGAAGGCACGCGAAGTGCAATGGTATCTTTACCACCGGTTACAGGGTTATTCAGCCCAGCTTTGGTGTTTAAAATAACCGTCAATGGCCCCGGCCAAAATGCATCAGCAAGCTTTTGTAGGTCAGCAGGCTCCGAGTCAGCCCATCGAGCAATATGGGTTTCATCGGGAATATGCACGATTAACGGATGATTGGATGGGCGACCTTTTGCTGCAAAAATTTTTGCCACAGCTTCAGGTTGCGTTGCGTCCGCAGCAAGGCCATAGACGGTTTCTGTTGGCAGAGCCACACATTCACCTTGTTGTAGTAACTTAACGGCTTGGGCGATCCCTTCGTCTCCGGTGAGAAGCTCGAGTGTTTCAAATTCATTCATAGGTAAACCTTAAGGATTACAGAGCTGACAATAATAGGGATCGGCAGCGGTTTGTTCGGTATTTTTTAATTCAGTATGGTCGCAGCATTCACAGTGATATTTATGCTGCTTTATTTGTTGTGTTGCAAGGCCGCATTGTTCACAAGGCAAACCTGCAACGGCTTCTTTTACAACAAAATTTTTGGCATTGCATTTAGGGCAAATGGCACGGAGCCTGTTTGCTAAATCGTCTGCAGCTTTACTGATCATTTTTTGGCGAAGCGGGCAGTGCATAGCGCGTAAATCTGGCTCAATTAACGCTTCGGTTAATTGCTTGTCAGCTAAAGTTTCAATCAACGTTTCGCTGCTTAACCCTTTTAAGATTTGCTCATCAAATTTCAGCAACCAACGCTGACCTTGAAAGTGATTGAGCTTTTTTAACAAGGTATCGCGGCAAGTCTCACTGTTTACTTGAATACTCGAGATTGCAAAAGGCCCCGAAGCACTCGCATAAATTGCTTGATCAGTTGCACGGTCATAAAAACATAAAATCTCGTCGTTCCAGTTCACTATGCCTGGGTAAGGACCATTGCCAAAACTCCCTTCGCTGCCCAAGCCAAATTCTGCACCGAGCAATTCACACGCCATTTTCGCCTTTTTCAAAGCAGCTTCTTTAGGGCTGAGTGTACGTTCTATGTCGCCTGCGAATGTGCCTAAGCTATCGGTGTCAAACGCATTGCTTTCAACCACATCAAAGCCAAGCGGCGCGAGTGCGTTTGCGATGCACTTGGCTTTACCATGTTTAGTGATAAGTACAGCTTGATTCATTGATGACACGACCTTCAAACAACTCAATTACAGAAACGAGATTAAAATAACAAAAGCCCAAAGCTCTGATAAAAACAGGCTTTAAAAAGGGGCGCTATTATACGGTGAGTTGTATAAATTTGTCACTATTTTCACCTTGTGGGCGGACATGATGTTAATCGATTTGAAAATGGTATGGATGATTAAAAAGGAGAAGCAGGAGCTTCTCCTTGTAAACCTGAAATGAGTTTAATAGTGTAAGCTTACTTGCCTATCATTTTAGTCTGACTTTGCGCTGCAAGGTACGCAAACACAGCATAAACCGCTACGTTCTGGTTTAACTTTACTGGGTCAATTTTATCTAACGTGTCATCAGCAGTATGGTGGTAGTCAAAATAGTCAGTGCCATCTTGATGTAGAGAGAAAATAGGCACGACTTTAGAGTCTTTAAATGGAATTAGATCAGGGCCACCGAAGGCGTTATTACGCGCATCGTATTTAACCCCTAAGTCTTTTAAATGCTTAGCAATCGCACGTACTGTAGGTAATGAGTTTGAAGCAACACGAGATTCAACCGCATAGATAAGGTCGGCTCCAAAGTCAGACTCTGCTGCAGCAACAATATTACCTAGTTCATCTTGGTGCTTCTTCACGTAAGCTTTCGCACCCCAAAGACCTTGCTCTTCAGCGGCAAATAATACCACGCGTACACTGCGCTTGGTTTTTGTTAGCTCGCTGATGTGCTTTGCTGCGGCCGTGATAATCGCCACACCCGCACCATCATCAAGTGCGCCTGTGCCTAAATCCCATGAATCTAAATGCGCGCCTAACAGCACGTATTCGTTTGGCTTTTCTGTGCCGGTAAATTCACCTATGACATTGTAAGAAGTGCCCATGCCTTTTGATTCAGCTTGTACATTTAAGTTAACTTCAACTTTGTGACCAAGTTGCAATAAACGTTCAATTTGGTCGGCATCTGGGTTTGCCAGTGCGACTGCAGGAATGGCCTTAATACCATCTTTGTAATGGTTACCGCCTGTATGTGCAAAACGGTGTTTTGCAGTACTGACCGAGCGCATCATAAATGCCACTGCGCCTTTTTGGCTGGCAACAACGGCACCTCGGTTACGGGCTTGTACAGCAGGGCCGTAACTGTTGCCGTCTAGGCTGCGGTCCATACGGTAATTGATAAAAACAATCTTACCTTTGGCGGCATTTTCTGGCGCAGCTTCTAGCTCTTCAAGCGTTTCAAAGATAACGATAGGTGCACGCGTACCATCTTTTGGTGTGCTGACACTGTTGCCAAGCGCGGTAATGTGGATAGGCTGCTTTGAAGGCAAAATAATTTCTGCAGATTCAGAGTAGCGTAGCCAAGCGGGGAATTTTGCAGGTTCTTTCCAAACTTTGTCGAAGCCTAAACGCTGAAGCTCTTTCATCGCCCAGTCTACGGCTTCAAGATCTTTAGGCGTGCCCGCCATACGTGGCCCAACTTCAGTAGTCAGTCTTGCCACAATATCGTAAGCCAATTCGCTATTAAGCGATTTTTCTTTTAATTGCTCGGTGACTTTAATTGTTTGTGCATCAAAGGTGTCGGCAGCAAAAACGTTGGCGCTTAACACCAAGGCTGCCAATAATAACTTTTTCATTCTTATAAGCCTGTTGTAAAAATTAAAATTATTCTGGAACGTTCCACAAATAAATACAAGTATTTGGGATGAAGAAAATAAGTGACTACCTGTAATGATTTTAGAAGATTAAAGTATCATCACTAAGCCAGATGAGATAATCAATCATTTGGCACAGGCATTTGGTGGAGCAGCTGTGCATTCTTAGTGCAGCTTTAAACATAAAGTTACCTAGTGATCTTTATGTTTAACTGCTACTAGACGTCTCGTTTTTGATCAATGCACCAGTTTACTTATTGTAAGTTTGTATTCATTATAGGTGCTTGTTGAAGTTTAAAGGAGTAAACCTATGATCCGCCTAGCAAACCCAGAAGATCTTCCACAAGTGCTTAACTTATACCGAGCACTCCGCCCGAACGATCCAGAGCTAAAAGATGATTTGTCAGAGCTGGTATGGGCTGAGATGATGCGCTGCCCAGAAACACATATTGTGGTGGCAGAAATCGAAGGGGAGTTAGCCGCAACTTGCGCATTAGGATTAAATAAAAGCATTGCGAATGGTGGACGACCCTTTGCCATTATTGAACATGTGATCACCGCAGAAAAATTTCGCCGTCGTGGATTAAGTCAACAAGTACTCGAGTTTGGCATTCAAAAAGCTTGGGAGCTAAATTGCTACAAAGTCATGCTGCTTTCTGGTGAGAAGCTCACTGGCGCGCACCGAGTGTATGAGTCGGTAGGTTTCAAAGCCGGTATCGAGAAGGGCTTTGTGATTAAAGCACCAATCAAATAAGAAAAATAAATGAACAAAACGATATTAGTTACCAAAAGGCTCACCTTAGCCCCTTTAAATAAAAGCGATAAATCTCTTTTCATTGAGTTATGTATGGATCCAAAGGTGATGGAACATTGTTATGACCCTAGCACTTTGGAAGAAGCCGAGGCTGGCTTTGAGGCTTTTTCTCAGCCGTGGGATTGCAACAGTCATGATTGGTTATGTTTTGGTATTACCGAAACTAATACAGGTGAAAAAGTCGGAAATATTTCGGTCAAAATACTTGATCATAAGCAACATATTGGTGAAGTCGGGTTTTTATTAAATCCCTGCAAGCAAGGCAAGGGGTATGCGTTTGAAGCACTTAAACGGGTAAAGGCGTTCTCTTTTGATGTGCTTAATTTAAAAAAGCTGAAAGCGATTTGCTCGACTCAAAATACGAGCTCGATAAAGTTATTAGAAAAATCAGGTTTCATTCAAGCAGCAATACTTAAAAATAATGTTGTTATTAAAGGTAAGTCAATTGATGACTACCAATATGAATACATGCGTTAAACAACCTGAGCTCAGGTTAAATGATAAATAGAAAAGGTAAACAATGAAAAAACTAGCCATAGCAACAGCTGCTCTTATACTTTCTGGCTGTATGTCTACGCCTGAATCTGTCAATTTCAACGGTGAGACGGTGGGTACATATAGTGTCGCAGCAAGTTGTAGCGATATGCTGTTAGATACAGATTGTTCAGGCATGACCGGTGCCACAAAAGATATTGAGTTAGCTGGTATTAAATTAAGAGCCGCTGCAGGTCAGTCAGGTAAAGTCGTATTTATTATGTCTGAATCGAGTTTCAGCACAGATCAAAATGCGCTTCAAAATGGGGCTAAATCTTTAGAGAAACTATTCAAAGACAATGGCATTCAAATTGAGTCGAAGAAAGTGATGTTCGGTGGTGGTGACGTATATGGCGTTCATTTTCAATTAAGTGACAACGGCTATCGCTTGTTAAAATCACTTTAATTTCAAATGGGCTTATATGTTTATAAGCCCATAAATTACTTCATTACGACACTTAACCACTGACTTTTTGTTATAAGTTAAGTTGTTGAGTGCACATATTCTTAGAACAATTAAAACCATAAAATCATACCTTATCACTTTAAGTTATAACAATTTCGTAACAAAATCTGTGCAGCTGTATTTAAGTTAGTACAAACTTTGCTCAAACAATACACGTCTAGATGTATGTACATTCTTAGCCCAGTGTAATGGAGCTTTTACAGTAGGAAATGAAGTATTTAGAGTTTTTGCACCTATAATAAAAACAAATTGACAGCGCTGGACATTTGTTCTTTTCTTGTTGCTTGTAAATGGTTTGTTAATTATTTGCACTCTAAAAACAAGATAAGGAATCAAAATGAAAACCAAGTTGAACAAAACTACACAGGCACTTATTTTTTGCGGTGCTTTTGTCCCAGCAGTACATGCATCGACCCTGATAGATGAAAGCAGTGTCGAAACAAATCAAGCTGAGCGTTACATCGTTACACTTAAAAGTGAACAAGGCACAATTGCGCAGCCTTTTGAACTAAGCCCACAACAAAGCAAACAGCTTCAAATGAATCGACTCCAGTCTGTTGCACTGACGGTATCGGCTCAAGCTGAACAAGTTTTACCATCGATTAATGCTGTGTCGATGTCGCTAACCGCAGAGCAAAAAGCTTTGCTATCAGCACGCTCTGATGTGCTGTCCATTGAAGTAGATCCAAAGCGTTATCTTATGGCTGAAAGCACGCCTTATGGCATCAATATGGTTCAAGCTAACCAGTTAGCAGATACTATGTCGGGTAATCGTAAGGTGTGTATCATGGATACAGGTTACACGCTAAATCATCCTGATTTACCTTCTACAGGGATCACTGGTGATGACGGCTACGGTAGTAACAACACAGGTAACTGGTACAACGATGGTAATGGTCACGGTACGCATGTAGCGGGCACGATTGCTGCGATTGGTGGTAATGGTCAAGGCGTGGTGGGTGTGAACCCGTCGGGTCAGCTTGGTTTGCATATTGTTAAAGTTTTCAACGATTCAGGCCGTTGGGCTTATGGTTCGGACTTAGTAAAAGCGATTGAGCAATGTCAACTAGCGGGTGCGAATGTCACGAGTATGAGTTTAGGTGGTTCAGGCCAGTCAAATGCAGAACGTCAAGCATTTGCAAACAGCTATGCGCAAGGCATGCTGCATATTGCCGCAGCTGGTAATGGTGGCAATAGTTCTATGAGCTATCCAGCATCATATGACTCTGTTGTTTCAGTAGCAGCGGTTGATAGCCGTGAAAACAAAGCATCATTCTCACAATACAACAGCCAAGTTGAAATCGCCGCACCAGGCGTAAGTGTTAACTCGACGTGGAATAATAATGCATATAAAAGCATCAGCGGCACATCAATGGCAACGCCACATGTATCGGGTGTTGCAGCACTCGTATGGAGTCATTTCCCTGAGTGTAATAACCAGCAAATTCGTGATGCACTAAATGCTACAGCTAAAGATAAAGGTGCCGCTGGGCGAGATACTTCCTATGGTCATGGTATTGTGCAAGCAAAAGCAGCATACGACTATTTAGCTTCAAGTACATGTGAAGGCCCAGGTGATGCTAAACCTGTTGCAAGTTTCAAACTAACGCTAAACGGTAAAACCATACAACTGACTGACAGCTCATATGACGATAAGGGGATTGCTGCTTACTCGTGGGAATTTGGCGATGGGGCAACTAGCTCAAGCAAAAACCCAAGCCACACGTATGCAAGTGCTGGAGAGTATACTGTTAAATTGACTGTAAGAGATACGGTTGGTCAGGTTGCTAGTAAATCTGAAGTCATCAAGGTAACTGATGGAAATACGGGTGGATGTAATGGTACGCCAACATGGTCAGCAGGTAAGGTTTACTTATCTAAAGATCGAGTTTCATTGAATGGCAATTTGTATGAAGCGAAGTGGTGGAACATAGATCAAAACCCGGAGCAATTCTCAGGTCGTTGGGATGTATGGGCTAACAAAGGCGCTTGTAAGTAACGTTTTTAAATAAATTCCCAATACTTTTGTTATTAAAGGCAATTTAGGAAACTAAATTGCCTTTTTTCTCGACTTGTGACTAATCTTTGCATTCATTTTTCGTACTCATTGTTATGACAAGCTATGTTTAATAAAAAAGCAGAACACTTAAACTTATGAAATGGTTAAAACACATTGATGACAGCTTTGATGCATTGCTAACAGATTGCTACCAGCAGCGCGAAATGGAAATGGAAAACCACATCAACAAAATTCGTTTTTTTGGTTTGATGGCGCTGTTTTTACTAGAACTACTCGTCGGCATGATGAGTCAGGGTCTGGATTTAATTTTAATCAGTGTCGATCTTGGGTCGATGGTTATAACTGCAGCTTGGTGTTGGCTAGTTAGGCACTGGGCAACCACAGGCAGCTATAAGCCTTGGCTCAAGTATGTATCTATTTTATTCGATTATGTGATTATTTTAGGGATCACATTAGAAATGGAATATTTGGCAGAAATAGGGCATTTCTTACGCGATCTGCACCAAACACAATTTGAATTGATGCTGATCAGCGCGCTAATCCTATTTAATGTCATGAGTGCATTCAGGCAAGGTCGCGTGATTATTTACTTTTCGACGCTGTGTTGTTTAGCTGCGACAACACTTATCTTAGAACACAGCCAGACTGATCGAACCATAGAGATCCACGAACAGATCATCGTGCTATTCTCGGGATTACTCGCTTGGTCAATTTCTCATTACATTACCAATACTTATACACGCCTGCGTCATCGAGAGCGTTTATTACGCTATCTACCTGAAAAGCTGGTTAGCGCGGTAGAAACCGGTGCCGTTGACATAGAGCCTGGTGGTGAGCGCCGAGAAGTAACGATTTTGATGGCTGATATTCGCAATTTCACCACCTTGTGTGAGCGCAATGAACCAGAGGTGGTTACTCGTATTCTAAACCGCTATTTCTCAGCTATGAGCAATCCTATTTTTAAACATGATGGCATGATAGATAAATTTATCGGTGACGCCATTATGGCCGTGTTTGGTGCGCCACAAGCGGGAATGAATAGCGCTCAAGGTGCAATAAATGCTGCAAAGGGTATGCTTAAAGAATTGATTGAGTTAAATAATCAATTTTCCGAGCAGGGCTTGCCACAGCTTGAAATTGGCATTGGTATTCACAGTGGTGAAGCCATTGCAGGTAATGTGGGGAGTTTGAGTTGTATGGATTACACCGTGATTGGCGACACAGTTAATGTTGCAGCGAGAATCGAGAGCAAGACCAAAGAGCTTGGGCAAGTATTACTTGTCAGTGAAGACGCCGCAGAAAAATCAGACATGCCTGATTTAGCTTGGGTTGCGGATGTAAAACTCAAAGGTCGAGACAAAACAGTCAATGTCTATTCTTTTCAATGAACATCGTTTAGATACTTTTCTACATGACTTTCAGGGGAGCTAAGCTCCCCTTATGTTCAAATTCTCGTGCTGATTGCCAGATTACAATTTATGCAGTTTGGCTTCGCCTGAATTAACATACAGGGTTCTATCAACAAAAGACTGGTTATTCTTAAAACCAACAATTGGCACATGGTGCCATTGAGAAGTGAGTTTGTCTTGCTTGATATTAAGGGTGACAAAACCTCGGTTTTTAAGGTCAACATAACGAATATGTGGGTTTTCAGGCTTTAGAATATTGCCAACATCTCCCACAATTTGCTGTAAACCCGGTACAGGAATTGATGGCGAAGTGACAGAAGGTGTGACTATCTCAACGGCAAGTGCACCATCATGGGTAAAGCGATTATACTCTCGCCAGTCGTACGGGTTTTTAGCAATATCGGCAGCCCAAGATGAGTGCACATCGCCTGTTAAAAACACCACATTTTTAATGTCTCTTTGTTCAACAAAGTTCAGCAGTCTATCCCGAGCGGCAGGGTACCCATCCCATGCATCAGCGTTAATGGGTTTACCAAACATCTGAATTTGCATAATTTGCACTTGTTGGCCAATTAAATTCCACTTCACGCCATTATTTTTAGCATCGAGCAGGTTGTCTTCTAGCCATTGCTCTTGTTCAAAGCCCAACAGAGTCCGCATTAGGTCTAGGCGCGCATCGTCTTTCACATCGACTTGCTCATCGCGACCAACATAACGGGTATCGAGCATATTTAAATGCAGCAACTGACCAAATTCGAATTTACGATATGCTTTTTCACGGTTACCACTTTGAGGCTCTCGAATAGGCATCCACTCATAATATGCTTGAATGGCTGCATTGGCTCGGGTTTGCCAGTCACCTTCATTGTCATTATGGTTTTGCGCACCGCCACGCCAAGTGTCATTGGTAAACTCATGATCATCCCAAATACAGATCATGGGGTGGGTTTGGTGCAGGGTTTGCAAATCTTCATCTGTTTTATACGTCGCATGACGTAAACGATAATCATTGAGTGACACCATTTCATGTTTTGGCTCTACCAGCCTCTTCCATAATAATGGGTTACGATAAACATCTTCGTTTCCGTACTCATATAAATAGTCGCCTAAATGTAAAACCGCATCAAGATCATCCATTTCTGCGATGCGAGCATAGACGTTAAAATAGCCATAGCTAAAGTGTGAACAAGATGTCATCGCCAGCTTCACTTCAGATACATCATATTGAGGTAAAGTCTTGGTGCGACCAACTGGCGAAACAACAGGCTCATCGAGCTCTTCGATGATAAAGCGATAGTGATAAATGTTATCCGCATTTAAACCTGTGACATCGACTTTAACGGTAAAATCTCGAGCTATACTGGTTTCAACCTTGCCTTCACTTTCGATAGTCGCGAATGAAGAAGACGTTGATATTTGCCAGCGAACAGACAATACCAGGCTGTTGATATCGACAACTTGCGTGATTTCTTCAGGAATGGTGACTCGAGTCCAAATGATCACCGCATCATGGAGCGGATCACCACTGGCAACGCCATGGCTGAAAGGGTTGGTTTTAAACGTACAACCCGAGAGTGTTAAACTCATTGGCATCACGCTCAGTAGAGCTGATCCTTTCAAAAAACTTCGACGTGAAATAGACATAAGTAATTACTCTAAAAAAAGGGAGCGCTAGATTTAACACTTAAAGGTTACAAAATTGTTAATTTAAATCTGCTTTTTCAGAAATGAGTAATTTCTAAGTCTATGAATATAAATAGAAGCTCACTCAGAATTGATGAGTGAGCTAAATGCTCTAAATGTTAGTTAAGGCTCAGCGAGTAGCTTTTTCACTTCTTCACTGTCTTGATTTTGATAGTTTGTAAAGCTTAAGCCCATAAATTCAGGCAAGGTCGCGCTGATAAAAATTGATGACAAGGTACCTGCAGTTAAACCAATTAACAGGGCGCTGGCAAAACCATTTAAGGCATCGCCTCCGAGCAACCAAATCGCAAAAACCGTGGCGAGTGTGGTAAACGAGGTAATAAGCGTACGGCGTAACGTACTTTGCAAGGCTTCATTAATTGAATGACCAATGGGTTGCTCAGGTGTGGCACGAATGAGTTCACGAATACGGTCGCCAATGATAATGCTGTCGTTGAGCGAGTAACCGATAATCGCTAAAAGTGCTGCTAATACCGTTAAATCGAAGGTTAAACCAAGCACTGTGAATAAAGCGATGGTGATTAATACATCGTGGAACAGTGCGACAGTTGCAGCCACTGCGAGTCGCCACTCAAAACGCACCATTAAATAAATCAATACAGATACCACAGCAAACAGAGCCGCCAGTGCACCACTGGTTTTGAGCTCTTCACCGACTTGAGCGCCTAAAAACTTACTTTCTAGGATATGGGCATTTAATTGTGTCTCAATTGCAGTTTGAAAAGCGGCGATCGTATCTGAAGCTACGTCGGGTAAAAACAACACACGCCAATGGCCGTCTTGGCTTTGCGATAAGCTAAATGCGTCTGATGTTAAGGTACTTAAAGTTGATTGAAGCTCATTAATATTGGTTAGCGATATTAACGTGAAGTCTAAAACGGTACCACCCGTAAAATCTAAACCAAATACAATGGGGTTTAGGACTAAAGCGCCAAGGCTAACAACAATAGCAATTAGGCTAAATATAAAGCCCATTTTGCGGGCAGATTGCCAAATATTATGCATGATGTGCACCTTCTTTTTTTGTCGTTGCAGGTTTTAGTTGGGCTTTGTTTTTATCTTTTTGATGTTCTTTTTTTCTCTCATGTTTAAGAAAGAGTGGCGAGAGGTAAGACGACACCAATACGCCCGAGAACAAACTGGTTAAGATCCCAAGGGCTAACGTAATAGCAAAGCCTTTGATTGGACCATAACCTACACCAAGTAAAACCAGCGCAGTGATCATCGTCGTTAGGTTCGCATCGATAATGCTCGACATCGCATGTTGATAGCCGCGTTTTAAAGCGCCAAATGTGCTTGCACCTTGTTTAATTTCATCACGAATGCGCTCAAATATAATCACATTGGTATCGACCGCCATACCTATGGTGAGTACTAAACCCGCGATCCCGGGGAGAGTTAAAACTGCTCCCGGTAATAACGACATTAATCCAAGTAAACAGACCAGATTCACCAACAATGCAATGGTGGCGACTACACCGAGTCGGCCGTAGCACGCCAACATGAATAGTAGGGTGACGGCTAAGCCTAGCTTGAGAGCATTAAACCCATTTTCAATGTTTTGCTCGCCTAGGCTTGGGCCAATCGTTTGCTCCTCAACAATGGTGATCGGCGCCTGAAGTGACCCTGCACGTAATACCATAGCCAGCTCTTGTGCACGCTGCATGGTGCCTAAATTAGTGATACTAAATTGGCGGTTAAGGGCTTGTTGAATGGTGGCGACCGAAATCACTTCTTGTTGTTTAACCACATCCCCTTTTTGATTTTGGTGATATTCGCCATAGAGAGTAGCCATTGGCCTACCAATGTTTTGTCGTGAGAAACGACTCATTTTGTCGCCGCCAGAAGGGGAGAGCATAAGTTGTACTAGCGGTTGCCCTGACTCATCGCGTCCAGCCTGAGCCGATTCAATCTCTGAGCCAGTAAAAATAGGCAAAGGGTTCAATTTGGTTGTGCCACCGTCTTTATATTTGTAAGTGTGACCACCCATGTCTTGCAACGCATGAAAAGACAACTCAGCAGTAGCCCCAATTAAGCGTTTTGCAGCAGCTGGATCTTGTACTCCAGGTAACTCAATTCGAATATGCTGCTTACCTTGGCGTTGTGTAACAGCTTCTGTGATCCCCAATTGCTCAATACGCGAGCGCAAAGTACTAATGGCTTGGCCAATTGCTTGTTCAGCTATCTGCTTTTGGCTGGCTTCGTCAAAACCAAGTTGCCAAATGGTTTGGCTTGCCGTGTTTTTTTCAATACTCGTAAGGCTTGGGTAGTCTGTTTTTAAAAGCTTAGCTAAGGTCGCAAGCTTATCTGCTTGGCTACTGTTAGCTTTTATGACCACGCTATTATCACGGGCTGCTTCAATCTTGATGCCACGCAATTTGTGTTCGATGCGATAATCTTTTGCGACTAAACGCAGTTTTTCGAGACGCTCTTCAAGGGCTTTTTCGGTATCGACTTTTAATACAAATAGCACGCCGCCGTTTAAATCTAAGCCCAATTTTAAAGGCGATAAATTAAAACTTTGCAGCCATGCGGGCGTAGTTGCTTCACTTTGCACGCTAATGTTTGCTGTGTTTTGCAATTGTGTTTGTAACTTTTTTTGTAATATGGCTTGCGCATTCACACTTGCTTTTGGATGTTCAAGCAACACCCGAATTTCACCGGTTTGATGATTTACAGTCGCTTCACGCACGGGCAATTTCGCGTCTTCAAGATATTGGCTAATTTGAGTCGCCGATAACGCATTGTTATGATTGCTGATCTTTAATACCGTGTTGTTTGGATAAAGGTTTGGTAGCGCGCTAATTGCCAGAAATACAATGACTAATAGCAACGCCCATGGTGTCAAACGGTTGTTCGACTTAGGGTTTAATTGATTTTTCATAATTTACTCATCTAGGGCAGCAAAACACAGTTTTGCCGAAAAAATTAAAAGATTTTTTTGCGATAAGTGAAATTAAGCGTGGTAGGTTAGCCTTGCTTTATAAACTAAATTGGCAGGTTTACAGGCATCAATAAAGCCGTGGTTTGGCCGCGTATTGCATTGATACCAAGGTTGTTCGAGCTTGTCAGGGCGCAAACGGTTTTCGCTGATGAACGTATCTGTCACCAGCTCAAAAACTAAAATAAATTCGCTTTGCTGTTTTGGGTGTAAAAAACGAATGGCCTGCTGTTGAGAAGGGCGTTCAATAATTGAAAATAACCCAGAATCATCGGCAGTAATATGATGGTTTTGAGGTTGCTGCTGCGATGAAAACTCGTTGCTTACAGCAGTCTCAAATGGACTTTGATAACTAGTCTGGCTCTGAACATTATTCTGCGCATGCGCAACCTGTTCTGCAGATGACGGAGCATCAGCAAACAATAAAAACAGCACAGCAAGAATTTTTAAAATTCGGATCAAAGCAACATATTCAAATTAAAAGTGTGAAAGCATAATAAGGGCGGGATGATTTTTATCAAGGGGAAGATAGCTTATTTGGTCATTTATATTAGATTTGGTTGGACCTGTATGAGAAACGCCATGTCGTCATTTCGAAAAACATCTATAAATTATTGATATCTATAAGATATAAGTGAGTGTTAAGAGCTCAAATTTAAAAAGAAAATTATGGAACATTGGCTAAACCTAAGCTTATTTAAGAAGCTTATCTTTGGCATGTTTGCAATAATTGGCGTTTTGCTTTTACCTTAACTTGCTTTTTTATGCCGGGCATGCTGCTTAATAATTTATCAGTGTGATCATTCTAAGCTTTCTAAATATTGTTCATTTCAATAAAGAAATGTCCGCTCAATGAAATTACATAATTTTGAATAAGTACAAAAATTAAAAACAATGTCATTCAAACAAGGAGTTTATTTATGTCTCATCAAACTTTATCGAAATTAGTGATGAAATGGGCTATCGCTACACTAGCTATCGTGTGTGTAATGCAAATGCTCTCGACTCATATTGAGTTTCTTTATCTTACTGAGGAAGATTCAGTTGGTTTAGGTACTCTAGGTAACAACAACTTGCTTGCACTCGTGACAGCTATTGTTATGGTTTTTTTGTGTATCAAAGATGTGTCATTAAAACTTTTAAAGGAAATTAACGAAAAAGCTAAAGGCACTGCAAATGAGCTTTAATAAGCAAGTCAGTTAATCACGATTTGGTTTAAGTTCTTTTTGGAGAAAACCATGCTTTTGGGGATCAATCATATCACCATCGCAGTAAGAGATTTAGAGCGCTCTATTTTGTTCTATCGAGATATTTTAGGGTTCACGGCACATGTAAAGTGGGACAATAGCGCTTACTTATCTGTTGGTGAGCTATGGTTTTGCTTGTCATGTGATGATCCCTGTAGCAAAGATGACTATAGCCATATTGCTTTTGATATTGCACCTGATCAATTTGAGGATTTTAAAGCGCGTGTTCTTTCAAAGGGGGTGTCACAGTGGAAAAACAACAAAAGTGAAGGCTTGTCGCTTTATATTTTGGACCCAGACGGTCATAAACTAGAGATACATGTGGATGATCTTCAAAGTAGGTTATTAACTTTAGTAACTAAGCCATACAAAGAGTTGATTTGGCTTTAGAAAAAAGCTATTAAGTATGAAAAAGATTCTTTAAAATAGAATTGGCCAACACAGATGTTTGATAAATTCAGTACAGAGCTAATTTAGTATCTCGAGTTGTCATGTTAATAATGCTCCTGTACTTGGAATTGTCGCAATTTATGATTTAGGTATTTTAATTAGTACCGATAAGTTGAAAAATATAAACTTTATTGATAAGAACTTTAAATTGCAAAGTTCTATCTATTTTTATCTCAATAACCCTAGCATTTAATGGAGTCTAAAAATAAATGATCATGCGCGTATTCATAGTGATTTTTACTTTGCTTGCAATTACTGGGTGTAATGCCACAGGGCCAAAGTTCGAACAAGTTGAACTGCCTTCCAATAAATTAGCAAAAGTTTATTTATATCGACCTTGGGCAATGATGGATGGTTCTGCTTCGCCAACAATTCAAATCAATGGTGTTGATAGCTTCAATATAAAGAATGGGGGTTATAAAGTTTTAGAGCTACAACCGGGATTAAACACTATTACAGTTAAAAAAGGTAACCCATTCTATTGGCGGGCTAAAGAGATGACTGTAAAGGAAGAGCTCAAAGCGAGTGAAGTTTACTTTTTAAGATTAACTGCTGCTGTAGGTAGTTCAGCGTTTATTGGCTCTACACCGGTAGTATCTGGCAATTATTCGTTTGGATATGTAGACAAAGAGACTGCGTTTAAAGAGTTACAAGAAACAAAGCAAAACTAGCCTTTTTGAAGTGAAAGCTATTTTGAGCAGATTACTTTGTTAAAGATATTTTCCATAGGCACTTTAATTGAAATAGTCATCAACATTGAAAAGATATTTGTAATAGATATAAATTAACAGTTCAATTTTTAGTGGCAAGTGAAGCCTATAGTTATAACACAGTGGCATTTGGTCGAGTAAATTTATATAGTTTGTAAATTGAACCGCAGGAAGCGAAAAAGTAGCAGTTTATGACATGGCAGGTAATACGTTACAAAGCTGCTTTTTAAGTTTAGGCGGTTTTCCTTAGCGCACAATAGCCATCTACAGTAAATATCTGAACATAATTAAACCGTTTATTTTTGACACTTTACGATAAAGTGGTTTGCAAATTCAGACATACCAACCGGAATAAACTTAACAGGTCAAAGGGGTTAAGGCTCGCATTAGCAAAACACCTGCTCAGACCCTTGTAACACTGAATTTTCGGTCATTTTCTTATAGAGTGCTTATCTCTCTTCGTTATTACTTATTGCCTGATATTGTAGATAATCATAATTTTAAATTTGATTTTACATTTTCTTAAAGTTATTTTTGTACTGTAAAAGGGACAAATTTAATAATTCATAAAAATAGAGAAAGTAAGATGAAATCTAAATTTAAAAAAAGCTTAATTTGCGCTGCAATCTTAGGTTCTAGCGTGGCTGTTGCGAACACAGCGCTAGACTCAAATAACAAAAAAGCTGATTATCTAATTACTTATGAAGCATCTAGCCTTCCAGCTGAGTACGAACAACAAATCATCAAAAACATCACTCAAGTTGATAAAGGCACTGTGGGTTTAATTTCGTTAACAGAAGAGCAAGCGAGTGCGCTTCAACAGATTTCTGGTGTGCGTGTAGAACTAGATGTAGAACGATTTGCAATCCTTCCTCAGTCTCCAAGTAATTTTGCGTTGGAACAAATTGACAGCGATGTCACTGTAGCTAACTTCACGAATAATGAGTTCGAAAATCTAACTCAACGAGAAGTGACTCCTTACGGTATTACATTGACAAAGTCTGATTTAGTTGCTGATCCTGCGAATAATGGCATCAAAGTGTGCGTTATCGATTCTGGCATTCAGGGCAACCACGAAGAGTTTGCAGCAACTAATTTAAGCGGTAACCACAGTGATTACTCTGATTTTTGGTTTAATGATGCCGTTGACCACGGTACTCACGTAGCAGGTACTATCATTGCTAACCGTGATGGTAAAGGTGTCGTAGGTGTGGTTTCTAATGGTGCCGTAGACACATATGTACAAAAGCTATCTCGTACAGCACATGGTGCAAACTCAGGTTTCAGAACTTCACATATTCTAGAAACAATGGAAGTGTGTGCGAACCAAGGCGCGAACATCATTAATATGTCACTAGGAGGTTCTCGCTCGTCAGATACTGAGCGTGATGTCGTTGACCGTTTAACTAATCGTGGTGTGTTAATTGTTGCAGCAGCAGGTAACCATGGTTCAACAGCGACTGACGGTGATGATTCATACCTATTCCCAGCGTCATACAAAAATGTCATGTCAGTCGCGTCAGTTGATCAGAATACTGAAATCTCAACTTTCTCTGCAGTTAACGATCAAGTTGAAATTACAGCGCCGGGTACACGTGTACTTTCTACTGTTGACAGCGAGTCTGTAAATGTAAATCGCTTTATCTGGAACGCGAAAACTGGCGGTTATTTCTCTTCTGGTTTTAAGCAAATTGATTCTGGTAACACACCTTACCCACGCATCTCACAATTAAGCGAAAGCTGTTTCTATAAAATCCCATTTGATGCATTCTTAAGCGAGTACTTTGACGGTACATTAAGTGCTACTGACAAAGCGGGTTTTGATGCTGCAACAGCAGCTTGTCAAGCAAATGAAGGCCAGGTTCTAGTAACCTATTTTGATGTTCCGGCAGGCATTCCAGATTGGGTATCTAGAGATGTTCATAACATTGACTATGCAACAGACTTCCCAACCTTAACGGTTTCTAACGTTATTGGTGAATTAATCAATAGCAGTGGTTTGATGTTAACTGAATATAACAAGTATGGTTTTGAGTATAAGTCAGGTACATCAATGGCAACGCCTCATGTATCTGGTGTTGCAGCGAAGGTATGGAGTCACTTCCCAAATTGTACTGGCTCTCAGATACGCGATGTTCTTAACTTTACTGCGACGGATATTGGTGCTGAAGGTAAAGATCATGAATTCGGTCACGGTTTAATAGATGCAAAAGCAGCATATGATTTTATTGCAGCAAATGGCTGTGATGTACCAGAATCAACGTGTCCAAAAGTATGGTACGAAAACCAAGCCTATACGAAAGGCGATCAAGTAACTTTCAACGGTCAAATTTTCGAGGCTAATTATTGGACTAAGAATGACCAACCATCAGAAAATGAAGGTCAATATAAGCAGTGGAAACTTGCAGGCAACTGTGCACTGTAATTGATAGTTTGATATGAAAATAAAAATGGCTTGTCATTGTACAAGCCATTTTTTATTTTATGACCAAATAAATTTAAAAAGAAATTATGAAAGCAGAAACCATTATCAGAAAAGCCAGAGAACAAGATGTCCCTTGTTTGTCTGTTTTGAGCAGTAAAGTCTGGTTAGCGACTTATGCGAAAGAAGGCGTTAAACCTGAGTATGCAGACTTTGTTGTTAATAACTTTAATACTGAATCATTTCTGCAAGACATAAATAGCCTAGATAAAACCATTTTAGTCGCTGAGCAAGAAGGTATTCTGCAAGGATATTTGCTTGCAAATAAACAGAGTCATTATCAAGGTCAATCGGAGTTTGGCTATGAGATTGATCGCCTTTATGTTGATGCTCAATTTAAAGGGCTGGGTATTGGTAAGGCGCTACTGCAAAGGTGCCAAAACGAGTTAGGCCCTAAATTCTGGCTTTATACCTGGGTTGAAAATGACGCTAATGACTTTTATAAACATCTAGGGCTAACTAATATCGGACAATTAACGTTCGATTTTCATGGCGTAAAAATTCAGAATTGGGTTTACTCGAGTGTGAGGTTGGCTTAAATACCTTAGTTTTTACCAACAAATCACTTTCTCATTACCTCCCCCTACAACTTCTTTATCATTGCACCGAAAAGAACGTATCTAATTGTGCCTATTTAATCTGGCTCATAAGGCTGGGTGTAACTTAGCACTTCAAAAATAGAGAAATCGAAACCCATAGATTTGATTTATTTTCTGAAGTTTAAATTAACCAACCAATTTAATTGTATTAACTGAAAGCTCTTACCATCTAGATCTAACAATCTCAATGTCTTTAGTCCGCACATGATCTTTTTTTAAGTAAACAAATGTAAATGATTAACTGTCTGTTTCATAAGAATTATTTTTATTATTGAAATTTTGACAGCGTTGACACGTTAGATAATTTATTCTTTTGTTATCTTTTTGTAACAATTTAGAGTGTATACTTCTGCGCGCTGGCATGGGGTCAGCTTTTGGAAGTGGTTTGCAAAGGAAGGTGTATATAAAAATAAATCTTAATTAAAACACACGGTTAATTATGAAAATCTCACTTAGATTAACATCTATGGCAATGCTAATGAGCGCGTTGTCAGGTGTATCCTTGGCTGCTGCGCCACAAAACTATTACCAAAACATTGATAATTCAAATGCAACAACACTGAAACAAAGCTTGCATATAATTATTAAGGGTCACACAAAAATTCCTTATACATCATCGAGTACAGACACTTGGGACGTGCTAGAAAAAGCCGATGAAAACCCTGATAATAACTCTCAAGTTGTTGATGTATATAAAAATGCAGTTTATACCAAAGTGGGTGGTGGTAATACTAACTATAACCGCGAACACTCTTGGCCGAAGTCTTATGGTTTTCCAAAAGATGGCAGTCAAAATTTGGCATATACAGACCTTCATCACTTATTTATTTCAAATAGTAGCTACAATTCGAGCAGAAATAACAAACCTTATGCAAGATGTAATAGTGCGTCTTGCTCAACAAAAACCACAGATGTGAATAACAATCGTGGTGGATCATCATCTGAAGTGAATCTAACTATGGGCTCAGGTCCGCTAGACGGTATTTGGCAAACTTGGCCTGGTCGTCGTGGTGATGTAGCTCGCGCATTAATGTATTTAGCAGTGCGTTATGAAGGTGGTACAAATGCCAATGGTTTTGTGGAGCCTGATCTTATTTTGACCGATGATCGCAGCAAAATTGAAGCCTCTAAGACCGGCGGTAATGAAGCTGTTGCTTACATGGGCTTAAAAACTGTACTTATTCAATGGCATAAAGACGATCCAGTTGATGATTTTGAACGACGTCGCAACGATGTGATTTTCCAATATCAAGGTAACCGTAACCCATTTATCGATCACCCTGAATTTGCAGCATGTATCTTTGAAAGTGATTGTTCAGGAGTAGGTGCAGGCACTGGAACTGGCGGTGGTGATACCGGTGGCGGTGACACAGGTAGCAGTGACGCAACACCTTGGATAAACGAACTCCACTATGATAACAATGGCTCAGATGTAAACGAAGGTGTTGAAATCGCAGGGGCAGCAGGGGTAGATCTAAGTGGTTGGCAGCTAGTCGCTTATAACGGCAACGGCGGTGCTGCATACAAAACTATCTCACTTTCAGGCACTTTAGCTGATCAGCAATCTGGTTTTGGTACTAAATTTTTCGCCATGAGTGGTCTACAAAATGGTGGTCCTGACGGTATCGCATTAGTCGATAATACTGGCAAGTTAGTTCAATTCTTAAGTTATGAAGGTACCTTTACTGCAACTGATGGTGCAGCGCAGGGTCAATCTTCAACAGCAATTCCTGTCTCTGAAACGTCATCGACTGCAGTAGGCCATGCCTTACAACTTACAGGCTCAGGTTCAAAGTACAGTGACTTCACTTGGCAAGTAACGGCTTCAACGTACAACCAAGTGAATGCAGGTCAAAGTTTCAATGGCGGTACACCGGTTACTGAACCTGTGGTTGAAGAAACATTCTTTGAAATGAATAGTGTTTCAGCTATTCCTGATAACAGTGCAATGACCTCAACGCTTGATGTTGATAACTCAACGACATCTGGCACAGCAACCGTAAACGTTAATATTAGCCATACATACCGTGGTGATATTAGTCTAGTGTTAACCTCCCCAACAGGTGCTCAATATCAGCTTAAAAACTTTAACGGCAGTGACAGTGCTGATAATGTAGTGGAATCTTACACGGTGAATTTATCGGCTAGTTTAAAAGGCACTTGGCAGTTAAGAGTGCAAGATCACTATAACCAAGATGTGGGCTCATTAAACGCTTGGTCGATTAAAATTAACTAAAAATCTTTTAAGACGAGAAGCCCGCTTTGTTAAGCGGGCTTTTTTGTTTCAACTTCATAGTTTAATTAAATAAAGGTTAAGGTAACCTGATCTATGGATAATAAATCTATCTCCAGCGGCTACTTTCAACGCTAACTGCGTTGAATTTACTTGCAATAGGCTAGCTATTGACGCGTAAATTCGCCTTGTTATCGCTAAAAGTTTCCGGCTGCAGAATTGAAAAAAACTTTTAATTTAAATATCAATGTTTTAGTAAATCTCTTATCCAAAGCTCAGGTTAAATAGAAAAATAATAGAAGATTAATAAGACGAATAAATCTCTTCGCTTTACAGTGAAAACCATGCAATGACAATTAGCCAAGTTAAGCAGGTGAGGAGAATACAATGAAGCGCAGAGAATTTATTAAAAGTGCAGCCTTGGGCTCGATGGGCGGTTTACTTATAAGCCAAACGTTCGGTGCACAGGCAGGCGGTAACATGTTAACCCCTAGAGAAGTCGAAGGGCCGTTTTACCCCATAACGCCGCAAAAAGACAAGGATGCTGATTTAACCCAAATCGAAGGTAAAGTAGGGCGTGCCAAAGGCACCATTATAGATATTTTTGGGCAAGTGTTTGATCAAGATGGTAATGCCATTGAAGATGTCACCATAGATCTATGGCAGGCTAATAGTTATGGTAAGTATCACCACCCGCACGATAACAGTGAAGCGCCAATTGACCCGCATTTTCAAGGGTGGGCGATTTTGCAAAGTGGCAAACAAGGGCGCTTTAAATTTAAAACCGTGATGCCGGGTGCATATCCGTTAAATTCACCGCAGCAGCGTACACCGCATATTCACATAAAAATCAGTAAGTACGGTTATGAGTCTTTACTGACACAGCTATATTTTCCCGATCAGCCTTTAAACGACAAAGATGGCTTGTTTAAGCGCAAATCTGTGCAAGAGCAGAAAATGATGACGGCTAAAAAAACTAGCAAATCGAACGAGTATCGCTACGATATTTTTCTGCAAAAGGCATTTTAGTTTGCCGTTGGCGTTTTTTTATAATTAACCCAAGACAGTTGAGCAGAAAAAGCGGATAATTAGCGGTATTTTTAGAAAAGCGCTTACAAAGCATAGTAAGCGCGCGACCGTGGAAACCGCTCTATGGAAATCAAAGTTAACTTTCTTGATAATCTTCGAATTGAAGCGAAATTCGATGATTTCTCAATTATTGCCGATCAACCTATTCGTTATAAAGGTGATGGCTCAGCACCAAGCCCATTCGATTACTTCTTAGCTTCATCAGCAATGTGTGCAGCTTACTTTATTAAGGTGTACTGTAACGCCCGTGATATTCCGACCGATGGCATTCGCGTCGCGCAAAACAACATTGTTGATCCTGAAAATCGCTATAACCAGATTTTTAAAATTCAGGTAGAGATCCCTGAGCATATCTCTGAGAGAGATCGTGAAGGTATGTTGCGTGCGGTTGACCGCTGTACAGTGAAAAAGGTTATCCAAACTGGGCCTGATTTCCAGCTTGAAACCGTTGAAAACCTAGACGCTGACGCGCAAGCGATGTTGATGACAACGCCAGAAGGCGGCACAGAGACATATATTTTAGGTAAAGACCTTCCGCTTGAGCAGACCATTGCCAATATGACATCGGTAATGGAAGACTTAGGCATGAAGATCGAAATTTCTTCTTGGCGCAATATCGTACCGAATGTTTGGTCATTACATATCCGTGATGCGGCTTCTGAAATGTGCTTTACCAATGGTAAAGGTGCAACCAAGGAGAGCGCATTATGCTCGGCATTAGGCGAATTCATCGAGCGCTTAAGCTGTAACTTCTTCTATAACGACCAGTTTTTTGGTACTGAAATCGCCAATGCTGAGTTCGTGCATTATCCAAATGAGAAGTGGTTTAAGCCAAATGAAGAAGATGAATTACCGACAGAAATTTTAGACGAATACACGCGCGAAATTTACGATCCTGAAGGTGAGTTATGTGGTTCACATCTAATTGATACTAACTCAGGCAATGTTGAACGTGGTATTTGTTCTATTCCTTATACACGTCACTCAGATGGAGAAACGGTTTACTTCCCAACCAACTTAATCGAGAACTTATTCTTAAGTAATGGTATGAGTGCGGGTAATAACCTAGCAGAAGCGAAAGTTCAGTGTTTATCTGAGATTTTTGAGCGTGCGGTTAAACGTCAGATCATCGAGCAAGAAATTGTATTACCAGATGTACCACAAGCCGTATTAGATAAGTTCCCAGGTATTGTTGAAGGTATTCAAGGTCTAGAGGAGCAGGGCTTCCCGGTTGTAGTAAAAGATGCATCTCTTGGCGGTCAATTCCCTGTGATGTGTGTGACGTTGATGAACCCGAAAACGGGCGGTGTATTTGCGTCATTCGGTGCCCACCCAAGCTTTGAAGTGGCCCTTGAACGAAGCTTAACTGAGCTATTGCAAGGTCGCAGCTTCGAAGGCTTAAACGACGTACCCAAGCCAACATTTAACAGTATGGCAGTGCAAGAGCCGGAGAACTTTGTTGAACACTTTATTGATTCAACAGGTAAAATTTCTTGGCGTTTCTTCAGTGCTAAGCACGATTATGAGTTTGTTGAATGGGACTTCTCAGGCACAACTGAAGAAGAGTCAGACAAGTTATTTGGTATTTTGGAGTCGATGGGTAAAGAAGCTTATGTGGCTGAATTTACACACATTGGTAACGCATGTCGTATTCTTGTACCAGACTACTCAGAAGTATACCCAGTTGAAGACTTAATTTGGGATAATACCAATAAAGCCCTGCAATATCGTGAAGACATCTTAAATCTACATCGTTTGAGTGAAGATGAATTGGCTGATTTAGTTGAGCGTTTAGAAGAGTCTGAACTAGACAACTACATCGACATCATCACATTAATTGGTATTGAGTTTGACGAAAACACAGTGTGGGGTCAGCTGACAATTCTTGAGCTTAAGCTATTAATTTATTTAGCGTTAGGTGATTTAGAAGCGACTAAAGAACTTGTTGAAGCTTTCTTACAATACAACGACAACACCATTGTTGAGCGTGGTTTATTCTACCAAGCAATGGATGCAACCTTAGAAGTCGCTCTTGATGAAGAGCTTGAAATTGAAGATTACATTCATAGCTTCACACGTATGTTCGGTCAAGAAGTGATGGATGCCGTTGTCGGCTCAATTAATGGCGATGTGACTTTCTATGGTTTAACTGAAACCAGCATGAACCTTGAAGGTCTAGATAAGCATTTACGCTTAATTGAAAGCTATAAAAAGCTACATGCAGCACGAGCGCGTTTAGCAAACAGCTAAAATTATCATCGAGAATATAAGTATTGAAAGGCGCTTATTGATATAAGCGCCTTTTTTGTATTCGATTTATTCTATAGTATGTCGCTAGACATAACCGCTTACATTTAAAAGCAAAATTGACATCAATTAGTGCAAATAAAGTAATACACTGTGAACTCATTCAGGTTAGTTATTCAAACGTTTGAAGTGCTACCTGACTGCTTATTTTCACAAGGTTAAAGCTTATCTCCCATCCAAGCTTGAGCTACTTTCGCCCCACATTTTGGGGCTTTTTTATTTTTTGATTATTGTTGTTGCCAACGAAATTATTTATCATCTGAGAATATTTTAGGTACAGAGAGCAATCAGTGTTACAAAGAAATAAGTTCCTTACTTTCATCTCATTTACAACATTCTTTGCATCCATTCTAGGGCTCGGTGTTAACTTCTACAGTTACATTGCGAATGAAGTTTTTTTGCTATTTTTTGGCCTTCTATGTATTGCAGGCCTGATTGCTAGTGTATTGCTTCATAATGCATATTTAATTGGCAAATATATAACGACTTTATTTTGGCTGAGCCAAAGTATCGTAGTTGGTGTGGGGGGTATGAAAATTGGTTCTTCATTCGCATTTGCGATTAGTATGCATTTTAACTTAACACCCGACAGCTATGTGGTGATTAATCTTATCGGTGTCACAATGACTGCTTTGTGCTTATTGAAATTAAATAAGTCTGAAGTTAAAGCTCAAGCTGTTAGGGCGTAAAATGCAAACCTGAGCGTGGCATAAAGCCACGTCTTCACTCAGTAAAATTGGAACAGGTGAGTAATGAAGGTTAATCATTAACTGTTTAACTAACTGCTCTCACTATTAAAAACTAATATTTTAATAACTAGTATCCAAATAACTCTGCATATCCAACACCCTTAAAGCCGCCGCTGGCTTTAACTCTGCCTTCCCAATATTGTATTGAGAGCTTATTGACTGAGTCTTTAGTGAGGGTTTCAATCAAGATAGGCTCGATATTCGGCAAAGTAACACGCCATTTGTTCGGGTAGCGTTTGTTATCAATACTAATGTGTTCGAGCTTCTCTAGCTGAATATCCTGTTTGTGAATTTGTTGTGTTTGGCCTTTTTCATCAATATGTGTGCCGCTGCAGTAATCATAGTTCTGCTGTGAATCACGAATGCAAAATAGCATCAGGCCTGTTTTTTGACTTTTATCAGTGCCACTTACTAGGCTAAACCAGTCCCAACCCATTTGATTTTTGTCGATCAAGCTTGCTGACCATTCTCGGTCGTACCACGCGTTACCTGTGACTTTATACTCTTTACCTGCAAAGGTTAGGGTTCCAGCAGTTTCAAGAAATGGGTAGCTAAAATAGTAAGAGGCATGACCGCTTTGTGTTTTTTGGCTGTAGCCATTGTCACCATGTAGCGTAAGTGGACTATTAGCTAGCGAGACATCAATGGCAAAGTCGCCTTGTTTGGCTTTCATTTGCAGGGGCAAAAAGCTGTGCGCTGTACTTTTAAGTGACCAATCATCTAAAAAAGCAGCAAATGGCTGTGCTGTTATTTGTGCTTGGCCTGCACGAGCGTAGCGCTCAAAGGCAACATGTTTTTGCTCATGTTGCAGGGCAAAGTGCGCGAAGTAGAGCTGATCGTCCCACCAAGTTGATTCAAAGGGTAGCGGTACTTGGGTTCTAAATAGCGTCCACTGTGCACCAAAAGTTTCACCTGTCTCAGCAGTCAAAGTGGCTGTGATGTACCACCATTCAATGCCTTGTGGTAAATGTGCACCATGATCTTCTGGAAACTTCACACCACGTTTGGCATCGACAGGTTTACCGCGCATGGTATGTAAAAGCTGTTTTTCTTGCGGCTGTGGTGCTCTTTCACACCCCAGCAGTGTCAATAGAGTGAATAATAAGACATAAGCAGATTTCACAATTAACCTTCCTTACGATGTAAGCTGGCAGTGAGTCTTTTCACTGGGAGATAAGCGCATACAACAGCAGATAAAAGCAAGAATAAACAGGTGCTGATCAATGCTGGTATATCTAGATAGAAATGTATGGTCCAACCAAAGGCAATAGGCATGACATATTTCAGCAATGCCAAACCCAAAGCTAATCCTAGCGGAATGGCAAATAAGCATGTAAATCCGACTAAAATAATGGTTTGTATGAGTTTTAGCTTATGTAACTGACTCGGATCGACTCCTAGGCTATTCAACACAGCCAGTTGTTTAGCGTGCTGGGCACTGAGGCTTAATAGGCTTATACATAAACTGATCAGTGCGATGGCGAGAATAAAACCATTGAGCACTTTCGTGACTTTAAAGGTGTCGTTAAATAGTTTATTTGCGATTTCTTTAAAGCGTTTATTCTCTGAAATGGTGGTGCTATCTACCCCATAGCTATTAATCAGCTTTTCAGTAATTTGAGAGGTTGATACTTGTTCGTTCAATGTCAGAGATAGGCCATACACTTGCCAATGCAATGGGCTTTGCTTGATATTGTCTTCAAGGGTAATGAGTCCTAATGCGGTGTTGCCATAATCATAAGCAAACGCCGAAATACGACATAAGAAGCTGTGCTGGTTTTGTTTGAACGTCACAGTATCGTTAAGTTTAATATCGTGTTTTATAAGTGCTTGTTCATTGGCTATGCAGCCATTATTAGTAAAGTGTGCAGCACTGACAGACTTGCCTGAAGTTAAGTTGATATGTGAAAAAGCTTCAGCGCTATTACCAAAGCTGGCAAGTTTAGCTGGCATAGTATCGATGTAACCGTTAGATGCCATGTAAATACCAACACGTTGAATATCAACATCATTACTTAGGTTCGCTCTTAATTCTGGTTGGTATTTATCAACATAAATATACATGTCGGCACTGAGTTGCTTTTCAAGGTGTGCATTTAATGTATTACTGAAACTTTTTACCATAATTTGCATACCTATCGCGCTACCAAGCGCAACTAAGATAGCCACAATGGCAATACGTAATTCAGTTAATTGAGATTTACTGTCGGCATACAACCATTGCCAAAGAGGTTGCTCAAATGGGTTTTTGAAACACAGCAAACCTTGTAGGCAAGTTGGTGTGAGCAGCACAAACAAAGCTAAGGTGAAAAAACACAATAACAGTGCTTCAAATTCAGTGCTGGCATTTAAATACAAGTAACTCAGTGCGGCAAGAATACCAAGTAGCGATAGACCGAAAAGCATATTGCCTTGGTTTTTCAGCGTGTTTTTTTGAGTTACAACCATTAGTGCCAATGTCGCTAAGTTGACGATAAATCCCAGTGCTAAAGTTTGCCACTGCCAGCCGATTGTGAGTGCTTTATCCAACTGATATAAGCCCATTAAGGTACGGTTTATATCGAGTACCAGAGCATTGGCAATTAAAAACCCAGCTAAGCTGCCAAGTAGCGCGGTGATAAAGCTCATGAGGGTAAACTCTATGACAATGGCTGTCGTGATGGCCTGTTTTGAACACCCCAACAGGTTAAATTGAGTGAGCAGTTTTTTGCGCCCGGCAATAGAAAGCTTAATGGCATTGAAGCTTAAAAACGCAGCGACAATGTAACCTAGTAGCGCCAGTGCTGTGAGGTTAAAAAAGAAGGCTTCAGAAAGCGCATCAAAGTCTTGCTCTTGTGAGGCAATTAATCTGGCTTCATGACCTAAAATGGCTTCAACCTGCGAAGCCTGCTCTTTTGTAAGACCTGTGAATTCGATAAAACTGAGTTTACCTTGTGCGCTGAGTAACATGTCTGCATAAGCAATATCGGTGAGCGACCAAACGCCTATGTCATCAACTAACATAAATTTTGGCGTATGCGGATTGTTTTGTAGCGTAAGCTTCTTGTCATCTTTGTTGAATTGATATTTTTGTGCCCGCTTACGGTCAATCATAATGGCGTCAAATGCAAAGCCTGTGTTCTCGTTCTCTCCAGTTTGAGTCGATAATGCGGGAATAGGCTGAGTCATCCAGAGCAAACTGTTTATGCCTTGAACGTAAAGCGTTTTACCTGAATCAAGAGTAAGCTTTCCCCGCAATACAGGTTGTGCGTTGGTGAAACCATTTTCGCGTAACTTCAGCCATAACTTGCCATCAATATAGTCTTGGCCAATGGGTGGTTTGACGATGTGACTAACCGCAGAGTCTATGAGGGCTGACGATGTATTGTGGCGGTTTTCTGCTTCTTGATTAAGCCCGGCAATGGCAGTGAGTAGGGCACTGCCTAAACTTAAGCCCACAATGAAAAGCAATAATAGCCAAGGGTGACGCCTAAAATACGCTATGTGCGTCGTCAATATCAGTTTAATTTCGGCCATGGTTTACTCGTTAAATTGCCCGTTAGCGAGCACTTTCACCGTATCAAAATACTGCGTCAGTTGCTGCGAGTGAGTGACCATAATTAAGTTGATTTGTCTTTCTTTACATAAGCTTGTGAGCATTTCAACTACTTGGTGGGAGCGAGCTTGATCTAAGTTGCCGGTAGGTTCATCAGCGAGTATGAGCTTAGGCTGGTTTATTAATGCTCGGACTATTCCAACGCGTTGTTGTTCCCCCCCAGACAATTGGTGCGGCAACTTATTCAATTTACCATTTAAACCAAGTTGCTCAATTAAAAGATCAAATTCTTTAGCGGTTTGATTAGGATAGTTGAGCTGGTGCTGAAATAAGATATTTTGTTTAACAGTCAGACAATCGAGCAATTGGTAATGCTGGAATATGAGGCCTATTTTTCGACGATAATGGGCAAGTTGTTTGTCGTTATACGCAGAGATAACCTCGCCATTAATAATGATTTGACCACCATCGGGTGTGAGTAACCCCGCGAGTAGGTGTAAAAGGGTGGTTTTTCCTGAGCCACTGTCACCCAGTAATGCAACTTGCTCTTTTGTACTGACTTCAAAGCTAAAGTCATCGAATAGAGTTTGTACTTGGTCGCCATCAGCGCGAGAAAAGCATAGATCTGTTACGCTTATCACTGTAATTCCTTGTTACTCAGTGGTTTTTTGTAGTCTACAAAAAACACAGCAAAATCAAAAGGAATTCATGAAAATGAAATTTTGATTAAACGCTCATTGGGTTAATTGACAATATAACGTTTGATCATGTGTTCAAAATTAGCATTCTGATTAATAAGGTACTGAATTTGTTTTTCTAACTCAGTCATATCAGTTGTAATCCCTGATGACTCTTCACTGATTTGTGAGACATTTTTAGTTATATCTGATGCAGCTTCTGATTGTTCTTCTGCTGCGTTTGAAACAAACTCTAAACTTTTTTGGATGCCAGAAATTTTCTCAGAAAGACTCGTCATATCGTGTAACGAAGCTTGGCTATTGTCCGCTGTTTTGCTACTTGCGGTGTGAATGTTTTCCATGATCTCTTTTAAAGATTCTGCATCAGCCTTGACGAGTTCTAAAACTTCACTGATTTCAGATGTTGCATCTTGAGAGCGTATTGCTAGCTGTCTAACTTCGTCAGCGACGACTGCAAACCCTCGGCCTTGCTCACCAGCTCTTGCTGCTTCAATCGCGGCATTGAGAGCTAAAAGGTTTGTCTGTTCGGCAATACTTTTTATGCTTTCAAGTATAGTGACAATTGACTGGCTTTTTTGGTGCAAGCTCTCAGTACCTTGGTACGCTTGTTCGTTCATCTGTAATAAAGAGTCGATAGATGTATTGGATTCTTGGGTAATCTTTTGCGTGTTTTGAGATAAGTCATCTAGTTGATGAGTGTGTCCCATTGAGCCTTGCATATCACCTTTAATACTCACAGAAGTTTGATAAAGTTCTTCAGTTGCTGCAGCAATGGTTTGCAAAGCCCCATCGTTTTTAGCAACTTGTTGGCCAACATGCTTACTAATATATTCAAGTTTCTTTATGCCTTCATTGGTATTAATTAAGGCATTTTTAAGCTGCGCAACTAAATTCGATTGAGACTCGAGTAATCTATCAATATGTTGGCTGATAAAACCTAACTCGTCATTTGCATTGTCATTCAATCGCAGTGTTAGGTTGCCCGTACTTATAGTTTGATTTAGGGCTTCTTGAATCTTATCAATTTTTTGAGTAAGGCCTCTTGTCACTCTTAAGTTCGCCAAAACGATTACTAAACACAGAGTCACTAAACCGACCAATTTCATAATTAATGCGCTCATAGCGTTATTAACTAAATCAATTGCCTCGTTCTGAATATGATTGCTGTTGTTGTCGGCATGTTGCTTTATTTGGTTAATGTAATCGGTGGTAGCTGCAAACCAATTGCTCGGTTTCGGCCAATCTAATGGGGAGCTAGCAGTATTAAAAACGGTTTCAATAGTCTGATTTATTTGGTTATTTATTGAGGTGAATTTAGATTGTGCTAAAAAACTTTGCTCAAGAGAGTTATCTTCTAAAAGTAGTTTGAATCTCTTAATATCGCTAAGATAAATGAAAATGTCTTGTTTTTGATTTTCATTATATGATTTACTGGAAAGCACTCCATTCATTTTACCTCGAACTTGCCCTAAATGTTCTTTCATATGAGAAAGGTAATAAACATCAACAAGTTGATACCTTATATTTTTATCTTCAATGGCTAGTACGATAGATTTTACTAAATCTAAAGCAAGTTGATTCAATTCAGAATAAAATGCAAAAGCTTGTTTACCATTACGATTTTTTACTTGCCTTCTTATTTGTTCTAATTCACCACTAAATTTTTCTATGCGACGTTTTAAAGGGGAGAGGGCAGCTATTGAGTTTGGCAATTGTAATTGTTTGAGCTGACTCAGTGCAGAATCAGCTTTTTTTCTTTGTTGAGAGAGTTTTTGCCATACAGAGTCATCACCACTGCCAATAAAACCTGCAGAAAGTCCGCGTTCAACAGCAAAATTGTGTGCAACACTGTCGGCTATTTTCGAAAACTCAACGAATTGTTGGTCCTGCTTTGCATGGTTAATTTTATTGATGTCATACTTAACCGAAAGTGAAATAGTGAAGGCAAGAAAAACCAGAGTGATAATTGAAATAGTATTGATTGCACGCTTGAAAGAAAGATTGGCCAGCATGATTTTCCCTTTAAATAGCTCCTAATTGATATTAGTAGAGCTTAGAGAAAGTTCAACTGGCCATTAGCAGATGTTTAATAAAGAACAATTATAAAGTTATACAATATCGCCAAAGCGACCCATTTGATAATCTCGAACAGCTTGATGTAGCTCCTCTTGGGTGTTCATTACAAAAGGCCCCATGTGGGCGATTTTCTCTCGAATGGGTTCACCCACTAACACTAAAACACCTAACCCCCTTTCACCTGCTTTTAAAGTCAGCGGTGCTTTGGGGTCAACCTCAAACTGATAGGTTTCGACGTATTCAGTGTCAGCAATTGAGCCAGAATGAATATAAACAATTGCTTTGCTGTGTGCCGAAATGTCTAAAGTTGTTTCTGTGTTCGTTGGTAATATTACATCGGCAATCGCGCCATTACCTGCCAACTCATTAATGGATGATGTTGCGCTTTGTTGCTCTAGTTGCCAAGTACCAGCCAGTGCTCTTAGCTCTATACCAGTGTCATTTTGTAACACGGGCACTTTTTTCTCTGTAGTATCTTGATAGCGAGGTGGACGCATTTTGTCTTTTGCTGGCATGTTTAACCAAATCTGAAATCCATGCATGCCTTGTTCGGCATCAGCGAGTGGCATTTCAGAGTGTATTACACCGCGACCAGTACTCATCCACTGTACGTCACCTGCACGTATGGCCTTTTTATTACCCATTTGATCTTGGTGCTCAAAGCCGCCTTTACGAATATAAGTAAAGGTTTCAATTCCACGGTGAGGGTGAGCGGGGAAGCCTGCCATAAAATCACTTTTATTATCTGATTTTAGTTCATCGATCATCAAAAATGGATCAAGGCTTCTGCCGTCAAAACCTGCAATACGGCTAATGTTGACACCAGCTCCATCTTGGGTGGCATGTGCTTTGTTGGTACGAATAATTTTCATGCTGTTTAATCTCTAACGTTTTGATGAGATAAATTTAGCAAGTTTGATTGAGGTAAATAAGTGGATGAAATTGATGGGTGTGTTCAAATATTTTGAATAGTTTGTTTCAGAGTAGGTTACCTAGCTTGATAGGGTGTAATCAAGCTAGGAGATAAGCAATATTGTTAGTGAAATCAAAATATAGTAAATGACTAATCTAATTTACCTGAATGTTCAAATTGTAACTCACAAAGTCTTTGATATAGCTTTGATTCTTTGAGTAGTGTTTGATGGTTGCCTTGCGCAACAATTTGCCCTTTATCCATCACCACTATGGTATCGGCATGCATGACGGTTGCTAGACGATGAGCAATGATCAACGTCGTTCTATCTTGCATAAGCTCATTTAATGCAGCTTGAACATGAAATTCACTTTCTGCATCAAGTGCGCTGGTGGCTTCATCAAGCAATAAAATTGATGGGTCTTTCAAAATAGCTCGTGCAATTGCGATTCGCTGTTTTTGACCTCCTGATAATCTCACGCCTTGCTCACCTAAAAAGCTGCCATAGCCTTCAGGTAAGCTTGTAATAAAATCATGAGCATGGGCACGTTTTGCGGCTTCGATTACTTGTTCATCAGTTGCACTTGGGTTGCCGTAGCGTATGTTGTGCCATACATCGGAACTAAATAGCACGGGGTTTTGCGGCACCATGCCCATTGTGTGTCTAAGAGAATCTAAAGTCAGAGAGTCAATTGATTGCTCGCCGATACTGATATTGCCTATTTGCGGATCATAGAAACGCTGCAGCAACTCAAATAGGGTCGTTTTACCAGCACCTGAAGGCCCAACAATGGCAACGACTTTTCCTTTTTCAACTGTTAAATTGACAGAATTTAGCGCAGCGACCTCAGGCCTTGAAGGGTAATTAAAAGTAACATTGTCAAATTTTAGATGGGCATCTTCATGCCAAGTAAGCAAGGAGGCATTCTCTTTGTTAGTAATATCACTTTTGACATTCAATAAATCTAACAACCGTGTTGCAGCACCCGCAGCACGTTGCAACTCACCATATACTTCAGAAACAGTTGCAACACTCGAGGCAACAATCACTGCATAAAAAACGAAGGCTGCAAGCTCACCGCCAGACATACGTCCAGCGATCACATCCATACCACCGACCCATAGCATCACAGTTATGGCGCTAAATGTTAAACCAATGACAGCAGCAATTAAGATTGCACGCTGTGTTATACGGTGCTTTGCTACTGTGAATGCTTTCTCTACTTCTTCGCCAAATGCGGCTTTTTCTTTTGTTTCATGGGTATAACTTTGTACCACCTTGATGTTTTGAATAATTTCACCGGCATAGGTGCTTATATCAGCAATGGCACTCTGGCTGCTTTCAGAAAGCTTACGTACTTTTTTACCAAAAAAGAAAAGAGGGAGCAGAGTCAAAGGCACGCAGAGCATCACCAATAAAGTCAATTTAAAGTTCAAAATGAATAACATGACTAAACCGCCAATCATCATTAAAACACTGCGCAGCGCCATAGAAAATGATGAACCAACGATGGACTGTAACAGTGTTGTGTCCGTGGTTAAGCGTGACATCAGCTCGCCGCTGCGGTTTTCTTCAAAATAACTCGGGTGTAGGTGGATAATTTTATTAAACACGGCTTTTCGAATGTCATTACAAACCCGTTCACCAATCCAGCTCATTAAATAAAAACGAGTAAATGTACCACCTGCGAATAAAACAATCAGTGCAATCATGACAAAGACTGCATTGGTGAGCTGTTCTACAGAGCCTGCAATAAACCCATTATCGATGACATATTTCACGCCTTGTCCTAATAAGAGGTTTAAGCCAGAAGTAAATAACAGGACTAGTAAGGCTGAAAGCGCAACCAGTTTATAGGGCTTCACAAAACCAAAAATAGGCAACAGGCTTTTAAAAGCGGATTGTTGTTTTATGTTGTTAGCGCTCAACAGTGTCTCCAAGTTTTTAGTTTGACTAAATATAAATTAGAAGTATGCAAAGTGTGCCTTTAATTGGCTGAACTATAAAGATAAATGAATGGAAATAATCGAATGTTTTGTAACAAATAGTCATTTGCGGTTAAGGCAATTTCGATTAGAATGCCGCCTCATTTGATTATGTTTTCAATGGAAATTAAAGGAATACCATGAAAAAACTTCTTACTGTTGCAGTGATTGCAGCAATTTCTTCATTTTCTTCTTTAGCTGATGAGTCTAAACAATTATTCAATCAGGTAAATATTGCTGATTTTCCAAAAGGTGATAATGCATATTATCTCTCTAGCCATTACTTTTTTGCGCCGCAACAGCATTCAGGTGTTTGGGATGATTTTGGTTATTTAAATACCGATACCAACATTCAAGCGGCTTACTTGAATTATGATAATGTGACAGATATTGCAGTATCAGGTGAATGGTTTGCTACTAAAGAATGGTTTGTATTTGGTGGTACTGAAGACATAAGTCATATTCGCAATGATGCTGAAATTGGTTTTGGTTATTTATTTGCTGATAAATTAAAGTTGAGTATTCGATATCAAGATCGTAAATATGGCAGCGATCAAACTATGCTGAAAGCAGAGTATAACCACCAAATTAATGAACATGATTATGTCGGTGTTACCCTTGATACTGAGTCTGATTTCGACACTTGGACACTTTCTGGCCGTTATTTTAAAAAGCTTTCTGGCGATCAGTTTATTAGCTTAGATATAGACCATGAAAAAGATTATTATTTTAATGAAGATTACACTTCTGCGGTAGTAAATTATTACATGAATCGCAATTTATCATTTGGTCTAGGTTCATACGACTCAGACTTAGGTATTCAAGCGAAATACTTCTTCAATGATAAGTTTCATTTAGGCGGCAGCATAATCGATTTTGATGCTGGCGAAGTTTACCAGCTTTCTTTCACCGCTCAGTATTAATTTCAGCAAAAACTAAGCCGTTTTGCATATGCAAAACGGCTTGTAAAAATTACTAATATCTAATTTCAAATTTTTGTTGTGTGGAATCTTCTTCAAACTGCCACTGGAATCTGAGAGGTTCAGGGTTTGTATCATAAAGCCAAATCTCAGCGACCAATGCAATGTCTTGTCTACTTAAGACAACTTGTTGTGACAATTCTCCGTTTACTAAAGGCTTTCTCAAAACACAATTTTGGTAGTCTGCTTTACCAGTCTCTGCTACTGCTTGACACACATTTAAATATGCTCTGACATTGCTCGCAGAGATTTTTGCGTCAATAAGTAAATTAACATCAGTTTTCAAAGCAAAACTTTTATCAATAACCAAATCAGACATTATAGTATCTGAGCCGCTATCATCTGAAGCGTCATCATCATCGGAATTAGAGTCATCATTTCCTGAATTTGAATCATCATCTGATCCTGAGTTACCTGAATCTGAACTTGGTGTATCCGGTACTGGTGAAGAACTTTCCCCACCACCGCCACAAGCAGTCAACCCAACAATAATGATTAGCATAAGTATATAATTGTTCATTGTCCTGCTCCTACCTGAATAGTCATATTAGTATTAACCTGGTTATACCAACGTGGTGATGTTGAACCATTACTTGTCGCGAAGTCTGCAAAGTTGCTATAAGCGCGATTTATATCCACTTTTTCATGGGGGTGGCGCCATGGCGCACCGATAGCTAATGCGAAAGGAATACCACTTTCAGTTTGGAAGTAAAGTGACTCTAATGGCGCGCTAGCATCATCGGCATCCGCATCTAATAGAGATAAATTAAAAGCTTCTGTCGGAGATTGGTTTTTCAAATGAATCTCCAAACCTCTATAATTACCATCCGTAATCACATCGCCATGATAATGACCTTCACTCGCAAAAATAAATGGGTCAAGCAGGCTACCGGGAGCTGTCTCAGGCGAAATAGCATTAACAAGAGGGAGGTTGACTGAGAACGTAACTTTCTTATTAACGTCGCAATTCACTTCGGTTCTAAAGTACTGACAACCATTCTGAATATTTACATGATCCCAAATATCGCTTGCAATAACTGCGATAGCTTGTTCGCGATTTGGCTCAATAACCGCCTGATTGATCGTTTTACCATTAATCAAAACAGTTGCATTTTGGGTATCTACCTGATCGGCATTAATAATGTGAGTCAGCCCTGAATCATTGTTTTTTTCGAACAACCTTACTGCAAACCCGTTATGGAAACTTGCGCCGACACCTAAAATTTCTCCTTCAATTCTGTAACTAGTTACCCCTTCAGAAGAAAAGTATTTGGTTGTGCGATAATGCAATACTAGATCATTAAAATCAGAATCACCTAGGTAGGGCCAGCGGTCTTCATATGCCAAAGTGACCCAATCATTTTGGCCAGGGTAACTTTCAGAACCAAATGTTTCAAACTCATAATCTTCTACTTCTCCACCTTGCACAGCACCGTAGGCAGTTAAAGTAACCTCCTGTCCGTCTGTTACTCTGAAGCGTGCCCATGAATTGCCGTTTGCAGCACTCTCAGGCACATCGATTAAGATGCTATTAGCGCCTTGGCTTAAACTCATTTTATCGATGGCTTTTTCATCTTCAGAAAAATTACCGTCTTGATTCCAATCGAACCAGGCATAAAGCGAACTGGCTTGTGACGCGGTCACGATGACTTGTGCAGTTAATCCAGCAGCGAAATCAGTCGCTAAAATAATGCCGTCATCAGAACTGTCTGAATAATCAATAGTCATGTCACTACTAGTATTTATGTTCTCACCGTCAACAGAGTTCCCTAAGTAAATAAGGTTTTCGTTATCTTGGTTCGGATCAAATACATGCCGTGCGCCATTGTTATCAAGTGCACTGCGGTAGGGGAGCGGTGCATCGCCAAAATCCATTGATTCGTCAGTGACTTCCACTTTTGCTATGGCACAACGTGCGCCATCATTTTGTCCTGATTTTGGACCTAGTGTGAAGATTTCAGTGGTCGGGTTATAACCGGACTTATCGTCAGGTACGTTAGTTAGGTCAACCTTGAAAACATTTCCTGATGCATTGTTACTCACGTAGAAAATGATGCTCTCTTTGGTTTCTCCTGTTTCTTCATCATAAACATCTTGCACCCCAAAATAAGCAGCGCCAAATGCACCAGAGTCAGAACCTATATCTAAACGTGTAACAAGCTCTGGAGTGCTGTTTGGTTCGAGAGAAATTTCAAATAAATCACCATCAGACTCCATTGCATATAACTTGTTAGTGATCGGGTGAAATGCAAAATCATAAATAGTGGTTGACCAACTCTCGCTGCCTGGTTGTTTGATTGCAACAAGTGGTGCGTTTAAATCATCGGTTAGCGGAACTTCGAATAAGCCCTTACCTCTGTTGTAGATGAAGTAACTAGATGTACGAGTGTCTAACTCCCCTTCAGCGGGAGTGTCACCCGATACTTTTACATCACCTACAAAAAAATGCACGTTTTCAGGTAAACCAGAAACATTCAATTCAGTTGAATCATAATGAACTGAATCGCCGTCAATTGTTTGTTCAATTCTGACAACTTGTCTGCTCTCTTTTCTGAAGCCATACAAGTATTGATCTTTGAAGTTAAAGCCTACAGCATTAACACTGGCATTATCTTCGACGCCGTTCAATCTTAGAGTACCGGCAATTAAGTTCGTCCTTCCTGAAGCTAGATCGATACCATACATTTTGGCGTTACTATCTTGCATTAAGAAAGCTTGGCTAGGGCAGTTTTCGAATGGGGCGGCGTTAGCTAGTAATGGGACTAACGCAGCGGAGATCAAGCATTTTTTAATCATAATGGCACCCGGAGTATTAGAGTTTACGCTAGTGATGCATGATCAAGTCCAAAATTTAAGTGTATGTTTTTACTTTAGAATACGAAATTTGAATGACGTTCATTTCTGTTTTGCGTAGCATTTTGCAAATCACATATAATGAGATTACTGTGACTCAGATGTAAAAAAGTCTACAATTTTTCCTTTAAGTTCTCCTTGCCAAGGTTTACCTAGGATATCTGTAACAGATGTTTGGCAATATGATAAAAACTTGAGTGCCGTTTTTGGCATGTAACGGTCATTCCTTGCAATAAAATACCAGTGATTAACTAAAGGAAGGCCATCTACAGATAACACCTTTAAGTTCGAATTTTGAAGGTCTAGTACATGCTGAGAAAGCATACCAATTCCCATTCCTGAAGAGATCCCTACCTTAATTGCCTCATTGCTCGAAAGTTGTTGCATGTGAGCGGGTGCAATACTTTTACTTTGCAAAAAACTATCAAACATCATTCTGGTAGCAGAACCTTGTTCACGCATTAAAAAGCGATGTTCAACTAAGTCACTTGCCTTGATATTACTTCGTGAGCTTAAAGCGTGATTTTTGTCAGCAACTAAAACAAGAGGGTTTGCTAAAAAAGGTTCTGCGATGGCATGTTCAAGAGATGGGGGATGACTGAATACATATAGATCATCTAAGCCACGCTCAAAACGTTGGAGTACTTGTTCTCTGTTACCGATTTCAAGGGTAATTTCTATTTCAGGATAGAGTGCCTGAAATGGCCCAATCAGCCTAGGTAAGATATATTGCGCTGTGTTAACCATAGCAATTTTTAAGTGGCCAGAATGCCCGGCCTTAATATCAGTAAGTTGCGCATTAAATTCATCTAAACAGGCAAAAATACGCTGGCAAGATAAATACAGTGCGTTGCCAGCTTCTGTTAATACAAATTTTTGTTGTTTGAAGATGTAAAGTGTTTGTCCTACTGTTTCTTGCAGCTTCTTTAATTGTATTGAAACAGTTGGTTGAGTGAGGTGGAGTTGCCTAGCTGTTTCACTAATAGAACCTGTTTGTACTAATGTCACATAGACCCTCAACAATCTGAAAGTGAGATAACGTTCAATCATATTGATATTTATCTATAGGAGTATTATTTAAGTTTAATTTTTATCAATATTGATAGTCTTTTACAATGCCGCTCGTTAAATTTTAGGAGTGCTTATGCCAGATATCATTGTTATGTTCTTTATTTTGGGACTTGTGGCAGGTTTGTTGCGTTCAGATCTTGCGATCCCAAAAGCTACTTATGACACATTAAGCTTATTGCTTATGCTGACTATAGGTTTAAAAGGCGGCATAGCGCTGCATGGGAATGTGAGTTGGTCATTAGTTCCACAAATGCTCGTTGTTATATCGTTAGGTGCGCTCATCCCTTTGAGCTTATTTCCAATTTTAAGAAAGCTAATAGGGTTGTCTATAGCTAACAGTGCAAGTATTGCAGCTCATTATGGTTCAGTAAGTGCTGGTACTTTTGCGGTTGCATTGGCTTATGCTGAGACAAATCAGTTAGCAGTTGGAGCTGAGGTCACTTTATACTTAGTATTACTTGAATTGCCAGCAATTATTGTTGGTTTATTGTTGTTCAGAAGACTTTCGCAAGATACAAGTTCACAAGTCTCGATGAAAGCTTTGTGGCATGAAGCCCTAACAAATAAAAGTGTGATTTTATTAGTGGGTGGTGTGTTTATAGGGTTAATGTATGGTGAGCAACAAGGTGCACAAGTAACTGGGTTATTGACATCAAGTTTTAAAGTCGTTTTGGCATTATTCTTACTTGAAATGGGTATTACTGCAGCACAAACTCTTCGACCTATGCCATTTAAATACTGGAAATTAGCAATATTTGCTCTCACAGTACCATTTATTTTAGGTACTTTAGGGGTATTTGTTGGTGCCGCACTAGGATTAACTTTAGGCTCCATTGTTGTGCTTGCAAGCATTATGGCCAGCGCATCTTATATTGCTGCACCTGCCGCAATAAAGGCTTCTATCAAAGAAGCTGATATTGGCTTGGCGATGCTCAGTTCACTCGGTCTAACCTTCCCATTAAATGTTGTGATTGGGATAGGCATTTACCATCAGATAGCCTTATGGCATCTTGCATAATTTATAAAGCTGGCATTGCCAGCTTTTTTATTGAAAAATATTAATAGTAATCAATATTATCCCGCAAAAACTAATATATTCTTCTATAATGAATAAAAAATAATTCAAATGGATTTCATATGCACAGGGTGTTGCAATTAATGAAGGTCACTCAAAATGTTCCAACGTTTAAAACTAAACGCCCAATTGAACTTATCTTTTGGTTTAATGATTGCGCTCTTGTGTGTAGTAAGCCTTGTTTCATATTTCGCACTTAGTTCAGGACATACTAATTTCGTTGAATATAGAATGAATGCCCGTGATAGTAATTTATCAGGCCGTATTCAGGCGAATTTACTTATGGTCAGATTGAATGCTTTGAAATACTTAGAAGACCGTAGCAAGAAAAACGTTGAAGAATTTAATGAACGATTTTCTTTACTAAGTGAGCTTATTATTCAAGGGAAGTCACAATTCAAAGACCCTGCTAAAGTACGAGAAATCAACGATATTCAGACAAAGGCAGAACAGTATAAAGATGCTTTTGCAAATGTGGTTAAATTGTTTGAACAGCGTGATCAAATCGTGAGTAATGATTTAGACGCAAATGGCGCAGAAATGCGCAAAAGCATTACTAAGATTATTGATAGAAGCGCTTCAATCAAAAACACTGACTTATTGCATAAGTCTTCTAAATTGCAAGAAGCACTATTATTAGGGCGCTTATATGTCAGTAAGTTTTTGATTAACAATTCAGTAGAAGAATATCAGCGTTCTCTAGATGAATTTGACGAAGTCACAAGAGATGCTGAGAAACTAAAATCAATATTGAGTAATAGCAGTGACATTGCAGCATTTAATGATTTTGAGCGCCGTTCAAAAGTGTATGTAGAAGGTATTAAAAAAGTCCAAGACATCATTATTTCTCGCAATAATATTATTGATAATTCTCTAAACAAAATCGGACCTGAAATAGCCGAAAAGATCGAGAAAATTAAACTCGCAAGTAAAAACCGTCAGGACGAAATTGGTCCCCAGCTGCAGGCAGATAGTGAATCTGCAATCGTAACGATCATTGTATTCTCATTGATTGTTATCGCTGTTGGGCTATTTCTGAGCTATTTTATTTCTAATTTAATCCGCAAACCGATCGGCGGTGAACCTGCTGAAATGGAAAAAATAGTTCAAGCAGTCTCTCAAGGTGACCTAACTTACCGTTTTCAGAATACTGGCAATGAAACTGGCATTTATCTAGCTATGCGTGAAATGGTCGATAAGCTTAACGCTATGATAGCGCAAGTGATGCAATCAACAACACAAGTTACAAATACTTCAAAAGAGCTAAATCAGATAACGACACAATCAAAAATAGGTGCAGAGCAACAGACTGATCAATTAACACAAACTGCCACTGCAATGAATCAAATGGCAGCTACAGTGAACGAAATTACACAAAGTGCTCAAATGGCTGCAGATTCAGCTTTGAATGCCGATAATGATGCAGTATCAGGTAAAGCGGTTGTGCAAGCGACGCAACAAGCAATGGCAGAGCTAGTGGAAACTATGCTCAATGTTAGTCAAACGATTGAAAATTTAGAGGCTGAAACGGAATCAGTTGGGTCTATTCTTGATGTTATTAGAGGAATAGCAGATCAAACTAATTTGCTTGCTTTAAACGCGGCGATTGAGGCTGCGCGTGCAGGAGAGCAGGGTAGAGGGTTTGCTGTTGTTGCTGATGAAGTAAGATCATTAGCAAGTCGTACCCAGCAAAGCACTGAAGAAATACAAGTAATGATTTCGAAACTTCAAAACGAAGCGAAACGTTCGGTTGATTCTATGCGAGCAAATATGCAAGGGGTAGAGCAAACGGCTGAAAAAACGGCAAAAACAGAGCAAGTTTTAGAAACGATTTCACACTCTGTTGGCACAATTAAAGATATGAATGTGCAAATAGCAAGCGCATCAGAAGAGCAAAATGTAGTGAGTCAGCAGATCAGTGACAGTGTACAAAGTGTGAATGAAAAAGCGCACGATACAATGGAAGGTGCTGATCAAGCTTCTCAAATTGCAGATAATTTATCCCACTTAGCGAGTGAGTTAGATAATATTGTTAAACAATTTAGAGTTCGTTAGTAACTGAGTTTAAATCTTTTTTATCCAGTCATAACGCAGTATCTCAGCTATGCTATTAATAAATGCATACTTTGAGGTGCTGTTATGATGTATGGGGTCGATAAAATAAATGCCTTCGCTTTAGCCATGTTGAACCAAGCTGAGTTAGAAGATTTACTTTGGTCTATTGCTCAAGGCGTTGGCGAAATCATGGAGTTTGATGATTGCGTCATTTATTTACGTAATGGTGATAAGTTGGTGCAAATGGCGGCATTTGGCATCAAAAACCCCAAAGATCGAGAGATCTTCGAGCGTATAGAAATTTCAGTTGGTGAGGGAATTGTTGGTAACGTAGCCTTAACAGGTGAGGCTGAAATTATCTCAGACACCCGAGAGGATGCTCGTTATATTAACGACCAATATAATGGTTTATCAGAGTTGGCGGTACCTGTAGTCTATGAAGGTGAAACTATCGCTGTTATTGACTCTGAATCAAATAAGCCCAACGACTACTCTGAATTTGAGCAAGCTTTACTTCAAGTGATTGCAAATATTGCATCCCCACGTATTGCATCAGCACAATATCAACTAAAGCTTAAACAAACGCAAGTTCGTTTAGAAAAAAGCAACCAAGAGTTGAAGCATAGCTTAAATGAATTAGCGAAAAACCAAGCTGCATTGATACAATCTGAAAAAATGGCCTCTGTCGGTGTATTATCTGCAGGGATTGCCCATGAAATTAATACTCCTCTAGGTTTTTCAATTAGCAACCTCAACACAGTTTTAAAAGATTTTCTGCCTGAACTCACCCAAGTAATTCGGCGTGTCAAATTAGATCCAGATTTACCGGTTTCGAGCCGAGCCTTGCTTGATGATGAAGAGTTTAACTATGTGTTAGATGATTTGTCTTCACTGACGCAAGAAACGTTAAATGGCCTAAAATCAGCAAAACAGATAATGCTAGATCTAAAACGTTTTTCACGAGAAGACTCTGATATTTTTATTCTCTCAGATATTAATCAAGGTATTGAATCGACACTTAATATTTTACGAAATGAGCTTAAAACGGATTGTGAAGTTAGCTTGGACCTACAGCCTTTACCAGGTATAGCGGTCAATATTGGAAAGTTAAATCAAGTGTTTATGAACTTAATAATGAATGCAAAGCAGGCCATTTCAGAGCGGGGAGAAATATTCATAAGTTCCAAGTTTATTGATGATTGCATAGAAATAAAAGTTGGTGATACGGGATGCGGTATTCCTAAGTCACAGTTAAAAGATATTTTTACGCCCTTTTATACCACTAAACCTGTAGGAGAAGGGACAGGACTTGGCTTAGCAATTTGTTATCGCATCATCTGCCAAGAGCATAATGGTAAATTAAGCGTAGAGTCTGATAAACATGGAACAGTATTTACGATTTTGCTTCCAGCGAAACAGGAAATTGAACAAACAGCTTAAAGTTGCTTACTTTTGGCTTTTAGTAGGACTTATAAGTGTATCTAGCGTGGCTCATACCACGCAGTATGTTAATTTTAAATTCTAGTTTTGGCTTTAAGTCAGCGTATATTCAATCAATTGAATAACCTGTTCAGTCGTTGTTGCCCAAGCTTGTGCAGAACCGTCGACCTCTTTAAGAGGGTGAGTTAAAGATTCATCATGCAGAGTAATATAAGGCTTTGACAAAGCAGCACAAAAGCCAGCATCAAATGCGGCGTTCCATTGTCTGTATTTATCTCCAAAACGAATTATTGCAAGGTCACAGCTTTTAATCGCGTTCTGAATTTTTATGGCGTTTACTTTGGCTGATTTATGATCTCGCCAGAACGGATTTGCTTCCTCTCCGAGGCAATCACCTGCTGCATCACTACTCTCATGATCAGTATTTGCAGAAATAAACGTAACGGGTAGCTGTTTGTTTTTACAGCCATCAATAATTTGTTCACGCCAATCAGTGTGAATTTCGCCCGATAAATAAACTTTCACAATTGCTCCTTAAGGTTATTTTATCTATGAAATCATACATTGCCCTATGCCACTGTTTGAGAATATGTGTTGAGGCTATGTTTTAAATGTACCAGTAAATACAGACCATTGAAGTAAGTTATCTTACCTTTTTCTATCAAGTCAATATACAAACAAATAATGAAAATTAGCGGTTATTCTGGAGGGGGTGAAGAGAGTGAACTAGATTCACTCTCTTTTCTTACATATTTGATTAGCTTAGACACCAGTTACCCATGAAGGAAGGTGATTAAGTGCGATGGTTTCGAGGGTTTTATCAAAACCCGTAATGACCATGAGTGCTAAAATGAGTAATAGCAGACCTAAAAGTTTCTTAAGCTTTTCAACGTTACTAAATACATTTGGACGTAGTTTTTGTAAAACACTGCTAGATATAATACTCGTAATAATCAGTGCGCTCGCCGTACCTAAACCGAATAAGAACAATACAGAGCTTGCCATTAATATATCTTGTCCAAGTGATGCTAAAGCAATGGCGGTTCCGAGTGTTGGACCGACGCAAGGTAACCATACTAGACCAAGCATCATACCAATCATAAATTGACTAAAAACGCCATCTTGTTCACTTTGGTGCGTTTGTTGCTCAGGTGTCAACTTAGTGAGCACCAATGATAACCAGTTAGCTACTTTTGGGATGAGTAAACTGACCCCCATAAGCACTAACATAGCTGCACCAAACCAGCGTAAGACTTCTGGCGACAGTCCAAGACTAAATAAAATAAAGGTGAGTACACCGCCAGCAAGTGCAAAAGCAACGCTTAATCCTAAAGCTAAAGCAAATTGCCCTTTCTTACCGTTATTTGAAGACGAAGCCATCACAATGGGCACAAGTGGCCACACGCATGGTGAGAGTATGCTTAGCACACCAGCCATTAATGCTAATGGCAAAGAGACAAATTCAATACCCATGATTAAAACTTAAATGCGCTATTCAGTTTTTCTTCAATAACATTGAAACGGGTTTCGGCAACAGAGTACCAAAATTGCTTGTCACCTTTGTATAACAATAATGTTGACTGTCTAGGTGCTCTAAATTTCTTAACCCATTGCTTATCATTGTCATAATCAACTACTAGAACATGAAACTTCTTTTCTGGATTTTGCTCATGGTACTGTTGGAAAAGTTTTTGCTGCTTCTTACAAGTCGGACACCAAGGGGCATAAACATCAATCATAATGACTGCCCCTTTATTCTGTAGTTCAGCAAATAATGTTTCATTAAAAGGTTGTTTTTCAAATGCTGAGGCAGAAAACGCCATGAATAAACTTATGATGCTGGTAATAACGTACTTCATTTTACTCTCTCTAAAAGACTGATTGATTGCTCTAGTAGAGAGAGGAAAGTGATTTTTTATTTCAAAAAAATATAAAAAAATTTCTCATCTATGATTTGGTTATAAAATTGAGTTGCTATTTGGTGTTATTCAAATTCAAAGGAGCTATCGTGAAAGTTCAGAAATATCTTCAATTAAATCATCAATTTCAGACAATAGATGCTGCTTTTGATTGTCAGTTAAACTGAGATAAATACCATATAAAAAATCATGGTAACTTTGACGATTTTGTTCGTTTAACTTGTTTAGCTCGTCGCTACGAAATGATTCAGGGTTTAGTAACAGCGATTTAAGTTTGTCTTTATCTTTACTCTCAGAAACAATATTTAATAACACTGTTTTGAGAGAGGCTTGATAACTTGCTCGATAATCTGACCAAAGATCTGATGTTGGCGATTGAGCAAGGTACAGTGATTTGACCATTTTATTCTGTGACGAAGTGATATAGCCTAACCAATTTTCTAGTGAATTCTCCGTGCGAGTAAACCAACGTTTTTGGCGTTTTTCATCACTGAGTTTTGCACGCTTCTCTTGTTTTTCTTTTTCTTGCTCTGCCAGTTCTTCGAACAGATTATTTACTTGTTTTTCAGTTAAGCTGGGCGCTAAAGCGACTAGGTCGGGTACAATCTCTGCACGTACAGAATGCCAATGCGCAACGGCTTTATCGTTATGGTAGGCAATACGCGCTGGGGTGATGTTTCCTTGTTCTATGTCTTCTCTGATTTGTTTTAAATGGGCGATATAAGCAGGCAATTCGTTGCTTTTATGCCAATCAAGCCAAGTTTTTAGGTGCTCATCAAGTAGGTCTTCTTGGGCATCGTTTAATGACACATAATCGTCAACATACCAATAAGCTAACCAGTCCGCATTCTTATAAGCAAACTTAGTCGAGCAGCCTGTTAACAGTATGAATAATAAGAGTAAGTAATGCTTTTTCATAAGTTTTCCTTTCTGAGCTTACGTAACTTTACGGTGTTAATTCTGTTTTAGATTAATTAAAGCTGTCGTTGCTTCTTTTCTAACTTGGATAACTCAATATTGATTTCATCAGTTAAAAATCTATTTTTTGTTCTAGATTTAATGTCTAGCAATGCTTTTTTATAGGCAATATCTAAGGCGTTGTCTGCGACTGTGTTTATATCAGGTTGAACGCCCACACCTTCCCAGTTTTTTTGTGTGATAGGGTTAATTGCCATTGAAGTCGGAACGGCTACTCGATGAGATGCACCTACTTCGAACCATTGCCAAGGGTTTGCACTGCCTTTGGTTTTTTCTCCGATTAAGGTTGCGCGTTTTAAGTGTTTAAAGTTGTAAGCGAATTCTTCTGCGGCAGAAAATGTCTTTTTACTGGTTAGAATATAAACGGGAACGTCTTGTTTAAAAATGGTAGGCACTTTATCAAACGTCCAAAACTCAACTTTTGAGTCAGAGGGTCGTGAATAAAAGGTATTTAAATGCACTTTTCCTTCCAGAAAATAACTACTGATTAACTGCACCATTTCTGCGCTACCTCCACCATTATTTCTTAAATCTATGATGATGGCTTGGCTATCAGATAACAGCTGCATAACCGCAGTGACTCGTTCTCGTGATTTATCATTGACGGAGTCGAATCCCCAAAAATTAATATAGCCAACACCGCCTGTTAAGTTTTCAACAGAGTTAAAGCCAGAGTTGCTCCTTGATAAGCGGCTAAACCAGCTTTCTTTAGCAGGTTGTTTGCTCGTTTGGTCAGGCTTTTCTTGAAAAGAAAAATGCGCATCATGCTTCTCTAATGTTTTTGTTATTAGGGAAATAAATTTTTCGTCTGAAAGAGGCGAATACACCTCAGGGGAAAGCTTGGATAAGCTGTTGTTGATACACACTACCTTACTAACATCAACATAGTTTTTTGCTATTCGTTCTTTTAGTTCAACGATAAGTGCGGCTCTGTCTATATCGATATTGCTGGCTTTTGCCGACAAACTCATAAGCAAAAGCGTTATTGTTAAGAAGCTCTTCATTCTAAATCCTTTTTACTATTTCGTATTCAGACTTTGAGCTAGCTTATTTGTTCATTTTTTTGCTTAAAAGTTGATAAAGTTCAACAAACGCGTGGCTAGATTGGTTATAATGCCGCCAGTTCTTAAGGTTTTATTTTCGCAATATGGCAATTTCTTCTAAACGTGGACATGGGCGTTTTTCTACAACGCTTTTAGAAAATAATATAATCAGTGCAAAGCTTTGTGGTAGCTTCAACGAAAGAGGTTGCTTTAATTATACCGAATCGGTAAGAAACATCGTTAAAATATTGAATGGTGAGCCGTTTGCTATGTTAATTGATGACTTAGAGCTCGAGGGAGGTACGCCTGAAGCATATGACACTTTGCAAACCTACAATGTTTGGCTCAATACTCAGCCGATTATTGCTAAAGCATTTATCGTCAATGACAGAATGACGAAACACATCATATTACAGCGCTCTCCAGCTTTACTTGAGCAAAATATTGCTTTTTTCGATACCCATGATAAAGCACAAGCTTGGCTATCACAGCAGTTATTACAGAAGTGTGGGTAGAAGCATTAATTAAGCAGATTGTTTATCGCAATTACCCAACTCTCTTGTTCCGCCAAAACAAATTCATACTGTTTACCCGTGTTTAAAGTGACCCTCATCGCTTGCTCTGAAATCGGCATAAATCCCGCGCCTTTGGCTAAACACAGCTCTACTTGACTTACTTCAGATAAAGCAATCTTTAAAACCCCTAAAGATAAAGATTTGCTTGCAGGTTTAAAGCTTAAACCTTGCTCATTTAAAGACAGTTGCCCGTCAGAACGCATCGCACCGATTTGAATAGTTGCATGGCTTGTAAGGGGAGCAGTCATCTTATTCCTTTTCTGAAAATCATTTTAAAAATTTAGTAATTAGCTTAGCTGATCGTTTGAATACAAACCAGAGACAATAATACCAACGATTGAGATAGAGTATTGAATTAATCGTATTGGTATAGAGCAGCTAGTTCAATATATGAATTACTTAATACCAATCCTCAATAATACTTAATCATTTTGAGGGACTAAAACTGACGCTATCGACAAGTTTTCATTGCTTCAAAATAGATCACTTAATTAAGAGGACTGGTATAAAAAGTGAAAGCAGGTTTCTGCATTTGGTGAAAATACTGTGATGCACAGAAAGATATGATTTTTGGTTTACTAGTTGATAGAGAATTGAGAACGACTATTTTTAGGCACAAAAAAAGCAGACTATGTCTGCTTTTTTTCAGAGTATTTTAATTAAAAATTAAAGTACTACGATGTTCTCAGCTTGAGGACCTTTTTGACCTTGAGTTACAGTGAACTCAACTTTTTGGCCTTCAACTAGAGTTTTGAAACCGTCGCCAGAAATTGCACTAAAGTGTGCAAATACGTCTGCGCCAGACTCTTGAGCGATGAAACCAAAACCTTTAGATTCGTTGAACCACTTAACTGTACCAGTTACTTTAGACATAATCATATCCTAAAAAATATATTGTAAAAATGTGCCCGAAGGCGGTATTGCTTGGAAAATAAAACTTGAACTTAAAGCTTCAGGACGAGTATTACGAGTAGTACAACGAAATGTAGATTTTAAATTTAGACTTTCTTTCTAGCTGATGCGCACTTTATAGGCAATGATTGAGTAAGTCCAGTTATTTCTTAAAAATTTTTCTTGAGTGGATGGTAACTAGACAGCAACTGGACAGCTCAGAGTATCTGAAATATGATAACTGTATTGATATACAGTTGTTGTTTGTTATGAAAGCCCTACCTGAAAAGTATTACTTGTCACATTTCAATGAATTAATGAATTTCTTGCGCTCGACAAGTATGCATCTATTCACTGATAAACAACGGCAGCAATTAGAAAAATTGTCTGTATTAAATGAGTCGGCGCTGTGTTTGTTACTGCGTATCGTAAATAGAAAAAGTGAGTTTGTTTTTAAAGAGCACTTAAACTACGACGAAATAACAGATGTTGAGCGGGCTCTCAATGAGCTACTTGATGCTGAGCTAGTTAAGTTTGCAACTCATAAACCACCTCATGAGTTAATAAAGGAGCTGAAAAAACAAGATCTTCAGCAAGTATGTATTAATTCAAACCTAGAGAACACGCCGGTTAAATCAGCCAAAAAGCAAGCTTGGGTAGAGGCACTTCTACAGCAAGCACAAAGTATTCATGTACAGCAGTGCTCGGTGTTTAATCGTTATGTGTATTCTGATTTTAAGCCTATTTTTGAGCTCTGCTTGTTCATTTATTTTGGCAAATTGGGTGGCACGCTTTCGCAGTTTTCCATGCGCGATCTGGGTGTTTTAAATGTTCATGAGAAAACGAATACACAAATAAACGCCCATTTTGACGAGCAAGAAGAAGCACAAACCGCTTTTTATTTCTCTAAATTACTACAGTCTTTAAAAACATTGAGTGATGATGAAAAACTGACATTGGCACACACCCTTGCAAGTTCTGATTTTCTCCAACCAACAGGTTTCCAAGCCGAATCTAAATACAACACACTGACTTATAAACTCGCCGTGTTTTGTCTGCCTGAGCATTCACAGCTTGCTACACAATTAATGACGCTTAGCGGTCATGTCAGTGCACAAGAAAAGTTAGTGAGAACTTTATATGCTCAGGGGGATATAGAGGCTTGCAAGCAAAAACTTGACGATATTATTGAACACTCAGCAGACGAAGGCTTATTAATCTTCGCCGAAGATTTCTCAAGAAGAAAGTTTGGTGCTGAGCGCACTTCAATTTTAACAAATATGCTCAGAAGTGCAGGGGAGGCTATCCCATTAGATGAAGCATTTGTTGGCTCGCCAGAGCAGGGGCTGATAGATAACTATGCTCGCCAAGGGATCACCGCGATTCATTGCGAGAATGCGATTTGGCGTGCACTATTTTGTTTAACATTTTGGCCCGAACTTTATGAACACGAACTCAGTGGATTAGGTAATGAATTTTCTCGATTACCTAAACCAATCAAAGAAAATATTTTTTACGACATATTTGAAGCAAATATTGAAAAACGTTTATCTAGTTTTTCGAGTAGTCAAGACTTATGCACTTGGTTGCTAAAACAAACCACAGCCCATTACGGCAAGCCCAACGGTTTTATTGCTTGGTACGAGAGCTTGTTTGATGAGCTCTCACTATTAGTAAAGTATGCGTCCATTGATGCGCTTTGTGCGCACCTTCGAGCCATGGCAAAAAATTACAAAGGTCTAAAAGATGGCTATCCAGATCTTATTTGTGTTAAAGGCGCCGACCTGTTTTGTGTCGAAGTAAAAGCACCGGGTGACAGTTTAAGACGCAATCAACTGGTGACCATGAACCAGTTATTAAAAGCAGGCTTTGATGTCTCGATTAAAAAAATCGAATGGCAAATTGATCCCGCCCAGCCTTATGTGATCATCGACGTAGAAACCACTGGGGGTAAAAAAGAATATGAACGAATTACCGAAGTGGCGATGGTTAAAGTCATTGGTGAAGAGATTGTTGAGCATTGGAGTTCATTAGTTAATCCGAACAAACACATACCAAAATACATTACCGAATTAACAGGCATTGATAATCAAATGGTTCGCGATGCGCCTGAGTTTGTTGATATTGCCGAACATATAGCATCATTTACAAAGGGCTGTATTTTTGTTGCTCATAACGTGAATTTTGATATGGGGTTTATTCGCGCTGAGTTTGCACGCTGTGGCATGTATTATAAACGGGCTAAGTTATGTACCGTGTCACTCGGCCGCAAGTTTATTCCGGGGCATAAATCATATTCTTTGGGCAATATATGCAGAGATTTAGGTATTAGCCTTGTCGGGCATCACCGCGCATTAAATGATGCGATGGCGACCGCTGAGTTGTTCATTAAGATTAATAAATCTCGTATAACTTAGCGACTTTTAATGTATCGAGTACATTTGCATTTTAAGTATCAGCTAGATGCCAAGTCTCATCTAGCTGAGCATGTTATTAGACTTAACGTTCACCCTGAACTTCGAATTCATCTTCAATAAGACGCGCTTTGCCATCTGCTTCAATACGCCATAGTTCACGATGCACAACACCAAATGCTTTATTCATGGTCCATTTTGAAGTCAAAATGAAGCTCGTATCATCAAATTTGCGCCACTCTACATTAGTATATTCAACATCTCGGAAGCCTTGATCAATAATGCCTTGCCAGAATGACTCTATCATTTGCCTGCCTTCAAAGGTGCCAAATGGTCGCGCTTGCATAACAGCATTATCATTATATTGCTCAGCACAGCCTTTAGCGTCTTGGTTGTTGAAGGCTTTTTGCCATGTTGCGATCCCTTCTTTGCATGCCTCTAGTACTTGTTGCTCGGTCACTTCTAGTCTCTCTTTTACATCAATATTTGTGAGGCTAGATTAACGAACTGAAAAGTTTTTAAAAACAGATATAATAGAAAAAACTGTTTTTCTATACAGAACAATAAAATGAAACGTTTAAAACAAATGATGATTTTTGCCGCGATAGTTGAAGCTGGATCTATCTCCGCAGCAGGAGAGCAACTATCACTCTCAAAGTCAGTGATCAGCCAAAACTTAAAAGACCTTGAGCATGCGCTTGGGGTTATTTTGTTAAAACGTACAACGCGAAAGTTGTCTCTCACAGATGCGGGAAATCGGTTTTATTTGCAATGCAAAGAAATCAATCTGATTGCCAGTAATGCATGGGAACAGGCTCAAACTTTTCTAAATGAACCTAAAGGGCGAGTAAGGATCACAGCGCCAAATGCTTTGATGGAAACTTTAGTGACACCAGTGATTGCTGAGCTGATAAAGCGCTACCCAGACCTGAAACCTGAATTGATAAACGCCGATGAGCAGTTAGACTTTATGGAGCATGATATTGACTTGGCAATTAGAGTTGGCCGGTCTTCTGACAGCAGTCTAACGCAAAAGCGCATTGGCTCATTCAAAGATGTACTTTGTGGTATGCCAGAGTTTGCTGGTCAGCAATTAGGCTCGATACCCTATATTGCCAATGTGTGGCAAGGTAAAAAGGTTTCGCACACCTTTGTGAAAGAGAATAAAGAAGTGCAGCAATTCTCTACAGAGGCACAATGTATAACGAACTCGTTTTACTCATGTATATCATTGCTTAAAGCGGGTGCGGGCATTGGAGTTGTGCCTGATTTTTATTTGTCTAAATTTGCCGATGAGCTGGTGGCTGTAAATTCTGAATTAATCCTGCCTAGTAACCCTGTTTTCGCAATGCATCCTTATGGCAAAAATCAACCATTGAATGTCAGAGTGTGTACTGAAGCGATAACAGAGCAACTAACAAAATTAGTTGCTCAAAGTAACAATTAAGCTTGATAAAGCTCAAAGAATGATACTTGATCAGGCTTACTGAGCGCCTTAGGGCGCATTGCTTGTACTTTTTCTTTCGCTTCAGCTTTGCTGTAGCCCAGCTCAACGAGCAATATGGCTATCATTAAACCTGTGCGACCAGAGCCGCCTTTACAATGTACAGCGACAGTTGCCGATGTATTCAGTAAAGTCAGCAGCGCTGATTTTTGCTTATGCCAAGCATCAAAAAATCGTTCATCAGGTCCTTTATCATCAGAAATAGGTAATTGAAACCAAGTGATGTCTTGGTTAGCACAGACTTCACCGAGCGTAGAGGCATTATTCTCTTCAAGCTCTTCATCTGACATCAGCGTCACAATGGCACTGGCACCAGCCGCTTTTAATTGCGTTACAGAGTCGACTAAATTCGCGTCTTTGATTCCTGGGCAAGGCGTGAACAAAAAACTAATGTCGTTTTTTACGGTTAATTTATCAAATGGATGTAAAGACATAATTTTTCCTATCTAGAGTTATGGGCAACAGGCAGAAACACGGGCTGGTCTGTCACCCATTTCATTTAAGCGCGCCAAGTCATTTGCTAAAAATTCAGGGTTATTCTCCGTGGTGCTGCTCAACACAGTTTTAGCCCACTCTGGGAGTTCGCTGTTAATGCTGTAAAAGACCCATTGACCCTGACGCTTGTCGGTAAGTAATCCGCATTTTCTGAGCTGAGCTAAGTGACGCGATATTTTGGGCTGGCTTTCTTCAAGTGCTGCCATTAATTCACAAACACACAGCTCTTGCTCTTTCTCTATAAGAAGCAAGCTTTTCAAGCGAGTTTCATCGGCAAGACATTTATAAAATTGTACAGGTTCCATAATTTTCCTAAGCCTTGGATAGCAAGCTTTAACTCGTTCGCTTAATTAAGAGGATTGGTATAAAAAGCTTACTAAAACAAAGTGCGCTCTTGTTTGAGCGAAAATTGAATATATGAAAAATCATATATTCAATTGTGTTTTCCAGCAAGATTTTACTGATAAATGCAGTCAGTTTATGTCTGCATGGAATGAAATGAGCTCAAAAACTCAAGTGCGAACAGTTCCAATTGCTTTTAATTGATAAATAAGTAGATGAAAATGAATGATATTTAAATTATTGTATATTGAATCCAATTTTAAGGGCGACCTATGGAACCAGACTATATGCATTACACTTACAGGGAATTACTTGAGGCCTTAGAAGGCATTGATAAAGAAGCGTACCCAGAGCGGGTTAAAACATTGGAGTTACGACTTAAAACTTGGTCTGAAGAAACGGTTCTTACAGCAAAGCGGCCAAATAACAATCTGATAGGGAGCGTTACTATATTCATTTCCATGGCATATTGCACATGGATACTGTTCACGGAAGGATTAGTCAAAGCTAAACTTTTTTTTGCGCCTTTTATCTTGGTTGCAACACCTTTTATTTATTTTCAGCAAAGGCGTAAGTATCAGCGACATAAAGACGACTATTTACGACTTGATAAACAAGGCCTAAGACTAACGCTTGCTGAAACTGAGCACTTTCTAATTTGGTCAAATGTTCGCAGTGTAATTTGTTCAGTGAATAAGTCTCATCAGGCTTATTTCTTTGAAGCAGATAACAGTCAACATTCATGTTCTTTTGAAGCGCGCGAATTCGAGATAGATGAAGACGCAGTCTTTGATTTTATTTCCCAGCAAGCAAAAAAGCATAACTTTGTCATGAAATCCGATTAGTGCAGGTGTCTCATGGCTTATTAAGACGCGAATAAGTTTATTGGTGCCATATTGGCACTAATGTTTTTAAGAATTGCGTATTTTTCTGCACAGATATTCTCCGTACGATCACATTAATCACTTTTATCGGAGAATGTCATGAACAAACTTAGCTATACACTTAGCGCAGTTGCTTTAGCCTTAGTGCTGAGTGGCTGTGGTCAATCGAATGCACAACAAGGCCAACAACCGCCGCCATTAACTATTGATGTGGCTAACGTCCAATTAGAAGAAGTTCAGTCTTGGCATACGTTCACGACTCGCTTAGAAGCCCCTGAACGTGTTGTTCTTAAACCACGCGTTTCTGGTCAGCTTAAAAGCATGGCATTCAAAGAAGGTGAGCGCGTAGAAAAGGGTCAATTACTTTTTAGTATTGACCCTCGTCCATTTTCAACTCAGGTTGAAAGCTTGAAAGCACAACTTGTAAGTGCAGAAGCAGCATTAAGCCAAGCGCAAGGCGAAGCGGAGCGCGCACAACGTTTGGTTGCTAAAAATGCCATGTCGACAGAGCAAGCAGATCAACGCGACGCGACTTTGCGTCGTGCCATCGCAAACAAAAATGCCATTGCTGCACAGCTTGAAAAAGCGCAATTAGACCTAGAGTTTAGCCAAGTAACTGCGCCTATCAGCGGCGTTATTTCTCGTGCAGATGTCACGCAAGGTAACTATGTGAGTGCGGGCGATACAGCCCTTACAACCATTGTTTCTGATGACTTAGTTTATGCGTATTTTGATGTAGACGAACGCACTTGGAGCAAGCAGTTTGCTGGCATGAATGCAGATACTGGCGTGATGGTGCAATTACAACGTATCAATAGCCAACAGCCAATTGCAGGTAAAGTCGACTTTATTGATAACGAAATCAACCCAACAACTGGTACGTTGCGTGTTCGTGCAGTTTTTGACGCGCAAGCGCATAACTTAAAGCCGGGTGCCTTTGCACGTATTTCAATGGCTGCACAAACGCCAAAAACTTTGGCAATTGTACCGGAGCGCGCAATTGGTACTGATCTCAAGAACCGCTTTGTTTTAACCGTCGATGAAAATAACACCTTGCAATATCGCTTGGTTGAGCTTGGTGAGCGCTACGGGGCGTATCGTGCCATTAAAAGTGGTTTAGTACGTGGCGACCGCATTGCAGTCAATGGTCCTGCACGCGTTGGTCCGGGTATGCCAATTACACCGAATAAGGTGGCATTTAATTTTGAGAATACTCAGTTTGTTCTTAAGTCTACAAATACCTCAAGTGATTTATTAGTTAGCGCAGCGAAGTAGAGAGTATTATGAACTTTTCACACTTTTTTATCTCAAGGCCCATATTCGCGGCCATGCTCTCTCTGATCTTCGTGATCACTGGAGCAATTTCATTGTTTCAGCTACCAGTAAGTGAGTATCCAGAAGTGGTACCACCTACGGTTGTGGTAAACGCAACGTATCCGGGTGCCAACCCAAAAGTTATCTCACAAACAGTTGCAACGCCCCTTGAGCAAGAGCTAAATGGCTTAGAGAATATGCTTTATCACTCTTCTCAAGCTACCAGTGATGGCCGTTTGACGTTAACTGTGACATTTGCACTGGGGACTGATCTTGACCAAGCGCAAGTACAGGTTCAAAACCGTGTAAATAACGCTTTGCCGCGTTTACCACAGGAAGTGCAACGTTTAGGTGTGACGGCACAAAAGTCGTCACCAAACTTGGCGATGGTGGTGCACTTGGTTTCACCTGATGGCGCTCAAGATACCGCTTATATGGCCAACTATGCTGATATTTATATCAAAGATGAGCTTAAGCGTTTACCGGGTGTGGGTGACTTACAGCTATTTGGTGGCTCAAAATATTCAATGCGTGTGTGGTTAAATCCAGATGCATTAGCGGCTCGTAACCTCACAGCGACAGATGTAATGGGCGCTTTGCGTACGCAAAACCAACAAGTGGCTGCGGGTTCTTTAGGTGCACAACCTTCGCCTGAAGAAAACCAATTTCAAATTCTGTTAAACGTTAAAGGGCGTTTAGAAAGCATCGAAGAATTTGAGCAAGTCATTATCAAAGTGGGTGAAAACGGTCAGCTTACGCGTCTTAAAGACATCGCTAAAATTGAACTGGGCCAAGAGAACTACGCATTGCGAGCTATGCTAGATAACCAGCCAGCACTCGCGATGCCGGTATTTCAGCGCCCTGGCTCAAACGCAATTCAGCTGTCGGATGATGTGCGTGAAACTATGGCGCGTTTGCAGCAAGATTTTCCTGCAGGCATGACGTATGAAATTGCTTATGACCCAACAGTTTTCGTACGCGGCTCAATCGATGCCGTGATTGCAACCCTGGCTGAAGCGATTCTATTGGTTGTTGTGGTCGTAGTGTTGTTCTTACAAACTTGGCGCGCCTCTATTATTCCTCTAATTGCTGTGCCAGTTTCATTGGTTGGTACTTTTGCCATCATGCAATTACTAGGTGTGTCTATTAATACCTTGTCGCTGTTTGGTCTTGTGTTGGCAATCGGTATTGTTGTGGATGATGCCATTGTTGTTGTTGAAAACGTTGAGCGTAATATTGCCGATGGTCATAGCCCATTTGAGGCCACAAAAATCGCGATGAGTGAAGTAACAGGCCCAATTATCGCGATTGCGTTTGTACTGTGTGCGGTATTCATCCCTACGGCGTTTATTACCGGTCTTTCAGGACAATTTTATAAGCAGTTTGCATTAACCATTACTATTTCAACACTTATTTCAGCGTTTAACTCATTAACGTTATCACCTGCATTGTCGGCAATTTTATTAAAGCCACATGATGCACCACAAGATAAGCTGACAAAACTGCTGAACGCGTTATTCGGTACTTGGTTATTCAAACCATTCAACCGCTTATTCGATAAAGGCGCACAAGGCTACGAAAAAGTTGTGAAAAAGCTGATCCGTATGAGTGTGGTTGTCGGTGTGGTGTATCTTGCTTTAGTTGGCTCAACAATTGGCTTATTTAACTCTGTACCGGGTGGCTTTATTCCTCAGCAAGACAAGCAATATTTAGTTGCAGTGGCACAACTGCCTGATGCGGCAAGTCTTGATAGAACTGAAGAAGTTATTAAGCAAATGCAAGAGATTGCCTTGGAAGTACCGGGCGTTGCGCATACGGTTGCTTTCCCTGGTTTATCGGTAAATGGCTTCACCAACAGCACCAATAGCGGCATTGTCTTCACGCCACTGGATGATTTTAGCGAACGTAATGACCCTAGCTTGTCAGCCTTTGCCATTGCCATGCAATTAAACCAACGTTTTGCTGCCATTGATGAAGCGTTTGTGGCTGTATTCCCACCACCGCCAATTCTGGGTTTAGGCACAACGGGTGGCTTTAAGCTTCAAATTGAAGACAGAAGTAACCAAGGGTTTGAAGCGCTGTTTGCTGCACTGCAAGCAACCATTGGCGCTGCACAAAAAGATCCAGCACTCATGGGCTTATATTCAAGCTTTAGAATTCAAGTACCGCAAATGGACATTAACATTGACCGTGAGCAAGCGCTAATTCAAGGCATTCCGTTAGACGAAGTATTCAACGCACTGCAAGTCTATTTGGGTTCTGCATACGTGAATGATTTCAATATGTTTGGCCGTACTTATCAAGTAAAAGCGCAAGCTGAAGCGAAGTTTAGGTCGAAGAAAGAGCAGATCAACAACTTAAAAGTGCGCAATGCTGCAGGTCTCATGGTTCCTCTAGGTTCTGTTGTGACTGTAGAAGAAACCACAGGTCCTGATCGTGTGATGCACTATAACGGTTATGTTACCGCTGAATTGAACGGCAGCCCTGCACCGGGTTATAGCTCAGATCAAGCGCAACAAGCGATTGAAGCGGTACTGGCGAAAACACTGCCAGAAGGGATCACCTATGAGTGGACTGAGGTGACGTATCAACAGATCTTAGCGGGTAATACTATGGTGTATGTATTCCCACTGGTGGTTGTATTGGTCTTCATGGTATTGGCAGCGCAATATGAAAGCTTACGTTTACCGTTGTCGATTATTTTAATTGTACCAATGACGATTTTCTCAGCGCTAGCAGGTGTATACATGCTCGGTGGCGATAATAATATCTTTACGCAAATTGCTTTGATTGTACTGGTTGCGCTGGCTTCTAAGAATGCAATCTTAATGGTCGAATTTGCCAGAGATAAGCATTTACAAGGTGCAACGCATCTAGAGGCGATTATTGAAGCGTGTCGTTTACGTCTTCGTCCAATACTGATGACATCAATTGCCTTTACGGCAGGTGTAGTACCTCTGGTACTGGCATCAGGTGCAGGGGCTGAAATGCGTCAAGCAATGGGTAATGCTGTATTCTTCGGCATGATTGGTGTAACGGTATTTGGCTTGTTATTCACGCCAGTATTCTATCGTCTAGTAACGGCTAAGGAGCAATAAAATGCGCGTATTTAAAATGACGTTATCGGGCATTGCTCTGGCTGTGTTGGCAGGATGTGCAAGTGCCCCAAATATTGACCAAGCACAGCAAACGTCGCAATCTTTCAGCAATGCGTTAAGCACACATGTGTTGTTATCTGAAGTGGCGAAACAAAGCGAACAAAATTGGTGGCAGCAACTGAACATCGCTGAGTTAGACCAATTTGTGGTTGATGTATTGGACAAAAACCAAAACTTAAAAGCATCGTCGGCGCGTTTGCGCGCCGCCCTTGCTGGGTTATCAGTGCAGCAACGCGCAAACCTGCCGCAAGGTGGCTTAGCGGTATCTGGTAACCGCTCTAATACGCCTAGTAGCACAAATCCAAATGCAGATGTTGTGAGTTCAGCAACCGCGGGTGGTAACGTGAATTGGCAACTGGACTTATCGGGTCGCATTGCTGCACTTACTTCAGCGGCAGAAGCGGTTGCAGTTGATAGCCAAGCGCAATATCAGCAGTTACTGACTGAGCTAGTTAGCACGTCTGTTCGTAGCTTTTTACAATGGCAGAACTTACAACAGCAACATGCATTAACCCTTAACCAATTAAAAGCACTCGAAGACTCGATGGAGATCATTCAAGTGCGTATTGAAGAGGGCATAGCGACTGAGCTTGAGTTAAACAGAACACGTGTGCAGTACTTTGAGCTTAAGCAGCGATTACCTCAAATTGGTGTTGAGCTTGCCCAAGTTGAGCAAATTCTAAGTGCACTAACCGATAAACGTGCCGATGAACTTAGTTTCACTGTGTTGAGTCAAACAGACTACGATGCACTTAATTTAACAGTGAATGTGCAATCGGCAGATGACGCACTCATGCAGCGCGGTGATATTCGTTCAGCGATGGCCAAGGTACATCAACAAGGTTATTTGGCACAAAGTGCAGAGCGTGCGCTTTATCCTGATATTAGCCTATCGGCCTTTGCTGGCGTATTAAATATGCCGGGTATGAACTTCAATAATACCCAATCGAATTGGCAAGTTACGCCAAGCATTAATTGGTCTTTATTCAGTTACCCGCAGTTATTAGCTCAACTTGACGCTCAAACTGCATTGTCAGAAGCAAGCTATCACAGTTATAAGCAAACTTTGACCGATGCATTGTCGCAAACCGAACTGTCTTTGCGTGCGTTGCAACATGCTCAGCAGCAATTTGCACTCTCTACGCAAACTGTAAAAGCCGCGCGTGCTGCCTATCAACAAGCTGAGGCGGGGTATCAAGAAGGGCAATTAGCCTACCTTGATTTACTTGCAGCAAGACAAGATGTACTCAGTGCTGAGCGCAGCCAAGTGTTGAGCCGCAACCATTGGTTAAGTGCTTCTGTTGCAGCGTATAGCGAATTGAGCGGTGGCTGGTCATCACAATTAGTATCTAACCTTTAAAAGAGGAGGCCTCATGTACCAGGATAGCAACAAAATGAATGCATTGGAGTTACGCCAACATGGGGCTGACTTCGACTTGAAAATGACACAGCACGATTTGCCTATTCCTAGAGGTAATGAACTGTTGATAAAAGTAGAGTATGTCGCGATAAATCATTTAGATGCCAGCTTTGCTGTAAAAGGCTTTAGCCAGTGGCAATATCCGCATATTTTGGGTTCAGATGCTGTGGGTACGGTTGTTGACGCACCAAAAGGGGTATTTCCGGCTAAAGGCGCACGGGTTTTATTTCATGCGAACCTTGCAGAACAAGGCATGCTAAAGCAATTTACTGTTATGCCAAATCATGCGGTTTCTGAGTTACCAGAGCAAATCGAAAGCGAATTAGCTGTAGCATTGCCAAACTCGGGAATGGCGGCATTACTTGCACTTGAAAAAATTAAGCTGCAAGAAGGGGATACACTCGCAATCAACAGTGCACAAGGTGCAGTGGCTCATTTTGCGATCCAGTATGCAAAAAAACAAGGAGCACAAGTATTTGCGTTTGCTCAAAAGCCACATCATAAACGTTTGAAAAAACTGGGTGCTGACTTTGTGTTTGATTGTAGTAAAAAAGACGATGCAATCTGTGCACAAATAAAACATGAAATTGGTCCTGACGGCTTTGATTGTGTGATCAATACAGTTGGCAAAGAAAGCGTCGTTCAAGATATTCAAAAACTAAGGTTCTGTGGGCGTATAGCTTGTCTAAATGGGTTTTCTGCGATCCCCGAAGAGTTACTATTCGAAAAAGCGCCTAATATTGGCGTGGTGTCGATTGCAGGTGCTTGGCTGGCAAATAGTTTATGTGCGCAGCAGCATTTATGTTTTATGGGCGAGACACTTTTAAAAGACATTGAGCGTGGTGCCATACAAGCACCAGAAATAGAGTTGATTGAGTTTGAAGCTGAAAGAGTTAAAGACACGTTAAAATGCCTTTTAAGTCAAACCTGTATCAAACGACCTGTTGTTAAGGTAGAGTAGCCAAAGTAATAAAAGAAAGAAGTGAAGGTCACTTCCTTCTTCATTAAGATTTTATTAATTATTTACAGTGAAAATGTACGTGATAGTGAGAGTACAACGCGTTCATCGGCTGTATCCCAATCTAAGTTAGTATTTTCAGCAGCCACTTCAATATTAAAACCTTCGTAGCTTGTTTGATACGCTAAACGATAGTGATGGTAAGACTTATCAGTTGCTTGCCAACTATATTTATCACCATCTAATGAGTTTGAGATATCAAAGCTGGCTCTTAAATTGTGGTTTGGCGCAAGCTCAATGGTGTGCGCTATCATCGCAATTGTATGGCCTGCATCTGTTCCGAAGTAATCCCAGCTATACCAGAAGTTAAACTCGGTATTACCTAGCTCATTGTTAAAACCGAACTTGGCGTATACTTCAGGGTAGTTACCGTCGCTAGAAGCGCTTTCACCATGATACGTGTAATAAGCGATACCATAATCAATGCTCCATTGGCTGTTTAATTCAGCGTAGCGGCCTACATAGAAGTCCCACTCTAAATTAGTGTCGGTACCAAAATCGACATTCGATGCCCAAGAGCCAGCATATACGCCATTATCGAATGCTTTATCAAGGCTCGCTTGAATAGCAGGGCCGTTATCGGTTTGGCTAACACCATTGAAAGTATAATCAGATGCGCCAGTCACAGTTGTACTCCAATCTGCCATTGCCAAATTTGAGCATAGCGCGAGAGAAATAAGAGATGTTTTGATCATTGTTGTCATAATTAGCTTACTGTTTCTATTTTTGTATAGTCGATTTCATTTTCTTTTGGTGAACCTTCAATATTGGCTACGGCTTTGTATTTTTGCACCAAGATGTAACCAAAACAGGCGAAGAAAATGCCGATCACAATGGCGCCAACCCATTGGATCTGTAAAAAGTTGAGTTTGAAAAGTAGGGTTAGCAGAGATAGCGCGGCGATGTTCAGCGCGATGTATTTAGCTTTACCAAGTTTTTGAACTGTGATCCCTAAATTATCGGTATATAAACGTACAAGCGAATCGAGAGAGTTGATCACAAATACAATGCCAACGAACACCATGGCAAAATTCACTAGGCCATCTGTTGCGATGCCAGCTTCATGGTAGTGATAAAGCACCGCAAACCAAGCCGCAATTGGAATTGAAGGGAATATCAACATCGCAGCGAGTACTTGATAGGTCTTTAGTCCACCCACGAAACGTGAAGTAAATTGACCGATCATAATGCTCCAAGCAAACCACCAGAATAAGTAAAACTCATGGTAATCATTAATCGGCAATACAAACTGATGCATGTTGGCAAAATAGTCACCGATCAAAGCAAAGTTATTGAAGTAACCCGAAATCGCACTGTCACCAAATACGAAGGCATTGGCCCACATTAACGCAATTAACCCAATGAATACCCAAGTGGTAGTGATACTTAAAAAGCGCACATACTTAATATCAGTGCTTGAATACACGGCAAACGCGATGGCTGCAAATACAATGAGGTAGAAAGTTGGAATGATTGACTCACCGTCCCCCATGCTCGGCAAATACCAAGGCAGGTTTGAAAGTAATAGGTATGCTGTAAACGCACAGGTGCCAATGATCACAACATTATTAAGTAGTTTAACAAGAGGGAGCTCGAAGAACTTTACTTTAGGTTCAATTACACAGAAATAAAAGCAGGTAAGGAAGTAGAATCCCCAGATCAAAAAGCCCCAAAAACCAAACTCAATAGCAAGTGGGTTTGTGAAGCCATATTCTGGGCTTGCGTTTATGTCTGCATAACCTGCAAACTCAGTGAGAGGAAACATCACTAAGCCAACATCTAGGCCTGAAGTAAACAAGATAGCAATAAAGGTAAAGGTTTTGACCGGTGTCACACCGACCACTTCGACGTTGCCCCATTTGTAAATAATGAAAGCAATTGAAAGTAGTGTAAATAAAATGCCCGCACTAAGCCATAAGGTCATTGTCACCCTCCCAAAATAAGTAGAAATAACTCATATTTTCTCCCGTTATGATTGTTATATGTCGTTGCTCTCATTCAACCTAAACGGCTCACATTGAGAACAAGGTGCAGCAATAAAGTGCACCTGTGTGATTCTTTATCTTTGTTTGTTTCGCCAATCTTCATGCAAATGCACCTTGGCATTCATAGGTGCCAATGGCGCGTTACCTAAAATCATATCTGCAGCTTTTTCAGCGACCATGACAGTCGGTGCATTCAAATTGCCATTCGGAATTGTTGGAAAAATGGAAGAGTCCACCACTCTCAGGCCTTGAATACCGTGAACTTGGGTTTGCGAGTTCACAACGGCCATCTCATCTTCGCCCATCTTGCATGAACATGAAGGGTGGTAGGCACTCTCAACGGCTTGTCGAACAAATTCGTCAATCTGTTCATCAGTTTGAATATGTTCACCAGGTTGAATTTCGCCATCGCGATACTCATCAAAGGCAGGTTGAGAGATGATCTCTCGCGTGAGGCGAACGCAGGCTCTAAAGCCCTCAATGTCCTCTTGGTGTTGCAAGTAATTAAACTGAATTTTTGGTGGCACGAGTGGGTCACTTGATTGAATGGTCACGCTACCACGACTCTTAGGCTTGTTATGTCCAACATGCACTTGGAAACCATGACCATCAAATGCAGACTGACCATCGTAACGGATCGCCGCTGGCAAAAAGTGATATTGAATATCAGGCCATTCAATACCAGCTTTTGAGCGAATGAAAGCACAAGACTCAAAATGGTTAGTGACGCCAAGACCTGACTTATTAAACACCCATTCAGTGCCGATCAAGCCCTTTGAAATCAAGCCAAGTTTACCGTTTAAAGTAATCGGCTTTTTACATTTGTATTGAAAGTAAAACTCAAGGTGATCTTGTAAGTTTTGACCGACTCCCGGCAACTCATGCTTAACTTCGATACCCGCATTTTCTAAGACTTCGCGATCACCGATACCAGATAATTGCAGAATATGAGGAGAACCTATTGGGCCCGCGCTTAATATAACTTCTTTACTAGCATCAGCTTGGCATACTTTGTCATTAACACGATATTCAACGCCTGTGGCTTTTTTATCGAGCAAACATACTTTGCTGACAAGGGCACCTGTGACGACAGTTAAATTGTTGCGATGTTTAATTGGATCTAAATACTCGCGAGAGGTTGAGCTACGCATACCGTCTTTTACCGTCATGTGCATTGGGCCAAAGCCTTCTTGCTGCTCACCGTTATAGTCATTTGTGACTGGGTACCCAGCTTGAGCGCCCGCCTCAATAAAGGCGCTATAAAGCGGGTTTTTCATTTCATTACCGTTGTTGACGCCCAGTTCACCAGCACCACCACGATAGGTATCCTCACCTTGATACCAGCTCTCAGCTTTTTTGAAGTAAGGCAAGCAGGCTTGGTAATCCCAGCCTTGTGCACCGTGCGCTTGCCATTCATCAAAATCTTTGGCGTGACCTCTTACATACACCATGCCATTAATTGAGGACGACCCACCAAGCACTTTACCACGTGGGCAGTGCATTTTTCGGTTGTCTAAATAAGGTTCAGCTTCAGTATGAAATTGCCATGCATATTTGTCAGTATTCATTGGAATAGACAGCGCCGTAGGCATCTTGATAAAAATACTTTTATCAGAGCCACCGGTTTCTAGTAATAGCACTTTATTTTTAGCATCAGCTGAAAGGCGGTTTGCCAGTACGCAGCCCGCAGAGCCTGCACCGACGATGATGTAATCGTACTGCATGATAGACTCCTAAAATGGGCTTTCGATTTGACTCATACCCACATAAACAGACTTGGTTTGTGTGTAGCTATTTAAAGTTTCGATGCCATTCTCGCGACCGATACCTGATTGTTTGTAACCGCCAACTGGCATTTCGGCAGGGGAGTTGCCATAGCTATTTATCCAACAAATACCGGCCTTAAGCTGGTGGATAACACGGTGCGCGCGTTGAATATTTTGACTAAATACACCGGCGCCTAACCCTAGTTCAGTATTGTTAGCGCGCGTGATCACATCAGCTTCATCCTCGAAAACTAACACGCTCATAACTGGACCAAAGATCTCTTCTTTGACAATGGTCATGTCGTCAGTACAGTCAGTAAAAATAGTCGGTGCAACGAAGTAACCATTAGGGGCAGACTCAGGCGATAAAGCATGGCCACCGGTTAGTAAAGTGGCACCCTCGGCTTTGCCTTTTTCGATGTAATCCAGTACCAAACCTTGGTGCTTTTTAGAAATAAGCGCGCCCAGATTAACATTAGGATCAAGGGGATCTCCTGCGATAATATTTGCTTCAGTGCGCGCTTTAAGCTCTTTAATAAATTGCGTATAAACCGATTTGTGAACATACACACGAGTACAGTTAGTACAGATCTCACCCTGAGTATAAAAATTACCTAACATGGCCGCACTTACAGCTTCTGTGATATCGGCGTCATCAAATACGATTAATGGTGATTTGCCGCCAAGCTCCATGGTCACATCTTTTAAATTCGATGCGGCGCTTTGCATGACTTTTTTACCTGTGCCAACTTCGCCCGTGAACGATACTTTCTCGATCTCAGGATGTGTTGTCAGCCATTGTCCGACTTCAGCAGCACCTTGCACAACGTTGAATACACCTTCTGGCATGCCTGCTTCAATGAAGATTTCAGCCAGTTTAATTGCACCTAGTGGTGTTTCTTCAGATGGCTTAAAGATTAAAGTGTTACCGGCAGCAAGAGCGGGACCAGATTTCCAACAGGCAATTTGCAGCGGGTAGTTCCATGCACCGATACCTGCACAAATACCCAAAGGTTCTTTGCGGGTATAGAAAAAGTCGTTACCAACAGGTTGTTGTGTGCCGACTTGTGTTGGTGCAAGACCTGCAAAATATTCAATTACATCGGCGCCAGTTTGAATGTCGACACAATCTGCTTCTTGAATTGGTTTACCTGTGTCTAATACTTCGATTTTTGCTAGCTCGTCGTTACGCTCACGTAATAAGTAAACGGCTTTGTTTAGAATCCTACTTCTTTCGATTGGGGCCATTGCTGACCAAGCTGCAAAACCTTCGCGTGCACTGGCAATTGCTTTTTCTTGAATTGACTCATCTGCAACTTCGACATGATAAATTACTTCGTCAGTGGCAGGGTTTTTCACTGCAAAAGTTTCTTTGCTCTGGTTCGGCACAAATTGGCCATGGATAAAATTTTGATAAACAGGTGTGGTCATTTTTAAGCTCCACAAGATGAAATGAGGGAAGACACATAATGTTTTGCAAGCTGCTCAGCTTGCTTAAATTCTTGCTCTGAGGCCTTACTTAAAACAGCCCTCAGCCATAAGCCATCGATCATACCGGCCGCTAATTTAGCAGCACGTTTGGCATCGTTTTCTGGCATTAACGTTTTGAAAGAAAATGCTAAGTTACTGTATAAGCGTTTTGCATTTACGGTTTGTAATCGGTGCAATTGTTCATCATGCATTGATTGCGCCCAAAAACTTAACCAAGTTTTGGTACTACTGGTTTGTTGTTGAATAACTGAAAAGTTAGCCTCAACAATAAACATTAACCGTTCTTCAGCAGAGCAAGGTTGCTGAGTTTTACTGATTAAACTGGTTTTCAAACTGTTTAATAAAAAGCGTACAGTGGCCTCGATGAGACCTTGTTTGCCCCCAAAGTAATGGCTAATGATCCCTGAGGATAAGCCTGCTCTCTTACTGATACTGTTTATGGTCGTGGCATGTAAGCCCACTTCTGCGACCGACTCTAACGTTGCTTCAATAAGTTGTTGACGACGTATTGGTTCCATTCCTACTTTTGGCATAACTTTTTATTAATTGACCGTTCAATTAAAATAAATCCTATAGAGTTCTAATTAATTTTTCAAGCTGAACAGGGTTTGAATTGTTTTGATTTTTGAGTTGGCTAATTTTATGTTGTTGTTTTAACTTGATATATTTGTATTTTTAATGGCGAGAATAATTTTGATTTGAGCAGTTAAATTTATAGTTGGAATTATTTTTTTTGTGAGTTTTAAGGCTTTAAATATGGTTTATGGTGGTATTTAGAGGGTAAGAATACCGTTACTTTGGCTAAAAAGGTAAGTTGTCTTGCAGTGAATACTCAGAATTTAACTATAAATTGAGTGAATTTATGTATTTTGTTTCTTTTATGGCAATTTGATTCGAGTTCTAATAATTGATAATATGCTTCGACTACAAAGTATTTGAAAGCCACTTTGTATTTCCACACCCTATTTTACATATTCAACACTATGATATTGTTAGCTTTAATTTTTGTTGGTATTGGAATGGTGTGTTTGCGTTAAAGTTATAAATCAAATTAATTTTTGAATAGCTTGAATTTAGTAAGTGTTTTCTAGCATTAACTTTTATGGAGAGAGCATGACAGCCGTATCAAGTAGTTATTACGACTGTGTTGAGACTGTTGAATTTAATCAAATCCGCCATGGTCAGCTAAATAGCCGGATTTACGTTACTGACGCAACTATAAAAACTCCTAACACGTTTCATGATGCATTACTCCAAGTCGCGCTTTCGCAAGGGTATGGCAAAATTATTGCAAAGATAAAAGATTCGCAACTTTTATCATTTCTTAAAAAGGGCTATAAAATCGAGGCAACAGTGCCGGGTTATTTTGGTGCAGAAGACGCGGTCTTTATTTCTTATTTTCTCGATAAAGAAAGAGAAAACAGTGAATTAGTATCTCAATATGATGACATTGTATCTAAAGCATTGTCATCATCCCCTTGGCACCCAGGTAAATTTAACGAACCGGTGCAGTTTAGAAGTTGTAACCTGACAGATATTCGTGCTTTGAGTAAGTTATATGGCCATGTGTACACTAATTATTCCTCCCCCGTTAGTAATGAAGAATTTATCAAAAACAGTATGAATGATGGGGTACAATATTATTGTGCTGATTACATGGGCGTGATAGTAGCCTGTCTGCGTGTAGAGCTCGATAGCGAATCGAATAATGCGCGTATCTATGATTTAGGTGTTATGACGAAATTTCAAAATCAAGGTATCGCTTCTGCACTATTAAACAAAGTAAAGCAATTTTTGCAGCAGCAAAGTATAGATTACATCTACACATTATGTTTAGCGACGTCGTTACCTGTTAACAAGATTTTTGCCCAACAACAGTATGAGTATGGCGGTAGGCTAACAAATAATAATCGTATCGAGGATGAGTTTCAGTCTCTTAACTTATGGTTTCTTAAATTAAAACTGGGCTCAGATTAAGAGTTTACCCAGTTTTAAATCGTTGGTTACTATTCAGCTTCTTGTTTTTGACTACTCAAATGCATTGGGTCTATCTCAAGTACCGGAGCTGCGTCAATTTCAGAGGCATCCATCATAGAGGCTATGCGCTGCATTGAAGAGAGAAGGAGAGATTGCTCCCATTCTTCAAGTTGACAGAACTTTTGAATAAAGTGCTCTTGAAGAGGTTGAGGTGCATCAATCAGAGCTGTTTTACCGTCTTCAGATAGAAATAAACCAACGCGACGTTTATCTTCTGAGCTTCTTACTCGTTGAATTAAGCCTCTGTTTTCGAGTCTATCTAATATATTTGTTACTGTCGCAGCGCTGAGGTTAATTTGTTTCGCAACTTGGCTTGCTGTCACACCTTTAACACGCGCAATTTCTTGCATGATAAGTAATTGAGGCCCAGTTAAGCCCGATGATTTGTTTAATTGCTTCGAATGTAAATCAATCGCACGGATGACTTTTCTTATTGAGACGAGTAGCTCTTCGTATTTTTCCATGATTACAGCACTGAAAGACTATTTTCGCCGATAATAGCATCTATCTAAAAAGGATTGAAATACTGATGAAGATTCTATTTGATTAGTTTTAGATTGTGCCCTGGTAGCATTTTAAAGTTGTAAAAATAAGTTTATAGAAAATATTTTTTTTGAGCCTTAAATTATTCTTTTTGTAAATTTTTTGTACTCAAGCTTAGGGTTTAATTAATCCTTTTGCATTAAATTTGTTGCTATAAAAACTCTCGCTCATATAATATCCACAAAAAGTGCATAGTTTTGCATTTATGTCGTGGTGTGGTGTTTATGCGGTTTGTTGTTATTTCTCTCTTTCTCTTACTGCCGAACTGGTGTTTCTCACAAAGTCCGCTTGTTGTTGACATTATGTATAGCGAGAATTTTACACAGCGCTATTATCGATTTTTGAATGGACGCTCACCCTATGAAATAAAAGATTTTCATGCTTCTACGAAAGGGTCTCATATAGAAATTATAGAGATGATTCTGCTGCAGCAAGCGTTAAAGCTTGGTGGCATAGACAGACCTGTAATTTTTAACCCTAAACCTTCTATAAATATTTTAGAGTATTCTGACTTGATTGCAGGTGATAGTTTAATTCTTGCTCGTTCTGTTTGGCATGAAGATATTTTAAATTATAGAGGATCGCTTTTTGTCAGTGAGCCTATCGTCAAGTTTGGAGAGTACGAAGCTGGCTTATACGTTGCAAAAAGAAATGTGCATCTACATAACTTAGCCAAAACACAGCTAGAAAAGTTAACCGTCGTTGCGAATCCTCGGTGGAAAGTAGATTGGCGAGCTCTTCATAATACTGACCTTAACATTGTGAGTTTCATTGGGCCTTGGGAGACCATGCTTGAAATGGTTGAGACCAGCGTTGTGGATGCTATGTTAATCAATTTCAGTGTAAGTTCTACTTTGGAGCTAAACTTTGAAAACCGCCTTTATGTGCCTGTTAATGATTTAAAGGTTTTCTTACCTGATTCAAGGCATTTTGTAGTTAGTAAGCGCCACCCAGAAGGTCGTGCCGTATTCGAAGCACTCAACAAAGGCCTCGAGATGCTAAGGAACAATGGCACAATTGAAAAAGCGTTGAAGCAATCAGGTTTTATCAATGAAAAGGTCAAGGATTGGCAAACTATTAACATTCAAATGCTCAAACCAGGACAACCATGATCAAGTTAACAACTCGTTTTTTTGCATTGTTTGTTATTTTTACTTGCTTTGAAGTGATCAGCAAAACGCCTACTGCGAAAGTTCAAACTAAAAGTTTTGCAGAGTTGCCAGCAAAGCTTGAGGTATATAAAAAAGCAGTCTTTTCGACTTATGATCTTAAATTGTTACCCAACTTAAAAGCATTAGAACAAGAAGCTAAAGCACTAGATAACAAAAAAGTGCAAGCAGAAGCTATGCTACTAATTGCACTATTACAGCGCCTTTATGGAGACTATAGAGAGAGTTTAATACTTAAACAAGGTGCGTTAGATATTGCAATAGAGCTTGCTGAGCCAGCTTTTTTAATTAATGTTTACTTGTCAATCATTCGATTAGAGCTGTCACTAGAACGTAACAAGCAAGCCGCTGAAAAAATGCAAAGTATTGATATTCTTATCAATCAATTACCTAAAAACAGCCACCTTATTTCAAGAGTATACTTATGGAAAGCGAGACTGTTTTTTGCACAAGAAAGTTATCTGCAAGCATCTTATATTATTGATGAAGCATTAAAAAAAGAAAATATGAGTAAGAAGGTCTATATAGACTTGCTTATTGAAAAGGTAAAAGTGAAGCTCAAACTGGGTAAATTTGGCATTGCGCAAGAGTTACTCAATCAAATTAATCAGGTTAATCAAGGGTCACAGATTCAGCACACGCAATTGGTGATCAAAGTTTTACAAGCCGAAGCTTATTTGCAGGCTGGTATGTTTGCTAAGGCTATTTTAATGGCTCAGGATGGTCTTCAAAGTACGTTTCATACTCGCTTTTTAGAAGAGCAAGCTCAACTGCAATATACATTAGCTTCTAGTTTCGCTCAAATCCAAGATTATCAATGGGCACATTTATATTTAAAACGCTATGCGTTTACGCAAAAAGCCTTAGACCTTCAAAAGAGAAATAATAAGCTATTACAACTAGAAGCAAGATTTGATTTTGATCAGCAAAGGCAGCAACTATCATTGCTTGAAAAAGACAATGCTCTAAAAGAGCAAAAGATCACGCAACAAATGCAAGCAATAGAAAATACGGCGTTACTTCAACAGCGTGTAATTTTAATCGTTGTATTGCTTTTTACATTGCTATTTTTTATGTATTGGCGCTGGCAAAATAAACGCACGCTGAAAATGCTTGAGCAGCAAGTTGCTCAGCGCACACAGGAGCTGGCAATTAGAAATAAACAGCTTCAAGCACTGAGTTACACAGATAGCTTGACCGGAGCCTATAATCGCCACTTTTTGTTCACTCATATTGATGAATATTTACCTACTGAGATTTTGACTGAGTCAACGATTATGTGCTTGATTGATATAGATTTCTTCAAGCGGGTCAATGACACTTATGGACATAGTGCAGGTGATACAGTATTGAAATCTTTTGTGACGGTATTGAAACAAACGATTAGGCAGAATGATGTCATTATTCGTTGGGGTGGGGAAGAATTTTTATTATTAATGCCAAATATCTCACGTGACTCAGCAGCAGAAATCCTAGAGCGGATCAGAGTCAATATTGAGACTTATGAATTTATAGATAACGACATAAATATTCCAATAACAGCTTCTTTCGGCTTTACATCATATCCTCTTCACCGAAGTGTAGCTTTACTTGACTGGGAACAAACCATAGAGCTTGCAGATGTTTGTCTATATATGTCTAAAAACGGTGGCAGGAATGCATGGGTTGGGGTTACAGAAGCGAATATTGAAAATACACTCAGCGCCGAAGAAATTGTTAATGGTACCAAGCAATTGATAGAGCAGGGTAAACTTAAAGTGATCTCAAACCGTGAGGATATTCTTAGTACCGTGATAAACTAGCGAAAAAAGTTTTATCATGAGCGTAATTGTGCTGCCGATTGAATCTGTATATTCACAACTGTCCGAATCTTTATCTTCTAATTCTAGTGTATTACTACAAGCGCCACCAGGTGCAGGTAAATCAACTTGGTTGCCATTACAACTCATGTTATCAGGGCAGTTTAAAAAAATAGTCATGCTTGAGCCTCGCCGACTCGCTGCTCGCAATATTGCTAATTTCTTAGCTCAACAATTAGGAGAACAAGTCGGCGAGCAAATCGGATTAAGAATAAAGCAAGAGGCGAAAGTCAGCTCCCGAACACGTTTAGAAATTGTCACTGAAGGTGTTTTGACACGGATAATCCAGCAAGATCCAGAATTAGATGGCATAGATTTAATTATCTTTGATGAGTTTCATGAGCGCTCATTACAAGCGGATACCGCGTTGGCTTTATCATTAGAAAGCCAAAGCGCATTGAGAGATGACCTTAAAATTTTAGTCATGTCTGCGACTTTAGACTCCGAGCGTTATCAGCAGTTTTTACAATGTCCTCTAATTAGCTCAGAGGGCCGAAGCTACCCTGTTGAAGAAATGTATGTGCCACTTCGTAGCGAACGAGAGTGGTTAGCAGCCATACCAAGCGTAATACATAAAGCGATTGAGGAGCAATCTGGCAGTATTTTGGTTTTTCTTCCAGGTCAAAAAGAGATCAATTTTGTGGCGCAAAATTTAGGTGAATTGGGTGACAATATTGACGTCGTCAGTTTATTTGGCGAACAAAATAAACAACAACAGCAAGCCGCAATTGCTCCAGCACCTCAAGGAAAAAGAAAGGTGGTCTTGACCACCAATGTGGCCGAAACGTCTTTGACCATTGAAGGTGTTCGAGTAGTGATAGACTGTGGCAAAAAACGCGCTGCGGTCTACAACTTGAACACCGGTGTGAGTGAGCTTCAAACGCAGTCAATCTCAAAAGCGTCGGCGGTGCAAAGGGCGGGGCGTGCGGGGCGTATTGAGCCGGGAGTTGTTTATAGACTGGGTGAAAAAACGCAGTTCGACCGACGCATAGCCCACGATTTACCCCAGATAAAAACATCAGATATTAGTGCCTTAATGCTCGAAGCCAAAGTGTGGGGAGCAGAAGTGTCAGCTCTGCCATTACTTGATCAGCCTTCGCCAGCTCAACAAGAGCAAGCGACTCAATTACTGCAGATGTTAGAAGTCTTGGATGCCAACGGAAAATTAACTCCATTAGGCGCTCAGATCCATAGTTTTGGTACTGAACCAAGACACGCCCATATGATATTAAAAGCCCAACAACTTGAAGTTGATATCCCGGATATTACTGCCTTGGCATGTGCATTGGTTAGTCTATGGGAGGAGGGAAAACAACATAACCCTGATGTAGTGATTGCACTATCTGCAATGCTTAGTAGGCCAACATCAAGCTTCAAGCAAGCCTATCAGCACTGGTGTAAAAGGCTTAAAATTGCAAAACCTGCAGAGCTCCCTATATCCGCCGTGCCACTCCTTATTGCATTGGCTTACCCCGATCGTATCGCAAAACGTAGAGGGCAAGGCTTTTTAATGGCAAACGGTGCAGGTGTCAAAGTTAATGAACAAGTGTGGCCAGTTGCTGAGTACTTAGCTATTGTATCCCTGGGAGGGGAAAAGGGGATGCAAGTGTTTAGTGCGACTCCCTTACATATTGAAGAGCTAAATGCTTATCTTCCGTACTTGATAAGCCAACAAACAGTTTGCGAATTTGATGAAAAGCAACTCAAGTTTATTCATGAAGACCGAGAACGCCTTGGTCAAATAACCCTTTCTAGCAAGCCAAGCAGAGCCGAAATTGACACACAAGCAAGAACGCAAGCTTGGTTAAGTTTGATAGCTAAACAAGGTCTATCATTATTTAAATCATATGGCGAGTGTGAGCAGTTACTTACGCGCCTTAAGCTCGCCTGCAAGTTTTATCCTGACACATTCAGAGATTTATCGGAGCATGCGTTAATCGCAGATTTAACATGGTTATATCCATATTTAGAGCAAGTTAAACAGTACGACGCGTTAACTAAACTCGCGCTCAAAGATGCACTCATGAGTTGTCTAGAGTGGTCTCAACAGCAAGCGTTAGAGAAACTCTTGCCAGTCAAAATACAAGTGCCTTCAGGGTCAAATATAAAACTTACTTATCAGGAAGAGGGGCCTGCAAAACTGAGCGTTCGAATGCAAGAGGTGTTTGGCATGCTTGAAACCCCAAAATTATGCGAGGGGCGCCTTCCTTTGTTAATGGAGTTATTATCTCCAGCACAACGTCCTTTACAGCTTACGCAAGACTTAGCAAATTTTTGGGGAACAAGTTACAAAGAAGTGCAAAAAGAAATGAAAGGACGCTATCCAAAACATTTTTGGCCTGATGACCCTGCAAATAGTGTTGCCACAAACAGAGTCAAAAGTCGCATGTAGCGACTTTTCATACTTACCGATATGCTAACGCGTCATTCTCTTTACAAAGACGACTACGAATAATGCCAATGAGAAACTACCTGTAAATGCTTCAACTGTGGCAATAAAGCGTGAAAATCCGATGGGGGTTATGTCGCCATAACCCAGAGTTGTAAATGTCACTACACTAAAATAAAAACTGTTAAGCAGTGCACTTATATTGTCAGAAAAGCTTTGTGAAAAATTTATAGAAAGCACTTCATTCTGATAACTGATGCCAAACAGGAAATACATCAGTGCGCAAAATACAATCATTGAAAGGCTGAAACGGATCACATTTGCGGGTTTTTCACCATAACCACAGAGCAGGTCAACAGCCGCACTCATAAAGCGTTTTTTTGAATGAGTTGGGTATTGATAATGACGCATACGCAGTTCTTTGTAAGTATAATTACCTGCCATTTCAAAAAGACCTTGTTGCTCAGCGCCTTTTCTCAGTGTGCGGTATGTCTCTTCAGATTGTAAGAAGAAGTCAGCGGCATCTTCAGTTCGTTTCTCTTTGGCTGCTAAGCTTGCTTCATTCTCTTGCTGTAACTTACCACTTAAATCTATGTTATCGATACGAGTATTGTTTAGCTTTATGCCCAATAGGTTGGAATTTGAAAGCTTACAGCAATGCAAATTGGCATCATGCAGATCGGCTTTCATTAAAGATGCATTTTCAATTTTGTTGTTAAATAAGTGCGCGCCTCTTAAATTCGCACGATAAAAGTTACTATATGATAAGTCGTAACCAGTATGGTCATTATGTTTGACAAGGTTTAGTCCCTCTAGATTCGCTCTTTTCAACTCCAAACCTTGCAGAAGACCACCACGCTTGGCATAACGTTCTAGTTTTTGCGATAATTCAAGCCCACTTTTATCGAACTTTGCGTCATGCCAAAAGCAAAGACCAGAACCCATATCGATTTCTTGGCAACGATGGCCATCGGGAGATTGATATTGGCAAGTAGGTTTATCTTTCATAAATTAACCCCTTTATAGTCTTATTACACTAAAGGTAGCAGTAAATTTATGGTATTGAATGTGAAGTAAAAAAAATTCTTAAAAATGTTTGATTATCAATTAAAGCTTAGTAAACGAAGAAAGACGGTTGCAATTAAAGTCACACCAGATCAAGTGGTCGTGACAGCTCCCTATAACGTGTGTGAGGTCGCTTTAGAAAATTGGCTAAAGAGCAAAAAAGACTGGGTGCATGCACAAAGAAATAAGCTAGAGCTTGCTCCAAGTATACAAAAGCCGCTGCATACAAGGTCGTTATTGGTTTTTGGCTCAGTTTATAAGATTGAATTTTCAGATATCATCAAACCCGTACTAGATCATGAGAGCCATTTGGTATATTTACCTGAAGAGCTGCGCCAAGATAGGCATGAGTTCAGGCGAGCGATAATTGAAATACTGACAGATTTGCTCTGTAGTTATTTAGAGTTGTGCCTAGAGCGATTGTCTGAGCAAATGAACTGTCATATTTCAGCCGTGAAAATCAGGGAGTATAAAAGCCGTTGGGGCAGTTGTAGCAGTAAACAAGCGCTTACTTTTAATAGCCTTCTTGCAGGGGCACCAAAGCATATGATTGATTATGTCATTGTTCATGAGCTAGCACATTGCCATGTACTGGCACATAACAAATTATTTTGGGAACTTGTTGAAAAGCATTACCAAGATTATAAGTCAGCAAGAATATGGTTTAACAAGAATGGTAAAAAACTAATGATAGAATGAATTAAGAAGATTCAACAAAAAGGAGATGGTGGAGGGGGCTGGATTCGAACCAGCGAAGGCAGAGCCGTCAGATTTACAGTCTGATCCCTTTGGCCGCTCGGGAACCCCTCCACAGGGGATATCTAATTTTGTACAACTTGGTGGAGGGGGCTGGATTCGAACCAGCGAAGGCAGAGCCGTCAGATTTACAGTCTGATCCCTTTGGCCGCTCGGGAACCCCTCCAAGTTGTAAAGTGTTGTTATGGTGGAGGGGGCTGGATTCGAACCAGCGAAGGCAGAGCCGTCAGATTTACAGTCTGATCCCTTTGGCCGCTCGGGAACCCCTCCTAAACAACGGCGCTGATAATAACAAAGTTTTTTATTAAGTAAAGAAAACAACTAAAGAAAATTTAAAAAATGCCGATAAAAATGTAACTTTTGAAATAATCGGTGAAACTCTATGCAATTAGAGCGCATTTTAAACAAGGAGCATCAGCTTGGTGACACGCTAGCAAAAAGCGTGGCACAAGATCGTCGTGCTGACTTTGCGCTTTGTTTGGCTATGCTCTCACCAAACGCACTCGACTTCAGTGAATTTCATTTACCTGAATCAGAATTAATTGAGCCAGATAAGAGCGAAAGTGCGTTAAAAAAAGAACTTCAAATTGGTCCCCAGCAACAAACGGCCCCCAACTCTTATGATATGACAATAGGTGAAAACAATAGCCGTTTACTTCATGAGCAGGGGCTTACAGAATTAAGGCTAAGAAATTGTCTTTCGCCAGAACCTTTTCATATCAGAGATGATAAGAAGCACATTGAGTTGGCCGTAATTGATAATTGTGAGCCCACTGTGCAGGCTAAAATTTTCGCTCAAAGAGCTGGCGCTTTAGAGATAGATAAACCTAAAATGGATGCAGCAGGTTTTTATGATCAATTAGCCAGCGGTGAAATGCAGCAGGCGGTTCAGTTGTCCGCCTAATGCGAGATGATAGTGAGTGAACTTAAGTGCTGTTTAAATCAGCTAGCGTGACACTTTTTAAACTTTTTGCCACTATTACAGGGGCAAGGATCATTTCTAGACACTTTTAACTCAGGCACGTCATATAATTGGCCATCTAAGTAACGCCATGCCCCTTCTTCTTTAATGAATCTTGAAACCTCATGTATTTGGCAATGTTTTCCGCCTGCTAAATAATGAGCTTTAAACTCCACATAATCAAACTCAGGCGAAGTTTTTGTTGATACGATCTCGAGCTTGATAAAGTTAGCGATTGAAGCAAATGCTTCGATGTCTTCAAGGCTGTGATTGCTTTGCTCAGATTTGGCATAAGTCTCAAGTATATACTGTGCATTATTAGTTGCATAAGCACTGTAACGAGAGCGCATAAGTTGCTCCGCTGTGCCAGGTAACTTTTGCTTTGCAATAAATACATTGCAGCATGACTCATAAGGTTGAGTGTTAGAACAGTAACACATAAGAAAATCTTTTATTAACTTGCTATGCGCTCTATTGTACACGCTTTGCTGCTGTTTTCAGTAAAACAGTATAGCGAGATATCTGTTTGGCTTAAGTGCATTTGCGAAAGCTGCTCTGAATTCGTAATGCCAGTCCATGTAATAACCGCTGCAAAGTTGCCATTATTTAATGCTGAATTTAGAACATACTCTAAATCAACGATGTGTTTTTTTCTGATCACTAACAATTTACTTGAGTCTATTGAGCTGGACTCAAGCATATCTTTATTTGGGATATGGTCAGGTGCAATTAGTAGTGTCCAACCTTGTTTGTGATTACATTGATGAATGATCTTAAGCAATTCAAGACTGGCACAAATTTCATCAGGAGTTTCAACAAAGTTAACGGCTTTTGCTGCATCTACTTTTTTTATTGAGCTTGGTAAAACTGCGTTTGTCTGTAACATAATCATCTCACTGGTTGTTTATACAGTATTTATATACAGTAGTTTATACAGTGTTTTATTGCAAGCAAAAATGTTACTTTTTAATCAACTTTAATATTTGCCAAAATATAAACCATTTAAAAACAATGGTTTATTGTTTTTTCGATATTGATTTTTTAAACGTGGTATAGATACAGTGTTTATATACAGTAGTTTTTACAGTGAATACTGTATAAAACTACTGTATGGAAAAGTAGACTTAATTTGACTGGAATTGTAATTGATGAATTTGCTCATACAAGGTGGCAGCGTAGCACTGTGCATCTTTGATTCTTTTCGTCGTTAAATGCGGTTTAATTTGTTCTATCACTGCATTGGCCGCATCTACACCTTGGCTTTGAGCAAGTGATAACCAAGCCATGGCATGGAATACGCTCTGTGGCACCCCTTGGCCCTTTATAAACATCAAACCTAAATAAAATTGTGCTTTGTTATCTCCAGACATAGCAGCCATGCGCAGCCACTTCGTCGCCAACGGATACGATTTTTCTTGTAGGTAGTACAACCCTTTTTTAAAAGCAGTGACAGAATCATGCTCTTTTGGATAGCGTAGTTCACCATTAGGAGGTGTTGTAACGAACTCAAGCACATTAAATAGCTGTTGCTCTAAGTCGTGATGCGCCGCGCTATTATCTGGCGATTTATCCATACTCTACCTATTTTTGAAATGCTTAATATTATTGTAGTCAAAACTTTGCGACTATGTTGGTCATAAATTTAGCTATGCGAAATTCTTGCCACATAATTATATATTTTTACCATCATTATGCAGTTATTTTTTAACGCTTTCTTTAATTAAAAGTTTCTGACAGTTATAAAAAGAATAAACGTGTTTCATTTTTGTATAGGCCATACGTTTATACACGCTAAAAAGACACATTTCTCTCCCATAGTAATTTGAAAATTAGCACGCATATAAACTTAAATTGCATTTTTAATCATTGCCATAAGCCGCTAAAATAGCGCCGCTTTTATAAGAATTATAAATTTCTTTTAACTTTTACCAATGGAAACATCTATGCTCGAAAAGCTATTTTCTATCAGGCGTCAAGGCTCTAGTGTGAAAACGGAGTTAATTGCTGGACTCACGACATTTCTCACTATGGTTTACATCGTTTTTGTAAACCCAGCTATGTTAGCGCAAACAGGTATGGACTTTGGTGCTGCATTTGTTGCTACGTGTATTGCGGCGGCAATTGGTTGCTTCATTATGGGTTTTTGGGCAAATTATCCTCTTGCACTTGCTCCAGGCATGGGCCTAAATGCTTTCTTTACCTATGGTGTGGTTTTAGGCATGGGTTATAGCTGGCAATCAGCACTAGGGGCTGTATTTTTATCGGGTTGTATCTTTTTAGTTTTAAGCTTATTTAAAGTGCGAGAGTGGATTATAAACGCGATCCCATTAGTCTTAAAGCAAGCAATAGCTACTGGTATAGGTGCATTTTTAGCGCTTATCGCACTTAAAAATGCTGAAATAATTGTCGCAAGCCCTGCCACGCTTGTGCAACTAGGTGATATCACCAGTGCAGGTCCGTTATTGGCAATATTAAGTTTCTTTGTCATTGCTGCATTGATGTTTAGAGATGTAAAAAGCGGTGTCCTGATCAGCATTTTCATCGTGACTCTAGCTGCATGGTCTTTAGACTTGATTGAGTATCAAGGCCTTGTGTCCACACCGCCAAGTATCGCGCCGACAATTATGCAATTAGATATAGCTGGTGCACTAGAGCTTTCAATGCTGAGTGTTGTATTTGCATTCTTATTTGTAGATTTATTTGATACTTCTGGCACTTTGGTAGCGGTAACGCAAAAAGCTGGCTTAGCAGATGAGCAGGGGAGAATGCCACGTTTGGGACGTGCGCTTTCAGCTGATAGTACGGCCACAATCGCAGGTTCTATGCTAGGAACTTCAACAACGACATCTTATATTGAATCGGTATCAGGTGTGTCGGTGGGCGGAAGAACGGGTTTAACCGCTGTTGTTGTTGGCGTATGTTTCTTACTAATGACTTTCTTTGCGCCTTTGGCACAAATGATCCCAGCTTATGCTACTGCTGGGGCAATATTGTATGTAGCTGTATTAATGTTACAAAACTTAAAACTGGTGAATTGGGATGACATGACAGACGCTATCCCTGTGAGTGTTGTGTTACTCATGACTCCACTAACTTTCTCAATTGCTCATGGTATTGCTTTAGGCTTTATTGCTTATACAGCAGTGAAGTTTGTATGTGGAAAGAAAGATGAAATTACAATCAGTGTGTGGGTACTAACTGCATTATTTTTGGTCAAATTTGCGCTAAGCTAACTGGTAAAATCTTAGACCAAAGGAAAAGTGTTACCACTTTTTCTTTGGTGCAAATAGTACGTCTAAATCGTCTTGCTCTTGTTCTTTCTTTTGTTTTACAGAAGATTCGTTTGACGCTTTTAGTTCGCTACTGATTTCGTTTAAGTAAGATTCTAAAAGTTGCTTTTTATTTGTTACATATTCGTCAGAATAGGTTACAGCGCATATTGTGGCATAGGCTTTTTCGAAATATTGTCGAGCTGAACCGACCATGTTGGCTGTTCTAGCAGCGATACCGCGCTTAATCTGACTTTCAACATTAATTTTTAATTGTAGCTTTTCAAGTCTTCTGTCTTCGGCAACAAACTTTTGCGTTTCAACTTTACCTTTGGAATGCTCAGAACGAAGTACGCTTCTTAGCTTTTTAATACCTTGGACTAAAGCTATGAGCTGTTTGTCACTGTCAGGTAAGCTCAGATTGTCTGAATTATTAGCATTTTCAGGCGTCGAATTCATACGCTCTTTTGATTCATGTAGTCGGTTTTTTAGTTCCCTTGACGAAGGAGAAAGCTCAACCATGACCGTTAAAGCATCATGAACCCGCCTTTGTAAGACTTGGATCATAAATTCAGACATTGGGATATTACTGCTATTTACGATCACATCTTCAGACTCTTCAATGATACGTTTCTGTTTAGCAAGTTCTTTTCTTCTTTCTGCTTCTTGCTTCTCTTTATGTTGCTGAACTGCACTAACCCACACGGCAATGATGATCAAAGCAACGATTAGCACAATAATTATTGGGACAAGCATAGCGACTTCTCAATCATAAAGTTCTCAAACCATTTTTATCTTACATGAAATTATCGTTTACTGAATAGCGCAACACGATATTCTGATAAAAAATACATTTAATTCATAGCTTTTTATTATAGTTTAAGATTTAAATTATGGTCAGTCGTAAACAAATGAGGCAATTGCTACCTGAAAGTCTTCAAATATGCTAGCCTTAGAGAATTAGGGCAAAATGCTGTATGGCTCAATAACGAAGCCGTTGCTCGAGAAAAACTAAAACAATAAAAATATTATGAAATTACAACAACTAAAATATATTGTAGAAGTCCTCAATCACAACTTGAACGTGTCGGCCACAGCTGAAAGTCTATACACATCTCAACCTGGTATTTCTAAACAGGTGAGAATGCTTGAAGATGAACTTGGTGTACAAATTTTTGGCCGTAGCGGTAAGCATCTCACGCACGTTACCCCAGCGGGTAATGAAATTATCAATATTGCCCGTGAAATACTCTCTAAGGTTGAGGGAATAAAAGCCGTTGCGAATGAGCACACCTTACCAGATCAAGGCAAGTTGAATATTGCGACAACCCACACCCAAGCTCGTTATGCGTTACCTGGGGTGATCCAAGGCTTTATGCAGAAGTATCCTGCAGTTTCTCTCCATATGCATCAAGGCACGCCACAGCAAATTTCAGACGCGGCTGCTCGTGGTGACGCTGATTTTGCTATCGCAACAGAAGCGCTGCATTTGTACAGTGATTTAGTCATGTTGCCTTGTTACCACTGGAACAGAAGCATCGTAGTAACAAAAGATCACCCACTTGCAAAACTCGGTAAAAATATTTCTGTTCAAGATATCGCGAAATATCCATTGATCACTTATGTTTTTGGATTTACTGGTCGTTCTGAGCTTGATAAAGCGTTTAATGCCCATGGTCTAGAGCCACATATTGTATTTACTGCAACAGATGCTGATGTGATTAAAACTTATGTTCGTTTAGGTTTAGGTGTGGGTGTGTTAGCAACCATGGCTATTGATACCCAAACTGATGACGATTTAGTTTGTATCGATGCAAGTCATTTATTTGAGGCGAGCACAACTAAAATTGGCTTTAGAAAAGGCAGCTTCTTACGCGGTTATATGTATGACTTTATTGAACGCTTCGCACCACACTTAACCAAAGAGTTGGTTGAAAAAGCGAGCTTGCTGCGTAATCAAGATGACGTAGACGAGCTGTTCAAAGACATTGAGTTACCAGTGAAGTAATTATCTTATCAATGAAAAAGGCTGCAATTGCAGCCTTTTTTGTCTAACTATTGTTATACCAACCCTCTTAATTAAGTGATCTATTTTGAGGATTGGTATTAGTGATTAACATTCGATAATATTAACCGCAAGACCACCACGTGCAGTCTCTTTGTATTTGGTTTTCATATCGTTACCAGTATCTAACATGGTTTTGATTACTTTATCTAACGATACTTTTTGATCGCCCGTACCACGCATAGCAAGACGTGATGCATTGATTGCTTTTACTGCACCCATAGCATTACGTTCAATACAAGGAACTTGTACTAAACCACCAACAGGGTCGCATGTTAAACCTAAGTTATGCTCCATGCCGATTTCAGCCGCGTTCTCAACGTGTACAACATTGCCGCCCATGATTTCAGTGAGTGCACCTGCAGCCATTGAGCAAGCAACACCGACTTCACCTTGACAACCAACCTCTGCACCTGAAATTGACGCATTCTTTTTATAAAGAATACCAATCGCTGCAGCAGTTAATAAATAGCGTGTTGCAATTTCAGCATCTACTTCTTTGATGAATGTATGGTAGTACATTAATACCGCAGGTAAGATCCCCGCCGCACCATTTGTAGGTGCAGTCACTACACGGCCACCCGCAGCGTTTTCTTCGTTTACGGCTAGAGCGAATAAATCAACCCAGTCCATTGCACGAAGTGGGTCGTTGTTATTTTCAACGTTTAGTTTTAAATATAAGCTCGGTGCACGACGTCTTACTTTTAAGCCGCCCGGTAAAATACCTTCAGTACGCATACCACGCTCAATACAAGCTTTCATGACGGTCCAGATATTGAAGAGTTCGTCTTTAATATCTTTTTCTGCACGAAGTGTTTTCTCGTTAGCCATCATTAGAGATGACACACTTAAGCCTGTCTCTTTACACATATCCAATAACTCTTGAGCATTATTGAAAGGGTAAGGGGCTGGGTTTTCTGCGCGAATATCGAGAGCAGCTTGTTTTTCTTGATCGAAGGCTTCTTCGGTCACAATAAAACCGCCGCCGATAGAGTAATAAACCTGGCTATGAATTAACTCATCGCCAGCATATGCGAAAATTTCCATGGCGTTTGAGTGCTTAGGCAAGGTTTTACGACGATGGAAAACAATCGCGCCTTGCTTTGGAAAAGCCGCTTTATGGGTTTTATCTAAGTAGATAACTTGTTCGTTTTCGATGGTGTCTAAAATTTCAGGTACTGCATCGGCATCGATGGTTTCAGGGTCGTAACCTGCTAAGCCTAAAATCACCGCTTTACCTGAGCCGTGACCAACACCAGTTTGACCAAGTGAGCCATATAGCTCTACTTTGACAGAAGTAACCTTGTCGATTAATTGTTTTTCTTGTAAATCTTTTACATAAAGACGTGAAGCGCGCATTGGGCCGACCGTATGTGACGACGACGGGCCAATCCCGATACTGAACATATCAAATGCACTAATCATAAACTTCTACTCAACATTGCCTTTGAACGGACGCACATCATAACGTTAAAGTATTTCAATGTAACTATTTTGCGCTGGCTAAGTGGTGGTTAGTTGACCAGTTGAGCAAAATTTTTAACTAATTTAGCCGTCGCGCCCCATAGTAAGCCATGCTCAGTAGGAAAAATATCGAATTTTCGGTCTTTTCCGCCTAATTGTACTTCGATTGAGCGCCAGTTTTTTTCGTCAAATAAACGCTCGAGTGAAATTGTAAATACTCGTTCTACCTCATCACTGTCAGTGTGCCAAGAAGCGTGAGATTGAAGTGTTGCGACAATAGGGGAAATGGTAAAGCCTGTTAATGTGTTATGGGTAGGTAATTGGCCGATAGAATTAATGTGGCTAGGACAAATACCCAGCTCTTCATTGGTTTCACGTATTGCTGTGGCCTGCAATGAAGGGTCAAACTGTTCAAACTTACCACCTGGAAAGCAAATTTGGCTAGGGTGATGTTTTAAGTAGGCAGCGCGTTTGCAGAATAATAAAGCAGCTTTATTATCAACCTCAAGCAGAGGCAATAGTACGGCACTTGCTCTGGTATTTTCAAAGTGAGCAGAGTCAATGAGAGGCGCACTGAGATTAAATTTACATACAATGTCAGATAACTTCATTTGCTCCACTCAATTTTTGTTTAACTATTACTCAGTATAGGTAATATTTTGTTTACCTTGTCTAAAGTTTCTTGGTATTCCAATGCTGCTTTCGAATCTGCAACAATGCCACCGCCAGCCCAGCAATGAATTTTATCGTCACTACATACCAAAGTACGAATGGTGATTGACGTATCCATCTTGCCACACGCACTGATATAACCAATAGAGCCACAATATACGCTACGACGATGAGGTTCGAGCTCTTCAATAATTTCCATCGCACGAATCTTAGGCGCACCAGTGATTGAACCACCGGGGAAAGCAGCTTCTAATTGGTCAATGGCGGTTTTACCTTCAGCTAACTCACTCTGTACGGTACTCACTAAGTGATGAACAGCAGGGAAACTTTCAATATCGAATAGTTTAGGCACAGTCACAGTACCCGGCTTGGCCACTTTACCTAAATCATTACGGAGAAGGTCTACGATCATCACATTTTCGGCGCGATCTTTAGGGCTATTCTTCAGTATTTCAGCTTGCACTTTATCGGCTGTTGCTTCTTTTAATCTGGGCAGTGTGCCTTTGATTGGCTTAGTTTCGACTTTGCCATCTTCAACCAGAATAAAACGCTCAGGCGACACCGATAAAATTGCTCCTTGTGGGTGATTTATAAAAGCAGCAAATGGGGCTTTGTTGTGTGCTCTAAGAGTTTTGTAGGCTGACCAAGGGGCGCCATTAAACTCTGCACTGAAGCGCTGAGCTAAGTTAATTTGATAACAGTCGCCACTTTTTAAATAAGCTTGAATTTTATCAAACTGTTTTTCATACGCGCTTTTATCAAGATTCGATTGCCACTCAGAGGTGAGCTTAAAAGGGACTGCTTTTGCAGCTTGTTTGTTAATTGCCGCTAAATACGTGTCAAGGCGATCGAAGTTTGGCTGAGAAACATAAAACCACTCAGATGTCTGATTATCAAAAATCAGCGCATCTAAATATAGACCTGCACTCATATCAGGCATATTAATGTCTTCGATTGCCAACTCAGGCATGGGTTCAATATAACGACCCAAGTCATAACCAAAGTAACCTAACCAACCACCGGTAAAAGGTAAATTTTCAGCGGTTAGTGTATTCGATAAATCACTTAACAGTGATTGCATAATGGAGAAACAACTTTGCGTTTGTTGTTTACCGTCCAAAAATACGTGCTTATTTTTCGCTTCGACGAGGTGCTTTGGCTCAAAACTGATGATGTCGTAACGGCTATTTTCGTGTTGCGCGTTACTTGAATCTAATAAAACTGCGTGAGGCAAATGGGCGAATTGCTCAAAAACTAACTCAGTAGATAGCTTAATGTCTAATTTTTTACAATTGATTTGCTCATTTATCATTTACTTGAACCTGAAAACTAGCCCGAAACGGGCGAGGAGGGTATCATATTTGCCAGTTTTACAATAGTGATGCTCAATACCAATTGAATTAAAAATTAGATCATTCTAACGCGCTAAATGATTCACTAACGTCGTTGAAAACTATTTGTATAGAACCTCTATGCACACTAATTTTCGCCTAGTTATTGAACCATTACCGTTAACCGATTCTCGGTAAACGTTATCTGTCGTTATAATTGAGCAAAACTCTAATACAATTGTTAAAATCACTTAAAACCGTCAACATGTTAAAGGCGTAAGCTATATTTGACTTACGATTATTAAGGAACCGTCATGAGTATGATCCGTCAACAAGACTTCATCGACAGCATTGAAGATGCATTGCAGTATATCTCTTATTACCACCCACTCGATTTCGTTCAAGCGCTAGAAAAGGCTTACCATAAAGAAGAAAGCAAAGCGGCTAAAGATGCGATTGCTCAGATCTTAATTAACTCTCGTATGTCTGCTGAAGGCAAGCGTCCACTGTGTCAAGACACAGGTATCGTTACGTGTTTCGTTAAAGTAGGTATGGATGTTAAGTGGGATAAAACAGACTTAACTGTACAGCAAATGGTTGATGAAGGTACACGTCGCGCTTATAACAGCCCTGACAACCCACTTCGTGCATCAATTGTTGCAGATCCTGCTGGCGCACGTAAAAACACCAAAGATAACACGCCATCAGTAGTACACATTGACATGGTACCAGGCGCTGAAGTTGAAGTGATGATCGCAGCGAAAGGCGGCGGCTCAGAAAACAAAACTAAAATGGTTATGCTTAACCCATCTGATGATGTTGCTGCTTGGGTTGAGAAAACACTACCAACTATGGGCGCAGGCTGGTGTCCTCCGGGCATGCTAGGTATAGGTATCGGTGGTACAGCTGAAAAAGCAGCGGTACTAGCGAAAGAATCACTGATGGATCCGGTTGATATTCACGAGCTAATCGAGCGTGGAGCAGAAACAGCTGAAGAAAAGCTACGTTTAGACATCTTCGAACGTGCTAACAAGTTAGGTATTGGTGCACAAGGCCTTGGTGGTTTAACAACGGTTGTTGATATTAAAATCAAAACAGCACCAACACATGCTGCATCTAAGCCAGTTGTAATGATCCCGAACTGCGCAGCAACACGTCACGTACACTTCACGCTAGACGGTTCAGGCCCTGCAAATCTTAAAGCACCTAAAGTTGAAGATTGGCCAGAGCTGACGTTTGAAGTGGGTGAAGACACACGTCGCGTAAACTTAGACACACTAACAAAAGAAGACACACTAGATTGGAAGATGGGTGAAACAGTTCTTCTTTCAGGTAAAATCTTAACAGGTCGTGATGCAGCACATAAGCGTCTTCAAGACATGATCTTGTCAGGTGAAGGTTTACCTGAAGGTGTAGATTTCGAGAACAAGTTTATCTACTACGTTGGCCCTGTTGATGCAGTAGGCGACGAAGCTGTAGGTCCTGCAGGTCCAACTACAGCAACGCGTATGGATAAATTCACCGACCTAATGCTAGAAAACACAGGCATTGTGGGCATGATTGGTAAAGCTGAGCGTGGTCCAGCGACAGTTGAATCTATCAAGCAAAACAAATCAATCTACTTAATGGCAGTAGGTGGTGCAGCTTATCTTGTATCTAAAGCAATCAAGAAAGCGCGCGTAGTAGCGTTCGAAGATTTAGGTATGGAAGCAATCTACGAGTTTGAAGTAGAAGATATGCCAGTAACAGTTGCAGTAGACAGCGATGGTAACAACGCGCACACTGCAGGTCCTGCGATTTGGAAAGCGAAAATCGAAGAGTTAGACAGCAAGTTAAAATAAGCAATTAGCTTGTTTTAAATGAAAAAAGGAGTGATTTTTCACTCCTTTTTTGTGTTTAAACGCCAAAAAAGTCGGTGCTACAGAATTGGCTTGGTAGTAGCGATTTTACATCGCGTTTATATTCAAATAATTACGCCGCGTGATCACTGAATTTCTTCATATTTGTTCCTGCCCCAGTGCCCGAACTTTCTTCTGATTATTCACAGTAATTTAAATTCTTCAAATTCAAACTTGAAAACCAATTGATTAACTGTAATGATAATGATTATCAATTATGATTTTGAAATCGGTTCATATGTGTCTGAAAGAAACTATTGCTTGTTACACACCTTGTTTAAAAACCCACTGTCGAAGACCTCAATTAGAAGCACCTGTTTTGGTATCTCAATATATTGAGGGCAGTTTGGCATTAGCAAAATGGTACGGCAGCAGTCATTGCACATTGTTACAAGAACTGTATTTAAAAAGAGTATTCAATGAGTTACTCAATAAAATTGCTGATCCACTCGTACATGAGTCAATCAGAAAGCAATGTTTTGAGCAGCTATATAAGCCTCTTCTCGCTTTGAAGCGATTCTACAAACAGCAGCAAGCCGATAAACAAAAATATTTGGCGCTGGAGCTTGAAGCAAGAGTGCTGTGTCGTGAATTTAATCCATTTTTATAGGAGTCAAAGATGACTACATTTCGCCAAGAATCAGACAGCATGGGTGTATTAGATGTGCCTGAAGGCGCACTTTATAAAGCGCAAACCCAGCGTGCAGTCAATAACTTTACAGTTAGCAAGTTAACTATGCCGCAAGAGTTTATTCGAGCACTTGCTTACATTAAACAAGCGGCGGCCGAGGCAAATGCAGAGCTAGGGCATCTTTCACAAGATAAAGCACAGGCGATTGCCAAAGCAGCGCAAAGTATTATTGAAGGTGAGCACTTAGACCAATTCCCGGTTGATGTGTTTCAAACAGGCTCGGGTACAAGCTCGAATATGAATGCCAATGAAGTCATCGCGACGCTCGCAACACAGCAAAGCGGTATTCAGATCCACCCTAATGACGACGTAAATATGGGTCAAAGCTCAAATGACGTGATCCCAACCGCTATTCACGTCAGTAGTGCAGTTGCTGTCGTTTATGAGCTATTACCTGCACTAAAACATTTATCACAAGTGATAGAGCAAAAATCTAAACAAGTCGGTCATGTAGTTAAAACAGGTCGTACGCATTTAATGGATGCAATGCCTGTAACATTTGCGCAAACTTTAGGTGGTTGGCAGCATCAGATTGACTGCGCGTACCAAGGTATATTAAGTAGCGTAGAAAGAGTCTACGAACTTGCACAAGGTGGCACAGCAGTAGGCACTGGTGTAAATGCCGATGCACAATTTGCCAAGGTGTTCACGCAATATTTAAGTACAAATATTGGTATTCGTTTTAAACCAAGTAGCAATCATTTCTACCATATTGGTTCACAAGACGCGATTGTTGGCCTTTCAGGACAATTAAAAGCAATGGCTGTGGCAAATATGAAAATTGCCAATGACTTACGTTGGATGAACTCAGGCCCACTGGCAGGTCTTGCTGAGATTGAACTTGAAGCACTGCAACCGGGCTCTTCAATTATGCCTGGTAAAGTAAACCCAGTGATCCCAGAAGCGGCAGCCATGGTCAGTGCACAAGTCATTGGTAACGACACGACAATTTCGGTAGCGGGTCAATCGGGTAACTTTGAGCTCAATGTTATGTTGCCTGTGATTGCGCATAACATTATTGAAAGTATCGACATCTTGGCGAATGTAAGTCGACTCCTTGCTGATAAAGCGATTGCAACATTTAATGTGAACGAAGAAAACGTCAATAAAGCACTGGCAAAAAATCCAATTCTAGTGACGGCTCTCAACCCGATCATAGGTTATGAAAAAGCCGCGTTTATCGCGAAAACAGCATACAAAGAAGGGCGCCCGATTGTTGATGTGGCGAGCGAACACACTGATTTGTCTGTTAATGAATTAACAGAGCTGTTAAATCCTGAAAAGCTTACAAAGGGTGGATTGTAAAAAAGTCAGAAATCAATAGAGTTAATTCAAATTGAGTGAATGTAACGATTATTGAAAATACATTTATTGATAACTCAAAGCACTGACCTTAAAACAAAAAAGGTAGCTAAACAGCTACCTTTTTTTGTGAGTGACACTTAGATTAAGCGCCAGCTTCCATAATAGAAGTACTACCAGTTTTTGCTAATTCAGCAAGATCTTTGTCAATCCAGAATAGCGCTTTACCGTCTTCACCGATTAGCTCTAGCTTATCTAGGATACCCTTGAACAGCTTTTCTTCCTCATGTTGTTCAGCAACATACCATTGTAAGAAGTTGAATGTTGAGTAATCATGCGTTGTGAAAGCAACATGCGTAAGCTCGTTAATTGCTTTAGTAATAGTGCACTCATGTTCTAGGGTCGTTCTAAAAACATCACCCAGAGAATTAAACTCATGAGGAGGCGCTTCAATAGCACCTAAAATTGGTAATGCACCTGTTTCACTTACATAAGTGAATAAACGGTTCATGTGTTCCATTTCTTCAACGGCATGCTTTCTTAAAAACTCAGCAGCACCTTCGAAGCCTTTGTCTTCACACCAAGCACTCATTTGTAAGTATAGGTTTGAAGAATAGAATTCTAAATTAATTTGCTCGTTTAATTTTTCAACCATTGCTGGGGCTAACATAGCGGTTACTCCTCTAAGAATTTATGCACGCATTGTTCTTTAATACGCTTATGAATACAAGTAGATCATAAAGAAAAACAAATAAAAATAACAATTTAGGTGAGAAAAAACGCAAAAATCCAGCTAAGCAAAAAGCGCAATCACTCTCATTAAAGCTCATCACGTAAAAACCAGCGATGAATGACTATACAGGTAAAATTGTTAGTAAGAATGCGAATGATTATTTCAGTTTAGTGCCTTTACAAAGGTATTTCTTATCACTGGCAGAACGCGCACATTTTTTACAAATAAAATGACTAGGCGACACAATATCAGCAAGCTGAGATAACTTGCTTTCAATATCTTTTCGCTTCCACTCACATAAAGTCTTACTCATCGATACCTACTAAATTGGTTAAATACAAATACACATTATTATCATATGGCTAGTAGGCGTGCTTTTTACATGAATTACACGTAAAAAGCCAGATAAATTGGGGGCATGGGGAATAAGATTTTAGACCTTTTAAGTTTGTTATAAGGTAAGTGGCTGGCGATAAACGATTATGGTGTTATTGAGTAAAAGGCATAAAAAAAGACATCCTGAGATGTCTTGATTTATACGTTTGGTGGAGCTGGGGATTTGAACCGCCGTACACAATTACATAACTTACTGTTATTGCTATAAATCAACATGGCACTTGTTAGTAGGGACATTATACGTGACAAATATATGCTTTTTTCGTAGATTACAAGCTACTGAAATATAATGAAATTTGTTTTTTTACTCGGTCAAGGATTAAGATTGTATAGTTAAAAATTTAGCTGCACTGAAAGAATTTGTTTCAGCGGGTTGGGGTTCATCTTCAATAATTGCTATGGCTTTAATTGTACTTAGGTATGGTTATTTGTATTTAAGCAATAGGGAAGAGCGAAAGCTCAAAAGGTTTAAGTTCATACAAGAACATGAGGATAGGATGAATGCTTTAGCCCAAAGGGCAGATTTAAAAGAAATAGATAAGGAAATTGAGAATGTCGATTAGTATGTTTGATTTAGCAATGTTTACGTTGCTTGTATGTTTTTACATTTTGTTTGTAACTTGGTTTTCTATTAGAAATAGGATTAGGTTAGCAGAAGAAGTTGATGCTTATTTAGGTGGAGAAAACCCAAGGAAATTAAAGCAAACTTTGTTTGCTGCTTTCTCTTTTACTAAAATGCCTTTTGCAATTTTTAGGATTACTTTGCATTTCTTTAGTGTAATGTTTAAGTTAATAGAAAAACCATTAATTCAAAAGCTTGCTGAAAGAAGCTCAGAAAAAGCAATAGATAGAGCAACAGTGTAACAAACTAAAGAGCTTAATAAACTCGGCTTAAAATGTTTTTCTATTGCATTACAGCGCTTCCCATTATCTACAGTTTTATCCATAGCAGTTGTAATTTTATTTCTAATTATTCTGGGATTTCTTAACAAGGGAAGTCTACTGGAAAGAGGCTTGAATGAATTACCCGAACTAATGGGGAGTTTTGTTAGATGAGCCTTTCAATAAATCAAAAATGATAAAAAACTAATTAAGGAATTTAGTGAAAAAAGTAATTTATACCTACATAGAATTTTTTTTCCTGCTTTGGATTATGATGTGTGCACCTTTATTTTTAGTTATGATAACTCATTATTCTGGATCAGAAGAAACCCTTCACAGAGAACTAATAGAACTTAAAGTTGATAGTGCAATATATGAGACTAAGAAAGTGTATTGCGAAACTTTTGGCTCTAAGAGTGATCAATCAAATTGCAATCTTAGAGACCCAGGGGCTGTTAAGAATGAAAGGTTTATAGATGATGAAAGACATGAAGAAAATAAGGAAAAGCATAGCTTCATCAAATATTACATATATTTAACCTTATTCATTAGTTCTGTGTATTGCTTTATGCAGTTTTACAAAGGTAGAACTAGTACCAATGAAAGTGGCCATAACATGCAGATTGATTTGCTTAAAGAAGTAAATAAGCTCCTAGAAGAAAAAAATCAAAAGCTCATAGAAAGAAACATTCAGCTTGAGAAAATGATGCTACTCTATGACATTAAGTCTGAAGAGCAATAACTTAAGTAAGAATGAAAAAGCCGCTAACTAGTGGCTTTTTTGATCGTGTTCTTTTATGTAATTCCCATAATACCTAAATAGCATTTCTTGGCTGTCATCCCCCATTTGTCGGGCAATCCACCACAAGTTCTTGCCTTGGCTGATTAGCATAGTGGCGAATGTGTGGCGGGCTTGGTAAGGGGGGCGGTATCTCACGCCGCTGGCGGTTAATACTGGCAGCTATATATTTTTTCGAATTTGCGCCGAACCTGTTAGCTGGCGCTTTTGTTTTGGTTCAATGAAAACAAACTCATTGCTACCGGTTAATTCTTTTTGTGCTTCAAGTGCTGCGATAGCTTCGAGTTGTAGTTCAATCACACGATTACCCGCACAGGTTTTGTGCCTTTGGTGACTGCCTTTTGAGAGCTTGAATCCCAAATAACAGCTGCACACACTTTTAATTCTTCATTAATTAAATCAACCTCTACCCATTGCAATGCAGCGGCTTCCGATGGGTGAATGCCTGTATAAAAGAGCAAAGTAAGTAAATTGAGTTCTAACTCATTTTTGGCGCTCTTGAGTATTGCACTGATCTCTTTAGGACGAAACAGGTCAACGTCTTCATGTTTTCCTCAAACGCGTTCATCTCGACTTTGTTATCAAAGATACATCTAATAAAATGGGCGCCGCCCGAATGAAACCGTTAATTCAAAAGTATGCGCCAGCTGCAGCGGGTTTATTGGGTAACTATAAAGACGAGATATTGGGTCCAATGTGGCTAGGCTCGTTTATGTTTAGTTCGGTAAAACAAATTAAGCAGTTAAAAGTGCGTGACGCGCAAGCCAAAAAAGAAACGGAGCAAGTAGAGCAAAACGAGGTGGCAAGCGATGTTGATGCAGCCCATTAATTCACACAATGCGCTGAGTGCTTTGCACTGCTTGTATGTTGGCGGCACTGGCAGCGGTAAAACAACCGCTGCTAAGTTGTTGCCAACAACCAAAGCTACAGACCAAATTTTATTTTGGGACCCACACGAAGACTATAGAGGCAAGTTTAAAGGCCGTGTTGTCAGACGTTATAAATCGTTTACTAAATTCTTTAAGGCGGCAATAGCAGGGCGCAAAACTCAAAGCACTTAAAAGCTTGAGTATTTTTATAAGTCCCCAGGTATTGGGAATGTCGAGTTTGGGAAGTTGAAGTTAACTTAAACTTGCCTTTAGCCAATCAAAGAATCGGAAATACAGATCAAGCGCTCTTTCTTCATGGCGTTTGATCACTTCAATTCTTTTTACTTCACTAAGTTGCATGATATCAATTTCATTTCCTTTTTTGATGAAAAGAAATTTGCTATTTATTAAAGCTACTTTTTGGGCGATTTGTTCTTTATCACCTTTTACATATGCTAAGTAGATACCTTCAAAGTCATCATTTAATAAAAGCTCTTTTTGTTTAGCTGAGTGTTCAAATACAGATATGGCAAGCGTTCCTAAGAATATGTACATTGCTAATACTAAATATGGTTTTTCCAGATATTTAAATGGAAATTTTTCTATGCTAGCCAAAAAGATGAAAAATATATTGAATGAGATTGCCAAATAAGAATTTTCCGCTAACTGTTCAGGTGCTACGCAAAACCCAAAAGTGATTGTTAGACTTATAAAAATACATAAATAAATATGCTGATTCGATTTTTGAACTTCAAATGAGTATATTTCAGAGCGTATTTGCCTATCAAAAGATGTTTTTACTCCCAATAAAAAGCAAAGTGTTAGAAAAACAGAAAAAGCTATTGGATCTAACAAGTTAGATGAGACGGCCAAATAATCTGTAATACTATAAAAATCACCACTGTTTATAGAATATGGAGCTAATAAGTAGCTTATATGGAAATATCCACAAGCTAATAACAATGTGGATAGAAATGTGATTAGTGAAGCTAATTCACCAAAAGATAAATGGAAGCCACCCAAAATATTTTGTTTTTTAATTTCCACTTTATTATCAAAGTGACCATTAATTAGCTTTAGTGTTTCCCTTTGCTCCTTAATGATTGACTTCTTTTGTTTTTGAACTTCATTAAGATCACTAAATTTGGCGTCCACACTATATCTTGAAGATCTCTCAACAGCTTTTTTTAGGTAAGATTCTGATAAACTTGCAGAAATCCAATCAACTTTTTTAAAAATGAAATACCTAAAATAATCATAGGTTATCAAGAGTTTGTGTATCTCAGTATCATTTTCTACATGCTCAATTAAATCATAATAATCGTCTTCTAAGTCTATAGTTTCATTTTCATCTAAAACACTTAAATATAGTTTGTAGGAGATTTTTTGGACTTCTTCGTATTGAAGTTCCGGGAATTGTTTTATCACTATTAAAAATATCCTATTCGATATCAATTTAATAATATCATTTCTGAATTTTAATCTGTGATTGATGAACCAGAAGTAGAACGAAACAAATAATTTTTGGAAGAGTTTCAAGTGATAATTCCTTTTTCTTATTAATTTAACCTATTAGGTTCCCTTTACACAAACCACGTTGATCAAAACCGTTTTTTTTCTCTACCTTAAAACCCACATTTGCAGCAACACGAGTCAGCTAAAGACTGAAATACACATTATGAAAATTTACTCACTTGTAGCTTTAGGCTCCGCTATTACTGCTTTTGTCATTGTAAAAATCGCTAAAGGAACAAAGCATGTTCGGGAAGTGGAATCCTAAAGCGCTTTTTGTTGACCGTAGCCCTTTGCCTTTTGATTTAGTTCAGCAGCGTAAAGAGCGGTTACACACCAAAAGGCAAAAAAAAGCCAAGCGTAGGCTTACAAATAAACGCAAACGCGCTCGCGGTTCGGTCAGTATCGCGGGCAATCTAGGACGATTTAGCAAATACCAAAGGGAACTTTATTAATGACTGCTAAAAACAAAACTTACTTAATCACAGCGGGTATCGCGACATTTGTCGCGGCAGTAGTTGTTTGGGCATCTAATAACGTAGATGCAGTTGAAGATGAAATCGGATAAGGAGCTGGCATGAGTCTTATTAATTCAATTCGACCGTCTTTGATTCAGCTACCTAGCCCAACGGGTACGGGGTTCGGTGAAGAATGGTCGATTAAATTGCAATCGGGTTTGACCTATCACATGGTCGAGCTTGAAACCAATTTAGTAAACGTCGAAACAATTAAAAAAATCACCATCGACATTGGTGGTGTGCCGGTTGTTTCAGTGACTAATAAAATGCTCTATGTGCTTGATAAAGCCTATAAGCGTTATCGCAAAACAGGCCGTTTTATTCTGCCGTTATCAAAGTTTGAATACCACACTCCTGAAGGTATTTAACAAATGCAATTGAGGTAGGGGTGACAACAGTCGCAGCTGTTCGCACGGATGTAGGGTGGCTTAAGCAAGGAATGAAAGAGCTTAAGGAACGAGTAACCAAACTGGAGAACAAAAACCATGTTAAGCACTCTGGGTAAATACCTATTAACCAAACTCGCAACCGAAGTATTCATCAAGCGCGTTTGTCTCGCCACCGCTAAACACTTAGCCAGCAAGACAAACAACAAACTAGATGATGAATTGATCAGCGCATTAGAAGATGCGTTGAATAAGTAATTAATGTGGGGTCTTTTGGTAGTAGTAAAAAAGAGGCTCTAGTAGCCTCTTTCCATGTCATCAATTAGCAAGTAATTGTATGAGTTTGCGGGTGGCAATTTGATAAATGAGTCGGTAGATCACCCTGATCGCAATGATTCGAATTGGTAGTATATCCACCACCACCAATTTGCGGTGTTGCATTTGCTGGTAATTCACGAGAGTTAGATAATTTTTTTAAGTTTTTCTTATTTAATTTTATAGTTTTCATTTCTCTTTTCCTTTTGTACATAATAGAGAAACATTAAATTAACCCGTCCCAATTTCATGGTCAAGTTTTAAATTTTGGTTTGAAATAATAAAAATATAATAAGGGACAAAAACGTGACAAATCATGCCACATTTACGTCCCCATTCACACACTATTCAAATCCCAGAAAAACAAAAACCCTATCAAAAACAGTGTTTTGATAGGGTTTTGATATTGCTATTTGGTGGAGCTGGGGGGATTTGAACCCCCGTCCAGAAAGCGTCGACCTTCGGTCCTACATGTTTAGTATCGTCTATTGGTTAACCTTTAAGTCTCGGACGAACACGATAAATAAAGGCGAGGCCGCTTAGTTTTAGCCCTTCAACCCCGGCCAGGGTTTCCGCAGCGATCTTGTGTAGGGTGACACTCCAGAACCAGAACCACAAGCATTTCTTGGAGGAGTGCTAGCGGGCTATTATGCCGCTAGAGCGTAGTTATCGTCGTTTGCGATTACTTTAAATGCGGCTTTTTTACGAGGCCAACCGCCCCTCGACATGCACCTCAGGCTTCATGAATCCTGTCGAATCCTAATCAGCCCCTGAATTTGTATTCAGAGTCACAACGTGACTTAGTGATTGCATTCTAACGCCTATATATGTGCTTCGCAATCATTAATCACTTTAAAAGTCATCATTAATTAATGAGTTGGCTGATATTTGTGCGGGTTGTGTGTTAGTTGAGCTATTCGTAGCAGTGAAGAGTCGAACTTATTAATTTATAAGATGAAATACTCGACTTATTGCTAAGCTCTTTTCAAATTTGGTTGTTTTATGCTTGTGGCATCAAATAACACCAACATCCGAAGTAGGAGATGTGATGACAACATCGAATTTAGATAACCGAGGCGAGTCAGCCCAACAAGACAGTTATCAAAATTTACACCGTGCAAGTTCTGAATTTAAAACACGCGACGAATATTTAGAGCATGAATTGCAAATTATGCAGCCTAAACGTTGGCGTCCAAACCTGCCATTCAAAGATTACCGATTTGAATTGGAAGACACTATTCCAGCCATGGCGGGGACCATAGGTAAAATTGTGATGGTGGGGGCAATTGCCGCAACATTTGCCGCACCTTTAGGGCTAGGCGAAGGCTTTATTCTTGAAAATGTGCGCTACGAATTGTTAATCGTTGCTCTATTTATTTTACTGTTTTCTGGTTTTCTATTACCAACGGCAAACTTAGCTGGTACCCATGGACCATTAATTCCACTTATTCCTATTGTGGTTGCGGCGGGTGGTCACCCGATGGCGTTTGGTTTGCTCATAGGGGCATTTGGTTTATTACTGGCGGTCAGTAAAGGTGGGAGTGTTTTAGCTGGGCTCACCAGTCGAGGAGTCTGTGGTGGTTTGCTTTTATACCTTGGCTTTATTGGCACAACTTCGCAAGTTAAGAAGTTGTTTGCATGGGCAGAAGGTATTGATATGTCTCATATCGCTTTTATTATTATTCTCAGTACCATCGTTTTATATGCGTTATTAGAGCACTTTAAAAAGCGTTGGCTGGCGGTGCCATTAAGCTGTTTACTTGGCGGTGGTGTTGCTTTTGCACTTGGTGCGCCGTTTGAGTTTAAAACAGGGCCAGGCCTACCAAACATGAACCCTATGTATTGGTGGGGTGAAAACACGGGGTGGATGCTAGGGTTACCTACGCTTGAAAGCTTTATTGTTGTTCTGCCTTTTGCCATTCTAGCTGTAGCCATGTGGTCACCTGATTTTTTAGGTCATCAAGTTTTTCAAAAAATCAGTTACCCAGCACGTACTGAAAAAGTTCAAATGAACATTGACGATACGATGACGAGTGCGTCTATTCGTCAGACCTTCGGATCTATTTTAGGTGGTGCTAATTTTACCTCTTCATGGGGCACATACATCGTGCCAGCTGCTATTGCGAAACGTCCAATTCCCGCAGGAGCAATATTAACGGCATTGTTTTGTGTCATTGCTAGTATCTGGGGTTACCCTATGGATTTAGCTATTTGGCAACCCGTATTGTGTGTTGCATTGATTGTCGGTGTGTTTATTCCATTGCTTGAGGCGGGTATGGAAATGACACGCGAAGGTAAAACAACTCAGTCAGCAGCCATTGTTGTTTTCTCATCGGCATTAGTTAATCCAGCGTTTGGTTGGTCTTTAACTATGTTACTAGATAACTTAGGTTTAATTGGTTGTAAGGAGCGAAGTAAAGAGCTTAGCTCAATGAACCGCTGGATCATTCCACTTATCATGTTTGTAGTTTTAACAGGTGTGATGGCGCTTGTTGGTTTGTTACCAGGCTTGCCAGCAATTATGCCAAGTTTTAGATAAACTAAATGGGCAGAGTGTAAAAAATTCTGCCTTTTTACTCCTTCCCAGTATTAAATATCATACTCTTTTGTTAGCTTATCTCTTTCTTATTTACTACACGATATTTTGTCTGTAATGTGATTTGTCAGTCTCTGAATTAGCTACATATGTAAATTAACCCTTTATTCTTAATTTTATGTTTTTATTTAAAGGGCTTGTCCAAGTGGTCGATAAGTTTATGTAACTAATAGGAAATGTTTACTTAGAATGTTTCTGCTAATTACGTTCAAAAAATCGCCATTTACAATTGTTTAAGCTTTGTAACTTGATTAAGTAGAATCAGCTTAACAATACTCAAAGGTTGTGGTGAAATGGTTTGGTCGTGTTTTAGCCAATAATAATAAACCGTAGTGTGGAAAGACTTATGTCATTATTTCGTTTTGATGAGGGTGATGGATATGTGTACTTATTGTCACACCCTATCGAGTCAGGGTTCCCTGCTAGCGCTTCACAACTCTTAGAGTTGATAGAACAGTCAAGTTATGCTGATTTTGAAGTTATACATGCCAATATAGGCAAACTGTTTTCATCAGGTGATGACTACGGTAAAGATTCTTTGGTTGTTGCTAAAGCGATTGATGCATCAATCATGATCAAAGTCGACGAATCAAACATGATGGCCAACGCGCAAGTGACAACCGCTTGCGGTGGTAAAATCATATCTCTAGATGACGCGAAAGCGGCACTTCAAAAAGCTGGCGTTGTGAAAGGTGTCAATCGTGATGCACTTGAACAATGCTTAGGCCAACAATTCGAACAACCCCCAGGCGCCCAATACAGTGCCATTGTTGCGCATGGTCAGCGTGCAAAAGATGGCACAGATGCACGATTCGTGCGTTTATGCATGACAGCTCAAGATAGAGTTTTAAGTCCGCAAGAGAAAGATGGTGGCAAAGTAGATATGCGCGATTTAGGCGCAATTATCACGGTTAAGCCGGGCAGCCCTCTAATGAAGAGAATTCCAGCAACAGAAGGCTCACAAGGTTACTCTGTTTTTGGTGATGTGATAGAGGCTAAACCTGGGAAAAACTTTGCAATTGAGGTGCTTGAAGGCACCAAAATTTCAGATAAAGACCCAAATCTGTTAATTGCAGATGCTAAAGGTGTACCTGTGGCTTTGCCAAGAGGGATGCGGGTCGATGATGTTTTATGCTACAACGACGTTGATGTTACTACGGGCCATATAGAGTTTGATGGCTCGATTATTATAAGTGGTGATGTCAAAGATGGTATGAAAGTAAAAGCAACTGGAGATATAACTGTTCTGGGTTTTGTTGAATCAGCTGATTTACAAAGTGAGAATGCCATTACCATCGTACAAGGTGCGGTTGGTCGAAAAGTAACGGAAGAGTTAGATTTTTCTTGTTTTATTAAAGCAAAAAGAAGCATTTCAATAGGTTATGCGCAATATGTGCATATCGAGACTGAGCAAGATTTATTAATCGAAAAGCAGGCTTTGCATTGTAATTTATCTTCTAGAAGACTCATCCGAGTTGGAAAAGGCGATACGCCACGAGGAAAGTTAATTGGTGGCAAGGTTTTAAATGCGTTGCGTATTGAGACTGGAGAATTAGGTGCACCTTCAGGAACTAAAACGCATATTGCTATCGCGCAATCGTTTCATGAGTTAAAAGAGAAGCAAACGGAGTTCAAGTTATTTGAAAAACGCTTAGCAGATAAGGCTGTTGCATTAACACGAGCCAAAATGAAAGCCTCAAAAGCGCCTGATACGCCTCAAAGAGCGGCCTATATAAATAAGCTTTTAGCAAATGAAAAACAGTTGAATGTACACTATCAGCGAAATCAGCGTAATTTAAAGTTAGTTCAGCAAAAACTTAGACGCTTGTTGATGAGTAGCAGGGTTAAAGTCAATGAGTTAATGCATCCAGGCATTGAGGTGACAATCGCAAGAGATTCAAAACAATTTACGCGGATTTATCCACCGCATTTAGTTAAATTGGACGAAGGCAAAATTACTCAACAGTTTTTGTCTTAAAATTTTAAATTAAATTTCATTTCTTTTTTAAAAGGCTCCAGTGTTTCGGAGCCTTTACATTTCTCGCTTCTTAAAATAATTTCAAATTTAAAAACTTATATAAATCAAAGTTTTATTTTCTTTTTGGTTTTTTATTTCAAAAAATATGCGACTTTTTTTCGCTCTACTGAAATTTGTTCATTTATGAATCTTTGACTAAATTAAAGATTAAGAGTTGACACCGGTGTCAGCTTTGTGGCTCAATAATATGACACCGGTGTCAGGTTGGGGTGAGAGACAACCTGATAGCGTACCTTTGAACGGGTAAATCTAAAGATGCTCGGTACATTTAGAGTGGAGTCTTTAATTGTACTGAGCCTTTTATCCTCTTAAATTTTGAGTAGAGTAGAATTTTATGTTACATCCTCGTATCCAAGCCGTCACAGAGCGTGTTATCGAACGCAGCAAAGCAACACGCCAAGCCTACTTAGCACGCATCGAAGAAGCAAAAAAACAAACACGTGTGCGCGCTGGTTTAGGATGTGGCAACCTAGCTCACGTTATGGCTGCATGTTCAAGCTCTGATAAAGATCGCCTTAAGGCTGACGAGCAACCAAACCTAGCTATTATCAATTCATACAATGACATGCTTTCAGCGCATGTGCCTTACCTTGATTTTCCTCCGCTAATTAAAAAGATTGCAGAAAAATATGACGCGACCGCACAAGTAGCTGGTGGCGTACCTGCAATGTGTGACGGGGTAACTCAAGGCCGTGATGGTATGGAATTATCGTTGTTTTCACGTGACGTGATTGCGATGTCTACAGCCGTTGCACTTTCACACGATGTATTTGATGGTGTTTTCTGTTTAGGTGTGTGTGACAAAATCGTACCGGGACTACTTATTGGTTCGCTTTCATTCGGTCATTTACCTATTTTCTTCTTACCAGCAGGTCCGATGCAATCTGGTATTCCAAATAAAGAAAAAGCCCGTGTTCGTCAAAAGTTCGCACAAGGTTTAGTATCTCGTGAAGAGTTACTTGAAGCAGAGAGTGCGTCATATCATAGCGCAGGTACTTGTACTTTCTACGGTACTGCCAACTCAAACCAGATGCTAATGGAGATCATGGGTCTTCATCTTCCTGGTAGCTCTTTCATCAACCCTTACACTGAATTACGTGATGGCCTTACAGGCAGTGCGGTTGAGTTGATGCTTAAGCAACTTATCGAAAGCAAAGATGCAAACCCAATCGGCGAAGTAGTGAGCGAAAAGACAGTGATCAATGGTCTAGTTGGCCTACTAGCTACAGGCGGTTCAACAAACCACGCAATTCACTTAGTTGCTATGGCGAAAGCGGCTGGTGTTCAAATTACTTGGAAAGATATGGCAGAGCTTTCAGAAGTTGTACCACTACTTACACGTATTTACCCAAATGGTTCTGCGGATGTTAACCACTTCCAAGCAGCGGGTGGCATGGGCTTCTTAATGCGTGAACTGCGTGACGGTGGTTTCTTACACAATGATGTGAAGACTATTGTTGGTGAAGGTCTTGATGCTTATACCCAAGAGCCAGTGTTAGATGTTGATGACAACTTAATCATGTCTAGCAACACAGGTCCTAGCAAAGTGAAGTGGGTGCCTTGTCCTGAAAACTCACTAGACGAAGAAGTACTTCGCCCTGTGAGCAATCCATTCAATAAGCAAGGTGGCCTTCAGCTACTAACAGGCAACATTGGTAAAGCGGTTATCAAGGTTTCAGCTGTTCAAGAGCAACACCAAACTGTATCAGCACCTGCGAAAGTATTTAGTTCGCAAGCTGCACTACAAGATGCATTCGCTGCAGGCGAATTAAACACAGATTTTATTGCTGTTATTAAAGAGCAAGGTCCTAAAGCTAAGGGCATGCCAGAACTTCATAAATTAACGCCTGTGATGGCAACGCTTCAGGATCAAGGCTACAAAGTTGCGATTGTAACTGACGGCCGTATGTCTGGTGCGTCAGGTAAGGTACCAGCAGCAATCCACTTAGCACCAGAAGCAGTTGAAGGCGGGATCATAGCTAAGATTCATGACGGTGATTTGATTACTTTAGATGCACCAAATGGCGATTTAATTCTTCATGTATCGGACGATGAGTTAGCAAAACGCGAGCATGTGATAAGTCATACTGAACCGACTTATGGCACAGGCCGTGAGTTATTCGCAGGGTTTAGGAATATCGTAAGCAGTGCAGACCTAGGCGCAAGTGCGTTTGGACTAGAAGAATAATAGCATTGGGAATGAGGAATAAGATGAGTATTGAAAACATTTTAACATCAGCACCAGTTGTACCAGTGGTGGTGATTGAAAACTTAGAAGACGCTGTACCGTTAGCAAAAGCGTTATATAACGGTGGCCTAAAAGCACTAGAAATTACCCTCCGCACACCAGTGGCGGCAGAAGCGGTAAAGCTAATGAAAGAAGCAGTACCAGAAGCTTACGTCGGCACAGGTACTGTGATTGATAAAGCAACATTCGAAGCATCAGTTGCTGCCGGTGCTGACTTCATGGTGAGTCCTGGTGTAAATGATGAGCTTTTAGCGCTAGCTAAAGAAACTGACATTCCGTTTTTACCGGGTGCAGCCACACCAAGTGAAGTGATGAATTTAGCATCACATGGTTTTAAGTTTTTAAAATTCTTCCCAGCGGAAGCTGCGGGTGGCGCGCCAATGCTTAAGTCAATTGGTGGCCCATTACCACAAGTTAAATTCTGCCCAACGGGTGGTATTAGCTTAGCAACAGCGCCTAAGTATCTAGCCTTAAATAACGTCGTGTGCGTTGGTGGTACTTGGATGTTAGATAAAGAACTTATCTCAAACAAAGATTGGCAGGCGATCGAAGCGCTTGCGAAACAAGCAAGTGAAGTAAAATAGTCGAGGAACTGAAAATGATTAATATCGCAATTAATGGTTATGGCCGTATCGGTCGCAATGTTTTACGAGCGCTATACGAGTCTGGTCAAAACGAACAAATTAAAATTGTCGCTATCAACGACCTAGCACCTGCTAACGTGAATGCGCACTTAACTCAGTTTGATTCAGTGCATGGTCGTTTCAACCAAGAAGTTGTGCTAGCTGAAAACACGTTAGTGATTGGTAATGACGAAATCACACTTACGCAAGAACGTGATCCTGCTAACCTGCCTTGGAAAGCGCTTAACGTTGATATCGTATTAGAATGTACAGGTATTTTCACGTCACGTGATGCTGCGGCTAAGCACATTGAAGCGGGCGCTAAAAAAGTAATCGTTTCAGCACCTGGCACTGACCTTGATGCAACGGTTGTTCACGGTGTGAACTCTGAAGTGATCAACGCTTCTAGTAACATCATTTCAAATGCATCTTGTACAACCAACTGTCTTGCACCAGTTGCTAAAGCACTGAATGATGCAATTGGTATCGAACAGGGTAGCATGACAACCATTCACGCTTACACAAACGACCAAGTCCTTACTGATGTTTATCACCCGGATCTTTACCGTGCGCGTAGTGCAACTCAGTCTATGATCCCAACTAAAACAGGTGCTGCAAAAGCCGTTGGTCTAGTATTACCTGAGCTTGCAGGCAAGTTAGACGGCATGGCTGTTCGTGTACCAACTGTAAATGTGTCTTTAGTTGACTTAACTTTCATTGCTTCTCGCGAAACGACTGCTGAAGAAGTAAACGCAGCGGTTAAAGCGGCTGCAACTGAAGGAGCGATGGCTGAAGTACTTGAGTACAACGAACTTCCGCTTGTTTCAATTGACTTCAACCACAACCCAGCGTCATCAGTATTTGATTCAACGCAAACTAAAGTTGATGGTAAGCTTGTTAAAGTTATGGCTTGGTACGACAACGAATGGGGTTTCTCTAACCGTATGATCGACCAAGTTAAAGCATTAGGCCAATACCTATAAGTTAAAGTTAAAATTGGCAATAAAAAACCGCTTCGATAAGCGGTTTTTTTATGTCTGGTTAAATATGTTTATCTAATGAAAGAAGTTTAGATATTATTAGTAAAAGTCTATGCTTCTGTTTCGTCTTGTTCTGCTTCTATTTCCGGTAACGGCCAACCACCTAATGCTTGCCATTTATTTACGATAAAGCAAAATAATTCGGCTGTACGTTCAGTGTCGTAAAGGGCAGAGTGTGCTTGGCTATTGTCAAATTCAATACCGGCTGTGCGGCATGCTTTAGCAAGTACAGTCTGGCCTAGTGCAAGACCTGCCAAAGAGGTTGTATCAAAGCTAACAAACGGATGAAAAGGAGTGCGCTTTATTTTATTACGCTCTATCGCTGCATTTAAAAAACCATGATCAAATGCGGCATTATGTGCAACAACCACTGAGCGAGAGCAACCCGCAGCTTTTTGGGCTTTTCTCACCATTTTACAGATTTCTTTGATGACAACAGCTTCATCTTCAGCACCACGTAATTCTGAAAACGGATCAATGCCGTTAAATTCAATGGCAGCTTGCTCGATGTTTGCACCTTCGAAAGGCTTAACATGAAAGTGTAGAGTTTGATCTAAACTTAGAACACCTTCATCATCCATTTTTAAAGTTGTGGCAGCGATTTCTAATAGCGCATCTGTGTCTTTGTTAAAGCCAGCTGTTTCTACGTCGATAACTACAGGAAAGAAACCACGAAAGCGTTGGGAAAATAAAGTTTGCTCTTGATCTGCCATAATGCACTTATGTTATGAATTTAAGGGGCGTATTATACTGTTTAGATAGATTTTTGCGACCCGAAATATGTCTCATTCATTTTGACTTATTGAGTGTTAAGACTGGCGGCATATTTCTTGCTTTTGAGTTGTTGAGATCATCAAAGCGGCATTATTTTGTCAGTACGGAGAACGTTGTGAAGTACAAAGCATATTTATTCGGTTTAGGACTGTTATTCGCAGACATTGGATTTGCAGATGCAGCTATGCGTCAGTATAGCGCCAATGCAGACAGTTCAAATTGGGATGTAAATAAGACCAAACGCCTTTCTTGTGCTTTGCATCATGAAATCCCATATTATGGCGAAGCCATTTTTAATGTCGTGGCCAGCAAAAATAAAGATCTGACTTTTAACCTCGATATGGTTGTTCGCCCAGAAACCTATGACTTTGCAGGTTTACAATCGGTACCGCCACAATGGCGTGCAGGGGTACCTGTACGTGATATCAGCAAAATGCAGCTATTAAAAAAGTTTGATGGCGAACTAAATAATGATGTTTCTTGGGAAATGCTCACAGAGCTTGAAAAAGGTTTTCACCCAACTTTCTATTATAAAGACTGGCAAAATAGTGCTGATCGTATTTCTGTCGCGCTCTCATCTGTAAACTTTAGACAAGCTTATTGGGCGTTTTTACAATGCCGCGATAATTTGCTGCCATACAGCTTCGAAGACATTGCCTTTACAGTAATGAATTATAAAAAGAACTCTAGCGATTTAACCAAATCGTCTCGCAAGCGCCTCGAGATGATAGGTGAGTATCTTAAAAACGATGACAATATTGAATCTATCTTTATATCGGCTTATACCGACAGCTATGGTGGTCGATGGATAAATATGGAGCTTTCGAAGAAACGTGCTAAAGCGATAAAAGACTATATGGCGAGTATGGGTGTGCCAGCCGATAAAATTCAAACAGAAGGGTTTGGTGAGAAGCGTCATGTGCAACCTAATGATAATGCCATCGGTCGTGGTAAAAACCGTCGAGTAGTTATTCAGATAGCAAAACCATAGTTTTGATTGGTTTAAAAATAGAAAAGGCGGCCCAGGTCGCCTTTTCTATTTTAATGGTTAAATCTTATTACGAATAAGATCTCTGACAATAAAGCGGTTTGGGTGAATGGCCTCATTGACTCTTAAACTATAAGGGCTTGGTTCATTACATAGTTTGGCAATCAAGTGTTCGGTTGCCAATGGCGCACTGCACAAGCCTCTTGCCCCAAAACCTGTAACGATATGCAGCCCAGCGTAAGGTACTTGTTCTTCAGAGAAATCGTACTGCTTACCTTTGCTTAAGTTTGCATAGGCATGACATAAATCTGATTTCTCTGGAACTTGACCGAGCATGGGTAAGTGGTCATTGAAACAGCATCTCACCGCGGCTTTCGCAGAAGTTATTTCGCCAAGGCTTTGCGCAAAGTCATTCTGTTCATAAAACTTCATTAACTGTGCTTTGTTGATGACATTGTCTTCGTCTTTCAATTCACGACTTTTGGTGTGTTTATCGAAGGTGGCCCCCATACAATGATGGCCATCATGACTTGGCGTAAAATAACCTTTGTGACACAGTACGGTTTTTAATCTATCAGATGCTTCACCTGATCTAATATGTGAGACTTGGCCTCTGACACCGTGTAAGCTGATATCTTTTGTTTGCTCGAACCTATCACTGTGCTCACCGGCGCAAACAAATACATCAGAGAATGGACCAACTCGGTTGTCTTCAGTAACTAAATACCACCCATCTTCGCTTTGCTCTAAAGTTTGAATGTCAGTATTGAAATGTGTTTGCACGCCTTGCAATGCATTGGCAGCATCAAATACAGCATGGGTTAACTGTGCTGGGTTTACCCAACCAGCTTCTGGAAAAAACAAACCAGAGTAGGGCAGTTCAGCACCAGCCAGTTCACTGGCTTGTGATGCATCTACAGGATAAATCAGTGCATCAGGCCATACCGCTTTTTCTACTAACTTTTTGTGCTGTAGCGCTTTGCTGTCATTCACCGCTTGGAGTAAAACCCCGCACCAATCATGATCATATTCAAAACCTTGCTCAGCAATAGCTTTGTATAACCTCAATGCGTATAAATAGCTGTGAGCATAGAATTCACTTGATGGGCTATTTTCAGATTGTAGATTGGGGTACACGGCGCCTTGTCGATTATGAGAGGCGCCTTTGGCAAGTGCATCATCTTGGCAGAATAACGTCGCGTTAATGCCTCGCTTGGCTAAATGATATAGTAAACAGCTAGAGCCAATGCCCCCACCAATGATGGCAACTTTATTGAGTGGTCTTATGTTTAAGTTATAAAACTCAGGTGTATTACGTGTGCTGTTAGCGGTATTTAACTGACCAACAACCATCTCACGTTTGCGACCAAAGCCTTTAACTTTTTTACATTCGAATCCTGCTTCTTGTAAGCCACGACGTACAAAACCTGCGGCAGTAAATGTCGCAAATGTTGCATTGTCTCGACTTAAATTTGCCATGGCATTGAACAGCGGTTGTGTCCACATATCTGGGTTTTTGCTTGGTGCAAAGCCATCTAGGTACCAAGCATCCACAATACCTAGTTGGGTGAAATTCATTTTAGGTAAAGTGTCGTGCACATCACCAAACCATAAATCAAGGACTACACGGCCATCTTCAAACTCAATGCGGTGGCAACCCTCAAGTGCGATCGGGTAGTGCTTACAAAGCTGCTCTGATAGTGATGCTAGGCTTGGCCAAGCTGCTAAAGCTTTTGCAAGTTCCGACTGTTTTATTGGAAACTTTTCAAAAGAAATAAAATGTAACTTTGCTTTGTTACCTTCTATTTGACGCCATTGTTGCCAAGTATTTAAAAAATTAAGGCCAGTACCAAAACCTGTTTCTGCAATGACAAAGTGTTTTTGGTCATGACAAGCTAAACGTGTTGAAATGTTGTTATTTTCGTAGAAAACATAGTGAGATTCGGCAAGACCGTCATCGTTGGAAAAATAAACATCATCGAAGTCGTCGGCAACCGGAGTGCCAGATTCATTAAAGTGAATTTGTGCGTTTTTGATCATGATTAATGCAATTAGGATCGAATTAATGCAGTATTCTACGTGTTTTAATTGTTTTCGTCCGTTGAAATTTAGTAAAAAACAATTCAGAGTACGAGTGTAAGCTGGAAAGCTGACCACTTGTGGTCACAATTCAAAGTAGAATACACAGAATTTAGAAATAAAATTAAGGGAATCACCCATGAGAAGAGCCGTTATTACAGGTATCGGTATTGTATCGAGCATCGGCAACGACAAGAACGAAGTATTAGAGTCTTTAAAAGCTGGTAAAAGTGGCATCGTTTTCAATCAAGAATTCGCTGACTACAATCTTCGTAGTAATGTTTCAGGTAACATCGACATCGACGTTAAGGCACACGTAGACCGTAAAGCACACCGCTTTATGGGTGATGCTGCTGCATTCTCTTATATCTCAATGGCACAAGCGATTGAAGATTCAGGTCTATCTGAAGAGCAGGTGTCTAACGAGCGCACTGGCTTAATCGTTGGTTCAGGTGGTGGTTCTTCTAAATACCAAGTAGAGGCGGCTGATATTCTTCGTGAAAAGGGTGTTAAGCGCGTAGGTCCTTACATGGTTCCTCGTACTATGGCATCAACAGCGTCAGCGTGTCTTGCAACGCCTTTCAAAATTAAAGGTGTTAACTATTCAATCAGCTCTGCATGTGCAACATCAGCGCACTGTATCGGTAATGCGGTAGAGCAAATTCAACTTGGTAAGCAAGACGTTATCTTTGCAGGTGGTGGTGAAGAACTTCACTGGACACTGGCAATGGAATTCGACGCGATGGGTGCGCTTTCAACAAAGTACAATGAAACGCCTGAAAAAGCTTCTCGCACGTACGACGCAAACCGTGACGGTTTCGTAATCTCTGGTGGTGGCGGTATCGTTGTTGTTGAAGAACTAGAGCACGCACTTGCTCGTGGCGCACATATCTATGCTGAAATCGTAGGTTACGGCGCAACTTCTGATGGCTACGACATGGTTGCACCATCTGGTGAAGGTGCGGTTCGTTGTATGAAGCAAGCAATGGCTGACGTTGAAGGTGACATCGATTACCTAAACACACACGGTACATCTACACCGGTAGGCGACGTGAAAGAGCTTGGCGCAATTCAAGAGTTATTCGGCGAAAAGTCTCCTGCTATCAGCGCAACTAAAGCAATGACAGGTCACGCACTGGGTGCTGCAGGTGTACACGAGGCTATCTTCTCACTACTTATGCTTGAAAATAACTTCGTAGCACCTTCAATTAACGTTGAAGAGCTAGACGAGCAAGCACAAGGTCTAGACATCGTAACTGAGCGTCGTGACGTTGAGCTAAATACGGTTATGTCGAACAGCTTCGGCTTCGGCGGTACTAACGCAACACTTGTGATGCAAAAGTATAAAGGCTAATACTTAACAGTTTTAAGTGTTACCAAGGATACAGCCCAGTCAATTGACTGGGCTTTTTTATGCGTGATTGGGAAGCTTTAGACACAAAAAAGCCCGTATAGTAACGGGCTTATGAAGCGTAATTGTTAATTACATGACACGCATGCCAGGCTCTGAACCTTCATCTGGGTTCAGAATGTAAATTTCTTTACCACCCGGGCCCGCTGCCAGTACCATGCCTTCTGACATACCGAAACGCATCTTACGAGGCTTAAGGTTTGCGACCATAACAGTTAGCTTGCCCTCGATATCTTCAGGTGCGTAAGCCGATTTAATACCAGCAAATACTTGGCGCGTCTCACCGCCTAAATCTAACGTGAGCTTAAGTAGCTTTTCTGCGCCTTCAACATGTTCAGCCTTAGCGATTTTCGCAACACGTAAATCAACTTTAGCGAAATCGTTAAACTCGATTTCATCTGCGATAGGCTCTTTCGCAAGCGGGCTATTAGGGTCAATCTTTGGTTTATTCGCCGCTTCTAAGCTTTCTTTTGACTCTTCAACCATTTTGTTTACTTTATCCATTTCAACACGTTGCATTAGTGCTTTGAATTTGCTGATCTCATGACCAACTAATGGCGTTTGTGCACTTTCCCAAGTCAATTCAGTGTTTAGGAAAGACTCAACGTTAGCAGCCATCACTGGAAGTACTGGTTTCAAGTAAGTTAGTAGCACTTTGAATAAGTTCAAACCAAGAGAGCATACTTGGTGAGCTTGTTCTTGTGTGTCTTCGTTCTTGATCAGTACCCAAGGTGCTTGTGCGTCGATGAACTGGTTTGCTTTGTCAGCAAGGGTCATGATCTCACGGATCGCTCGGCTATATTCACGGTTCTCATAATGCTCAGCAATGGTGTCTGACGCATTTTGGAACTCAGCTAATAGCTCAGGCTCCATGATCACATCACTTAACTTGCCGTCAAACTTCTTAGTGATGAAACCCGCACAACGAGACGCGATGTTTACAACTTTACCAACCAAGTCAGAGTTCACACGTTGTGCAAAGTCTTCTAAGTTTAAATCTAAGTCAGTAATGCCACTGTTTAGTTTAGCAGCGAAGTAGTAACGCAAGTATTCAGGGTTTAAGTGGTCTAAATAAGTACGCGCCTTAATGAAGGTGCCTTTAGATTTAGACATTTTTGCACCGTTTACGGTTACAAAGCCATGTGCGAATACATTAGTTGGCTTGCGGAAATTCGAGCCATCTAGCATTGCAGGCCAGAATAGACTGTGGAAGTAAATGATGTCTTTACCGATGAAGTGATAAAGCTCTGCATCAGAACCTTCGCCCCAGAATGCATCAAAATCTAAGCCTGATTTGTCACATAGGTTTTTGAAGCTAGCCATATAACCAATTGGTGCATCTAGCCATACGTAGAAGTATTTACCTGGTGCACCTGGAATTTCAAAACCAAAGTAAGGGGCATCACGGCTGATATCCCATTGCTGTAGACCTTCAGCAAACCACTCTTCTAGTTTGTTTGCCATTTCAGCTTGTAGGCTACCTGAGTGTAGCCACTCTTTTAGCATGTCTTCAAAGGCTGGTAGGTCAAAGAAGTAGTGCTCAGAATCTTTTAATACTGGGATTGCACCAGACATTGCAGAACGCGGATCTTTTAGCTCAGTTGGGCTGTAAGTTGCACCACATGCATCACAGCTGTCACCGTTTTGATCTTCAGCATTACATGTCGGGCAAGTACCCGTTACAAAACGGTCAGGTAAGAAAATTTCTTTCTCTGGGTCAAATAGCTGAGAAATAGTACGCTTTTTAATATGACCTTTATCGTTCAAACGATTGTAGATCAATGCGCTTAGTTCTTTGTTCTCTTCACTGTGTGTGCTGTGGTAGTTATCAAACTCAACGCTGAAGTCTGCGAAGTCACGTTGACGCTCGACACTCACATTTTTCACCATTTCTTCAGGTGTAATGCCTTGCTTTTGTGCATTGAGCATAATTGGCGTGCCGTGCGCGTCATCAGCACAGACGTAATAAGTTTCATGACCACGTAATTTTTGAAAACGTGACCAAATATCAGTTTGAATGTACTCAAGCATATGACCAAGGTGAGTTGGACCATTGGCATAAGGTAAAGCACTAGTGATGAGAATTTTTCTCTTGCTCATAAACGGTTCCATGAAATTTAAGTGATGTTGCTTAACTATTAAACAAACCACTAATTTGAGCCAAAATAAGGAACATTAAAGCCTTAGCTTAGCTGAATTGACTGGTGTTAATGGGTTGAATGTTACATAATTCCGAGGTCTTTTTCATCATTCGAGCACGTTTTATTTTTATGTTTGGACTCAATAAACTGTTTGGCAAACTTAACCCCGAAAAAACGGCGATTTTGACCGCATTATCTCAGTATAAAAGTGCGGTATTTCCTTTTGGTATCGCCAATGACTGGGTAGAAAAAGTAGATAAAACGAATGACGGTTTTGAGGTGCACCTTAATTTACCCTTTGCAGCAAAAAGTGCGTTATTAGACATTGAAGCTGAACTGCTCGAGAAAACACAGACAAAAATTAGTTTAAGTGCTGAAATTGCATTAACTTCAACTAATAAATTCAAACAAATAAAACACATTGTCTTAGTGGCATCGGGTAAAGGCGGAGTCGGTAAGTCGACTTCTGCCGTAAATCTAGTTTATGCAATGGCAGAACAAGGTGCCAAAGTCGGTATTCTAGATGCTGATATTTATGGTCCTTCTATTCCGTCTTTGTTTGGACTAGAAGACGAGAAGCCAACGACAAAAGACAATAAAACCCTGCAACCCATCATTAAAGATGGCATAAAAATGCAGTCTATTGGTTTTCTAGTACCAGCAGAAGATGCCACAGTGTGGCGAGGCCCTATGGCTTCTCAAGCACTTAACCAATTACTGAATGAAACAGATTGGGGCGAGCTGGATTATTTATTTGTTGATATGCCGCCAGGCACAGGCGATATTCAGCTCACTATGACGCAAAAAGTGCCAGCCAGTGGTGCGGTGATTATTACTACACCACAAGACTTAGCCCTTGCCGATGCACAAAAGGGCATCGCGATGTTCAATCAAGTAAACTTGCCCATACTGGGTCTGATTGAAAATATGAGCCACTACATTTGTGGCCATTGTGGTGGAAAAAACCACGTATTTGGTCAGCAAGGGGGGGAGCGTTTGGCTAGCCGCCATGGCGTACCATTATTGGCCGAAATTCCTTTAGATATTGAGATAAGAACGCACTCTGAGCAAGGTCTTAATATTGCAAAACAGCCTATTAAGGCAACAGAAAATTACACAGCATGCAGTCAACTGATCGCAAGCATGCTGCATTACCAATCAAGCACAGACTCACAAGTTGAGATTGTGATGACGGACGACTAAGAAATGAGATTATCTGATACCCATATTAAACAAGCCATTGCAGATCAAAAAATTATTATCGAGCCTTCTCCAAGTGATGACATGATCTCAGGGATCACCCTTGACTTGCGTTTAGGTAATAAATTTCGTGTATTCCAAGATCATGGTGCGCCATATATCGATCTAAGTGGCCCTAAAGACAAGCTAAACGATGCTATGGAATCAATCATGAGTGATGAAATTGAACTGGGCGAAAATGAACAGTTCTTTTTACACCCCGGTCAACTGGCCCTGGCAATGACATATGAATCAGTGACTTTACCTGCGGATTTAGTAGGTTGGTTAGATGGCCGTTCTTCACTAGCTCGTTTGGGCTTGATGGTGCATGTTACAGCGCACCGAATTGACCCAGGCTGGTCTGGCAATATTGTTTTAGAGTTTTACAACTCGGGCAAGTTACCATTAGCTTTACGTCCAAAAATGAAAATTGGTGCGTTGAGTTTCGAAACCATGACAAGTCCAGCTGAGCAGCCTTATAACGCCCGCAAAGATGCGAAATATAAGGGGCAGAATAGTGCGGTAGCTAGCCGTATCAGTGACGATAATTGTAATAATTAATTCAGCGTACGAGATTAAATTTATTTACACATTTATTCTGGCGATCCAGTAGAAAATCGACATACTTAATTCTGAGCGACAAGCTTGAATTCAAGGAGAGGGTATGTCGGTTTGGATCTTAAGAGTTTTAGTATTTTTGTTGAGTTTTGCTTGTTTCCAAGTGAAGTCAGCAGCTTTTGATATTTTCTTTTTAGAAACCATTCCCGATTCTCAATTGACGATTTTAGATGTGTTACAAGACGATGATAAATTTCAGACACTTGCACAGACACATGTTGAAATAAAACCACAACAAAAACATTGGTTCAAAATTGCACCTAACTTCTCAGAGCAAGTAGATAAGTATCATTGGGTTCTTCATACGGATAGGCTGACACAAGGCCATATTACTTTCTATTGGGTACAATCAGGAAAGTTAGTGAGTAAATCAGTTTACTCTCGGCTGAATAACAGTTCGCCAGAGCAACGTATTTTCCCTCATATTCGATTAACTTCTGAAAATAAAAATACTACTATTTACATAGAGTTAAGCAATCCGATTGCGCAGCAAATTAGTTTAAACCTAACTACGGCTGAAGAGTTTGACACTTTAAAACAGTCTAGACAATTTTGGTACGGGGCAGAACTTAGCTTGCTGTATTTTGTTGGGTTATTTATGTTTGTTATGGCTCTAACGAGTAAATACAAATATTTAGCTTATTTAGGTGGCTATTTTACATTTATTGCTTTGCAGTACAGTGTGATAACTGGTGTTGTGTATTTTTACTTACCAGATTTAGTTGCGGAATATATTGCCTCATTATCAGCGGGCTGGCTATTTTTGAGCACTGCGGCATGTATTATGTTTAATGCTAAATTTTTATCGCTTAAATATAGTAATAAAAGTGTTTACCGAGTTGTTCAAACAACGGCACGATTTTTTTTGGCAGCCGCATGCTTTGTCGTAATTTTTCAAACTTCTGTTTCGGTGTCTGCTCAAGTAGTAAGCTTCATCATTTTACTATTATGCATTGGGTCTTCTTATTACCATGCAATTGCACATAAAAGGCCGTTAATAAAGTTAATGCTATTGGCTTGGCTACCAGCTTTACTCATAGAAGTTGGAAGAATTACACTTGTTTCAGGGTTTATCGCGCAAAGTGAATTGGTGTGGCCTGTTCGTATTCTGGTATTTTCGCATGTAATACTGATTTGCTTGGCAATCTACTTACTTGATAAAAAAAAGCAGGACTCTTTCGCCTTTTACAGCCTTCATGATAAGGATACAGGACTTGCAAATCGCCAAGCTCTTCATCATTTCTTAGAAGCATTGGTTGTTTCTAAAAAAAATCATACCATTTTGGCCTTCAGCCCAATGATGTCAGATCAAGTTAAGTTAAGTTTTGGAGTTGAATACGCAAATAAACGCTTAAAAGTACTTTTTAAAAAACTAAAAAGTCAGTTAAGTCAGTATCTTGAAAGTGGTTTTAATGAACAAACTCATGAGCTGTACAAGTTATCTGATGATACATTTGCTCTGGTATTGGTTGGAGACTTATCTTTAAATCAAATTGAGCAATATGTTTGCCTATTGGCTGGTGTTTTTGAAGAGGGCGTTGAATATAAAGGCTTCCAACTGTCGGATCAGATCAAAGCCGGAGTGGCACATTTTCCGACTCATGCGATTAACTCAGAGCTACTTATTCAAAGAAGTTTGTTAGCTTTGGCCGATAATCAATCATATGGTGCGAATTGGCATATTTATGATCCGAGTATTGCTGCAATGGCTGAAAGGAGACTAAAGCTTTCGGCAGCGCTACAACACGCTATTCAGAATAATGAATTGTCACTCTTTCTTCAGCCTCAAGTTGTTCTATGTACAGGGCAGGTCTATGGGGCTGAGGGGTTATTACGATGGCAGCATCCTGACTTAGGATTTATCACGCCTGATGAATTTATACCTATCGCTGAGGCTTCAGGACAAATTAACGCATTGACTGAGTGGGTTATCACGCAAGGGTTGAATTACCAACAAGAAATAATAAAAGTGTACCCCAATCATATGTTATCTTTGAATATTTCAGGTAAAGACTTATCTCGAAAAGAGCTTATTGTTCAGTTGATCACACAACTTAATGAACTGGCATTAGACCCATCGCAGATTATATTGGAAATAACAGAATCAGTAGCAATAGCTGGTGAAGGGCAGCTAAAAGACACGATCGAAGACTATCGTCATTTAGGCGTTAAAATTGCTATAGATGACTACGGAACAGGCTATTCTTCTCTTGCTTACTTAAGTGAACTTGGTTTTGACGAACTTAAAGTTGATAAGCAGTTTGTAATGGATATTGATACATCTAGTAAAAACCAAACCATCTGTAAAACCACATGTGATATGGCGAAGAGTTTAGGCTCAATAGTTGTCGCAGAAGGTGTAGAAAGTTTATCGAGTTATAATAAACTTATGAATTATGGCTGTGATATTGGCCAAGGTTATTTTATTTCAAAACCTATTAGGTTTGATGATTACATGCATTGGTTAACTCAAGCTAATCAAGCTATCGATGTAAAGCAGTTCCTAGTGCGTTAAAATAGCGATAAATATATTGCTCTAACACTTCTCTGAGTTCTTTGCTTGGAAAGCCGCCTTGTTTAGCAAGATTACTTTTTTTAACGCCTGACACTAAATAATGATTTTTAATTTCATTATGATGTCCTATACATGCTTCGAATGCACGCGCTGTCATTTCTTGGGGGCGGCTAAAATAGTTTTGATTATATGTTTTATCGAGAGAGATTGACTGTTTAAAATATTGACTCACTTGCTGTCCATTATCATCTAAAAAACAGTGTTTATAAAAGTTTGAGAGTACCTCATTTAGTGGGTGAGGATGAAAAGACTTTTCAGTGAGCCATGATGCAGAGGCAAAATCAAAATACTGGCTTTTCGGATATAAAAATTTACAGATATAATGATCAAATGCATGCCACCATTCATGTGCAAGTGCGCCAGTTCCTGCATTTTTGGCTAGCGCTAAAATTTTTCCATTGCTATCGTAATGCGCTTGAACGCCTTTTTGTCCACCTGAGCCAAAACTTAAACTTAGCGTTTTTCTTAAGCCAATGACTTCAGGAGGAACGTTCAGTATTTGAGTTAAATCAGCAAGACTATCGTAAATTAAGTTAGCTGCGATGAAGCGTTCTTCCTTGGTTACCCAAGCACCGACCGTGATTGTTTTAAAGCCAAAGGTACGTTTAATATCTTCAAATAAAATTTGGTCACCAAATCTATAATCTGGTCCTTGTCTATAAAAATCACTTGTTAGTCTTGCCATAGTTATTCTTCAAAGTACCTTGCTTTAACATGGTCAGGCATAAACTTGGTTTGTTGTTCGATCATGCCATTAAGAAGATGCAGCAAAGGTTGATTATCACAACCGTCAACAATATGAATAAAGTGACCAACCGCTTCTAAGGTCGAGAGACTGTAGCTTTGCTCGGCTTTACGGATACGATATTGGTTCTCAGGTATGGCAGAAAAACTTATTTTCTGTAACGTGTGCAAGTAAGGGGTTAAAGCAAAAATTTTATTGGTTTTTTTCCAAGTACCATCAATAACTACCAAGTGAGTGAGCTTAGGTGAAAGTAATGAGCAGTCATGAGCATCGATACTACTTTCGCCAGGATATAAAAGTGCAGTGCTTTCTTTAGGTAAGCCCATGAGTACTGATGCGAACTCACTTCCGGATTCACCAACAACAACTTGTATGTCGCTTAATTGTAGCTGTAATAGGCGAACGGTATTTTTAGCTAAGTTTACTTCGTCAGGGTGCTGCAGGATGATAATTTTGGTGCGATTCTTTACTTTCTCAGAGACATAATCGCAGACACACGTTGTTACAGGATAATGACATTTTGTACAGTTTGTTCGTTTCATTTTCATTTTCAAGCTCGTAACCTAAGCTGATTTTATCATATTGGTGATTATCTTTTGCCATCATGAAGGTATTTTACTACATTATTGAAAGATATAACGAAAGAGAGCAGTTATGAATGTAACAATCAATGAAGATGCGCTGGCCGGGATGCAAGCTCTGCTAGGAGAGCAATTTGCTGATACGGTGGTGTTTTGCTGTAGTGAGTTTGAGAGACTCGAAAATGAACTGAGAATGGCATTGAACAATGATAAACAAGAAGCCATTCGCCATGCTCATAGTTTAAAGTCAAATGCGGCTCAATTTGGTGCAACTAGCCTTAGTAATTTAGCACGTGCGATTGAGCAAGGGTTAATACAAGATGACCTTGATGATATGGACGATAATATGGCTCGACTGTCAGCTCAAGTCTCTGGTTCGAAGTCGCAACTATTACAATGGCTAGAAGTAAATTGCAGCTAGAATAAATTTCATTTCAATTATCTTATTTCCCTCTGGTTTTTGCCGTGTGCTTTAGGCTATGCTGGCTCTATTGGGGGGAAATATGTCAAATATTACTAAAAGCAATAAATTACATGGCGTTTGTTATGACATTCGCGGTCCTGTTTTGCAGCAAGCAAAACAGATGGAAGATGATGGTCTCAAGGTTTTAAAATTAAATGTAGGTAACCCTGCTGCTTTTGGTTTTGACATGCCAGAAGATATGCACAGGGATATCATTCGCAACTTGTACTCAGCTCAAGGTTACTGTGACTCTAAAGGGTTATACTCGGCTCGTGTAGCTGTTTATCAGCATTATCAGCAAAAGCAGCTACCACATATTAGTGTTGATAATATATACATTGGTAATGGGGTGAGCGAGCTTATTCAGATGACCACACAAGCGTTGTTAAACTCGGGAGATGAAGTACTTATTCCTGCTCCTGATTACCCGCTTTGGACAGCATCAGTAAAGTTATCGGGTGGTAAGCCTGTGCATTATATGTGTGATGAAGAACAAGATTGGTTCCCAGACATAGCTGATATTCGCGCTAAAATCACTGATAAAACTAAAGCACTGGTGTTAATCAACCCGAATAACCCGACAGGGGCGGTTTATGATAAAGCATTATTAGAAGAGTTGGTAAAGGTTGCGCGTGAGCATAATCTGCTTATTTTGAGCGATGAGATCTATGAAAAGATCCTTTATGATGGGGTAGAGCATTTCTCTATCGCTGCGCTGTGTGATGACCTACCTGTGATTACATTCAATGGCTTGGCGAAAACATATCGTGCTGCTGGTTTAAGAATGGGATGGATGATCTTAAGTGGTAATATTGATGCGATGAGTGACCTTATTACTGGATTAGATATCCTCGCTTCGATGCGTTTGTGCGCTAACGTACCAGCACAGTTTGCAATACAGCAAGCTCTTGGTGGTGTGCAATCTATCGATAATTTAATCGAGCCCGGTGGCCGTTTATATGAGCAAAGAAACATAGCCTACGAAGGCTTGAATGCCATTGATGGCATCAGCTGCGTGAAACCAAAAGGTGCGTTGTATGCTTTTGCGAAAATTGATGTAGAGAAATTTAACGTCACCAACGATGAAAAAATGATGCTGGACCTATTAAAGCAAGAGAAAATACTGCTTGTACATGGTCGAGCTTTTAACTGGTACAAACCAGATCACTTCAGATTGGTTTTCCTGCCTCATAAAGATGAATTGATACCTGCGATGGACAAAATGCAGCGTTTCTTTGCAAGTTACAAGCAGTAAAAATTCAATATACGGAAAAAGCGCCAACAGGCGCTTTTTTATTTTTATATCTTTTATAAAGGCGCAGGACCTGTACTTTCCCGTACCACAATAGACGGTGTAAAGTTTGTAATGATGTCTTTTTCTTGCTTACGGCTGCTGCGAGCCTTACTAAACAGTAAACGTGCAGCATGTTCTGAAATCACGTTATTGGCCTGGTGAGCAGTGGTTAGTTTTGGCCAAGTTTGGCGAGAAAACGGTGAATCTTCAAATCCAGAAATAGATAATTGTGCCGGAATTTCAATGTTCATCAAGCGAGCAGCAAATAATGCCCCCGCGGCAACCTCATCGTTACCGCCTAAAATAGCGGTCACACCGAGCTTGTTGTTATCAGCCAAAAGGTGTTTTGCACCGTTGACACCTGACTCGAAAGAGTAATGTCCCTCAAAAATAAGTGATTGATTAAAACTAATATCGTTATCAGATAATGCTTGCTGATAACCCGCTAATCGTTCAGTTGTTGATTTATGCTCTTTATCGCCTAACACAAACGCAATATTTTTGTGGCCATGTTTAATGAGATGTTCTGTGATTTCATATGCAGCAGCAAAGTCATTGACTAAAATGCAGTTATTTTTGCCTTCATTTTGCTCTTCTCGACCTGATAGTAAGCGAACATACGGCATATTCATTTCGTCAAGCATATCTATGATATTTTGTTGCTCTGAAAGTGGTGGTGTCAGCACTAACCCGGCAAGGCGAGAACGTTGAATCATAGTTTTGAACTCATCCTGCATTTGGTCGTCAGTACTACTACATGGATGAATAACAAGTTCAAAGCCTTCATCTCTACAACGAGAAAGCACGCCGTTTTGCATATCGATGACATAATAGGCGTTTGGATTGTCATAAACTAAAGCGACTGCAAAAGATGAAGTACCCGCAAGATTTCTCGCCGCAATGTTAGGTTGGTAATTCAATTCCTTTACGGCTTCCATTACGAGGTCGTAAGTCTTTTTACGCACAGAAGGTTCTTTGTTGATAACGCGAGATACGGTCTTCATAGACACGCCAGCTAGTTTGGCAACGTCGTTAATAGTCACTTTCATAATTTATTATTCTTCAGCGTGAGAGAGCGAAACGGGCTCTTATTTCATTAAATGGTAATGATGATTAACTATTTTAACCAGGAAAGGAAATAAATAGCATCCTATCTGGAAATAAAAATTTGACTGATACCGGTGTCATTTTAAAAATATTCAGGTATTATCCACATTCTAAAATTGGAAATTAGCCAATTGACAGCGTTGTCATTTTAACTTATGGTTAACTCTGTCGAGTAAAATAAGTGCCTTTTTCAATATATAAGTATGTGCACAATCGTGTTTAGGGGAATGAGTTATGAACTGCCGAAGTGAACTAAGTAGCTGGCAAATGCTTGAGAAATCAGCGGAAAATTTGAAGCAAAAGCATTTGAAAACGTTATTTTCAAATGATGAAAAACGTTTTGACAAGTTTTCTACTCAGATCCCGGGAATGCTTTTTGATTACTCTAAACAGTTAATTGACGAATCAACATTTGCGCAACTTATTAAACTTGCAGAGCAATGTGACATTGCTTCATGGCGTGAAAAAATGTTTTCTGGTGATAAAATTAACATCACGGAAAATAGAGCAGTATTGCATACAGCACTAAGAAATCGTTCAAACTCAGTGGTTGAAGTAGATGGCGAAGATGTCATGCCATTAGTAAACGCTGAACTAGAAAAAATTAAATCTTTTACTGACAAAGTGCGTTCGGGCGAATGGTTAGGATTTACAGACAAATCAGTAAAAGATGTGGTTGCAATTGGTGTTGGTGGTTCTAATTTAGGCCCTCAAATGGCAACTGAAGCATTAAAAGCTTACGCAGATGACACATTAAATGTACATTACGTTTCAAATGTTGATGGTGTTCAGTTACATCAGGCGCTAGCAGGATTAAATCCTGAGACTACGTTATTTGTGATTTCTTCAAAAACGTTTACTACTTCTGAAACCATGACCAATGCACGATCATCAGTTGCGTGGTTCTTAGAGTCTGATGCAACAGAAGCTGATATTGCAAAACACTTCGTTGCTGTAAGTACAAACCTTGAGAAAACACGTGCGTTTGGTATTGCAGACGAAAATGTATTTACTATGTGGGATTGGGTTGGTGGTCGCTTCTCTCTTTGGAGCGCAATCGGTCTACCTATTGCACTTTATCTAGGTTATGAGCAGTTTGAAGCTGTGTTGGAAGGCGCTTTTGAAATCGACGAGCACTTCAAAACGGCTAAATTTGAAGACAATATTCCGTTGATCATGGCACTTTTAAGTGTTTGGAACACCAGCTTTTTAGGCCATACAGCGCAAGCAATTTTACCTTATGATCAAGCACTACATATGCTTCCTGCTTACCTGCAACAGGGTGAGATGGAAAGTAATGGCAAGCATGTATCATTTGATGGTCGCCAAGTGCCATATACAACCGTCCCGCTAATATGGGGTATGACAGGTATTAATGGTCAGCACGCATTTTATCAGTACTTACATCAAGGCAATACGATTGTACCTGCTGATTTTATCGCTTCTTTGAAGCCACAGCATAATGTTGGCCAGCATCACGATATTTTATTATCTAACTTCTTCGCACAAACTGAAGCCATGATGGCAGGTGTTGATGCAGATCAGGTTCGTGCAGATTTAACTGCAAAAGGCAAAACTGAAGCAGAAATTGAGCAATTAATTGCACACAAAATTCATCAGGGCAATCGTCCGACAACGTCTATGATATTAGATGTGGTTGATGCTAAAGCGGTTGGTCGATTAATCGCTTTATACGAACATAAAATATTCTGCCAAGGCATTATTTTAGAGATCTGTTCTTTTGACCAATGGGGTGTTGAACTTGGTAAAGGTTTAGCATCAGCGATTGAAGCAGAATTAACGCAAGAAAACGTTGAGCACCAACATGATAGTTCAACGTCTGGATTAATTGCTTACTATAAGCAAAATCGTTAAGGGATTTCGCCTCATCCGAGGCACACCGGTTTCACGCAAAGTGAAAACAATACCTTTGAACGGGTAGCGCTGGAGTTCTTAGGGCCTGTATTTTTGTGAGAGGAATTACAGAGCCCCTAAGACTCATTTTTAATCTTTTTCATCGTTCCAGCCCCCGTGAAATGCAAACGAATTCAATACCGCAAACCAAGCTTGCTTGGTAAACTACCCAGTAAGCAAGTATGTAGCGCGCCAGAGACAAACGTCGCGCCTAACCATGTAGAGAGTAAATTATGCTTAACCCTTTTGATATTGTAATTTTTGGCGGTGGTGGTGATTTAGCACTTCGTAAATTATTGCCAGCGATGTATAGAGCTTATCAAGAAGGCAACTTACCTGAAGGCTCTCGTATTTTGCCAACCGTTCGTGGTCAAGAACAACAACAAGAATACATTGAAACGGCGCATCAGGCACTTAAGTCATTTTTATCTGATGGCGAGTTTAATGATAAAGATTGGCAAGCGTTTTCAACTTATCTGATCCCTGTTGTGATTAACGTGACAGAGGCTGATGATAACTGGAATGAGTTACACAAAATTTTAAATTCAGACGCTGAAGACAAATCTCGTGTTTTCTACCTATCTCTTCCGCCTGCTGTATATGGCCAGTGTTGTGAAATTTTATCTTCGAAAGGTCTTATCACTGAAACATCACGTGTAGTAGTAGAGAAGCCAATTGGTTATTGCGGTAAGTCAGCAGAAGAAATTAACGCGCGCATTGCTGAGTTCTTCAAAGAAGAGCAGATATTCCGTATTGACCATTACTTAGGCAAAGAAACAGTACAAAATTTAATGGCCTTGCGCTTTTCGAATGCATTATTCGAAAACCTATGGGATGCCAAAACCATTGATAATATTCAGATCAGCATTTCTGAAACCGTTGGTTTGGAATCTCGTGCTGGGTTTTATGACAAAGCCGGTGCGCTTCGTGATATGGTTCAGAACCATCTGTTACAACTACTTTGCTTGGTGGCGATGGAATCTCCTCATAAGTTAAATGCAAAGAGTATTCGTACAGAAAAATTAAAAGTATTAGAAGCGCTTCGTCCATTACTTGGCGAAGACGTTGATAATAACGTGGTACGCGGCCAATATGTTCCTGGTGAGTTGGGTGGCAAAATTGTCCCAGGTTATCTTGAAGAGCTTGCAGAAGGCGCGAGTACTACAGAAACATTTGTGGCTATTCGTGCGCATATAGATAACTGGCGTTGGTCAGGGGTGCCTTTCTATCTAAGAACGGGCAAACGTATGAAGCAACGTTGTGCTGAAATTGTGGTTGAATATAAGCCAGTTTCTCACAATGTATATGGCAACAATGTAGGCCCAGTACAGCCAAACCGTCTTGTTATTCGTCTGCAACCAGAAGAAAGCATTCAACTGACACTGATGTCTAAAAAGCTCGACAAGCACGAAATGCAACTTCAGCCTGTTACGCTAAATATTGAGTTAAGTGACCAGTATGAAAATGGCTTCCATTCAGATGCATATAAACGTTTGATGCTTGATGCAGCAGCAAATAACCCGTCACTGTTCATTCACAGACAGGAAGTTCGACGCGCATGGAAATGGATTGACCCAATAATTGCTCGCTGGCAAGAAAAGGGAGCACCTTCACTTTATCGTGCAGGTTCATGGGGACCAGAAGCGGCTGATGAACTATTAGAAGAGTGTAACCATAAATGGTTTAATGTAGGAGAGGGCGCATAATGGCTAAATTAACGGAACGTTTTTTTGATTCAAAAGAACAAATGACTGAAGCCTTGTCTGCTTTATTAAAAGAACAGTTATCATCTGGTATTGAACAAGATGGAAATGCAGTACTTATGGTTTCAGGTGGTTCATCACCTGCTCCAGCATACAAGTATCTAGCAAACTTGGAATTCTCTTGGGAGAAAGTGTCTGTTGCAATGGTTGATGAACGTTGGGTAGATGTCACCCATGAAAAGTCTAATGAGTCTTTTATCAATTCTACTCTGTTACAAAATCATGCGGCCAATGCGAATTTTGTCACTATGAAAAATTCAGCAACCTCAGCAATAGAAGGTCAAGCTGAATGTGAAAAAGCCTATGCTGAACTAAAAACGGCAGACGTGACTATTTTAGGGATGGGACCTGATGGCCACACAGCGTCTTTATTTCCGCATGCAGAAGGGTTAAAAATCGGTCTAGAAAGTACAGGCAAAGTTTGTGCTATTAATGCAATTGAAAGTGATGTAACAGGTAGCATTACTGAACGTATGAGTTTAACGCTCAAAGGTATTGCAGATTCTCGCAAAGTTGTATTGCTTATTTCTGGTGAAGCGAAAAAAGCAGTCTACGAAAACGCTAAGACGGAAGGCTCAGAGTATGATATTCCTTTGAGAGCTGTTTTGAATCATCCTGACATTGATTTAACAGTGTTTTGGTCTCCTTAACATTTCAGTTTTCATTAGTAGTATCCTAAGCGCGCCGAATGGCGCGCTTTTGTTTTTAAATGGCTTTTCTAAAATATCTTTGAATTTAATTTAAAACACTTATTACTTTTTGTATGCCTGACTAACTAAGGTAGAGTCATTGCAATACATTAACAGTAACCTCCTAGTCTTAAAATAATCAATATTTTTATTTTCGACTGTTATGCATAGTCTTCATTGATAATTTTAATTTCTGAAATGAAGCTTAAACGAGCTCTCATCATGTCTAAATTAGATTTTTTGCTAAATAGAGATAGACATAAATGTAATTAAATATGTATAATGACAGCGCTGTCATTGAGAGTTATTATCACCCTTGAATGCTTCTGCCAAAGCTATTTACTCTTTATGAAGCCCTAGAGTTGAGATCCACAAGGACGTAGTGTGGCTCAGTTTGATGGTCAGACTTTTCCCCTTTTTATATCCAAAAGCGAACTTTTTGTGTTATATTCTGCTTGTTTTATGTAACAAACTGTCTTTTAGATACGTAAATTTAATTTATTTTCAATATGTTATCTTTGTTGTTGAATATTTTTTGAGTAGCGCGACAAAAAAAATGTAGCGAAATTGTAATTTACGGTGTATGGTTTGTTATTAGATGACAACGCTGTCATCTTCACTGGGCAGAAGTGAATAAAAAATAAACAAAATGATTCAAGGGGAATCCTGTGTTAGCTAATAATTTTAAGAAAAGCTTAATCGCTGTAAATATCGGCATTATTCTTACCGCTGGTGTTTCTACCGTTTCTTATGCAAACGAAGGAACGAAAGTTCAAGAAGACGTTGAAGTAATCGAAGTACGTGGTATTCGACGTTCATTAAAAGAGTCAATCAATGCTAAAAGATTCGCAACAAGTGTTGTTGACGCAGTTTCTGCAGAAGACATTGGTAAGTTTCCAGATAGCGATGTAGGTGAAGCTTTAGGTCGTATCCCAGGTGTTGCTGTTAACCGCCAGTTTGGCCAGGGCCAGCAAGTATCCATCCGTGGTGCTTCAAACCAACTAACGCTTACTACTTTAAACGGTCAGTCGGTTGCTTCAACAGGTTGGTATGACCAACAAGCAATAGATCGTAGCTTCAATTATTCTTTACTACCACCTCAAATGATTTCTGGTATTGAAGTATACAAATCTTCTCAAGCTGACATCGTAGAAGGTGGTGTAGGTGGTACAGTAAATGTAATTACTCGCAAGCCATTAGATCTAGATGCTAATACAGCTTTCTTCTCTGTAGAAGGTGAGTATTCTTCTGAATCAGATAAAACAGACCCGTCATTATCAGGCTTATATAGCTGGAAAAATGCTGATGAAAATTTTGGTGTTTTAGCCGCTGTAGCATTTGAAGATTCTACGTATGTTCGTCGTGGTAACGAAGCTTCTTATGCGTGGGCTGGTGCTGAGTCAGTTAACTACTTTGAACAAGCACGTGAGAGAACTTCTATCGATTTCACTGCTCAGTATGCAATTGATGATTCTTCAGAGTTAGTATTCCATTACATGGGTCTGGAGTTGAAAGCTGATAACCACAACAACAGCTTATTCCTTTTCGTAGACACAGAGAATAACTGTGAGCAACGTTTAGCAAGTGGTGTTTGTACAGTTCGAACAAATAAAACAGCTGATTCGGCAGCTAATCCTACATTCCTTCAGACATTCGCTCGTTTCGCGTCTATGGAATCAGAAGTTGTTGACTTAGCATACAACTTTGAAGGTGAAGGTTATAAAGTTGAAGCTCGCCTAGGTAATACTTCAGCTGAAGGTGGTACAGACCTTACTATTAACCATGCTTCTTGGATTGGTACTAAAGCAGATGTTACTGGTTTAACAGTTGATAACTCAGGCAAAGCTTCGCATGTTGATCTACCAAAAGGTGGCTGGAACATCTCTGAGTACGACAAAGAATGGGCTGGCATAGGTCTTCAAAACTGGGCATCTCAAATCGCTCCTAACAAAGACGAAGAAACTTATTTTCAATTAGACGTTACTTTCGATCTTGATGGCGATCTTGTGACTAGTGTTAAAACTGGTGTTCGTTGGACAGATCACACTGTTGAGAAGAAATCTTACCGTCCTACACATGGTGACCACAATAAGATTGATGCGACTCAATATTGGACAGGTAAAGACGCAGCTGGTACACAAGACATCGGTATTCCAACTCCAGACATTAATGCGATGCGTGCAAATGCAGAAGCAACGTTTGGTACTTGGTATGAAGACCGTGCAGGATTTTCAACTGTAGACGAAGAAAACCTAGCTCTTTATGTAATGGCAAACTACTCAGGTGAAAACTATCGCGGTAACTTCGGTGTTCGTTACATCTCAACTGATGCGTCATCTAGCTACTATATGCCAGATCCTGAGTTTGTAGATCCAAATGGTATTGCTCAGAACAACGGCCTTAGCTCGAACATTGTTAAAGATACAGGTGATTACTCTGAATTCTTACCGAGCTTCAACTTCGCATATGATGTAAATGAAGACACAATTGCTCGTTTCTCACTTGCTCAAGTAATCTCTCGCCCTAACTACGACGACATGTTCGCAGCATCTGCGATTTCTGGTTATGGTGATACACAGCGTGGTAATGAATCAGTAACAAAAGGTAACCCTAACCTACAACCGTACAAAGCAACTCAATCTGATTTAGGTATCGAGCATTACTACGGTGACGCTAGCATGATTGCGTTAACTCTTTTCTACAAAGACGTAAGCAATTTCACAACGACAGATACTTTACTAAATCAATCAGTTGGTATTACTGACCCTGTAACAGGTGTTGATAGCTGGCAGGTTAATACGCGTGTTGACGGAACTGGTGGTGATATCCTTGGCTTCGAATTCCAATCACAGCATGAGCTAGGTTATGGTTTCGGTACTTTATTCAACTTCACATATGCTGACGGTTCAGTAGAAGCGTCAAACTTCGCTGATGCAATTGGCGTATTCTCTGATAGCTCTAAAACAACTATCAACGCAGTTGCTTACTACGAGCAAGATGAGCTAAGTGTTCGTTTCGCTTATAACTGGCGCTCAGAGTACATGATTCGTGAAACTGGTTTCTACGGCAACCGTCGTCATGATGATTATGGTACTTTAGATTTAACTGCAAGTTATAACATCAATGATAATCTAACTATCCGTTTCGCAGGCACTAACTTAACAGGTGAAGACAGTGTTCAGTTTGGTGATGCAGTTTCTCCTGCGGGTACAAAGCCTTCACTACGTGATGGTTATGCGGCATGGTCTTACTCAGGTGACACTCGTTACTCTGTAGGTATCGATTACCGCTTCTAATCATTTATGATATTATAAAGCCCTGTTAATTCAGGGCTTTTTTTTATCTTAAAATTGGCTATTGCTCAATAGAGGTAATTATGATTAAAAAAATTGTTATTGTCGGCGGAGGTACCGCGGGATGGTTGGCTGCGTCACATATTGCAATGCGTTTAAAGCCGCACTTGAATAAATCGTATTCAGTTGTCCTCATTGACTCTCCTGATATTCCTACGGTAGGTGTAGGAGAAGGCACTGTTCCAGTTATAAAAGATACCTTGAAATATTTTGGGATCAGCGAATCTGAATTCATAAAACAATGCGATGTATCATTTAAGCAAAGTATTAAATTTGTTGATTGGGAGTACACCCCAGGTACAACAGAAAAAAATTATTATCACCATGGGTTCGATTTTCCAAAGCTAAAGCCTTTTGATATCACGCCGAATTGGCTCTTAGATGAAGAGCTAAATAAACTACATTATGCCGATCTTGTATCAGTGCAATCCCATGCTTGTAATTTGAACCTTTCACCTAAGAGACTTGTCGATAAAGAGTATTCAGGCATTTTCAATTATGCCTACCATTTAGATGCTGGAAAATTCACTAACCTCTTATCTAAACACGCTATAGAGAAGTTAGGTGTCGAAAATATTAAAGCGACAGTAATTGATGTGTCTACTACCAATGATGGCTATATAAATGGCGTTACTACAGAAGAAGCAGGTTTCATAGATGGTGATTTTTTTGTTGATTGTACTGGCTTTAAAGGTTTATTGATAAATGAAACTTTGAAAGGAGAATTTATTAATAAAGGAGATATTCTTCTTGCTGATACTGCACTTGCAATACAAGTCCCTTATGAAGATGAAGAGCAAGAAATCCCTCCATTCACCATTTCCACAGCACAAAAAAATGGTTGGATCTGGGATATAGGCTTGAGAACCAGACGTGGTGTGGGTTATGTCTTCTCTAATAAACATGAAACTCTTGATGAAGCGCTAAATGTTTTATCTCAATATTTAAATCAAGAGGTTACAGAGAAAGATGTTAGAAAAATTGATATGAAAGTCGGCTATCAAAAGCAACCATGGATTAATAACTGTGTTGCTATGGGCCTATCTCAAGGATTTGTCGAACCCTTAGAGGCGACAGGTTTGCTAATGTTTGATGTGACGGCTCGGATATTTGCAGATTTAATTCCACCTGATAAAACCCTTTTAAATTGTACGGCAGAACTTTTCAATCGTGATATCACTCAAATGTGGGAATCTACCTGTGACTTTATTCAACTTCATTATTGCTTGTCAAAACGCACAGACTCACAGTTCTGGATTGAAAACACAGATGAAAGCCGTCTATCGCCTACCTTAAAAGAAAAGCTTTCACTGTGGCAACGCAAATTACCTTCACAATTTGATTTTAGATATAGTGTGGACTCTTTTCGTCTAGATAATTTTCTGTATGTACTTTATGGCATGAATTTTAAAACAAACTTAGAACACTATGCCCATATGTTTGAAAATAAAGAACAAGACATTCAAAATTTGAAGAATTCAATTTCGGAAGGAGTTAGATTCTGCGAGCAAAATCTAACCGGGCACAGAGCCTTTTTAGAGCAAGTTAATAAATTTGGCTTGACTAAAGTCTGAGCTCAAAATCGAGTTCAATGAAAGTAGTAATAGTAAGTCTTCCCTCGGTTAGTTTTGACGCAGTTAAATCGACAGAGGGAATACATGCTGAATGAAGCAAGTTACCCGGGTAACATATTAATTTCCCAAATTGGGCTTGTTCATAATGTGTTCTGGTGAAAAGAGGGTGATTATCCTCTATGTACTGTGAATTCTTATTGTTTAAAAGAGTCATTTCTTTAGCGAGTGTATCGACGTAACTAGGCCTATTTTTCGCGGTAACGACTTCAATTTCACTTGAGTTATGGTAGTAAAATCCTGTGCCACCAAACTCTTGAGAACACAAATAATGAACGATAGCGATTTGATTGTTTAACGGGCTGTCAAAATGGGGAATTTGTTGGTAATTATGTAGTTCTCGATGTGATGTTGTTGCCAGCGCATAATTACAGGCTACTCTTTTTACGTTTTTTAATTCTGCACTAAAATTAGACAGTAAGCTGGGAAGAATTTGGTTGATAAAATCAAAATATATTTGTGGAACTTTAGCCCAAAGCCCTGGGTAACTATTACTCGGTACTATCCAGTCTGGTTTATAATTAGAGGCTAATTCTTTCCACTTTATACTTTCTTCAACTTTCATTAAAGAATAAGTGTATTTATCCGTTTTTTCCCATTTATCTTGTTTCACAATAGTGACCTTTTAAGATACATATTTATTAAAATATACTGGCATGATTATCTCTTATTAATTGATTTTTATACAGTCATATACTGCATTTACAAATTTTTTATGATTAAAGGTAAATTTGTGTCCTTTTTGTTAGCCAGAACTTCGTTTTTAGGCTTTCTTTTTTGTTCTAAAACCGCTAGCCTAAGGCTAATTTTTTAAGAATACATATTTAAATGGAGTAGTATTATGGCGGAGCAACAAGTGCAGCCTTTACATAACGAGAAGCATGCCAACATTAAAGTAAAAAACGGCATCAACGTTGAATTTTTAAAATCACAGCACTTAATGCCAGTAGTAGCGCATGAGTTTGCACGTGTTGCCACTGAGTTCCCAATGGCGTTTGTTAAAAACACTGAGAATGGTCAATTCCAACCAGTTGCCATGTTTGGTCTTGAGCCAGGTGAAAACTTATTTGTACAAGATGGTAAGTGGACTGCAGGTTTCGCACCTTTAGCAGCAGCTCGTTACCCGTTTGGTCTTGTGAAGCACCCTGAAGAAGAACAATTCGGTATTGTTATTGATGAAGCAAGCTCATTAGTTGGTGAAGAAGAAGGTAACGCGCTATTCGCTGATGGCAAAGAAACAGAATATCTAGAGCGTCGTAAAGAAGCACTAGTGAACTATGTTGAGTTTGCACGTGTAACAGAAGCGTTCACAGCTTACCTAGCTGAGAAAGAGCTTTTAGTTCAACAAACTTTAACAGTTGAAATCGCTGGTGAGAAAAAAGACATCAACGGTATCTACCTTGTTGACGAGCGCAAGCTGAATGAATTAAGCGATGAAGCTTATCTAGAACTACGTAAACGTGGCTACCTAGCACCTATCTTCTCTTTCTTAACGTCTACTCACCAAGTAGCTCGTTTAGCACGTTTAAAAGCACAGCTTCAAGCTAGCTAATTATTAAGCGTTTGAAAAAAAGCACCTGAAGGTGCTTTTTTTATATTCAACTAAAATTACCAATAGTTATAATTAGATTAACATTTAATTGAATTATTTTTGACAAGGTTAGATTAACACTTATATTCAAAGTTAGATTTGTGTAAGGTTAATCAACTATGGAACATTTCTATCACCTCATTGAGACAGAAGATACTATCAATATAGGTTCTGTTTCTATTGATGCTCAGCAAGCTCCAATCTCTTTCCATATCAATAAGCCAATGTCATTTAAAGGTGTACTTATGCTGTTTACCAATGATGGTAAGCCAGTGTTTGAGCCAAATGCCTATATAATGAATCGTCGAGTAGTAGAAGGCATTAAAGACATAAGGCCCACATGCTTTCACATTTTGCGCTACTATCGATTTCTTCAAGCTAACCACCTATCTTGGAATGATCAAAACGAAGAGTTACAGCGCTATCCAATCTTTCTTTACCGAGCCTTTTTGGATAGTGAGATAGAAAAAGGGAATATAAAACGTTCTGTAGCTGTAACAGCGTTATCGGTGGCTAGGCGATTCTATCTATTCTGTTATCGGCATGGTTACATTTCGGATTTGCCTTTCGCTGTGACTGGTACAACGAAGTATGGTCAGATCATAACTGATTGCTCTATTCGTAGTGAGTCAAGAGAAACCAATTTACAGCCACTAAACGACCTAGACCTTGAACATGTTCGAGATAACTGGCGCTGTAACGGTTTGTCTTTGGAGTTTCGATTAATGATATCAGTAGCCCTTTGTTCTGGCCTTCGTTCTATTGAACTAACCAATATTACGCCAAAACATTTTGCTATTCCAAAAGGGTTTAAAGGTAAAACTCTGACAGGAATTTGGATTGGTCCTGATCATAGGTGTAAGACTAAATACGACATTAACCGTCAAATCTCTATGCCAATATGGTTGATGGAAAAAATAAATGAATACCATCGAAGCCCTCGTTACTTGAAAAGAAAACAGTTGTATTTTATGAACACAGGCGACGAGGATGCGCCTGCTTTTATCAATAAAGATGGTGACATGTTTACAACTCAAAGTGTCAATACGCAGTGGGCTAAATTGAGAACGGCAATACAAGAAAATAGCAACCCACACTTCAAACATAAAGAGCATGACTGTAGAGCCACATTTGGGGCGTACAAACTTGAGTCGTTGGCTAATATTGACGGAATTACGATGATGCAAGCGTTAACCATGCTCAAAAACGAAATGGGGCATAAGGGTTTAGATACGACATTGTTGTACCTCAAACACTACGAGGGGAATCCTGAGAAGAATCTAGTGCCTGAAATCACCATGAATTTGCTAGAGGATGAAACATTAACGTGACGGATGCTATTAACAATGACAGAAAGGAAAACGCTCGTACTTACCGCTCAATACCCACAAATGAAATGGTAACGGATAATACCCTAGCTAATATTACAAAGTGGAAGTATGTTTGGAATAACGGCAGTGGAACCGACTCAACTGTTGATTTTAAAGGGCTTAAAACGTATGCCACGGATAAACATATTCGTCTACTGATTTCTAAATTTGAGCAGTCAGGGTGGCGTGAGTCTACAAAGGTGAAGCAATTTAGGCTTATCCGTCAGGTGTTGCGTCATGCGTTTGATGCCCAAGATGGTAAGTCCAAAGTTGAATTTTTACCAGAGACTTGCATTCAGTACATCCACGCGATCTACTTATCAATGTCAAGCGCGGGAGTTGGATTAAGCGGCAAGCCTATCAGCGCAAACTCGCTTGGTTGGTTAGGCTCGAACTTAAACTCAATTTGCAAAAAGTTTGGTTTTGGTGTTATCCCGAAGGCAGCATGCAATCTTAATACCAGTTCTGCCGCATTAGACTCCGACAATTATACAGCAAGGCAACTACGAACAATTGCTTTTGCTCTGCTAGTTGACAGAAAAGCCTTACTTAAGCGTTACCATGATGAGTATCTAAGTGTAGCTCAAAGAAAGTTTACGTTTGATAGACTTGTTTGTAATGCGGTGTATTTGTCCATTTATTATCTAGGTACAGGGAAAGCCGAAACCATGAGTATGTTCTTGGAGGATGAGTGGGATTTTAAAAAGTCTGGTGCAGGCCGCATCAGCATTGAAGGGTTAAAGACCCGTAGGTACAAAGTTGAACTTCGTTCATTTACTCCAAGAGCATCCTGTAAAGATTTTTTTGAATCGCTTCTTGAGCTATCAAAGTCACATTCTCTATCACTGGGGTTGGATAAGCACTACCTATTTAGAAAGACAAACGGCAAAGCGCCATCAAATGACAACCTGCTCAATTATGCTAAAGTTTATTTGCCGAAACACTCCAAGCGCATCCAAGATCTAATGCTTGAAACCCCTGATTTTCGCCTAAACAGCAACCTGCTGAAGTCCTCCATAAAACAGTATGCGGAGCAGAAGTTGGGTCGAGATAAAGCTGCAACAAATACTCGTAATGCACCTGGCACATATGACAGAGCTAAGTATGGCAAAGTCTCAAAAGATGAAGCCAGAAGTCAACTGGCGCTTGGTTTAACGGCTTTGCATCATGTCGGTGAAAATTCAACGGGCGGAACGGTTGTAGCAGTAGCTAAGGCTAAGTTAGCGACAGGTAAAGTCATTTCTCAAGATGAATGGAAAGCGCTAAAAGAAAGTGACTCTACGCAACGTGTTTTTAAGAATTTAAACGGTGGTTTTTGTAAGGGAGAAGAGACTCCGCAGAAGAAAGAGTTCCAAAAAAGCGTGGAGAAAAGCGGTGTACTCTCTGACGAAGATAAAAGTTACTTAGGCTGCGGCTTTGTGGTGAAATGTTTTTTCTGTACGAACTTTGGGGTGGCCGATGACCCACATGACATTTGGCGATTGTTGTCCTTTGAAAAGCGACTGAATGAAGGAATGTTAGCGCATCAGAATGTTGAGCACTTCATTACAAATTTTGGTGAAATCAAAGCAGAATTGAATGCGCTCAAATCTCGCTTCAAAAAATCCCATTTAAAGGCGGCAATGAACATGCTAGAGCGTGAGTGTCACCCGTTATGGGATGAAAACTCAATTATGGATATATTCAGAGGATAAATGATGTATAACGTCAGTCTTGATATCAAGAAATATGAACAGTACGCACTGCCAACACCAAGGACACCGAGCGAGTTCGTTATGCCGAATGAAAATACGGTGGTGAGTATCGATAAAGATGGCAGTCCTGTTTCCTATTTCGGTGATGATGTATGGGACTACAATGCGTTTTTTAACCTTACAAGAGAGAGGGCATCATTATATCAGATAAAATTCTTTCTCGAAAAGCATCAGTCTGAACTGCTTATTGAGCTAAAGCAACGCATCTATTTTTTGATTTGGGGTGCTAAGGACGATTTACTTCATATGGAGGGTAATACCTTCCGAAAATTTAGGCAATGTCGGTTGTTAGCACGACATGCAAATGAAGCTTTGAGAGTATTTAAAGGTACATCGGTGGGGGAGTTTTCTTTACTCGGTAATGAGCTAGTATTTACTCAAATACTTCAGGAGCAAAAACAATTTAGTCAAGAAACAGTAGAGCATAGATTGAAATCTCTCACCGTGCTTACTCAAGTCAATAAGCACTTCCCAGAGAGTCGGCATTTTAGACTGGGCTTGCCTGAAGGAAAAAGCGTCAAGCAAATAGCTAAGATGAATTCCAGTTCAGGCAAGGGGCATTATCCAACGGTTATTCCAGTGATTTATGAGCAACTAATGGTGCGTTTGGTAAAGGGAGTGGAAACGGCTTATAGCAAGATAAACACACTTCATGACGTAAAGGCTTATGCAAAAAAACATCGTGTAACAGAACGCCGAGCCCTTGTTGAATTCAAGGCGATTGAAGGCGCTTGCTTCATGGCATTGTCTGCCTTCACTGGAATGCGCATCAGCGAGCTAACACAAATTGATTCAACCTCATACAAAGAGGTTGAGTTGGATGGTGTAATGTTATGTACGCTGCGCTCATGGACTAGTAAGTTAGAGAAATTGCCGAGAGAAGATGTGTGGGCGTGCGCCCCAATCTGTAAAAAAGCCCTTGCCATCTTAGCAGTGTTAAATGATGAGTATCGCTCTGTGAAAGGTGATATTCACTGCTCACCATGCTTCAGGTTTGATGGTAAGAATGGCATCGGTGATAATATTACCAGTCAGATAGCCGATGTAGTCCTAAATACAACCAATCTAGCTAATCTTTTTAATAATCACTCAAAGCATCTTGGTATTGCCTATGTTCCCGATGAGATGGATGAGGTGTACTGTTTGCTTAACCCTGTAGTGTCGGCAAATTACTACCCGATTAAAACACGAGAAGATGGTTCGTATTATTGGCATTTTTCAACGCATTCATTAAGACGCACTTTTGCCCATTTTGTGGTTGGAAATGGCCTGGTCACGCTTGCGGCATTGAAGCATCAGTTCAAGCACGTTAGCTTAGCCATGACTGCTATTTATGCCAGTCATGCCGAGGTATTGACGCTGCTAGGGATAGAAAATCTTGCCAGTGTAAAAAAATCCATAGAAGAAGCTGAAATGGATAGTCACAAAGCCTATTTACGAGACATGTTTGACCATCCAGAAGAACAATCGGGTGGATTTATGAAGGCTTTTGAGGGAGATCCAAAGGTGTTGACAGATGAGCAATTTGAAAGACTTGTCAAAGAGACCAGAGGAGCAAATAAGTCTACTGGGTTTGGTCGCTGCTTTGCAGGTTTTAAATGCAGGATGGCTCACTTATTTGAGCCATCCAGCTGCGTTGGGCTAGATTGTGAAAACCTCAATATCAACCAAAATGAAGCCCTACGCTGGCAGGAGAGACATAACCGCATCGGTCATAAAATCCAGCAGATGAAAGAGTTGGGGTTTTACAACCAAAACACTCTAGCGCGTGAATTATCTGACATACGAGCAGCAGAAAAAGTCATGCGCGATCACAACATCGAATTTGAACAGTTTAACTTAGGAGCTCTGTAATGGCAGACGTTAAAACCAAATTACTTAACGCCTTCGATGTACTAAAGAAAGAAGGTAAAAAAATCAGTCCGTTTGCAGTAGAGAAAAGAGCTGGTGTTGCAAATGGTTCACTGAAAAACCATAGCGCAATTCGTGAGATGGTGTTGACTGAAAAAGAGCAATATCATCCAAACCCTAAGCAAAAAAAGAAGGCTAAATCTGATACAGGTCAAACACAGGTAGACAAGAAAAAACATGAAGATCTTAAAGACCGTAATAAACGTTTAAAGGAAGAAAACGACCAGTTCAAGCGTGAGATGAAAGTTATGGCAACATCGGTTGCGCAATTGACATGGGAGTTGCATCGCCATAAAACGGCTACCAAAGTGTCTAACGTGATGCCACTCACCAAATAATTCATCTTAATATCGCTAATATATTGAATAGAAATGTATTTCTGAATTCTACACATTGAAAATCATACATTTGTGGCCATATAATGTTCTGAACATAGCTATTCTCAAGCAACTAAGCCTAGAAGCGGATAATCATGGCAGAAAAAGAACAAATTGATGTCCTTATTGTATGTGCATTAAAGGATGAATTTCAGCAAGTTTTACAAATCAAAGAAGGTATTTGCAGCGCCGGTTGGGTAGATAAAACACTAGCAAATGGAAGGTTAGCTGCTGATGCTCGTTTTGTGGGTAGAGACAAGGTAGAAATATCTGTCCGAGTTACTTGGTCTTCATATATGGGACGCGAAGAAGCGAGTGCTCTAGTTAATAGCATGCTTTCCGAAGCTGACTTTAAATGCATTGCAATGACAGGTATATGTGCAGGTCGAAGAGGAAAAGTGTCTCTTGGTGATGTTATTTTTGCGGAAAGACTTTGGTCTTACGATGCAGGTAAGCTCATTAAAGAAGGTGGTCTTGAGGTTTTTCAAGGTGATATGCTTCAATACCGACCTGACACAGAAATTGTTCAAAGAATGCAAAACCTCTCTGTAGATTTATCTGCTTGGCCGATATCTCGACCTTCGTACCCAATCGAAAATCAAGTGAATTGGGTGATACAGTGCTTAGCAAATCAAATTAAACCATTTGAACATGACGAGTTTGATACCAAGTGCGCAGATTGGCAACCTGTGTTAGCCCGATTATTAGATAAAAAATTAGTGACTAAGGAACTTACTTTAACTGACAGTGGGCTCGAGAAAGCCAATGAGTTGAATTTATGGCACCCTAAAGGATTACCTGAGCCTGAGCCATTCAGAATTCATGTCGCTCCTATAGCAACTGGGGCTGCTGTTATTGAAGATTCAGACTTGTTTTCGAGACTTTCTCAGTCTATGCGAAAAGTTCTTGGTGTTGATATGGAAGCGAGTGCTCTAGGTGCTGTTGGTAGTATAAGTCGAATTCCTGTAATTGTCGCAAAAGCAGTTTCAGATTTTGGTGACACATTTAAAGATGATCAATACAGGCATTTTGCTTCTCAGGCATCCGCTCAGTGCATGTTGAGGTTTCTTCGAGATAATGCAGATATGTTTACTCACCAACATATGGTTGAGGAGATGCATGTTTCAACTGATGATCTAATTGACTTTTTATCAGAAGAATACCCAGATATTTCAGATGCGAGGGCTGTTTGGAAGAGAGCTGGCGGGCGAAACAGTGATATTGCGACAAATCCGAGGCCAAAAGATATGTGGCTGAACATTTGGCAAAAGTCAGTGAATGGTGCAGCGGTGAAACCAACGGAACTCTTGAATACAGTTGCTAATGACTATCCTGAAAGCGATTTAATTAAAAGTTTTCTTACTCGATTTTCCATCAATGAAAAACTATGCTAAGGAGCTAGTATGGATGCAATTTTAGATTCATTTTTAAGTTTAGGACTTATTGATAGCATCGACGGTAATGACGAACGCTATGCCAAAATCGAGCAAGCAGCTCAAAAGCTGGCTGAATATTATCGTGAAGAGCCTGAACAACTTATTCCAGCAATTCTATGTGGCTTAAACCCTAATGTTTCACTAGATGAGTTGCCTATAAACAAAGCAAAAGAGCTTCTTCAGAATGAGTGGAAAGCATTCTTAACCGCATATACTGATGAACCAGTTAATCTATATAGATCAATTATTCTCGAAGCGTGTTTTCTAGTATCAGAAGAAAATAACAATGCTGCAATAATTTGGCTCACTGCTTGTGATGCATTCCCTTTATTAAAATGTGGAAAAGAAGAAAGTCTACTACGAACCTTTTTGCAATCATTAGGGCGTACTGCTGAGCAGAATGCAATCGTTAGTGGGCCTGAATTGTCATTTCGTAAAGAAAAGCCAATTAAGCTAGATGCGCCATCTGATCTGGCTATTTTTGATAAAGACTCTGACGACAATGACCTTTTTGAACTTATTGCAGGGGCTGCGGGACCACAGTACACCGACGAAAGGGGTCAAAATGTTACTACTCAAAACCCAAATAGATATTGGGCGCATAGTAACCCTCAAGCGTGGGTCCGTGATTTTGCTAGTAGAATGTCTGAAATATTAACTTGTGAGATTAACAACATCGAAGAACAACTTGTTGTTAACAGCAAAAACTCATTGGAAAGTCTTAGCTCATTGAAAAACTCCGTTGAAAAAGCCTTGAATGAGCAAAGGTTAACCCTCCAAAGGCAACAAAAAGAATTTTTAAATTATCAAAAGCAGGAGCAGACGAGAATAAATGTTTTATGGTGGGCTGAAGCTCTCTATTCAGCATCTCAAAAAGAGAGTTATCGATCTTATACTCCTGAAATGGCAGCAGTTTTAATGCCGTATGATTTGCTAGAAGAAATACAACTACCGTCACCAGCTAGTGTAGTATTCACATTATCTGAGGCGGTAGGTAAATTACCTGAATGCAGTCATGAGCGAGACTATAGTTTTTATGAAGTTTTGACTGAAATTCGAAACAAACGCTCGCAGTTCGACTCTTGTTGGTTAGAAACACTTACTTCTAGAGCCGATGAGAAAAACTCAAATATCGGTGGATTGGTTGTTCGAGCTTTAATCGATGAGAATTGCGATCTGGCTTCTTTGATTGAGGAATCTTTTATTCCTCAAGAGTGGCGTTGTAGTTTACCTGAATTATCCAGAGCAATATTTAGGCAAGAACAAGCATACCGATTAGTTACGGGGGCATAGGAATGGGTAGGTGCTCAAATCCAAATTGCTTCGTAGATGAAGGCGATACTTGCTGTATGGGGGAGCTCAATCATGAAGATTGTCCTTCATGGAGTCGCAATAAAAAAACAAACAACAGTGACCCAGAAGAGAAAGAGAGCAACTTTACCTTTCGGGTGCCTTGGTCATCCTCAGCTCTAGGGTGTTCAGATTTATCGCGTCTGTATCAACAAGGTCCGTCCATTTTTATTGGATTACTTGGAGCCCAGAATACAGGGAAAACAACTTTTCTAGCTGCGAATTATTTGCAATTACTGTCAGGTGAAAAGTACAACAATTTTGAGTTTTGTGGCTCTCAAACTCTTGGCGCATGGGAGTCAATAGCATCATGGGCTCGAATTAACAATGAGAAGCAAATGCCATCGTTTCCTCCACATACTCCACGTGGCGTGGATCGAACGCCAGGTATTCTTCATTTCGTTTTACAAGACGTTAACGACAAAATAAAGAACATATTTCTTACAGATGCTCCAGGTGAGTGGTTTACAAGGTGGGCTATTGATGTCGACGCAATAGATGCGGCAGGAGCAAAATGGACAGCCTCGCAGAGCGATGCCTTCTTAATATTTGCTGATTGTGAAAAGCTTGCTGGAGAAGAGCGCAGTGTAGCAAGGAGAGAGCTGCGGACCATTATCGAACGCTTGGGTGAATCTATCGGTTCTAGACCTGCAGTTCTTGTTTGGGCAAAAAGTGACAAACAACCTACAGAAGCAATAAAAAGAGCAATTCAAAGTGCTTTAGAACGCAATATTCCTCATGCCAAAGAGTTTGAAGTGACAGTGGAAGACCCTGCATCTTTTGCGAGAGTGTTTGAATCAGTCTTAAATGAGGCTTGGACACCTAAATTCTGTGAACCTATTACGGAGCCCATTATGGGGAGCTCATCATTTCTTGCTTTTAGGGGGCATCATGCAAAGTCCTGAAATATTGCTTCTAGGTGGCCCTAATAGTGGTAAGACACACTATGCAGGACAGCTTTTTGGGCGACTTAAACGACGACCTGGTAAGTTAAAAATCAGAACTGGTGATGGTACGTCAGTTAATTTAAGTGCTTTAGAAGATGTACTAACCCAGTTGGAAGACGGCAATGCAGCTGAGCACACTCACGCCGAACAGTACTCCGAAATACTGTTCCCATTAATTGATAGCAATCAGATAACAATTGATCTGTACTGGCCTGATTACGGTGGCGAGCAATTATCTCAGGTTTTTAAGCAGCGAGAGATCTCTTCAGATTGGCGTAGAAGGCTACAAAGTACAAATGGGTGGTTAGTATTTATTCGCCTTAGTGGAGAGAAAACTTACCCTGACGCTTTGTCAAAGCTAACTTCTATACCAACTAACACGCCAGGAGAAACTACAAGACCTGAAATTTGGGATGCTAACGCATATTGGATAGAACTTCTTCAGATGTTGTGTCATGTGGCGGGCTTAAATCTAAGCTCTAAAGAAAATAAGCCTCCGTTAGCCATCATATTATCTTGTTTTGATGAAGTACTAGAAGAGGGGCAAGTGCCTTCAGAAGCCTTGAAAAGTAAATTACCGTTATTCTATTCGTTTATCCAAGCAACTTGGCCGGAAAAGATGACATCTATATGGGGGGTGTCTTCCCTAGGTAAGACTCTTCAACCTAATAGCAATGATGATGACTTCATTGATAAGGGCCCAGAATATCAGGGCTGGGTAATTGCTCCTGAGCAGAGTAACAAGGATTCTGACTTAACAGCTCCACTCTCTTGGATATTAGATAAGATATGATGACGAAACCACTAAAAGCTATTTATGGTTGCAAGAACAATAGTCATGATTTGCTATTCTGGGAGGGAGATTCTCCCCTTCCTCCTGAATTACTTGGCTTGACTGACAAACCCGGTGGATACGTTACCCCTAAAGAAAAATGGTGGCCAGCAATCAACTGTGGGCCTGTTGGTAACAGGTGGGCGTTATGGAGTATTGAGCCTGATTTAGATGCGCCGCGCAGTGGTATGGTTAAAAGTACGGTTTTACTTTGGGAGCTAGATAAGATACCTCAAGTGCACTGTCTCGAAGAGTATATTTATCAACTAGTTAACCATGAAGAGTGCAAGCCGCCTTACTCAAGTTTTTTGCAAAGTGTCGCAAACGAATTGATTTGTAGTGATAACATTCTGGCTATAGAAGCTGACGAAACCTTACCCTTATTAATCGCTCACCTATGGGGGAAATTGTGGGGAGAAGCGCGAAAAGAATTTTCTGTTAGAAGCGCATTCACACCGCCTCAATCATTAGTACGTGCTAAGTCGCCTACATTTTACTATGTTCCCGCATCAGTTTTGAATCAATGGTATCTGCCTAACGTATCCTTAATTAATAGTACAACAACCACTGAATCCGCTCGAGCAACTAACTACCTGATTAGTAGAGCCGAAAATGATTCCATGCTTCATCAGCTACTGCTTAACTGTTGCGAGTTAACGGGTGATTTGAAAGTATTGAATAAGCTAGGAAGAGCAGCTGACAACATTGATCAGTTTAGAGAAAATTCTACTTTGACTAATGCCATCGTAGCGCTTAGAGCTTTAATCGCTTGCTCTCCTGCACCAGATAAAGCTAAAGAAATAAAAAACGAGCTTTTGAGTTCGATTAAGATGCTAATGGTGAGTAAATGCGACGCTTCTGATATTTTGACTATGTGTAACTTATCAAGTGACGCTGTACCTAAAGAAGCTATGCCGGAAGTGGAACTCTCAACTTGGGTAGAGCACAACTTGGCAACCCTTAGTCATGAAGACCTTAACAAGTACTTTGAAAGAGCGCTGCCGGATAAATCAATGCAGTGGTGGTCACAATCAGTAGTTAATGGGATCGGCACACTAGTTAATAAACCCGAAGCCAGTGGACATATATTGTTCTGGCTTTCAATGCCCCACTTTCAAAAAACCTTCTCACGGTTATCTTCTGTACGCCAAGATCTTGAGCAATCTTTGTTTGAAAGTGCGATAACGAGTGACATGACCGCTGATAGCTTAATGGCGCTAGAGCAATTTTCTATTTCACAGGGGTGGGCACAGCTACATGCGTGGGCTGTTTTCAACCTATATGATGAAGAACTAGTATACAAAAAGCAACGTAATTCCATGCCCAATTGGACTGAAGGTGTACCATTTATAGTTCAACGTTTGCCCCATAGGCATGCGATTAATCTGCTGAGGGATAGCGCTTTTGCTCCATTCATTGATTTATTAGCTGAAAGGTCCCTAAAAGAGCCAACTCTTCTCAATTACATTGATGTTGCAGAAGAGAATGCATTTCAAATGTGGCAAAAACAGTTAGACATAGGCGGGGCTTTTTATCCTCCAAATATAGAAAAAGAGACTTTTCTAGCAAAGCTCTGTGATAACCTTAAAACTAATATTTTACCTAGAATTTTTGAGCGAATATCTAAGGAAATTTCGGAGTATCTATTATCAAGTCCAGATAGAGGTAAGGTTTGGTCTCAGCTCGACAATACAAGAAGTCATATTCTAGCAAAAGATATGACTAAAAAAGTTGTGGTTACCCCTCAGGCGTTACACCACTTAAGTGACGCAGAACCTTATCTTATCAATGAGCTTAAAGCCCAAATGACTGGCAATCATATCGAACCTGCTTTTATTCTCTCGTACTTATCACAATCGATTTCTCACCGGGAAGATGATGTATTGAATTGGGTTAAAAAAGCTCATTCGTATAATTTTCACTCTCATGCTCGCATGCTTGGAAATATAATACTAGAAAAACGTTGGAATAGAGTTGCCAATGGCTTGTACCAAAGTAGTTATGGTTGGTTGGCAGACACATCTTACTTCAAGCCTACAGTAGAAGCTTGTTCAGAGCTGTTGAGTTCCAGTAATAAGTTTTGGTTTTCATTCTATACCGGCACTTCAACACAACCTCACCAAAATGAGATCATTAAGAAGTTTTCGGAAGTCTGTGCCGATCTCGCTTATGATAGGCTTGACTATATTTGGAGAAAGGCTGGCGGAAATCCAAGTAGATTAAAAAGCTCTGGAACAGAGTCAGATAAATGGTTTCATGCTGCAAGCGAGGCAGATAAAGGGGCTTTAAACCGAGGTTTGATAGATTTGCTAGACGTATTAATAGAAGAGTACCCTCATAATAATCAATTACGTGAGATCAATTATCTTGTTTCAAATAGATACTAATCAGGTAGTGTAAAAATGTCAGCTAGAGAATACAGTTCAGAACAAGTGGAACACTTTAAGAAGAAAGCAGATCACAATAAGCAAGAGTCACTTTGGTGTTTTAGAATTATTATGCTTGGTACTTTATCTGCTCCTCTTCTGGTTGGTTTAGGTGAGGGTGTTGTTTATGCTAAAGTGCTGCCATCTATCTTGTCGGCTGTCGCTGCATTTTGTACTGCATGGTTACAGTTACGTAAGCCTCAAGAGTTATGGTCAATTTATCGGAATGCACAGAGACAAATTGAAGCACAGATTACCCACTTTGATTTCAGTGTGGTAGAGTACGCTGGCTTAGATGAAAGCAAAGCCAGTGAGTTACTAGCTTTGAATGTTAGCAACTTAGTGCTAGAAACCAACAGCCGATGGACAAAGCACGTTCCTAATCCATCTAGCTTGAAATTAGATTGAATCTAGGCAATCGGCTCCTAATTATTCGCTTTTATTAGTAATTACGCGTTCGATAATTGTCAAATGAATTTTATTAGAGAAAACTTGAACTTACACAAGTAATCGATTTAATAAACGAAAATAACATTATGGTATAAACAAGTTGGCTATTTGTTCGCAATTAAGCAAACCAAACTGTCAGTCTTTATTAAACCCAATTTTAAAGAAAAACTTTGGGAGTTAATGAAATGAAGATAGATTAAGCCAGCTGAATTTACTATCTTTATCGGCCTTTTTTGAGATTCAACTCAGTTAGTAACTCGTCTTTTTCATCTTCAGATAGTTGTTCGAATAATAAAACAAACTTGGCCATTTGATCGCTTTCGCAAAAGAAGTAGTTTAGGGGGACGCCTAACTCTTCAGCTATTCGCTTTAATGTTTGCAAATCAGGTGTATGTCTGCCTTTTTCGTAATGGTTCATTCGGCCACTCGCAGAGCTAGGCTCCAGACCAATTCTAACCCCCAAATCTTTTTGAGAAATGCTTGCTCTTGTTCTTGCCTCTTTAAGTCGAATGGGGAGTGGGTTAATAAAATCCAATAGTAAATCATAATAAAAAAGGAGGTACTTAGATTCTCTAAGTTTTAGTCTATCATGTATACTTAGGGATCCTAAGTTTTAATCGAGGAATATGAAAGTGAGTAAATCTTACTCAAATGAAATTAAGTTATTAGCTACAGAGAGGGTGCTTATTAAGGGTGAGCGAGTTACTGAGGTTGCTAAAGATTTGAGAATAGCACAAAGCACACTATATACTTGGATCAGCGCTTCAAAGCAAGATAGCAACTCAGAGAATGGCGTAAGTGTTGAAACTTTAAAACAGCGCCTAAAAAAAGTCTCAGAAGAGCGAGATATCCTTATTAAAGCAGCATCAATCTTAGCTAAACAACTGTACTAGGGTGAGATTTAGAAATCTGCATCGAATTTAAAATAGTTTTTAATTAATCAAGTTTAGTAGCGTATTACTCAAGGAGGGTGAAAGTTTTAATATGAGTTATTACGTTTATTTGGCGTGTGTATTCGGCTCAGTAAATAAGGCTAAAAACGCTTAGATTATATTTTTAATATGCACTTATAAAGTACCCTTCTTCAGAAGATATTCGATTTGAGAGTAGATTCAAACAAAGGTATCGATACAGAATGTTAACGTATAAAAATTCATGTTAGCGATGCTGTGATCACATTGCAAGAGTCGCACGGCCAATTAGTAGTTCATGGTGATGATTTCGGTCGGTTCGCGCAACTCATTCACTATCTTGACGAGCTTGAACTAAAGTATTGGAAAAAAGCTTTATATCGTGTAATTTAATTTTGCCTTTTAACTGAGGCGTTAGCTGCCTAGGAGGGTTAGTGGATATTGTCGTAAAGATATTTCAAGTAATGTTTTATATAACAGGTTCTGTAATAGCTGTTTTAACTTACATAAAAGCGAAAAATGGATTGCTAAACTCTGTAAATACAGAGTACCAAAAGAAAGTTATGGATCGTCTTAGTATATTAGCTAAAGAAGTTTATGATGAGTTCGATAGAACATCTGATAAATTTTGGGCAAAAGAAGACCAAGCTAAAGAAGTGCTGCATGATCTACATGAAAAAATAATCCCATATAAACACGAAATTATTACTAAAAAAGAAATGCCTCCCGGTGTTAGGTTGCCATCAAAATTTCAGGAGCTGGATGTTTTTTTAAATGAGATTAAATCAGATCCATTTGTTCCAAGAAAAATTCGAGAAAAAGTTGTATCCCTTCTGGAAAAAAGAACCAAAACAATGTTCTCAGCTTACATGCAAGAACTTGATGCATACAAAGATGGGCTCAAAAATGGAAAGTACTGGGATACCCTTGAAACTAACCATCATTGGTTTCATAACAAAATAAATGACAGGTTATATCAAGAAGGATGCGGTATTTCTCAAAACGAAGAAGCAGCACACGAAATTAGAGATGAGATTCAGGGTTATTTTGAAAGCTTTGACCCAATTAAAGGCAGCTAACAAGCTGTTCAAGCGGGACTGCTAAAGTTTGGCTCGGTTTCGCTTCGCTTCACATTTTAGCCAAACATTATCAGCCCCTTAACAGGGTGTTATGTGTCAATCGTATCAATTCAATGTGCACTATAAGGAAGTAAATGAGTAAGTTTAATTCATTAGAGATTAAGAACGTTAAAGGGTTATCAAATAGTACTTTTACATTTAATTTTTTCCCTAACAAGCCATGTGTACTGGTAGCACCAAATGGCTATGGGAAAAGTTCACTTGCGTGTGCATTTAAGTCATTAAAAAGTAACAAATTGGAACTGAAAGATGATGATTTTCATAATGGAGATCTGTCTTTATTGCCCGAGCTCACAGTTGAGTTTAACAAAGTAAAATATCTCGCAAATACGACCCAGAATACAATTAATGACAATTTTGATTACTTTGTTATTAATAATCCAATTATTGCCAAAGCTAAACAAATGAAAATGGGAGGATTCACTAGAGCTACAGCAAGCATTACAGTAGATACAATCGAACTTGTTGCGACAATTCCAGAAAAAGTAATGTTTGATTATTCCATAAAAGATAATAAAGCTTGGTTTGGTTCTAATGGAAAAATTTTGTCAAATATAGGGAGTACTTTAGTAAATAACGAAGAATTTATATACTTACTGAGTAAAAAAATAAATTTTTCAAAATTTGATAAAAAGAGAGATTACATTAACCCTGTTCAAATAATAATTGATGAGATTAATAAATTAACAGGTTCCTCTGATGAAATAAAAGATAAAATCAAGCAAACAACTTTAAATTCTATGGACTCAGTCGAACCATTAAAAGAATTATGCCTGTTAATAAAAGATTTTACAGGTAATAGCATTGTTGATTGCTACTTACATTCATTGCAAATGGCAAAACTGATTCAAGGGCAAACTTTTCAAAAAGCGTTAACTTATAAAATTTACTGTAGAGATAAATCTTTTTTCGATAGTTTATTATGCTCTGTTAATTCGACGAGACATAACTTAAAAACTAAAGAAGTAAAAAAATCCAAAAGTAGTGCTAAGAAAAAGCTAGTAATTGAATTTCCAAAGATAAATTCAATATCAAATGGTCAAAGAGATATTATTTCATTCATATCTCAAATTCAAAAAGCGAAGTCTAGCTTTAAAAAACAGAATTGCATATTAATTGTTGATGAGATATTTGATTACTTAGATGACGCTAATCTGGTTTCATTTCAATATTATATAACTAAGCTGATTGAAGAGTTTAAATCTCAAGGAAGAAATTTATTTCCAATATTATTGACACATTTAGATCCTCAGTATTTCAATCATTTCTGTTTTAATAAACACAAAATGCAAATTCATTATCTAGCAAGAAGCCCGCACAAGGTAACAAGTAAATTCTTAGATATTGTTAAAAACAGAAAAGATCAACAAATTGAGAGTGACTTAAGTAAGTATTTTTTTCACTATCATCCAGATGATAAAGATCTAGAAAATGACTTTGTTCGTTTGAATATGCCCAAGGTATGGGGAAAGTCTTTATCGTTTCATGCTCAGGTTGCGGTTGAACTAGACAAGTATCTGAGAGGAGATAGATATGATCCTATTGCAGTCTTATTCGCTGTTAGAATTAAAGTTGAGGAGCTCGCTTATAATTCTTTACTTAGTATTGATAAAGAGGAATTTGTGAATACCCACAAGACTCGAAGTAAACTTGAGTTTTGTGAAGAAAAAGGTGTGTCTATTCCTGAAACGAGTTATCTTTTAGGTTTAATTTACAATGATGATCTTCATTGGAGAAATAATCGTGACTATATTACACCGTTAGTCTCTAAACTAGAAAATATGACTGTAAAGAAAATGATTAGTGAACTTAAATAGTAACACATAGCAAGGTATTTAAACGTATATAAAACAGTAGGTTATGTTTCGACCCCCTCCGCATTACAACCCACTGTTTTAGTCCGCTTCTGGCACAACACGGTCGTAAGCATTCCCCCAAAAGACGCTTCAACAATTAACGCTATTAGCCTAAAAGTTAGATAAAACTTGTGAGGATTTATCTAACTTTTAGCGCTTGTCTCATTCTTGTTGTACTGTCAAAGTTAGTGAAAAATTGAAGAAATTAGATAAAAGTTAGAAAACTACCTCGTAAGCTACGTTTTTACTGGTTTTTCTAATTTTTTAATCTAATTTCTAGTTATATGTATTTTTTTGTGCCCGCAATTTGTTGGTTAATTAAGTTTGACTCGTTTTGTTGCAATTTGGTTACAAACTTTCCAATATGTTCAATATCAGTACTCATTAATACTCAATCTTTTTGAGGGGCTAAAACTTACGCTAACGACGTTAAAAACTTTTTATTTAGTACAACTAAATAGCAAAATTTTCGCATTGTTATCGACAAGTTTTCTTTGCCTCAAAATAGTTCGCTTAATTAAGAGCACTGTATAAAACAAATCCAAGGATAAAATATGAATAAGAAAACCCTGTTAGCGGCTATAGGTATTGCTATTTCGAGTTTTGGTGCGATGGCACAAACGCAACCTATTGCAATCGCCATTCATGGTGGTGCGGGTACAATTGAAAAGAGCCGTTTTACACCTGAACAAGAAAAAGCCTATAGAGCTAAATTAAAAGAAGCAGTGGAAGTCGGTTATAAAGTACTTGAGTCGGGCGGTGAGAGTCTAGATGCAGTAACAGCGGCTATCAATATCCTAGAAGATTCGCCTTTTTTTAATGCCGGTAAAGGTGCTGTTTATACTTATGATGGTTCTCATGAATTAGATGCATCTATTATGGATGGCCGAAATCGTCAAGCTGGGGCTGTTGCGGGTGTAAAAACGGTTAAAAATCCAATAGATTTGGCCCGTTCAGTGATGGAAAACTCAGTACATGTCATGTTGAGCGGTAAAGGGGCCGAGCAGTTTGCAAAACAACAAGACTTCGATTTTGTAGACAACAGTTACTTTGATACTAAACACCGTTATGAAGCCCTTATCAAAGCTAAACAGAAACTCGATGCGGCTAATAAAACCAGCAAAGATTATCAGGCCGCGCACCAAGCACTGGCAAACGAATATAAAATGGGCACAGTCGGTGCCGTTGCTTTAGATAAAAATGGCAACTTGGCTGCTGGCACATCGACAGGTGGTATGACTGCAAAGCGCTTTGGCCGAGTGGGTGACTCACCAGTAATAGGCGCGGGTACATTTGCTGATAACCGTTCATGTGCTGTTTCGGCGACTGGTCATGGCGAGTATTTCATTCGTTACAGTGTTGCCAGTGATATATGTGCAAGAGTTGAGTATCAAGGTAAGTCAATTGAACAAGCGGGTAAAGAAGTAATACACGATGTTCTCATGCCTATCGGCGGTACAGGCGGTGTGATCATTGTTGATACCAAAGGCAATATCAGTATGCCGTTTAATACCAAAGGGATGTATCGAGCCAGTAAATCTTCGTCACAAGAAACTCAGGTTGGTATTTTCAAAGACGATTAAGTGGTTAATTTTCTGAAAATACAGGCAACTCCATGATAGCCAGCTATATTTAACTTAGCTGGCTTTTTTAATGGAGCGAAATAATGCATTCAATCAAAGTAAAAGACTATCTAAATCATCGTCCAGTTACCTTCTCTCAAGATATGCGCATAGAAGCTGCAGTAGAAAAACTCTTGCAAAGTGGCCAGTCGGGTGGCCCAGTTATTGATGAGAATAAGAAAGTAATTGGGTTTTTGTCTGAGCAAGATTGCTTAAAAAAAATGTTAGAAGCAACCTATCAAAATGAGTCGCACAGTGTGGTATCTGATGTCATGAATGCTGAGCCGTTTTGCGTTTCGGCTGATGACAGCATTGTACAAATGGCCGATAGAATGACTGTTAATACCCCTAAACTGTATCCTGTTTGTGATAGTGATGGCATTTTAGTCGGGGTAATTACTCGGGCACATGTTCTGTTAGCGCTTGATAAATATTTGCATGATAATTATGAATCCGGTCATCGATATGTGTGATTAGCACCTGTAGTGATAGATTAAATAATCATGCAATAGAACAACGACTTCAGTAATAGGCTCAGTAAACGGTTTTTGATATACTTGCCGCTGTTTTATTTTTAAAAGAGTGTCGTGGAAGTGAGTGTAGGACCGCTATTTACTGAGCTAAAAACTTGCCTTAAGAAAGATCAGTTTATTTTTAAAAAACGCCTGCATGGTGTTAAAAAAATAAATGACGAGAATAAACAAACCAAAGTTATTGCTTCAATTAAGAAAGATATTGAGGCCAGTCAGTCGTTGCGTGCTACTCGCTTAGAAAACCTACCAAAAGTAGATTATCCCGAGCAACTTCCTGTTAGCCAGAAAAAAGACGAAATAAAAAAAGCCATCGCTGAAAATCAAGTTGTGATTGTGGCCGGTGAAACTGGCTCGGGTAAAACCACACAATTACCTAAAATTTGTTTAGAGTTAGGTCGTGGTGTTGACGGCTATATTGGTCATACTCAGCCTCGTCGATTAGCAGCAAGAAGCGTAGCGAATCGTATTGCCGAAGAACTGAATTGTGATTTAGGTGAAGAGGTTGGTTTTAAAATTCGATTTAGCGATCAGGTTGGTGACAAATCGTACGTTAAACTTATGACCGATGGTATTTTGTTGGCGGAAATTCAAAACGATCGTTTTTTGAATCAGTATGATACGATTATTATCGATGAAGCCCACGAAAGAAGCCTTAACATTGATTTCATTTTAGGTTATTTAAAAAACCTTTTACCTAAGCGTCCTGATCTAAAAATCATCATCACATCTGCAACCATTGATCCTGAACGTTTCTCTAAGCACTTCAATAACGCGCCTATTATTGAAGTATCAGGAAGAACCTACCCAGTTGAAGTCAGATATAGACCCACACTTGATTTAGCAGGCAATGAAAGCGAAGCAGAAAACGACCAATTGCAAGGTATTTTTGATGCGGTTGATGAGTTATGTTCTGAAGGTCCGGGTGACATTCTTATTTTCATGAATGGTGAAAGAGAGATAAGAGATACCGCTGATGCGCTAGGTAAGCGAAATTTAAAGGGCGTAGAAGTCTTACCGTTATATGCCAGACTCTCAAATGCGGAGCAAAATCGTATTTTTGCCCCTCACAGCCATCGACGCATTGTCTTATCTACCAACGTAGCTGAAACATCACTGACTGTACCCGGTATTCGTTATGTGATTGATCCAGGTACTGCGCGTATTAGTCGTTACAGCTATCGAACAAAAGTGCAGCGTTTACCCATAGAGGCCATCTCTCAAGCCAGTGCTAACCAGCGTAAAGGTCGCTGTGGTCGTGTGGCTTCAGGTATTTGTATTCGTCTGTATTCAGAAGAAGACTTTTTAGGTCGCCCTGAGTTTACAGATCCTGAGATCCTTCGTACAAACTTAGCATCGGTTATCTTGCAAATGCTTGGCTTAGGGCTTGGCGATATCAGTGAGTTTCCGTTTGTACAGGCACCTGATAGCCGAAATATCAATGACGGTATTGCCCTACTTGAAGAGCTCGAAGCGGTTCATCCTTCTAAAAGAAGACAGCAAACCAAGCTTACTCAATCTGGTCGTGCTTTAAGTCGCTTACCGATAGATCCTCGCTTGGCGAAAATGGTGTTGTCTGCTGAAAAGCTGGGCGCATTGCGTGAAGTCATCGTTATAGTTGCTGCCTTATCCATTCAAGATCCAAGAGAGCGCCCGCAAGATAAAAAAGGCGCGTCAGATGAAAAGCATGAGCGCTTTGCGCATCCTGATTCTGATTTCTTAGCATTCTTGAATTTATGGTATTACTTAGAACAACAACAAGAAGAGTTAAGCCGTAGCCAATTTAGAAAGCTCTGTCAGAAAGAGTTCTTAGCCTATATGCGTATTCGTGAATGGCAAGATATTGTTTATCAGTTGACCACAGTCTGCCAAGAAATGGGTATGAAGCTTACTGATAATCAAGCCGAAGTAGATAATATTCATCAAGCCTTGCTCAGCGGTATGTTGAGTCATATTGGTTTTAAAGATGAAAAGCAGGTCTATAAAGGGGCGCGTAATAGCCAATTTCATATTTTCCCAGGTTCTAGCCTTTTCAAAAAGTCGCCAAAGTGGTTGATGTCAGCAGAGTTAGTTGAAACCAGCAAGCTATATGCCCGCATGAACGCGAAAATTGATGTGGCTTGGGTGCCATTGATTGCACAGCATTTAGTGAAGCGTAGTTTCAGTGAACCTCACTGGGAGAAAAAACCAGGTTGTGTGATTGCTTACGAGCAGCAAAGTCTATATGGCATGATTATCGTCTCCAAGAAGCGTACTGTATATAGTCAAATTGACCCGGTGGTCAGTCGCGAGTTATTCATTAAAGAAGCGCTGATTGCAGATCAACTTGGTCAACAAGAAGGCTTCTTGAAATATAACCAAGATTTAATTGATGAAATCCACACGCTTGAGAAAAAAGCCCGTCGTAGAGATATCTTAGTAGACGAAATTACTTTGTTTGAATTCTACGATGAAAAAATTCCACAAGATGTGAATAACCGGGCTGCGTTTAACCATTGGTGGAAAAAGCAAAAGCAAAAAGATAAGCGTTACCTTCATATGTCTCGTGACTATTTGATGCAGCATGGGGCGGAGCAGATCACTGAGTTTGATTATCCTGATACGTGGCAACAAGGTAATTTAATTCTACCTTTGAGCTATCATTTTGAACCGGGACAACCTGTTGACGGTGTTACGGTTAATATTCCTTTGGCACTGCTTAACCAAGTTCAAGATGAAGGGTTCGACTGGCATATTCCAGCTCTGAGACACGAACTCATATGTGGTCTCATTAAAAGCTTGCCGAAAACCTTAAGAAGAAATTTTGTTCCTGCACCAAATTATGCAGATGCAGTTTTAGCGAGTGTTGAGCCGATGCAAGGGCGTTTAATTGATGCACTTAGCAATCGTCTACTGAAAATGACGGGAGTCCGTGTTGCCGAAGAGCAATGGGACACCAGCATGTTAGATACGCATTTAGTGATGCAATTTGAAGTCGTTGATGAGAAAAATAAGGTCTTAGCTCACGGCAAAGATTTGCTGAAATTAAAAGCACAATTACAAGGTCAAGTAACAAGTACATTGTCTAAAGTGGCAGAGCAGGGCATTGAGCAAAGCGATCTTACACAATGGGAGTTTGGCGAGTTACCAAAAGAGTACACTAAGAAACAGGGTAACTATGAAATCAAAGCATTCCCTGCACTAGTGGACAAAAAGTCTAGTGCTGCGATTGAATTATTCGATAATGAATTAAAAGCACAAGCAGCGCATCAGCAAGGGTTAAGAAGGTTGGTGCTATTAAATGTACCGTCACCAATTAAATACTTGCAGCAGCATTTACCAAATAAGGCCAAGCTTGGCTTGTACTTTAACCCATTTGGTAAAATACAAGATTTGATTGATGACTGTATTGCTTCTGGTGTAGATGCCTTGTTACAAAAACAGGGTGATATACGAGACGAGCAAGCGTTTGAGCAGGTTAAAGAATTTATTCGTGGTGAGTTAGGTGACGCGGTTGTTGAAATTGCCACTCAGGTAGAACAAGTGTTAAGTGTTGCGCATGCTATAAATAAGCGTATGAAAGGCAAAGTTGACTTAACCATGATCACCGCTCATGGTGACATCAAGTCACAGTTAGAGTCTTTGATATTCAGAGGGTTTGTGAGCAAACACGGGGCTGAGAAACTCAATGATTTACTGCGTTATATGAAAGCCATTGAACGTCGTTTAGAAAAGCTACCTGTTGATCCTAATCGGGACAGGTTGTGTACATTAGAGTTAGATAAAGTTGCTCAAGAATACCAGAAAAAATTGGCTAAAATTCCAAAAGGATTACCAGTACCAAAGGAACTTGAAAATATTTTTTGGATGCAACAGGAACTAAGAGTGTCTTTGTTTGCTCAAACATTAGGAACACCTTACGCAATTTCAGCTAAGCGTGTTCTTAATGCACTTAAAGAGTGCGATTAATTGTGAATTTGCCTTGCAATTTGAGCTAAGCCAATTACCTTAATAAGAGGAACTAAATTGAGTATTGAAAAGGAAGTAGCATTGCCAATGACAACTCAAGCAAAAGCTAAACCAGCACCTCATGTGCTGGTTGTTGATGATGAATATTTTAATTTTGAAATGCTCACCTCAGCGCTATCGAGTAACTTTGAGCTCAGTTATGCTGACTCGGGTAAGTCATGTTTGTCATCGGCTATCGCGAATCCACCTGACGCTATTTTACTAGATGTTTGTATGCCTGGTCTTGATGGTTATGATACTTGTCGGTTGTTGAAAAATACGCCAGAAACAAAAGACATTCCAATAGTCATGCTGTCAGGCCTTGAGTCTGAGCAAGAACAACAAGCTGGATTTGAAGCTGGGTGTGATGCGTACGTCGTGAAACCTTTTTCAATGCAACAATTATTAGAAAAACTAAAATCAATGGTTTAGGAGTACTCTATGTTGCACGAAGATAAACGCCGCTTTATGCGTATGATGGTCAATGCTGAAGCAAAAATTTCAGTTTTAGAACAACAACTCACTCTGGTTGGTAAGTGCTTGGATTTGAGTGCGACAGGTCTTTCCATTGCAATTGAACAACCACTAGAAGTCGACACATTACTTGATATTCATATCAATTCAAGCAGTGCCAGTATTCCACCTTTGAACGCCCACACAAAAGTCGTACGCTGTACACAAGATGAACAAGGCGAATACGTATTGGGTGTTGAAATCGTTCAATTCAATTAAGAATAATCTTTATTTGATTCAGGTGGTTGAGAGTTGCTATTAAGCACTCAATCACCAGTCCTATTTATACCAATCCTCAATAATACTTAATCACTTTTAGGGACTAAAACTGACGTTAACGTCGTTGAAATCTCTTTTTGAGAATAACTAAATAGCAAAATTTCCGTCTTACTATCGATGAGTTTTCCTTTCCTCAAAATAGATTAGTTAATAAAGAGGATTGGTATTAAAACGTTTCTTTTAACAAACCGAGTAATTCTTGCACACTTAGTGCATCTATTGCATTCCCCTCATCAAGTAACTTATCCGCGAGTTCTTTTTTATGTTCATGCAGGGCGAGGATTTTCTCTTCAATAGTTTGCTCTGCAACTAAGCGATAAACCGTGACAGGCTTTGTCTGTCCAATGCGGTGTGCGCGATCAGAAGCCTGAGCCTCAACCGCGGGGTTCCACCAGGGATCAAGATGGATAACATAATCAGCTGCGGTGAGGTTTAACCCTGAGCCGCCGGCTTTCAAACTTATTAAGAATATTTCACCTTCACCACGTTGGAACGCATTAACACTTTGCTTGCGTAGCTCTGAAGGTGTTGCACCATCAATATAGTGAAAAGGGATTTGCTGTGCTTCTAATAGCGCTTTTACCGCTTGTAAGCTACCAATGAATTGACTGAATATCAGAGCTTTGTGTTTATTTTCTCTAAGTTCACCTAGCAACAGAGTCAGTTGTTTCAACTTTGAACTTTCTATGTCGGTATCTGGTGATACCAAAGAGGGGTTACTACATGCCTGCCTTAGCTTTGTTAGTTCAGCAAAAATCTGCATGCGCTGTGTTGCGATACTTTGCTCTTTTTGAATTGCTGCCAGTTTCTCGACGGCATTGACTCTTATTGCTTCATATAAATGTCTTTCTTGCTCATTGAGTGGCACATGAATATCTATATGTGTGCGTGCTGGCAGCTCAGTTAACACCTCAGATTTTAGTCGTCTAAGAATAAAAGGCTTAAGCAGGGTTTTTAAACCAAAGGCGGCTTTTTTGCCCTTTATTGGGTCTTCGTCACTTTGCTCTATAGGTTGAGCGAAACGGCGGTTAAAGGTTTTTAAGTTGCCTAATAACCCGGGGTTTACAAATCTGAATAAGCTCCACAGTTCACTTAAATTGTTTTCAAGCGGCGTACCTGTGGTAATCATTCTAAAATCGGCTTTTAAAGCGCAAGCAGCTTGTGCTCTTTGCGATAATGGGTTTTTAAGTGCTTGTGCTTCATCAGCTACAACAGTTTGCCAGGTAACGGGTTTAAGTACATCAATATGGCGTTGTAACATGGCATAACTGATAATCAAACATTCATTGCCAGTGAGCGCTTCAACAAATTCAGCCGTGGGGTTGTCCGCAAAGTTGAAAACATTCAAAGTGGGTGTAAATTTCTTTGCTTCTTGTTGCCAGTTAAAACAGACTGAAGTGGGCGCAATGATCAGCGTAGGCCCCTGAGATGCACGAGCTTGGATCACAGCTAGCGCTTGCAATGTTTTACCTAAGCCCATGTCATCCGCCAAACATGCGCCTGCACCCCAATGGGCTAACTTCATCGCCCACTTAAAGCCCTCAATTTGATAGTGTCGTAAATCAGCATTTAAATAAGGTGAAAGCTTAGGTTGCAACTTTTCAGCTTCAAACATACGCTGGGTTTGCTGTTCCCAGCTATGCAACGTTTTCATGCGCATACCAGACATAGCTTCATTGATCACTTTGCCTGCAAGTGGATGAAACTGTCCGTTCTCACTAGCCATATTGATGGTATCGAGTCGGGCTTTTAATTGCTCTGATAAGCACAAGACTTGATCAGACTCTAGCTTGATAAAGCGGCTACTACTTTGTTCGGCTAATTGCAGTAAATGCTTAACGGCAATTACTTTGTCATCATCTAGTTGAAGCTCACCTTGTAAATTAAACCATTCATTTTGACGATACATTGCAAGTTGTAAATGCTGCGTTTGTAGCTCTGGTGATAAAGAAAGGGTTTTACCTTTCGGCCATCGTAGTAATAAAGGTAAGGAAGCCTGCTCTTGTTTACTGATGTCTTCAAGTTTTAATAACACTTCATACGCATCTTGAGGTTCTGAAACTTTAAGCTGGTTATCTGCCATCGTCTGAAAGGCGGGGCAGAGTACGTCTAAGCGCTCCAGTAACTCCTGTTCAAACGCTAAGTCTCGAGATGTGGTTAGCCGCTCATGCTTTATTAATGCAGAGATATGCTTTGCGCCGATAGCCGGTTTAAAAGCAGGGCCTTCTTCACCTAAAGGCATCACGATACATGTAAATACTAAACCCTCTTGATAGGGTTGGATATTGATGACAAGTTTATTATTCGCAGTGGTTGGTTTGGTGGTTGATGTTTGGCTATCTGCTACTGATTTATTGTCTAAACTACTTTGAATATCAATCAAAGGCGCTATGGCTTGCACACTTTGCAACAGCTCTTCTTCGGCTGAAATAGGCAGAACAAGCCCTTCTTCGCGGATAATGCGAGCTACTTTTAAATGCTCGCTTTCAAAGGTGCTAAAGCCATATTCATCAGACTGCATTTGATAAAAAGAGAAAACTGGGGCTTCGCATTCTAATGATTTGGGTAAATGACTGATTGAAACATGGATCTCTTGTTGATGCTTATCGATGAGCACAGCAGGGGAGTGCTCAGAAACACTAATTGACATCGTAAAGTCATCGTTGAGATAGATGTTCGGTGCGCCTATGAGTGCCCTGAGGGCTTTAAGGCCAGTTAACTGATACTGAGTGTCTGTCCCTCGGTAATCTTCAAAAGCTAGTTTTTCAATAGCTTGAATGATGGTTTTGTCTTTTACAGTTAAACAATTTAATGAACTTGATGATTCTACTAGTCGCTTGGCTGAAATTGGTTTTCCTTTACTCCACCCCTGAGCCGACCTAGTTTGTATTCGTGCGGTGAAATAGGAGTGTTCATCTGCAAAATGTAATTCCCAAATTAACCGCTCACCGTTATTTGATTGGGCAGTATCGAGTTGAGATAGATTAGTAAGCGCTTTCAGTTGCGATAAAGCTCTATCCCATCTTGGCTTGGCTTTAACGCTTTGCGTAAAGTTAATTGAAAGTGGTGTCGATTCATGGCGTAACTGACGAGCAAGATTAGCAAATAGAGTCAGCTCGCCTAGCTCAAAATTGCTCACGAGCGTATTGATTTGTTCTTTATTTAAATTTGTAGTTTTAGCAGTCCAGTGCTGAGCAAATAGGGTGAGCAAAGCCACGATATTCTCTGAAAACGCCGAGTGTTTAATGTTGTTTATTAGGTCATGTAAATAAGCTGGTTCGGCCTTTTGAATAGCCTGAGTCAACTCAACAAATATAGAAGCGATAAGTTTGTCGAATGAGTCTGAGTGCTTATTATGTTTTTGCTGTTTGCACAACTCGATGAGTTTTGTCAGTTTACACGGCTGATCGTCGGCACCTTGTAATAGCAGCGCAAACTTTTGGAACAACCCAAACACACCAAATAAGTAGTCTGACTTTTTTCCGTAGAGCTTATTTTTAAGTTTGATGGCTTGTTCGAATTCGTCGACTGATACATTCACACTTCCTTTGAATAAACCAATAGTGGCAAGTAGTTGTCTGTGATACACCGACTTTGCTTCGCCCTCTAATAAGGCTTCAGCTTGTTCAAATTCACCTTGGAGCACTAAATGCTCGCTATAGAGCAATTTGAGTGGCAAGAATTTACAATGTTGGAGCACATTTTTTAGTAAATTAAGTGGGTAGCTGAGCGATGCGCCTTTTTGCTTTCTTAACTCTAACCAAGTCGCAAATGCTTGATACTGAATGGTTTCAGGAAGTTCTGCAAAAGACGATTCGTTGAAAGGCATAAAGCAACATTCAAGCAGAATTTGGTTTCGTTTGTGGTCAATGATTTGCGGGTTTTTATCTAGGAGGAGATGTTTTTCTAGGCTCTTAAATTCTTTGAGATAGAAATAGTCGCGAGCTAGCCTTTGCTCATCTTGGAAAGTTTTCTCCCAATCGTATAGCTGTAAAACGGGCACAACGTCTTCAGCGAGCTTTAGAATGGGTAAAAAACTCCCTTGCTTAATGCTGAGTTCTGTTAATTTATTTGCGAGAAGCGGATTGACCTTATGAATATCGTCTTTTGCGCTGAATAGTCCGCTTTGCGCTAACACTTCAATATCAGGGTTGCTCAATCGCAATAAGTTAGCAGGCCAATCAATCTGAGTTTGGTTACTTAACTTTCTGCAAAGTTGATTGATATGTCCGCGACTCAAAGGCTTATAAACGACGGCCAATACCAGCAAAAGCTTTTGTTGTTCAATATTGAGTGTTTCGTATAGTTGAAACAATAGGCTTTGTTGTTGTGCGGTATGTTCTGAAATAAGCATGTGGGTTTGGTGTCGTTTTAAATAATAAACCCCAGCATGCTGGGGTTTAGAAAAGTTAAAATTGTTTATCTGGCTTTATGCTTCATCAAGCGCTCTTTATCGCGTGACCAGTCTTTGTCTTTGATGTCAGCGCGTTTATCGTGCATTTTCTTACCTTTGGCTAAATGGAACTCCAATTTAACCCAGCACTTTTTCCAATACATTGCTGTTGCAATAAGTGAAAAGCCATCGCGCTCAGTTGCACCAATCAATCTATCTAGTTCACGCTTCTTGAGAAGCAGTTTACGATATCGCATTGGATCACAAATAACGTGAGTTGATGCACTGTTTAATGGTTGGATCTGAGCACCAAGTAAAAATGCTTCGCCGTCTTTAAGATGAATATAAGTATCAGAGATATTTACTTTACCTGCTCGGATACTTTTAACTTCCCAGCCTTGTAGTTCAATACCTGCTTCGAACTTATCGTGTAAAAAATACTCGTGTCGCGCCTTTTTGTTTAGCGCGATGGTATTGCTGTTTGCTTTTGGTGATTTTTTCTTTGCCATAATGGCGTAGTCTACCTACAAATGATCTGATTAAACAGGGCTTTTTTAGCTTTGTTACTTATTTTTACCCACTCATGCTTTGTAAACAAGATAATTATTAAAAAGCTTGCTAAAATCGCGTCAAAGCAAGTGGAGTAGCTATGCCGCAAATTGAAAAAAGTGCGCTGGTGATGTACAGCAGCCAAGAAATGTTTGACTTAGTCAATGATGTAAATGCGTACCCTGCATTTTTACCAAATTGTTCCAACGCAAAAATTATTTCTGAAGATGAGTCCTCTATGACCGCCAGTTTAGAAATATCTAAGGCGGGTCTTAAAAAGTGGTTTACGACAAATAATCGTTTAGCAGGTAACAAAGTTGAGATGAAACTGGTCGATGGCCCTTTTAAGTCACTGAATGGTTATTGGGAGTTCACAGCGCTTGATGATCAAGCTTGTAAAGTGTCTTTAAAACTAGAGTTTGAGTTTGCTAGTAAACTAATTGAAATGGCATTCGGCAAAGTGTTTAACGAAGTCGCCAAGAACATGGTTGTTGCGTTTACGCAACGCGCAAAAACCGTGTATGGAGTGAGATAATGATCAAGGTTGAAGTTGTTTTTGCATTACCAGATACTGCAACCTCACTGTCTGTTGATGTTGCTGAAGGATCAACTGCTGAACAAGTGGTTTTACAATCAGGCATTGCTGACAAGTGTCCTACAATTGACTTGTCAAACCTGTCGCTCGGTATTTGGAATCGAACCGTCAAAAATCATCAAGTGGTGAAAGAGGGTGATAGAATTGAAATTTATCGTCCTTTAATTGCCGACCCTAAAGCGGCAAGGAGGCAAAGAGCCGAAAAAGCGAAAGAAGAAGGTCGTGCCAATAAAATAACGGGTGGTAGAGCGTAATACCAATCCTCACTAATACTTAATCATTTTAAGGGATTAAAGCTGCCGCTAACCACGTTAAAAATTTCTCATTTAGAACAACTAAATAGCAAAATTTTCGCCTCGTTATCGACAAGCTTTCCTTGCCTCAAAATAGATCACTTAATTAAGAGGATTGGTATTAATACTTATCCTCAATATTCTTAAAGTATCAAAAAAAGGGCTTAAGCCCTTTTTTCATTTATAAAATCAATTTTAAAAATCGATTATTGCTCTAGTGGAATATTAAACTCTTCTGGCTCTTCAAAATCACCACTAATTCGCGCAAGGAGGCCATTCTCGAAATAAACGACTAAAGATTTCCTATGCTCAGAATCACGCCCAATATTTAGTGTGTAGCTATAGTGCCAGCTGTCATCTGAAAAAGCATCTTTTGCAACTGGACTTCCCAAAACATAAAGCACCTGCTCTTGGGTCATCTGAACGCGTAGCTTATCTACGTCACTTTGTTCTAAGAAGTTGCCTTGTGGAATACTAATTCGATATACCCAACTTGAACAGCCAGACAACATAACAGTCATAACTACTGCACTTAGCCAAACAGTGAGGGATTTTTTTACTAGCATTTAATTTTTGATCCTTATTCTTTTATTGTTTGCATCATACCGATTGCGTACAGAAGGTAAAGTTTCTTGATACACTTTGACGGTATGAAGTTAAAAAAGTTTCTTAATAGGTAAAAAATTTGGCCCAAGAGATAAAGGTTTGGTCAGTCTACATCGTCGAAAGTAGGTTAGGGCACTGGTATACAGGGATCACTAACAACGTTACAGCACGAGTTGAAGCACATAATGCTGGTAAAGGCGCAAAAAACCTAAAAGGGAAAGCGCCCATTAAATTGGTTTATAGTAAAGCAGTCGGTGATAAAAGTACTGCTGCTAAGTTAGAGTGGCACCTTAAAAAGCTAAACAAAGCGCAAAAAATTCAATTCGTTGATTCTAATGGTACTTGCGCTAATGAGACGATAAAGTCACTGATAGATTCAACCACAGATTGATACTTTTCAAAGTTCATATTGTCTAATGTATCTTTTTTAGTATGGTGTTTATCATCTATTCCCATACCAAGGTAGATATACGGTATTTTCTTTAAACTAAACGCGTAATGATCACTGGCTTTATGCCAGTTGATACGATTGTCATTAAGCTTTTTGTGCAATCTAAACTGAGACGAAGTAGAAAATACTTTGAATGACTTATCTTGTTGTTTAAATTGCTTTATAAACTTTTTTGCTCTTTTATCGTGGAGGGCGTATAAAGTGTTTTTGTTATTGATGGCTAACATGTCTAAGTTAATATTTAAGGCATAACTTTTTGTGTCGGCCTTACTCACATAATGCTTAGCACCATAGAGTCCTTTTTCTTCCGCATCTGTGGCTAAAAATATTACGTCACCAAACCGAGTTTGCTCTTTTAAGGCTTCAGCTATCGCCAATAGTGCAGCCGTTCCTGTTGCATTATCATTGGCGCCAGCATAAAAGCTATTCCCTTGCCCACCAAGGTGGTCATAATGAGCTGTGATGATGAGCTTTTTACCACACTGGTCGACAGTGCAGGGTAACGTCGCGATGACGTTGTGCCCTAGCTTTTTGCTAAAAAAACCAATTTTAAATTCAAAGCTTTGATAATTAACCTCAATACCTAAATTCTGAAAACGCTCATATAAAAATTGAGCTGTTAGGTTTGGAGTTGGGTTACCAGCTTCTCTTCCTTGATGCTCTTGGCTTGTTAAAATACTCATATCCTCATATAAACGTGCCGATGCGCTGGCTGCATTGGCGTTAGCGACTAGCCAAATACTTAAAAGCAACCAACTTACCTTCATAACGTCGTTTATCATGAGTGAACTCGGCATTTTTAAGCGCCAGTTTGAGATAACGTTCTGCACGAGCAAGATTTCCTTTGTAGTAATAGACTTTAGCTAAGCCAAAATAGCTGTCATGAAGATCATTATCAAGTTTCCTCGCTTCATTAAAAAAGTGTAGTGCTTTGTTTAGCTCATTTTTAGCGATGGCTTCATTACCTTTTACTATTAAATAGAAAGGATTATTTTTTCGCTTGTATTCCAATTTAGTTTCTATTTCTTGAGCCAATTTATCTCGATTAGTTAAACGGTATAAAAGAGCCGTATTGCCCAAAGCTGTGTTGTTATTTGGGTCTACCGCTAAAGCGTGCTGGTAAGTTCTTTCTGCAAGGTCATACATATTATTAATACGATATAAAATACCTAGATTTCCCCAAGCACCTGAATAAGCAGAGTCGAGTTCAATCGCACCTTTAAAATAGCTATAAGCTAAGTCATATTCAGCTCTGATCATATGCATTGCACCGCGGTTGTTATAAAACATAGCGGTGATCCTATCTTTACTGATTTTGCTCGTTTTAAATTTTTGCTCTCTGCTATTGGGATCAAAATCTACTGTGATCGAAGTTGGTTCTAAGAGGAATATTTTGTTTGCTTCATTTCTTTGGTGGGATTGCTTAATAACAAGATTAACATGGCCAGTTAGCAGGCTATAACCTTGGCTTTGATCCCAGTACTCTGGAATATGTACGCGTTGGAATTGTGTTGAAAGACCGAGATGTTCTGCGAGGCTATGCGCCAAGATTGAAAGAGAAAGACAATTTGCATTGAGATTATAAAAAGCGTCAGATGCAACTAGATTAGCGCCGCTTTGATAGGCTAGTGTGCTATCTCCATTATCCATTAAAAAATTGAGCAGTTGCTTTGCTTGACGTATTGGAGATGCTTTGTCTTTTATATATTGATCAAGTTGCGTTTTAATGTCTTCGTTCAGAGCAAAGACCTCGTCTTGGGAAACGATTTCTTTTTGCTCAAATTCAGGCGTGTTTAGTAATGCGTAATTAATACTCGGCGTGTTAGATTGGGTGCTCTGACATCCTACTAAGTTGAGTGATAGCAGCAATGCTAATAGTGTTGATGAAATGATTTTCATACATAACCCCTTACAGCTAGTCATTCTTTAATCTTAGATTAAGAATTAGGGGTGTTGTATTTTTATTCGTTACAAATTATTTTTCCGAAATAGTACTTAAGAAAAAAGCAGCGATAAGGCTGCTCTTTTAAGTAAATCAAAGTAAATAATTTTTTATTTACTATCGAAGCTCACAACTAAACCATCGAGTGTTTTCGCTGACTCGGCAAGGGCTTCAATTGCTTGCGAAATCGCTTGTGTTTCATCGACAACATTATCACTGGCTGCGCTGATCTGTTCAATGTTTAGTCCAACTTCAGCAACAACATTACTTTGCTCCTCAGTAGCAGCAGCGATAAGAGTAGTCATATCATTGATTTGGTTTGATGTTTCGCTAACATCTTTCAGTAGATCAACTGAGTTTTGCATACTCATCACACTTTGCTCAGCTTGGCTTCTTGATTGTGTGATCTGTGATACGATATTTTCCGCAGCAAAAGTAAGGTCATTAATCGTACTATGGATTTCATCTGTTGATTGAGAAGTTCGGCTCGCTAAAGCACGAACTTCATCAGCAACGACTGCAAAACCACGACCATGTTCACCAGCTCTTGCAGATTCAATTGCGGCATTGAGTGCCAGTAGGTTTGTTTGCTCTGAGATACCTCTAATCACCTCGACAATACTTGCAATTGAGCGGGTACGCTCAACAAGAGATGTAACTTGCTCAGCCATACTATTAATGTCATCGGCAAGTTGCCCTAAGGTGATTTGCGACTGGGCAATTTCTTGTTCACTGTGCTTAACTGTATTTTTACTTGACTCAGTTAATTGCGCAGAATTATTTGCATTGCCAGCAATTTCTTGAACTGTTGCCCCCATTTCATTTATGGCAGCTGCGACAGATAATGTTTGAGATTTTTGCTCATTTAGGGCATGGCAAGTTCGATTGCTTTGTTCTGTAAGGCGAAGACTTGTAGCACGAATTTCGTGGCTTTCATTTGCCACTTGCTTAATGGCTTGCTCAATCTTGGCAATAAACTGATTGAAACCACCACTTAATTCTTGAAGTTCAGGCTGAGTAGACTCAGGAAGTCGATAATTTAGTTTTGCATCACCACTGCCTAAATTAGCAAAAAGTTGAGCAATTTTAGAGAGTGGGGCAGCCAATGTTCGAGCTAAGAAAAAACTGACTAAGCAAGCAAAAATGGCAATGATGCTGGCATATGCTACGATTTGCCATTGAAGACTGCGTATTTCGGTATAAACCTCATGCTCAGGAACTTGAGCAACAACATATAGGTTAGTCCCTTTGATTGGCTGACTAGCAATCACTTGAGCTTCACTATTTAAAGTAACATTTATGAGGTTTGAAGTGTTTTTTTGTAAAAGCGCGCTGGAGTTTGTATTACCGTATAAGTCTTTTAAGGATTGCGCTTGAGTTGAACGGCTATCCGGAAATAACTTAATTGCACCGGTATTATCTACGACAAAAACAAACCCGGTTTGCTCAAGTGTAAATTGACTAAGCATGCTCTGCATATCATTGACACTTTTCGCAAGGCCGGCTAATCCAACGCCATTCAACTGCTGATGATTCACAAACATGTTTACAGCACCAGTCGTTTCTCTAAATATACTAATAGAGTAGGCTTCACCCGATTGAGTGAAGGCATAAAACCAAGCGTCTTCTTGATGGTTTAAAACACGTAAAAAGCCGTGTTGATTCCAATACTCTGCGGTTTCACGATTTGCCCATGATGCCGTTGCTAAATCGAATTGTTTTGCGATTCGATTTAATTCAGCAACAAGTAATTTGTCATCTTGTCGATGATTGTTAGCGTTGGCGAGTATAAATTGGTTACTTGAAAGCAGCTCTGCAGCGTCTTTCATTTGCACAATTTGTTTTTCTATAGATTTACTAATGTTTTCTACTTTACTAGGTAATTCAGAATGTAACATGCGTCTTTCGACCATGCCTTTGGCCTGATAGGTAGAAATTACCCCGATAAGAGTTGCAACAATAACTGCAATTAAGCTACCGAGGAGAGAGATTTTTACTGTAATGGATAAACTATTCGCTTTCATAATACTTATGTTGATAACGAGTTAAGTAAATATTCTAGCATAGGAAATCTTATCTATTATTGAAGTTTATTTAAAATTGTAAACAAATAGTAAAAAAGCCCAAAACTTTGCAGTTTTTGGGCTTGGTTTCTAACAAGCGAAACGTTTCTAAACGATTTTTTTCATTGCAGACATGTATCCACGCAAAGTTTCACCTACTTTTTCTACTGGATGATTGCGTATTGCGCTATTTACCGAGATTAATGCTTGGTTATCAACGAAGTTATCTGAACTTAATCCTTCACCAATGACATCTGTTTCAATCTCTTTCATAAAATCTTGCAGTAATGGTAAACATGCATGGTTATATAAATAACAACCATATTCTGCCGTATCAGAAATAGTTCGATTCATTTCGAATAGTTTCTTACGTGCAATAGTGTTTGCAATTAACGGTGTCTCGTGAAGCGACTCATAATATGCTGACTCTTCAATGATGCCTGCGGCAGTCATGGTTTCAAACGCAAGTTCAACACCGGCTTTTACCATAGCAACCATTAAAATACCTTTATCAAAGAAATCTTGCTCTGAAATTTCCTCAGTCGTATTTTCCTGTTTTTCGAATGCAGTTTCAGCGGTTTCTGCGCGCCATGAAAGAAGTTTGGCGTCGTCTTCTGCCCAATCGGCCATCATGCCGCTTGAGAATTCGCCGCTGATGATATCGTCCATATGTTTGTTGTACAGTGGACGCATGATTTGCTTTAGTTGTTCACTTAGCTCGAATGCTTTCACTTTAGCAGGGTTGCTTAAGCGATCCATCATGTTGGTAATGCCACCGTGTTTAAGGGCTTCAGTAATTACTTCCCAGCCATACTGGATTAACTTTGACGCATATTTGGCATCAACACCTTTTTCAACCATTTTATCGAAGCAAAGTAGTGAACCAGTCTGTAACATACCGCAAAGAATAGTTTGTTCACCCATTAAATCTGATTTTACTTCAGCGATAAACGAAGACTTTAGTACACCAGCTCTGTGACCACCGGTTCCTGCAGCATAGGCTTTAGCTTGTTCAAGACCTTTACCTTCTGGGTCATTTTCAGGGTGAACGGCTATTAAAGTTGGTACACCAAATCCACGTTTATATTCTTCACGAACTTCAGTACCAGGGCACTTAGGTGCTACCATGATAACCGTGATGTCTTTACGTACTTGCATGCCTTCTTCTACAATGTTGAAGCCATGAGAGTATGCCAATGTAGAACCTTCTTTCATCAGCGGCATAACTGCTTCAACTACACTAGTATGTTGTTTGTCTGGAGTAAGATTAAGCACTAAGTCAGCAGAAGGAATTAGCTCTTCATATGTGCCAACCGTGAATCCATTTTCTGAAGCATTGATAAATGATGCGCGTTTCTCAGCAATCGCAGAATCACGTAAGGCATAACTTACATCTAAGCCCGAATCTCGTAAATTAAGTCCCTGATTTAAACCCTGTGCACCACAACCTACGATAACCAGCTTTTTACCTTCTAAAGCTGTTACGCCGTTCTCAAATTCTTTTGGATCCATAAACTCGCATTGAGCAAGTTGTGCTAACTGTTCACGTAGTGAAAGAGTATTAAAATAATTCGCCATGTTAGAGCCTTTTAAAAAATAGGTGTTTTTCTAGATACATGATTGAGAATAGGGGGTAGCATTGGTTTCGTAAAATGATATATTTGAATCATTACATTTCAATATGTGAAATATAAAATGAATCATAAACAACTAAAATATTTTTTAGCGCTGGCTGATACATTACATTTTGGCCGAGCAAGTAACCTATGTTTCATCAGTGCGCCAACATTGAGCCGACAAATAAAGCAATTAGAAGAAGAAGTCGGTGTGCCTCTATTTATTAGAGATAACCGAAGTGTGTCTTTAACTTCTCAAGGCAAGGCTTTTGTTGCCTATGCCAATGCAACCTTAAATCAATGGCGACTTTTTAAGGGGCAATGCCAGACCGAACAACAAGTTTTATCCGGTGAAGCAGATCTGTATTGTTCGGTTACAGCAAGTTACAGCTACATTTATGAATTGTTTGCGGCTTTTAGAAAGCAATACCCAGATGTAGAATTAAACTTAAACACAGGTGATCCGGCATTATCAATTTCGCACGTTCAAGCTGAGAAAGTTGATTTAGCTGTTGCGGTTAAACCAAAAGAGCTACCAACAGGTCTTGCTTATACAAAGTTGGGTGAAGCAAAGTTACAAATGGTAGCTCCAATAATGGAATGTCCCCTGTCTGATCAAATTAATCAAATGAATAAGGAAACATTATCGTGGTCTGATTTGGCTTATATAGTGCCAGAGCAAGGAGTCTTAAAGGAAAGGCTTGATGAGTTTTGTACCCTCAAAAAGTTCAAACCCAGAGTATATGCACATGTTTCAGGACATGAGGCAATTGTAGCTCTTGTTAGTCTGGGTTTTGGCATAGCTTTAGTGCCAGATGTTGTTCTATCTCAAAGCCCTTTTAAACAGCAGGTGAGAGTATTACCAATTGATAATGACAAAACAGGCATTGAGATTGGGCTAATAGCTAAATCATCTCGCCTAAAAGACCCTGTGAATTTGGCAATTTGGCAAACAGCTCAAAAAATATTTAATAAAAGCATCGAGAATAATTGATGTTGTCACAATAAATATAAAGTAATTGATATTGATTCTCATAAAGATTTATTGATATTTATTGAGGTTTTTTTAATTTATTTCATTGATTTTCAATGGCTTTATTGTGTTTAAGTATGTTTTTTTAATTTAATTTCGAGCTTTATTTTTGACAAAATCACTATTTACGGCAGTGTAAATAATATTGATTGTTATTTAGATACATGTATACTTTTAAACAATTAAAAATATAAACATTTCTTATTATATTAAGGGAAAAGCAATGACACTTCGTAAGTCTCTGTTAGCTACTTCTATCCTAGCTGCAACATTGGGTTTAACTGCTTGTGGTGGTTCAAGCAGTAATGACACACCTGATCCAACTCCAGCTCCAACAAACCAAGCACCTACTGATATTTCTCTTTCAGCTTCAGCAATTACTGAAGACACTTTAGGTGTTGTTGTTGGCACTCTAAGCGCAACAGATGACAACGCAGAAGGCGCAACTTTTACAGTTGCTGATGACCGCTTCGAAATTACTGAAGGTAGTTTAAAGCTAAAAGACTCAATTGCTATCAACTTTGAGCAAGAAACTGAAGTTAAAGTAACAGTAACAGTAAAAGATGCTGGTGGCTTAACTTTTGACAAAGAACTAACTCTATCAGTTACTGACGTTGAAGCAGTAGATGGTGTAAATGTTTATGAGTTTGCTTCTAAACTTGGAACAGGTTCATCAGTTGCTTACACTGGTCAGACTGCACGTCATGCATTATCAGCCGAAATTAAACACTACATGGGTTTAATGACTGTTGAGTACATTGAAACAAATAACATTGTAGCAGCAGATGTAAGAGCAAAGCTTGACGCTCTTTGGGGCGATTATGATTCTGTTTCTGAGAACCCAATCACTCATTTAGGTGATGATTTATCTGGTTATGAGCAAAAAACATTTGCTGCAATTTCAAGTTCAGGTAAAGAGCTTAGCGGTAAAATCGCTGGTGCTGATGCTTCGAAAATGTATAAAGAATGGGAAGTTGAAGGCAACTTCAAAGGTGTAACTGAGTTCGGTACTCAAGCTAAGACACCAGAAGGTTTAGTTAAACACTACTTTGACTTATTCATTGCTCAAATTGAAAAAGTAAATGGTGGTGATAGCTTAGAAGATGCTAATGGTGTAGCGATTACCAAAGCATATATCACACCAGATGGCTTAGACCTTGTTCAACTTGTACAAAAACACACGCTTGGTGCTTTAATGTTCTCTCAAGGTACTGATGATTACCTTGGTGAAGGCCTTGAGTCTGACAACAAAGTAGCGCAAAAAGAAGGCGTTCTATATACGAAGCTTGAGCACCAATACGATGAAGGTTTCGGTTACTTTGGCGCATCACGTAACTACCTAGAATACTCAGATGACGAAATTGCTAAAAAAGGCGGTCGTGATGAATTCCAAGGTAAAAATGATATTGACGGCGATGGTGTTATTGACCTAGCGTCTGAATTTGTATGGGGTAACTCATCAAATGCTGCTAAACGTGACCGTGGTGCTGAGGAAACAACAGATTTCACTGCTGAAGCAATGGTTAACTTCATCGCGGGCCGTAAAATCATCACAGATAACTTCGGCACTGATGTAGCTGATTTTTCTGATGAATTGAAAGCACAGTTTAACAAGCATGTTTTCGATGCAGCTCTTGGCTGGGAAAAAGCGATTGCAGCGACAGTGGTTCATTACATTAATGACTCTATTAGCGATATCGAAAACTTAAAAGATGGTGAATACACTACTGATGAGTTTGCGACTTACGCGAAGCATTGGGGTGAGATGAAAGGTTTCGCGTTAAACTTCCAGTTTAGCCCATTCTCTCCATTTGCTGAAGATGATTTAAACCCGAAAAAAGCTGATTTTGGTGAGGCTAAATTCGTTGAAGTTCACACACTAATGGGTGATAAGCCATTAGTAACGGGTACAACTGAAGAGTTTGAAGCCTACGCAGAAAAATTACGCCAAGCACGTGACATTCTAGCTGACGCATATGACTTTGCAGAAGAAAACGCTAAAAACTGGTAATAGTTTTAGCTAACAATATATTGAAAGGTTAGTGATTTAGGTTACTAACCTTTTTCTGTATCTATGATTCGAGATTTTAGGATTAATTTTATGTTGAGATCCGCAAAACTTAAGCCATTGGCTTTAGCTACTTCTTTAATACTTGGCCTGGCAGCATGCTCAGAGAGCACTTCGAGCAGTCAAGGTGAAAACTTTGATGGTGGCACACCAGTTGTCGATAACGGTGGAAGTACAACAAGCTTCGATGAAACGGCCTTATTAGCTAACTTAGTTGATAACGTAATGACACCTACTTTCGTTTCATTTAAGGAACAAGCAGAGAAAAATAGTACAACATTAGCAGCTTACTGCGATGTTGAAAAATCGGTTGCTGCAGGAGAAAGCGAGGAACAAGCTAGGTTAGATGCGCTTGCAGTGGCTCAATCGAGTTGGAGAATTACAACTGCAATCTGGCAACAAGCAGAACTGATGCAGGTAGGTCCGCTTGCGACGAATGAAGGTGAGCTAAGAAATTTAATTTATTCATGGCCTGCAAAGAGTACGTGTGGCGTTGACCAAGACACAGCATATTTCGAAGATGGTGTCATCAATTTAGATGAAAGCCGCCCGTATGATATTAAAAACCGAACAGCAACTCGTCGAGGTTTAGTCAGTTTAGAACACTTGTTATTTAGCACAGAATTGGATCACAGCTGCTCAATTGCTAATGATGCGCTTGCTGATTGGAATAGTCGAACTGATGGTGAACGTCGTGTTGCTCGTTGTGAGTTTGCACTCGAAGTAGCAAATGATTTAGTTGATAACTCAAAAGTTTTATTAGAAAAATGGCAGGGTGAAACTGGCTATGCCCTTGAACTTAAAAAAGCGGGTGAGCCAGGCAACAGCTTTGACAGTGCGCATGCTGCGGTAAATGTAATTACTAATGCAATGTTTTATGCTGATAAACAATTAAAAGACCAAAAGTTGGCGCTTCCTCTTGGCTACTTCAGCAACTCTTGCGGCCTAGAAGCGTGTGCAGAAGATGTAGAATCGCCAGTGGCTGCTAACTCTTTAGCAAATATGAAAGCGAATCTAGCTGCATTTGAAAAGTTATTTACTGGCAATGGCACAGCTGCAGAAAATACAACTGGTTTTGATGATTTCTTAGATTTTGAAAGTGGTTCTGATATAAAAGAAGCCATGTTGAAAGGGATTCAGGATTCAAATGCAGCAATTGATGCAATTGACGGCAACTTGCAGCAAGCACTTGTAAATGAAAAAGAAAAAGTTGAGCACACTCACGCTAAAGTTAAGGATATAACAGATCAATTCAAGCATGACTTCATTAATAAGTTAGCACTTGAACTACCTAAAACTTCAGCAGGCGACAACGATTAAAGAGCGAGTTCTATGAAAAAAACACTTTTAGCATTAGCTGTAGCAAGTATTGCGACCTCTGCGTTTGCTGATAATAAACAGGAAACGAGCGGTGATAATATTGAACACATTACAATACTAAGCCATACAGATAAACTTCGCACAGAGGCGGGTTCAACGACTTTGCTAACAGAAGTTGAGCTTGAGAAGTTTGAGTATGATGATATTCACCGTATTTTAAGTAAAGTACCTGGCGTAAATATTAGGGAAGAAGATGGTTATGGTCTGCGTCCAAATATTGGCTTTAGAGGGGTAACACCCGAGCGAAGCAAAAAGATAACAATAATGGAAGATGGTGTATTGATTGGGCCTTCTCCTTATTCTGCGTCAGCAGCGTACTATTTTCCAGTACCTACGCGTATGACTGCGGTTGAAGTATTTAAAGGGCCAGCAGCCATAAAGCATGGTCCTCAAACCGTGGCTGGTGCGCTTAACTTTGTGACTAGGCAAGTACCTGAGTTCACTGAAGGTGGTATCGATATAGCAAGAGGAACTGACGGGTATCAAAAAGTACATGGGCACTTTGGCTCAGTTGTTAATAACGTAGGTTTTTTAGTCGAAGGCGTAAATCTAAAAGCTGATGGCTTTAAAGAATTAGATGGTGGTGGTAACACAGGCTTCGATAAAAATGACCTTTTAGCTAAATTTAACTATCAATTGACTAATGATGGGGTAGACCATACGTTTGGGCTTAAACTGTCATATGCTGATGAAAAGTCAGACGAAACATATTTAGGTCTAACTGATGCAGATTTTGCTGAAAACCCATACAGACGTTATGCAGCGACTCAGCCGGCATTAATGGACACTAAACACCAGCAGTTCATGTTTTCGCACAATATGTCAGACGATAATTTATCAATGACAACCCGTGTTTATCGACATGATTATGAACGAGCTTGGTTGAAGCTTAGTAAGTTAGTAGGCTCGCAAGCTAGTTTGTCAGCTATTTTGGCTAACCCTGAAAAATATGAAAGAGAATACGCAGTTATCTCTGGCACACAAAACTCAGTAGAATCAGGCAGCACAACGCATTATTTACTAATGGGTACCAATGATCGCGAATACTTCTCTCAGGGTATTCAAGTTGATGGTAATTATGACTTCTCAATTCAGGGTGTTGAGCACAAGCTTGCTTTCGGTGTTCGTTTACATGAAGATGAAATAGAACGTAAGCACTTTACTGAAACATATGAAATGGAAGACGGTTTTGCGCTAAAAACAGCTGAAGAAGCTGTATTCACCACGACAAATATCGAAAACACGAAAGCGCTTTCAGTTTACATTGAAGATACTGTGACGCTGGGTCATTTAACTGTATCTGCAGGTGTACGCGGCGAAAGCATGGACATGTACTATACAGATAAAAAAGATACTGACGATTGGCAAAAGAAAAAGACTACGATCTGGTTACCAGGCGTGAGTGGTTTTTATCAATTAAATGATGACTCTGGTTTATTGTTTGGTGTGCACCAAGGCTTTGTTCCAAGTAGTCCTAAACAAGCTGCAGATATCGAAGTTGAAAAGAGTGTTAACTATGAGTTTGGTGGTCGATTTAATGATGGAATAACGCAATTCGAAGCTGTTGCATTCTTCAATGACTACAGCAATTTAAAAGAAAGTTGTGGATTTTCAAATTGTGGTATCGATGAGGCAATAGACCAAGAATTCAATGGTGGTGAAGTTGATGTATACGGCCTAGAAACACAATTTTCTCAGCGCTATCCTCTGAACCTACAAATAGATATCCCTTATGGCTTTGTTTATACATACACTAAAGGTGAGTTTAAAACAAATTTCACATCAGACTTTGATCAATGGGGTAAAGTGACGTCTGGTGACAGCCTTCCATATGTTCCTGAGCATCAGTTTGCATTTAATATTGGTCTTGAGGCAAGCGAGTGGTACACCAATTTAAGCATTAAGAATGTTTCTTCAATGCAAGAAAGAGCTGGTGACCTTGTTGATGATAATGGCGACATTATTGCTGATGGTCTAAATGGTGCGAAAACTGATAGTGCTATTACGGTTGATATATCTGCGGGTTACGATTTTGATAAGTATGGACGTATCTATCTTAAGATTGATAACTTACTTGATGAAGAGAAAGTAGTGAGTCGCCGACCTTATGGTGCACGTCCTGGCAAACCAAGACAAGTTATATTCGGTTATAAATATCAGTTTTAACAGATTTTTATTTGTATTAATAAGGGCCACTTGTGGCCCTTTTTCGTATAATTTTTTAGCGTAATACAGAACGATATAAATACATAAGTTTTTATAAATTTTCATGTGTCATAATATATCGTGTCCATTAAAACAAAATTACATCTCTATATTTCAGTGTTAAGGGAGAATGTGTGTTAGAGCAAATTTGGCAAGACTTATCAGCATTGCCTTCCTATCTAATTGACGCTAACAAGCGCATATATATTCCGTATTTACTTAGTGCGGTTGTTATGGCGTTTTTTGTTTATGCACAAATTGAAAAGTCGAAAAGTGGTAAAGGTTTTTTGCGTTTTTTATTTCCTAGAGATGTTTGGTTGTGTAAAAGTGCGAAATTAGATTACACACTGTTAATAACTAATAAAGTAATTAAAGCTGCAACGTTTGCCCCGCTCGTATTAACAATGGTACCAGTTGCGATAGCTGTTACAGATTTTCTAGAATGGGTGCTCGGTAAACCGCTTATGTTGCAGTGGCCAGAAGCAAGTGTGATTGCTTTTTTTACACTCATACTATTTTTGCTTGATGATTTCACCCGATATTTATTGCATTTGTTACTTCATAAAGTGCCATTTTTATGGGAGTTCCATAAAGTTCACCACTCAGCGAAGGTGCTGACACCATTTACTATTTATCGAACCCATCCTGTTGAGAGCTATTTATATGCTTGTAGAATGGCTGTAACGCAGGGGATCGCTGTTGGTGTGGGCTTTCATCTATTTGGCACTTCGTTGAGCATGTTCGACATTCTAGGTGCAAATGCCTTTGTATTCTTGTTTAATATTTTTGGTGCTAATTTAAGACACTCCCACATTTGGTTTAGTTGGGGAGACAAATTAGAAGGGTGGTTTATTAGCCCAGCTCAACATCAGGTTCATCACAGCGATAATCCTAAGCACTTTGATACTAACTTAGGTTCAGCATTGGCTATTTGGGACAAGCTAGGTGGGACTTTAATAAAAGCATCTGAGGCTGGCAAAGTAAGTATTGGCGTTGGTAAATATGACGCTAAACATGATTCTGTTTATGCAATTTATTGGTTACCAATAAAGCTAGCTGTTCTCACTCTTATACCTAAGAAAGTTATTAAAAAAGAAGTTTTAAAAGAGAAAGAAACAAATAAGTAATACTCAGTAGGAAAGAAGATAGGCTGGCGACGGGCATTGCCAGCCTATAAGTCGGAGAGTAGGCTCCCCAATTAATTAATGAACGACTTTGCTTTGTTTATAAAAGCCAAGGTCATTAAGTGTTTCAATTATTTTCGGGTCATCTAATCTAGATGGGGCTGATTCTTTTCTCAAAAAATGATCAGCAGGAACACTGTGCATATCTAACATTTTATTAAATAGTACAGTGCGAATTGTCAGCGCTGTCATTCCGTTGTCCTGCAGCTCGTCAAGTCGGCTTTGCAGATCCATAAAAGGACTTGCTTTAACGTCATCCACCACGGCCGAAAAATTTAATTCTGCCTTACTTTTACGCATCAATGCCTCTCGCTTGCCAAAAATTCCAAAAAATAAGAGCTTAATGTCTGTCTGATTTATACAAAAATTGTGTTTAAAATAGAGACTTAGCTCATAAGACCGTTCCAGTTTACTCTTTTTTTGAGCATGATTTCTACGGCACTTGTAAAGCTTTGTAAATCGGCTTGCATTTTAAAGAATTAGTATAGTTAGACGTCTAGATGTAAGTTGTTGAGAGGTAAATAGAAATAGTTATCAGTACCCAGTACGATACTGATAACTATTATTCATATTAATTAAATATTTTTTGACTAACATGTTCAGCGAAGCCACTACCAGCTTCTAAGTAGAAGTTATAGGTAAATTCTACCCCCATTTCTTCAAGCTCACGCTGTTGGTCTGGATAGTATGCAATTGCACTTACACGACCGCTGAAACCCGATGCTCTCAATTGTTCTAAAGCAAAAATGTTTTGCATATGTTTAGGCATGGCTAACATAACCATGTCAACGTCAGAGTGATTCATGCGCTGCCAGAAATCCGGATCTGTCGCATCAGCGAGTAAAACACGACGGTTGCGCTTCACATGCTTTTCAACGACTTCCGGTTTGATATCAATACCAGCTACCTTACCAGGGTGCGACGCTTCTATGGTTTCATAAGCACCCGTACCAATTCTGCCCATACCGAAGATTACAATTTTAGTGTCGGTTAAATTAACCGGTAGCTCTTCTTCTAATCGCTTGTCGCTTTCAAATCTCAATAACCAAGGCTCGAGTTTCACGTATAACTCATTTGCGCGTTTATTAAGGGGAGAGGCAATGACAAAGGTAATAGAAACTGCTATCGCTACAACAGCTAACCAATCGCTAGTTATTAACCCTGTAGAAGCTGCTACGGCACAAACGATTAAACCAAACTCGCTATAATTTGAAAGTGTGAATGCACTCAGCAAAGAGGTGCGTGCTCTTAGCTTAAATAGGTTCGTTAATACGTAATACATAATTACTTTAATTGGTAAAACTAAAATTAGCATAACCGCAACTAACAGTGCATTAGGTGTAATATTTGCGTTTAGGCCAATATTTAAGAAAAAGCCGACAAGTAAAATGTCTTTCACATTGAGTAATGATTTAGATAACTCACTGGCTTTTTTATGTGGGGCAAACATCATACCTATGATAAGAGCACCTAAATCGCCTTTTAACCCTGCAAATTCGAAAGCATGGTAGCCAATTACCAAGGCGAAGAAAAAACCGAAGAGAGGTAACAGTTCACCGTGTTTAGAGCGATTTAGCACCCAGAACATGACGGGTCTGAATAAAGGCAGTGCGACTAAAAGTCCAAGCGCCCAGATATTTGGCATTTTCCCCGTGCTGACAGCCAAAAAGATAACCGCGAAAATATCTTGCATAACCAAGATGCCAATGGCTATTTTACCATGTAAGGCAGACATTTCACCGCGCTCTTCTAGTACCTTTACCGCAAATACGGTACTTGAGAAGCTAAATGCAAAACCCACAAGCAAAGCACTTGAGGTATCTAAAGTGCTGAATAGGGGCAGTGAAGCCGCACCTAATAACAATAACAGGCTGGCAAAAAATGCAGTGCTTAAAACAATGTGCAGTGTTGCTGGACCCCAGACCTGAGGCTTAACTAAATTACCAACTTTTAGTTTTAGGCCAATGCTAAACAAAAGAATTGTGACACCGAGATCAGCTAACTGTGTGAGTAAATCAGTTGTCTGATGACCCATAAGGTTCAAGACAAACCCAGCCATTAAAAAACCAATTAATGGTGGTAACTTGAGTTGGTAAATAGAAAATCCGCAAGCGAATGCGACAGCAAAAAACAACAGTTCCATATTCAATATATTTAAGCGAAATTGATTAGTCATATTAGCAAAACTGACTGATTTATAAATCAAAACTTTAGGCTAATACTGCGTAAAATCTGACTAACTTGTTATCAGTGATAGATATTTGCATTAAAAACAAAAATTTTCGCTGACAAGATTTAATAAATGTGGTTAAGATGCAGTTAGAAGGAATAATCTCTACAGGAGAGGCGATGTTTAAAAAAATCCTTGCATCTGTGGGTATCGGGGCTGCGAAGGTCGATACTATTTTAGAAACTGAGCACTTATATCCAGGTCAAAAGTTTCAAGCACAAATTATTGTTGAAGGCGGAGATGTTGAACAACAGGTATCCGGCTTAGAATTAGCACTGATGACTCGAGTCAAAGTTGAGTCAGATGATGGCGAATATTTTACCAATCATGTTTTAGATAAGTGGCGTATTTCAGAGCAATTTGTAATTTCGCCTGGGGAAAAGAAAGTAATCCCGTTTGAAGCTAGGCTGCATTCAGAAACTCCGATCACTGAGCTAAACGCTGGCTATAATCATTCGTTTGTTTGGGTTGAAACCGGTCTGGATATTGATTTGGCCATTGATCCTAATGACAAAGACACTTTGCATATTTACCCGAACGAAGCTGTCAAAGCTTGTATGCAGGCCATGGACAAACTCGGTTTCAGCTTAGTAAAAGCGGATGTTGAAAAAGGGTATCTGAGAGCCTCTAGCTTTCAATCAACATCAGGTTGCTATCAAGAGCTAGAATATAGGCCAAATAGCCGTTCTTTATTTGGTATTCAAGAGATTGAGTTATCATTTGTGCCTGAAGCACACAAAACTCACGTATTAATAGAACTTGATCGTGCATTTAGAGGCGATGGGTATGTTGATCTAACGATTGAGCATGACCATGTGAATGTATCTCAATTATGTGATCAGTTAGAAAGACTATTTAACTAAATTCGTACCTATTATTTTATTAAAAGCCTAGCTAGCATGGTTTAGCTAGGTTTTTTTATCGGTGAAAAACATGAATTGGTATACAAAGAAATTTTCGGAGTTAGATACTCTGACATTTTATAAGCTTGCTAAAGCTAGAGTGGATATTTTTGTTGTTGAGCAAGCGTGCGCTTACCCTGAATTAGATGACGTTGATATTTTGGAAGAGACGCAACATATTTACTGTTTAGATAATGATGGTGAGGTCGTCGCATATTCACGTTGCTATCTAAAAGCGTCGAAGGTTACTGCGATTGGTAGAGTAATTATTACTGAACAAAACAGAGGGAAAGGTCTCGCATCAGTATTGATGAAGGAGTCATTGAATGTATGTGCTAAATTATGGCCTGAATGCAAAGTACAACTGAGTGCACAGACACATCTTGCACCTTTTTATCAAAGGTTAGGCTTTAAACCGATCTCTGACAGTTATCTTGAAGACGGGATACCACATACAGATATGGAATTAGCACAATAAAAAAGCGAGTTTATTACTCGCTTTTTTAGATTTCTAGCTCTGATTAGAACGAATGTATAAACACCATTGCAATAGCTAATGGGCATACAAACTTGATGTACCAAGGCCAGACTTTCCAAAACAGTGTACTTTCTGCTTCAGCATGACCATTTTTAATCTCAGCGAGTAGTTTATTTCTATGCCAGATCCAACCAACAAAAATACAACAAAGCATGCCAATTAACGGTTGAGAGAATTGCGTTGTCAGGCTTATCACAAAACCGAATAAAGCTGAGAAGTTAAAAATAATGGTGAAACTGACAAGAGAAATGATCCCGCCGATTATCCATGTAGCTTGAACACGGCCCAATGCAAATTTTTCAACAGCATAAGAGACGGGCGCTTCAAGCATTGAAATAGACGACGTCAGAGCTGCAATACTCATAAGAGCAAAGAAAGCAAAGCCAACAAAATAGCCAATATCTCCCATGCTAGTAAAAAGAGCAGGCAATACTTGGAACACTAAAGTGTCTTCAGATAGCAGTGCGCCAGATTCGGAGAAAATAGCCACACCTTGCGCTTGTGCTACATACATAGCAGGAATAATTAAAAGACCTGCTACAAATGCAATCAGTACGTCAATAAGCGTGACATAGGCACCCAATGAAACTAAGTTTTCTTTTTTGCTTATGTAAGAGCCATAAATAATCATCACACTTGTACCCAAAGACAGTGAGAAAAACGCTTGACCAAGTGCGCTAACCAAAAGTTGCGGATCTAATAAAGAATTAAAATCTGGCACTAAATAGGCCTTTAAGCCCTCCATTGCGCCTTCTTGAGTCATTACATAGATTATAAGCAGTGCTAAAATACTCAGCAGAGCTGGCATTAGGCGCTTTGACCACTTCTCAATGCCGTTTTCAACGCCTTTACTAATGATGGCAATTGTCAAGATAATGAATAAGCTAGTAAATATAAGGTCGCGTGGAAGTGACTGAGTGTTAAGCCATGTCGATGTACTTACAAGGCCAGTTACTGCAGCAATTGGCTCAACCGTAGCGCTAAACATCCAGCCGGCAACAATAGCATAAAAACTAAGGATCAAACCTGCACAAATAATACCGCCAAAACCAACGGTAAATGCAAATTTTTTCTGTAATGGTGAGTTAGCTAATTTTTGTAAAGAAGACACGGCGTTCGCTTGGCCATGACGACCAATGACTAATTCGGCCATTAAAGCCGGGTAAGCTAAACAAAAAGCTAAAATAAGATAAACTAGGACGAATGCAGCTCCACCGTTAGAGGCGGTTTGAGTTGGGAAGCCCCAAATGTTACCAAGTCCAACAGCCGATCCTGCGGCAGCCATAATAAAGCCAAAGCGAGAACTGAACTCGCCTCTAATACTACTCATATGTTGTTATTCTTTTATATTCTAAGGGATGGCTGTCAATCTACTGCAAATGATGAAAAATAAAAAGACCTTGTCTGAAATCAATACATCATAAATGATGATCAGTTCGGTCTTTTTGGTAGTTGTATCGTAAATTTAGCGCCACCTAAGCTTTCAGACTGAGATACAGAGACTTTGCCATGATGCCAATCTACCACTTTATTGACAATCGCAAGTCCAAGTCCATAGCTTTTTCCTGCACGATTTCGGTGATTTTCTTCTTGAAAGAAAGGACTAAATACTTTGTGCCAGTTCTCTGGCGCTATACCCGGGCCATCGTCTTCTATTTCTATGTAAATATATTGTGAGTCATAGTAACTAGAAATTTGTATATGCTTGGTAGCAAAATCACAAGCATTACTGAGTAAGTTAGTAATAGCACGGGCTAGCCAATGTAAGTCTGCAGTTATTTCGAATTTGGTATTCAGTTCTGTCAGTAACGACAGTTCAGCTTTTTGAAGTTTAGGCTGAATTTGTAAGCTGACATCATGTAAGTAATGAGAGGCTTGTGTTGTTTCAAAATTTAATAAATGAGACTTTTGCTCTAATGTTGCAAAGGATAAATAAGACTTCAGCATATCCTCCATTTGATCTAAGTCTTTTTCCATTCTAAGTAGAATTTCATTCACCTTTTTATTGTCAGGCTCATCTATGGCTGCATCCAAAGCGAAACGCATACAGGCAACAGGCGTTCGAATGTCATGAGATAAACTTGAAGCCATAAGTTTGTTTTCTGCCATCAGCTTTTCGATTTTGCTCGCCATGCCATTAAATGTAAGTTCAACGTCTTTAATGTAAGTAAAATGGTTTGGGTTAATACGAGCAGAAAAATCACCGGCAGCAAACTGTTTCGCTTTACTTGTTAAGACGTTCAGCCGTTTAGCGAGCGGTGACAATATGAACCACATAAAAGTACATACACCAGAATAAAATAACAAGGTCAGTAGCGCATCACTGTTTTGCTCTTGTTCTGGTTTTGAAAGACGCAACTCGACATAATCTGGCATAAGATTTTCGGATGATTTAAGTAGATAAAAGCCAATCTCGTCTTCAAGAAGCAGACCTTGAGGGGTAAACATTTCGTTTTTTAGCTCAGAGGGAAGGGCAAGACTTTGACCATCTTTATAACTTACGTTTAGTGAAAACTCTTGACTGATTGTGTTGGCGAATGAAGCACGTTGCTTCGCCGGCTGTCTTTCCAGTTGTTTGATGAACCCACCTGTTATATTTCTTTGCCAATGAAAGTTATCATCTGGAGAGAAGGCTTGTTGATTAAACGTATCAATTAGCCAGCCTAAAACGACGATAGATAAAAGCGCACTGGTAAGTAAATAAAGGTAGAGTTTTTTCAAATTGGTAACGCCAAACTATAAGAAGGACAAAACCAACATTCCTGAGAATGTTGGTCTCAATTTCAAAGGTTAGATCACCAAGCAGTTGGTACCATTAAATAACCTTTTCCCCAGACTGTCTTGAATTTTTCTGGATGCTGAGGGTCATCATTAAACTTCTTTCTAAGTGCGGATATAAGGACATCAACGCTTCTGTCTAAACCATCGTATTCTCGGCCTTTGGTTGCTTTAAATACCGCATCTCGAGAGACTACCTCACCCGCATTACTTGCTAAAAAGTGCAGTAATAAATATTCAGCACTCGAAATCGCAACTTCAGACCCGTCAACGGTTACTTTTCTGGCTAAAGTATCAATGTGTAATGCACCGACTTGAATGTTGTCATCATCGACCTCTGCTGTGGAAGATGATTGTTCAGCAGCTCTGAGTAGAGATTTGATCCTTGCAAGCAGCGCACGAGGTCTAACAGGTTTGATAACATAATCACTGGCTCCAACCTCCAAGCCGATAACTTCGTCCATTTCCTCGTCTTTGGCTGTCATCATTACGATCGGCTTACTGTAAAACTGGCGCAGATCTCGACAAACACTAATACCATCTTGACCTGGAAGCATAATATCAAGCAGCACAATGTCAGGAGACACATCTTTAACCATGGCCACAGCTTTGTCGCCTCTGTGACATATATGTGTAGTATAACCTTGGTTATCTAGGTATTCGGCTACCCATTGAGCCAAAGACTCATCATCTTCAACAAGTAAAATAGTGGCGTAGTTTTCCATGTTTCCCTCACTAAAACCAATCACTTAAAAATGCACTATACATTTACAGTGAAGGTATTCAGGCAATTTTATTTTGATTTATTATAAGAATTATAAGCAACAAAACTGCTTGAATACTGTAAAAAAATGTTTAACGCACTTTTAGCTTCGCCATTAGCTCAGCGATAAGATGTGCTTCAATATTATTTGTCACAGCAGCAACCTCCTGATTATTGCATAAACCAGATACTTTTGTTAAAGGCGAAGTTTGATAAACGACTTGGTACTTGGGTATTGAGACTTTTTGATCAAATCGTTGTTTACGAGCGGTTTCTGTATTATGTAAATTGATAAAATCTACAACGGCTTGTTCATTTGTAATCACCTGCTGCTGTGTAAACTTATACACAACGGGTTCATCTATAAAAGTTTGGCTGTTTATATTTGCCTGCGCAATCCAAACAACATCCGCGCTTTTTTTGTGATTTAAGCGAAAGCTGACTTTAACTTCATAGTTGCTACATTGTTTGGATTGATTATTTTTTATTACATCAGCGCTTTTTGATTTTATCTTTTTGTTCGACTCCAGCTGCAAATCAATATCATTAGTTCTTTCTACTGAAAGTTGCTGCACGTTAAGAATATAATCAGCGTCGTTATTATTGGCTATGACTAAACCTAATTCAGAAAGCTGGTCGATTACAACTTGATATTGTGATTCCGTTAGTTGAAGAGACTTAGGGTCAACCCAGACACGGTTATTTTTGTAAATTGGGTGAGCAGGTAGTTGCACTGATTTTATTCTCACCGGATTCTTTTTGGTCTTATAAGTCAAAAAAACGACTTCTTTTTTTAATAAAGGCTTTTTAGGTAGTTTGAGTTCTGGCGCCAACTGAGGGGTAAAGCTACATGCAGAACTAAGTAATAAACCAATTCCAAGTATCGACAACTTACGCATTAAATTTCCTCAGATTAATAATTTATGCCCAAACACAAGACAACAAACGACAAAATGTTAGAATGCCGTTATGAAAACAGGAGCAATTTTTATGAAGACCCTGATTTACGCAGTTATGGGGCTCTTCACCGTTGAATGTTTGGCATCAAATAAAAACGAAAATACTGAACAACAACAGTGGCAGCAATTTGTAAATCGCTATTCTAAGCAAGTCGAAACAAAACTAAAAGAAAAATCCATACCAGGTGCGGCATTAAGTATCGTTCAAGGAGAAGATAGTTATTTTCAAAAGGGCTTTGGACGCACTAAAGTCAAGCAAGGTCGAAAAGTTGATGCGCATACGCGATTTCGCTTGGCATCAGTATCAAAAACATTCGCGGGTTCATTAACCGCTAAATTAGCAGCTGAAGGAAAAATTGATTTAGACCGAGCAATCAGTCATTACTTGCCGCAAGCACGCGATTCAAGATTTGAAAATCTTAAGGTTTACAATTTATTGAGCCATTCTAGCGGTATCGTGCCTAATGCTTATGATAACTTGGTTGAATCTAGAATGAGTTACATAGATATTACAGATAAGCTTTTTGATATTCAGCCTATTTGTAAACCTAGTATATGTTACGGCTATCAAAATGTGATGTTCAGTTTGATTGATAGGGTGATAAAAGCCAAAACAGGCCTAGATTACAAAACCTGGGTTGAAGAGTTTTTATTTGCGCCTCTTGGAATGCGAGATGGTGGTGTAGGGTTAGAAAACTTAACTAAAGACAAAAATTTCGCAGCACCTCATGTTCTGGGTAGAAAGCGATGGCATACAGCTAGATTAAAAAGCAATTATTACAAAGTGCTCCCTGCTGCTGGTGTGAATGCAAGTGCTGCAGATATGGTGTTTTGGCTAAAAGCCCAATTAGGGCACTTTCCGAAAGTATTGTCATTAGATGCATTGACCGTTCAATCAAGGCCTTATGTGCAAACAAAGAGAGAGCTTAAAAGACGAATTTGGCGAAAGCATGTTAAAGAAGCGCACTATGGATTAGGTTGGCGAATATACGACTTTGAAGGCACATTATTGTTTTATCATAGTGGATGGGTTCAGGGTTATCGAACAGATATTGTGGTCATTCCATCAATGAACATAGGCTATAGTATGTTGCTTAACGCTGAGAGTGGCTTAATCAACGAATTAACAGTTGAATTTATTAAAAAGGCGATTGAGTGGAAGGAAACGTCAACAGCAGATGCTGTTGACGAGTAAGCTTAGCGAGGAAGTTGAATTTTCTTATCTTCGCTTTGGCGATATAACACGATAACGTGACCAATCACTTGTACTTTATGCGCTTTTGTTTCTCTTACAATTGCGTCAAAAATGAGTTGCTTAGTTTCTCTGTCATTCGTAGGTACCTTCACTTTGATTAATTCGTGAATGTCTAAAGAATGATCAATTTCTAACATTACGCCTTCAGTTAGCCCATTTGCACCTAGTAAAACTACTGGTTTTAGTGGGTGAGCTAGACCTTTTAGGTACTGTTTCTGTTTATTTGATAATGTCATATTGGTAATATTTACTAATCTTAGGCTTGAATTATCGCTATTCTACCGCCATCTAGAGAATATTACTAATGAGTTGCAGTTAATATGGCAAATAAAAAGCACTCAGCGAGCTCAAAACGCTGGTTAAAAGAACATGTTGATGATCCTTATGTTCATGAAGCACAAAAACGAGGTTTCCGTTCACGTGCAATTTTCAAATTAGAAGAAATACAACAGAAAGATAAACTTCTTAGACCTGGTATGACTGTAGTGGATCTGGGTGCAGCACCAGGAAGTTGGTCGCAATATCTAGCTGAAGAAGTGAGTGATAAAGGGCAGGTTATTGCTTGTGACATTTTACCCATGGATTCATTGGCTGGCGTAGACTTTTTACAAGGCGACTTCAGAGAAGAATCGGTACTTGATGCATTATTAGGTCGTATTAATGGCAAAAATGTTGACGTGGTATTTTCAGATATGGCGCCGAATATGAGTGGCAACATGAGTACAGACCAAGCTGGTAGTATGTATTTAGTTGAGCTAGCGTTAGATATGTGCCATCAGGTGCTAAAACCGAATGGCGCATTTGCAGTAAAAGTTTTCCAAGGTGAAGGTTTTGATCAATTTGTACAAGAAGTACGTAATTGTTTTAAAGTGGTCAAAATTCGTAAACCTAAAGCATCGCGTCCACGATCTAGAGAAGTATATATAGTGGCGACAGGTTACAAACTGTAGTACAGTTGAAGTGCATTATAGTTGAATTTAAATAATTTTTAGATACAAGAGGTTAACTCCTTGAGCGACATGGCAAAGAACTTAATACTCTGGTTGGTTATCGCAGTTGTGCTGATGACAGTGTTCCAGAGCTTCAATGGAAACGATCAAATTGATCGTCAAACGAGTTACACGCAGTTTGTAAAAGAAGTGCGTAGTGGTGCAGTACGTGATGTAAACATCGACAGAAGTACAGGCACTATCTCAGGTGTTAAAGGAAACGGTGAACGCTTCCAGACGATCATGCCTATGTATGATGAGGATTTAATTAACGATTTGCTTAAAAATGATGTAAACGTCAAGGGCGTTGCACCTGAAGAGCAGTCATTCCTAGCAAACATCTTTATCTCATGGTTCCCAATGTTATTGCTTATTGGTGTATGGATTTTCTTCATGCGTCAAATGCAAGGCGGTGGCGGCAAAGGCGCTATGTCATTTGGTAAGAGTAAAGCGCGTTTAATGGGCGAAGATCAAGTTAAGACAACATTTGCTGATGTTGCTGGCTGTGACGAAGCAAAAGAAGATGTTACAGAACTTGTAGACTTCTTACGTGACCCTTCTAAATTCCAAAAATTAGGTGGTAGCATTCCTAAGGGCGTACTAATGGTAGGTCCTCCAGGTACAGGTAAAACACTACTTGCTAAAGCAGTTGCTGGTGAAGCTAAAGTGCCTTTCTTTACAATTTCAGGTTCTGATTTTGTAGAAATGTTCGTAGGTGTAGGTGCATCACGTGTTCGTGATATGTTCGAACAAGCAAAGAAAGCAGCTCCTTGTATCATCTTCATCGATGAAATCGATGCTGTTGGTCGTAAGCGTGGTGCTGGCATGGGCGGTGGTCACGATGAGCGTGAACAAACACTAAACCAAATGCTTGTAGAAATGGACGGTTTTGAGGGTAATGAAGGCATTATCGTGATTGCTGCTACTAACCGCCCAGACGTACTTGACCCTGCACTACTTCGTCCTGGCCGTTTTGACCGTCAAGTTGTGGTTGGTTTACCAGACATTAGAGGCCGTGAGCAAATTCTTAATGTTCATATGCGCAAAGTACCACTAGATGAAAATGTACAAGCATCAGTGATTGCACGTGGTACACCTGGTTTCTCAGGTGCAGACCTTGCAAACCTTGTAAATGAAGCTGCATTATTTGCTGCGCGTGGCAACAAGCGCAAAGTGAGCATGGCTGAGTTTGATGCAGCCAAAGATAAAATCATGATGGGTGCTGAGCGTAAATCTATGGTGATGAGCGAGCACGAGAAAGAAATGACCGCTTACCACGAAGCTGGTCACGCCATTGTGGGCCGTCTGGTACCAGAACATGATCCAGTTTACAAAGTATCAATTATTCCTCGTGGTCGCGCACTAGGTGTGACAATGTACTTACCTGAGCAAGATCGCGTAAGTCATTCTAAAGAACATTTAGAATCTATGCTTTCAAGCCTATATGGTGGTCGAATTGCAGAAGCATTGATTTATGGTGATGACAAAGTTACCACTGGTGCAAGTAATGATATCGAGCGTGCAACAGACATCGCTAAGAAAATGGTTACTCAATGGGGTTTAAGTTCTAAACTTGGTCCTCAAATGTACCTAGAAGAGCAAGGCGAAATGTACATGGGTGGTGGTTCTCACCGTATGTCTGGTATGTCAGATGAAACAGCTAAGTTGATTGACTCTGAAATCAAAGACTTTGTTACTCGTAACTACGATCGTGCAGAACAAATCCTAAAAGACAATATGGATATCCTGCACAGCATGAAAGATGCGTTAATGAAGTATGAAACCATCGATGCAGGTCAAATTGACGACCTTATGGAACGCAAAGAGGTGCGTCCACCTCGTGATGCGCACGATCAGAAACCTGAGCCTAAAGCAAAAGTTGATTCTAAGCCTGAAGCTAAGCCTGAACCTGAATCAACAGAATCTGAGCCAGCATCGAGACCAACAAATGAGCTTGATGATAGCAAAGAGTAATTAATCTCAATAAGAGCCCCGATTTATCGGGGCTTTTTATTTTAATTTCTTCACTTAGCATATAGAATTGCGTTTAGTAATTTTTACCTTTTATTTCGAAACTTCTTTTGAGAATTAGGTTAAATAAATACGTTAAAGGACGCTTCTAAATCACATGACCCAATTATCTCTTCCAAGAAACAGAACGCTTGATTTAACTAAACCGATTATCATGGGTATTGTTAATGTTACACCTGATTCATTTTCAGATGGTGGCAATTACAATTCTGCTGAGGATGCGTTTAAACAAGCTATGCGTTTAATTGAAGAAGGAGCAGAAATTCTGGATATTGGTGGTGAGTCTACCCGACCAGGTGCACCTGACGTTGCACTTCAAGAAGAGCTGCAACGTGTTATACCGGTAATCAAGCGTATACGAGAAGCATCTGATTGTGTGATTTCAATTGATACCAGTAAAGCTGCTGTCATGGAAGCGGCCATTGAAGCCGGTGCAGACATTATTAATGATGTAAGAGCGCTTCAAGAGCCTGGCGCATTAGAAGTTGCAGCAAAACATTCCGATGTACCCGTTTGTTTAATGCATATGCAAGGTCAACCTCGCACGATGCAAGCAAACCCAACCTATGAAAACCTTATTTCAGAGATAAACCAGTTTTTTGAAGAGCGAGTTTTAACGTGCAGTAAAGCTGGCATTAATCAAAACAGGATTATACTTGACCCTGGCTTTGGTTTCGGTAAAACACTGAATCATAACTTTGAAATTTTAGACAAATTCAAAGAATTTTCGACACTGGGTTTGCCACTATTGGCAGGCTTATCTCGTAAATCTATGTTTGGACAACTTTTGAATAGAGAAACACATGAACGCGTTGCGGCCAGTTTAGCTGGTGCATTGTTATGTGCTCAAAAAGGCGCACATATTATCCGCGTTCATGATGTGAAAGAAACGGCTGATGTCATTGGTGTATGGCAAGCAGCAAGAAATGGAGTAACACCCTTATGACAACAAGAAAGTATTTCGGCACTGATGGTGTTCGAGGTCTAGTCGGCGAATTTCCAATTACGCCCGAGTTCGCACTAAAATTAGGCTGGGCAGCTGGTAAAGTTTTATCTAAATCTGGTACTAAAAAAGTAATTATTGGTAAAGATACCCGTATTTCAGGTTATCTTCTTGAAACATCACTAGAAGCAGGATTAATTGCTGCGGGCATTGATGTTGTTTTACTTGGCCCTATGCCAACGCCAGCAGTTGCGTATTTAACGCAAACATTTCGTGCTGAAGCAGGTATTGTGATCAGTGCATCTCACAACCCATACCATGACAATGGTATTAAGTTCTTCAATGGTAAAGGTTTAAAGCTTGGAGATGAAGTTGAGCTTGAAATCGAGGCTATGCTTGATGAAGAAATGACTTGTGTGCCTTCTGAAAAACTCGGTAAAGCACGTCGCCTAGACAACGCAGATGGCCGTTATATTGAATTTTGTAAAGGCTTATTTCCGAATGAATTGTCTTTAGAGGGCTTAAAGGTCGTTCTTGATTGTGCAAACGGTGCAACTTATCACATTGCTCCTGATGTAATGCGTGAGTTAGGCGCGGAAGTTATTTGCCATGCCTGTGAGCCTAATGGCATAAACATCAATCTAGAATGCGGTGCAACGCATGTTGATAGTTTAAAGCAAAAAGTGTTAGAGCATAAAGCGGATGTTGGTATTGCATACGATGGTGATGGCGACCGTGTAATGATGGTTGACCACAATGGTCGTGTATTCGATGGCGATGACATCGTGTATATCATCGCGTGTCAGGCACACCAAGAGAATAATTTAGGCGGTGGTGTTGTTGGTACTGTGATGTCAAACATGGGCCTTGAAAACGCACTGAAGGCCAAAGGTATTGATTTTGCACGTAGTAAAGTTGGTGACCGTTACGTTATAGAGCTTCTGAAAGAAAAAGGCTGGAAGATTGGTGGTGAAAGTTCAGGTCATGTACTGAATCTCGACCTTATTTCAACTGGTGACGGTATTGTCTCAAGTTTGCAGGTATTGACGGCCATGGTCTCTCAAAATAAGACATTGAAAGACTTAGGTGCGGGCTTCCAAAAATATCCAATGAAAATGATCAATGTAAAGTATCAAGCTGGCACTGATCCAACACAAGCCGACGAAGTAAAAGCCGCAGTGAAAGAAGTAGAAACTGAGCTTGCTGGTAAAGGTCGAGTCCTTCTTCGTAAATCTGGTACAGAGCCTGTTGTACGCGTCATGGTTGAAGCGGAGCAAGAGAAGCAAGTGCTAGACTTCGCTCAAAAAATTGCCGAAGTTGTTGAAACTGTGAGCAATTAAACAAAATTTCAATTTTATTTCTTGTAACTTTGGGTGAGGCGAGTTAGTATCTCACCCGCTTTTGATGCGGAGTATCGTATGTCGCAACGTAAGCCAATTGTCGCTGGTAATTGGAAAATGAATGGTTCGGTAGAGCTTGTCGAAGAGATTTCTTCAAAGGTACTAAGCCAAATAGAAGAAAAAGCATCTCTTATTGTTTTTCCTCCAGCAATGCTTTTAAGCTCGGCAATTGAAAAAGGTTTTGTAACTGGCACGCAAACTGTATCTGAAAACAACTCAGGTGCATTTACAGGCGAAACTAGCGCAGAACTAGCAAAGCAACTTGGTGCAGAGTTTTCTCTTGTAGGTCACTCAGAAAGACGTAGCCTTTTTGGTGAGTCAAACGAAGTTGTAGCGAAAAAATTTAGCAAAGCACAAGAAAATGCCTTAACACCGATTTTATGTGTAGGTGAAACAGAATCTCAAAGAGAATCTGGAGAAACAGAACAAGTTGTTGCTGAGCAAATTAAAGCTGTAATTGAGCATTCAGGTATAGCATCACTGTCAAACTCTGTGATAGCATACGAGCCCGTTTGGGCAATTGGTACTGGTAAAACAGCATCACCTGAACAAGCACAAGCAGTGCATAAATTTATTCGAGATATGATTGCCGAGTATGATGGTCATATCGCAAATGAGCTTCGTATCCTATACGGTGGAAGCGTTAATGATTCTAACAGTGATTTGTTATTTGCACAGCCGGATATAGATGGTGGCCTAATTGGTGGCGCAAGTCTTAAGGCGGATGCTTTTTTAAGTATTTACAAAAGTGCATTAGGGAACGTATAAAATGTACGAGATATTATTGGTTGTTTACCTAATTATTTCTTTAGCTTTAGTTGGTATGATCTTAATCCAACAAGGTAAAGGCGCAGATATGGGCTCTTCATTCGGTGCAGGTGCTTCTGCGACAGTTTTCGGCTCTTCAGGTGCAGGAAACTTCATGACGAAGACAACAACAATCCTAGCGACTGTTTTCTTTGTATTGAGCATCATTTTAGGTAACTTAACAGCTGGTCAAATTAAAAAGACTGATGAGTGGGAAAATCTTTCAGCACCTGTAGCAACAGAAGCTGCACCTACTGAATCAGACGTACCAGTTTCGAACAATAATAACTCTGACGTTCCTAACTAAAGAATTTGCGGATGTGGTGGAATTGGTAGACACGCCATCTTGAGGGGGTGGTGGCTTCGGCCGTGGGGGTTCAAGTCCCCCCATCCGCACCAATTATAAAAAAACCAGCTATAAGCTGGTTTTTTTATGCCTGAAATTTACTAATGACGAAATCAATAAAAATACTTTGACTATTCAATAGCCTTGATTAACATAAGTCATCATTTTGCTCATTGAACTGTTATCTTGATCTTCCAAAATACTGCTGTATCACTTAGACATAAGCTCAAGGCAATTGAGTTAAATGAAAGCCAACTTATTTTACAATTACACAACGATACGCTTGCTTACTCATGGCAAGCGTTACAATGTTCGCCTCAATTACATAAAACACCTTTTAGTCATTTGATTGAGATACAACTTAATGCTGATGATACTTCTTACAAGCACCGTTTTGCAGCGCACAGTGATTGCCAAGGCCAGCTAGACAACTATTGGTGTAATGCAAATAAAGCGGATTTAGTTAATACAATTTCTAAAATTGAAGCACTGTTAAAGCAGTCATTTTTGTCACACCGAAAATGGTTGGCAATCAAAGACAAAGTTAAAGCCTTGGCTGTAAACTGGCTTGCTCGAGATCTAAAGTGCCAATTAACGGACGATATACAAAAAGCACTGGCATCTTTAAAAGAATTAGTTAGCTGGACAGAAACAGATATTGCAGAGTTTAAAAACAGCTTTATCAATTACAAAATGCGAGAGTATAAATCATTCTTTGATAGGCTTGAGCAACACCCGCTCACTGAAGCACAGCAGCGTGCCTGCATTATTCAAGATGACAGACAATTATTGCTGGCAGGCGCTGGTACGGGAAAAACCAGTGTCATTACAGCGAAATTTAAATACTTACTTCACACAAAGCAAGCCAAAGCGGCAGACCTATTAGTATTAGCCTATGGCAGTGATGCCAGTGAAGAGTTGCAAGCGAGGCTTGAAGAAAAAGATCAAGTCATGACTTTTCATAGTTTGGGCAAGCAAATCATAGCCGATGTAGAAGGTAGTGTGCCTAAGGTGTCTGAATTATCTACCAATCTTCAGGCTAAAACGGCGTTTATAATCGATACTCTACAAGCGCTATACTCTGACGATTCATTTAAGCAGCTGTTAATTGCATTTTTGCGAAATAACTTTGCCTACAAATTTGAAGGTGAGCTAAGTACATTTTTAAACTCGCCATTGAAAAACAAGTTTGTACAAACAATTTTCATGCTGATAAGTCTCTACAAACAAGCACATGCAATTGACAAAATTTCTGAGCTAGAGACAAGGTTTTCAGACGATTTAACCCTACTGAGACATTTTCTAGTTGAATATAATCTCTATTTATCAAATGAAAATAGCATCGATTTTGATGACATGATCATTCGTGCCAGACAATATACGCTAAGTGGTCAATATACTCCGCAATGGAAGTTTATTTTAGTTGATGAGTTTCAAGATATTTCACCAATGCGTGCTGAATTGGTGAAAGACTTATTGGCTAATAAATCAGGTAGCCAACTATTTGCAGTGGGTGATGATTGGCAATCAATCTACCGATTTAATGGCGGCGATATTCGTTATACCACAGAGTTTGCAAAACACTTTGGACATGCAACGACCACCCAACTCGATAAAACATTTCGTTATTCTCAGGCTTTACTTGATTTATCTGCTGAGTTTGTTTGTGCTAACCCACAACAAATTACCAAATCAATACAAGCTTTCTCATCAAACTCATTACCTGCTGTAAAAGAAGTCTTTCACACTGATCCAATGCAAGGGGTGTCAGAAGCATTTGGGTACATTGCAAATCAAGCACCGACCAATGCCAGTGTACTAATCTTAGCGAGAAGTCATGCTGCGCTACTAGATAAATCAACTCTACAAGCAATTGAGAGCCACTATCAGCAACTTTCTATAACACAGATGACATTCCATGCTGCAAAAGGAAAAGAGGCCGATTACGCGGTTTTAATTGGACTAGACAAGAAGTCATTGCCTTCAAGAGTGAAATCAGCACCTTTAGTTGAGGCTTTACTGCCTCAAGTAGAGCGATTTAAAGATGCAGAAGAGAGAAGACTGTTCTATGTCGCATTAACACGTGCCAAAAAGCAGTTGGTGCTGCTCATTCCTGAGCAGTCTCCGAGTGAGTTTGTGATGGAGTTAAACTACTAACACCAATCCGCAATAACACTTCATCATTTTGAGGGTTTAAACCTGACGCTAGCTTAATAAAAAATTTCTTATTTAGAACAACTGAATAGCAAAGTTTCGCCTCGCTATCGACAAGTTTTTCTTGCCTCAAAATAGACAACTTAGTTAAGCAGATTGGCATCACTTACAAAATCACAAATTACTGATTTTCTTATCGAGTTGATAGCCTTCATCCGTGACGATTTTTTCGAGTGTTTCAACCCGGCTTTTAAGGGCTGCGAGTTCTTTACGCATTTGTTCGGAGTCACCCGAGTGCTTAAGTGCTTTTTCTTTGAATGCGAGATAGCGTTTTACCCACTCTCCAACCATCCCTAATCCAACACAAATGAAAACGATCATCACGATCATAGTTGTTCCTGACATAACTGACTCCTACTAATAATTCTAATCTTAGAATAGCAGTCCTATTGAGTTAAGTTAGTGACAAAAGTCAGAGAAGGGAAGAACAGAGCTTCAATGAGGTTAACGGATTGTGCAACTGCAGTAGGTGATTGCAATTGCACAAAATTGACAATTAAGCTTCGTAAGGAAGAGGGTCGCTAGCGTTATTTAATGAAAATGCTTCTAAACGCTCTTGGCATGCGCCACATTTACCACAGGCTTTTTCACGACCGTTATAGCAAGTCCATGTGTTGCTATAATCTAAGCCCATTTTTAGACCATCGGTTAAAATTTCAATCTTTGAATTGTTTAAATATGGACAAACAATTTCAACTTCTTCGTAGTTAGCGATACGACATACGTCACTCATCTTTTCAACGAATTCCGGGCGACAGTCAGGATAGATGGCATGATCACCTGAGTGCGCGCCATAAAATACCTTGTTAGCTTTAAGCGATACCGCATAGCCTACCGCCAAAGAAAGTAAGATCATATTACGGTTAGGCACAACCGTACTTTTCATGCTTTCTTCTTCGTAATGGCCTTCAGGTACTTCAATGTCATCGGTCAGCGATGAGCCGCCAATAAGCTGATTGATAGCAGAAATATCAACAACCTTATGGTGCACGTTTAAATCAGCACAAACATTCGCAGCGACTTCTAACTCTTTCACATGGCGCTGGCCATAGTTGAACGATAACGCATACACGTCAAAGCCTGACTTAATTGCTTTGTTTAATACTGTGTAAGAGTCCATTCCACCAGAATAGATTACGACGACTTTTTCACTCATAAGATTATTGCCTCGAATTTGATAGAGGTTTGCTTCAGGGCGCGATATACTACACGGCCGCTGAAAAAATAACAATTTTCACGGCCGATTTTTTGAGTTTGCTATGTTGTATTGGAGCTGCTTTGTACAAAGTTAATGAGATTTTTGAAACCATCCAGGGTGAAGCGAGTTTTACTGGTGTGCCGTCGATATTTTTGCGTTTGCAGGGCTGCCCAGTGGGTTGTGCTTGGTGTGATACCAAACAAACGTGGGAAACTAACGGCACCTATCTTGTAACTTTAGGCGAAACAGTCGAAAAGAAAGCAGATTCTGAAAAGTGGGCAAATGCCAGTATTGACGACATCATCAATTTGTTCAAAGAGCGTGGTTATTTAGCAAAGCATGTGGTTATTACTGGTGGTGAACCCTGTATGTACGATTTAGTGCCTCTTTGCGAGCAACTTCATGTAGCAGGTTACACCACACAAATTGAAACCAGTGGCACCTTTGAAATTCTAGCACCTGAGTCAACTTGGGTAACCGTATCGCCAAAAATCAACATGCGCGGCGGCTATGATGTACTGACGTCAGCCATGCAAAGAGCAAATGAAATCAAACACCCAATCGCGATGCAAAAGCACGTTGATGAACTCGAAGCGTTATTCGAGCAAACAGGTGTGAGACCAGAGCTTATTTACTTACAGCCAATTAGCCAAAAAGCCAAAGCAACTAAACTGGCTATCGAAACTTGCTTAAAGAAAAACTGGCGTTTATCAGTGCAAGTGCACAAATATATTGGCATAAACTAATTATTCATTTGGTTAGTGCTCAAAAAAAAAAGCCCGTTTGAAACGGGCTTTTTTTGTGAAATATTTAAAATAAAGAATTTAAGTGCTTAGAAAAACTGCTTAGGTCGAACCAAGACTTACAGGCTTTGTGCATACATATACAAAGATTTTAAAATGCTCATTTTCTTTTCGTTACCATCATGTTGATGCAATAAATTCTCTAGCGTTAACATAAAATCTTCAGCGCCGATAGAAGGGTTATCTTCACCATGCATCAACTTGTTTTGGCAATATTTACGCCATACATCTAATTCGTGCGGCGTGAGCGTGTGAGGCCAATTACGAGCTCTGTACCTAAATAACATAGTGGTAAATTTGGGGTCATCAAACTCTAAATCAAATGAGCCTAAAGACTCAGGCGCCGCGTCTCTGATCATCGCAAACTTAGCTTTATCTGCTTTTGACGTAAAACCATTATAAAGCTGGTAATCAGGGTTCGTTGTGCTGCTAAAGTCCGCTTTATCGTTAAACACTTCCGCCACTTTGTCTCTTAATTCAGGGTGCGCTTTTAGCACTTTTAAATTTTCAAGACACTTTTCTCTGTCTATGCCTAAACGTGCTGCATTTTCAGGAAGCAGAGTTTTAGCTGGTGCCAAAATAGGACACTTATTTAAATGCACCAACTTAAGACCAACCGGTAATTCATCCTCACCTAAATCAGCATGCTTTGTATAAAGGCGCTCACGTAATTGCTCAACGTTTAAGTCAAGCAGCACTTGAGGATTTTCAGTTAAGTTAAAACACACCACGGCATTTTTATTCACTGGGTGAAAGCTCATTGGTGCAATCCAACTTGTACAGCCTTGAGTCGCAGGAATACGCGAAGAGGTATGTACCAGAGGTTGCATGTTATACACATCAACGAGATCAGCTAGCGCCTTCTTATTTCTTAATCCAAAGAAGAAATTAAACAGTTTAGGTTGCTTTTCTTTGATTAACTTAGCCAGCGCAATCGTTGCCGTTACATCGCTAAGCGCGTCGTGCGCTGCTGCGTGCTCTATGCCATTGGCAACGGTTAGCTCTTCGAGTTTAAAGCTTGGTGAGCCATCTTCTTTTAATGGCCACTCAATACCTTCAGGTCTCAATGCATAACAAGCACGCACTAAATCAATAATATCCCAACGGCTGTTACCGTTTTGCCATTCTCGCTCGTAAGGGTCATAGAAGTTTCTATACAATGAATAACGCGTTACTTCATCATCAAAGCGAATACTGTTGTAACCAGCCACACAGGTGTTAGGGCGGCTAAATTCAGCATGGATCTTTGCCATAAATTCAGCTTCAACCAAACCATGTTTAAGTGCATGTTGTGGTGTTATGCCAGTGATCAAACATGCTTCAGGATGAGGTAAATAATCAGGGGCAGGTTTGCAATATTCTATTAAAGGCTCACCGATAATGTTTAAATTGTAATCGGTGCGAATACCTGCAAATTGACTTGGGCGGTCTTTTTGTGGGTTTGCCCCCCAAGTCTCGAAGTCATACCAATAGATAGTAGGGATATCTTCAACGTTTTCTTGTGTGTGTAATTGGTTGTTTTCTTGCATAAATCTTTAGCTATCTACGGTGCTTATATGTAGGTTCATAACGCAAGCATAGTAACACATATGATAAATGGCTTCGATTTTTAAAATTAATATGAAGAGGGTTGAGCAAAGTATTAGCCTGAAACGTTCATTTTCAAACTGGGTATTTTTAGGTGTACTTAAGAAAAGAAAGCACTTAACAAATCAAAAAAAGCGCCCTCAGGCGCTTTGAACTTTAACGTACATTACTTTGGGATAATGGTTAAATCTCTGCGTGATGGAGTAGGGTATCAACTATGTCACTGAACTTGTTTGCAGGCTTTACAGTGTTAATATTTGCACCGCAAATTTTTGCTAAATCGATTAAATCAAAATAACCAACAAACGACGAGTTTGTGTCGTCTATAACTAATAAGAAGTCAGCACCACTTTGCTCTACGGTTTTGACAATGTGACCAACATTTGATTGCTCAACTTGTTGAAATGAAATTTGCTGTAATGATTGAATTGGGATCATCACATCGCCAACGTTTAAGTCCTTACGGTTACAATTGAGTCTGTCGGCAATTGATAAAATGTATCGACTACCTATTCTTGCCTTTGAAATTAGCCCAACAATATTGTTATGTGCATCAATCACAAAGCTCACTTTATGGTGAGTGCGATTTAAAATTAAGCTCGCTTCATCAATATCAGCGCCTAACTCAATATGTTGAATTGGATTAAGTACCAGGTTGCGCATCAATTGTAATGCAGGTTCATTTGCATCAAGTAAGTGCTGGTTAGTAGGAGAAGGTAATTGCTCAGTTACAAATGTTAAGTTGGCTGCAGGCTGAGTTTTTAAAGTCGTAAAAGCGTTCATAAGTCACCTCTGTATATAAATTAATAAGCACGAAAAAATCGGAATTAATTTAAATAAGGGGGTGCTCTTATTGATAAGTGGTGATTTGACTTCGTCGAGGGAAAGAGAGAATAAGTAAACTCACAAACCTCACCCGTAGCATCAGAAGGTAGAAGTTCATTGAGTATACTGTCGTCAAGATCAGTGCTGTTCGAGTTATCAAGGTCGGTAAAAATCGAAGTTACTGACGGCATTGAGTCGTACTGAACAGCTTTAGCTGTTGATACATTTATTAAGCTGATAACGCAAAGTAGCGCAATAATCTTAACTATGTTCATACAACACACTCGAATTAACCAATAACTTCAATGTATGGGCAGTGCGAACAAATTACAATAGGTAATTTGTAACAGCGTATAAATTACGTTTTATACATGTTGATATAATTCAATTTTTAAATTTAAGCACTAGCTTAGAGAACGAATTGGGGATGGCGCAATGGTGGAGGAGGAAGATATAAAAAGCCTCGACAACTGTGTATCGAGGCTTCTTACTGAATATAGTGTTTAGTCTAGCTTTTCTAGATTTTTAGCAGCGTTTGGGTCATTGAAAACATGTGTATCGAATTCGTTTTCAGACTTAGCAACAACACAAGTCACCATACAGTCACCTGTAACATTTACAGCTGTTCGCGTCATATCAAGCAGTCGGTCAACACCCATAATGATTGCAATTCCTTCAACTGGAAGACCTACTTGGTTTAATACCATTGCAAGCATGATAAGACCCACACCAGGCACGCCAGCAGTACCAACAGAAGCAAGTGTAGCGGTAAGGATAACCATAAGATAATCACTGATAGTTAAATCAACAGCGAAAACTTGAGCGATAAATACCGTCGCCACACCTTGCATGATGGCAGTGCCATCCATGTTAATAGTCGCACCAAGTGGCACGGTGAAAGACGCAACTGAGTTGTGTGCACCTAGCTTTTTAGTGGCTGTTTCAAGCGTAACTGGCATAGTCGCACTTGAGCTTGATGTGCTAAACGCAAACATACATGCGTCTTTCATTTTAGTTAAGAATCTAACAGGGCTTAAACCCGTTAGAACTTTTAAAAGCGCAGAGTAGTTGATGAGTGCATGAATAAATAAAGCAGCTAATACAGTAAAGAAGTATTTTGCCAAACCGAGGATTAAGGCCATTTCAATGGTTGTAAATAACTTAGCCATTAAACAGAAAACACCTATTGGCGCTAGGTTCATTAAAATAGTCACAAGTTTAAGCACTACCGTGTTTAAATCATCAAACACTTTGGCAACACGCTGACCGGATTCACCGCTTAGTGCCATTGCAATACCAAATAAAAGAGCAAATACAATAACTTGCAACATGTTCCCTTCTGCCATCGCATTGATAGGGTTGGTAGGGAACATATTAATAATAACTTGAGTCAGCGTTGGTGCTTGTTTAGCGTCAAAAGCTGCTTCTGTAGGTACGTCATAACCCACTCCTGGGCTAACTAATAATGCAAGTGATATTGCTACGGTAATAGCTACAGCTGTAGTAGTTAAATAAAGTGCGATTGATTTACCACCTAAACGACCTACATGTACCACACACCAAAGAAATGAAGACTAAAGGCACTACCAGCATTTTTAAGCTGGCAATGAAAATTTGCCCGCCTATGTGAAATAAGCCGTCTACAAAGAAGCCTTTAACGGCCAGATCAAATAGCCCAAGAGGGATTAAAACGTCATCTTTATCGCCAAGAATAAATTGGAAAAGCAGGCCCAGAAAAACACCCGAGACCATGCCCAGCATGATGCGAGTGGTTAAACTCATCTTGTTATTTTGTGTCATATTGATTGTTAGATTTTTTCAAATTCATCATAGCCTACCAGCATGGTGCTCTGAGACCAAAAAAAAACGTTAAATAGTTAAGAAAAAGTTGTGATTTTTAATCACTTTATAAGGTAACATGGGGAGATAATAATTTTAATTCAGCTAGGGAGAGGGGGTCATGCCTTTGATGCGCTGGTTTAGCATTTTGTTGTTTTCCTTATTAGTCACAGCTTGTGGCGGCGGTGGAACAATAGATAAAACAAACAATAATACTGGAGATGGTGGTAATTCAGACGATTATCAACTGACTTTATCAATTTTAGAGCAAACCACTGAACTTTCTCTAGATACGCCCCTCACAATCGAAGCAACGCTAAAGAATGACGGCTCGGCTGTAGCCAACACCCGTATAAATTTCTCAACCGACGATTATGCGCGTTTTGATGGTCCATCTTCTGTATTGACGAATAGTGAAGGTAAAGCAACGGTCAAGCTACTTCCAACAAATCAGGAAGGTGCTGGTGAAATTACAGCTTCAGCATCTGTGTCTGAAGTTACACTCGAACAAAGCATTGATTACTCAGGAATGGGGGATGGCGGGCTTCAGATTTCAACAGATATTGTTGACCTCTCTGGAAATCCAATAAGCGCGGAAAATCCACTAAGCCAATCGAAAAGCGCTTTAGTGCGCACCACACTTTTGTTCGACGGCAATCCTCGAGTAGGCGAGACGATAGACTTCCAATTAGATTCACTTGCCTCGACAAATAGTAACGCTAAAGTTGAAACTAACTCTCAGGGTATTGCTGTTTTGGCAATACATGCAACAAAAGAAGTCGGAGTCGGTGAGGTCATCGCAACCTACCAAGAAGCGCAATCAGTGGCTAATTTTACAACGTCAGGTAACCCTTTTTTTGGTGAAGAAATTTATGCTATCAATTTAAGTGGTACAAACGCTGCTACTGGTGAATCTCTTTCTAATTTAAGTGTTGCAACGCCTATCACGTTAGAAGCAACGCTTTTATTAAACGGCCAAGCTTTAAGTAACCAAACAATAGAATTTTCGGGTGATAACACTTCTGAGTTGCAAAGAACATCTGGGCTAACAGATGCTGACGGAAAAACATCAACAGTTTTAAAAGCAAATACGGTTAAAGGCTCTGGTATTGTTAATGTTACTTTCACTCCTCAATCTGGCACACAGGTAACTGAAAGCTTTAATTTCACCTCGTTAGGTGATGGAGGCATTCAAATGAGTTTGTCAGTGCTTGACAGTGAAGGGAATGAGATTAATGAAACTAATCCACTCAGTGTGTCAAAACCAGCGATTGTAACTGTTAAAGTAGTTGAAGATCAGGTTGAAAAGCCTGGTGCTATTGTAGAAGTGGATGCAGGAACTCAAGCTTCGTTAGATTTCTCGAGCCGATTAACACAAACCAATGGCGAAGCTATGTTTATTCTCAAGCCGAATACTGAAAAAGGGCTTGGGATTATTACTGCAACTTATAAAGGTACAAGTCAATCACCTTCTACAGATAATATTAATGTACAAAATACGTACTTTTCCATGGGCTTTAGTACAGATAGCATTGCGATTGATATTACGATTACTGACTCAACCGGGAATGCAATAACAGATACGAATAGAATTGGTGAAAATAAAGATGCGTTTGTGACTATCTCTCTAACTGAAGGTAACACAGCACTCGCCAACAAATTCATTACCGTTGATGTCGGCCAAAAGGGGGTTACCGTCCCTAGTGATGGTCGAGTTGTAACCGACGCAAATGGACAGGCCCGACTTGTTTTACAGGCGAATACCCAAACTGGTGCAGAAGCATTAACCGCTACATATACGCACAATGATGATTCAGATGTTGTAGGTGTTGAACCGTATTATACTGATGGTAATCCGAAATTTGATATCGACCCTTACAAATTTGTATTCGTAGCAAAAAATGAAAGTGACTCGAATGTTTCTAATCAGTTATCAGGCACTAACCCGCTGATTTTAGAGGCTCAGCTTCTTTTCAACAATTCACCAGTGGCAAATAGCCGAGTTAGATTTGCGGTTGATGAGTTTGCAACGCTGGATCACAAATCAGGCTCAATTTTGACTGACAGTCAAGGTATCGCTACAGTTCGTTTGCTTGATAACGACCTTGAAGGTGCTGGCAGAGCAACTGTGACTTTTGAAAAAGAAGATGGAGATTTAGAAGCAACGCTTGATTTCAACAGTGCTGGCACTGGTGGTATTACATTAACTGTCGGGCAAGTATTAGACGAAAACGGGCAACCTATTACGGCTGGTAACCCAGTTTCAGCCAGAACGAATGGTTTTGTAACTGTTACTTTGACGGAGAACAACCAACCTATAAACAATGCACTAATACTAGTTCAAGGTGATGCTATTGCAACTACTCGCCCTAGTAACGGTAAAATTGCAACTGACTCAAATGGTGAAGCGAATTTTGAGCTTATACCAACAACTGAAGCAGGTTTAGGCGAGTTCACAGTAACTTATCAGCAAACTGAAAATCTTAGCTTTACCGAAGAAGCATTTTTTCATTCTTCTGGTAATCCAAGAGATGAAACTAGCACTTATGAAATTGATATCCGAATACTTACAGGGTGTAATGATGACTGGGATGCAAATCGAGAAACAGTAGAGCTAAACCCCGATGACGGTAGTACTGGTTGTTCCGATTCTAGCCGTATTAGTTCGAATGAGTTAGCAGAAGTCTTTGTTAAGCTTTCATCTAAACAAAGTGGCACTGCTTTGACTCGTGAAATTGTAACTGTATCAACAACGATTGGTCAGATTTTACCTAGTAGTGGCACAGCATTAACTGATGAGTTTGGTGTTGCCTTATTAAAACTTCAGCCAGGAGATAGTGGTGGTGCAGGTACTGTGTCTGCGACTTATGATGGAGAGACAAATACCAGCAACTTTTCAGTTGGTGTGGTCGATTTAGAAATTACTCTCGACAACGGTTTGGATGAGGGAGTTACCGAACTTAAAGCCGGTGGTAGTACCGTCATTACAGCTACGCTTCGTGATGAAGAAGGCAATTTATACCTAACCCCAGCTGATGTTAACTTTTCTTCTGTGTGTGCAGCTAACGAAGAAGCACAGCTAGATGCGCAAGTTAAATCATCTAATGGAGAAGCAACAGCAACATATAGAGCAAATGGCTGTAGTATTACTGATACCATTACTGCAACAGTTGAAGCGGGCGGGAATAACTTTGTAAACTCTATCGAATTGACAGTCAGCGAGTCGCCAGCGCAAGCTCTGAAGTTCTTGACCACCAATGAAAACTTTGAGCAGTTTATTGCTTTACCACCTGGTGAAGGTGGAGCACCAACACTGTCAGTGGTTGAATTTCAGCTGTTAGATGAAGACACAAACCCGATTAAACAAAAACGTATCGACTTCAGGCTCACTGACAGTATTGGTGCTGCAGGCTTAACACAATCGTCTAGCAGTACAGACAATGATGGTAAAGCGCAAACAACCGTAACTTCAGGTCTAGTGCCAGGTCCGCTCGTTGTGCAAGCATGTTATATTCCTGATAACTTAATTGAGCAAGTGGAGAACACGGATCAACAGGTAACATGCTGGCCTGATGAGTTTGATCGCTGTAACGTTGACCCGCGTCCTGATGATTGCCCTACCGGCGGTTATGTTCTTGTGCCGATTTCTGAGCAAATTACTGGCGTGTCTTCAAGAATTCTTTTAAGTTCTGGTGTGACAGATCAAGATAGCTTTGATGCGGTCTTAGCTACAACAAATATAAATGCATTAGATTATATCGGTGCTACGGTGGACATTAATATCTTCTTCGGAGATCAGTTTAATCATCTAAGTGGTGACGGAGTTACGGCTACAGTTGTTGCGAGCTCAGGTGTTGTTGGAACCTTAGATGGGGAAGATTTAACTCCGTTGTATAATTGTTCAAGCATAGATGCAACTTGTACGTTAACGTGGAGAAGGCAAGGCGATGTTCCTTTCGCTGATAGCGCCTGGGGGAACCAAATCGGTGATGTATGTGATACTTATTTCGGAGAGCCGGCGCCATGTATTGGTGCTTACCCAACTACTGACGGCAGTGTTACTGATGATGATGGAAATATTATCAACAATATAGTTCAAGGTGGTCGAGTTAATTTCTTAGTTGTTGCTAAAGGGCAAGAAAGCTTCATTGATAGGCCTAGTGATGTGAATAATGATGGAGAAGTTACATTAGAGCGAAGAAATGGTCGCTTTGATGAGGGGGAATTCTACTATAGTTTTGATAGACCCGAAGCATTTATCGACCTAAATGGAAATGGCCAATATGATGGTGCGAGCCTTTGTTCTCAAAGCTCTGAAGATGATGTAGATCCTAATACTGATTCTTGTAATCCGAAGCAATCAGATGGTGGTGTATTTGAAACTTTCCGAGATTCAGATAACGACGGGTTATACACTGAAGCTAACGGCATATATGACGGCTTACTTTGTGGCCAGGTTGCCCAAACATCTGGTAAATGTAATAAAGGACTGATCGAAGTAAGGCGTAATCTAGAGCTGGTACTTTCAGATGATGATCCATTTGTACGTTTTGCTGTAGAAAAATCGAGTGTGGATTTGACCTCAGACTCTAACTTGGATGGCAGAGTAGACGTTATTTCTACTAATACAAATTGTGACAATGTCACCTTACCGTCATTCGATGATGATGGAAATGTAGAGCGTGATAGTGATGGCAATGTAATTTTCGATATTATTCAACAGTTAGAGCCTATCACAGGGCATGATGACTTATGCGATATAAAGCAAGTTACGCTTGGTGATAGGGGTGTTGAGTCATTGGTGGTTTACATTTATTTTTCTGATAGAAATGGTAACCCCCTGCCTTCAGGTACTGAAGTTGAGGTAACGAGTACTAATGGCAAGTTGGATGTCAGGAATCTTAATTCTGTTATTCCAAATACAGGTAGGGTTGAATCAGATTACGCCATAGCCGCACTTTCTAGAGAGCTTGAATCTAATGGTCAAGAAACAGGCTTGTTAACAATTCAATTTACTTTTACTCAACCTGATGGTGAGACCAAGACTGTCACTAAAGAAATTGACGTTTTCGACGCCAATCCATAACCCCACTTGAAAAAATGCCAACCTAACGGTTGGCATTTTTGTATTGTTTCCATTATATTGCGCAGCTTACTTATTGCTTGATACATTTTTGCTTAAAATTGCAACAAAAACTGTGTAATTAATCATTAATCAGCTAAAACTTTGTATTAAAAGCTTGTAACAATAGGTGTTTGTAGATATACCTATAAATATTCACGCCCGATGGGCATACACCAAGATGAGTCAGAATAGGCAGCTATGGGCAAATCGTTAGTAATTGTAGAGTCACCTGCAAAGGCGAAAACAATTAATAAATACTTAGGCAAAGACTACATTGTTAAATCAAGTGTAGGTCATGTGCGCGACCTTCCGACCTCAGGTGCAGGCAAAACAAAAGGGGTTGCGACCAAGTCTCCGGCAGAAGTAAGAAAAATGTCGCCGGAAGAAAAAGCCATATATAAGAAGAACAAAGATTACGCGAATTTAGTCGCACGTATGGGTATCGATCCTGAAAAAGGGTGGGAGCCACATTACGAAGTACTTCCAGGCAAAGAAAAAGTCGTACAAGAACTTAAAAAACTCGCTGAAAATGCCGACCATATCTATCTCGCAACCGATTTGGATAGAGAGGGGGAGGCAATCGCTTGGCACCTTGAAGAAATCATCGGTGGTGAGCCAGAGAAGTATAAGCGCGTTGTTTTCAACGAAATCACCAAAAATGCGATTCAACAAGCATTCGAAGCGCCAGGTCAACTAAATACAGACATGGTTTATGCGCAACAGGCGCGCCGCTTCTTGGACCGTGTCGTTGGTTTCATGGTTTCCCCTTTATTATGGCAAAAAGTCGCACGTGGTTTATCTGCGGGCCGTGTGCAGTCAGTTGCAGTAAGACTTCTGGTAGAACGTGAACGTGAAATCAAAGCGTTTATTCCTGAAGAGTATTGGGATATTCACGCAGATACAAAAACCAAAGCTGAAGATGTTCGCTTTGCGGTCACTAAGTTCCAAGGCCAAGCGTTTAAGCCTGTGAACGAAGCTCAAGCTATGGCAGCGGTTAATACTATTGAGTCTTCTTCATTAAGCGTTGTTAAAGTAGAAGAAAAGCCAAGTAAGAGTAAGCCAAGCGCCCCATTCATCACATCGACGATGCAGCAGGCTGCAAGCACTCGCTTGGGTTATGGTGTTAAGAAGACCATGATGTTGGCTCAGCGTCTTTATGAAGCTGGTTACATTACGTATATGCGTACTGACTCAACCAACCTTTCAAATGATGCGGTTGCAATGTGTCGTGACTACATTACAGATAACTTTGGTAATAAGTATTTGCCTGAAAATCCAATTAAATACAGTGCAAAAGGTAATGCGCAAGAGGCGCACGAAGCCATTCGTCCATCAGATGTAAATGTACTATCAGGTCATGTAGAAGGTGTTGATGCTGATGCTAAAAAGCTCTATGAGCTTATATGGCGTCAATTCGTTGCGTGTCAAATGACACCAGCAGAATACGACTTAACAACCATTACGGTTGGTGCGGGTGATTACACGCTAAAAGCCCGTGGTCGAGTATTACGTTTTGATGGTTGGACTAAAGTACAGCCTTCAGTTCGTAAGAAAAACGAAGAAGATCAATCACTACCAGCCGTTGTAGTGGGTGATAATGTTGACCTAGTGGCTTTAGACCCTAAGCAGCACTTTACTAAGCCACCTGCACGATATTCTGAAGCAAGTTTAGTAAAAGAGCTTGAAAAGCGTGGTATCGGTCGTCCTTCAACATACGCAGCAATTATTTCAACCATTCAAGACCGTGGTTATGTACGCGTTGAAAACCGTCGTTTCTTCGCTGAAAAAATGGGTGAGATCGTCACTGACCGATTGGTAGAGAACTTCAACGACCTCATGAACTTCGACTTCACCGCGAAGATGGAAGGTCGCTTAGATGACATCGCTGAAGGCGAGCGTATTTGGACTCAAGTACTTGATAAATTCTACGCTGATTTTAAAGAGCAGTTAGAAGTCGCTGGTGGTGACGAAGAAAATGGCGGTATGCGTCAGAACGTCATGGTTGAGACTGATATTGATTGTCCGACTTGTAATCGCAAGATGGGTATACGTACGGCTTCTACAGGGGTTTTCTTAGGCTGTACTGGTTATAATTTGCCGCCGAAAGAGCGTTGTACAACAACCATGAACCTAGTGTCTGGTGATGAAGCAGTTGCGGCCGATGTAGAAGACGTTGAAACTGAAACACTCATGCAGATGAAACGTTGTCCGATTTGTGAAACAGCGATGGACTCATACCTAATTGATGAGACCCGTAAGCTTCATGTCTGCGGTAATAACCCAGGTTGTAGCGGTTATATCGTTGAAAAAGGCACGTTTAAGATCAAAGGCTATGACGGTCCAGTAATTGACTGTGATAAGTGTGGTTCAGAGATGCAGCTTAAATCTGGTCGATTTGGTAAGTATTTCGGTTGTACCAACGAAGATTGTAAAAACACGCGTAAACTTCTTAAAAGCGGTGAGCCAGCGCCACCGAAAGAAGACCCAGTGCATTTACCTGAGTTACCTTGTGAAAAGTCAGAGGCGTATTTTGTATTACGTGATGGTGCTTCGGGTATCTTCTTAGCGGCACACACATTCCCTAAATCTAGGGAGACACGTGCGCCTAAAGTCGCGGAGCTAAAACAGTTCAGAGATAGAATTTCACCTAAGTTCTATTACCTTGCGGATGCGCCTGAAAAAGATTCAGAAGGCAATTTAGCTGTTGTTCGTTACTCTCGTAAAACCAAGACTCAATATGTAATGACTGAAGTCGAAGGTAAAGCGACAGGCTGGAAAGCAACGTATGAAAACGGTAAATGGGTTGAAGAAGATAAGCCTAAAAAGAAAAAGGCTGCTAAATAATTCTCTTTAGCTTTTAATTGTAAAAACCCGAGCTCAGCTCGGGTTTTTTTATATGTGTTGTTACGTCATCTCATACTAATCCGTTTGATCAATTGAGAGCTATTTTGAGGCAAGGAAAAGATGCAGATAACCCCGCTCACTGCTCCAGCTATCTGTGCGGCAACTACTTTCATAAAGGTAAGAAAATTTATATGTAGTGTTGGAGTAGAACATTCGCGTAAGAGCGTACACTTTTCAACAACATTATTTCGATGACGTTTGGGGGGGTTAAAAGTTTGTGAAGATATGAATCTTTGTCTGAATCGTTAAGTTAGCGGCCATATAGACCGCTTAAATTGATAAAAATATTGGCTAAAGGTTGGTATATAAGTGTTTAGATGAATTACGATTAGCAAAACAGGCAATGATAAAATAGCAGCAAGCTAAACCAAGACTCCCTGTTGAGACTTCTTCTGTTTCAACAACTATACCGGTAATGGCCAGTACAAAGCCCAATGTGAAGACCAGAGCAATACTAAAAAAAGCAGTCTTTTTACAATAGTTACCCACAGAAAAACATAAGAGTACGCCTGCCGTATTTACCAATGCATAAGCAGCAGTTAATCTGAAATTCGGCTCATCGAATCTGAGAAATTCTATGGTTCCAGCCAGTAACAAAGAGCAAACTAGTATGCATAGCGCATACTTTTCACATGCTTTTGCATAGGCTGTTTTCGCTTCACTGACACTGCTATAAATTGGTAAAGTGATCAATGTTCCCCATGCTTGCTGCCTCTGTATTCTTGTCCATAAAATCATAAAAGCAAGAATGCAAACAAGGTTTGAAAATATAAATAAGCTAGGTCTGCCCGCAACATAAAAGTAATTTAAACTAAGTAAGGCCATAAATATTACTAGTACGAGCACAGTGTATTGTATGAGCGAGCGGCCCATAAAATAGCTTAATGGAAAAAACAATTTATTTAACCCTTGTCCATATCCTTTTAAAAAACCTTTAGGGATAGGAGACCAACCAGACTGAAGTGCATGCTTATAATCAACCAGCGCTTGAGCTTGCCATTTGAACGCTGTACCAAAGTGTTTTCTAAACAGCACCAAATTGATGTTCATGAACAAAGCTAAAGCAGCCAGCCAAGTAGGTACCTCTTTGAAAACAACAGTAAAACCTATGATGGCGAAGAAAAAGTAGGCACTCGAGTTAAACATTTTGCTGGTAACTCTGCACTTTAAATAAAACAAAGTGCCTATCAAAACTGAGACACTTAATAATTTAAGCACTTCGTATTGTTTAAAAATTATGGCACTTGCTAGTAAAATAACGTGTGGCACAATAATGATAATGTGACCCTGTTTTACGATGTGTTTTGTATAACCAGGTACCAAGCTGTGCCACTCAGTGGCTTGAAGTCGAATGCTTTGCCAAGAGACTGATGCAAAAGCACAAATACTGGTAAAACAGATTGTAAATGGCAGGGCCTCGCTAACTCCCTTTGCCATAACAAAAACACTGATAATGACAAAAATAAACATGGGTAGCAGGTAGTTTAAGCTGCCGCACTCTTTGAACCAATAGGCATAAAACCCTTTATGCCAAGCACGGTTTAGCATATTACTCATGAGTGTAACTCCACAAATAACTGCTCAAGAGATAATGTCGACACATGATTTACACCAGAAATATCTTGGTCCTGGTAACCTGAGATGATTGCTGCGTTATTCTGTTTGTTAAGAATGTCAAAATCACTTAAATTAACCGACGTTTCGTTTGTGAAACTGATTTTTCGAACAGAGGTCTTAAGTTCATCTAATTCATTAAAGAGTTTGATTTCACCGTCTTTTACAAGTGCAACATGCGTCGCGACTCGTTCAATATCTGAAGTGATGTGTGTTGAGAAGATAACTCCAGAGCCTGATTCGAGCGATAGATCAAAAAGATCAAGCATAAACTCTCGACGGGCGATGGGATCTAAGCTGGCCACAGGTTCATCTAAAATAAGCAGTTTAGGCCTATATGCCATAGCCATGATCAAAGCAAGCGCCTGTCTTTGACCGATAGATAGGTTTTCAACCATATCATCAGAATTTAATTCAAAACGTTTTAGCCAATCTAGCTCTAGTGTATTATCCCACTCGCTATAAAAACTTGAGTGTAAATCTAACGCTTCTCTAATTGAAAAACCTTCGTATCCAAAAGCTTGTTGTGGCACATAGCCAACTTGTGATTTTAATTCTGCATTTAATTGAGTCGGGTTTTCACCGAGGGTAAATACTTCACCCGTATCTACCTCAATAAGCCCAAGGGCACTGCGCAACAGCGTTGTTTTACCCGCGCCATTTTTTCCAAGTAAACCCACAACCATACCAGGTTCAATGGTTAAATTGATATTTTTTAAAACCATGCTTTGATTAAATATCTTATGAACGTTTTTATATTCCAAAAGGGCGGTTGTCATTATTATTGCTCCCATCTTTGTGAGATTATCTCAATTAGTTCGTTCACGGTTACACCAAGCTGTTTAGCCTGCTGAATAAGTTGATCTACTCCTTCATAAAGAAGCGTTTGACCTTGTTCCGATGATTGGGGTTGCTGCTCTGCAACCCGAGTAGGCTGGCCTCTTCGTCTTTCTAACCAACCTTGATCTACAAGCATGCCAATAGCCCGTGACACTGTCATAGGGTTCACGGTGAAATATTCTGCAATTTTTCTAACGGATGGCAACTCTTCTCCAGCTTGTATTTGGCCACCGACAATTAAACGAACGATTTGCTCGTGTAATTGTTTATAAATTGGATCGCCACTACTGGGGTTGACATTAATAAATTCTAGCATTAATCTGAACTCACTGTATTAATACAATAATACACCAATACACTAAGTTAAAAGTATCATAGTGTGTGTAAAAAGCAACAAGGAACTCAATGATGAGCAGAAGTAACATGACAAAAATAGGTCTTTTTAAGTTAGCGGCTCTACCGTTAATGATGGGGCTTTCATCTTCAGCTATTGCAGAGCAAGAAAACCAAGTAAAACCAGAACTTACACCATGTTATGCAAAGGGTTTAGATGACAGATTATTATGCGGTAGCATTAAGCAGCCAGTTTCAGATAATCCAGCGGACGGTGAAATAGACATTCATTTTGCAATCATCCCTGCAATTAAACCAAGTAAACCAGATGAAGCTGTGCTTGGTTTTGCGGGGGGGCCTGGACAATCAGCGACAGAGTTAGCAGTCATTTTTGATAGAAACCTGCGCTATGCACGTGAATCAAGAGATATATTGCTTGTTGACCAGCGTGGTACAGGCAAATCTAATAAGCTTCAATGTGATGGTGCAGATTTAATTTCGCAATTTGAGCTAAATGATTTAACCGGAGACATGGATGCCTTCGCTAAAGAAGATACGGAAAAGTGTAAGGAAAAGCTTAATACAGACCTAACACATTATTCTACTGTAGCAGCGGCAAAAGACTTTGAAGCAGTTAAAGAAGCGTTAGGTTATAAAGGGCTTCACCTCTACGGTGTGTCATATGGTACGCGCATAGCACAAGAATATACTCGTCAATTCCCAAGTTCAGTGCTTACCATTACGCTAGATGGTGTTGTGCCTATGCAGCAAAGTCTAACAGCGATAGGTAAGGCGATTGATGATTCGATGAATGCTTTACTTGATAGATGTGAAGCTGATGCAAATTGCTCAAAAAATTACCCAAATCTTAAAGCAAACTTCTACAAGTTACTTGAGCAATTAGATGAACAAGCCATTGAAACAACTGTTCGTCATCCAAGAACACATAAGAAAATAAACTTAGTGCTGACCAAAATGAAGGTATTTAGTACTGTCCGTATGGCTTTATACAGTCACACCACGCGTGCATTAGTACCTTTAGCAATAAGTGAAGCCTTGAATGGTGATTATTCACCGATTGTCGGTCTTCTGTCTTCGACAGATATGATGGATAGTATGGCGATGGGCATGCACAGTGCAATCGTCTGCTCTGAAGATTGGCCAAATTTAACTGACTCCTCTCGTGCAGATCATGGCCAAGCATATATGGGAAGAATGATGATTGAAGGCTTTGATATTGCTTGTCCTATTTGGGATGCCAAACCTGTAGACAAGTCTTTTTACGAACCAGTTAAAACAAATATTCCTACGCTTTTATTATCAGGCGGTTTAGATCCTGCTACCCCTGCAAGTTGGGCTGAAATGGCAATGGTAGAAATGAGTAACGCAAAACACTTGGTTGCTGAGAGCGCAACACACGGTGTGGTATCACAAACCTGTGCTGCGAGTATTGTCGGTAAATTTATTGACTCGAATGGGACTGAAGAATTAGATGCGACCTGCTTAGAAAAAGACAATCGCAAACAGTTTTTTATGAACCTAAATGGTGTTGCATTGCAAGCAGACAGTGATTCTGAATCGAGTGAAAAGGAGTAAAAGATGATTTCTGTAAATAACTTAGAAAAGAAAATCGGTTCAGTAAAAGCCATGAATAACCTGAGCTTTACTGCACAAAATGGCAAAATCACAGGTTTGTTGGGACCAAATGGTGCAGGTAAAACCACCTGTTTACGTACTGTATTTGGTTTATTAAAAGCTGACAGTGGCAATGCGGAGATTGATGGCATTGATGTCGCAAAAGAGCCAATGGCTGCAAAACAAAAATTGGGGTTGTTTCCAGATCCATGTGGTTTATACGAGCGTTTGACGCCGCGCGAGTACATTCAATTTTATGCTGAGCTCAGTGGCATGGAAACCGATGCTGCGAAAGCTGCAACCCAAGATGTGCTGAGTAAATTAAAAATGGATGACATTGCCGACAGACGCTGCCAAGGCTTTTCTCAAGGCCAGCACATGAAAACGGCGTTGGCACAAGCAATCGTGCATAAGCCAACCAATATCATTCTAGATGAACCAACGCGGGGACTAGATGTAATGAGCACTCGTATTCTTCGCGAGTTACTGTTGATGCTGAAAGAGCAAGGGCACTGCGTGTTGTTCTCAAGCCATGTAATGCAAGAAGTGGCCGCACTGTGTGATCATGTTGTGGTAATGGCGAAAGGGCAAGTTGTAGCAGAAGGCTCGCCAGCTGAATTATGCGAACGAACTGGTAAAGAAAGCCTAGAAGAAGCGTTTATTGAATTAATCGGTAGTGATGAAGGAATTGCAGCATGATGAAGTTACTGTCAGTTTTATTTAAAAAAGAAGTATTGGATGCAAGCCGCGACAAGCGTTCAGTAATGGCCGGTTTGTACTATGCTATTGGTACACCCATCATTATGTGTCTACTATTTTCAGTGATGTTAAAGCAATTTGCGTCACCAGAAGATTTAAAAATTACCATTAAAAACGCAGAGCAAGCTCCTAATCTAGTTCAATATCTTGAAAGTAAAGAAATTGTGCATGGTACAGGCGAAGACGTTAAAGATATCGTACTAGAGATTAGCGATGATTTTGCTGAAAAGATGTCTGAAGGCCGCCCTGCAACGGTTACTGTGATAGCTGATAAGTCTAACGACAAGCTTCGTAAGTCAATTTCTCGTTTAGAACGTTCACTCGCACGCTATAACTCTGAAGTAGCGGGTTTACGTTTATTGGCAAGAGGTGTTGATCCAACGCTTATGAGAGCGGTTGATGTACAAGTACACGATCAAGCGACGCCTGACTCTAAAGGCGGTATGTTCTTAGGTATTGCGACGCTATCTATCGTACTGACACTGTTTTATGCGGCGATGAACCTAGCCATTGATACCAGTGCTGGTGAGCGTGAGCGCAATTCAATTGCATTATTACTAAGTCACCCAATTAGCACATTACAAATCGTCTTGGCGAAGTCTGGTGCAATAGCAACATTCTCAATGTTAGGTCTTGCACTTATCTTAGTGGTTTCAAAGTTTGCTTATGGCATGGTGCCTTGGGAACAGCTTGGCTTTAGTGTTAACTTAAGCATTGAGTTTATGTTGTTCTGTTTTGTGATTGGTTTACCAATTGCATTGATGTCGGCAAGTTTACAGGTGTTTGTGTCTTTCATGGCTAAGTCGTTCAAAGAAGCGCAAACCTACGTAACTATGGTTTTATTTGTACCTATGGGCCTTAGCATGGTAACCACTTATGATATCGCGACAGACGTTGTACAGTGGCTACCAATCGCGGCACAACAATACGCCATGATTGAATTTATCAAAGGTAATGACATTCCTGTTGCACAACTGGCTTTATCAACATTGGTAACACTAGGACTGTTCGGTGTGTTTAGCTACCTAAGCAGCCGCATGCTGAAAAGTGAAAAAGTGGTATTCGGTTTATAATTAATAAATAAAATATTCCCAACCAGCCCCGTTCTTCACGGGGCTTTTTTATATGTGAACAGCTGTAAATGCAATGTTGTATTTAGTTATGATATTAATATCATAACGCTACATTTCATGAAGGAACTAAAGATTAATGAAAAGATTATTCATTTTACTACTGAGCTTTATAACTATTGGGTGTGAAAAGCCACCTAGCTTTCAAGAAATGAAAATGAACTTTGAACAAAATAAGCGCACATTTTCAGAACTTCAAAGCTTTGTTTGCGAGATGGGTAAAGTGGCACAGCCATTTAGATACTTCGATGGCAGTTTTGTTTATAGCATGAGTGTACCAAAACGAGAAAATGTACCTACGATTCAGTATTTAGATGAAAGGTTATCTAAAATAGGCGTAACTTCTATTGGTTTTAAAAAAGGTGAAAATGTCAATTGCACCCTAAGTATACAGCAATATGTGGCCGGTTTTGCAGGCTCTGGTGTTTCATATGATTATAAATATAACGTTGAAAACCCTAATACACCCAGCGAACAGGGGTTCACCCTTGAACGCTTACCTGAAAAAGGGCTAGTTCGATTTGATGAACCTCTAGCAAACGGTTGGTATCTTTCTTTTTATAGTAATTAACGAATTTAAAAGTTATTGTTAATTTAAGCCATCACTGCTACTGAGCGCTTTTTTATATAAGTGATGAATTGGTTACGTAAACCATTACTTTCCTGTTGTTAACCCTTTTCGAATGCTGTCATAATACGTCTGGTTCTATTTTGTTAAAGTGAAAAGAATAGTGAAACTCCCACATCACTTAAATATCAATGTGTGACCAGCAAGTGCTTTCTTTATCGCTTTAAATTGATTTAAAAGGGTTTTATATACATGTGTGAACTTTTGGGTATGTCGGCTAACGTACCTACGGACATTTGTTTTAGTTTTTCAGGCCTCTTAGAGCGCGGTGGAAATACCGGTCCTCATAAAGATGGTTGGGGTATTACATTTTACGAGGGTAAAGGCTGCCGTACTTTTAAAGATCCAGAGCCAAGTTGCACATCTGAAATAGCGAAACTAGTCAAAGCTTACCCGATTAAAAGTGTCTCGGTGATCAGTCATATTCGTCAAGGAAATCGAGGTCGTACATGTTTAGAAAACACACACCCGTTCACGCGAGAGCTTTGGGGTCGTGAAATTACGTATGCACACAATGGTCAACTTTCAAATTACCAAGATTTAAAACCAGAATTCTATAAGCCAGTTGGCAATACAGACAGTGAACTGGCATTTTGTTGGATCTTAGACAAAATCCGCGAGAAGTATCCAAAACGACCTTCTAATATGGCTTCTGTGTTTCGTTATGCTGCAAAGTTAGCTAACGAATTAAGACAGAAAGGCGTCTTCAACATGCTACTCACAGATGGGGTGTTTGTTTTGGCTTTTTGTACCAATAATTTGCATTGGATAACTCGCAGAGCCCCTTTTGGAAAAGCGACATTAATTGATGCGGATATGGTTGTTGATTTTCAACAAGAGACAACCCCGAACGATGTTGTTACTGTGATTGCAACTCGACCACTAACTAATGACGAACAATGGCAAAAGATGGAGCCTGGCGAATTTGCGTTATTTAAGTTAGGCGAAAAGATTTAATATTTAGAAGTGTTAAAAACAAAAAAGCCAAGCAAATGCTTGGCTTTTTTGTTTTCGTAGCAAGTCACTCTATTTGTCATACTGTTTTAGCTTCACTTGGAATTGTTCAATTCCTTCTTTGCCTTTATACATTTTCACAAGTAAATAATCGTATTCCGGTGCAAACCAAGCAGTTGCTTGTCTTTTGTTATTATCATAAAGACGTTTTACTCTGATCGTTTCAACATTGCCAATTGGCAGTGTGATGGTTTCTTTTCCATCGATTTCAAAATTATAGTTACGTTGGTTGCCGTTTTTATCGATTATAGGATAGCTAAATTTTGTTTTACCTGCTTTTAAATCATGGCGGAGTTGAAGCTGATAGGTGAGTAAATCTTTTTGCTCTGCTTTCCAATCGACTTTTAAAGGATTTTTCTTTTTACTTGAGAATATCTGTTTTTTGTTTTGATCGAACACAAGATTGTACTGTTTGTCTGGTCCTGTACCTGTTCGAGACATTGAATATTCTAGTGGGATAGCTTGATTATTGCTTACTTTGAACTTCGCGCGCTCATTTCTCTCATCAGAAAAAATCATCCACTCAATATCGCTTTGATAAGTGAGTATAAAAGTATTGTCAGTATTCTTTGTTAATTCACGAAGTGCACTGCCTTGAACTGAACCTTTACGGCTAACTTCATATTCTGCACGGTAGGGAGTAAGCGTGTCGGCTAAAACCGATGTTGAGAAAATAGCGCTTAGTGTAATAAACCAAGCGCTAATATATTTATTCTGGGTAGTGCGCGCCTTGCGGAGGAAGGGGTTGATTGTCAAAAACGGCATAGTCTGCCTCCATTGTTAGTCTCTGTTCGCTGAACCATTGGACCGCCAAAGGATAGATTATATGTTCTTGTTCGTGAACCCGCTGGGCAAGTGAATCTGCTGTATCATCCGCTAAAATTGGCACTTTAGCTTGTAAAACAACAGGTCCACCGTCTAATTCTTCTGTTACAAAGTGGACACTTACGCCATGCACGTCGTCTTTTGCATCTATTGCTCTTTGGTGGGTATTCAGCCCTTGATACTTAGGCAACAAAGAAGGATGAATGTTCAACATTTTTCCTTTAAATTTTTGCACTAAGCTAGGAGTAAGAATACGCATAAATCCGGCTAATACAACTAGATCTGGGTCAAAAGAGTCAATTAATTGTGCAAGTTGTGCATCATAGTCTTCGCGTGATGAGAAATCTTTGTGGCTAAGAACACAGGTTTCAATGCCTGCGTTCTCTGCGCGTGTTAGGCCGTAAGCATCGGCCTTATTGCTGATAACAGACACAACTTCACCACCGATTTGCTTACTTTGGCAAGCATCCATAATGGCTTGCAGGTTTGACCCGCTGCCTGAAATCAAAACAACAATACGCGATGCTGACATTACTCAGCACCACCAATGATTTCTACTTGTTCTTCACCGGCTGCTGCAGTTTGAATTTCACCGATGTGCCACGCGTCTTCACCTTGTGCTTTTAAGATCTCAAGGCTCTGCTCAAGTTTATCAGCAGGAACAACTAGGATCATACCAACACCACAGTTGAAAGTACGGTACATTTCGTGTGTTTCAATGTTACCGTTTTCTTGTAGCCAGTTGAACACTGCAGGCCATTGCCAGCTATCACCTTTAACAACTGCTTTTGCTGATTCAGGTAATACGCGCGGAATGTTTTCCCAGAAACCACCACCAGTGATGTGAGAAAGGGCATGTACATCTACGTCTTTCAGTAGCTCTAGGATAGACTTAACGTAGATACGCGTAGGTTCCATTAGGTGTTCACCTAATGTTTTGCCTTCGAATTCAGAGTTTGTATCAGCGCCTGATACTTCTAGTACTTTACGAATAAGCGAGTAACCGTTTGAATGAGGGCCGCTTGAAGCAAGTGCGATTAGCTGATCACCCGCAGCAACTTTAGTACCGTCAATGATTTTTGATTTCTCTACAACACCAGTACAGAAGCCAGCCATGTCATAGTCATCGCCTTCGTACATACCCGGCATTTCAGCAGTTTCACCACCGATGAGTGCACAGCCAGAAAGCTCACAGCCTTTACCAATGCCTGTTACTACGTCAGCAGCAACGTCAACGTCTAGTTTGCCTGTCGCATAGTAGTCAAGGAAAAATAGCGGCTCAGCACCTTGAACGATAAGGTCGTTTACACACATTGCAACTAGATCGATACCAACTGTGTCGTGCTTTTTAAGATCGATAGCAAGGCGAAGCTTTGTACCAACACCATCTGTGCCAGCAACTAATACAGGCTCTTTGTAACCAGTTGGAAGTTCGCATAGTGCACCAAAACCACCGATGCCACCCATTACTTCTGGGCGACGAGTTTTTTTCACTACGCCTTTAATGCGTTCAACTAGTGCGTTACCCGCATCAATATCAACGCCAGCGTCTTTGTAGCTAAGAGACTGTTTATTCTCGCTCACAGGTTTTCCTCAAATTTGCTAATAGGGGTTGCTTAGAAACGCGCGTATTTTACAACAATTGCTTAGGTGGGGCTAGTTGAATCTAAGTGGTAAGGACAGATATCCTTCTCAAATAAAATACGCAGCTAATTATGCTGCGTATTTTTAAAACAATATGTGCTTAATATTCTGTATTAAGCTTCGGCGAGGATTATCGCACGAAGTGGGGCAGGGTAACCTTCAATGGTTTTAGTTGGGTCGTTCGGATCAAGAAAATCAGCCAGAGATTCTGTTTCCATCCACTCTGTGCGTCTTTGTTCATCTAATGAAGTCACATCTTCATTTACAACTCGAATATTCTTGAAACCGACACGCTCAAGCCATAGAGTTAATGCCGCTGTACTAGGAATAAACCAGACGTTACGCATTTTTGCATAGCGATCTGTAGGTACTAATACAGTATGTACATCGCCTTCAACTACCAGTGTTTCTAATACTAGCTCGCCGCCTTTGCGTAATTGGGCTTTCAACTGTGCCAGAAAATCAATCGGAGAGCGTCTGTGGTATAAAACACCCATTGAAAAAACCGTATCAAAGGCTTTTAGCTCTGGTAGTTGCTCAACACCTAACGGTAATAGGTGAACATTATCATCTTGATTGAAATGTTTTATTGCTTGGAATTGCGATAAAAACAGATCTGACGGATCAATACCAACGACAAATTCAGCTCCTGCACCTTTCATACGCCATAAATGATAACCTGAACCACAACCTATATCTAAAACAGTACGTCCGTGAAGTGGACTGATATGCTCAACTAAGCGATCCCATTTCCAATCGCTGCGCCACTCAGTATCAATGTGAATACCATGAATATGAAAAGGGCCCTTGCGCCATGGCATCATGCGCTTTAATAAGTGCGTAAGTTGTTTTGTGTGGCCTTCAGATAGCTCTGTCTCTAAACCAAACTCTACTTTATCTGAAGTATTGATATGGTTTGTGTTTGATTCAGGAAGGTTCTTGAGTACCTTTTCCCATTTTGGCCAATCACCATGTTGAGCTTCTTTTTGCCAGTGGGTTAATTGTGCAGGCAGCGTATCTAACCAGTGACTAAGCGGACCTTTAGCAATGGCCGCGTAAAAATCTGTAAACCAAGTATTCATTTAAATTCCGTTATTTAATCGCGATCATTGAGCAGAAGTTGAAACATTGATACCAAACCTGAGTTTGGCCAAAGCCAATTTCAGATAAGCGCGTAAGATGAGTGCTCAGTAAATCAGTGCGCATCACATTTTCAATTGCGGTGCGTTTTTGGCTTATTTCTAATTCTGAATAGCCATTATGTCGTTTAAAGTCATGGTGTAAGTCGATGAGTAAATTATCAACAAGTTCATTTTCCCCTCGAAATTTTTCGCTAAGAAGGAGCACACCGCCAGGTTTTAGACTATTGTAAATTTTTTCAAGTAATGCATGGCGTTGCTCTGGTGGAATAAACTGTAAAGTAAAGTTCATTGCTACTACGCTGGCATTTTCAAGATTAACATCATTAATGTCTGCTAGGTTTACTTCTACAGGTACATCTGATTTAAAGCCTTGTAGGTGAAGTTTGCAGCGTTCGACCATAGGCGCTGAATTATCAATTGCGACTATTTTACAATTTTCTTTCTCGATATTGCGTCGCATACTCAACGTCACAGCACCAAGAGAACAGCCTAGATCATACAGGTTCGAGTTGCTCTGCGCGTATTGACCTGCTAATTTTCCCATAGTGCTAACAATAGTTGCATAGCCAGGAACTGAACGCTGGATCATATCTGGGAATACTTCGACGACATTTGCATCGAAGGAGAAGTCTTTGACCTCAACTTGATTGGCGTAAATACTGTCTTTGCCAGTCACGGTTTGTCTCTCATTACAAATAATTGCAGTATTTTAGCATTTTATATAAATTAATCAGGGATAATTTGTAAGAAGAATGTATGTTTTTGAAACTTAAATGAAATATATTCTTAATATTTTGTTTTAAAACACATCACCATGGATTATGCTGTTAAACAAAAGAACTATAAAGTTGTAAGTTCAGCCAAACGAAAGGATTGGAATATGTTTTTCCTTAAATTATGCGATTTTTTTCATAAATTTCGTTCATTGTATATTGCATTGTGGTTATTAGTAATTTCCACTATTTTCGCCTGTACCTATCTAGCAGTAGTAAAAGATCAAACAGAGACGCTCGGAGTAATGATAATTTGCCTAATTATGACTTGGCCTTTGTCCAAGATTTCGCAATTGAATAAGAGCCGATATAAATAATCAACTCTGAAACGAAAATTCCTAGCAAAAATAATGTGTGACTGATATTTGTAGAAATTGAAGATTACCTCTAAAGTTTACTAAGCACTTGTAATAATAGGTTTGTGAGTAAAGTAGCTAAATTCGTAATATGTGTAACTGATATTACATATTTGTTGTAAGTTGATTGCTTGTCACATATCTTATGCACGAGTTCGGTTAATTAATAAAGAGAAAAAAATGGCGAGAAACAAAGTGATTAGCACAGAAGATATTTTATCAACCCTGTGCCACTCGGTGACCGAAGTTTTGTCCTCAGCTAGTGGCAATCAAATTTCATATTCGGCAATGGTACAAAAAATCACGCGTACATGCATGCGACCAGACATTGGTTGTTTTGTATTGTTTGATGGGGGGTTTACTGGCCTTGTTGTAATGAACTTTACGCAACAAGCTGCAATGGAGATTTATCAGGATTACATGCGCAACATGGGAATGCCTGAAGAAGAAATAGCGCAAAGCCACTTGTCTGATGACGTATCAAACGTATTGGGTGAGTTAATGAACCAAATGGTCGGTGATTTTACCGGTAAAGTTCGCGAACAATTACACACTTCTATTACACAAAATCAGCCTAAGATGATGGCGATAAACAAACAGGTACAAATATCTGTTGATACTACGATGGATCGACCACAAGCTCGTCGTGTAACTTTTACGACGCAAAATCAAAATATTTTCTATCTTGAACTAGCGATGGATAAGACTGAGTTTATAAAGCTACATGATTTTGACATTGCTGAATCTGTAGACCCTGACTCAATTATTGAAAGTCAAGCCAAGGCAAATAAAGATAAAAAAGATAACTCTAAAACAAAAGCAGCTGCCAACAATGATGTAAGCGATGATGCTGATGATGATTTTTTAGCTGAGCTAGGTTTATAAGAAACAAAAAAGTTTCAATAGAAAAGCAGGTTAAGCCTGCTTTTTTTATGCTTAATAAAAACTGAGTTGCTCTTGCTGAAGTACTAAAAATAACCTCAACTCAAGTTCAAGCTGGTGGTATTCAGGTTCCATATGGCAACAGAGGTTATAAAAACTTTTATTGTGTTCTTTTTCTTTGAAGTGTGCTAATTCATGTACAACTAACGCTTTTAAAATTGGCTGAGGTGCTAAACGAAGTTGATCAGCAATGGCGATTTCATGTTTGGCTTTTAATTTACCACCATGCTGTTGTCGTTTAAAAGTATGTGTGCCAAGTGCATTTTTTACTAAATCTTTCTGCTTTTTATATTGTACTTGCTGCAATTTAGGGGCGTTCTTCAAATACCTCTGCTTTAGCTCATTTGTGAATTCAAAAAGTAATTTATCGTTTTTAAGTGAATGGCCGACTGGGTATTTATTTTTGAAAAACGTCAGTAGCTTATTGTTACTGATAAGCATATCAACTTGCGCTTGAATATTTTCAGGGTAATGGCTGAAGTAGTGTGTGTAAGGGTGGGGCACTGGCAGTTCTCTTTCCTAATTTGATCCAATTCTAAAACAATGAGTTTTGCTTTGCTTCTTTTTCAGCAGGAAATGGCAAACTGACATTATGATCGAGACCTAAATCAGCAATAAACTGCCTAGCTAGTAGTGGTGCGTCATAATTATCGGCAGTATGGAAAAACACATAGGGTGTTTTGCCTTCTTCAAGCCACAAACGAATTTTATTTAACCAAGGTTTGTAAAATGCTCTATTGTCTTTAAGGTTTGATGTGCCGACATATCTGATTATAGGTGCATTGCTGGTGGCAATTACGTGTAGTGGTACTTTAGGTTTTTTAGCCTGAGCATCTATGACGGCTTCTGTGTTTGGTATTTCACTAAAAAGAGGACGTGTATCCATCATGATGCGGTTGTAATTATGTTTCATTAAGAATTGGTTATAACTGCGTTCATTGTTGCCTTTATCAAAAAAGCCTAAATGCCTTACTTCAACGCCAAGATTCAGCTCCTCTGGTAATAAAGCACAGAATTTTTCAATGCGATGCAAATATTCGGGTGAACATGACTTGGGAAGCTGTAGCATTACTTGCCCGATTTTTGGGAAAAGCGGGCTAAACAAATCAAGCCAAACTTTTAAGTCATCTTGGCAATATTGTAACGCCATGTCATGGCTAAAGCGTCTCGGTATCTTAAAGGTAAATTTAAAATCCTCGGGCACTGCCTGATACCATTTTTTTATGGTGTCAGGTTTGGGGTCGGCATAAAAACTGGTGTTACCCTCAACGGTGTTAAAAATTTGGCCATATTCTGAGAGCATATTGCTTGGCGCACAGTTAGACGAAAAAAAACGACCTTTCCAGTGAGTGCTACTCCATTGTGGACAACCTAAATAAAGCATATTTTTGAATAAATGACTTAATCTGAGCACGAGAGTGTAGCAAATAGGTGCATTAGTTGGAAAATTTACAAACTAATGCGAAAGCTAGGCACTTCAAGGATGACATTAACAGCGATTTTTATATAATTGGAGCAATTTTTTCATTAAACGAAGTTCAGCACTAAGCTTGCTGAACAAACAGGAATGCTATGCGCTCTATATACTGCGGAAATTTAAACAGCAGCCATGTTGGTCAAGAAGTAGAACTATGTGGTTGGATCAACAAACGTCGTGACTTAGGTGGTCTAATTTTCATCGACTTACGTGACCGTGAAGGGTTAGTTCAGGTGGTATTTGACCCTGAAGTTGAAGGTCTGATGGATGTGGCGAATACGTTACGTCAAGAGTTCTGTGTAAAAGTAACGGGTACTGTACGTGCGCGTCCTGAAAGCCAAATTAACAAAGATATGGCAACGGGTGAAGTTGAAATTTTAGGCACAGGTTTAACGGTAATTAACCGTTCTGAACCATTACCGTTAGACTTTAACCAGCAAAACTCTGAAGAGCGTCGTTTAAAGTATCGCTATTTAGATCTTCGTCGCCTTGAAATGTCAGACAGAATTAAGCTTCGTGCTAAAGCAAGCAGCTTTGTGCGTCGTTTCTTAGACACAAATGACTTCTTAGACATCGAAACTCCAGTGCTTACTAAAGCAACGCCAGAAGGTGCGCGTGACTATTTAGTACCAAGTCGTGTGCATAAAGGCAGCTTTTATGCGTTACCTCAGTCTCCTCAGCTATTCAAACAATTACTGATGATGTCTGGTTTTGACCGCTACTACCAAATCGTTAAGTGTTTCCGTGATGAAGATTTACGTGCTGATCGTCAGCCTGAATTTACACAAATCGATTTAGAAACGTCATTTATGACGTCTGCTCAAGTTCGTGAAGTTACAGAACGTTTAATTCGTGAAATGTGGCAAGAGCTTCTAGACGTAGATTTAGGAACTTTCCCTACAATGCCTTACAGCGAAGCGATGAGTCGTTTTGGTTCAGACAAGCCAGACCTGCGTAACCCGTTAGAGCTTGTTGATGTGGCTGACATTGTCAAAGATGTAGAGTTCAAAGTATTAGCTGCCCCTGCAAACGATGAAAAAGGTCGTGTTGCAGTTTTAACTGTACCAGGCGGTGCAAAACTGTCTCGCAAGCAAATTGATGAATACACAAAGTTTGTAGGTATCTACGGTGCGAAAGGTCTGGCTTGGATGAAAGTCAATGACCGCGATGCAGGCGTTGAAGGTGTTCAATCTCCAATTGCTAAATTCTTAAATGAAGAAGTGATTAATTCACTGCTTGAGCGCACAAATGCACAAACTGGCGACATCATCCTGTTTGGTGCTGATAAGCGTAATGTTGTAAATGAAGCGATGGGCGCGTTACGTCTGAAAGTGGGTTTAGACCTTGAACTGACAGATCTAAATAAATGGGCACCATTATGGGTTGTAGACTTCCCGATGTTCGAAGAAGACGACGAAGGAAACCTACATGCTGTACACCACCCATTTACTGCACCAAAAGACATTACTGCAGCAGAACTTGAAGCTAACCCAGCTGCGGCTATTAGCGATGCATACGACATGGTACTGAATGGCTATGAAGTAGGTGGTGGTTCTGTTCGTATTCACAATAACGATATGCAACAAGCTGCATTCCGCATTCTAGGTATTGAAGAACAAGAGCAAGAAGATAAGTTTGGTTTCTTACTTGATGCACTTAAGTACGGTACACCACCGCATGCTGGTCTTGCATTCGGTCTTGACCGTCTAGTTATGTTACTTTGCGGTACAGACAACATTCGTGATGTGATTGCATTCCCAAAAACAACGCAGGCATCTTGTTTAATGACTAATGCACCAAGTGTTGCAAACCCAGATGCATTAACTGAACTTGCAATTTCAGTTGAAAAGGCACAAGAAGAACAAAACGACGCTTAATCGTTGTTTTAACCAAGAGAGCGGCCAATTGGTCGCTTTTTTTGTACCTGAGATTTTTGAATAGGTTTAAAACTAATTTTGACTAGTTCGTCTAACAAATTCTTTAAGTTATGAGTTTAGATGAGTAGTAATTACGTGAAGAGTTGTAGCTGTGATTTATGATTTACGACGTATACAGCCACTAATTGAATTAGCGACTGTATTAAAAAGCTTAAACCAACTCGATAGGTTGGATTTTTACTGAGTTATCCTCTTCTTCCTGAGCCATTACAGGTTCTTTAAACTCAGGTTTATCAAGGGCAATATCACCGCCGTCAATTACTTCGCCTGTTTGCAGGTTTTTAAAATCAAACAATTCACCATCTGCTAAATGCGAAGGTACCACGTTTTGCATCGCAGTGAAGATACTTTCAATACGACCTGGGTTTGATTTATTCCACTCATGTAACATGGCTTTAACGTGTTTGCGCTGAAGATTTTCTTGAGAGCCACATAAGTTACAAGGAATTATTGGGAATGCTTGTGCTGTTGCGTACTGTTCAATATCAGCTTCTTTACAGTAAGCTAGAGGGCGGATCACCATATGTTGTCCGTCGTCACTCATGAGTTTAGCTGGCATGCCTTTTAACTTACCGCCGTAGAACATGTTTAAAAACATGGTTTCAATCATGTCATCGCGGTGGTGACCGAGGGCGATTTTAGTCGCGCCCATTTCTTTTGCTGTGCGATACAAAATGCCGCGGCGGAGACGTGAGCATAGTGAGCAAGTTGTTTTACCTTCAGGGATCTTATCTTTTACAATGCTATAAGTGTCTTCTTCAACGATTTTATATTCGATGCCTAGACCATCTAAATATTCAGGCAAAATATGCTCTGGGAAGCCCGGCTGCTTTTGATCAAGGTTGATTGCAAACACGTCAAATTTAATAGGGGCAACGCGTTGAAGGTGCTGAAGCACATCTAACAGGGTGTAGCTATCTTTACCGCCAGAAAGGCAAACCATGACACGATCACCTTCTTCGATCATGTTGAAATCACCAATAGCTTGACCAGCTAATCGACGCAGACGCTTTTGAAGTTTATTCAGGTTATAAGCGGTTTTGGCTTCTTTTGAGTGAGACACTCGGCCCCCTATTTAAATGACGGAAAAAATAAGGGCGCATTATACCCAAACCACCTTAAATTGCACGTCTAAGGTGGTTTGGCACAGTATAATTAACCTTCTAATGGGCTTTTATATCCATCAGGTTTGAGTGCTAAAACATCGCAATCTAAACTATCGATAACGTGCTCTGCTGTATTCCCGACTAATGCTGCGCTTAGGCCAGTTCTGCCAACAGTGCCAATTACTACTAATTCAGACTTAAACTCTTTTGCGACATATGGAATTACATCTTCCGGCAAACCTTCCTTGATAACACATTGACCGCGTTCTAAAGAAAACTTCTCAGCCAAAGCATAAGTTTCATCTTCATGATGTTTTTTAACAGCTTCATTATATTGAGAAGGGTTAAATTCTGGTATTTCAATCGCAATATTTACAGGCGTAGCAGGGTACGTGTTCACAATGCTGAGATTGGCGTTTGCTATTTGGCAAATGAATTTAGCATCTGTGATAATTCTATTGTTAAGTGCTTGATGTTGTTCATTATCAGAAGCTGCATTCACGGCAGCAAGCACATGTCCTTGCTCTGGCCAAGCATGGTCTTTAACAAGCAGCACAGGTGCAGGGCACTTACGGATAAGGTGCCAATCAGTGGGCGTAAAAATAACAGATTTTAACGTATCATGCTGATGAGTACTTTTTACAACTAAGTCGAAATCACTGTTAATCACGTTTTTGATGATGGCTTCAAATGGACGGTTATGCCAAACTACTTTTTTGTTAATTTCTATATCAACAAAGGAAGCTGTTAACTCATCTAGCCATGCTTCTCTGTCTTTAATTACAGCGTCTCGCATAGCATCACGCTCTTCTTTAGAGAGCATAGTAGTCATTTCATAGGAAAAGTCGTAAATAGAAAGGAAAGCGGTGATCTTGGCGCCAGTTTTTTTTGCTAAACTGACCGAGCGTTGCAAACTATGTTGTTGTTCTTTGGTCGGGTCTACAACTGCTAATATGTGTTTAATTTGGTCCATGGAGTTCACCTTTTTTGGCTAAATTGTACACTTTTAGTGTAACGCATCTAGCCAAAGGTGAAAGTATAAAGGCTTTAAAAGTTGTACTAGATCAACAACTAATTGCAGCCGTTTTAGCCAAACCTGGTATGTCTAAAATGGTAATAAATTTACCTTCAACTTTAATTATTTCAGCTTTTTGGAAACGACTTAAAAGGCGGCTGATGGTTTCAACCGTTAGGCCTAAGTAATTACCAATTTCACCGCGTGTCATGGTGAAACGAAATTCTTTTCGAGAAAAGCCACGCTCGCCAAAACGATTAGATAAATTATAAATGAAAGTTGCCAAGCGCTCTTCAGCTGTTTTTTTGTTTAACAGTAATAGCATTTCTTGATCGTAATTGATCTCATTGCTCATCAGACGCATGATTTGTTGACGAAGTTTGGGTAATTTGCCAGCTAACTCATCTAGCGTATCAAATGGTATTTCACAGACCATTGATGTCTCAAGCGCTTGCGCAAAGCTTTGATGCTGCATCTTGTTAATGGCGTCGAATCCAACTAGATCACCTGCTAAATGGAATCCTGTGATTTGTTCATCACCTTGCTCAGAAAGTGTGTAGGATTTAAACGAACCAGATCTTACAGCGAAGATAGAGTTTAGCGCATTACCCGATTCGAATAGGAAGTCACCTTTGTGAAGCGGCTTTTTACGCTCAATGATTTCATCTAGTTTGTCCATTTCACTACCATTCAGAGAGAATGGTAAGCATAACTGACTGATACTGCAGTTATTACAACTGATAGTACAGTTACCTTTAGAACGGTTTTGATTGCTTAAATCCATAATAAATCCATTAAAATTAGACGCATGACATAGATTAATGTACTAATTTATCAGTTGCAATGATTAGTAGATAGAATCCATACCATACAAAAATACTGCCTAGCGCTAATCTTACCAGATTGTGATTTAAAAAGCGGCTAAGATGTTGGGCTGATTGCCCAATGGTTAGCATAGCTGGTAAAGTACCCAAGGCGAATGCCATCATAATGCTTGCGCCATGTAATGCTGACTTTGCTTGTAAAGTCCAAATCAAAGCTGAATAAACCAAGCCACAGGGTAGCCAGCCCCATAACATGCCATAACCAAATGCTTTCTTTAAATTATCAACGGGCAAGAAAAATTTATTGAATTTGACGATGTGTTTCCAGAGTAGGGTTTTACCCATGCTTTCGACAAATTTGAGAGTGTTAGCTAGGCGCATTACGTAAAGCGCAAGTAAGATCATAAATATCCCACTAAAAATTTTAACGCCTAGGGCAAAGTGGGTGTTTTGTTTGGCAAAACTCGCACCTAGGGTCGCGACCAGCATACCGGCAATACAGTAACTCGAAATACGGCCAAAATTATATGCTAGACTAACTTTGATAGCTGACAGGTTTTTACTTGCAAGCTGCAGACTAGAAGCAACACCACCACACATGACAATGCAGTGGCCGCTACCAACTAGGCCCATAATAAATGCACTGAATAAACTAATCTCGTTCATTACTGCTTTTAGAGTGCTTGTCTTTGTCGTCTTCGAATAAAATACTGTGACCTTGCTTATTTAAATCTGAAAATTGTTCACTTCTTACAGCCCAGAAGAAAATGCCAATTGCAATGATCACAAACAGAATCGCAATTGGGATTAATATATAAATGATACTCATAGTTTTAATAACCTTAGAGAGTTACAAATGACCACAATCGAGCTTGTTGTCATACCAATCACGGCTATCCAAGGCGGAATTAAGCCAAATGCAGCAAGTGGAAGAATAGACCCGTTATAGCATAGTGAAATAGCTAAGTTTTGCTTAACTATACGACGAGTGGTAATTGCGACTGCTCTCAACGTGTTAATTGAATTTAAATCGCTCTTCAGCAGCACGACATCGGCGGTATTTTTTGAAATATCCGCGCCTGTTTCCATTGCCACAGAGAGATGGGCACTGTTAAACACCGGGCTGTCATTAACACCATCGCCGATCATGGCAACTACTTCGTTGATTTTTGACCAAGACTCAACGGCTTTTTGCTTTTCTTTTGGTGAGCAGTTTGATTGGAAACTATCTAATTTGAGCTGTTTTGATAAGGTTTCACCGGCACTTGAACTATCACCTGTTAACATATGGCAAGTTAAACCAGAGTCTTTTAGGTGCTCAATAACACTTGATGCATTACTTCTGACTTTATCTGTGAGATAAAAATCAGCAATCGGCTCTTGATTGATAAATAATGTAGCCTGAGCTTGACTGTCTCTTACTCCAAACCAGCCAGTTTTACCAAGTGAAAGCTCGTTTGTATCAAGTTTGGCACTGATCCCAATACCAGGGTGAACAGTCACGTCCTCAAGCTCGTGATACTCAGAAGCATGTTCTAAAAAGGCAGCAGCAATAGGGTGCTCAGAGTATTTTTCTAAACTTGCACTTAGGGCGAGTACTTTTTCTTCTGTGAAATCAGATGAAAAAAGCGCTGTTTTTGCAATTGAAAACTTACCTTCCGTAAGTGTGCCTGTTTTATCAAACGCGACACGAGTTAATTTAGTCAGTGTTTCTAGTACATGTGCCTCTTTGATTAATATACCTTTTTTGGTTAACGTGGCCACAGCACAAGTTAACGCGGTGGGAATAGCCAAACTAAGCGCGCACGGGCAGGTAGCAACAAGCACAGCAATTGTGACCCAAAATGCTTGTTCAGGATCAATCTGATACCAGCCAATCGCGGTCATTGAAGCAAATACGAGTAAGCACGCGACAAACCACTGCGCCACTTTATCAGTCACCTCAACCAGTTTTGGTCTTTTGCTTAACGCATTATGTTGCAAACGAATGATTTGATTCAGGAGGGTATTTTGACCAATTTTGTTGATTTCAATGGTCATTAGACCATCATGATTTACAGTACCAGCGAAGACTTGGCTATTTAGTTGTTTTTTTACAGGCAGATGCTCACCGGTCATCATAGACTCATCAACCGTACTGCTGCCATCGATGACAATACCATCTGCTGCAATGGTTTCACCTGCTTTGATAAGTACTCTGTCATTTAATTTTAGATTACGTGCAGCGATGACATCTTCAGTTCCATCGTCTAATAGCTTTCTGGCTGTTAAAGGTAAAAGTTTTTGTAGGTTTGCAGTGAATTCGGATGCTTTAAGTCGAGCCCTAAACTCAAGATATTTGCCCAGCAAGAGCAAAAAGGTAAACATACAAATAGATTCGAAATAAACTTCACCAACTTCCATGACAGTCGCGTATGAACTGGCACCATAAGCACCAAATATAGCCAGCGAGACAGGTAGATCCATGTTTAACTGTTTAGCTTTTAGGCCATTGACTGCATTGGTTAAGAAGGGGAGAGCTGAGTAGAGGATCACAGGCGTAGCCAAAACAAGGCTGATCCATCTGAAATATTGTTCGAAGTCTTCTTCCATGCCAGAAAACATGCCAAAGTACATCGCAAAAGCGAACATCATGACTTGCATTGTCATTAGTCCAGCAACACCTAGCCTTCTGATGTAAGCTTTTGCAGTGGCTTGTTTTTGCGCGGCTTCATCATCAGCTTGGAAAGGGTAAGCTTTATAACCAATTTCCATTAATGCTTTGATGATTTCACTGAGCAAGACTTTGTCTTTATTCCACAAAATCATTGCTCGATAAGTCGATGTATTTACATCAACACGGGCAACGCCTGGCAGCGCTAAGAGTTGCTTTTCTATCAGCCATGCACACGCTGCACAGCTGATCCCTTCAACACTTAACAGCACCTCAGATAAGTCACCTTGATGAGTGACAAAGTCATCTTGAATTTCTTGATTATCATAACTTTTTATAAAATTAAGCTGTTCAGGCACTAAGGTTTCAACCTTGCCTGCACTATCAGTTCTGAACTTATAATAGTCGGTCATGCCTTGACTAATGATGGTTTCAGCGACCGCTTTACAGCCTATACAACACACTGCTTCATTTTTTCCCTCAAACTCTATATGGTCGTCGAAACCGGCAGGGATTGGCTCTAAGCAATGAAAACAAGAATTAGACATAAAGATTTACTTCAGAGATTTATTGTATTCAGGTGATACTTCAAGTGTTTCAGTCGTTGGGATTAAAAGGTCTTCTTTCATTTTCCAACTGCCGTCCATAGGCTCAATAAATATGGTGTAAGCGCCTAATTGGATATCTTCAAGAATAGCAGTGAAACTACCGTTTGCATTGGCAAGTAGGTTAACTTCAAAATCATGTTTTTTAATTGTGCGGTGATAAAAAGATGCTTTGAGAGCAGTAACTTTACTAAAATCACCTTTGGTAAATTTAAATTCGACGAAATCACTTTCGACGTTTAAATCACCATGAAGATATAAGGCTTTTGCTTTGTTGAATTTACTTAATTCAAGGTCAATTGCTTTACCTTTTTTATAATAATCATCTACCACCATATCTGGGCCATTACCAACCGCAAATACAACTAGACCAATACATGCAACAATGGTTGCGACAGGAAAGAACATTAAAAACCAAGGCCAAAAATGCTTATACCAAGGGGTAGGTTTCATAGTGTGCTCATAGCTAAAAAACAGTGCTGATATAGTATCTTATTTGCCTATAAAAACCTAAAAAAAAGCCTCCAAATGGAGGCTTTTTTGATCTCAAATAATCTTCGCTATTCGCTTATTTATTCTGAGATAAGCTATATACATATGCTGTAAGTAAGTGAACTTTGTCTTCACCAAGAATATCTTTCCAAGCCGGCATTACACCAGCACGGCCATTGATTAATGTTTCTTCAACTGCACGTTGAGAACCACCATATAGCCAGATATTGTCAGTTAGGTTAGGCGCACCGAAAGGATTGTTGTTAGCAACAGAACCTTTACCGTCCATACCGTGACATGCTGCACACATTGCAAACTTAGCTTGACCTGCTTGAGCGTCTTTTGCATTCACTTTACGACCTGAAAGGCTTAATACGTAAGCTGTCATTTCTTTAATGCCTTGCTCACCCAATGCACTTTCCCAACCTGGCATCGCAGCTACACGACCGTGAAGAAGTGTTGCTTTGATTTGATCAGGGTTGCCACCGTATAGCCAATCGTTGTCAGTTAGGTTAGGGAAGCCCATACCACCACGTGCATCAGAGCCGTGACACTGAGAACAGTTTTGCGCATATAAACGTTGACCAATCTCAAGTGCTTCTTCGTTCGTTGCAAGTGTTTCGATGTCTTGCTTTGCAAACGCTTGGAAAATAGGACCAAAACGCTCATCAGCTGCAACATACTCTTGGTCTAACTGAACCCATTCACCATTGGCTTTAGCTTCTTCAATCGCCTTTTTAGACTCTTCCATTGAAGTTACGCCTTGGTTAGAACTTGTCCATTTTAGGAAACCTTGAAAGTTACCTAAACCAGGATACATAGCTAAGTAGTAAACTGACCAAACAAAAGTTGCGAAGAATAGGTAAGTCCACCACTTTGGCAGTGGATTGTTTAATTCTTCGATTCCGTCAAACTCGTGGCCACAGCTTTCACCTTCTTTAACACCTGTGTAGTTTTTCAGGTTCCATAGAAGTAAGCCGAAGATTAGAGCTAGACACGCTACGGTCAATACGATGACCCAAATACTCCAAAAGCTAGTCATTTTTCAGACTCCTTTTCCTCATTAGAGATTGTGTTGTTGTGCTTCTTTTCATCTTCAAAGATGGCATTAGCAGCATCGTCGAAACGATTTTTTGTACGCTTGCTATACGCCCACACAACAATCACAACAAATAGTACCAAAATTACCAGAGTCAAAATGCCTCTGTATGTGCCGTAATCCATAATAAATTACTTCAAGTGAGTGCCAAGTTGCTGCAAGTAAGCAATAAGGGCTTGCATTTCTGTCTTGCCTTTAACTGCTTCTGCTGCGCCTGCAATGTCTTCATCGGTGTATGGCACGCCAAACCCTTTGAATACTTCAAGCTTCTTAGCTGTGTCTTTACCATCTAGTACATTTTCATCTAACCAAGGATAAGCTGGCATGTTTGACTCAGGAACCACTGAACGCGGGTCCATTAAGTGTGCATAATGCCAGTCATCAGAGTAACGCTCACCAACGCGAGCTAGGTCAGGACCAGTACGCTTAGAACCCCACTGGAACGGGTGATCCCAAACAGATTCACCAGCTACAGAGTAGTGACCATAACGTTCAACTTCGTCACGGAAAGGACGGATCATTTGTGAGTGACAGTTGTAACAACCTTCACGCACATAAATATCACGACCTTCCATTTCTAAAGCTGTAAGAGGGCGTAGGCCATCGACAGGTTTAGTCGTATCGTCTTGGAACATCAGTGGTGTAATTTCTACAAGTGCACCAAAGCTGATTGCGAAAACAGTTAGGATCGCCATAAGGCCAACGTTCTTTTCGACAATCTCATGTTTGTTGGTAGAGTTATTATTGCTCATACATTACACCCCACTTAAGCCATTTGAGTATTAGCGTCGGCAGTTAAAGAACCGCTCTTCGCTGCAACTGTACGGTAAACGTTATATGCCATAACTAACATACCCGCTACGATGAATACACCACCAATAAATCGCATGATGTAGAAAGGCTTAGATGCTTCAAGAGATTGCACGAAGCTATACATTAACGTACCGTCAGAGTTAACTGCACGCCACATTAGACCTTGCATTACACCTGAGATCCACATAGCTACGATGTATAGAACTACACCCACAGTGTGTAACCAGAAATGCGTGTTAACTAACTTAACGCTGTACATGTTACCGTGACCAAATAGTGCAGGGATTAGGTGATAAATTGCACCGATAGAAATCATAGCAACCCAACCAAGTGCACCAGAGTGTACGTGACCAACTGTCCAGTCAGTGTAGTGTGATAATGCGTTCACAGACTTGATAGCCATCATTGGGCCTTCGAACGTTGACATACCGTAGAAAGACAGTGAAACAACTAAGAAACGAAGAACAGGATCAGTACGTAGTTTGTGCCATGCGCCAGATAGCGTCATGATACCGTTAATCATACCACCCCAAGATGGAACGAATAAGATTACAGACATAACCATACCTAATGACTGAGTCCAGTCAGGTAATGCTGTGTAATGAAGGTGGTGAGGACCAGCCCAGATATAAAGAGAAACAAGTGCCCAGAAGTGAACTACTGATAAACGGTAAGAGTAAACAGGACGACCTGCTTGTTTTGGTACGAAGTAATACATCATACCTAAGAAACCAGCTGTAAGTAGGAAACCTACTGCGTTGTGACCGTACCACCATTGAACCATTGCGTCTACTGCACCCGCGTAAATTGAATAAGATTTACCCAGAGATACAGGAACCGCCATGCTGTTAACGATGTGAAGAACAGCAACAGTAATGATGAAACCAGCGTAGAACCAGTTAGCTACGTAGATGTGTGATACTTTACGCTTGATAAGAGTACCGAAGAATACGACTGCATAGCTTACCCAAACTACCGCGATAGCGATATCGATTGGCCACTCAAGCTCAGCATATTCTTTACCGCTTGTATAACCAAGAGGAAGAGTGATAGCTGCAGCTAAGATGATAGCTTGCCAACCCCAGAAGGTGAAAGCGGCTAGTTTGTCAGAGAAAAGGCGCGTTTGACATGTGCGTTGAACAACATAGTAAGATGTTGCAAATAGCGCACTAGTACCAAATGCGAAGATAACAGCGTTCGTGTGTAACGGACGAAGTCGAGAGTACGTTAACCATGGAGTGTCAAAGTTCAAAGCTGGCCAAGCAAGCTGTGCTGCAATAAGCACACCTACACCCATACCAACAATGCCCCAAATCACTGTCATGATAGCGAATTGGCGTACAACCGTGTAGTTGTACTCAGATTGTGATGCTACTGATTGGCTCATTTTCTGGATTCCGCTGCAATTGTTGCGATTAGAAATGAATTACCTGCAAGCAGGCCCTATTATTTATTTCACAAACTCGTCATAAAAACGTTTGAAATTTGATAAAAACGCTTAAAAAACAAGCTCGAGAAACCCTTTTTTTTGCATGGTAATAGTAATTTTTTTGCAAAAAAAAAGATACCTAAAAGAAGTGAAATCATGACATCAATCAATTTTTTGCAGTTATCGCAAATAATGACGGCTTCTAGTAGCGTTCAATTTTAGAAAAGCTTAGACTTGCCCTTTAAAATCCAACCTAAAACTAGTATGACAAAGACTTTTAATCACTTCTTTATATTGGTTTTGAGCCTGTTAGCAATTGCTTGTTCAGACTCAGATACAATTATACATGAAAGTTCAGAAAAAAGTGAAAGTTATCTTCCTCCTCAAAACTGCATTGACGTTTCAACCTGTCATTTAGCGGATGGTGTTACACTTTGGGTCAATGATAACTTGAGGTTAAAAGCAGAATCTGAGTTTTTAATTCGTCTTCGAGTAGAGCAAGGAAGGTCCTTTGAGATCAGGAGTGCCAAAATTGACGGCAAGTCAATGAATATGGGCTATATTCCATTATTCTTCTCTCAAATAAATAACGATACGTACATAACTCAGGGGATTGTTGGCGCATGTGATACCGACGATATGGTCTGGCAAGTCGTTATTGATTATTCAATTGATGACGTTATAAAGCAAGTTAGCCTTACATTACCAATGATTTGAGCATTTAAGCAGTAAAAAATATGAACAAACAGCATTTCATCGAATATTTAAAGTTTGCACTTGAAGCAAAACTTCAAGAGGCAGTACAAGCAGCAAATTCTGCGAGAGAAGATGCGACGCACGAACAAAGTGCCGCCGAAACACAATATGATTCTTTAAGTATTGAATCGGCTTATCTAGCTCAGGGCCAGAGCGAACGTGTAGACGATGCGCATAAAGCAATTAAAGCTTTTGATAGCATTTATGAGTTGTGTCCTTCTGAATCGATTGTCATTGGTAGTTTAGTAAGTTGTGAGAACGAAGAGGGTGATATTTTTTGGTATTTTATTGGCCCTACAGAAGGCGGTTTGAAACTAGATATAAAAAATACAGTCGTTTGGACAATCACACCGGCATCGCCACTTGGTAAGGTGCTCATGAATAAAAAAGTGCATGATGAATTTGAATGGACTATGCATGGAGCAACACAGGAATTCGAAATTACAAAAATTCTTTAATTAATATCAAAACACCTATTTAAATCTGTGGTTTAATATTAACCAATGTAATCTTAAGCTTATTAACTATGTCATCGGAAATAACCCCAAAAGCCAACGAGCAATTAGACTTTTTATGCGAACTACTAAACTCTCATGGATTAGTACCAATTTGCTCTAAGTTAAATGATTTACAGCGAGATACGCACATAGAGGTTATGGGAGAGAGCCCGCTTAAGATACACTGCCAAGTTTATGCTCAAAACGAAGTTAGGTTTAGCTATATGAAGTCGAGGAGTCGAGTGCAGATGCGTTTAGTGTTAAGTGAAACTGGATTTAAAATCTTTGGAAAAGAAGAGTTTTTTAAGCACTTACTTGCATTAATTGAGGGAAATGCGAGTTAGTTTTATAACTCGCAAACATTACTCACGAAACGCTCATATAGACTAGGCATATTTTCAATAAGTGTATTGCGACCAAATACATTTGATGCTTTTAGCGCTTGATTAATATTCTCAATATTCTGATATTCAAACAAATCTTGACTGCATGCTATGTGGCTTATATGCCAAGGTTCACTAGCGACACCGCCTTTGAATTCCTCATAAGGTCGGTAAAAACCAAACTTAGAAAGGTTCTTGTCTAGCCAGATATTAAGCGTGTAAAAAGGCCCGTCAAATTGATACTCCCATGGTTCGAGCTGTAATGTTTGACCGGGCTTTAATAGGTTAGGAGCAAATACATCTAGGTCAGTACCAAAGTGATGCCTGCTAGCTCCAGGCATCGCCGAGTAAAGCATAATAGCTTGTATAATCTCGATTTCTGAGAGGTTGGCAATGTCAACAGGTCCGTTATTCGCATTTAAAATAGGGCGTTTACCTGAAAACTTGTTATTCCAGATAAGAGATTGACGTTCGAAGCTGCGATAAGCAGATGCAATTTCTAAATCGAACCCAGCATTCTTTGCGGCTAATTCTAAATCTAGAAAATCATCGATAATACCTTGATGAAGTTGTTTGCCTTTGTATTCGGTCAAATGCGCTTCAGAAAGGCCGCAAGCGCAAGCGGCCATATCAGATAAAGTCATTAGCTAAGTAACTTCTCGAGTATCTTCTCGTAAACTAAAGCCAGTTTGTCTAAATCATCACAGCTAACGTGTTCATCAACCTGATGTATGGTCGCATTAATTGGCCCGAGCTCTATAACTTTACAGCCAGTTTGCGCAATAAAACGACCATCGGATGTGCCGCCAGTTGTTTCTGGTGTACTCGGCAAACCGGTTACTTCTTCGATGGCAGCCAAAGTCACATCAAGCAATTCACCAGGCTCAGTTAAAAATGGTAGGCCATTTACAATCCAGTTTAAGTCGTATTCTAAGCTGAACTTATCTAGGATTGCGATTGTGCGTTGTTGTAGCTGTTCAACCGTTGATTCTGTTGAAAAACGAAAATTGAACTGCACATACACACTACCAGGGATGACGTTAGATGCGCCAGTGCCGCCTTGAATGTTTGATATTTGAAAGCTGGTTGCCGGGAAAAATGCATTGCCCTTATCCCATTCAGTTTGACTCAGCTCTGCCAAAGCAGGAGACACCGCATGAATAGGGTTATGCGCTAAGTGGGGGTATGCAACGTGGCCTTGTTTGCCTTTTACAGTTAAATGTCCTGTTAAAGAACCTCTACGGCCATTTTTGACTACATCACCCAGTCGGTCACGAGAAGAAGGCTCACCGACCAAACACATGTCGATTTTTTCATTTCTTGCTTCAAGTAGATCGACTACCTTTGTGGTGCCATTAATGAATGGACCTTCTTCATCCGATGTAATTAGAAACGAAATAGAGCCTTTATGCTCAGGGTGCTTTTCTACAAACCGCTCAGTTGCAACCACCATAGCCGCCAGTGACCCTTTCATGTCAGCGGCACCACGGCCATGTAATATGCCATTTTCAATGACACCGTCAAAAGGAGGATGTTGCCATTCATTCTCATCGCCTGTAGGCACAACATCAGTATGACCTGCAAAGCAAAAATGTGGGCTATCAGTGCCTTTCCTTGCCCAAGTATTTAATGTATCGACAAAAAAATGCTCTTCAATGTTAAAACCAAGTTTAGCTAAACGCTCGTTCATTAAGGCTTGGCAGTTAGCATCTTCAGGAGTCACTGATTTCTTTTGGATCAATGCTTGGGCTAGTGAAACAACCTCAGAATGTTGAGGTGTATTATTTTGACTGCCCATCAAGCGAAAATCTCATCATACTGGGCTGCTTTAAAACCAAGGTGTAGTTTACCATTCACCTTAAGAATAGGGCGTTTGATCATCGCTGGAGCCGCAACTAAATGAGTAATGGCAGATGGTTCAGATAGGTTGCTCTTTTCATCATCTGATAAAGCACGGTAGGTTGTTCCGCGTTTGTTTAATACTTGCTCCCAACCTAAATTTTTACAAAATTCAGTCACTAACTCTTCTGAAACGCCGTCTTTGCGGTAGTCATGAAAAGTAAATTCAATATTGTTGTCACTAAGGTATTTTTTTGCTTTTTTAATGCTGTCACAGTTCGGAATGCCATACATAGTGATCATAAGAGCCTCTTAAATATTCTGGTTTTGAGTAATTGTAATGAGTGGGTCTAGCCCAGCACGCACTTGCTTCAACGGGTAAAAGCAAGGACCTAATTTATCTGCGTTAACAATAAGTAAACTGCCGAGGAGTGGTTTTTCTAGGTGCGTGGTTTCGAAGTAAGCAAGTAATTCACCTTGCTTGACTTCTTTTTTGCCAAAGGCACTGGTTATTTGCAAACTTGTATTGGCTTGTTCTGAAGGTGGCTGAATATGAATAAGTAACTTCAAGCCATTTTTTGCAACCAATATAATCTCATAGCCATGGCGTTTAACTTGTTCAATTTTACCGTCAAATGGCGCGGTAACTTTTCCTTGGGTCAACTCTACAGTCACGCCTCTTCCAATCATGCCAGAAGAAAATAGGGAAAGCGGGTGCTGTTTCAAAGACTGTACTTTGCCGCTAAACGGACTGGCGAGATGTAAAACTGGGTCAACAATTTCATTGATAGGCGCAAAAGGAATTGATTGAGAAAACTGCATTAAAGAACCGTGTATCCGTCTTTTTTCAGCGCATTAATTGCGTCTTGAATTTGTTGCTCTTTGACTAAAACATAGTCAGTGTCATAAGTGGAAATGGCAAAAATGGAGATTTTAGCATTTGCTAATACACCAGATATATTGGCCATGATCCCTGTTAAAGAAAAACCAAGTGGACCTATCACTTCTAATGCTCGCCAATGTGCTTCAGTGGCAAAACTATCAACTTCAATATCTGAAGGGCAAACAATAGAGAGTTCTTCAAGTGTTTTAGAAATAAAGAAAATATCACACGCTAACACTTGGTTAGGAATTGTTTGGTCAACGTCAAGGCTATGTATTGAAAAGTCCTGTTTTAACAATTGTAATGTTTGCTTTGACATAGTCGCTTATGTTTATTGGGCTATATGTCTATAGTATAGCTAAGTGTTAAAAAGTTAAACCCTCAACACTTAGCTAAGTTTTACAATTGTACAAACAGAGTTAGTTTGTTTGATCTGCTAATTGTTTAGACTGAATAGCCGTAAGCGCAATCGTATAAACGATGTCTTCTACCAGTGCACCACGGCTTAAGTCGTTCACAGGTTTGCGCATACCTTGAAGCATAGGACCAATACTTACCAGTTCAGCACTTCTTTGTACTGCCTTATAAGTCGTATTACCAGTATTTAAGTCTGGGAATACAAACACCGTTGCTTTACCTGCAACTTTACTGTTTGGAGCCTTTTTACGAGCTACGTTTTCCATAATCGCTGCGTCGTACTGTAGTGGGCCATCAATTTCAAGATCTGGACGTTTTTCCTGAGCAATTTTAGTGGCTTCACGCACTTTATCTACATCAGCACCATGGCCAGACTCACCTGTAGAATAGCTGATCATGGCCACTCGTGGCTCAATACCAAATGCCGCAGCAGAGTCAGCTGACTGAATGGCGATATCGGCAAGTTGATCAGCAGTAGGGTCTGGGTTAATAGCGCAGTCACCATAAACTAATACTTGATCAGGTAGTAACATAAAGAACACAGAACTGACTAAAGATGAACCCGGCGCAGTTTTAATGAGCTGAAGAGGAGGGCGAATAGTATTCGCTGTGGTATTCACCGCACCAGATACAAGGCCATCGACTTCGTCTTCAGCGAGCATCATAGTGCCTAAAACAACGTTGTCTTGCAGTTGCTCTTTAGCAACCACAGGGGTAAGACCCTTGTTCTTACGCAATTCAACCATAGGTGCAACATAATTATCTTGGATCTCATTCGGATCTTTAATAATCACGTTTTCGTTGAGCTCTACACCTTGTTGAAGCGCAATACGTTCGATTTCTTCTCTTTCACCCAATAGTACAGTTTTGGCAATGCCACGTTCACCACAAATTGCAGCAGCTTTGATAGTGCGAGGTTCATTGCCCTCAGGAAGCACAATGGTTTTCTTTGCTTGACGCGCTAAATCGGTCAACAAGAATCTAAATGCAGGAGGAGAAAGCTTGCGTGTTTTCGCAACGTCTTTGGCTAAAGTATCTAACCAATCTGAGTCGATGTTCGCAGCATTATGCTCTTTTACTTTTTCAATACGCTGTTCGTCATCACTTGGTACTTCCATATTAAAGTTGTGAAGTAACAAAGATGTACGCCAAGTATCAGCTTCAGTGGCTAGAATTGGCAGACCCGTTTCCATTGCCTGTTCACATAAAGTCATGATGCGTGGTTCAGGTTTAAAACCACCCGTCAATAAAATCGCACCTAACTTGGTACCATTCATAGCTGACAAACACGCTGCCACTAACACGTCAGAGCGGTCTCCCGGTGTAACCAGTAGCGCACCCGGGGTAAAGTGATTCAAGATATTTGATACCGTTCGGGCACAAAAGGTGACACGGCGTAATCGTCTATGGGCCATGTCACCGGCATTGATCACTTCGGCTTTTAGGTAATCACTTAAGTCTGCTACACGTGGCGCGACTAGATCGAAGTCCCAAGGAATTGCGCCAAGTAACATAAACGGGTGTTTCCTGAAAATAGGTAATGACGCCAAACGGTTCATTTCATTTTCAAGTTCTTCAGGTTCATGCTGATCAACTAAATCAGCACGCGCGCGTCCTTCTTCATCAAGCGGAGCATTTACTTTGTTAAAAATACATCCCAGTACACGACTGTGATCTATGCCGCCGTAGTTGCCAGATGCTATTTCTAATCTATCTTCTAATTGTTCGTTGGTATCATTACCTGGTGTTAATACAAATACGATGTCTGCACCAAGTGTTTGTGCAATTTCACGGTTAACACGACCAGCATAAGGCTGAAGGCGAGTTGGCACCATACCTTCGATAATCGCAACTTCATCATCACAGATGGCACTTTCGAAGCGCTCAACGATTTCTTCTAGCAGATCATTGCCTTTACCATCACCAATCATTTGTTCAGCATAACTAAGTTCAAAAGGCATTGGAGGCTGAATAGTCGAACCTTGTTGCACAATAACCGTCGATTTCTCAGGCCCTATATCGTCTTTACGAGGTTGAGCAATGGGTTTGAAAAAGTTTACTTTTACTGCTTTTTGCTCAAGCGCACGTACGAGACCAACAGAAACAGATGTTAAACCAACCCCAGTAGAGATGGGGATTAACATTATCCTACGGCTCATTATTTTTGCTCCTGTGCAATGTTTGCTGCATCGTTGGCAATCATCCATTCTTCATTGGTAGGCACCACAATGGCACATGGCGCTGTTTGCTTTGTGATCACACCTTCAGAACCAAAGCGTGCCGCAAGGTTCTTATCATTGTCGATTTCTAAACCTAAGAAAGATAAATGTGCAACGACTTTAGCGCGAATTACATCTGAGTTTTCACCAATGCCACCCGTGAAAATCAGTGCGTCTAACCCACCTAATGGCACTACAAACGCTGCAATTTGTTTTGCTAAACGATAGCAGAATATATCTAATGCAAGTGCTGCTTGCTGATGCCCGTCAGCCGCAGATTCTTCAATGGTTCTACAATCATTAGAAAGTTCACTAATGCCAAGTAAGCCACTTTCTTTGTTCAAGAGCGTATCTATTTGCTTTGCGGAGTAATTCAGTTGTTCAGTCAGGTAGTTGAAAATGCCAGGGTCAATATCGCCACTGCGCGTACCCATGACTAATCCCTCAAGTGGTGTCATACCCATACTGGTATCTACCGATTTACCATTTTTAATAGCTGTAACAGAGCAACCATTGCCTAAATGCGCACTAATAACCTTGGAGTTTGTTTCGTTAAGGTCTAAGATCTTGATTGCTTCTGCCGATACAAAAGCATGACTGGTGCCATGGAAACCATAGCGTCTGATCCCATGTTGTTTGTAAAGCGTATAAGGCAGCGCATATAAGAAAGCTTCTGGCGACATACTTTGATGAAATGCGGTATCAAACACAGCAATTTGCGGTAAATGAGAAAACGCAGATTGCGCCGCTTCGATACCAAGCAAGTTAGCTGGGTTATGCAATGGCGCAAGTGAAGAAGTTTTTGTGATTGCTTCTATCACATCAGGTGTGATTAATGCAGATTTTGTGAAGTGCTCGCCACCATGAACAACACGGTGTCCAACAGCAATGAGGTTTGAATCTAATTGTAATTGCTTTACTAGTTCAACTAACTTTGCAATTGCAGTTTGATGAGCATCGTTTGGTGATAGCGCGATAAGTTGCTTATCACCATTAAACTTGTACTTGATTTGCGGATCTAGCTCGCCTAAACGTTCAGCAAGACCTGAAAGAAGCTCGTCACCTGACACAGTGTCGATGATGGCAAACTTTAAACTAGAGCTTCCGCAATTTAAAACCAGTACATGAGATGAGGGCATATGCATTTCCAATTTTGACAATAACAGTAAATGCGTATTAAGCTTAAAGCGAAGTCGCGGTTTAAGCTACGCAGTAATACAAAGGTATAATAGACAATGATAACTGTTTATTTTACCCCAATTTTGACCGAATAGTTAGCTTCTAGGAGTCCTAATGCAAAAAAGTCTCATTTCTCAAATGCAACTTGGACGACAGTACGCCAAAGAATGGCCTATGCGCAAAGAGCTTGCGCCTATGTTTGCAGAATTTAGAGTCATAAAAGCCACTGAACTTGCGATCAGTGTAATGCCTTTACTTGCTGTGATAACGTTAGTACTACAAACCAATTGGTTGGGAAATCAGTATGTACCTCAATCTTTAGCCATTGCACTTTTTTTTATATCTTTGCCTGCTCAAGGTTTACTTTGGCTAGGGAAGCGTGCTGATACGCCGCTTAATCCATCTTTAAATACTTGGTATCAAGAATTGTTTAATAAGATGGTGGCCAATGGTTATGATGCGCCCATGCAATTACAGTCGCGCAGACCCACTTATCGAACTTTGGCAAAACTGTTAAAAGACATGTTTGAGAAAATGGATAAAGCATTTACAAAAGAGCAGTTTTAACTGCTCTTTTCAGCTATACCCATCCTCAAAGTAATCATTTAATTAAAGGGGGGGGGTGTACAAGATAGTTTTATTTAAACCTTCTCATATTCGCTTAAATAAAATGATAGGGTGATTGTATGGCTCTGCTTTTCCTTTAAAGCGTCATAGTGACTCTCTTTAAACTTCCAAGCAAATGGGGTCATTTGTATTAAATGCTCAATGATTTCTGTTTTAATCTCTATTTGTTTTTCAAGCTCATGGTGTTTAACTAATTTAAACCCAGCAGGGGTATCTGGATGTGCATGTAAATTCACTTCAGGGTAAATTAACGACTTAAGCTCAAATAAATGTTTAGGGCCCGGGTTCACTAAAATTACTTTACCTGTGCTCTTCACCAGCCTTTGTAATTCTTGTTCAAAAACGGGGGCGAACACAGTGACAACACAGTCCATACTTTCATTTGCAAATGGTGCTTGTTTAGCAGAAGCAACACTAAAATTGGCCTCTTTATATCGCTTAGCCGCATATTTAACGGCTGATTTTGAAATATCGAGTCCATATACATCACATTCGGGCAGTTCATTGGCAAATAAGTGCGTATAAAATCCTTCACCACAGCCTAAATCGAGCAATGTTTGAGGAGAAGATAGTGAAATTAGATTGGCAATCTCTTGTCTCAAAAAGTGATAATGGTCAGTTGCAAAAAAGGCACGACGCGCTTGAACCATATCTAAATTATCACCGGGTTGTTTTGATTTTTTATTCTGAACAGGCAGTAAGTTGACATAGCCTTCTTTGGCGAAATCAAATTGGTGTCTGTTTTCGCAAGACATGCTATTGCCTGTTTTATTTAACGGAGCCTGACAAAGCGGACAGTGATAAATTAGCGTCATTTATCTAAGTATTCCTTATCATAAAAGGTTTTAACCCAGTGGGGTTTATAAGTAATAAGTAAAGTGATTGCCATACCATTTAACATGGCTTCGGGAAACCAAATTAACGTTGCATAAAATAAATAGTTATCTAATAACTGTTGGAATGTGTACGTATCAATTAGCCAATAATATACACCTGACGACAATATTTTGAATGCGCCAATACAGCCTGCGCATAAAAATGCACAGACAAAAATATATACAAAAAAATGTCTTGGTAATTTGCTGTAACACAGCACAAATAGGCCGTAACTGACCAATATGGGAAGTAGCGCAGTAAAAAGATAAAAGTCGGCAAATTCGGAAGATTGAATGGTGCCAAAAGCAAGCAATAAGAGACTGGTAAGTAGAGCACTTAAACTTGCTAACCGCCAGCCAAGCACCAAAGTAATTGCGGTTATTCCCAATATATGAATATTTAGATAGGGCAAAATCCCCGCTTTAATTTGCCAAAGCAGTGCCAGTACAACTGAACAAGCAAGTACACCAGTTTGTCGGATAGGCCTATGCCAAAGCGTTAAATATTCGCGTTTATCGATAGTAAACGCGAATATGATTAAGGTAATAAGCGGGGTCAATAACATAGAGTGAGTTCTAATTAAAATTTAAACTCGGCCCAAATTGGCGCGTGATCAGAAGGCTTTTCGATGCCTCTTAATTCGTAATCGATTTCACTTTCTACACATTTGGCCATCAATGATTCAGTCGCTAACACTACATCAATGCGAAGGCCTCGGTTATCATCAAAACCTTTTGAGCGATAATCGAACCACGAGTAACGTTCTGTCTTTTCTGGTGTTAATTCGCGGAAAGTATCTTTAAATCCCCAATCCATTAACGTCGCAAGCCACTCGCGTTCTTCTGGCTGGAATGAACATTTGCCCGTTTTCAGCCAACGCTTCTTATTTGGCTCACCAATACCGATATCTAAATCTATTGGTGAGATATTGATATCACCCATCACAATGACATTTTCTTCAGGCGTGTGATTTTCATTTAAGTGTGTCATTAAGTCTTTATAGAACTGACGCTTGTATGGGAATTTGGTTTCATGATTTATGTTATCACCTTGAGGGAAGTATCCATTATGAATGATCACATCTTCACCTTTGTCATTCTCGAATACACCTGAAATCATACGTTTTTGGGATTCTTCTGTATCAGTCGAAAACCCTTTTTTGATTGATTTAGCAGGTTTCTTTGACATCAGTGCGACACCATAATGTGCCTTTTGACCATGGAAATAAACGTGATAGCCCATAGCTTCTACATCTTCAACCGGAAACGCTTCATCGTGAACTTTGATTTCCTGTAAACCAATTACGTCAGGTTGATGTTTGTCGATTAATGCTTGCAATTGATGAAGACGAGCACGAAGGCCATTAATGTTAAATGAGATTACTTTCATAATTTGCGCTTATAGTTCTATATAATTTACGTACCATTTTAACATTGAAAGGGAGTTGCGAAAGCCCGAGATAGCAATTTAAATTATCTATCACTTTTTTCAATTTGGGAGATATGTTATTTATTAGTCAAAACACTCAAATTTTGGTGAGAAAGTAACTTGGTTAGAAATGCCAGCTGAATTAGTGCATTGAATTATAATGACTTTATTTTTGGTTCGGTTGTTGCTTTAAATTTAAGAAATGCAATTTTAATGGTACAACTTATTGAATGATTAAGTTGAATCAGTCACTCACTATACTAAACAGCTTAATTAAGTGTTACTGCAGATTGGTATTACATAGTAGGGAAATAACATGAGCGTCGTATTAGAAGATAGACCTATTGAACAAGTTAGAGAAGAAGTTATAGACAACCTAATTTACAACTATAGCCATGGTGTTATTTCCGCAGAGGCATTTGAAAGACGTTTAGACAAAGCGATGAGTACACAGGTTCACGCTGAAATCGTCGCCCTAACAGCAGATCTTACTATGCAAGCTGACGAGAAGTATACGGCGCAAAAAGATGCGAGCCTGAATATTAATTACGGACAAAAGTCTGCAGGTGACAAGCTAGATATTAAAACGGTTTTAGGAAACAGCACTCGAACAGGCAAATGGGCGGTACCAAAAGAAATTAACTTATTGAATGTGTTGGGTTCTACAACCTTAGACTTTTCCGATGCTGTATTTGAGCATCAAGAAGTCACAGTAAATGTAAATTGCATACTGGGTTCAGAGAAAATTTTAATCCCTGAAGGTGTAAATGTGATCTGCGAGGCTTTTTGCATTCTTGGTAACGTAGAAAATAAAGCGCCGTCAATTGCGCCGAAACAAGCACCGACTATAAAGATTAAAGGCAAACTGTGGTTAGGTTCAATTGACGTTGAAATTAAGCGCACGATTAAAGAAAAGTTTGTGAGCTTTGCCAATGAACTCAAGTCATTATTTGATGATGGCAGTTATGGTAAATATAAATAATCAGGATATAAGAGGGCACGCTAAACGTGCCCTTTTTTTATCATACTTTTTGTTCGGTAAACTTTAAAAAGAAAATCAAATTCGCAATAAACCATAAATCTTTAATTAAAAAGTGGCCAGTAGTAGATAAAATAGTTGATGTCGTAACTGCGCCTGGGGTTGTAGCTAAAAATGTTTGTGTCATGACAAAAACTGCAAGTGACATTAATACGCCAATCCAAAGTACTTTTTTGTTATATATGGCTGCAATTAAAAGTACGACAGCTAACAAATCATAAACACCAATTAAATTCGAGGCAGTTTGTAAATCCCAAACACTATACATCCAAGACATAAATGGTGAAGTTTGTAATAGGTCTTCGATACCTTGAGCTTCTATCAAGGTAAACTTCATACCCCCGATCCAAACGAGTACCACCAAAACTGGGAATATCGCTATCCACTGCATTGCATGCTGAGACAGTTTTGGATTAAGTAGACAAATGCCAATTGAGAGAAGCGCAAAATACTTGATTACACCTTGACCTGCTCCGATTACAGGAAACCCGCCCATACTTTCAATCCACATACCCGTCGAAAAAAGGCTCAATAATGGTACAGAAGATACAACAATAAGTAGGGATGCTAAGGCTGGTTTAGTTTTTTCAAAGTACATAGATAGTATCGAAAATAAAGCAAGTAAAGAAAAGCATAAAGCAGCCAACATGTTAGCAAGTTCATAACTTAGGAGTGAGTTTAAGCCAAAAAAATTGACAGTTTTTTCGATATGCCTATGACTACCCATCAGTAACATACTCGTGCTCATCAATAAACTTGATAATCCAACGAGTAAAAGCGCCACCTTGGTACTGCAATACAACTTTTTCATTTAACAACCTTTTTAATTGGGAATACGCAATAAGACCGAGATAAAGAAGATTTCTTTCATTTTATAAATATCTTTTATCGAATATTGTTTCTTTTGTCATTTTAAGCAACCAAAATAACAACGCACTTAAACACGGGAATTTTAAATGATCAAAACACTTTTTTATTGTGTCCTATTGCTTATAGCCATACCCAGTATCGCAAAGCAACAAACTGTCATTCTTATCTCACTTGATGGTTTTCGGTGGGATTATATTGAAAAACATAACGCTCAAAATATTAAACGCATCGCTGATAGCGGTGTTCGAGCCACTAAAATGTGGCCTGTATATCCAAGTAAAACCTTTCCAAATCATATATCCATAATTACCGGCTTACTACCGGTCAATCACGGTATTATCGACAATAAGTTCTGTGATAAACAAAGAGGTGATTGTTATAAGATGGGTAAAGGGCAAGGTGATAGTACTTGGCTCAATGGAATACCTTTATGGAATCTGGCAAAAATGCAAGGGCTCAAATCAGCTGCCTATTTCTGGCCTGAATCTGATGCGCGTTTTAATGGCATGACCCCTGACTATTACTATCATTACTCTAAACATAGTGATTACCTAACGCGTATCGATCAAATGGTTGAGTGGTTAAAGTTACCAAAAGAACAAAGACCAAGTTTTGTTGCAGGGTATTTTTCATTAGTCGATAGTATGGGCCATGACTTTGGACCTGATAGCAAAGAAGTCTATGATGCCGTGCAAAAAATGGATAAGCTAATCGGGCAGTTTGATGAGCGCTTAAAAAAGCTTTCTCATGATGTGAACTTAGTGCTGGTGGCAGATCATGGTATGTCTGCATTAAAAAAAGACAAAACAATCTCGATTAACAGCCTGAATATTCCAAAAGCTTGGACGGTTAAGAATACAGGTCCAAGAGTACTTATTTATTCTGGTGATTCATCAATTGAAGACGTTAATAGAGCAAAACAAAAACTCCGTCTTATTGCAAATAATCGTTACTCAGTGCTAGATGATACAACTTTAAAGCAACGTCATTACCATGGCACTCCAAGGATCCCAGATATTATCTTAGAAACCAAAGCACCGAGTGTTTTTAGTTTTGATGGCGAACTTGATTATAAAGGTACTCATGGCTTTGCAAATACAGATGATATGGCTGCCATGTTTGTAGCAACCGGACCTGCTTTTAAAAAAGGTTATGAGATCGCCGAAATGAGTAATTTAGAAATTTATCCAACAATAGCTAAAATTTTGGGCTTAGAGCTTATACGAAATGTAGATTCAGACGGAGAAACGTTACTTAAAGCACTAAACGAATGATATGAATAAAATTTGATAACTGTCAGTTTTAAATAAAAAGAGTAACCATAAGGTTACTCTTTTTTGGTTGGAAACTTTTTATCATCACTGCTTTGTTTATGACTTGCTGAATGCGTATGGCTTTTATCTAATTTATTTAAATGTGAAACAGGTTCTGCCAATGCTGAGGTTGAGCCAAAACATAAAACCAAACTAAAAATCTTCTTATACGCTGATGCAAACATAACAAATCCCTACGCTGTGACTGCCTTTGATATGTTTTAATTTTAGCAATGATCTTAAAAAAGGTGTGTGTATTTGTGTGCCCAATTGTAAGAGAATGTAAGACCAGTAAATCCGGCCTTACATTTACTGAATAACTATTTTATAAGTTATTTTTTCCCGCTAAATCTAGGAAGAATGCATACTCTAACGCTGTGTCGTGTAAACGCTTGAAGCGACCTGATGCACCACCGTGTCCTGCTTCCATGTCTACTTTGAACAACAACTTGTTGTCGTTTGTTTTATAGTCGCGCAGTTTTGCTACCCACTTTGCAGGCTCAAAGTACTGAACTTGAGAATCGTGCAGACCAGTCGTAACAAGAATATGCGGGTAATCTTGTTTTTTAACCTGGTCATAAGGTGAGTAACTTAACATGTAATCGTAATAAGCTTTGTCATTTGGATTACCCCATTCGTCATATTCACCAGTTGTAAGTGGAATACTTTCGTCGAGCATAGTTGTAACAACGTCGACAAATGGAACATGTGCCGCAATGCCTTTATATAAGTCAGGCGCTTGGTTGATCACCGCACCCATTAAGAGACCGCCAGCACTGCCACCTACTGCGTAGACTTGATCTTTGTTAGCATAACCTTGCTCAACAAGTTGTTTTGTTACATCAACAAAATCATTAAACGTATTTTGCTTGGTTAGCTTTTTACCATCTTCATACCATGGACGGCCTAGCATTTGTGAACCACGGATATGGGCAATTGCGAAAACAAAACCGCGGTCTAATAAGCTAAGTCGATTGCTTGAGAAGCTTGGATCCATTGTTGCGCCGTAAGAACCATAACCGTATTGGTATAATGGATTTGTGCCATCTTTTTTAAATTTGTCTTTGCGGTAAACAAGAGAAACAGGCACTTTAACGCCGTCTCTTGCTGTAACAAAAATACGTTCTGAAGCGTAATTTTCAACTTTGAAATCACCCAGAACTTTATTTTGCTTAAGAATACTTGGTTCACCTGACTCTAGATTAAAGTCATAGTGAGTACCTGGTGTTGTCATGCTTGTGTAGTAAATACGAATTGAGTCATTGTCTAACTCGTTATTACCATAAAGGTATGCTGCAAATGCATCATCGTTGAACTTAAGCGCTTTTTCACTGCCATTCTTTAGTGAGCGAACTATTACTTTTACCTGACCCATTTCTCGTTCTTGATAAACAAGGTGGTTATCGAAAAGCTCAACCCCTTCTAGTTTTACCTCAGGGCGATGTGCAATGACTTCTTGCCATTTAGATTTGTCACCTAAATCTTTTTCGTTAACTTGCATTAATTTGAAGTTAACCGCATTTAAGTTGGTTAAAATATAATAGGTGTCTTTATGTTTTGATACGCTGTATTCAAGGCCTTTTTCTCTAGGAATAAAACGAACAGCCTTAGCTTTACTATCATTTGCGTCTATAAAAGACATGCCAGAAGATTCGGTACTTGAATGATAAATGACAACATTTGACCCGTCTTTTGTTTTACCTATGTAAGTGTAATAAGTGTTATCCGCTTCTTCATATATTAGTTCGTCAGAAGATTGTGGTGTGCCAAGCTTATGACGATATACTTGATAACCTAGAAGGGTTTGCGGATCTTTTTTAACATAGTAGAAATGTTCATTATCGTTAGCCCACACAACACTCGCTTGCGCGCCTTCAATTTTATCGTCTAAAAGCTTGCCTGTTTTTAGGTCTTTGACCTGAATAGTATAAATTCTGCGACTGACTGTGTCTTCACCATAGGCTAGAAGCTGGTCGTTTGGACTCGCAGACAAGCCCGATGCACTATAATATTCATGACCTTTTGCAAGCTCGTTAACGTCAAGCAGCACTTGTTTGTCAGTACCTTTGAAATCAGAACTGCGTACAAAGATTGGGTATTCATTATCGCCACGCATCTCTGATGAGTAGAAATAATTCCCGCGTTTTGTCGGTACAGAATTATCGTCTTTTTGGATCCGAGATTTAAGTTCTTCAAACAGTGTTTGTTGAAGTTTTTCGGTGTTACTAAGTTGCGCGGCAGTGTACGCATTCTCGGCTTCTAAGTGAGCAATGATTTCAGGATCTTTTCGCTCGTCATCACGCATCCAGTAGTAATTATCGACACGTTTATGGCCGTGTATTTCCATTTCGTGTGGTATTTTTTTGGCGATGGGAGCTGTAACTGTTTGTTCTTGCACTTGTACAGTAGATTGCTGACTTTGCGTATTATTGTCGTTATTACAGCCAGCTAAAACAGCGAGTGAAATGATGCTTAAAGCATGAGGAAAAAACCGTTTCATAGTTATCCTTGTTATAAATTATTCCATTTGATGCTAACTCAGAATCTATTGACTCACCAGTCATGATTGTAAAGACATGTAAAGCAGAAACTGATATTTGTTAAGTTATAAACAAATTGTGCAAATTAGATAAATTTTTAAATGATTTGAATATGAGATTTAACCAAATGTAAATTGTTTATTAAATGTACAAAATAAATGGTTTATTACATTTACAAGAGAAAACTTGGCTATATAATGCGCGCAAACTCGTTCTTATTAGGTGTATTATGCTTAAATCTATCTCACTTTTGGCTTTTGGTTTAACTGTTTCTTTGAATGCTCAAGCATCAGCTTTCGTGTCAGCTGATAACTCTGCAGAAACAAAAGTATGTGTTATCGCATCAACAGAAGGCTTTTCGGCAGCTCGTAAAGAAGCGAGTAAACATGGCTTAAACGTGTCTCGTTTTTCACCAAGTTTACTATGCAATGGTGAAGATATTCGTAAAGTTGCAGAACGCGCTGAGCGTGAAGCGAATACATCTTCAGAGAAGAAAGTAACATTAGTTGCAAAAAACCAAACTTTAGAAACGTCTTTATGTATGACTGCAGCGAGAAAAGGGATTAAAGAAATCGGTTACAAAGCACGTAGTTTACGTTGTAATGATGTACCTGTACGTGAATTTGTAAAAGAGTTTGCTAAAACAGCGATCTAATATTGCTTTAGAAAAAATCTAAAAAAAGCCGTTGGAATTATTCAACGGCTTTTTTATTGTTTATGAATTATTTAGTCCATATACCTTTAGGTAATGTAGCTTTAATTTTTTCATTACTATTAGGGTCAAACACAGGAACTTTACCTTGTTTAAGCTGATTTATGTAATCTTTATAAAGCCAGATGACAGCACCTGATAGCATGAATAGGGCTGCTACGTTCACAATCGCCATCATGCCCATTGATACATCAGCCATAGTCCAAATTAAACCCAGTTCACTGACAGAACCAAACATCACCATACCAAGTACACATAATCTAAAAATTAGCATGCCATGTTTATGGTTGTGTTCTAAGAACATTAAATTAGTTTCAGCATATGAGTAATTAGCCACGATAGACGTAAATGCAAAGAATAAAATGGCAATTGCAATGAAAATAGCACCCCAATCGCCAACATGCTGTACTAGAGCGGCTTGTGTCAAAGCAATACCAGTAACACCAGACTCAGGGACTAGTTGATTTGATAAAAGAATAAGTGCGGCAGTTGCAGAACATATAATAATAGTATCAACAAACACACCAAGCATCTGAACATAGCCTTGAGATGCAGGGTGGTTTGGATTGGGTGTTGCTGTAGCAGCAGCATTAGCGGCACTACCCATACCTGCTTCATTAGAAAAGAGTCCACGCTTAATACCTTGGATCATTGCCTGCATAACAGCATAACCAATTGCTCCTGCTCCAGCTTGTTCAATACCAAAAGCACTATAAATGATTTGCTTGAATACCGCTGGCAAAAGCTCAAAATTAATAGCACATACATATAATGCAACGGCTAAATAAGCTAAGGCCATAAAAGGAACAACTAATTCAGCAAAACGGGATATGGTTTTTAGGCCACCGAAAATAATAAAACCTGAGCCGATAACGAGTAAAACACCCATAATGTGTTTTGGAATATCAAAGGCAACTTCAAATGCGGCTGTAATAGAGTTTGCTTGCACTGCATTGAATACAAGTCCAAATGCTAATATAAGACATAAAGAGAAAAGCACACCCATCCAACGCTTACCTAAACCATACTCCATATAATAAGCAGGACCACCTCGAAAGTTTCCATCTTCATCTTTCGTTTTATATAGCTGTGCGAGCGCACTTTCGGCGAAACTGGTTGCCATACCTATAAGTGCAATTAACCACATCCAAAAAATTGCTCCAGCCCCCCCTAAATAGAGTGCAACAGCAACACCAGCCATATTACCTGTTCCAACACGTGCAGCTAATGAAGTACAAAAAGCCTGAAATGAAGAAATGCCCGAATCAGAACCTTGTCTACTATTAGCCATAACCTTAACCATATAAGGAAATTGTCTAAATTGAATGAAGCCCAAACGGAAGGTAAAAAATAAACCTGCTGCTATTAATAGATATATAAGGACATGTCCCCATAGCAATCCACTAATAAAGTTTAAAATATCAGCCATAATTGAATGCCTAGTAAATTGAAGGAATAAATGAGGGCCGTAATCTAGCATAAATAAGGGGGGCAATCTAAAGGACAGCGGCGAAAATCTATTTTATCCACAGCATTTTGTGGGTAACTTGTAATTAAGTGGTTTATAAATGTGTATATATAAATATATAAAAAATAATGCATTTTTCTTTAAAAAAGGGGTTGCGCACTTTTAATTTCTCCCTATAATGCGCACCCACTGACACGGGGCGAAACGCTGAAAAGCAAATCAAAACGATGTCGAGTCAAATAAAACTTAACTTTGAAACTTTCTCTTAAGAAAAAGATTAAAATTAAGTGTTGACATAAAAAGTGAAGTCGTTATTATGGCGCTCCACTTCGCAGCGAGTCTGCGGTAACTCATCGAGTTACAACGTTCTTTAAAAATATGAAGCAATCATCTGTGTGGGCACTCGTACAGATTGAGTTCTAACAGCTCTTGATTCAGGAGCAAAAAAATTTAGAGTCTCAATTTCTTATGAGTGACTATATAGTCAATTTATACAGAATTCATTGAGCACGAATCTTCGGATTCAAAAAACTTTTAATTGAAGAGTTTGATCATGGCTCAGATTGAACGCTGGCGGCAGGCCTAACACATGCAAGTCGAGCGGTAACATTTCTAGCTTGCTAGAAGATGACGAGCGGCGGACGGGTGAGTAATGCTTGGGAATATGCCTTAGGGTGGGGGACAACAGTTGGAAACGACTGCTAATACCGCATAACGTCTACGGACCAAAGGGGGCTTCGGCTCTCGCCCTTAGATTAGCCCAAGTGGGATTAGCTAGTTGGTGAGGTAATGGCTCACCAAGGCGACGATCCCTAGCTGGTTTGAGAGGATGATCAGCCACACTGGAACTGAGACACGGTCCAGACTCCTACGGGAGGCAGCAGTGGGGAATATTGCACAATGGGCGCAAGCCTGATGCAGCCATGCCGCGTGTGTGAAGAAGGCCTTAGGGTTGTAAAGCACTTTCAGTAAGGAGGAAAGGTTAGTAGTTAATACCTGCTAGCTGTGACGTTACTTACAGAAGAAGCACCGGCTAACTCCGTGCCAGCAGCCGCGGTAATACGGAGGGTGCGAGCGTTAATCGGAATTACTGGGCGTAAAGCGTACGCAGGCGGTTTGTTAAGCGAGATGTGAAAGCCCCGGGCTCAACCTGGGAACTGCATTTCGAACTGGCAAACTAGAGTATGATAGAGGGTGGTAGAATTTCAGGTGTAGCGGTGAAATGCGTAGAGATCTGAAGGAATACCGATGGCGAAGGCAGCCACCTGGGTCAATACTGACGCTCATGTACGAAAGCGTGGGGAGCAAACGGGATTAGATACCCCGGTAGTCCACGCCGTAAACGATGTCTACTAGGAGCTGGGGTCTTCGGACAACTTTTCCAAAGCTAACGCATTAAGTAGACCGCCTGGGGAGTACGGCCGCAAGGTTAAAACTCAAATGAATTGACGGGGGCCCGCACAAGCGGTGGAGCATGTGGTTTAATTCGATGCAACGCGAAGAACCTTACCTACACTTGACATACAGAGAACTTACTAGAGATAGTTTGGTGCCTTCGGGAACTCTGATACAGGTGCTGCATGGCTGTCGTCAGCTCGTGTTGTGAGATGTTGGGTTAAGTCCCGCAACGAGCGCAACCCCTATCCTTAGTTGCCAGCGATTCGGTCGGGAACTCTAAGGAGACTGCCGGTGATAAACCGGAGGAAGGTGGGGACGACGTCAAGTCATCATGGCCCTTACGTGTAGGGCTACACACGTGCTACAATGGCGCATACAGAGTGCTGCAAGCTCGCGAGAGTTAGCGAATCACTTAAAGTGCGTCGTAGTCCGGATTGGAGTCTGCAACTCGACTCCATGAAGTCGGAATCGCTAGTAATCGCGGATCAGAATGCCGCGGTGAATACGTTCCCGGGCCTTGTACACACCGCCCGTCACACCATGGGAGTGGGTTGCTCCAGAAGTAGGTAGCTTAACCTTAGGGAGGGCGCTTACCACGGAGTGATTCATGACTGGGGTGAAGTCGTAACAAGGTAGCCCTAGGGGAACCTGGGGCTGGATCACCTCCTTAACGATTTAGAACAGATTTGTTCGTAGTGTCCACACAGATGATTGTTAGTTAGCACAAGTTGCTAATTAATATTGCTCTTTAAAAATTTGGAAAAGCTGATAATTAATTCTTTTAGAAGAAATTCTAAAAAGAGTTTTCAAAAGTAAAACAATGCCGATTAATCATTCAATGATTAATTAGCGTCTACTTTAGTATTCAATATTAACTTCTGGCGAAGTTAAAACTGTCTTTGACAATACAAACCATTTTGGGTTGTATGGTTAAGTGACTAAGCGTACACGGTGGATGCCTTGGCAGTTGGAGGCGATGAAGGACGTACTAACTTGCGATAAGCCTAGTCAAGCCAGTAAGAGGCGCTTGAGACTAGGATTTCCGAATGGGGAAACCCACCTGCTTGCAGGTATCGTTAACTGAATACATAGGTTAACGAGGCGAACGCGGAGAACTGAAACATCTAAGTACCCGTAGGAAAAGAAATCAACCGAGATTCCGAAAGTAGCGGCGAGCGAAATCGGATTAGCCCTTAAGCTTTAGTGTAGTTAGTGGAACATTCTGGAAAGTTTGACGATACAGGGTGACAGTCCCGTACACAAAAACTTATCTAAAGTGAAATCGAGTAGGTCGGAGCACGTGAAACTTTGACTGAATATAGGTGGACCATCATCTAAGGCTAAATACTCCCAACTGACCGATAGTGAACCAGTACCGTGAGGGAAAGGCGAAAAGAACCCCTGTGAGGGGAGTGAAATAGAACCTGAAACCGTGTACGTACAAGCAGTAGGAGCCCTTCGAGGGTGACTGCGTACCTTTTGTATAATGGGTCAGCGACTTATATTTTGTAGCGAGGTTAACCGTTTAGGGTAGCCGTAGCGAAAGCGAGTCTTAACTGGGCGTTGAGTTGCAAGGTATAGACCCGAAACCCGGTGATCTAGCCATGGGCAGGTTGAAGGTTGAGTAACATCAACTGGAGGACCGAACCCACTAACGTTGAAAAGTTAGGGGATGACCTGTGGCTTGGAGTGAAAGGCTAATCAAACCGGGAGATAGCTGGTTCTCCCCGAAATCTATTTAGGTAGAGCCTCGGACGAATACTTACGGGGGTAGAGCACTGTTAAGGCTAGGGGGTCATCCCGACTTACCAACCCTTTGCAAACTCCGAATACCGTAAAGTAATATCCGGGAGACACACGGTGGGTGCTAACGTCCATCGTGGAGAGGGAAACAACCCAGACCGTCAGCTAAGGTCCCAAAGTGTATGTTAAGTGGGAAACGATGTGGGAAGGCTAAAACAGCTAGGAGGTTGGCTTAGAAGCAGCCATCCTTTAAAGAAAGCGTAATAGCTCACTAGTCGAGTCGGCCTGCGCGGAAGATGTAACGGGGCTAAACATACCACCGAAGCTACGGCTGCATACTTTGTATGCGGGGTAGGGGAGCGTTCTGTAAGCGGCTGAAGCTCAATTGTAAAGTTGGGTGGACGTATCAGAAGTGCGAATGCTGACATGAGTAACGATAATGCGGGTGAAAAACCCGCACGCCGGAAGACCAAGGGTTCCTATCCCATGTTAATCAGGGTAGGGTAAGTCGACCCCTAAGGCGAGGCTGAAGAGCGTAGTCGATGGGAAACGGGTTAATATTCCCGTACTTGGAATAATTGCGATGGGGGGACGGAGCAGGCTAATCAAGCATGGCGTTGGTTGTCCATGTGAAAGGCTGTAGGCTGGTGACTTAGGAAAATCCGGGTCGCTAAGGCTGAGAGTCGAGACGAGCTACCACGGTAGTGAAGTTGATGATGCCCTACTTCCAGGAAAAGCCTCTAAGCTTCAGATTATTTCGAATCGTACCCCAAACCGACACAGGTGGTCAGGTAGAGAATACTAAGGCGCTTGAGAGAACTCGGGTGAAGGAACTAGGCAAAATTGTACCGTAACTTCGGGAGAAGGTACGCTCCTATCTGTGATGAGATTTACTCTCTAAGCGGACGGGAGCCGCAGTGACCAGGTGGCTGGGACTGTTTATTAAAAACACAGCACTGTGCAAAATCGTAAGATGACGTATACGGTGTGACACCTGCCCGGTGCCGGAAGGTTAATTGATGGGGTTAGCTTAGGCGAAGCTCTTGATCGAAGCCCCGGTAAACGGCGGCCGTAACTATAACGGTCCTAAGGTAGCGAAATTCCTTGTCGGGTAAGTTCCGACCTGCACGAATGGTGTAACCATGGCCACGCTGTCTCCACCCGAGACTCAGTGAAATTGAAATCGCAGTGAAGATGCTGTGTACCCGCGGCTAGACGGAAAGACCCCGTGAACCTTTACTACAGCTTGGCACTGAACATTGAGCCTACATGTGTAGGATAGGTGGGAGGCTTTGAAGCAGCGTCGCTAGATGTTGTGGAGCCATCCTTGAAATACCACCCTTGTATGTTTGATGTTCTAACATAGGCCCCTAATCGGGGTTGTGGACAGTGCCTGGTGGGTAGTTTGACTGGGGCGGTCTCCTCCCAAAGAGTAACGGAGGAGCACGAAGGTTGGCTAAGTACGGTCGGACATCGTACGGTTAGTGTAATGGTAGAAGCCAGCTTAACTGCGAGACAGACACGTCGAGCAGGTACGAAAGTAGGTCATAGTGATCCGGTGGTTCTGAATGGAAGGGCCATCGCTCAACGGATAAAAGGTACTCCGGGGATAACAGGCTGATACCGCCCAAGAGTTCATATCGACGGCGGTGTTTGGCACCTCGATGTCGGCTCATCACATCCTGGGGCTGAAGTCGGTCCCAAGGGTATGGCTGTTCGCCATTTAAAGTGGTACGCGAGCTGGGTTTAGAACGTCGTGAGACAGTTCGGTCCCTATCTGCCGTGGGCGTTTGAGAATTGAGAGGGGCTGCTCCTAGTACGAGAGGACCGGAGTGGACGAACCGCTGGTGTTCGGGTTGTGATGCCAATTGCATTGCCCGGTAGCTACGTTCGGAATCGATAACCGCTGAAAGCATCTAAGCGGGAAGCGAGCCTCGAGATGAGTTCTCACTTTAACTTTAAGTTAACTGAAGGGCCGTTGGAGACTACAACGTTGATAGGCTGGGTGTGGAAGTGTAGTGATACATTAAGCTAACCAGTACTAATTACCCGTGAGGCTTAACCATACAACGCCAAAGTGGTTTTAGCTCAGAAGCTAATATGAACTAGAGTAGAAAGTTTTAGAATTATCAGATTTTTCCGAATTTAAAGCAAAGTGATTAGATAAGCGATATCGCGAAATCAGTTCACCTTGCGCAAAGGAAATGAGTGCTACGCACTTGTCATTAACCCTTTGCACGTAAAGTATTTCCTGGTGACTATAGCGTTTTGGAACCACCTGACCCCATGCCGAACTCAGAAGTGAAACGAAACAGCGTCGATGATAGTGTGGGCTTCCCATGTGAAAGTAGAACATCGCCAGGGCCTAATTAAAGAAACCCGTTGCAGAAATGCAGCGGGTTTTTTGCTATGTGTAGAATTTTCGCATCGATATGTAAGAGTCTAAGCGCTTGTTAAAATGGATTGATTCACCTTGCGCAAAAGAAGCGCTCTCACTGCGTTCGCAGTCGCTAATTTTGCACCATAAGCGCAAGGTGAAATGAGTAGCCTTCACAGAGGTTAGTTTTATCTTGTTGAATTAGTTTCCATTAGAGAAAGCTGGTTTGCCTATTCATCCCTGAAGCTGGGTCCCATCGCGCATCCATGCGCTCATCTCAATGAGCTGCGAAGCTACGCTTCGGTCTCATTTCGTCCATGTGAAAGTAGAACATTGCCAAGCACCTATTTAAAGAAAGCCCGATTCGAAAGAGTCGGGCTTTTTTGCGTTTATGATGCTAAATCGTCCTGCACAGTGATGAGATTGTACACAGTGATAAAAAGACGAATTAGCGCAAGGTGAAATGAGTAGCCTTCACCGTGCTTAATCTTGACGGCCTCAACATCAGCTAAACTAGTTTATCTCACCTTGCGCAAAGCAAATGTGCTCGCCTTGCTCGTTGTCATTAACTTTGCACTATTTCACTGCGTTCGCTGTCGCTAATTTTGCACGATAGCGCAAAGCAAACGTATTCGCTTCGCTCATTGTCGTTAACTCTTTGCACTATGAAACAATCTCATGAGCTTTTATGTAGCTAATATGCTGTAATGGTTAAATAACAATCACAAGGAACTCTAATGAAATCAATCTTATATCTCTTTATTTTAACTGTTTCATTATCCGTTTTTGCGAACCCATTGAAGGGTACTTGGAAGTACGTCAGTGGTGAATACGCTACGCCTGATGGAAATGTTAAAGCTGAAGCGCCGGCAGTAACTTCGACTCGAATCGTTTCTGATACGCACTTCAGCTATATTACGCTTCACTCTAATAAATTTGCTTATGCTGGAGGTGGTACCTACGTCATTAAGGATAATTATTTCATTGAGACAGTAGAATATGGAAATTTAGAAGATTACATTGGCAAAACTATGGCCTTTACTTTTAAGGTTGAAGGTGATCTTTGGTATCACACCTTATATGAAAATGGCAAATTTGTTGAAAGCGAAATCTGGAAGAGAGTACCTAGTAAACTTTGATTCAGGTCTTTATTATTTTGAATACTAGAAAGTTATTGAAAATGTTCTGTAATTAAGTAAAGTACACTATCGCTTTTTAGAAGTTATATTGTAAGCAGTATTTACGTGTATATTGAATGCTAAATGCTGCTCAGGGGTTGATATGAGCATAGAGCATAAGACAAGAACTCAACTTGTTGCAGAAGCAATCAGAGAGAAAATACTTTCTGGTGAAATCAAAGCTGGTGATCCATTAAGGCAAGCTGCTTTAGCAGAAGAATTGAATGTCAGCAGAATACCTGTTCGAGAGGCATTGTTACAATTAGAAGCTGAAGGTCTTGTTAATTTCGAGGCTCATAAAGGTGCGACAGCGACACAATTAAGTGCAGATCAAATCGATGAAATATTTGATTTACGTGCTTTGTTAGAAGCCGAGCTATTAAGTCACTCTATTCAGAAGCTTACACCTCGAGATTTATTAGAAGCAGAAGCCATTTTGTATGACTTGGAAGAAGCTGTTGAACGAGGTGACACACAACTAGCTACTGGTAAGTTGAATGCTGAGTTTCACGGAAAACTATATTGTAAAGCTGAACGACCGCAAACTGCTGAACTTGTTGATATGTATAGTAAGAACTCTGAACGTTATGTTCGTATGCATATTTTACTGGCGGGTGGTTTTGCAACGGCGCCTGAAGAGCACCGTACATTGTTAGACTTATGTAAGCAAAAAGACATAGATGCCGCGTGCACTTTCTTGAAAAAACATATTCTAAGCGCCAAAGAAGACATTAAAGAACTTCTTATTAAGATGGAACAAGAGTAGAAAGAGCGGCTAAGCCGCTCTTTTTTTACAATGTATACTTACTTATTATTCTGTACACTTCGTTGATATTGTCTCCGGCTTTAAATTCTTTAACAAGTGGTTCAGTCTCAGAACCAATCCATAGTTTCAGTTCGGCATCCATGTCAAAATGACCAGCAGACTCTTTACTAAATTTAGTGATCTTGTTGTATGGGATAGTTAATATTTCCATTTTAGAACCTGTTACCCCTTGTTTATCAACTAATATTAAACGTCTATTAGTGAAAACAAACATGTCACGAATCACTTGATAAGCTTTCTCTATTACTTCACCTTCAATTAGGCTATCTGCAAGTAACTCTTCTGTTTTACCACTATCAGCTTCACTTGCATTTCCTAACAATCCACTTAATAAACCCATTGTTACTCCTTATTAAATAACTCGTTTTCTAACGTGTTACCATTAATTAATTGTCGGTATTGCCAATTCAGTTTATGACAATATTTTAGTAAATGTACATCAAATTGCTTATTTTCAGCTTTGTACTCAATGACAAACTCTTTGCTTTGAGTCTGCTGAACGTGTGTGACGTCCTGCAATTGCTTTAAGTAATCAAGCGCTTGATGAGGTTCGTTGATAAGTTGCAATGTTAAATAATTATGCTCACCTTGATAGTTACGGGTCTTGTGTTCAGAAAGCTCGCCTTGATCTAAATACAAAATATGTGAACAAAGCCTTTCTAATTCACTTAGATCGTGTGAACTTAATATAAATGTAGCCTGATCACTTAAATCAGAAATTATATTTCTGATCTCTCTTGCATTTACTGGGTCTAAGCCTGCTGTTGCTTCATCAAGAAGAATGATTTCTGGTTTATCAATTAATGCCTGAGCAATACAAACTCTTTTTCTCATCCCGTGAGACAGCTCAGAAACTCTTGAGTTGACGTTATCTTTTAGTCCGACTAATTCAAGTACTCTGTGTGTTTCTTTTATAGCGGCAGGTTTTGATAACCCTTGAAGCCTACTATAAAAACAAAGTTGTTTTTCTAGTGAAAACCTTGGATCTAACTGAGCATCCTGCGGCAAGGCTGAAAGTTTACTGAAAAGTTTCGGCTCTCCGAGTTGCTGACCCAAAATATCAACTTGTCCTGAGTCTGGCTCTAGATAACCGCACAAAATACTAAAGAGAGTGGTTTTACCAGCACCATTAGGTCCTATAAGCGCCGTTGTTTTACCTTGTTCAATCTCAAAAGACACATTCTTTAAAGCGGCTTTTGATCCAAAGCTTTTACTTAAATTTGTTACTTTTATTACTGAACTCATAATGCACGTTTCCTTAAAGCAACAATAGAAATAAATAACCAACCCACACTTTGTATAACAGGTAATAGCCAATCAATGAAAGACGTATTCTTTTGCCCCGCTACATCTGCAATTTGTTCGCCAGGAAATGCATAGAACAAAACATCAATAAACGGAATATAATGCGCAAAATAGGCAATGACAGCTGAGCCTAATGTGAATAACAAAATTGCCATTACGATACTTAATCTTGATGAACTAGTGACTATGTTAAGAAATGCCATCAGCGCAATAAAAGGCATGCTTATTAAAGTTAACTGTATACTGAGCTTTAAGCCGAGTAATAAGCCATTTGAAAATAGAGCAGGGTCTCTATAAGACATAATCAGTAATGTTGCTAAGACAGTAGAAACAATTAAAATTGCGACGATTAATAGCTGTCCTAGATAACGACCTAGGAGAATTTCGTCTCTCGTACTTCTTAAAGATAAAAACCGGAGAGTACCTCTCTGCCTGTCTCCAACGGTTTGATCTGAGCTCACAAATAATGAAAACAGTGGAAAGCAATAAAGAGAGATTACCCAGTAAATTGCGAACTCAGCTTCTGGCCATGATATGAGCTCTTGAAAACCAATTCCGCCAGCAACCTGCCTAGCAATATCTTTAAACATTGGGCCACTTAAAAAAGGTACGGCTTCGGCAATGAGATATTTAAAAATCATAAACCAAACCATTGCGAATGCGGCGAGGGCCAATAAGCCTCTTTTAGTAGCAAATAAACGCGTTAATTCAAATTGCGTAATTTGCCATACTCGAAACAATGACATAATTTCTCCTTTAACTTACGGTAACATTAGCTGTTACTCTAAATAAATTAAAGACTTAAATTGTTTCAGAGTATGGCAGTTGTAACATAGTTAGCTATGTATTATGAACTTTGCCATTACCAGCCGCATTGACGGCCTTTGTTTTGTTCATCTAAATATTTTTGCAATGGTTTGAAGTAATCAAGAATGGCTGTTGCATCCATTTGTTCTTTGCCAGTAAGCGTAGCTAATGCTTCTTGCCATGGACGACTGCTGCCCATCTCAAGCATTGTGTTTAAACGTTCACCAGCTTCTTTAGAGTTATAAACAGAGCAACGATGAATCGAGCCTTTGTTACCGGCTATTTCACACAGCGCTTTATGGAACTCAAATTGTAAAATATGTGCTAAGAAATAACGTGTGTAAGGTACATTACCTGGTACATGATATTTTGCACCTGGATCAAAATCGTTCTCTGTTCTTGTTATTGGCGCTTGAATTCCTTGATATTTTTCACGAAGCTCCCACCAAGCTTGGTTGTATTCTGCCGGGCTAATTTCACCATTGAACACTTTCCAACGCCATTGATCCACGAGTAAGCCGAAAGGAATAAACGCTACTTTGTCTAGCGCCATCTTCATTAACAAACCAATGTCTTTTGATTCATCAGGTACTTCATCTAATAAACCGATTTCTTTTAAGTAACCAGGTGTAACAGATAGAGCAATTGTATCGCCAATGGCTTCATGGAAACCATCATTTGCACTTTCTTGATAATAAACAGGTTGGGTATTATAAGCGCGTTGATAGAAGTTATGCCCTAATTCGTGGTGAATTACAGAAAATTCTTCGCCGGTACGCTGAATACACATCTTGATACGCAAATCGTCTTTTGAATCTAGATTCCACGCAGAAGCATGGCATTGTACATCTCTATCCTGAGGTTTGGTGAACAGTGAGCGACTATAAAATGTTTCAGGCAGTGGAGCAAATCCCATCGAAGTGAAAAACTTTTCAGCACCTTTGACCATAGTTAGCTCATCATAGTTATGTTTCGCTAGCAGTTGGGTCACATCATAGCCTGGATCTGCATTTTCAGGTGCAACAACGTCGTAAATATTGCCCCAAGTTTGTGCCCACATATTGCCTAGTAAGTGAGCTGGGATCGGTTGGTCCTGTGGTACTTTATCTTCGCCATACTTCTCACCAAGCTTGGCGCGAACGTGACAATGTAATGAATCATAAAGTGGTTTTACTTGACCCCAAATTCTGTCAAGTTCATCTGCAAAGTCATCAGCAGGCATATCATATTTACTTCGCCACATAGCCCCAGTATCGGCATAGCCTAATTCTTTCGCGCCTTCGTTTGTTAAAACAACTTGCTTTTCATAAAGAGGGCGCATTGGCTTTGCAACTTGTCGCCAACCTTGCCAGATATCTAGTAACTCTTCGTAATCTCTAGACGAGGCCATTTTGGATGTCATATCACCCAAGCTCATGCACTCATTGCCTTTACAGTATTTGCCTTTACCATACATGCCGTCTAATTCAGCTAGAATGCCTGCAAGTTCTTTAGATTTTTCTGCATTTTGGGGAGCAGGTAAAGTAAGCGCTAATTTGAGTTTGTCCATTTTTCGGCGATTATCTTCGCTCAGAGAAAGTGAATCAAATTTTGCTGCTTCATTAGCTAAACGTACAACAACGTCTGTATATTCACGATTAACATCAGCAGAGAGTGACGCAGTGTCTTCTGTAATAAAGTTTGCATAAATCCAAGCCGCACGAGATGCTCTAGCGTTAAGGTCTACCAACGTTTCTGCGGAGCTTGCTAAAAAAGTTTCGGCATCTTGTTCAGTGACTTTTTTGTTTTGGCTTACGGTATTACAGGCTGTAAGTGCGAGTGTACTTGATACGATTAACGCACCAATACTTAGTTTAAATTTTGCTGTCATTATTTTTCTCAGTTGTAATTATTGTGTCGAATAATAGCAGCGCTTCAGAGGTGCGACAATGCGGCAAGTTAATGTGGATGAATTTGAAAATAAAAAAGGCTGGATAACCAGCCTTATGTTGAAAACTTATCTTGCAAATGGGTCTGGGTTAATCTTGTCGACGTACCACTTACCTTTTTTTCTCACCATTTGTACACTGCGCATGTCATCAACTTGTTCACCTCTTAGCATACCAGTGAATACCAAGTTAACTTTGGCATCATCGCCATATTGTTCTCGAAGGCTTTGGTTTGTCATGTCGACTTCAATTGTTACAGAGTCATACTGTAAATTGATTAAATTTCTAGCAAACTGTTTCGCAGTACCATAAGAGCGCATAATTCTGCCCATTCGAGGTGTCGCAATTTTGATTGCTGCATCAAAATCTTTTTTATTATAAATTGCATCAAAATACATAGTGGCTGCATAGCCTGGGCTACTCTTGTCACCTCTAGAAGATTCATCAGAATCACATCCTAAAAGAGTAATTAAAACAACAAGAAGTAGTGCAGTGATCTTTTTCATAACTTGGAATATCTATAAACAACTCTACTTAGTGTGTCTTCTTAATTTTATTTTGTAAAGTGAATGAGAAAACTTTGAGAAATAAAAAAGCTCGGCATTTAGAATACCGAGCTTTTTATCAGCTAGAAGGGTTAGTTATTGAGTGATTTTTCTAAATTCACGTCAGTTGTGTTATTCGTTTGTTTGTTTTTTTTACGAAACAAACCTTTGATATCTTCGAGCACAACATACTGACATGGTATTAATATCAAGGTGATAACTGTCGCAAACAGAACACCAAATGCGAGTGATACAGCCATTGGGATCACTATCTGTGCCTGCAGACTGGTTTCTGTGATAATTGGAACCAGACCAATAAATGTGGTTAAAGAGGTAAGAAGTATTGCTCTAAATCTTTTACAACCAGCCTCAACAACAGCTTGTTTGAGTGCAATACCTTCTTCTCTGGCTTTATTCACAAAATCAACCATTACAAGTGAATCATTTACAACAACACCTGCAACTGCGATTATTCCAAAGAAAGATAGACTACTCATTGTCATGCCCATCACCACGTGGCCAAAAACGGCACCAACCACACCAAATGGGATCACAGACATGATTAATATAGGTTGTGAGTATGAGCGAAGCGGAATAGCAAGTAGGGCAAAGATGATCATCATTGATAATGCAAAATCTCGGATCTGCTCAGCAACACTGTCCATTTCTTCTTGAATACGGCCTGCGACGTTACTTTGAACTCCTGGGTAGTTTTTCAATAGAGAAGGCAAGTATTCATCACGGATCTCTTCAGCAATTTTGAACGGCTCAGCTTGATTTGTATCTACTGCTGCCCAAACATTAATAGTACGTTTCGCATTTTCACGACGGATACGACTCACACCATCGACTAGATTAATTTTAGCAACTTCAACTAGAGGCACTTCAGCACCAGCAGGAGTGATGATACGCACATTTTGTATATCACTGATAGAGTTGCGTGATTCTTTAGGGTATCGGATCATCACTTTAATTTCTTCGCCTTCACGAAGAATACGCTGTGCTTCTAAGCCGTAGTAACTAAAGTTAACCTGTGAAGCAACATCGGATAAGGTTAAACCCATACTGTATGCAAGCGGTTTTAATTCTAACTGAACTTCGTCTGTTGCACTTTGCATTGAGTCGTTCACGTCACCTACGCCAGCCATAGAATTCAGTTTAGCTTTAAGCTGATTAGCAACTTCTTTTAATTCATCTTTATTCTTACCTTCGAGTCTGAAGCTGATGTCGCCATCATCTCGTCCACCATTCATGATGCTGTCTTCAATATTAAGTGTTTTTACACCGGGTAAAGGGGGCATTTGTTCACGCCACATTGCACTTAACGCAAATGTGTCGATAGGGCGGAGGTCTGGCTCTACTAAGATAGCCATGATCTGAGCGTTGGTTCTACCACGTAGGCTTACCGACAGGTCACGTACCATTTTTTGGCCATACTTAGCTTCGATCTGTTTGTCGACTTCCAAAATAAGTGCTTCAACTTTTTGCGCAGTTTCAAGTGTTGCTGTCTCAGAGCTTGAAAGGTTCATCTCAATTCTCACTTGAGGGAAGTCATGTGGAATTTTAGGGTTTGCGACAAACTTTACTAATCCACCGGCAAACATGCCTGCAGCGACTATAAGTACGGTTAAGAAACCAACAATTACGGTGTAACGGTAGTGAATACAGCGTTCAATAAATGGGCGGTATAGATTTTCGATAAAGTTTTTAAGACCCCCATCTAAAATTTCACGTAAACGGTGGAACGGGTTTTTAGGGTTACTCGGCTTATCTTTCATCGCGGCTAAGTGAGCCGGTAAAATTAGTTTAGACTCAACTAGAGAGAAGATAAGGCAAAGAATAATGACACCACCAATGGCCTTTGAAAATGCAGCGGCTGGCCCTGTCGCTAATGTTTGTGGTAAAAACGCAGCAACCGTTGTCAAAACACCAAAAGTAGCAGGGATAGCAACGCGTTTTACACCACGTACTACATTATCAAGGCTATGGCCTTTCTTTTCTATTTCTGCGTGAACAGATTCCCCCACCACTATGGCATCGTCAACCACAATACCAAGTACTAGAATGAATGCGAATAATGAAGCCAGATTAATGGTCACATCTAAAAAGCCCATCGGCATAAATAAAAATGCGCCAAGGAACGAAACTGGCAAGCCCATCATTACCCAAAATGCTAAGCGTACACGCAAGAACAGCGCAAGCATCAACATAACCAGAATACCACCCCAAATCATATTCTCGATCATCATATTTAAGCGACCATCTAGGTAGTAAGTTAAATCAATGAAAGGTTCAATTTGAACGTCTGCTGGTAACGTTTTATTGCGTTCAGCTAGGTATCTCTTAACTGTATCAGCAACTTTGGTGATATCTTGATCTTTTGAAGCTCTTAGTTCAAAAGTCAGTGAGTTTTTGCCATTGTATTTCGAAAATTGTAAGCCTTCTTCAAAACCATCTTTAACAACTGCTACATCTCTTAAGAAAATCTGCGCACCATCTTCTAATGTTTTTAAAGGTAAGTTTTCAAATTCATGACCTCGATATGCTTGATTTTCAACACGCATTGAGATGTAGCCATTATCAGAGCGTATTTGACCTGCTGACATATTGGCTGAAAAGGCACGTACTGCTGAAGATATATCACGGAAAGTTAAGCCATATTCGCGAAGCTTATCTGGGCTAACCTCGATACCAATTTCATAGTTTAAACCACTGAAGAAACTTAACAGGTTAACACCAGGAAGCGCTAACATTTCGTCATGTAAGGTATTCCCAAGCTCTTTTAATTCGGCATTGCTTAAGCTACCACTCAGTGACATCCACATCACTTCTTGTTCAAACTTGTCGTATCGAACAATAGGGCGTTCCATACCTATTGGAAAACTCGAAATCGAATCAACCTGCATTTTTACTTCATCAAGTACTTCCTGTGGGTTGTAGCCTTCTTGAACTTGTATCCAAGTTTGCGAAAATCCACGGTTAGAATAGGTGATCAGTCGTTTGATCCCTTCAAGGCCTTCCATTGATTCTTCGACTTTAATGGTTATGCCTTCTTCAACTTCTTGAGGCGCCGCACCAGGATAAACCGCTTGAATACTTAACCATGGGCTTTCAAATTGCGGAAACATTTGTTTGCGAATAGAAAAAGCCGTTAATATCCCGCCTACTAATATAAATATCATTAATAAGTTTGCAGCAACGGGGTTGCGTGCGAACCAGGCAATTAAGCCTTTTTCAGTTGATGTACTCATGCTTATTCCTCCTTAAGTGCAAGTTGCGTTTCAGGAGAAGAAATAGGAGAGTCATCAGTACGAAGTTGCATACCCTCTGTCGGATACTCTAGTGCAGATGTGATGATTTGAGCGCCATTCATCAGACCTTGATCTATGATTGCCATGCCATTCGTTTCACGGATGATATTGACGCCTTTAAAGCTCAATGTTAAATCATCATTTAGAACGGCAACCTTATTGTCTTTGATTAAGTGTTGCGGTACTTGAATGGCATTTTCAACTAAAGCGCCTTCAATAGAAGCATTTAAGTACGCACCAAAACGAAGTTGCTTTGAACTATCAGAATAAGGTTGCGGAACTTGTGCAACTAAATAAGTCATTCGGCTGCGTTGATCAATAACACCTTCGCTACGAACCACTTTACCTTGCCAAGTAACAGTTTTACCGGCTACTTGTGCCGTTAAAGCGACATTTGCATTAACACCTTGTTGAGGTAGGTATTGTAATTCATGATCAGCGACGGGAAGACGTATTTCAGCCACTGAAGTTGAGTTTAAAATACCAAATTTGCTACCAGGGTTTACAACACTCCCTAAACTGACAACACGACTATCGATAATTGAATCATAAGGTGCTTTGATGTATGTGCGTTCAAGGTTTCGCTTAGCACGTTTTACACTTGCTTGCGCGGCCTTAAAACGTGCGAGCTTTTCAGCGAGTTGAGGTTTTCGTAAATATAATTCGGAAGGAATAGTTTCATTGGCATTATTTTTAATACGCTGCCATTCTTTTTTGGCAACATGCGCTTGAGCCTGCTCAATTTCAAGTGCAGAGCTTGCTTGTGCAAGGCTTGCTTCTGCCTCAATTAATGCTGCTTCATAATCGTTTGGATCTATACGGGCTAACACTTCACCTTGTTGAACAAAGCCACCTTTTACAAACTTCTCTGACAGTTCAATGATTTGACCACTGACTTGTGCCACTAGCTCAGTTGTGTATTTAGGCTTAACAATACCATAAGACTCTACGTTTAATCTCATATCTGAAATTGTAATAGGCGCAGCCTTTACAAGTGGGTGAATGACTTTCTCGGGTTTTTTTTCTGGCGCCTCTTTCATGGATGAAAGTCCGATGAAGACAGCTACTCCTCCAGCTAAAACCGCTAAGGGTAAGATGATTTGTTTTTTACTAGCCACAATAATAGTCCTTCCGACGGTAGAATGATTTTTCAGCATTCTATTTTATTAATCTACACAATGAGCATACTCGAATAGATGTTTCTAGGTATTTATATGCTGTACTAAGATGTAACAATCCGTGAATTCATGACATAGTTATTTACATTTGCAGGTACAACCTAGATATTAAATATAGTTGATTATTTTGAAATAATTAATTTGAGACTAATCTGGCTTGTTTTGCGTGTTACAATGTTGCGTCATTTTTTATTTGAGGGCGATATTATGGAATGTCGTTTACACTGTGGTGCTTGTTGTATAGCACCGAGCATAAGTACAAGTTTCCTGAATCATCCGAATGGTAAAAAAGCAGGAGAACGTTGTAATAACTTAACAGACGATAATTTATGTAAATTGTTTGGTCTGCCTGAACGTCCAGCTGTTTGTCACGATTTCAAAGCTGTGGAGTGGGCATGTGGTCAAAATCAAAATGAAGCAATTAAGATTTTAACCGAGCTTGAAACCTCCACAAGTTGATCATAGTCCGCCAGCTAAATCCACGAAGTTTCCTGTCGCATATGATGCTTTTTCTGAAGCGAGCCAATATATGGCTTCAGCGACTTCTTCTGGTTTTCCACCACGTTGCATAGGTAATTTTGCTTTTAATCTATTAACTCGGTCTGGCTCTCCGCCGTCTGCGTGAATGTCTGTGTAGATTAACCCAGGCCTGACACAATTAACGCGAATGCCATTTGCAGCAACTTCTTTTGCAAGCCCGATAGTGAGCGTATCAATTGCGCCTTTGCTTGCAGCATAATCCACATATTCGTTTGGTGAGCCTGTTCTCGATGCTGCCGAAGAGACATTAATAATACTTCCGCCGGTGCCACCAAATTCTGTCGACATATGCCTAATGGCGAATTTAGAACAAAGAAAATAACTCATCACATTACTCGTCAATACCTCTTTTACTCGCTCTTCAGTTAACTCAATGAGTTTTGCTTGCGGTTTTAAAATGCCCGCATTATTCACAAGCACGTCGATTACACCCAGTTGTTCAGTGACAACCTCAAATAGTTTTTGTACTTCGCTTTCTTTATTAACATCAGCTTGTACGGCAATGGCTGTTCCACCCATTGACTTAATTTTGCCGACAACTTCGTTAGCTGCATCTGCATTGTTAAGGTAATTAACGCAAACGGCATAATCATTTTTTGCGAATAACAACGCTGTAGCTGCACCAATCCCACGGCTAGCCCCTGTAATTACAACTATTTTCTTTGATGTCATGTGTATTCCTTATCGGTAAAAAAATAATTAAGTTAATAGTTTGTTGTAAATTGATGTTTTTTAGGTGATAAATAAATGGCTATTTAAAGCAATGACAACAATCAACAGGATATGATTATGAAATTTAACCTTAAAAAGAAAAACCTAAAGCAATTAAATCGTAACGTAAACGACTTAGAAAAGCAGCAAACCCCTCAAGTAGCTGGTGGTCAACCACCAACGGGTATAATTTGTCATAACATGAGTAGAGATGGACATAATTCTTGCTTTTGTTAATGCAGTGCTGAGCCTTCGGGCTCTTTTAACTCTTGGCTTTAATTAACTGAGAAATTCACTCAAATTTACTATGATTAAATCAGAGTTTGTGAATTTGAAGATTTCCATGAAAACCTTTATAAATTTAATTTTTCTATTTTTGACTGTTCCTTCATTTGCAAATTCAATCGTTGAAAATAAAATTACAGAAGCTGAAGACTATTTAACTGTTAACCCTGCACAATCATTAATTTTGCTTGATAGTATCTATGATAAAGAAAGGTTTTCTGACGAACAATTAATCCGCTGGCATTTGATCAGAATGAGAGCCGCTGTACCTACAAACCAATTAGATAAACTCAGTGAGTCTTTAGAAACGGTATTTCAGTACAAACATCATTCTTACTTTAAAGCACATTTAACTTCTTTTCTGAGTGGTAGCGGAATCTATCTAAGAAAAAAACAATTTTTAGACGATGCGAAAAAAAGTTTAGAGTGTGCGTATAAATATGCGCAAAATGAAAAGCAAAGGTTAACTTTAACGAATAGTTTGGCTTTGGTTTCACGCCAACAGAGCGATTATGACAGCGCTAGGTTACTATATAAAAAAGCCCGGGCATTGGCGGTAGAAACAAACCGAGAAAGTATCATTGCAATGATAGATAACAATCTCGGAATGATTGAATTTGATGTGGGTAATTTAAAAGAGGCAGAAGCTTATTACCGAAAGGCATTAAAAGGTTATCAACTGATAGATAAGCGCTCAGGAGTAGTGACAGCCAGCATTAATTTACTTTTTTCATTCTTACTACAAGACAAGCTTTTCGATTATCAGCGCTTGTATTCACCAACGGCAACTTTGACATTAGCTTTCCCTAATCAATCAAAACAATCACTATTGTACTGGGTCCACCAAAGATATATGCAGCTACAAGGAGGAAAAGTTACTTCCAAGATAATCCAAAAATTAAAAGATGCATACGCTAATTTAGAAGACATTAAAGTCAAAATACATATTTATAAATATCTTGCCGATGATATGAACATCTCGCTTAAAGCCCCTGAAAATAAAGCTAATCAAGAATTCAATCGCCCATGGTTTGTGGCCGTTAAGCAGTGTGATTGGGTTTTGAATTAGTTTTACTCTACATATTTCTTCAATAAACCCTTAACTAAAGCGTCACGAGTTTGTAAGAAAGCGTGTTTACTCTATGCTAAATCAGTCTGGACTAGACCAGATTTAAACCCAAAATTAGAGATAAACGCAATGAAAAAATTATCCTATGTCGCAGCTGCAATATTGCTGGCTCAAAGCGCACACTCTTTTGCATCAAATGGCAAACTTGTTGGTACAGTAATAGATCAGCAAAGTCATTTGTCAGGTGTAATGATCACCGTGAAAGGGCAAAAAGCAACGGCGGTCACAGATTACCGCGGTCGATTTGAACTGCCGAATTTGAAAAATGGCGAATATACACTTGTAGTGAGCTACATGGGGTACGACAGCGTTGAAGTAAAAGTAAAAGTACGAGACTCTGAAATTACTTTACTCGACCCAATCATCTTAAACTCGCAACAGCAAATAGAAGAGGTTGTGAGTGTGGGTCAAATATTTCGAGGTGAAATGGCGGCGGCCAACAATCAAAAAAATGCCTCGAATATTATCAGTGTTATAGCCGCTGACGGTATTGGAAAGTTACCCGACAGAAATGCAGCAGAAGCGGTGCAACGTATTCCCGGTGTGTCAATTGAGCGCGATCAGGGCGAAGGACGTTTCGTAGCTGTTCGTGGCCTACCATCGCAATGGAGCTCAGCTAGTATCAACGGCAATCGACTCCCAACAGCAGAAGAAGAAACAACGAGTAGGGCAACGGCATTTGATTTTTTTCCGAGCGAGTTAATTGAGTTTGTTGAAGTATCTAAAGCGATCACACCAGATATGGAAGGCGACGCAATCGGTGGTAGCGTTAATTTCATAACTAAAAAATCAGCAGATGACTTTGTGTTTAAAACAAGTTTTGCATTAGGTCAAAACGAGCTAGCAGAGGGCACAAATTACTCTGCAAATGTGGTTTACGGAGACCGCTTACTAGATGACAAACTCGGTTTTATTGTCAATGCCACGGCTTGGAAGCGAGATTGGGCAACCGATAACTACGAACCAAGACGCCGAGGTGAAAGCGAAAACTTCGGTATTTATCGACTAGAACTACGAGATTACACAGGAACCCGCGAAACATATGGTTTAAATGGTTCTATTGAGTACGATTTAGATAATGGCAGTATCAGTGCAAGTGCATTATATGGCACCTTGGTTGATGATGAAACGCATTACAAACATCGACTTCGTTTTGATAAAGACAGAGTTGAGCTACAGCATATTCGCAATGAATTAATTACTGAAATGAATGGTTTAGAGTTAGCGGGTGTCCACAACATCGGCTTTAACAAAACCGTAAACTGGCAGTTAGCGAGCTATGAAAATGAGTTCAAATATGGTGATAAGCCGAATGGCCAAGATAACAGCTATTTTGTGATGCGTTTTGACCAGAAAAACGTCGGTTATGTTGGTTTGCGAGAAGCGGAAAATGGAAAAAGTTATGCGTACAACCTAGTGGATGGGGGAGCTGATCCTTGGAATGCGATCAGTAACCATTTTGCAAATGGTTTCGCACTGGATGCAACTCAAGCTGGCTTATCTTGGGTTGAGTTATATAAAGTGTATGTTAAAGAGAAAGATAGGTTGGTTGCTAACCTTGATTTTGAATGGCAAAGAGATTCTGACCTAACCTATCAATTCGGGGCTAAGTACAGAGATAAAGTACGTTATGCGGATTTTGCGGATGAATTCTACGAGTGGAATAGTGATGAATTTGGTACAGCACCAACACTTGCTGATTTTACACTTGTTGATCAACCGGGGCGAAGCGATTACCTATCAGAAGCTAATTTCAATTACCAGGCACAGTTTTCTCAAGTGGCCACAACTGAAGATGCAATGGCATTTTGGAATACAAATCGAGATAAATTCAGATTGGTAGATGGTGAATCAGCACTCATCAGCAATGGTGGCGCACTCGGTCGAAATTTTGATGTAGAAGAAACCCATATTTCACTTTACGGTATGGCAACCTATCAAATGAGCGCTCAGTTAGAAATACTCGCAGGTCTACGACTGACGCAAACTGAGACCAGTGTATCCGGCTACACCTACTTAGCCGATCAACAACAAACTGTAGAAACCACGCAGAGTAATGATTATCTTTCTGTGCTGCCAGCTCTTCACCTTACCTATCGTGCTGATGAATCGACGAATTATCGTGTTGCATTAACAAGAAGCTTTGCGCGTCCAGACTTTGGCTCATTGACTCCGGGGGCAACTTATCTAGAAGCAGACAACAAGCTTGATTCAGGTAACCCTGCGCTAGAACCAACTTATTCTAACAACCTAGATGTAATGTTAGAGCACTACTTTGACAGAGTAGGCCTTGTGTCTGCGGGTTTGTTTTATAAAGACATTCAAGATCCAATTTTCGAAAAACGTTCGATTGGCAATTACAACGGCCGTGATGGCGTTAATATTGTTCGCCCAGAAAATGGCGACAGTGCCTGGCTTGCAGGGATAGAGTTTGCGTTTAACCGTGATCTTGGATTTATTTCTCCACAGTTAGAAAATTTTGGTGTTATGACCAATGCCACATTTATGGATTCAGAAATGACCATTCCAGAGCGGGCAGGCAAGGTTGCTATCCCAAGACAAGCAAAAGAATTGTATAACTTTACTCTTTACTATGACGATACTGAATTTGCAGCTCGTATCGCTGTGAATCATAAAGGTGCTTATATCGAAGAGCATGGCAAATCAGCACAAAGCGACAGTTATTATGGCGCAAATACCAGTGTTGATTTTACAACTTCTTATCAAATCAACGAACAAGCTTTGGTTTATCTAGAGCTGAATAATCTCATCAATGAAGCACTTGAATATTACATGGGCGAAAAAGGCCGACCTTTGCAAGTTGAGTACTACGGTATGCGCGCAATGATTGGCTTTAACTACCAGTTTTAGCTGTAACTTCAACGCCTAGTTTTTGTTTCTTATATTTTTAAGCTGTTTTGCGAGGTCAGAAACTGGCCTCGTAATTTTCAAGGTTTACTTATGAACTCTTTATCGCTTTGGCAAGTGCCGGCAAAATGGTTAAGGCCAGCTCAAGGGCTCGCTTTTGTTGCATTTGCTGCTTGTAGTGCGTTTATGACGTATTTCTGTATGTATGCATTTCGAAAGCCCTTTTCGGTTAATAGTTATACCGAGCTAGATCAAGAACACTGGCTCGTCAGTTTCAAAATAGCTTTGATTTTATCGCAAGTATTTGGCTACTTAGTGGCTAAATTTATCGGTGTAAAAGTCATTGCTGAGATGCAGCATGCAAACCGAGCAAAAACCATTCTATGGATGATAGTGAGTGCCGAACTTGCCTTGATCTTATTTGCTATCTCACCTTCACCACTCAATGTGATTTGGTTATTTTTTAATGGCTTATCGCTTGGCATGATCTGGGGTCTGGTTTTTAGCTACCTAGAAGGGCGTAAAACCACTGAGTTACTTGGTGCAGTGTTAAGTGTAACGTTTATTCTTGCGTCGGGCTTAGTTCGTACTGTGGGTAAATGGCTTATGGTTGAAATACAGGTATCAGAAATGTGGATGCCAGCAGTAACTGGCGCCATTTTCTTACCTCTTTTGGTTATCTCTGTGTTTTGTTTGAACAGTTTACCCGCGCCTACAACATCAGATGAGCAAGCCAGACAAAAAAGAGCCCCAATGAACGGCGCGCAAAGGTGGGCGTTTTTTAAAGAATACGGGGTTGGGATCACCTTACTGGTACTAAGTTTCTTACTCTTCACAGGGTTTAGAGATTTTCGAGATAATTTTTCTTCAGAAATTTGGCATGCACTTGGATATGGACAAGAGCCTGCAATTTTTGCTTATGCAGGCGTTCGAGTCGCTTTAATTGTCTTAATTGCGTTAGCGGCTTTGGTATTGATTAAAAATAACCGTATCGCATTTTTTGCAAATCATGGTTTTATCTTGTTGGGCACGGCTTTACTGGCAACAAGTACATGGGCGTTTGAGCAGAGTCTGCTGGATGCTAAAGCGTGGATGGTGTTACTTGGTGCAGGGCTTTATATTAGTTACATCCCCTATAATTGCTTTCTATTTGACCGAATGATCTCAGCAGTTGGCTCAACCGCAAATGCTGGGTTTTTGCTTTATCTCGCAGACTCAGCAGGTTATGTCGGCTCAGTTGGCATTTTACTCTACAAAACGTTTGGATCACCAGAGTTAAGCTGGTTGAGCTTTTTCATTATGGCTTGTTACTGGGTAGCGGCAATTGCCAGTGTGCTGGTGGTTAGCTCCTTGTTGTATTTCAGTTTCAAACTCAAACCTTTTAGACCTGGTTACTCTCTACAACCAGCACATCAAAACTAACAAACAGGAACATCAAAATGAAACATATTGAAGCGCTAATTTTAGATTGGGCGGGCACCGTTGTGGATTATGGCTCAATCGCACCCACGAGTATTTTTGTTGAGGCTTTTAAGCAAGGGTTTGATTTTGAGATTAGTCTTGAAGAAGCTCGAGGCCCAATGGGAATGGGGAAATGGGACCATATTCATGCTTTATTGAATACAGGCTCGATCCAAGTTCGTTGGCAAAATCAATTCGGTCGTTTACCTAATCAAGAAGATGTTGACCAAATTTACAATACATTTATGCCCTTACAGCAGGCTAAAGTAGCTGACCGTGCTGCACCAATCGAAGGCGTTCTACCTGTGATACATCGATTGCAATCCGATAACGTCAAGATAGGTAGTTGCTCAGGGTATCCAAAACCTGTGATGGATGTTTTGGTGCCTGCTGCGACAGAATATGGTTATAAACCTGATTGTGTGGTTGCAAGTGATGAGTGCGAAGCTGGCTCTCGTCCAGGGCCTTGGATGGCATTAGAAAATGTACAAAAACTGGGTATTTCTCGAGTAAGTGCCTGCGTAAAGGTAGATGATTCTGTACATGGTATTAGTGAAGGGTTAAATGCAGGGATGTGGACTGTAGGCATAGCCATTACAGGTAATGCTATTGGCTTGAGCGAGCAGGAATGGGCAGATGAGAGTGAAGCATCACAAGTGGCGCTTACTCGCAAAGCTTATGCGCAATTGGCTTCGGCGGGTGCCCATTATGTTATTGATTCACTTGCTGATATTGAGCCGATTTTACATGTGATAGAAGCCAGAATAGCAAGAGGAGAAAGACCTTAATGCGCTATGTGCCTTTTTGGTTTGATGAGGCGGTGACGGAGGCAGATGAAAAATCTGCCTCACACTTGACTCATGATATAACCACAGATGTATGTATTATTGGTGGTGGTTTTACAGGGCTTTGGACAGCAATTAATCTGAAGCTAACAAAACCCGAACTTGATGTTGTGATTATCGAAAAGGAGTTGTGCGGACAAGGTGCTTCAGGCAGAAATGGCGGTGCTATGCTCACTTGGTCTACAAAGTTTGGCAGTTTAATTAAGCAAGTCGGTTTAGAGCGGGCGATGAAATTGGTCAAAGCCTCTGAACAAGCGGTGCACGATATTAAAGCGTTTACTGAAAAGTATGGTATTGACTGTGATTGTCGCGTTGATGGTACCTTTTATACGGCATCGAACGCCTTACAGAAAAATGCCTTTAAACCTGTGCTCGATTTACTTGCTACACATCAACTTAATGCATGGCAAAGTGTTACACAAGATAAGCTTGTGATGACGGGGTCAAAAGCGAATTTATCTGCAATTTTTTCGCCTCATGCTGGCAGTGTTCAGCCTGCCAAATTAGTCCGAGGTTTATTTAGAGTGGCCAAGCAACTTGGTGTGAAAATATATGAACGGACAAAGTATATTCATAATCAGGGGGATGAAACTTTAAATATAAAAACCGACCGAGGCATGATCAAAGCTAATAAAATGGTGTTTGCTGTGAATGCTTGGCTTCCTAAGCTTGATCCACAATTTGCGCGTTCTGTGGTGTTAGTTTCAAGTGATATGGTTATCAGCAAAGCCAACCCAGAAACCATTAAAGCTATGGGACTGAACCATGGCGCTCCAATTATAGATAGCCGAATTTTCGTAAATTATTATCGAACCACGACATCAGGCAGACTAATGCTAGGTAAAGGCGGCAACTATTTTAGCTATGCAAATCATGTGTCAAAGAGGTTTGATCAGCCAAGTCGATATTTAGAAATGATGAAGCATTACTGGCAATATTTTTTTAATCATAGCGGTTTAGAAATCGAAAGAAGTTGGACAGGCCCGTCTGATAGAAGTGTTAGTGGGCTGCCTTTTTTTGGTCAATTAAAGACTCAGAAAAACATTTACTATGGCAGCGGATACTCAGGAAATGGCGTCGTGCAGAGCTACCTTGGCGGTAACATTTTGGCGAGTTTAATTTTGAACAAAGCAGATGAGTGGCGAGATTGTGGCTTAGTTAATCAGCCAATTGCACAATTTCCTGTTGAGCCAATTAGAACCTTAGGGGCATACATGGTGCGAAATGCTATTAGGCGAAAGGAATATGCTGAGGACTTAGGAAAACAAGCTAAACTTTGGGATATTTATCTGAGTAAATATAGTGGAACAGCCGCTAAAGTTGATACGTCAGTTAATAAATAGCCCCAATTTTCGAGTGTAACAATCATATAGCCTTGTATTTGTAACCTAGATAGGTAAATTAAGAGGAGATTCATATTTCAGTGGTTATAAAGGCAATTTGATGTGAGGTGCATTAGGATATGTATAAATACGCTGTTTTAATATTATTGCTTATTTCGAGCTTTAGTTTAGCTGCAAACAATGATGTTTTGTCTTTGGATAGAGTCGATGTCGGCCAAGTTAAATTTGCTTTTGAAAACGACTCAAATATATACCCAGACGAGAGTGAATTTAACATCGACCATTTTGTTTTGATGAGCAACGACAATGGTGAGCGATGGGGAATTTTAACCATTACCAACCAGTCGAGCGGTCGCAGAGAATTACAAGCAAAACACATCATGGCGTTGTTTGCAGACGGCTCTAGGTATTCTCCAGTAAACTTTAAACAACAATTCAATGGCAATGAGACACAGTCTATTACTTTGAATTTTGGCGAAAACAAGTTTCCGATCTTATCCGTTTACACGAGAAATTAATAATTGATTGTGCAGGTTTCAAAGTTAAATTGATCGCAAAGGTGATAATCTAAGTAATATTTATCCAGCTTAGGTTTAACGCCTTGCATTAGGTAGTTGTACATTAGCTCGGCGCTTTTCCTTCCCATCTCGAATGGCTTTTGTCCTAAATTCACAGTTGATAGACCCTGCTTAAGCGCATCAAGTTGAATTTGCTCTGTGTCAGCAGAGATGATCACAAAGCCGCCATCGCTAATTTTATTTTTTGCTGCTTTCATTGTTTCTATGTACTCAGGATTAAACTGAGCAAATCCAGCTACAGCCAAGAAGATTGGTGGATTCTTTAGTGAAGAAAAACGCTTAACTTGTTCCAAAGAAGCATGTCTTTTCCCCATGGTATAAAGCGGGCAGCGAGGATGCTCTTCCCAACCGCTATTGCCAGACAGACGCTTTTTACTTTGACCTGATAATGCATGGCGCACCCCTGCAAGTCGGGCATTGAGATTTGGCGTAGTTTGATGCCCAGACTGCAGACAAATGCTTTGCTTTTCAGCTGTTTTGTATTTTTTTGCTAATTTTCCTAAAGCGATACCAAAGTCAAAATTATTCGTACCAATGTAAGCAAGCCTGTATTGCTGATGTTTAGGCAATAAATCTGAGTCGAATGTGAGAACTGGAATATTTTTCTTCTTTAGGTTTTTGAGGGCATGAGTAACTAAGTATTCAGAGTCAGTGGTTGAGACTAAAAAGGCGTCCACATTTTGATCTGCTAATTCATTGATAACGAGAGATTGGGTTCTTACATCTTGGTAATCATCAGCGCCATCGTAAATACATTTAAGGTTATTAACCTTGCTTGCAAAATTTAGGCAGCCTTTGAAAGATTGTTCGTAAAATTAATCATTTTTGGTTTTACCTATAACTGCAATTGTGAATTGTTCGTTTGCATAAGTTTGGTTCAAAGCACAACAAAGCAAAGTCATAACACAGATACATAAGTAAAAAAATTGACGAAAAGATAATTCCATTAATCAGACTTCAATAAGGTTAAAATGACGACTTTGAAATAAGTATACATAATAAAATCACATAACGACTGTACCGGAAAATATTTATTTGTGTAAGCAAGTGTTTCTGAATTATTTAACGTTAATATCTCAGATTAAACATAAGTAATGAGACAAAGAATTAGCTTTATTAAAAATATTTCTAGATTCTGTTTGTCATAAAACTGAAGTAAGCTAGAACTGTTCTGATAAATAAATTGTTATTGAAATAAGTTGCTTATGTTGTTGTATCAAGTCATCCGAAATCATATTCAAAATCTTGTTAATGAGGGACGGTTAAATGCCGGTTCTAAACTTCCTTCAGAGCGCAGCTTACAAGAGCAATTCAATTCTACGAGGATCACGGTAAGAGAAGCGCTGGCTAGGTTAGAATCGGAAGGGGTAATTTACAGCCAAAAACGTAAAGGGTGGTTTGTTACTCCAGAGAAACTAAAGTGGCACCCTGCACGTAAAGTGAATTTTAATGCGTTATCTGAATCACAAGGGTTTGTGCCCTCTACCAAAGTTATTGAACTGATGACCCCTTCTAATGAGCACAGCATTGCATCTTTTCACTTTGATGATAAGCCAATTTATAAACTGACCCGAGCTCGATATTTAGATGGAAGAGGTGTATTAGTTGAAGAAATTCACTGTCTTGCAGCGCGTTTTAATCATTTAGAAAAACAAGTTTTAAATGGATCAATCACTGATGTTATGAAACAGCACTATCAGGTTGATGTTTCTCATGAACAGTGCAACATCAGTGTCACTGTGCTCCCCGATTATGCCGCTGAAATACTGGAAAAGAACAGCGGCACGCCTTGCTTAAAAGTGCAAAGAGCGCGTTATGACAACGAAGACAACTTGGTCGACTTTAATTTAGAGTTCTGGTTACATGATTGCATTGAAATGGTGGTGGAAGGAAGTTAAAACTTGGAAGATTTTGGATAACGAAAAAAGCAAAAGCGATTGATTATTTATAAATATGCTTTTGCTTTACTTTCCGGGAAATTTTTCAATTAAAGATAATAAAGACTACCAGTATTTCGCTTCATAAACGGCTTGAAGTAAGCCTTCTATGTCTTTTTGATACACTTCACCAATGTTGCCTATTCTAAAGCAATCAGCGTCTGAAACTTTTCCTGGATAGATAACGTAGCCAAGCGACTTTAGCCTTTCATAAAATTGTTTAAAGTCATATTCAGGTTCGTTAGGTGAATAAAACGAGGTAATTATTGGTGAATGAAAAAGAGCGGGCAAAAGTGTCTCAAAGCCCAGTTCTTTCATACCATTGACAAGTAACGATTGGTTCGATTTATAGCGGTTATACCTTGCTGCAATACCACCTTCACTTTCAAGTTCAATCAGTGCTTGAGAAAATGCTCTCACTACGTGTGTAGGTGAAGTAAAACGCCATTTACCTCTGTTTTGCTCCATAGTCTGCCATTGTTCATACAGATCTAGAGAAAGTGAACGGGCATTACCTTGACACTGTGAAATCAAAGAGTCTTTGCAGATCACAAAACCAAAGCCAGGGACACCCTGAATGCACTTATTTGAAGAGCTAATTAAAACATCAACTCCTAGCTTTATCATATCAATGGGAATACCACCGAAACTACTCATTGCATCAAGAATAAACGTTTTGTTGTAGCGAGTCACAAGCTCGGCAACTGCTTCCAATGGATTAAGCATGCCTGTTGTCGTTTCGCAATGAACCATAGCAACATGGCTAATGTGTGGGTTTTCTTGAAGCGTTTGCTCAATTAGGTCAATGTCAGGATAGTGGGTCTCTGCAAAGTCTAGACTAATGAAATTGATGTTGAGATAGTCTGAGATTTGATTAATACGTGCACCATAAGCACCATTGTTAATAACAAGTAAGGTGTCTTTTCTAGAGGTAAAAGTCCCTAGAGCCGCTTCAACCGACGCTGTGCCACTGCCTTGCATTAAAGTGGCAGTTAATAATTCAGTGCTACCTGCAAGAGAACATAATTGAGTTCTAATTTTTTCAACAACCTCTAGGTTGTAATCGTCGTCCCAAGTACACCAATCTTGTAACATGGCTTCTTTTACTGTTTTGGATGTACTGAGGGGCCCTGGGGTAAGTAATAAATAGTTATTTTTCATAAAAACTCCATCTGGTCTATACCAGTAATTAGAGCACATTTTTTATGATATTTTGATGATGAAATTATGACAGTTTGCGATAGACTAACTGAACTTATCGGGTTAAAAATAACTGTTCATTATGAAATATAAGACTAAAATTATAATAATTGATTAAGTTTGAAAAATTATATGCTCCAACGATTTTTGCTTTTAATCTGTGTAATTGCTTGCACGAGCGCTCAAGCAACTACGCTCAAGTTTTGCTATGAGAGCAAAGAGCTTTTGCCGCATTATCGTGGCGAAGGCGTTATAGTGCCTTCAGAAAGACCCGGTGCAGCAATTGAAATTATTCAAGCACTTGATCGCAAAGTAGAAAATATTAAAGTTGAGTTTATCCGTGAGCCCTGGAAACGCTGCTTGAATGACTTAAAACTAGGCAAAGTTGATGCTTTAATTGCTCGTCATTCAACTGGTCGAGAAGGCTTCGCGAAATACCCTAAAAATCAAAGTGGAGATTTAGACCCTAATAAATCTGTATCAACAAGTGCGACTTGTTTCATTCATAAGAAGAATTTGCCATTAGAGTGGGATGGAAAGACCCTTAAAATGGATCTTCCACAAGGGATTGCGATTCCTAGAGGTTACTCATTGGTAGATGATTTGAAAAAGAAGGGCTTTCAGATATACGAAACAGTCTCGGTTAGGAAAGCTCATGACCTATTATTCAGCGGTCGAGTAGGCACTACTTTGGGGGATTGCAATAATAAAACGCTTCCAAGCGGGTTTATTGAAAACAAGCATCCAATAATAGAGACATATGGTTATCTGGTATTCAGCCATCAGTTTTATTCGTTTTATCCTGACTTGACAGAATCAATATGGAATGAGCTACAGCAAATTGATGATAAGGCATATTACAATAAGTACTAGAATGATCTTAATTGATCTTGCCTTACCAAATGAGCAAGTTTGCATATGGTAATGTACTCATCATCTTCAAGAAGAATGGGGGATGGCTCTATAAGCTGAAACTTAAAATTTTTCCTATTTTTGTTACATTCAATCCAAAATTCTTGATCGCCATCATCATATACAAATATAGTTTGCTTATTAGTGATGTTGATTTTTTCTATATGATTATCGACCATATATTTAATAGATGCATGAATAAAATCGACGGTTTCAAAAAACTTTTTAGGGTTTTTATGAAAAAGATCTTTTTGCCTCTCATCGAGTGCATGTTCTGGTGGGATAGGTAGGTTTAAGGTTTCTTTTTCTAAGTACATGTATCGCTCCAAATAGAGTGAATTTGTACGTTTTAGGTGAGTATTTGGATTGCTAAATCTTAAACTTTTAGCAATCCAAATCTGAGTCTCGTTATTTGATCCCTCTTAGAATGTTGTCAATTTCTTTGGCTCTTTCAGACTTGACAGTTTGTTCTGCGAGCGTTGGTTTTTGTAACAAAAAACCTTGATAATAATCTGTACCAAATGATTTTAATATTTCAAATTCGCCTTGAGTCTCAATACCTTCAGCGATCACTTTGATGTTATTGTCTTTAGCGATATGAACTAAATGTTTAACTATGGTTTGCTTATAAGGGTCGGTATCCAAATCTCGTACTAAATCCATATCAATCTTTACATAATCAGGGCGATATTTATGCAACATATTTAACCCTGACCAACCTGAGCCTATATCATCTAGTGCGACACCGAACCCCGCATTTCTGTAGAAGTTTAAAATGCCACGCATTACAGACTCGTCCTGAACACTATGTGTTTCTGTAATCTCAAAAACAACATCTTCGGGTTTTATGCCCAAGGCATTAATTGCTGAAGCTGTGGCTCTCAAACAATAAGAGGGATCATATACACTTGAGGGGTCAAAATTAATGAATAGCTTGCCATCTAATTTAGCTTTGCTGAAATGAGAGACGGCAGAGCGTCTGGCAATTAAATCAATTGAATAAAGCAGATTTGAGCTCTCTGCTAGCTTAAAAACATGGGCTGGTGGCACAATGTTATTGAACTCATCTCTTATTCTAAAAAGTCCCTCGAACGCATATGGTTTTATATTATTATCTTCTAGTTTAAAAATTGGCTGAAAATGAGTCTCATAATTTTCTTTGTCAATGGACTCTGATATCCATGTACTGTTGAAACGGTTGATTAGAACATCTGCCGTGACGATTTTCCCCATATCACTTATCGAAAGCTCACTACCGTCTGTTGTAGTTATCTTTGTACAAGCCAATTCAGAGGGCTCAAATTCACCATATAAACCAAACAGGAAGCGTTTTATTTGCGCATGTTTAATCATGATAGCGAGACATTTGTCGTCTTTTTGTACTGCTTGATAATGATTTTGTCCACAAAAAACTATTGCCTTGTTTACACTTTCTAATGTTGGAAAGAATATCCAAAAACACGTTTCGTTGTAAAAATAACTTTCTATCTTTTCGCAATCTGCACAGTACATCAGATGTCTCCTTTAAGAAAAACTTACTTAACTTACGGACTGATAATGAGTTTAGATCCACATGAAAGACTTGATAACGAAATCACTCAACTAAACTCATTATTTTAGAGTAATTAACCTGAGGTCTTGAAAATAAGCTTATCGCCAGCGGCTACTTTAAAGGTTAACGTGTTGAATTTACAGGCAATAGGCCAGCTATTGACGCGTAAATTTGCTTTGCCTACGTGGATGTAGGTACCTTGGCAATAGCACGACGCGTGGGCAGTGTTATTGCTAAAAGTCTCCGGCTGCAGATTTGAAATAGCACTTATTATATTAATATCAATACGTTAGTAAATTTCCTAATCAAAGCTCAGTTTATTTATTCAAAAATATTTGCATTTAATTTTTTTGAGCTTACACTTGTTCGCTCAATGGGCGTACACGTGTAAGCTAAAATGGTTTAGACATGCAAAATATCTCACAATTTATTTCAAACAATTTATTTCACCACAAAGACTTAGCTGGTTATTTTGAACCTGTGATGCAAGTTATTAAGCCTGCTTGGAGAAGCGGGTTTTTTCGCTCACAGGTTAAAGGTATTCGAGTACTTAGCGAAAATGCACTTAAAATAACCCTAAAACCAGAGAAAAAATGGCCAATTCATACAGCTGGCCAGCACATTTCTTTGACAATAGAGCAACAAGGTCGGCTGATTTCTCGAGTATTCACCATTGCGTCTGGGGCGAAAAAATTAAAAGAAACGGGTTTGATTGATCTGGTGATCCGCACTCATGATAAGGGTAACTTCACTCCGTATCTTGGTGAGTTAGCTATGAACAGCTGGGTTAATATTTCCGAGCCGATGGGAGAATTCATATTTGATGAGCAAAGCAATCATACGACATTTTTAGCTGGTGGCTCCGGCATTACCCCATTCATAGCAATGTTGGATGACTTACAGGAAAACACGCAGAAACACATTCATTTACTGTATTACGCTAAGCCTAACTCGCATTTAATGGTGGATGTTTTAGAGAAATTTTTGATCAGGCTTCCTAATTTTAGTTTTGAACTACTTAATCGTAGTCAACACGGCTCATTTTCCAAGTTTGTTTCAATAGAACACACCGATGAGCTCCTCGTTTGTGGGCCAGAAGAAATGTATGTTGAAGCTGAGGAATTCTGTAAGTCACGTCACATACCCTTCAGAGCTGAACACTTTCAAGCAATTAAGCCAACTAAATCCTTAAATGAAGCTGCAAGATTCACAGTAAAACTCAATCATGGTGACTTAGAAGTCAGTAATCAAGATTCATTATTAAGTGAATTTCAATCGCACAATAAACCTGTGATGTATGGCTGTGGAATGGGTATTTGTCATCAATGTCAGTGCCTAAAAAAGAAAGGTATTGTTCGAGATATACGTGATGGCAGTTTGTCAGACAATAGCGAAGAGCTGATCCAATTGTGTGTAACTCAAGCCGTGACAGATTTGGAGTTAGAACTATGAAACAAATAAATTTTGAACAGTTAGCTTTGCAACTTGATGAAGTAAAACAACTAACACAGGCGAGAGTGGGACAAGATGATGCTAATTACATTCGTAAAGTCATTGTCTGGCAGAGAGTATTTGAGTGGAGCGGCAGAATTTTATTGATGTTAGGATTCTGGCAGCCGTTACTGTGGGTAGTGGGGGTCTTAAGTCTTGCGATCGGCAAGATCTTAGACAACATGGAAATTGGTCATAACGTGATGCATGGTCAATACGATTGGATGAATGACAAGTTCATTAATTCTCGCGCCTATGAATGGGATATTGCTTGTGATGGCAGTAGTTGGAACAGGGTACATAACTACGAACATCACACTTATACCAATATAATCGGTAAAGACAGAGATTTTGGTTATGGCCTTTTGAGGTTATCGAATGACTTCAGGTGGCGTGTAAAAAACCTTTGGCAGTTTATTACTTACGTTTTATTGAGCGTGCTTTTTCAGTGGGGCGTGTCTTATCATGAGATGGCGGCTGAGCGGGTTTTCTTTGGTAAAAAGAAAGACAACCGAGATAATAAAGTATCACACGCAGAACTTAAAAAGCGCTTCTTTAGCAAAGGGGCTAAGCAATTGGTTAAAGATTATGTCATTTTCCCAATTCTAGCAGGGCCGCTCTTTCTATGGGTTTTTTGTGGTAATTTAGTCGCAAACTTATTAAGAAACTTATGGACTTCAACTATTATTTTTTGCGGGCATTTTACGGAGCATGTTCATACTTTTACCGAAGAAGAGTGTAAAAATGAAAGCAAAGGGCAGTGGTATTACCGTCAAGCTTTGGGCTCATCAAACCTCAAAGGCCGCAAATGGTTTCACATTTTAACAGGGCATTTAAGCTTTCAGATAGAACACCATTTGTTTCCAGACTTACCGGCGAAGCGATACCCAGAAATAGCCCCGAAAGTGCAACAAATCTTTCAGCAGCATGGTATTCACTACAATACGGGCGGATTTTGGCGCCAATACGGCTCAGTCTTAAAACGTATTATTCGATATTCATTTCCTTAGAAAAGCGACTCCCTCAGTTAAAATTTGGCTGAGGGAGATTTATCTTTAATACTCCACACGCTCTAGTTTATCAGATGGGATCTCTGGAAATTTACCATCTTTCCAGTTTTGTTTTGCTTGTTCTATTTTTTCTTTACTAAACGATACAAAGTTCCAATGAATATAAGGCACATGCTGCCATTTTTCTCCACCAAGTAAAATAACACGGCTGTTTTTGGAAAACTCAATTGTTGTTTCTGTATCATTTAATAATACAAGCTCATAGGGTGAGATAGTCTCTCCGTTGATAGTGACTTGACCATATAAAACATAGAATGCGGTTTCAAAGTCTGGGTTAGGTACCTCAATTGTTTTACCTGCAGCACCAATTACATCAAGATAAAACATTTCTGAATAGGTTTTGATTGGTGAGCTTAAACCATAGGCATTACCCGCTATGAGACGGGTCATAACACCATCTTTAACTATTTGTGGCAGTGCTTCTCGCTTCACATGTGTAAATGCAGGTGCAATATCTTCAAGGTGTGCAGGTAAGGCAATCCAAGATTGTAAGCCGTTGATTGCATGTTTGCTTGCTCTTGTTTCGACGCTTTCTCTTTCAGAATGGGTAATACCTGTGCCTGCTGTCATCCAATTTACATCTCCAGGCGCGATTTCTAAGTTATTACCCAATGAATCTCTATGTAAAATTCTGCCTTCAACTAAATAAGTCAAGGTAGAGAGACCAATGTGTGGATGCGGTTTGACATCAATCCCTTCACCTTGAGAAAAAGTAGTCGGACCCATGTGGTCGAAAAATATAAATGGCCCAACCATGCGTTTTTTCATGTGGGGAAGTAAACGTTTTACGTTTAGGCCACCAATATCATGTTCTGTTGCGAATAATTTTAATGCCATAAGTAACTCAAATCAGATGATTAACTATTTAAAGCATAGGTGCAAAATATACTTTTAATCTATTCAAAAATTTTGATTAGAGTGTTCAAAATTCATAGCTGTTTAACGTTTACGCATAGCTTAGACTGTTGTTATTGAAATGACTTAAATTGAAATGACTTAAGGTGAATACAGATGAAAAATGTTCTACTAATTAACACATCAATTAATCATGACGCTGGTAATTCTTATATTTTGAGCAATGAGTTTGTCGACAGATTGTCAAAAAAGTTCGAGTTAACAGTTAAACATCGCGACCTAGTTAAAGAGCCGTTGGAACACTTAAAGCAAACAGAAATGCTTGCTTGGATGACGCCTGAAGCGCAAAGAAACGGTGAACAAAAATCACTGGCTGATATATCAGATAATTTGATCAAAGAATTACAACAAAGCGATGTACTGGTTATTGGCTTACCTATGTATAACTTTGGTGTGCCTTCACAGTTTAAAGCTTGGATGGATAGAATCGCCAGAGCGGGTGTCACGTTTAAATACACAGAACAGGGTCCTGTTGGCCTGTTAGCAAATAAAAAAGTGATAGTGTTAGCTGCACGTGGCGGAATTTATGCAGGGACTGATAATGATTCACAAACTTCACATGTTAAATCGTTTTTTGCGCTTTTAGGGATCTCAGACGTTGAGTTCATTTATGCTGAGGGTTTGAATATGCCTAGTAAAGAACTCAGCATTGCAAATGCAAAAGAGAAAATGGAAGTTGTCTTATCTAGCATGAGCTAAACTAAACGATAGCTACGAATCTTACTCGCAGCTATCGAATTTTATTAATGAGCAAGTTTCGCATCAGCTCGTGGATTTGCTAGAGCAACAATGATTTTGAATAACAAGAACATCGCATAAAGATTAATAGGATAGTTAACTAATACTTCAGTCCAAAAAACCACCAGTGGGCTATGAATTAAGTTAGTGATTTGGTCAAATATTTCAATGAAAAGGCCTAGAGCCAGTAAAATAAACCCATAATATTCACATAAATGAGTCGTTTCAGTCGCTTCTACTTCATGGCCTGCGATCCAGTTTTGTAAAATATGTCTGCCTTCTAAAAGTACTCCGAATCCGACTAGTAAAATCGCGATACCTTCTTCATCTTCTTTTAGCTGGGCCAAAGTTTCATGGCTAAGTTCGGAAAACATGAGTTCGAGTTCATGGACCATCAACGTCCCAATGATGCCAGTAACAACAAGGCTGATAAAAAGCAAAAACAGTCTATTTGCGAGTAGCTTAGTAAATAACATAACATTTTCCTAATTCGAAGATTATCAATAAACTAACTGAAAAATGTGAAGAGATTATGGTTGCGCTAAAAAGACATAACTAAGAAACTAAATTGTGTGATGAACCAACTTTTGTTTAGTGAGTCATATTTTTAGAAAATATATTAATGATAATGACACCTAAAATGATCAATGCCATACCTAATAAAGTGGGAATATTAGGCATTTGTTTAAAGAAGAGACTTCCCAAAGCTGTAACAAGGACAATGCCTGCTCCAGACCAAACTGCATATGCAACGCCAACAGGCACTTCCTTTACAACTAAAGACAGGCAATAAAAAGCAACACAATAGGCAATAACACAAATAGCGCTTGCAGTAAGATTGTTAAAACCATCTGATACTTTTAAAGCCAGTGTGCCGATAACTTCTGAAATAATAGCAATACTTAAATATAACCAAGCCATATGAAGTCCAGTTTAAAAAATCGAAATTTTACTATGTATTCGCATGCTTTAATAACGAAAAATCAATATGGTGATTTATTCTTTGGATTTCTCAAGCGAGACTAATAAAACGCCCCCTAAAATAAGAATTGAAGCTATTATAAGGCGTGTTGATATAGGCTCCGATAAAAACAAAAAACCACCAATAGCAGCGATTACTGGTACTAGTAGCTGAGAGACAGCCGCTTGTATGCCTGTTAACAAAGGCAAAGCCTTATACCAAATTATGTAACCGATACCTGATGTGACAATGCCAGATATCATTGCTACGATTAGGCCTTTAGTTGTGACACTGCTGAAGTCAACGAATGGCAGTACGATAAGTGCTAATGGCAGAGTTCTGATGAAATTCATAGAAGTCTCTGCGCTTGGTTGCTTTGCTCCTTTGCCTGCAAGTGTATATAACCCCCATGCGACCCCAGATAACGACATAAGAACAAACCCAATCAGAGAGGGAGTTGATAACGTTGGAAATACCAGATAGATAAACCCGAAAAGTGCAGTCAACAAGCCTATCAATGCAAGCGATGAGAAGCGCTCTCCTGATAACTTAGACATAGTTAACATGCACAGTTGAACTGAACCAAAAAGTATTAATGCACCTGTGCCAGTATCTAAAGTGAGATAGGCAAAAGAAAAACAAATTGCATAGATAAACAACATAATTGATGACCACCAACTGCCATAATTGAGAGATGATTCATCAGTACGCTTATAAAAGAAAACTAAAAAATATAAGAAGATAGCGGCAGAAATTAGACGGGCCACGGTAAATCCTGCGGCATCTATTTGCGCATCACCTAAAGCAATTCTGCATAATATAGAGTTTCCTGCGAATGCAATAAGCGCAATTATAGTCAAAACACATGTTTTCAATATTCAGGCCTTTCTTCTCATATCCGAGCAGAATAAGACAGTTAATGTATCAAGTTTATTTCGTTGTTTTGTGAATCTTTGAAAAATTATGAATACTGCTGTACTTGGTGCTAATTAAGAAATAAAAGTAACCGTTGCTGGTAATCCATTCTTTAAGTGAGATTTCACATCTTCAAACTGCTCAGGTGGAAATTCAAATGCCGGCACAACACCGGGTTTTATTTGATTATAAGGCAATGAGAAAAAACTGGTTTTTCCACAAGTATCTAGCGCAACCTTTCGGATCTGATCTACAGGTACGCTGTCAGACCCAATATATAATACGTTGTCGTTAAAAGTCAGGTGATTAATTGGATCTTTCACGATTTGTTGTTTTTGATATTCGGTTATACCATTTTTAGAATCGAACAAAAAAGGAAGCATTGTGAGATTTGAGATGACTGCGAAAGTGGCTAACTCAAATTCGATTAACCCGACTGCTGTGAGCAGAAGGTAGCAGACAATAGACCCTAGCCAGAACAAAGAATATTTACCTATTTTCATCTTATTATCCTTTTAATGTTTGTGAATTTGTAAGTGCCTGCAAGTGCATCATTTTATTTTGATAAAATTTTTACACTGTCTGTCAGTTTCAGTGATACACGTTGACTTAATCTTGAATTAAATAAATCAATCTCGGTTTTTCAACTTTACGAATAAGTGATTATCGTAAAATGTGCCATCTTTAAATATCGCACTTTTCAAAACTGCTTCTTGGTGGAATCCGGATTTAAGCAACACTTTCTTTGAAGGCATATTTGGTTCAAATACTGCTGCAAAAATTCTGACAATAGGCGTTGTTCTGAAAACTTCTGTGGTTATTAATTCGATGGCGTGAGACATAATGCCTTTTCCCCAATACGCATTATCTAACCAATAACCTAATTCGCCAGCGCGCTGGTATTCAAACTCACCAGGGTTAACGCCAATACAGCCAACAAATTTACCTTGATAGCAAATTGCTTTTACAAAACCCTGACGACTTCCCTCATTGATCCACCAGAGGGCGTCCACTTCTTTGTAAGGAAAAGGTATTTTGCTAGATAAGTAGCGAGTTACATCAGGGTGATTTAATACTTCTATCAATCGAGTTTTGTCAGAAATAACAAAATCTCTTAAAGTAATGTCTTGCTGATTAATCATGGCTTAAGTTTAACTGCTGTACCAAAAACCATAATTTCAGAAGAGCCATCCATAATAGTGCTGGTTGTAAATCTTATACCAACGATGGCGTCTGCGCCTTTGTCTGTCGCACTTTGAACTAAACGTTCGATTGCGATGTCTCGAGCTTCACTTAGCATTTCTGTGTAGCCTCGGATCTCTCCGCCGACAATGCCTTTTAAGCCAGCCATGATGTCACGGCCAATGTGTTTTGCTTGAACGACGTTGCCGGTTACGACACCAACGATACTTTCTATTTCTTTTCCTGGAATGGTTTCTGTGGTCGAAAAAAGCATAAATACCTAAAGTTAAGATTTTATTTGTCTTAAAAATAAGAACACTTTTTGCTAAAAAAGTAAATCGAGTTATCAAGCATAATGACTATCAGTAAAGAGTTTTTTAATTAAAACAATCGTACAAAATATGTCAAATCAGAGTTGTGTTTAGAAGATCCCATTTTTGTTTAGTATTTTTCCGCCGGTCAGTAGGGTGTATAAACGCATTGAAAAACTGATCCCTTGCACTGCGTCCCAGTGTTCAACTAGATCGTTATTTTCGATTTTCCATGTATCAATGATATTGAATCCTTGTTTCGGGTTATTGCGATGTTTCGCTTTTAAAGTGACATGAGAGTGCAAGATTACATAATTGCCGTCTACAAAAATGTTTTTCACATCGTAACTAAATTCTGGGGCATTTTTTGTAAGTGTTCTGATTGCTGAAATAACGCCTTCGATACCATCAGCGATGGTTTGATTATGTTGCTTATAACCATTCTTACCATAATTAGCTAAGACTTCATCAAAGTTATGATCATTCATAAGAAGCTGAACAAACTTTACAGCTAGCGATGCTTTTTGATTGTCGTCTTCAGTCCAGTGTGGTTTTACTAATTCATTAAGTTGAATTTTAGGCGATGTCATATGAATTTCTCTGTGTGCATTTAACTTTCAAAATGCAAGTTAATTTATTTGCTTGCAAAGTGCAAGTTAAATTACAATGTAATTTAGAAATGAGGAAAAAACTTATGAAACGTTCTGACTGTCCAATTTCGAAAGTACTAGACTTGGTAGGCGATAAGTGGAGCTTATTGATCTTAAGAGACATGCTCTTTTTTGGAAAAGAAACTTATTCAGATTTACAAAATTCTGATGAAAAAATGGCGACCAATATCTTATCCACGCGTTTAGAAAAGCTAGAGCAAGAAGGGCTTATTTCAAAACGAGCGAGTGAACAGGATAAAAGGAAAAAACTTTATAAACTGACAGAAAAGGGCATTGATATGTTGCCAATTCTATTAGATATGATTGTATGGAGTGCCAAATATGCTCCCGACACAGAAATTCCAGAAGGTCTGGTTAAAAAATTAAAACAAGACAGAGAAAGCGTAATAAAACATTTTAGTATAAGAATTGAGTGAAGCTAAAATTAAGCTTCACTCACTTAAGTTAGTTTATATCAAAGCGACCAACGAGCCTGTTGAGGCTATTTGCAAGCTCTACTAACTGAGTTGCACCAGCAGAGAGGTTATCGGCAGCATCGCCTACATGCTGGGCTGAATCGTTTACACCAGAAATGGTATGTTTAGTCTCACTTGCTGTATCACCTTGCTGCTTTGCTTGCTCAGCAATTTGCGCAATAAAATTTTGCACTAACCGCACAGATTCAGCGATTTCATCAAAGCTTTGATGTGCTTGTTCCGAGCATTCAATGGCTTGCTCTGAGTCAGCGACACTGGACGTCATTTGTTGAGAAACACTTCGCGTTTGATCAATTAATTCGGTTAGTACTTTTTCAATATCTTGCGTCGCATCATGAGAGCGTTGTGCCAGTGTTCTTACTTCGTCGGCAACAACCGCAAAGCCTCGACCTTGCTCTCCTGCTCGGGCGGCTTCGATAGCGGCATTGAGTGCTAATAAGTTAGTCTGTTCCGCGATATTTCTGATTACTTCTAGAATATTGGTGATGTTATTTGATTGCTTTTCGAGCTCACTCATAGCACCGGCTGATTCGCCCAAAGAACCATGAAGCTGTGCAACTTGTGAAACCGTTTGCTTAATCAAATCATTACCGTTTTGAGCATGAGAATCAGTCGTTTCGATCGCATTTAAAGCATCACCGCAGTTTTGGCTAATGGTTATGGCCATGCTTTCTACAGATTCAGTATTATGTGTTGCTTGTTGCGCTTGGTCTAGTTGCGTTTGGCAGCGTTGTCGAATCTCACTGATACGTGATTTTGAGCTTTGCGCTTCATCATTTAACGTAGCTGCGTTGTTTTGAATGTCTTTAACCAATTCATTAATTGAATTTAAGAATTGGTTGAACCATGAGGCAAGTTCGCTGATTTCATCGTTACCTATGACTTTAAGGCGTTTTGATAAATTACCTTCGCCTTGTGCTATTTCTTTTAAGCCTTCAGATACCATTTCGATTGGGTAGACAATTTTATTCGCTAACACCACTGCAATAATGACAAAGACGATTAACATGATTACAGCAATGACACTGATGCTATAAGACATGTTGTAAGCTGAAGAAAGAATTTCGTCTTCATCAATGATGGCGACAAAAGTCCAATTTAATTCATCAGAATGATACAACTGAGCAACCATGGTTTTATTGCTTGCTTCGATATTAATCAAAGGTTGGTCTTTGTTCGTTTTAATTGCATTGAAAATGGGGGAGCTCAATTTGTTAATTGATTTGAAGTTGTTATCAGGGTTTTTTGGGTCGGCTAGGACTGTGCCTTGACCATCTAGTAACATTAGATACCCTGTTTCACCTAAACGAATATTGCTCACAATATCTGTGAGTGTTGATAAGGTAACATCTAACGACTGTACACCTATCGTTTGCCCTGACTTTTTAATTGCTGTTGCTACACTCACCATAGCCTGTCCTGTTACACCTTGATATGGCTCAGTAACAATGACTTCACTTGGATTTTGCGTAACTTGTTTGTACCAAGGGCGCTTACGAGGGTCATAATTTCCTAAGGGTTCGGCAGGGTATTGAATAAAACCACCGTATTGAGTGCCTAAGTATACGAACAGAAGCTCCTCATGGGTTTGACCGAACGATTCAAACAATTCAAAAATTTCAGCTTCTTCTTTTCCCGCTGAACGCGGATCCATCATTTTTTCAGCATCAAAATAGGTTGATGTGTTTTTTGAGACAGAAGTGACAGTGCTGCTTTGCGCTAAAAATCGTGCATTATTTTTCATTTGATCAAAAAATAGGTTAAACGTATTTTCGACCTGTCGTATTTCACTGTTAGAGCTGTCGATGAAGCGCTCTAAAGATTCGGTTTTGGTTTGTGAAATGCTCACAATTGAAATTGCTAAGATAGGGACAATCACGGTTAATACAAAGCTGGCTATCAGCTTTTGGCGCATTCTCATAAATATCACCTCCCGGGTTATTATTTTTATTGTAGATGATTTATTTGAATACTATGGGGAATTAGGGGTATTTGGCAACAGTTAACGATTATTTAACTATTTTTTTGTCACTTATTCCATTTTGTTTAGGTGTGATTGAATTATTACACATAAAAATATAAGAGAAATGTAATTTTTTTGTAAATAAATTCATTTAGGGTGTGGCTCCAATTTTGATACAGCCAAGTGGATAAACAGTTTGCAAGTGAAAAGAGCCAATCGACACCTTTTTATTATTCTGCATTTAATCGTTATGATTTCTGTAACGCTCTCCTTGATAACAGGTCTGAGAGTCAGTTTGTTACAGTATGATCACTTTTCATTTCTAGCCCCTGTTTTGCCGCAAGGTAAAATGCACACAGTTCACTATTATTCTGGCGTTACACTTGCTTTAGCGAGTACCTGTTTTATTCTTTATCGATTAACGTTTGAGCATAAAGCAACAAATAATAAGTATCACCGATCAGTAAACTGGTTTGGTTATGTTGTTCTTCTTGTTTGTTTAATCTCGGGCTTTACCCGATGGTTAGACTTAGCCAATGTATGGCTTTCAACCGTTCATTACCTGAGTGCTATAGCGATCATACTCTTCTTGATATTGCATAGTTACGTTTACTTCTTAACATTAGGCAAAAAATTAGTAGGTAAACTCTTCCAAATAAAAACGTTAGTGAGGTTTAAATGGCATCTCATTTTTTTTGGCTTGCTTGCAGGTACAGGCGTATTGATTTTTGAGCAGAATAAATCTCTAGGCTTTCAGGTGTTACCACTTGAACATTCAGACTTTATTGCAATCGATGGGCAAGATTCAGAGCCTTTTTGGCAAAACATCAAATGGAAAACAATTAACACCTATGGCGGGGCAAACTTCAATAACGGTTATACACCCGTTCAAATAAAGATTGCCAGCAACGATGTCGAGAGCTACTTCTTATTTCGTTGGCAAGATGAGACTAAAAGTCTAACCCACCTGCCATTGGTTAAATTAAATCAACAGTGGCAAGTTAAGCAGCAAGGCTTCCATTCATTCAATGAAACTCGCTATTACGAAGATAAATTTGCAGTCCTGCTTAGTCAGAGTTGCGACCATGGCGGCGATGGCACAGCGCATTTAGGAAAGTCACCTATCAAAGGCAAACCGGCTAATTGGCACGGCAAAGGCTACCATGGATCACTCGATGGCAGAGTGCGTGATCTTTGGCATTGGAAAGCCCTACGCACTAATGACATGGTACAGATGGATGACAATGTAATAGCGAAGCCAAGAAAAGCAAAATCCGGAGATAGACGATACACAGCTGGCTACTTTGCTGATGGTAAAGAAAGTGGTGCGTATGTAATGAATTGGATTTGGTACGGCAAAGACAAAATCACTCCTAAGCGATTGCCATTACCTGAATATCAACACATGTATAAAGCTGATAACCAACATATTGAACAAGCAGTATTGCCTTGGTTCTCAAGTACACCTTATAAACCATTACTAGATACCTACCCTGAAGGCACTTTATTAAGCTCAGTACTTTATCGTTCGAATCGTTTTGAAGGAGATCGAGGCGATGTCACAGCAAAAGGTCATTGGCAAGACGGATATTGGACATTAGAAGTCGCGAGAAGGAACAAAACAGGTTCTGAATATGACGTGGCGTTAGAGCAGGGCGTATGTTTGTGGGTTGCTGCTTTTGACCATGCACAAATCGCACACACTCGTCATCAAAGACCATTGAAATTGGATTACTCGGCGCTCAGTCAAAAAGGAAAGTTATGATGCTTAAACGATTATTACTTTCTATTGGTTTTTTTACGGTTTGCTTAGCTGCTGGGCAGTTAATTCAGAGTGAGCAGAGTATTCCCATTGATAATAGATTTTATAAAGTCAGTAATGACGGTCAGTTGATAACTGCATGGAAGGGGCCTTGGGCCTGTGTTTTTGATGAAAAAGAAAATCTGTTATGGGAAGTGAAGCGGGACGATGAATCCATTCATGATGGTTACTGGAGTTATTCGTGGTTCAACGACCAAATTGGCGTAAAAAATAGCGGCGATTGTTATTTTGAGTCTGAACGATGTGATACTCAAGACTTGATCCGACAAGCCAATCAACACGGACTTTGCCAAGTAACAGGCTGGCGCTTACCGACACAACAAGAAGTAGAAGCAATTTTACAAACTCAAGATAAACCTCAGCAAGCAATGCTTTCTACAGATTATTTTCGTCATATAAAAGCAGGCGATTATTGGACACAAGACGCAGAGCAACCTTTAGAAGGGCATTATCGCCATCTAGATAAAGGAGCGATTGCAGTCGATTTTTATCAAGGGCGTTTTCATACACTTCCCTACAGAAATGCTGCATTTGTGATGTTAGTAACTTCCGAATTACCCAATTCGATTAAGGAGGCTAATGCACAATAAACCCGTCTTTTTAATACCACCCCTTAAAATAGACCACTTAATTAAGAGGATTGGCCTAAGACGATTTTTAACAGCAATATCAATACTAAGGAACAACTATGAAAAATTATAGCAAGGTCGCTATATCATTTGCTTTGCTTAGTGCGTTTAACGCGCAAGCAGGTAGTAAATATCATCGTCTCATTTGGGATAACGCCCCACAAAGTCAAGCGACTATCGGCTTCACACCTGATGGAAGCACAAATCATTATGTCAAATATGGTGTGTCGACAGATGAGTCTTTATGGCAAAGAAAGAACGTGACAGCTAGCCATACCTTTGATGGTTCTTTACAAAGTAAATTTGTAAAGCTTACAGGGCTATCAGCGAATAAACCCGTGTATTATCGCGTCTGTGATGATTCGGGCTGCGGTCAACGTCTATGGTTCAAAACAGCCCCCAATGACAACTCTCCCTTTGTCGCAATCGCTGGTGGAGATACACGTACTGGATGGACGAATCGACAAAATGGCAATAAGTTAGTTGCTAAGATCCGTCCACTGTTTATCATGCATGGCGGCGACTATACCAATGCTAACACCGCTTCTGAAATGAGCAGTTACCTCAATGATTGGCAACTTACTTTCTCTTCAGATAGCATCGACGGGCTGAATTACAAACGGATCTACCCGTTTGTTGCCACACATGGTAATCATGAAGATGATAACTACAAAACACTATGCCAAGTGTTTGGTGTGGATTACGACAACAATAATGTCTGTGACGCGAAAGACACCTATGGTGCATTTAACGTTTCGCCACTATTACGTGTATATACGTTAAATTCTCAATATAAAAATTCGGGCTGGTCAAGTTATGCAACAGTAATGAATAATTGGTTGCAACAAGATCTGCAAAGCTCTGGTGGCTCAGTAAGTTGGCGCGTAGCACAATACCATAAGCCAATGTTCCCACATTATTCAGGTAAATCAGACAACACCATTTTGCATACTTGGTGGGCAAATCATTTCTATAACCATAAAATGAATTTGGTGGTTGAGTCTGATACGCACATCAACAAAGTGACACAAGCACTGAAACCAAGTGGTAACAATTTTACGAGTACAACCAGTGGCGGTACTGTGTTTGTCGGAGAAGGAAGTTGGGGGGCGCCTGCCCGTAGTGCCAACGATCCTAAATCTTGGACGATTGATCTTGCCAGTATTCAACAATTCAAAGTGCTGACGGTATCAAGTGATAAGCTTGATGTGAGAACTGCACAATTTAACTCTACTGCAAACACACTTTCAAAAGCTGATCGAGATGCAAATCCAACCTTGCTACCTAATAATGTTAATTGGTGGTATGCCTCAGGGGCAGGTGATGTACTTAACTTAGTTAAAGCGACTAACGGATTAACTAAAATTGATACAGGTGTTATTGATCCACCAGTGGGTGATACGGAGTTAACAAATGGTGTTGCTGCAACAAATATCAGCGGCAATAAATCGCACGAACTCGGTTTTTATATTGATGTGCCAGCTGGTCAAAATGCTTTATTAGTTGAAATGTCTGGGGGCACTGGTGATGCCGACATGTATGTGCGTTACAGCAGCAAACCAACGTCGAGTACATACGACTGTCGCCCGTATAAAAATGGCAATAATGAAACTTGTAGTATTGATGCTGTTAAAACGGGAAAATACTATGTGGTCGTTAAAGGCTTCAGCGCATTTAGCGTTGTCAGTTTAAAAGCAACCTATAGCAATAATGGTGGCGGAGGTAATGGTGGGTCTGATACCTTTTCAAACCTGTCTGCGAGTACCGATAAATGGCAATATCGAAGCGCCACTTTACCCAGTGGTATAAGCAAAATGACGGTCACTATTTCTGGTGGCACGGGCGATGCGGATTTATATGTTAAAAGTGGCTCTGCGCCCAATAGTTCCAGTTATGAATGTCGCCCTTATAAAGATGGCAACAGTGAGACATGCACGCTCACAAACCCAAAAGCAGGCGAGTGGCACTTTGGCGTAAAAGCCTATAAAGCCTATTCGGGTGTGACTTTAAGTTATAGTTATGAATAAATTCTAATTATAAATAAAAGAAAGCCAAGCATGTGCTTGGCTTTCTTTTTTTGGTTACAGCGTTTTTATAAAATGATTAATTATTGAAAGTTTAATTTCAGGTGCCGTTTCTTGGCTAAAACCATGACCTGTCTTATACGCGTTATGGATCACCGTATGCTTAAAGTTAAGACTTTCTAGATATGCCTTTATGTCACTCGACATTTTATAAGAGGGCCATACTTGATCGTGCTCAGCTGAGATAAGTAAAATTGGACCATTGATTTCCTCAAAGTTAAATTGAGCCTCGTTTGATTTTTTTTCATCGTTTAAAGCAACAGAAAAACGGTCAATTAGCTTTGCTTCTTTGCTTAAACCAAGACTCAGTGCTGGAATATCTCTATTTTGGTAAGTCCAAGCTGAGCGTGCTTTTGTCATACCGTACCAAGCGACCTTACTCGGAGTAGTAACAACCACTGATTTAATTCGCTTATCTAAACTTGCCATCAGAAATGCAGCTTCGCTTCCTCGCGAGCCTGCGACAACGCCTATTTTATTTGCATTAATCTTCTTATGGGTTGTGACGTAATCAATCGCATCTAAAAAATATTCCAAAGGTATTTGGTCTAGTGTTTTTGAGATCCCAGGCGCATCAAAATAAGCAAGTGCTAAAACTGCGACACCATGTGGTGCTATCATTTCTCCGTTTGCTTTACCAGTGCCTATACCGCCTTCAGAGCCGCCAAAAGCAATGACTACAGGCACCGCTTTGGTTGATTTAGGTAGGTACAATTCAGCCACTAGATTTTTATAAGTGACTTTTTCGATTGAATAGGTGGCATCGTCTGCAAGAGCATTTTGTATCACAAGAAGGGCGATTGTAATGAGTAAAAACCGAATTGACTTATACATTTTTATTTCCTTTAAAGTTTGATTTAGTTTATTCAGAAAAAACTGAAAGTTAAAGGCTGAAATGTAACCAATTATAATTTTCTTAGAGCTTTGTAAAGATTTCTTTTGACCTGTCTACAGCTATACACTTTATGCTCTCATCATCAAAACAAGCTAATCTTAAATATGCTTTAATTAATTCACTCAGAATGGACTTATATGTTTTTAATCTCAGGGCTTGCAAAACGAGTAGGTTTATCAAGAACGACGTTGTTGTACTACGAGAAATTAGGTGTCATTAGAGGTCAACGCTTAGGCAATGGTTACCGGGTTTATACCGAATTGGATGCTCAGCGTTTAACTTTAGTCATGCAGTTACAAGCTGGTGGATTATCACTTAAAGAATGTATTACCTGCCTGAATGGCAAAATAGATAAAGGTATTTTAAGTGAAAGGCTGCGTTTGTTAGATGAAGAAATAGTGCAAAAACAGAAAGCAAGAAAATTACTTTCTGGTTTATTGGGGGAAAGTTCTAATCGTGATTTTCATGCGCAATTAAATGAACTTGCGCCACAAGCGCACTATGAATGGTTATTACAGCAGGGCTTTACTGAAAAAGAAGCGCAAAGAATAAGGTGGTTATCAAAAGATATGAACACACACGACCAATATATGCAAGACTTCCTAACCGTTTTTGAACCTTTGACTCGTTGGGGACCCGGAGACGACAGCGATACGCTCAAAGCGATTTCACATATTCCGAGCAAGGCTAGTAACATTTTAGAAATAGGTAGTGGTAAAGGTTTATCGACTTGTTTATTGGCAGAACAGTCTAACGCTCAGATCACAGCCATCGACAACGAACCCATTGCGGTAACAAATTTAGCAGAGTTGATTGAAAGCAAGGGTTACGCTGAACAGGTTACTCCCATGTGTGCGAGCATGTCTGAACTGCCATTTAAAGCACATAGTTTTGATGCAATTTTGGCAGAAAGCTGTGTCTATATTATGGGTTTTGAAGAGGCCCTAAAGCAATGGCAAACAGTGCTCAAGGTAGATGGTTTGATTATTGTCAGTGATTTAGTTTGGTTAACTTCGAAGCCAAATGAAAAGTATCAATCATTTTGGTCGACTGAATATCCAGCAATGACAAACGTTGATACGCGTTTGATACAAGCTAAAAAACTTGGTTTTGAAGTGTTAGATGACTTCACAATTAGTGCAAAAGCTTGGCAAAACTATTGGCAGCCCTTGCAAGCAAGGCTGAATACGCTGAAAGCCAGTATGCCAGAGTCACAGGCAATCAAGGATATTCAAACAGAGCTCGATATGTATCAATCACATGATGGTTCGCAGTTCGGTTATCATTTCTTTGTGCTTAGAAGAAATGCGTTATAAAGTTAAGCATAAATAGTTAGTTAGGATGTTCGTCATGTACCAACAAGTACTCGATTTTTGGTTTAATGAAATCTCACCAAAGATGTGGTGGCAAAAAGATTTAGCGTTTGATGAAGAGATTATTCGACGGTTTGGCACATTACATCAACAAGCTGTTCTTGGAGAGCTGTTTGAGTGGCGAGAACATGCAGAATCGAGTCTTGCAGAAGTGATTGTACTCGATCAATTTTCCAGAAATATACATCGTGATACGCCGAAAGCTTTTGCTGCAGATCCGCTCGCCTTGGCACTTGCTCAGCAAGCCATTAATAATGGTTTTGATAAATTAGTTGAGGTTGAGAAACGTAGCTTCTTTTATCTGCCATTCATGCACAGTGAGTCTAGACGCATTCATGAAGAAGCAGTAAAGCTCTATACAGCGCATGGCAATGAAAATAACCTAGAGTTCGAGCTTAAACATAAAGTGATCATAGACAGATTTGGCCGTTATCCACATCGTAATGCAATTTTAGGCAGAGAATCTACCCAAGAAGAAATCGCTTTTTTGCAAGAGCCAGACTCGAGCTTTTAGGCTTTTATAAACTAACTCACAAAGCGCATGTAAATCGCGCTTTGTTTCCTTTGAATATAAAAAATAGAATATGCTTAGACATTACTGAATCATTCATAAAGATAAGTTAAACTCTCGCCTTTACTTTTAGGAGGCGAACAAGCGTGATCTCAGGACTAACAGCAGCAGAGCAGCAATGTCATAATCTAAATGATTTAAAAGCAGGGAAGTACCAAGGTTATAAAAGGCTGCAATTAGTCGAAGGTTTATCTGAATTACCTGAAGAAATCCTTTCTTTATCAGACTCTCTCGAAGTGTTAGACCTCTCAAATAATTTGCTATCAGAATTACCAGACAGTTTTGTTCAACTCAAAAACTTAAAAGTATTATTTCTATCGTTTAATCAGTTTAAAGTTTTCCCTGACGTCTTAGGAAAATGCCTTAACTTAGACATGGTTGGTTTTAAATCGAATCAAATCGAGTCAATCAGTGAGACTGCATTACCTAAAAACTTGCGCTGGTTAATTTTAACCGATAACTGTCTAACTCAATTACCACACAGCTTTGGTCAATTAAGTCAGCTAAAGAAGTTAGCATTAGCCGGGAATAAACTTTCTGCAATTCCAGAAAGTTTTACACAGTGCAAGCAATTAGAGTTAGTTAGGCTTTCAGCAAATGAATTAGCTTCAGTTCCTGCGGGTTTATTTAAACTGCCAAAATTGGCTTGGCTGGCACTATCTGGTAACCCATTTGTGGGTGATCATAAAGCACATTCAGGTATTGCTCAGTATGAGCAGCAAGATATTGTACTCAATGAGCAAATAGGTCAGGGCGCATCGGGTGTAATTTATCAAGGCAAATTAACTAATGTTGACACTGACATTGCCATTAAGGTGTTTAAAGGCGGAAAAACCAGTGACGGTTACCCAGAAGATGAGTTAAATGCTTGTTTAACAGCGGGTCAGCATGAAAATCTAATCAATACATTTGCGAATATTTCAGAACCTGATTTCTTGGCCCTACTTATGGATTTAATACCAAAAGGCTATGAAAATCTTGGCCTGCCACCAAACTATGAAACCTGTACAAGAGACACATTTGTTGAAGGCTCGCAATTTTCTATTGAAACAATCAGCAATATTGCTAAACAGTTAGCAGATGTATTGTCGCACTTACATAATCAGCAAGTCAGTCATGGTGATTTTTACGCACATAACACAATGATTAATGAACAGGGACATGTGATGTTCGGTGATTTTGGCGCTGCGACGCAGTTACATAACCTTTCTGAGGTTCAGCAACAGCAATTTGAACGAATTGAAGTTAGAGCGTTTGGTAATTTGCTAGACGATTTATTGATTCATTGTGAAGTAATAGAAACAAGAGAAAAGTCAAAGCTCACGGATTTGGCATTGTTTGAAAAAGTTTCAAATATTCGAAATTCGTGTTTGAATGATGATGTATCACATAGGCCAAGTTTTACTGATATTAAGAAATTGATGATTCAAAACTAAAAAAGCTTTTTGATACAACAGCACTTGCTGAATTCATAGATGAAATTATAAGGATTATTCATGCCTCACTTTATATTAGATTGTTCAGATTCAATCCTTGATAATTATACAGAAGAAGATTTGATGGCAAGCCTTCACCATGCCGCGAACTCTTCAGGCCTATTTATTGAAAGTGAAATCAAGGTAAGGATTAACCCTTATCAAAAATACCTAGTAGGTAATAAAAGTGCTGGCTTCATTCATGTATTTGCACACATCATGCAGGGAAGGTCTATCGAACAAAAAGCCATGCTTTCTAAGATTATTGTTTCTAAACTTGCTGAACTATTTCCAAATATTGAGAATATCGCGATGAACGTCAGTGACTTTGAAAAAGCAACTTATTGTAATCTTGAGAAGTTATAAAACTTCTCAAGCAATATTTATAGCTTAAACTCTAGCGGTGCTTGTATTGCGTTTTACAATATCCGCGTGAAATCTCAGGGTTGCGCAATTTCAGATGTTTAGTTTCTCGCCCCGCCATGCGTTTTCGCCACATTTTGAAGCTGCTTGGTTTCATTTCTTTACGCATTAAATTAACGACTTGCGTTTCATTTAAGCCATATAAGGTATTAATTGCTTCAAATGGTGTTCTGTCTTCCCACGCCATTTCGATTATGCGTGACACTTCATGCTCTAATAAATCCATACATTTTTAAACTCTGTAAAAGTAGTCTTATTTTTACGGAAAATTCTCAATTTTAGATTTATAAATTTTCTTTTTTAAAGAGACAGTTACATCCAAGTATTTTTAATAAGCTTTCAAATTTCAGACATAAAACGTGAATAAATGTAAATGAAATATTGCAAATGTTTATATTTCGATCTAATACTCTAATTGCATCTGGACAGATGTCATACCAGATGCCGCACGGGAAACTTTATTTCGGGTACTCGAAATAAGGTTATTTTTGCAAGAAACTTGGAGGTTGCAATGGGCAATCTGAACACAATGAAAATAACAAGCTTAGTTTTTGCAGTATGGGCTTTAGCATTATCTAATGTTGCAAGTGCAACTAGTTATAAAACTGTTTTAATTCACGGTTTTCAACCGCAACAACTGTTGTTCGGCTCGGCAAATACAGTTAGCAGCGATGGCGAAAGCTATTGGGCTGATTACTGGGGCGCTTTGGCTGACGAAAGAATAGATTGGCCTTCATTTGAGCGTGTAGAAGGTAAAATCGCTACAGATTATGTGTGGCCAAAATTAAAGTCGATGAGTGAGCGTGGTGTATGTGACCAAGGCTGTGTATTTGTTACACATTCAACAGGTGATTTAGTGGCACGCTATATTATTGATAATCAAGCAAACTGGTTGAATGCTGCAGGGCTCAAGCCGCTAAATATCATCGCGACATTTGATATCGCAGGTGCTGGTGGTGGTAGTGAATTGGCAGATTTAGCAGTGAATGTGACTCAAGGTGCGACATCTTGGAACCCACTTATTGAAGCTGCTTTGCAAGCTTGGTTGGGCGGACCATTAACCGATAAGTTAGGTGTTTTGAACGATCTTAAAGTTAATAATGCGCGACAATTGGCCGCACTACCGAGCGATCGTGCACCAAGACTTAGATTTGTGGGCGAGGGTGATCTATTTCTAGGTGCAACCAAGCTATTTTTAAAAGGCAAAGATGATAGCGTAGTAGCTTCACATTCAAGCTGTGGCTCAAGTAAATCGGGAGACTTTGGTAGCTGTTCTTCTAGCATCGCTTTTGATGGGAAGATCTCATCTCAAGGTGATGCAGTGAAAAGCTTTATGCCAAATCACTATCCAATGCTGATGTCTGATAACTATGATCACTTATCAATCATTCTGAATAAGCAAAAAGGCAAAGTGACAGCGGCTAATGACGCTTTAAGGCTGGATAATGGCGATACAATTTCATTCTCCACTTACCAAAAAGATTATGGGTTCTGGATTTTTAAAACACATTATAAATATGTGAGTCAGTCTGATTCTCAAAGCATGTCAAAGTTAATATACAACACACTCTAAGATTTAAAATTAAGTAATGTTATTAAGGCCGTAAATTTTTTACGGCCTTATATGGTTGATACTATGAAGAAGAATAAAATTATTATTGGGCTAGTAATTTTTGGATGTATAAGTATTTGGTACTTCTCTGGCTCAATACAAAACAACGTTAATGAAAAAAATACTGAGTTAAAAACTGCGCATATTCCCAATCAAGATGAGAGTGTTTCGTCCACGCAAGAGTTTGAAAAGAAAACAGAGAAGCCCACGCCAATAAGCTTTGAACAACCAGTTGTTGATTCGGCAAAAATTATTGCAATAAAATACAAGCAAAGTTTGAATTATCCACCTTATTCTCAACCGTTATCTTTAAATGATTTTAGTTTATTAAATCCAAATTATTTCGAGCCTATTACTATGGTCACGCAAGATAGCAATGTGACAATATCCATGGCGCTTGAGAAATATCATTTTGTTGCACCAGAGCCTATTAAGGTTAGAGTGTCTGGAGCTGAAATTTATGCTGCTAAAATAAAAGTGCAAGATACAGATACGCGAAAGACTATATCAAATTCAACTATGCAGTATTCAGAAGGTGGGTACGTAGCAGAAATAAAAGGTGACAGTGATTACCCAATAGACTTACAAATCACAGTGCTAGCTAATGTAAATGGTGATGATATCCCTTTAGTGGCGCAAGTTAAGTACAATCAAAAAAGTGCCATAGTGACAGGTGTCAAAGAGCCTTATGTAGATGGTAGCGATCTAGCGTTTCCAGTAAGCGTTAAAGTAGAGAAAGCAGGCCTTTATAGATTAAGAGCTAACTTATTTTCAGCCCAGCAGCCTATAGCTTCATTGGTTTCGCAGGCAAGGTTAGAAACAGGGCAAAAGCAAATCATTTTAAAAGCACATCAAAGTATTGTTCCTAATGTTGATTCATTTGAGCTGAGTACATTTACAATTGAAAAACGTTCAACACACCCATCAGAGCCATCTCGTTTCGGAAGCTCAGCAATTGATACACTCTCATTTGAGAATGTAGACACTTCTTCACTTAATAGAACAGCTTACGTACCATCCGACAATGAGAAAAAGCGCTTGTCCTTTTTGCAAAATTTGGCCAAAACAAATTAGTTGCTAGTTAAGTAATTCATCACGATGGAATCAATATCAGTTTTTAGTGTTTCAATTGCCGAGTTTATTTTAGTAACTTCACTTTCGTCGAAGGCTTGGTGGCTAAGCAAAAGATGAACAGGGTTGTCATGTACAACATATGGCCAAACATTTAAATTTGAATATCCAAGAGATGTCTTGTAGTAGTGTGCACTGATAATGTCGTCGATGATAAAGTCTACTCTTTCTTTCATAAGCATTTCGATACGACTATTTGCGCTTGCTAAACTAACAAACTGATCTTTATGTTTTTGCTTATTCATCAATTGGTTTAATTCTGCGCCATAGTATGACCCAATACTTAGACCAATTGTTTTATCTTGACTGACAAGCTGTTCTAAGCTGGGTAGAGTGGTAGGTTTTTTAAGCGAGAGAAGACGCATTTTTTCATCACGATAGCTTTTTGAGAAAGTACCATATTTTAATCTGTATTGTGTAAAACTTGTCATTGTTGAAACATCTATCTCGCCCTTACTCATTTCCTCAAATGTTCTAGCACTAGAAGGTAATCTCACAAACTTGAAGCACATATTAGCTTCACCAAAAATTAATTTTACAATTTCCACATCAAGGCCAGCAGCGCCTTCAGAATCAAATACGGTCAGAGGTGGCCAACTAGACACAACGCCAATTTTTTTACAGTTTTGTGCAAGTATAGAGCATGAAAAGAATAGGAAGAATAAGCAAAGTAGAGTCGTAAAACGTCTCATTGAGAACACCATCATCAACTTTTATTTAAGCATAGAGCAAATACCACCGAACTGAAGTTTATCTCACAACATTTTTAACTTGAACTTTACTTTTATTTCAATATTCAATTCCCTGAAAAGGGTAATCTCAATTTAAATTAGATATAATTACATATAAGGCTTTATTTTTATTGCTAATAATTTTATTGCGATTATTTGGACTTTTAATAACTGAGGATAATATGAAATTTAATACATTCTGTGCTGTGGGAGTTCTTACTTCAATTTCTTTTGGTGCCATTGCAAATGTTTCTGATAAAGTGATTGCCGAGCAGCGAATGAATCTTGCTAAAAATACAGAGGGTAAAGGTTTTGGTCCCCAATCTCCGCGTGACATTGATACTTTAGAAGGCGAAAACAACATTGCTTTTAATGCTGCGCCTTCTCATAAAGAAATGAACTTGTGTAACATCCACTTCCATAAAAATGCTGAGCATAAAGGCGGCGAATTCACTAAATATGCTGGTAATGGTAACGGTAAAGGTTTTGAAACTGGATTTGTTTATAACGGTGAACTTTCGAAGAAAGAGCTAAAAGCAGTTAAAGGCCAAATTTGTCCTTCTAAAACGGGTGGTCTATTCCCGGGCGACACCATTGAACTTCACTACGTTCATACAACAGCACAAGTAAAACCAGGCCCAACACTAGGTGCTTGTTTGAGCGACTCAATTGCTAACCCGCAATTACGAGTAGAAGCGCAAGTGTATGTACTTGTAAGTGACAAAAATGCATTAGATTTTGCTGATTTAACTCAGTTTGGTAAGCAAAATGGTTATTATCAGGCACTTAATATTCCAAATTTTACTGGTGCACCAGTTCAATATGCAGGCTCGACGACAGGTCCTAGTTACAATGAAAAAGGTTCACCCTTACAGGTGAGCTGGAGTGTTCGCCCACGTGTCGCTAAAGTGAATATTGAATCAGTCGGGCTGTGGTGTAAAGACAATGCATTCAATGAAGATCACGCTCATGGTGTGCGTAACTTAGTAGTTAATCCTGCGCTTATTTCAGATATAGAATAAGGTAGAATGAAAAATAATAGAAAAAGGAGTACTAGCTGTACTCCTTTTTTAATGAATTGATGCTTATTTTAATGCATTAATACGTTGTTCAAGTGGTGGGTGAGACGCGAACATATCAGCTATGCTTTTTCCTGATGCAATACCAAATGCCATCATAGAACCTTCAAGCTGTGATTCATGGTTGTTACGCAGGCGCTCAAGTGCTGCTCGCATCTTATGCGCACCAACTAATTGTGCAGCACCACTGTCTGCAGCAAATTCACGTTTACGGCTAAAGTAGGCAACTACAACCGACGCTAAAATGCCGAAAATCACTTGGAAAATCATATCAAAAATGAAATAAGTCCAACTTCCACCACTGTTTTCACCTTCTTCATCGCTGTTTAAAAAGTTATCAACGATGCCTGCAAGTACTTTAGAGATGAAGATAACAAAGGTATTTACAACACCTTGTATCAAAGTCAGGGTAACCATATCGCCATTAGCAACGTGAGACACTTCATGTGCTAGAACGGCTTCAGCTTCGTCACGTGTCATGTTATGCATGAGCCCTGTACTTACAGCAACTAGGCTATTGTTTTTACTTGGTCCAGTTGCAAACGCATTCATTTCTGGGCTGTCGTAAATTGCCACTTCAGGCATTTTTATACCTACTTGCTCCGCTTGACGCGCAACCGTTGTCATTAACCAATGTTCAATTTCATTTCTTGGTTGCTCAATGACATAAGCGCCAGTGGACTTCTTGGCCATCCATTTCGACATGAATAGTGAAATGAATGCACCACCAAAGCCAAAAACTGTAGATATCATTAAAATACCACCAAGGCTTCGGTTACTAATACCAAAGACACTCATCAAGATGGATAAGACTAAACCTAACACGATCATCACCGCTAGGTTTGTAATTAAAAACAACACGACTCGTTTCATAAGACCCCTCGAAAATAAAGCCAATCAGTAATTTGTGCGAATATTTGTTTTAAAGTTCAATATTTATCAATATATGGGCGAAATGTTTCGTTTAAATAGTTTCAAACAAAAATTTGGGTTTGTTGATACCTAAATACGTTAATCTTGTGGTTTGGGTTTGAAATAGTGCGGCTATGAAGCAGCCAGGATAAAATCCTAGCTGCTTATGGTGAGGTTTAGGATAGTTAAAGTCGTTTCATAAGTTGATTTACTTTTGCGATAACAGGCCAAGCTGAAGACTCATAATTACCCAACACAACTAAGATATAGCCTTTTTCTTTATACATATTTAAACGAGCGGTCATACCAAGGTGCTGGCCGTTATGACCAATAATGGTATTTTCTTCGTCGCCTCTTATTGAAAAGCCATATCCCCAGTTATTAGCATTAAGCTCGGGTTTTGCACTTAGTGCTTGTTGAGCGAGAGATTTGCTTATTAATTTCCCATTTTGCAGTGCAATCGCAAATTTATGTAGATCTGACACTGTAGAGTAGCCTCCACCAGCCGGGCCTCCTTTTACAGACTGAAACATTAAATTCTCGGTGATTTGGCCGGTTTCTACTGAAAACCAATAGTTTCTTGCCGTATTCTTAACGGGCACGTCTAAGTCAAAACTGCCACTATTGCGCATATCTGCTTTGGCATAAACGTGTTTATTAATGTAGTCGAAGTAGCTTTCACCGGTCACATTTTCGATGATTTTCCCAAGCAGCATCATGCCATTATTGCTATATCTCCATCTTGAACCGGGTTCAAAGGTCGTATCAATGGAAGGAAGTAGGGGGATTATATCTTTTAATGAACGGACTTTATTTTGAATTGCATTAAATCCTTCTCCATTACCGATCCCCGATGTATGACTCAGCAAATGTTTAATTTTAATTTTCGAGAAATCTCCCTCACCTAAGAGGCGAGAGTCAATGTACTTTGTCATTGGGTCATCTAGTGACATTTTACCTTGTTGAACTAGCTGCAAAATAGCAATACTGGTAAACATCTTGTTCATAGAGCCAATTTGAAATTTCGTATTTAAATTATTTGGCACATCGTAACGTCTCGAAGCTAAACCATGCGCAGCAGAAAAAAGTACTTTGTCACCTTTAGCGAGTAAAATAGCACCCGAGAACGCGCCATTATTCGCCAGTCTGGTACTGTAGCTTTTAACTTCTTCAACAAATCTATCATCTGATAATTTAGAAAGATGAGAGGTATCTTTTGGATTTTCCCCAATATACCAACCTGTAATAGCATGCTTTTGCTCATTATTGAAATAGATCACCATGCGATATTGCATATCAATGTTTTTAGAATAAACCGTACTAATATGCTGCAAGCCGTTGTCTGTTTTTTCTAATTTAGAATCTAAGACTTCTAAATTGCCAAGGTAAAGTGCTTTATTCATTGAATAGCCAACATACCTGTCTTTACCTGTTCCCTCCCACCGTGAAAGCGCATCTTTTGAGAATTGAGAAACAACAAAGTTTTCTATGTTAGACAGTTTTTGAGAATTCAGAGCGGTTAAAAAAGTATCTGCTAATTTATTATGATTAAGGGTATTTTCAGCTGCAAATGAGCCGTTGCTAGCAAATGCTAACAGAGAAAGAGCAATAAAAGTTCGCTTCATGTTGTATTCCTTTTGTATTTAATTGATTAATATGGCTGTCGGCCTTAGTGACTGTTTTACTTTTATATTCGTAAGTAGGCGATGAGGAAGTCGTTAAGAACAGATTAAGAAAGGCTTAAGGAAAATATAACTAATAATTACAAAGAGATAAGATTGGATTCATCATATAAAAATTTACCAAAAAAAATTTCTATCAATGAATTTAGAGTTGATTTTGGAACTGGGCAGATTTCGACAGATACAAAAATAGAGGTGATAGAGCCAAAAGTAATGGATTTGCTAAGGGTACTCTGTGGTGCACCTAAACAGGTTCATAGAGCCGAAGTTTTATTTGAAAAAGTTTGGCCCAGATCTATTTACAGCCCTAACTCAGTTAGAAGAAATATAGCTTTACTGAGACAAGCATTATCCGATGAAGATAAAACGCTAATTAAAACCCACCCCAAAAGAGGATATAGTTTAGAAGCCTCGATTAAATTGATTGATAGTGCGAACGGAGAAACAGAACAACAAGGCTCAAGCTTAGAAGTTCAAAAGTCTGCATTACTCAAGATAAAACCATCAAACTTGGCTTTGATATGCTTAATCTTATGTATTGTCGCGGTTTCTAGTGTGGTTTTATTCAAACCTCAAAAGTCAAAAATTCAGCTTTTAAACCTGAGTCCGATCACATCTAGCAATGATAAAGAGCGTTATATGCAGGTTAGCCCTGATGGTCGCTATATGGCTTATATTCAGAGTGGACTTAGTCAACGCGGACCTAGTCAACGCAGGCTACTATTGAAAGACCTTGTAACGCAAAAGGAGTGGCCTTTAAGCCAAAATGCTAAAGCTTATACATATCTTGCATGGGATGTTCATTTAAATAGTATTGTCTATTCCTCAAAAGAACAAAATAACATCTCTTTTAATCGTATTTTACTGGACGCACAACGAAAGCCAGTTTCGGAGCAAATACTATTTCAGCGGCAAGACATCACTTGGAATAGCGTATTTTTCATTGATGATAAACAGAACCTTTATTATCTAGCGAATAACAATAGCTCTGAGCACAGCCGCAATGCGAGTTTGTATAAACATAATTTAAATACTGGACTATCAGAGACAATCCTGAGTCCTAATGATGATTATAAGCCTTACAAAATTTCCCTCTCTCCAACACAGTCTCGTCTTGCCATATTAGGATTTAATAAACATGGCATTTCTGAACTTAAAAGCTTAGAACTTAACTCTAGGCGCATAACAAGCATAGCTGAGATTGATCACAACTGGCACTTCTTATCTTGGTTTGAGAACGAAAACGCTCTGCTTTTAAGTAATGGAAGCCAGCTGAAACAATTAAATTTGTCTGGCGACATAACAACACTCGACTATAAGAGCTATAACTTCCTGGTTTACCCTCAAATCGTTAAAAGCAAATTATATTTTATTGAAGCAAAATCAGATCAAGACATTCTGAAAACGGATCTTCATACCTTGGCAGGGCCAAAAAAAGTTGTAGATTCGAATACGGTTGATATGAACCCAAGTTTGTCTCCCGATGAAACTAGAATAGCTTATGTATCTCTTAAGAATGGTTTGCCGCAAATATTTATAAAGCATAATTCCACTGGCCAGGAGCGCCTAGTATTCAACAATGAAGACAATGAATATGCTTTGACACAGGCGTTTTGGGATAAAGAGGGTAAACGGCTTGTAAGTAGCATCAACAATAAACCTTTTATTATTCATCTTGAAGAAAAGCATCATTCTTTGCAGTGGCTAGATAAAATAATAGGTGTGCCAAAAGCATGGTACCAACATTCAGATGAAATATTATTTGTTGATAAAGGAACTCATACTGACAATCTCAACAGATTTAATTTAAATACTGAAGTATCTCAAAGCTTAAATATCGAGTTGGCAAAAAAACAAGTTTTCTTAGACAACAATGATAACTTACTTAGTTTTGAGAGCGGTGAGATATTTAATCACGGCAATAATACATCGCTACTAAGCAATCAAGGTACTATTAAACGACTTTATCCTCAAAAAGACGGATTTTATTATTTAAAGGGCCAAGGCCAGCGCTTTCAATTAGCATACTATCGATTTCAACAACCTGATCAGTCTGGTGAGGTCTTGGATAATGACGTACAAATTTTCTGTGCCGAATTTTGTAATCAAATTTCTGAAATTAAAGGGAATACTATTTTACTAAAAGATAGTAAAAACTCAGCTGATATTCTGAGGTTAGAACTAAAAAAAACGTTTTAAGGTAGATAGTGACTTTTAAGTTCTATTTTATTTAATTATGATGCTTTTTTTGTTTGGATTGTAGAAACAAGTGATGAAGTATAAACATAACTTATTAATAATAATGATCTTAACCTTCCTATCAGGGTGTGTTGCAGTTAAATATGATCCTTCTAAGCCTTTAGATGCAGAGCAGGGACTAGTATTGGCAAGAATTACGAAAACCGGGTATGCAAGCACCGCCCAGTTTTTGACTAAGAATAAAAACAAAATACTTGATAATTATAGTTTTGTCATGAGGTTAGAAGAGAACTTCTTCTTATTTCCAATGTCAGCTGGCACCCACCTATTTGATGAAGCAATCTATATGCAAGGCTCAGCTTTGGTAAAACCTGATTTGGAGTGTATTGGTGAGTTTGAGATTAAAGCGGGAATGATTAATTATATTGGTGATCTGTACTTTGATATTTCACCAGCAAACAATTACATCATTTTTTCAACGCATGGTTCTTCTTACAAGGTAGAAGATAATTTTGAAGATACGAAAAAAATTGCAGAATTAAGATACCAAAATATTGGAGATAAGTTTCAGTTCACCAAATCCGTAGTTGGACCGAGTACTTGTCAAAAAGACGATTAAAGAGGCAAAAAGGGATCTTTAACTTTTTAAAAGCAATGTTGAGGTTTTGGGGGGAAATTTGTCAAAATCTCAGCAATAGTTTTGTTTATAGTACCTGAGTATTGCTTTTGTCCTTGTTTTTTACTTAAACAACCTTTTTTATGCCCAACCCTAACTCGCATTGACAGTAGTGTAAGTCAGCTCATAGTAATCTTGTTTAAGAAGATAAAACGAATCTAAATTTTTATTAATATGAAATTAAAATCAAAGTAATTTGGTTCTACTTTCATTTTTACACGATGAGACATGGTTTTCTTTTATTAGGTTTTCAAGCGTGCTTGCAGAGTTGTAGCCTTGGGTATAAAAAGTTAACGTTCCGTATTTATTAAAAATTAAAGCCATTGGAACAGGGGGTTTACCTCCTAGAGCCTTAACTATTTCAGGGTGAGTAACAAACGCCGGAAAATGATTCCTTTTCTTTCTTAAAGCGCGCTTCAGATCTCTGTTGTTACCATTGATCCCCAACATTATACTTCTGACTTCGGGGCATTGAGTCTTGAGTAATTTTAAAGCCTTGTGCTGTTTCTCGCACCAATTACAGTTTGGCATAAAGAACGAAGCAATGATGGGTCGGTTTTTAAATTGAGATAATGTTTCTTGTTTACCGTATGCTGAGTCATTCAGACGCAGCATAGCCAGTTCATAAAACTCAAATGCATGAGCTTTATGAACAAAAAACAGTAAAAACAGTACAGTGGCTGTTTTAAAATTCATAGGTTAAACCAGCGTACGCCATTCTTCCGCGAAGTGGGCCATGAATGTAAACAACATCGTAGCCGCCTTCGGCGTCGAACATAAGCGGGCTGCCCATATCTTCTGCTTGGTTATAGTCAAATAAATTACTGGCACCAAAATATAATGTGAATGTTTCAGACATTGCTTTTGATACTTTCATGTCTACTGTGATGTAACTTTCAGCCGTAGTTGGTTTTGCAAACTGCGCTTGCGTATCGTTATAACCCTCATAGCCGTACTCAGTGAGGTCTCTACTCGCTACCCAGGTTGCACTTGAGATAATCTCCCAACTTTTAAAGTGTAGGTCAGAACTAATAGACGCTCTTTTCTCTATGGGTGCAATACCGAATGAAGCTTTAAATGAATCGTCATAGTGATATTGCTCGGCAATTGCGTAAATAGTCAGGTCGTCGGTTACCTGATAATTAGCAGAGATATCTATTGCAGTGACAGCCGCTGTTTCTGTTAGCTGAGTAAGAAGCGGTGTACCTTCATCATTCTCGGAGAGTGTTGCTAGATGATCGACTTTTGTATGTGCTGCAGAGGCAGTAACGGTCAGTGTTTCTTCTTCGTAGCTCAATGAATAAGTCGCTGATTTTGAACGCTCAGGTTGATTCACTTCAACCAAGAAACCTTTTCCAGAATCTAAAATTCCGTGATCACTTTCAAAGAATGAGAGGGGAGCACGGTACCCTTGACCAAATGATAATCGTGAAGTTAATGTTTCGTTATGGAAATAACGCATATCTACACGTGGTGAAATGATGGTTTTATCAATTTCAACACCTGGTTTGCTAGCATCAACAAAGTCAGCCTTAATTTGATCAAGGCGGATTGCAGCTGAAGCTTCGAAATAATCGCTTGGTAACCAAGTATCTTGAATGTATAAACCCGTTGTATCGTAGTCAAAACTATCAGAGACATAGTTTTCAGTCCCTTCAAGCGCAGCAGATGCAGAGCGCATTTCTTCTTTGCGCTGATCGAAACCAAATGTTAATAAATGCTTGTCGTTTAGGTCATAATTAAAGCGAACTGATGTATAGAACATAGTATCTTCAGCATAATAATCAGTGCTTTCATAAAATGAGTCTTGTGTATGATCGACATAGGCCAGACTTGAAGTCACATTTAATCGAGAAGAAATCTCATGCAACCAACTAATACTAGCTTCTTCACGATCTGTTTTTACCCATTCAGCGGTTTCCCATGCATTACCAACATAACGGTTCCTTACATCATTGCCTTCAAATAGGCTGTCAGCTTCACCAAGGTTGACACTCGCTAAAGTTGCAGAAATGCTGGTTGCTGTATCTCCCAGTACTGGACCACCAAATACTTCTGATTGAGTCTGATTCAAACGAATTCGGATATTATTTAAATAGTCTATATCATGAGACAAACTCAAAGTAAGAGATTGGTTTGTTAGGGCTGGGTTTTCACTAACGCCATTTTTGTCGCCATCGAACTGATCTTTATTGTCGTATTGACCAATCAAAATAGCTTTAGTGCGACCATCTTCACTAATACCCGTTGCCATGCCAGACACGAGTCGATAGCCATTACTGCCTGCAGCAATGTCTAGTTCTACCTTTTCTTCACTCGGATCACTGGTTACTAGATTTACAGTGCCACCAATTGCCTCTGGTGCAGTAAGAGAAGCACCTGCTCCTCGAGCGATTTCAATGCGACCTATACCCGCAGCCGCAACTGAATCCATACCATAAAATCCAGAGATCATAGTGTGCATAGGTATGCCGTCAACAAGTACGTTGGTATGCTCACCTTTGAGGCCATTAATCATGATACGTTTTGCACCACACATAGCGCATTCATTTGAAACACGAATACCAATGGCATTTTTAATCGCATCAGCCAAGCTCGATGATTGTGTATTTTTAATATAATCTTCTGATAAAAGTTCAGTTTTAGAAATATCATCTTTTAAAGCACCAGACTCTATCAGGCGAGACCTTACACCTTTAACTTCTATTGTTTCTACTTCTTGTTGTTCAGAAATTGGTGCTGATGCTGTAGACGCTATAACAGCTAGCGTTGGAAATAGTAATGCCATTAATTATGGATCCTTGACAAGATTAGATTGAAAAACTTTCATTATGTTATATTGTAACATTTTTATTTTCACCTATAAAAAGTAAAAATATGTAACTAATTTTCCAAATGATATTAGTTATCAATTGTATTTGTTGAGTCTATCGTTCTAATTGCAAAATGCAATGAAGTATATTCATTTAGCGATTACGTTTTGTGATATACGTATGAAGCAAGACAAATTATTTGAGATGTTAATTTAAGGAATTGAAATGCAGTCAAGAATCACACTTCCAGTGACACTTCTTTTAGCAAGTACATTTAGCATTGAAATGTCAGCTAAAACAGATGATAAGTCAGTGTGGCAATATGAAGACGTATTTAATATTGAGTATGCAGCGTCACCTAAAGCGAGCCCTGATAACAGTTTGATTATATATGAACGCCGTGCAATGGATATCATGAGCGATGGGATCAGAACTAACTTATGGTCACTCGATATAAAAGATGGGTCTCATAGGCCTTTTTTATCAGGTAAATCTCAATATAGATCTTTAGAATTTTCTCCTGATGGTAAACGTGTTGCTTATGTCAGCAACTCAGAAGGAGATAACCAGCTCTATGTGAAATGGTTAGACACAGGTGATATAGCTAGAGTTTCAGAGGTTCAAAGTGGTATTAGCAATATTAGCTGGTCCCCAAATGGACAGTGGATTGCTTTTTCAATGTTTAAAAAAATGCCCTCCAAAGGTATTTTCAATGAGATGCCAAAGCAGCCAAAAGGTGCAAAATGGGCTGGTACAGCAACTTATATTGATCAGAAACGCTATAGAGGCGATGGCGTAGGCATATTACCAAAGGGTAATAGACATATATTTGTTGTGCCTTCAGAAGGTGGCACAGTACGACAAATATCAAAGGGTCAATATAATCACGGAGGCATGTTAAGCTGGACACCTGACAGTAAAAATATCCTTTTCTCAGCTGATAGGCATGAAGATTGGCAATCTAGGTCGAGAGAGTCTGATATTTATCGAATCAACATCGACACTGGTGAGACAGTTAATATCACATCTAAACCAGGACCGGAGGCACGTCCTTTAATAAGCCCTGACGGCAAGCGCGTTGCTTTTCTCGGTTTTAATGATAAAAAAATGTCGAGTCAAAATTACGATATATTCATCATGAATATAGATGGTACAAGGCAAAAAAATTTAACAAAATCTTTAGATAGGCCAATTAACTCTCCAAAGTGGGATAGTAAAGGCAAAGGAGTCTACTTTAGTTACGATGACCATGGTCAGAAATATATTGGTTATGTGTCCATTAAAGGAAAAATAAAGACTAAATTGGCACAATTAGGTGGTCAATCTTTAGGGCGGCCTTACACTTCTGGTGAGTTCGCTATAACTAATGATAATCAGCTTGTTTTTACACAAGCTAATACAAATAGACCCGCAGACCTTGCGTTGCTTTCTAAACGTGGAAAAGTTACAAAACTCACGAATTTAAACGAGGATTTACTGGGTCACAAAAAAACAGCCAACATTAAAGCTTTAACGGTTAAATCGTCTGTTGACGGTCGTGAAATACAAGCTTGGTATGCATTACCGCCTTATTTTGACAGTAGTAAAAAATACCCATTAATTCTAGAGATCCATGGTGGTCCTCACACTGCATACGGTCCAAACTTTAGTACAGAGGTGCAATTAATGGCAGCAAAAGGCTATGTGGTTGTGTGGTCAAATCCAAGAGGAAGTACTTCATATGGTGAAGACTTCGCAAACTTAATTCACCATAAATATCCATCTGAAGATCATAATGACTTAATGGATGTTGTTGACGGCATGGTTCGAAAAGAGTTTATTGATAAGAATAACTTATTCGTAACGGGTGGTTCTGGTGGTGGTGTTTTAACAGCATGGATGATAGGCAACACAGACAGATTCAAAGCTGCGGTTGTTGCTAAGCCAGTTATCAATTGGTTGAGTTTTGCTTTGACAGCTGATGCATACCCTTACTTTGCAGAATATTGGATGCCAGGTATGCCCTGGGACCAGGCAGACCATCTATGGAAACATTCACCTCTATCGTTAGTAGGGAATGTGAACACGCCAACCATGTTGTTGACGGGTGAAGTAGATTATAGAACACCGATGAGTGAAACAGAGCAATATTATCAAGCGCTTCAGCTTCGAGGAGTTGATTCAGCAATGGTAAGAATACCAAAAGCATCCCATGGTATCGCTGCCAGACCAAGTAACTTAATTCAAAAGGTCGGGAATATTCTGGCGTGGTTTGAGAGGTATAAAACTGATGTTGAGTAAGTGACTGTTTATTTTAATATGGACAATAAAAAAGCCAGCATAGCTGGCTTTTTTATTAAAATGGTTGTGTTGTACTTATTAATACAGAGCTTTAGGTGGAAAGTTCTTTAAAATCTCAGCTATGGTTTTATTTATCGCTTCAGTGCGTTGCTCTGGTGTTTGTTTTTTACGTAAACGACCCTCTTTCGCACCACGCCAAATAAGTTGATTTGATTTAGCGTCTACAATATCAACTACGAGTGTGCCTACATCATATTCACGCGTTGTAGTTTGAGTTTGATAACCCCAACCCCAGTAATTCCAACGTGCAGAGTAGGTGGTTTGCATTGTGTCTGATTCCAGTTTTTGATCAACAGATGCATGATAGTTTACTAATATATCCGCGTTTTTCGCCTCAACAAACTTGAAGCCTTGTGCAGCTAAATTTTCAACAATGGCTTTACGAATACGCTTTTCCATTAAGTCGTTAATCTGATAGTCACTGCCGTGATTTTTAATATCCGCATGTTCTGACCATGCAAATGTTTTGTAGTTAGCAAACTTAACAGAGGTATCATAATCCCAATCCGGTGTGCTACCACAAGCCGCAACGAGCGTGAGCAATACTGCAATTAATAAATGCTTTAACATAGCGTTCTCCTAGTTTCTGGCTTTCATCCCAGTTGATAATGTCATTCGCTTTCTGAGACCTAACTAGCCTCAGAATGTTCCACTTCAATCCAATCTTTTTCGTCAACCCAGTTCTGACTGCCATCTTTTACACTACGGATTGGCACTAAGTAGTCACAACTGATTTGCGGTTTAACCGAAGCAAAAATTGGTACAAAGCCGAAACTCAATGCGGTTTCTATAATGGCTTTTTGGTTTTGCGGGTCAATATCTGCCGCTTCATCTATATAGATAGGAATACGATATAAAGTCTGTTCCTGATCTGATAATAGATAACGAATGAACAACATACCACATAACAGCTTGATTGTAATACGTGTTCCGTTAGAACCAGCAGAATCGATTTTATCGAAATGTTCAGTTTCACCAGCGCGATTGATCACTTCAAAACGAATGTCGAATAGATCGGTAAGCGTTAAACCAGCTTTTTCACTGGCAAGCTTGATTAAATGATCTTTTGCAGCATTTACTGCCTTTTCATCAGTTGGTGATTCACTCAATAAATCAAGATTGTCACCTTTTTCATAGCTGTCAGACGTGCTGATAATCGTATCGATAGAGTCTACTAGCATTTTACGAGGGATCACGTTGATCTTAAACGCTTGTAAGTTTGAGATCCTATGCTGACTGATGCCTTTGTTAAAGCTGTTCATTTCACGACGTAAACGATCTAAATCTTCACGAAGGCCTTTAATGGTTGCAGCAACTTCAGTCAGGGCAACACGCGCTTGTTTCTCAACCGCGTCACGTTCATTGTCAATATTATGATATGCGCTGATAAGTTTCTGATACTTAGTAAATTCATCAGATTCATTATCAAACTTTGTGATTCCAGCATTGTAAATATGCAAATAGGTATTACGCACGTTTACAGCAAGGTTACGCAGCTCATGGCAATCTTTATTGAACTGGTGGATCACATCAGCCAAGTTATCGAAATCGAGATTGATCTCAACAGGGTAAGGCGTTTGTTGCTCGCTCACTATGTCTAGTGTGTGATCAATACGCTCAGATTTAACCTGTTTTAAACGGTCCCCTTGACGTTTAATTAAGTCTTGCTTCGATAAAATAATTGAACGTCTATCTGAGATTGAGCTGGCGTTGCGTTGAATATCTTGAAGATAGCTGTCTACTTGCTCGCGCTCAGCGTCTAATTGGTCTTTGAGTAATGATTGCGCTTCAACAGATTGCAGCATCGTTTGGTATTGCTCGAAGCGTTTTAACGTTGCTTCTAATGCCATCAGCTCGTCATATAAGGCATCACGCTCTTGCTGCTTTTGAACTACGTTTGCTGCAACTTCACGTTGTTGTTTGAGTTCGACTAATGATTGCTGTAATGATTCTAACTGCGCTTTTAATTGTGCTTTGTTCTCGCCACTTTGCATTTGCACAGGGCTTAGCTTTTTCAGCTTAATGGTTGCACCAGGCAGTTTTAATTCACCACCTTTTACGCTGTTTGATAAGTTAGCTAAGAACTCACCGAAAGCGTCTTCATCATGAATGTCAACTTCACCTTGGCTAGTCGTCGCAAAGCTCAGAATATCTGGATTCAAGATACGAGAAATTTCTTCGACTTCTTTAAGAGACAGATCTTCACGCATACGAGTAAATAAATTGAACTCAAGGTTTTTAAGTTGCAGCTTGAGGCTCTTGATCTGTTTGTTGTTTTCGTTAATACGATAATCAAGGGTATGCAAGCTTTGCCCTTGGGCGCTATTTATAGAAAACGACAACTGCTCATATTCTTTTTTCAATAATTGCAGATTAGTTTTTAAGGTCGCGTGATTGGTTAATTCAAACTCAGTTTTTAGGGCCGAGTAGTCAATAAACCACTGTTCAATTTGCGCTTGTCGACGGGCAATATCGCCAGACTGTTGTAAATAAAGCTGTTGCTTTTGTTCAAAGTCGTGTTTTTCTTGCTCTATATCTTCTAATTGAGCTTCAAGCTCACTCATTTGTGATTCTTGATAATCGGCAAATTCCACCAGTGCCATATCAATTTTAGGTGCGTAAGCGGCAAGTTTACCTTTTATGCCACTCTCGCTATCAAGCATTTGTTCAAGGGCAGCAATGGGCTCTTGCATCGACTCAAGGGCTGCGAGTTCGCGACGAGAGTGGTTTACTTTATCAAAAGCACGACGCCATACTTCATAAAAGTCGACTTTTGAGTTTGACATGTGGCGTTCAAATACACGCAGCATAAAGCGTTTTACGTCTTGTGCGCCTAATTTATGCAAGTTCAAAATTCGTCTGAAAATCTCTTTGTAAATAGACGCATCTTGTACGTTATTTAATGGGATCATTTTTAGATTAATATCACCATCAAATTGCGTTGCGCCACCAATGAGTAGGGCATTTAGCTCTTGTGCTTTTAACTCGACCGCTTTTTTACCTTTGCTCTCAAGGTGATTAAAAAGCTTGGTATATTTAATGATGCTTTTGTCTTGCGTGAAGTCATTTAAATCAAGCTTTCCTGGGTAGCAAAAAAACTGGTGGGCATAACCTGCAATCTTGCCTAAACCTGCAACACCGATGACGACATCACCATGGGGTAGATTGGCTTCAAGTAAAATATAACTTTGATCGCTTGAGAAGTAGAATTTACGTGTTTCTTCTAAATCGTGACCATCCCATTCAGTTAAACGCAGGTCGTTGATCAACGGAAATTGCAGCGCATTAATCACCGAGCTTTTACCCGTATTGTTTGGCGCACAAATAGAGGCACTCTTATTTAGCGGGATCACACATTTTGCATAGCCTGCTGTATTCAACAGTGCAAGCTTACTTAATCCATATAACTTACTCATACTTCTTCCTCGAGTTCGTCAAAGTTGTTGTCATTTACTTCCATCAATGCATCTATATATCTATAAATTGGCGCGAGTAATACAAAGCCTTGTTCAACTTCTTTAGCCAAACCTAAACGTACCATACGTAAATACACGTCTTTACGAAGCTCTGACCCGGAAAAGATTTCGAGTTGATCAAACAGGTGTTTATTCATTTGTACCAGTGTTTGCATCAGCTCTAAGTCAGCGGTGCTATCAAAGAGAGCTCGAAGGGGATCTTTGCCTTGGTTAGCATAATGCTCAATAAGAATATAAATAGTTAATGCAATGGCACGAGAAATCTTCCCCATGTTTGGCGTGCTCTCGTCACTACCTAAATAATAAAAGCCCCTGGCATCATGTATAAGGTCGTGACCAAGCGCAGTAAATAAGGCTTGGTAAGCATCAATGTTTTGGTCTAGTTGCTGCCATAAGGTGGTGTCTTGTTCACTGATGTGATACCCGCTAACCAATTTTTTATTGATGGCTTGTAATTCTGATAAATCAGTTAAATTAATGTTTGTCATTTTCTTGTTCTTGCTTGTTGGCGGCATTAAAAGGATACAGTTTGAATGTCTGTCCTGAAATAGACACGCTTGTGCGTTGTTCGTCTTGTTGTAATTCGAGATCTGTATCGTTGATTAACTTTTGATATAAAAAAAGCATTTCATCAGCTTCGAGATCTGGATACTGTTCAGATAAGAAACCTAAAATCGCCGTTCGTTTTTTGCCTGTTTTTGCGAAAGTTGTTCTTACATTATTGTAATCTGGAATGTTTGGGCTTTGATAAGCTGGTACGTCGTTTTGGTCGGGGAGTTCGTATTCGTCATGCTCAAACTCTACTAGGCTTGCCATATAAGCGACCATGTGGCGTTGCTGGCCTAATGAAAAACGTTGAATATCAGAGACAAACTCAGGCTGTACGGCACTTAATGTACGATCAACGCCGTTTTTACGAATAAGACCTAATACTTTAGATGCTTGTCGCGTGATCAGATTGTTACGGCGCAGTTCTTCTCGTAGTGGCATTAGCATATCAGCACTCTTACGCAGACTTTCTCGACCAATTAGGTGCATATCAAGAATACGAGTACGAAGTTGTTCGAGCATGCGCTTATCAATACTGCCACGGCCAAAGAGTTCAATATGTTCTATCTGAGCACTAATTTGCATTTCTATGCGGCTAAAGCAGCGGTGAAAATCACCTCGAATATCGACCATTTCCAGCATAGGCTCGATATATTCGTCGAATGCTTCTATCACGGCTTTATAACGCTTTTGAAGTGAAACATGGCTGGTATCAGATTTTGCTTGCTCTACAATGTTAAAGATGGCGTTTTCATTGTGATTAAACAACTTAACGATTTTACGCACACGTTCGTCCATGATACGGCTAAAACGTCGTAGTTCAGTAAAGTCAGCGTCTTCACCTGATTGTGCAAGACGATTACCGAGACGTTCCAGATCAGAAACCAAAACCGTTATTTCAGCTGCGAGTCCTAAATCTTCTTCTTGCAATAAAAAACTGATGAACTCTGCAATCGCTCTGTTTATTTCTAATTGTGACGATTTAGCCAGTGGTATGATTATTTCCTGATTTAATAATTTATTAGTTTCCTTGAATATTTTGTCACTTTTCCAATGAGGATTTTTGTTTTTTATGATGTTTTGAACGTCTTTAATGCTGAAGTCAGTCATTTTGAAACGTTTAAACAAAAGCTCAATAACAGACCAGTGTTCAGTGAGCGTATTTAAAACTTTCTTCGCTGGGATCATATTTTTCCACTTTGTGTCTTTTTTGTGAAAAAAGACCGTATTTTATACTTATATTGATAGCTTACATGTACCTATAATGCTAGAATCTGCGCCGACTTACGTTACCCACCAATTTTGTTAATATTTAAACACAGGTTGTTTACGCATTATGGTTACTACTATAATCCTAACACTGATAGCGATAGCTTTTGTGCTCATCGTTATAGAGGATATAATCCATGTAAACAAGGCCAAAACTACACTTTTTTTTGGTACTTTATGTTGGATTATCGCCTTTATCTCTCCGATACATGGTCAAAGCCCAGAAAATGTACAACATGAGCTAAACCACAACATATTAGAGATAGCAACCTTGTGGCTATTTTTAATGGCCACCATGACTTTCGTCGCTTACCTAAACTCTAAAGGCTTTATACAAAACATCGTGCACCGTGTCATGCCATCACAAATCACCGAACGTAAACTCATGTTCCTGGTGGGCATTGCCGCTTTTGTATTTTCGTCAATTTCAGACAATATTACAGCAACGCTTATTTCATTGGCTGTAGTTATGTCGTTGAAATTAGACCCTAAGAAGCTTATAAAATATGCAACTTTAATCATATTTAGTGTCAACTCAGGGGGAGTATCATTGATCACAGGCGATGTGACAACACTTATGATATTTCTTGCCGATAAAGTAACCATTCCAGACTTATTATTGCTTGTGGCGCCAGCAATTGTGAGCGTAATCGTGTTGGCTACATTGCTGTCATTTGGCATGAATGAAACGATTGTATTTGAAAAAGAACAAACACGTCGTATTGAGAAAACGGATGTAACAATAGCGTGTATTTTTGCATTAACGGTTTTTTCTACTTTATTTTTGAGTGTTGAATATCAAGTGCCACCTTTATTAACCATGTTATTTGGTTTGTCACTGATGTTCTTAGTTGCTCAGTTCTTAATGCGCAAAAAAGACGTAAACCGTAAAATTATCGACTATATTCGTGAAATCGAATATGACACGCTGCTGTTCTTCGTTGGTATCTTACTTGTAGTAGGCGCACTAAAAGAAGTGGGTTTCTTGGTTAAATTTACTCAGTTGTATGACTATCTAAAACCCGAATATGCAAACTACATTGTTGGTATTATGTCTGCAGCGGTTGATAACGTGCCTTTAACTGCGGCGCTTTTAAAAGCCGATATCACTATGTCTACACAGCAGTGGCTGATGTTTACCTATGCAACGGGTGTCGGCGGTTCTATGCTGATTATCGGTTCTGCTGCGGGTATAATCGCGATGAACAAGGTTAAAGCACTGACATTTGTTAGCTACTTACGTATGTTCTTTTATCTACTCATTGCTTATTCAGTAGGTTATGTAGGTGCTTATTACGCAGGCATGATGATTTAGAAGCTTTAAGTACAAATTAGTTAAAACAGTACTTGACACCTAGACGTCTAAAAGTTACTTTTTAAAAACCCGCACAAACTTGCGTTTGCGCGGGTTTTATTTTGCCTGAGTTCAGCTTAGATTACGCAAAATAAACAGAAGAGGCGCGAAACTTAGGTAGCTGGTTTGAGGTGACGAATACCGATGACAGTCAGTGAGGGAAGTGTTCGCCGAGAAGAATATCAGTACGTCGCTGTTATTTTTCGGTTTACGAGGCTGAATCCTCGGAACTGTCACCGATTTATGGTGGAGAGCTTCTGGCAATGAGCATATCAATTCTATCCGTATATTCTTGCCGAGTTCTCCTTATTGATGTTGAACACACAGTGTTCATAAAGGAGATAAAATGACTTCCCAGTTCACAGTTGCTAAGTTTGGTGGTACAAGTGTCGCTAATTTTGAAGCAATGCATCGCTGTGCACAAATTATTCATGATGATAATCAAGTACGTATTGTAGTAGTGAGTGCCAGTGCAGGTGTTACTAATCACTTAGTGACATTAACTCAGCAAAAGGCTGATTTAGCAGAGCGTAAATCACTGGTTAAAGCTGTACTTGATATCCAGGATGCCATTTTAGAAAAACTGACACTAGATGCAGACTTAGCAACAGACTTTTCTCAAACAATTAGCGAGTTTGAACAACTTGCTGAGCTACCAGCGTTAAGTGCACAGCAATGCGATGAAATGCTTAGTTTCGGTGAGCGACTATCTTCTTTTCTTTTCACTCAAGTATTACGTAACCTCGGCGTTGCTGCTGATAGGTTTGATGTGCGTCAAGTACTTAAAACTGATAATCAGTTTGGTAAAGCAACGCCTGATGTGAATGCAACTGCAAATGCAGCAGAGCAGCATTTAATGCCACAGCTTGCTGACAAGGTTTTAGTAACGCAAGGTTTTATAGGCAGTGATACGTATGGCCAGACAACCACATTAGGCAGAGGGGGGTCAGACTATAGCGCCGCATTACTGGCTGAAGCGATAGGTGCACAAAGTGTACAGATATGGACAGATGTTGTAGGCATATTCAGCACAGATCCTCGTTTGTGTAAAAAAGCGTCACCGATTGCACGATTAAGCTTTGATGAAGCGGCTGAGATGGCTACTTTTGGCGCAAAGGTGTTACACCCTGCAACTATTTTACCTGCAAGTCGTAGTGGTATTGCGGTCTTTGTTGGCTCTAGCCGCGAACCGCAAGCCGGTGGCACTTGGATTGAAAAAGAAACCGAATCTAAAGCTGGGATCAGAGCTGTAACACAACGTAAGAACCAAATACTGTTAACACTTAAAAGCCCAGAAATGTTGTTGGCGAGTGGCTTTTTAGCACGCATTTTTACCATTTTAAGTAAATATAATATCTCGGTGGATTTGGTCACTACTTCTGAGATCAGTGTTGCTATCACACTTGATAATGCATTGAGTTCATCTAGACCTGAACTTGATCAAGCGTGTTTAGAAGAATTGAGTGAATTCTGTCATGTAACTGTAGAGACAAATCTGACTTTGGTTGCCCTAATAGGTTCTGAGATCCAGCTTCGTCAACACGAAGTGAATTTTATGAACGTGCTTAAAGACTTTAACATTCGTTTAATTTGCCATGGCGCAAGCAAGCACAATTTATGTTTCTTAGTTGAACAAGGTGAATCAGACGAGGTTGTTCAATCCATTCATGCACAGCTTTTAGAAGCTTGCTGATAACCAGCTCACAATTTTCAAGTATTCTAATCGGTCATCCTGTTCTAGTTTGACCGATTTTTTGTTTATATATGCCATACCCAAGTATTACAAATACTATCGAGATTGCTATAAATTGCTCAGACAAAGTAATTGATGATTCATTCTCAATGAGACGTAACGTATCGTTGATTATTAAAATATTAACTATAGATAGTGTGCTAGCTAACAAAAAGCACTTCGGCGCATTTTGGCTGTATCTTACACAGACAATTAGCCCAACTAGAGTAATGAAATAGCCGATTACTGACATTGCGCCAGGGTACAAAAGCGGGAAATATAGGAAGTAAAGCGAGTGAAAGCCCAATTTTGGCATTAACATTGTGAACTCCTTTTGAACGACACTGACCAAAACCAGATTACAAAAGTTTTTCTTTTCTATGCAAATTTATTAAGTCTTATTACAAATTGCGTGTGGTAATTAAACGCAGTCTATTAGCAAAATCTACTCAGTTGCGTATAATCGTCAGTTAACAATAATAAACATATAGATGTATAAATGGCTCAATTGCGTGATGGCTTTCAAAGTCGATTAGGCTTTGTTTTAGCAGCTGCTGGTGCAGCTGTTGGGCTTGGTAATATTTGGGGTTTTCCTACACAAGCTGCAAACCATGGAGGCGGTGCATTTTTATTAGTGTACTTCATTGTAATTTTTCTTCTAGCTTTACCTGCACTATATACAGAGTTGTACTTAGGGCACCAAGCTCAGTCGAATCCTGTTAAGGCACTAAAACAAGCATGGCAAGAGCAAAGCCCAAAAGTCGGTGCAACTGCCGGTTATATTGGTTTGTTTGGTGCCATTATAATGCTTAGCTTCTATTCAATCGTTGCGGGTTGGATGTTGGCATTTTCTCTTGAGCCAATTATGACTTTATTAGGCTTTGACGAGATTGCAGCATTTCTGAAAGGTGATTCGACGTTACGCAACTTCATCTTTACGCCAATGATGTTATTACTTACAGCGAGTATCATCCTTCAAGGCGTAAAATCAGGCATTGAGGCTTGGTCGAGGCGTTTAATGCCATTGTTGCTGATCTTATTAGTGGCGCTAATAGCGTATATGGCAACATTAGAAGGTGCTTCTGAAGGATTTAAGGCTTATTTGGTACCTGACTTTTCAAAGGTAACTGATCCAGATTTGGTCATCGCGGCAATGGGTCAAGCATTCTTCTCTCTTTCATTGGGTGTGGGTTGTATGATGATTTACGGCTCTTATTTAAAACCGAATGAAAATCTCCCTAAGCTGACAGCGAGTGTTGCATTACTCGATACCGGCGTTGCCTTTTTGGCAGGACTTTTAATTATTCCTGCAATATTTGTGGCGCAGCAAAGTGGTGTAGAAGTATTCCATGAAGGTAAATTGATTGGAGAAGGGCGCTTAATCTTTGCTGTGCTGCCTGAATTATTTGCCAATATGGGACAAATAGGTTTGTTTGTTGGTTTAACCTTCTTTGTATTAATGTCAATTGCGTCTTTGACTTCAACGATATCTTCTACAGAGATACCAGTATCGTTTTTAGTTGAAAATCATGGCATGAAGAGAGGCAGTGCGACTTTATGGGTGACTTTAGTAATATTGTTCGCTTCTAGTTTAATTATTCTCAACTTCGAGTGGATGTTCGGTTTAGTGATAAGCCTATTCACGCAATACCAATTACCTTTAATGGGGTTATTTTACTTCATAACAGTTGGTTGGATGTGGCAAAGAGGCAATAAGCTATTAGAGGCAAGCAGCGGTTTCCATTATTACTTTGCGCAATATGTTCGCTTCGTATGCCCAGTATTAATGACAGCAGTGTTTGTGAATGTGGCTTTGAAATAGGGCATAAGATTAAGCAAAACTAAGCAAGATAGTATTTATTAGAAAACACTTACACATAAACAAATTTATAATTCAGCCCTGACATTTGTTGGGGCTTTTTTATGTCTATTAATTTATTAAACAAAACAATTAAGAATATAAAGACCAATCCTTAACAACCTAAGTAGTGGGTAACAAATTTATTAACAGAGGCTCTCTTAATTAAAGCGGTTTGTAATTACACAAAATAGATGTGTAAACTCAACTAGCTCTCTTAAAGATAATAGTTTTACGCTATAGATTGTAATTAACTCAGTAGTTTAAAGTTCATTTAATTAGTTATATGCAGGTAATTAACCATGTTTTCATGAGTTCAAACTGCTGTTAGCAGATAAAAAAGTAAAGGTTTCTTGGTAAAAGCTGAAGTTAAACCTTCGAGTTGTAATTTACCAACCTTTGAGGATAATCAGAACTTTGCTGCGTAATCTGTAACCTTTTACTGCACGATACGTGGGGTATTGAAAGGAACTATAAGAGCGCACGTATGTTTATCAATAACGTAAGATTAAGCGTGATATTTAACTAAGTCGGTTTAAGGCAGATTTGGCGCAAAAAAATAGCCAGTATTAACTGGCTATTTATATATCGAATGCTTAATTACAGTAGTTATCTACAAAAGTTAAGTCATTAATATGTTCTGGTGCGTCCATTACATATGTCGCAACCGCTGTTTGAGGGTTTACGCTGTAAATCTTAGCATTTTCACCTGAAACTCTTCCTGAAACATATAAAGTACCGTCATCAGAAATTGCTAAACCAGATGCCCAGTTAATACCGTGATTGCCGATTAGCGTAAGCTCCATAGTGCTGTCATCAATAGTGTAAAGAGACTTGCCTGTAAGGACATAAAGTGTATTGTTATCAGTCGAGTAAGCCACATCACCATGAGAGAATGTGTCACCTGAATAACGCATCTTACCTAAAACTGTTTTCTCGCCAGTTTGAAGATCGTAGTCATACATATATGTTTTACTTGTTGCGCGTAGCGTTTGACCATCAGCACTCACTGCAGAGCGATAAATAGGCCAAGATGTCGCGTCAGCTTCAGCAACTTGAGCGCCTGTTTCAAGATCGAGTGACCAAAGTTTAGAAGCTTTAGTACCTGAATCTAATTGTTCCATAAAGTAAAGCTTGCCATTATGGCTAGCAATGTTTGAAGCAGTATTTTGAGCGCCAGCAACTACACTGTAAGTTTTAGACTCAAGATCAAACTTATAAACATAACCAGTCTCTGAGTCGCCGTAGTTATTAATGCCAAAAATACCAGTGTTACATGCTTGCTTTTCAGTAACAACAACGTTATCGATAAAGCCACCGTAGCTATCACTTGTACCTGCACCAGAGAAACGAATCTCAGATGTGTCTGATACAGCTTCAAGAGATAAAGTGAATGACTGCCAACCCCTTTGTGCTGCATTAAGATTTAAAACGGTTTCGCCGTTCCATTTAACGTCTACTTTATTCGTTTCGGTGTTACCATGTACACGTGCTGAGTAGTAGAAAGACACTTCATATGTTTTACCAGCTTCAGTAGCAATATTTTGAAAAACACTGTGGTTTGATCTTGTGTCTAATTCAATATATTGATTACCATCTTGTGCATCAATAATGCGTAGGCTTGATGTTTGGATTTCAAACCTGGCACCTTCTCTCTGCCAACCAGTAACTTCGTCTAGCAATGTCCATCTTGCATTTATGACATCTTCTTCAAAAGAGCCGTTTGTGATTAAGTTGTCTGCCATTGCAATTTGCGAAGCAAAAAGCGTGGACATTGCTAATAAAGATAACTTCATATAGTTGTTCTCCAAGTTTAAAACTGCTTACAACAAACCTTTGAAAGCAAAAAGTAGTCCTATTGTCGTACTTTTAAAGCGAGCCGTCAACAATAAATAAACATCTAAGTCAATAATTCAATTTACGCAGTAGTAACTGATTGTGCATATAAACTGTTCAATCTTTCTACAATTAGATACTGCAGCAATAATGCCAATTATCTTTAATCAAGAAGTCGGATGTTAGAGATAGGGTTTAAATTTGAAAGAGAAAACAAAGAAGCACATATAAATCAATGGTATAGATATGTGCTTCTTGCAAAAGGAATGTTATTTCGCAGTCTTAATAATTTCAAGAGCACGTTCTAGTGCATCGGATCTTGAGTCGCAAAATGCTTCTGCGCCAAGTTTTTCTTTTATTTGAAAACGATGCAACTGATCTGAAGTATCTTTATTCGGAGAATAAATAAAGACTGTGCAATTTGCATCAATTGCGTCCGATATTGCATTTTCTAGAGCAAGGCTTACTGTGACATCAAGCATTGGTACATCACTTAAATCAAGTACCATGGCTTTATATTTACTAATATCACGATGTTGGCGAGCAATGGCTTTGGATACACTGAAAATCATTGGACCTGATAGATAAAAGTAAAGTAATTGACCATTTGCTTTTTCAAACAGAGTTTGTTCTGTATTAGTCATTGGTACATCATCATCAGAATCACTGATAGCTTTTACTTGTTCAGATTGAACACGGCTGAGTCTTTCTATGATCATTATGTTTGAGATAAAAACACCTAAACCAACCGCAGCAATCAAATCAACAAACACTGTTAATAGCATTACACCATACATAATTGCCATTTGAGATATACTCAATTTGTGTGCTCTTTGAATAAAGCTCCAATCAAGGATATTGATACCAACATACACTGCAATGCCAGCTAGAACAGCAAGAGGTATTGGTTCAGTTAAACTACCTGCTACGAATACAACTGCCATCAAAATAAGTGCTCTGAAAATACCAGCCAATGGCGAGCGAGCACCAACTTGAATATTAACCACTGTGCCCATTGTCGCACCTGCTCCTGGTAAAGCACCAAATAAGCCAGAAATCATGTTTGCGATACCTTGACCTCTAAGTTCTTTGTCAGAATCATGCTCTGTGCGAGTTAAGCTGTCGCCAATTACTGCGGTTAAAAGGGTATCAATACAGCCAAGTGTTCCTAGCACTAACGCGTCAATAACCATTGATTGAAATTGATCAGCAGTGAAAGTAGGAATGACAATAGACGGTAAACCGCTTGGTATTTCACCAATTCTACGGATGCTTTCTATATCAAAGATAATGATAGAGACTAAAGTGACCACTACGAGTGCAACTAATTGAGCTGGGACATATTGACGATATTTTTTAGGAAAATAAAATAAAATTGCCAAAGTAGCTGAACCGAGTAACAGCTCTGAGAATTTTAAATTCCAGAGTAGTTCTGGAAGTTTACCTAGCGTGCCAGTAACACCGCCAGCAGGCGCTTGATGACCTAATAAAGGAGCAAGCTGCAAAATAATAAGGATCACACCAATACCAGACATAAATCCTGAAATCACAGAGTAAGGCATCAATGTAACGTATTTACCCAGCTTCAAAGTTCCTAGTAGAATTTGAAATGCGCCAGCCATCATGACGACTGTAAAGCCCATAGCAAGGCCAGATTCAGGATATTTTGCCATCATAGTCGTCAGAACTGCGGTCATAATAACCGTCATTGGACCAGTTGGCTCAGAAATCAAGGAAGTGGAACCACCAAATAAGGCAGCGAAAAGACCGACTAATATTGCACCCCACATACCTGCTTCAGCACCGGCTCCTGAAGCAACACCAAAGGCGAGGGCAAGCGGGAGAGATATTATGGCTGTAGTAACACCACCAAATAAATCACCCTTTAAATTCATATGCTTATATCGAGATAGAGATAACATAGAACTTCCATACCGCGAGATTTCACGCATTTTACACCAAATTTTCTTTTTAACTATCGGATTTACAAACTTTTTTACAAGTTAGTATTTTTATTTGTATGGTTAGTTTGTGATAGTATGCAGGCATGTGAAAAATGAAAGTTGAATTTATTATATATGTTTCAACCAGTTAGCCTTTTTGTTGGGCTTCGATATGCTAAATCGAGCAAAGGAAATGCGTTTATTTCATTCATTTCTTTTTTTTCAATTGCAGGTATCGCTTTAGGACTTATGTCTTTGATTACAGTAAGTTCAGTAATGAATGGCTTTGAACAGACATTAAAAAGTGCCATGCTTGATATGATCCCTCATGTGCAACTTAAGCCAGAAAGAAAACTGGAAGTACCAGGCCAAATAAAAAAACAGTTAGCAGAGCTAAGCTCTGTCAAGCGTATTCAACCTTACCTTACTTCAGATGTCATATTACAAACAAATGAAGAGCTTTTAGGAGTTAGGCTGCAAGGTGTGTTTAAGGGAGGCGTGTCACTTTTAGAAGCTCATATAGAATCAGGAAGTATTAAACAGTTTCAATCAGGTAAATATCAATTAGCGATCAGCCGTTATTTGGCAAACAGCTTAAAAGTTCAAGTAGGTAGTCAGATCAGAGTAATAATGCCTGAAGTTACAAGTTATTCACCGATGGGGAGACTCCCTGCACAAAGACTATTTACGGTTGCAATTATTTACAACTCTAAAAGTGAAGCTGATACTCAGCTAGCTTTTTCAGATGGCCAGAGTCTTGCTAAATTAATGAGAAAAAAATCAGAAGCTGAATTAGATATCAGTGTTTCCCTTCATGATGCATTTTCTCTTGACGACTTTTATAAAGAGTTTGCATCGCTACAAACAACAAATTTAAAAGCTATCGATTGGCAAGTGCAGCAAGGTGCGCTTTTCGCCGCAGTTGCTATGGAAAAAAGAGTGATGTCTTTGTTGCTAGGACTAATTGTTTTAGTCGCAATTTTTAATATTATTTCAGGTCTTTCCATGATGGTGAAAGAGAAACAGGGCGAAGTAGCTATTTTACAAACAATAGGGTTTACGCCTGCGATGATATCTAAAGTGTTTATGATTCAAGGTCTTTACAATGGAGTCATAGGTACTCTCTTAGGTTTATTTGCAGGTTTATTGCTTGCAAATTATATCAATGAAGTAATGTCTTTAATTGGTGTGTCATTACTTGGCGGATTAACTTTACCTGTCAAGTTCGAGTTAACAGGCCTGATAATCATGGCTGCGTTGAGTATTTTATTAAGTTTTGTCGCTACCCTTTATCCAGCTAAACAAGCTGCGAAAGTAATGCCTGCTGAGGTTTTAAGATATGAGTAATTTAGTAATTGATTGTCAAAATTTGGGTAAGGTTTACCAAGATGGAAAAAATAAAGTCGAAGTCTTAAAAGGCGTTAACTTGCAGTTAGAGCAGGGACAAATGCTTTCAATCGTGGGTAGTTCAGGGTCAGGAAAAAGCACATTACTTCATATTTTAGGTACGCTCGATCAAGCAACAACGGGTCATGCCAAAATTAAAAATGTTAATGTTGCAAAGCTATCAAGAAATCAGCAAGCCGAATTTAGAAACGCAAATATGGGGTTTATATACCAATTTCATCATTTATTGATGGAATTTACCGCGTTAGAAAATGTATCAATGCCACTTTTAATAAAGGGAGAAAAAGCAAGTTTAGCGCATACAGAAGCGCTGAGTATGTTAGAAAAGGTTGGCTTGGGGCATAGGGCTGAACATAAGCCATCTGAATTATCAGGTGGCGAACGCCAACGTGTTGCTATCGCCCGAGCGCTCGTGACTAAACCAGCTTTGGTATTGGCTGATGAGCCAACAGGTAATCTGGATAAACAGAATGCTATAAAAATTTATGACTTATTGAATGAGCTTAATCAACAATTACAAACCAGTTTTGTCATCGTCACACATGATTTAGAGCTTGCAGAAAAACTAGGTCGAAGTGTGCAGTTGGATGATGGTGTTTTAACTGAGGTTAGCCATGCTTAGTTTGTTTTTATCTAAGCGTTTTAGTCAAACACGACAAGCAGGTTTTGCTTCACTTTTAAATAAAGCCTCTACAATTGGGGTTTTATTAGGAGTTAGTGTTTTAATTGTAGCTTTGTCGGTTATAAATGGTTTCGAAGAGCAGCTTGAGAAGCGGCTTCTATCTGTTGTTTCTCATGTTACTTATGATGCACCATATGAACCAATAAGTGAGTGGCACTCAAAGGTCAAGATTTTAGAAAATCAGCAAGGAGTGTTGTCAGCAGCGCCGGAAATTAATGTAACTGGAATGGTGCAATTTAAAGGAAAATTGAAAGCAGCACAAATTAAAGGCATTGATACTGCTTCTCACGAAAATGTTTCTGGTGTTGGTGAGTTTATAAAACAACTAAATCTAAATGATTTAGGTCAAAATGAAGTGATCTTAGGTGCTCAAATTGCTAAGCATCTAAATTTATCTATTGGCGACAAATTCACTTTATTAATAGCTAACAAAAACGCTAAAACAGTACTGTCAGCGCCAAAACGTATAAATGTAACTTTGGCTGGACTTGTAAACATGGGTGGTCCGGTTGATCAGTCATTAGCGCTAATCAGCCTTCGCTCTATACAAACTGCACTTGACTTGGAGTCTGATCAAGTGACGAGCTTAAGGGTAAAAGTGACGGACGTATTTGAAGCGCATAATATTGCAATGTCAGCTGGCAGAAGTTTACCAGACTTGGTGTATGTAAACAGTTGGTTTAGAACTCAAGGTAGTTTGTATCAGGATATTCAAATGGTTCGAACTATCGTGTTCTTGGTAGTGGTATTGATCATTGCTGTAGCTAGTTTCAACATTGTATCTTCGATGGTTATGGAAGTAAAAGACAAACAATCGGATATCGCCATACTAAAAACAATGGGTGCAAAAGACAGCACAATTTTTTCTACTTTTGCTTTTAAGGGTGTTGTAAATGCACTACTTGGCTCTTTAGTCGGTAGTGCGTTTGGTGTAGTTATCTCATTATATCTACCAGAGATTTTCGTCTGGTTTTATGACGATAGTGACAAAAACCCACTTTCTGGGGTCTATTTTGTTGAGTTTTTACCTTCTAAATTAATTTGGACCGATATTGCAATAACTTTAAGTGTAACCTTAGTACTCGCGCTTCTAGCCAGTATTTATCCAGCTTGGCAAGCAACAAAAACTGATCCTGCAAAGGTATTAGGAAACGGTTAGATAAATTTATCTCTTTATACCGGAACTGTTGACTTGGATGACTAAAGTCGTACAGTTAGCAAAAAGATAGGAAGTAAAATGACAGAAAATAATAATCAAAAAGTACCAATGAACGAAGAACAACTTAATCAATGGCAAAGAGAATGTTTAGCTAATGCTCAGAAATTCTTAGCGGATAAAGGTGTAATACCAGTGAGTATTTTAGAAAAGGAATGTCGAATTCTTCCACCTTTATGTGCAATTTGGAAGATAAAAGGCAACGATGCTAATACTTATTGGGTTATTACAGGTCGTTTACCCACTGACGCTGTGCAGGTTGGAGCTGCCGAAAGTGCAAGAGACGTGTTACGTCATTTTTCATTTCAGTGGCAACTTAAAGCAGATAACATCATGGCAAATAAGCCAGTTGACCAAACGCAAGTTGATTTTGCCAATTTACTTGTGAATAGAGCGCATGGTATTTATGAGTTGTTTGAGAATGAGCAATTGTGGGCTAATGTAGCATCGTAAATGGCTCAGCATTAAAGTCGTTAACAGGGCAGCACAATTGCTGCCTTGGAATACCGGCTTCCATAAAAACACCACCTTTCTTTGAAAAACCATATTCCACAAAAGCTGGTACTTCATCAAGTACAGAGTTAATGTAGATATTATTCAAGCCTTTATCTTTGGCGATAACAACCAAATAATTTAAAATTGCATAGAAAGCTTCTTTGTTACGGTGTTGGCTAATAATTGCGACTCGACTGATTAGTCCGTTGGGGCATAGCCTGCCAGTACCAATTGGGGTGTTAGTGTCGTCATAGATGATTGCATGCTCAGATTTTTTATCTAGCGCATCAAACTCGACTTTCTTAGGTAAGTTAAGTTCATAAACGAAAACTTTTTCTCTGAGCTCAGTTAATAATGTTTGTTGCTCAAACCAATTAACTTTAGTGACATGGTAAACCATGTTTCCTCCAGTAAGATTTAAATCAAATGTGCAAGCCTAAGCACTCTGTCAAATTTGTTGTTAGGCTTGCTTGCACATACAAGACCTTATTCTTCTTGTTGGATAAAGTAATAACCTTCATTTATAAGCTTAGTTAACATTTCAGCAAACTCCAAACATGATACTGAAGGAATAATTTCGTCAGCTTCAAAATAGCTGAAATCTGTTAGTAATTTTGTTGCATCTAACATGCTGACAGGTAATGAGAAAGTTTCATTATTCACACTGATAAGTAATGAGTCGTCTAATAATTGGTAAAATGTTCTAACCCCACCAGCTCTGTTAATTACTTGTGATGATACGTAGTTAATTAGCTCATTTGATGTGATAGGCTCATCCAGTGGCAACAAGTCCATATCATGTTTAGGTTGACTTAAATAAACAGCAAGCCATTGCTTAATAACTTCTTTGTCTTTAATTGCATCGAGCATAAGGGTTTGGATCTTCTCAACTTCGTCATTCTTGAGCTCACCACATGATTCTCTGAGTATAAGTGTTTTGTCAGAATAGCGTGTTTTCCCGAGTTCATTATCAATCAAATAGTCAGCAAAATTACTTAAGAAATCTTTAGTGTCTGGTGCTCTAAAGCCTACAGAGTAGTTTAATGCATTCTCTACAGCATAACCTTCATGGGGGCATCCAGGCGGAATATAAAGAATATCACCGGGTTCAAGGACTTCATCAATGATTGCATTAAATTGTTCAACTTGAAGTAGGCTTTTATTTTGTGCAAATTCTTTTAGATTTGCGTCAGGCATGCCTACTCGCCAATGTCTTTTACCTTCTCCTTGAATAATGAACACATCATACTGATCAAGATGAGGTCCAACACCGCCGCCGGGCGTTGAATAGCTGATCATCAAGTCATCGATCCGCCAGTTAGGAATGAATCGAAATGGCTCTAACAATTCAGCAGCAATAGGGTGCCAATGGTCAACTGCTTGAACAAGTAGGGTGCTATTAGTTTCTGTTAATAGTGAAAAGTCTTCGAAAGGGCCATGGTGAGATTCCCATTTCTCGTCATGGTTTGTGATAAGACGAGACTCAATGTCATCTTCCATGGCAAGACCCGCTAACTCTTCAGGCTCAATCGGATCTTCGAAGTTAGCAAAACCACCCTTGATTAATAACGGCTTTTTTTGCCAATATTCTTTTAGAAATTCGGCGTGAGTTAATGCGTTAATTTTTAAATCAAACATATTTTTTCCATAAAAAAAGCGAAAGGAAACCCTTTCGCTTTATAAACTAAATTTGTGTTTAATTACACTAATTCGTCAATGAATGCTTCAGCACGACCGATGTAGTTAGCCGGTGTCATTAGCTTCATTTCAGCTTTTACAGTATCTGGTAATTCTAAACCATCAATGAAATCAGCCATGATTTCTTGGTTAACACGCTTACCACGAGTAAGCTCTTTAAGTTTCTCGTAAGGCTTTTCGATACCGTATTTGCGCATAACTGTTTGAATTGGTTCCGCAAGCAGCTCCCAGTTTTGATCTAGCTCTTCTAGAAGACGTTCTGCGTTTACTTCTAATTTGCTTACACCTTTTAATGTTGCTTGGTAAGCAATCAGTGTATAGCCCATACCAACACCAAGGTTACGAAGAACCGTTGAGTCTGTTAGGTCACGCTGCCAACGAGATACTGGAAGTTTTTGCGCTAGGTGTGCAAAAATTGCGTTAGCTAGGCCTAAGTTACCTTCTGAGTTTTCAAAGTCGATAGGGTTAACTTTGTGTGGCATAGTAGATGAACCAATCTCACCAGCAACTGTTTTTTGCTTGAAGTGATTTAGTGCAATGTAGCCCCAAACGTCACGGTCGAAGTCTAATAAAATCGTGTTGAAACGCGCGATAGCATCGAATAGCTCAGCAATGTAATCGTGTGGTTCGATTTGTGTTGTGAATGCATTCCAAGTTAAGCCAAGGCTAGTTACGAATTGCTCTGCGTGTGCATGCCAGTCGTAATCAGGGTACGCGCTTAAGTGCGCATTGTAGTTACCTACAGCACCATTGATTTTACCTAGTAATTCTACGTTTGCGATTTGCTGACGTTGACGTTGTAAACGAACATACACGTTTGCAAACTCTTTACCCATTGTTGAAGGAGAAGCTGGCTGACCGTGTGTACGAGTCATCATAGGTACACTTTTGTACTCAACTGCTTTTGCCTTGATTGCTGCAAGTAGCTCATCACAGTATGGTAAAAGTACTTTGTCACGTGCTTCTGCTAACATTAAACCGTGTGATAGGTTATTGATGTCTTCAGATGTACATGCAAAGTGAATGAATTCATTGATTGCATTTAATTCTGCATTATCTGCAACTTTCTCTTTTAGAAGATACTCAACCGCTTTAACGTCATGGTTCGTTGTGCGCTCGATTTCTTTAACGCGCGCAGCATCTGCTTCGCTAAAGTTGTCAACAATGCTGTCTAAAAGCGCATTTGCTTCGTCACTGAAAGCTGGTACTTCATCAATACCTTGTGCTTTAGCTAGGGCTTGTAACCAACGTACTTCAACAGTTACGCGGTACTTGATAAGGCCGAACTCACTGAAAATGCCACGCAATTCAGTAGTTTTACTACCATAGCGGCCATCCACTGGAGAGATAGCGGTTAACGCTGAAAGCTCCATAATTTCTCCTAAACTAATTGGTTTGTTTGAACGATTTCTTTAAATACTGTTTTTCGCGATTTCGATAATTTTCTTTTTGCCAAAGAAAAATTGACGTCGCTTACCACCAAGTTGGCGCCAAAGCACGGCACTACGAATGCCTGCTAATAAAAGCGCTCGGATCTTATGTTGGTAACTTGGTTGTTTTAATAAATCTGGTTGACCAAATACTTGAATTTTTTGTCCAAGGGGACTAAGTACTTGGCTGTAGATATCAGCAAAAGCAGCAACTATGGTGCTGTCGCAAATATCAAAGTGTAATAGCTGTCTTTCAACTTGCTTTAAACGGTTTGCTAGCTCATCTAATGCTTTTGGGTTTGCTGAAAGAGCGCGCTCTAACTGCATCAAACTGCCAACATATTTAACCAGTTCAACATCTTTTTCACCCTCAGGAGAGAGCTGTTGAATAAGCGTTTTATAACCGTCTTTGATGACCCACTTGTCGTCATACACGTCTTCTGGCTGAGCTGGGCTAAGGTTAACAATACTTTTTAAAAAAGTACCGACTTCAGCTTCATTAAATTGGCCGTATTTTGCTGTTTTTTGCACAAGTTTGCTGATCTGGCACATAGCCGCCAGCGGTAAAACATAACTTGTCGACATTATTTGATCACCGAGTCGATAATACCACCACCTAAGCAGACGTCATCAGCATAAAATACTGCTGACTGACCAGGGGTTACTGCTTTTTGAGGCTCATCAAATAAAACTCTTGCCATCCCGTCTTCACCAACCAACAAAGTACATGGAATGTCAGTTTGTCTGTAACGAGTTTTTACTGTGCAACGCGTTGTGCCTTTTGGTCCAACTCGATCAACCCAGTGTAATTGATTTGCGTTTAGGCCATTACTAAATAGGCGAGGGTGGTTTTTGCCTTGACCAACAATTAAGACGTTACGCTCTACGTCTTTATCAACTACATACCAAGGCTCACCGCTGCCTTCTTTCATGCCACCAATTAATAAGCCTTTTCTTTGACCAAGCGTGTGGTACATCAAACCTTCATGCTCACCCACTTCATGGCCATCAGTGTCTTCAATTTTACCTGGTTGCGCAGGTAAGAATTTTTGCAGGAAATCTTTGAACTTGCGCTCACCAATAAAGCAGATACCAGTACTGTCTTTTTTGTCGTGTGTAATTAAACCTTGCTCTTCAGCAATACGACGTACTTCAGGCTTTTCAACTTGGCCTACAGGAAATAGTGTTTGTGCAATATGCTCATGGCTAAGTGTATAAAGGAAGTAGCTTTGATCTTTGTTGTCATCAAGACCACGTTGCATTACAAACTTGCCATCGCGCTCTTCACGACGAACATAGTGACCAGTTGCAATGTAATCTGCACCGAGTGCTTGTGCAGCGAATTCTAAGAAAGCTTTAAATTTGATTTCTTTATTACACATGATGTCTGGGTTTGGCGTGCGACCCGCTTTGTATTCCTCTAAGAAATACTCAAATACGTTGTCCCAGTACTCAGCTGCAAAGTTGACTGTATGAAGTTCAATACCTAACTTATCGCAGACAGCTTGTGCATCTTTAAGATCTTCAGCAGCAGCACAATATTCGTCATTGTCATCTTCTTCCCAGTTCTTCATGAACAGGCCTTCTACCTGATAGCCTTGTTGTTTTAATAAGTAAGCTGAAACTGAAGAATCTACACCGCCGGACATACCAACGATGACTTTAATCTGACTATTATCGCTCATATTTTTTGCTGTTAATCTCTATGATTTTGAAAGGCGTGAGTATAGCACGATATTTTAAGAGGCTGAATCCCAAGTTGGTGTTTAACGCTAAAGCACTTTATATTCGCCATTGTTGATGCCATCAAGAGTGTATTTTCCGATTCTATAGCGGATTAAGCGAAGTGTAGGGTGTCCAATATGGGCTGTCATTCTACGAACCTGGCGGTTCTTTCCTTCAGAAATGGTAATTTCGAGCCAAGTAGTCGGAATATTTTTACGCTCGCGAATTGGTGGATTTCGTGGCCAAACATTTGGTTCTTGAATAATTCTGACTTTTGCAGGCTTAGTAATGCCATCTTTCAATTCAACGCCTTTATTAAGTGAATAAATTGACTCATCACTTGGTACACCTTCAACTTGCACCCAATAGGTTTTATCGGTGTCTTTTTTTGGATTCGTTAAAGTGTGTTGTAATTTTCCGCAGTTTGTTAAGAGTAATAATCCTTCACTGTCTCGGTCTAACCGACCTGCAGCGTATACGCCTTTTTCTTTGACGAAATCAGCCAAAGTTGCACGGTTTTGATCATCTGTGAACTGGCAAAGCACATCAAAGGGCTTGTTAAAAAGGACTATTTTAACTTGATCTGCCGGGAGCGCTTCTTTGACCACGCGTTTTTTATTAAATGGCTTTTTGTTTTGTGGCTTTTTGGGGAATGTTCTTTTATTGCTTTTAGGAGCGCGATTTTGCATTGGTCATATGAGGTAAAAACGTTGATGTGTGCATAATAACAAATTATATGTTTGACTCTAAGTGAAATGCCTATAAAAAAGGGCATCAAACGATGCCCTCAATCATTCAAATTAGAATTAAGCTAGTTTAGCTAACACGGCATTGAAAGTTTCACTAGGACGCATAGCTGCAAAAGCAAGTTCATCATTTGGCTGGAAATAACCGCCAACATCTTTGCTTACGCCTTGCGCAACGTTAAGCTCTTCAACAATCGTTTGCTCTTGTGCCGTTAACTCTTCAGCTATTGGCGCGAATAACGCTTGTAGCTCAGCATCGTCTGATTGCGCTGCAAGTGCTTGTGCCCAGTAGAGAGATAGGTAGAAGTGGCTACCACGGTTATCAAGTTCGTTTACTTTACGAGACGGTGACTTGTTTTCATCTAGGAATTTACCAGTCGCTGCGTCTAGTGTATCAGCAAGAACTTGTGCTTTAGCATTGCCATTTACTTGGCTTAAGTGCTCTAGTGATGCTGCAAGTGCTAAGAATTCACCTAAAGAGTCCCAACGTAAGTGGTTTTCTTTTTCGAACTGCTGAACGTGCTTAGGTGCAGAACCACCAGCACCTGTTTCGAATAAACCTCCACCGTTCATTAGCGGAACGATAGAAAGCATTTTCGCACTTGTACCCAGTTCAAGAATAGGGAATAAGTCAGTTAAGTAGTCACGTAAAACGTTACCAGTTACTGAAATCGTATCTTGACCGTCTTTCATGCGAGCAAGAGAGTATTCTGTTGCTTCAACTGGTGCTTTGATAAGAATTTCAAGGCCAGCTGTATCGTGGTCAGCAAGGTATGTATTTACCTTTTTGATAAGCTGAGCATCGTGCGCACGCGCTTCATTCAACCAGAAAACAGCAGGTGTGTTTGTAGCGCGAGCACGGTTAACAGCAAGTTTTACCCAATCTTTGATTGGTGCATCTTTAACCTGACACATACGCCAGATATCACCTTGTGCAACATCATGCTGAAGAAGTACATTGCCGTCAGTGTCTACAACACGGATAGTACCAGCAGAAGCCGCTTCAAAAGTCTTATCATGTGAACCATACTCTTCTGCTTTTTGAGCCATTAGACCAACGTTAGGAATTGTACCCATAGTACGAGGGTCGAAAGCGCCATTTTTCTTACAGAAGTCGATAGTTGCTTGGTAAACACCAGAGTAACAACGGTCTGGAATAACAAAGCTAGTGTCTTGTTGTTTACCTTCAGCATTCCACATCTGACCGCTTGTACGGATAGCAGCAGGCATAGACGCATCGATGATCACATCACTTGGTACATGTAGGTTTGTGATACCACGATCAGAATCAACCATAGCAATGCTAGGGCGCTCAGCGTATACCGCTTGAATATCAGCTTCAACTTCAGCACGCTTTGCGTCATCTAATTGCGCGATTTTAGCGTAAACGTCACCAAGACCGTTGTTAACATCAACACCTAACTCTTCAAATAATTCGCCATGCTTAGCAAATACATCTTTGTAGAATACTTTTACAGCGTGGCCAAAGATGATTGGATCAGACACTTTCATCATCGTTGCTTTCATATGTAGAGAGAAAAGTACGCCTTTCTCTTTAGCAGCGTTGATTTCTTGTTCAAGGAAAGCTTGTAAGTCAGCTGCGCGCATGCGTGATGCATCAATAATTTCACCAGCAAGAAGAGGCGTGCTTGCTTTAAGTACAGTAACGTCGCCATTTTCTGCAACGTGCTCAATGCGAACGTCAGTTGCATTTTCTACAGTTGTAGATTGCTCAGAAGCAAAGAAGTCACCATCAGTCATGCTAGCAACATATGATTGCGAGTCTGCAGCCCATGCGCCCATAGAATGAGGGTTTTTACGCGCATATGCTTTTACAGAAGCGGGTGCACGACGGTCAGAGTTACCTTCACGTAAAACTGGGTTTACTGCAGAACCTTTGATTTTGTCATAAGTTGCTTTAATAGCAGCTTCTTCATCTGACTTTGGTTCTTCAGGGTAGTTAGGTAGTGCGTAACCTTTTTCTTGAAGCTCTTTGATTGTTGCTTTTAATTGAGGTACTGATGCAGAGATATTTGGAAGCTTGATGATATTGGCTTCTGGAGTTTTTGCTAATTCGCCTAGTTCTGCAAGTGCATCGCCAATGCGCTGCTCTTCAGTTAAAAACTCAGGGAAGTTTGCAATCACACGACCTGCAAGTGAAATATCACGAGTTTCAACTTCAACGCCTGCAGCATTAGTGTAAGCTTGAATGATTGGAAGCAGCGAGTATGTAGCTAAAGCCGGTGCTTCGTCGGTTTTTGTATAAATAATTTTAGATGTCATTATCATTCCTAGATCAGGGGCACAGCGTGCCTATCAAAACGCAATGGGAATGCTATGTTGCCTAAGGCAACTGTATATAGCAAGTTTGATAGTTATAACTACTCTAAAAGTCTATATCTACGTACTGTGATTAGTATTAAAAGTTAATTAAACTCGACCAAAAAATAGACATAACTAACAAGCCTGAATAAAACACTAGTTTAACAAGCTATCTATATATGGGCTATTTTAAAAATTTAAAGTTAAAAAAGAATTTTAATTAAAGGAGGGGTGAAGCGAGTAAAAACCCGCTTTATTAATTAAGATAATAACATCAAGCGAGTTCAATCTCTCTAGGAGCGATGTTTGTTGCATGTAGACCTTTAGGGCCTTGTTGCAATTCGAAGGTTACATCCTGACCGGCTTTAAGTGTTTTGTATCCATCCATCACAATCGTTGAGTAATGGGCGAAGATATCTTCTTCACTGCCGTCTTCTACGATGAAACCAAACCCTTTGGCGTTATTGAACCATTTGACTTTTCCGCAAGCCATACTTCCACATCCTTCTATAAGTTGACTAATTTAGTTAATCTAAACTTTATAATTTGCTAGACTGCCCATAGATTAGACAATCTATTAACGACTGTAGTTTAAATGAGCAATCAGTCAAGGCTTTTAGACAATTTTTTAACAAAAAATTTATTTTTCAATTCAAGTTTGCTTGAGTTAACAACACAAGACTATATTTTATTATGAGTGGTATTAAAGATTCTGGTGTAATTGATACAGTTCGAGAGAAGCAAAAGCAAAAGCTGAGCCCACCTCGTAAGTACAAAGTCATTTTAAATAATGACGATTACACTCCAATGGACTTTGTAATCGAAGTATTAATGACGTTTTTTAATATGGACAGCGAAAAAGCAACTGACGTGATGCTGCGAGTGCATCACGAGGGAAAGGCGGTATGTGGCGTATATCCTTCTGATATTGCTCATACCAAAGCGGAACAAGTAAATCGTTACGCTCGCGACCATGAACATCCTCTGCTATGTAGTTGTGAGCAGGAATAACCGATATAAATCTCGTTTGGGGGTTGCTTATGCTAAACAAAGATCTTGAAATTACCTTAAATGCAGCGTTTCGTGAGGCGAGAACACGTCGTCACGAGTTTATGACTGTTGAGCATTTATTACTTGCATTAATAGATAACCCATCGGCAGGTGAGGCTTTAGGCGCTTGCGGTGTTGATACAGAAACGCTTAAGCGTGAATTGTCAGAGTTTATTGATGAAACAACACCATTATTACCTGAAAGTGAAAATGACAGAGAAACTCAACCTACATTGGGTTTTCAGCGTGTTTTACAAAGAGCTGTTTTTCATGTTCAGTCATCTGGCAGAACAGAAGTCACAGGTGTTAATGTGCTTGTGGCAATTTTTTCTGAACAAGAAAGCCAAGCAGTATATCTCCTTAAGAAAAGTGACATTAGTCGTTTAGATATCGTTAATTTCATTTCTCATGGTGTAGCTAAATCTGATGATGATCACCACGAAGATGAACATGAAGACATCAATAATGATGAATCGAACGATATGCAAGGTGAAGAAAAGACAAAACTTGAAAATTTTACTACCAACTTGAACGCGATGGCTCAGGCTGGCCAATTAGATCCACTTGTCGGCCGTGATCAAGAGGTAGAACGTACAGTACAGGTTTTATGTCGTCGCAAAAAGAATAACCCTTTACTCGTCGGTGAAGCGGGTGTAGGTAAAACAGCTATCGCAGAGGGTTTAGCGTATAGAATTGTTAATGAACAAGTCCCAGATGTGATAGCGGATGCTGTAGTTTACTCACTGGATATGGGCGCATTATTAGCGGGTACTAAATACCGTGGCGACTTTGAAAAACGATTTAAAGCGTTGTTAAAAGAGTTACAAGCAAAACCGCATTCTATTCTATTCATCGACGAAATCCATACGATTATCGGTGCTGGAGCTGCTTCAGGTGGTGTGATGGATGCATCGAACCTGATTAAACCGCTTTTATCTAGTGGTCAGCTAAGGTGTATGGGTTCAACAACTTATAATGAGTTTAAAAATATCTTTGAAAAGGATAGAGCGCTTGTACGTCGTTTCCAAAAGATCGATGTTTTGGAACCAAGTGTTGAAGACACCACTAAAATTTTGATTGGTCTGAAAGACCGTTATGAAGAGCACCACGGTATTCGTTATACCCAAAAAGCACTTCGTGCGGCAGCTGAATTAAGTGCCAAATACATTAATGAACGTCATTTACCTGATAAAGCTATCGACGTAATAGATGAAGCAGGGGCGAATCAACGTCTTCTGCCAGTATCTAAGCGTAAGAAAACAATCAATGTTTCTGATATTGAACAAATAGTGTCTAAAATAGCACGTATACCACAACAGAGTGTCTCTTCTAGCGATAAAGAAACACTTAAAAATTTAGATAGAAATCTCAAGATGTTGGTGTTTGGACAAGATCAGTCTATCGATGCGTTATCTTCAGCAATTAGATTATCACGATCGGGTCTTTCTAATGAGGATAAACCTATTGGATCCTTCTTATTTGCAGGGCCAACAGGGGTTGGTAAAACAGAAGTAACTAAGCAATTGGCAAAATGTATGGGTGTAGAATTCATTCGTTTTGATATGTCAGAATATTCAGAACGCCATGCTGTTAGTCGCCTTATAGGTGCACCTCCGGGGTATGTAGGCTATGAACAGGGTGGATTACTTACTGATTCTGTTATTAAACATCCACATGCTGTTGTACTGCTTGATGAGATAGAAAAAGCGCACCCTGATATTTACAACATTCTACTTCAAGTTATGGATCATGGTACTTTAACAGATAACAACGGCCGAAAAGCTGATTTCAGAAACGTTGTGCTTGTTATGACGACCAATGCGGGTGTACAAGAAACTATTCGTCAGTCAATTGGTTTTGCACAGCAAGATCATTCGCATGATGCAATGGTCGAAATCAATAAAGTGTTTACACCTGAATTTAGAAACCGTTTAGATAATATCATTTGGTTTAACCACTTAGATAAAGAAGTTATCTTACAAGTTGTTGATAAGTTCTTGGTTGAACTCCAAGCTCAGCTAGATCGTAAGTCAGTAAATCTTGAGCTTACTTCAGCGGCCAGAGAGTGGTTAGCTGATTTAGGTTATGACAAAGCGATGGGTGCAAGGCCAATGTCCCGTGTTATTCAAGAGCAATTGAAGAAGCCGCTTGCAAATGAAATCTTATTCGGCAGATTATCAGAAGGTGGAACTGTCAAAGTTGGTCTTAAGGGTAATAAGCTTAATTTTCAATATGACATTGAAATGGCAGAGGCATAGTTCAAATTTGAGTGAGGTGTGAACCACCTTTCTACACTCATTAAAAAAGCCTAGTTTACTAGGCTTTTTTATTTAGCACACCAAGCAAAAATTTTGCTGATGCGTCAAAAGTAAAACGATTGAATTTAATCAGTACGCTTTACAATCACGGCGTAATTAACGCGCGCGGAAAACGATACGACCTTTAGTTAAATCGTATGGCGTCATTTCAACAGTTACTTTATCGCCTGTTAAAATACGAATGTAGTTTTTGCGCATTTTACCAGAAATATGAGCAACCACTACGTGGCCGTTTTCAAGTTCAACGCGGAACATTGTGTTTGGTAAAGTATCAAGGACTGTGCCTTGCATTTCAATTACGTCTTCTTTCGCCATGTGTAGCGTAACACCTCTTTGATTAGATTAACGCAGCAGATTTTGCCGAAAACCACACAATAAGTAAAGGTAAGGGGGGAAATTAGTTAATTTAATTATAGCTTGACTTGCCAAACATCCGATATAAAACGTTCTGCGGGTTTAAATTGAGATTTGTAGGACATCTTTCTACATTCGTCAATTTGATATCCGAGGTAAACATAATCAAGACCAGAATCTTTTGCGAATTCTATCTGAAGTAATATCATCACAACTCCGAGGCTAAACTTGTCATAGTCAGGGTGATAAAAGGTATAAATCGCAGACAGTGAATTTGGCATAGTGTCTGTGACAGCGACGGCAATAAGCTCGTCTTTATCCCATAGCTCGATGAATGTTACTGGCAACCAATTACAAAACAAAAAGCTTTCGTATTGTAATCGGTTTGGTGGGAACATGGTGCCATCATGATGCTTTTGATTAATATAGTTTTCATATAATGAATAATAATTAGGTTGTTCTGTCTCACTGAACTTTATATGGAATTGGCCTTTTGCAGTTTTAAGCTTACGTTTTTGCGATTTTGATAGTACAAAATCTTCAACAGGAAGGCGCATAGATTCACACGCATTGCAACTCGGACAATGAGGACGATATATTTGGTCACCACTTCGTCTGAAACCTAGTTCTAATAAATCTTGGAAACGTGCGGGGTTGTAGCACTGACTGTCGAGTATGACGAGCAGTTGTTCTTGCCTGTCAGGAAGATAACTGCAGTCAAATTGTTGGCTTAGGCCAATCTTTGAAGGGAAATGTTCAGTCATATATGTCTTCCAATACCTGTGGTTTCCACATCGAAATTGGTATTTCAAAACGTTGGGCTATTCTAAGTTTAGCTAAAAATTCAGACCTTGAAATTAATTTTGCGCCTAAACTAGTTAAGTAAGGATTTTCTAACTGACAATCAACAAAATGTGCATCGTGTTTTTTTAACCAATTAACTAACGCCCACATCGCCAATTTAGAACCATTCGGACGATTAAAAAACATAGATTCGCCACAGAAAACGCCTGAGTTCATAACACCATATAGTCCACCCATAAGTGTGTTATTTTGATCCCATACTTCTAAGCTATGTGCAAAACCTAATTTGTGTAAAACAGTGTAAGCACTTAGCATTTGACTGTTTATCCAAGTACCTTCAGCATCTAGTCTTTGCATTCTGCATGCATTGATGACTGTTTCGAAGTCTTTATTTACAGTTACAATTGGTTTTTCTTTTCTAGCTGCTTTTTTCAATGAGCGACTAATATGAAAATCCTGTAAATCAATTACACCTCTTTCGCTTGGGGACCACCACATGATGGGCTCTTTTTCATTAAACCAAGGGAAAATACCGGATTTGTAGGCAAGGTTTAGTCTCGTTGGAGAAAGGCAACCTCCGATAGCGAGTAGGCCATCAGGTTCATTTAATGCCAAAGTTGGAGAGGGAAACTCGATAGTATCTGTTGATAACTGGTATAAGCGTGGTGTCATTTAAGAAATTTATCGCATTAATGATAAAAAATATCTTAAAGTGAAAACGGAGGGTTAAACAACCCTCCATTACTAAAAGTTATTGATTGTCTAGGAAACGTTCGGCATCTAGTGCAGCCATACAACCAGTACCAGCAGACGTAATCGCTTGGCGGTAAATGTGGTCAGATACATCACCAGCTGCAAACACACCTTCAACAGAAGTTTGCGTTGCATTACCATTTAGACCTGACTGAACAACTAAATAGCCATCTTTCATTTCAAGTTGGCCTTCAAACATATCAGTGTTTGGTTTATGACCGATTGCAATGAACACACCAGCTAAATCAAGCTGCTCAACATTATCTGAGTCAGTATCTTTAATTTTGATACCAGTTACACCCATTTCATCGCCAACTACTTCGTCTAAAGTACGATTAAAATGAAGCTTTACATTGCCATTCTTCGCTTTTTCCATTAGGCGATCTGATAAGATTTTTTCACTTCGGAATGAATCGCGACGGTGAACAACGTGTACTTCATCAGCAATATTTGAAAGGTATAATGCTTCTTCTACCGCAGTGTTACCACCACCAACAACAGCTACTTTTTGTCCGCGGTAAAAGAAACCGTCACATGTAGCACATGCAGAAACACCACGACCTTGGAAAGCTGTTTCAGACTCAAGACCTAAATATTTAGCAGAAGCGCCAGTTGCAATGATTAGTGCATCACAAGTGTATGTGCCTTGATCGCCTGTTAGTGTAAACGGGCGTTTAGTTACATCTACCTTATTGATGTGGTCGAATACAATTTCAGTTTCAAAACGTTCTGCGTGCTCTTTCATACGATCCATAAGTGCTGGACCTGTCAGACCATGTGCGTCACCAGGCCAGTTTTCAACTTCAGTTGTTGTTGTAAGTTGACCACCTTGCTGCATACCAGTAACTAGCACAGGGTTTAAATTCGCGCGCGCGGCATAAACTGCAGCAGTGTAACCAGCTGGGCCTGAGCCTAAAATTAAAAGTTTACAGTGTTTTACATCACTCATGAGGTATTCCTAATCAGTTATCTTTTTATTGAAGTGAGGGTGATTCTATTTAAAACAAGTCAGAAGTAAAATAAATTGGCAATATTGAAATTAAATAAAACTGAAAGGTGTCAAATAATCTGTACTTGTTGAAAAAACCATCCAAAAGTCACTGTTTTATCAGAATTTCATGACCAAATAATTTTTTTTTGATATGTTTTAAATAATTTTGTGTAAGACTCTGGATTGAGTCACCTTTAGTTATAGGTCGTTATGGCATTTTGGCAGGACATACCAAGCTTTGATTTGGCAAGTGAAGGCGTTGAAATACTTAGTAGTGCAAAGCAATATCATCAAAGGCTTATCAGCCTGATCCAGCACGCTAAATCACGCATTTATATAACCGCATTATATTTACAAGACGACGATGCTGGTCGAGAGGTGCTTGCTGCGCTCCATCAAGCCTCACTGAGTAATCCCGAATTAGAAGTAAATGTATTAGTCGATTTTCATAGAGCACAACGAGGTTTAATTGGGGCTGCTAAATCTGAAGGTAATGCTGCTTTATATTGTGATGAATTAGACAACCACCAAAGTAATGTCAAAATTTTTGGTGTGCCAGTAAAAGGCAAAGAGCTTTTCGGTGTTCTGCATTTAAAAGGTATAGTGATTGACGACGCTCTGCTTTATAGTGGAGCAAGTATAAACAATGTATACATGAATGTAGGCGATAAATATCGTCTAGATCGTTACTTTATTTTGCAGCAACCCGGTTTAGCTGATTCTTTTTGTAATTTTACGAATGACTTCTTACTCTCTTCGGACGCGGTGCCGAGAATCGATATTAGGCCAATACCTAAGTACAATTCAATAAAAGTGGCTCAGCGCCAACTGATGAAAGAGTTGAGAAAAGGGCGTTATAATATTGAGTCAGCCAATAGTGATACATCGTTAAACGTTAGACCTTTTCTTGGATTTGGAAGACGTGCAAATAAGTTGAATAGGTTAATAAAAACTCTGTTCGATACCACAGAAAATGAATTGTTGCTTTATACACCTTATTTTAATTTTCCAGCGCCATTGCTTCGTTCACTTCGACGTTTACTAAAACAAGGTAAACAGGTAACGATTGTTGTAGGTGATAAAACAGCAAACGATTTTTATATTCCGCCAGAACAGCCTTTTAGCAAGATTGGCGCTTTACCATACCTTTACGAAACAATTTTGTTTAAATTTTTAAAGTCTAATCGAAAATTTATTCAGTCTGGTTCGCTTAAGGTCTACCTGTGGAAACACGAAAGTAATTCCTTCCATTTGAAAGGTGTGAGTAAAGACGGACAGCTGCATCTTCTGAGTGGTCATAATCTTAACCCTAGGGCGTGGGGATTAGATATTGAGAATGGCATTCTAATTGAAGACAAATCGCATAAACTTGATGCTTTGTTGTTGAAAGAGAAGCAAGAGATTCTTCAACATTGCCGGTTATTATCTAGTCATGATGATTTAGAATCTATTCAAGATTATCCCCAGCCTGTCAGAAAGCTACTTGGACAAGCTAAACGTGTTAAAGTAGATTTCATAATCAAGCGTTTTATTTAGAAGAGGCCAAGCATGGCCTTTTTTATATTCATCTAAGTGTAATTTTATTTATTTCTACAAATTTGATTTTTTGGACTAGAGTTAAATAAACAAAATCAACTAGATGAAATTATGAAAGCCATTCAATTTTGCTTTTTTTTGTACTTTCTTATATTCAGTTCATCAAATTGGGCACAATCAACATTTCAATTTAATATTTATCATGATTCAGATTATTCAAATCATTTTGCATCTGCTAATGCCATTAAGATGGGGTTTTTATCTGCATTAGAATCTGAAAAAAAAAGGTTAGAAAACTTTCAATTTAACTTTTTAGAAATGGATCATCGTGGCAATAGCAATCGAAGCTTATTGCACATGAAAAAGTTTTTAAAAGACCCAAACGCATTGTTTATATTGGGTGGTCTTCATTCTCCTCCATACATAAAAAATAGAACGTTTATAAATAAAGAGCAGATATTATTGCTTGTTCCATGGGCTGCGGGCGGGCCCATTACACGATATGAGCATGGAACAAATTGGGTTTTTCGCTTGTCTGTTGACGATACAAAAGCGGGTTATCGCATAATTCAGTTTGCCAAAGAATCACGCTCATGTGAACAACCCCATTTATTACTCGAAAAAACCCCATGGGGCAAATCAAATGAACGCACAATGCAAGATGCATTAGGTAAGAATAAAGCAGAAATTACCTGGTTCAATTGGAATACAAGGTTAAAAAAATCAAAGTTGATATTGAGAGGAATTATAAATTCTGGTGCAGATTGCATCGTGTTTGTTGGCAATGCGATTGAAGGTAAATATTTTGTTCAAGCGATGGCTGAAATCGATAAGTCTTTACAGAAACCAATTATAAGTCATTGGGGAATTACAGGTGGTAACTTTTTTAACAACACAAAGGAGTACTTATCTGAAGGCATTGATTTGAATTTTATTCAGTCTTGTTTCTCATTTGATGACTTACCCCATTCTGAGACGGTAAAAAAAGCTATAAAATCTGCTAAAGCGCTCTTTAAAGAGGAGTTTGATATAGAAAGTCTTCAAGCCCCAGCAGGATTTGTGCATGGATACGATCTAGGCTTGTTATTTGTTCAAGCATTATCTCAAATCAAACCGAACAAAAGCGCGATTAAAACTAGAGAGAATTTAAGGAGAGCGTTTGAAAATTTAAGCTTACCAGTTGAAGGTTTAGTAAAAGTTTATACAAGACCTTTTTCTGCTGAAGGGGCAGACGGCCATGAAGCCTTAGGCTTAGAAGATTTATGTATGGCCGAATACAAAGCTAATGGCTCTATTTCTATCATAAAAAATAAAGGCTAATGCGTGAAGTCACAATTTTTGAAGATGCAGCTAGATGCAAATAAAGCTTTTATCGTTTTTGTGGTAATGAGCCTTCTTTTATCAGTGTTGATTAGCGTTATGCTAGTTGGAAGAGAAGCATCTTCGGTTTTAAATGGTTATAAACAACAAGCTTCAGAAACAGAGGCAAAATTAAGTGCAAAATACATAGAAAACTTTTTAGAAACAAGAATTCTATTACTTAAAGATTTGTCGAGCCAACCGTTTATTATAAATGGTGTTATGGGATCTGGCGTATCTGAAGCTTCTCTCAACGACTATTTGTCAGAGTTTAAGATTTTAGGCATTAAAGAAAAGCTTTGGATATATAATGTGCTTGGTGATTATGTTTACAAAAACAATGATGAACAGGCAGTTTTAGAAACCCCAAGTGATTGGCTAGAAGACCTACTGAACGGTGAACTGTCACACGCAGTCTTATTAGATCACAACCAAGCACAATCGTACTTCAAATTAGCAGTACCTATTAATTATAACGGTTTCACTGAAGGGGCTTTAATTGTAAAGTTTCAAACCCCCATTGACGTATTATTGTCCGAAGTTCTTGAATCAAATACCCACGGAGTAAAGCTTTCTGGCCCATGGTTAAGCTACTCAAATCTAAGTACGTTAAACAAGTACGATTTAGTACTTGAATCAAACCTTCAAAGCTCAGGTTTAAAGTTGAGTTACCTAGTTGATTCTACACTGGTAGAAAAACAAGTAAATCAAGTGATTATTAGCATCGCTACGGCAATTTTTGTTAGCTTGTTTTTGTCCTCTCTATTTTTATTTCTAGTTGGTCAAAAACTGCTTTTAAACCCTTACAGAAAACTCGAATTATCTCAGCAGGCCACTAAATTAAGCGAGGAAAGGTTAAACCTTGCTATTAATGGAAGTTTGGATGGTATTTGGGATTGGGATATTAAGACAGGCAAAGTTTTTTGTTCTGAGAGGTTTAGAGAGCTACTTGGTTATGAACCAAAAGATGACTTTCCTGAGGACTATACTGTTCTTGAAAGGATGGTTCACAACGATGATAAAGAGTATGTGAAAAGTAGCTTAAAAGCACATCTTCAACAAAGAGCTATTTATGATGTACAGCATAGGTTTATGACAAAGAAGGGGGAGTTTAGAGTTTATAGGGTGAAAGGGGATGCGTTATTTGATAAAGACAATAGGGCAATCAGAATGGCCGGTTCAATGACAGATGTCACAGAGCAGATCCAAGCACAGCAAGCATTGAAAAAAGCTAAAGAAGAAAATGATTTACTGGCTCTTTCAATCGATGCCAGTAATTTAGGTGTTACCATTAGCTCTATTACAGATCCAGAATTTCCAATTGTCTATATAAATCAAGCTTTCACAAAGATAACTGGATATGGTGAAGAAATATTGGGTCAAAATTGTCGTTTTTTACAAGGTGAACAAACTTCAGAGATCGCAGTTAATAAAATCAGAGATGCTTTAAAAAATCATGATGTTGTAAAAGTAGATCTTTTAAATTACAAAAAAAATGGCCAGCCCTTTTGGAATAGTTTACAGCTTTTTCCAGTACATAATGAAGCAGGAGAATTAACTGCTTATGTGGGTATTCAACAAGACATAACAGACAGAGTTGCATCAGAGGAGGCATTAAAAGAAGCTAAAATTTTGGCTGAACAGGCCAGTATAGCGAAGAGTGAATTTTTAGCTTCTATGAGTCATGAAATTCGTACGCCCATGAATGGCGTTCTTGGTATGCTTAACTTGCTTCTTAATAGTGACTTAAATGCTGAGCAACAACACAGAATTAATGTTGCCATGAGCAGTGCTAATTCTTTATTAACGTTGATAAATGATATTCTTGATTTTTCAAAAGTAGATGCAGGTAAGCTTGAACTTGAATATCTAGAGTTTGACTTGAGAGGGCTGCTAGGTGATTTTGCTGAGTCTGCAGTTATTCAAGCTCATAACAAGCGCATTGAGCTTATTTTAGATGTCACGAAAATAGATGAAGCAGTGGTCATTGGAGATCCTGGGAGGCTAAGGCAGATCTTAACAAATTTAGTGGGTAATGCGATTAAATTTACCTCTGATGGCGAAGTTTTGATAGAAGCATCCTTAATTGAATTTGATTCTGATTACTGGCGACTAAACTGTAATATTAAAGATACTGGTATAGGTATATCTCCCGAGCAGCAAGCTAAATTGTTTCAATCTTTTAGTCAAGTTGATGCTTCAACGACGAGAAAATACGGAGGAACAGGGCTTGGTCTTGCAATCGTTAAAAAGCTTTGCCAGCTTATGAATGGTGAGGTCTCGGTCATAAGTCAAGCTGGTAAAGGGTCTTGTTTTAGTTTTTCTGTCTTACTTGGAAAGAGTAATGCATCATTTCATGTTATTCCAGATGTCGATATGCAAGCATTAAATATTTTGCTTGTTGATGATAATAAAACTAATCGAGAAGTATTAAAGGCACAATTAGAGCATTGGGGTGCCTCAGTTTTTGAGGCGCGTTCAGGCATTGAAGCTTTGACAATCAGTGAAGCTTATTTTGATAAAAGGAAAAAATGCTTTGATATTGCATTTTTAGATATGCAAATGCCAGGCATGGATGGGGCGAAGTTAGGGGAGCATCTAAAAGCAAACGAACACTTAAAAGCAATGAAATTAATTATGATGACTTCAATGTGTCACAAAGGCGATGCGAAGTTTTTTGCTAATTTAGGCTTCGATGGCTATTTTCCGAAACCTGCTACCACATTTGATTTATTTGCAGCACTATCAATCGTCGCAGAAGATGGTGAAGCACTTAAAGACGCTAAGCCATTAGTGACAACGCACTATATAAAATCTTTGAAAGCACAATCAGCGTTAAAGCCAGATCAAGTAGCATGGGGCGAAGGCATTCGTATTTTGTTGGCTGAAGATAATCGAGTGAATCAAATTGTAGCGCAAAGTATGCTCGCTAAAATAAATCTGACGCATGTAGATATTGCAGCAAATGGTGAAGAGGTCATTCAGAATCTGTTAAATACGACTAGAGAAACAAAATATACCGTTATCTTGATGGATTGTCAGATGCCTGAAATGGACGGATATGAATCTTCGCAAGCGGTAAGAAGCGGAAAGGCTGGTGAATTATATAAAGATATTCCAATAATCGCGATGACAGCGAATGCAATGGTTGGTGATAAAGATAAGTGCTTAGAAGCCGGTATGGATGACTATATTTCAAAACCAATAAAGCCAGAGGTTTTGTTTGAACGTTTGTTACAATGGTTGCCTTACAAAGAAATAGAATCTTGAGAACGTGAAAGTTTGAATATATTTTTTCGAAGTGTAAATCAATCACTTCTTGTTTTGACCCTCTTTTTATTTACGATTATTGTCGCCATTAATGAAAGTATTTTATTGATCAGTTCACTTTATTTACTGGTATCAAACTTGTTTTTTTGTGCCATCTTTTTTCTCGATAAAAAACGAGCAAAACTAGATGGGCAAAGAGTTAGTGAATTTAGTCTTTGTGTTTTAGCGATGTTGTCATTCAATTTAACCACACTACTTATGCAAGCACTCATTCGTCACAAAACTATTAAGTGGCAATTTAACGGTAAGATATGTATCACTTTTGTCATGCAAAATACGCTGCTACTGCTCTACTTTGCAATTGAAGCATTATAAAAATATAAAAAAACAAGCATATAGTTACACTTTATCCTAATTGCTAAGCTGTTAAAATACTCCAAAGTTTTAAGGTGTCGAAAAAACAAATGAAAAGAACAAAATTAGTTAATCAATTAACCGAATTATTAAAACCATTCTCTATTAGTGACTATTGCCCGAATGGTTTACAAGTTGAAGGGGCTGAAGAAGTAAAAAAAATTGTGACGGGTGTCACTGCCAGTCAGGCTCTGATCGATGCAGCGATAGAAGCAGGTGCAGATACGATTTTAGTTCATCATGGCTTTTTTTGGAAAGGTGAAGACCAAACTATTACCGGCATGAAGCAAAGGCGAATTAAAGCTTTATTAGAAAACAACATCAATTTAATTGCATATCACCTTCCTCTAGATGTTCACCCTGAACTTGGCAACAATGCGCAATTGGCTGAGTTACTGGATATTTCCTACGAAAGACCTTTAGAGCCTTGGAATAAAAACTGTGTTGCTGTGAAAGGAAAACTTAAAACACCAATGAGTTTAGAAGCATTTGCGAAATTGGTAGAAGAAAAACTTGATAGAAAACCATTAATTAATGAAGCGGGCGATCATCTAATTAAAACCATCGCTTGGTGTACAGGTGGAGGCCAAAGTTTTATCGATATGGCAGCAAGCCAAGGCATTGACGCTTACTTAACAGGTGAAGCATCAGAGCAGACAATCCATAGCTCAAATGAACAAAGTATACATTTTATAGCGGCGGGCCATCACGCTACTGAGCGATATGGAGCTAAAGCACTGGGTGAATACCTTGCGAAGACGTATGATTTAGATGTTGAGTTTATTGATATCAATAATCCGGTTTAACCGCTGAATATGAGTAAAAAAGGTAAAAGCTACAAAGATAAATTATCGCGAGATAGAAGCTTTAATGCTATCTCGCAAAAATTTAAGAAGAATATTTACGGTACACCCAAAGGAAAAATACGAGAAGCGGTTTTAAAACGTGATTTTTCTCAGCATATTCCTTGGCTAGATAATGAGACTGCACCAAAACGAATAATAGATATCGGCGGTGGCCAAGGGCAGTTAGCGATTTATTTAGCTAGGCTAGGGCATCACATCACGCTGGTTGATATGTCAGAAGACATGTTACAACTTGCAAGAGAGCATGTAGAGCAAGCGGGTTTAAATGCTCAATTTGAATTTATTCACGCACCATTACAGGCGTTGCCTGATTTAAAGTTAGGTACTTTCGATTTTGTACTATGCCATGCTGTACTTGAATGGTTAGTTGACCAAGTTGAGGCGATTACAATTTTGTCAAAGCATGTCAACGATTCGGGTTATTTGTCTTTAATGTACTTCAATAAAGACGCGCATTTATTTGCAAATATGGTGTATGGTAATTTTGATTATGTAAATCAAGGTTTGCATGTAAAACAAAAAGTTGGTTTAAGTCCAAACCACCCTGTAAAACCTGAAGTTGTAGACGATGCTTTAAATCAAGAAAACTTTAAGCGACTTTGTAAAACGGGTGTTCGTTGTTTTCATGATTATTTAAGAGAGCTTGAAAAAGGGAAAGCGCAATTTGATGATTTACTGGCATTAGAACTCAAATATAACCAACAAGAGCCTTATGCATCACTTGGTCGTTATACGCATTTATTGCTGCAAGCTAAGTCGAGAAGCTCATAATTAAAAATTAGATTAACCAGAGCTTAAATAAAAAGCCCTTAAATAAGGGCTTTTCAATACATTTTTGGTGTTATTTATCTGTCATTAACGCCTTGACGTATTTGAATGGTGTACTGCCATAGCTTAAAAACTGCTCATGGAACGCTTTTAGGTTAAAGTCATCACCTTGAGCGGCTTTTAACGATTCTCTGAAATCATAAATCTCTCTGTAACCGCTGTAGTAGCTGGTTAACTGAACTTGGCTTAATGTCGCACGACGCCATTTGCCTTCTGCTTCTGCTTTTTCTTGGAATGCACCGTTCATTAATAGGTCTAAGCCTTCTTCTTTGCTGATCCCTTTTACTTGAATAGCATAATCTAAGATAGTGTTGCAGATAACACGAAGGTTCCACTTATAGTACATAAGCCACATTTCTGGCTCAAAGTCACCATAGCCTTCTTCTAGCATCATACGCTCTGTATATACAGCCCAACCTTCTATCATCGCGCCATTTGCAAAAATGCTCTTAATTAAAGAAGGAGACTCGTTTGAGTAAACTAATTGCGTATAGTGACCAGGAATTGCTTCGTGAATATTTAAAATTTGTAAAATCCAATGGTTATATTCTCTTAAATATGACTCAGCTTGCTCATCAGACATGTTATCTAATGGCGTTACATTGTAATACGTGTTTTCTTTTTTATCGTATGGGCCAGGTGCACTAATAGATGCACCAGCAAAACCACGCATATACTCAGGAGTTTCACGAACTACCAATGGCTTTTCTGGGTCTAGCGTGATCAGATCTTTTTCTCTGACGAATGCTTCTAAGTCTGGAATTTGGCGCTTAATTTCAGGCACGAATTCGTCACGAGCAACATGCTTGACCGATAGGTGCTTGATGAGTTTAGCTACTGCATCTCTGTCTTCAGATGGGCGTTCAGCGTTCGGGAAATACTTAGGCCATAGTTCATCTGTGATCTTAACCATCTCAGCGGTCACGCGATCTTTGTCAGCAACTGCTTTGTGATACATCTCTTTTGCGCTATACCCTGATTGAATATCTAGTGCGAACTTCTCTTCATAGAGCTTTTCACCAATTCTAAATGAACGTGCGTTCCCATTTTCTACTAGAGATTTTTCAAGTTCAGTTAAAAAGTTGATGTAACCATTAATTGCGTCTTTTGCAGCATTGAAACGCTTAACAAACAGTGCTTTATCACTAGAAGATAAATTAGAACCTTTAACTTGAGTTAATAACTCATCTTTTAGCACGCTGAAAGCACCTTTACTTTGGCCGATTGCAAGCTGAGTATATTCTAAAGTTGGGTTATCAATGTTTGCTTTTGCAGCATCGTAATATGCAGGCACGTATTGAAGACGTTTTAAAACGGTCGCAAACTTTTCGTCATCGGTTTTAAAGCGGCTATTTAGAATTGTCGCAAAACCACCAGATACATTGTAGTTAGACGGGTTCCATTGCCAACTCTTGAAGGTTTCTGAGTGCCAAATGGTGCGTTTTAAAGCATTTTCTATTAGGTAATAATCCGTCTTTTGCGCTGTCGGCAATGAGTCTAAATCGAATTTTGCAAGTTCGTTTAATTTTGCATTTGCAAAAGCCAATGTGCTGTCACGATAGGCTTGATCTGGAATACTGATAATATCATCGTATTTACCATAGCCTGCCCAAGCAGAATGTTCAGGGAACTGTTTCCAATAATCATGGATAAACTGTTCAGAGAAATTAGCGAAATTTTGTTGTACTTGAACGCTGTTATTTTCAGTTTGTTGTTGACTTGTTTGCGAACAAGCAGTCAGTCCAAGCGCTGCGACAAGTGCGAGCGAGAGTGCAGTTTTTTTCATGGGGGTTCCTTGTTAGTGATTCTCATCTATTTTATCAGTTTTTTACTGATTAGCCTGTGAATCAGGGGTAGAAGGCAAAAAAGCTGCGCCCGATTGCGATTTGCCACACATATCATCTGGGTTATACATAGGGCATTGGGTCATAGACAAACAGCCGCAGCCAATACAGCCATCGACTTTGTCTCTGATCTGCTCTAAATACTCAATTTGCTTGGTAAGTTGTGCACGCCATCGTTGAGATAAATTTGCCCAATCTTTTTTGTTGGGAGTTCTATTGTCGGGTAAAGCATCCAAAGTGGCTTTTATGTCCTGCAGTGTGACGCCCATATGTTGAGCCGCTTTTATTACAGCAATTCGTCTGAGCACATCGGGTTTGTAACGACGCTGGTTACCTTGATTCCGCCAACTTCTGATAAGTCCTTTGGTTTCATAGAAATGGAGAGTCGATACTTTTACGCCAGCACGCTTGGCAATATATCCGACAGACAAGGTTGCGTCTTGAAGTGGTTTATTCATTGTAGTCTCAAAAAAACGTCTTTTATCGACTTTAATCATATTTGTCAGAATTTGCTAATAGTATAACGTGTCAATATGTTACAGTTTTCGTGATATTTCACGAGGAATGCTATGTCTCACTTACTTAAACGCCTGTTAAATGACCCTGAACTACTTCTGAACTCTGTTGGCGAAGGTATTTACGGTTTCGACCTATCTGGTAATGCAGTATTTATAAACCCAGCAGCTGAACGAATGACAGGTTGGAAAGCCGAAGAGTTAATAGGTAAAAAAATACATCAATACCATCACCATAGCCATGCTGATGGGTCGCCATATCCGGCAGATGAATGCAACATCTACTGCACTATGTTTGATGGCAAAGTAAGGCAAATATCTGATGAAGTATTCTGGAGAAAAGATGGTAGTAGTTTCCCAGTGGAATATACCTCTACACCGGTTTTTAAAGACGGACAAATAATCGGGGCGGTCGCGATATTTCGCGATGTGACCAAGCAGCATGAAGCTGAAAGCGCTTTAAGAGCGGCATTAAAGCAAGTTCAGTCATTAACTGAGCAATTAAAAGAAGAAAACTCTTATTTGTTGGAAGAGTTGAATGCAGATTGGCAAGAGTCAGGGTTAGTAGGTCAAAGTCATATATTTCAAACCATGCTTGAGCAAATCAACCTTGTCGCACAAACCAGCAGTACAGTGTTGATTTTAGGCGAAAATGGCACAGGTAAAGAACTTGTAGCCAGAAACCTTCATAGATTAAGTGACCGCAATACAAAGCCTTTTGTCAAAGTAAATTGTGCTGCGTTTACACCTAGTTTATTAGAGTCAGAACTATTTGGTCATGAAAAAGGGGCGTTTACTGGTGCAAATGAGAGAAGAAAAGGGCGCTTTGAACTCGCAGATACAGGCTCTTTATTCTTAGATGAAATTGCGGAGCTATCGCTTGAGGCACAAAGTAAACTTTTGCGCGTTCTGCAAGAGCAAGAGTTTGAACGTGTAGGTGGCAGCAAAACGCTAAAAGTAGATATTCGTATCATAGCAGCAACCAATAAAGACTTGTGGCAAATGGTTGGAAAAGGTGAATTTAGAATGGATCTTTATTATAGACTCAATGTCTTTCCTATCAGAGTACCGAGTCTTAAAGAGCGAAAAGAAGATATTCCATTACTGTGTACAAATCTCATCAATCAGCTGAACAAAAGGCTTGGTAAACACTTAATGGGGCTGACAAAGGCAGCGATAGACAAACTTCAAGCCTATGATTGGCCCGGCAACATCAGAGAGTTACAAAATATCTTAGAGCGTGAAGCTATTTTGTCTAAAGGGAGGTTAGTGTCAATTACTCAGCCACTCAATATGACTGATGAGCAAGTGCTTGAAGGACAAAGTCTAAGGCTCGATGAGGCAGAGAGGCTTCATATTGAGCATGTGCTTGAATTAACTAATTGGCGCATTGCGGGTCCTAAAGGTGCAGCAATTAAATTAGGACTTCCCGAAAGCACATTACGATCTAAAATGAAAAAACTGAAAATAACTAAAATTCGCGATATATAGCGAAATGCGCGTTATATCGCGTTTGTTGATTTTTAATTTAAATTAAAGTCTAACAAAAACAAAGAGTTAAAAACTTTCAGATTGGACTGAAACTTGCTCTATGGATATCAATCAATGTTAGTAGAGCAAGTAATATGAAGTTTGATATTAAAGAAGAAGACATGATCATTAAGCCACATAAATCTGAGGGCCCGATTTATGTGCGCGAACAAAAAGGTTTTTTCCAAAAAATCCGTCGTAATCTTGGCTGGGTTTTAATGTTGACCTTTATTGCCATCCCTTGGCTGCAATATAACGGCCAGCAAGCAGTTTTGTTTGATGTAGGCAGTCAACATTTTAGAATTTTCGGCCTCACATTTTTACCACAAGACTTTATGATTTTGGCTTGGGTATTTATGGCAGGGGCGTTTGCACTTTTCTTTGTGACCAATTGGCTGGGCCGAGTATGGTGTGGTTATGTGTGCCCACAAACCATTTGGATGCTCATGTTTACTTGGGTTGAGCACCGTATTGAAGGCAGTCGTAATAAACGCATAAAGCTAGATAAAAGCCCTTGGGGGGCAAAGAAAGTTGCCTTAAAAACTGCAAAACACAGTGCTTGGTTAGCTATCTCTCTCTTCACTGCTACGTCGTTTATGGCGTATTTTATTCCTGCACAAAAATTATATATCGACATGTTCACTTTAGAATGGTCAGGTCTAGTGAGTTTTTGGGTATTCTTATTTGCATTTTGTACCTATGGTAATGCTGGGTTTTTAAGAGAAAAAATGTGTACTGTTGCTTGCCCATATTCACGTTTTCAATCTGTGATGTTTGATAAAGACACACTATTAGTAACCTACGATGCAAAACGCGGCGAATCACGAGGTAAACGTAAACGTAAACAAGATCCAAAAGAGCTCGGCCTTGGTGACTGCGTTGACTGTAACCTGTGTGTAGAAGTTTGCCCAGCAGGTATTGATATTCGAAATGGTCTGCAATATGAATGTATAAACTGTGGTTTGTGTATAGACGCTTGTGATGACACGATGGATAAATTTGGCTATGCCAAAGGGTTAATTAAATATCAAAGTGAACACGAAGCATCTGGCAAAAAAACCAACCCGTTTAGGCTAAAGTTACTTGGATATGCAACTCTTACTGCGTTGATTATTTTAACTATGGTGGTGTGGGCCTTTAATCGTACTCCAATTGAAGCATCGGTTATCCGAGATCGTAATGCGTTATATCGTGTTAACTATGAAGGGTTAGTTGAAAACCCTTATACATTAAGCGTAATCAATAAAACGCAAACCACCATGAGCTACACGGTTAGTCTAGAGGGTTTAGAGAATGCTGAACTCAATGTACCTGCTGTGATTGAAATTGAAGGTGGAGAAATGTTGCAAATCCCCGTTACCGTAATTAAAGACGGCTACGACTTAAAGCTCAAAGCGACACCAATTAGTTTTACAATTGAGTCTAAGCAAAGAGCAGATATAAAAATAACGAAAGAAAGTTACTTTTATAAAAACTAACCAACCATTATGGGGGCCGAAACGAGCCCCTTTTTTAATGCTACCAAATTATACTTATTTCGAATTTAACAAACTTGTCTTGGCACCATAAAATTGTGACTGATAGATATCTGAGATAAGTTAATTACGCTAGCTTTGATAAAGGTTCAATCTCATAATTAAACTTAATGTTTTAATGAAAGTTCACTTTTCTTTGAATTCGTTAATTAAGCTCTCTTGTAATCTTTTTGGTACCCACCGTAACATCGTAGAAGCATACACCTGAGATGCTTTTATGGTATTTAAACTCTTGTCTACCTGTTTTAAAAAGCGTTTGCTTTCACCTGATTTGTTACAACCAACGAAACCAAGTACTGTTTTTGGCGCCTCAGATATATGTAATTGAATAAACTCATTTTCACGATTTAATTGAGATTGCAAATAAAGGTGCTCACCCGGATATCCAATAATTAAATCTACCCTTTTTTTGAGCAACATATAGGTCAGGCTTTGTAATGAATCTTTACCAGCCCGAATAATCAAATCTTCTTGAGGAATTTTGAGTATTATTTCATCTACATTTTGCCCATATGAACGTTCAGTAGACTTACCCAACATAAGGTTGTGTTTAAATATTAGATCTTTTAAAGAGGTCGCGGTGATATGATCTGGCATTACTTTACTAGCTACATCTTTGTGCATCGCTATGGTAGGTGCTAAACCAATCGTTGAGTACTGTTTAGAAAAATGGAATAGCTTTTTTCTCTGTTCAGTTTTGTATAGGGACAACATACATGTGATTTGTGAACTATGTTGCAATTCAAATAATGCACGGCTTGACGGAATTAGCATGTAATTGAATTGGTATTCTGGCATCGCTTTTTTCAAAAGATTGATGACTTCTTCATCTCTGCCTTGCCCTTTATGCGTTCCATCAAAAATATAATAGGGTGCGAAATCCACTTTCAAGAATGTAACGTTTTTTGCTAATGATTGAAAACAGGTTAAAAAAGCAAAAATAATAATAAAAGTCTTAATCATCTTGATACATTTTTATTGCACAGGTGTTAAGTGTAGCAAATGATAAATATAAGATTCTAAACAAACAAATTCTTTACAATTATTTATCAAGTGATAGATTGATTAGGAGATAAAATCTCATTGCCAGCTTATCGTTATCAAGTGGTAGAATATGGAAATTACAAACAAGAGTCTGAAAATAAGGACCAGTATTTATGCGAACATTAATTGTATCTGACATCTTTGGTTTTACAAATCAGTTAAAAAGCTTTTGTGCCCAATTTTCTGGAGAAGTAAAAATTATTTCTCCTTATGATGTGTCTACACCGCTAAATGAGCTCCAAGAGCAATTAATGTATGACAAATTTATAAACCGGCTGGGTCATGATGGATATGCAGACAAAGTACAAGAAGCGCTTATAAATTTTAGCCCTGACTATATAATTGCTTTTAGTGCTGGTGCAACAGCGGCTTGGCGCGCTTTGGCCATGACGCCTTTGAAGCGCGTTCAAAAAATGATTGCCTTCTACCCAGGTCAAATCAGGCACTTTACAAGTTTAAATCCAAATTGCCATGTAGATATATATTTTCCGGAGGCTGAACAACATTTTGATATAAAGCCGGTTATTGTGGCGTTGAAAACAATTCCTTGCCTTCATGTCATCAAGTCTAGGTATAAACATGGCTTTATGAATGAATTGTCAGAAAACTTTAACCGAGATGCTTACCAGCACTACTCCCAGATATGTTTAAAAGAACAACAAAATCTTCAAGAAATAACAGACAACCACCAACTTTCAGCTCAGGTGTAGATTATTTTTTCTAATTTACAAGTAGCTTATTGAAAAACAAAGTTAAGTATCTGCTTTGGTCACATAAGACATTTAAACTATACTTCGTTTTGCACACCTAAATCTGCACTGAGAGTATGGAAATGCCTAATTTATCCTCAAAAAAAGTTTTATCAACATTGATATCTGTTTCTTTAATTCAACCTTTTTATTCATATGCGACCGATAGCATTGAGGTGATCGAAGTTTACGCGCAAAAAAGAAAACAACTAGAAAACAAAGTAAGCATTACAGTAAACCAAATTAAAGGTGAGCAGATTAATAATACGGGGCTCAAAGATACTACAGACTTAGGTTTAATGATTTCTGGATTGAAAATTAGTCAAAATGCAGCTGAAGGTACACCTCCCGCGATAAATATCAGAGGAGTAGGCTTAATAGATTATAACACTGCAAACACGTCACCTATCGCAATCTATTCTGACGGGGCATCTGTTGGCTCTGCAAACAATCAACTGCTTAACTTATTTGATATTGAGCAAGTTGAGGTGTTAAAAGGTCCGCAAGGAACATTATTTGGTCGTAACAGCACTGGCGGGGCAATACTCATTCGCAGTAAACGTCCTGATGCCGGAGACTATGGCCAATTGACTATAGGAGCTGGAACAGATGCTTTGTATAAAAGTAACGGCTTTTATAATCTTCAGATAGATGATACCTCAGCTCTAAGAGCGTCGTTTAATCATAACCGCTATGATTATACAAGCCATAACATTTATCCGACTTCGCCTGAAGCTGGTATGGAGCAAAATGACTTTCGTTTAAGTTATCTAGGTCAATGGGAAAAGATAGAGTGGTATTTAAAGCTAAACTACAGTCATTGGAATGGTATTGCCCAACCTGTTGGAAATATAGGTATTTATTCGGACCCAACTAATCGAATTATGTGTTCAGTGCCTGAAATTAATGCAGGAAAGTGTGTTGATGCCTTTGGTTTCAATGATGGTGTTGATGATTTTTGGGTTGTAAGCGTGAACAATGATTCACCACATCACGGAATAAATAAAGGTTGGACAAGTGAGTTAAACTGGCAAATACGTGATGAAGTATCTGTTATTTGGTTGAACAGCTTTAACCGTTTAGATAGGCAGCATGCATTCAATTGTGATGGTTCTCCAGCAAGGTTATGTGAAGGACAGTTGGGTGTTAAATCTGAGGTATTAAATAACGAAATTAGACTAAACTACGAGCTAGGTGATGATCATCTGACTTTAGGATTATTTTCACTCCACGAAAGAATTTATCAAAACAATTACAATGACATTTTAAGAGATTTACGTGGTACAGAGTTTGGTGCTAACTCTGCGAATTTCTTTTATGATAATGATCTGATTAATAAGTCCTTTGCGATTTTTGGACAGTATGATTGGCAGATTAAAGATGACTTGATTATCACAACAGGTCTTCGTTACTCAGATGAAGTCTTTGAATATGATTCACTTAGTAATATAAATGTTGTAGTTGACACAAATTCGTTAGAGGGGGTTTTGTTACCTTTTTACCATGTGATTGGAAAGGTTGAAGATGATGATGTATCAGGAAAGTTTGCGATAATTTACTCTCTAAGTAATAACCATTCAATATTTTATAATTTGAGTAATGGTTATAAAAGTGGTGGTTATAATGGGGGGTATTTATCAAGTCCAGAACAAGCTATGCTTGCAGATTATGGGCCTGAGGAAATCGTTTCTAATGAAATTGGTGGAAAGTTCATAAATGACGATAAAACCTTAAAATTAAATTGGGCTTTGTATCATTATAACTACACTGGTCAACAAGTATTTATGAACCAGCCTTCAGCTGTTGAGGGAGCACCACCAATTCAATTACTTGAAAATGTTGGGAATTCAAAAATATATGGGACGGATATTGATGTTAAATACCGATTGACCGATACGTTAAATACCAGCTTAGGTCTTAGTTACATTCCCCACGCAGAGTTTGAATCATTCATTGATCCTCTTGGAAACGTATTAACAGATAATCGCCTACCATTTACCTCTGAGGTAAATATCAGTGGGGCAATTACATATAACACTAATTTTGAAAGTAATATTGACGTATCAACAACGCTAGGTTTTGACTATCAATCAGATTACTATTTTGATCAAAACCAAAATATATTAGCTCAACAACCAAGTTACACTTTGTGGTATTTAAATAGCCAAGTCGCTTATGAAGACTACCAAGTTAGATTTTGGGTTAAAAATTTGTTTGATAAAGAGTACAGTCATTTAAAGTTCGATTTATCTAGTTTCTTAGGCATGTTGGAAGACTTTAAAGGCGAAGGTAGGCGTGTAGGTTTAGAGGTTTCTTATAACTTTTAACTAAATGATGAATAAATATAAGCTTTTTTGGCCAACTTAATGCGTAAATTGATCCTTGTTCTTACGCTAATTTTAATGAGTCTTGTGTGTGCAAAGTCACACGCAAAGACTTTTCATTATCATCATAATTTGCAAGAGACTAATCTGCACGATTTAGCTTTACTCTTACAGTCAAAAGAGAACGTGACATTCCCTGAAAGTTACCAGTCGGTAAACCAATGGCAGCAAAACTTAGAAATACTTGATAAACGCGCACTATTTGGTGGCAAATACTGGCTTGTAACAGAGCTTGTAAACCATACAGATGAAACAGAATTTGTTCTTTACCCTTACAATACAGTTGTTTCAAGAATAGAAAGCAAGCTTTTTAGTGAAAATGGAACAATACAAACGGTTTTGACCGGGGGGGAAGTGAGTAATGAATTCGCTTTTCACTATGGTAATACAATTCATTTAAAACCTAATGAAAAGTATTTCTTAGTAACATCATTTGAAAGTGATTTCTTTTACACGCCTATCAAATTTGTGATTAAGCCTAAAAAGGATTTTGAAAAACTCGTTGTATCTGAAAACATCATTATGATTTTATGTTTTGGTGTCGGTTTAGTACTTGGGTTATATAACCTACTTATCTATTTTGGCTCAAAAGATAAAACACACTTGTATTACGCATTTTTTGCAGTTTGCTGGGTATTTGCATGGAGCCATTTCTTCCATATCTCAGACCAATTATTTGGTTATTATTCGCCAAACTTGCATTGGCTGGGTTTTGCATTAACACCGTTAACGAACATCCTGTTTTATATTAATTTACTGAAACTTAAAGAAACGCACCCCAGAATAACGAGTGGCTCTCTCGTGTTGGGCGTGGTCGCAGCTTGTGGCGTGCCAATGGCAATGTTGTTTCCGAGTTTTGGGTTTCTTTGGGCTACAATTGTAACGGGCTGCGCACTTTGTCTTGGATTATATGTTGGTTTTCTTCGAATAAGTGAAGGGTTTAAACCAGCAAGATATTTTGTACTGGCCTATATCGCTATGGCGATACCCAACATGATTGGCAACCTCACTAATCTCGGTGTGTTGCCTCCGTCTAGTTTAAACTTATATCTCCTTGGTTTAATTGGCACAGCGATGGACGCCTTATTATTGGCATTTGCCGTGGCTGATAAGTTTAGGCTAACAAATTTAGAAAACATTGAGCTGAATAAAAACCTTGAACAAAAAGTACAACAAAGAACACAAGAGCTCGAAGATCTAGCATCAGAGTTACGGGATGCGAGTGAAGCTAAAAGTCGTTTTTTGGCAAATATGAGTCATGAAATTCGCACTCCTATGACCTCTATAATTGGTTATGCTGATGGAATGCTTCTTGGTGATATTAAACCCTCAGAAAAAGGTCATGCTATTAATGTCATTCTTCAAAATGCCAGGCATGTACAAAACTTGATAAATGACATACTGGATATGTCTAAGATTGAAGCTAACAGGTTGGAGGTTGAATTAATTGAAGCAGACATGTTCCGATGTATCGCGGAGATTGAATCTCTTTTAGGCAAACAAATAAGAGATAAAGGGTTAGAGTTTGAATTGAATTACCTCTTTCCATTACCAAATTTAATTGTTATTGATCCGACGCGTTTTAGACAAATTTTGTTGAATTTAACTTCAAATGCACTCAAATTTACAAGTGTTGGTAAGATTTGTATTGATGTGTCATGTTGTGAAGAGAAACTTAGGATCTCTGTCAGAGATACAGGTATTGGCATGACTAAAGATGAAATAAATTCTTTATTTACTGCTTTTCATCAAGCTGATACATCGACAACACGCCGTTATGGCGGCACAGGACTAGGTTTAAATATCTCAAAGAATTTAGCAAAAAAACTGGATGGAGATATTACTGTAGAAAGTCATGTTGGCTCTGGGACGACATTTACTCTTGAACTTGGTTTATATACTACTAAGGATAGCCAATGGATAAGCAACCTTGATGAGTTACCACAATCGAAACTAGATTTGAGTTCTATTGATACTTCTGAATCTCTAAAGGGAAAAGTGTTATTAGCAGAAGACCATCCTGATAATAGAAAACTAATTACAATCATACTTGAAGGAATGGGACTTCAAGTTATTGCAGCAGAAAACGGACAAGAAGCGGTTCAAGCTGTGTTAGACCATGAATTTGATTTAATTTTACTCGATATTCAGATGCCAATAATGGATGGTGAGGAGGCATTTAAGTTTATTCAAGCAACGGGAGTGAGCTCTCCTGTGTTGGCATTAACAGCAAATACTATGACCCATGAAGTTGAGCGGTATTTAAAAATGGGCTTTACTGACCATTTGTCGAAACCTATCGACAGAACAAAGTTCCATAAGAAAATTAGTCATTATCTCAATTTAGAGGTAGAAGAATTAAACCTTCCAATAGGTGAATTTGAAGCACTACAAAATAACTATCTTCAAGGATTGGATGAGCAAAAGCATCTCTTACATTCTAGTTATCAAAACAGTGATTTTGTGGCGTTGAAAAGACATGTTCACGCAATTAAAGGAACTGCGGGCATGTTTGAGTGTCATGAAATTCATAATTATGCGACACAACTTGATGAGCTTTTAAAAAGTGGAAGTATAGAGGGCGTTGATGTATTACTAGACCTTTTAATTAGCGCCATGACAGATGCCTCTAAAACTATTTTCAGCTAGATCCTAACAGGGTTATTCAGGTTTTTACTTCTCATAAGAGTTACTGCCTTCTTAGTATTCAAGCCACATACAAAAAATAAGACTTTACATCTTTATAGCTCTTGGTGGTATATTGTATGCAAAAATAGTTAAGGAGCTAATGTGTATTCTAATAACACGTCAGGATTTGGGAAAAGTTTTTATGTCGCCAATCTCATGGAAATCTTTGAGAGGTTAGCATGGTATGGTTTTTTTGCAGTGTCATCTATATACATGACAACACCAAAAACTCAAGGTGGTGTGGGGTTCTCTGATATTGAGAGAGGGGCAATTCAAGGGATCATTCCTTTCTTTTTGTATTTGTTACCTGTTTTAACTGGTGCTCTAGGTGATCGGGTTGGTTACAGAAAGATGTTTATCACCTCTTTTGCCATTATGGCGCCGAGTTATTTTCTACTAGGCCAAGTTAAAGAATTCTGGCCATTTTTTATTGTACTCAGTTTTGTTGCTTTAGGTGCTTCATGTTTTAAGCCAGTTGTTGTTGGTACTATCGCCCATAGCACGAATGACAGTAACAGAGGTCTTGGGTTTGGTATTTTTTATACCATGGTAAACATTGGCGGCTTTTTAGGGCCTTTAATGGCTGGGGCTATGCGAGCAATTAGCTGGGATGCTGTTTTTATGATGTCCGCTGCCTGGGTATTGCTAAACTTTGTACCTGTTTTGTTTTTCTACAAAGATCCTCCTTCATTACAGAAAATAAAAGGTAAAAGTTTGAAAGAAACGATAAATGAGGCTCAAAGTGTATTAGGAAATGGTCGTTTAGCTTTAATCTTATTTGTTTCCATTGTATTACTCATGTGTGCTGGTGTTGAGTGGTTAACCTATCCGCAAGCGTTTGTGGCAATTGCACTATGGCTCATACTGAATCTAGTTTGGAACTTTTTTTCAAAAGAAAATGCAACTAGCTGGTGGCAAGAGAAAGTAAAGGTTAGCAATCCAAAATTCGCGATTTATCTTGCTATATTAACGGGTTTTTGGACTGTCTATAACCAACTTTTTTACACTGTCCCTCTGTTTATTCGGGACTTTGTTGATACCAAAGACTTAGTTCAGTTCTTATCATTATTCGGGCAGGGGGCTGTCGATTTCTTTGCCTTTGTAGATGAAGAAAAAATTTCTGCAGCTATAGTGGCTTTGTTTAATGATATAAAGTTGAACAACGCTATTGAATTTGAAACTTTGAGGCTGGAGTGGGTGCATTTAAAAGTGAATGTGCCAACTAACGAGTTAGCGAACTTGGTAACCGAGTTACGTTTAATTGCAAACAACACAGACGAACTAAATAGTACACAAGTACAAAACTATACAGCTAACCTCTTGGCATATCGACAGGTTAATCCTGAGTATCTAATTAACTTAGACTTTGCCGCAATTGTTATACTTCAGATTTGTGTGAGCTTGCTTTGCCAAAGATTCAAATCTATCTACGTTTTAATTGCCGGGTTGATTGTAATTGCTTCAGCATTTCTTTTTTTAATCGGGGCTCAAAACAAAATGGTTGGTTGGGTGATAACCATTGTAATTTTATTAATCGCATTGGGAGAAATGCTGACATCGCCCAAGAGTCAAGAGTATGTTGCAAGCATAGCCCCAAAAGAACAAGCAGCCTTGTATATGGGATATTACTTTGTTTCTATGGCATTAGGCTTTTTGTGTGCAGGCTTTTTGTCAGGCTGGAGTTATGCGAATTTGGCAATAGGTATGAATAAACCAGAACTAATGTGGTTACTGTTTGTTGCTATTGCTGGTGTAACGTCTATTGCACTGTGGTGTTTCAATATTTACTCAAAAAATATTGCCGCAGAGCAGGTGGTAGCAATCCGCGATAACACTTAATCATTTTTTGAGATTAAACCTGATGATAGCTTCGTTAAAAATTGCTTACTTAGAGAAACTAAATAACGAAAAATTTACCTTGCCTTCATGGATGTAGGTACTTCAGCAATAGCAGGACGCGAGAACAGTGATACCAACAAGGTTCTGTTGTTTCAAAATAGACCTCTTAGTTAAGCTGGTTGATATTATAGATTAAAGTCGAAAGCGTTAACCAAGGCAATAATAGCCCTTAGTGTAAACACTAAAGGCTTTTTTCTTGTCTATACAAGTGTTGAAATTACATTATAGATACCAAAATAGAAGGTAACTCACTAATAATGCAGGGATTGCCGAATATAGAGTGGCAATTAAAGCTGCCTTAGGTGCCATTGCTAAAGCAGGGAAAAGTGCGTCTCCGTCATTTGATATGGTATTACCTACTAAAGCACTAAAAGGAATAATGCCTTGTATATACAATGTGGTGATGACTATTTGAGGACCACAACCTGGTAATAAACCGATTGCAACAGCAATTAATGGGGCGTAAATCGCATACTCAGTAAACCAAGTTCTAAGGTCTAGTCCAAAGACACCCACAGCTATTTCATAAATCATAAAACTTGCTATTACCCAGGCTGTTACAAAATGAGTGTCTTGAATTATTCTAGAGAACTTACTCGGAGGCGATACCTCTTCATCTTCTGCGGCAATCTGTTTATAGGTTTTTCCTTCTGAAGAAAATGCCCAAATGGTTACTGCGATGGCTGCGAACAATGCACCAAAATAAGTAATTGCATTATCAAATTCACCAAAATCTACGTTAAATGCAATGAGTAAAGAAATAATTAAACAAGGTGCTAGGAAGTATTTCCATAATTTTTCGCCAACATGAATTGCCTTATTAGATTTCATACAATCATGAGTATAGTTTGCGGTTTTTTGAGGGTGGCAAAATGAGTCAGCATGGAACAAATGTACAATTAAACCACTTATTATGCCTGTAGCAACGCCGATACTAATTACACTCAAAGCTGCAAAAGGATCTTTGGCTAGAAGAAGAAAAGCAGCGTCTCCCATCGTAGCAGTTAAAACAGCAACAACTGAAGCAAAGCTGGCTTGTTTTTTGGTAAATTGAGTAACTACAATAATAGCTCCACCACACCCTGGTAATGCTCCGAGTATTGCTGCAAAGGTAATTTCTAATGTAGGTGATTTTGCCTTTAAGTAACTAAGCTCAAGTTGAGGTAATCTGTCAACTAAATAGTAATAAATAAATAATGTTGCTGCGACAAAAACAGTGACCTGAAAAAATGCATCTGCAAGGGTAGGAATTGTTATGGTTCTTATTGGTTCATAGAGCAAAGATAGAAGGATACAAGCAGGTAAAACAAGTCGCTTATTGGCAAGCATTAATGCAAGTGAATTGAGAACAGGCGAGTGCCTTAACGTTGTGAGAGTTATCATAAAGTGCAACCAATAAATATTATCAGTTGCACTTTAGTGTTAATTTAAATAAAAATCAATCTCATTTGGGTTTATTTGCGTTTAAATTCAGCTCCAGCTTTCCATGTTGGCCATTCAGCTTGTTGAGAAACGTCATAGCCGACTTGGAAGAACAGCTGTAAATCTTGAACTGCACCGCTTAAATCCCATTCATCACGGTATCTATCACACGGTTGGTGATAACAGCCTCGAAGTACCAAACTCATTTTTTTACGATAGTTTGCTGTTGCAGAGTCTAGTGCCTCTGTACCTCCACCAGCGTACATTGCAGGTACGCCCATGTTTGCGAATGCAAAGTGATCTGAGCGGTAATAACCACCTGATGCCGGGCGTGGATCTCCAGAAACTACTCGCCCCTGAGCTTTTGCCGCATCAGCTAACATTTCATCAAGACTTGATTTACCGATACCCACAACGCTGATATCTTTCACCTTACCTAGTAGGTTTAAGCTATCCATGTTGATATTAGCAACAGTCTGCTTTGCTGGAATAACAGGCGTATTTGCATAGAATTTTGAGCCAAGCAAGCCTTGCTCTTCCGCAGTTACTGCTAAGAAGGTGATAGAACGGTCTGGACGAGTTGGCAGCTTAGCGAATGCTTCTGCTACTTCAATCATACCACCAGTACCCGTGGCGTTATCATGCGCACCGTTATAGATTTGGTCACCTTTGCGGTTTTTATCTATACCCAAATGGTCCCAGTGTGCAGAGTAAACAATGTGCTCTTCTGGTTTTTTGCTACCAGGTAAAGTCGCAATAAAGTTATAAGACGTTGATGTCTTAATTTTGCTTTTTACTGTAACCGACGCGGTTAAGTCACCCATGTCAACATGATAGGCACCTTGTGCCGCTTTTTTCTTAGCATCCTCAAAGTTCAGACCCGCTTTTTCGAACAGCTCTTTAGCAACATCGACAGTTACCCAACCTTCAACGGCCACACGATCCATGTTTTTATTTTCTTTTTGGAAGCCAAATTGCTCACCACTCCATGAGTTTTCTACAACACTCCAAGGGTAAGAAGCTGGTGCTGTTTCATGAATGATAATCGCACCCGCAGCACCTTGACGGCTCGCTTCTTCATATTTGTATGTCCAGCGGCCATAGTAGGTCATAGCTTCACCGGTGAACATACTCGGATCTTTAGTCGCAAAGCCTGGGTCATTAACCAGCATTACAACCGTTTTACCTTTAACATCTAGGCCTTCGTAATCGTTCCAACCATATTCTGGGGCATTCACACCATACCCAACAAACACCATTTCAGAATTGTTGATAGACTCAAGCTCGCTAATGCGGCCTGTGCCCATGACCATTTCTTTCTTGTATTGGTAAGCTTTACCACCAATGACTAACTCCATGTCAGAGTCAGCTTCAATAGAAACAAGCGGTACTTCTTGGAAGAAGCTATCCCCATTGCCAGGTTCATAACCTAGTGCTTTAAAGTGTTTTGTTAAGTAGGCTAGAGTAAGCTCTTCACCTTTTGAAGAAGGGGCACGGCCTTCAAATTCATCAGAAGCAAGTGTTTTAATGTGCTCTGCAAGTTGTGTTTCGTTGATGCTTTTATAAGCGGCTTGAATATCGTTAGACGTGTTACTTGTTGATACGCAACCTGCAAGCACTGCTGTTGCAATTGCGCTAAGTGTTATTCTCAGTTTCATAATCACTTTTTTCTTTTAATTAAAATCGCTTAAGTATACACATTTCTAGACTGCTTGTTCGAGTTAAAGCGATTAACTGCCTTAGTTGGCGTGAAGACAAGTTTACGATAAAATCGCAAAAATTTTTAAGTCTGTAGTCCTATGAAAAGATTTGTTGCCTCAGAGACATTTTCTCAATCTTGTCTTAATAATGGTGCTTTTGGGCATCTAAATACATTGTTTAACCTCAACTCACATACAGACTGGCCAAGTTTTGATTGGTTAAACGGGTTAAAAGACTTAAAGAACCCACAAGGGTTAAATATTCGCTTTACACCTAACTCTGAATTAGAAAATGAAACACGATACTACGAAGCAATTATCTTCGAAACAGGGCAAGTGCCAACACGTGAGCAAAACTGGCATGACTTATTCGGCGCTTTCATTTGGTGTCTATTTCCAAAAACCAAAGCACTTCTGAATGAATTGCATATTGAAGAAATAGAAGCGCACGGCACTAAACAAAGAAGCAAAAAAAGAAATGCAATCACATTATTTGACGAGTGTGGCGTTATATTAGTGGTCAATAATGATGAAATAATTTCTCAGCTTAAATCACATCAATGGTCTGAAGCTTTTGTGGAACAAAGAGCACAGTGGAGTAAAAACTATTTACCTTTTACATTTGGCCACGCTAACTACGAAATGATGACCAACCCATTTATTGGGCTTACAGGTAAGCTAGTTTGTATTAAAGCTGCAGAAAGTTTTTATCAATTAAGCTTAGAACAGCAATATCACTATTTAGATGCACAGCTTTATCAAATGATTAAAGATGGTTTATTAGAAGACAATAAAAAGATGTCACCCTTACCATTATTAGGTGTACCTTCATGGTATGAAGAAAACAAAGAGGCAAGTTTCTATGCTAATACCGATTATTTCCGTCCAAAACGAAAATAATAGGGTGTTAAGACAATAAAAAAGCGGCTATATAGCCGCTTTTTTGATGCTGTAAGATTAAGCTTTTATTGCTTTCGTGATTTCAACAACTGCTGAATCAATATCAAGCATTAGTTTTTCACCTGTAATACGGTTCTTAAGCTCAACCTTATTTTCGTCAAGGTTACGCTCACCGATAACAAGTGTGTATGGAATACCAACCAGTTCCATGTCATTAAACATCACACCAGGGCGCTCTTTACGGTCATCGAATAACACATCAACACCAGCAGCCTGGAATTCGCTGTATAAACGCTCTGCAATATCAGGAATACGATGCGACTTGTGCATGTTCATTGGCACAATAGCAAGTTCAAATGGCGCAAGTGTTTTTGGCCACTTAATACCAAACTTATCATTGTTTTGCTCAATCGCAGCTGCAACGATACGAGATACACCAATACCATAACAACCCATTGTCATGATTTGGTTTTTACCGTTTTCGCCAAGCACGCCAGCATTCATTGCTTCAGAATATTTACTGCCAAGTTGGAAAATATGGCCTACTTCAATACCACGTTTGATATGTAGGGTACCTTTTCCACAAGGGCTAGGGTCGCCTTCAATCACGTTACGAATATCTTCGACTGTGTATTCTGTTACATCACGGTCGAAGTTGATACCACTGTAATGAACACCATCTTTGTTTGCGCCAGCAACAAAGTCAGCCATCACTGCAGCACTGCGGTCAACAATGATTGGCATATCAAGGCCTACAGGGCCTAATGAACCAGGACGAGCACCAATGGCAGCGACAATGTCTTCTTCTTTTGCCATTTCTAGTGGAGAGTCTACGAGCTCCAGTTTTTCAGCTTTTAATTCATTTAATTCATGGTCGCCACGAACGATAAGTGCAACTAAACCACGTTCTTCATTTTCATCTGGTGCACCATAAACAATAAGGGTTTTAACCCCACGGTGTGGCTTAACACCATGTTTTGCTTTTAGCTCTTCAATGGTTTTTGCTTCAGGCGTATCGAAAGAGTTTAATTCTTTTGATGGAGCAGGGCGTGCTTCGCTAGGTGCAACTGCCTCGGCTTTTTCAATATTTGCTGCGTAATCACTAGCATCACTGAATGCAATTGCATCTTCACCTGATTCTGCTAACACATGGAATTCATGAGAAACACTACCACCAATTGAGCCTGTATCTGCAATTACTGGACGGTAATCTAGACCTAAACGCTCAAAAATATTGCAGTACGCTTGGTGCATTCGTTGGTAGGTATTATCAAGACACTCTTCTGTCATATGGAAAGAATAAGCATCTTTCATGGTAAATTCACGTGCGCGCATTACACCAAAACGAGGACGAACTTCGTCGCGTACTTTAGTTTGAATTTGGTAGAAATTAATTGGTAACTGCTTGTAGCTATTAATTTCTTTTCTTACTAAATCTGTGATCACTTCCTCGTGTGTAGGGCCAAGCGCGAACGGACGGTTATGTCTGTCGTTGATACGCAATAGCTCAGGACCAAACTGTTCCCAGCGGCCAGACTCTTCCCACAGATCAGCAGGTTGAATAACCGGCATAAGTAATTCGATTGCACCGGCTTTGTTCATTTCTTCACGAACTACTTGTTCAACTTTACGTAAAACTTTCAAGCCTGATGGCAACCAAGTGTACAAACCTGATGCAAGTTTACGGATCATGCCTGCACGAAGCATAAGTTGGTGGCTGATAATTTCAGCATCAGAAGGCGTCTCTTTTAGAGTCGCAAGAATATATTGACTGGTACGCATGGTGGTTCCGTTCGTATAGTATTTTGTTTTTCTAGAAAATGGCCGTTAGTTTAGCAGTGCTAACGACCCATACAAAGTGTTTATTAACGTTCAATACTGATTTCTGTGACAAGATTGTGTTCACCGTCGACTTGCCAACGAATATTGTAATGATACAAGTTCATTCCGTAAGCCTGTGTGCCTGCTTTGTGTTTTTTGTAAGCAGGGCGGGGGTCTTGCTTAAGTACATTGGCAATAAACTCTGGCAGTGATTTATCTGCTTGCGTTGCCAAAAACTCAGCCGCTTGCTCTGAAAACTCAACAGTCATTAAAGTTTCTGGGCGGGTATCAGCAAAACCTGCAGAAGCTTCAGGCATGGCATCTGAATAAGGTAAATAAGGCTTTATATCGATAATTGGCGTGCCATCAAGTAAATCTATCCCAGATAAAAGTAGCGCGAGTTGACCGTTTTTATATTCAACCCCCTCTAATTTCACTGCACTCATGCCAATGCCATTAGGTCTAAAAGTGGCTCGGGTTGCAAATACGCCTTTTTTTTCATTGCCGCCTAAACGCGGCGGACGGACAAGTGCAGAATAGCCTTTGTCAGCGGTTTCGTGAAAACGAAACAACAACCATAAGTGTGTAAACTCTTCGATACCTCGAACAAACTCTTCGCGACTAAATTCTTTACTAAAGATAAGTTTGGCTTTTGCCTCAGGCACTAAACGGGGCTGTCTAGGTATGGCAAATTTTTGTTTATAAGGTGATTGAATAAAACCGACAGGCTCAATTTGGTAGTTTTCCACAAGCAACTAAATATAAAAGAATAGATATCCCAATTGTAACTTTTATATGTCGAATTAACCATGTTGAGTAGGTGTAATGGGTTGTAATAGGATTATTTTGTAAAACAACATAATCTTATTCATGTTTTACCACTTGAAGTTTCAAACATATGACGGATAAGAATAACGAACCAGGCTTTATTGCTGATTACCCACAATCTTTAATGCATGATCAAGAGTTGTTAATGAGTGCTAGAGCGTCAGCCCTAAAAGACTATTTTGCATCAAGAACGGCGTTTAATCTTAAAGTTGAGAGTAATAACGAGAATGGGAGTGATGAAAGTGAACAGGAGGTTTGAGCACAATATTGACGTTGTTTGCAGGAAGGTGACTTTAAAATATCGCTGTGAAGAATTGCACAGCTCTATTAGAGACTCACTTATTTCTAGAAAAATGAGGTTAAACGAATTAGGTACATTACTCCAAGAAGGGTTAGTGAGTCCGAGAAATTTTGAACTATTAATAGAAGAGCAAAAGTCATTATTAATTCATGATTTAAAAACCAACACACATAACCAACAACAAATAAATGACATTGCAAATATGGCCATTTATGAATTTGCTAAACACTCTTTAAATTAAAACAACTTATTCTTCAACAGTGCGATGAAGCAAGGATTCAGTTTCAATCGCTATTTCTTTCATTTTGATTGCATATTGCTCTAACTTTTTCTGTTCTTTTGTTTGTGCTTTAAATTGAGGCACTGGTACAGGGTAGCCTGCTTTATCCATCGCAATAAAGCTAATAATGCAGTGATTACTTTCAGATAGAATATTGTTTTGCGGGTCGCCACATTTTACGCGAATGAAAATTTGCATGCTTGTTTTTCCGGTATGTGCAATTTGCGCTGTGACTTCAACAACTTGACCAACTAGTATAGGGCGTTTAAATCTAACGCCAGCGACTGATACTGTGACACAATAGCTGCCACTCCAACCTGCTGCACACGCATAGCCGGCTTGATCTATCCATTTCATCACAATGCCACCATGCACTTTACCACCAAAGTTTACGTCTGTGGGTTCTGCCAAAAATCTAAAAACAAGTTCAGATTGCTGATTCATATGTTTCAACCTATTGCGATTAATATTATAAGTATAGTCAAGAGGCTGTAAAACGAAAAAAGGGCCTTTAGGCCCTTGTGCAATTTAGGAGTAACTCTATAAGTTTACATATTTGGGTAGTTTGGACCACCGGTTCCTTCAGGCGTCACCCAAGTGATGTTTTGACTAGGATCTTTGATGTCGCAAGTCTTACAATGGATACAGTTCTGGGCATTAATAACAAACTGTTTCTCACCCTCATTTTCAGCAATTTCGTAAACACCTGCAGGACAATAGCGTTGAGCAGGCTCATCGAATTTTGCAAGATTAACGTTGATAGGTATTGCTATATCTTTTAACTGCAAATGGCAAGGTTGCACTTCTTCGTGGTTGGTATTCGATAAAAATACAGAAGATAACTTATCAAAGCTGAGCTTACCATCAGGTTTAGGGTAGCTAATTGTGTCACATTCACTTGCAGGCTTCATACATGCGTGGTCCAAGCTTGTATCTTTGAACGTAAACGGTAAAGAGCCATTAAAAAAGTTTTGATCTAGGGTGTTATATGCGCCACCTAAAATACTACCAAACTTATGAATAACAGGACCGAAGTTACGTGATTGATATAACTCATCATATAACCAGCTTGATTTGAATAACTCGGCAAATGAACTTAAATCATCAGTCGGGTTTTCTTGCGCTAGAGCCTCTATAATTGCATCAGCAGCTAACATGCCTGATTTCATTGCGGTGTGATTACCTTTGATTTTGGCAAAGTTCAATGTACCCGCATCACAGCCAATCAATAAGCCACCGGGGAAATGCATTTTAGGCAGTGAATGGAAACCACCTTTTGCAATAGCTCTTGCGCCATAAGCGATACGCTCACCACCTTCCAGTGTTTCTTTAAATACAGGATGGTGTTTCATTCGTTGAAATTCATCAAATGGACTCAAATGTGGATTCGAGTAATTCAAGTCAACGATAAGGCCCACAACGACCTGATTATTCTCAGCATGGTACATAAATGAGCCACCTGTGGTATCGCCTGTTAGTGGCCAACCAGTGCCGTGTACAACTGTGCCTTCTTTGTGCTTACTTGGATCAATTTGCCATATTTCTTTAAAGCCTAAACCATAATGTTGTGGTGTTGCGTCTTTATCTAGTTCAAACTCTTTGATTAATTGTTTACCTAAATGGCCGCGGCAACCTTCAGCAAATACTGTATACTTTGCTCTAAGTTCCATGCCTGGCATATAGCTATCTTTAGGCTGACCTTCTCTGTCTAGGCCCATATCGCCTGTGACAATGCCTTTAACTTGATTGTCTTCAATAATGAGAGAGTGGGCACTGAAACCAGGGAATACCTCAATACCTAAGCTTTCAGCTTGCTCAGCAAGCCAGCGACATACATTACCCATAGACACGATATAATTGCCATCATTCTTGAATGTCTTTGGGATCGCAAAATGAGGAATGCTGGTGGCGTTTTCTTCATTTTTGAATAGATATATTTCGTCTTCGGTGACTTGCGTATTTAAAGGTGCGCCTAAAGTTTTCCATTCAGGTAATAATTCATCCAGAGCTTTCGTTTCAAACACAGCACCAGATAAAATATGAGCACCGACTTCAGAGCCTTTCTCAACAACGCAGATCATTAATTCTTGTTCTTTTTGTTGTGCTTGTTGAGCCAGACGAATTGCACATGAAAGGCCTGCAGGTCCTGCGCCAACAATTACAACGTCAAACTCCATCGTTTCGCGTTCGACCATATTATCCTCACTTATCTTGACGGTAGCGTAAACGTTTAAATGTTTTATTGTGAACTAGCTATATGACGCAATCTTGATCTGGACCGCTATAAAATCACTCTGAACACATTAAAATGGCTGACGGAATGCCAAATAAACGTTTATTTAAATATTAAGTTTTTTATAAGTTAATCTAAGGTTATTTTAGGTTGACGTTTACGTCAACAGGAAGTAGGCTGATTGCATTAAATAAATGTATTGACGTTAGCGTCATCTTCAAGAATTAACCAGATCATGGAGTAACTATGAAAGTACTTGTGCCAATCAAACGCGTGATTGACTACAACGTCAAGGCAAGAGTAAAGCCTGATAACAGTGATGTTGATTTAACAAACGTAAAAATGGCAATGAACCCTTTCTGTGAGATTGCGATAGAAGAAGCAATCCGATTAAAAGAAGCGGGGATTGCGACAGAAGTAATTGCCGTGTCTATTGGTGATAAAGCTTGTCAAGAGCAGCTTCGCACAGCTCTAGCACTAGGTGCTGACAAGGCAATTCAAATTGATACAGATGCAAAGCTTGAATCAATTCACGTTGCTAAATTACTAAGCAAGCTTGTTGAGCAAGAGCAACCTGAACTAGTTATTCTTGGCAAGCAGTCGATTGATTCTGACAATAACCAAACAGGTCAAATGCTTGCGGCACTAACTGGTCGTAGCCAAGGTACATTTGCTTCAAAAGTGGTTGTTGAAGGTGGTAAAGCTTTAGTTACTCGTGAAGTTGATGGTGGTTTACAAACTGTCTCTCTATCACTTCCAGCTGTTGTAACAACAGACCTACGATTAAATGAACCCCGTTATGCTTCTCTACCAAATATAATGAAAGCAAAGCGTAAGCCATTAGACGTGGTTGCAGCTGACAGCCTAGGTGTTGATTTAGCACCTCGTACTGAGCTTTTAAAAGTTGAAGAGCCGGCTAAACGTGAAGCAGGTATCATTGTTGAAGATGTAGCAGAGCTTGTAAATAAATTAAAAACTGAAGCTAAGGTGATCTCATGAGTGTATTAGTAATTGCAGAGCACGAGCAGGGCGCTCTTAAACCTGAAACAGCTAAAGTTATCAATGCAGCTGCAAAGATTTCAGACAATATCACAGTGTTAGTTGCAGGCCATTCAGTCGCAACTGTCGCTGAATCTGCTTCTAAAATCGCAGGTGTTACGGCAGTAATTGTTGCTGATAAGCCTGTGTTTGAACATCAGCTAGCAGAAAGTACTGCGGACTTAGTTGTGGAGCTTGCTGCTGATTATTCACATATTCTTGCGAGTGCTTCAACCACAGGTAAAAACACTTTACCTCGTGTAGCTGCTTTACTTGATAAGTCGCAGATTTCTGAAATCATTGATGTTATTGATGCAGATACTTTCAAGCGACCAATTTATGCGGGTAATGCAATCGCAACAGTTAAATCTTCAGAAGATAAAAAAATTATTACAGTGCGTGCAAGTGCATTTGATGCGCAAGGTGAGCAAGCTGCAGTTGCAATTTCAACTGTCGAAAGTGCTGCTGATAATACCCTTTCTGAATTTGTTTCTGTTGAACAAACTGAATCAGAACGCCCAGAGTTAAATGCTGCGCCTGTCGTGATTTCAGGTGGTCGTGGCATGCAGAATGGCGAAAACTTTGCGCTACTAAATGGTATAGCAGATAAACTAGGTGCTGCAATAGGTGCTTCACGTGCTGCAGTTGACGCAGGCTTTGTACCAAACGATATGCAGGTAGGTCAAACAGGTAAGATTGTTGCTCCAGACTTGTATATTGCAGTTGGCATCAGTGGTGCCATTCAGCATTTAGCGGGTATGAAAGACTCTAAGGTCATTGTTGCTATCAACAAAGACCCAGATGCACCGATTTTCCAAGTTGCTGACTATGGTTTAGTAGCAGACTTATTTGATGTGTTGCCTGAACTAGAAAACGCATTATAAAAACAACAATAGTTTCTGGTTGTAAAGCCGCGCTCCATTCCATGGTCGCGGCTTTTTTATTACACAGTAAATTGACTGACTAAGGCTCTCAGGTGTGAGGCTTGTTTATCTAAAGACGCCCCTGCATGGCTGGTTTGCTCAACAAGCGAGTTGTTTTGTTGGACACTTTGGTCAATTTGTTTTATTGCTATATTAATTTGCGACACGCCATTTGATTGCTCATTACTTGATAGCGCAATATCATTCATAAGTTTTGACAGGGTTTGTATGCTACTCACAATATCTCGTAGAGTATTGCCAGATTGCTCTGCAAGCATTAATCCATTATCAACCTTGTCAGCACTGTCTTTAAGTAAACCTGAAATTTCTTTAGCAGCGTCTGAGCTTCGCTGGGCTAATTGACGTACTTCGGCTGCAACCACAGCAAAGCCTCTGCCTTTCTCTCCAGCTCTTGCGGCCTCTACAGCAGCATTTAATGCAAGTAGATTAGTTTGAAATGCAATACCGTTAATGACTTCTATTATATTAGAGATTTCATTTGAGCTATCGCTAATGGCTTTCATAGCAATAACAGTATTGTTAACTAACGTTCCGCCTTCAATGGCTTGTTTATCCGCATTTTGTGCATGCTCGTTTGCTGTTTGAGCGTGTTTAGTATTACTAGTTACCTTATCAGTAACTTCTCCCATAGAAACAGTTGTTTCCTCGATGGAAGCTGCCTGAGACTCTGTAGAAGAGTTTAAATCTTGTGTTGATTGGCTGATTTGAGCTGATGCTTTTGCAACAGTATTTGCTGTGTCATTTATTTCTGTCACCATTGAAGCTAAGTTTTCAATACTCTGATTGACTGAATCTTTTAAATTCGCAAAGTCGCCAGAGTAGTTTCCTTCAATTTTTTTAGTCAAATCTCCGTGTTCCAATGCATTCATTACAGCGATACATGACTGTAGAGGGGTTGAGATGGCATCTAATGTATCGTTGATTGATGAAACGATAACTTTATATGCTCCTTGATGTAATTCGATATTAGCACGCTTTGATAATTCACCTGAGTTTGCTGCACTTGCTAACATTGACGTATCATTTAAGAGCAGATTTATGGCTTGTATACTGGTTTCAAAGCTGGTCAAGATTTTCTCAAAATCCCCATTAAATTGTGTTTTATCTACACTAGGTATTTGGCCAATGGCAATGCTGTCTAAATATTGAGAGGTAAGTTGTACTGGTTGTATGATTGCATCAAGGGTTTGATTGATGCCTGTAATAATAGATTTAAATTCACCATTATGTGCGTCAGAATCAGCACGATGTGATAATTGACCAGCTAAGGCTGAATCAACTAAGAATTTTGAATCAGAGATCAGTAAGTTAATTGCTTTTGAGCTTTGCTCCAACGATTGCTTTATTTTTAAAAAGTCACCAGAGTAGTTACCTTCAATTTTATCAGGTATTTCACCACGTGAAATGGCAGTGAGATATTTTTCTGTTTGTTGAACGGGCGAAACAATAGCATCAAGTAGCCGATTAATGCCTTTGCTCAGAGTCAGCATGAAGCCGTTTAAGTTGTGAACGTCTAACCTAGCGTCTAGCTGACCTGATACTGCTGAATTAATAATGTCGTCTACTTTATTTTCAGTATTTCTCTGTTCTGTTAGATCAATGAGTTCAACTACCACACCGATTACATTATTTTCATCATTTAATACTGGGCTTGCTGTAATATTCATGTAAACATGATCGATATTCATTTCGAATTGAACTTGTTTGGTTTTCGCTTGCTTAAGGTGTTCTTCATAGTCACTCGACAATATTTGTATAATATTAGCCCCGGTCAGTTTTGGAGGGCTGTTGATTAAACTTTGATAGCGATTGAACAGTTCGTTTGTTTGATTATTTGCGTAAATGATTTCATTGGTTTCTTTGTAAAGTAATACTGGTGAAGAGGCATTGTCCAATGCTTGTTTAATACGACCACTTTCTTCTGCTTGTAACTTTTGCTGAAGCATTTGTTGGGTTAATTGCTCGTTAGCTTGACGAATATTCGTTTGCATCTTGTCAAGAGAAGTAAGTAAAGCACCAATTTCGTCTTTACTAGTCGAACTGATTCTGTTCTCTAAATTTCCATTAGATATCTCAGTTGCGACTTGTGAAGCTAATTTTATAGGGCGTGTTATCCAGTGCTGAATTAATAAAGCCATGGTCACGATTACAATAAAAGAAACAGTTAAGGTGATTACAGTACTTTCAAAAATCGCAACTTCTTTTTCTGCGCGAAGCCTACTCACTGCGCTTTCAACATACTGATCTATAGATTGGTTTAATTCTTTCAAATGTTTTGCGGCTGCTCTATCTATACCTTTTACGGCTTTATCTCCGTCTTGCGTATTGTAATTAGCATTCTTAAATTCAGACAAGCCAATACGATATAACTCGCCAAGTTTCTTGTGCTCGCCTTTAAAGCTATTGAGTTGCATCAGAATAGACTTGGGTAAATATGATCCAGACATCAGCTCTGAGGTTGATTTTTGTACAAAAGCTTCTTGTTCTTCGAATTGTTTGAAATATTTGTCGAATTGTTCAGGGTTTTCACCACGAATAAGAATATTTTTCCACTCTTGAACCTGAGTTTTGAAAGTATTTAAGATGAGATTGACTTTAAGTTGGGCACTTAACTCTTCTTGAATAAGTACATCATATTCTTGAGTTATATATTTAACGGAGTTAATTGCGAACATTGCGCTCATTAGTACTAAAGCAAGTCCACTAAATACAGTTGTTAATAACTTTGCTCTTACAGTCTTCATCTTACTGTCCTTGAATTGTTTCAATTATATGAAGACTAGTGAAATATAATATTAATTCAATGTTTTGTAAGGAATAAAATAAAAAAAGGCCAATAAACTGGCCTTTTTTTAGGGTAATTACTTTAAAGTTAGAAGAATGCTCTGACACCTACTTTAAAGTTTCTACCAGGAAGAGGTGCTTGCTCTTTAATTACAGAAGTATGAACGAAGCCTAGTTCATCGGTTAAGTTATCGATATTGAAATAAGCCATTACATCATTACCAGCAAGTTCGAAATCATATTGCATACTAAAGTCAACCAAAGTATAACCAGCAGTTTTGCTCTCATAAGATGCAATGTTGTTTTGACTCGCGTAACGCGTCACTGTTAAATCTGCAACTAAATTGTCCAGTGCGTATTCGTACTTAACACCAATTTTATTACTTGGAATACGAGGTAAATAGCTTGAGTCTTTTAGTTTTGCAGTGATTGAATCAGCAAAAAGCTTTACTGTATTTTCTTCGTTCAGTTTGTAGTGTGTATCTAGCTCAAAACCATAGAGCTCTGCATCCTGGCTCTTAAATTGATAAACTGGTAATGCGCCTTCATGCTCATGATCAGCTTCTTCAATACCATGTTCTGCAGAGTAAATTAGGCCAGTATTTTCTTGATAATAATAGTTTTCTACATCGTTGTAGAAGAAGTTTAGTGTATAACCAAAATCACCAGTAAATTTCCTAAAACTGATGTCAAAGTTTGTAGAAACTTCTTGTTGAATATCTTCCGGTTCGAAATGTGCTTCGCCATCTTCTAAATGATAACTTAGACCTAACTCATAAGTACTTGTTGCGATATGAGTACCGTTAGATAGTAATTCTGCAGTTAATGGAGAGCGCTCTGAGTGAGAAATGTTAATTGCGATATTTTGACCATTGGTATAATTATAAACACCACCAATTGAATAACTCATGTTTGTTTGATTCAATTCATAAGCAAATAATCGATTTTCATCATGCTCGTCATGGTCATGATCATGGTCATGATCATGGTCATGCTCTTCGTGAGAACTTTCAGTAATAACACTAGAAAGTTGGTAGTCTTCAACACGAGCTCCAACCTCAAGGGTGAAGTCACCAAACTGTTTTTCTTCTAAAACATAAATTGCATGACTCATTGTTTCTGTAGCGGGAGTGAATGCTTCAGCGCCTTGTGCTTCATAATCGCTATCAGAGAAGTGATATCCAATAATACCATGCCAACCAGCAAGCTTATGTTCTACACTTGTTCGTAATTCAGATGTTTTATTCTTAAAAGTTGTACCTACCGTACCACCCTCAATCTCACTGTGTTGGTAATCAGTGAAGCCAGCTTTCACATTGATATTTTCAATGTAATCATTGTGAAGCGCGTAATTGAAAAGTGCTTGCCAGCGATCTTGTTTTACACGGGCAAAAACGTTTTCTTCGCTATGTTCTTCATTTTCATGGTCATCATCTACATGCTCATCATCAGCATGTTGACTGTGGTCATGGTCGTGATCATGATGTGCGTGGTTATGAGCTGGAATTCCGTAATCTGTATCAATTCGGCCAAACGAGAAACCGACAGTTAAATGATCCGTTACATAGCTCGTACCGAAGTTTACTTGTTGAGAATCGATAAATGTATTAGGTACTGTTGTAAGAAGCGTTTCATTTTCTTCGTGCTCTTCATGATCTTCATGTTCGCTGTGCTCTTCGTGGGTTTCGTGTTCGTCATGATCACCATGTTCTTCTTGAGAAGGATAAGCAGGGGTATCATAATCTTTACCGTTCCTTACGACACCGTCAAAATGGAAATTAAATCCGTCTTTTCCTGTTTCGAGTAAAGCTGCATAAGTATTTGTATTTGAGATAGTATCAAAACTATACCCAACAGCACCTGTTGTAGTGTCAATAATATCCGTTGGAATACGGTTATCTACAACGTTTACAACACCACCAATTGCACCAGAGCCATAAAGTAAGGTTGCAGGACCACGCAATACTTCAATCTGTTCTGCAGCCAAGCTTTCATTCGTCGTAGCGTGATCTGGGCCAATTCTAGACGCATCACTGCTATCTAAACCATTCTGCGTGATCTTAACTCTAGGACCATCTAAGCCACGAATAATAGGACTAGAAGAGACTGGTCCGAAATAGCTTGCATTAATACCTGGTTGACCTTTAAGTGTCTCGCCTAATGTTGGCTTAGCTTGTTTCTTTAGTTCATCACCAGATAAAACCGAAACTGGTGAAGCCATCTCTAAATTGTTCTTATGAAGAGCAGACGCGTAAACAACGATACTTTCTACTGAGCTAGGCTCCAGAGAAACAAGCACATTGCCTTGATCAGCCTTGATGTCAACACGTTGATCAATGAAGTTGTTTTTAGTGATGTGTAGCTGACTGTCAGAGTCAGTATTAATGCTAAATTTACCAAATCTATCTGTAATGACAGATTGCTTTTTACCGTGTAAATGGACCTTTGCACCAGAAATTGGTTGTTTGTTGGAATCAATCACTTTACCAGTGATCTGCGCAGCATAAGCATTACCCGTCGATAGGGCAGTAAGTATTGCGGTCGCAATAATAGAGTGTTTTTTCATCATAGTACTTCATTAATTGTCTCAGTTATGGTTATGGTATAACAACACTATGAGTACAATCAACGAATGTTATACTGTAGCTTTGTTGAATTATCGTATTTTTGACCTAAAGTTTGTTTAGTAGGGATAGGAGTATCTCATGAGCAAGCCATTTGTTTTTAAAGCAAGGTTAAAAGTTGCAGATCTTTTTCATCATACGAACCACGAAGAAGTGTTTACAGCAGCTGTCACAAAGAGAGAAAGCTTAGAGCATTTTTTATTGAGGATACTTGGTTTTTGTGCGCTGTCTTATCATCCTAATACTTTCCATAACCAAAAATCAGACAAGCAGTACCCAGATGTTTGGTGTGAAAACGATGACCAAGAAATCATTATCGCGTTATATGTCTCAGAATTGGACATTAGCGAAATTCATAGATTATGTAAATTTTACGACAAACTACTGATTTTGACTATTGATGGAGAATCTTGGTTCAAGGGAATATCCTCTCAGCTGATTCAACATCATAATATCAGCGTTTATTCTATAACAGCGAACTTCATAGAAGATTTAAAGAGTAACTTAACAACCAGTCTTCATTGGGATATTTTGATTGAGCAGAATTCACTGAGTGTGGGGGATAAAGCCGGCTACTATCAGACTGATGTTAAACAACTCTGCTAAGCTTAGATGAGTTTTATCGAAATATCAGTCAATGGTTTAGAGCAACATAACAACACTTCACCATCTCTGACAAAAGCAAGTGGCTCTTGATTATATATCACTTCACCAGAATTAAGTTTTGCTCTGCAGGCACCACAAAATCCTTCTCTACACTGATAAGTAACTTCAATATTTGCTTTCTCGAGTGCATCTAGTAGAGAAGGGCACTGAGCCGCAAATGTAAGCGGCTCAGAATGTTCTTCGATAGATATTTTTGAACTGGGTTTAGAGTTCATTATAAATCGAAATCACCAAAATCAGACGCATCAACTTCAGAGTCGATTTGACCAACAAGATAAGAGCTTATCTCTGCTTCTTGTGGAGCAACTTGAACATTATCAGATACCAACCAAGCATTAATCCAAGGGATAGGGTTGCTCTTAGTTTCAAAGATAGGCTTTAAACCGACCGCTGACATTCGCGTATTAGTAATGTATTCAACATACTGACAAAGGATATCTTTGTTTAGTCCAATCATTGAACCATCTTTGAACAGGTATTCAGCCCACTCTTTTTCTTGTTGTGCAGCTTCTTCGAACATTCGAATAGCTTCATCTTCACACTGTGCGGCAACAATAGACATCTCAGGGTCATCTTTACCGTCTTGCATAATATTCAGGATATGCTGAGTGCCAGAAAGGTGAAGGGCCTCGTCACGTGCAATAAGTTTGATAATCTTGGCATTACCTTCCATTAGCTCACGCTCGGCAAATGCAAAAGAGCATGCAAAGCTAACATAGAAACGGATCGCTTCTAAAATATTAACTGACATAATGCAAAGGTACAGCAGCTTTTTAAGTTCAAATAGATTGATTCGAACTTCTACGCCGTTGATCACATGCTTGCCTTCACCGTAAAGATTATAAACTGCAACTTTCTCAATCAGCTCATCATAGTACTTTGTAACAGCATCAGCGCGCTCATTGATTTTATCGTTGCTAACGATATCGTCAAAAATCAGCTCAGGCGATTGCGTAACGTTACGTATAATATGCGTATATGAGCGGCTATGAATTGTTTCACTGAATGCCCACGTTTCGATCCAAGTTTCTAGTTCTGGGATTGATACTATCGGAAGCAAAGCAACATTTGGAGAACGACCTTGCACACTATCAAGCAACGTTTGATACTTTAAATTACTTAAGAAAATGTGTTTTTCGTGCTCAGGTAAAGCTTGGAAATCCAGGCGGTCTTTAGAAACATCTACTTCTTCAGGACGCCAGAAAAAAGAAAGCTGCTTCTCAATTAACTTTTCAAAAATTGGGTATTTCTGTTGGTCATAACGTGACACGTTGACAGTTTGACCAAAAAACATTGGTTCTTTTAACTGGTCGTTATGATTTCTGCTAAATGTAGAATAAGACATAGTTTTTAATACTCGATAACGCAAAAAAGTGAGCAAGCACAATGCTTACTCACGTCTTAATTAAATTTTACACGCGCCGCCTTCGCAGCCATCATCTTCAACTTCTGGTTTTAATTCATCCTGTGAATCTGATGCACCATCACGGGTGTTGTGATAATAAAGTGTTTTAACGCCTAGCTTATACGCAGTAAGCAGGTCTTTAAGAAGTAACTTCATTGGTACTTTACCACCATCAAAGCGGCTTGGATCATAATTTGTATTTGCAGAAATAGTCTGGTCAATAAACTTCTGCATGATACCAACTAATCCAAGATAACCATCATTTGATGGGATATCCCAAAGTAACTCATACTGATCTTTTAACTTCTCGTACTCAGGTACAACCTGTTTCAAGATACCATCTTTACTTGCTTTAACGCTGATGTGGCCTCGTGGTGGCTCAATACCATTGGTTGCATTCGAGATTTGTGAAGATGTCTCTGAAGGCATTAAGGCAGAAACCGTAGAGTTACGCATTCCATGCTCTTGAATGCTTGCACGTAATGCATCCCAGTCTAGGTGTAGTGATTCATTACAAATTTTATCTAAATCACGTTTGTACGTGTCAATTGGCATAATGCCTTGAGAATAGGTTGTCTCATTGAACTTAGGACATGCACCGCGTTCTTTAGCAAGTTCGTTTGATGCCTTCATCAAGTAGTATTGAATTGCTTCAAATGTGCGGTGTGTTAAGTTATTCGCACTGCCATCTGAGTATTTAACACCATTTTTAGCAAGGTAATACGCATAGTTAATTACACCAATACCTAGCGTACGACGACCCATAGTTGCAGTGTGTGCTGCTGGTACCGGATAGTCTTGGAAATCTAATAGATTATCAAGCGCACGAACAGCAAGCTCAGCCAATTCTTCAAGTTCATCTAAAGACTCGATTGCACCAAGGTTAAACGCTGATAGCGTACACAACGCGATTTCACCTTCAGGGTCATTAATGTGTGAAAGAGGCTTAGTTGGCAGCGCAATTTCAAGACATAAGTTAGATTGACGGATAGGAGCAACTTTTGAATCAAATGGGCTGTGCGTATTACAGTGATCAACGTTTTGCAGGTAAACTCGTCCAGTGCTTGCACGCTCTTGCGCAAACATAGAGAATAACTCGATCGCTTTGATGCGCTTTTTACGAATAGACTCATCTTGCTCATACTGAGTGTATAGGCGTTCGAATTCTTCTTGATCTTCAAAAAAGGCATCGTATAGGCCAGGTACATCAGACGGGCTGAACAAAGTAATGTAGTCGTCTTTGATTAGGCGGGCATACATTGTTTTGTTGAATTGCACACCATAATCTAAATGACGTACACGGTTTTCTTCAACACCACGGTTGTTTTTAAGTACTAGTAGGTTTTCTACTTCCAAATGCCAAAGTGGGTAGAATAAGGTAGCAGCACCACCGCGTACACCACCTTGAGAACAACTTTTAACAGCGGTTTGGAAATGCTTATAAAATGGTATACAACCTGTGTGGTAAGCTTCACCATTGCGAATTGGGCTACCTAACGCACGAATTCGACCGGCATTAATACCAATACCAGCACGTTGGCTAACATATTTGACGATTGCAGATGAAGTCGCATTGATTGAATCTAAGCTATCTCCAGTCTCGATTAATACACAAGAGCTGAATTGACGAGTTGGTGTACGAACACCTGCCATAATAGGTGTAGGTAATGAAATTTTGAATAAAGAAACGGCATCATAGAAACGCTTGATGTAATCAAGACGTGTTTCTTTAGGATAATCAGAGAATAAGCTCGCAGCTACAAGAATATATAAGAACTGAGCACTTTCATATATTTCACCAGTTACACGGTTCTGAACCAAATACTTGCCTTCTAACTGTTTAACCGCAGCATAACTGAAATTCATGTCTCGGCTGTGATCTAAATAGTTATCTAACTCGTCGATTTCTTGCTCTGTGTAATCAACAAGCAAATGTTGATCGTAACGTTTTTGCTCAACTAATTGAGTGATGTGATCGAATAAACGCGGAGGCTCAAATTGACCATACGCTTTTTTACGTAAATGAAAAATGGCTAAGCGAGCAGCTAGATACTGGTAATCAGGGGAGTCTTTGTCAATTAAATCTGCAGCAGCTTTGATGATTGTTTCGTGAATATCTTCAGTACGGATCCCGTCGTAAAACTGAATATGTGACTTTAATTCAACCTGTGAAACTGAAACATTATCTAAGCCTTCAGCAGCCCATGTAATGACGCGGTGAATTTTATCGAGATCGAGCGGCTCTTTGCGGCCGTTTCTTTTACTGACAGATAACTGTTGGTTCATAGCTGTGCCTGTAATCCTTCGGATTGAATATTATAAAAATAAATGGCGAAAATTAGCTCAGGTTTTGACCACTATATATGGTGGTTCTTCTGATTGGGATCACAAGATAGTGGGGTTCAATTGAATTTGCAATAGCAAGGTAAATGCACAAATGTGGATAAGTTTGGGATAAATAAAAAGTGTTAGTAACTATTAACCTTTTGAGGTTCGTTGCAAGTAACCTCAGCAGGAAATCAACAAAAATGATGCTATTTTTAAAGAAAATAAAAAATTTTTTAGAGTGATTTCTTAATGAACAACTTGTGGTGATGAAAGAGCCAAAACACTAGATATAGTGTTTTGGCTTAAATGTGAGCACTAGATATGGTCAAGTACTAAAAGTGGGTTAGTTAAATTTAGATCTGCTTTCCAACTGTACGCTGCTTCGAGACTGGGTATGTACCCCCATAAGGCGCAAGCAGAAGTCATACCTGCTGCATTTGCTGCTTGAATATCTCGTTGTGCATCACCTACATAAAGACATTCGGACGATTTAATATCTAATTGTTCCGCTGCGTATAATAATGGTTTAGGTGAAGGCTTCGCTTCATCTAATGTGTCGCCGCAAACAATTACATCAATTTCCTCAAGTGCTGAAATTTGTTTAACAAGTGGCAAAGTAAGGAATGTAGGTTTATTAGTCATTATTCCAACTTTAATCCCTTGAGCAATAAGCGATCTTATAAGTTCAGGCACACTTTCAAAGCAGCCTGTATGCACTGCAATATTAGCTTCGTAATAATCAAGTACATCCTGTCTTAAATGAGCAATATCAAATTCAGCAAGTCTAGGACCAAATCCAACTTCTAAAAGCGCTTTTACACCATCAGAAATAGCTGGGCTATACACTTCTCTTGAAACAGGCTCAAGTCCATTTTTGTCTAGTACAAAATTTAAAGCTGCCCCTAAATCGTCTGTGGTGTCGAGTAGGGTGCCATCTAAATCGAATATGACAGCCTTCATTAATCAAGTTTCTCGAAATGTAGTAAGTAATTCACACTGACGTCATCAGTTAAGGTAAATGTTTTATTGATTGGGTTGTAATTGATCCCCGCACTTGCACGAACTTTAAGGCCTGCTTTTTCAGCCCAGCCTATTAAAGTAGAAGGACGAATAAACTTATCGTGCTCATGTGTGCCCTCGGGGACCATTTTTAGAACTTTTTCTGCACCGACGATAGCAAGTAAATATGCTTTAATCGTTTTGTTTAGCGTAGAAAAGAACACACTTGCGCCAGGCTTTGCCATTTGTGCAGCAGCTTGGATAATAGATTCTGGATCTGGGACGTGCTCAAGCATTTCCAAACAGGTTACAACATCAAATTGTTCATTGTTGTTTGCTGCAAACTCTTCTGCAGGTACTTTGATGTAGTCAACGTGGATACCTACTTCTAAAGCATGAAGCTTTGCAACGTTTAATGGCTCTTGACCTAAATCGATACCTGTCGCCTTAGCCCCAAGCTTTGCCATGCTTTCAGTTAATATTCCACCGCCACAACCGATATCGACAACTTTCTTGTCAAATAAGCCCTTTGCTTTGTCGTTAATAAAGTCAAGACGTAATGGGTTTATGTCGTGAAGGGGTTTGAATTCTCCTTCTGTATCCCACCATCTTTCTGCGATGCTCTCAAATTTCGCAATTTCTTGTGGATCTACATTCTGATGCTCGGTCATAAAAAACTTCCTCGTGAATCTGAGCGCATTTAAATTGGATTATTTCAAAATCACACGGATTTTGCGCCTGTAATAATAATAAATCTGTGTTAGCATGGGCGTTGATATTAATAATAACTTAATCTCTAGGGCACTTGATAGTGCTATTAGAGATAGACTCTGAAGGAAAGTGCAATCAATGACTGATCTCGCCAATGAAATCCTCCCGGTCAATATCGAAGACGAGTTAAAAAATTCATACCTAGATTATGCGATGAGTGTAATCGTAGGTCGTGCATTACCTGACGTACGTGATGGTCTAAAGCCTGTTCACCGTCGTGTATTATTTGCCATGAATGAACTTCGTAACGACTGGAATAAGCCTTATAAGAAGTCGGCTCGTGTTGTCGGTGATGTTATCGGTAAATACCACCCGCATGGTGACAGTGCTGTGTACGACACGATTGTTCGTATGGCTCAGCCTTTCTCTCTACGTTATATGCTGGTTGACGGTCAAGGTAACTTCGGTTCTGTTGATGGTGACTCAGCTGCTGCGATGCGTTATACCGAAGTACGTATGGCGAAAATGTCGCATGAACTACTTGCCGATCTTGAAAAAGAAACCGTTGATTATGTACCAAACTACGATGGTACAGAGCAAATCCCTGATGTATTACCAACTAAAGTGCCAAACTTATTAGTCAATGGTTCTTCAGGTATTGCTGTAGGTATGGCAACAAATATTCCACCTCATAACTTAACTGAGGTGATCAACGGCTGTTTAGCGCTTATCCAAAACCCTGATTTAACGATTGAAGAGTTAATCGAATATATCCCAGGTCCAGATTTCCCAACTGCCGCGATCATTAATGGTAAGAAGGGCATCGAACAAGCATACAAAACGGGTCGTGGTAAGATTTACATTCGTGCGCGTGCTGAAATTGAAGTGGATGAAAAAACTGGTCGTGAGACTATCATCGTTCATGAAATTCCTTACCAAGTTAACAAAGCACGTTTAATCGAAAAAATCGCTGAGCTTGTAAAAGATAAGAAAATCGAAGGCATTAGTGCGCTTCGTGACGAATCTGACAAAGACGGTATGCGTATCGTTATTGAAGTTAAGCGTGGTGAAGTGGGTGAAGTACTACTAAATAACCTTTACGCGCAAACTCAAATGCAAACTGTATTCGGTATGAATATGGTTGCGCTAGATAATAACCAACCAAAGTGTTTCAATTTAAAAGAAATGCTTGATGCGTTTATTATCCACCGTCGTGAAGTCGTTACTCGTCGTACGGTATTCGATTTACGCAAAGCGCGTGATCGAGCGCATACGCTTGAAGGTCTTGCAATTGCACTTGCGAATATCGACCCAATTATTGAGTTAATTCGTAAGTCTCCAACCCCATCAGAAGCGAAGCAAGCGCTTGTTTCACGTCCGTGGGAGTTAGGTACTGTTAAAGCCATGCTTGAAAAAGCAGGTGAAGACAACGTTGCACGCCCTGATTGGTTAGCTGCTGAGCTAGGAATCCGTGACGGTCAATACTATTTATCTGAGCAACAAGCACAAGCTATTCTTGATTTACGCTTACACAAGCTAACGGGTCTTGAGCACGAGAAGATCCTTGGCGAATACCAAGAGCTATTAGACCTAATTGCTGAACTTCTTTATATCCTTTCTTCTCCAGAAAGATTAATGGAAGTTATTCGTGATGAATTAGTCGAAATCAAAGAGCAATATGGTGATGAACGTCGTACTGAGATCAGTGCTGCAGCACACGATATTAGCCTTGAAGACCTTATTAATGAAGAAGATGTTGTTGTAACACTTTCTCACGAAGGCTATGTAAAATATCAGCCTCTATCTGATTACGAAGCGCAGCGTCGTGGTGGTAAAGGTAAAGCTGCAACTAAGATGAAAGATGAAGACTTCATCGAGCGCCTATTAGTTGCAAATACACACGACACCATTTTGTGTTTCTCAACAGAAGGCAGAATGTACTGGTTGAAAGTGTACCAATTACCACTTGCATCACGTCAGGCACGCGGTAAACCAATCGTTAACTTGTTACCGCTAGAAGCGGATGAACGTATCACGACCATTTTACCGGTTCGTGAATATGAAGATGACAAGTACGTATTGATGGCAACAGCAAACGGTACTGTTAAAAAGACACCTTTAACAGCCTATAGCCGTCAACGTGCAAGCGGAATTATTGCAATTAACCTTAATGAAGGTGATAACCTGATCGGTGCGGACATCACTGATGGTAGCAACGATATCATGCTATTCACAGATCATGGTAAAGTAGTACGATTCAACGAAAAGCTTCGTGATTCAGAAACCGGTGAAGTTAAGATCGATCCTGAGACTGGCGAAGAAATGCTGGCCTTACGTCCTATGGGCCGTACAGCAACCGGTGTTCGCGGTATTAAGATGCCTGAGGGTGTTAAAGTTGTATCATTGATCGTGCCTAAGAATGACGGTGCAATCTTGACCGTTACTGAGAATGGTTATGGTAAACGTACTCCACTAGAAGACTACCCAGCGAAGAGCCGTGCAACACAAGGTGTTGTATCAATTAAGGTATCTGAGCGTAATGGTAACGTAGTCGGTGCGGTGCAAGTTGAAGATAATAATGAAATCATGATTATCTCAAACCGCGGTACGCTTGTACGTACCCGTGTTAACGAAGTTTCTACTGTCGGCCGTAACACACAAGGTGTTATTTTGATAAGAACTATTGACGAAGAACAAGTAGTTGGTTTACAACGTATCGAGGAAATCGAAGTTGATGAATTACCTGAAGACGGTTCTGAAGCAGTAGTGCAAGATAACCCAGAAGGTACACAAGAGAGTAGTGAAGATACTCCGAGTGAATAAATCTTAAAAAGCGGCTTCGGCCGCTTTTTTTAACTCTAAATTGCGTGAAGTTATTCTAACAATGATATGGCTTAATGCGCCCACAAATATACAGTTTAGGAATGAGGAAATGACGGTATATAACTTTTGTGCTGGTCCGGCAATGCTGCCACCAGAAGTAATGAAAAAAGCACAACAAGAATTTTTAAATTGGCAGAACCTAGGTGTATCTGTCATGGAAGTGAGCCACAGAGCTCAGCCTTATCTAGAAATGGTGAAAGAGTGCGAAGCAAGCCTTCGTCGTTTGATGGATATTTCAGATGAGTTTGAAGTTTTATTTATGCATGGCGGTGGTCGTGGCCAATTCGCTGCAGTGCCTTTAAATCTTCACTTAGATGATGCTCCAGGTGTTTATGTTGAGAATGGTATTTGGTCAAGTGGTGCAACTAAAGAAGGTGCTAAGTTTACTCAAGTAGAAGGCATTAATATTCGCACTGATGTAGATGGCCAATTTGATATTCAGCCAGTTGAACAGTGGAAATTACCTGAAAAAGCGTCGTTTATTCATTTTTGTCCTAACGAAACAATCGACGGTATTGAGATATACGATGTGCCAAAACATGATGCACCTATTGTGGCGGATATGTCTTCAATGATCCTGTCACGAGAAATCAATGTTGATGATTTTGATTTAATTTATGCTGGTGCTCAGAAAAATATAGGCCCTTCAGGTTTGTGTATTGTTATTGTGCGCAAAACCCTGTTAGAGCGTGAAGGGTTACCACGTCCAGCTATACTTGATTATGCGATTGAAGCAAAACAGGGCAGTATGTATAACACACCACCTACTTTTGCATGGTATCTAGCAAATGAAGTGTTCCAATACCTAGAGTCGATCGGTGGTGTTAAAGCAATGGAAGCGCACAATAAGAAAAAAGCAGCGATTCTATATGACTATATTGATAGCTCTGACTTCTATTCAAATAAAGTGGCTAAACACTGTCGCTCACTGATGAATGTCCCATTTTGGCTGAAAGATGACACCTTAAACGATAAGTTTTTATCTGAAGCTGAAGCAGCAGGATTGCTTGCACTTGAAGGCCATAGATTTGTTGGCGGTATGCGTGCAAGTATTTATAACGCAATGCCAGTAGAAGGTATTGAAGCTCTAGTTGCGTTTATGGATAAATTTGCAAAGGAAAATAGTTAATGGAACAACTTACCTTAAAGCCAATTAAAAAGGTTAGTGGTTCAGTAACCTTACCTGGCTCTAAAAGCCTATCAAACCGAATTTTGCTACTTGCAGCGCTTGCTGATGGTGTGACACAAGTCACTAATTTGTTAGATAGCGATGACATCAGACACATGCTTAAAGCGCTTGGTCAGTTAGGTGTTAAAGTCGAACTTAACGAAGACAAGACCATTGCAACAGTTCATGGCGTTTCAGGCAAATTTAAAACGCCGGATGAACCGCTGTTTTTAGGTAATGCAGGTACTGCATATCGCCCTTTGACAGCCGTTTTAGCAGCTATTGAAGGCAATTATGAGCTTATTGGCGAGCCTAGAATGGAAGAGCGTCCGATAGGTCATTTAGTTGATGCATTAGACTCTATTGATGCAGATATTACTTATCTTAAAAATAAAGATTATCCACCATTAAAAATCCTTGGTAAAAAGTTAGCTGGTGGACATGTAGAAATTGATGGCAGTATTTCAAGTCAATTTTTGACTGCGATTTTAATGGCTGCACCTTTATTAGATGGTGATTTAAATATCTCGATCATAGGTGAACTAGTTTCAAAACCCTATATCGATATTACAATTGGTGTGATGGCAAAATTTGGTGTGCATGTAGAAAACGACAATTATCAGAGATTTGTTGTTAATAAAGGACAATCATATCAGTCACCAAAGAGTATCATGGTAGAAGGGGATGCCTCATCTGCGTCTTACTTTATTGCTGCTGCAGCCATCAATGGTGGTGAAATAGAAATTAATGGCGTCGGCAAGGCAAGTGTGCAGGGTGATATTGGCTTTGCAAAAGTCATGGAGCAAGTTGGCGCGAAGATCGATTGGTATGATGAAAAGCTTGTTGTACGTAAAGGCGAGTTAAATGGTGTCGATATTAATGCCAATGCAATTCCTGATGCTGCTATGACATTAGCGACAGTAGCTCTTTTTGCGAAAGGCAAAACTGCAATTAGAGATATATACAATTGGCGCGTAAAAGAAACAGATCGATTACATGCGATGGCAACTGAGTTGAAGAAATTAGGTGCTGAAGTCATTGAAGGCAATGACTTTATCGAAGTATCCCCGCCTGAAAAGCTTAATTTAGTTGATATTGATACTTATGATGACCACAGGATTGCCATGTGTTTTTCAATGGTTGCCGTTGGCGGCCAAGAAGTAATCATTAATGATCCTAAATGTACGGCGAAAACCTTTCCAACTTACTTTGATGTCTTAGAATCTTTAAGTACTAAGTAATCCTCCAAGATCCTGATAAACAGGGTTATAACTCTATAACCCTGTACCTCAATCGTATTATTTAACAAAAAGTTACAGCTAAAACAGGATCTATTCATAAAACATGATGTATAATGCCGCGGAATTTTTTGGTGAGCATTTCAGGAGGTTTAAATGCAGGCTGCAATGCCAGTTATCACCGTTGACGGTCCAAGTGGTTCAGGTAAAGGAACCGTTTGTCGTTTATTAGCTGAAAAATTGAATTGGGAAGTGTTAGATAGCGGGGCAATATACCGTGTTCTTGCACTCGCAGCAATTCATCACCACATAGAATTAGACAACGAAGAAGCATTGGTGCCTCTTGCTGCTAATCTTGATGTGCAATTTCCAATCGACCATGAAACTAAATCATGTAAAGTGATTTTAGAAGGCGAAGACGTTAGTTTAACGATTCGAAATGAAGAAGTGGGCGCTGCTGCATCAAAGGTTGCAGCCTTGCCGCGAGTTCGTGAAGCGCTCCTTCGTCGTCAGCGAGCGTTCAGAACTGAAGCTGGGTTAATTGCAGATGGTAGAGATATGGGGACGGTTGTTTTCCCAAGTGCAGAAGTAAAAATTTACCTAACAGCAAGCGCAGAAGAGCGCGCTCAACGTCGTTTTGATGAGTTGAATGGTCGTGGGTTAGATGTTACACTAAGTGGTCTTCTTGCTGATATACAAGCGAGAGATGAAAGAGATATGAATCGTAAAGTCGCGCCGCTTATCCCGGCCGATGATGCCATTGTAATTGACACAACGATTTTGAATGCTGAAGAAGTGTTTAATGAAGTTCAGAAAATACTTGAACAAGCCGTTATCGATGGCAAATTAAAACAATCTCTCATAGCCTAATTTTTAATGTACTGACAGGATGTCGGTACTTGTTAAACTACCCCATGCGGCATGGTTGCCAATTGGATTATTAAATATTTAGAGACGTATAATGTCAGAAAATTTTGCGCAGTTATTTGAAGAAAGCCTAAAGGGTTTTGAAGCAGAACAAGGTTCAATCGTTAAAGGTACTGTTATCTCAATCGAGAACAACATCGTTCTTGTTGACGCTGGCCTAAAATCTGAAAGTGCAATCCCTGCAGAGCAATTCAAAAATGCTGCTGGTGAACTAGAAGTTGCTGTTGGTGATGAAGTAGACGTAGCACTTGATGCTATCGAAGATGGTTTCGGTGAAACTATCCTTTCTCGTGAGAAAGCTAAGCGTCACGAAGCTTGGATCCGTCTTGAGAAAGCATGTGAAGAGCAAGAGACTGTTACTGGTATCATCAATGGTAAAGTTAAAGGCGGTTTCACTGTTGAAGTTGATTCAATCCGTGCATTCCTACCTGGTTCACTTGTTGATGTTCGTCCAGTACGTGACACAACTCACCTTGAAGGTAAAGAGTTAGAGTTCAAAGTAATCAAGCTTGACCAGAAGCGTAACAACGTTGTTGTTTCTCGTCGTGCAGTTATCGAGTCTGAAAACTCACAAGAGCGTGATGAACTACTTGCTAACCTTGTTGAAGGTCAAGAAGTTAAAGGTATCGTTAAGAACCTTACTGACTACGGTGCATTCGTAGACCTAGGTGGTGTTGATGGTCTTCTACACATCACTGACATGGCTTGGAAGCGCGTTAAGCACCCAAGTGAAATCGTTAACGTTGGTGACGAAATCGCAGTTAAAGTACTTAAGTTCGACAAAGAGAAGACGCGTGTTTCTCTAGGTCTTAAGCAGCTTGGCGAAGATCCATGGGCAGCTATCGCTGGTCGTTACCCTGAAGGTGCTAAGCTTTCAGGTCGTGTTACTAACCTAACTGACTACGGTTGTTTCGTTGAAATCGAAGAAGGTGTTGAAGGTCTAGTTCACGTTTCAGAAATGGATTGGACTAACAAAAACATCCACCCTTCAAAAGTTGTTTCACTAGGTGACACTGTTGAAGTTATGGTTCTTGAAATCGACGAAGAGCGTCGTCGTATTTCTCTAGGTCTTAAGCAGTGTATTGCTAACCCATGGCAAGAATTTGCTCGTCTACAGAACAAAGGCGACCAAGTTACAGGTAAGATTAAGTCAATCACTGACTTCGGTATCTTCATCGGTCTTGAAGGTGGTATCGACGGTCTTGTACACCTATCTGACATCTCTTGGAATACTCCAGGTGAAGAAGCAGTACGTGAGTACAAGAAAGGCGACGAAATCACTGCAATCGTACTTCAAGTTGACCCAGAGCGTGAGCGTATCTCACTAGGCGTTAAGCAAATTGAAGCAGATCCTTTCAATAACTACCTAGACGCAAACAAAAAAGGTGCTATTGTTAAAGGTAAAGTGACTGAAGTTGACGCGAAAGGTGCAACTGTTGAGCTTATCGAAGGTGTTGAAGGTTACATCCGTGTAGCTGACATCGCTCAAGAGCGTGTTGAAGATGCAACTACTGTTGTTTCTGCAGGCGACGAAATTGAAGCTAAATTCGTAGGTGTTGATCGTAAGAACCGTACTATCAGCCTATCAGTTAAAGCTATGTTCGAAGCTGAAGAGAAAGAAGTTCTTGAGAAGCTTAAGAAAGAAGAGCCTGCATTCGAAAATGCAATGGCTGCAGCTTTCAAAAACGCTCAGAAAGACTAATTTCGAGTACAGATAGAAAGGGCACTTTTGCCCTTTCTTTTTATTTTGAGGAAAAATTATGACAAAGTCAGAATTGATAGAACAGTTAGCTGAACAACATATTCATATTCCAGTTAAGGACGTTGAAAATGCCGTTAAAGAGATTCTTGAACAAATGGCAGGGTCATTAGCAGATTCAGAACGAATTGAGATTCGTGGATTTGGTAGTTTTTCGCTACATTACCGTGCCCCTCGTACAGGTCGTAACCCAAAAACTGGTGAAACAGTAGAATTAGATGGTAAACACGTACCACACTTTAAGCCTGGTAAAGAGCTTAGAGACAGAGTAAATGAAAGTATTGCAGGTTAAGGGTGGGTAGCAGTTGGTAAAGATCGCCAAAAAAGGATTGTTGTTAGTTCTAATAGTTTTAGCTTTTGTAATAGGTTCGCAAAACCCATCAGAAGTACAAGTAAACTATATATTAGCGAGTAGCACTTTACCTCTTGCCACTATTCTCGCAATCACTTTTGTTATTGGGTTATTGATTGGTTGTTTAATCGGAACTGCCTCCGTTTCAAAACTAAAATGGCAGAATTACCGCTTAAATAAAAAAGATAAAGTAACTACTGATCAGATAAATACTCAATAATGATAGAGCTGCTGTTTTTACTTCTTCCTGTTGCTGCTGCTTACGGTTATGTAATGGGTAAGAATAGTGCTAAGAATCAAGCTCATGAATACAGCAGAAAAATAACATCCGAATACAGCAAAGGGCTTAAATTCTTACTTGACCGTGAAGAAGATCAGGGTCTAGAGCACCTTATACAGCTTCTTGAAGTCTCTGCCGACTCTGTCGAGCATTACCTTACTTTAGCCAGTTTATTTCGCAAACGAGGCGAAATAGATAGAGCAATCAAAATTCATGAACTCCTTCTTAATCAGCCAAATTTAGATGAACGCATCATGTCTGATTGCAGGCTTGAGCTTGCGCAAGATTACATTATGGCTGGCTTATTAGACAGTGCTGAAGAGCATTTAATCATCCTTGTTAAGTCAAATAACACGCAAGCGCTAGAGCCGATCATTAATTTATACTCGCAAATGAGTGAGTGGCAAAAAGGCGTGAATATGTTTGAAGCTCACAGTGACTTATTTAGTAAAAGAAGTCATTGTGCAGCAATAGCTAACTTTTATTGTGAAACCGCATTGTCTAGTCAAACGCCTAAATTAATGGAAAAGACGTTTGCACTAAACCATAAAACAATTCGCCCTATGTATGAACTTGGTTTAGATGCTTATAAGAATGAAGATTATGTAAAAAGTATATATTATTGGCGAAAACTCATTTGTAGCTTTACTGATACAGCGCCAATTTATATGGAACAACTTGAGCATAGCTATAATGCACTTAATTTACAGTCTCAGTTTTATGAACTGATCAGTGAATTATTGCCTAAGGGCGGTATGCTGATAAAAATAAAACATTGCCAATCTTTATTGGAATTAAATAAAGCAAATGAAGCGATAGAATTTCTAACTGATAGTTTAAAACGTGAGCCATCAATTAGAGGTTTTAGTTATTTATTAAAACTACTGAGTAGCAAAAACCATAAACTACAAGATGTATTACATGAAATTGACCATTTGGTCACGTCGTACATCAATACCAAACCAGAGTATCAGTGTCGACACTGTGGTTTTACAAGCCATAAATTATATTGGCTTTGCCCCTCTTGTAAGCATTGGGAGACCATACGACCCAATAAAGGCGTTGATGGTTTTTAAGGCTTATTTAACTTTATTCGATTAGGATTATTATGTCTCAACACGATTCTAAAAAAGTATTGATCGCACTTGATTATGATAATGAACAAGCAGCGTTAGACTTTGTTAAGCAACTTTCCCCTCAAACGTGTCGCCTTAAAGTCGGTAAAGAGATGTTCACCTATTTTGGTCCTCAATTTGTTAAACAACTAGTTGACTTAGGTTTTGATGTTTTCCTAGATTTAAAATTTCATGATATTCCTAACACGGTTGCTAAAGCTGTAACAGCAGCTGCTGAGCTAGGTGTGTGGATGGTTAACGTTCATGCTAGTGGCGGTCTAGAAATGATGCAAAAGGCAAAAGAAGCCTTAGCAAAATATGAAAATGCTCCATTACTGATTGCGGTAACTGTTCTAACAAGCATGGATCAGGCACAACTATCGCGTCTAGGTGTTGATAAAACGCCACAAGAGCAGGTTCTATATCTTGCTAAACTTGCTCAAGAAGCTGGCCTTGATGGTGTTGTTTGTTCAGCCCAAGAAGCTGAAAGTTTAAAAACTGAATTAGGTGCTGATTTCAAATTAGTAACACCAGGTATTCGTCCTGTTGGCGCAGATGTCGGAGACCAAAAGCGTATTATGACACCAAAGAAAGCGGTTGAAGCGGGGAGTGATTATTTAGTAATTGGACGACCAATTACTAAAGCCGAAGATCCTGTAAAAGCGTTAGAAGCCATTAATTTAGAAATTAATGCTTAATCTGAACGTTAAACGTTATATAAAATAAAGGCAGCGTTAGCTGCCTTTATTTTATTATGAATTATTTCAATGTAATTGACTTGGCTTCGATATCAATTAAGCCTTGTTTAAACAAACCACCTATGGCTTTTTTAAAGTTTGCTTTACTTGAACCAAAACGTTTTTTAATTTCTTCAGGGTCAGATTTATCGCCAAGAGGAATAAAACCTTCTGAGCTTTTAAGCTCAGACAAAATTTGTTCTCCTAGATCTTTAAACTTCTGAACACCTTGTTTTTCAAGTACAACATCAATTTTACCATCTTCACGAACTTGTTTGATAAAACCTTTCAATTTCTGACCGATAAACAGTCTTTTGAAAACGGTATTAAAAAACACAACACCTGTATGATTATTATTAATGATGACTTTAAAGCCAATATCAGTCTTAGAAGCGACGATTAAATCGACTTCTTCGTTAGGTTTATATGACGGTGTTTCTTTGTCTAAAAATTTCTTTAAGTTACTCGATGCGCAAATACGTTTACTTGCATTATCTAAATATAATTTAACAAGATAACTATAGCCTTCACGCATTTTTGGCTTTTGTTCATTGTAGGGAGACAAAATATCTTTATCGATACCAATATCTAAGAAAGCACCAATCTTATTTATTTCTTTAACACGTAATAAGGCGAAATCGCCTACTTGTGCAATTACATCTTTAGTCGTAGCAGTAGGGTGACCTAAATTATCTTGATATATGAAAACCTGAACGCTATCACCTTCTTCTAAATACTCTGGTACTTCAGATTTCTTTAGAAAAACTTCGCCTAGTTGACCGCCGTCTAAATAAGCCCCTTCAGCGCAAAGCTCAGTGATTTGTAAATGTTGTTTTGTGCCTAACATAATTATTCCTCAGTTGGCTTTGGCTTACGTCTTAATGGTGCTGCACCATCCACGTCGAATGGCGCAGGGATAGGCTTTTTATTTTTCTTAATCGGTTTTTTATATGGTTTTTTCTTAACCTTTTTAACCGTATCTTTTGATTTAGGGTTAACTTTTTTTGCCGGTTTTGGTGGCCTAAGGCCTTTAAATTTACCCTCTAACCCTTCAATGACTTTAAAATCAGGGATTTCGTGTAAATATGACTTAATGGCAAGGTAACTCTTCCAATCCTTTGGACCGACAAATGATACCGCAACACCTTTAAAGCCGGCACGTCCAGTCCGACCAATTCGGTGCACATACTCTTCGGCTTGTTTAGGGAGATCGAAGTTAATAACATGCGTGACGCTTAACAAGTCAAGACCGCGCGAAGCAACGTCTGTGGTCACTAATACTTTAAATAAACCGCGACTAAAAGAGTCCATAATATCTAAGCGTTTAGCTTGCGTTAAATCACCTGCAAGACCTACTGCAGAGATATCCATTTCTTTCAGTAGTTCACTAATGCGCTGAGTGTCGTTTCTTGTTGCTGTAAAAATGATGCATTGACCAACAGAGTCATCAGTAACTAAATGTTTGAGAAGTGCTTCTTTGTGATCAAGGTGATCAGCAAAATATAGCGCTTGCTCAATGTCGTCGTGCTTCTGTTGAGCATCACTCAAAATGATGCGCTTTGGTGTTTTTAATAACTGACGAGAAGTGACTTCAACTTGTGCATGATCTAAAGTCGCAGAAAATAGCAATGTCTGCCTTAGACGATGGTCAGCGGATTGGTTGATTAAGTTTAATTGTTCTTCGAAACCTAAATCTAACATACGATCGGCTTCATCAAAGATTAACAGTTCTAAACCGTTTAATTGCACGGTGTTTTGAGAAAGATGATCAGCTAAGCGACCAGGGGTAGCTACAACAATGTGTGGATTCTTACGAAGTGCTTTAACTTGGTCGTTAAAGTTCTCACCGCCAAGGATTTTCACTAAAGAAATATTAGTGCTTGCAATTAACAGTCGGCATTGATTAAAAACTTGTGTCGCGAGTTCACGTGTAGGTGCAATGATAAGCGCTCTTGGATCGCGTTTACTTAATGCTTTTTGTTTCATTATTCTGTGCACTGCAGGCAGTAAGAAAGCCAATGTCTTACCAGAGCCAGTTTTAGATTGTGCAAATACATCGTGACCTGCGATTGCAGTCGGAACGGCCTGAGCCTGAATTTCAGTAGGTGAAACTATCCCTTGGTGCGAAAGTTGTTGAGCCAAGCGGCTATCAATACCTAATTCGGTAAATTGCAAAGTTACTACTCCAAATAAAGTTTAAGCAGCAATTATATCAAACAGAGTTCTGCAACACAGGGATATTTTAGCTTTATTAGTGCATTTTTTTGTTAAATCCGTACAATACCGCCTCCGGCGCCGGATTTACGATCCGGTAGTTAGCTATTAGTCGTGCTTAAGAACTAATAGCCTTATTCAAAGCTAATTAGGAATATTATGTCTGCTCAATATGTTGTATGTGCACTTTATAAATTCGTTTCATTACCAAACTTCAAAGAAATTCGTCAGCCTCTTTTAGAGGTGATGGAAGCAAATGAAGTACGTGGTACTTTGCTTCTTGCTGCTGAAGGTATTAACGGTACTGTTGCTGCAAAACGTGAAGGTATTGATACATTACTTGCTTGGTTAGATGCGCAACCAGGTTTAGATAATATTGTTTCTAAAGAGTCTTACGACGAAACGTGTCCGTTCTATAGAACAAAAGTAAAACTAAAAAAAGAAATCGTGACTATGGGTGTGGAAGGTATCGACCCGTTAAAAGTGGTTGGTTCTTACGTTAAGCCAAAAGATTGGAATGCACTGATTTCAGACCCAGATGTTGTGGTTGTTGATACACGTAATGATTACGAAATTGAAATTGGCACCTTTAAACATGCTATTGACCCAAACACTAAGACTTTCCGTGAATTCCCTGAGTGGGCAGAGAAAAATCTAGACCCTACTAAAAATAAGAAAGTTGCCATGTTCTGTACAGGCGGCATTCGTTGTGAAAAGTCGACTGCGTATATGAAAGAGCAGGGTTTTGATGAAGTTTACCACTTAGAAGGCGGTATTCTTAAGTATCTTGAAGAAGTACCAAAAGATGAATCTTTATGGGAAGGTGAGTGTTTTGTATTCGATAACCGTGTAGCCGTTGACCATGACTTACAAAAAGGTCAATACGACCAGTGTCATGCTTGCCGGATGCCGATTACTGAAGAAGAAAAACAAAAGCCTGAATATGAAGAGGGGGTTTCTTGTCACCACTGTATCGATAATGTAACTGAAGAGCAGCGTGCACGCTTCGCTGAGCGCCAAAAGCAAATGAAATTAGCGCAAGAGCGCGGCGAAGGTCATATAGGGCATGAAGCTCAGGAAGCTTTACTACAGCGTAAGCAAGCAAAACAGCAGCAAAAAGAAGCGCAACGAAAAGCTTTAAAATCATAATTAAAAAAGCGCTCGATTGAGCGCTTTTTTTGTTGCCCAATACGGTTGTTTTATAGCCAGTATATTTGTTAGTCTTATAAAGATATTAATAATAATAAAATCATGTGACATTTTATGGGCAATCTATTTTTAAAAGAAAAAGAGAATTGGTGGGCTTGGCTATTGTGGTCGTTGATTGGAGCTAGTCTTTCTTTCTATTCATCTTATGTCACTGAGCAAGTTCACTATCTTTTTATCCCTGCTTCATTTTTGCTTTTTGGACTCACTTGGTGGATGAACTATAGTAAACGCTATGAATTTTCCAGAGCTTTTAAAGTACTGCTTTTTGTCGGAAGCATTTCATTTGCTCCGCTTTTATATACACAAAATTATGCTTTAGATGAATTGACCAAGCTTTTTGTAGACACAGGATTTGTATTTTTAAGCCTTACTTTAGTTAGCTTAATGGGGGCTTTGATAGCAAAACGACCAAAACAGTATTATTAGTAATCAAACAATCTAATATTGGTTCTTTTTTTAAAAATAGTACTTTACAAGAATTATAAAACTCTCTATTATTCGCGCCAACAACGGAGAGATGGCTGAGTGGTTGAAAGCACCGGTCTTGAAAACCGGCATACGTTAATAGCGTATCTAGGGTTCAAATCCCTATCTCTCCGCCACCTCATTCCCAAAACCGCCTTTAGGCGGTTTTTTTCGTTTGGAGGAAGTATGAAACTTGATTTGGTAAAGCGTTTTTCACTTTGGATCATTTTTAGTTTTTTCTATGTCAGTGGTTTGGAAATGGCATTGCAATTATCAATCGATGCACAACAAGACCCAAATCTTCTTAACACCGTTCTATACACATTTCTATTTAATCTATTAGTTGGTCATTTAATTGTGAAGTACGAAAAAATATGGCCAATATTCTGCGCAATGATAGTTGGTGCTTTTGGTATCATTGGCTTTGGGTATTTTTTCACTGAGCAACTTATCGATTACAGCAAAGAGTTAAAACTTGCCTTGGTATTAAGCTTACCGTTTGCAACATTTGTTGTGATAGAACTCAAAAAATTAATGGATAAGCAGCAAGCAGAGTAACCTTTATCTCAATCTGCAGTGTGTTACACTGCAACATTCTTTAAATTAAAAAAGCGAAAATTTACATGTCTGATTTATTTAATACAGGTGCAGAAAAAGCAAGCTACGGTATCGGTCTTCAAATGGGCGAGCAGCTTAAAGCTAACCCTTTCGACGGTCTTAACCTTCACTCAGTGTTTGAAGGTATGAAAGATGCGTATGCTGGTGAAGCACTTCGTGTTGAAATCCCTGAAATTCAAGCTGCATTTGAAGCTATCAATGCAGAAATTCAAAAGCGTCGCGAAGAAGAAGCTAAAGTTTTAGCTGCTGAAGGTACGGCTTTCCTAGAAGACAACGCTAAGCGTGCAGAAGTAACAGTTACTGAGTCAGGTCTACAGTACGAAGTACTAGCAACAGGCGAAGGTGACAAGCCAGCTGCAGATTCAACTGTACGTGTTCATTACCACGGTACATTAATCAACGGTACAGTGTTCGACAGTTCTGTTGAACGTGGTCAACCTGCTGAATTCCCAGTAAATGGTGTTATCAAAGGTTGGACTGAAGCACTTCAACTAATGGCGCCTGGTGCTAAATTCCGTCTATATATCCCACATGACCTAGCATACGGTGAGCGTGGTGCTGGTGCATCAATCGCACCTTTCTCAACTCTAATCTTTGATGTTGAGCTATTAGAAGTTCTTTAATTAAGAATTTATTGCTCGAATTCAATGTCACAACAGTGAATTGAATCAGCTATAAAAAATCCCCGTTTTGTACGGGGATTTTTTTTGCACAAGATTTTGGTTCATCTTTTCGTAACACACAAAAAAAGCGCCAATTTGGCGCTTTTTATAAACTAATGCAGATTAATAGTTTGCATTACCTTTAGTACGAGGGAAGGCGATCACGTCACGTACATTGCCCATGCCTGTTACATAAGCAACTAAACGCTCAAAACCAAGACCAAAGCCTGAGTGAGGCACTGTGCCATACTTACGCAGATCGCGGTACCAGCTGTAGTCTTCTTTGTGTAGACCCATTTCTTCTAAACGTGCATCTAGTACATCTAAACGTTCTTCACGTTGAGAACCACCGATGATCTCACCGATACCTGGTGCAACAACGTCCATAGCAGCTACTGTTTTGCCATCTTCATTCTGGCGCATGTAGAATGCTTTAATGTCACGAGGGTAGTTTTTAATTACTACTGGTGCTTTAAAGTGCTCTTCAGCAAGATAACGTTCGTGCTCAGATTGTAAATCTACTCCCCATTCAACTGGGAACTCAAATTTCTTACCGCAGTTTTCAAGGATTGTAATTGCATCAGTATAATCAACTTGTGCGAAATCTTTTTCAACAAACTCTTCTAAACGAGAGATTGCTGTTTTTTCGATACGTTGTGCGAAAAATTCCATATCATCACGACGCTCATCAAGTACTGCTTTAAATACATATTTAAGCATATCTTCAGCTAGGCTCGCGATGTCTTCTAAATCAGCAAATGCAACTTCAGGCTCTACCATCCAGAACTCAGCAAGGTGACGAGACGTATTTGAGTTCTCAGCACGGAAAGTTGGACCAAATGTGTAGATCTTCGACATCGCACTGGCGTATGTTTCACCATTTAACTGACCTGATACTGTTAAGAAAGCTTCTTTACCAAAGAAATCTTCAGCGTAGTCAATGTCACCCTTATCCGTAAGTGGTAAGTTCTGCATATCTAACGTTGAAACACGGAACATTTCACCCGCACCTTCACAGTCACTCGCTGTGATGATTGGTGTACTGATCCACATGTAACCACGTTCGTGGAAGAAACGGTGAATTGCTTGTGATAAACAGTTGCGAACACGTGTAACAGCACCAATTACGTTTGTACGTGGACGTAAGTGCGCGTGTTCACGTAAGAATTCGATACTATGGCGCTTTGCAGCCATAGGGTAAGTATCTGGGTTTTCAACTAAACCGATAACTTCAACTGTATCAGCTTGGATTTCGAAAGCTTGGCCTTGGCCCTGAGACTCAACCAGTTTACCCGTTACGCTAACTGAACAACCAGCAGTTAAATTGGTAACTTCATCATAATTATTGAGCGAATTCGGAACAACTGCTTGAATAGGGTTAAAACAAGAACCGTCGTGTACGGCTAAGAAAGAAATACCTGCTTTAGAATCGCGGCGTGTACGGATCCAACCTTTTACTGTTACTTGGCTGTCTACCGCAACGGTGCCTTTAAGTAGCTCCGTTATCGCTATGTGGCTCATCTTCACTCCAATGATTTAGTTACTCTAATAATTATTTAAACTGTCGTACCCTTTGGTACGAGGGCATTATCTTACCTGTGATGAGCAAATAAAAAAACCATTTATGACAACTCTTTTCAGGTCAATTGCACTAAATAACACTCTATATATAAGTATCATGACTAATTTGCATAAATATGGCATCATTGGAGTATATTCAGTGATAAAAATAAGTAATTAGTTGAGAGGCAATGAAGCAAGTTTTTATTCTAAGAGGGCTCCCAGGTTCAGGCAAAAGCCATTATGCACAAAACTTAGTCGACGAACTCGTCGCAGGTGACGAAACACAATACGCGATTTGTGCAACGGACGACTACTTTTATAACGAACAAGGTGAGTATCATTTCGATAAATTCAAGCTATCAGAATTTCATAATTTGAACCTTGCTCGTTATATCAATGCGCTTGCTGAGGGCATCCCACTTGTGATCGTTGATAACACTAACATTAAAAAATGGGAGTTTGTCGCGTATGCACAAGCAGCCCATGCGTTAGGTTATCAAGTTAAAGAAGTAGTGGTTGGTGAGATCAAAGATAAATCGTTACAACATTTATATGCTAAACGTAATACACATAACGTCGCTTTAAGAACTATTAGTAAAATGGCCTATATGTTTGAGTGGTAATGTTTGTTTTAATATTTAGATTTAACTCCTGAAATAAAATTAAATATAAAAAAACCCGCTCAGAGCGGGTTTTTTCATTTCGCTTATAGATTAAGCATTTTCTAGCGCTGTACGTGCATCTACAAATTCCATGTTGAAGCCTTCAGCAACTTCTTTACATGTAATTTGACCGTTGATCACGTTTAAGCCATTCATGAAGTGATCGTCTTCAAGAAGTGCAGCTTTATAGCCTTTGTTCGCAAGCTTGATGATGTATGGTAGTGTTGCATTGTTAAGTGCAAATGTTGAAGTACGCGGAACAGCACCAGGCATGTTAGCAACACAATAGTGAACAACGTCATCAACGATGTATGTTGGTTCAGCGTGTGTAGTTGCTTTAGAAGTTTCAATACAACCGCCTTGGTCGATTGCAACGTCAACGATTGCAGAACCAGGCTTCATGTTCTTGATGTGTTCAGCAGTCACTAGTTTTGGTGCTGCAGCGCCTGGGATAAGAACACCACCGATTACAAGATCAGCTTCAAGTACGTGCTTTTCTAAAGCGTCAGCAGTTGAGTATACTGCTTTAACACGATTACCGAATTGTGCGTCAACACGACGTAAAACATCAACGTTACGGTCAAGAACAACAACATCAGCACCCATGCCAACAGCCATTTGTGCTGCATTGTTACCAACCATACCAGCACCGATAACAACTACTTTAGCAGGCTCAACACCAGGTACACCACCTAGAAGCATACCACGCCCTGCATTTGATTTTTCAAGTGCCTGTGCGCCAGCTTGAATTGACATACGACCAGCTACTTCTGACATAGGCGCAAGAAGTGGTAAACCACCACGAGCATCAGTTACAGTTTCGTATGCGATACAGATAGACTTGCTCTTAACAAGGTCTTCAGTTTGTGGAAGATCTGGTGCAAGGTGAAGGTAAGTAAATAGGATTTGGCCTTCACGTAACATAGCGCGCTCAACAGCTTGAGGCTCTTTTACTTTAACAATCATGTCAGCTTTTGCAAAAACATCAGCAGCTGTTGGTAAGATTTCTGCACCAACTGCAATGTAATCTTCGTCAGTAAAACCAATGCCAATACCAGCATTTGTTTCAACAACAACTTGGTGGCCGTGGTTAATTAATTCACGAACACTCGCTGGAACCATACCAACACGGTACTCATGGTTTTTTATTTCTTTAGGTACACCGATAAGCATAATAATCGCCTCATATATAAGAACGGGATAAAATTTTCGACTATTATATTGGTCATTAGCTAGTATGTCCTACCTTTTTTGGTGTATCTTTTAGATATAAATCCTGCAAAGAATTGTATGGCAGATTAAAACTCTGGAAAGCATATGTACCAACAGTTAGATCGAATAGACAGAAACATTTTAGTAGAACTTCAGAAAGATGGGAGACTTTCAAACGTCGAATTAGCGAGGCGGATAGGTCTTAGCGCAACCCCTTGTTTAGAGCGTGTAAAAAAGCTTGAAAGAGAAGGCTATATAAAGGGATATAAGGCGGTGGTTGATCCAACTAAGTTAGGACAGGGTCTTTTGGTATATGTAGAAGTAACAGTAAATAAAAATAGCCCAGATGTCTTTGATAAGTTTAACCAGGCCGTCAGGCAACATGATGAAATAATCGAATGTCACTTAGTGTCAGGTAATTTTGATTTTTTACTTAAAACACGTGTAACAGATATGTCAGAGTATCGTGGAGTCTTGGGTGATATACTACTGCAATTACCAAATATAAGTGAAAGTCGAACTTATGTTGTTATGGAAGAGGTAAAAGGTGAGCTCGGAGAAGTAATAAAACCCTGTGAAGCTTAGTTATTTCTTGGTATTGTTACACTAATTATAAAAGCGCGCTTAAGCGCTTATTCAGATAAAAAAGATTTTAATATCCAAAAGTTTAGATTTACCAAAAAAGCATCAACAGCACTCAATAAAAAATCTAAACCAAGGCAAACTAGGGGTAAACGCACTTTATGCGTCTCAATGGAATTCAAAGGCTACTAGAAACCGGCCTTATAGTCAGCACATTTACGGCATTATTTACTTTATGTGCCTTGATAAGCTTTGACCCATCAGATCCTGCATGGTCTCAAACAGGTGAGTATCTTGAAGTTAAAAATATCACAGGCACTGCTGGAGCGTGGGTTGCGGATATTTTATTAGTTAGTTTTGGTTGGATGGCGTTTTTAGTGCCTGCAGCCATTCAATTAGCTGGGTATTTGCTATTCAAGAAACCACATAAGCTTTTCCATCTAGATTATGTCACTCTAGCTTTAAGGCTGATTGGGTTAGTTTTGTTTGTGTCTTCAGCTAGTGCCATAAGTAGTATAAATTTTGATGATATCTTTCATGTATCATCAGGCGGTTTTATTGGTGATGTTGTTCGTGATGCAATGATCCCTGCATTCAAATTTACGGGCACTTCAATTATTTTACTATGCTTCTTTTTTGCTGGTTTAACCTTAATGACTGGGGTCTCGTGGGTTGAGTTTGTTGACTATATCGGTGAAAAGGTCATTCAAGCTTGTCGTTTATTATTCAATAAGTTCCAAGACTTTCAAACAAATAAGCAAGTCCAGCCTGTCGATAGACAAGAAACTGAAGTTCAGTCAGATGAAATGGCAACTCTTGAAGATGTGTCAGATAAAACCGAAGTCATCCATGCTGAAACTGAACTTAATTCTCAACAATCGCTAGAGCAAAAACCAATTGCAAAATTAAAAGACAGACTATTTACAAAGAAAACTGAGTCAGAAATAAATCAAGGCACGCAAACTACAGCAATAAAAAGTGAACCTAGCATTGAGAGTTTTAGTCCGGATAAGACTCGAGTTGATGTATTCGATGAATTAGATGACATTCTAGAGCAAGAAATCAACTTTTCAGCCATTGACGATGACGACTTTGATGCCTCTAGCGCCTTACAAGGGCTTGACGATGCACCTGTAGTAGCGCAAGAAACGAGAGTTCAGTCTCCAGCAAGACCACTAAAACCAAAAGTTGAACAAGACAAACCTGTTTTTGTGCCAGAGCCAACAGCGAAAGAAAAGTTTGAAGAGTTACTTAATGCTGAGCCACCAAAAGATCCACTTCCTTCACTCGATTTATTAGATAGGCCTGATAAACAGAAAAATCCTATATCAAAAGAAGAATTGGATGCCGTTTCTCGTCTTGTAGAAGTGAAGCTACTGGATTTTAATATTCAAGCGAGTGTAGTAGGGGTGTACCCAGGTCCCGTTGTCACGCGATTTGAGCTCGATTTAGCACCGGGTATTAAAGTTGCGAAAATCACCGGTCTAGCAAAAGATTTAGCGCGTTCATTATCTGCTGTCAGTGTTCGTGTTGTAGAAGTGATCCCAGGTAAAACCTACGTTGGTCTTGAATTACCAAATAAACATAGAGAAATTGTACGCCTATCTGAGGTGATTAACGCGCCTAAATTTGAACAAAATCCATCACCATTGACCATGGTTTTAGGTAAAGACATCGCAGGTCAACCTGTGGTTGCAGATTTAGGCAAAATGCCGCACTTATTAGTTGCGGGTACAACGGGTTCAGGTAAATCTGTTGGCGTAAATGTCATGATTTTGAGCTTGCTTTACAAGTCGCCGCCAGAAGATGTGCGTATGATCATGATAGACCCTAAAATGCTTGAACTGTCTGTCTATGAAGGTATTCCGCACTTACTATGTGAGGTTGTCACAGACATGAAAGAAGCATCAAATGCACTGCGTTGGTGTGTTGGCGAAATGGAACGACGTTACAAGCTCATGTCAGCACTTGGTGTCCGTAACTTAAAAGGTTACAACCAAAAAGTGCTTGCGGCCAAAGAAGCGGGTCAACCAATATTAGATCCTCTATTTAAAGATACCGATGGTATGGCAAATGAGCCTGAAGAGCTTGATAAACTGCCAAGTATCGTCGTTGTCATTGACGAGTTTGCCGACATGATGATGATTGTGGGTAAAAAAGTTGAAGAGTTGATTGCGCGTATAGCACAAAAAGCACGTGCTGCAGGTATTCACTTAGTGCTTGCAACACAAAGACCGTCTGTTGATGTTATTACAGGTCTTATCAAAGCGAATATTCCAACTCGCATGGCTTTCCAAGTATCAAGTAAAATCGACTCTCGTACCATTTTAGATCAGCAAGGTGCAGAAAACTTACTTGGCATGGGTGACATGCTGTATTTACCGCCGGGCACCAGTGTACCAGTTCGTGTTCATGGCGCCTTTGTTGATGACCACGAAGTGCATGCTGTTGTGAATGACTGGAAAGCACGAGGTAAGCCGAATTACATTGAAGAAATCTTATGTGGTGATGCCACTGAAGATATTTTATTACCGGGTGAAACACCTGAAGGTGGCGACGACGAATCTGATCCACTTTATGATGAAGCCGTTAGCTTTGTTATTGAATCTGGCAAGGTGTCTGTTTCGAGTGTGCAACGTAAGCTTCGTGTCGGTTATAACCGAGCTGCTCGTTTAGTTGAACAAATGGAAGCGTCAGGTGTCGTAAGTTCACCAGGGCACAATGGTGCTCGAGAAGTATTAGTCCCTAAAGGGGGAGTAAATTAAATGATGAAAAAAACACTATTCTCAAGTTTAATCGGTTTGTCTTCGCTGTTTTTGTCACAAGCCGTATTTGCAGATGCTGCAATTGAACTTAAAGCTAAACTCTCTGAAATGACGACGTTTAAAGCAAGTTTTACTCAAAAAGTAACGGATGAGCAAGGTGAAGTATTACAAACTGGCTCGGGTAACTTAGCGTTAGCACAGCCTTTAAAAATTCATTGGCAACAACAAGAGCCTGACTCAACCATGTTAGTTTCTGATGGCCATCGTGCTTATTATTACGATGAATTTGCAGAGCAAGTGACCATTATGGCCAGTCTTAATCTGATCGAAACAACGCCTTTTGTTTTATTAACTACAAATGCAAAAACACAATGGGAAAAGTATCAGGTTTCTAAGACTAAAGATAATTACAAAATTATCCCTAAATCGACAACAGACTCGCAAGTAGAGTCGTTAGAATTACAGTTTAATACTGATAAACAACTTTCAAAAATATTGGTGGTGGATTTATCAGGTCAATTAACTGAGTTTAAATTTTCTGATATTAAATTGAACGGTTCTTTAGACAGTAACCTGTTTAATTTTACCATTCCTGAACATGTTGTTATTGACGACCAAACACAAAGTGAATAGGTTTTGTGAGTAATTTAGGATTTGAATTTGGCAATGATGTAAAGCCGTTGGCCGCTAGAATGCGGCCAACACAGTTAGCAGACTATATCGGCCAATCACACATATTAGCCGCTGATAAACCCTTATACAAAGCCATACTGTCTGGCAGAGCGCATAGCCTAATCGTTTGGGGGCCGCCCGGTGTTGGCAAAACCACCATCGCTGAAATAATTGCTAACCATGCAAATGCGCGCATTCAGCATTTATCTGCTGTGACTTCAGGTGTAAAAGAAATTCGCGAAGCGGTTTTAGAAGCAAAACAAAATCTCAGTATGGGACAAAGAACTTTATTATTCGTTGACGAAGTTCATAGATTTAATAAGTCTCAGCAAGATGCTTTTTTACCTCACATTGAAGATGGTACTTTTATTTTCATTGGTGCCACCACTGAAAACCCAAGTTTTGCTCTGAATAACGCGATTTTATCGCGGGCACGTGTTTATACATTAAAGGCTTTAACCGATGAAGAGCTTGTTCAGGTATTAAAACGCGCTATTACTAAAGATGAGACACTTTTAAAGCTTCAAATCACGGTGTCTGATGCGCAACTTATGCAAATCTCGCAGGTAAGTAGTGGTGATGCTAGAAAAGCCTTGAATTTACTTGAGCAAGCTGTTGAGCTATCTGATCAACATGGCCAAGTGGTTATTACATCTGATGTACTAAGTCAGCTATTACCTTCTCATTTTGCAAAATATGATAAAGGCGGAGACTTATTCTACGACCTGATCTCAGCGTTTCATAAATCAGTTAGGGGGAGCGATCCCGATGCTGCGCTTTATTGGTATTGTAGAATTCTAGCCGGTGGTGGCGACCCACTCTATGTTGCAAGACGCCTTTTAGCCATCGCCACCGAAGATATTGGGAATGCTGATCCAAGAGCAATGCAAGTAGCATTAAATGCGTGGGATATTTTCCAACGTGTAGGGCCAAGTGAAGGCGAGCGAGCCATTGCACAGGCTACTATCTATTTAGCAAGTGCAGCAAAAAGTAATGCTGTTTACATGGCGTTTAACCAAGCAAAGCAAGATGCTTCGACCGACCCAGATTATCAAGTACCTTTTCATTTACGTAACGCACCAACGAAACTCATGAAAGAGCTAGGTTATGGTGATGAATATCGTTATGCCCATAATGAAGAAGGGGCATTTGCCGCAGGTGAAAATTACTTTCCTGAAGAAATCAAAGACAGGCAATATTATGTACCCTCTGAACGTGGCTTAGAAAAGCAAATAAAAGATAAGCTTGAATATCTAAAGTCATTAAATCACATGAGTATGAACAAAAGATATTCAAATGATTAAAATGTACCTCTCAATCGCACTTGGTGGCGCACTTGGTGCGTGTTTAAGGTTTTTTATTAGTGATACAATGCTCAAACTGCTGGGTAGGGGATTCCCATTTGGCACTTTGACCGTTAATATAATCGGTTCATTATTATTGGGAGTTGTATTTGGCTTACTTGAAAAACAAGTACTCGCGGTAAGCCCTTATAAGTCACTTATTGTGATTGGTTTCTTAGGTGCATTAACAACTTTCTCTACATTCTCGATGGACTCTTTGTTGCTACTTCAACAAGGGCAAATTGTGAAGATGATTCTCAATATCACCTTAAATGTGGTGTTATGTATTTTTATGGCTTGGTTAGGTCTTAACTTAGTCATGCAAAAAGGTTAAAAGCAAAATGTTAGATTCAAAATATTTACGTCAGGATATTGCTGAAGCAGCAGCTCGACTAGCTAAACGTGGCTTTGAGCTTGATGTTGACGCGATTAATGCTTTAGAAGAGCAACGCAAAGCGCTTCAAACAAAAACACAAGAATTACAAAGCGAAAGAAACAGCCGCTCCAAAGCAATTGGTCAAGCAAAAGCAAAAGGTGAAGATATTCAGCCTCTACTAGACGCTGTTGCTAACTTAGGCGACCAACTTACAGCGGCTAAGAACGAACAAGATGAGATTTTGGCTAAGCTAAATAATATCGCTTTAACTTTACCTAACTTACCAGCAGAAGATGTGCCTGCTGGCAGTGATGAAAGTGAAAATGTTGAAATCATCAAATGGGGTGAACCTAAGCAATACGATTTCGAAGTTAAAGATCACGTAGATTTAGGCGAAGCGCTTGATAAAGGTTTAGACTTTGAAACGGGTGTAAAACTAACTGGTTCTCGCTTCACTGTAATGCGTGGTGGTGTTGCGCGTATGCACCGTGCACTAGTTCAATTCATGCTTGATACACACGCTGATAAGCATGGCTACACAGAAATGTACGTGCCTTACCTTGTAAACAAAGACAGCTTACTAGGTACAGGCCAGTTACCTAAGTTCGCAGGTGATTTATTCCACACTAAAGGTTTAATCAACGACGATGGCGAAGAGCAAGAAGGTTTCAGCTTAATTCCAACGGCTGAAGTACCGCTTACAAACTGCGCACGTGATGAAATCTTTGATGAAAAAGAACTACCAATCAAAATGACAGCGCACACGCCTTGTTTCAGAAGTGAAGCGGGTAGTTACGGCCGTGATACACGTGGTTTAATTCGTCAACATCAGTTTGATAAAGTAGAACTTGTTCAACTTGTAAAACCAGAAGATTCAATGGCAGCGCTTGAAGAGCTTACTGGCCACGCTGAATATATTTTACAAGCATTAGAGCTACCGTACAGAAAAGTCGTGTTATGTACTGGTGATATGGGCTTTGGTGCAACAAAAACATATGATCTAGAAGTATGGTTACCTGCACAAGACACGTACCGTGAGATTTCATCTTGCTCAAATATGTGGGATTTCCAAGCACGACGTATGCAAGCACGTTTCCGTCGTCAAGGAGAGAAGAAGCCTGAACTACTTCATACATTAAATGGTTCTGGTTTAGCTGTTGGTCGTACTTTAGTAGCAATTTTAGAAAACTACCAACAAGCAGATGGTTCAATCGTGGTACCAGAAGTATTACGTCAATACATGGGCGGTTTAGAAGTTATTAATTAAGACTTCTTTCAATTACTGTTTATACGATCAAGGTCGCTTTATAGCGGCCTTTTTTGTGCCTGTAAGATCTTAAAAAATAGGCACTTTATTTAAGCAAATAATGACTCTGAAATGACAATGTGAATTTTAATTAATTTTAGATGCACAATGCATATATTTCGATATATTAAATTTAAATTTCATAAATTATTCATTGTTTATTTAAATTATTCTTTTTTTTCTTGGGTTAATTTTAATTATGTAAATTATATTGCAGCTATATGAAGAATATGTTTTATTAGGTTCCAAGGGTTGGCCAATCCTGCTTTTATGAAGCGTTAAAGTCATTTCTTTAACTGTCTTCGTGTTCTCGTATTTACAAAATTAGACTTTATAAAACATGCATCATTTTAATTTGAGCGTAAAGGCTAGTAACATTTGAATTTTACGTTTTTATTAACTATTCATTAAATGTTGCAATGTTTTGCAGTGTTAATAAACAAAAGGTGAGGATTTACCTATGAAGAGACAAAAGCGTGATCGATTAGAAAGAGCACATTCCCAAGGATATAAAGCAGGTTTAGCAGGACGCTCAAAAGAACTTTGTCCATATCAACAATTAGAATCTAGATCAGAATGGTTAGGCGGATGGCGAGAAGCCATTGATGACCGCAATATGTTTAAAACTTAATATATAGAGAATTTAATACAACAAAGCCCTCAATTGAGGGCTTTGTTGTTAGAGCAAAGTACTTATAACTTTAATTAAAAAGCACTTGTATCTTGGAAAAGACCTACTTTAAGATCTTTTGCTTCGTAGATAACGCGACCATCTACTTCAACTGTACCGTCAGCCATACCCATAAATAATTTACGCTTAATTACACGCTTCATATCTACGCGGTAAGTCACTTTTTTAGCCGTTGGTAAGATTTGACCTGTGAATTTAACTTCACCCACACCTAATGCACGACCAAGACCTGGGCCACCAGACCAACCTAAGAAAAAGCCAACGATTTGCCACATTGCGTCTAGACCAAGACAGCCTGGCATTACAGGGTCGCCTTTAAAGTGACAATCGAAGAACCAAAGGTTAGGGTCAATGTCTAATTCTGCAATAATTTGACCTTTGCCAAATTCACCACCGTTATCGTTGATCTCAATGATGCGATCCATCATTAGCATGTTGTCACTTGGTAAACGGCAGTTGCCTTCACCAAACATCTCACCACGACCACATAGGATCAATTCTTCTTTTGTGTAGCTGTTCTTTGGTTCCATAGTCATAATACTTTTTCTTCAAAATAAAATTCAGGCTACTTTAGCTTACAGATGTACGCCAAACAACTCTGAACAGTTGATTATTGTTAATAATTTGAACATTTAAACATTTTTATATGACAACTTGCATTAACTTGGGCGATTTTTAGAATACATTTCTTTATAATGATTCTTGTTAACTTAGTTCATTTTGGATCGACATGATTTTATTCGTAGACGCTTTAACTGTTATTGATTTTTCTTACTTTTGTAATAAAAGAGGGCCGGTAGGTGAAAGTTGGATTGCTGACTTGACCCTTCATGGAGACTTAAACAATGAGTCTATGGTCTTAGATTTTGCATTGGTAAAAAAACAGATTAAACGCATTATCGATGACACAATTGATCATAAGCTTGCAATACCTAAGCGTTTAAATGGCACATGTAGTATTGAAAACGAACAAGTGAAGATTGATGCACAATTCGGTGAGGAGCATCACATTGCAATGTATGCTCCCGAACAAGCTGTTTGCCTAATTGACGCTGAAACAGTGAATGAACAATCAGTGATTGAGTTCTTGAAGCAGCAAATCATGCCTAAGATGCCTGAAAACGTTAAAGACATCGATATTGAACTTCGCCCAGAGCAGACGTCTAGTTTTTATTACCACTATAGCCATGGCTTGAAAAAGCATGATGGTAACTGCCAGCGTATTGTTCACGGCCACCGCTCGTTGATTGGTATTAGTCTGGACAACATCGTAATGCCTCGTTTGCAAAAAGAATGGTCACGTAAATGGGAAGATATTTACCTTGGATCTGAAGAAGACTTAATTAATAACTCAGAGCTAAAACATATTAAAGCTTTAGATTCTGACTACGCGTTTTCATACACATCTACGCAAGGCTATTTCGAATTAGCAATCAGTAAAGCGCGTTGTGATCTTTTACCTTGTGATACAACAGTAGAGTGTATTGCTGATTACTTAGCAACAGAAATTAAAAAAACACATCCTGACAATGCCGTAAAAGTAAAAGCATTTGAGGGCGTAGGCAAAGGAGCCATTGCATATGCTTAAAGCCGCATTGTTCGCTTTAGTTGGTTTGACTGCCAGTGTTAGTGCAATGGCACTGGAACTTAAAGGCAGTCTAACGCAAGGCGGTATGATCATTGGTAAGTTAGACAAGCCTAACTCGGTTTATTTTAATGGCAAAGCACTAAAAATAACCAAAGAGGGAGAGTTTGTGTTCGGCTTCGGTCGAGATGCAGATACAAAACACACGCTAACTTGGGTTGACCAAGCAGGTAAGCAGCATACCCAAGACATTGTGATCACTAAACGTGAATATAAAATCGATCGCATCACGGGTGTTGAAAAGAAATACGTCTCACCACCAGATTCAGTGCTTGCTCGTATTAAAGATGATGCAAAACGTGTCCGAGCTGCAAGAGCAGGAGAATCTGATTTTACTTATTTTAAAGACACCGTTTTACGTCCTGCAAAAGGCCGTATTTCGGGTGTGTATGGCAGTCAGCGCTTCTTTAATGGCAAACCTAGAAATCCACATTTTGGCTTAGACATTGCCAATAAAACGGGCACGCCCGTTTGGGCACCACTTGCGGGTAAAGTTGTTATGGCAGATCCTGAACTATATTATAGTGGCGGAACGGTGATCATCGACCATGGTCATGGGATCACTTCAACCTATATCCACCTTAATAAAATACACGTAAACGTGGGCGATAAGGTAAAAGTCGGTGATCATTTCGCTGATATTGGTGCCACAGGCCGTGTAACTGGACCTCATTTAGACTGGCGTTTCAATTGGTTCAATGAACGTTTAGATCCCGCTTTATTAATGACAGATAAACTAGCAAATACTAAGTAGTAACTTAAATGAATGATATTGAAAAACAAGCCTTGATTGAGCAACGTATTAAAGAGTCTGTTACGTCTGTAACTAAGACTGTTTTTCCTGGACGCACGAATCACCATAATACTTTATTTGGTGGTGATGCACTGGCTTGGATGGATGAAGTCGCTTTTATTGCAGCAACACGTTTTTGCCGAAAGCCTTTGGTTACTATTTCTTCGGACAGAGTGGATTTCAAAGAAGCTATACCAGCGGGGACGTTTGCTGAATTAGTCGCAACTGTGTCTCATGTTGGTAATACGAGCTTAAAAGTGGATGTTAATATCTTCCTAGAACGCATGCACAAAGATGATAAACACTTAGCTATTTCAGGTAGTTTTACCTTTGTTGCTGTTGATGATAACCACAGACCAACACCTGTTGTTTGTGAAAATATGCTTAAAGGTTTTAAGTAGCATTTATGCAATGAGGGCTTTGTAGCCCTCATATCTCATCTGTAATTTCTTCGATAATATTGAATAACTGTTCTTCTTCCATATCTAGATGATCTATCACGTCATCCATGATGTTTTGCCATTCACCATTTACTTCGCTTGGTTTGTCTATTAAAAAAGCACAGTGTCTTGAGAGTTTTAGAATACACAGTAAATCTAAACCGACTTTATCCAATTCTTCTGATTGGAATAAACCATCAGTGTCATGTTGGTAGTAAATAATGTTAATCATGACTTTTGGTAAGCGCCATTGCTGCGCAAGTAAGGCACCTATGGTCGCGTGATTTGTCTGGTATTTATCAAACTGCAATTTAGCTGCGTCATCCCAATTGTTTTCATCTGCATAAGACATCACTTCTACAAAATCGTCAAAATGTTGATTCAGAATTGCCACACCTACACTGTGAAAAAGCGCAAGCATATAAGCGTGATTAGACAGTGCAGGTTTGTCGAGTTTCATTGCAACTATACTTGCAATATGCGCTATGTTAGTTTGCTTATCCCAAAATTGAGCCATGGTTTGATCTGTGCCAACGGCGGCTTTAACTGCAACGGCTTTAACTAAGGGGATTAACCGCTTTAAGCCTAAGATCATGATGGCTTGATCAATCGACTCTATTTCTTTTGCACGCCTAAAAGCACTTGAATTAACAACTTGAAGTATTGCAGCACAGATCCCAACATCATCTTGTAGAATTTCAGATACACGAGAAATATTTGGCTCAGGCTTTTTCGTTTCTTCAGAAAACTTTATGAGTGCTTCAGGCCTTGGTGGAATTGAAACGCTTCGTAGAATGGCCTTTTCTTCATTGGTTAATGATATTGGCATACCATAACTCCAATTTAATTAACTATTTAAATCATAGTTTATGGTTTAGAAAAGTGTTATTGAATTGACGGGGAGGAGTGGAATATGAATTGCGCAGTTAACTACGCAATTCATATTTAACTTATTTACATTGCTTCGTATTCTTCTTGCCAGAAGAACTTTTCTTCACCGAACGCAGGAACTAGACCATCAAGCCAAGTTGCTTCTTCGTCGTATTTTGCAAAGAATGGGCGCTGAACCCACTCAGGGTTACGCGCTTGAATAAAGCGAAGTACAAATACTTTTTCACCGGCGATTTCAGTCACACCCGATACTTCAACTTTACCAGGACCTGCACTCATTGAAGGGCCTCGTACTGTTCTACTTACACCTGAAACTTGTTTGTAAGCATCACGGAAAATTTCCCAAGTTTTGTAAAGTGGTAATTCGAAGTAGCGTTTTGCACCTGTATCACGCTCAATGAACATATAGTAAGGGATCATGCCCATTTGAGTTTGTTCTTTCCACATCTCAGCCCACATATCAGAATCAACGTTTAAGTTATTCAATAATGGAGCCTGTGTACGGATCTGCGCGCCAGTTTTACGAATAAGCTTGATTGCTTCTCGACTAATATCTGTACGCAATTCTTGTTTGTGGTTAACGTGCGCCATAATTGAAACATGCTTGCCAGCATCTACAAGTTCTTTTAATAACGCTAATAGGTCTTGCGCATCAGGATCAGTAACATAACGGAATGGCCAAAATGTTAAAGACTTAGTACCTATACGAATGGTCTTAATGTGATCGAAACGTGGTTCTTTTAGTGCTTCTAGGTACTTACGTAACTTAACTGTACGCATTACCATAGGATCGCCACCAGTCATTAAAAGATCTGTGACTTCTTTGTGTTCAGCAAGGTAATTATGAAGCAATTCTTCATCGTTATTGTTAAAGCGCGTTGCTTTGCCCACGAATTGCGCCCAACGGAAACAGAAAGTACAGTAAGAGTGGCAATATTGACCTTGAGCAGGGAAGAACAGCACTGTTTCTTTATATTTGTGTTGGATACCTTCAACTTGCTCACCTTCAAAGGTTGGAACATTTTTATCCATTTGCCCTGCAGGATGCGGGTTCAATTTTTGACGAAGTTGTGTTGCTAATTCAAAAACTTCTTCTGGAGTATGTTCGCGCTTTAATAACGCTGCCATTTGCTCATACGACTCATCATCAAGCATGCCACGTTGTGGGAAAGTTAATTGGAATACGGGATCATTTGGTACTTTATCCCAATCAATTAGCTCTTCGATGACATAATTATTAACTCGAAAAGGAAAAACATTGGCGACAACGCGCATCTCAAAGCGTAAATGCTCAGGAAGTTGATGAAGCTGTTCAATCTTATCTATCTGACGATGTTGATAAACATTGAATTTAGGTGGTACATAAGCTTCTGCTGGCTGCAATTGGACGGTTTGCTGCATATGTTAGTTTACTCTACTACTAATTAGATAAAGCGCAGTAGTCTAACAAATTAATAGCCATGTTTCAGCGTTATTTGTATCAGCTCGAACAAATAACGCTAATTTATTTGATTATATACTTTAATATTCTTCTGTAGAGATAGCTTGATAAATTGCAGAGCATAGAGCCATTATGTCTTCATTTGTACTGATATAAGGTGGCATTATGTAAATCAGCCTGCCGAAAGGTCTGATCCAAACCTTATGTTCTCTAATAAAATACTTTTGAATTTTAGCAACATCAACGGCTCGTTTTACTTGCACAACACCAATACCACCTAAAACTCTAACATTTGCTACCGCATCTAATTCTGAACATTGAGATAGGTGAGTATTCATTGTCTGTTCGATACGGTTGATTTGAGATAGCCAATCGTTTTCTTGTAGCAGTTCTAAGCTTGCATTGGCAGCAGAGCAGGCAAGAGGATTCCCCATAAAAGTAGGCCCATGCATTAAAACACCAGCTTCACCTTGACTGATCCCAACAGCAACATCTTCAGTTGCTAATGTCGCAGATAAAGTCATCGCCCCACCAGTTAACGCTTTGCCAATACACATAATATCTGGGCTGATGTTTGCGTGTTCACAGGCAAACATTTTACCTGTTCTGCCAAAGCCAGTAGCAATTTCATCTAAAATGAGCAGTACATGATATTTATCACACAGTGTTCTGAGCTTTTTGAGATAAGACGGATGATAAAAGTTCATGCCACCAGCGTTTTGTACTATAGGTTCTATGATAAAAGCGGCGACTTCATTGCTATGTTGTTCAAAAGCCTGTTCTAACGCTGCTAGTTCAGCTTCATTTTCGTTATCGTAGAAACCAGCTTTTGGAGCTTCGACAAAGATATGTTCAGGTAAGAAACCCTGATACATACTGTGCATTGAGTTGACTGGGTCACAGACACTCATCGCAGCAAAGGTATCTCCGTGGTAGCCTTTTTTAGCGGTCATGAGTTTAGTTTTATTCGTTTCACCTTTACTTAGCCAGTATTGCAGTGCCATTTTTATTGCAACTTCAACGCTTACAGAGCCGCTATCGGCTAAAAACACTTTTTGTAAAGGCTCAGGGCTTAATTCAACAAGCTTCTTACAAAGCTCAACAGCTGGAGCGTGTGTTATACCACCGAACATTACATGGCACATTGTTTGAGCCTGTTCTTGTATTGCTGAGACTATTTTGGGGTGATTATAACCATGAATGGCGCTCCACCAAGAGGCCATACCATCGATAAGTTCAGTGCCATCATCAAGGTAAAGTTTGTTTTTATCTGTATGTGTAACACCATATACTTGTAGCGGATCTCCTATAGATGTATAGGGGTGCCAAATGTGTTGCTTATCAAATTCGATATCTATAGGGTTAAATTTGCTCACTTGTAAACCTTTAGCTTTGTTGTGACGTTGACAATACTACGCCACTCAGTAGACTAAGCCAATCACCGTCAAATCAATCGCCTAATTTATAGACAGGCTAAGAATAAAAAGAGTATCAGATTATGGCTACAGTTCGTCACGATTGGACTTACGAAGAAGTAAAAGCACTATTTAACATGCCGTTTAACGACTTGCTATTTAAAGCGGCAAGTATTCACCGTGAGAACTTTAACCCAAACGAAGTACAAATCTCGACATTACTTTCAATTAAAACGGGTGCATGCCCTGAAGACTGCAAATATTGTCCACAATCAGCGCACTATAAAACAGACTTAGATCGTGAACGCCTAATGGAAGTAGAAAAAGTAGTAGAGCAAGCGAGATTAGCCCGATCGAAAGGCGCAACACGTTTCTGTATGGGCGCTGCATGGTCTGACCCTAAAGACAGAGATATGCCTTATATTTCTAAAATGGTTCGTGAAGTAAAGGAGCTTGGGCTAGAGACATGTATGACCCTGGGGATGCTTGATAATGAAAAAGCACACGCCCTTAGAGATGCAGGTCTTGATTACTATAATCATAACCTTGATACTTCGCCTGAATATTATCAGCAAATAATCACAACACGTACTTATCAAGACAGATTAGATACATTAGACAATGTGCGTGATGCGGGCATGAAAGTATGTTCAGGTGGTATTGTTGGTATGGGTGAGCAAGCGGGTGACCGTTATGGTTTATTAATGCAACTTGCAAACTTACCAAAACAACCTGAAAGTGTTCCGATTAACATGCTTGTAAAAGTTAAAGGCACACCACTTGAAGATGTTGAAGATCTAGACCATTTTGAATTTATTCGAACTATTGCTACTGCACGTATTATGATGCCGCACAGTTATGTGCGTCTGTCAGCTGGTCGAACTGCAATGAATGAGCAAATGCAGTCAATGTGTTTCTTCGCTGGCGCTAACTCAATTTTCTACGGTGACAAGTTACTTACTACGGAAAATCCAGAAGCCGATGCTGATATGAACTTACTTAAGAAGCTCGGTATGAATCCAGAGAAACGTCAAGACTACTCTGATGAAGCGTACGAAGCGTCTTTAAGTTCAAAAATTGCTGATAAGGCAACGTCAGAGCTATTTTACGAAGCATAGTGAATGGCTTTTGAATTTATACAAGAAGCGCTGCAACAGAGACGAGTAGAGTCTTTGTTGCGTGCTCGCAATGTAATTGCCGATTCAAGTGACGCACGCTTTTTAACGAGCAAAAATGGTAAGCAATATCTTAACTTTGCCAGTAATGATTATCTTGGTTTAGGGTCTAATTTAGAGTTACAAGGTACACTGACTGGCAGCCGTTCTTCGGCACTTGTTACAGGATATCACCAGTGCCATAAAGATTTTGAATCCTTACTGTGTAAACATTTTGGCTACGAGTCAGCTTTACTATTTAGCACAGGCTTTAGTGCAAACTGCAGTGTTATTAAGTCACTTTTTTCACAAAGTTCAGGCTCAAAAGCCGCGTTAGATTCTGCCATTTTCCAAGACAAACTTAACCATGCCAGTTTAATAGATGGGGCTTTGCAATCTGATGCCAAGCATATCCGTTTCAACCATAATGACATGGGGCATTTACGACAGCGTTTAGAAAAAAGTAAAGCTGCGAATAAGTTAATTATTAGCGAAGGCGTGTTCTCAATGGATGGAGACTGTGCGCCACTGCAGCAACTTGAAGAACTAAAGCAACAACATAATGGTTGGCTCATGTTAGATGATGCGCATAGCTTTGGTATATTAGGCGAAAATGGCTTGGGAAGTGTTGGTCTTGGTTGTAAGCCTGAAATTTTGGTGGTCACATTTGGTAAGGCAATGGCGTGTCAGGGCGCGGCTGTTTTAGCAAGTAAATCAGTCATCGACTTTTTACTCCAGTTTAATCGTGATTATATTTATTCGACGTCTATGTCACCGCTCATGGTGCAAGCTGCAGAGCAGCAGTTTTTACGTGTACTTGACGCGAGTGAGCAGAGAAAGCAGTTGTTTAGCAATATTACCTTATTTAAGCATCTTTGTTCTGATCTAAATATTCCTGTAATGCCTTCAGAGACCGCTATACAACCGGTTGTGTTAGGGAGCGCTGAAAATGCATTAAGTGCGCAAGATAAGCTCAAAGAGCAGGGGATTTGGCTAACAGCAATTCGCCCGCCTACTGTTCCGCACAATACGGCCAGACTCAGGATCACAATTACCGCAGCACATACTCATGATGATATTGAAAAGCTAGTAACAGCCTTAAAGGTGTCTACATGATTGCAACACCCGATAAACTGTCAACGGCGAAGCAGTTTTCAAAAGCTGCAGGGCAATACAAGCAACATGCGTATGTGCAAAAGTTGGCTGCAGAATTGTTATTCTCAAGATTAAATAAACGCAGTCAGGTTATGCTTGACCTTGGCGCAGGCCCTTTATTGCATCAGCATAAACTAAAACATCACAGTGATTGTCTAGTAGCGATGGATCTGAGTTTAGGCATGTTGTCTGAAACGCATCCGGAGAATAACGTGAGTCGTGTTTGTGCAGATATGGATAATCTGCCTTTTTCTGACAACGTGCTTGATACTATATTTTCAAACTTTGCAATTCAGTGGAGTGCAGACCCTAAAACTTTATTTAAATCACTTCATTCTGCGAGTAAGCCAGGCTCTCAAGTTTTAATATCGACAGTATTAGATGGTTCTTTGTCTGAAATAGCTCAGGCATGGAAAGTAGTCGATGATAAACAACACATTAATGATTTTTTGAACCTAACCGAGTTAATTAATATTGCTCAGAGCGAAGGGTTCAAAGTGGTTTATTCTAATCAGCACTGTCTTCAAGATTATTATGATAAGCCAATAAACGCCTTAAAGTCGGTGAAAAATATTGGCGCAAATCATCTAACAGAGTGTCAAAAAGAGCGGGGGCTATTAGGAAAAACAGCATATAAAAATCTATTGTCCGCTTTTCCATTACAAGACGGTAAAGCAATTATTAGCTACCAAGTCGGTATTTTGGAGTTAACGAAATAATGAATTCTTTTTTTATTACAGGTACCGATACTGAAGTCGGTAAAACCCATGTTACTTGTTTATTACTTAAGTTTTTGACTCAGCATAAACGTTCGGCAATTGGATTCAAACCTATCGCTGCAGGTGCAGAAGAGGCATTTGGCCAGTTGGTCAATGAAGATGCTTTGAACATTATGGAATCTTCAAATGTCCATGCTAAATATGAAATCATCAATCCCATTTGTTTTGAGCCACCTATCGCTCCCCATATTGCAGCACAGAGAGCAGGCAAAGAAATAAGTCAGATTGAACTTAACCATCATTATAAAGAGATTTTATCAGTTGGTGCAGAGTTCACTCTTGTAGAAGGCGCCGGTGGCTGGTCTTTACCAATTAATGATACTGAGTATTTATCAGACTGGGTAAAAGCCCGAGAAATTCCCGTCATTTTGGTCGTCGGTATGAAGTTAGGCTGTTTGAATCATACACTGCTAACAATGCAAGCTCTGAAGACCCAAGGTGTAAAGTGTGTAGGGTGGGTCGCAAATGAGATTGATCCTAACATGTCCGAATTTGAGGCGAATTTAGAAAGCTTAAAACAACGAATTGATGCGCCTTTACTGGCTGTCGCGCCTTTTGCAAAAAGCAAAGCAAAATTGAAAATTTATAAGGCATTGACAGACCTTTTAACAATTAAATTGTAAGCGCAATATTTTTAAATATATTCTTAACTACTCAATTTATATAAGTGATACCTAAATGAGTATCACTTATTATTGGATGACAAATTTTATGATCAAAAGAACTCAAAGAAAGAAATTATAAATTCGGTTCCTTTATTGGGTTCGCTTAGCACTTCAACTTTCGCATTGTGCTGCTGTAAAATACTGTAAGAAATTGATAAACCTAAGCCTGTACCTTCACCTGGTGCCTTAGTTGTAAAAAAGGGAGTAAATATTTCCTTTAAGTTTTCTTGAGGTATGCCTTTACCCTCGTCTTTAACGCGAACCATTATTTTTGTGCGTTCTCTATAACATCGTATAAACAAAGTTCCACCTTCTGCCATTGCTTGCTTTGCGTTGACAAACAGGTTAATAAAAACTTGCTGTAATTTACTTTCTATACCTAGAATGGTTGCAGTATCAAGTAAATCAGTTTCTATTTTGTGTTGATATTTAAATTCGTTACTTACCATATTGAGTGACTTATTGATGACTTTTGTTACATCAATCGGTTCTAATTCGTCGTTATCCATACGTGAAAATGTACTTAGATCAGCGACAATTGCTTTTACTCTCTCAAGGCCTTCAACGGACGATTTCAATATTTCGTCACTGTCTTCAAATAAAAAAGGTAACTCATATTCTTCATAGTTTTTGTTTAATTGAGTTAATGATTCGTCATTTGATGCTTCTGCAAGTGGTTGTACCGCAGATTTAATGTCATTTATGTAATCAGACATAGTATCTAGGTTGCTTAAAACAAAACCCACAGGGTTATTGATTTCATGGGCTACGCCTGCGGCCAAATATCCTAACGAGGCCAGTTTCTCTTGGCCAACAAGCTGTAATTGTGTCTGTTCTAGGATTTTATTTGTTTCTTCAAGGTTTATAAGCTGTTGTTGCAGCTCTTCTTCAGCTCTTTTTCTTTCGATCGCAATAGAAAGCATACTTCTAGATGACTCAAGAGTTTGTAGCTTTGTTATATTAATATCTTGTTGATCTTCATAAAGTAAGACGGCTACACCGACTGTCTTTTTATCTTCAAGTGTAAGAGTGTACAGAGGAACCATGACACAAAACTGATAAAAATTTTGTGGTTCGTTACTAATCTCATTGGTATCAATTAATTGTGTTTCTTGTTCTTGAAGTAACAAGTCAAATAGCTTTGATCTATCTAGTTGAGCCAAAAAAGACTTTAACAATTGTAAATGTTCATTAATCTCCGTCTCTGTACTTGATTGAGTATAATATTGAAACTGACCAAAATTAAATTGGCTATCTAGTTCGATAAATAAGTTGTCTGGTTTAGACAAAAAAGCACATGTTCGTTCAAGATAGTTCTCAACTATCTTTTTGAGTGTTGGTTTACTCCATGTTTCGGCTAAAAGGCCGGTTAAAAAAGAGAGTTGTGTTTGTTGGTTCTCGACTTCCATACGCGTTTCATCATTTAAAACTTCTTGTTCTAATAGCTCTCGAGTATAGTTTTCTAGTTGCATTTCAGCGAGCTTTCTAGCCGCTCGTTCTCTTTTTAATGCCCGCTCGAGTACTTCTACTTTATTGTGTGCATCTTCACTCATAGAAACCTTACTTCAATATGACAAGCTTCATCACCTTCATGCATACATTGTGATTGGGATATAGAAACTTCTTCGCCAAAGTGTTTAGCTGCACCTAGAATTAAACCTTCAGATAGGTGACACAGTTTACGTTCAGAGTGATAAATCATAGTTAAATGTTTGTCATTCTGATCTTTGTAATCAAAGTCTGGTAAGTTTGAGTCGGCATAGAGCTTTTTGACTTCAACATGGATCAAGTTATCAACCATATATAAAAAAGCATGAAGTGATGGTGCTTGTTTTGCTTCAGTGGGTGCCATAGGCATAAGCTTGGCAAATAAAAATTCACCAAATGTTCGCAGTAAATCCGAAGCTGGTACGTTTAATGCTTCACAGTAGTAAGTCACGATGCTGAACATTTCGCTGTCATCGTACTTAATTGAAGATGTGTAGATCCCTTGAGAGGGAAGGTCGAGTGTGTTTAACATGGAGTCCCATGCTTCTAAGCCATGATTGGTTTCTACAAACTCTTGTAGCGCGTTGAAAACACTGCCTTTCATTTAAATCTCCGCATTTCGCGTTATGAGGTTGATATATTTTTAAAATAGTGTCACTTTTTACTTAACGCAATGTTTTAAAATCATTTGCAAGAACATAAGGTTTTTTTAATGTCTGATAAATTGCCAATTTTGATAGTGGATGATGAGACAGAGGTACTCAACGCTCTAAAGCGCCTTTTTAGAAAGGAGCTAGATGTGACTGTTTGTGATAAACCATTAGAAGCTGTTGAAATTCTAAAAGAACAAGAGTTTGCGGTTATAATCTCAGACATGAAGATGCCGTTAATGACTGGCGCAGAATTGCTTGCACACGCATTTACAATTAATCCTAATACTGCTCGAATTCTTCTTACTGGCTATTCAGATATAGACTCTACCGCATTAGCAATTAACGAAGGTAAAATATCAAACTACGTTAGCAAGCCATGGCGTAATGAAGACCTAAAAGAAATAGTCATGCAGGCTTGTGATCAGTACCAATTGAAACAATCTGTAATTCGTTTGCAAAACGAATTAGAAGAAAAAAACAAACAACTTCAAAACTATAACGATGAACTTGAAAGCAAGGTTCAAGCACGAACGACTTCATTGTCGCAACTGACTGATAAACTAAAAAATGTTAATCAGAAGCAACGCAGGTTATTTCATGATGTGATAGAGATGATAAATTTGATCATCGAAGACACTACCGGAAGTGATGATGGGCACATAAAGCGTGTAGCTTCGCACTGTAGACTCGTTGCTAAGCATCTAGGACTAGAAAAACCACTCGTCACTCAAGCATATTTATCTGGGTTGATGCATGAAATCGGTAAAGTCTCATTACCTGATGAATTAGTGAAATGTTCCGAAAATGAACTTACTAAAGATCAACTTATTGCAAAGCAACAAAATGCAATCAAAGGGGCTGAAATCCTTCAGAAGCTGCCTAACTTGCAAATCATCGCTAAAGGCATCTTACATCAGTACGAACATTATAATGGTACAGGCCTACCGGGTCATTTAATTGCTGACAACATCCCCACCATCAGCAGGATCCTTTCCATAGTAAACGACTACGATAAACTATTAATTGGTCGTATAACCGGAGAGAAAATGCAGCAAGATCAGGCAATGCAAACCATGCGCACTTTAGCAACCGAATTTTATGATCCGCACATCCTTGAAGTTTATTTCGATCTTCTTACCAGTGGTAAGGTATTCGAAAATCACGATATTGATGTATGTGTTGGTGTAAGCTGTTTAGAGTCAGGTATGCATTTGACTCAAGATTTACTAAACAAACAAGGTGCAATCATTCTCACTGCTGGAACCGAAATTACCCCTTCTATTATCGAAAAGTTACAAAAGTATCAAAAAGATTGGAATTATATTTTTAACGTGTTCGTGCATTAGTTTCTATTCTTAGCCACTCTCTGGTGGCTCTCAAAAAACCTTTAGTTTAAAATACCAGTAGTTTTATTTTATATGCTATTTGGAGCTCGTTATTTTAAACGTATCTAATGTCACCATGCAGTTTGGTGCAAAACCACTTTTTGAAAACATTTCTGTAAAATTTGGTGATGGAAATCGCTACGGCCTTATCGGTGCCAATGGATGTGGTAAATCGACATTCATGAAGATTTTAGGCTCTGAACTTGAGCCTTCTGCGGGTAACGTGAGTGTAGCTCCAAATATTCGTTTAGCGAAACTTAATCAGGATCAGTTTGCTTACGAGCAATACACTGTTATTGATACAGTTATTATGGGTCACAAAGAGCTTTGGGAAATTAAAGCAGAGCGTGATCGTATCTATTCTTTACCAGAAATGAGTGAAGAAGATGGTATGAAAGTGGCCGATCTTGAGACGCAATTTGCTGAAATGGATGGCTACTCGGCAGAGGCAAAAGCAGGTGAGTTACTTTTAGGCGTTGGTATTGGTACTGAGCAACACTATGGCTTAATGTCAGAAGTTGCACCGGGTTTCAAACTTCGTGTACTTCTTGCGCAGGTGTTATTTGCAGATCCTGACATCATGCTACTAGACGAACCAACCAACAACTTGGACATTTATACAATAAAATGGTTAGAAGAAGTCCTTAACCAGCGTGATTGTACCATGTTAATTATTTCGCACGACCGTCACTTCTTGAACTCTGTTTGTACGCATATGGCTGATATCGACTACGGTGAATTACGTGTCTATCCTGGTAACTATGACGAGTATATGTTTGCAGCGACTCAAGCGCGAGAAAAACTATTAAACGAGAATGCCAAGAAGAAAGCGCAAATTGCAGAACTTCAACAATTCGTATCTCGCTTCTCTGCAAATGCGTCAAAAGCAAAACAAGCCACTTCTCGTGCAAAACAGATTGATAAAATTCAACTCGACGAAGTTAAAGCATCGTCTCGTCAATCGCCTTTCATTCGTTTTGAACAAAGTAAACAGCTTTTCAGAAATGCACTTGAAATTACCGATGTGTCACAGGGTTATGACAGCACTTTATTCTCAGGCTTAGAAGGCCTAGTTGAAGTAGGTGAACGTATCGCTATCATTGGTGAAAATGGTGTTGGTAAATCAACGTTATTACACACTTTAGCGGGTCGTTTAGCGCCTAAAACAGGTGAGTTTAAATGGTCCGAGAATTCGAACATTGGTTATTATGCACAAGATCATGCGGATGAGTTTGAAAAGGACCAAACTGTATTTCAGTGGATGGAGCAATGGCAGCAAGAAGGTGACGACGAACAAGTGGTTCGTGGTTTCTTAGGCCGAATGCTGTTTTCACAAAATGACATTAAAAAGTCTGTAAAAGTGCTGTCTGGTGGTGAGCAAGGTCGTATGTTGTTCGGCAAATTAATGATGCACAAGCATAATATTTTGTTGATGGATGAACCAACAAACCACATGGACATGGAATCAATCGAAGCGCTTAACTTAGCCCTTGAGCAGTACGAAGGTACGTTGTTGTTTGTGTCACATGACCGACAGTTTGTATCATCGCTTGCAACCCGTATTTGGGAAATTAAAGACGGTAAAGTTATCGACTTTAAAGGCACATATGACGAGTACCTAGCACAACAAGAGTCGGATAACTAACCGCTTTATACATTGATACTTTTCAATGGTATTACCTATCTAGATAGGTATAATACCCACATAGAAACTGCAGGCTTACCCCCAATAAGAGCCTGCAGTTTGTTTTTCTATCGTTCAAAACTTCTGAGGATTTATTATGACGGTTGGCATTATCATGGGCTCAAAATCAGACTGGCCTACTATGCAACATGCAGCAGACATGCTGGACAAGTTTGGCATCGAATATGAAACAAAAGTAGTTTCAGCTCACCGTACACCTCAACTTCTAGCTGATTACGCATCAAGCGCAGCTGATCGTGGTATCAAAATTATCATTGCAGGTGCTGGTGGCGCTGCACACCTTCCGGGTATGGCTGCGGCTTTCACAAGTTTGCCAGTTCTGGGTGTACCAGTTAAATCAAAAACACTAAACGGTGTTGACTCATTACTTTCAATTTGCCAGATGCCAAAAGGCGTAGCGGTTGGGACATTGGCAATTGGTGATGCGGGTGCGGCTAACGCGGGCTTACTTGCAGCTCAGATTTTAGGTTGTCAACAACCAGAAATCTTTGCAAAAGTTGAAGCTTTCCGTAAAGAACAAACAGAAACAATTTTAGCTAACCCAAATCCTGCTGAGTAATATGAACGTTTTAGTCCTTGGCGCAGGGCAACTTGCGCGAATGATGAGCTTGTCATCGAAGAACTTAGACATTCATGTTACAGCTTACGATGTTGGCTCTGAAAAAGTCATCGATCCTGTTACGTTTTTAACAGTTGATCAGTCATTACAACAAGCCATTGATTCTGCAGACGCTATTACTGCTGAGTTTGAGCATATTCCTTTAGATATTCTAAAGTTATGTGATGAAAGTGGTAAGTTTTATCCTGGTACTGAAGCCATAGCAACGGGCGGTGATAGAGCGAAAGAAAAAGCGCTTCTAGATGCTGCAAAAGTTGCATGCGCGCCTTATAAAATTATTACTGAAAAACAGCACTTGCTAGATTCAATTGATGAATTGGCAATGCCTTTGGTAATCAAAACTTGTCAAGCAGGTTATGACGGCAAAGGGCAGTGGCGTGTAAAATCTCTGGATGATGTTGAGCAAATTTGGGCAGAGATGTCTGAGTTTTTAGCGAAAGATGCATCTCATCAAATTATTGCAGAAAAAATGATCCCATTTGATCGCGAAGTTTCCATCATAGGTGTTCGTTCAAAAAATGGTGAAACAGCGATTTACCCACTGACTGAAAACCAACATACCAATGGGGTTTTAACGCTTTCAATCGCGGGTAAAGAGAAAAATGCAATTCAAGCGCAAGCAGAGTCTGCGTTTACCGCTATCGCCAATGCACTAGAGTATGTCGGCGTATTAGCCATTGAGTTTTTCGATGTCGATGGCACTTTATTGGTAAATGAAATTGCACCACGTGTACATAACTCAGGTCATTGGACTCAACAGGGGTGTCATGTCAGCCAATTCGAAAACCATATGCGTGCCGTTACAGGCCTACCACTAGGTTCAACGGTTTTGAATCGCCCAACTGCGATGATCAACGTACTAGGGCAAGCTGCTATTCCAAAAGCAGTTTTGGCTGTTGCTGACACAACCAGCCACTGGTATGGCAAATCTGCAAAACCAGGCCGTAAGATGGGTCATATTAACGTTTCAGCTGATAGCTTATCTGAACTTGGTGATAAACTGGCTGACTTGGCAAAAGTGCTGCCAGAGCAAGATTATCCTGGTGTTCAGGCAACTGCTGAGCAGTTAAAAGCACTATAATAAAAAGCCGAGTTTAACTCGGCTTTTTTGACTCAATTTATTGGAATTTCAAAAACTAAATAAGGCGTTAGCAAAGTGACTAGTCAGTCTATTAAACAGTTTTCGTTTATTGGGTTATTTGTACTTTGTCTGACAGGGTTTATAGGTCCCGCATTATCTCTTCTTCTTGGTCTTGCTTTCACACTGATTTTTGCTAACCCGTATTTATCATTAAGTAATCAAGCTAGCAAATGGTTATTAAAATTAGCTGTAATAGGGCTAGGATTTAATGTCGACTTTAATGATGTACTTGAAGTAGGGCGAAGTTCATTTGTTCTTACCATTGTGAGCATAACTGCGATAATAGGGCTTGGTGAAATATTAGGTCAGCTCTTTAAGGTAAATAAAAACACCAGTGTTTTATTGTCTTTTGGTACTGCCATCTGTGGTGGTAGCGCAATTGCAGCAATGGCGCCAGTGATCAAGGCAAAACAGCATGAAATTGCGGTGTCACTCGCCATCGTATTTCTATTAAATGGTTTAGCTTTATTGATTTTTCCTGCAATCGGGCATTACTTTCAATTAAACCAAGAACAATTTGCAATTTGGGCAGCCCTTGCTATCCATGATACAAGCAGTGTAGTAGCAACAGCCTCAACATATGGTCCAATCGCAGTAGGTATTGCAACAACAATCAAACTTACCCGCGCAATGTGGATCATTCCTTATACGGCATTGGCTGGCGTATTTTGGAAAAGCGAAGAAAAAGCAAGTATTCCACTTTTCATCGTCGGCTTTTTATTAGCCGCGCTTATTAACACGTACCTTCCTGAATATTCAACTTTTTGGCAGTTTGGCTACGCGGGAGCAAAACATGTACTTTATGCCTGTTTATTTTTAGTCGGATCAAGTGTATCTCTGACTATGTTAAAACAAACAGGATGGCGCCCTTTAGCGATGGCCACTCTGCTTTGGGGTATTGTAAGTTCAGTTATCTTATTGCTTATCATTGATGGGGTGATAAATTAATGCAATTTTCTTGGAACTTTTCAAAAATGGACTAGTCTTAGGTAATGAGGCGCGGATAGGCCTCATTTCATAATCGTTGTTCATCAACGACTATGTGAGCGCAGAGAGTATTTGGCCAGCATCCTATGCTGGCCTTTTTTATGTTCATAATTCAAATGATCTTACGCTAAGCGTTACGCACTTCCTTAATTATTGTCATTTTATCTAAAATAATTCGTATTCTAGCGTCGCATTTGCTTAAATTGAGCTAGTCTAACAAGTTGAAGAATAACTATGATCAAACACTCTCTAATTTCTGCTGCAGTTGCAGCGAGCCTGTTTTTAACTGGTTGTCAAACAACCACATCGACTGACGCTAAAAATGCTGAACCTGCTTCAAACTTCGCCCCTGTTGTTGCAACGCCTTTAGATTTTGGCGGTGAGAATATTACATTAAAACAAGCAATGGCACACCCTGATTGGTTGGGTCGTCAACCTGAGCGCGCATTTTGGGCTGCAGATAGCCAAACTGTGATTTTCAACCGCAAGCAAGCGGGTAATGAATTACGCAATACGTTTGCTGTTACAACTGGTAAAGCGCCTACGCAAGTTGTATTAAACCAACTTCATACGGTTGGTGCTAAAAACGCGGTTTATTCAAAAGACGGTGCAGTGCAAGCCTATACGTTTGAAGGCAATGTGTTTGTTAAGAACATAAAAACGGGCGCAATCAAACAGCTTACACAGAGCTCTGATAGAGCGCGCTCTTTACAGTTTTTAAATTCTGGTGAATTAGCTTATCGCACTGGTAATAGCTTCTTTAGCGTAGATATTAATTCAGGTCTTACTAAAGAGCTTGTTAAATTACATCTAGCTGACAAACCTAAAGGCACGCAAGAGCCATCAACTTACATTGCCAAAGAGCAACACAAGCTGATTGATTTTGTAAAGCTAACGCATAAAAACGCGCTAGATAAAGAACAGCGCAAAGCGCAATTAAATGCTGAAAATGACACAATTGCATCTAATCAATTTTATCTAGGTAAAGGTAACCGCCTTGTAGAAGCAAGCCTTTCTCCAGAAGGCGATAAACTTATCGCCGTTGTGACAAAGAGCACACCATGGCGCGCTGATACAGACATTATGCCTAACTATGTGTCACAAAACGGTGACATCGAAGCAGTACCTGCTCGTCGTCGCGTAGCTGATTCGAAGCCATCTAGCTCAGATGTGATTTTCATTGATATCGCATCTAAAGCACAAACAACTTTAAGCTATGAAACACTACCAGGTTTTGATGAAGATGTTTTAGCTGCTGAAAAAGCTGAGAACGCAAAAGCCGAAGGCAGAACTTACGAATCAAAACGTGAGCCTCGTCATATTAACTTGATGATGGACTGGGGTTGGGATCAAAGTGCGGTACAGTGGAACTCGTCAGGCTCTCAAGTTGCGGTAATGCTTGAAGCATGGGATAACAAAGACCGTTGGATAGCAACCGTTGACTTTGACAATAGAGAGTTCAAATCACAACATCGTTTACATGACGATGCATGGGTGAACTACACGTACAATGACTTTGGCTGGATGAACAATTCAGATACATTGTATTACTTGTCTGAAGAAACAGGTTATAGCCATATTTATACTAAACCTGTAAATGGCAAAGCAAAGCAACTTACAAAAGGTCAATTTGTTGTATCACACTTAACGCTAAGCAAAGATGATTCGCAAATCTACTTTAAAGCGAATGTTAAGCACCCAGGTATTTACGAAGTTTATCGCGTGAATACGCAAACAGCAGAAAAAGTAGCGCTAACTGACTTAGATGGTATGACGGATTATGAATTGAGCCAAGATGAGCAAAAACTATTGCTTAATCACTCAAAAATCATGATGCCGAATGAACTATATGTTGCAGATGCTAAGCCAAACGCACAAGTAACGCGTCTAACGAATACTGTGTCTGACGAGTTTTTAAATAAAAAATTAATCGCACCAAAAATCGTTGCTGTACCTTCGAGTCATACTGAACAACCAATCTATGCAAAAGTGTATTACCCAGCTGACTACGTAGAAGGTGAGACTGGTAAAACACGTAAAGCTGTTATCTTCAATCACGGTGCGGGTTACTTACAAAACTCTCACATGGGTTGGTCTGGTTACTTCCGTGAGTTTATGTTCCATTCACTACTAGCAAGCGAAGGCTATGTGGTCATGGATATGGATTACAGAGCGTCTAAAGGTTACGGCCGTGATTGGCGTACAGCTATTTACCGCCAAATGGGTACACCTGAAATTCAAGATTTAGAAGACGGCGTTAAATGGATGGCTGAAAATGTAAATGTTGATACAGGCGCAGTAGGTACCTATGGTGGTTCTTACGGTGGTTTTATGACATTTATGGCACTACTCACAAAGCCAGATTTATTCCAAGCGGGCGCAGCACTTCGTCCTGTATCTGATTGGGCCTACTACAATACGCCATACACGTCGAACATTCTCAACCACCCAGATGTTGACCCGATTGCGTATCGTCGTAGTTCACCAATCTACTTTGCTGAAGGCTTAGAAAAGCCATTACTTATCAACGCACCAATGGTTGATGATAATGTTTTCTTCCAAGACGTAGTTCGACTGGTTCAACGCTTTATCGAGCTTGAGAAAGAAAACTTCGAAACAGCGATTTACCCAGTTGAGCCACACGGATTTAGACAGCCAACGGGTTGGTTAGATGAGTACCGTCGTATTTATAAGTTGTTTAAAGACCATCTTTAAAACATAAAATGAATAGTTAAGGGCCTTAATAGGCCCTTTTTTTTATAGAATTAAAAATAGGGCTGTTTATTCATACAGTTCATTGATTTTGTCTCATAACATTATTACAGAGCGTTTTGTCCAATTTTCACAGGTGAAAAAAATTGGATATTATAAACTCATGTTTACAATAGACTTTTCTTGTGTGAATATTGGGACACGTAATATAGCCCGTTTTGTCGGTATTTATACAGGCAGTTTGGGAGAGAATAAGCTGTTATATTTACAGGGAACTTATGCGTCAAATTTTAATGTTAGCTGCTTTAAATTTCTTGGTCGGTTGCGCTGCGACAAATTTGAAGCCTGATAGTTGCTTTGATATGGAGTCTTGCGTTGAACTTGTGACTAATAAATTGTCCTCTAATTTTCCCGCTGATAGAAAGTTCAAAGGGCAAGAAATTAAAATCGAGTTTTTTCTAAATGACAATGCTGAAGTCATTGAATATAACATAACAAATGAATCAGGTATTCCTGAATTGGATATTGCTGCTATTAAAGCAGTTACGGCCTCCTCTCCATTTAATGAGCTAAAAGTTTTACCTGCCGACGTATTTAACAAATTTAAACATGTAAAGCTTACAGTTGCCCCAACATTTGAGGGTTTGTAAATATAACAAGCTGTTAAACAAGGACAAAATACAGTTGGCTTTTGCTCCTTCGTCGCTTATTTTAGCCAATTTTATTTTGCCTGTTAACAGGGCGTTATACTTACCTAGAGTTCGGTGAATGAAAAAAGTTCTAGTATCAATTGTTTCGACATTCATATGTATTCTGGTTTACTTCACTTTTTTCTCACTAGTATGGGATAAACTTTTCCCATACTACTATGAAGATTATTTGACTCATTTTTTTGTTGTTGGGCTAATTTTAATAATTACTGTACCGCTGTTCTTGGCAATATTTCTATACTTAAAAGTATCACCCAATTTTAAGACTCACTATTACAACTCAATTAAAAAAACTAATATTGCAGCAACCTTAATTTGTATCTCTATTGTCTTGTATCAGTATAGTGGTATGTCATATTCTGATAGCGGAGGTGGTTATTACAAGATCGAGTCTAGTAACGTGTAAGTATAATAAGTGCCTCAACAAAGGGACGCAAAACAGCAGGCTGTGCTCCTTCGTCGCTAAGTTTAGCCTGCTATTTTTTACCCGTTAATCGGGCGTTATACGCAAAGGAAAGTATGAGTGCAAAATCTACGATAGGGGATAAAATCTCGCTAACTATCATAGCGTTCTCACTCACGATCGTGCATTTTGGATATACAGCAGATATTTTAGCTTCATTCTTAGGGTACTGGATCTCAGTACTGATTCTGCCTATAACTTTATATGCGTTAATATTTATACTTTCCCTTAAAATTAACACCAATAAATTTTCAACTCAGCAAAAAACTGAGCTGTTTGCTTTTCCCTTATTTATCAATTTAGTATTGTTTGGTACTTTATATTTTCTGGTCCAGTACGGTATCACTTATTAGTGTAATTGCGTAGAACAAAGCCGTTTACGGCAAGCGTTAATTATCACGGTAACATGCGCGAAAACTTCAGCCAAGGGAGAGCAGGTTATGCTTCTGAAAGCTTTACGAAATTGGAAGTTAAAGAGGATTGCGAATAAGCTAACTCCTTGGTTGAGTACTTATGGTGATAAAGAGTCGTATTCGGATGAAGAAATATTGTACGCTTTGTCCCGAGCAAAAATATCTGATAAAAATTTAGATTTGGCGAAACAAATTTTTAATGGAACTCTGTCTCAATATAGAGATTATGGAAAAACAGAATATTTAAACAGAAAAAATAGACCTCCTCGTCTAATATCTTCAGGAACGTTTAATCACTCTTCAGCATTTGGTGAATTAAGTGATTACAGTAACGACGATTCATCGGATAGTGGCAATTAACAAGGTCGCCAACTCGGACAAATAACAGTTGGATTTGTTCGTGCCTCACAAATTTTAGCCAACTATTTTTAGTGGGTAACACAACACTACAGGTCGACCTATGAGAAAAACTGTCAGTTCTGGATCACATCTTGAAGTACCTATAGGCTTTTCTCGTGCATGTCGCGTAGGAAATCAAATATCTGTTTCAGGAACAGCTCCAATAAATAATGGTGAAACTGTTTATATCGGCGACGTCTACCGTCAAACGAAATACTGCCTTGAGTTATCAATTGGTGCGATAGAAGAAGCTGGTGGGAATATTAGTGATGTTATTAGAACTCGAATAATGCTTACTGATATTTCTAAATGGGAAGAAGCGGCAAAGGCTCATGGTGAATTATTTTCAGCTATTAAGCCAGCCTGTACTTTTGTTGAGGTAAGTCGTTTCATTGATGAGCAATGGTTGGTTGAAACAGAAATTGACTGTGTAGTAATGTAGTTAAAACAAGTCAATTATGGCATGGACACAAAACATTAGATTAGCGTGCTTTTGTCTAATCTCTTATCAAAAACTAACCCGCACTTATGTGTTTGGTTTGGTTGCAATCACTGAGTGTGGTTAATCCTAAGGCTTGATTAGTATTTAGCAAAAGCAAGAACTCAAAACAGCTATAAAGCATTTACAGCAAAGCAGGTGAGTGTTTTCTTTATTAAAGAGTGGTTCTATTCCTGACTACGACTCCTTTAGATAAAAGCTTAAATTTTATTTCTACGTTATGAAAAAGGGCTATGCAAATATTGCTTTTTTTGCTCTTTATCTGAGTCAATATATTGATAATAAAATAATATCGAGCATGGTTATGAGGTGAGCTTCGCTTCTTTATGATTTAAATATGTTTGAACAAAGACTCCATAACTATTGGCATTAGCCACAATATTAAAACGCTTTAATTCTTACTACATTTGACGTACTACATAGTCTTTACATAACTTTACCTGTCAAACAATGGTTGTTTTTAATTTTTTTGAGTATCTTTATATCAGAAATTGAAATAATTGGAATTGATATGCTTTACGGTCTGCTTAATAAAAATAAAGCTTTGAGTATAATAGCTTTAAGTTTTTCGTTATTAGGTTGTGGTGGCGGTAGTGATAATACAGGAGATACCTCCGATGTAGTGAATACTAATCAAGCCCCAGTTGTAAATTCGCCAATTGGTGATGTTTTTACGCTTAAAGCAAATACTATCAATCTAAATATTGATGGCAGCTCTCCTTTATTTATTGACTCTGATGGTGATGAATTATCATATGAAATCGTGGTAACACCGAATGCACCTTGGCTAACGTTAGTTAATGGGGTTCTCAACGCAGAATCTTCAGAGTCTGGTACATATAAAGTCGTTATAACTGCGACAGATCCCAGTAAATTATCAATATCTTATGAATTTACACTTACAGTAAACTCACCGCCAGAGCTTGTACTGCCTTATGAAAACCAATCTTTAACTGTTGGTAGCCAATTTATGTGGCAATTACCATTAAATGATACTCATTTTATTGATGCAGATGAAGACGAAATTATATATGAGATAGTCTTATCTAATAATGATATAGGGTTAGAGGTCACAGATAACAGCATCTCTGGGACGCCAACAGAGGAGGGTAATGTTGTTGTGACTATTGTTGCCAGTGATATTCATAATGAAAGCACCTCAACTTCTTTCAATTTGAAAATAAGCGATACAGTTCCAGTTGCAACTCAACCTGTAAACATTCTACTGCTCATTGCTGATGACATGGGGCAAGATGCTTCAGCACAATATTCACTTTCTTCTGATTTACCAAATACGCCTAATTTAAATGCACTGGCACAAAGAGGTTTAGTATTTGAAAACTTATGGGTAAACCCTGTGTGTTCACCTACTCGGGCAACTTTATTAACGGGTAAATATGGTATTCAAACTCAAGTACTTTCACCAGGTGACGTATTAGATTTGAGCGAAACAACGCTACATGAACAACTTAAAGGTGATGATAAAACTCAAGAGTATGCAACTGCTTTAATAGGTAAATGGCACTTAGGAGATGCTTTTAGTGACCCTAATCAATCAGGTATTGATTATTTTGCGGGGCTGAGAAGTGGTGGTGTACAAGACTATTATGATTGGCCTTTGATTGAAAATGGGCAAATGATGGATATGGCCACTTATACCACGACCGAGTTTACAAATAGGGCAATTAACTGGTTAGATAGTCTGTCTGATAATACCCCGTGGTTTTTATGGATGGCATATAACGCGCCTCATACTCCATTTCATTTACCGCCTAGTGATTTGCACAATAGAAAATTGTCTGGCACCGAAGAGGATATCGAAGCAAATTCGAGAGATTATTATTTGGCTGCTATTGAAGCGCTAGATGCTGAAATTGGCCGTTTGATTTCAAGTTTAGACACTGAAACATTAGAAAATACAGTTATTTTATTTATAGGTGATAATGGTACGCCAGGTTCAGTAAGAGACCGAAATGCACTTTTGAATGGGGCTAAGGGCTCGATAAATGAAGGTGGCATTAGAGTACCAATGATTGTCGCGGGTAAGGGGGTTGAGCGCATAGCACAAAGAGAGACAGCGCTTATAAATGGTACTGATTTTTACAGTACAATTTTAGATATTGCAGGGCAAAATGTAGTCTCTATAAATAACAGTGAATCTTTCACGCATTTACTAAAACAATCAGGCGGTGAAGGCAGAACGCATATTTTTTCACAAACTGATGATGCTTTTACCATTCGAAATGACCGTTATAAGCTAATAGAAAATCAAGATAGTTCGAAAGTACTTTATGATTTACAGTTAGATCCTGCAGAAACGTCAGATTTGATTTTAGGAAGTAGTGACTCAAGTTCAATCTTAACTGAGCTTGAAAACATATTAAATAGCTTAAAAAGCCAACCAAAAGAATAATGGCTATGGAAAAGAGATTAATTCAAAATCAGGTTTTAAATTCAAAATTAATTACGTTACTGATTTCTACCTTAATTAGTTTAGTTGGTTGCAGTGAACCTCCTGTAGACCAACCTTATGCCTATTCTGAGGTTTGTTTAACGTCGGGGTATTTTACTCAAGGTTCAGATGATCACTATACTGAAGAATTTCCTAAACAACAGGTATTTGTAGAGGGGTTTTGTATAGACAGCCATGAGGTCACCATCGGACAATTTGCCGATTTTGTGAAAGAGACGGGTTATCAGACATTAGCTGAAACTGGTCCCTCACGAAGTGATTATCCAAGTGCACCTGATTCATTTTTTCAACCTGGCTCTGCTATTTATGTGTTTCCTACAGCATTTGAAAGTGGGTATTGGACGTTTAATCAGCAAGCAAGTTGGCAAAATCCAAGAGGTGATTTTTCGTCTGTGCCTGAACAATCTAAACACCCTGTGACTCACATCGCGTTAAAAGACGCTCAAGCATACGCAAAATGGCTTGGAAGACGTCTACCAAGTGAAAAAGAATGGGAGTATGCAGCTAAATTTAATCAACAAGATTCAGTCAACAATGATGACACGCCTAAAGCAAATATTTGGCATGGAATATTTCCTCATAATAACACGCTGGAGGATGGTTATTTAGCCACAGCTCCAGTGATGAGTTTTGCTGCAAGTTCGGCCGGTTTATACGATATGATCGGCAATGTTTGGGAATGGACAGCGGACCCATATAACAAAGATGGCAGCAATCATTATACAATTAAAGGTGGTTCGCATTTATGTGCAAAAAATGCGTGTGCTAGATATCGACCATCAGCAAGACAACCACAAGAAATTGGTTTAGGTACAAGCCACGTCGGATTTAGAACAGTTAGAGATATCGGTTCAGAAGATTAATCACACAGCAAGTAACTGAACGTGTAAATACAAAGCTTGCTCTTGCTGAGCGCTAATTTTAGTTCTGCTCCTAGCACCAGGTTATTTAGAGAGTCAGAGTCGGTTCGATCATTAATTAAGGAAATGAGAATATAGAATCAAAGTTGTTTTGATACTGGTCGCTTTTGACTAATGACCAAGACTAGTTTTTAATTACCTGTAATTCCGTGATAAAAGAGCATATAAATAAAGAAAAATTCTACATTGCTACAGCTCTTTTAATGATTATTATTGTCACAAATTTCATTAAATAAATTTCTAATTTACCAAAACTTATCTGGCGTAAGCCAAATTCAAACTTATTAAATTTTTTATTATGGAGAATAGAGTGGGAAACTTACCATTTAAGGATAAGCTAGTTTTAATTTTATGTAGTTGTATCAGTTTTATTTTCTTTATTTCTGGTTTTTTAGGGTTTATTGCAAGTGATAGCTCAGTAAGCGATTTTGCAATATTTATAGGCGCTGCAATTTCAATATTCTGCTTGGGGCTTAACCCTAAGATTTTTTCTTTGCCTTTAAAATTTGTCTTATCACAAGCAACTTCGCCTATATTATTTAAATCTAGTACGTTGAACTATTTATTTCTAAGTGGATTGTCGTTGAGCGTTTTTGGTTTGATAGCTAAATATATAAGCTAAAATTTGGAGAGGATTCTTAAAAACTCCTTGAGTAGTTATTTCCATTTTACTTATTTTTTTCGTAGCATTTTGGTAAATCAAAAGCTCCGTAAATGGAGCTATTGATTTACTTCGATAAGGTTTACTCAGCTAAACCAAGCAATTGAAGTCTTTCTTTAGCCAGCAAGTATCTTGCTCTAACATCTTCAATTTGTTCTCTAGTCAGTTTCTTTCCAAGTGTGCGTAAACCGCCTTCAGCATCATTATGGTGAACACCAAACGCAAACTTTAAGTACTCTAGAAGTAATGGTTGCGCATCAAGGTATGAGATAGAGTTCATTGCTTGAGAAATTTTGTTCGCTTCTGCCCATTGCCCATTATTTACATACTCCTGCATCGTGACGCTTGCTTTAGGGAAGATACAACCGACACCAGTAATACCACCGCATGCACCTGCCAGACCAGCGTGAACAGTAACAGTATCGACACCGGCTAATACTTTTAATTCTTTGTTTTCAAGCATTAATGTTTCAATGACTGATACGTCAGTGGTTGAGATTTTAAGCGCCGTTACTTCTGGCAATTCTGCAAGTTTCATTAATAGTGAAGTTGATAGAGCGTGGTAGCCAGCAGCATCTGGATTATTATATGGCATGATCGTAACGCCAGCTTCTTTAGCTGCAGACGCTGATAACGCGTAATAGTCATACATTTCATCATCTGATGGCGTGACTTCGGTTTTTGGCGGCATGACCATGACAGTGTCAACGCCAACTTTTGCGAGTTCTTTTACGATTACGGCTAATTCTTCTTTTGTTTCTGCCGCAGCACCACTAATTAAAGGTACATTGAATTCTTTGGCTACTTCTGAAAGAGAAGCAAGTAAAGATAAGCGTTGTTCATTTGTTAAATAGCTGTTCTCGCCAAGTGTACCAGAACCGACTAGGCCGCCCATTTTGGTTCCTGCTTTACCTTCAACTCTTAAAATATCTGCCGCGTACTTTTGTGTTGCGGCTAAGTCAATTTCTAAAGCGCCAGACTCAGACTCTTTTAGCCATGTAAAAACGGCTGGCATAACCGTATAACGCCAATCTGTACTGTTTGATTCCATCGTAATACCTTAAAGAATAAAAAACATATCATAAATAAGATCGTATAAAATATACAATTCGATTGTAGCACCTAAATTGCATTCAGCAAAGTATGAGTTTTATTGACTTCATTCTCTAGAACAGAGAATACATTCAGAGTGTGTGTAACTTTTGAATTTACTTAAAAGAATGTAAGTAAAAGCATAAAGTTAGCGATTTTTGTTTATATGTATTTTGGAAAGAAAACTTTTCTAAATGTTCGCTATTAGGTACATTGATTAAAGATAGCATTCTATATAACTATTAGATTTAGACACATACAATCCACTTTTATTTTGGCTTTAGCTCGAGTTGTAATTAATTCTTAAAGGAATAAAGATGAATACTTTAATTTTTTCAGCCGGTATTTTGGCGCTCTTAACGGCATTGGTTCATATAATTGCAGGTCAGATTGATCCGGTCAGACCTTTTCTTAAATCTGACTTACCCGATATACCAAAAGCAACCTTGTTAGGCTGCTGGCATATGGTATCTGTAATGCTTGTTATTTCAGCTGCTGCATTCTGTTTTATTGGTTGGTTTAACTTTGTTGAATTCCAGAATCTTGTGATTTTACTTTCTGCAAGTTTCGTCTTATTTTCTGTCGTGTTTATTTTGGTTGGGTGGTATTTTTTTAAGATTCGTACATTCATTAAGTTACTGCAGTGGTCACTCTTGTTATCCGTCGGAGTTTTAGGCTTTATGGGGGTAATATAGTACTCGCAGCATACTTTAATTACCTATCTAAAAGTTTTAAATGTTTGTTTAGTTCAAAATAAATAGAATCATAATTATGAATGCATTTTTACAGCCATTTAGCAGGGTGCAAACTTGTGCACTTTCTTTTGTGTTTTTTATTACACTTTTGCCTTTTTTATTTATTCCCTTAGGACCATATCTATTTTTATATTGTGCTGTACTGTTTTTTTTGTCACCCGTACTCGAATCAATGCTGCTAACACCTTTGTACAGTCGTATAGGCCGGTTTACTTACCTTTCACCATTGTTGATTTATACAGAATCAAATCGTGAATTGCATTTACATGTTGGCTCTATCTATGACTACTTAATCAATATAGAGCGACATGAATATGGACATAAAGCGCAACTTAAAGTTTTAAAAGGGATTCTAGATGGCTTAAACGAGTTATGTAATCGTACTCAGGATGGCGAGCTTGAACCTGAAAGAGCAATAATTGCAACGTCGTATTTTTTTAACGCTAAAAGAGCTAAGAAGTTAGGATTTAAAGAAGTTGAAGCGAATGATTTAGAAGTGTTTAATTTATACCTCTCATATTTTTCATTAGCGATCCGACTCAGCATGATTAAAGGTAAATCAAAATACCCTAAACTTAGCGAAATAAAAAAGATCCATACGACAGCAGGTGAACTGCTCAACAACAAAGACGCAATTGAAAGAATGCTTTCGCATATTGAAATTCGTCTCAACAGATTAAATGACGCAAAACCCTTATGTCAAAAATCGTAATTCGTCGTTTTTTAAAAGATATTACTCAACACTTCCCTGAAGCTGTTCCGTTAATGGAGCAGCATGAAAAGTGGGCTTATACCTCTCGATTTGAAGCTTTTTCTGAGTTGACCAACCAAGCCTTTAATTCAGGCGATATCGATAAAGCTATCGCTTATTTGAATTATATGAGTGATAAGTTTGAGTCTGCATCCGGCATCGAAGCCGAGTATATCGATGTTTATTATGTTGAACATTTGTTCTTCTCTTGTACGACCCAAGGTATAGACTTGGGCTGGTCATTGGTCCCTAAAAATTTACAGCAGCTATACATAAACTTTCATGGTCTCGCACCAAATAAAAAATTGTAAATTGATTAAATATTGATTGTGTTTATAGGTTTTTTATATACGATAGCCGAGTCGAGATTAACTCATTTTTAAAAGAGGAATTGATGAGTAAAAATAAAAAATATCAACACGACCATCATCGTGGTGAGATAAAAGATAATGCGATTAAGGCGCTTGTCACAAGCGTGTTGTTTAAGAGTAAAGTCGAAAAGCCTAAAAAAGGTAAGGGCAGTTATCAACGTAGCAATAAACATAAAGGCCGAGAGCCTTACCTTAAGGCAGCCTAAGCTTTAAGATAAGGTTTTTGTTCTATAGATAAGGATATTCTATGTTTATTGTGTCTTTGAGTTACTGTGCACCGCTTAGCGTCATTGATAAATACATTCCAGAGCATAAAACGTTTCTAGAGAAGCATTATGGCAATGGTAACTTTATTTTGTCAGGCCGCAAGGAGCCAAGAACGGGTGGTGTGATCATTTCTACAATTAACGATAGAAAGCAGTTAGATGAGGTAATTGCGCAAGACCCATTTTTTATTGAAGCTCTTGCGCATTATGAAATTACAGAAATTTTACCAACCATGGCTGCGCCGCCATTGGCGTTCCTTCTCCAAGATTAATCCGATTTTTAAATGCGTATCTAAAGCATTTTAGTCTTTTTGGTGTTTATTTAACTAGTAGTAGCTCTACCACTTCTTTGTTGGCAACTTGCCTTTTTGTCACTAACAGTTTGTTGTTCTTTATATCTGTAATATTGTCGGTGTTCTTTGTAAGTGTCGTAATAGTCTCGAAATCTTTAGTTTGTATGTCATATCGCCAAGCTTGATTTTGGTTGTTTATGCCGTAAATCTTATTATCGCGGGTGAAGAAGCGTTTGTTATCACCGCCTTGTATATTAAGTGCGGGATTAGGTTGATACTCAATCGCGCTAGAAATCCAAAACTGATCCATATGATCTGTGAATATAACCGTACCGGTATCTGTTTTTGTTGCCCAGTTTACTCGTTTATCAGTCAGCTTTTGTACGTGTCCTGTGCTTAGATTAACTTCTGCAAGTTTTTTTACACCATTAAACTGAGCAAACACCAGTGCACTTTCGTTTATGCTATCCCAATAAAGTAAGTCTAAGATCGGTAAGTTTGTTTCAAGTTTTGTTTTCAGTTTATCTAACGTGAAATGAAACAATGCACTATTCGCACTAACCAATAAGTTTTTTCCATCCGCTGACCATTTTATTCCTGATATATGGCTGTCAGTTGGAAACTGGCTAATTTGTGTTAACTTACTTTTATTTACTATCCAAACTTGCTCATCACCTGAGCGTTCTGATTCAAAGGCTATTGACGTGCCATTTGGTTGAAAAGTTGCACTATTTTCTGCGGTATTTGAACGCGCAATTATGCTTTCTTTCATATTATTATTTAGGCTGACTGAAACTATATCACTATCATATTGTCCCTTGATAACTAGTCCTCTATCACCATTAGGGTGAAACATTGGGCTTGTGATTGGTTCATCTATTGGAATAGAGATATTATTAATCTGTCCTTCAAAAGACAAAGTGAAAAGTTGCTTTCCGGTACTAAAAATTAATGTTTCTTTAATCGGCGAAAAGTTTGGTCGAATGAAACGATGGCCCTTTATTTCAGTAGGTAGATAAATTGGGTTGCTAGAAATCAGTTCACCGTCAGATCGAATGATATCTATGTAATACTGGCTATCTTCTTTGATGCTCGTTACTGCCAGTAAATCAAGGTTTGGCGAGTAGTCGTAGTGATATACAAAGCCATCATGGATCACTTTACTTTGATTTTTATTACTTTCAAAACTTATCAGTTGCCAGTGCTCAGCGTGTCTTTGCATAAGCGCAATATTGCCATTGTTCATCCAGTAGGGTCGTCTAATCTCGGAATTTTTGCACTCTAGGATTACATCCATTTCCTGTGGTGCGTTTAACGCTTTTTCGAAATCAAGACTCATAAGTTGATAGCATTTTTTCTGAGTAATAGGCTCGCCACAGTCAATGGTTCGGATAACAATAATTTTCTTCCCGTCTTTTGAGAAGCGTTGCTGTCCATAGATATCCATATTCTTGCTGAGTTTGTATTCTTGCTGTGTTTCTAGGTTTTTTGCCCAAATATCATTGATACATTGTTCTTCTGAGTAACGATGAAAAATAATGTACTTACCATCTGGCGAATAAATACTGGCTAATTCTTTGCCGTCTGTTGCGGTGAGGGCTCTGATCTGACCTATGGAAAAAGGTTTTGATGGTTGTGCTGTGAAGTAATAACCACTTATTAGTATAAGGATCAATAATGTAAATACAGACAATATGTATGTATTTTTTAAAAGTGGCTTGTTAATACCTTCTTCAGATTCATCACTGTGATCAACTTTTTTAAGGTGACCTAAAAGTGCGTCTTCAGGATCTTGTTTTTGGAAGAGTATTGCATGCTCATCTTTGGTGAGCCAATGTACGTTCTGCTCTAAGCTGTAACCCTGTTTTGCATGGGTTTTAATATAGGTTTGTTCTTTACCATCATCACCTAATGCTTTTCTAAGTTGAGCAATGCTTCGTTGTAATGTATTAGGTGAAACAACGGTGCCTTTCCATACATTATCTAATAACTCATGTTGGCTAATTACTTTACCTTGGTGTTTCGCTAGGTAGGTGAGAACGGCAAGGGCTTTTGGCGGGATGATTTGTGGCTTTTTATCTTGTGTAATTTGATTACGTGAGAGGTCAATAATGAATTCACCAATTTTATATTGCTCAGCCATGCCTGCTTTAAATGCCATTTATAATTAAGTTATTTATCAATAGAGTACCTTCGACGCTTTTAAAACGCAATTTTATAACTAACTGAAATATAAGCTTTTAAAATTTATCAGCCAAACGTCAGTATAAAGTCATCGTTAGTTCATGAGTTTTTTTATGTTGTGAGTAGGGTAATTTTTGTTACTTACTAAAGGGGGCTGTATGAGTCTTAAGTCAAAATTATCCATTACACTATTTGTGTCTTTGAGTACTTTATCTGGAAATTCTGTTTCAAGTGAATTGAATGATAAATTACCGCGTGCAACTAAAGCTGAGCAAACCATGTCATTTTGGGATTTACCATATCTTGATGGTGCTTATATTAGTACTAGACCAGAAAAAAAATCAGATGGTATAGAGGTAGGTGATTTATCGCTTGTTACTAAGAACAAACATGAAATCATTCAATTATCCAATGAGATTCAGTCTGGAAAATATGGGTTATATGATAGCTTGTTAATAAGTCATAAAAATAAATTGATTTATGAATCTTATTATCGTCGCTCAAGAGTTGATTTACCTACAGGACAAGCATCAGCGACGAAAACACTCACCAGCCTTATTGTTGGTATAGCAATTGAACAGGGTCATTTAACATTAGATGATCTACACAAGCCAATTATTAATTTTTTTGAAGCACTTGATAAAAGTAAGTTTGTGTCAGGCGTTGAAAAAATAACGCTCCATAAGGCATTGACTATGCGCGGTGGGCTTAAGATTGATCAAGACATAATTCAAAAACTTGAAAAATTCCCGGAGAAATTAAAAGGACAAAAGTATATACAAGTTCTTTTAGAACACTCTAAACCTATAACAGATGCTTCTCAGAAATTCGCTTATGGTAATTTCAACGATATGCTAGTGATGCACGTACTCGATGTCGTCTTGCCTGAAGGTGCAGAGCAATTTATTAAAAAAGAGTTATTAGAAAGGTTAACCATTAAGCAGTTTGAATGGAAAAACTCATTGAGTGGCGTACCTGAAGCCGGCTGGCGTGTTAAATTAACATCAAGAGATATGCTAAAATGGGGAAGTTTATTACTTAATGATGGTAATTGGGAAGGTCAGCAACTTGTTTCTAAAGCCTACTTAAACAAAGCCACCTCTGCCATTGTAGATCCCCTTGATACTTGGATACCTGACAACTATAAATATGGTTACTTTATTTACCAGGCTGACATTTCCATCGATGATAAACAGTTTAAAGCTAACTTTGCCTGGGGCGGTGGTGGTCAATATGTTATTTCAGTCAAAGATCTTGATCTGGTTGTTGTAATAAAGGGACATGACAGAGAAGATAAAATATTGGATGCTGTCTTAAAAACGGTCTTACCTGCATTCTTATAAATCTTAATAAGGCTACATAAAGTTAAATATTTTTATGTAGCCTTTCAATTGTTTGCATGCTAAGTGTTATCATTATCGGCCCATTTATATCTTTTTAGGCTGTAATGAACAAATATCTTTTTGGACTCGTTTTCTTAGCATCAAATTCATACGCGTCTTCTACTCCTTCTTTTACGACTGAGTTTTTAATCGGGTCTTCTTCAAATAAGCTCCACGCATCTCAAGACTTTGATATAGGAGACAAACGCTCTTCTAGTAATAACTCAACTTCTCATGGTATTAGATTTGGTCTACCTATTTCGGAATATTTTTCGGTTGAGTTATCTAAACATTCTTATGGTGAGGCAGATCACTCGTACACACTAAAAATTCCTTCAGGTTTGATAAATGATAACGTATTCAAATCTATCCCTGTTAGCTTACCAATCGAAACAAACGCGCTTAAATTTGGTATTAAGGGTCATGTAAATATTAATGCAAAACTGAATGTAAATTTGCGAGTTGGTGTAGCGAATTGGCGTTATAAACAGTATTCGCCAGCTATGTTAGTCATAAATGATATCCAAGAACAAAACCACAGTGGAAGAGACGTATATTTTTCAGTGGGCTCTGAATATGTAGTTTCAGATAGTATTTATATAGGTTTTGAGTACTCTCAATTCAGTATTAAAGAAACCGAACAGGGAGTATATACCGCTGATGTCAGTTATTCCCATAAAATAAACGACTTATCTTTAGTGTTAGGCTGGGCTTTTTAAACTCAGCTTCTAAAACAAACATGCTTCAATAATATAAATCATTATATTATCTCATCTACTATTCACGCGTCCTCTAATTATGTACTCTTACATCGATTTATTTTTGGAGGACATTCGCGATGATGCGAACGATTGTATCAGTCAGCTTAGGACTGGCTTTTAGTGTTGGTGCTTTTGCCAATGAGGTGATGACACCTGAAAAGTTATGGGAACTAAAAAGAGTAAGCGCTTTAGGCCTTAATAAAGACAAAACCCACGTTATTTATAAAGTTACAACACCAAGCATTGAAAACAATAGTTTTGATAGCAAAGTTTATCAGGTTTCTTTGAAAGGTGGCGATGCACAGCTATTAGAAAGTTACCAAGGTGTTGTGATCGACAAAAGCCTGTCACCTGATGGTACAAAAAAACTTTTCCACAAAAAAGTTCAGCTTGAAGATGTGCTTGCAACAGATCGCTATAAAGAGCTCGGCAAAGCTAATGCTTATGTGTTCGATGATTTAAATTACCGTCATTGGGATACTTGGAAAGACGGTAAGTATAAGCATGTTTTCTACCAAGACCTCAAGACAGAAGAAAAAGTCGACATCATGAAGGGCATGCCGTTTGATAGCCCAACATCGCCGTTTGGCGGTGTCGCTGACTATACATGGGGCCCAAAAGGTGAAAATATTTACTATGTAAGTAAAAAGCTTACAGGCACTGAGTATGTAAAAAGTACAAATACAGATATTTATCGTTATAACCTGAAAAGTAAAAAGACGACCAATATCACTGAAAGTAACTTAGGTTACGATAAGTATCCTGCGTTCTCTGCAAAAGGCCAATTAGCTTGGCTACAAATGGATGAGGCAGGTAACGAAGCTGACAAAAATGATATTGTCGTTAAAGTTAAAAATCGTGAGCTTAACTTAACTGAGCATTGGGATGGCACAGTAAACAGTTTTAAGTGGAGTCATGATGGTAAAAGCATCTACTTTATTGCACCTATCGATGGCACAGTTCAACTTTTCCAAGTTGCAGTGAATACAAAAAGTAAATCTAAACCAAAAATTAAACAGCTAACTAAAGGCCAGTTTGACGTAAATGGCATTGTTGCTGTGCTAAAAGACAAACTCGTCGTTACACGTAATAGCATGAATGCGGCGCGTGAGATTTATCGTTTTGACCTTCGCAGCAAAAAACTAACAGCTCTCACCAAAGAGAACGACGCTTTCTATGCGGGTCTTGATTTACCAAACGTTGAAAAGCGTATGGTTAAAACAACAGATGGCCAAGACATGCTGACTTGGGTGATTTACCCGCCGAACTTTGATAAGAAGAAAAAGTATCCAACACTTCTTTATTTACAAGGTGGTCCACAATCTGCACTTTCGCAGTTTTATTCTTTCCGTTGGAACTTCCAAGTAATGGCTTCTCAGGGCTATATCGTTGTTGCACCTAACCGTCGTGGTATGCCTGGTCACGGCGAACAATGGAACAAAGACATCAGTAACGATTGGGGTGGTCAGGTAATGGAAGATTACCTTGCTGCAATTGATGATGTTGCGAAAGAGTCATACGTTGATAAGTCTCGAATTGGTGCTGTAGGCGCGAGCTACGGTGGTTATTCAGCGTTCTATTTAGCGGGTAACCATGAGGGTCGATTCAAAACCTTTATTGCTCATTGTGGTATTTTCGATTTACGCAGCATGTACGGTACAACTGAAGAACTGTTCTTCGTTAATAATGAGTTAGGTGGTGCTTATTGGGAAAACAACGCATCAACAAACAAATCCTATGGTCAATTTAACCCAATCAATCACATTGATAAGTGGGATGCGCCGATGTTTGTTATCCACGGAGCAAAAGATTACCGTGTACCACTTGAGCAAGGTATCGCCGCTTTCCAAGCTGCTAAATTACGTGGCTTAAAGAGTCGCTTCTTACTATTCCCAGAAGAGAACCATTGGGTACTGACACCGCAAAACGGCATCGTGTGGCAGCGTGAGTTCTTTAAGTGGTTAGAAGAAACGTTGTAAAAAACACAACTTCATAGTACCTTTCACAGGAATTTTCTAGCCAGGATATTTATGTATTCTGGCTTTTTTATATAAATACAAAGGAGAACTTGTGAAAAAGGTTTTGTTATCTGCGGCTGTGATCATGTTATCTGGGTGCGCTCAAAATATTTATCTTCAGCCTATGGTTGATGGTCCTAGTGCAAAATTAAGATTAGCTTCTGTCCCGAGTAATAATAATTTTGTTGGTAGACCAAGTAATAACAGTTGCATCTCGACTGTTACTGAGCATGGTAGCCATATTGCAACACTTGGTGTTAAAGCTAATCTTGTTAGAAGCTTGAGTCGTTTAGATATGCCTGCTTATGATAAAGAGCTTGGTGATTCTCATCAAAATGAAGTTTACATTCCAGCAGGAAAACCATTCTCATTTCAATTTAACGGCGTTGGCATTTCAGGGTTTTCTCCAGGCAAAGCCGATTCTGGTGGAGCTTTATACTCTTGGTGCAGAAAGTTGATTACATTTGAAGCACAAGAAAACGGAAATTATGAAGCTTTATACGATTATGTCGAATTACCTAATGGAAAAGAAACGTGTGGTGTAAAGCTATTCGAGATTATTGAAACAGAAAATAATACATACAAAAAAGTTGAAATGAGCAATTATGAAGTAATCGAAAATTATTGCGATTAAACAATAATTCTATCTTTCTTACTTGTGCTTGGCAGAGCATTGAATAAAGAGCCAAGCACAATTAATGTTTGCAGCTTCCAATACCAAATATGTTCTTAAAAGTAGGTTATTAGCACTTAAGTTTTATTTGAACCTTGATATTTTTCGGTTTGTTAATAGTACAAGCCGTCATTTAATATTACTCTGTGTATACATCTTCAGCTTACTACACAACTTTAGATTGAATTTAAGGATGAACCCGATGTCTAAATTTAAGTATTTTCTATTTGTTATATTGATAAGTAGCTTTATTGGGTGTGGAAGTAGTTCTAAGAATTCTGAAATACCAAGTGCTCAGACACTTCTGGCTTTTCAAGCTGGAGAGCGTTCAATACTTGAGCCTGTTTCTTCTTCATTTACAGGTGTTACTTATCCAATTCAGCTTTATTTGCCTAAAAATCGTATTATCGGTAAAAAGTATCCTGTTATTTATGTATTAGATGCTGAGTGGCACTTAAAAAGAGTCGCTGACAGTTTAGATAGGTTAGAGCTTGAGGCAATCATTATCGGTATTGAAAATTTTGTTGATGCTAGCTACAAGCACCGTGAGGATTACTCTCAATGGCCGTTAGCGCAAGATTACTTTAATTTCATTGTTAATGAGTTAGCGCCGAAATTAGAGTCGAATTATCCAATAAATCAATCTAAACGCAGCATAGTTGGACATTCTTATACAGGGTTATTTGCAGGTTTAGCCATGTTAATGGATGACCCACAAGATCCCTTTTTTAGTGCGCATGTTTCTTTTGATGGCAGTTTTTGGGCGCACACAGAAATAACGCCTCAATTGATCTCCGATAGAGGCGTGCTTGATGAGCGTTTAAAAAGTAAGGCCATATTAATCGCTGCGAGAGGTCGTGTTAGTAATGGCCGCTATGTAGATTGGTTTCAAGCAATGCTTGAATATGAGGAATTCAAAGGCCTTGAAATTATCAAGCTGGAATATGATGTTGATCATATCCCAGTTGTGGAGCATGCAATGGATGATGCAATGAGAGCCTTACTTATCGGTCAGTGAGTTGTTTCATTAAAAAGGCCATATCACGCTATGGCCTTTTTAATATTTAATTATTTAGTCTTTCTTTTCTGACTTGTCTTATGATTTGTTTCTAATTAGCCCTAATCCCATAATTAGCCCACCAATAGCACCAATTAAATGTGCTTCAATGGCGACACGTGATTGGATCAATGCGCCGACTTCAGCGCTTGGCCCAGCCCATTGTTCCCAAGCGAGTTTTGCCCAAATACCAATGAACAAAAGAATGCCTGAACGCATACCAACTTGAATGTCTTTAAGTGCGCCCCAAACGATAACACCATGTAACAGGCCACTTAGCCCTGTGTAAACTTTTATATCAGGTACGAATAGCCAAATGCCCAACCCTGTCCATAAAGCTAAAAAAGCGTTATGAATATAATATTGGCTTTGTGTTCTATGTTCAGCATGTAACAGCCATATAAAGCCAATGCCTACAATGTTTAGCAGTAAGTGTGTTGGGTTCGCGTGGACAAATTGGCCTGTAAAGATCCGCCAGATTTCACCTGCTGCGATTTTATCTCGATGAAACTCTAGTAAGTCATTGGTATTTAGGACCATTAAGGTAAAGCTTAATAATGAAAGCAGGATGGGAGGCAGAATGTATTTTTTATCTAGTGGCAATTGGATCATTAATCAAAATTCTTTTTTATTTTTTGCATATTCTGCCCGTTTACTCTTATCATGCAAACCAGAACTTGAAAATTAATGACAACAACTATGACATCCAAATCTCTGCCTTTTGCGTTATCGCTTTGTTCATTGGCTCTATTAAGTGCCTGTTCTAGCCAAATCTCACCAAAACAAGAAGTAAGGGAGCCAGAAGCAGCCACTGGTTTTACAAAAAAGCAAAAGCAAATCGCCGATAACTATATGATTGCGGCTGCAAATCCTTACGCTGTTAAAGCGGGTAAATTGATGCTCGACAGAGGCGGAAGTGCAATTGATGCGGCAATTGCCACGCAGTTGGTTTTAACCTTGGTTGAACCTCAATCTTCAGGTATTGGTGGCGGTGCTTTTATTTTGCACTTCGATAAAAGCGAAAATGCACTAACAACGTTAGATGGCCGAGAAACAGCGCCAGCTAAAGCAACCTCAGGTTTATTCTTAGACGAAAATGGCAAAGCAGCCCCTTGGATTAAGGCCGTTGTAGGTGGTCGCTCGGTGGGTGTACCCGGTATTCTTCACGCCTTTGATAAAGCACACAAAGAATATGGCAAATTGGCTTGGGCAGAGTTATTTGAACCAGCCATTGAATTAGCAGAGCAAGGGTTTGTGGTTTCACCACGTTTAAATATGTTGTTGTCTAAAAAGTTTAATCCTGGTCTTACCCGTTTACCTGAAGCAAAAGCGTACTTTTACCCAGATGATCAACCTTTAGCTGTGGGCAGTATTCGTAAAAACCCTAAATTGGCTAGGTTATACAAGAATATATCTGAGCATGGTATTTCTGCTTTTTACACGGGCCAACATGCAGAAAATATGGTTGATGCCGTGCAAAACTCTAAAATTGCACCTGGGTTATTGTCTTTATCAGACCTAGAAAATTACCAAAGTAAACATCGAGACGCTATCTGTACGTCTTATCATGCTTATAAAGTGTGCTCTATGGCACCACCGAGTAGTGGTGGTGTTGCTGTACTTCAAATTTTGAAATTACTCGAAGGTAAAAAGTTAAGCCAATATCAGCCTAATGACCCCAAAGCGCTGCACTTATTCACCCAAGCTTCACGTTTGGCATTTGCAGACAGAAATCATTACGTGGCTGATCCTGATTTTGTCACTGTACCAACCGATGCCTTACTAGATGACGCATACTTAACTGAACGGGCAAAGCTGATTTCAGACAGAGATAACCATAAAGTTCCAGTAGGTAAACCGCTAAACGGCGCATTAAGTTATGCCGCTGATAACAGCTATGAACTGCCTTCAACTACCCATGTTTCAATTGTTGACCAAGCGGGTAATGCGGTCTCTATGACCAGTTCTATCGAAATGGCTTTCGGATCGACAGTAATGGTTGACGGTTATTTGTTAAATAACCAGTTAACCGATTTTGCGCTTTCTCCGAAGAAGCGTGGTCAATTGCGTGCGAATCGCGTAGAAGCCAATAAACGTCCACGTAGTTCTATGTCGCCTGTTATGGTGTTTAACAAAGATGGCAGTTTACGTTTAGTTGTTGGCTCTCCGGGGGGAAGTCGTATTATCAATTATGTTGCGCAAACGGTCATTGGTGTCCTTGATTGGCAGTTAGATATTCAGTCCGCTATCAATCTTCCAAAGATAACTAACCGCAACAAAGTAACGACTTTAGAAAAAGGCACTGAGCTTGAAAAGCACAAAGCCTATTTTGAAAGTTTAGGTCATAAAGTTTTTATTCGAGATTTGAATTCAGGTTTACATGGTATCGAACTGGTCGGAGGTCGGCTCGTAGGTGGCGCAGATCCTCGACGAGAGGGCATTGTGCTCGGTGAATGACGGCTAAACCCATAGGTTTAGTGATATTTTTAAGATATACTGCAAGGCTCTTTAATTATTTAGTTGTGTTAAAGCGCCTTTTTTATTTATAAGCAATTTTTTGCTTTCTTGCCTATTCACAGCTAAGTAATAATAAAATCAGCCAGACGTATCATTACAAGTAAATATGACTAAACAAACCGATCCAAATTATCTATACATTCCATACTCAGGTCCTAACCTGTTAGAAACGCCTTTATTAAACAAAGGTAGTGCATTTAGTCAATCAGAGCGTGAGAACTTTAATTTAAATGGTTTATTACCACCGCGTTTTGAAACCATTGAAGAGCAAGTCGAGCGTTGTTACCAGCAATACTCTTCTTTCAAAGATAATTTAAATAAGCACATTTATCTTCGTGCAATTCAAGATAACAATGAAACACTTTATTACCGTTTGGTTCGCGATCATTTAGAAGAAATGATGCCTATCATTTATACGCCGACGGTTGGTGATGCATGTGAAAAGTTTTCTGATATCTACCGCAGCTCTCGTGGTCTATTTATTTCATATGAAGAGCGTCACAACATCGATGATATTTTGCGCAATGCAACAAAAGGCAAAGTAAAGGTTATCGTTGTTACTGATGGTGAACGTATTCTTGGTTTAGGTGACCAAGGTATCGGTGGTATGGGTATTCCAATTGGTAAGCTGTCTCTATATACCGTTTGTGGTGGTATTAGCCCAGCTTACACGCTACCTGTTATGCTTGATGTGGGTACTAATAACGAGAAGTTACTTGCTGATCCTATGTATATGGGTGCACGTCATAAACGTATTAACCAAGAGCAATATGATGAGTTCTTAGATTTATTCATCAAAGCCGTTAAACGTCGTTGGCCAAACGTACTTCTACAGTTTGAAGATTTTGCACAACCAAACGCGATGCCTTTACTTAAGCGTTATAAAGATACGATTTGTAGCTTTAATGATGACATTCAAGGTACTGCGGCGGTTACTGTTGGCTCTTTACTTGCCGCTTGTCGTGTTAAAGACGTCAAACTGAGTGACCAAAAAGTTGTGTTTGTAGGCGCAGGATCTGCGGGTTGTGGTATTGCTGAGCAGATCATCAGTCAAATGGTATCTGAAGGTATTTCTGACGAGCAAGCGCGTAGCCAAGTGTATATGGTTGATAGATTTGGCCTACTTACAGAGGGTATGGAGGGTCTACGTGACTTCCAAGCTGCCCTAGTTCAACAAAAAAATGCATTAACTGATTGGCAATATAGCGGTGACTTTGCATCTTTACTAGACGTAATGCACTGTGCAAAGCCGGACATTTTGATTGGTGTTTCTGGTCAACCAGGCCTGTTCACTGAGCAAGTGGTTAAAGCAATGCATGCCGGATGTGAACAGCCTATTATTTTTCCATTAAGCAACCCATCTCGCCAAGTTGAAGCACATCCAAAAGATGTCATTGAGTGGACAAATGGTCAAGCGATTGTTGCAACTGGTAGTCCGTTCGGTGAAGTTGAATATAACGGCGAAAAGTTCATTATTCCTCAATGTAACAATAGTTATATTTTCCCTGGTATTGGTTTAGGTGCTATTGCCGCTAAGGCTAAGCGAATTACTGATGCCATGCTGATGGTATCAAGCGAGATGCTTGCTGAAGCTTCACCTAGAGCAAATACAGGAAAAGGAAGCTTACTACCTGCGCTGGTGGAGATAGAGCCGTTAAGTAAGAAGATTGCCTTCGCTGTTGCTAAGAAAGCGATGGAAGAAGGTGTTGCGTTAGAAATGTCTGACGAAGCCATTCTTAAAACAATCGATAAAAACTACTGGTATCCAGAATACCGCAATTACAAGCGTTGTAGTATTTAATACTTAAATTGTAATGTAAAAAGAGCCAGCAACTTTGCTGGCTTTTTTTATGTTTAATTTTACCAAGCTTCTATACTTACCTTATCTATGTGGTGAGGCAAGTTCATGAAGTATGCTCTAGTGTTTCTGTTTGGGTTATTTAGTGTTGAGTTGTATGGCGCGCCATTAAAAGTGAATATAGCTTCTGACTATGTACCTAACCCCGACAGTAGTGCTGATATGGTCACGCGTTTATTAATCGATATTTCAAAAAGATTATACCCGCAATTACAAATAGACTTTATGCCTGCGAGTCGTATTCGCGAGTGGCGAACGCTGAGTATGTATCCAAATACCTGCTTGTATAACAAAGTTAAGAATTCCAAGCGCGAAACTTTAGCTTATTTTTCTGCTAGACCGCTCACAGCATTTCCCGCTAACAGACTAGTATTAAGAGATAAAAAAGGGTTTTCAGCAGATGTTGCTTTGAATGATTTACTAGAAACAGATTTTAAAATAGCCATCACGAAAGGTCGTAGTTATGGCAAGAATATTGATGATTTTATTAAGGCACACCCAAACCTATTTGTTGTGAGTGAGGGAGAAGAGAGTGCTAAGCGCTTGCGGAAAATGCTTATGCAAGGTCGCTTTGACGGCATGATCGAATATACGTCTGTTATTATTAACGAATATGCAGAAGTACTTGGTGAAAGTAAAATAAGTTTTCATCGAATAATAGACCAAGCCCCAAGCGTATTCGGTTATATTGCTTGTGCAAAAACACCGCAAGGAAAACAGGCGATTAATTTATTTAATAAAAAAATGGCTGAATTTGAAGTTCAAAACTTGATAATTGAAGCACACAGAGACTTATTTTCACCTCATGAACGTGATTTTATTAGTGATTCTTTAAAAATTGCCTTTTCTATTCAGCCTTAATTAATCGAGTTTTTACTTTAATAGTGCATCTTAAGTCATATCATAGGCATTGCCCTATACATTGACCTAATACCTATAAACGGAGCAGGTATGTTAAAAAAACTATTAGTCGTTACTTCTTTACTTTTATCTTCAAGTTTTAATTACGCGTATGCAGAGCCTACAAGTCCGCACTTAAGCGTAACTGGGTATGCTCAGCAGCTTGTTCAGCCAGATCAAGTTGTTCTAAGTGTTGCTATTTCTCATTCAGATAAAAACATCAATAAAGCAAAAGGAGAAGTTGATAATGTGATTGCGAGAGTTATAAAAATCGCTAATACCTTTAATGTCAGTAAAAATAACATTGATGCATCGCAGCTTAATATCTATCGCCAACATGAATACAACCGAGGCACGCAGCAGCAGGAGTTTACTACTTTTCGGGTAACACGAAATGTTGAGATAAAACTGACAGACGTCGATAAGTATCCACAATTTTTACAAGAGTTAGTTGAAGCCGGAGTCAATGAAATTGGCTATACGCAGTTCTCTTATTCAAAGGCTGATGAAGTACAAGATAAACTTAAAAAATTGGCCATCAAAGATGCAAAGTCTGAGGCAAGAGAGCTTGCCAGCGCATTCGATGCGAAATTAGACCGAGTTTATTCTGTAAATTTTGCAGATGCGCCATCTATACCAACACCGTATGCAAGACAATCAATGATTGAATCAGGTCGAGCACATAAGCAGGCGTATAATGTCTCTGATATTGTTATTTCTTCAGAAGTTTTCGTCACTTATTTAATTAAACAGTGATACCAATCCTCAATCATTTTGAGGGACTAAAACTGACGCTAGCGTCGTTGAAAATTTCTTATTTAGAAGAACTAAATAAGAAATTTCGACTTGCCTACATGGATGTAGGTACCTCAGCGAGAGCAGGACGCGTTAGCGGTGCTATCGACAAGTTTTTCTCGACTCAAAATAGATCGCTTAATTAAGAGGATTGGTATAAATTTTTCGTTATAATGCGCCCTTACTATTGTAGGGCGCATTATGAGTAAAATCTTTATTATTGGGTTACCGAGAACTGGCACGACAAGCTTATGTGCCGCATGTGTTGAACTTGGTTTAACGACGGCACATACAGCTTATACAATAGAGTCATTTAGTAACGCACACGTCATTGCCGATACCCCTGTATTTAATGATTATGCGCTGCTATATCAAAGATATCCTGATGCTAAATTCATTTATTTGGAAAGAGACTTAGCAGTGTGGCTACCGTCTATTTCTAAATTATTAAGGCGTATGTCAGGCAACCTGTTTTCAGATAAAGGTGGCTTTAACGACACGATTAAGCGTTGCTTTTTAAACACCTTTTCAGGGTTAGATTACGACAACCTTGATAACTTCGACTTTCTTACTACGTGTTACGAAACACATAAAGCTAAAGCCATTGCGTTTTTTGAAGATACTCAAGCTCTGCATGTATTTTTGAATGTTAGCCAGCCCCATAGTTTTGCAAAACTGTGTGACTTTTTAGGGGTTGATGCTGCTACTACAGAAATTATAGATATGCCTAAGCTGAACGTGAACGGCAAAGTCACTGCTTGGAATGACTTAAAGCATCCACTGAAAATTAGCTCTACGCGGATGGGGAAAGTAGACAAAGACGCCGATTTACTCACATTTATGCAATCGGTTTAATTCATGTATGTCCTACGCTAAAATACCCGCAGTTTATATTAATTAAGAATGTTTATGTTTGAACTGAAGTACCACACCCCGTTTAATTGGACTGAAAAAGTACTCGCTGATTTTGATACCTTTTTGCAAGATCACGCTGCCGCAGAGAAAAAAGCCTCTGGCATGGCTATGTCTATGTTGGGTCATTACCCTGACAGAACTAAGCTTGTGAAAGCGATGACCGATTTAGCCATCGAAGAGATGATCCATTTTAAGCAAGTGTTGAAATTATTAACAGAGCGTGGCGTTACACTAGGTAATGACCAAAAAGACCCATATATTAAAGGTATGCGCGCATTATTCAGACAGGGCACCGATGAATTCTTAATCGACCGCCTACTAGTGGCTGCGGTGATTGAAGCGCGAGGCCACGAACGTTTTTCCTTAGTTGCAGAAGCCTTACCTGAAGGCAAAGAGAAAGATTTTTATGTTGCCATTGCTAAATCAGAAGAAAAACATAAAAATCTGTTTGTAGAATTGGGCTACGAATACTTCGATAAAGAGATTATCGATGCGCGTCTAGTTGAAATACTTGAGGCTGAAGCTGAGATCTGTAAAAAGATCCCATTTACAGCGGCGCTTCATTAACTCTTGCATTACGGCTGAATAAATAAGGACTAGCAAATGAAAACGATTATTTTTGGTAATTCAGGCTCAGGAAAGTCAACCCTTTCAAAGCGTTTAGCACAAAAACATTCAGCCGCACATTTAGATTTAGATACACTTGCTTGGTTGCCTACGTCACCACCAACTCGGGCACCACTTGAATCTTCAATCGATAAAATCAACGAATTTATTCAGTCTCATTCAGATTGGGTGATTGAGGGTTGCTATGGTGATCTAATTAAACCGATCACAGAACAATGTCAGCATTTGGTGTTTATCGATTTAAATGTTGAAACCTGTAAAGCCAATGCTAAAGCGCGCCCTTGGGAGCCGCACAAATACCCATCAAAAGCAGCACAAGATGAAAATCTAGACATGTTATTGGCTTGGATTGAAGACTATGACACCAGAGACGATGTCTTTTCAAAAGTGGCTCATACAAAATTATTCGAGACTTTCACTGGCAATAAAGTGCGTTTAGAAAGCAATCAGCAAAGTAGGGCGTTTAGCTTTAATTAATTTGAAAGTGATAGCAACCTCTAAATTAACTTTCTTAAGTTAGAGTGTACTATAAATAATTCAACGGCTTAGTGAAAACTAAGCCGTTTTTTTTTATCTGTTTTATGCTCAAAAGGTTTTATAACTTCACTTTTTAGCTCTTTTGCTGGCACAGCTAAGGTTGCCGATATGACAAATTATACATATACTGTATTTATATACAGTATATGTATTTTGGTGCAGTATGAAAGTAATACCTGTTAAAGCGGCAGCGGGGATCTCCGGCTTTGAGTCTCCAGCTGCCGAATATAAAGAGCTCGGATTATCGCTAGATCAGCTTATTGTTGGTGACCCTAATGCAACTTTTTTGGGCCTCGCATCTGGTGACTCGATGCAAGGTGTTGGCATTTTTGATGGTGATTTATTAATTGTAGATAGGGCTGTCGAGCCTAAACACCAAGATGTAATTGTTGCTAATTTTAATAACGAGTTTGTGTGTAAAATTCTCGATATCCATAACCGACAGTTACTGTCTGCATCACCTTTGTTTAAACCTGTTTTTATCAGTGATTGTGACGTTTTTCAGCTCGAAGGTATTGTTACTGGTTCACTAAGAATGCATCGTCAAAACATGAGGTTAAAACAATGTATGCGTTAATTGATGCCACCTCATTTTATGCTTCAGCTGAAAGAGTATTCGACTTATCAATACGCAAAAAGCCGGTAGTTGTACTGTCTAATAATGATGGCTGTATTGTTGCGGCATCTCCTGAAGTTAAAAAACTTGGAGTCCCAAAGTTTGAGCCTTATTTCAAATTAAAACACATTTTAGATAGGCATAATGTGGTGATCCGCTCCTCAAATTATGAGTTATATGCAGATTTAAGTGACAAGATGATGGCCGTTATTAACCGTTTTAGTGATCAACATTATGTGTATTCTATTGATGAATCATTTTTAAAGTTTGATGGCTACAGTGATGTGGTGAACTCTTGGTATGAATACGGTCACTTAATTCGCCGTACGGTTTGGCGCAAAACCAAGTTACCAGTGGGGGTCGGCTTCGGACCAACACCGACACTCGCGAAAGCTGCCAATCATGCGGCTAAGAAGTTTGTAGGTGCAACAGGTGTTGCAGTTATTGACAGTGAAAAATCTCGAAAGCAAATTTTAGCCAATATGACAGTATCGGACATTTGGGGCGTAGGGCGACGATTAACCAAGCAACTTAAGTTATTCGGTATCGAAAGTGCGCTAGATTTGGCTAAGCAAAATCCTAAAATGATGCGAAAACAATTTAGTGTTGTGTTGGAGCGAACGATATCAGAGCTTAACGGGGTGTCATGTTTATCATGGGATGATGTAAAACAGCGTAAAAAAGAAGTATTCAGCACCCGCAGTTTTGGTGAGCGTGTCGAAAGCCCATTCGCACTCAAGGCGTCACTAGTAACGCATTGCTCAATAGTGGCCAAGAAGCTACGAAAACAAGGCTCTTTAACGAAGCGATTAATCATCTTTGCTCATAGCTCACCACATGAAGATAATTACTATAAAAGGTCATTTATTCAAAAACTTGCTGTGCCATCGAATGACAGTACGGTATTTGCCAAACAAGTCGAGTTGGTATTCAGCCAATTATTCCAACCAGGTGTGCGATATTACAAAGCGGGTATTGGCGCCATTGAACTCGAAGACGATATGCACCAACAAATTGATATGTTTAATGTTTCTGACGATAAGCCAGAGCTTATGCAGTGCTTAGATACAATCAATAAACGCTACGGCAGCAGTAGCTTACGTATTGCCACAGAGTTACAAAGCAATCAGTGGCAAATGAAAAGAGATTGGTTATCAAGAAGATATACAACGAGGTGGCCAGAAATCCCACTGATAAAATGCTAAATAAAGAATTACATGAAAATATCGGCTTGGAAAAACAATCTATACTCAAAGTAGTAAAGCTAACGAAAGTGCTTGTGGTGAAGGATTATGTTTAACAAATTGATACTTGTAATGGCGATATTACTAAATTCAAATTTAGCAAATAGTGCAAGCAATGAAATGTCGATAGGTATTGCAGTCAAAGAAAACAAATACATTGCAGATATTAAAGGAATTGTCACACAAGCTTATGGCGAATTAGATAAAACCGTTATTTGGAAAAACTTACCAACCAGTAGATCACTCAGATTAACAAATAAAGGAAAATTAGATGCCGAATTTTTGAGGGTCAGTTCAGTTGCAGATGGATATAAAGATCTAATAAAAATAAATACGCCATTAATTTATGCATCTATCAATTTGTATTGTAAGACCCCGAGAGATTGTGAAATGGCATTACAAGGAAGAATTCCGGTTGGTTATAACATGAGTTATAAAATCTATGAACAAGTCTGCAAAAAAGAATATTTGTCGTGCTATGGCGTTAATACCAATGGCGATCCACATGTATTATTCAAACACAATAAATTAGACGTGATTTTATCTAACGATTTAGAAATAGCAGCAAGCTTATCAAGCTTAGAGCAGGTTTTGTTTAAGAGTAAAAAATTAGAAGATGTTACAGGGCATCACTATATAAACAAAAAACATAAAAGCTTAGCTCCATGTTTAGAGGCTCAATTCTCTAAAAGCGCAAAGCAAATAAGAGACAACTCACAATCAATTACTGATCTGGTTAAGAATAACAGACATATAGAACAATTAGATTTCTAAAAACAATGCTTAGAAAATTAAACCTTTAATGATGAGCGTGAATAAGGGTAATAAAAGCTTAAATAAATCAAAGGTAAGATGTATTTAGTTAAGTATTTTATTCTATTTAACATAACGTAAATTATGCGAGATAAGTGTGAGTGTAATTGGATTACTATCAAACTATTCACAAGCTATATAAACAACACTTTATGTCCAATACTAGACGGTATCGGACATTTTAAAGCGGTGTAATGTATTGTTTAATCTTGCCTGTTATCTTAGTATGAAGAAAAAATTTTTAAGAAGTAAACATATGGAATTTGTTAGACCACTGGAACCTATCCTAATTATTGACGACTCTGTTGAAGCCCGTGAGTATTTAGGCAATATCTTAGAAGAGCTCGGTTTTGAAGAAGTATCTGGTTCTGAAGACTTTGAGTCAGCAAAACATCTCCTTGAAACAAATCCGCCAAACTTAATTTTCCTCGATATTGAGCTCCCAAATACAAACGGCACAGGTATTTTAGAATACTTGAACGATCACTATCCTAAATCGCACGTTATTATGTGTTCTGGCCATAATAGTCTTGAATGTGTACAAAACACTTGGGAATGTGGTGCTAAAGACTTCATTGAAAAGCCATTTAATGCCAAGAAAGTTGATACTGTATTAAAAAGATTAGAATTAATTACATGAACATAAATATAAATACGCTCTTAGAGTCACTTTCAACTGTAATCTATGACAAACAACCACAAGTTAAATTAGCAATTTGTAGCTTACTTTGTAAGGGTCACCTATTGATTGAAGATTTACCAGGTATGGGTAAAACAACATTGTCTCATGGCCTAGCTGAGGTGTTAGGTTTAACTTATCAAAGGGTTCAATTTACCAGTGACTTGCTTCCTGCTGATATTACAGGCTCAACCATATTTAATACCGATAAACAAAGCTTTGTATTTCATGAAGGTCCTGTTTTTACACAGGTTTTGCTGGCTGATGAAATAAATCGAGCAAGCCCGAAAACACAAAGTGCATTACTTGAAGCCATGGAAGAAAGACAAGTAACTATGGATGGTCAGACTCATCAACTACCTGAGCCTTTCTTTGTTATTGCAACACAAAACCCGCTTCATCAATCAGGCACACACCCCCTGCCAGAATCTCAATTAGACCGCTTTTTTATGCGTGTGAGTTTAGGTTACCCGTCTAAAGACGCTGAAAAAAAAACTTATACTTGGAGACCATGGTAGAAAAACAACACTCACGCAATTGATGGAGTTAGGTACCCTATCGGAATTGCAATTAGCCATTGAAGAGATGGAAATAAAAGAGCAAGTTGTTCAATACATACTAGATTTAGTAAGTTTCACTCGAGAGTCTGGATTATTCAAAGATCCCCTATCACCACGAGCAAGTATTGCATTAGGGACAGCCAGTAAAGCATGGGCCATGATCCACGGTAGAGACTATGTAACTCATGATGATGTACAAGCTGTTTTCCCTGCAGTTGCAGGTCATAGGCTCAACTTAGATGCCTCGGAACAATTTAGAATCATCGAAGATATATACGCACAAGTGCCGGTTCAGATGTAATGATTAAGCTGCCCCAACCCGCTTGGTTTGATGCTTTATTATTAAAAAAGCATCAAGGAGACAGTATAAAACTCAAGCATGACACCATTTATGTTTCACCATCTAAGTCAGGACTGGGCTTCTTAGGGATCGCAGTCTTAAACTTTATTTTAGGCATCAATTATCAAAATAATTTGATCTTGGCTGTGTCTTACTTAATGTTTGTAATGCTTCTCATGTGCTTAATATATGCATTTAGTAATTTCAATGGCTTGCTGATTGAAGTCGCAGGGATCAAAGATGATTTTGCAGATAAGCGACCATCGGTGACCTTTAAAATTGATAATCAAAAACAACGTTACGATATTCAGATAGAGCATATTGAAACAAAAGAAAAAAGTATTTTAAAAAGGATAAAAAGTAACGAGTTTTTAGAAGTGTTTCTGCCAGTTAAACGTGGTAAGCATACGCTTGGGCGTTTTAAGATCCTCACTCACTACCCGTTTGGACTAGTCACTATTTGGAGCTATTTGATAAGCGATAAACACGTCTATGCCTACCCTATACAAATTGAAACAGAGCTTCCAAAGGATAGTTTCATTCTTTCCGAAAAAGGCGAAAAAGCACTGGACGATTACGCTTTAGCTGAAGATTTTAATGAGTTAAAAAGTTATCGCGAAGGCATGAGTATACATAGAATATCTTGGCGACACTTTGCTAAAAATAAAGAGCTATTAGTTAAAGACTATCAAGCTCCGGATAAGTCAGCCAGTTATGGCTTTGATTTTGATAAAGTATCAGGCACTAAAGAAGATAAACTGTCACAGCTGAGTTTTTTAGTCGTACAGGCAGAAATCGCACAACAAAGTTACGCCCTTAAATTACCGAACCGACTCATTACTTTAAGCCAAGGAAATAATCATAAAAAGCAATGTTTGGAGGCGCTAAGTGAAGCTTAATCAAATTGCTTGTTCTCTCATTTACTTATTACTTGCTTGGATAATGGCAAGTGATCTTGGTTTCGTTATCGTGTCTTTTATTACGGGCTTATTTATAGCTTACGAGTTAAATAGAGTAATTTACAAGAAGACCATAACTGGCGGTATCATCAATGGCAGTGCTTTAGCGGGTATTGCACTGTTGATGGGGTTTGTTGGTATTAAAAACTCAGTCGCATTCTTTGTTTCTATGATGTTACTTGCATCGTTGCTCAAAATCTATCAAGCGCAAAGTGAAAGACAGACCATGCAGGTGTTTGTACTTAATTTTTTTACTATTCCCTGCTTATTTATTTTTTCACAAAATTTCTTCTCAGCCCTGCTAGTGTTTATATTGATTGGAGTAAATTTAGCTTTGATGCTGATCCATCAATATGAGTTTTCAGCAAAAGAAGCTGCTAAAAACGCATTCGGTAAATTAGCTTTAACCATTCCAATAAGCGTACTGTTAGTACTTTTTATTCCAAAGCTGCCTGCATTTTGGCAACTTCCAGGACCTAACTCTGCTAAAACTGGTTTGTCAGAAAACGTTGATCCGTTTGAAATTTCAAAATTGTCAGAATCAAATGAGTTAGTCTTCAGGGCTATTTTTCCAAAAGAGCAAAATATAGAAGGTCCCTTTTATTGGCGAGCACTTGTACATGATGAGTTTGATGGTACGCGTTGGAATATGTCATCGCTTCAAAGTGTTTCAGCTAATTATCAAGCAAACGATAATACATATAGCTACACCATTATTGCAGAGCCAAGTCACTTAAAGTGGTTATACGCGTTAGATAAAATGACCACGCAACAAGACTTAGTCGCTACAAATGTATTCGGCCTTCCATATCGAAAACGCCCTGTCAGTTCAGCCTTTGAATACAATGTTTTCGATGTAGTTGATACTCAGGACACTAGTATTAACCGTTGGCAATACGAACAAAACATTCAACTCCCTAGTGGTTTAAATCCTCAAGCAAAAGCCTTAGCTGAAAAGTTTGATAAAAAAAGTAATAATACAGCAGAGTTTATTGGTTTATTAAGAAATTATATTTTGGAGCAAGGCTTCACCTACACACTGAATCCTCCAATCAGCCAGTCAAAAAATAAAATTGATGAATTTTTATTTAACAACAAAGCAGGATTTTGCGGACATTATGCCTCAACGATAGCCATGATGATGCGCAGTGTGGGTATCCCAGCTAGGTTAGTATCGGGTTACTTAGGCGGTGAGTTTAATGCCAAGAACAACTACTATAGTATTTATCAATATGATGCACACGCTTGGCTGGAATACTACGTGCCTAATCAAGGTTGGCTTGAATTAGATCCTACAGCTTGGGTATCACCCGAGCGTTTAAATGGCTCCTTATCACAACATAGCCAACTGTCGGAAGAATTAAAAAGTAATATTGGCATGACATTGATGGGGTTATCTGATGTCGCATTGGTAAACTGGTTGCGTTTGCAACTAGAGTCATTTGATTATCAATGGACCCGATGGGTTCTAAATTTTGATGACCAAAAACAAAGTAGTTTTCTTAAAAATATATTTGGTGAAAGAGCTAAGATACTTTCAGGTATCGCCGTAATTATAGGGCTTTGCCTGTTATTCGCATTAGTATATTGGGTATTGCAACGTAATTCGAATCAACCTACCCCCTTGCCTGTTAAACTGTTACGAAAACTACAACTTCGTGCTTTTGGTGAATTTGATAATACTAAAACGCCTGGACAAATCATTTCGGCTATTCATGACAAGTATCCGAAAATAGAAACTGAGCTGAATAGTTTTTTACATGAATTCGAAAAAGTCCGATACGGGAATAAAAGTGAATTAGCAGAATTAAAAAAACATTATTTAGTATTAACAAAACGATTTAAAAACAATAAAAGAGATTAGTATGAATTCAGTATTAATTGGGGTTTTACTCATGTTGGGCCTTTCTTTGGCCAGAGTGAACGTGATTGTCGCAATGACAATCAGTGCACTTTCTGCAGGTTTAATTGCAGGTCTAGGTTTAGGCGATACATTACAAGCATTTAACAGTGGTTTATCTGGTGGCGCAGAAATAGCATTAAGTTATGCCATGCTTGGTGCATTTGCAGTAGCGATATCAAAATCAGGCTTGACGCTAATTCTTGCAGATAAATTGCTGTCAAAAGTAGACAAAGCACACTCTAAACATATGCAAACGTTGAGTATGCTGATCATGACCATCATTTTGGCATGTGCGATTGCGTCACAAAATTTGGTCCCAGTACATATCGCGTTCATACCTATTTTGATCCCACCCTTATTGGTGGTCTTTAATAAGCTACAGCTTGATAGACGTGCTATTGCTTGTATTCTAACGTTTGGACTTGCGACTTCTTATATGGTTCTCCCTTATGGTTTTGGCGGTATTTATCTTTATTCAATTTTACATAAAAACTTAGCTGAAAATGGCTTGGAGATTGTGAATACAGAAGTACCAGAAGCCATGATAATTCCCGCAATCGGAATGCTAGTTGGCCTGATCATCGCGGTGTTTTTTAGTTATAGAAAAAATAGGGAATACTCAGACAAAGAAACAGAAAACTCATCAACTAAAATAGAAATCGAGAATCCAAAAAAGGTTATGATTATTGGCAGCATAGCTGTTGTATGCTCATTACTCGCGCAAAATGTCAGTGGTTCAATGATCTTAGGTGGCCTTGTAGGCGTGATGATTTTTAGCATATTCGGAATTGTAAAATGGGAACAAAGCTCCGATGTATTTAGTCAAGGTGTTGCCATGATGGCAATGATTGGCTTTATTATGATCTCAGCTCAAGGATTCGCGTCAGTGATGAAAGCAACGGGTGATGTTGCGAGTTTAGTTAACACCACGGCGGATATAGTCGCAGGCAATAAACCATTAGCAGCAGCAATGATTTTGCTCGTTGGCTTACTAATAACAATGGGGATTGGCAGCTCTTTCTCTACCGTGCCAATAATTGCAACTTTGTTTGTACCTTTGTGCTTAACACTTGGTTTTTCTCCAATGGCAACAGCTGCATTGGTTGGTACAGCTGGTGCACTTGGAGATGCAGGCTCCCCTGCTTCTGATTCTACTTTAGGCCCAACATCAGGACTCAATGCTGATGGTCAACATGATCATATTAAAGATTCTGTAGTCCCAACATTCATCCATTTCAATATTCCTTTATTAGTATTCGGTTGGATTGCGGCTATGGTGCTATAAAGAATTGTTGAAATTCAAAAAAGCCGCATTTACTTTTATTGCGGCTTTTTTTTGAGCCTAAATTAAAAAATAAGATTAATGTCATTACTCAATGACTCTTAATCATTTGTAGGGATTAAACCAGATGATATCTATACATTGCTTATTTGGATATAGGTACCCCAGTGATAATAGGACGAATGAGCGGTACAACTAACAGTTATTTTTGCATAAAAATCGATTATTCGGTTAAGCGGATTAGTTAAGGGGTTTTCTATTTTAGAGTGGTGAGTATTTTAGAACCATTTTCTAATAGCGAATTACATTATGAGACAGTTGAATTGAAGTACTTCTATATTAACTTGAATAAAAAAAGGCCGCGTAGGACGGCCTAAAACACATCATGGGTAAACATGAGGGATAAGTGTGAAAACAAGGACATTGTATACCCCTCTAAGTAAAATAAAACCACATTATTACGTCGTATTTATTCGTAATTATCTGCTCTTAGAGTTAAATAGCTGGTGCAATTTCGACTCTATTTCTTCCGTGAGCTTTAGCAAGATATAAAGCTTTATCAGCACATGAAATAAAATCTTCGAGGTTTTGCTTTTCTTTATAAAAGGCAATGCCAAAGCTTGCTGTGATATTGCGAATTGATTTTCCAGTTTTCTTGCCTTTGACCGATAACTTTTCTATATCTTTTCTGATAGCTTGGCAGAAATTTAGTGCCTCACTTACACTTTTAAAGTCAGCTAAGATGCAAAACTCCTCACCACCGTATCTGTACGCACTGGCTTTGTTCGTGCAATGTCTAGATAACTTATTAGCAACAACTTTTAAAACGTCATCGCCTTTTTGATGACCGAAATCATCATTAAATTGTTTGAAGTGATCAATATCTACAAAGATAAGAGTTTTAGATATAGCGTTGGTATTAATATACTGGCTAATATGTAAGGCAATATCCTGATCGAACTTACCTCGATTTAATAAACCTGTAAGCTGATCTGTTATTGCTGCTTCTTGTGAGCTTACAAGTGCTTGCTTTAATTCAGAGATCTCGCTGTATGCAGCTTGTAATTTCTTTTGAAATGAAGAAGCAGTTTGTTGCATTAGAACTGATTCTTCAGTTAATTTATCTACATAACTTAATACATTATCAAAGCTAGATATATCATTTTTGTCTAACGAATTTAGATTAGACTTGCATAATAGCAAAGCAGAATTAAAACTTTGAGAACTTGCAAGCGTTGAATCAATATCAGCTTGAACAGACTCTAGTGTGCCCTGAAAATCCTCAGATAATTGATAAAATAACTCTAAGTCTTTATCAGATAGATATTTGTCAAATAAATATCGAGCAGATGATGCCGAACATGTACCGTGCTCGGCTAAAATATTATCAAGCTCGGTATTTAAATCTACATTACTTCCTAAAACATAGCAGTACCAAATAGCATAATTAATAGGCGTTACCGGTATTTTATATTTGACCAGGAGCGGAATAGCCTGCTTAAGACACTGGGCTGAATGAGATAAAGAGGTATTAAATTCCATAGTTGAGAAAACTCATATTGGCAATCACACACTGTGAGCGCTTTATTTTTATACAATGGCAAGATGAAAACTAACCCTTAAGTAGTAAATTAATAGAAATATAGGATTATATCAATTTATATTTTAGGGATTATCAGAGAAAAGGATAAAGATATTAGGTACTGAATAAAAAACTAATACTTTTAACTAGTTAAAAATAATTTCATTATACATCCCTATAAAAGGTAAAATCCAAGCTATTGAATAATAAAAATTTTACATTAACTCTTGTTTAATGATTATTTTATTTTTTGCAAAATTAACCAGCGTTGTCGCACCATTTACTAGTGTCAAATTAGGAGAAACATGGCCAATGTCTAAGTTTCCGAAAACCGGAATGCTTAGATCAGCAAACACTTCATTCAAAATAAATTCTTCATTTCCAAGTTTATAATTCGAATACTCGAATTTATTTCTGCCAATTAAAATACAACTACAATTCGAAAAGAAACCTTTAATTTTAAGACTCAAAAGTGCACGCTTATATTGTGTTGGACTTAACTCGGCATTTTCTAAATAAACTATGATGTCTTTTGAATCCCACATATTTTTAAGAGACAAAAATTCCGACCCCATTGTAAGCTGAAGTGTGTCAATACATCCTCCAATTAATGAACCTTTTAATGTTGTTTGTTCATTATTATTAATGATGATTAATTCACTCAATGTATCTAAAGAATAAGACGACAACGGCTCACTTTGATAATCTGGATAATCAAATTCATGAAAAGAAGAAGACTTCTGCTCAAACGAATAACCCTGTGCTGCGTTAAAAAGTAAATCAAACAGTGATTTAACATAATTACAATCTTCATTTCCTGCAATTTGCATAAAGTTAGCACTATGAATGGTATACCAACCTACTCTACTAGTAATAGCTGTTGCCAAAGTACTAATGTCAGAAAATCCAAAAATCCACTTTGGTTTTGATTTAGCGATAGTTTCCCAGTCGAGCAAAGGCAAAACTTCTAAAGCAAAATCTCCGCCCCATGGTGGAATAACCGCATCATACTTATCGTCACATAGATATTTATTTAATGAATTTGCAATGCACTGTTTTGAAATAGCCTGATCAGATAAGACATTTTCATCAACATAAACGTCAAGACCAAATGACTTTAAAGTTTTGATACATTCTTGAAAACGCTTTTCAAAGCTCAGAGGTACTGGTGATGAAAAGGTGCAAACTGCAATTTTACACCCTTCTTTTAATTTAGTTGGGATCTTCATTGTTTTCCTTGTTTAATTACAATATTTATAACACTGTTCTATTTAACACTCAATTAGTATGATGTGTTCTAATTCATATCATATAGACAAAACCCAATACAACAAAACTAGAGATTAATAATAAACAAGGTTAAGATACTTTAAAATTAATTAAGCCGTAACCAAATGAGCAGCAACTTAAAAGAAGAATTTAGTGCCTATTTTCAAGTAGAAGAAGCAAATCAAGTCAATCTGTTTGCTGTAGAAGAAAGTGAAGTGCCACAAACTAAACAAGCGCTAGAACTTTCCATCCCTCCACTTTTTAGATTGGCAAATGAAGTCAATGAATTAGACGTAAATGCATTAAGACCACTGAGAAATTTAGGAGATGTTGCTTCTGAGCTTGCTGAATATTTAAAAGCACAGTCTCGAAAAATTGACCTTATAATGAGTCATATACTCGCAACTGAACAACCCGACGACAGCAATCAATATTGCGATAGTTATGGCGGTGGCGGTCTTAAAGTAACATGTTCTTCCCCCTTTGCTGTTGGTCAGAACTTAAGAACCAAGATTTTTTTGAATCATGAAGCCAGTGCGATTTATTGTTATACACAAGTCATTCACGTTGAATATTTAGGTGAAAATCAATATCAGCATACTTTGGCTTTTGTACAAATAAGAGACGATGATCAAGAGTTAATGGTCAGAGCAAGTCTACACGCACAAACCCGTCAGCTAAAAAAGAAGCAAAATAAGTAACGAGCAGACAAAAATACTGACAGTTTGAGTGTAAATGATAAAATAAAGAATTATATTTCTTTTATCTCAATCGCTAATGCAATTTACACTTTTACCAGAATGGGCCGAGCAAGATGCTATTATGCTAACTTGGCCTCATTTAGATACTGATTGGTCTGATATTTTAGACAAAGTTGAGCCTGTTTACGTCGCTTTATGCCAGCAAATCTCACAAGTGGAAGATGTGGTAATTGTTGCCCACAATGAATCACTTAAAGCTCATATTTTGAATTTACTAAAAAACCATGAAGTTGACCTTACAAAAGTTCATTTTGTAGTTACCCCATGCAATGATACTTGGGCACGAGATCATGGCCCTATCACAACCCAAAATGCTGAGGGTAAGTTATCCATTAAAGACTTCACCTTTACAGGTTGGGGCAATAAATTTGCCGCTGAACTGGATAATAAAATCAATAAAGTACTGGTCAATGAGCTTGCAGCACCTGAGAATGATTATGATGTCGTCGACATGGTGCTTGAAGGTGGCGGTATTGAAATTAATGAAGCGGGTACATTATTAACAACTACCGAGTGCTTGTTAAATGATAACCGCAACCCAGAATTGTCAAAAGATGACGTTGAAGCAATCTTAAAAGACAAATTAGGCGCTAAAGATTTCTTATGGGTCGATCACGGCTATTTAGCAGGTGATGACACCGACAGCCACATCGATACCCTAGTAAGATTTGCCCCCGGAAATACCTTAGTTTATGTTGGCTGCGATAATGAAAATGATGAACACTACTCTGCTTTAGTTAAAATGGCTGAACAGTTGCGTTCATTTCGAACACCTTCAGGTGAAGCTTACAAATTAATTGACTTGCCATGGCCAAAAGCTATTTTTGATGATGAAGGCTACCGCCTACCAGCAACCTACGCGAACTATTTAATCATGAACAAAACAGTACTCGTGCCTGTATATAATGATGAAAAAGATGCGCTTGCTCTTAAGCAAATTCAGATAGCTTATCCTGAACATACTGTGATTGGTGTTGATTGCGTACCAATCATTCATCAATTTGGCAGCTTACACTGTATTACTATGCAATTGCCGAAAGGCTTTTTAAAGAGGATTTAACATGTCTAACAAATTAAAAGTGGGCATTGTTCAACACAGTAACTCGAGTGACGTTACAGAAAACACAAATAAAACAGTCGCTGAAATTAAAAATGCCGCAGCGCAAGGAGCCAAACTTATTGTGCTTCAAGAGCTTCACAGAAGTCTCTATTTTTGCCAAACAGAAGATACAGAACTGTTTGATTTAGCAGAAACAATCCCTGGATCTTCAACTGAACTTTACGGTGAGCTCGCAAAAGAGCTGAATGTAGTTATTGTAACTTCTCTATTTGAAAAGCGTGCTACGGGTTTATACCACAATACAGCTGTTGTACTAGACACCGATGGCAGTATCGCTGGTAAATACCGAAAAATGCACATACCTGATGATCCTGGTTTTTACGAAAAGTTTTACTTTACACCTGGTGATTTGGGCTTTGAACCAATTCAAACGTCGGTTGGAAAATTAGGTGTATTAGTATGTTGGGATCAATGGTTCCCTGAAGCAGCACGTTTAATGGCAATGGCTGGCGCTGAGTTATTAATTTACCCTACAGCTATTGGCTGGGATCCTCGTGATGATAAAGATGAGCAAATTCGTCAACGTGACGCATGGATCATCTCACAACGTGCACACGCTGTTGCAAACGGAGTGCCTGTTATTTCAGTAAACCGTGTCGGGCATGAAGCAGATCCATCCGGTCAAAGTGAAGGCATTCAATTTTGGGGTAATTCCTTTGTAGCTGGTCCTCAAGGTGAAATGTTATTGCATGCTGATGAGAAAAAAGAACAAACCTTAACGGTAGAAATTGATCAGGCCCGTAGTGAATCTGTTCGCCGTATTTGGCCGTATCTACGTGACCGCCGTATAGAGCATTACGGTGACTTACAAAAAATTTATAGAGATTAACAGAGGTGGTGTTAACCACCTCTTATATAAATCCTCATAATTATTAAAACAAATAGGAGCTTTCATGGCGTCTGCGCATTGGCAATCTATGCCTTGGGTAAAAAATAACAAAGATAAAATTAGCTGGGGACAGTTAACAGGCAGTGGCTTAGCGCTCACGATCAGTGCAAATATAGCTGATAAAAAATCGATGACGGTCATTGTCACCCCGGATACCCCTTCTGCTTTGCGCCTTGAAACAGAGTTAGACTATTTATTGCAAGAATATAAGGTAATGACATTCCCTGACTGGGAAACACTACCTTATGACCACTTCTCGCCACATCAAGATATTATTTCACAACGCCTTGAAACGCTTAATGCATTAAAGCAGCAAAGTAAGACTGTTTTAATTATTCCAGTTTCAACCCTCATGCTCAGAACAGCGCCACCTAGTTTTATTTATGGTCAAGCACTTAAGTTTAAGTGTGGCGATACGGTTGATGCGCAGCAGCTAAAAGACTCATTAACAGAGTCGGGTTATCGACATGTTCAACAAGTCATGGAACATGGTGAATTTGCAGTAAGAGGCTCTATTGTAGATCTATACCCAATGGGCAGTAAAACGCCCTACCGTATTGATTTTTTTGACGACGAAATAGATTCAATTCGTTTATTCGATATTGAAACGCAGCGCTCTAGTAATACCGTCAAAGAGATTGACCTATTACCTGCCCATGAATTTCCAACTAATCCAGAAGATATTGAAAGATTCAGAATTGCGTATCGCGCAGAGTTTGGTGCAAGCTCTGAGCAAGACTCTATCTACATGCAGGTTAGCAAGGCAAATTGGCCTGCTGGTATCGAGTATTATTTACCCCTATTCTTTGAGTCACTTTCTACCATTTTTGATTATCTCCCTGAAGATACAGCCATCATGCATCTTGCAGACATAGAACATGCTGCAAAGAGTTTTTGGGATGATGTTGAAAAAAGATACGAAAACCGACGAGTTGACCCTTTAAGGCCGCTATTATCGCCAGAAAAGCTCTACTTACCTGTGGAATCGCTTTATCAGCAGTTTAAACAATTCGCACGAGTAAATTTAACTCAAGCCAAATTACCAACAAAAGCGGGCAATACAAATTTAGATGCGGTCTTAATTGATGGCGTTAGAATCGACCATAAAAAACCAGAGCCTTACGATGCTATTTTGAAGTTTATAGCTGAACAAAAGAAGCAAAAAGCACGCATTTTGTTTAGTGTAGAATCTGACGGTCGTCGTGAATCATTACTTACATTATTAAAAACAACAAATTTAAAACTTAAGCAATTCGAACATCTGAACGATTTTACCGCTACCTCTAATGACGTCGGTATTATTGTAAGTCCACTAGAGCAAAGTATTTCACTCTCTGGTAAACCCAAACTTAACATAATTACTGAGCAAGAATTACTTGGGATTAAAGTTTCACAGCGACGCCGAAGAAAACATAAATATGAGCAAGGCCAAGATGCATTAATTCGAAACTTGGCCGAATTGAAAGAAGGTCAACCAATTGTTCATTTAGATCACGGTGTTGGTAGATACCTAGGTTTACAAACTATTGATGCAGCCGGCGTTGCAACCGAGTTTGTTACTATTACCTATGCTAACGAAGCTAAATTATATGTTCCAGTTTCAGCTTTACACATGTTAAGTCGTTATTCTGGTGGTGAAGAAGCATCCGCGCCACTACATAAGTTAGGCTCAGATGTGTGGGAAAAGGCGAAAAGGCGCGCCGCAGAAAAAGTCAGAGACGTTGCCGCTGAATTACTCGATATCTATGCGAAACGTCAAAGTAAACCTGGATACAAATTTAAACTCGATGGTCAGGGATATCGTGACTTTGCTGATAGCTTCCCATTTGAAGAAACTGACGATCAACGTAATGCAATTGAAGCTGTCCTTGCCGATATGCAATCTAATCAAGCAATGGATAGATTAGTGTGTGGTGACGTAGGCTTTGGTAAAACTGAAGTTGCAATGCGGGGGGCATTTGCCGCTGTTAACGATGGCAAACAAGTTGCAGTGCTGGTACCAACCACACTACTTGCTCAGCAGCACTTTGAAAACTTCAAAGACCGTTTTGCTGATTTGCCTGTTGAAGTCGGTGTGTTATCGCGATTTAACAGCACAAAAGAGCAAAAAGAAACCTTAGCTAAGTTAGAAAATGGCACTATTGATATCGTCATCGGTACTCATAAACTTATCCAAGACAATATTAAGTTCAGCGATTTAGGCTTACTCATTGTCGACGAAGAGCACCGCTTTGGTGTCCGCCAAAAAGAGAAAATCAAACAGCTACGCGCTGACGTTGATATTTTAACGCTGACAGCTACACCAATTCCAAGAACGCTCAATATGGCGATGAGTGGCATGCGAGATTTATCTATTATCGCTACACCACCTGCAAAACGTCTAGCTGTGAAAACATTTGTTCAAGAGCGAAACGATGAGCTAATAAGAGAAGCCATTTTGCGTGAAATAAAACGTGGTGGCCAAGTTTACTTCTTGCACAACAATGTTGAAACCATTGAAAAAACCGCATTTGATATTTCAGAACTTGTGCCTGAAGCCAGTGTCGCCATTGCCCATGGTCAAATGCGTGAGCGTGAATTAGAAAACCTGATGAGTGACTTTTATCACCAAAAGCATAATGTACTGGTGTGTACGACCATCATTGAAACGGGTATTGATATCCCGTCTGCAAATACCATTATCATGGATAGGGCTGACAAGCTAGGTCTTGCACAACTTCATCAATTAAGAGGTCGTGTTGGCCGAAGCCACCATCAAGCTTATGCTTACTTATTAACTAGAAATAGCCAATCTCTCAGCAAAGATGCTGTAAAACGCTTACAAGCAATAGAGTCGCTTGAAGACTTAGGCGCTGGTTTTGCGCTGGCAACACACGATTTAGAAATTCGTGGTGCCGGTGAGTTGTTAGGTGATGATCAAAGTGGTCAAATCCAGTCAGTTGGCTTCACTTTATATATGGAAATGCTCGAACATGCTGTTCAAGCGCTACGGGATGGTAAAGAACCAACACTTGAGAACTTGTTACAACAGCAAACTGAAGTAGATCTTAAAATTCCTGCGCTACTACCAGATGATTATATTCCAGATGTAAATATTCGACTCAGCATGTATAAACGTATCGCCTCAATTGCAAATGCCGATGAAATCGACGAAATGAAAGTTGAGCTTATTGACCGTTTTGGACTGCTACCAGATGCGACTAAAAACTTGTTTGCCATACAACAAATGAAACTCCAAGCGAACAAAATTGGTGTGAGTAAAATTGAAGCCAACATCAAAGGTGGTTACTTCGAGTTCAGTTCTGATACAAAAGTTAACCCAACGTTCATCATTGCTTTGATACAAAGTAATCCGTCAATCTATAGAATGGAAGGTGCAAATAAGTTACGCTTCAATATAGAAGAAAAAAATGGCCAAGAAAGATTAAAATTAATCAGCGCCATGATAAATGATTTTGATAAAAAGGCATCTGCATGAAGCATAAGCTTTTAAAGCTCACAACATTGACGTTTTTAACTGCGTTTGCAGCCAATGCAAACGCAACTCGTTGGTTTGAAATTGAACTCATTGCTTTTGAGCAAAAACCAACACCTGAGTTACGTGAAGATTTTAAACTTGAGCGTAAACCGATTCAGGCACGAAAAACATTGGATATGATTGAAACGGGGTTAAACAATCAAGGTCAGATCCAATGTTTATCAGGTGAACCACAATTTGATCCCAGAGAATTAAGTCAGCAAATCGTGGCAACATCCAGCTCTTGGCAATGTGATGATGATAGAAATTATCTCGAACAAATGCATGCCTTGCCATTAATACCCTTTGCAGAGCCGCAAGAGCATATGGATTCAATGTATTTGCTTGCTGAAGAACAGTTTCAATTTGCATCTGTTTTAAATAAGTTAAAGCGTGAAGGGTTGGATCCAATATTACATACTGGCTGGCGCTTTCCTGAAATGAGTAGCCGACGTGCGCCAAGTATTGAGATTATAGCTGGACAAAAAATTGCTAAACCAACCAGCTATAAAGCAATTAATAATATCAGTAATGATGGTTACATTAGCCTTTTAGATAAGCCTATACAACATCAAGCGATCAACGATGAGTATAAGTGGCAAGTTGAAGGGCTAATGAAAATTCATGTGAGACATTATTTGTTTGTTACTACAGATCTAGATATCAATTTCATTGATAACGAAGGTGAATTACAGCAAGCAAGAATGTCACAATATACTCGTGTTTATAGTGGCGATATTCATTACCTAGATCACCCTAGACTCGGGATAATATTTCAAATAAGAAAATATAAACATTAAGCACGAGGGTTAATATGAAAAAATTACTATTAGTTGCGGCACTACTAACATTAGCTGGTTGTTCGAAAGTAAATAAAGAAAACTACGGTAAAATTAAAGTAGGCATGGACAAAACTGAAGTTGAAGCAATTATAGGCTCAGCAGATTCGTGTGAAGAAAAAACACTACACACCAATTGCGTTTGGGGCGGTGAAGAGAAAAACATCACTATCACACTTGTTTCTGATAAAGTGACATTATTCTCGAGCAAAGGCTTAAAATAATTTAAATTCCTTAACAACTCATACGAAAATCCCCATAAACGTGGGGATTTTTCATTTTCACTCAGTATTCATAAAATCAAACGGCTAAGCAGCATCTGATATAACCCGGTCTCTTCCCTGCTCTTTTGCATCGTATAAGAGTTCATCCACGCGTTTAAAAATATTCTCAGTTGTTTCACCATAGCGATATTCAGTTACACCGATACTTGATGTTACACACAATGATTGCGCTTCACTCACTGCTATAGGTGTTTCTCTTAATCGTGTAGCAATTTCGTGTGCAAGGTTTAAAGCCTGAGCATTTGACTTGTGTGGCAGTATTATTAAAAATTCCTCTCCGCCATAACGCGAAACAATGTCAGTACTTCTTACAGATTTTGATAATACAGATGCTGCCTCTTTTAGTACTTTATCACCAGCAATGTGACCAAAGGTATCGTTTATACGTTTAAACCTATCTAAATCAAACATAATGACAGAGAACTTGATTGATTCAGATTTTAAGTGTTCGATCGAACGTAATAAAACACGCCTGTTTATAAGTTTCGTTAAAGGGTCCACTGTTGATTCTCTATAGAGGTGCATCAGCATTGTAAGTTGTGCTATTTGCAGCCATAAACTGATCCCAGCGAATAGTATAAATAACCACGTACTATTAAATAGCGACCAAACATCCCCTTTATAAAAAAGGCCTTGTACAATTGCAAACGGGAAAAATATAAAAGCCATTAGAATAAGACTTCCTCTAATCGTCAGAGGAAATAGCCCGACCATAGCCAAAACCAAATAAGGTAACATTGAGAAAATAAATGGCACTTCATTGAGACTATCAAAGGTCATCATTGAAGCTAAATAGAACAACGAAGGTAAGAAAAAAGACAGTGCGACCAATTTTTTAATCAGCAAAGCAGAACAGCATTTTTTTATTAAATAAGCCATTATGAAAAGACTGGCCGACAACACGAGACGACAAATTAATATGGAAGTGGCTTGTTCATATTCAAAGGCATAAAAATCATAAATGGAAAATAAGGGCACTGAAAAAGCAAAAAAACAACACATAACCCAGAGCCGTTTTCTAATATACATTGAACGTTTTTGAGTAAAATCGCTAGAATGATGGTTCGAACTAAACAGATCAATCAGTGTATTTGGGTTAAGCCCTATGAAATTAAGGAATGGTTTGAGATGACGCCTATTAAAACAACTCGTACTGCTGTTTACAAAACTTCTTTCTCTTTGCATAGCTCTTCTTTTACATCAACTTACAGAATGATAAATTGAATTGTAAGCTGAACAAAAATAAGACTATTAATTTAGATCAATATTATTGATAAATTCAAATCAATAATCTAATCAAAACAATGTAGATTATTCTTCCCAAGTTTTCATTTTTCTATAAATTGTAGATGGACTAAGCTCTAACATGGCTGCTGCTTTTGGAATATTATTTCCACAAATATCGATGGCCTGTTCAATATATTCTTTCTCAACTATCCACATTGGCCGAATATCTAAATGACTTTTAATTGGATGAGCAGATTCGCTACTAATTGCTGGGAAAGAGTCAGATTGTTCAGGTGAGATAATTTTATTGGAAAAGTAACTTGTCTGTTCAGTCTCTTGGCTACCACTGCTATTTTTATTTTGAGAAATAGGAAAAGCAGGAAACATATTTGAATCTATAATATCGCTATGATTCATAACCAAAGTATTTCTGATCATATTTTCTAATTGGCGAACATTCCCAGGCCAATCGTAGCTAAGTAATTTTTGCTTTGCATTGTCTGTTAACTTCACGAAGGTTTTACCTTCTTCTTTTGCTATTCGTGCAAACATCGCATCTGCAATTTGGACGACATCTTCACCACGATCTCTAAGAGGTGGCAATTGAATAGGAATAACATAAAGACGGTAATATAAATCTTCTCTAAAACGCCCTTCCTGTACTTCCAACCAAGGGTCTCGATTCGTTGCACATACAAATCTTACATTGACTGATTGCAAAGTTTCACTACCTACTTTTTGGAAGGTACCTGTTTGGATGAAACGCAATAACTTACTTTGCAAACCAAGATCCATTTCGCACAATTCATCTAAAAATAACGTACCACCATCAGCTTGACCAGCTGCACCTTCGCGATTTGACGTAGCGCCAGTGAATGCCCCTTTTACGTGACCAAAAATTTCACTTTCTATTAAATCTTTAGGGATAGCTGCACAGTTTAATGCTACAAATGGTGCCTGTTTGCGATCACTACATTCATGAACAGCTTTTGCACATAATTCTTTGCCTGTTCCACTTTCTCCAGTAATAAATACTGTTGCTTTAGAACTCGCAGCATTAGAAATGATTTGATAAACGTTTTGCATCAATGCAGACTTGCCAATTAGTTGACAAAAACGTCCGTTTTCGAAAGTTGACTGGTACTCTTCTACTTTCTTACTTAATGTTTTTAGTTTTAAACCGTTGTTAACAGTTATCCTAAATCTCTCTGCATCAATAGGTTTTTCTAGAAAATCTATGGCACCATGGCGAATAGCTTCCACTGCTAATTCTTTACTGGCATGCGCGGTTAAAACTATAACATCAGGACGGTTTTTATTGGGAAGTTGAGCGAGAATATCCATACCACTCATATCAGGTAACATGATATCAAGAATAATAAGATCGGGCTGATTATTGCTTAAATAATCAAGTGCGGCTTGACCAGTACCAGCTACAAAAGTATTTAAACCAGTCGGAATTAGGTAGGACTGATATAACAGTGACAAAGACTCAGTATCTTCTACGATTAAAATATTCGCTGGCATGGCAACCTCCTGATTGCAAATCATTTCCTATGCTTTATTAAGAACCAGTAATGTTGAATCGTCAATCTCTTTTGTTAATTCAGGTAAACATTTTTGCCAAAGTTGTGTTGGAAATTCAATGCTTTGTACATCTAACCGTTGAAGTTTATCTAATATAAACTCATCGGCAGTAGCAAACTTGTCCATATTTTCATGAAGCCCGTCAGTAAAGCAAAGTAAATAAAATGGTGATGGCAATTCAATACAATCTGGTTGATATGAATAGCTTGAGTTTAGACCTATTATTGGTTGAGTATTGTCGAATAACTTTATTTCACCTGAGTACTTATCAATTAAAATGAAGCTAGGTTGACCAATATTGATATATTCAATTTTGTTATGGCTCAATTTGAAAGCCAACAAAGTAAAAATTTTATCTTTATTAATACAGATACCATTTACTACAGCATCATTTAAATCATTTATTAATTTCGAAAAATCTGTTGTATTTTTAACTAAACCGAAGATAAAACCTTTAAGTTCATTAGCAGTGCTCGCTGCAGCCTCACCATGTCCCATCACATCAACCATAAATAAGAAATGGTCATTAGAATCCTTGTGTGTATACGACAAAACAAAATCACCTGAACGTGTATTCAACGCACTACCAAATGTGTTAATTGAGTAACTCTCATCTAGTTGTATTGAATCATTATCTGATGAATTACAGGTTCGTCTACCAGCATCTTGTTTTCTTCTAAGTACACGTTCACAGATTAACAAAATAGACTCTTTTTTTAGCGGCTTAACAACATAATCGTCGATACCCACTGATACAGTTTCTTTGATTGTTTCAATCGCACTGTCAACGGACATAACAATAATGCCAATATTAGATAGGTGTTGATAACGATTAATCTGCTCAATAAATTTAGTTGCAATCATTTGATTAAGGTTCAAATCTATCAGTAATAAATCGACTTCATGCTTTGATAGGAAAGATTGAGCCTTATATTCGCAGTCGAACGCATAAACGTCATACGCTTCAGAGAGATAATTTTCTATTAGCTTTAAAGTGGCTAACTCGTCTTCAATCAACACAACTTTAGTTCTATCAGAACTGCTATAAAGCGTTAGGCAAAAGTGATTTTGCTCACCCTTTTTAAAATAATGATAACTAGGAAAGTAGTGATTGATCAGAGCTAGACCCATTCCACCCTCTCTTAATACTCCATCATTTATAACTTCTTCTCTTTGTGTTTTATCACTTTTAGCTAACTCTTCAAAAAATTGTGTGTTATCGATTATAGTGAGTGAAACGCCACCATTGATGTTATCAATGACAAGTGTCATTACGCCATCTTCACCTTCAGAGTGACGTATTAAATTTGATAAGTATTCTGTAAGAACAAGGCCAGTATTATCGATATCGTCATTCGAAATCTTCATCTGCTTAAGGTAATGATGAATAATCTCTCTTACCGAATGAATAGCTGGCCAAACAAGGTTAAATCTTCTATAAAATAATGTTGACATGTTTACCTCAGACAGCTTCGAATAACCATTTATGCTTTTTAATTGCTGTTATTAGCTTTACTTTTAGCCAAGGAAAACGTGTTAATCTGTTTTCAACACTTTCAATCAATCTAGGGCCAAGCGGTGGAAGCGCAAATTGACTTACCACAACTTCGATATGTTTGAAGTCGGCTTTTCTAATTTTATCTACACTTATTTGTACCTGCTCTTCGTTATTTAAGCCCAATGCAACGTTTAAAATTGCCATATCAGCAACACTTGAAATCACATGCAAAGGGATATTTTGTCTATTGTTTTGCATCAACGGCGGCATATCAAAAATAATATAATTAAACTCTTGCTCGAGCATCAAGATAGCCTGCTGTAAAATACCAAACTCTCTGACTTGCGCGTCAGGCTTCAGCTCTTTTACAGTCAAAAAATCGAATTGCCCTAATTTTTTCGTATAAAGCTGACAACTAATGTCATCAAAACTCCACCCTTGATCGTCCATTTGCTCCTCAAGCCAATCAAATGACATCGGATTATAGGAATTTAAGTCAACAAGAAGTACTTTCCTATCTATTGATTGTAACCTTCTCGCTAAACAGACTGATATTGAGCTTGTGCCTTCCTCACCGGATGGCGAAAAAACACACAAACATTTCGCTTTTTTTTCAAGAATACTTCTATATACAGCTTCTACTTCTTGATATTCAGTTGGGATTAACTTCATAGACCCACCGCCAATGCAAGAATGGTTAAGAAATCAACAATTGAACTCTTAGCCCTCTGACCAAAATCTTGCCCTTGATCTGGAATGTATACTGTATCGCCCGCTCTTAAGACAGGGATACGCATAGAGTTTGGTTCGCGAATAAACTCTTCAAGGTCAAATCTTCTCGCTTGTTCTTTACAACAAGAGTGATTAATAACCACGATGTTTTCGATCAATGCACTAGATGTCGGTCCACCAGCCTCAGCCAGTAAATCTAAAAGCGTCATAGAATCATCGAAAGAGTAACGACCAGGCGTTTTAATCGCCCCCATTACACGCACCACATTTTCCTTTTTTTTACTTAACCAATCACGAGATTTTTCTGGAATATAAATTGTGTCTCCCGGTAAGACTTTAGGAAAAAGTGTTTCATCACCTGTTTCAAAGTATAGTGCAAGATCGAGTTTTGTGACTCTCGCTTCGAAACCATTTCTATGAGTTATACGGATATTTCTTATATCAGCATTGCTGTTTGGTCCATCTGCAGCCGAAAGAATATCAATAAAATGAAGCGAATCATCAAAGGCATATCGACCAGGAGAGCCAACCTGCCCCATAATATATATTGAAGTATCTGGGTCTTGCCTGACCCATTGAGATTTATTGTCTTTAGGGTCATGAGGCAGTTCTTCAACAATTATAGTATCACCTGCCTGTATACTCGGTAGTGGGTAACTACCATCGGCACTATTTACATAATCATCTAGGCTGAAACGTTGATAAACTTCACCGGCCCGCAGGATTTTTATATCATTTACATTCGCGCCTTTCGTTGGTCCACCTGCATGGGCAAATAAATCTGTAAAATCCATCTCATCACTCCACTCATAGCGACCTGGATCATTAACAGCTCCCATGACTTTTACCGCTCGTTGAGGAGGTACCTTTAACCAGCTTTTTTCATTAATATCAGTTTTTTCTGGAACAAAGACAACATCGCCAGGATTAATTCCCGGAATAGGAGAAGTCGCGACTCCGTCGCTGTAAGATTGTAAATCGAAATAGATACTTTCCCCAGTCGGTTTTAGGATCCTGATTTGTCTAGTTTCAGCAAAACGTGTGGGACCACCAGCGTTTGCTAAAATATCTAAAAAACCAATTTTGTCTGTAGATTCATAAGCACCAGGTTTTTGTACCTCGCCCATTATGTAAACAGTTCTTGCTGTTGTATTTACGTCCTCTACCATAATCGGCACGTATATCGTTGTCCCTCCTTCAATCTCAGGCAAAAGTGAGTCATCACCGGAGTCTAAGTATTGCTTTAGATCAAAAATTTGAGGCTCACCATTACGGATAACACGAATCTTAGTAACGTCAGCGTATCGAGTAACCCCCTCTGCACGCATCAATGCATCGATAATGTTCATATCATCTTTATATGAGAAACTGCCAGGACTATGTAATTCACCAAATAATGTAACGGCTTTTTCATTACCTTCAGCATCGCCCGATGCTGATAGTGTTTGTGCATCAAAATCAATTTGTACATTACCGAGTAGAGGTGAAACAGGCACAAATACAATGTCACCTGAGCGAAGAACAGGTAATTTTTCTGGGTCACCACTATCTAAGTACGCTTTATAATCAAAACTGATATTCTCTTCGCCTCGACGAATTTGTAACTTGTTAAGTTGAGCTCCTGGTTTTAAACCGCCTGCTTTAGAGATAACCATCTGAATATTCCCATCTTCAGGAATACTAACTTGCGATGGTTCATAAACATACCCAAGGACAGTGACAAGTAGGTCTCTTGCTCTTACTTCTATATAAAACTGCTCTAACCCCTTATAAACACCGCTCAATTGAAGTTTTATTTCACTTTCAACTCGCTTTAAAGATTTACCTGCGACAAAAACCTTACCGATTTCTGGTACGTTAATTTGACCTTTCTTATCGACTTCAAATAAATCTGAAAAATCAGGTTCGTTTGGCATATTAAGAAATAGCTTATTACCAACTTCAATGATGAGAGAGTCATCAACTGATTCATCATTCGCTTTTAAGATGGCTGACATAAAACAGGCAATAAAAAAGGTAAAAATTATAAATATACTGCTATTTTTTATCATTCACCCCCTCCTTGATAAGTTCATCAGTCCAAGATGTGAGTGGTTTTCTTTGTGTCTCAACATCAAATTGAGATTCAGCGTTTAAGATATAAGCGTTCACTCTTCTATCTGAATGGCGGCTCACTTCATCTGTATTTTCGTTTGAATATGGAGATAAGCTGCCTTGAGTTACTGTTGTAATCGAATTTACGTCTACCCCGTAAACCGTCAACCAGTGCTTAACTTTTTCTGCTCGTTTAAATGCTAATTCAAAGTTATCTGAATCCAGACCCTTTTTATCAGTATGACCAACCAGTAATAGATCTATCTCAGGAACAAGTTTTAAAAGATCAGCTGCCTGAGTCAATCTTGTCATATATTTAGGGGTTACTTCAAAGCTGTCGAAAGCAAACTGATTATCACTGTTTAATAATGATTTAATTTGTTTAATTATTTTGAGAGACTCATCGCGATTAGATTCACTCTTTACTAGTGAGCAACCAGTTAACCTTAGTACTTTTTCAAAATGGTTTTGTAGTAAATTTAATTGATGATAAAAAATTCTTAAGTCTGCTTGTGCATCAGAGTACATTTCGGCAGCCAGCATTCTTTTGATACGATTTGAAAGCATTTCAGCTTGATATACTTGCGCAGGCAAACATTTATTGATGCCCCTTACTTTTAACCAATCAAGTTTTAATTGAATATGCTCATATTCATTAGCAATGTGCATCGGTGCTGATGCATACCAGGTTTCGCTATTAGTTTCATTGTCAGGGTGATATTCTTCAGCCCAACCACCTTTGCCTTGCTCGGGCCAAGTGCTACAGCCCGAGACAAACATAAGCCCTAACGTTAAATATATCCATCTCATAGCAACTCTCCTGGTCGTTTTGTATTACTCTTCAATAAAGTCGATAGTTAAATCAACTCTAAGTAATGTCATCAACTTCTTAGGTTGACCATTAACTTTTAGTAATTGCATATTAATACCACGTTGTTCTATCCGCTTAAATAGAAACACCATTGCGCCAATTCCAGAAGAATCTATAAATTCAGTCTTATTGAAATTAAGTACAATATTGTCGTGATGCGTATTCGCTAGAGAATCGAATTGTTCTCTATACCTATCAACTGACATTCCGGAAAAGTCTGTTGGTAACTCTACAATGATTTTGTTATCTACAATTTCTGTTGGTAGTTTCTCGTACATAATATTTATCCTTTTGAAAACTTACTTGTTACCAATCAAATTAAGTGCCAAATTTAAGAGAAGTTTAATATCAATAATTTATGGTTTTTGGAAAACAGCATTTGCATAATGCAAATATGAAAGTCTAAATTTTGCATTATGCAAATCATAAAAAAAGCCGAGCATTTACCCGACCTTAGTTAAGTATAGTCAAAAATTATTATTTGCCTTTACCCAAGAAAACAACTTGGATTGTTTTAAACAAGATGCTTATCTCAGTTCTATACCAGGATGAAAAACTAGATAGCGAAAGTGCATAGGCATAATCCCATGCAATTTTTCTTCTTACTCCTTCAATGTCTTCATCATAGCCATTCATCACTTGTGCTAAACCAGAGATGCCTGGTTTCAGTTGATAAGTCCTATGGGTAAAGTAAGGTACGTTTTCTTCTAAATTTTTATAAAAAACAGGCCTCTCAGGTCTTGGTCCAATAAGAGACATTTCACCTTTAAGAACATTCCAAAGTTGCGGTAGCTCATCAAGCCTAGTCTTTCTTAAAAACCTCCCAACCCGTGTGATCCTTGGATCGTTATCAGATGCCCAAACAGCACCACTTCGTGCTTCTGCATCTATATACATGCTTCTTAGTTTATAAACATAAATTAGTGAGACAAATTCGTCGCTAGACTCTCCCACTCTGAGTTGCTTGTAGATAACACCACCTTTCGAATCTAGTTTTATTGCAATTGCAACAATCAACAAAATAGGTGCCGTTAGAATTAAACCTATAGAAGCACCAACAATGTCTATAACTCGTTTAGTAGCTAAAATCCGTTTTTGCTGGGTGTTAATTTGTTTAGGCACACGAGACCAGCTTTGTTTATAGAAACCCTTATGGAACTTTGCTATTCCGTACAACCCAACAAGGTAACTGAACAACATATAATTGATGGAATCAATGACAGGTAAATTAAAATTGATCACGCCTTTAATTTTCGCAAGGCCAATTAGATTTACAATAATCAAACTTGCAAAAGCAACGGTGTACATACCTCCAACTGCTACAGCTTGTATAAACAGACTGAAATAAATCGCAGTAATACACAGTGGCATTACACCTCTAAGTCCTTTACTTGATGTGAAAATTAGCTTTTGCCAAATATTAAAAGAACCAAATTTATTGACTAATAAACCAAGTTGTTGCCAATTACCTGCACAAATACGAACACGTCTAGTGTAATCTTTATCAAGCGCATCTTCTTCCATCTCAACCATATTAATGTTTTCAGAGATAGATATAACATGTTCTCTATCTACGGCTTGGACAGCTTGAATAAAATCGTCATTAATGGTTCCCGCGTCTAATGGTTTTACGAAATTACTCTTAATAGCCAGTAATGAACCCGATACTCCGTTAACTGCACCAAAAATACTTTCATCTAATCGTGTCTGATTCTGTAAATCCCAATATCCAGTTTGTTCATCTTCAGTGTCTTTGTATATTTGGTATAAACCAGAAACAACGGCAACTTTCTTATCTGACATTTTTAGTGCAACTTCTTGGAATGCATTAATACTCAACATAGCACTTACATCTGAAAACAAAATAACTTCATAGTCACTGCTGTATAAATTAATTAGATGATTAATCGCATTTAATTTGCCTTTATTCTCATCAAATACATCTATATGACAAAAAATATTTTGCTCTGCAAGTTTATCTAGAGCAGGAGTTGCACATGCGAGAGTATCGTCTGTACACCCATCAAGCACTAGGTGAATTGCTATTTTTTCATTAGGGTAGATCTGACTGGCCAGGTTTATTAACTTGTCGTATATGAATTTCTGTTCATTGTGTGCAGCCATAAATACAGCAATTGTAGGCTGATAAACTTCAGTGGGATCATTGTCCGAATTATTACGTTGCTTAAATCTAGCAATCATACTTAGTGCCAGAGGATATATGCCATGGTGGTAAATCACCAAAGCAAGGCAGGAAAGTAGAATAATGTCCATAATATTCATAATATCACTCCTAGTTTTTTAAGCTTTCATATAAGTTGTCATAGCGTTTTGTCATTTTTCTTGAGCAACCTAATTCAAGTGCATGCTCTCGAACTTTAGAACCATTTTGTAATGACAAACCTCTTTGCAAAGCATCTGGTAAGCAATGTGCCATTTTTGCATTTAAAACTATGCCACTTTGATTATTTACAATTTCTTTGACTCCCCCGACATCAGACGCAACAACAGGAATATTACACGCCATTGCTTCTAATAAAGTAAGGGGTAAACCTTCACGCTCAGAAAACAAACAAAACAAATCAATTGCTGAATAAAACAAAGGCATATCATCAACACGACCAAGCCAATGAATTCTGGCTTGTAACGATTTTTCAACTCCGTACTGGGTATAAAACTCACGCTGACTCCCATCACCAGCAAAAACTAGATGAACGTGTTCAGGTAGAGAACTTAAGCTGTCTATCAATGCTAAATGGCCCTTACCCTTTTCAACTCTAGCTGCACAGCCAACAAGTTTAATTCCTGTTGGTAAACCTAAACGGCAACGGGCTAAATATTTTGAAAAGGGCTTAAAAAGCTGCGTATCAATCCCATTATGGACAACATAATCGGCTTTTATAGAAGTCTGTTGAGTTAATTCAGACGCAACAGCGTTAGCATCTGTTACTATCGTTACCTTTGTTAGGTTATGAACAAGTTTAGTTAAACACCTCTGCTTAAAGTTATTAAGATACCAAGCATCGTGCATGGTGTGAATATGCTTTACATGAGGTCTTCGTAGTTTAACCATCGCACCATAAAACAATGGACCTACATGATGGCTATGAATGGTATCAATGCTCCACTCGTCTATTAACTCAACTAGTTTATTAACTATTCGGTAAGAGATACCTGGCTGCTTGTCTAAACATTTAAAGTTAGAGAGCTCGTTAAGTGCAGGCCAAGCGGTTAAAGCACTTTCTGTAGTACCTTCTAGTGCAACTAATGCCATATTTTCAGCATATTTACTCTGCTGACAAATCGTTAGCACCATTTTTTCTAACCCACCGACTAAGGGATGTTGAATTAGCTGTAGTACATTATTCATACGAACTCCTAGATGCTTTCACAATTATTTCACGTTCAAACTCCTGATGAACGATCGGCATTACAGTTAATACAGGCTGCTCTGTCAGTTGCGCTACTGTCTTCAAGTCTTTGATGCGTGTATCAAGCAGTGCATAGACAAATACAAGAGCTATGCCACAAAAAAGACCTAACACGATACCCAGTACAACACTTATCCAGAGTGGGTTATTGATTGGTACGCTAGGGCTATACGCACGCTCAATTGTCTTAACTTTGTCAGGCCCCTCGTACCTTACTAGTTGACCGGTTACTTTTGACATCTCATAGCGCTCAAGCATGTCTTTATAAAGTGACTGCTTAACTTCTAAATCACGTTGCAGTTTGCGAAGCGTTTTGTCGATATCAGTTGTACTACTCAACCTTGCTGTAATTAATCTAATTTGCTCGTCAAGCATATCTAATTCTTGCTGATGTTGAGCTAAACTATTCTTTGCTTCTTCTAGCGTAAGGAGTTGTGAAACTAACAACGCATTATTTTGCTTCTCTCCGTCTTGAGGCAGTGTGTTGGCAATTTGCCAAAGGGAATCTAAATCTGTCGAATCTATCGATTGATGCTTTTCACTGATGGTTTGCTTGTGTGCTTTTAAATTATCTAACTCTTTAATTTTAGTTTGCAGCTTACTGTGTTTATCTGTGTAACGCGTTCTTAATAAAGCTATTTCAGCCTCAGTTCTTAGGATTTTGTCTTCTATATGTCCTAATATCGGATTCGCTTTACTCATTTTTTTAGCCAATGTATTGAACTTGGCTTGTGCACCACTTAAAACAACTTTCTTTATTTGTTTTTGTTGTTCTAACCGAGACATTGTCTCTTGATTGACACTCATTAACTCAGGTAAAGCATCTCTGTTTTCTGCTTTGAATTGTGCTAATTTATCTTCCGAGCTTTCAAGTTCAGTCCGCATCAGCTCAAGCTGGTCCAAAAAAAACTGCTCTGATGTATCTAATGATGATTTTGTGGGCGCTAATAGCCTTTCTATAAACTTCTCAACGACTGACTCTAAAATTGGCTTCATTTGGGCTTGGTTATGCCATTTAAAACTAATCTTAACTAATTCATCGCCTACGACAGATATTGAAATCGCTTGCCCTAATTTTTGCCGCATTTTTTCGACGTCTCTAATTGGAGCACCTTCAGGCACTAATTTCATTTCAGTAACGATTTCGGCTAAATTATTTCTGCTCAGTACCAAGGTTCTTAAAGCATCAATTCTTTCAGATAATTCGAATGAAAAAGAAAGTTCGTCTAAGTAGGGATTAAGCAAAGCTGATTCTTCAATCAATATGCTTGCATGGTTCCGATATTGTTTTTCTGCAGTTGCGCTTAATCCAATAACAATAATTGGAACAATGATGAACGGAAGCACAACTAACTGAAAGCGTTCATATACAGCATATAACGCTAAGTACATCAGTCTTTTAATTTGTGCTTGTGCCAAAATCATAAGCCAGTCCATTTCGCATTTTGCAAAGCAATTTAAAAATGAGTTGCAAAATTCAAGTTAAAAACAATGATTTCATATCTTTTATCTATTTTGTCGCAAGAACAGAACCAGTTTTAAGGTTAGTCTAGTTTGAAAATTTAATAATTAAATTTTAACTAAATACTTTTGCACTCATTTAATACAAATTTTGCTTTGTGATCCCAACTATGTCGTTTAACCAGTTCGCTAGAATGCTCTTTCCAAGCAAGACTTGGGGCTTGGTGAATTGACATTGCAATATCTAAACGATTTAAAAAACCTTCAGCTGAATTAGTAATAAGTACCGCATCTTGAAATCGCCTTACTGCAGGGAAATCAGTCGATACAATGGGCACACCAGCAGCTAAATATTCCTTTAGTTTTAATGGGTCACAAGCTTGGATTTGACCGTTGTTCTTAAAAGGTAAAATTGAGGCTTGCCAATGCTGAGAAAAACAAGGAAGGAGTTTATGATCAACGGCCTCAATGTGAGTTACATTATCAAATTGTGTGAGTTCAGATATATCGACTTGCGCATTACCTACAAGTACAAATTCATACTGAGGTCGCTCTTGAATACAATAAGACAGAAGTTCAATATCTAACCAACTCGATATTGAACCATAGAAACCCACCACATTCGTCTTTTGTTCTAATTCTTTTGCTTTATTTTGAGGATCATTAAATAAATTAAAATCTACACCATGTTCTAGCAGCTGCGTTTTATGTGGTGGCATTTTTCTCATTAATTTGTCACTGATAACGAAAATTCTATGCGCTTGTTCAATCAAAGAAAGCTCAAAGCTTTCAATCATTGAATGGTCAACACCAGCCAGTGAAGAAAAATCGTCTCCACAATAATAGACAAGTCTATCTTGGGGTCTCAATTTAATTAGGTTTATAGCAGTCGCCACACTCAACCAGTAAATAATGGGCTCAGGGTCACTTACATCAATCAAACTGTTAATTTTATGAGCATTAAATGCCGAACAAAGTGTGTTGTCATGCCAAGGTAATACGAAAGGGTTTTGGACCAATGGTCCAGACTGCACCAGATTCTCAGGCACCTTAGCAGCAACACTTTTCTTAGTAAGCATTAGTGATAGCTTTTGATAAATTCGTTTAAAATCTTTTAAGTTTAAACTTGGCTTTCTCATTCCAATTGAATTAAACCAAATCACATCATGATCTTTAGATATACGTGTAAAAATATGTTGTGTACTACTGGGGTGACTCCCCCAGTCTTCTGCAAAAACAACAAAACGCATTGTTAACTCCTATAATGTCCTTATTACTTTTGCTGGGTTACCACCTGCTAAAGTAAATGCTGGCACGTCTTTGGTAACAACAGAGTTAGCAGCAATAATTGCGCCTTCACCAATTGTCACTCCAGCAATAATTGTGGATCCTGTACCAACCCAAGCGCCTCTTTTAACAATGATATCTCCGACTTGATCTTCTGTATCAGGTAAACCTTGCGCTCTTAGTTCGCAATCAACTGGGTGGCCAGGGAAACCAGCTAAAAATATTTTTCCAGCAAACCGTACATCATTTTCTATAATTACTTTATTGCCAACTGAAATCGCATTCTGCCAACCAATATCTACATTGTTTCCGATGATTAATTCAGGTGTTTCGTTACTAACAGCACGACCACAAAAAGTGGTAATTCCAGACATTCTGACATCATCACCTAAAGTAATTTTTAATGGTCCGAAAATTTGAGGCATGCCACAAAACAGTTTAAGACGCTTCTTTGAACCTGCTACTCTCGATTTGAACATTGGAGAAAAATAGAGAAACTGTATTGCAGTATGAAAAAAGTTTTGTATAAAACGATGAAAAGAATACAAACTAGAATGTACTAACGGTATGACCGGAAATTCAATATTCCGTAAACCATAAAGTATTTTACGAGCTAGCTTTCCAAGAACAGAGTTGTCATTTTTAATCCATTTTTTTAGTGCAATATACATAAGTCACTCCTTAGTAACTTCCTCTTTCGTTAATAGTCTCTCAATTGCAATTGTTAACGAGAGCACGATATATAAAGGCCAAGTAAAAGCTTGAGTTAAAAAAGTACCTGATACCATAAAACCAAATAAACCGGCTTGAAGAATATGAACATTTATCAACAATGACTCTTTGTTTTTTCTCTTGCAATACAGCAAACTACGCCTCAAGCTTTTATATATTGAAACAATGAGCAATATAAATAAGAATAGTCCGATAAATCCCATTTCACCTAAAACTTGAAACCATGTACTGTGTACTGCATGATTCTTGCCATCCCAATGCGGGCTATAGAAAAAGTAGTTAACATAAAAATTGCTTATTCCAACACCAGTGAAAGGATTGGCCAAAGCCATATTAATTGCTGCTTGCCAAGCATAAATCCGACCCATTGCAGATGCATCGACCCCTTCTTCAGCAGCACCACCACTTTGCCTATCATTTATCCCAGCGAGCGCGAGCAAAAAGATACCTGCAACAGCGCCTATTCCTCCAAGTACAACTGGGTTTTTAATTTTTTTGGAAATGAAGAAGCCGAAAATCGTTAATATACCTAACAAGCCACCACGACTTTGCGTCGCAATAATGCCCCAACACATTACAAACAAACCAATTGCGGCAATAAAACGCAGAATGGGTTTGTTTCTGGAATTGAATACTTCACCAGCAAAAAAAGAAACGGGAAAGAGAAGAATAAGAGACAAATCGTTAGGATCACCAATCTGCGAACGATACTCTCTGGAGATGGTAACCCTTGTGCCCTCGACAAGACCTATGCCATTTACTTTATTATATATAGCTACACATGCCACTAATAAGCCGGACACCATGATGCCAAATCGGGTCCAATTTATTAGCTTTTCAGAATTAATTAACCAGCTTATTACAAATACCATAAGAAATACTTTAGATAAGGTACCTGTAAACATAGACATTGCCTCAGCCCTATTTGTGGCCATGAACACGCAAACTGTTATCCAGAAAAAGAAAATTACGAACATTGCGTGGCATGTATGCCAAAATGGTTTGAGTTTAAGGCTAATAAATAAGTGCCATACAATGCCTAACATAGAAGCTAAGGCGAGCATTTTTGGTATCTTAAAGTTATAAAGGACTGGAAAAGCTTCATGTAACCTGAAGTAACTAAAAAGAATGAACATGATGACAAAGAATGTACTGGCTTTGATTGTGCTGTACAAAGCAAATGGCAATAACAGAAGTGCAAATACAGAAATAAAACCAAATGTAGAATATAAAACATATGTGAGCATGCAAAGCATTGCTGCTGCTGACCAATACTGTAGTTTTTGATTCTTACTTTGGTTAATTTGCATCAGATTAACCCCTTAATCTAAGTAACAGCTGTTTTCGCTGGTAAATAGTAAAACTTAATACTAAGAAAGTTCCTACTATGAAAAAGATTATTGCAATTTCATTATGGTGGGAGACCAGCAGAGTTTGTGCCATAAGTAACGCAAACATTAGAATTAAATATTTATACTTGTAAGATAGTGAGACTAGCGATTGACTAATGCGTAAAAAAAGTAAAGCCCTGATTGCATGAACAAGTATTAAGGCATATAACATTGTATATAAATCAAAATGTTTTAAGCTCACATAGGTTAATACGACTGCTAAGCAAGCACTTATCCCGTTGATTACGGGAGCTGCACTTGCATTATTTTTGTAATAGCAACCTAAATTTAATAATTCAGATACCGTCTTAATAAAAAACACAACACAAAGCCAAGGTAAGATATTTTTTGAAACCTCGTATGCTTTAGGTAGTAATAAATCGATGACATAAGGTCCAACTGTCATCATAGTGATTACAATAACTAGGGCATATGCCAAACCATATAAAGGAATATCGGCCGCTTTCTGTTGGTTAGATTTATATATATTAAAGCGTTGTGGAAACCACCAAAGTCTAAACGGCTCAAATGCAATCGATGCAACTAATGCAAACTGAGTTGCAATAAAATACACCGCAAGAGTTTCCTTTCCTTCAAACGATACTAAAAACCAATTTTCTGCACCATTCAAACCATATGAAAAAACTGAAGCAAGCGTAATAGAAAAAATGTAGTAGCTATGTTCTTTCGTTAAAACGTTTTCAGAATCTAATTTTGTAAGTAAAAGAGTCTTGTAACGAAATGCTAAGAGAGCAAGAAGCAACCATACAACTATGGCGCCAGATAACATCACCCCATCAACGCCCATACCCAACTCAAGAAGCAAAACCGTACAAATTGCTTGTAGTACACCTTGCGAAACTGCAACAAGCATGTATTTTTTCGCTTCTCCATGTATTCGCAATATTGCTAGAGGTAGTGATAAAACAACGCTTCCACCCAAATTTATAAATAAAAAGCTTAGTGCTTTTGTGGATACTTGAGTAGGTAAAACGCTCATAACAAAATCTACTAAAAATACAGATGTGGTTAGGCATATTCCTGCACTAAACAATGCTATTTTCAAGCAAGCCTTATAAAATATATGCTGTCTTTTTTTATCTTCAAAATCATTAAATCTGTAAAGAAGCTCACTCAGGCCAAAAGAAAGTATGATACTTAACATGCTCGCTATACTGACAAGAAAGTTCAACATCCCATAATCCGATACCGACAGGTAACGTGTCACTATGGGCATCATTATTAAGCTTATTCCTTTTAGACTTAGTACTGCTAAGCCATAATAAACAATGTTTGAAGACTTATTCATAACTAGGCCTGTTGTATCCACTCAGAAAGCTGCTTTCCCTGTTTAAATGCGTCAAATTTATCTAAAACTCGTTGCCTTGCAGCTGATCTCATTTTAATTCTTTGATCTTCATTTAATTGGACATATTCTTTAATCGCATTTGTTAATGCTTGGCTATTTCTGCTTTCCACAATATAGCCTACAGACTCATCAACTATTTCAGTGCAACCCATCACATCACACGTTATAACAGGTAATGACATTGCCATGGCTTCTTTTAGAACGACGGGCCCTGTATCTTTATCGCCGTTATCAGCAATACAAAATGGCGCTAAAAAGCCATCATAGTTTCTTGCCATTTCTCTAATTTGTTCTGGCTTTTTTGAACCTTTGAATTCAATAAAATCTTGAAGGTTAAGTTCATTTACTTGAAATTCTAGTGCAGCCCTTAGTGGGCCATCTCCAACAATTTCAAGCCTTGGCCTACTTTCTTCTGGAAGATTATTCAATGCACTTATTGCGTAACTAAGACCTTTTTTCTCAACCAACCTTCCAACAAAGAGTAATTTAAGTTTACTATTTGTTGGTGATTCTTCAGGTTTAAACAGCTCAGTATCCACACCACAATGTAATAATTTTGCCTTCGTAGGAGAAAACTTGTGGAGCAATTTCAACATATCTTCACAAACAGCGATGCAGAAATCACACTCATTAACTTTGCTTGATAGGTCTGCACTATTTACATAAATATCATGACCATGGCCAATTGATGATACTTTAATGTTCGCTAACTTTGCTGCAACAACACCATAGGCCAAACTGTTATGCATAAAATGACAATGTAAGTGTCCAATATTTTGTTCTCGTATAATTTGTGCCGCTTTCATTGAATAGAAAAGCAAAGAGGATGTACTAATTGCATATTGCCTAGAGGCCGCCTTTACACCATTCATAATTGATTTAAGTGGCAACTGAGAAAAGTCCAAAAGTGTTTTAAAGGTATTTGGTTTGTTTAGAACAAACACATTACATGGTAAAGGTATATCATTACTAATCTGTTCAAATGTAATAACCGACACTTCATGCCCTGCTCTTTGTAGCGCCCTTATTTCAGTAATTACAAATGTTTCTGAAGGTACAGGAAAACTTGGGACCATAATCGCAACATGCTTCATTTTAAAACTCCATCTTTTAAGGTTGTCCAGTTATCGCAAACTCCATGCCGTCGTACATCGCTAAAAATTTGCAAATAAGGACGCCGATTTTGCAAAAATTCGCATTATGCAACGCATTCTTGCAAATCACCTTGTTACACACCCTTTTTAGATATGGAACAAAGATTGCCATGTATAAAGCAAACATGACATGGAGATACCAATATGCAACCCGACGTTAGTGTGATAATACCCAATTACAATTGTCTAGAGTTTCTACCAAAAGCAATTGACTCTGTTCTGATGCAAGAAGGTGTAAACTGCGAAATTATAATTGTAGACGACGGTTCGACTGATGGCTCTGTTGATTGGTTGTTAAAAAAACAAGTCAGTACGCCCGAATTAAAAATTATCACACAAGCAAATAAAGGCGTGATTGCAGCAAGAAACCGCGCAATCAAAGCAGCTAATGCGCCTTTAATTGCTTTTCTTGATGCTGATGATTTTTGGTATAAAGATAAACTACAGAGACAACTTCAGTATTTTCAACAAAATCCTAATTGCGGTTTGTCTTTCACTAATTATGACCATTTAACAATGGATTATGATTACATTATCGATTGTTTCGGGTATTGGCCTGAATTTACAAAACACCAAAGCAAAAGCAAAGGTCAATATGTAAATTTAGAAGATCCGGTCAACTTCTTACTGACAACAAATGTAATTGGTACGTCATGTGTAGTAGTTAGAAAGTCTACAATTATTAAGGCTGGCGGTTTTGACCCAAGTTTAAGAAGCGCGAGTGATTGGGACTGTTGGTTGCGTATTGCACTTATCAGTGAAGTCGCATTTACTTCTGAAAATACTATGGGTTACTTAATGCGACCAAATTCGATTACTTCTAATAGACAGAAACGCTTAGACGCAATAGAGGACATTATAAATAGAATCGGCGAAAATGAAGTTGTTACAAACAAGTCTAAAGTTCAGGCTAATGCATGGTTACTTGAATCTTACGGCGAGATGTACAGAGAAAATCAAAAATATGTTGATTCTATTAAATACTCACTTAAAGCATGGCGACTTTATCCTCATATGAGACATATAAAACAGTGTGCACACGATTTGAAAGCTTTATTCAAACGTAGCTTGAGTTTATCTGCATGAAACTTTATTCTAGATTTTGCAATAGATATGAGAATATCTAATTACTAAGGAGTTATTATGGCACACATATTATTAGTTGATGATGAGCCTGAAGTTTTGAACGCAATTAGTCGTGTACTAAGAAAAGATTACAAAATTAGTAAAGCGAATGGTGCAGCTGAAGCTTTACAACTCATTACTGAAGAAAAAATAGATATCATATTATCTGACATAAGAATGCCCAATATGGATGGCATCGAACTATTAACCAATATAAAACGAAGCAACCCAAATATAGCACGCGTTTTGTTGTCAGGTTATTCAGATATGGACTTATGTCAAAAAGCAATTGAAGATGAAGTCGCGAGTATTATTTTAACAAAACCTTGGGATAACTTTGAACTTAAGAATATCCTTAAAATCATTCTTAAAATGAATCGACTTCAGATTGAAAACATTGAACTAAAAGCACAGCTACACTCTAAAATTGCATAGTCTATAAAAGCCTCATAATTTTATGAGGCTTTTATAAAGTTAATTTTACTTATTGTTGCCTATAACTCTCTCGACCAACATGTAATTGACTGGTACCAAAATTAAAGTAATTAAAGTCGCGAAAATTATTCCGAACCCAAGTGATACTGCCATAGGGATCAAAAACTGTGCTTGAGTTTGCTGCTCAAATAACAATGGCATCAAACCAAAAAAAGTTGTGATACTGGTTAACATTACAGGTCTAAATCGCGCAACGCCTGCATGTAAAACTGCGATGTCGACGGATTTCCCCTGCTGTTTTTGCTTGTTGATATAATCCACTAACACCAATGAGTCGTTTACCACCACACCGATAAGCGCCAACATACCCAATAAGCTCATAATGGTTAAATCCATGCACATGATCCAGTGCCCTACAACCGCGCCTATCATGCCAAATGGAATCACACTCATCACAATGAGTGGCTGTATGTATGATTTAAAAGGAATAGCTAAAAGCGCATAAATAATGAAGAATACAAATATTAACGCCCACCCAAGAGAGCCGAAAGATTCTCTTTGCTCTTTCGCTTCTCCTTCTAATGAGTGATTAATCCCCGGATACTGAGCAACAAGATTATCTAAATAGACTTTTAGTTCTTGCTGTAACACCGTCATATTGGTGTTGTTCTTTTCGACATCCGCCACAACATTTACTGTACGGTATCTATCAATACGGTAAATCGTTGAAGGGCTCTGGCCTGGTATAAGCTCTGCGACATGATTTAGCGGTACAACTCCACCATTAGGCACTTTTATCAGTAATTCATTAAGCGTTGTCAGCTTGCTTCTTTCTTCAAGCGGCAAGCGCACCATGACTCTAACATCATCTCTTCCGCGCTGAATGCGTTGTACTTGCGCACCAAAGAAAGCACTTCTAATTTGCCTTGAGATTTCAGTGCGTGTTACGCCTAAAGCTTCACCTTGCTCCGTTAATTCAACTCTTAATTCATCTTTACCATCACTGAGACTATCTGAAATATCAAATATGGTTGGATAAGTTGATAGATGTGTTTTGATCTTTTCAGCAGCTTCTTTTAACTGAGTTAAAGAGGTACCTGTTAATTGCACATCAATAGGATCACTCGAACGACCAATTTCTGCTCTGAATGTAAAAGACTCAGCTCCCGGTATCACACCAATCAGTTGACGCCACTCTCTAACAAGTTGACGTGAATCTATATCAAGATTTCTTGATTCTGGCGGCGTAATTTCAAAGCGCACACCACCAACATTACTTGCGCCGCCTCTACCACCTGTTGTCGCTAGTATATGGATGACGATACTTTCACCTGTATCAGGGTCTATATATTTGTCTTTTAAAAGTTGCGCTTTATCAGCCATTAAATCGATGTATTTTGCTGTTACATCGAATGGGGTACCAGCAGGCATGGTTAAATTTGCTCTAACTGTCTCACTCGGAATGCGAGGAAAGAATATAAACTTAGTCCAACCAGTCATAATGAGCGTAAGTATCACGAAAAACACGCCGATAAAGCCTGCCAGTGTCGCTAATTTGTATTTTAAAGCTTTTTTAAGCACGGGTTGATAATACTTTAAAATGACCTGCTCAAAACCGTCGGCAAATCGTTGCTGAAATAAACTGAACTTACTGACGTTTTGTTTCTCATTTCTTAGCTTTAAATATTTAAGGTGCGCAGGTAAGACGAACTTAGACTCAACAAGCGACATTAATAAAACAGGGATAACAACCACGGGGATTTGAGCAAATAACGCTCCTCTATTTCCCTCTATGAAGGCCAAAGGTAAAAAAGCTGCAACGGTAGTCAAAACACCAAATGTAACTGGTGTAGCCACTTCTTGTGTACCACGAATTGCAGCCATTTCACCGCTTTCTGAGGTTTTCAGATGGGTGTAAACATTTTCTCCTGTCACAATGGCATCATCAACGACAATTCCGAGTACAAGAATAAAACCGAATAAGCTCATTATATTAAGACTAATGCCAAATATCGGCATCGCGATGAACGCACCCATAAATGAAATGGGAATGCCAATAAATACCCAAAACGCAATTGAAGGGCGTAAGAACAAAGTAAGAAGCGCGAGGACTAAGATCCCCCCTTGGATGGCATTAGACGTTAAGGTTGAAATTCGATTTTTTACTATCACCGAATCGTCATCCCAATAACTCATTTCAAAACCAACTGGTAGACTTTCCTGAGCATCTCTTATGTAGTTTTTAACTTTATCAGCGACATCAATGGCACTTTGGTCACCAATACGGTATACCTCAATAAATGCAGCTTGTTTACCATCGAAACGAGTTCTGACCGGTGTCTCTTCAAACCCATCAAGGATAGTGGCAATGTCTTTTAAACGTATTATAGAGCCATCGCTGTTGGTTTTGATTGCGATGTTTTCAAATTCGTTCTTTCTATAAGCCTGTCCTTTAGAGCGAAGTAATATGTCACCGCCTGATGATTTAAGATTACCTGCCGAAATATCCGTACTTGAACTGGCAATTAAATTAGAGATCTGTGCGATAGTTAAGTTGTACTGTCTGAGTTTATCTTGACTGATTTCGATGGCAATTTCGTAATTACGCACCCCATCTAACTCGACTTGTGTGACACCAGGGATACGTAATATGTCATCTCTCACTTGCTCAGCAAATTCTCTGGTTTCAAGCTCACTGTAGTCAGAAGAAATCGTCACATTGATCACATCTCTTCTGCGCTGGGCAAGCGAAACAATCGGTTTTTCGGCATCAGCAGGAAAGGTATTAATTGCATCTACACGGCTTTTTATGTCTGCCAACATATTTCGTGGGTCATAACCAGATTCAACTTCGACGGTCACACTCGCTGAATTTTCAGATGAGCGAGACGTGATACGTTTGATCCCTTCTAAATCTTGAACAGACTCTTCAATGCGAATGGCAATGCCCTGCTCAACATCTTCAGGTGTTGCACCACGTAAGCTCATAGAAATGCTGATCCGATCGGTTTCAAATGACGGAAAGATCTCTAGTGGAATTTTATTTGATAGTGAAAACAAACCTGCAAATAAAATTGCAATCATTAAAAGGTTTGCAGCCACATGATTTCGCGTAAACCAAGCTATCATGTGTTTTCTCCATTATCGGCATCAGTTTCCTTCTTTCTTCTGTTACGTTTTCTTGCGCCTTTTTTTTGACCTTTATCGTCTCCAATTAAAGTAACAGGTGTACCTGAACTAACCTGACCAAGGGGGGTTGTGATTAAGGTATCTCCAAGTTTAAGGCCATTTTGCACTAAAGTGACAGATTCGTTCTGCCAGTTGTAGTCAATATTAACGCGCTTTAATAAATTACCTTTTTGGAGCACATAAACATAAGTGCCTTGATAAATGGCTTCGTTAGGTATTAAAAGCGCATTGTTAATCGTTTTACCTTTAATCGTCGCATTGACGTACTGCCCGATTTTAATGGCATTTTTGGTTGAATCGAAGGGTGATAAGATTTGAGCCACAACATAGAGCTGTTGAGAGTTATTATCTATGGCGCTTTCTGTTCTCACTAACTTGCCTCGCCATTTTTGCTGGCCAATTAAATTAGAAGTAAAAAGCACTTCTGTATTAACAGTATTACTTTGACCAAATCGGTTTTGCTCAGGCAAATCAATATAAGCGAGATCACGGTTATTGATTGGCAATCGCACTTCTACATAATCTGTTGCATAGATATCAGCAAGTTGAGTATTACCATTGACGACCTGACCAACATCGACTTTCTTCGACAAAATTCGACCTGCATACGGTGCAATGATTTTTGTACGTTCGAGTGAGAGTTTTGCTTTGTCTAATTTTGCTTTGGCCGATAAAACATTTGCTTGCTGAGCGGCTAGTTGAGGTTTTCTTAGAACCAGATCGTTTGCTTCTGATCCATCACCTAACCTTTGCCAATCAGCCAAGGCTTGTTTACTTCTGGCTTGCTCTTCTAGTAAAGACTGTTCTGCATTGAGCAATGCAGCTTTGGCGATATCGACTTCAGCTTGGTAATCCCTTTCGTCTATTTTTACCAACAACTCACCTTTTTCGAAAAATCCACCATCACGGAAACTGTCACTGATATAACTCACTTGCCCAGAGACTTGAGAAACAAGCACACTTTGAGTGCGTGGTTTAACAACACCAAAACTGGCGATAGAAACCTGAAATTCTTTGCTTTCAAGTTTTTTTCCTTCAACCAGAATTTTTGCACTTGCTTGAGGACGGCCTCTTTCATTACTCGGTTTATTGTTAACGATAAACAGTATGATCATGGCACTAATAACAACCACTAATATCGGTAGTACAGCCTTTTTTAAATTGGTTTTACGATCATTCATTATTGTTTTTCCTGAGAATCGATGAGGTATTTACCACCAATTGCTTGGTAAAGAGAAAAGCGGTTTTGTAATAATTGGTTATTAAGGGAAATGAAATTACTTTGCGCATCAAAACTACGCTTCTGCGCATCTAACACTGTGGTATAACTGACAAGGCCTTTTTGGTATTGCTCAAAAGATAATGTCGCGGCAAGCTTTGCGTTTTCAGATGAGTGTTTTACTTTGTCAAGTCTGGCAATAAGCGCTTGCTCGTTAGCCAAACTGTTTTCAATGTCTTTGAAGGTCGAATTAATATCTTCTAAATAACTCAGTTCTAAGCTCTTTAAAGTTAGCCTTTGTTTTTCTTCATTGGCAGCAAGTCTCCCAGCATTAAATATTGGCGCTGTAATACCGGCTAAGAAATTCCAACCGATTTGATCGAATCGGATGGCATCCGACAATTTTTCATTAGATGAATCAATACTCAAAGACAAATTAAAACTTGGGAAGCGCTGTTTGTGCGCATAAGCCAATGCTGCATCTTGGGCTAATAATTTGAACCAAGCAGATTGAATATCTGGCTTTTGTTTGATCACATCACTTGGCAATCCAAGCGAATTAAGCGAGCTCAATTCTGGAAAACCAGCGTCAGTAATTACATTAGCATCAGGATATTCGGCCAATAAAGTTTTGAGGTCTCGTTGTAAACGCTTATTACTATTAAATAATTCAAATAATTTAGCTTGTTCGTTATTTAATTCCGTTCTTGCCAAATAAACGTCAAGCGCACTGTTTAGTCCTTGTCTGTATCCTTTCTCTATAATATCAACACTTTGTTTAGTGAGCTCTGCCCGTTCTTTTTGTAATTTGATTTGTAGTTCTGACTCGACCAAAGAGAACCAAGATTTTGATACGCTTGTGACTAAATTGATTAGCTGTTGTTCATAACTAGCAAGTGCTGAGAGATAATCGAGATTAGCTTGACGACTATTGGCACTGAGCTTTCCCCAAATATCAAGTTCATACTTCAGATCAAAACCAATACCATAACTTGATGATGCACTATCTTGGCCTGCTTGTTTCCTTTTGCTGTAATCGAAACTAGATGAAAGACTTGGTAAAAAGTCTGCATCTGCAATAATGAGTTGTTGCTTAGCAATATCTAATTCTAATCGCGCTTTACGAATTGAACGATTATTAGAAATAGATTGCACTATCAAAGTGTGTAGGTGCTTATCTTTATTGATTTCTTGCCAGCTGTCAGAAGCTTTCCCACCAGACTCATATTCGAACCAATTATTCGGCACGTTGTCTTGAGGTAATTTATTTGATTCTAATGTTGAATTACATCCAGCTAAAGCCGCACATATTATCAACACAAGGCATTTCTTTTGCATCATTGAACCTATAAATTCATGTCCGTTTTAAAGTCTATATTTGAAGAAATCCGTCAACAACCATCTTTACAAAGACTTACATTCAACTCATTAAGGCTGAATACGTAATAAACAACAAGAAAGTTTTGATGCTTTAATTATAGAAATAGTAGAGGAAAGTTTTAGAAAAGAATAATACCAATCCACAATAACACTTAATCATTTTGAAGAATTAAACCTGATGATAGGTGCATTAGATTTCTCATTTAGAACAACTAAATAACGAAATATTTGCCTTGCCTACATGGATGAAGGTACCTCAGCAATAGCAGGACGCGTGAGCGGTGCTACCAACAAGGTTTTCTTGCCTCAAAAGAGACCACTTAGTAAAGCGGATTGGTATAAGAAAAGCGCGAAGCGCTTTTCTGTTAAAAAATTGAAAGGTAAATAATTGAAACTATCGAGACCAGCATAGTTGAGAATGTGAGTAACATACCGGATACACGAAACTTTAAATTTTCTTTGGTTTGAGACACACCATAAGCATGGAGTACTCGTCCAATTAACAATGCTACACCGAGACCATGGACAAGAATAAAATGCCCTTTTAGTAATTCAACTGACAAAATCAATATCAAAGTGATTGGAACGTATTCAGAGAAATTAGCATGTACACGCATGGCTCTTAGCAACTCTGGGTTGTCTCCTGTACCAACACCGATTTGTAATCTTTTTCTTACTTTGATCGTTTTAAAACTTAAGAATAAAAATAATATTGCTAATAAGGCAACGTAAATTGGGGTGTTCATCTTGATTCCTTTTTTTGTTGTTTTCTTTCATTGCAAGTATTCATAATTACTTGTTTTTCATTATCAGACAATGAATTCCACTTTAAAATTTCATCTAAGGTTCTAAAGCACCCAACACAGACATCATTCTCATCCAAGCAGCATTGCCGTATACAAGGTGATTCTATATTTGAAGGTGTTTCATTATTCATGTTTAAAAGCCTATAAAAAAGGCCCCGCATGGAGCCTTAATAATTAAGCTAAATTGTTTTCTGTTTGTTTAACTTCATCTTTCATTAAAAAGCTCAACAAAACAGGAACTAAGATCAGTGTAAAAATTGTAGAAATAACAAGTCCACCCACAACAACCGCACCCAGCCCACGATATAATTCACTCCCTGCCCCTGGCATTAATACAAGTGGTAACATCCCACCGACAGAGGTAAGCGTTGACATCATAATTGGCCTGACTCGGCTTTCAACTGAAGATCGGATAGCAAGCTGCCCGTTCATTCCTCGCTCTTTTTGGTTATTTAATGCTTGATGCACAATTAGAATCGCATTGTTTACAACTACACCCGCCAAAATTACAAAGCCAAGTAATGTAAGTACATCAAGGTTTTGAATTGGTGTATATCGGTCAAATACGCTGGCCCAATGCACAGCACTCAAGCCCATAAATCCACCTAATGTTGCCAGCGGTACCGTAACTAAAATAACCAGTGGATACTTCCAGTTTTGAAACAAGATGACCATTACCAAATAAACCACGAACATAGCTAAAAACATACTCGAACTTAAAGTACCAAATAAGCTGCCGTCACCTAACAACGCATTTTTTAGATCCGCTAATTTACCTGCACTGCCCGCCATATTTACATCAACATACTGAGACATCGCGCCTTGGTTTTTTAATTCACTCACCATAGCATTAACCGAGTTAATGGCTTGTTCAAGTGGCATACCTGCTGGTGGTGTAAATTGCAAAGTAATTGCCCTTTGTCTAGCAACGTGTTTTATTTGGTCTGCTGTCTGAGTTCGCTCTACAAGTGCAATAGACTGAAGATCGATAACTGCCGATTCAGGTGTGGCAATAGGTAATTGCATTAAAGATTCAATTGGATAATCCGATTGTTGAGCTTGCGTTACCACTTTGAGATCTTTTAGCTCTCCACCTATAGCAAAACTGTTCATTAGAATCACACCATCACCATTTGTTTGCACAGCTAAACCCAGATCTCTTCGGGTCATGTTAAGTTCAGCCAAACGCTCATCTAATGGTTTAATACTTAACTCAGGCGTCGGTAAAATGAAATTAGCAGGCTCAGGTATGGTTGCATAAGGACCATATGTACCAATCAATTTAAACAACAAGGCTGTTGCGCTTTGCGTTATTTGCTCTAAGTCATCTCCTACCAAATCAATTTGGATTGCTGAACCCGTTGTGCCACCAGTGCTGAACAGAGGGAACTGAAAAGCAAAACCGATAACATCCGGTGCGTTTACCCCCATCAAAGTTTGGTTAAGGAAATCAACTGAATCTACCGTTTTAATAGGGTCTTGTGGAATAAGGCCGTGCAATACTTGCCCACCCATTGCTACTAAAAAGTAATGATCAACTTTTGGGGCATCTATCATCGACCCATCCATTAATTGAATACTCGGCCTATCATCTTCGGTTGCGCGTTCACCGTGCCTAAAATATTGCTCAGCTTGATATTTATCTTCTGTTAGCTCCCACGCAGGGCGTAGCTTTTGCTCGATTCGGTCGCCAATTTCTGATATTTGATCTAAGTTGTAACCTGGTGGTGGTACCATAAAGCCAAATGCAAAATTTCGATTTCCCTTAGGCAAGTAATCTAATGGTGGAATTAAAATTGCGATTCCAGCAAGTGTGATAACGGCAAAGCTTGAAATTACAATTAACTTACGTTTGGTCGTTTCCGTCAGATAAGTGAAGATAGCGCCTATTGTGTCAGGGAGTTTTGCTGCTTTAACCTCAATCGCTTTGAACCATTTAAAGTTGATTTCTAGTTGCTTAGACTCAGTGCGCATTCTCAAAAAGTAGCTACCAGCGACCGGTATGACTAAGATTGAAACAATAAAACTAATAAAAACCGCAGCCATAATAGCAAGAGATATATCTCTGAATAGCTGACCAGCACTGTCACTGATAGTTAAGATAGGAATAAACACAACGAGCGTTGTCATTGTTGAGGCGAATACCGCCCCTGCTACTTCTTGGGTACCATCAACACTGGCCTTGAGTGGCCTTTTACCCATTTCTAGATGTCTGAATATGTTTTCTATAACAACGATGGCATTATCGACAACCATGCCTACCGCAAAAGCCATGCCAGCCAAAGAGACAATATTGATGGATCGGCCAAGTGCAACTAAAACCACAACAGATGCAATAACAGAAATAGGAATCGCAATTGCGATTACACCTATGGTTCTGAGTGAGCGTAAAAATAACAATAAAGTGAATACCGCTAACATGCCTCCAACGACAATATTGCTTTGTACAAGGTCAATGGCATTTTCTACATAGGTTGATGAATCCCAAGTTAGAACCAGTTCAAATGTGCCGTTTATGCCAAGTTTTTGGGCATGTTGCTCTAGCATACCTCCCGGTTTATTAAGTTCAGCCATTTCTGCTTTTAATGCATTCATGGCTTCGAGCAGGTTCGCACCGCGAGTTAACTGAAAATTAAAAAATGGCATTTTTACGCCACGGGCTCTCACCCAATCAGTCATGTCTTTATAATCGATGACCACCTCAGCAACATCGCTGATATACACAGGGCCATTGTTATCTCTGCGTAATACAATGTTTTTAACTTCAGACACATCACTGAAACGACCATGGGCTTTGACACGAATATCATTTTTACCATCAGGAAGTCTGCCTCCTGAATAGCTTGTGTTGCTAAGCTGTATAGCATCAACAAGCTGACTGTATGTCACACCAAAGTTTGCTAATTTTACTGGGTCAACTCTAATTTGAAGTTCTTGTTCGCGCGCGCCCATCATGCCGACTTTCGATATACCTTTGATATTCTCAAGACGTGGTCTTAATCGTCTTTCCATAAAGTCATACAAAGTCGTATTATCAAAGTTAGGATCTGTCGCGGCCAAGCCTACCCATGCGATGTAATCGACTGACATGGGATCGACACCTTCAACAGTTGGTTGAGAGACACCCATCGGGTAAGCAGGTACTTCATTGAGTTTTTGTACCACTTCAGCCTGCGCTTTATTAATGTCAGTGCCAGTTTCAAATTCTAATCTAAGTTGGGCCGCTGAGTTTTGACTAATACTGGTTAACGAAACTAAACCCGTGACATCAGAAAGCACTTTCTCTTGTTCAATAACAACATCAGATTCAATTTCTTCTGGACTGGCGTTTTCCCAAAATGTACGCACACTGACGACCACCGAGTCGACAGTTGGGGTCATCTGAACTGGGACTTTTGTGAATGCCAATATGCCTGCAAGCACTGACAAAATAACGGCAACAACCACAGATATTGGTTGTTTTACCGCAGATTTAACTACATTCATAAATATCCTTTTTAGTTCACATTCTCTGAAACAGACTGCGAACTGACTTGCGTATCTGGAACAGCCACAACAGGCCCTGGCATTAACCGCTCATTTCCCTCTGTCACCACTTTATCGCCATATGCTAAGGCAGTACTATCAATAGCAACCAAACCAGATCTATGAAACTTAACTTTTACAGGTACGGATTGCGCAGACTGTTTGTCTCCGTCGGTATTCACCTTATAAACAAAATAACTTCCACCACGTTGGATTAAGGCATCTTTTGGCACCATCAATGTTGATGATTTAGCGTTTGTAGCAAGCCAAGCACTGACTGACATTCCAGGCATAAATCCTGGGTGGCTAATTTCAGCAATAACTTTGAAAGTGCGCGCTCTAGGATCAATCTGATTGATGACTTTCACTTTATTAGACGTCGCCAACACACTGGCGCTTTGCAATGGAATAGATAACTCCTCACTATGCTTCAGGTGAGAAAGTCGTTCAGGAATATCAAGCCAAGCTTCTAGCTTATCGAAAGAAGTGACTTTAAAAGCAGTATCACCTGCTGATAACCACTGCCCCAGTTCAGCGTGACGCTCTACGACTTGCCCACTAAAAGGTGCAACTAACTGCGTATCAGACAGCTTTACTTCAGCAAGTGTTAGGCTAGCCTTTACTGCATCCACGCTCTGTTGCGCTGCGAACATATTCGCTTTTGTAGAGTTAGCCTCAGCACGACTTCTTTCAAGCTGCTGTTTAGACACTGCATTATTTTTTTGCGAAGTTAAGTATGCTTGATAGTCACTTTGTGCTCGTTCAGATTCGGCTTCAGCGGCTTTTAAATTTTCTTTAGCTGCAGCATGTTCTGCTCGCAATTGTTCGACATGTGCTATGAGACGTCTATCATCAATTTTTAGAAGTCGATCACCTTTTTTTACGTAATCGCCATCATTGACAAACACCTCAGTCACCAGACCTGATTCACTGATGGCAATATTAGCTTTTTGGTAGGCTTTTAGCGTTCCGATAACTCGGATCTGCTCTTGCTCTTCTTTCTCTATTACTTCGCTATAACGAACCACTTGTGCATGGACGTTTGATATAAACATTAAAGATAAAAATAGTAGAGACTTAGTCAGTCGTTTTTTTCTAATTAATAAGTTTGCCATTAGGGTTCCTTGTAAATACACCAGTTTTGGCAACTGAATTTAGTACTTCTTATGCTGCATTACATAACCGTAAATAAGAGTAGCAGACATGTGATTTGCACACTTGTACTAAATATAGAATAAAATAAATTATTGGTTTGTTGGTGGGTTAATTTGATAACTGATTATCAAGCTTATTTATTATTCTAATGAATGGTTAAAAAATCAACCTATTTTTAACCTGTAATCTTATAAAGCTTAGGTGTTAGAATATTAAAAACAAAAAGTTAAGCTTCTGATATGGATTATTTAAATATTAATAAAGCAACGTGGGATAAAAGAACGGATATCCACCTTGAGTCTTCATTTTATGATGTTCAATCTTTTATAAATGGCAAATGTAGTCTAAACCCACTTGAGAAAGAATTACTTGGCTCAGTCGAATCTCTCGATTTACTTCATTTACAATGTCACTTTGGTCAAGACACACTTTCTCTCTCTCGACTTGGAGCAAAAACAACAGGAGTTGATTTATCAGCTAAAGCAATTGATGCTGCTAAACGACTTTCCTCTGAGCTTTGTCTCGATGCCAACTTTATTTGTGATGACATAATTCATTTTGGTGAGAAAAGTGAGAAACAATTTGACGTTGTTTATACATCATATGGCGTTTTATGTTGGTTACCAGATTTGACTCAATGGGCAAAGACTATTTCAAATTCATTAAAAGCTGGCGGTAAATTTGTATTGGTTGAGTTTCACCCATTCAATGACCTACTTTCAGGCTATGATTATTTTGAAAAATCGTCCGCTGATATAGAAAAAGAAGGCACTTACACTGAGAATTGTGATGGTAAAGAATCGACCATTGTGACTTGGTCACACTCTGTTAGTAATGTGTTCCAAGCCCTGATTAACGCTGGTCTTGAAATAAAGCAATATATTGAATCACCTTACTCCCCATATGATTGTGAGCAAAACTTGCAGTATGTCGACGGTAAAGGATTTGTCAAACACCATAAAGGTAAATTGATCCCGCAAATTTATGCCATTCAGGCTATCAAAAAATAAGAATTAAAATGACATTAAATTTAAGAAACAAAATCCAGAATTTAGGTCCTGGTATTTTAATGGCAACGGCTGCGGTTGGTGGTTCGCATTTAGTTGCGTCAACCCAAGCTGGTGCATTATTTGGTTGGCAACTTTTTGCGTTAATTATCATTGTGAACTTATTGAAATATCCATTTTTCAAGTTTGCTGTTGCTTATACGGCCAGAACAAATAAAAGCTTAGTTGAAGGTTACAAAGAACATAGCTCAGCATCATTTTACTTGTTCACTTTACTTAATATCATCTCTGCGGTTGTTAATACTGCGGGAGTTCTATTGCTTACGGCAATTCTGCTGCAATACATCATGCCATTCCAAGTCAGTTTGACAAGTTTGTCTATTGGTATTTTATTTACATGTTTATTTATATTACTTCTTGGTCATTATAAAGCGCTTGATAAAGCCAGTAAGCTCATTATGGGGGTTCTCACTTTATCAACGCTTATCGCCTTTGTTGTTGCTTTATCAAATGGACAAGTACACCCTGAACCTGCTGCGTCAATATCTCCATTCTCAATGGCAATGCTTGGTTTTATGGTGGCATTAATGGGTTGGATGCCTGCTCCAATTGAAATTTCTGCGATAAATTCTCTTTGGATAAAAGCGAAAAACCGTCGCAAACACATCGATATTAAACAAACACTTTTTGATTTCAAATTAGGTTATGGTTTAACAATGCTGCTGGCTTTACTGTTTTTCTCTCTAGGGGTGTTACTTCAATATGGTCAGGATAAACCAATTGAACTTGCAGGCGTTGCTTTTTCTAAACAACTCATTGATATGTATGCGCTTACGATTGGTGAATGGTCGCGATGGTTAATCGCAACAGTGGCATTCTTATGTATGTTTGGCACCACCATTACTGTTTTAGATGGCTATAGTAGAACACTGAATGAATCATATACACTAGTAACCAAGTCACCGAAGAACCTAATGTGGATGATTTTGATTGCGCAAGCTGTTTTAGGTTTAATTGTGATTTTATTTTTCAAAGCAAATATCAAAAATATGCTGATGCTTGCTATGACTCTGTCTTTTTTAACGACCCCATTTTTTGCATGGCTAAATTATCAATTGATAAAGGGTGAGCTCTTTGAGTCAGAATCTTTGCTTATAAAAATACTGACAGGTTTAGGCTTTGTGTTTTTAGTTGGTATTTCAGCTCTTTTTGTGTTTTGGAAGGTACTTTAAATGCGTGAGGGTATAATACCCTCACGTTGATTCAAGCAAAAATTGGCTGTTAAGAAATCAACTTCTATAAGCTTGAAAAGAAGTTTTCTGGTTTATGACGTACTGGTTTTGTACACATCACAGTGGGCGTACCCAAATATAAATAACCTACTATTTCATCTTTGCTATCGAGTCCTAGTAACTCTTTTACCATTTCGCTTTGAGCAAAATAGCCAGTTCTCCAAACGCCTGAAAGACCTTGAGCAAAAGCGGCTTGTTGCATTGCAAATACACTACAAGCAGCACTCTCAATTTGCTCTATTCTTGGTACTTTAGGGTGCTCCATGTAAGGACTAACGGCAATGATAAGCATGGGTGCTCTTTGCGGTAGTTCTTTTGCCCGACTTATTGTTCTTTCGTCTTGTTGTTCAGCAACAGCTGCTTGATAATAAATTTCACCTAATTTATCTCGGCCATCTTCTTCGACCACAATAAATCTCCATGGCGCTATACCTCCATGGTCAGGCACTTTTAAAGCAGCTTTTTTAATTAATTCAAGTTGGTTTATATTTGGACCAGGAAAAGACAAATTACTGTCTGATTGTCTTGTTGTAAGAAGCTCTAATGCATCCATGATAATTCTCTTTAGTAAACATGCGACTAGAATAACAAGAAATCAGACTTATTCGCATCCCCAGATTAACGAAATCGTTTAAATACCCAATAATCTAAACTGACAAATCGACCGGCTCCTGTAAATAGAAGGCTTAATAACATGGCTAGATATATGGTAGCGAATTCAATACCATTATTTAATATCGCAACGGAGCCTTTTTCTAACAGGTAACTCGGAAAGCCGTGGGTCTCAATAATTTCATTTATTTTAGAAAGTCTTTGTGACACTTCATTAGAGTTTTCTAAACTTTTATGTGCAGCTTCAATATTAAACCAGCTAAGCACTTTTGCTGGGCTTGAATCACCTGAACTTGGGGCTATAGCAAACCAACCGTTATCCCAATGAACACTAGAAATTGCAACCATCATTGTGAAAATCAGAGGTATAGATACCAAACGTGTTAATAACCCAAATAGTAAAAGCCAGCCGCCGATGAACTCTGTCCACCCTGCTAAAAATGCAAGCAAATCAGGAAATGGTAATCCCAGCCCCCACTCACTATTTCCAAACCAAGCGATGACATTTTCATCTGCAAGAAATTTAGAAAGGAACGGAGCATTTGTATTACCTAAATTTAACTTAGAAAAACCGGCAATGATCATAGTCGGTGCTAAAATTAGGCGAAATAATAAAGGCGCTAGAAAATCTAGAGTGGCTAATTTATTTTTAAGTAACATAATGTGCGAATGTTTTAATAACTGCATTTTTAAATTCTCATCTTTTTCTACTAGACCCTGAGACTCGATAAAATATTTCTATTCACTTGAAAATAAATGCTGCTTAATTTTGCTGTCTAACAATCGGCTATCTAAAGGCTTCGTCAACACATCGTTCATACCTGCATCTAAGCACTTTTCTTTATCTTTTAAACCAGCATTTGCAGTTAGCGCTATAATAGGAATGTTTTGTAAGCCAAGTTCTGCTCTTATTGCTTTGGCTGCACTCACCCCATCCATGATGGGCATCATCATATCCATAAGTATTAAGTCATACTCGCCATTTGAGAGTGCTTCAATGGCTTCCTGACCATGATTAACGATCTCTACTGTATAATTACGCTTCTCTAAAATCGCCTTTATCACAAACTGATTTGCTATGTTATCTTCCGCCACTAACACTTTTAGGGAAGTTTGAGATTGCTTTTGAGCATCATCAATGACAGATTCCTCGTCTATATTCTCTACTATAGTGTAAGGTATCCTAATGATGAACTCTGTGCCTTCACCCACAGTTGAATAACACGAGATGCTACCGCCCATTAAGTTTAATAGGCGTCTAGTTATACTTAAACCGAGCCCAACACCTTGCTGCCTTCCTTTTTGACGAGAGTGAAATTGCGTAAAAGGCTCAAACAATCTGGCGATATCTGACTCGCTGATCCCTATCCCCGTATCGGCTACCCTGAATATAATATGATTGTCACTTTTAGTGAGATACAGCTTAACGCTACCCTCATGCGTGAACTTAAATGCATTGCTTAATAGGTTTAGTAATATTTGAGATAACCTGACGCCGTCACAGTTAATTCTTTCAGGAATGCTTCTATCAATTGCACACTCAAACTCTATTCCATGTTTAATCGCTTGCGTTTCAAATTGTTTAACTAGGTTTTTAGTTAGGTTAATTAAATGAGTATCTGATAGCTCTAACTTTAAAGTCCCGGACTCTATCTTGGCAAAATCAAGAGTGTCTGATATCACGCCCTGTAAAAGTCGGGTACTACTTCTCATATAATCTATTAATTCATGTTGCTTCTCAGTGGGGTCCGTATCTTCTAGAAGCTCTAACATACCAAGTATTGCATTCATTGGTGTTCTGATTTCATGTGACATCACTGCTAAAAAATCAGATTTGGCTGCATTGGCTTTTTCAGCTCTTTCTTTTTCCTTTTGTAAATCTAATTCTCTTTGTTTTGCATAACTTATATCCCTACCAATGCCCATATATCCGATGTAATTTCCATTTTCATCAAACTGAGCCTTGCCACTTATACTAATCCAAAACGTTTTACCGTCATGTGATTTTGCCTCATATTCCAAATTATGAATCTCTTTGTGATTATTAACAAAATTTATGAAACGTCCCCACTTTTTCTGTTGTTTTTGCTCGTCATAAGAGCGTAACTCTATAGGTGTTTTCCCTATAAAATGTTGATATGTATGTGCTTGATATTGCGCCTCCGCACTTGAGATATATTGATACCTCAATTGCGTGTCAGTCTCCCAGAACCAATCTGAGGCAAGCTCTGCAAATGCTTGAAACCTTGCCTGACTAATTGTTAACGCAGCAGTTTTTTCATTTAATAATCTATTCGTATGTTGAATATACTCAAGCTTGGCAAATGTGTGTCTAAAAATGGGGATAAGAGAGTGCATTACCGTCACTTCTTTCGGTGTTAAGAAAGTTCTATTTAGGTAATAGCATAAAAAAAAGCCACTCGATTCATTCATTTTTATTTGAATCAGTAATGCTTTGATGTCTTGATTCTGTTGATGAGAAAATGAAGTAACCATTAAAGAGCATGGAAGCAATTCAACAGATTGATCTAATATTGGTTGAGCTTTAAGTGCCGTCCATAAATCTGATAGATCATTGAATGTGTCTTCTCTTCTTTGAGCTGTTGAGGCTAATTCTAAAAAGCCTTGTTTTGTTTTTACAAATGCACAAATGTGATAAACATTAATATAGTCACTTAAGCCAATTTTAAGTCTAAGCAAGGTTTCATTGTGATTTTTTGAGTTGTTTATACTGTCAATGAACTCAAGGGCTTTTGATGATAAGACACTTTCCATGTATTTTCCTTTGTTAAGTCATTTGCTTAATTGTAATTTAGCCTATAAAAACAAATTGCTCATTTTTTTCTTCTTTTCCTGATAAGTTCTTAAATTTAAGAATATATATTGAGCTCAATTCAGAGAATTAAAAAACCTTAATTGGTCTTACCGAACAGAACATCATTACTAAAAGATAAATCTTACCTAGTACTTAATTAGTATTCTTAAAATTAATAATGTATTTGCAACGCAAAATGCGAAAGTTACAGAAATTAAACTATAGTTTAACCTGATTCACACATTTATGTTGGCCTAGTTATTGATAGGTATAACTAGTGTTAGAAGGAGGCAGTTATGAGAATCGTGTGTATTGGTGGTGGCCATGGTTTATCGACCGTTTTGGAGGCTTTGAACTCTGGAAATCATCATTTAAGTGCAATCATTGCGACAACTGATAATGGCGGTAGCACAGGAAGACTTCGTGCCGATAAAAGATTGGTTGCGCTTGGTGACATAAGGAGGTGCATTGATACTCTCGCCAACAAAGATCATCTTATGTCTGTCTTATCACAACATCGGTTTAGTTTTGAACATGATGTTAAAGGTCACAGTGTTGGAAACTTAATACTCAGTGCATTATGTGAACTGACTCAAAGCCCAACTAAAGCGATACAAGAATACAGCAGGCTATTAAATGTTGAACATGCGATTTATCCAATGAGTGAATCTCCTGTGGATTTGATTGCAACATCAAAAAATGGCACTCGCATAGAAGGTGAATGTGAAGTAGACGCTTTAAGTGATTTACCACAAGAACTTTATCTCAGTGATAAATTAATATCTGCGGTGCCAGAGGCAGTTCGTGATATCTACAATGCTGACATGATTTTAATTGGTCCCGGCAGTGCCTTAACAAGTATTACTCCACCATTGCTTGTGAATGATATTAAAAATGCATTACTAAATACTTCAGCTTGCAGGATATTTATAGAGAATGTCTGTAAAGAAAACAGTGTTATGTCTAAAGTCTCTCCATGTCAGCATGCTTCATGGTTATCAAATTTAATTGGGTATAAATTTTTTGATTTGTGTTTAAGTGTTGACGCACTTGGTGCTATGGATACAAGAGTTGACTTTAGCAATTTGAACAGTGAAAAGTTGAACACGCACAACAAGCAACAGCTCAAGTTTGTGATAGAAAGCATGATTACAAAGCCTAACAAAGAAAAATCTAGTCCACTGATTCATTAATCGTAAGTTGGTAACGCTTTTACAGTTTTTGTATGTATTTCATTAAGAAATGCTATCTTTGTTTCGATAATTTGAGTCTCTGGATTATTTTTTGCTAGGATTTCAATATCAGCGGCTATATTCGCAAGTTGATCAGCTCCGTAAGAGCGTGCGCAACTTTTGAGGCTGTGTGCTAATCTCTCTAATTCGTCAGTTCTGTCTATGTTAGATGATAGTTGTTGAACGAGTTTGGTACTTTCTGCCATGAAAACTTGCATCAACTGAGTTAAGACATCCACACCAACGTCATTTTTCAGTTGTTGTATTGTATTTGGGTTAAACATAAATATGCTCCAAAGAGGTGCTCATGAAATCAGTAAAGACCATTCTTTTCTTAGATTCAAGCCTTTATGGCGGTATTGAAACACATTTAGTGCAATTAGTTAGGCTCTTGAAAACTAATCATCTCAATGTCGAAGTGTTGTTTTATCAAGATCATAACAATAAGCAACTCTATCAAAACTTAGAAGAGTCTAATTGTGATTACAGTTTTTTAGATGGTAAAGTGCACTCATTATTTCGATACCTAAACAAACTTACTTCCCCTTACCTTCTTCATACTCACGGATACAAAGCAGGTATTATTGGAAGGATAACTTGTAAACTTTTAAACTCTCGTTGTGTCTCTACATATCATGCTGGCGAAGATGGCGCTGGTTTAGTATATATTTACAATCACATAGATAAATTAACGAGTTTTCTTTCAAAAAATTTTGTCGTCTCTCACAGATTACTTGAACAAGTCAGCAATGCCGAAGTGTTAGATAATTTCGTTGAAATTACTGCCCCAACTCCAGCAATTCATAGTGAAAAATTAAAAATTGGCTTTGTAGGTAGACTGTCTCATGAAAAAGGGCCTGATAATTTTTTAGAACTTGCGAGAAGGTTTATTGCCAATAATAAATTTAGCTTTCATGTGTTCGGAGACGGACCTATGGCTAAGACTTTACAAAAAGATAAACCCAATAATATTGAGTTTTATGGCCATCAGGAAAACTCAAGTTTTTGGGAAAACCTAGATGTTCTTGTCATCAGTTCACGTGCAGAAGGTTTACCAATGGTGCTTTTGGAGGCTATGGCTCGCTCAAAATGTGTTATTAGTTTTGATGTTGGAGCTGTATCAAAAGTTATTTCTCATAAATCAAATGGATTTATTTGCACTTCAAACAGTGTTGACGAGTTGCACGATACAGTTTTAAGCTGGTCTGAAGCTGAAGTTCATACTAAAGGATTATTAACTCAGAATGCTTTCAAAACTATCGAAACTCACTTCAATGGCAAAAAGCAATTTGAACAATTAAATAAAGCGTATTTTGGCTAGCTAGTTCATCAGGCTCTATACTTAAGTTATAAGTACAACACGAAAATAATTCTCTATTTTATATTCAGCACAAGGATGTAAAAGTAGATAGTGTTGTATTCTAGACAGTGTTAAATTGCCAAAATGAAGTTTATGTAATTTCAGGGTTATATTTTCACATAGGTTATAAGTCAACACAGCTTCTTAATCAGAGGGCAAACTAAAATTAAGCGCCCTCAATAAAAAGAGTTGTAGTAATAACCCTGATAGTTTGAGTATTCCTTTTTTCTATCTGTTTATCTAAATAGATTAGTTTGCGATTAATTTACTCAGCTCAACGTCATCTATTTGCTCAGGTTTTAAGAACTGCTGTGCATAGTTCATATAGACACCAGATTTTAAGAATATCTCAAATAAATCAGGGTCGAGATGCTTATGCTCTGTCATTTTCGACATAATTGATAAACATTCACTAAGCGGCTTCGCATCTTTGTATGGTCTATCTGCTGCTGTTAGAGCTTCAAAAATGTCTGCGATGGCCATCATTCTTGCTGGAACTGACATTTGTTCCCTAGTTAATCCTTTCGGATACCCTGTTCCATCCATTTTTTCATGATGTCCACCAGCAAATTCAGGCACTCTTTTCAAATGTTTTGGAAAAGGTAACGCCTCTAACATCGAGATTGTTATGTCCATGTGTTTGTTAATTATGTTTCTTTCTTCTTGTGTAAGCGTACCTTTCGTGATGTTTAAGTTATAGACTTCATTGTCAGTTAATAAGGGTTGAGATTCACCATCGATATTAATTCGAAAACGTTCTGCGAGGTCTAAAACTCTCTTCTTAAGCTCATCTGACATAAATTCGCCACCTAAGTTTATCTCTTTCAAAAAAGCCAATTCTGAATCAAGATATGACATTTCTCTGTGATAACTGGTGTCTAACTCATTAAGAATTTCAGCAGAACTCTCGCTTGCAGCTAATTTAGCTTTTAGAAGGTTTATTTCAACATCTCTTTTGGCTATCTCGATTTTACATTTTATCAACTCGATTCTATCGAATATACATTCAAGCTTAGTAGATTTGTCCATAACTGATTCAGGGATCGCTATCTTCCCACAGTCATGTAACCAACCTGCTACCGATAATTCATGTTTATCAGCATCAGTCATTGTAAAGTCTTTCAGTGGACCGGTTTGATATTGGTGAACCGCTTCTGCAATCATCATTGTTAAGATAGGCACCCTTCTGCAATGCCCACCCGTATAAGGTGACTTCTCATCTATCGCTTTAGCAATTAAACGTGTAAAAGATTGAAAAAGCTCCTCCATGTTATCAATCAACTGCCTATTTGTTAATGCAACCGCTGCTAATGCACCAATAGAGCAAATCAAGTCAACTTGCTGATTTGTAAAAGGAACTACTTCATCATTTACTCGGGGGTTAATAAGTTGCAGTACCCCATTTAATTCGTCTTCATGATTTTCAAGTGGAATGGTCAATACTGATTGAGTGTGATAGCCAGTTTTTTCGTCCATTTGTCTCGCGGCTGTCAAGTCATACTCTGCACAAGAGTACACGTCATCAATACAAATTGGTTTTCTCGTCGCAGCGGAGATTGCAACTAACGCTTTTTCATTCGGTTTCTTATTAATGAATATAGGGATTGGCGAATACGGAATATCTTTATCAGAGGTACCGCCTAAATGAAGTTCAAGAGGTTTATTTATTAGTGTCGCAAATCCTAAATATTCGTGTTCAATAACAGAATAAATAGTGCCTCCATCACACCCTGTTAGCGCCATTGCACTTAGTAAAATATTTTCAAGTAAACGCTCTGTACAACGTTCAGAAGCTAAGTCTGTAGCTAATTTTAATAAATGTTCTAAAGCAAGTTGACTTTCATTCTCATCAGTTAGCTTAGTATTTTCTGAAATAACTTGGGTCATGTTTAAACCTTATTTAGTAACGTGTTTATAGCTACCATCCCAATCTTCACCTAGTTGTATCGTTTTAAGATGTGTGATCCGTTCACAAAAAATCTCATACAATTTATCTTCAGGGTGATTAATCATAAGTGTAGTAAATACTTCTAATGATTCATCCCAATTTTGTTTTAAATATGAAGACAAGGCTTTTTTATGTAAATTTAGTTTTTTAATTTCTTTTTCCGTTAAATCAACGGACAATTTTATCGGTTCGTAAATTGTGACAGCTTTATCTTTGCCTTTTACTTTTACTTTATCTATCAGCCTAAAAGCTATATCTTTGCATTTTGACTGAGTGGTTTCGCTCACTAATATCTTTACTCCGTAATACTTTGTGATCCCTTCTAACCTTGAAGCTAAATTTACTGAATCCCCGATCACTGTATATGCTCTGCGATATATTGACCCCATATCTCCAACATTCATTTCACCTGAATTAATTCCGATACCAATTTCAAAAGATGGCATATTATCTTTAGATAATCGATTCTCAAGCGCCTTCACTTTCATTTGCATTTTAAGAGCACACAATACAGCCATTTGTTCATGTTCTTCAACTGTCAGAGGTGCATTCCAAAATGCCATCACCATGTCACCAACATATTTGTCAATTGTACCTTCATGTTCAAATATAATTTTTGTGACTGGCGTAAAATACTGATTAAGCAGTTCTTTAAGCTCGGTCGCATTCAACTGTTCTGAAATAGCGGTAAAATTTCGTATATCAGCAAAAAGTACGGACATATTTCGACGTTCACCTGACACCGACATTGATTTGGGGTCGTCTAGCATTGATTGAATGTGAGCTGGTGGAACATACTGATCAAAGATATTTTTAATCTTAACTTTTTGCCTGTGTTCGTTTAGAAAGCTCAGACTGCCAAGAATAACTACTTGCAATATTATTAAAGTCAGAATTGCGACCTGCGGCAAATCTAAATAGTGTTGGCTCCAACCATAAATGTTTAAAGCCAAAAATAAAAAAATTGATACAAAGAAATATAAAATAATCCCAATCAAACCAAGTGTTGGCAGAACAAATAGGCCAACTAGACCAACAAATAGAATAATTAAAACCACAGCTCCATCGATCCAATCAGGTCTGCTAGGCAACAACTCAGGAAAAACTAACCCTTCTAACAAATTTGCATGGACTTCAACACCCGGATATTGAACTCCAACAGGAGTTGTACGCAAATCAGCATGGCCTACTGCAGAAGTACCAATAAAAACAATTGACTGTTCAAAACTTGCTTTATCAAATTTATTTTCAAATACATCAATGGCAGAGACATATGGAAAACTAAATGCTGGTCCACGAAATGGAATCGCAACTCTTCCGTAATCATCCGTTGGAATTGTGTCAATACCAAGTTTAACGCCAGTGATTGTGTAATCTTCACCAAATTCTTCAGATTCTATGCTTATTACATCTGAGAGGGTATAAAGTCGTGCCACTTCGAGCGCTAAAGATGGGTAGAGATGATTATTGTATTTCGCTAGTAGCATTGCATAACGAACAAAACCATCTTTGTCCGGTGCACTATTAATGAAGCCATTACCCAGGGCACTTTCTTGTAAAGTACTAAGCCCTGCGACATATCCAGAAAATTCTGGAGCTGGTAAAAGTTCAGCTGGAACATCACTTTCAAAAATAGACTTTGGCAAAGTGCCAATTTGTAAAGTCTTATTGTGCTCTAACAATAGGCCTATAACAGCATCACTTTGAATTAAAGCTTCAGAGAATTCTTTATCAGCGTCATAATTATCTCTGACTTTAGCTAGTCTAGAGTTAAGCTCAATATCATTACTTTTCCCAATAACTCTATCAATTGGATTTTGTTCTGACTCCGAAAATAAAACGTCATAAGCAATTACAGAAACACCCGCATTAACTAGATTTGTGTGTAACTTTGCAATAACAGCTCGACTCCATGGGAAGCGTCCAAGTTTATCAATGCTTTTTTCATCAATATCGACAATTATTATTGGCAAAAAATCTCGTTTAGGATGTATTGACAAAGTAGACTGAAGCCTCAGATCATATGCAAGTCCCTCTAACCGCTTAAAAAAGTCACCTTGTTTAGAGCCTGGTACTAAAAAAGAAATATGTAAAAATATGCTTATAGCAATAATTAGAACGCCGCTTAGCCATTGAAATTTATAGTGAGTCCATGTTGCCCTCACATTCATTAAAGCGTTAGTCCTTCATAAGCAAAAAGAATTCTGAATTCGTAATCACTCTGTTCTAACTCCGATTGTAGTTTATCTAGTTGATCGTCTGTTCTGTCAGGGTCATGGCTTACAAAAACTAGATTCTTAACCTGCGCTTGCTTAGCTAAGTCTAAAGCATGTTGAATTTGACTATGGCCCCAACCACATTTTAGTGGATAATCTTCTGGCAAATATTGCCCATCGTGTATCAAAAAGTCAGCATTTCTTGAAAACTGGACCCACTCATCGAAGCTTGTTGAAACTGGGTAAGGAGGAAATAATTCGTTATCTGTTGCATAAACAATTGATACTTCATCTGTAGTAATTTTATATGCACTCCCTCCCCCCGGATGATTCATTTTACATCGTAAAATCTCAAATGTTTTATACTCCCAGTTATCTTCCTTTATGGGTGAAACAGAGATAGTTGCAGCAAGTTCGTTAGGATTAATTGGGAAAAAACTGCCATTCATTTGTTTTAAAATTGCATTAGGCTCATTTTCATGTGTTAATCCTGGAATGATTGTTATTTTTTTCTGCGGGTTATAAATAGGATCAAAGTAAGGAAACCCCTGAATATGATCCCAATGATTGTGACTTAAAAGAATATAAATTTCATTTTCACCTTTTGGAATCTCTCTGCCAAGGCTACGAATACCAGTACCCGCATCTAAAATAAGAAACTCACCTGCGTTATTTTCTAACAATATACTTGTAGTATTACCACCATACTTGGCTGTATTTTGCCCTGGTGTGGGTACGGATCCCCTCACACCATAAAAGGTCAACTTCATTATAAGATCCTATTACTGCTCTGTTATAAGGATAGCAGCTACAGCTATTCTTTTTTGTAAAGAGTCTTGTAAAACAAACAAGAAACTACTGTTATCAATATGGTACTGAACATCTATAAGTTCTGAATCTATATCGATACTTAGTTCTTGGTAACCGACTTCGTTTAATTGGGTGTCTATAGAACCTTGATCAGTTCCATTAAGTAATCTAGATATATAAATTCCATTGCTTGTTGAAGATTGAGAAAACAGTATTAATCTATCCTGTGAACCAAAAAGTATCTTCTTAATTTCTACAAAATCGTTACTGTAATCACTAAACTTAAAAATGCCATTAGTAGCAAAAGAGGAATCTACTTCTCCTAAGCTATTTACCTTTACAATAAAATTGTCAATAGAAGATCGCCCATAAATATAAAAACTTCCATCTAACTCGCGTAAATAACCGTTAACAGTTAAGTTTTGTTCTTGCAATGTTCCGACATTAATTGTTGAAATACCAGCCTCACCAAATTCTGAAACCAAATTTCCTGAACTATCTACATTGACCATAACGATACGAGGAGCTGCATAAGACTGACCATCAGTACCAATACCGAAAGTACTGGTGTCTTCAACATGAACTTTATCTAACTTAAAGGCATTGGATAAACACTCATAACCTGCTGGCGGTTCGAACAAAAAGTCGGATTGATTCTCTCCTAATGGAGATAAATAAACACCTATAGATTTATTTATGCATCCATCGAAAACATTACTTAAAACAAGCTGCTCTTGAGTTTCTAGTTGATGTATTTGAATTGGCTCTATTGATTGAGCAGAAAACTCTGAGGAATAAATAAAACTGGCATTGTTACCGTATGCATATAAGTTGTCACTTAAGCCAGAAGGAGTCAATTTAGAAATAAATGCCGTACTCTCGCCTTCATTACCAATTAAAAATATTGAATCATCATCGTTTACTGTTATCGACGTTGAGTTAGCATCAGAAATTAAATTAGGTAAACTCAACCCTAGAACACCGAAGGATTTATTTTCCTTGCCTGTATAATCTATGCTGTAAACATAAGGTACTCGTTCATTCTGCCAGCTCAGTGTGTGCCCAGCTAATAATAAGTCACCGTTACTTTGTTTACTGCTACCTATTACATACTCTTCTGATGAAGACGAATTTATTGTAGATTGACCTTCGTAGCCATACACACTGTCAAATTCACCAGATAAAGAGACTTTTGCAAGCCATTGACTGGTATAAAAGTTATACCCAATATTATTATGATTTTGTCCGTATAATATATAACCTGCATCCACCGCTAACATACCATTACTTCGAACACCATCAAGGTCAAATGCAGTTATGCCAGCATTAGGAGAGTTCCAGCTCAAGTCTATTTCACTATCTAAACCGACCTTAATTACCTGAACCGCTTTGTTATTACTATATATCTCTCTGTTAATAGTGACAAAAACTGATTCCGAAGCTACTTTCAGATCAACACCTTGTGCGTTAAAACTTAATAAATCCTCTTCATCTAACGTGGGCAATTCTTCTTCATCATATACACGATAACCAGTACCGTTAAATGCAGTATCAAAGTCACCAGTTTGATCAATTTTTATCAGAAATAAGCTATATTTATCGGGTGTTACGTAGTCACCAAATACAGTTAAATGGTCTCCTGTAAGCATCAATTTGTTATCAGGTAAAACAACGAGTGCTTTGATTCTGTTATCAACATTTTCGTTCGATAAATCAAGCTGCATATAACCCGAATTTTGAAAGCTGTTATCTAAAGATAGATCAGCGATGTTAATTTTAGCTAAATAAATATCTAAGTTATTATTTGCATTGGTAGTCTGACCAAACACCATATATTGAGTTTCAGATAATACTTCCAAACCTTCGGCCTCACTACCTATGTCAACGGCAATATCAAGACTGTGCGAAACTGAATAACTGTCTAAATTAAGTCGAAGTAGCCGGCTTTCGGTTAACGTACCATTTTCAATATTGATTAGTGCAACTAAAGAGTTTGATTCAATTATTAAATCTACAGATGAAGCTTTGTCACCTGACTCTGATGCCTCAAAATAGTACCCAGAATTTGCGAAACTAGTATCGAGTTGTCCACTCTCTGTTAGCCTCATTATAAATAAATCTTGTGAATCACCTTTATCTATATATCCAGAAACATAGATAAGTTTATTGATGTCATCAAAGGCTAGGTTTTGTCCTAATATATTTTGAGGAAGTCCATCAACTAAAATACCTAAATCAGTCTCAAATACCCCTTCATTTGCAAAGCTTGTATCTATTTCTCCAAAAGGTGTTATTTTTGTAATTACAGCTCTATGGATATTTCGTCCCTGTAGCTCATCATAATGACCCACTCCAGAAGTAATAAGCATACTTTCATCCGCAAGTGCAATTGCTTCACCCACCTCATGGCTTTCAAAGGATGAACGTAAGTTTACTGAAGCGATCCCTGAGTTTGCATATTCAGTGTTAACCACCACAATTTCAGTTGGTAATATTTGTTCTACATTTACAGTCAAGCTTGATTCGCTGCATAATGGCGGTTCTACTTGATCACATACTTTTGTTATCACAACGTATTGTGCGTCACCATTAGCCATGATTGTTTCAATATCGTTTATCGTGACTAATCCAGAGCTACTAATAGTAAATAACATTGCATACTCGCCCATCAATTCGAAAGAAACTTCGTCATCATCAGGATCTGACGCTTGTATCGCAGCAATGACATCTCCATTGTTTGACTCTGTTGTGATATCCACAGTCAAAGCCTCAATAACCGGTGGATAGTTTTTGTTATTAACAAGAATTGAAACACTGGTTGGGTCAGAGCTCTCTCCATCACTGTTTACTGCTCTGTAACTAAACGTATCGTAACCAATATAGTTAAATGTTGGTGTATAGCTAACCTCTCCGTTTTGGTTAACGATTGTTACTACACCGTTACTTGGTTGATTTTCAATAACTACAGGACTTTCAGATGTAGGAACTCCTAAAAAATCATCATTTGATAACACATTTAAATTTATTGATTGATTTTTAAATGTGGTAGCACTATCAGTTTCAGTGAGTGGAGAAGTGTCATGAATGATAATCTCTATTGTCACAGTCGCACTATTTGAAAATGCGTCTTCATTATCTTTAAATCGATATGTAAAACTATCTAATGCTGTGCTACGGTCAGTATTTGTGTATAACACATTGCCATTCGATAACACCTCTAAATCACCATATTGCACAGTGTTTAAAATTTCTAGTGTTGAACTGTTAATAGTGCCATCTGTATCTGAATCGTTTTGCAGTATATTCAGCTCAAGCGTGGTTCCGTCATCCACGTCAAAACTATCGTCCATGGCTATGGGCGGCTTGTTAATTCTACTCACAGTAATTGTTACTGTGGCTTCATTTGATGAAGCACCTTCATTATCTTTAAAGCTATAAGTTAAAACATCTGTACCATGAAAGTCCGAGTTGGGTATATAAATTATTTTACTTAGTTCAACAGAAAAAGTTGCTGTGCCATTTAGTGGTTCAGTCACAAGCTTGACGGTATTCAAATCAATAGTGCCATCAATATCTGTATCATTACCTAGAATACTAATTTCAATCGGTGTGTCTTGTTGAGTCTCAGCGCTATCATTCGTTGCTATAGGTGATTTATTTGGACCAGTTACATCAATAAATACTGTTGAGGTATTTGACTCTACCCCCTCAGTATCATAAACAACATAACTAAAGCTATCTTGTCCCCTAAAATCTACGGCACTTTTATATTCAATCGTGCCTGTTTCTAAGTTCAATTTCACATCACCATGTTTGGCTTGCTCGACGACCTGTAAGCTTGCTCTATCTATTTCACTGTCAACGTCATAGTCATTTGCTAAGACAGCTATTGAGATAGACTGATTTTGACTGACCGATATATCATCATCTTGAGTTACAGGTGCATCATTAACGGCATTGATCTTGAGTAATACAAACGCTGATGTTGTTACCCCTTCAGCGTTTTCAACTTCGTAAATAAAATAATCTGAGCCATAAAAATTCTCATCTGGAAAATACCTAAATGAACCAGATGGGGATAGCTCTAAAACTCCATTCATAGTGATTTGTGATATTGTTAAATTATATGACTGTAAGTTTTTCCCAATGTCGTTAACTAAAATACCAGGTGCATCAATACTCAATACCTCATCTTCATTTAGTAAATAATCATCATTAACACTCACGTGAACAGGTTGGATTACTTCTTCAACTACAGTAAGTTTTACTTCACCAGTGTCTTCTCCCCCTTGCCCATCTTGAAGTTGATAAATAAACGTATCTTCACCAATAAACCCTTCTTCAGGTGTATAGCTAAATGATCCTGAGTTATCTAAGATCAAAGTACCATGTTCAACATCTTTAACTGGTAAAGTATTGATAGATAATTGCCCCCCATCAAAATCAATATCATTGAGTATGAGTGCGTTTGAAGTGTTACGGAATTCACTGTTTGCAGAAACTAGAAACTCATTGAATAATGCAACAGGGGCTGTATTAATTTGCTTTATTGTAATCGTTACTATCGCCTCAGATGTAAGGCCTTGTGGATTTATGATTCTATATTTAAAACTATCCAAGCCAGAAAAGTTATTTTGTGGCGTATAGGTGAAATCACCATTTTCAAATAAGGTTAACTCACCATACTCAGGGGCAATTACTGGCGTAAGTTCTAATATTATTGGAGACAGACCATTATCTTGGTCGTTTGCAAGCAAATTTCCACTTAATGACTCAAATTGTTCAATTTGAAATTCATCATTTACAGCAATTGGAAAAATAACTTCTTGTGCCGAGATGAGTATATTTTCACTAAAGGCACTCTCACCACTACCATCGATACCTGTCACTCTCGCATAATAGTTTTTTCTCGCGGATAGCTTCTCAAACACATGCGAATTGTTAGTGATGGATATCATACGTTGGTTTGGCTTAGTCAGAATAAAGTCTGCAAGTTCATCTATGGGCGATTCAGACAAATAAGCGTTGTATCGTAATATGCTTGATGATGCTAACCAATTTAATGTGACTGAGTCATCTTCCCTAATGCTTTCACGCATGATGACTTTTTCAGGTAACCAGTTGATCTGTTGGCTTTGTGCTAAAGATACATTCCCTTGTAAATCCTCTACCCAAATTTGTAGTTGTATTGAACCCGGTGATTGATTGAAATTGTGTGGATTTATGCCTGTTTCAAAAAGTTGATAAGGCGATGTGCAATTTTCGCTGCATATAAGAAATGCTTTATCGCTTTGTGAAAAGCCTAACCAAATTTTTTTTATCCCCTCCTCATCTTCAATTTGCTCTGCTGTGACTGTGATATTTCCCCTTATAGTGTCACCTCTTTGTGGGGTATTAATTTGTGCTTTCGCATTCATGAAGTCTTCAGACACGAGTCGAGATTTTCTAAAGGTATTACCTTTGACCATTCTTTTGTAAGAAAAAGAATATATTTGCTTGCTAAAAGGAGTGCCCTGAACGCCATCAGAATTACTTGAATTAGGTATGGGTTGCTCTGAACTCTTCTCACTACCGCAACCGAAAAGTAAAGAAATTAGTAAAAGACAAAATAGGTGAGTGACATTTTTCATCTTATAAACCTACTTCTCTTTAATGACGAATAAACCACCCGCGGTGGTCGCTATATTGTCAATTTCATATAGGCTAAAATTCCCTCTAATTTTCCTTAATTCGTCACTGAACTGCGCTTTGATATCTCCATCTGCCAAATTTTGCCCATGACTCGCGTAATTAACACCGAGTTGCATGCCATTTGTGTTGATTAAGCCATTGAAAGTTGCAAACCATTCGCCGTCATTGTCCGAGAATGACATCTCACCCAAAGGGACTGTGCCATTGTCAAAATCTACATTGATGCGCATTGAGAAGTCGCTCACAGTTCCATTACTTGATGTGATAGCAAATTGTTCTATATCAGAATATTCGATAACACCTTTTCGCTCAGTCAACAACGCTTCTGTATCTTCTGTCGCGAAAGTGTCTAAGACTTCTTCGGTTAAAAAACTGGTGTCTTCAAAGGCTTTTTTTATATCTTCACTCTTCAAAGGTTGCTGATTACTTTGAATAGTTAGCCCGAGATTTAATTTTTCGGAATTAACAGAGGTCACTAATTCCGTAACTTCCTCTTTAACATCATCTGTGCCTTTATTTACTTGGCCTGAAAGTGAACTCAGCTCTGCTGGTGGTTTTAATAACGGCTTAACCTCACCAGCATCAGATATTTTTGCGAATGCATGAGTACCGTCTCTTCCTAAAATAAGGGGCTCTAAAAGTATGTTGCTTGATACTTCTATCGTTCCATCCCAAACTGCCAAAAATAATTCACCATTTACTATTTCGACTTCGTAATGCGTGCCTCTTATCCCAATACTTCCTACTGGTGTCTTCAATTTGTAGTTATCAGACTTACCTTTTATCTTGCCTGTAATTGTGCGAAGGCCACCAGAGACTAATTCCATCACGACAGAGCCCTTATCACCTTCAGAACTTAAAAAATACTCCTCTATATGTAGCGCTGTATTTTCTTTGAGTGCCAATAGAGCACCATCAATCATTTTCAATTGCGCTTGGCTCTTTTGATATGTTGAAACTTTATCAACCTTAAATACTGGTGTTCTTCTTTTTAAACTCCTCACTTCAGACGTTTCTAAAGAGATAGCCTCAACGGTCCCTTTTGCAAGCAAAGTTTTTCCTGCTTGCTGTTGCTGTGCGTCCGCGTTTTTAAAGAATATCCCAAAACTAATCATGGCAATTAAATAAAGTTTTTGCTTTTTAGAAATCATAACTAGCCCCTAAGTACAACTCACTTCGATCGAATTCATAAATTGCTAAATTGCTAGACTTTTTGTAATGACTAAAACGCGTTTGTATTTGCCATTGTCTTGATAAGTTATATCGCCATTCAAATGAAGCGTCTCGCATTTTTTCATCTCGTAAAATTAAAAAGAATGGATGAATATCATGATGCTCGACTATTTTGTATTGACTACTAAATACAAATGAATGAAAAGAAGAAAAGGAATAAGAAAAATATAGAGAAGCAGCTTTGTAATCACGACCATAGTGCCTAGCAATCGGTAAATCAGCATTTTGCTTACCATTTAAAAGAGTGACTTTTGCTAAGAAGCTCTTTTCGAAATATAGAAAACCTAGACCTAATTCAAAAATTTCGCTGTCTAGATGTTCATTTTGAACATTATTAATGGATGATGCTTTACCATTTAATTCCAACGCCCAACTTTTCAAAAATTGATACTCTATACTGGAAGCTATACCAACTTGTTGTTGATAAGTTGCCTCATCTAGTGACATGACTGAAGCGAGTCCAAGAAAATTGAAACGATAATATGATTTTGCGAATTCATATCCGAAACCAACATTTGCTTGATTTCTATTAAACTGAGAAAGTCTGTGATGTGTTTGCTGAGAGAAATTAAAGTTTAATCGCCAAGCATCGTACTGTGTATTTTGCCACTTTCCATATAAGTCATAGCTAAATCGAGCAAACCGATCAGAAGACTCAAGACTGGCTTCATCTAATAAAATTTCTATTCCTGAAACAACTACTCTGTCGTCCAATGATCCACTATTAACATTTGAGTCATGGCCTAAGTTAACTGAAATACGCTGACTTATATGAGAATCTAAACTTTGTCTTTTGTTTTTTACAAAACGTAAAGTCTCTTCAATATTCAATCTAAGGTCATTTGGTATCGAGAGTAAAAGTAAACTACTAAGTGTTTGTTCAGATTGGTTGAGGTTATTTTGTTTTGCGTAACTTAGCGCTAACAGGTAATAAGCACTATAATCATCAGACTTTTCTGATATTGCCCTCTCAAACGCAAAGACAGCCTCATCAATTTTATTTAATTTAAGGCAAATTTGGCCGTATAAAGAATCAAACTCAGGTATGCCTGCTAAGTCATCAAAATACATTTCAGCAAGTCTAAACGCCTCTTGTGTTTTTTGATTATTAAATGCTTTTGAGATCTTCAAAAGAGGCTGCTCTGATGAAATTGCTGAAAAGCTACACCCAATAAACATGTAAAAACATAAATAAAAAGTGCATCGCCACATAATTGATCCTAACTATTAAAAAGTTCGTGAATCAAAGTAAGCAGGTTTGAAACAGCAACTATACAAACGAGTTCACTTTCATACAGCCACCACTCTTAAAAGCAATTAAAGATAAAGAAAACCAGTTAAGAAGGTGATGTACACCAAATGCATAACTTTATCTAAAACTAAGTATTACTGTTTTACATAAGTCATACTGCTAAAGTAGAAAATTAAGCAATTGGTGCTGTCTATATTTTGAGTATAATCAAGATTGTGTGTTCGTCAGTAACGATAAAAGAAACAAAGCCCATCTTTTTACTAGACAGGCTTAATTTATAGGCTTTTAGAAAGGACTAAATTTTTCGTGCAACCTGAAGCGCTTCAAAAATTGCTCTTTTCGCATCGATTGCAGCGGCTAGTTTTGCACCACCAATCACATGATGATTATCAGGTAACGCATCTTTATCAAAAATATCATTATTTGATACCTGGCCAATACAAGCTATCACAGTATCAACATCTAAGTATTGCTCTTCACCCTTATGATTAATCTTTAAGCCTTGTGTATCAAAGCCTAAATATTCGCACTCTGATAATTGTTTGACATTATGTTGTTTCGCAACTTGTCTGTGTATCCAACCTGTGGTTTTACCCAGTTCTGAACCAAAACGCCCTTCACTTCGCTTCAGCATATAAAGTTGTCTTTGTGGGCCAGTATGATTCTGCTCAGTTTCTATGCCCCATTGAGCTTTAAATTCCTCAATGGATTGCTCAGGCTTCTCTTGTAGAAATGCAACCATATCAAAACCAATACCACCAGCACCTAGAATGGCAACTTTGTCACCAATTTCAACCTCACCGCGAATAACTTCATCATAGTGATAGACACGTTTGCCATCTTTGCATGGGAAACTCGCTACACGCGGTTTAACCCCCGATGCAAAAACAATATCATCAAAGTTACTATCCATATCAGATGAGTATTCACAGTTTAATTCAAGATTAATATTTAAACGTTCTACCTCTTGCAAGAAGTATTTTAATGTCTTTTTAAAATCTTCCTTACCAGGCACTTGCATAGCTAGATTGAACTGCCCGCCCGCATAGTTATTTCGCTCTATAATTTTTACTTTATGACCTTTTTTAGCTAAATATATCGCCGCTGACAAACCTGCTGGACCGGCACCCACAACTAGTACATTTTTTTCCTTAGAGGCTTTTTCTAATGGATAGTCAAGCTCATAACAAGCTTGAGGGTTCACCAAACATGTTGCACGTTGGCCCTTAAACACATGGTCTAGACACCCTTGGTTACAGCCTATACAGATGTTAATTTGTTCTGATTTATTCTGCTTGTACTTATTAAAGAATTCAGGATCAGCCAACAAAGGGCGTGCCATAGAGATAAGATCAGACTGGTTCGCATTTAATATATCATTGGCAATTTCAGGCGTATTTATACGGTTCACAGCGATGACTGGCACATCCACCCATTCTTTCAATCTTTGGGATGCTTCTTTAAAAGCACCTGCGGGCACCATACTTGCGATTGTAGGTACTCGGGCTTCATGCCAACCAATACCTGTGTTGATAATATCAACGCCTGCTTTAACCAGCTCTTTAGCCTGATATTCGACTTCATCTTTAGTTGAACCATCAGGAATTAGATCCATTACAGAAAGTCTAAAAATGATCATGAATTTGTCAGATACTTGCCTTCTTACGGCTTCGACAATTTCTTTCGCAAGCCTGACTCTATTTTCTAAACTACCACCATAACTGTCTTTTCGCTTGTTAGTATGTGGCGCCATAAACTCATTAATTAAATAGCCCTCTGACCCCATGATTTCAACGCCATCATAACCCGCCTTTTCTGCAAGTTTTGCAGATTTAGCAAAGCTTTTTACCGTCGCTTTAATTTGCCCTAAAGACATTGCTTTTGGTTTGAATGGTGTAATTGGTGCCTTTAATGCGCTTGGTGCTACACTAAAAGGGTGATACGCATATCTTCCTGCATGGAGTAATTGCAAACAGATTTTACCGTCATGTTTGTGAACAGCATCGGTGTAGGCTTTGTGTTTGATGACATCAAACACTGTGTTAAATGAAGATGCGAATGGTGTCAATTTGCCGCGAACATTAGGACTATATCCACCTGTTATTATTAGACCTGTGCCACCTTTTGCACGCTCTTCATAAAATGCAGCTAATTTCTTTCTATTTGACCACCCTTCTTCTAAGCCCGTATGCATCGAGCCCATAACGAGTCTATTTCGCAACCTTGTATTTTTTAATTCTAATGGTGCTTCTAACATGGATTAATTTCTCAAAACTGGTCGTACCTCCTGAGACCTTAGCAATTTTTAACAAATTAGCAAAGATTATCTTGTAAAAAAGCTGAATTTTAATCTAACTGCACGTTCTGTAAGCTTATAAATACTTAGTTACGTTTTAGATATAACACTATTAAATGAACTCAGTTATTATGGTATTAGTGAAAAAGATTAGATTTAAATGATAAAGGTGAGCTTTGATTTATATAGGTAAATTCTTTAAGGGCCTCTGGGCCGCAATAAATTTTTCGAGAAAACTCGTTTTAAACTTGGTTTTCTTTGGACTTCTTGCAGTGATTATATTCTCGGTCCCGCAACAAGAATCTCAGGTAAATGTACCTGACGGCGCTGTTCTAAACTTAAACCTTAACGGCTCGCTAGTTGAAGAACTAACATACGTAGACCCAGTCGATGCTGCTTTCGGAGAGGTGTTTTCGAGTAATGACCAACCAAAAGAGATTTTGGTTGACGATGTCGTCAAGGTTATCAACTCAGCTGCTCAAGATTCACGTATCCAAGTTTTGCTACTAAATCTGAAATCTTTACATGGTGCTCACTTAAATAAACTTGATGCTATCGCAAAGGCAATCGTCGATTTCAAAAAATCAGGTAAAAAAGTCATCGCCCATGGTGCATATTACTCGCAGAGCCAATATTTTTTAGCTTCATATGCTGATGAGATCTCTCTTCACCCATATGGTGGCGTTGAATTGAGAGGCTTTGCAAGCTACCCGCTCTATTTTAAAGATGCACTCGAGAAACTAAAAGTAACTCAACACATATTTAGAGTCGGTACTTATAAGTCTGCTGTAGAACCCTTTATTCGCAATGATATGTCTCCTGCAGCAAAAGAAGCCAATCAATTATGGTTAGATGAGTTATGGGCTCAATATAAGTCAGATATCGCAGCAGCGCGTGAGTTTGAAGTCAGTAATTTTGATGAAAAAGCAGATAAATATTTAGCTAAAATGCAGGCTGTTAATGGTGATTATGCGCAATACGCGTTGCAAAATAGCTGGGTAGACACGTTGCAAACAGATCAACAACTTCAAGCGCAACTTATTGAACAAGTCGGTAAAAATGCTTCAGGTAAAACATTTAAAAACATCAGTTTTAACAAATATCTCGAATCGCTAAATAACCTGCCTAGTTTTACAATGCCTTCTGATAATAAAGTCGCGGTTATTGTAGCAAGAGGCAATATTGTAGATGGTAAACAAAAAGCAGGACGAATTGGTGGTGATTCAACGGCCGCGCTTCTAAAGAAAGCTCGCTTGAATGAAAATGTGAAAGCAGTTGTTCTTCGAATTGATTCTGGCGGTGGTAGTATGTTCGCTTCAGAAGTCATTCGAAACGAAGTTCTTGCGATTAAAGAAGCTGGCAAACCAATTATTGCTTCTATGGGCTCTGTCGCAGCTTCAGGTGGCTATTGGATCGCGATGTCTGCAGATGAAATATGGGCCGCACCCAGTACAATTACAGGCTCAATTGGTGTATTCGGTACTATTTTAACATTTGAGAATTCTTTAAATTCAATGGGGATCTACTCTGACGGGGTTGCAACAACGGAGTTAAATAATATCTCTTTATCAAGAGGTATTTCAGACAAGCTCTCTCAGGTATTCCAGTTGGGCGTTGAAAATGCATATGACAAATTTATTTCCTTAGTCGCTCAAGAGCGTGGATTAGATAAATCAGCCGTTGATAAAGTTGCACAAGGTCGCGTTTGGACTGCAACTCAAGCACAAAGTTTTGGCTTAGTTGATAAGTTAGGTGATAAACAAGGTGCGATAAATGCAGCAGCTTCACTCGCTAATCTTGATAATTTTGATGTCATAACAATCGAACAAACGCTGTCTGAAAAAGATCAATTCTTAAAAGACTTATTAGGTTCAGCAATGATTAGTTCTTTAATTGAAACTGATAGCTCGTCTGGCAACATCATCACTAAGCTTTCAAAGCTATTTGGTGGTTTTGGTGAACAAGTAATTGAACAACTTAATATCGTAAACGAGTTCAACGACCCTAACCACATTTACACACGTTGTTTAACTTGCGATGTGACCTATTAATCCACTGTCATAAATACAAGCTTACGAATATAATAAGCCCAGATTGATATCTGGGCTTATTTTTATGAAAAGAAAAAAAATCTACATCGCCTATACTGGCGGTACAATTGGTATGAAACAATCATCTCGTGGTTACGTGCCTGTTGCTGGTTATTTAACAGAAACTGTTAAGAACAATGCCGAGTTTACCCGCGAAGAGATGCCTCTATTTGATATTCATGAATATTGCCCATTAATTGACTCTTCGGATATGTCACCTCATCATTGGCAACAAATCGCAGATGATATTAAGTCTAAATATGATCAGTACGACGGATTCGTTGTACTTCATGGCACTGATACCATGGCTTATACCGCTTCTGCATTGTCATTCATGTTTGAAAATTTGACAAAACCGGTCATAGTAACCGGTTCTCAAATACCACTCTCCCAACTTCGTTCTGATGGCCAAGTCAACCTGCTTAATGCAATGTATTTAGCTGCGAACTACCCTATTGCTGAAGTAAGTTTATTTTTTAACAATCAGCTTTTCCGGGGAAACAGAGCCACCAAAGCACATGCAGATGGTTTTAATGCATTTGCATCACCAAACTTATCACCGCTTGCGCAATCAGGGATTAACATACAATTGATTGAGGGAAAATTGAGTCCCTATGTTGAACAGTCACTGCAGGTCACTCCAATAAAGTCTCAAAAAATAGCTATTTTATATTTGTATCCAGGTATATCTGTAGACATGGTTAAAAGTGTCATTACTGAAGATGTTAAAGGTTTAATCTTGCTTAGTTTTGGTGTTGGCAATGCACCACAACAGCCAGAATTTCTCGAGATACTAAAATCTGCAACTGATAAAGGCACCGTTATTGTAAACCTTACCCAATGTATTCAAGGTCAAGTGAATATGGGTGGCTATGCAACAGGCAATGCTTTGCTTAATTGTGGCGTATTAAGTGGTTATGACATGACACTAGAAGCGTGCTTAACTAAATTACACTATCTGTTTAGTCAAAATCTTGAGTTAGAAACTGTCAGACACCTGATGCAAGATAATATGCGTGGCGAACTAACACGATAGATGTGCTGAAAATTACCCTTTTCTTGCAAATAAAAAAGGTCAGCAGTGCTGACCTTTTAAATGAAAACTATTTTATCACCTGACTTTTTCGTCTATCTCAACTAAATCAGTAAGGTGACATGTTTCTCCTGAATGCGTTTTGATACCATGCTCACCGAAATAGTCACGTTGTGCTTGGACTAAATGACCATTACTAGGCGTACTTAAAGTTGCAATGTAAGTTTGCGTTGAACTCAATACAGGGAATGCAAGACCTGATGAGATAGCAAGACCTGTGACCTTACGAAGTGCAAGTGATTCAGCTTTTAATGTATCAATAAATTCTACACCTTCAGCAATATCATCCAAATAATCTGCTCTGATGATACAGCCTGCACGCCAAGTTTGAAGCGTTTTACCAAGGTCTACTTTCCATTGATGTGCACGTGAAGCGCCTTTAATTAACGCTAGCCCTTGACGATAACATAGAAGACTAGCCAGATAGAAAGCCGATTTAAGTTCATCTAAATCAATGTCGATTTTGCCAGTTTGCTGCGAAGCATAGGTCATTTCTTTTGCAGCATGTGTATCGATTGTATTGGTTAAGTGACGCGCTTGAACAGCGGCAACCAGAGATGGAACAGCAATACCAAGTTCTAATGCATTTTGTGCAGTCCAAAGACCAGTGCCTTTTGCTCCAACTTTGTTATCAATTAAATCAACTAAAGAATCTTCTTTATCTGTTTCAAGTTCAAGAATATGACTAGAAATTGATAGTAAATAACTGTTTAAGTTTCCTTCGGACCAAGTCTTGAATACTTCAGCAACTTCCTTCGGTGTTCTACCAGTACCATGGCGAAGGAGTTGGTACATTTCAGCAATTAATTGCATCAATGCATACTCAATACCATTGTGGACCATTTTTACAAAGTGACCCGATGCAGACTGACCAACTCGAGCAAAGCAAGATTCACCGTTATAGCTAGCAGCTACTTTTTCGAACCATGGAATAATACGCTCCCAGCCACCCTCAGAACCACTTGCCATCATAGCAGGACCGTGACGAGCACCTTCTGCACCGCCTGAAATACCCATAGTCGCAAATTCGAACTTATTTTGATATTTAAGTTTACGTGCAATACCATCTTTGTAATTGCTATTACCGCAATCAATAATGATATCGTCTTTATCGACACCCGCCTCAACTAGATCAGAACACACTCTATCTACTAACTCTCCAGCCGGAACAAGTAGTAAAATTGAACGAGGGGTTTCTAAGCGGCGGATCATATCACCAAGGTCAGAAACAATGTGCAAGCGCTCAGCTAAGCCAAGTGACTGAGCACAGCTTAAAAGCTCAGCACCTGCGTCCGGGTTTCTATCGTAGGCAACTAACGTTAAACCCTGTTCAATGAGATTTAGTGCAAGGTTTTTACCCATCACACCTAAACCAACTAATGCAACTTGCATTAAGTTCCTCCTCGGTAACAACTAATTTGAGCAATACTTCAGTAGCCTATTATATGTCTTAGCGTTCTAAGATACCAATTACTACTGTTTAAATTCTTTTTATACACAAACAAATCTTTATATGGGGTTTAAGAGTTTCAAAAAGCAAAACGGATAGATACCATTCGTTTTAGGTCTCTTTTTATTCGTTTGTGTATAAAGACACCAAAAATCTTGTGATTGACGCACACTGACACCGGTGTCATAATGATGTCATATAGATCATATAACTTAATTACGGTGTTAAAAAGAGTTAATGCAAATTCTTTCAACATCTAATGTGTATTTAATCAAAATTTGAGCTAAATAAGCTTAAATTTGCTTTATTGAATTCGCATATATTCATATCTACCTATCTAAATAGGCCTACAGGAGAACCTGATGCTTAGACGCACAAAAATTGTAGCAACCCTTGGACCTGCAACTGACCGCGATAATAACTTAGAAAAAATCATAAAAGCGGGTGCAAACGTAGTTCGCCTAAATTTTTCTCATGGTGTTGCTCAAGATCATAAAGATAGAGCACAAGCTGTGAGAGATATTGCAGCTAAACTTAATAAACACGTCGCTATCCTTGCTGATTTACAAGGTCCTAAGATCCGTGTTTCAACTTTTAAAGATGGTAAAGTTAATCTTGAAGTTGGCGCTAAATTCATTCTTGATGCTGAGATGGCAAAAGGTGAAGGTACAGTTTCCGCTGTGGGTATCGATTATAAAGAGCTTCCTCAAGACGTAAAACAAGGTGACTTACTTTTACTTAATGATGGTTTAATTCAGCTTGTTGTTGATTCTGTAGATGGCGCGCTTGTTCATACTACAGTTAAAGTCGGTGGTATTCTTTCTAACAACAAAGGGATCAACCGTTTGGGTGGTGGTTTAACCGCACCGGCATTTACGCCTAAAGATGAAGAAGACCTTATCACTGCAGCTGAAATTGGTGTTGATTATATTGCTGTTTCTTTCCCGCGCAGTGGCGACGATATGCGTTATGTGCGTTCACTTGCTGAAAAAGCGGGTTCTAACGCTCAACTTCTAGCAAAAATCGAGCGTGCGGAAGCCGTAGAAACTGTTGAAGCTATTGATGATATCGTTTTAGCATCTGATGCTGTAATGGTTGCACGTGGCGATTTAGGAGTTGAAATTGGTGATGCTGCTTTAGTTGGTAAGCAAAAATTAATTATCAGCCGTGCTCGTTCACTTAACCGTACTGTTGTTACAGCAACTCAGATGATGGAATCAATGATTGATAACCCAATGCCAACACGTGCAGAAGTTATGGACGTGGCTAACGCGGTATTAGATGGAACAGATGCAGTCATGCTTTCAGCTGAAACCGCTGCTGGTGATTATCCTGAAGAAACTGTCGCGACTATGGCACGTGTTTGTTTAGGTGCAGAATCGCAACCTGAAGCAAATGTGTCAAAGCACCGTTTAGACAGCATGTTCTCAGACACGTCAGAGACGCTTGCATTATCCGCGATGTATGCAGCTAACCATTTAGACAGCGTAAAAGCAATTGTTACACTCACAGAGTCTGGCAAAACAGCTAAACTTATGTCACGCATTAGCTCTGGACATCCTATTTACTCTTTGTCTCGTCATGCGTCAACTCTTGGCCAAACAGCCTTGTATCGCGGTGTATACCCTGTTTACTTTGACTCAACGAAACATGATCAAGAATGCATGATCAAAGATGCACTTGATACGCTTGTAGAGCGTGGTTCTCTTGTTAAGGGAGATACTGTAATTTTGACGCATGGTGATAAAATGGAAACTGTGGGTGCAACTAACACAATGAAGATTATTACTGTTTAATTAATCAATCATGAGTTATACATACATAAAAGAGCAGCCAATTAGCTGCTCTTTTGTTTACTAGTGCAAAGAAAGAAGTTAACTCGCTAGCGCAGCTTTTACTTTATCTCTATAACTACGACTTACTTTTAGCTCTTGTCCATTGTCGAGAACTAACAAATACTCACCACTTGTTTGTGTGACTAATTTACTGATCTGTTTAGTATTCACAATAGCTGATCGATGAACACGTACAAATAACGCAGGATCAAGCTCTTGCTCAAGCTCTTTCATTGTTTTACGTAGAATGTGAGTTTTTCCATCATTACAATGAAGGCACATGTAATCGCCTGCAGCGTCAACCCATTGAATTGAAGAAGTTGTTACACGGATTATTTCGCCCTGCTCTTTTACAGCTAGAGATTCTGGGTATTTCTTGTCTTCTAAAGCATCACCAGTAGCTAGTTTCTTTAGAATTTCTTCACAATTATTGCCTGTTATTCCTGCAACAAAACTTGCGAGTTTCTTTTTATGGGCGTTATCTTGTTGTGTTTTTAAATAGCTTTGCACTTTATCCACCGCCTGTTCTAATCGGTTGTCATCAACGGGTTTTAAAATATAATCGAGGGCATGGATCTCAAATGCTTGCACTGCATATTGATCGAATGCAGTTACAAACACAACAGCAGGCATTGGACCCGGCTTTTCACTGAGCGTTTTTGCAACCTCAAAACCATTCATGCCAGGCATTTGAATATCAAGAAATAGCAGGTCGATGTCATTTTCATTACAGGCTTGAATGGCTTTTTCGCCTGTTGGGCATAAATCAACTACTTCTAATTGTTCAAATTCCTTTAGTCTGACAGCAAGACCTTTTCTTGCTAATGGTTCATCATCAACGATTAATGTTTTAATTCTAGTCATTACTTTCTGCCTTCTCATAAGGAACGCGAATATTTACTTTTAGCCCGTTTGGTGTGTTGTGTGATAGAGCAAACGAGTAATTATTTTCGTATAAGGTTTTTAATCTATCTTGGGTATTCGCAATACCCACTCCTGACGCGTTCAACAACTTTCCATTTTTTATATCGGCTCCGGGGCCATTATCCCCTACCTCTAATAATAACTCGTTGGCAAAGACTTGCGCTTTAATCTCTAACTTACCACCTTCCGTCATGTGGGCGATGGCATATTTGATTGAGTTTTCAATTAACGGTTGCAATAACAAACTTGGGACTAAAGCCTGTTTTGCTTCTTCTGACATGCTAACATCTATTGATAATCGTTCATCAAAACGTACTTTCTCGATTTCAAGATATAAGTTTAGTGCATGTATTTCCTGTTCAAGTGGTACTTTTTTGATAGGATCAGTGTTCAATGTGTACCGAAGAAAGTCGCTCAACCTTGAGACCATCTGATTTGCATCTTTGTTCTCTTCAACGAGAATCAAAGTGGATATTGCATTTAGTGTATTAAACAAGAAATGAGGGTTGAGTTGATACCTAAGCATTTTAAGCTGAGCTTCATGTGCCATAGTATTCGCTTTTAACGCTTTTTGGCGTTCACTCTGAAGTAACTGATAATACTTAATACCGAAGTATAAACCACTCCAACATAGAATGATGTAAACAGAATCTAAGCCTTGTTGAAAATAATAAAACCACTCTGTGGGTCTATATCCATGACGATAAATTTCCCAAAGGTTAAATTTTTGTATCACAGACCAAAGTGTGCCAGTTACATACGACGCACTGAAAACAACAACAATAAGAACCCATGGTTTAGAGTTCCATATTTTTCTATAGAGATAACGTAGCGGTACTGTCATTAAACAACCTGCATAGGCATTTAATACAATGACGAATACATAAATATCTCTCATTTCGAAAACTTTTGAGCCAATATAGTTTACTAATGCATAGCCAATCCAGCCTGCAATTTGAAGTACCCAAAAGAATCGTTGTCGGTTATCGACTAAAGCTTGCCATTTCAACGGATTATATAACTCCTATTTAATGTCCAAATTATACGTAATGCATCTAAACATCGCACTGCTACCAATCTCAGATTTTCATCTGCTTACCGCAAAGAAAAGGGGCACAAAAAAGTGCCCCTTTATCTATTAACTTTAGATTTTTATGCAAGTTTGTCCGAAGCAACCTTATAATTTGGGTCTTCGATAACATTAACTTCAACTAAATCTTTTGCCTTATTAAGTAATTGAATACAGTCAGGGCTTAAATGACGCAAATGTACTGTCTTACCCGCTTTTTTGTATCGCTCAGCAAGACTATCAATTGCTTCGATTGCACTGTGGTCTGCAACACGACTATATTTAAATTCAATAATTACATCATTTGGATCGTTATTAATGTCAAACAGCTCAGCAAAGTTTTTAACCGAACCAAAGAATAACGGGCCATGAAGTTCGTATACCTTCGAACCCTCTTCATCAATATAATTATTGGTGTAAATGTGTTTTGCATGCTCCCAAGCAAATACGAGTGCAGAGACAATCACACCAACACAAACAGCAACCGCAAGGTCCGTAATAACGGTAACACCAGACACAAGCACTATCACAAAAGCATCTGTCTTTGGAATTCGCTTCATTAATCTAAAGCTAGACCATTCAAAAGTACCTAAAACAACCATAAACATTACACCGACTAACGCTGCTAATGGGATCATTTCAATAAGGCTTGCAGCGAATAGAATAAAGCAAAGTAACAGTATAGCCGCTGTAATCCCTGATAAACGACTTCGCCCACCAGAATTAATATTTATCATTGATTGACCAATCATTGCACAGCCACCCATTGCACCAAACACACCACAAGTTACATTAGCAGCGCCTTGACCTATACATTCTTTATTAGAATTGCCACGTGTTTCTGTGATTTCATCAATTAATGTTAGTGTTAACAATGATTCAATTAAGCCAATAGCAGCTAACACCAAGGCGTAAGGGAAAATAATCTTAAATGTTTCAAAGTTAAACGGTACAGCAGGAATATGGAACTCAGGGAACCCGCCAGCAATTGTGGCATTCAGATCGCCCGACATATCTTTTAAGTAATCAAGTACAGTACGAGATTCTAGGTCTAAACCAATAACAAGGCCTGTAACAACTAATATAGCGGCGAGTGAAGATGGGATAGCAGTAGTAAGCTTTGGTAAAAAATGAATGATCGCCATTGTTAAAGCAACAAGACCGGCCATAACATACAATTGTGAGCCTTGCATCCATTGTAACTGCCCTTCACCGTCCATAACTTTGAATTGCCCTAATTGAGCTAGGAAAATTACAATTGCCAAGCCATTTACAAAACCCAACATAACTGGGTGAGGTACCATTCGAATAAATTTACCGAGCTTAAATATACCTGCCAAAATTTGTAGAACGCCCATGAGCAGAACGGTTGCAAATAAGTATTCGACTCCATGTTCAATAACCAAGCTTACCATTACAACAGCTAATGCACCCGTTGCACCTGAGATCATGCCAGGTCGGCCGCCAAAAATAGACGTAATTAAGCCGACGATAAAGGCCGCATAAAGGCCAACTAAGGGATCAACATGCGCAACAAATGCGAATGCCACAGCTTCAGGTACCAATGCCAATGCAACGGTTAAACCGGAAAGGATATCGTTTTTAGCAGAGCTTGGTGCTTTGCCTATCAGATTAAACATTCATTTCCTCGATGTGTTAGATGTGTATTTTTAATAATTATGAACAGAAAAGCGCTGGATTATAGCGAAATCCAGCGCTTTTAACAAATTGACTACATCAGACCAGTGTAGTCGAAAAACGTGACAAAGTTTTTAAAGGGGTAAAGCTGTAGTTCTCTTAACACACGTCATAGTCACATTTGAATGAACTTCTTGTACATATTCTAAGTTAAGCAAATTGTCGCGTACAAATCGCTCGTAGCCGTCTATGCCTTTTGAAATGATCCGCAACATAAAATCCATTGTTCCAGCCATGGTGTAACATTCAGTTACTTCGTCATAACTTAGGATAAGTTCTTCAAATTCAGCTAAATTATTTCGTCCATGATTTGATAAACGTACATTGGCATAAACCAACATATCAAAGCCAAGCTTTTTATCATCTAATAAAGCAACTTTTCCTTTGATGTAACCATCTTGTTCTAACTTTGCAATTCTACGCCAACAAGGTGATTGAGAAAGCCCCACTTTGTCAGCAATTTCTGCTGTAGATAAACTTGCATCCTGTTGGATTAAAGCCAATATTTGTCTGTCAACTTGATTTAAAGACATATTCAATACGTTCTCTTAAATTTGTGAGAAATTAATTCTCTTTATTAGATTAAATGTTAGTGCTTTTTAGCCAAATCGGCCACTCATAAATGGGTTATGTACCTTCTCGTAACCGATAGAAGTATTTGACCCATGTCCAGAATAAACTTGAACTTCATCTGGTAAGGTAAATAATTGAGTTTCGATTGACGTTTTTAACTGCTCACTATTTCCCTTAGGAAAGTCAGTTCTTCCTACTGAGCCTTTAAAAAGCACATCCCCAACAAATACGACTCGTTTATTGGCTTCATAAAAAACAACATGCCCAGGCGTGTGCCCGGGACAATGCCTAACTTCAAATTTTAGATGGCCTAATTCGAAAACATCTCCATGTTTGAGCCAACGGTCAGGATAAAAGACTTCATGAGGTTCAAAACCAAACATTTGCGATTGCATTGGCAAGGCCTCAAACCAAAAACGTTCCTCTTCAGTTGGCCCAATAATTTGAATATCAAGTTTCTTAGCGATTTCTACACATGCACCAACATGATCTAAATGACCATGTGTAAGCAAAATACATTTCACTTGTAAGTTATTATTAGCAATGTGATCTAATAATATTTCCGCTTCACCACCCGGATCTAACACAGCAGTATCACCGGTTTGTTCACAAGTAATAAAACGCGTATTTTGCATAAATGCAGTGACAGGCTTGGTAACGACTTTCACTGATTACTTCTCTACTTCTTGTTGCTTTGGTTTATATTGCATCAATATTGGGTATTTTAAATAGCCTTGATCATAATATGGCGTTTTTGAATACAACCAATTTAAACGCGCTTTAGGATCGGATTCAAAGTTTTTATCTTCTCTTAGCTTCTTATCGAATTCTAACGCAAGTTTAGGGTTATCTTTTAACATTGAACGGGCATAAGGTACTAATGCATAATTTTCAACATATTCTGTTCTTTGGAATATTGTATGAAAGCTCCCCCAAGAAAAGAAAGAATCAGGGGCTTCAGGGTGCAATAAATGGGTTGCCAGCTTTCCTCTTGCTTGATGAGTCGATACTTTGTACCACCCTCTTAAATCTTTTGCTTCAATAACATCATAACCGAACTCGGCTGTTACTCTAAAACGACCTTCAAAAGGTGTTTTATCGAAAGAGTAATTCTTTACTGTTGCGAGGTTTAAATCAGAAACCAACTCTGTTGAAGTGACTTTCTCTACATTGATGCCATGTATTGATAATTTATCTGTAATAAAGCTATAAGACTGAGGAATGTAAAATGCATCAGGAACATCTACTTCGGAAACCACTTCTTTTTTCCAAAAGATTGGAAGCTTTTCGTAGTATTCTGGCTCTCCAAGATACTTAACCTCTTGTTGACCTGACAAAGCACTGTTAAACCTCTTATATTTAATCCCTTTGAAGTTGATAAAATCCGGTTCAGTTGCATATTTTCTATTAAGCACTAAACGTTTTGGTGTTTTATGCTCATTTTTTACTGCGCTCTCAAGGGCTTTACCATGGATCGACAGAGCATCTATTGCGCCATCCAAAAAAACATAAGTGCCAAGAACACGTTGCTTGTAAGGTTTGAGCGAATGATTTTCAACTAAAATTGTTGGTACATTAGCCAAGTCTCCCCAACCATTAGAAAACCTTGGGCCCGCTATCCAACCAGCTAAACCGCTTTTAAATTCTCTTTTATCCATTACAAACACCAGTGGCCCTGGAATGTGCTCTGAATCAGCTAACACCTTATCAATATGCGGTTGAAACTTTTCAGCTAAGACTGTTGCTATTTGTGGCGATTCACTTGCGAAAGCAGGTGTGTAACCATAAGTGACATCGTATTGGTAATCAGCACCGTCAGTCACATGAACATCTACATACAAATCAGGTTCAAATTCATTAATTACATTTAATACACCCTTTACTTCTGGCGTATCTAACTTTGTGTAATCACGATTAAGATTTAGGTTGTTTCCATTCGTTCTGAAACCCATCTCAATTGGGCCACGCTGGTTAATGCGATTAAACTCGCTTCGGCGCTCATGGCCATCAACATTTAAGATTGGTATAAAGAGTATGTTTACTTTAGTTAGCAGATCCCTTCTTTTGCCCGTAGCGATATCTCGTAACAACATAAAACCAGCATCTTTTCCATCAATTTCACCTGAATGAATACCAGCTTGAATTAAGATTGTCGGCTTACCATTACTTTTGATCATATTTGCAGAAAATTGACCATTTTCACTGGCAACAATCATTTTGATCGCACGCCCACCGAAGCTTTCACCAATTATTAAACTGCTGAATTGGGTTGGATTTGCTGCAATCAATCTGTCTACGAATTTCATAGTGTCTTCATAAGTTGGCGATGCTTCACCACCACTTAATTCAAAGTCTGTTGTTAAAGGACCTGAACTTTGCATTAGTTGCAAACTTTTCCCTTGCCAAGGCATTAATGGCGGTAAATGACCATTCATACTTAACACAGTGGATAACATTATAAGGTTTGCAAACATGTAAAAGACTCATTAATAATCTATAAGTTAGCCGAATTATATCAATCTTTTACAAACCAATTTAGAATGTGCGGTGATTCAACAAAAAAATGCAGCAAACGACATAATTAGCATTTTTTATCTACCTTAATACAGCGAAATAACAATATGAAATCAATTTTGATCACGGGATGCTCTACCGGAATTGGATATTACTGCGCAAAAGAACTACATAGATTAGGTTATAAAGTCATAGCCAGTTGCCGTAAAAGTGAAGATGTTCTGCGACTCTCTGAAGAAGGTTTAACCTGTATAAAATTGGATCTAGCGGACCAGACTAGTATAGAGCAAGGCTTTAAAACAGCACTTGATATGTGTGGTGGGAAGTTAGATGTGTTGTTTAACAATGGTGCTTATGGACAACCCGGCGCAGTAGAAGATTTAGCAACAGATACGCTTCGTGCGCAGTTTGAAGTCAACTTCTTCGCTTGGCACCACCTTACCAATTTGGCAATTAAACATATGCGTTCAAGTGGTCACGGTCGAATTGTTCACAATTCTTCAGTATTAGGTTTCGTTTCCCTACCTTATCGAGGTGCCTACAATGCCAGTAAGTTCGCTTTAGAGGGGCTAACAGATACATTGAGAATGGAGTTAGCAGATACTAATATCCACATTTGCTTAATTGAACCTGGACCAATCGCCTCTAAGTTTAGAGAAAATGCAAAACAGGCATTTATTGAAAATATCAATATTGAACAAAGCGCGCATAGCGATAACTATAGAGCACAGCTAAATAGATTAGAAAGCCAGACTGCACCACAAAAATTTACTTTGGGTCCTGAAGCTGTATTTAAAAAGCTATTGCATGCAATAAATGCAGAAAAACCTAAACCGCGTTACTTCGTGACATTCCCAACCTATTTCATGGGCGTGATGCGAAGAATATTAAGTACTAGATTACTTGATAAGATTTTAATTAAGAATCGTTAAAACTAAAAAAGGAGCCATTGGCTCCTTTCAAATCAATAAGTTCAAGACTTATTAAGCAGCTAGACCTTCTTTTGCTTTAGCAACTAATGCTGCGAAAGCTACTTGGTCGTATACTGCGATATCAGCTAGGATCTTACGATCGATTTCAACAGATGACTTTTTAAGGCCATTGATGAAACGGCTGTAAGAAAGACCATTCTGACGTGAAGCTGCGTTGATACGTGCAATCCATAGTTGACGGAAAGTACGTTTCTTAGCACGACGGTCACGGTAAGCGTATTGACCTGCTTTAGTTACAGCTTGGAACGCTACGCGGTAAACACGTGAACGTGCTCCGTAGTAACCTTTAGCTTGCTTTAATACTTTTTTGTGACGTGCACGTGCGATAACACCGCGTTTAACTCTTGCCATTTCTGATATCCTCTATTAAGCGAATGGTAACATACGATCGATTAGGCCTAGGTCATTCTTATGAACCATAGACTTAGCACGAAGGTGTAGTTTACGCTTTGAAGACTTCTTAGTCAGAATGTGACGAAGATGCGATTGTTTACGCTTATAACCGCCTGAAGCAGTCTTTTTGAAACGCTTAGCTGCGCCTCTGTGTGTTTTTAGCTTGTAAGCCATTGCAATAACTCCAAATGTATTGCGCTAATCAATGTAACAAGGCGGGATAAACCACTTGTAGAGCCTTATTACAACCTAAATTCTGGTGAGAAGTTAATCTACTTTTTACAGACCAGTTGAACTAGGTAGCCGAAGCATTTGTGACCTAGTCCAAAATCGGAGCGTATTATGCCGTGTTTATGCTTTCTTAGCAATAGGTGCCAACATCATAATCATTTGGCGACCTTCTACACGATTTGGGAAAGATTCTACTGTTGCGATGTCTTCCAAATCAGCTTTAACACGATTTAATAAATCTAGACCAATGTCTTGGTGAGCCATTTCACGGCCGCGGAAGCGAATAGTAACTTTTGCTTTGTCTCCACCCTCTAAGAATTTTCTTAGGTTGCGTAGTTTAACGTTGTAGTCACCAGAATCAGTACCTGGACGGAACTTGATCTCTTTAATTTGGATCTGCTTCTGCTTTTTCTTTTGTTCTTTTTGTACTTTTGCTTTTTCGAAAAGGAACTTACCGTAATCCATCACCTTACAAACAGGCGGTTCAGCATTTGGACTAATTTCTACTAAATCTACACCTAGTTCATCAGCAATAGCTTGAGCTTCTCTTAACGAAACAATGCTTGGTTCCTGGCCTTCAACGCCTGTTAAGCGAACTTCTCTCGCTGTGATTTCTTCGTTAATACGATGTTGTTTTTGAGCTGTTGGTTGCCCTTTTTTGCCGCCTCTAATGGTACGATCCTCCAAAAAATCAAAAGATAAAGCGTGTAGCTTAATATATTTTTGTTAGCCACACGCCATAATTTTATTTACGGTCTTTAATCTCTTCGCTTACCTTTGCGATAAAGTCATCAACCGAGAACTTGCCAAGATCTTCACCTTTGCGTGTTCTAACCGCAACTTCTTGCTGTTCAACTTCTTTGTCACCAACAACAAGCAAGTACGGGATACGTTTTAAAGTATGCTCGCGAATTTTAAAGCCAATCTTCTCATTTCTCAAGTCAGCACAGGCTCTAATTCCAAGTTTATTTAATTTTTGCACAATTTCTTGTACATAATCAGCTTGTTTATCGGTGATATTCATGATCACCACTTGCTTTGGTGCTAACCAAGTTGGGAAAAGACCCGCATATTCTTCTGTTAGAATGCCGATGAAGCGTTCTAATGAACCTAAAATTGCACGGTGGATCATGACTGGTGTTTTTCTTTCGCCATCTTCGCCAACATAGGTTGCACCAAGACGTCCCGGCATAGAGAAATCAAGCTGAATTGTACCACATTGCCACGCACGACCTAAGCAGTCATGAAGAGTAAACTCAATCTTTGGACCGTAGAATGCGCCTTCACCAGGTTGAAGTTCGAATTTAAGATTATTAGCTTCAAGTGCTTCTTCAAGTGCTTTTTCAGCTTTATCCCAAATTTCGTCAGAACCTACACGTTGTTCAGGTCTTGTTGAAAGTTTGATATCAATCTCGTCGAAACCAAATGTCTTGTATGTGTCAAATACCATTTCGATACAAGCTGACACTTCTTGCAGAATTTGTTCTTCAGTACAGAATACGTGTGCATCATCCTGTGTAAACGAACGAACACGCATCAAACCATGCAATGAACCTGATGGTTCATTTCGGTGAACTAAACCAAACTCAGCCATTCTATATGGAAGATCACGATAAGATTTAAGACCTTGATTAAAGATTTGTAAGTGACCTGGACAGTTCATTGGTTTTACTGCGTAAGTACGTTTTTCTGATTCAGTTGAGAAAATCATATCTCCGTATTTGTCCCAGTGACCAGATTTTTCCCACATACTTACATCAAGTATTAAAGGTGCTCGCACTTCTTCGTAACCAAATTTAACCAATTGATCACGCATATAGTCTTCTACAGTCTTATAAACTGTCCAACCATCATTGTGCCAAAATACCATACCAGGCGCTTCTTCTTGCCAGTGCCATAGGTCTAACGCTTTACCAATTTTACGGTGGTCACGCTTTTCAGCTTCTTCAAGACGCTTTAAGTAAGCTTTAAGCTGTTTCTTATCAGCCCAAGCTGTACCGTAAATACGCTGTAGCATCTTGTTGTCTGAGTTACCACGCCAATACGCGCCAGCTACTTTCATGATCTTGAAGTGTTGGCAGAACTTCATGTTTGGTACGTGAGGACCGCGACACATATCTACGTATTCTTCGTGATGATAAAGACCTGGTTTGTCATCCTTCGAAATATTTTCGTCTAGGATTTCAATTTTGTAAGTTTCACCACGTGCTTCAAAGGTGTCTCTTGCTTCTTGCCAAGTGACTGTTTTCTTAACAACGTCATAATTCGTTTTAGCAAGCTCAAGCATGCGCTTTTCAATTGCATCTAGATCTTCTTGTGTTAACGAACGATCTAAATCGATATCGTAGTAAAAACCATTATCGATGGTTGGACCAATCGCCATTTTTACATCAGGGAAAAGCTGTTTAATTGCATGACCAATTAAGTGCGCGCATGAGTGACGGATAATTTCTAAGCCGTCTTCATCTTTTGCTGTGATGATTTGTAAGTTTGAATCTTCAGTGATTAAATCACATGCATCAACTCTTTCACCATTCACTCGGCCAGCGATGGTTGCCTTTGCAAGACCAGGACCGATATCTTGAGCTACTTCTAATGTTGTTACTGGGTTTTCGAAAGCACGCTGACTGCCGTCAGGAAGCGTAATTACAGGCATGATAATTCCTATTTACAGTGGTGACACCTACCAAGTATCACGTGTATTAAAATTTAAAAAGTGAGTACCTTTTACAACGCTTTTACGAATAAGCATTGATGAACTTATTGACTAAGTTAACTAAGGATTTTAAGCGAACGCTTATTTTGGCCTCCACAGTGACTAAATTCAAGGGAAAGACTAAAATTAAACCTGCAAATTGATGAATAAATGAAATTTTAAATGTCAGAACAAAAATCTATAAAAATTGCTACGTTAAACTTGCTTAATTTTGCAGCGCCGCCTTATCGTTTTTATTCCGAATTCGAAGGCTACACACACAGCCAGTGGCAATCTAAAACTTTATTTTTTTCTGAATTGTTGGCTCATATGTCACCAACAGTAATTGCCTTTCAAGAAGTATTTTCAGTTAAAGATCTAGAAGAGATTTGCAAAGAGCAAGGCCTTCCCTATTTCTCTGCCGTTTCAGCTGTAAAACATGAAGCGTTAAAACCCGATGTACTGTATTCACCGGTTGTTGCAATCGCTTCTAAATATCCAATTGAATCTTTAAATTGTCTGCTTCCAAATAAAGACTTATTAGATTACTTTGGTCATCAAACACCTTTTGGTTTTAATCGGACACCAATCAAGTGCAAGATAAACCTGCCAGATGTAGGCTTTGTCAGTTTTTATGTGGTCCATTTAAAATCACAGCGTCTTATCACTGATGGCAGCCTATTCGAGCAAATCAATGCAGAGCCAAACCTTCGTCACTACTACGAACAATCTTTTGCATTACTTAGAAACAGTCAAGATCGCTCTTTAGAGGCCTCAATAATCATGCATGATGTGATGACCAATAATCAAAATATGCCTGTTGTTGTTTTGGGTGACTTTAATCATAACCTTGAACATGCCAGCTTGTTACCTTTTAATATTGCTAATGATCATTCGTTCAAAGACATTCCGTCAGAAAGTGGCTTAATTGATAGTTACACACTTTCACAACAAGCTATGGAAGGAAAACAGAAACCAGCAACACACTTTTATCGTGGTAAAGGTAATGTATTAGATTATATTTTACTGTCTCAACACTTCGATCCTGTTCATGATAACTGTGTAATTAAAAAATTAAACTATGCTACTTTTGATGGACACTTAACTACACAAAGAGACGGAGAAGATATTCGTTATTCAGATCATGCGGCCATCATGATTGATTTATCAGTTTAAGCTTTAGGTTTATTCGTCTCACCGTTATAATTACTAACTAGTTTCAATATATTGGAAAGATTATGAGAACATGTGGTGTTGAAATCACAGGCAGTGAAGTACTTTTATGCTTGCTGACAAAAGAAGAAGACGTTTTTGATATTCGTGATGTACGACAAACACGCTTTACCCTTGGTCAAGTTGGCCAAGACACTGAAGATATGCGCAAATTTCAATTTGATTTTGCAAAATTATTAGAAGATTACCAAATTGACTCTGTTGCTATAAAGCAACGTGCACCAAAGGGTAAGTTTGCAGGTAGTGCGACAGGTTTTAAAATCGAAGCTGCCATTCAATTAATAAAAGATGTGGATGTTAAAATTTTATCTGCAACTGAAATCAAAGAACAATTGAAGCGTAACCCTTTACCAATCGACTTTGAAGAAACTGGGCTTAAGAAATATCAAGAAACTGCATTTATTAATGCTTATGTTTACATCATGATGAAAACATACCGCCCAGAAGAGCTATAAAGAATAGACTCAATAAATATCCGGCGATATCAGGCCGGATATTTATCTCACTGAAGACAGGTTTATTTATGTGTTTCATATAAAGAGTCCGACACTTTTCTTAAATCTACATTATCAATATAGTCATCACTCAACGTCAGAATTGCATTTAAATTATTTACTAACTTTTCTTTTTGCAACTCACCCGGCTTTAATGCAGTTTGCAATAAATGTAATGCCATATCGGCCATAAGCAAACGTTGCTTTTCTTGCCAATTATCATCTGCACGACTTGCAGGGTGCATCCTGATAGCTTCTTCAACTTGGTCATGAATCGACCAGCTTAAAGTTAAAATATCTTGTCGTTGTTGCTTTTCCATAGCGCACCTCTGGGATTGAAATAAGCCCTGTATATCTTTTAAAGATATTATTTAACACAAAGCTCAACAAGTCTTTAGCTTTGATCAATATGCTTTAATCTTCAATACGCCTTTCGTCATATCTTATAGTGAATTATTTAGTGCTTTAGGATTTCTTGGATAGAAGTTTGTAGGCTGGCTCTGGCATAAATCAAATTCACGGGTATTTTTGTAAGGTAACTTCATAAACCCCGCTACACCAAAGTTGTCTATACATAAGGCGTACTGCATGATTTCTTCTAAAAGTGCTTTAAATTGTGCTTCTTTAGACGCATCCAACAGGCGGTAATAATGGTGGATCTTTAAGCGGTTTTCTACCGATTCAAAAATAATACACCCTGTGTGGTGAATTTTATTCAGTTCAAAAACACATTGAATAATACTTTTTGGTAGCTGTAGTTGCTCATCAGGATCTTTACCATCTTCGAAATAACTATGTGGACGGGTAATTTCTTGGCTGCTGGTATCAACAACCGAGTAATGTAACTGAGGTAATACATCGAAAATAAACGCACCCGTGCTGTCTCTTTCTAACTGAATTGTCTGCCTTGCATCAAATAAGCAGCATTTGAACAGGCCTTTTTGGGTTATACCTTGTGCAAGCTTGACCGTTGCATTCACAGAATCGGTAAATGCTTTATGTAATGATTCATCGTGCAAAATTAGACTAGATTCGATATGTAGATTTTTTTCACGCCAATGAAAACTTAACCCACCAACAACAGGGAATTTTGCAAGACGACTTATCGACGCTAAAAAGGCTTTTTCAGTATCTCCAGTATCAAACAAAAATTCTTTATAATATCTATCTAGTTGCGCATCGTTAACATCAAGTAGTTGTTGATTATGGTCGGCTCTTCGTAAGAATTCTTTACGAGAACTATACACCACAGTGTCAGGCTCAAATTCAAATTCATTGACCCAAAACGGAATGTTCGCTTTGACTGTTTTGTTATCTAGTTCAGGCAAGTAAACTTTAGCCATACTTGGCATATTGCGGATAAAGTAGTCTCCTGCCGCATCTCTTAACTTTTTGTCCTTTGACAACATATTGTCTATGACTGTCGCAAACTCCTGAGGTAACCCTAGGCTTGCAGTGGGGAGAACACCCACTCCAAAACGGCATGATTGTGCACTAGCCAATGCATAGAGTGTTGACGCAACACCTTGTTCATCGAATCTAGGAGATGACTGCATACCTGACATTTGTTCATCACCAATAAAATACACATCGCCCATTCGGGCATTGGTACTTGATAAATCTGCTGACATTAAATCCATGATGTTGCTGGCAACGACTTCACCATATTCATCAATTTGCGCATACACAGAGCTCCCCCAATCAACCAGAGAAAATTCGTCTGTATCAACATCCCAAACAATATTAGAGGGTTTGATGTCACCGTGGACAATAGGTTGTGGACTTAAGCCATTTTTATGACGACGAAGATCTAATAACACATTTCTGAGTTTTAACGCTAAGCTCATGATGTCTTGAACGGAGAAACGGCCTCGTTTAAGTGAGATTTTTTCTAAATCTTCTCCTTTTGCTCGCGCCATCATCAAAATGCCTTGTTTTTTTACTCGTTCAAAGGCAAAAAACTTAGGCACCATGGGGTTATTAATTTGCGACAACATATAAGCTTCGTCTTCAAGCCTATCTCTGATACTTTGAGCAAGAGTAATTCGAGAGAACTTAAACACCCACTCTTGCCCGTCTTCACCAATACCAGCAAAAACAAACCCAAACGCACCAGAACCAATTTCTTCAACATTGCTATATCCCAGCAACTGCAATTGCTTCTTACATATATTTAGCCACTGCCTATGCTTTTTTGCGTCATGATGAGAGAGCAGATAAATAGATTGCTGTTCGTTGATATAGAAATTATTGATTGATTTGGCAGTCATAATTATTGTTATTTTGATCAAAAAAGGCCGATAAATCGGCCTTTTATATTGAAGATTAAGCTTGTTCTATTTTAGCCCAAGAATCTCTTAAACCAACCGTTTGGTTGAATACAAGACCTTCTTCTTTATTGTCGCGGCAATAATACCCTAAACGCTCAAATTGGAAGCCTTGTTCAACGGCTGCTTGAGCTAAAGACGGCTCAAGTTTAGCCGACTTAATCACAGTGAGTGAGTCAGGGTTAAGCGTTTCAACAAACGACTCAGCTGCTGCTGGATTTGGTACATTGAACAATCTGTCATACTGACGCACTTCAGCTTCTACACAGTGTGTTGCCGATACCCAGTGAATAACACCTTTAACTTTACGGCCATCAGCTGGGTTTTTGCCAAGTGTATCAGGGTCGTAACTACAGAAGATAGTTGTGATATTACCCTCAGCATCTTCTTCAATACGTTCAGCTTTTATAACATAAGCATTACGTAAACGTACTTCTTTGCCAAGCACTAGACGTTTGAACTTCTTATTCGCTTCAACGCGGAAATCTTCACGCTCAATGAATAACTCTTTCGTAAATGGTAATTCACGGGTGCCCATAGATTCTTCTGAAGGATGGTTTGGTGCAACTAATTGCTCAACTTTACCGTCTTCGAAATTTTCTATCACAATACGTACAGGGTCGATAACTGCCATCGCACGTGGTGCATTATTGTTTAGGTCATCACGAATACAGGCTTCTAACATGCCCATTTCAACCATGTTATCTTGCTTAGTGATACCGATACGCTTACAGAACTCACGAATTGAAGCTGGTGTGTAACCACGACGACGAAGACCTGCGATAGTAGGCATACGCGGGTCGTCCCAACCATCAACATGATTCTCAACAACTAAATCATTTAGCTTACGCTTTGACATAACCGTGTATTCAAGGTTTAAGCGAGAAAATTCGATCTGTTGTGGATGACACTCTAGAGAGATGTTATCTAAAACCCAGTCATAAAGACGGCGATTATCTTGGAACTCAAGCGTACATAGTGAATGTGTAATACCTTCTAACGCATCAGAAATACAATGAGTGAAGTCATACATAGGGTAAATGCACCACTTATCACCTGTTTGGTGGTGATGTGCAAAGCGGATACGGTAGATAATAGGATCGCGTAGTACCATGAATGAACTAGCCATATCAATCTTAGCCCTAAGAACACATTCGCCCTCTTTGAACTCACCATTACGCATTTTTTCAAATAAAGCTAAGTTTTCTTCAACTGATGTGTCTCTGTAAGGACTATTTTTCCCAGGCTCTGTTAATGTGCCGCGATATTCACGCGCTTCATCAGGCGATAAGAAACATACATATGCTAAACCTTTTTCGATAAGTTCAACTGCGTAGCCGTGAAGCTTGTCGAAGTAATTAGATGAATAGCAAATTTCACCATCCCAGTTAAAACCTAACCATGATACATCTTCTTGAATAGACTTAACGTAGTTGATGTCTTCTTTTTCTGGGTTTGTGTCATCAAAACGTAAGTTACATAAACCTTGGTAATCTTGAGCAATGCCGAAGTTTAAACAAATAGATTTCGCATGACCAATATGGAGAAAACCATTTGGCTCTGGTGGAAAACGTGTATGAGTAGATTGATGCTTGCCATTTGCTAAATCAGCATCAATGATATTTCGAATAAAGTTAGTTGGGCGATTTTCTGTTTCCGCCATAGATATGCATTCCTCTGAATCAAGCATTCTTATACATGCCGCATTATTACAAAAACAATTGAGAACTAACAGATGTTAGAGCTTATTATTTGTATAAACTCGGCTACATTTATCGATCCGTTCAAAATTATGACAATTGTCGTAAATATTGTCCTAACGCAATAAAACTTTCATGAAAAGTCGTTACTGTTCGCCACAGATTGATTACCAAGGATTTAAGATAATGGCATCTAGTAGTTCTAACAGAGTTTATATTCCAACAAACGCAAGAAATAACCAATATATTCTTGCTGAATTCAAACCAAGTGATGAGTTTGTTTCAAGTTTCGATAATATTGATAGTTGTTATGAGCGCATTGCACGAAAGCTATTTTTGGCTTGTGAAGAAAATGGCTTGTATAACGTTCATATGATTGCCAATGATAAGTTGCCTATCACCCGTTTTCATGAAGAGTCTTATTGCCTTCAAACAGAAAAACAAATGTTATTTTTCTATAATCCTAAATATCATGAAGCACACAAATCATATTGGCAACAGGGCGTTCGGGCCAAAAAAGTAAGACTACTCTTTTTAGCAACTGGCGATGAACTCAGAGCAAATGCTGCAAATTTTCACAATAAAGTTCAAAAGACGCTTCATGAATTGAAAATTAATTTAGGTGTTGAAAATACATTTAAAATCAGAGACCACCAGCATTTAACTTATGATTTATTTGCTCGCGTTAAAGGTCATAAAGAAACATACGGATACAAACTAAGAAGCCTTTATCCACGCTATGAAGCAAGAAAGTGCAGCATTCCCCAAGATCACAGCGAAATGACTTATGTTACTTTTAATATTCCTGTGACAAGAGCATTAAAAACTCAATTTAAACATTTATTAGAAGACGAGCATTACACGCAATTTTATACCTTTATCGAAGACAAGTTTTTTAGTGCGTGTGGTTACAAACAAATCAGCCAAGCTGCCTTTGTTGCCGATGGGCGTTTACCCCTTGTTAGAAATAGTAAAATTGATAGATCTTCACAAAACAGTGAGTTACAAAAATTAAGTTTTGATGTGTGCGCTGAGCAAACACAACTTAAAGCGTACTGGAATAAAAACCAATTGGTAGATACATTGCACTTTGTTGTAGTTGCCAAGGCGAGTGATAACAAAGATGTAGGGTACGGTAAATTTATGAATAATGTTGAGTCAATGATTCGGAGTTTATCTCAGACGCTAGAGCTGTCTGCACAAAAACAAGCTTTGAATGTTCGCTTCTTCCAGCATATAAGCTATTACGCGTAACCCCTATTTTAAGTAAGTGTTGTATTGACTAGACAATACAACACATTAACTTTGTTTGACTGTGTACTTGCTGACTATTTTTTCAATTTTGCCAGTTTGTTGAAGCTCGGTAATGGCTTTATTAATAACAGGCAGTAAGTGAGCTTTCGATTTATTTAACCTAATTTTTAACTCACCTCTAGTATGAAGTTGATCGAGCCTAATAGACACATTCAGTTTGTCTGCCCAATATTTTGCTGGTAAATCACCAATTAACACCCTATCTACTCTCCTCTTTTGCAAAGCCATAACAAGCTCTTTCTCTGATGCAAAGTCAATACGTGTAAATGTATTATCATCAAAATAGTAGTAACCTAATATCGTGCCAACTTCTTCTTTATAAACCATGGGTCCTAGGTTAATGCCAGCAAGACTAGCGTAGAATTCCTCAATACCTATTAGACTTTTTGAAAAAATAAATTGCTCACCAGCATCTCCGCCTGCAAACCAAACAGGCGAGACGACATCAAAATCGAGCAAACCATTTTCCATTGCATAAATAGTTCTTTTTGGCGGAAACCTTAACTCTATGCCATGGATGTCTGCTTTTTTTAAAATTAGAGGTATTAATTCACCTAAAATACCAGGCTCTTTTTCATCAGGGATATAATAAGGGTACCATGATTCTGAGGCTGCTAAGTTGTATCTTAACGACTCTTTTGCATCAACCTTTGCAGCAGCTAAAAAAAAGATAATAAAAAACTTCAACAATAATTTAATTTTCAAGTACTCTCCTTTACCCATCAATCTTTTCTTAATTTAAAAAACTTTAGACGGTCACTCACGTCTATTGTTGAACCTTCTAACTTAGACATATCCTGCGACATTTGTTCCAACATAGATGTATTTTGCTGAGTAGATCTATCAAGGTTTCCAACCGCTGAATTTACTTCAGTAATACTTGCGCTTTGTTGCATTGTCGCATCATTTAAGTTATTCATCATGGTATTCGCTTCAGAGATATTCGCTAAAATGCTTTCTAAACGTATATGAGAGTCTTGGGAACTATTAAAACTGAGCTCCACTTTATCTATATTTTCTGATACCAGTTCTTTAATTTTTTTAGCCGCATCTGCAGAGCGCTGAGCCAACTCGCGAACTTCACTAGCAACCACAGAGAACCCTTTCCCTTGCTCTCCTGCTCTTGCAGCTTCAACCGATGCATTCAGTGCGAGCAGGTTAGTCTGAAACGCAATCTCATCTATCATGATTGTTATCTGTGCTATTTCTCGACTTGAGTCCCTCATACTTTGAACCACTTCTAAAGAATCTTTCATGACTTCCATTGCGTCTTCAGCAATTTCTTTCGAATCTTGCATCTGTTTTGTAACTATTAAACTTTGCTCTGCTGTCTCATTTACACTAGATGACATCTGTTCCATAGAAGCAGCAATTTCTTCAAGTGCTACTGCTTGCTCAGTACTACGCTTTGAAATATCAGAAGCAAACTGCATCTGGTCAGAACAAAGTGCAAGAGTATGTTCTGCTGAGTTATTAATATCGGAGAAAACACTTTTTAATTCACTGGATGAGGCATTAATTGCCGAACATATTTTATTGAGATCTCCAGGAAAACTTTTATCTATTTGATGATATAAAGCACCTTGTTGTTGTAACTCAGAAGATACTTGTATTTCATCCATAGCATCATTCAACAAAGCGAGCATTTCGTTCATATCAGCTTTTAAAACAGCATATTGACCATGCATATCCCCTTGAATCTGTTTGTCAAAACGTCCTATTTTTATATTCTCAACAACACTTGCTAACTCATTTAGAATTTCTTCAATCCTATCACTAGAAAGGTTCATCGCTCGCTGTAATTTTGCCAAGTGCCCTGAATATTCTCCCACAACACGAGAGCTTAACTCTCCCTCACTTTGGTGAACAGAAACCTGTACGATGTTGAGAATTGCACCTTCAAGTTTTTCGAGAGACTTATTAACATTATTTTGAAGTGCCTCTAATCGGCCTTTATATTTACTTTTAATTCTAGAAGAGTATTCACCTCTTTGAAGTTGCAAGAATAGCTTTTCAATATCACCTACAAATTTTTCAATGTTTTCGGACGATTCATTAAAAGTATTTTTAAGTTGTAATAAACGGCCATTGTAACTACCTTTAATTCGCTTGTTGAACTCACCATCTTTTTGCGACACCAACGAATCTGAAATTTCATTCATCGCATTTTCAAGAGATGTCATACTGGAATTAAACGATACTTTTAAATCATTTAACGCACCTTTTTGTTCTGACAAAATTCGCCCTGAGAAATTTCCATTTTGCAGCTGAGTCATACATGAGGCTATCTCCTTAATCGCTGCATCGATTGTTTCTATCGAACTATCTACTTTAGCTCTGAGTGGCCCCTTTACACTTGCAGACATTCTAACCGTGAAATCACCTTTTGAGAGTCCACTCATTATTTCATCTAACGCATCCATAGTATTTTGAAGTGTATTACTGCTATTGTTAATTCCTTGCTTTAATAACAACATGTCACCTTTACATGGGTAGTTTACTCTTTGACTAAAATCACCATGGGTTACACACTTCATCACAGATTGAATTTCTTTATTAACTGAGTTCAGTTCGTTAAGAAAGCCATTAAAAGAACGTGTTGCTTGTCCAAGTTCATCATTCAAATCAGTTGAAATTGATCTCGAAAAATCAAAATCTCGGTTAACCTGGTTAATAATATTGCTTAGATTTAGCAAACCATTGTTAAGACTTTTTGCCACTTTAGACGCAAACGTAGTCATAAGATAAACAATAACTAAACAAGCTATGAAGGCAATAATTAGGAATGATAGCGCTTTAGTTTTTGAAGCATGAGCGTAGTCACTAATAAACTTGGATTTTTTGTCTGCTATGTTTTTTATAGACTTTATTCTAGAGCTTGCATCCACAAACCAATTTGAATTATCACGCCCTGTAAAGTTTAAATTACCGTTATTTAGACGTTCGTAGACAAATAACCGATAAGGTTCTACTTCTTTATTTAGATTATCAAGGCTAGAAAATTGAGATTGGTATAAGTTTGGGTCTAATAATTGTTTTATAAAATCAATTTGTTTAAGTTGGTCGTTCTGAAAAAGGGCTAAATTCGAGAGTTGAGTTAGCGAAATAGTGCCTCGATTGAAAACGCCATTTAAAAGTCCCCTTTCTTGCCCTGCACGCTCTTTCATCCAAAGTATTGCAATGAGGCTCTTCATACTTTTAGTAGCATCTGAATCATCTATATAGTTCGAGAAAGTGCTTGCAGCGTCTAAGGCATATTTATTAATCTCAGAATAAAAATCGAATGCACCAGATTGTCTTTCTCTAAGATCAACTTTCTTTCTGATTTCTTGCAATGACTTAAAATGTTGTAGCAGATCATTCATGATCAATTGAGTTGATTTAGGGAAATAATCTAGCTCTTTATCGACCAGAATCTTTAGTTCTTGTTTTGCTTTGTCCGCTTTTTTCCTCTGTTCAGTTAATCTAGCCTTTCCCTTTCCACCACTGGCAAGATAACCTGCGGTCAATCCCCTCTCAACGGCAAAGTTGTGGGCAGTTTGATCTAACACACTGACAGCTTTGACGTACCGCTCGAGCCGATTTGACTCTTGAAAACTAAAATATTGAGAAAACACTAAATAAAAGAAGCTTAAAACTACGAATAAAGTCGGTATTAAACTAAGTAAAGTTATTTTAGTTTTAATTTTTAAACTTCTAATTAAGCCATCAAACATGACTATCAATCCATAGAGCGAAGATATGTAATTAAAAGATAGTAAACAGCTGAGAAAATTGGAAAAAAATTGAGTAAAAAAAAGGCCTTGCATGGAGCAAAGCCTTGATAAGATCAATCTTTAAAGTCGAATTCCACCATCAACTTCGACGACGCGACCTGTGAAAAAGTCATTTTCAATGATGTATTTTGCTGTATGAGCAATTTCTTCTGCTTCACCTAAACGACCGACAGGTTTCATCTTAACCAAACGTTCTTTCGCTTCAGGTTTCATCGCATCTGTCATTTTAGTACGGATCACTCCCGGTGCAATTGCACCGACACGAATACCAAAACGACCAAGCTCTTTCGCCCATGTCGTTGTCATGGCAACCACACCCGCTTTAGCAGCAGCGTAATTTGTTTGGCCCATATTACCAGCACGAGCTACGCTCGACATATTAACAATGACACCACCTTCACCGCTTTCAACCATTTTTGCAGCTGCTTCTCGGCCGCATAGGAAAACACCAGTTAAGTTAACGTCAATAACAGATTGGAATTGTGATAATTCCATTTTCGCAGTCACTACGCCATCTTTTGCTTTTAAAAGCAGACCATCGCGAAGAATGCCGGCGTTATTGATCAGTACATGTACGGCACCGAAATCACTAACGATATTGTTGAAAACCGTTTCAACCTCAGTCTCAATGCTTACGTTAGCCACATAGGTTTCAACTTTAACATCAAGCTTAACCAATTCAGCTTTTGCCTCTGCTAATACTTCATCTTGCATATCAACCAAAGCAAGGTTAGCGCCTAGTTCTGCCATTTGTGTGGCCATCGCAAAACCTAAGCCTTGCGCACCACCAGTAATGACAACTGTTTTATTTTTAATGTCCATAATGCAGTCTATTTTTCACTATAAAGTTTAAAGATTGCGCTAAAGTCTTCGGCACCTTTACCTTGATTTTGCATCAGGTTGTAAAGGTTTTTCGCCAAAGCGCCCATAGGTGTTGCCGAGTTAGTTTGTTGCGCAGCTTGCTGAGCTAAACCTAAATCTTTGGCCATTAAGTCCACCATAAAGCCCGGCTTATAGCCATTTGAACTCGGAACATTCTCAAGTACATCTGGACAAGGATTATAAAGCTCTAACGTCCAGTTACGACCTGAGCTGTTAAGCATAATCTCACTCAGCACTTTTGGATCTAGACCATGGTCTATACCCATCTGTAGCGCTTCACTGGTCCCTGCCATAAGTATACTTAACAGCATATTGTTACAGATCTTCGCTACTTGCCCTGCACCAATGTCACCTGCATGGTAAATATTTTTACCCATGTTAGGCAGTATAATATTCGCTAATTCAAAGCACGCCGTTGAACCACCCACAATAAAGGTTAGCGTGCCAGCTGCAGCACCTGCAACACCACCAGAAACCGGTGCATCTACAAATTTAATACCCGCTTCGCCAAGTGCTTTACCAACATATTGTGCTGATTCAGCATCAATTGTTGAACAATCAATGACTAAGGTGTTTTTATCTAAATGGTTAATTAGGCCATTTTCGCCAGTGTAAATCGCTTTTACATGCTTGCCTGCAGGTAACATGCTGACAACAAAATCAGCGTTATCGCAGACTTCTTCTACTGCGTTTACAGCTGTTGCACCGACTTCAACAAGGGTTGCGATTGCGTCTGGACTTAAATCAAAAACGCGTACTTCGTGGCCCGCTTTTACCAAATTGATGGCCATAGGGCCGCCCATATTTCCTAAACCGATAAATCCAATTTTTGCCATTGTTACATTCCTTACAAACCTTGAAGTGGATGCTCTGACCAACGCGCTTTAAAAAAAGCGTTAATCGCGTCATCTGTCACACTTTGTGTATTTTCAAACTGCCAGTTCGGTGCGCCATCTTTATCGATTAACAAAGCTCGCACACCTTCCTGGAATTCACCAAATTCACCCGCTGCTACTGACATACCCAGCTCTAATCTAAAGCAATCAGCTAAACTCAAACCTTTTGCGCGTTTCAATTGCTCGCTAACAAGCTTTGCACTTAATGGTGAGCCATGTTGAAGTGATTTTTGCGCGCGAGATAACCATTTGTTATCCGTTGTATCAAGAGACAAAATGGCATCAATTTGCGACTCTAAGCTGTCGTGAGATTCGAGCTCTGCTAATACACATTGTAGTGGTTCAATCTCACTTGCTGGCTCGTTACTCGATTGGCTTTGAAGTGAATGTAACATTTCAGACAACAAGCCATGATTGTACTCAGCACTGTTTTTCCAGTCTGTACCCAGCAAGCTCGCTAGCACTTCACCGTAGAGCTCGGCATTGACAAAATGATCTGCCAGACCGACAAATTGAGCATCTCTGGCATTAATTGACGCGCCTGTCAGACCTAAGAATAATCCAACACCCACCGGCATCTTATTTAAGAAATAGCTGCCACCGACATCTGGGTAAAGGCCAATTGTGATCTCAGGCATGGCAATACGGGCTGTTTCTGTCACAACACGGTGACTAGCACCTGCCATTAGACCTAAGCCACCACCCATAATGATGCCGTTACCCCAAAGTAAGATAGGCTTTTCATAAGTGTGGATTTGATAATCTAGTGTATATTCTTCGCTGAAGAAGGTTTCTATGTGGTTATTGCCATCATTTGCAGCCATTGCTTTGTATAAGCTAACTACATCGCCACCAGCGCAAAACGCTTTTTCACCATGACCTTTTAAAACCACTAAGGCGATGGCATCGTCATTCGCCCATTCGGTTAGCTGAGGGGCTAACAAACGGATCATATCTAAGTTGAGTGCATTCAGTGCTTTTGGCACATTTAAGGTGGCAAACGCCACCTTTTTGCCATTATCACAGTCAGCCAACTCAAATACGACTGGCGCATCTGCTTGGTTTAATAACTGTAATTTTGCCATTAGCCGTTCACCCAGTTTGGTTTACGTTTTTCTAAGAACGCATTCACGCCCTCTTTTTGGTCTTGCGTATCAAACAAGGTGACAAATAGTTCACGCTCAAGCGGAAGCGCACTGTTGATTGTGCCTGTGCGACCTTTTTGAATAAGTGCTTTACAAGCCGTCACTGCTACTGGGCTTTGATCTGCTACTTTCTCTGCTAGTGCAAGTGCCGTATTCAAGGCTTCACCAGTTTCAACTACTTCTTCAACTAAGCCAATTTGTTGTGCTTTATCAGCTTTTAGACGTTCGCCACATAAAATCATGCGCTTAGCCCAACCTTCACCAACAAGCCAAGATAGGTTTTGCGTACCACCAGCACACGGTAGTAAACCAACTTTAGCTTCTGGTAACGCCATTTGCGCTTGGCTTTCGGCAATACGAATATCACAAGCCAATGCCACTTCAAGGCCGCCACCCATAGCAAAACCATTAATAGCGGCAATCGAAACACCTCTAAAATCGCTCAATGTTTCGAACGCTTCACCGAATACACGAGACATGTCAGCAGCAACACCTTTGTCTCCGTCTGCAAATACGTTTAAGTCCGCACCCGCTGAGAAGAATTTCTCGCCTTCACCTGTGATCACTAGAGCGTAAATTTCTTTATCTTGATTTAACTCGATTACAAGGTTCTTTAAACCTACCAAGGTATCGCGTGTCCATGTATTCGCAGGCGGGTTGCTCATTGTTACTACCGCGATGTTACCCTGCTTTTCTAATTTAAGTTGTGCAGTCATTTGGGTTTCCTTATTACAATACGCTTGGCGCGCCTTCAGCTAAAATACGACGGCCGATGATCACACGCATGATCTCATTGGTGCCTTCAAGAATTTGGTGAACACGTACATCACGAACATGACGCTCTAGTGGGTATTCTTTGATATAACCGTAACCACCGTGAATTTGTAATGCGTCGTCACACACTTTAAAACCTACATCAGTAGCAAATCTTTTTGCCATCGCACAGTAAGTGGTTTTTTCGCTGTCGTTGGTGTCTAGTTTAAATGCTGCAAGGCGTACCATTTGACGTGCTGCTACAAGCTCAGTATTCATGTCAGCAATCTTGAACTGTAGCGCTTGGAATGCTGCAAGCGGTTTACCGAACTGTTCACGCTCAGTCATATATTGCTTAGCTGTGTTAAGTGCTTGCTGCGCAGTACCGATTGAACATGTTGCGATGTTAATACGACCACCGTCTAGACCTTGCATCGCAAACTTAAAGCCCTCACCTTCAGCACCCATTAGGTTTGCAGCAGGAATACGCACATTTTCAAGGGTGACAAGACGTGTAGGTTGTGCATTCCAACCCATTTTTTCTTCGGCTTTACCGTAAGAAATACCTTCAGCATCTGCTGGTACAACAAACGCAGAAATACCTTTCGGACCCGCTTCACCAGTACGAGCCATAACCACAAGTACGTCAGTTTCACCGGCACCCGAGATAAACATTTTCGAGCCGTTTAACACATAGCTGTCGCCATCTTTGTCTGCTTTAGTTTTAAGTGACGCGGCATCAGAGCCTGAGCCCGGCTCAGTTAAACAGTATGATGCTAACAACTCACCCATCACTAATTGATCAATGTATTGCTCTTTAACGGAATCAGTACCAAAGCTTGCGATCATCCAAGTTGCCATGTTGTGGATTGTTAGCATGGCAGTTGTTGCTGTACAGCCCATAGCAAGCTGTTCAAAAATAATGCTTGAATCTAAACGTGATAATCCAAGGCCACCTGCCTCTTCTGGCGTGTATAAACCACAAAAGCCTAGTTCACCGGCTTTTTTAATCACGTCTTTAGGGAAAATATGTTCGCGGTCCCACAGCGCAGCGTTTGGCGCTAGTTCACTCATTGCGAATTGATATGCTGTGTCGGCAAATGCCTGTTGATCTTCATTTAGATTAAAGTCCATAAAAGACCTCTTGTTGTCAAAGGTGAGCCGATCATGTCGGCTCACATTGTTATTATAAAAATTGAATAGAAAGGATTAACGTAGGTTGATGCTCATATTCGGGCCAGTCACGACCTCATCATCAAACCAACGTGAAGTCACCGTTTTCGTTTCTGTGTAGAAACGCACACCTTGCTTACCGTAGGTATGCTGGTCACCGTAGAAAGAGTTTTTCCAACCTGTGAATGAGAAGAAAGGCAGTGGCACAGGAATTGGAATATTAATACCTACTTGACCTACTTCGATTTGCTGTTGGAATTTACGCGCTGCTGCACCACTTGCTGTGAATAAAGATGTACCGTTACCGTATGGGTTGCGGTTAATTAGCGCGATTGCCTCGTCTAGCGTGTCTACAAATACGCAGCTCAAAACTGGACCAAAGATTTCTTCTTTATAGATTTCCATCTCTTCAGTCACATCTGTAAATAATGTAGGGCCAACCCAGTTACCTGCTTCATAGCCTTCAACAGTATAATCTGAACCATCAACTAAACAGGTTGCGCCTTGATCTTTACCACTTTGAATGAGTGAAAGAATACGTTGCTTAGCTTGTGGTGTAGTTTGCGGGCCATAAGCCGCTTCTGGGTCGTTCCAAAGACCTGGGCGTACGCCTTCGAAACCTTTTTTAATGTCTTCTACCCACTCTTTTGATGAACCAACAAATACTGCCACCGAAATACCCATACAACGTTGGCCACCAGCACCCACTGACGCACCAACAAGGTTATTCACTGTTTGCGCTTTTGGCGCATCCGGCATGATCACCATGTGGTTTTTAGCGCCAACGCACGCTTGAACGCGCTTTTTATGCTGTGTGCCTTTACTGTAAATGTAATGACCCACATTACAAGAACCAACAAAAGAAACTGCTTTGATTTCTGGTGCTTCTAGAATTTGGTCAACTTGGTCTTTTGTACCGTGAACAACTTGTAGTACGCCTTTTGGTGCACCCGCTTCTTCGAATAGCTCCACTAAACGCATTGGTGTTAGCGGATCTTGCTCTGAAGGCTTAAGTACAAAAGTGTTACCGCATACAATCGCCATTGGAAACATCCAAAGTGGGATCATAGCTGGGAAGTTAAACGGGGTAATACCTGCACACACACCTAGAGGCTGCGTGTAAGAATACGTATCAATATTGCGGGCAACGTTTTCAACGGTTTCACCCATCATCATTGCAGGGGCATTTGCAGCTTGTTCAACCACTTCAATACCACGCCATACATCACCTTTTGCGTCTTCGAACGTCTTACCTAATTCATGACAGATAATGGTCGCAATTTCTTCTTGGTGCTCTTTTAAAAGCGCCGCGTACTTCATCATAATACGAGCACGCTCTGGAACTGGCACGTTACGCCAAGTCTTAAATGCTTCTTGTGCAGAATCAATCGCTGCTTTTACTTCTTGCTCTGTCGCACAAGGTACTTTTGCAAGTACTTCTTGGTTTGCTGGATTAACAACATCAATCCATTGCTCTGATGATGATTGAGTAAATTCGCCGTTGATGTATAAAGGTACTTGGTGCATCTGCACTCCTCCCCTGGTAAATAGAAAAAAGGCACCGCTCTTATATTATTTATACGGTGCCTACAACTTGGTGTGATTAAACTTCGACTGCCAGTGCAACCGCTTCACCACCACCGATACACAGTGATGCAACACCTTTTGAAAGGCCGCGATTACGTAGGGCATGAATTAGAGTAACTAGGATACGCGCACCACTTGCACCGATTGGGTGACCAAGGGCACATGCACCACCATTAACGTTAACTTTGCTCTGCTCAAGGCCAAGCTCTTTAATTGCTAGCATAGTCACCATGGCAAATGCTTCATTGATTTCCCATAAATCTACGTCAGCTTTGTCCCAACCCGCTTTTTCAAGTAGCGTGTTCATTGCGCCAACTGGTGCAACCGTGAATTCTGCTGGCGCTTGCGAGTGAGTCGCGTGAGCAACCACTTTACAAAGTGGTGTTAAGCCTTGCTTCTTCGCTTCTGATTCGCTCATTAGAATCAATGCAGCTGCACCATCTGAGATAGAAGAAGAGTTAGCTGCGGTAATCGTGCCATCTTTTTTGAATGCTGGACGTAAACCTGGAATTTTGTCCGGACGCGCATTGCCTGGCTGCTCGTCAATGGCGACTTCAACGTCACCCTTACGCGTTTTTAAAACATGAGGGACTACTTCGTTATTGAAGCTGCCGTTTTCAATCGCTTCATTTGCTTTGCTTAGAGAGCTAAGCGCAAACTCGTCCATTTCTTCACGCGTAATGCCATAATCATCCGCAGTTGCTTGTGCAAAACAACCCATAGCTTTGTTGTCGTAAGCATCTTCAAGACCATCGGCCATCATGTGGTCTTTAATCTCACCATGACCCATACGCATACCGCCACGCGCTTTTGGAATGAAATACGGTGAGTTAGTCATGCTTTCCATGCCGCCTGCGACTGCAGATGAAATGCTGCCCGCTTTAATGAGGTCATGAGCAAGCATGGCTGCTTTTAAACCTGAGCCACAAACCTTGTTAATAGTTGTTGCGCCAGTAGAACGTGCTAGACCGGCATGCAACATAGCTTGACGTGCTGGTGCTTGACCAAGACCTGCTGGTAATACACAACCCATGATCACTTCATCAATTGATGCGTCCGTTAGCCCTGTTTCGCTCATAACGCTTTTGATTGCAGTTGCGCCAAGCTCTGTTGCGCTTGCGCCTGATAGTGCACCCATAAAGCCACCCATAGGGGTACGTTTTGCTGCTACGATTACAACTGCTTCGTTACTCATGTTAAACTCCTGTTCACAAGCTTCTTGCTTGTTTGTTTCAAAATGATGATTTGAGCATACCTAATATTTACGTTTACGCCAACGTAAAACTAAAATCAAGTTAATTGCGTTGACTTAAACTGTAAACTTAAGTTGCACGTTTTCCTTGCCAATACTGCTAGAAACTGCGAAAAGGCGGTTTATTTAGTTAGAACTGCATTAGATATTCACTCTTTTTATTAACACTCACTATTACATTCCCCAAAACGCAACTTTACCTTTACGTAAACTTCACTTATATTGGTCTAATCTGTTTTGAAGTAAGTGTTAAACAATTATGCAAGATAACCTTAACGAACCTACATTCTCTATTAGCGAATTGGCTAAGGAATTTGACATTACCACCCGTTCTATTCGTTTTTATGAAGATCAGGGATTAATTTCGCCTGAGCGAAATGGTCAAACCCGCATTTATTCAAAACGAGACAAAGTACGTCTAAAACTTATCTTACGCGGCAAGCGATTAGGCTTCACTCTCGCTGAAACAGGCAGATTGTTTGAACTTTACGATGCCGATAAATCAAGTGCGAAACAGCTCACCACTATGTTGGCGCTAATAGAAGAAAAGAAAGCTGATTTAAGTCAACAAATGGATGACATTAAAGTGGTTCTAATGGAACTCGTTACCGCAGAGCGCCGTTGTCGAGACACCCTTAAAGAGCTTGATGAGCACGAAGACTAATTAAATTTATAATAACTCTCACACAGGATAACCAAGATGAGCACTGTATCTTTATATAAAGAATTAAACTTTGGATTAGGTGAAACAGCTGACATGATCCGTGATCATGTTAATAGCTTTGCAAGTGCTGAAATTGCACCACTTGCTGAGAAAACTGATTTAGACAATGCATTCCCAAATCAACTTTGGCCACAATTCGGGGAGATGGGCTTATTAGGTATTACCGTACCTGAAGAGTTTGGTGGTGCAAATATGGGCTACCTAGAGCACGTTATTGCGATTGAAGAAATCAGCCGTGCAAGTGCCTCTATCGGTTTAAGCTATGGCGCTCACTCTAACCTGTGTGTAAACCAAATTAACCGCAACGGTAACGACGCGCAAAAACAAAAGTATCTACCTAAGCTAATCAGCGGCGAACACATTGGCGCTCTAGCTATGAGTGAACCAAATGCTGGTTCTGATGTTGTTTCGATGAAGTTAAAAGCTGAAAAGAAAGGTGACAAGTACATTCTTAACGGCAATAAAATGTGGATCACTAACGGTCCTGATGCAGATGTTTTAGTTGTTTATGCAAAGACTGATTTAGAAGCTGGTTCTAAAGGGATCACAGCCTTCATCATTGAAAAGAACTTCCCAGGTTTTTCTACCGCACAAAAGCTTGATAAATTAGGTATGCGTGGTTCAAACACCTGTGAGTTGGTTTTTGAAGACTGTGAAGTACCAGAAGAGAACATTCTAGGCACCTTAAACGAAGGCGTTAAAGTGCTCATGAGTGGTCTTGATTATGAGCGTGTTGTGCTTGCCGGTGGCCCACTAGGTATCATGCAAGCGTGTATGGACATTGTTGTGCCTTATATTCACGAGCGTAAGCAGTTCAACAAATCAATTGGTGAGTTCCAGTTAATTCAAGGCAAAGTTGCCGACATGTATACGCAAATGAATGCCGCGCGTTCATACGTATACACGGTAGCAAAAGCTTGTGACCGTGGTGAAACAACCCGTAAAGATGCTGCAGGTGCCATTTTATATGCTGCAGAGCTAGCAACAAAGCTTGCACTAGATGCGATTCAAATTTTAGGAGGTAACGGTTACATCAACGAATACGCAACAGGACGACTATTACGTGATGCCAAACTCTATGAGATTGGTGCGGGTACGTCTGAAATTCGCCGTATGTTAATTGGTCGTGAACTATTCACAGAAAGCCGCTAAGGACACACCATGACTGTTTTAAACTCATCTATTAATGTGCATGACAGTCAGTTTAAAGCAAACAGTGAAGCTATGGCTTCACTGGTTGCAGATTTAAACGACAAAGTTGCTCAACTTGCACAAGGCGGTGGTGAAGCACTTATCGCTCGTCATGAAAGTCGCGGAAAAATGTTTGTTCGTGACCGCATCAATACCCTTCTTGATGAAGGTTCTCCTTTTCTAGAAATCTCTCAATTTGCTGCGTTTGGCGTTTACGAGGAAGATATACCTTGTGCAGGTGTCGTTGCTGGTATTGGCCGAGTTCAAGGCGTTGAGTGTATGATTGTCGGTAACGATGCAACCGTAAAAGGCGGCACTTACTTCCCACTGACTGTTAAAAAACATTTACGCGCTCAAGAAATCGCAGAGCGTTGTCATCTACCTTGTATTTATTTGGTTGATTCTGGTGGCGCAAACTTACCCGAACAAGACGAAGTATTCCCTGACAAATTGCATTTCGGTCGTATTTTCTATAATCAGGCACGCATGTCGGCTAAGGGCATTCCACAAATTGCCGTGGTAATGGGTTTATGTACTGCTGGTGGTGCGTATGTACCGGCAATGGCAGATGAAAGTATCATCGTAAAAGAGCAAGGCACGATTTTCTTAGCGGGTCCGCCTCTTGTAAAAGCAGCAACGGGTGAAGAAGTATCAGCCGAAGATTTAGGCGGTGCAGATGTACACTGTAAAACATCTGGTGTTGCCGATCACTATGCAGAAAACGACGAACATGCGCTATCGATTGCCCGTCAATGTGTTGCGCGTTTCAATCATCAACGCCCTACTGCACCTATCCTAAAAGACATTAAGCCACCACGTTACGATATTCGTGAAGTGTATGGCATTGTTGGTACTGATCTGAAAAAACCATTTGATGTACGTGAAGTGATTGCACGTATTGTTGATGATTCTCAATTTGACGAATTCAAGCGCTACTTTGGTGAAACCCTTGTTACTGGCTTTGCTGAAATCTACGGTCATCCAGTAGGGATTGTAGCCAACAACGGTATCTTATTCTCTGAGTCGGCACAAAAAGGCGCACACTTTATTCAATTATGTGCACAGCGCGACGTTCCTTTGCTGTTTTTGCAAAATATCACTGGCTTTATGGTGGGTCAAAAATACGAAGCTGAAGGCATCGCTAAACACGGGGCTAAAATGGTAACTGCTGTATCTTGTGCTGACGTGCCTAAATTTACAGTATTAATTGGCGGCTCATACGGCGCAGGTAACTATGGCATGTGTGGTCGTGCTTATGAGCCTACCATGATGTGGATGTGGCCAAATGCACGTATTTCAGTGATGGGTGGTGAACAAGCTGCGGGTGTACTGACGCAAGTGCGTCAAGACGGCCTTGCACGTAAGGGTTTGAGCATGACTGACGAAGAAGTTGCTGAGTTCAAAAAGCCAATTGTTGCGCAATATGAAGAGCAAGGTCATCCTTATTATGCAAGCGCACGTTTATGGGACGACGGTATCATTGACCCTGCTGATACTCGTACTGTTTTAGGTCTTGCCCTTGAAGCTGCGGCTAACGCGCCTAAGCAAGAATCTAAATTTGGCATTTTCAGAATGTAAGGAGCGCACTATGTCGGTCACTTTAAATATAACAAAAACAAAAGTGGCGATTTTAGAACTAAGTCGCCCTGAAAAACATAACGCCTTTGACTCGCATGTGATCAATGAGTTGATCCAATGCATTGAGCATGCAAATAGCCTTGATATCCGTGCTTTGGTTTTAAAAACCGAAGGTAAACACTTCTCTGCAGGTGCCGACCTTGGTTGGATGAAATCAATGGCGGGGAATAATTACGATGAAAACGTCGCAGATTCAGAGCAACTTGCAAAGTTAATGCACGTGCTAGCTACCAGCCCTCACCCAACTCTGTGTTTAGTGCAAGGCGCAGCATTTGGTGGTGCACTGGGTTTAATCGCCTGTTGTGACATTGCTGTTGCAACTAGCAATTCAAAATTCTGTTTAAGCGAAGTTAAGCTCGGTCTTATCCCTGCCGTTATTAGCCCGTATGTCATTAAAGCTATCGGTGAGCGCCAAGCCCGTCGCTACTTTTTAACGGCTGAAGTGTTTATGGCTGATAAAGCGCTAGATATGGGCTTAATTCATGAGATTAATGATGAGCTGACTGCTGCACAAGACCAGTTTGTTGAATTATTACTGAACAATGGTCCAGCAGCTGTTAAATCAGCAAAGTCATTAATTAATGAAGTGGCTAATCAAGACATTGATGCAGAGCTTATTCTTCATACGGCAAAACGCATTGCTGAAATCAGAGTAAGTGAAGAAGGCCAAGAAGGCTTAACTGCATTTTTCGATAAACGTGCGCCAAATTGGCAAACCGCCGCAAAGCAATAAGGTCATTACTATGTTAAAGAAAATTCTAATTGCGAACCGTGGTGAAATTGCCTGCCGCGTTATGAAAACAGCTAAACGTTTAGGTTTGCGCACCGTTGCCGTTTATTCCGATGCAGATGCCAATGCCCTGCATGTTAAACAGGCTGATGAAGCCTACCATATAGGCCCAGCACCAAGTAAAGATTCTTACCTAGTTGCTGATAGAGTTCTAGAAGTAGCAAAACTAGCTGGTGCTGATTGTATTCACCCGGGCTACGGCTTTTTATCTGAAAACGATGTTTTTGCGCAAAAGTGTGAAGAATCAGGTATTGCTTTCTTAGGGCCACTGGCAAGCTCTATTGAAGCGATGGGTTCAAAAACTCGTGCTAAAGAGATAATGGCTGAAGCCAATGTACCGCTTGTGCCTGGTTACTATGGTCAAAACCAAGATGTCGACTTTTTAACGGCAGAAGCTGAGAAAATTGGTTATCCAGTGCTTATCAAAGCTGCGTTTGGCGGCGGTGGTAAAGGCATGCGTGTTGTTCGTGAAGATTCAGAGTTTGTAAGCGCCTTAGAAGGTGCAAAACGTGAAGCGCTTGCTGGATTCGGTAACGACCTAGTTTTACTTGAGCGCTACGTAGATACGCCACGTCACGTTGAAGTACAAGTCTTTGCAGATACGCATGGTAACTGTGTTTATTTAGGTGACCGAGATTGCTCTTTACAACGCCGTCACCAAAAAGTCATTGAAGAAGCTCCTGCCCCGGGTTTATCTGACGATCTTCGTCGAGAGATGGGTGAAGCAGCGGTACGTTGTGCTCAAGCAATTAACTATCGCGGTGCAGGTACGGTTGAGTTTCTACTGTGCGGTGACGAATTCTTCTTTATGGAAATGAACACGCGCCTGCAAGTTGAACACCCGGTTACAGAAATGGTAACAGGCCTTGACCTTGTTGAATGGCAAATTCGTGTCGCAAGTGGTGAAGTACTTCCTCTTCAGCAAGATCAAGTGACTTTATCGGGTCATAGTTTTGAAGCGCGTATTTACGCCGAAGATCCGACTGAAAACTTTATGCCATACTCTGGCACACTAACACATTTATCTTTCCCTGCTGAAAACCAAGGCGTACGTGTTGATACAGGTGTTCAATCGGGTGCTGAGATCAGCCCATTCTACGACCCAATGATCGCCAAGTTAATTGTGCATGGCGCAGATCGTAAAACGGCATTGTTAAAGCTTCACCACGCACTTGAAGAAGTGCATTTATCGGGTGTTAAATCGAACATTGCGTTTTTACATCACCTATCGGGACACGATACTTTTGTTGCTGGTGCACCAGATACCCACTTTATTGATACTCAAACTGATGTATTAACTGTTGAGCACGCACCTGAAGAAATGATCTCAGTGATTGCAGCAGCGGCTTACTTAGCAAATAAACAAAACCAAGCGAATTTTGCTGCAGCTAAATCACCTTGGCAAAGTGCCATAGGCTTTAAGCTAAACCAGTCTGCTTCTGTAGTTGTGCCGTTTGATGGTTTAAACATTAAAGCGTTTGTTCAAGACAATGGCTTTAAATTAACGGTGAATGGTAACGAGCATACAGTTTCAGCAACTCTTAACAGTGAATCTTTGACTATCAACCTTGATGGTCGTATCTACAAAGCCAGTGCATTGGTCAATGACGAGCAAGTGACGGTGATGTTCAGTGCTTTTGTACGTACTTTTGATTTACGCTCTAAACACTACATTAGCCAACATGAGCACGAAGAAGCACCATTAGCAGCGCCGCTAAACGGTACGGTTGTAAAACACCTAGTTGATGTCGGTACTGAAGTCGCTAAAGGTGATGCAGTAGTAGTTATAGAAGCCATGAAGATGGAGTATACGCTTAACGCTCCATTTGCGGGCACATTAACCAGTTATTGCTTTGCTGAAGGCGAATTAGTAAGTCACGGTGCCCTACTTGCCATCGTTGAAGCTGTGGAGGCATAACATGGCGTATCCAACTCAGGTCAAAATCGTTGAAGTGGGTGCCCGTGATGGCTTACAAAATGAAAGCAAAGTCACCACTGAGCAAAAGATAACCCTGCTAAATGGGCTATCTGAAGCTGGTGTTATTCATCTTGAGGCAGGTGCCTTTGTATCGCCTAAGTGGGTGCCGCAAATGGCGGACTCGGCTGAAGTTATAAAAGGTTTATCTGTTAACCAAAATGCGCAGCTTTCAGCGCTCACACCAAACTTAAAAGGCGCAGAAGCCGCCCTTGAATGCGGCATTAAAGAGTTCGCTATTTTTACCGCGGCCAGCGAAGCGTTTACTCAAAAGAACATTAATTGCTCTATTGAAGAAAGTATTGAGCGCTTTAAACCTGTAGTAGAGCTAGCTCAGCAACATAACGTTAAAGTTCGCGGCTATGTCAGTTGTGTGGTTGGCTGCCCTTATCAAGGCGATGTGCAACCCGAGGCAGTACTTGATGTGTGTAAACAATTGTTGGCTCTTGGCTGTTATGAAATAAGCCTGGGCGACACCATAGGCGTTGGTACACCAAGTAAAGTGAAAAAGCTACTTGATTTGCTTACTAAAGAACTGCCTTTAGACAAGCTGGCTGTGCACTTTCACGATACCTACGGCCAAGCTATCGCCAATATCCACACGGCACTAGAAATGGGTATTAGTACCATAGACAGTGCCGTTGCAGGCCTAGGTGGTTGCCCTTATGCACAAGGTGCGTCAGGAAATGTTGCCACTGAAGATGTCATTTACTTACTTGAAGGGCTTGGCATAAGTACCCAAATTGATTTAGAAAGGCTTGCCAAGGCAGGTTGGGCTATCTGTGATGCCTTAAATAAGCCCCCTGCCAGCAAGGTTTCTTTAGCATTACGTGCGAAGTGCGAACAATAAAAATGATAGTGGCGTGAGCATAATGCTTGCGCTCTTTTGACAAACAAAAGTTAGGAGTGGTCTTATGGCCGGTTTTGATAAAGTAGTGAATAGCTACGCCGAAGCAATGGCGGGTTTAAAAGATGGTGATACCATCATCGCCGGTGGTTTTGGTTTATGTGGGATCCCTGAAGGTTTAATTGCAGAAATTAAACGTCTACAAACCAAAGAGCTGACTGTTGTCTCTAACAACTGTGGTGTTGATGACTTTGGTTTAGGTATTTTATTACAAGACCGTCAGATCAAAAAAATCATCGCCTCTTATGTTGGTGAAAATGCCCTTTTCGAGCAGCAATTACTAGACGGCATCATCGACGTTGAGTTAACGCCACAAGGTACTTTGGCTGAGAAAATGCGTGCCGGTGGTGCAGGTATTCCTGGTTTCTATACTGCAACAGGATACGGTACACCGATTGCTGAAGGTAAAGAAGTTAAAGAGTTCAACGGCCGCCCTTATATTCTTGAAGAATCAATCACCGGTGAATTTGCCATTGTAAAAGCATGGAAAGCAGACCGTTACGGCAACCTTGTTTTCCGCCATACGGCAATGAACTTTAACCCTATGGCTGCAACGGCGGGTAAAATTACCGTTGCTGAAGTTGAAGAAATCGTAGAGCCGGGTGAACTTGAACCAAGTCAAATTCACACACCAGGCATTTATGTAAACCGTGTTATCAAAGGCGACTTTGAAAAACGCATCGAACGCGTTACAACCAGTAAGTAAGGAGCATAACAATGGCTTTATCTCGTGAACAAGTTGCAATGCGTGTTGCGCAAGAACTTCAAGACGGTTATTACGTAAATTTAGGTATTGGTATTCCTACCCTGGTGGCTAACTATGTACCTGACGGCATTGAAGTTATGCTTCAATCAGAAAATGGCTTATTAGGCATGGGTCCATACCCTACTGAAGAGCAAGTTGATGCAGATATGATCAATGCGGGTAAAGAAACCGTGACAGCTGCTACTGGTGCAGCTATTTTTAATAGTGCCGAAAGTTTTGCCATGATACGTGGTGGTCATGTAGACTTAACGGTTCTAGGTGCATTTGAAGTTGACCAAGAGGGTAATATCGCTTCTTGGATGATCCCGAAAAAATTAATCAAAGGCATGGGTGGCGCGATGGATTTAGTTGCCGGCGCACAAAACATCATCGTTACTATGACCCATGCCAGTAAACATGGCGACTCTAAATTATTAGAGAAATGCTCGCTGCCTTTAACTGGTGTTAATTGTGTCAAGAAGATCGTAACTGACCTTGCCGTATTAGAAGTTAAAGATGGCGCATTTTATTTGCTAGAACGCGCGCCGGGTGTTACTGTTGATGAAATTATAAGCAAAACAGCGGGTAAGCTGATCGTTGAAGGCGATATCCCTGAAATGCAGTTCTAGTTTCAGTGTCAACAATAACAACACGAATGTACCGACCTCATTCCCAGTGCTAACGCGCTGAGTTACCCAAAACCCCTCAAACGAGGGGTTTTTTTTCGTCTATAACTTTCTACATTTAGTTACAAACTTAAATTATTCGTTTCAATTTAAGTGTTAAACTATGTACCGATAATATACAAACAATATGGACATATAAAAATGAAAAAAACTGCATTATCGGCGTTGGCTTTAGCTGTAAGCCTTGCCTTGACAGGTTGTAACTCAACAACCAATTCTTCTTCTCAAAATTCAGTCGTCGCAAGTTCCACACAAGCCTTACCAAGTATCGATATTGCTTACGATACTTTCACTTTAGACAATGGTTTAAAAGTTGTTGTTCACACAGACCGTAAAGCACCTATCGTTGCTGTTAACGTTTGGTATAACGTTGGTTCAAAGCATGAACCTGAAGGCAAGTCTGGTTTTGCTCACCTATTTGAACACTTAATGTTCAATGGTTCAGAAAACTATGATGATGAATACTTTGGTCCGTTTGAAAGAGCTGGTGCAACTGAAATGAACGGCACAACAAATAGTGACCGTACTAACTATTTCCAAAACGTACCAACTACAGCACTTGATATGGCACTGTGGATGGAATCTGATCGTATGGGTCATCTACTAGGCGCAATTACTCAAGAAAAGTTAGACGAACAACGTGGCGTTGTACAAAACGAAAAGCGTCAAAGTGAAGGCCAACCTTACGGTAAAATGTGGGAAGCAATTACAGTTAATACTTTCCCAAAAGGTCACCCTTATTCGTGGACAGTAATTGGTTCTATGGACGACCTTAATGCTGCATCACTAGAGGACGTGCACCAATGGTTTAAAGATTACTATGGCCCTAACAATGCCGTATTAGTGCTAGCTGGTGACATTGACGTCGAAACAGCAAAAGAAAAAGCAAACAAATACTTTGGTGACATAAAACCTGGTAAACCTGTAGCGCAGATGGAAGCATGGGTTGCTAAGCGTAGTGGCGAAAAGCGTATGGTTATGCAAGACCGCGTTCCTGCGTCACGTGTTCTAAAAGTATGGAATACCGCCGAACTTGGAACTGCCGACTCTGAATACCTTTCTCTTTTTGCTGACGTACTTGCTTCTGGCAAAAACAGTCGTCTTTACCAACGCTTAGTTTATCAAGAGCAACTTGCATCTAGCGTATTTGCGTTTAACTTCCAGCGCGTACTAGCCGGTCAGATTATTCTAGGTGCTGACGCGTTAGATAAGAGTAAACTACCAGAGATTGAAGCCATCATTGATGAAGAACTAAATCGTTTAATCACTGAAGGTCCAAAAGCTGAAGAGCTAAACCGCATTAAGTTTGCAAATGCTTCTGGTTGGATAAAGCGAGTTGAAGGTGTAGGCGGTTTCGGTGGTAAGTCTGATGTTTTAGCATCAGGTGCTATCTATCATAATGACCCAGGCTTTTATAAAAAATCACAAGAAATTCAGGCAAACGCTACTGTTGCAGATGTACAACGAGCTGCTGAAAAATGGCTTACTGATGGTGAATTTATCTTAACAATTAACCCTTTTGAAAAGTATTCAGCTAACGAAAAAGGCGCTGATCGTTCAAAGGTACCAAGTGTTGATTCACTACCAAAACTAGATTTACCAGAAGTGCAAACTACAACACTAAGTAATGGTCTTGAAGTTGTCTTAGCAAAACGTTCCGATACACCGACTGTTGAACTTAGCTTACAGTTTGATTCTGGTTTCGCGACAGACATTGAAGCTAAATCTGGTTTAGCTAACTTCTCTATGTCAATGCTAGATGAAGGTACGACGAGTTTAGATGCGTTACAATTAGCAGCTGAGCTAGAAAAGATTGGCGCGTCAGTAGGTGCATGGGCAAGCTTAGATACTTCATCTATGACCTTAAGTACACTTTCTGTTAACTGGGAAAAGAGTATTTCACTGTTCGCAGATATCTTACAAAACCCTGCATTAAAAGACGCTGATATTGAGCGTGTAAGAAAATTAGTGTTAGATGGCATTAAGCAAGAACAAGCTCGCCCGCAGACAAACGCTTACCGTATTCTTCCACCACTCCTTTATGGTGAAGGTCACCCATACGCGCAACCTCTAACAGGTTCAGGTAGTGAAGAAGACGTTAAAGCAATCACTAAAGCCGATATCGAAGCGCATTTAAGAAAGTGGCTACGCCCTGACAACGCACGCATGGTAGTGGTTGGTGATATTGACCTAGATACTTTAACTGCTTCTCTTGAATCGCAACTAGGCCAATGGAAAGCACCTAATACTGCAAAACCTGTGAAACAATTCAAACAAGTTGCTGCACCTGAAAAAGCGCAAATCTTTGTACTTGATAAGCCAGAAGCACCGCAATCGTTGATTATTGCTGGCCTACTTGGCAAATCACGCGACAACCTAAAACCAGATCAAGACATTAAACTTGATGTTATGAACGCAATTTTAGGTGGTACATTTACTTCACGTATCAATATGAACCTACGTGAAGACAAAGGTTGGTCATACGGTGCTCGTAGTATGCTTATGAATGCACAAGCTCAATCACCATTTATTGTTTATGCTCCTGTTCAGACTGATAAAACAAAAGATTCTATCCAAGAAATCTTAAAAGAGCTTAACGGTTATATTAAGTCTGACCTTGCAAAAAATGCCGAGCTAGACAAAGTTGTGTCTAACAAGGTTGCTAAGATCCCAGGAAGTTACGAGAAAAAACGCAGTCTTCGTAATGCGCTGGCTGATGCGTATAGCAAAGGCCGTACAATTGAATACCTTGAGCAATATGGCGAAAAAGTAAAATCGTTAGAACTCAAAGATATTCATAATGAAGCGAAAAATCTAATCAACCCAAATCAACTAACTTGGGTTATTGTTGGCGATGTTGCCAAGATTAAGTCTCAGCTCGAAAGCTTAAATATCGGTAACATCACTTACCTTTAATATAAGCTGATTTTAAAGATTAAAAAGCAGTATGGTTTCCATACTGCTTTTTGCAAATATTCTGGTTTTTCTTGATTTGCTAACTTTGCATTTTTAACAGTTGCTATAAAATAGGCTTTTTACTCTGGAGAGCAGTATGAGCCAAACATTTAAAGTTATACCCCCTACAACAAAAGTGTTCTGTCACGAACGCGGTGAAGGTTGGACCTTAACCGGTATCACTGACATCAACGAGCATACATCAGTTATGTTCAACGGTACTCGCTACACTATACCTGCCAAAAAAATTATTGAGGAACTATTACCAAACTTCGAAAAGCAAATACAAAAGAACTAATTTATGTTTGCAAACCGTTAACAACAAGGCGATAATAAAAAATATCTGCAAAGATAATAATGGATGCGCCTTCCCTTGATGGACTAAGACCCACATCAATTTGGATTTGATGTGTCATTACTTTGTGTTTTCTATAGTTATGGAACTGAATTTAGGATTGCACTATGTATAGGTTTTTCACACTTTCGTCTTTGGCGATTGCAATTTCGACAGCTTCACTGTCTTTATCTGCGAATGAATGTAAAGGTGAACTTTACGGTATTAACGCAGGTCGAGGCGAAACTGGTATATTATTTAAACTTAATGAGCAACTTCAATCTGTCGAAGCTGACTCTGTTGCCAAATTCAGCTCTGCTGCGTTAGCGTATGATACTCAACAGAATAGAATCTACTATGTCTCTGCCCCTAGAGCTTTAGACTACAAAGTAGACATCAGCCATTTAAACTTATCAAGTTCAGAAAAAAAACACTTACCTATTTCTGGAAGTCGATTTAAATATACTAAGCTTGCTTTTTACGATGTTAATACACAAAGCCACACCGAAATAGGCCGAACAAAAGGTGTTATTTCTCTTGTCTTTGATGAAACGAATAATCGCTTAATCGGCAGCACATTTTCAGAGCTTTACGAAATTAACCCACAAACCGCTGAATACACTAAGCTTGCTGATTTAGGTACTCTCAGCGGTAAATATCGTGGCGATTTAGCCTTCTATGAAAATGAATTGGTATTAGTAACCAGCACGACTTCCTATAAGATCAACAAGTCTGATTATTCAGTTGAAAAATTAGCAAAGCATAACCTAACAGCGGTTACCGGTGCGACTGTAGACAAAGCAGGAAACTTAATCATTAGCCGGACTAAAATAAACGATTTAGGTCACACCAACAAATCTGATATTTATAAACTTAATCCGTATTCTGGTAATACCTGTTTTATTTCAGAAGTCCCCGTTAGACTGAACGATTTGACAACGAATACGTCCATAAGTACTGCATGTTATACAGCCCCGCTCTGCGAAACAGACCCACTACCAAGTATTTCTATTTCGGCAATTGAAGATACTGTCACAGAGGGTCAGACCTTATCTTTCACTGTTAGTCTTTCTAACAGCTATTATCAAAACGTTGAAGTTGAAGTGTCTGCGATTGAAGGCACAGCAACTAGTGCTGATTATAATTTTGCAACACAACTAATAACGTTTACTGCAGGTGAAACCGATAGCACTATTGAAATTCCAACTATTGATAATGCTGAATTTAGTGAAACAAAATCTTTTACTATTCAGGCTACCGCAAATTCGAACAGTACTGGTAACGCAAATGCGCCAGCAATGATATTGAACGATGACGCAGAATGTACACCTACGCCATATACCAAAATAAACTATCAATTTGTAAGTGAAAGCGCTGGTTATAACAATGATTGGGGCTTGAAAGTAAATAATCAGTTCATCAAACTTCTTGATGAATACGGTGGTTCCGGTAGTTATCAATTGCCTGCTTCAACTCAATTTGACTACGCTTTGGCATTAAATGGCAATGCTTCTAAGTTAACTAATAACTTCAGGTGGCACGGTCAAAAACAGTATTGGGAAGACCAAAATGATGGCGATTATAACGATTTTGTTGTCACCGTTTGGACAGAACAAATTCAAGTAGGCTGTAACTAAGCCATTCTCAAGGGAGTATTAAGCTCCCTTTTTTATTGCTTCTTTTATGCTCAATTAGACATAGATCAATACACTGCTTAAAGCGCGCTTTATAGTAAGGTGTTAACAGTTTAATTTTTTGGATAAGGAAGCGCCCGTGCAATCAAATAATATAGAGCAATTTCCAACCTCATCGTCTGATCATGTTAAAGACTCAAATAGCGAGGTGGTATTTGACCTAAATGTAAAAAATCCACCAATGAAATGGAACGCAGATGGTAAATACCCCTATTCATCAAAAATGGATGTCGTAGACTACGAAAGGCATAAGCATGAATTGCAAATAGAGCTTCTTAAAATGCAAGGTTGGGTAAAAAACACTAACCAACGTATTGTTGTACTATTTGAAGGCCGAGATGCAGCGGGAAAAGGCGGAACAATTAAGCGCTTTATGGAACACCTAAACCCCCGTGGCGCACATGTCATCGCACTTGAAAAGCCTAACGCAAGAGAGCGTAATCAATGGTATTTCCAACGCTATATTCAGCATTTACCTACAAAAGGTGAAATCATTCTTTTTGACCGCTCTTGGTATAACCGTGCTGGTGTAGAAAAAGTAATGGGTTTTTGTGACGATAATGAATATCTCGAATTTATGCGACAAACACCCGACCTAGAACGCATGCTAGTTAATAGTGGTATTAAATTATTCAAATACTGGTTCTCTGTGAGTCGTGAAGAGCAATTTAGGCGTTTTAAATCTCGTCAAAACGATCCTCTAAAGCAATGGAAACTTAGCCCTGTCGATATGGCCTCATTGTCTAAATGGCACGATTACAGTGAAGCGAAAGATGCCATGATGTTTCACACCCACACTAAAGATGCACCATGGACTCAGATCCGCTCTGACGATAAAAAACGTGGCCGCATTAACTGTATGAGACATTTCTTGAGCTGTTTAGATTACCCAGGCAAAGACGAAGACGTGGTTAATCAAGTTGACCCACTGATTGTTGGCGAACCAAGCTCTTTCGAGCGTAAATAAGGAGGCACAATGGAGGAATTAACATTAGATGCCGAGCTTGTTTTTGAAGATAGACTGATGAAACTGGAAAAAATAATTCAGTTGAGCCAGCAAGAGGTCGAACGCACATCAGCAATTGCAAAAGATGCCTCTGATCAAGCACAACTTGCTGTTGAACAAGCCAAAGAAGCTGAAGTTGCTGCTGACAAAGCCATTAAGAAACTGAAATATGCGACTAAGCAACTTAAAGATGCCAAGGTAATGAAAATTGCCCAAAAAAAAGCATCTAAAAAGTCAGCGATCAAACGTGCGAAGAAGATGGCAAAAAATAAGAAAGCCAATACTTCAGCAGCATAGTATGAAAATAGCGGAGTATGTACTCTGCTATTTCTCATGATTAACTCGATAATTCAAATTTCCTCTGCTAAAACAGATAGAGCAATCATGCTATCAAAGAAGGAAATTGCTATGTCAGAGAATAACTCTGGAAGTTACCAGCACTTTTTGGGTAACCCTATTGCAAAACCACCCTGTCGTATGCTCAATGCAAGAATGTACGGTTTTTTTATTGAAGGCAAATACGACACGATCACCAATTTTGTCGATTCAACGCTAAATTCAGTTTCAACAAATGATGTGTATTTTAAACCGCTATCTCAATATTGTTTACTTACTTTTACTGATATTGAAAACATCGCTTCAAAAGTTGAACCATTTAGTCAATACGGTTGGATGCAAGAAACAGATATTATTGTTTGGTTACCTATTGCTAAGGTAGATAAGAGCACCAAGAAAGCTTTACATATTTATTGGTATCCGGCGTTTATTACCGTAAATAATATTAACGCCTTAGTGAATGGTCGCGAAACTTGGGGTTATAACAAGTATTTGTGCCGCTACTCTATGCCTAGTGACTATAAACAAGCTGACAACTTTACGTTAAGCCTAGAAACATTTCAGCCGTTTAATCCAACTACCAAAATGGACTGGCACGAATTGCTCACCATTAAACGTTTCTCTGACGGTGATTCGCTATTTGAAGAGATCATAGAAGTTGGTCAAGAAGTGGCTGAACTTATCCACGCGAGTATAGAGGAGATCCAAATAAGCGCTGAACTTATAAAGCAATTTATGAGTGGGATTAAAAACCCGCAAATGGATCAAATTCTGTTTAAACAAATACCTGACGGGTTTGCCTACAATGCGGTATACAGTGCCGTGGTTCACTCACCTTCAACTGTGAGAAAAATCCATAAGATAGCAATGCTTAAAGATGAGTATCACGTCAACATCAATAAACTCGATGCTTTCCCGTTTGATCAGATGTTTGGCATTAAAATTGGGCAGCAAAAAGCCCTACTCCCCTATTATGTTTGCATGGATTTTGACCAGGATGGTGCTTATGAAATAGTTTCAAATAACAGCTAAAGGAGCTGACTATGGCTAAGGAAAAAATCGTTATTTTAGGTGGCGGCGTTGCCGCAATGACATCAGCTGTTTACTTGACAGAAAATGAAAACTGGCAAGAGAAATATGACATTACAGTCTACCAACTAGGTTGGCGTTTAGGCGGTAAAGGCGCCAGTGGTAGGAACCCTTATTTAGGACAAAGAATTGAAGAACATGGCCTACATGTGTGGTTTGGCGCTTATGTTAATTCATTTCGCGCTATTGAAACTGTATATAATCAATTAAACAGACCAGACAACATGCCCTTGAGTTCCTGGCAAGAAGCATTTAAGCCACATAGCTTTGTGGTGTTACAAGAGTTCATTGAAAATGAATGGCAAACTTGGCCAGTAGACTTTCCAACAATTGATGGCAACCCTGCTGATGGCACACTCGATCTGCATTTTTGGCAATTGCTCGAAGTACTCATTGCTTGGCTACATAAATTCATTGAGACCTTAGAAGACGAAATCGAACAGGCTAATAAAGCCACTAAGTTACAAACAAAAAAGTCGAGAGATAGAAGTCTGTTACAACACTTGGCGACCGAAATAACTGATGCCTTCGATGACATTGAAGATGAAGTGAGTGATTTTTTTAACTCTGCACATAATGAACTAAAAGAAATATGGTCTTCGCCTAAGATACTGGCAACTCAGCTCAAACACCTTTTATCCCTCAGATCGAATGATAAAAATCTACAAAACCCAAAAGACAGACTTGTTGTTTGGTACATAGTACGAAAATTAAAACGCTGGTTAAATAGTGAGGCCATTGAACTACTCGATGAAAATCCAACGATACGTCGCGCTTATATCTGCGCTGATTTAGCCATCGCAATGACGACAGGTCTTATAAAAGATAAAGTTTTTTCAAAAGGATTTGGTTCAATCAATAACATTGATTTCAAAGATTGGCTTAAAAAGAATGGCGCAAACGAAAAGTACAGTGTTGAATCAGCGCCTGTAATTGGTTTTTACGATTTAGTATTCGGTTATGTTGATGGCGATTTTAGCAAAGGAGATGTTGAAGCTGGCGTTGCAAGTTTAGCAATGCTCAGACTTATGCTCTGTTACCACGGTGGCGTTATGTGGAAAATGCAAGCAGGTATGGGCGATGTAATATTTTCACCTATTTACGAATTACTAAAACACCGCGGTGTAAAATTTGAATTTTTCCACCAGGTTGAAGCTTTAAAGCCCGCAACTAATAGCCAAACTGATAATCTTATTAGTGAAATTGTGATGACTGAACAAGTCTCATTGAAGTCAAATAGCTATGATCCACTTGTAAATGTAAAAGGTTTACCCTGCTGGCCCTCCTACCCGCTTTTTGAGCAAATTGAAGATGCCCAAGCTAACTTATTACAAGACAATAATATTAATTTGGAATCGTTTTGGAGTGATTGGCCTGAAGTTTATGAAGCGAAATTTGGGCACACTTTACCGACCAAGACACTAAAGCAAGGTCAAGATTTCGACAAAGTAATTTTTGGTATTTCAGTCGCTTCTATTGCACATTTATGTCCTGAATTAATCGCACTAGACGACAAATTTAAGCAACAGGCAACTCAAGTCAAAGCTGTCGCGACTCAAGCATTTCAGTTATGGATGAATAAAACGGATGAGCAGCTTGGTTTTAACTACATTCCAGAAAGCCAAGAGCGACCTATTCTAAGTAGTTTTTCTCAGCCTTTTGATACCTGGGCTGCTATGTCTAACTTATTAGATAAAGAAGATTGGCCTCTGAACAATCATCCAAAGAATCTCGCTTATTTTTGTAGTGCCTATACGTGTGATGACTATCCAGATAAAGATGTATATGACTTCCCTGCTCAACAAAAAGCCATTGTAAAGCAAAACGCACTTGAAAAATTAAATAGAGAAATGCAACCATTATGGCCTGAAGCCTATCACGGTGATGAATTTAATTGGGACGTTCTTTACTCTGCAAATAACTTACAGGGTGAATCGCGTTTTGATGAACAATACTGGCGTGTGAACGTTGACCCCTCAGAGCGTTATGTGTTGTCAGTCACTAATAGTAGCCAATATCGATTAGCCACTGACGGTACCATTTTCAATAATTTATACATTACTGGCGATTGGATAAAAACTGGCGTAAATGCCGGATGTGTTGAAGCAGCAGTAATGGCAGGCATGCAAACATCAAGAGTCATTTGCGGATTACCAGAGAAAATCAGTGGCGAAGATGGATTTGAGCCTGATGGCGCTATTTAATATCAATTATATTTATAGCAACTATTTTTGGTATTGATGTAAATTATTATGTATTTGCGATAGAATCGCAATGCAAGTAATTGATAGATTCAAAATATCATACATAAAGTCGGCTATAATATTAGTCGGCTTTAATGAGCATTTTCGTTGGGCAATTTAATTTAGCACTAAGTTGCTCACTTCGTATCAAGTAAAAAACACCGAGAGTTTTCTATGAGTTTGTATACAGAATACATGGAAGAGATCCAAACGCGTAAAGCGGAACTTGGACTTAGCCCAAAACCAATCGACAACGCAGAGCTTCTGTCTGAAATCATTGCTCAAATTAAAGATACAACAAATGAGCATCGTGAAGATTCTTTAAACTTCTTCATCTACAACACACTGCCAGGTACTACATCTGCGGCAGGCGTGAAGGCGCAATTCTTAAAAGAGATCATTCTTGGTGAAGAATCTGTAGCTGAAATCACAGCTGATTTTGCATTTGAACTACTTTCTCACATGAAAGGTGGTCCATCTATCGCTGTACTACTTGACCTTGCACTAGGTGACGACGAAACGATTGCAAAACAAGCTGCTGACGTACTTAAAACACAAGTTTTCTTATATGATGCTGACACTTCTCGTCTACAAGAAGCATACAAAGCTGGCAATGCTGTTGCTAAAGAAATTCTTGAAAGCTACGCGAATGCTGAATTCTTCACAAAACTTCCTGACGTACCGGAAAAAATTGAAGTTGTAACTTACATTGCGGGTGAAGGTGATATCTCAACTGATTTACTTTCTCCAGGCCACCAAGCGCACTCGCGTGCTGACCGTGAACTACACGGCCAGTGCATGATTACACCTGAAGCACAGCAAGAAATTGTTGCGCTTAAAGAAAAGCACCCTAACGCGAAAGTAATGCTTATCGCAGAGAAAGGTACTATGGGTGTAGGTTCTTCACGTATGTCGGGTGTGAACAACGTAGCACTTTGGGCGGGTGAGCAAGCAAGCCCATATGTACCATTCATCAACATTGCACCTGTTGTTGCAGGTACTAATGGTATTGCACCTATCTTCCTTACAACTGTTGATGTAACAGGTGGTATTGGTCTTGACCTTAAAAACTGGGTTAAGAAAGTAGACGCTGATGGTAATACAGTGACTGATGAAAACGGCGACCCTGTATTAGAAGAAGCTTACTCTGTAGCGACAGGTACAGTATTAACTATCGATACTAAAGCTAAAAAGCTTTACAACGGCGACAAAGAGCTAGTTGATGTATCTTCTGCTTTCACTCCGCAGAAACTTGAGTTCATGAAAGCGGGTGGTTCTTACGCGGTTGTATTTGGTAAGAAACTTCAAACACTAGCAGCAGAAACGCTAGGTGTTACTGCACCAGCAGTTTATGCACCATCAAAAGAGATCTCTCATGAAGGTCAAGGTCTAACTGCGGTAGAGAAAATCTTCAACCGTAATGCTGTTGGCGTTCAGTCTGAAACTCCACTTCACGCTGGTTCAAACGTACGTGTTAAAGTTAATATCGTAGGTTCTCAAGATACAACAGGTCCTATGACTTGTCAGGAACTTGAAGCGATGGCTGCTTCAACGATTTCTCCACTTGTTGACGGTGCATACCAATCAGGTTGTCACACTGCATCAGTATGGGATTCAAAAGCGCAAGCTAATATTCCAAAACTAATGGCGTTCATGAACAAGTTTGGCCTTATCACAGCACGTGATCCAAAAGGCGTTTACCATTCAATGACTGACGTAATCCACAAAGTATTAAACGATATTACTGTGGACGACCGTGCAATCATCATCGGTGGTGACTCACACACGCGTATGTCTAAGGGTGTAGCGTTCGGTGCTGACTCTGGTACTGTTGCACTAGCACTTGCAACAGGTGAGTCTGCAATGCCAATTCCTGATTCTGTTAAAGTAACATTTAAAGGCAAAATGGCTAAGCACATGGACTTCCGTGACGTGGTACACGCAACGCAAGCGCAAATGCTTAAGCAATTTGGTGGTGAGAATGTTTTCCAAGGTCGTATTATCGAAGTTCACATCGGTACATTAATGGCTGACCAAGCGTTCACATTCACTGACTGGACTGCAGAAATGAAGGCAAAGGCTTCAATCTGTATTTCAAACGATGAAACACTAATCAAGTCAATCGAGCTAGCAAAGAGCCGTATCCAGATCATGATCAATAAGGGTATGGAAAATGAAGCTAAGACACTTCAAGGTCTTATCGACTTAGCTGACGAGCGTATCGCAGGTATCAAGTCTGGTGAGCAACCAGCGCTTGCACCAGATGACAACGCTAAGTACTACGCTGAAGTAGTTGTAAATCTTGACGAAATCGTTGAGCCAATGATTGCTGACCCAGACGTAAACAACGAAGACGTTTCTCGTCGTTACACGCACGATGTAATTCGTCCTGTATCATTCTACGATGGTAAGCCTGTAGATCTTGGTTTCGTTGGTTCTTGTATGGTTCACAAAGGCGACATGCAGATTATTGCGCAAATGCTTCGTAACCTTGAGAAACAAAACGGTTCAATCGAGTTCAAAGCACCGCTAGTTGTTGCGCCACCAACATATAACATTGTTGATGAGCTTAAAGCTGAAGGTGATTGGGAAGTTCTTGCTAAATACGCAGGTTTTGAGTTTGATGATGCAAATCCAAAAACTGCAGCACGTACTAAGTATGAGAACATCCTTTACCTAGAACGCCCAGGTTGTAACCTTTGTATGGGTAACCAAGAAAAAGCAGAACCTGGTGATACTGTAATCGCAACTTCTACACGTCTTTTCCAAGGTCGTGTTGTAGCAGATACAGCTGAGAAGAAAGGTGAATCACTACTAGGTTCAACACCATTAGTAGTACTTTCTACTATTCTTGGTCGCTTCCCTACTATGGCTGAATACTCAGCTGCAGTTGAGGGCATTGACCTAACAGCATTTACTCCACTTGAAGAAGAACTAACTACTAAGTTTGGCTCTGAAAAAGCGGTACCTGTTAAGGTTGTTGAAGCTTAATTCACATTAATCTTCGTTAATACTAAAACGCGGTAAGTAATCTTACCGCGTTTTTTATATATTTCAGTATATAAAAAAATTAATTTATCAGTATGGCTTGTAAGGAGATAAAAGAGAAATTTGTTAGAGTTGTATACCACGCCTGAATAATACTCAATCATTTTGAGGGACTAAAACAGACTCAAGCTTCATTAAAATTTCTTTTCAGAACAAATAAATAGCAAAATTTTAGCCTTGTTATCGACCAATTTACCTTGCTTAAAAATAGATCGCTTAATTAAGAAGAATGGTATTACGCAATATATCTAAGTCTTTACGATTGTTTAAATATCTGCTCGTAATCGTGTAAAACTCTGCCGAACATGTAACTTTTTAGGACCTATCGTTGATTAGATTATTCAGCAACACTCTTAAATTCTTTGTCGAAACTCAAGACTTCTTTCTTAGGTAAAGCTTTTTGGTACACGCAACCTTGTACTTCAGCAATATTTAATTCATTAATAAATACAAGTTGTTCCTTAGTTTCAACCCCTTCAGCAATTATTGATTTGTCCATATTATGAAGTAAATCTACAATCTGCTGATAAAACTTCTTACCCTTAGGACTATCAGTGTCATCCAACAATGATTTATCAAGCTTTATAAATTTAATTGGTAGCTCTGACAGCATCGACAAACTTGAATATCCTGTTCCAAAATCATCAATAACTGTTTGAATACGTGATTTTTTAAGACTTGCAATATTTTGTAAAACCGCTTTTTTATCACTTAAGTAACTGGACTCTACGATTTCGATCTTAAGTTGATTTGGAAAAGCTTTAAACAATTCGCACACATATTCAATTAAAAAACTGTTAGACATAACTTTAGGGTTAACATTGATGCTAATAATTGGTTTTAATTTTTTTTGTTTAAAAAACTCTAAATCTCTACATGCTTGTTCAATCACCCACATATCGATTATTTCAGTTTCATCGTGCTTTATTAAAGTATCTAGAAAATATGGTCCAACAATATCACCCGTCTTCTTTTCAAGCCTAAGTAAAGCTTCGTACCCTGAAATAGTTTGTGACTGCTGGCAAACTTGAGGTTGATAATAAAGCATCAATCTTCCCTCACTAATTTCTGTTAGGATCTCATTGAGTACTTTGTTAGATTTTTCAGTGTCTAATTGATGTGCAATGAAATTTGATTCGCTTTTATTTCTCAATTGCTCTGAAATATTGAGTTGATCTCTAAGTTTTCCAATTGCTTTATCAAAATTTATCTGCTCACTATGCCATTTTAAAAAAGGGTAATATATCAAGGTATTTAGGCATAACAAGCTTAATTGTAATAGTACGCCTGAGACCCCTTCTGACACTATGAATCCATTTATTAATGTCGGTGTCATCCAACTAATCGTTTCATTGGTGACATTAACTAAACCATTTTCGATGACAACGAAAGAAATTAAAAAGTTAACAGTCGGTGCCAGCAAAAATGGAATTAACATGATCGGGTTTAAAAAAATCGGTAGTGCAAAAAGTATGATTTCACAGAAATTAAAAGCAGTAAAAGGAATTGAAAGTTTAGCTATATTTTTTTCATGGGAACCTGATTTCAAAAATAACGCTGCAATAATCAACCCAGCAAAACACCCCGTTCCACCGATAAGTACAAACGTGTCATAAAATGTTTTTGCTGGTAAATCACCAATAATCGGTTGCAGTAGATAATTTGCGTCAAATACCATGTTGAAAGTATTGTCACCGTGAATACCTAAAAACCATAGCCCATGAGTAAACAACATTCTTTCAAATGTTAATTCGGCAATGGTTGATTGACCTACATCTGGCGTAATCCAAGTTGCAAACAACTCCCCAACTGCGTTAATAATTGGCATAAAAGTGTAGAAGCTGAAAAATGTTAGTGTGAAAGGCAAAATAACAAGCAATTTTTCACTTAAAAACCGACTAACATGGTGAAAATACTTATCTAAATTTGGGTGTAGATTAACAAAAAATTTTAAAATTAAGCTACTTAGACAAGGTATGATAATCGCGTATGGTGTACCGCCAGACGGATTAAGTTCAAAAGACCCATCATCTAAAAGGACATATTGTCCATGCAATAAAAAACAAAGCAGGGCTAACATTGCTCCTACTACACCACTTTGCCCCAAGTTTTTACTAATGAAAAACCCAATTAAAACTGAAACAAACACAGGAAATAGCGACAGCACTAATGAAGCGCTCGAAATGATCAAACTATAGGCTTTATCCGTTGGGGTTACAATTTCCAGCTTTAAGGCACTATTTAGCAATAAAATAGCGATTGCACTACTAACAAAATAAGGGATAAGTGCAATAAACGCTTCACGCAAAGAAAGCAATAAACGGCTGTGCAGTATAGCTGTTAGAGAACGCTTAATTTTTAATAAAGACAATAAAATGCCCCTGATATTATTGTTAAATTAAGTATAAACTGCTTCTTACTATCTGCGAAATAATCATTAAAATTAATCCTTGTGAGAAACCAAAAGCGCATCAACTATCGCATTTGTTAAAGGGTTTACTTTATTACTTTTTGACGTAATTAAACTTACGGGGATATTATAAGCATACTTTTCAGGCTGAATTACTTTCATTTCGCCTTTATCAACCCAGAAACTCGCATAATGCTCAGGTAGATAACCGATAAATTCACCAGACAAAATTAAATGAGCAATCCCTTCGTCATGATACGCACTAGCACTATTTTGATAGTTTAGACCATCGTTTCTGACTTCTCTGTCTCTCATATAATTAGATGTAATAACTTCAGCATCTAGTAAATATTCTGATATCGCCTTGTCATTTAACGTGAACAAATCATGCCCTTTTCCACAGTAAAGATAATTGTTTTCGTTGTGCAATGGTATGTATTCAAGTCCTCTAATATGGTGTCGACTCACACCTAAACCTACTAGTGAACGACCGTTTATCACTGAGGTTTCAACTTCTCTGGCCTCACATACATTAATATCAAATTGAATGTTCTTACTTAGCTGGCGAAGTGACGCTATCGCTTGAGCAACGCCACAGCGGGGATCGCTCACCATAGTATCAATCACCGCGATACTTACCCTACCCGATAACTCATTTTTAGAACTCGCTACTGTATTTGCAAATGCTTCACATTGCTGCAAGAGTTCTAGAGAGGCTTGATAAGTGACTCTTCCAGGCTCCGTTAATTCAAAACCACTTCTACCTCGCTTGCAAAGTTTTATACCTAAACGAACTTCTAAGTCCGATAAATGTGAACTAATGGTCGAACGTCCGATATTTAATCTCGATTCTGCAGCAGATAAACCGCCACATTCCACGATTGCGACAAAAACTCTTAACAATTTGAGATCTACGTCATGTATTTGCATTAATGTGCCAAATATTTAGTTTGATAAACTAGGAATAAATGTCGATTATATGCAATTTATAAAACTTCATCCACTCGTTAATATTTGAGCCATAAATATAAGAACTCAATGAATTTGGAGAACAAGATGACGTTTAGATATGGTGTAGACCGTCTAGATCTTGATACTGTAAATGGTATTGCAAACGGTTCAGTTGATGCTGTTTTAACAAGTGACGCTATCGACAAGATAAATACAAGCCGTCAACGCGTTGACCAAATGGCCGCCTCTGATAATGCTGTTTATGGTATTAACACTGGGTTTGGTCCTCTGTGTGATACGCAAATCACCCCAGCAGAAACAAACCTATTACAAAAAAACCTGCTAATCACGCATGCGGTTGGTGTTGGTAACCCAATCGATAAATCTATCTCTAAACTCATGCTTATCACCAAAGTGCACGCGTTAAGCCAAGGTTTCTCCGGTATTCGCCTTGAAACCGTTGAGCGTATGCTGAAGTTTATTGAGCTTGATTTAATTCCAGTTGTACCGGAGCAAGGTTCGGTAGGTGCATCAGGCGACTTAGCGCCATTATCGCACTTATTCTTACCACTTTTAGGTGAAGGTGAGTTTTGGGTTGGTGATGACATTGTGCCTGCGGCAAAAGCTTTAGCTGACAATGGCTTAGAGCCAATGGATCTGCATGCTAAAGAAGGTTTAGCCTTAATCAATGGTACTCAGTTTATTTTATCTCATGGTATTACTGGCCTAACTAAGATGCGTTACTTGCTGGACCTTGCCGATGTTGCAGGTGCAATGAGTATTGAAGGTATGCAAGGTAGCCAATCGCCATTTAGAGAAGAGCTTCATGCAATTCGTGCCTTTGCAGGCAATGTTGAAGTCGCAACACGCATGCGTCGTCTATTTAAAGATTCGCAAAATATGGCAGATCACACTGACTGCGACCGCGTTCAAGACCCATATTCATTGCGCTGTATTCCGCAGGTGCACGGTGCATCGCGCAACGCTTACAACCACTTAAAAGAACTCGTTGAGATTGAAATGAACTCAGTCACAGATAACCCAATTGTGATCAGTGAAGAAGAAGCGATTTCGGGCGGTAGTTTCCACGGTCAACCACTGGCAATGGCACTTGACTATGCGTCAATTGCAGCTGCTGAGCTAGGGAACATTTCAGACCGTCGTTGTTATTTGTTGCTTGAAGGTTTACATGGCTTACCGCGCCTACTCACTACATCTGGTGGCCTAAACTCAGGCATGATGATCCCGCAGTACACCACAGCGGCACTTGTCACCGAAAACAAATCACTGTGTTTCCCACCGTCAGCGGACAGTGTACCAACGTCAATGGGTCAGGAAGATCACGTGTCTATGGGCAGTATTTCAGGCCGTAAACTTAACCAAATTCTTGGTAATCTTGAGAAAATCTTCGCAATTGAGCTAATGTACGCAGCGCAAGCCGTTGATTTTAGACGCCCTAATACTTGTTCAGATATTATTGAACAAAATCATGCACTCATTCGTACTAAGGTTGCGAAATTAGAAGAAGACAGACTATTAAAGCCTGATATTGATGCCATGGTTGAGTTTGTAAAATCTCAGGCATTTACTGTTACGCTTAATTAAGGATAACTGACATGAACTTACAAGAATTTCAACACAGCATAAAACAGGGTATCCCGAGCGAGCTGCCTGCACCTAAAGCATATCCTGCAGGCGCTAACCGCGCACCAAAGCGTAAAGATATTTTATCGGTTGAGGAAAAGCAGCTAGCGGTGCGCAATGCGCTACGTTATTTCCCGAAAGAGTGGCATGCGGAGCTTGCTGAAGAATTTGCACAAGAGCTTAAAGACTTTGGCCGTATTTATATGTACCGCTTTAAGCCAAACTATGAACTAAAAGCACGTTCAATCTCTGATTATCCTGCAAAATGCGAACAAGCTGCGGCGATCATGTTAATGATAGACAATAACCTTGATCCAGCAGTGGCACAACACCCTGAAGAACTTATCACTTACGGTGGTAACGGTGCGGTATTCCAAAATTGGGCACAATACCTACTAGCTATGAAGTATCTAAGCGAGATGGAAGAAGACCAAACGCTTCATATGTACTCTGGTCACCCTATGGGCTTATTCCCATCTTCAAAAGACGCGCCGCGTGTTGTGGTTACAAACGGTATGATGATCCCCAATTACTCTAAGCCAGATGACTGGGAAAAGTTCAATGCGCTAGGTGTAACGCAATACGGTCAAATGACTGCAGGGTCATTCATGTACATTGGCCCACAAGGCATTGTTCACGGTACAACCATTACGGTAATGAACGCATTCCGTAAAGTGCTTAACAAAGGCGAATCACCTAAAGGTAAGATCTTCTTAACAGCGGGTCTTGGCGGTATGAGTGGTGCACAGCCAAAAGCGGGTAACATTGCTAACTGCATTACAGTATGTGCCGAAGTTAACCCGAAAGCAGCGATTAAACGTCATGAGCAAGGTTGGGTAGATGAACTTGTTGATAACATCGATGACTTAGTTGCACGTGTGCGTAAAGCACAAGAAAACGAAGAAGTGGTGTCTATTGCGTTCATTGGTAACATTGTAAACGTGTGGGAAAGCTTCTTAGCTGAAGACATTTTTGTACACTTAGGTTCAGACCAAACGTCTCTTCATAACCCATGGTCAGGCGGTTACTACCCGGTTGATATTAGCTACGAAGAATCAAATCGCTTAATCCGTGAAGAGCCTGACGTATTCAAAGAGAAAGTACAATCAACCCTTAAGCGCCACGCTGAAGCGGTAAACAAGCACACAGCAAAAGGCACGTACTTCTTTGATTATGGTAATGCGTTCTTACTAGAGTCATCGCGTGCGGGTGGTGATGTTATGGCTGAAAACGGCATCGACTTTAAATATCCGTCATACGTACAAGATATTCTAGGTCCTATGTGTTTTGACTATGGCTTTGGTCCGTTCCGTTGGGTATGTACTTCTGGCAACCCTGCAGACTTAGACAAAACGGATGCGATTGCTGCGCAAGTGCTTGAAGAAATCATGGCGAACTCGCCAGAAGAAATTCAGCAGCAGATGCAAGACAACATCACTTGGATCAAAGACGCGAAAGAAAACAAGCTAGTGGTTGGTTCACAAGCGCGTATTCTTTATGCAGACTCTGAAGGCCGCATTAAAATTGCTAAAGCATTTAACGATGCTATTGAGCGTGGCGAGATTGGTCCTGTGGTACTTGGTCGTGACCACCACGACGTATCTGGTACAGATTCACCATTCCGCGAAACATCTAACATCTATGATGGCAGCCGCTTCACAGCTGATATGGCTATTCATAACGTCATTGGTGACGGTTTCCGTGGTGCAACATGGGTATCTATCCACAACGGCGGTGGCGTTGGTTGGGGTGAAGTGATCAACGGCGGCTTTGGTATGCTACTTGATGGCTCAAGCGATACTGAGCGTCGTCTTAAGTCAATGCTACTATTCGACGTAAACAATGGTATTGCACGTCGTAGCTGGGCACGTAACGAAGAAGCTAATTTCGCCATTAAACGCGAAATGGCGCGTACACCTAAGCTAAGAGTCACGCTTTCACAAAATGTTGAAGATGATATTTTAAATAATTTAAGTTTTTAAGTTATTCTCTTTTTAGTGGCTCAAACCTATTTTTGAGCCACTTTTACTGATTAATGGCTTTTTCAACAGCTTTTAACAATGACGATTTCGTACAAGGTTTCGTGATGTAACCTGTTAACCCTAAGGTTGCCCACTTTCTTATAATATCTTTATTCTTATTGCCGCTAATTGCAATTATTGGAAGCTGCTTGCAGTGCGGAATATTCCTAAGGTTTTTTGTTGTATTATAGCCATCTAATTCAGGCATGAATAAATCCAGCAAAACCACGGAAAATTTCTGCTTCTTTAATAGTTTAATTGCTTCAAGCCCTGTGCCTACGCTTATCACTTTGTACCCTTCATCTATTAGCACTCTAGAAACCATTTCTCTATAAAATTCATTATCCTCTACAACCATAACTTTTATATCGGACTTTTCTACTTTTGCATTGAGTGTTTGACTTTGTGGTTCAGAAGAATTCACTTTATTGTGATCTTTAGGATTTTGTTCTTGCTCATTTTTTACATTATGAACACTTAATGCACCGTCCTTCTCACTCAACATTGCAGCCAATTCAGCAATGGAAAACCTTTTATCTTTAAGCCTAGATTGTAACTCGTCTATACTGTCTTTAAGCTGGCTTTCCAAAGAATCAATGAGAGGCGCAAGGTGTGTATTCTTTAATTCGGTTAGTAGTTGGTCTTGAACTTGATTTATGCCTTTATGATTATCTAAAGATTCTCTTGCGCTATTAAGTGTATCAGATGCTTTATTGTGATAATTGGCAGCATCATCTATCAAGGCTTTAAGATTCTCATCTATTCTTCCAAAATGCTCTTCTCTTAATTTATGCACTTCATTAACATCGCTGGTGCGATTTAAGGCATTATGAAGGATCATCTTAAAGCGATAATTTTCATACATTGGCTTATATATAAAGTAATCCGTAAAAATCCCTTTAATACAGCATCTAAAAGCAACACCTGACTCTTTGTTTTCGCATAACAAAATGTTCTCATGTGGATAATTTAATAACTCTGATTGAGCAAGCAAACGATAGCTTTCAACACTTTTCGCTACCGTTTCTCGAGCTAAAATAATTATACTAGGCTGAGTTTTTAATATTACTTCTTCAATATCCTTGTGAGTCGTCAAGGTTCTATATTCACTTACTTGTGATGATAAAATTTCAGTTACCCCGGCTAATTCTGTTGGCGAATCACATACAACAATAACTTTTGGGCGCCTTTGAGCGTGGTCAACAGTATTATGCATATTATCTCACTTATGTTGATTTAATCGCTGTTAATCCACGAATTGATGAAACTGGGTTTATTAGTCTTATGAATTCATCTGATGAACATGGTTTAAAGTAATAAAAGCCCTGAATTGATTTTACGCCTAGTTCTCTGACGATAATAAGATCATCCTCTTGCTCTACTCCCTCTGCTACAACTTCAAGCCCTAACTTATTCGCCATTTCACACGTACTCGCAACAATGATTTTTTTACTCGGATCTGTCGAACAGCCATCAACAAAGCACCTGTCTATTTTTAATTCATCAAATGGCAACTCATTTAGCTGTTTCATCGATGAATAACCTGTTCCGAAGTCATCGATAGAAAGTTTAAATCCTTTTAGCTTTAACCTAAGCAACACATCTAAGGATTGTTTAATGTTTTTGATAATGTTGCTCTCTGTTAGCTCTAGTGTTACCAGATTAGTTGGCATTTCGTTGGTTACACATATCTCATAAAGTTTTTCAGGAAGAGATACATCTAAAAGCTCTGTTGTACTGATGTTTATACTGATTTGGATTGAAGATAATTGAGCTTTATTGTTTTTCCAAAACAGGGATGTTTGTTTAAGAAGTAATGAAGAAAGGTCTTGGCTTTTACCTAATTTCTCTAGCTTATTGACGAAAAAATAAGGCGATATTAAGCCATCTGTTGGATGAAGCCATCTTGCTAACACTTCTATGCCAATAATTTCTTCTGTACTGCAGCATACTTTTGGTTGCATGTAACCTAGGAATTGCTCATTTTCTAAAGCAAAAAGAATTTCTTGTTCTGAATAACTGTTTTGGTTATGGGCAACTTCTGAACATTGTTTAGATTCTAATAAGCCTTGATACAATTCAGCTAGCTTTGTAGCTGACAACGGCTTTTCAATCGAAGAAACAATTGTCAATCCATGAAGACCAGCAAGCGCTGCAGCATTTTTTAAAAATAGGCTATTTTCACCACTCAATAAAGCTAACGGTTGTTTTACCTCTAGCTCACCTAGTTTGCGTAACATTTCAACACCATCGATTGAAGGCATATTCATGTCTAGCAAAATAAGTGAAGCATTATGAATTAACTCACTTTCAAGTGCCTTATATCCACAATCAAAGCCAACAAACTTGCATGGTGTTTTATTTTCTATTAAAAGTTTGAGCTGCGTAAGTACAAGTTGACTGTCATCAATTGCGACAATTATAGGAGTAGTCTCCAGCATAACCTGAACCTGATTACAGAATTGTTTTATTATATTTTAGTATAGAAGCAATTTCATTTTCTGCATGACTAAAGGTTTGTAAACAGCTATCAATAGAGTGTTCTATATTAGCTATTGAGTCTTGTTCACTGGTGGCTTCTAGCTCAGAAAAAAGTTCCGCTAACTTTTTAGAACCTACCGCTTTTGCGGACGTTTTAATTTGATGGGCAATATCTTTTACTGTTGTTAGGTCATCACAATCTAACTGTTCAATTAATTTTTTCGTGTCTCTCACAAAACTTTCTAAAAACATCAATTGTATTTCTTTATCATCACCAACATACTCTTCGAGCACTTCAAAACTAAAATACTTAGGTTTTTCCGTGTCATATTTTTCAAAACTACTCATCTTACCTAGAGTATCTTGTTGGTTATTTTTTTGTTTACGATCCAATAATGAATTTACTTTTTTACTTAAAGCTTGAAGCACGATGGGCTTAGCTAGGTAATCATCCATTCCCACTGCTAAACATTTTTCCATTTCACCATCTAATGCGTTTGCTGTAGCGGCAATGATCGGTAAATACGACAAGTTGTTTTGCGACTCCATTTTTCTCCTTTTTCGTGTAAATTCATAACCATCCATCAGCGGCATATGGCAGTCTGTAATAATCAAAGAAAAATCAAATTGTTCTAACAATTGCAGTGCAACTTTACCATTGTCTGCAACGACACATTGAAAGCCTAACATGGCTAATTGTCTTTTAAATAAATCTTGATTATAAACATTATCTTCAACAACTAGAATTAGCTGCCTATTTGCTTGTGCTTCTTCAATTGATGGCAATGTCCCGCTATTACTTAGCACCTCTTCAACAGTGTCACTTTCAATTAGATTTTCAAGTTTTGCGATATGTTCTACCACCTTCAACGCATAGTAAGGATGCAGCGAAATATTGCTGATACTGATGTCCGCAGCTTTAGGCAGTTTGTCTAGATTGTTATCAAGAACAATATAGTGACAACTACTGTTATCAACGAAGACCACCCTACCTTCTGTTGTAAATTGTTGGAAGGATTCTGCCGTTATGATCAAGTAATCAAACTTTTGCCCGTCAATCAACTGCGCGTTAAATAACTCTTTTGGTATAATTTCGCAGTAGGCATTTCTTAATTGAAGATGATTGGCTATATCCAACTCAAATTTATCTTCGTCTCCTACAACAGCGATTTTTAAATGAGCAAAGTTTAATTCTTCACAATTCTCTTTAACATTAACGCTGAGTGGTAGATGAACCGAAAAGCTTGTGCCAACACCTTCCAAACTCTGACATTCAATCCTCCCTTTCATCATCTCAATCAGCTTCCCAGTAATAGACAAGCCAAGACCAGTACCACCATACTTTCGCTGAACACTGTTGTCTGCTTGTTCAAAAGGGTTAAACAATTTATCTACTTGTTTCGATGTCATCCCCTTACCATTGTCTTTTACACAAATACAATACGTATTAGGTTCTTTACTTAAAGTAAAAGTGATTTCTACCACACCTGACTGTGTGGCAGTCGTTTTGGTAAATTTCAGTGCATTTCCAGCTAAGTTTAAAAGAATTTGTCTTAGTCTGATGGGATCGCCAACTTGTTTGCTAGCAAGGTCTTTTGAAAAATAAAATGCTAACTTTAGGTGCTTGCTGCTTGCTTGATATGAAAGCAATTCAGCTAGCTCTTTTACGATCTCTAACCAATCAAAGGGGACTGTTTCTAGTTCCATTTTGCCAGATTCAATTTTAGAAAAGTCTAAAATGTCATTTATAATCCTTAATAAAATTTGCGCTGAGCTTTTGGCAACGTGAGTCAGATGTGTTTGTTCAGGATCTAGTTTAGACTGGAACAACATATCAAGCATGCCAATAACACCATTCATTGGTGTTCTAATTTCATGGCTCATGGTTGCCAAAAATCTAGATTTTGCTTCATTCGCTTGCTCTGCTTTTACCTTGGCTGCGTTAAGCTCATCAGAAAAATTCATATCACTTGTTATATTTGTCTGATAGATTAAGGTGTATTTTTCAGAGTCTGTTTTGATATTTTTAACAAGAATTTCAAACCATAATTCAGCATGTGGTGTTTCATAACGGCATTTAATATGTTCACAATAGAGTTCAATTTGGGTTGAAATATTGAGCATTTCAACGAGCTCTGATTTATGTGCAAGTGGAAGCATGCTAATCAAACTAAAAATACTTTCTCCAGTTTTAATCTCCACCCCCATAAAAGTGAAACAATCTTGCTCGTTTTGATTTAAAGGGTCTGGAAATAGATTCTTAATCGCAACTTTTTGATTATGATCGAGCAATATTATTGACGCTGGAAAGGAATTTATTGCTTCTTGCAAAAGTTTTTCTGTTGAACGTTTTATGGCAAGTAATTTTTGCGCGGCTTTACGCTCCTCTTCTGCCTCACTCATTTTAATCACAGCTTCTTTGCGTGCCGCATCTAACTCATTTTGAATGCGTTTTTGTTTTTGCTCTTCGTTAACTTGGTTCGTGATCTCCTTAACAACACCAATAATTGAATTTGTAGCTGTGCTATGATTGTATTTAATATTGAGCACTAAACTAAAGTGTCTTAAATTCGTGCTGTTCAAAGTAATATCCAATTGACTTGTATCAATGACAGCAAGTTTTCTAATAGCTTGGTAGATTTTCTTTCTTTCGTTCTTTTCAAGTAACCTAAGTAGTATTTTGGCTTTGAAAAACTCCTTCTTTATGGGAAGTTGAAAAAGCTTCCTAAATCCTTCTGAAGTATTTAACACTTTTTTTTCAATATTTAATTCAAAACTACCTATGGAAGCTAATTGCTCTGAGGAATTCATAAATAACTGACGCGTATCAATGTTGTCACTCGCAAGTAGCTCTTGTTTTCTATGCTTCTCTTTCGACTTATAACTAACGAAAAGTCCGATTAAGAATAAACAAAGCAGGGTAAGAATTTGCCAAACAAATTTATTTTCAATTGTACTTAGCAACTCTGTTTTATCCCTAGGATCTTCAAAAACAAAAGCGCCAAGGTTAAGTTCATAATCCCAAATGAAAGCATTCATTCCAGAAAGCTTTATTTTATCGCTTATGTTACTTTCATTGGATGTGGCAAGGTCATTGAAATAAGGCAAGTCATCAATAGCAAAATATCCCAGACCTGCACTATTTCCCATCTCAAAAGCGTGCTCATTCGATTTCGCAACTAAATGACTTAAGCTTGTTTCAAAAACATAAAGCTCATCACTGAGACCACCTCTGTTAACTCTTAATCCCATCATGATATAAATTACGCCATAATGTGGCGTCTCAATGGCTTTTGTGACAATTCCTCCCTCGAGTAGCCTTGACTTTTCAATTTGAATGATGCTTTTCAAATTTGCTCTACTTAAAAACTTTGTGCTGAGTGGTTTATCTAAGGTCATCTGAATCATTTCAAGATAATTTGAACCTTCACTGACAGATAAAGACTTTATTAAAATTTCAATCTTGGGGTCTCGCCAAAGCTGCCTAAAATTATCGATATTTTCTACAACTTGAAAATTCAGCTGTCTCAGGCTTTCAAGTTGAGATAAATACCTAAGCTGTTTTTGACTTGCAAAATGTTCTACAAACAAAGTAGATACAATGGATGTAAACACAATAATTAGTTGTAAAGTGGATGCAGCTTGGTGTGAGAGCTTTTCTGTTTTAATAGATGACATTAATTTTATAATTAAGCAAATTGAGAAGAAAAAACCTATACCTGAAATAATAGATTTAATTAATGCTTCGCGAGTACTCTCTTCATAACGTTCAATTAAAAACTCTGTATTCTCAAGCATTACCTCAACTATCGAGTAACTATGGTGTATGAGTTCGTCTAAATAAGAAGTACTTAAATCCCACCATTTAAATTTAGACTCGAAATTTCCCTTTCCTTGAGTCAAGGATAAAAACAATTGGTCAATGTATTGCTTTTTATCTGTTGAATATGGCTTTAAACTTTCATTACCAAGGGCTTTATCTAATAGGTTTTTATGTTGAGAATAGAGCTTAAAAGCGTGCCTAAGTGCTTCTGTTTTTACTTTTGGTTCCTCAGACGTGATGAATCTAGATAATTTAGCCCTGAGCTTTCCTCCTAGTTCAATGGCTCTTAGTAGGGAGTAAATATCTTTTTTCTGAAGTCCTTGCTCTTTATTTAATTGGTTAATAAAACTTTGCTCGGCTTGGGTAAGTCTTACATGTTTTAAGAGCATATCTACAAGAACGGTATAACCTATAAATATGTTTTCTTTACTTTGATTTGATAACTGATTTTCTTGCCTTAATATTTTTACATCTTTTTCAATTTTAGATGCTAATTCAATTGTTTTTTGTGAACTAGCACTGAGCTTCATCGCGCGCAAATATTCATTTGTTTGTTCTAAATATATTGTTAACCTTGAAAAATAATCATCATCTCCTTTGAGCCCAGTTGTCATGCCCCTTTCTCGCTGCAAGCCAAAAATGAGGTTGTTAATTAATTTAAAATCTTCTAGGTTGGTATCATATTGGGATAAGCTTTTCTTTAAAACTTTGGATTGGTTGTAGTGATTAATTTCTACATAAAATATCGAAATACATAGCATTGCCGCTAAGAATAAAATTGTTAGTCTTAAAAAATAATTCACAGCCAAACCCTGTAAGAAGCATCAAAGCAAACTATAGTTTAAATACTAAAACTGTCTAATAGGCTAATTATGCAAAAACCGCCCACTCCCAATAATGAATTATCGCGGTTAAAATATTTAAATTCGCTTCAACTATTAGATACTGAAGGAGATATTGATTTAGATAGAATTACTCAGTTCGCAGCTAAGCTATTTTGTGTCCCTGTGGCTCTAATTAGTATCGTAGACGAGGAAAGGCAATGGTTTAAATCGAAGGTAGGCCTAGAAGCAACGCAAACTCCCAGAGATATTTCTTTTTGCGGTCATGCCATTTTAGGTGACTCAACTTTCGTTGTTGAAAATACACTTTTAGACGAGCGATTTTCAGATAATCCTCTTGTCACGGGTGAAGTATCAATTAGATTTTATGCTGGCGTGCCATTAAAAATGCTCTCTGGATTCAAGATTGGTACACTCTGCATTATCGACAATCAACCAAGGGAGTTCAGAAAACAAGATGCTGAAATATTGGAAAAACTTGCTAGTAAAATTGTGAAAACGCTAGAAGAAAAACACGTCAGAACACTTAAATAAGATGTAATTAGATTAAGCTTTACAGAGCTAACTTTGATAAAAAATTAGTTCAGTGTTATTTGAAGTGAACTTTTCCCCCCACAATTTTAAGCGCAGGAGTGCCTCTTATTAACGTTTTTCGTGCAAATTCAATTTTGCATGTCTGGCAATGTATTTGATCTTCGGTATAGTCTTCAACAATTCGCTCCACGAAACATTTTACTAAAGCGCCTTTACCGCCCTTTCTGTATTTGAATAATTGAGTCCGACATTTCATACAAAAAATATCTACCGTTCTCACAGGCCCTTTTTTATTCGGTTTTGCCATTCTATTACCTATAAAAAACAGCCAACCAAATTGTTGGCTGATGATTTGAGGTTTGTTTAACTTTGTGCTTTTTGTGGGCAGGTATATTTAATGAATCTCCTTTTTCTAGCCTCACACACTTGCCATTTTCAAATTCAATTACCCCAAACCCTTCTAAGACCATCACCCATTCATGCTCGTCTTGGTCGTACCAACCTGTTGCAGGTGAGCTATGTCCTTGAGAGATAATTCGTTCGACCCGAACAGAATCAGTACTGATTAGATCTTCAAAGACCTCACTTGATAAGTCACCTGGAATATTTTTAAGTAAGTTAACTGTCATTCGCTTAAGTTATGGCTGTTGGCTTTAATTTCTCATCTGTTGCATGTTTTTCAGCTAAATTAATTTTCTCTGATAACCAGTTTTTTAACTGAAATGCGACCTCAGGCATTATGTCATTTTTACAAGCATGTTTGTAGCTGGCTAGTGAAGGCAAACCTGTTTGTAACCGCAAAGTATGGTCCATATTTTTGATGATATGTGTACTTATTGATGCGTTTGTAACCTTGGCGATGAGCTTAGTATCATCAGGGTGACATTGAAAGTCCTTCTCACCTCCAATGGCTAATATCGGTTTTATCGTGTTAGCCAGGTGCGACTTGACATCATAATTAAATGTTTCTCTGTAGAACTTGGTGCTTACTTTGTGAAAGCCAACTCTCACTGTTGGTTTATCGGTACTTTCAACTTTAGCTCGTAAATCTCGCATAGTTTTAGCAGGGTCTTTGGTGTATAAAAAGAGCCTTAAGATCTTACCTTTTAAGCCCTTCAGAGCGTCGAGATCTCGATTCATTACTTCAGCATTTTTAATACCATCTTTTTCAAAGCTACGAAGGCTAGCGCAAAGCATAATTAACCCTGAAATAAGTTTATTATTGTTTGCTATTTCTGGCGCTAGACAAGCCCCTTCACTATGCCCTAATACATAAATGGCATCAGTATTAACTTGTTTATGAGTTGATATATGATTGATCGCTGCATGAGCATCCAAAACAACTTCTTCTAAGCCAGCAGTTTTAAAATCTCCTTCACTTTTACCTGCACCACGTTTGTCATAACAAAAAGTGGCGTAACCAGCTTCAATTAACTGCTCTGAAAGTTGTTTAAAAATATTCGTGTCAAAACCATTAATATTGCCATCTCTGTCTTGCTGACCACTGCCGTGAACCATGACTAGGCAAGGAAATGTGCCCTTGCTTTTCGGTACTGACAATGTACCTTTTAAGCTTAGCATTTGTGACTTAAATACAATCTCTTCCTGCACCATTTCTTCTCCTTGAAGCTAAAAATAAGCTTTATTCTTCTGGGTCTTGAGGATGTACTTCGGTTACCACTTTTTGTACGATTTTCACCCTACCCGACTTTACTAATGCATCACGCAAAATATACTCTATTTGCGCGTTTACACTGCGTAAGTCATCGTCAGCCCAGCGCTGTACTGCGGCTAATACATCAGGGTTTATTCTAAGTGGGTAACTTTTCTTACTGGCCAAAACGAGCCTCTTAAAATTGCTAAGTCGAAGCTTACACTTCGACTTAATTTGAAAATCAGATATTAGTAAAGGCTACCTGCATTGACCACAGGTTGCGTATTTTGCTCGGCGCATAATACCACCAGCAAGTTGCTAACCATAGCCGCTTTGCGCTCTTCGTCTAGCTCTACGATTTCTCGTTCAGACAATCTGCTTAGCGCTAGCTCCACCATGCCAACCGCACCATCTACGATTTTTTGTCTTGCAGCAATAATGGCTGAAGCTTGTTGACGTTGTAACATGGCACTGGCAATTTCTGATGCATAGGCAAGGTGTGAAATTCTAGCTTCATGTACTTTTACACCTGCTTTTGCCAATCTGTCTTGAATTTCTGTTTTTAGTGCTTCAGAGACTTGAATTGGGTGACTACGCAATGCAATTTCATCACCGTCATGTTGATCGTATGGATAAGCGCTCGACATATTTCTAAGCGCCGCTTCACTTTGAATGTTTACAAAGCTTTCGTAGTCATCTACTTCAAATACGGCCTCTGCGGTGTCATTCACTGACCACACAACCACAGTGGCAATCTCAATCGGGTTACCATGCGCATCATTGACTTTGATTTTGTTACTTTCAAAATTTCTTAATCTTAAAGAAATATTTCTGCGAATAAAGAATGGGACAGTCCAGCGCAAACCATTTTCTTTCACTGTTCCTACGTAACTGCCAAACAAAGTGAGGACACGACCTTGATTTGGCTGAACCATAAATAAACCTGCTAAACATGCCACACTAAGCACGGCTAGAAGGACAAATAAAATGCTACTACCATTTACTGGATTGAATTGGCTTAAACAGGCTAATGCAATTGCAATAAAAATCACGCTTGCAACATACCCGTTTGCTGAGAATCCTTTTATTTCTTTCATTGAAAACTCCATCAATGTGATATCAAGTTGATATCACATTAGATCGAGTTTAGTTTTTAAGCAAGCATTTTGTTCCTATAACCATGTAGTCTATTTGTAACTATTTATTTTATTCTCGATAGATGCGATTGACTTATCATTTAGAAAATCCAGTTTAAATGCTTGGTAAGCTTGTTCTATTTCATTTGTAACGCATAAGCCATTAACAATGATTTATTAATTGGTTTTAAAACCGTTTGAACATCGCTTTGCCAACTTTTTTAGTATGCCAAACCATAAAGTTAGCAAAGCGTCAGTGGAGGTTTTGTCTCGAAATGCAAATGAATAATTTCAACTACAGGATAGGCACCCTCTTAACTCGACGTGCTTGCTTGATATTAAACAAGTTTGTTTTAAGCGCTTGGTAATCTTTAAGTAGATTATCACTTTGTCCTTGTTGCTCTAACGAAGTATAAATAATATTGGATTCTAATAAATACTCTTTAGAGAACCCGCTTTGCACTGCTTTCTTTGCCAACTGTAAAAATTGATCAGGGTCTTTGTTACTTAACGCAGTGAGCGAAGCGATAAAATGATTGGAGTATGTATCAGCTTCTGAAGGTTTCCCCTTCACATTTCTATTATTATCGTCAGCCAAATTGGCGAGCAACAGCGCTAGCTTTGCATATTTACTTTGGCTATTAGCAATTCGCTCTAAATGAACAAGTGACTTATCTACTTTTCCTTGTAACTCTAAAGCACTTGCCATGAGTAGATGGGCTTCAATAAAGTTTGGCTTTAATGTCAGTAATTCAATTAAGGCTTTTTCTGCTTTCTCATATTCTTTAGTCGCCAAGAAATACTCGGCTTGAGTCAGTAAATAAAACGCATCTTGCGGAGTAGACGCAATTAAGGATTCCAAATGACGTTCACTCCAACTAAACATGTTTTTATTTAACAGAACCTGAGCACGAATCTTTTGTACAAGCGGATTGTCAGGTTGTAGCTTATGCGCAATTTGGATCGCTTGCCACGCCCCTGAAATATCGCCACGGTGATTCAATGCGCTAGATTTGACGGCATGAGCGTTCACCCATTTAGGCGAAAGTGAAATGGCTTTGTTAGCACTTTCAATGGCGTTTTTATATTTCCCCTGCTCAATTTGTACATTACCAAGCGCAACATAAGGCCAAGGTTGGCTGTTCGAAGCGTTAACTGCCTTTACTGCAAATTGATAGGCTTGTATTAAATCGTCTTGATTGGCTCCATATAACTTATGCTTAGTTAAATACAATTCGCTTAATATTGAGAAAATAGCGACTTTATTACTGGCTTGATTGATTGAGTTTTCTAGCCTTAGAATCGCACTATCGATTTTTGAACTGTTTTGTAACCCCATAAATCGAGCTACATCTAGCTCAATCGCTTCATCAGGAGTTAATAGGCTTATATTCACTTGTTCTGGTTGCAGTATCTTGCTTGGTTCTCTTTGTTGCAAAACACCTAAAGCGATGATCCCAAAGATGACTAATCCACTAAGTATGACACGATCCCTAATAAAAAAATGAAATTGTGGACTTACAAGTTTTGATGGATTTTGTTGTTCACCTTGTAGGTGAACTGTGCGCTCGTCACGTTTAACTAATAAATTTAAACGATAACCTAGGCCTCGCTCTGCAATAATAGGCTCAAGTTTTTCTTCGACTGCCAAAACTTCCCTAAGGCGAGATACACGTTTTTTAATGGTGTCTTCTGAGACGATTTTCCCCTGCCACACATAATCCAAGAGTATGTCATGAGAAACGACATTCGGCGCACGTTCAGCCAAACACACTAATAATCGATATGATAGTTCAGGCAAAGAAACCTCTGTAGAACCTTTAAATAGTTTTCGTTCATCAAGGTTTAAAGTTAGGTTTTCTCCGACTTTATAAACTGACATCCCATTCCTTAAATATACTTAACTCATTCTTATTATTAGATAAGTTATCTTGTCACTGTGTGTCACCCTAACTCACTTTAATTCACTCTTCAATTTGTTTAGAAGTCTATAAATTTAATATGTGTTTAATTCAGGGAAACCCATGATGCGTACAAAGATACTTTTTTTACTTATATTTTTTACATCTTTTTTTAGCTTAGCAAATCAAATAAAGAGCAAAGAAATTGACAAACTACTGACTCAATATCACCAATTAAAGCAATTTAATGGTGTCGCGTTAATCAGCCATAAAGGGAAAGTGCTCTTGAAAAAAGGTTATGGCAAAGCCAACTTTGAATGGGACATTAATCATACTGTTGAAGGCAAATTCAAAATCGCCTCAATTACTAAGCAATTTACAGCCATGTTGATACTTCAACTTGTTGAGAAAAAAAAGCTAAAGCTAGATGAAAAGTTAATCGAATACTATCCTAGCTACAGAGCAGACACAGGCTCGACAATCACAATTAGGCAGTTATTAAATCACACATCGGGTCTTGGCAACTTCTTTCACCTTGATGGATACAAAGCTGTTGAAGCAAGAAACCATTACACACTTGACGAGTTTATCTCAAAGTTTTGTAGTGAAGATTTAAACTTCGAGCCAGGCACCCAATTCAGATATAGCAATGCGGGTTATACCATTTTGGGTAAAGTCATCGAACAAGTAACGGGTAAACCTTACAGCGAAGTTTTAACAGAGCAAATCCTAAATCCGCTTAATATGAATAACTCAGGGTTTAACCAACAACATTCTGTCATTAACAATCGAGTGGCTGGTTATGAGCGATTATTAAACCGTTTAGAACACCCCAGCTTCATTGATATGTCAGTGCCCTTTTCTGCTGGCAGTATATATTCAACTGCCATGGATTTGTACCGATGGGATCGAGGCTTAGCCGAAAATAAAATACTATCAAAACCGTTAACCAAAATACTGTATCAGGTCACTGAACATAGAAATTATGCTGCGGGTTGGTTGGTTGACAACTACCCAGAAGAGCGATTCGGTAAACCACTCACTCGAGTACATCATGGCGGTATGATCCCCGGTTTTAATGCCAATATCAGTCGTGTGTTAGAAGACGACACTTTAGTTGTATTGCTTGATAATACGGGCGGTGCACCAATGACACCAATCACCGAAAAGGTGCTGAGTATTATCTATGACAAAGCGTATGAACAACCTGAATTAAGACTTTCACAAAAACTCTATAACATGATCATAGAGCAAGGAACATCAGCATCAATCGCTTGGTATAAAACATTGATTGCGCACGACGAAGGTTTTAGTGAGCGTCAATTAATCCGATTTGCATATGAGCTTGTTGATGCTAATGAGAAACAAGCGGCTACTGCATTTTTAACGCTAAATGCTGTTCTCAATCCAAATTCGAAGCGTGCTCAACACGCATTAAAAAGTATAACTTCACTGTAAATTGTTGATTTTCTATATACATTTAAATGTTTAGGTTTATAATGCCGACCCCGTATCGGGACCAATTCATAATAGAAAAAATATACGTAAAAGGACCATAATGCGTAAAACAGTTATAGCTCTTACTTCTGCTCTATTTTTATCTCCATCAACATTTGCAGATAATAGTATTTACACAGACATTCTAATTGGTAAAGCAAAACAAGAGCACGAATCAAATTATAAGATTTCAAGCCCTTATTATTCTGCCGAAGAAAGTTATAAGCAACCCAGTCAAAATACGACCTCTTTTGGAGTTAGATTAGGCTATCAGTTTACATCTAACTTTAGTGTTGAGCTTGGCCATAATCAATTCGGCGAAACAGATCATACCTTTGTTGACGAATTTAATGACACTATCAATAACAAAGTAAAGAGCTCATCAACCACACTAGGTGTAAATGCTCAATGGCCAATAAGCGATAAATTTTTTGTCAATGGCCGACTAGGTATTGCTGCATGGGATTTAAAGGCTGAAAGTACTGATAGTTATTATCCTGATAAAGTTGAAAAAGGTAGCGAAGATGGGAATGATCTTTACTATGGTTTCGGTTTTAAATACTTAGCGTCTGATAACATCTATCTTGGTTTAGAATACACAGTCACAAATATGTCTTCGGACAAAACAGAAAAAGATGGTGAATTTACAGGAAAAGTAAACATTGACTATGATGTAAGCAACTTTGCAATTTTTGTTGGCGTAAACTTCTAACCTTAGTCTTAAGCAAGAGTTTAAAACATTACTTAAGCTCATTACTCAACATATCAATAAAGCGCCTGACTTTAGAAGACAGGTGCTTTCTACTTGGGTAAACCGCGTAAACATTCACCGTTGGTTGCTGATATTCTTCAAAAAGGATCTGTAAGTTGCCTGATGAAATACCACCCGATAAATAAAATTCAGGTAAGCGAGTGATCCCTATACCCGCCTCGACAAGTGCGGTTTCAGCTTCGCCATTATTACAAAGTGCTTTGAGTTTCACATCAACGGTAAATTGCTCTCCATCAACTGGCGTAAATATCCATTTACCTGGGCTCTTATGGTTACTGTAACCTATACAGTGATGATTATTTAGCTCTCTAGGGTGATGAGGCTGACCAAATCGTGCAAGATAAGATTTTGATGCAACAACATAAGTTGGACAGGCGTAAATCTTTTTGCAAATAAGGCTAGATTCATCTAATGCAGGCGTTGCTCGGATCACAAGATCAAAACCATCTGCAACCAAATCCACCCGTTTATCACTCAAATCTAGGTCAAGCGTCACATTTGGATAAAGCTTTAAAAACTTCACCAATATAGACTGGATATGGGAGCGATATAACCCAATTGGGCAACTTAATTTTAAATTGCCTTTTGGTGTATCGTCTCCTTGTGTGACAAGATTGAAGGCGTCTTGTGCGTCACTTATTAATTGTAAGCACTGCTGATAGTAAGCATCGCCTTCTGGTGTTAGCGCCAAAGAACGTGTTGTTCTATTCAGCAGTCTCACACCGAGCCTCGCTTCAAGCTTATTCATTTCTTTAGAAATATGAGAATTTGAATGTCCTAAATTCTGAGCGGCACTTGCAAAACTGCCACGCTTAACCACTTCAACAAAAATTTCTATACCTTCAAAGAGCTTATTCATAGTCATATGGAAATAGTGAAAACCCAATTAAGGGATTAATAACTAGATAAAGATAATATAGACTATATTTCATCGAGTCGAGCAATGAATTTAAGACTCATCACTTAATAAATGAGGAAAAATCATGAAAGTATTAGCATTCGCAGCGAGTAGCAGCCGTCAATCAATTAACAAACAGCTGGCTCAGTACACGGCAAACCAAATTGAAAACGCAAACGTTGAATTATTAGATTTAAACGATTTTGAAATGCCTATCTACAGCTCAGATCGTGAAAATGAATCAGGTATTCCAGAACAAGCACAAACTTTTTTCAAAAAAATTGGCGAAGCAGATGCCATTGTTATTTCTTTTGCTGAACACAATGGTTCTTATACGGCTGCTTACAAGAACATTTTTGATTGGACATCGAGAATTGATATGAAAGTGTATCAAGGTAAACCAGTAATTTTATTAGCGACTTCACCTGGTCCTGGTGGTGCGCAAAGCGTACTCGCTTCAGCAGTTGGTTCATCTCAGTTTTTTGCAATGGATGTTAAAGGCTCACTTTCTGTACCGAGCTTCTATGATAATTTCGATTTAGAAACTGGTCAGTTAACTAACTCTGAACTTGTAGATCAAATCAAAACTATCACTGCTTTAGTTTAGAATCTTCTATGAGCTGTGTGTTAAACACAGCTCAGGTTTAAAATTTAATCACTTTTGCTAAAAGTTGATCATAACGACCTGATTGTTTCATTCTAAGTAAAGCTTCATCAAACATCTTCAGAATATCGGCATTATTCTTATCTGATTTCGATAAGATGATATGGCTGTTTTTCCGCATGAAAGGCTGTTCGATATGGCCTATTGATTTCATATCTTGTTCTGAGAAGTGCTCACGTAACAGATAATACCCCACCGCCATCTCCTGAGGGTAAATAGATACTCTGTTTTTTAATAACATGCCAAATGCTTGTTCATCATTTGACACTCTGTACATATTGATTTGTTTAGCGCGAATAATGTTATCTAGATCTACGCCATAACTAAAATCTTCTAGCCCAACATAGCTATATGACTTTAACGCTTCAAAGCTATCTAGATTCGGCTTTTTTGTTTTGTTGTAAAAAAATACATGCTTTTCTTCTAATACGGGCTCAGAAAAATAAAATTCACTGTCTCTAGATTCGGTTTTTAGCCATAAACCAGTACCGTCAACTCTTCCTAATTGCGCTTGCTCCATCGCTCTTGCCCACGGGTAGAATTCAAAAGAAACTTGATAACCTATGTCAGCAAATGCCTCTGTAATTATCTCAGCAATGGCACCGTTATTTGGTAAGTCACTTCCCATATAAGGAGGCCACTCTCCAACTGACAAAGTAAGGTTGTTTGCTGATGCGGATAAATTTGAAAATAACGAGAGTAAAAGAAATAAAGAGATGTATTTAAACTGTTTCAATGTGACACCAATCATTATCAGACCTAGATTAACTTTAGTTGATAATTATGGATAAATAGTGGAAATAAAACCCAGAATCTAAATTTCTGGGTTTTAGAAAAAAGATCAAAGTCGTTTAGTTAGTGCTATGGCAATGCCTAGCATAACTGACGAAACCAATAAGCATGCGTTTAAACCATAGTATTGATACATAACACCAGATAATACAGTACCTGTTAAACGCCCTGCAGCGTTTGCCATATAATAAAAACCAACATCCATTGATACCCCGTCACTGTCAGCACATCTCACAATGAGATAGCTGTGTAACGATGAATTAATCGCAAATACTGCACCAAAAAGTAGCAAACCGCCGACAAGAATAAGTTCTGGTGAAAAGCTTGAATCTAAACCCAATACTATCATTGCAGGAATAAGTGCAAGGGTTGTTACCCATGACAGTGCTGATTGCTTACTTTGGGTTAACGCCATATTTCGACCAGTTACTTTGGGGGCGTTTGCCTGTACTAAGCCGTATAAAATGACCCAAACAGCCATAAAAGTGCCTACAGTGCTACTTTGCCAGCCCAGTTCACTGACAAAATAAACCGGCAATGCAACCACAAACCATACGTCTCTGGCTGCAAATAAAAATAGTCTCGCAGCTGAAAGTCGATTGATTTGCTGGCTTTTTGAAAACATTTCAGTGAATTTAGGTTTTGCTTTCTTTTTACCTAAGTCTGCTTTTAATCGCCATATACTCAATAGCCAAACAAGTGTCAGCATACCAGCCATTAACCATAATGCGCCTTGAAAGCCAAATAAGGTCAATAGCAAACCACCCAAAAAGAAACCGACACCTTTTAGCGCATTTTTAGAGCCAGTTAAGATTGCAACCCACTTATACAAAACGCCATCGGCGTCTTCGGGAACCAATTTTTTAATGGCACTTTTGGCACTCATTTTGTTGAGATCTTTTGCGATCCCTGACAATGCCTGTGCACACATGACATAAACTACACTCAACCACTCAGGGTTAATAGCAAGCATGACAAGTGCAAAGATTTGAATAGATAAACCCAGATTCATGGTTTTGTTCAAACCAAGACGTGCACCTAGCCACCCACCTACTAAGTTAGTTACAACACCAAAGAATTCATAAAACAAAAACAACAAAGCAACTTCAAGTGCACTGTAGCCAAGCTGGTGGAAGTACAACACCACCAGCATTCTGAGCGCTCCATCTGTCAATGTGAAAGCCCAATAATTACTGGTGATGAGTAAGTATTGTTTTATGTCATCCGAAAGTTTGGACAACATCTAAATTATCCCCACTTTTGCCCAATTACATAACGAACTAGATCTGCAGTTCTATTTGCATAACCCCATTCGTTGTCATACCACAGATACATTTTCACTTGAGTGCCATTCACGACCATGGTTGACTGCGCATCAACCACACTGCTTCTTGGATCTGTTTTATAATCAATTGACACAAGTGGACGAGTCTCAAAGCCTAGAATGTCTTTCAAGTCTCCCTCTGCCGCTTCTTTCATCCATCCATTGATTTCTTCAGCAGTGGTCGCACGGCTTACTTCGAATACACAATCTGTAATTGATGCATTCGCCAGAGGTACGCGTACAGCATGACCGTTTAATTTACCTTTCAATTCAGGGAAAATATGTGTAATTGCAGTTGCAGAACCCGTCGTTGTTGGGATCAAACTCATACCACATGCCCTTGCTCGACGAAGATCTTTGTGCGGTGCATCAAGGATGGTTTGAGTATTGGTGATATCGTGAATTGTGGTCATCGAACCGTGCACAATACCAATTTTTTCTTGTAATACTTTAATAGGTGGCGCTAAACAGTTCGTCGTACATGACGCTGCAGTAACAATGTTGTGCTTTTCAACATCAAATAAATCATGGTTGACGCCATAAACTACGTTTAATACACCCTCTTCTTTAACTGGCGCAGTCACGACTACCTGTTTTACACCTTGATCAAAATAAGCTTGAAGTTTGGCTTTGGTTTTCATTTTACCAGAGGCTTCAATCACTAAATCACAGCTTGACCAATCAGACGCTTCAATCGTTTTATTCTGGGTAACTGAAATAGTGTGACCATTGATTTGCATAGTATCGCCTGAAAAATCCATTTCATGGCGCCAACGACCATGAACCGAGTCAAAATTCATTAGATGCGCAAGTGTTTCAGCGTTGCCTGCCGGATCATTGATCTGAATGATCTCAATGCCTGCAGTATCATATAAGGCACGCATAGTTAGGCGACCCATACGGCCAAAGCCATTTATTCCAACTTTTATACTCATGTTTACTCCCAGAAATTAAACGAAGACACATCGATTATGGTCAACTTTCTTGAAAATGTGATTTCTAGTTTTAAAGAAAAAACTGTCAACTATAAAATATATGGAAAATCATATATTCGATTTTCCATATATTCAAGTTTATTTTTCGTTCTGGGTGATTAGAGCGGGTTATTTTAGGAAAAAACCATGTTTGAATGGATCTGAGTCTTCTAAAACGAAGTTAGAAAATGCTGTGATATATGCAGTGCCAAATACTCGTGGTATTACGGCGTTGTAACCATGAAATTGTGATTCTTTTTGAATTGTTACATCAAAACTACTCTCTACGATACTTTCAATGGTAATTTTGTCACCAACGTTTATTTGCTTTCTAGCATGAAGTATTGCGGCTCTTGCGCTAACCCCCGTGCCAGTTGGACTCCTATCTAATTCACCATCAGCAAAAATACACACGTGTTTACTATGGCTTTCTTTGTCTTTAATTTGAGATGACGAATAAAAAATCACACCATATAGAAAACTCAAACTTTCATCTTCTGGGTGTGAAAGCGCTAAAGAGTCGTTTACTAAACTTTTGATTTCTTCACCAAGCTCAGATAATTTAGCTGCATTTGATTTTGACAAAGAGATATCAAGCTTGTCTGCATCTACGTACGCATAATAGGCACCACCAAAAGCAATATCAGTTGTAAAAGACCCAAGAGCAGGATGATAAATTTGCTGATCGAGTTTCACTACAAAACTGGCGACATTATCAAAAAACGCCTGCCCATTTTTATAATATGCAGTTACCTGCCCTGCTGGTGAGTCAATTTTTAGGTCGTCTTTTTCTTTAAAATGGCCTGCTTTTTCAGCCAATGTAGACAGTGCAATGATCGCATGACCGCACATAGTGCTATACCCTTCATTGTGTAGGAATAACACACCAAAATCACTATCAGCTCTTTCACTCTCTGTGATTAAAGCGCCGTACATATCCGAGTGGCCTCTTGGTTCACCCATAATTGCAGTACGAAGATTGTCTTGCTGTTCAAGACATTCAAGCCGTTTATCGACGATACGCTTACCCTTAAGGGGCGCAAAACCACTTTTAATTACTCTAAGCGGCTCACCACCTGTATGCATATCAATGCACTTTATTTGTGTCCCAGACTGAATGTTTAGTGTTTCTAATTGTTTTATAAAATCTGACATGAAACTTCCTTAGATCGAAAAATGCCAAGCAAGCTTGGCATTGGGTGAATGCTGAGCTTAGGTACTTCACTCAGCGCGCACGGGTATTTTCAGGGAGATTAGAAAACCATACGTGCAGTCAGGGAAACATAGCGAGCCGCTTGACGACCAGTTACCATGCCGTAGTCTGGGTTTAACTCAATACCATCATCACCATAACGAGTACGTTCTTCGTTGATATTTAATGCACTATCAGCATTTAGTAAGTTATAAACGGTTGCTTTCAAAGATACTTCATTACCCATTAGCTCTGTGAAATATGACATTGAAAGGTCAACATTCGTTACCCATGGTAGTGTGCCTGCGCTACCTCGAGGTGCTGGGTTACCATTTTCGTCGTAGTGTGAGGCATGATCATAATATCGACTGATACATGCATCCCATGGGTTACCTTCTGCACAGCTATCTACATTTTTAGGGTGTACAGAGAAGTAGCTTTGTGGACGACCTGAAGTAGTACGAGCAACTAAACCAGCAATTAAATTATCCGTAATATTGTACGAACCAGAAAACTTGAATGCATGACGGTGGTCATTTGGCAAGTTACCGTAGCCATGGTCCATTAGGTCAGCATAGTCGTATGACGTCGTCCAACCTGGATCAGCCTGGTTATTATCCGTTTTAACTAAGCCTTCAGTGTTACCGTAGTTTTTAGACCAAGTGTAAGATGCGTTAATTCTAAAATCATCCGTTACGTTGCCATCTAAAGTAAACTCAACCGCTGTGTATTTTCTAACTGCTGCAGGTAAAGCCAATTCTTCTGGTGATAGGTTAATAACATCAACGGTACCATCACCATCAAAATCATATGACATTTCAATCGCTTCACCAGGGTTGTTCAACACATAATATGAGCCTTGACCCACATTATCTGTGATGCCCATTTCAGCTAATTTCTTAGCAAGTACAGGACCTACATCCGTGTCTTCTACACTGCGACCTAGGTCACGGTGAACAACACGCACACCCGCTGACATAGTGTCAAAGATTTCCTGCTGATAACCAATGGTGATTTCATCAGAATACATAGGTTTCAAGCTTGATGAAGCAATAAGGCCTGGCTCAGTAATACCGCGTTGACGCCAGCGACGATCACGTAACATGTCGCCACGACTTGGTGAACCATCAGCTAACAGTACTGGCGTACCATCTGCATTTACGTCACCCATTTCATGGTACTCGAACCATTCAACAGACGCAGAGCCTTGCGTGATATTCATGTTTGCAGAAACAGGTTGATAATAACGGCCAAAAGTTGCGAACACTTTAGCAGTACCATCACCATGTAAGTCATATATTGCTTGAAGACGAGGCGAGATTTGATCTTTCATATCAACGTAAGCACGGCCGTCTGTTACCGTGTTTTCAAACTCACTATAACGTAGACCTAAATTAAGCACTAAGTTGTCAGTTGCTTGCCAAGTATCATTAATATAAAACGCAATTGAAGTTGAATCAGAATCTACGTCACGTGTTCTTACACGTCTTTCGATGAAAGACTCACCTTCTGCCGCACCAGAGATATCATCAACACCTGCGTTTTTGATTTCCCACCATCCCATACCATCGCCGATACCATTTTGACCTGAGCTGAACTTTACTTTTACTTTGTTATAGTCGATACCAAACTGTAAGGCGTGCTCATCTAAATCTAAAGTGAAATCAACACGGGCTTGCTCACGTACATATTTTTCTTCAGATACTGTTGATGTTGTGTGTTGACTTAATGTAGTCCAACCATTTCGAGAGTCCCAAACACCAGGGTCCGTCGATGCAACTACATTTTCAACATTCTCAGTAACTTGACCGACAACAGCAGTAACCGACATTGTATCTGTTAAGTAGCCGTTATAGTTTACACTGAATACTTTACCGCCATCTTCACCTGGTGCTGCAACCCCTTTTTGATCGCCAATGACATTCGTTTGCCAATCATAGACAAAGTTAGTTGTATCCCAAGTACGCTTATTATTCATTGCTGAAAAACCAAATGAATGATCTTCATTAATGAACCAGTCTAACTTAGTAAACCAACGGTCTTCTTCTGTTGATGTTGAGCTGAAGGTTGTTTGACCTGCGCCCTCACTATCAGAACGACGTGGTGAAAATAACGCATAAGCAAAAAGTTTATCTTCAACTAGAGCGCCTGAGGCCCATACTTGGAACTCTTTAAAGTCATATTTATCACGCTGGTTATTTGTAGATATAGTGCCGTTGCTTTGGTAAATGGAATCATGATGTGATTCGAGATTTGATGGATCCCATCGCACTTCTGCACCAAAGTCAAAATCATTGTCACCTGATTTTGATACAGCGTTTACGATACCACCCATCGCACCACCAAACTCAGGACTTACACCGCCCGTTTTAATTTGAGTTTGAGAAATCGCTTCCCAAGGTAAGCGAATTGAGCCTAGGCCTGTTTTGATTGAAGCAACATTTAAACCATTGAAGTAGTATCCATTTTCAGCTGATGACGCACCGCCAAAGCTTGATGCACCATTAAAACTACTACCACCTGGCGCAGAAGTGCCAGGCGCAAGTAATGCAATGCTTTCGAAACCCGTATTTACAGGCATCATATTTAATTCTTCATCACTGAATGTCACACCTGATGTCGAGTTACTTAAATCTACTCGACGGATTGAAGCACCAGTTACAGCAATACGTTCAATATTTTGTCCAGCTTGTGACATTTGTGCATCAATGATCATAGACTGACCAATGGTAACGTTTACATTTTCTTGTAGTACACTTTGGTACCCATCTTTTACGATTGTTACGTCGTACGTACCGACAGGGACATTACGTAACAAGTATTCACCTTCGGTATTGGTTGTCACCGTATATTTCAAACCTTTAGTTTTGTGTTTGAAAGTCAATGTTGCACCAATAATATCAGAGCCTGAAATGGCTTCGATATGACCCTTAACAATGCTGCTACCATCTACCGCTAATGCTGGTGCATGCCAGCTTAATGCTGCTGCGATCGCCGAAGCCGCAAGGCTTTTTCTTAGATAGTTACCTTTATTATTATTGTACTTCATGAGTTGTCCTACTCCTGTGAGTTTTGCGTTTTTCATAATGACGCGTAACACAATACATACAATTTATATTGTATACAATATTTTATTTTATATTTTATTAACTGGAATATGTAACAAAATATACATTTGCTTATAAATAAAGGCTTAACAGGTACAAAAAAAGTATCGGCAAAATAAAAATAGAGTAAAAACGTGAAGTGGCTATTAACAAAAAGCCCCGCACTAGGCGGGGCTTTACAAATATATTTTGATAATAACTTAACGCATCGCCATCATCATTTTCGCAGGGTTTTCTAGGTAAGCTTTCCAAAGGTTATTGAATCGAGCAATCGTGCCACCATCAATCACTCTATGATCGCCTGACCAACTCACTTGCATAATTGCACGAGATACAACGTTACCATGAGAATCAAAACGTGGTAGGTGTTGTAGTTTTCCGAGTGCAACAATTGCTACTTCCGGCTTATTGATAATTGGCGTTGCAGTCGTACCGCCAATTGCACCAATGTTTGAAATTGAAATTGTACCGCCTTTCAAATCATCAGGTGAGACGCGCCCTTCTCGAGCTGCTTCAGTTAATCGTGTCACATCCTGAGCAACATCGACAATAGATTTACTTTGACAGCCTTTAATATTTGGCACCAATAAACCAAGTTTTGAATCTACGGCCATACCGATATTGTGATCATCAAAATAGGTGATTTCAGTACAGTCGTCGTTTACTTGTGAGTTAACAATTGGGAACTCTTTAATCGCAAGTGAAAGTGCTTTGATAAAGAATGGCATCATTGTCAACTTAATACCTTCTTTCGCATACTGCTCTTTGAGCTCTTTGCGGAGTGCAATAAGGTCCGTTAAGTCTATTTCATCGCTAAATGTAAAGTGTGGAATGGTCGAAACAGACGCTACCATTTGCTTTGCCATTGCTGCTTTCATGCCACGAATAGGCTCTACACGTGTGCCTCCTGAAGTAACAGCTTGAGCAACCTCAGAAACTGGTGCAGTGTTTGTTGCAGCTGGTTTAGCTTCAACAACAGCTTGTTGATTAGCTTCACCACTAACAAAGCGAGCAATATCTTCTTTATACACTCGACCATTTTTACCAGAGCCAGGTACCAAGTTAATGTCGATATCTTGCTCACGTGCTAAACGACGAACAGCTGGAGACGCGATTGCTTTTCCATTTTTTGGTAATTGAGCTTTCACTGCTGTATTTTGTGTGTCAGCTTTTGCAGCTGGTTTACTTTCTGAGACAGAAGAATTTTGAACATTGCCATTACCACCAGCTAGACGCATTTGGAATAACGGACTATGCACCTGCGCAATTTCACCTTTCTTATAATAAAGCTTTTCTACCACACCATCGTATTTAGCTGGGATCTGTACCAAGGCTTTGTCAGTCATTACGTCACACACAGCTTGGTCTTCAACTATGGTGTCACCTTCGCTGACTAACCACTCAACGATTTCACATTCAACAATACCTTCACCAATGTCTGGCAGAATAAAGTCTTCTAAATGCGAACCTGAAGTATCTGGTGATGCTTGAGTGTCATTCGCTACTTCGACAGGTGCAGCACCTGCTACATCCATTGCAAAAAGTGGCTCATGCACTTTAGCAATTTCGCCTTTTTCATAGTGTAACTGTGTAATCACACCATCATGCACGGCAGGAATTTGTACCAAGGCTTTGTCGGTCATAACATCACAAATAGGTTGATCTTCTTTTACTTCATCACCTACTGAAACTAACCATTCAACAATTTCGCACTCTACAATGCCTTCGCCAATATCTGGTAAGATAAATTCTTTTGACATGTCTAATCCTTAAAACTCAACCGATTTTTTAATCGCAGAGAACACTTTAAGTGCATCTGGTACATATTCTTTTTCAAGTGCAAGTGGGTAAGGTGTATCTAAGCCACACACTCGTAAAATCGGCGATTCTAAATGTAAGAAACATTCTTGTTGGATAGTTGCAGCAACCTCAGCACCAAAACCATTAGTGATCGGTGCTTCATGACTAATGATCAATCGGCCTGTTTTGGTCACAGATTTAGCAATAGTTTCAACATCCCATGGCAGAATACTGCGTAAGTCAATAATCTCACAGCTAATACCCGCTTCCTCTGCTTTTTCAGCAGCTTGCTCGATGATTTCCATCTGCGCACCCCAAGCAAGTAATGTCACATCTGAGCCTTCTTTAACGACTTCAGCTTTACCCAGTTCGATTTCATAATCTTCTTCAGGTACTTCACCAACTGAAGCACGATATAAACGCTTAGGCTCAAAGAAAATAACCGGGTTATCGTCTTTAATACATGCACGTAATAAACCTTTAGCTTGGTAAGGGTTACGAGGAACAACTAGTTTCAAACCTGGTGTATGCGCAAAGTAAGCTTCTGGAGATTGTGAATGGTATAAACCACCCGCAATACCACCACCGTAAGGGGTACGAATTGTTAGATTACCAACATTGAATTCATTACCACTGCGGTAACGGAATTTTGCAGATTCGTTCACGATCTGATCGAATGCCGGGAAGATATAATCAGCGAACTGAATTTCAGCCAGTGCCGGTGCGCCAAAAGCAGCTAAACCGTTTGCGAAACCAAGAATACCTTGCTCTGTCAGAGGTGTATTGAATACACGGTGCTTACCGTATTTTTCTTGTAAGCCTGATGTCGCACGGAACACACCGCCGAAGTAACCCACATCTTCACCGAAGATACACGCTTGCGGATGCTCTGCCATAGTAATGTCTAGCGCCGAGTTAATGGCGTGTAGCATGTTCATTTTAGCCATTATTTGATTCTCCCTGCAGTCACTGGGTACGCTTCTGGATGTTGCTTGATATGTTCTTTTAATTCTTCGTATTGCTTTTGAAGCGCTGGAATTGGCGTGTCGTATACATCAGAAACAAGCTCTTCTAATGCTGGTTTTTGTACTTTCTCAGCAACCTTTAATGCAGCAAGAATTTCTTCACGGATCTTATCTTTTGCCGCTTCGTCTTCTGCTTCATTTAACCACCCCTGCTTTAATAGCCAGTTTTTGAATCGCTCAATTGGGCAAGCTGCTCTGAATTCAGCTTCTTCATCTTTACTACGGTAGCCAGATGGATCATCTGATGTTGAGTGAGCACCTAAACGATAAGCAATCGATTCAACTAATACAGGCTCGCCCTGCTCTGCTGCGATTTTACGTGCAGCTTGTGTTGCGGCATAAACAGCCAGTGTATCAGTACCATCAACACGGATCGTTTTGATACCATAGCCAACACCACGTGCTGCAATACCATCGCCTTTAAATTGCTCATCTGCTGGCGTTGAAATCGCATAACCATTATTACGCGCGAAGAAAACAACCGGTGCTTTGTGCACGGCAGCCATGTTTAAACCGGCATGGAAGTCACCTTCAGATGCAGCACCTTCACCGAAATAACAAATTGTCACATTATCGATTTCTGAAGCTAATTCGCCTGTTGCAGCATCAATATGATTCAATTTTTGACCATATGCATAGCCAGTAGCTTGCGGGATTTGCGTACCAAGCGGTGAAGAAATCGTCATATAATTAAGTTCGTTAGAGCCATAGTGGATTGGCATCTGACGGCCTTTTCCTAAATCAAGTTCATTTGAGAACATTTGATTCATAAAGTTATCTAGGCTAAAACCACGATAAGCAAGTGCTGCTTGCTCGCGGTATTGGGCCATGATCATGTCATCATGTTTAAGCGCTGCTGCACTTGCAGTCACAGCGGCTTCTTCACCAAGACATTGCATGTAAAAACTAACACGACCTTGACGTTGCGCAGCCTGCATACGTTCATCTAGTAAACGAATGAAGCGCATAGTGCTATATATTTTTAATGCTGTTTCTTTGTCTAGCTCTGGTGCGGTTGCACCATCAAGGATCTCACCATTGTCACCGAGAATTTTTAAGGTTGGGATATTCAGTGCATGGCCATCAATAAATTCCAGCGCGTGGCTGATATTTAGAGATATGTTATTCGGGTTAATCATAACCTACCTTCTCTTGTTGTCATTATCCATTTGCATGCAAATAACTACTGAAAAGTATTTATTCGTTCGCTATGTTGTTTTATGAATAATCTGTGCGATTTATGCAATTGGTTTAAATTAAACCTATCGACACTTTACGTTAACGTAAAGTGTTATTCAACAGATCATAGATGAATAACACTTAATTTGCATAAATATTACTGGAAAGAAAAGAATACGCTATCTTATTATCTTTTAATTCAGTTGCTTATATGAAGTTTTCATTAATTTGCATAGGAATAACGGTTAACAATGCACGTTGACCTAGTGCAACTTTAGCATTTGGGAAAATAATGGCTTCGCCTTCAACTTCTGCAAAATACTGCTTTTCGCCGTCATTTGCTAACAACTCACCTTTTGCAAAGCCTGTGAAGTTCACTGCGCTATCTGGGAAGGTAAAGCTAAATGCTTCTTGCGTTCTGTTAATCGTTCTGTACACTTCAAATAATTCAAAGTCGTTAGAATTAAATTCCTTGTATTCGACTTTTTCTTGGCTAATTAATGCAGTCAGAGTTTGCTTGGTTTTCTCAAAGCGAGCCATATCATTTTCACCAAAAGGCTTAACCTGTCCTAGCTCTATGGTAAACGCATCAGCTCCAAATTCATTTGAAGAAAAATAACTGAATGTCGTTGCCGGTGCTGCCATCATTAATACGGTATTAACGCCACAAGAAAGCAAGAATTGAAGCTGTGATTTTTTCCAAGGCTTGCCATTTAAAAACGGGTAAACTGCAAATTTCTCGTTTTTTGAACCTCGAATAGCTGTGTGTAAATCATAATGACAACGATAACGCCCAGCTTCTACTTCATTAAAAAAGTCAGACACATAACTTTCTAAATTCTTCGCTCTGTCCCTTTCTGCGTTTTTCACATCACCCTTACTATGCGAACCACTGAACAAGCGGTTCAAATTCTCTTCTACAAATCGCTCACCAATATTAATTGACTTAGGATTACCAAATATAAACAGTACGCGTTGCTTAACTTCTAACTTGCCTAAGATAATGTTTTGGATCAGTTCATCACAAATTTCAATGGGTGCAGTCTCATTACCATGAACCGCACTTGATAAAACGATATCTTTTGTTGTTTTTACACTAGGTGTGAATTTAATAACGCCCGTATCAAGTACTTCAACTTGCGTACCATTTGCAAGGGCAAATGAAGTCGGTTCTAAATGAAATTCGTTGTCGCGTGTAATCGATAAAAAGTCACCTGACTTTTTAAGTGTTTCAAGGTACATACTGTCCCCTTTTGTGAGAGTGTATAAATAAAAAAGCCATGCTTGAGCATGGCTTTTATAGAATAAATTGTTTAGCTAATTACAGAGTCAACAAGCGCTTTGGCCTCTTTTTCTAGCAACGCTAAATGTTCTTCACCTTTAAAAGATTCAAGGTAAATTTTGTAAATATCTTCAGTGCCTGAAGGGCGAGCTGCAAACCAGCCTGACTCAGTAAGGACTTTCAAGCCACCTATGCCAGCTTTATTGCCTGGTGCTTCAGTGAGTTTTTCAACAATCTTGTCACCTGCAAGTGAATCTGCAGTAACATCTTCAGCACTGAGCGCTTTTAATTTGGCTTTTTGAGCTGTATTAGCTGGTGCATCAATACGTTTGTAAATTGGCGCACCGAACTCTGCTTCAAGCTCTTTGTACCGTTCTGATGGTGTTTTACCAGTTACAGCTAATATTTCGGCTGCAAGTAGACCTAAAATAAAGCCATCTTTGTCTGTATTCCAAACACTACCATCACGACGTAAGAATGAGGCACCAGCACTTTCTTCACCACCGAATGCTAGCCACTGCTCACTTAAACCTTTTACAAACCATTTGAAACCAACTGGTACTTCATACACTTCTTTATCAAGTGACTTAACCACTTTGTCGATCATTGCCGATGACACTAATGTTTTACCCACTTTAATGTCTTTCGCCCAATCACGATGAGTAAGAAGATAATCAATCGCCACTGCTAAGAAATGATTTGGATTCATCAAACCATCTTTGGTTACTATGCCATGACGGTCGTAGTCAGGATCGTTTCCGATACCAATATCGAAGTCATCTTTTAAAGCAATTAAGTTTGCCATCGCGTAAGGTGACGAACAATCCATACGGATCTTGCCATCTTTATCTAAAGGCATAAATGCAAAACGAGGATCAACCTCAGGATTTACAACGGTTAAATCAAGGCCATACTTTTCTTTAATTACAGGCCAGAAATTAATACCAGAACCACCTAGTGGATCGATACCAATTTTTACACCTGCTTTTGCAATCGCGTCTAGATCAACAATATTGATTAAATCTTCAACATAGGGTGTGATTAAATCTTCATACTTAATGAAGCCTGATTGCTTGGCTTTAGCGAAAGGAAATAATTCGACTTCGACTAAATCTTCTAGCAATAGCTGGTTTGCTCTGTCTTCGATCCAATTAGTGATATCTGTATCAGCAGGACCACCATTTGGCGGGTTATATTTGAACCCACCATCTTCAGGTGGGTTGTGAGAAGGCGTCACAACAATACCATCGCTCAATTCATGTGGATGTGCTTTGTTGTAACAGACAACCGCATGGCTAATCACAGGTGTTGGTGTGTAGTCATCATTTTCTTGCGTAATGACTTGTACTTCATTCGCTACTAACACTTCTATTGCTGAATTGAATGCAGCTTCCGATAATGCATGTGTGTCTTTACCCAAAAATAATGGGCCAAAGATGTTATTCGCCTTTCTATAATCACAAATAGCTTGTGTGATGGCTAAAATATGAGATTCGTTAAATTTTACATTTAACGAACATCCACGGTGTCCTGATGTACCAAAAGCTACACATTGCTCTGGGTTTTGCTCTAGGTCTGGTTCATTAAGATAATAAGCCGAGACAAGTTTTGGAATATTCACTAATGTGTCATGTTTTGCTGGTTTACCAGCACCTGGATGGATAGACATATAACGTCCTTATAAGTAATCTCTAATAGTTTCAGCGTCAGATTCTTTATACCCCAAACCTAGGGCTACCTCATGTAACATCATCTTCTTACGTGTGGTATTAGAATTGGTCATGACCCAATATTCACTGTCTGCAATATTTTTAGGGTTCATACTACTGCCACTTTCTAACAAAGCTTCTTTACTTTTTGCAAAATAAATTCTATCGCGGCCTTTGATCTCTAATACTGAATCAAAGCCATCTTTATGAGTGCGGTGTAAAGCACTTAAAATAAATAAGAAACGGCCAACTACACCTTTTTGCATAGCTAATTCTTCTTTATTTAAAATATTAAAAACACTAGCAGGTTTAGTGGTCACTTTTGTGACGCTTTGTTCTTCAACAATTGCTTGCTTTGGTGTTTCTTCAATTACAACATCATCAACTTTTGGGGATGTGCTGGGTGATAATTTTAATAAACGACGAAGAATGTCTGAGGCACTTTCGCCAATGCTTTGCGTATTACTGGCGATATATTGATAAAGCTCGTCATCTATTTCTATTTTTTTCATGCTTTTCCTGTCATTACTGATTTTGGTGCATCGAGCTGATTATATAATGAAATTCGTCAAGACACTATGCCTTTGCATTTCGTTAATAGACTGGCAAAATTACCGCATAATTTATCGGAGTGCAAAATGCTATTAAATTACAAGCAAACAGGGTCTGGTCCCGCAGTCGTAATCATTCATGGATTATTTGGTTCACTTGAGAACTTAAACGTTATCGCCAAAGCCCTTAGCGAACATTACACGGTTATCAATGTAGATTTAAGAAATCACGGTGCATCTTTTCATAATGCTCAAGTGAGTTACCCTGCTATGGCCCAAGATGTAATTCATTTACTCGATGAATTGAATATATCGAAAGCACATATCGTAGGTCATTCAATGGGCGGCAAAGTTGCAATGCAGGTTGCGATGCTTGATGAAACACGTGTAGACAAACTAGTTGTTCTTGATATTACACCTGTTGATTACCACCCTCGCCATAATTCAATCATTAAAGCGCTTCAATCTGTTCAGGAGCAAAGTGTGAACTCTCGCGGCGAAGCTGACTTAATAATGAAAGAATTTATTGATGAAATCGGCGTTAGACAATTTCTATTAAAAAGTTTGTCAAAGTTTGAAAACGGTTACGCTTGGAAATTCAACTTAAACACTATTGTTGAAAACTATTCAAAGATTATCTCAAATATAAATGAGACTCATTCTTGCCAGTGTGATACCTTATTCATTAAAGGGAATAATTCAGATTACATATTGCCAGAACACAGAGAAGCAATTGTCTCATTATTTCCAAATTCTAAAGCGAAAGTCATCCATGGTGCTGGTCACTGGCTTCATGCAGAAAAACCACAAGCCGTAAATCGGTCAATTATTGATTTTCTTCAATAATTAACGAGTTTTTCTATCGCACTATTAAATTATGATACTCGGTTATGGTATAGTAGCCGCCGTTTAAATATTAGTTAGAGCAAGTATGGCCAATCAGTATATTCAACAGTTTGAAACTATGGGACTGTATTTCGGTTTAGCAGGCATCTTTTTCTTTATCGGAATGGCAATCAATGATGTTTTAAAGAAAGGTGATGTGCCAAAATTTGGTCGATATATTGTTTGGCTCGTATTGTTTCTAGGCTGTTCAGGTTTTATTGCGAAAGGGCTTATTCAAGCATTTTGGCAAGGCGCTGGCGTAGGATAAACATGGCCAAGTCAGAAACAGATCGTACAACTATCGATCTTTTTGAAAATGAAAAACGTCCTGGTCGACCAAAGACTAATCCGCTTCCTCGTGAAGTACAGTTGAAGGTTAATAAGCGAAACCAGATCAAACGTGATAAGGCAAGAGGGTTAAAGCGCATTGAGTTCAAAGTATCCTCGGAGCTTTACCAAGCTCTAAGTGATATGGCACAAGCGCAAAATATCAGCCGTAGCGCGCTGATAGAAACCATTTTGCAAGAGAAATTAGCGAACAATAGATAGAAGGTAAGTATTACATGGCAAGCGTAGGTATTTTTTTCGGTAGTGATACTGGTAACACTGAACACGTTGCTAAAATGATTCAAAAAGAGCTTGGTAAAAAGCTTGTTGATGTAAAAGACATCGCTAAAAGTAGTAAAGAAGAAATTGCTGAGTTTGATTTAATCCTATTTGGTATTCCAACTTGGTATTACGGTGAAGCACAATGTGATTGGGATGATTTCTTCCCTGAACTAGAAGAAGTTGATTTCGAAGGTAAGCTAGTGGCTATTTTTGGTTGTGGTGACCAAGAAGATTATGCTGAGTATTTCCTTGATGCAATGGGTATGATCAACGACATTGTAACTGAACGTGGTGCTATTGTTGTCGGTCATTGGTCTACAGAGGGGTATGATTTCGAAGCCTCTAAAGCGATGGCTGATGATAATCATTTTGTTGGCCTAGGTATTGACGAAGACCGTCAACCAGAGTTGACAGAACAACGTGTCAAGGCATGGTGTGCGCAAGTATTTGATGAAATGTGCCTAAGCGAATTAGTCGACTAGTCGATTATTTTTGCACTTATAGACAATGCACGTTACCTTTAGTAATGAAGTCGTGCTCATTGCTAGAGTTAAATAGAATAAATAAATTTACTGAGACAGATAATGACTGATCATAACTTAGAGTTGAAGAAAGCAGGGTTAAAAGTTACTTTGCCAAGAATTAAAATTTTAGAAATCTTACAGTCACCTGATAACCAACACATCAGTGCTGAAGATGTTTATAAGATTTTATTAGATAAAGGCGAAGAAATTGGCCTAGCGACAGTTTACAGAGTTCTTAACCAGTTTGATGACGCAGGCATTGTTACTCGCCACCATTTTGAAGGTGGTAAATCTGTTTTTGAATTAGCTGGCAGTACTCACCATGATCATCTTGTATGTTTGAAATGTGGTAAGGTTGTTGAGTTTGAAGATGAGATTATCGAAACACGTCAAGTTGAGATTGCAACTCAAAACGGTATCAAGTTAACGAATCACTCTTTATACCTTTACGGTGAATGTGAAGATACCGAAGCGTGTAAGAAATACGCTGAAGAAAACAGCTAAACAAAAAAAGCCGACAACAGTCGGCTTTTTTATTCATATCAAATTTAAGTATTAGCCCTAGACTCCATTCAAACCGCCTTGGTATTACCCTAAAACTGAATCTCAATTTTGGTACAGTTAATTATTTCATCTATATAAGAAAAACCGGTCGATCGCAAGGCTTGAATTTTGCTATTTAGCTGTTCTAAATAGAAGTTTTAACGAAGCTAACGTCAGTTTTAGTCCCTCAGAATGATTATGTATTATTGTGGGTATAAAGCTTAAATACTTTTAATCAAACTAAGTGCTATTAAACACAAAGACATACAAAGAGAAAGATATACCCAAAGCTTTACATACCGCGTTTGTTGACAAGCATTGTAAAAACATTGTTCTGGCTGCTCGGGATCAATCAAGATAAAAGTGGGTTGCTGCGCTCTAAATGATGAATATATATCTGATCTAAAAGCTGTTTGGCAACAATAATTGATATCATTAAATGTAAACTCAACCAATAGACTGGATTCACCTAACATTTCCAATGGCCCAGCCTTATGCTGTTTTACTTTAACTAGATTATCCACTTGCACCTGTCGCCATATACGCTTTTTTAATTGTGTCTTTTTGCTTTGCCACATAATAAATGTGGCAGCAAAAAATAACGAAGTAACGAGTATGCTTAACCAGATCATCACTGTGACTTATAAACCAAATGCGCAGTTATGAGATCGCTAAGCGCAGTGCCAACTGATTTGAATAACGTGATATCCGTTTTAGCTCTTACTGTATCAAATTGATGCATTTCGCTAAGCTCTGCAATGATCTGGTGTTCCGAAAAAACGCCTTCTGCAATAGGAATGAGTATCTCCCCTGCTTCGTTAAGCACGTTCTTTTTACTATCGACAAACACTTTTGAACGAACTACACAAGCAGAGTCACACTCTCTAAACTGTTTGTGGTGATTACCAATTAAGTCGATATGTGCGCCATCCGATACCCATTTACCATCAAATAATGGTTCATGTGCGCCGGTACCACAGCTAATGATATCAGCCGTGCTAATCGTTTTGTGATTTGATTCTCCAATCAAAAACTCTACCTGCGAATATTTTTCAGTGAGTAACGCTCGCAAACTTTCTGCTTTATCTTTATTTCTGGCGATGATAGTGACCTTTTTAATATCTCGTACGCTCATATGAGCTTCAATCATGTAACGCGATAAATTGCCTGAGCCAAAGTACACTAAATGCGAACTATCTTGCCTTGATAAATATAGACTCGCTAATGCTGACACTGCTGCTGTTCGCCAAAGTGTCACACTTGTTCCATCTACCAATGCCAATGGCTCACCGTGACAGCGGTCAAACAACATAATTTTTGAATATAAGCTTTTATATCCATGCTCTGCATTCGAAGGAAAATAAGTAAAAGATTTAACGCCGATAACTTCTTCATTCCATGCAGGCAAAACGGCAAAAGCATCATGGTTCTCTTCAGACTCCGATAATTCGAACACTTGTCTCGTCGGTGTACCTGCAGGTTTCGCAAAGCCTACTTTTAATGCATCGATTACCTTGTTGAAATTTAAACTCGCATGTACTTGTTGTTCGGAAACTATTTTCATTTCTTTTCCTTAATTAATCACAAACGATTTTGGTGCATGGGTTATAAACTCAAAACCGTCATTCGTAATGAGCACATCATCTTCAATGCGGATACCACCAAAGTCAGGAATATAAACCCCAGGCTCAATAGTGATAATATTTCCTACTTCTAAGCGATAATCAGTAACAGGATTTATGAAAGGCACTTCATGTAATGCCAAACCAACGCCATGGCCTAGTCCTTTTCCTGCATATTGTTCGAACCCTGATTGAGCCAATACATCTAATGAGATCTGGTTTAGTTGCTGGCAATCTACGCCGGCTTTAAGGCTATGCAAAGATTTTGTTTGAGATGCCAGCACAGCGTCATACATCTGTTGTTGTTGCTTATTAGGCTCCCCATAAACGTACGTTCGAGTCATATCTGAACGATAGCCATTTACCACAGCACCAAAATCAATCAGTAACAAGTCACCATAATTAAGCTTTCTTTCTCCAGGTTTTCCATGCGGCAATGCACTGCGCTCAGCAAACAATAAAATGGTGTCGAAGCTTACACCATCAGATCCAAGCTTTTTCATTTTGTAGTCAAGTTCAGTTGCCAAATCTAATTCGGTCACCCCTTTCGATACTTGTGTGAGTAAATCTGCGAGGGCCAAATCTGCAATAGCTGCTGCTTTTTTAATTGAAGTAACTTCGAACTCGTCTTTAACCATTCTGAGCATTTCAATGCAGCCGTCGAGTGGTGAAATATCATATGAGGCTAATTCATTCGCAATAGATAACCACACACCATAATTAACGGCTAGGCTTTCAAATCCCGTCTTTTCGTAAGGTAAGAAACGTTTTATACACGCGCCCAATGATTCGGTGTCTCTGTCTCTGCAAATAACTTCACAACCATTACTTTCTGATTTTGCCCGCTCGAAATATCTGTAATCAGTGATCAGTTTTAGACCTTGTGTTGAAACGATGAGGTATGCAGCGTTACCACTGTAACCTGTTAGGTAAAAGATGTTTTCGTAGTTAAAGACCAACAAGTTCTCTACGTCTTTCTCTTGTAAAGCTAATAATAAACGTTGCTGACGTTGAAGGTATCGTGTTTGCATTTGAGTTATACCACTACCAATAATGGTAATAACATAACCCAAACAATAATTGTATACAATATTCTTTTGTTAACTACGCATAAATGGCAAGGTATGCGAGTTAAAGTTTGCTAAGTTTGGAAAAATATCAACCAATTCTGTGTTGTCTAAACCAAACCACTGTGCCAAAGACGCAAAGTATTGCTCATTCGCAACTTGTGGGATCAAACGCCCCCCCCGCGTATCATTCGGGCCATCTAGGTGTTGCGTCATCAGTGTGCCATAAATTTCTCCGCCATTTACCGCGCCACCCATAAGGATTTGATTTCCTGCCCAACCATGATCAGTACCGTCACCATTAGACGTAAGCGTGCGGCCAAAGTCACTCATCGTAAACAAGGTTACATCATCATTAGCATTGATGAATGAGATTGCTGCATTGAACTCTGACAAAGACTGAGATAAAACACTTAAAAGTGCTGGGTGTGTTGTAAGTTGATTATCATGTGTATCAAAACCCCCCATACTAACAAAATAAATTTGTCTTTTAGCATTGAGTGTTTGTCTAACTGAAATTGACTTAGCCACAGTATGTAGTTGTTGTGACAAACTGCTATCAGAAAAGTAACTACTTAGATCGACGCTCGACTCGATGGCGCTGTTCATAGCTTCGGTATTGGTAATCGCTTTTCGCATTTTTGTACCATATGCACTCGCTAGAGGATGGGTTGACTGGGCAAGCACCCTGTTCATTATATTTTTTACATGGGCTGCTCGATTTCCAGTACCATTAATTGGGTTTATTTTACTGATACCACTTCTATGTAATGAAAATGGCGTAAGGTTAACACTGGTTTGCCACGGATTGGTTCCCGCTAAAGAAATGTTGTTCACGAATGAACCACCTTGCTCTAATCGCTCTAATAGCCTTGCACCCCAGCCGCTGTTTAAAGATATTTTTTCTCTGCCATGCATCCAAGTTGCTTGCTGGTCGTTATGAGAGAATAGGTGCTTAGGAAGAGGCACACTTTCATTTTGATAATCAGCTTTGGTAGTAGGCATAACTAAACTGCCAACCCCGGAAATAAAAGCTAAATTTTTATTATCGAAAATATTTTTTATTGAACCCATAGCAGGATGAAGACCTACGCCACCAGCAAAGTTAGTTTCAGGAGCCATTTGTATCGCGTCTGTCACCGCTAAATTTTGCCGACTAGCTTCATATAGAGTTCGCTGTTCGCCTTCTAATGGAACAAGCATGTTTAAAGAATCATTGCCACCAAATAAAAATACACAGACAAGCGCTTTATGATCATCAAAGCTGTAAGACAAAGATCCCTGAAAAGCCTGTAGTTGCAATTGAGTTAATGCGGCAACCGATACACCACCTTTCATACAATAAGATAAAAACTTTCTTCTATTCATGTCTGCCTCCTATTGCTGCAAGGTAAATTCTGGTGAAATTGAAATTAAATAAACAAGATTTGAAATACGTTGATAACTGTCGCGGCTTGCAAAAAACTCATCCATATCAATTAGCGCTTGTCTCATTTCTTGTGACATATTACCGGCAAAAAATAGTAGATCGTATTTATCTATAACTGCACTCAGCCCATTCATATTGATTAAATCGTGGTCTGCCTGAATATATAAATAGAGGCTATTTTCATTTAATTCATCATGACGCTCAGCTACACGCCAAACGAGATCTGCATAATGAGTATTAATGATACCTATTAATGCAGCGTCATTAGCAATTTGTAGCTCTGGAGCAACAAATTCAGTGCTTGCCAGCTCCCCTGGTTGAAAGTCAGGTCTAAAGAAGTTGAAAACCGAAGGCGATTGCAAAGGGCCCTGACCATAAGTTGAGGGTAAGTTCCAAGTGTAATAACGATTGTTAAGGGTTTTAGCGTTAAAAACCCGCCAGAACTGAACTGTTTTCAGTAAAGGCTCTTTTATTTTGCCAAAATGGGCAAGCGGAGCACCAAGACCTCTAGCTTCATTATCTAAATAAATCGCTTTCACTGTGGCAGCTAAATCTCCCCTTTCCCCCTTACCGTTATCATTAAAAACGGTGGCGACTCGCTCTACGTAACCTGGGCTTGGGTTAGAAGTAATTAATCGTTGTATTAGCTGTTTTGAAATAAATGGTGCGACATTATCGTGATTAAACAAATTATCTAACGCGATTTCTAGGCTTTGTTCCGCACTCATATTTGCTGGAATAACCTCACCATTGAGCAATATTTTTTCAGCGTTCGAGTGATAGTCTTCAAAAGCTTGCATTGGCAAAGTATAGTTTCTACTTGGTCGGCTCCACCTAGCACTATAAGCAAATGTCCAACCTGTAAAGACTTTGGCAAACCCTTCAATTTCACTTTGTCCATAAGTTGGAATGAGTTCACCATTCTCATCTAATTTATTCGTACCGTTTAGGTTTAATTCGTTTAAACCTATTGTAAACAGCTGCATGACTTCACGCGCATAATTCTCATCTGGTCGAATATTACGTTCAGGATCAGCCTTTTCATTTCCTAGGTGACTTAGGTACACACCCATCACAGGTGATAAAGTGACTTGCTCTAATAACTCTCTATAATTTCCGAACGCATGTTCTAGTAAAATATCATAATAAGCTGCCATGCCTTCTGGCTCACCACTGAGTGATGTATTTAGGTCGGAGACCACAAATATTTCACTCAGAGCAAAAGCAACGCGCTGTCTTAACAGATCTTCTGCATTCATACTTGCTTTCCACCAAGCATCAATACGATTGATTTGATTAGGCTCATCACGGTCTGGGTAATTCTCGACGAGTGGACTGTGATACGTAATCGGGAGATCAATTTGCTCATCAAGCCATTGTTCGTAACTTTTACCTGTAACTGCCAGAATTTCATTGTAAGTCGGACCAAGGCTTGCCTGATGGAGAAGCCTTGATGCTTGTGCCTCGTTCATATCCTTCAATACTGAAAATCTCACTTCTTGTTGCGTGGAAAGACCTGCAGCATTGGTGACTGTCACTAAGAAATGATAATTTTCATCTACCGCAGTGGAGTTCTTAGAAGCATCAAATTCTAATGAATCAGTCGTTGTCAGTTCAATTGCAGGACCTGATAATTGTTGCCACGCAAAACTAACTGTTTGTGAGTCTTGCTCTGTGAGCTCGACCTTAACTTTAACTATTTCACCTTGTTTAAAGGTATCTGAATCTAGTTTTATGGCAATAACAGGTGCTTTGGTTTCATCACTGCTGTCATTGCCTGAATCCTGATCAGATCCATCGCCAGAGTCATCATCAGAACCATCCCCGTCAGAACCTGAGTCATCGCTATTATCCGAATCCGCTATTGCGGGCTGTTCTGGAACAGCCTCTTCTGACTGCGATCCACCGCCACACCCTGTTATCAAAGAGGCAAACAATATTAAATAAACGTACCTAGTGATCATGTCTAATTATTCCAACGCCGCTAATATACAAACTTTAGTACCAACCAACATATGTTTAAATACGAACATTTGAGTAAATTCAACTTTTTTACACTAATCATCATTTATATTTGAAAGAAATTTATTCCTTAAATGATAAAATCATGTCAAAAGCAAATGTGCTAGAGACTATTTTGAATACAACTACCTTCATTCCAAAAAACTTCATCGACGATGTAAAAACCTATTTACCTAACAACTTAAGTATTGAGTCTTTTATTGAGTATTGCCAAAAACCGCTTAGGCGTTCAGTCAGAGTGAACACATTGAAGATGACAGTCACTGAATTTAAACAGTACTGCTCAGAGAATAATTGGAAAATTGAAGCTGTTCCTTGGTGCAACACAGGTTTTTGGCTAGAACGAAGCACTGAAGAGGAAGATTCCCTTCCTCTGGGCAGCACTGATATTCATTTGAGTGGTGGTATTTATGTTCAAGAAGCCAGCTCAATGTTGCCACCTATGGCACTTGAATCAAGTTTAAAAGAAGACGACATAGTATTAGATATGGCTGCAGCCCCAGGGTCGAAGACATCTCAAATAGCTGCAATGATGAATAATCGAGGCGTTCTTGTTGCAAATGAGCTCTCTTCTTCACGCTTAAAGGTCCTTGCTGCCAATATGAAGCGTATGGGCGTTCATAACTGCGCACTGTCTCATTTCGATGGTGCTGTTTTTGGTGACTATATGTTTGAATGCTTTGATAACATTCAACTAGATGCTCCATGCTCTGGTGAGGGTACCGTCAGAAAAGACGCTGACGCTTTAAAGAATTGGTCTGTTGAATCAAACATTGATATTGCCAATGTACAGAAACAGCTCATTAAGAGCGCATTCTTTGCTCTGAAACCCGGTGGCTCTTTGATTTACTCTACCTGTACACTCACGCCAATTGAAAACCAAGCGGTTTGCCAGTATCTACTTGACCAATTTGGTGACTGTGTTGAAATCGAGCCATTAGATGCGCTTTTTGAAAACGCAGACAAAGCCTGTACTTCAGAGGGCTATTTGCATGTATGGCCGCAGATTTTTGACAGCGAAGGCTTTTTCATCGCGAAATTTAAAAAATTATACTCTATAGATAACCCAAATTTAAAAACCAAAAAAGGCGCTTTCCCGTTTTCATCGGCTGATACAAAGTTAACAAAAACCTTCATGTCAGCAATCAAAAAACAATTTGGTATTAAATCATTACCTGGTGAGTTGAAAGTTCGAGATAAAGAGCTTTGGCTTTTCCCAGAGCGATTTTCTGAAATTGAAAACAAGATCAAATATTCTCGTATCGGGATCAAGTTAGGCACAACCCATAAGAATGGCGTTAGACTTGAACATGAATTTGCAACAGCACTTGGGAAACTTGCAGAGAATAACACGTACGCTCTCACACAATCACAAGCTGCAGATTATTATCAAGGTAAAGATATTCGACTTGAAACAGTTACTAGTCTCTGTGGTGAGGTTATTTTAACCCTTTGTGGCGCACCAATAGGTTTAGGAAAATGGCAAAAAAGTAAAATAAAAAACTCATTACCTAGAGATTTAGTTATGAACAATCGAGTTATTGAGTGGTCACGATAGCAGTAGAATAAAGTTTTTAGACTAAATTATTATAAGCATATATAACATTGATAAATAAAGCTTTTATTTTATGTTGTTTATTTGTAGTTTTTGTTAAGAGTTAACTACAATTAAATTACTTTCTTACTTCTCCCTGATTGTTAGAAAGGTGTTTTAAGTTAACGCATTGGCTCAAATGAGCCGTCCCCTAAGCCCAGAGTAACCTGTACTCTGGGTCTTTTTTTGCATTAAATATGCGAAATGAACACTTTAATACTTAGATTACATCGCACTTTGACGACAGATCGGACGTAAAAAACGTTGAATTGCATTCAAACCTACAGAGGTTGAACGGACGTCTGTTGAAGATGGGAATGGACCACCATGGTTCATTGATGCACAAACTTCAACGCCCGTCGGCATTTGATTCTCGATTAAACGCCCTACTTTGTATTGTAGATCTTCACTTAAATCAGACGCCGATGCTAAATCATTGCTCGTGCCATGAATGGATGCTGTTAACTGACCTTCTAACTTATCAACCAAGGTTTCTAACTGTTCCATAGAGTCATAAGTTACCAACATAGCAGCAGGACCAAATACTTCTTCATGTAATGCTGGCGTATTCAAGTAGGTATCGATATCCGTTTTAAAGATATGGGCATTTGCATGAAACTCCTCAGACAACCCTGCCATTGCCAATAGCTCTACACCTTCGATATCTGGGCGATCAACCATGGCTTGTTTGAAACTATTTAGAATATTTGGAGATAATAGAGTATCTGAACTGCTTGCAGCCACAGTTTTCTTCACACTTTCAAGTAGCCCATCAGAGCCATTTGGTACTAACCAAAGACCTGGGCTAGTACAAAACTGGCCATTACCCATCAACATTGAATTACATAAGTCTGCGCCAAGCTCTTCGCCATTTTGTTCTGCCATTTCAGGAAGCACAAACTGCGGGTTAATACTGCCTAATTCACCATAGAATGGAATAGCTTCTTTGCGTGTATTAATAGTCTCGATTAACTTACTCGCAACAGACATCGAGCCCGTGAAGCCGACAGCTTTAACTGGCTCTGCTTCAACAAGTGCATGTGCCATGTCGTACTTCTTAGCTTGGATCATTGAAAATACGCCTTTTGGCATATCACACTTCTCAATCGCTTTTTCAATAGCACGAGTCATTAACTCACTGGTTGCTGGATGAGCAGTATGGCTCTTCATTACAACAGGACAACCTGCAGCAAGTGCCGATGCAGTATCACCACCCAGAGTTGAAAACGCATATGGAAAATTTGAGGCACCAAAAACAGCAACAACGCCAACAGGAATAAAATCAAGTTGGGTACGCGGCTTAGCTAATGGTGCACGTGCAGGATCTGCTTCATCTAATAAACTCAGATTTACAATGCCATTTTGGCTTTTCTCTAAACCTTGTGCAAAAGCACGTAACTGATTCATAGTACGGCCACGCTCGCCTTGTAAACGAGCAAACGGCAGGTTTGTCTCTTCGTGAGTCACCTCTAGTAGTTGATCACCAAGGGCTTCTATCTCATCTGCAATAGCATGTAAGAATGTTGCACGCTCAATAAGAGAAGTCTTTCTATAAACTTTAAATGCTTTTTCAGCTTCATTGATAGCTGTTGCAAGCATGTCTTGGCTTGCTTCAAAAAACTGAGTATCGATTGGCTCATGGCGCTTTGGTGAAAAGGCATGAAATACTGACGCATCCGAATCCTTTAACCATTCACCTGCGATAAAACTTGCACCGCTAATTTCCATCTTTTTCTCCTCAATGAAAAAACCAGCTACTAATTGCTGGTTTTAGTCTAGTTTAAATCTGTTATACAACTTGAAAGCCAAAAGCATACGGGTCACTATCATCCACGCTAATGTTGCTAGTACCCGTAACTTTCGACCATCCTTTGATACTTGGTAGAATTGCTGTTTTACCCGCTACTTCTGTAACACCTTCGATGCAGCCAACAAACTGACTGCCAATGTAACTTTCGTGAACAAAATCTTCACCAGGCTGTAATTTACCTTTTGCAAATAACTGCGCCATTCTTGCACTTGTGCCCGTGCCACATGGCGATCTGTCTATGGCTTTATCACCATAGAAAACGGCATTCGCTGCGCTTGATTCTGCGTGTTTTGGCTTGCCTGTCCAAAGAAGATGCGACGCACCTTTTACAGTTGGATCTTCAGGGTGCACACACTCAAGCAACTCATTTATTGCAGTGCGAACAAGCGGACTATATTTAAGAATTTCCGAAGCAGACCAGTTTTCAATACCCGGGAAGTTTTCCTGTGGCTCAACAATAATGTAGTAGTTACCACCATAAGAGATATCAACCGTTAACTTGCCAAGTTCTGGCACTTCAACTTCAATATTTTCATAGGCTAAAAAAGCTGGCACATTGAATATTTTTACCCACTCAACTTTACCTTCAACCATAGAGTATTCGGCATTTACACGCCCTGCGGGTGTATCTAGCTTTAATTTTCCGGGTACTTTTGGATGCATTTGTGCGTTTTCAAGCGCAAACGTCACTGTGCCAATGGTGCCGTGACCACACATAGGTAAACAGCCTGAGGTTTCGACAAATAAAATAGCCGCATCGCCATCATCGGTTGTCGGGGGATATATAAAAGAACCTGACATCATATCGTGCCCGCGCGGTTCAAACATTAATGATTGGCGGATCCAATCAAATTCGGTAAGAAAGTGCTGACGTTTTTCGCTCATCGTTTCACCCTTAAGATATGGGTGACCACTGGTGATTAAGCGTACAGGGTTGCCACAAGTATGACCATCAATACAAGAAAATGTCCCTTTACGCATATTAATAACCTTGCTTAACTAAGCTAAGAACCATATTCGTGTTCACAGCATTTTGGAGTTGATTCATAAAACTTTCATTTAATTGCGGAGCAACTACTGAATACTGAACTTGGCAATTAATGTTCATTGTCTTTCCTCTTTACCTTTTATGGTTTACATCCTACGCATATTGTATACAATGTTCAATATTCCACTGTGTATTTTTCTTTAAAAGTTTTTATCGCTCTAAAGACATATTGACATTTATAAGATTAAGCAACTGAAACTATTAATAAATTTTACAGTTTGAAGACGAACAAAGTTTTCTATGCAAACTAAAAAATAGAGACATGCAATATCTTGAAATCAGGGTTTCAAGGTGTTTTGGAGACAATATATGCAAAAAAAGCAACATATTGCTGTTATCGGCGCTGGGATCATTGGGCTTTGTAATGCGAAAAGTCTGACTGATGCTGGCTTTTTAGTGACATTATTTGATGAACACGGTATTGCTGAAAAATGTTCGAAAGGTAACGCCGGTCACTTTGCTACAGAACAGGTTTTCCCACTCGCACAAGCGAGTTTATTACCAAAACTTCCTAGTATGTTGTTAAATCCAAAAGGCGCTTTAAGAATAGATTGGTTATATCTGTTCAAAGCCTTACCTTGGTTCACTCGCTTCTTAATCAATATGTCTAAGTCAAAATTTAGTGCGCATACCAAGGCACTTAGCCAATTAAACGAAGCCTCACTACCTGCCTATAAAAATTTATTAGGTGAAGAAAACTTCGAAAAGTTGATCCATGTAGATGGCAGCCTACTCAGCTTTGAACATGAAGATTTTAAACTGGCTGCGTCTATGGCTGAATCATTTAGAGCAAATGGCGTCGCAGTTAAACACATAAAAGGTGATGAGGTTTTTGAGTTAGAGCCAAGCCTAAGCAGAAACATTAAACAAGCTTTATATTTTACTGAGGTTGGCCACAGCGCTGACCCATATGACTTATGTCAAGCCATTTATAAAATGTCAAAGAGTCAGGGTTTAGAGTTTAAAAAAGGTAAAGTTACACACATTATCCCGAACAAAAATGGGGTGATGATAGAGCTCGCATCAGGTGCCAAACATCAGTTTTCAAAAGTCGTAGTTTCAACCGGCGCTTGGAGCAAACCTTTAGCAAAACAACTTGGTTTTAAAGTACCGATAGACACCGAGCGTGGTTACCATGCCATGATTGATAATCCAACTAGTTTACAACGCCCCGTAGCTTCAGCCGATAGGCAATTTATTATCACCCCAATGAAGCATGGACTTAGACTAGCTGGGACAGTAGAGTTTGCTGGACTAGAAGCAACTGAAAACATGACAAGAGCAACCAAGCTTTTAGATCACGCTAAAGCGCTAGTTAACGGTATAGAAAAACAAACCGTCAAAGCCACCTGGATGGGTCATCGCCCTTCTCTTCCTGATTCATTACCTGTATTAAATACAGCACCCAATAATAAAAATATTGTATTTGCTTTTGGTCATCAACATTTAGGTCTAACCCAAGCGGCAATTACAGCACAAATTGTCTCACAACTTTGCTTAGGTGAGAAAACTAGCATAGATTTAACCCCTTACAGAATAGACAGATTCTAGGAGCAAAATATGAAGCCATTAGGCGTTGGTACGAAAACCAAACAAGAAGCTTTAGAGTCATTACAAAATATGACTCATGACTTAAAGCCAATTAGCATCGAAGAATACCAGCAGCGTATTGAAAAAGCACAGCGCTATATGCAAGACAACGATATTGCAGCTTTATATTTGAATGCAGGCTCGAATTTAAAATACTTCACAGGCATGCAATGGTATGCCAGTGAGCGTATGGTTGGCGCGATTTTGCCAGCAAAAGGCGATGTGCAATTCATTGCGCCTTATTTCGAAATTGGCACACTATTAGACTACCAAGTCGTTGAAGGTCCAATTCACGGCTGGCAAGAAGAACAGAGTCCTTATCAATTATTCTTAAACGTGCTTGAACAGCATCGCATTGGCTCTGATGCTAAAATTGCCATTGATGAAAGCGCGGCGTTTTTCATTTTTGATGGTATTCGAAACCTTGCTCCCTCTCTTAATCTAATTAACGGTAAAGAAGTCACTGCACATTGTCGTATGCATAAATCAGAGAACGAATTAAAGCTTATTCAACGTGCTATGGACATGACTTTAGAAGTGCATAAAGCAACAGCGAGCATGTTGTATGAAGGGATCACCACGACAGAAGTTGAAGCCTTCATAAACGAAGCCCATAAAAAAGTGGGCGCACCATCAGGAAACTACTTCGTGATAGTACTGTTTGGTAAAGCGAGCTCGTTTCCTCATGGTGTGAAAGACCCACAGAAATTAAAAGAAGGTGATGTGGTTTTAATTGATACTGGCTGTAAAGTACATGATTACCTATCAGATATTACCCGCACATTTGTATTTGGTGAAGCAACAGAGCGCCAAAGAGCAATGTGGCAACATGAGAAGAATGCGCAAGCTGCTGCATTTGAAGCGGCACAAATCGGTAATACATGTGGCGACGTTGATAAAGCAGCAAGAGATTATTTAGCATCTGTCAATCTTGGGCCTGATTATCAAACACCTGGTTGCCCGCATAGAACAGGCCATGGTATCGGCTTAGATATTCATGAATGGCCTTATCTTGTAAAGAATAACCCACAACTATTGGCCACAGGTATGTGCTTTAGTAACGAGCCTATGCTGGTGATCCCTGATGAGTTTGGTATTCGTCTGGAAGATCACTTCTATATGACGGAAAACGGTCCTAAATGGTTTACTGAGCCAAGTCATAGTATTGATGACCCATTTGGATTAGCAAAATAGTAAAGTATGACTAAAGCATTTTAGATGTAATGTTAAGCAAACCAAAGGAAGCATTCGCTTCCTTTTTTTATTTTACGATATACAATATATATATGTTTTATATATGGAATATATAATGGGTATTGTAAAAATTTCAGATGAACTGCATGAAGAAATTCGTACAACGTCATCAGTTATGTCTCGTTCTATCAACTCACAAGCCGAATTTTGGATAAAAATCGGTCGCTTATGCGAAATGCATCCTGACAAAACATTTAACGATTTAATTCAACAAGAGCTCATGTTACAGCGACAAAAAGAGGCGTCACTGAATGAATGAAGTAACAATCAAATCAGTGGAAGAAATTGCACTGATGCGAGAATCAGGCAAGCTGCTCGCCCAAGTGTTCAAAATGCTGGATGATTTCATCAAGCCAGGTATTTCAACGCTCGAAATTGACTCACAAGTTGAAAGCTATATCGTTAATGAATTAAAGGCGCGCCCAGCTTCAAAAGGACAATATGGCTATCAGTATTGTCTCAATAGCTCAATTAACGAAGTAGTCTGTCACGGCATACCTAGTGCAAGCCAAGTTTTAAAAAGCACCGATATCGTCAATATAGACATTACCTTAGAAAAGAATGGTTTTATCACAGATTCAAGCAAAATGTATGTCATGCCAGATGCTAAACCTGATGCCAGAGCATTGGTCAAAGTCACGACTGAAGCGATGTGGTTAGGTATAAAAACAGTTAAGCCAGGCGCAAAGCTAGGAGATATTGGATTTGCAATACAAAGTTATGTGAGTAAATTTGGCTACACGGTTGTAAAAGAGTATTGCGGTCACGGTATAGGCCGAGAAATGCATGAAGAACCAAATGTTTTACACTATGGCCGCCCTGACACTGGCCTAACTTTAAAAGAAGGCATGACTTTCACCATTGAGCCAATGATCAACCAAGGCACAGCAAAGGTTAAAACTAAAAAAGATGGTTGGACTGTAGTAACTAAAGACAGAAAGCTTTCCGCACAAGCTGAACACACTATTCTTGTCACAAAAGACGGTTTTGAAGTGCTCACACTTCGCGAAGAAGAACAAATTTAAGTTATTTATAGACTTCTAGCTTCTAGGAAACAAAACCAGGACACAAAAAAGGCTCCCTTAGGAGCCTTTTTTAAGCAAGATTAGAATTACCAACCCGCTTTTTCTTTAAGTGCAACACCGATGTCAGCTAGTGAACGAACAGTCTTAACACCTGCAGCTTCTAGTGCAGCGAACTTCTCGTCAGCTGTACCTTTACCACCAGAGATAATTGCACCAGCGTGGCCCATGCGCTTACCTGGAGGAGCAGTAACACCAGCGATGTAAGAAACAACTGGCTTAGTTACGTTGTGCTTGATGTACTCAGCAGCTTCTTCTTCAGCTGTACCACCGATCTCACCAATCATTACGATAGCTTCAGTCTGCTCGTCTTTCTCGAACATCTCAAGTACGTCGATGAAGTTAGTACCAGGAATTGGGTCACCACCGATACCAACACACGTTGATTGACCAAAACCAGCGTCAGTTGTTTGCTTAACTGCTTCGTAAGTAAGCGTACCAGAACGTGATACGATACCTACTTTACCTGGCTTATGGATGTGACCAGGCATGATACCGATCTTAGTTTCACCTGGAGTGATAACACCTGGGCAGTTAGGACCGATCATACGAACGCCTGTTTGCTCAAGCTTCTCTTTCACGTCAACCATGTCTAGTGTAGGGATACCTTCAGTGATACAAACGATTAGCTGAATACCAGCATCGATTGCTTCTAAGATAGCATCTTTACAGAACGCTGCTGGAACATAGATTACTGATGCAGTTGCGCCAGTAGTTTCTACAGCTTCGCGTACAGTGTTGAATACAGGAAGACCTAGGTGAGTTGTACCACCTTTACCTGGAGAAACACCGCCAACCATCTGTGTACCGTACTGGATAGCTTGCTCTGAGTGGAAAGTACCTTGACCACCAGTGAAACCTTGACAGATTACTTTAGTATCTTTGTTAATTAAAACAGACATTATTTGCCCTCCGCAGCAGCAACTACTTTCTCAGCAGCGTCAGTTAGAGACTCAGCTGCAATGATGTCAAGATCAGAGTTAGCAAGAACTTCACGACCTAGTTCAGAGTTAGTACCTTCAAGACGTACAACAACTGGTACATTTACACCAACTTCTTTAACAGCACCAATGATACCTTCTGCGATCATGTCACAACGTACGATACCACCGAAGATGTTAACTAGAACTGCTTTAACATTGTCATCAGAAAGGATGATCTTGAATGCTTCAGCAACACGCTCTTTAGTAGCACCGCCACCAACATCTAGGAAGTTAGCTGGCTTACCACCGTGTAGGTTTACGATGTCCATAGTACCCATTGCTAGGCCTGCACCGTTAACCATACAACCAACGTTACCGTCTAGCGCAACGTAGTTAAGCTCGAAGCTTGCTGCGTGAGCTTCACGCGCGTCTTCTTGTGAAGGATCGTGGAATTCACGGATCTTAGGCTGACGGAATAATGCGTTACCGTCTACACCGATCTTACCGTCTAGACAGTGAAGGTTACCAGCGTCTGTGATTACTAGAGGGTTGATTTCAAGAAGTGCGAAATCGTGATCGATGAACATGTTCGCAAGACCTAGGAAGATCTTAGTGAACTGTTTGATTTGTGCAGGAGTTAGACCTAGCTTGAAGCCTAGCTCACGACCTTGGTAAGCTTGAGGGCCTACAAGTGGATCGATTTCTGCTTTGTGAATTAGTTCAGGTGTTTCTTCAGCAACTTGCTCGATTTCAACACCACCTTCAGTTGAAGCCATGAACACGATTTTACGTGAAGCACGGTCTACAACAGCACCTAGGTATAATTCATTTGCAATATCAGTGCAGCTTTCTACTAAGATTTTAGCAACTGGCTGACCTTTTTCGTCTGTTTGGTAAGTTACTAAGTTTTTACCTAACCAGTTTTCTGCGAATGCGCGGATTTCGTCTTTGCTGTCAGCTAGTTTTACACCGCCAGCTTTACCACGTCCACCTGCGTGCACTTGACATTTAACAACCCACTTGTCACCACCGATTTTACCAGCAGCTTCAACTGCTTCTTGTGGTGTATCACAAGCGAAACCTTCAGATACAGGTAAACCATAGTCGGCAAAAAGTTGTTTTGCCTGATACTCATGCAAATTCATGATGCTTTATCCAATTTCTTATACTATTAAAGCTATCTACATTTCATAAATAGCTATCCCAAATTGCGCCCCTAGTATAGATCCCAAGGCTAAGTATGAAAACCCTAGTTAGACCAAAGCCGCAAAAAAAAAGCTGTATGATGTGTCATACAGCTTAATATCTAAACAATAACGATTACACGTCTAGAAGAAGACGCGTTGGATCTTCAAGAAGTTCCTTAATTGTAACCAAGAAACCCACTGATTCTTTACCATCGATTTGACGGTGGTCATAAGAAAGCGCTAGGTACATCATAGGTAAAATTTCAACTTTACCGTTTACAGCCATAGGACGCTCTTGGATTTTGTGCATACCAAGAATTGAAGACTGAGGTAAGTTGATGATAGGAGTAGAAAGAAGTGAACCGAAAACACCACCATTTGTAATAGTGAAGTTACCGCCTGTCATATCGTCAACAGTTAGTTTACCGTCACGGCCTTTAAGCGCTAGTTCACGAATACCTTTCTCGATTTCAGCAACTGAAAGCTTGTCACAGTCACGTAGTACTGGTGTAACAAGACCACGTGGAGTAGAAACCGCGATGCTGATATCAAAGTAGTTGTGGTAAACAATGTCATCACCGTCAATTGACGCGTTAACTTCAGGGAAACGCTTAAGTGCTTCTGTTACTGCTTTCACATAGAAAGACATGAAACCTAAACGGATACCGTGACGCTCTTCAAATACGTCTTTGTATTGCTTACGAAGGTCCATGATTGGCTTCATGTTAACTTCGTTGAACGTAGTAAGCATTGCTGTTGAGTTCTTAGCTTCAAGAAGACGGTTAGCAATTGTCTTACGTAGACGTGTCATAGGAACACGTTTCTGTGAACGGTCACCTAAAGGCGCAGCAGGTGCTTGTGCAGATGCTGCCGCAGGTGCCGCAGCAGGCTTAGCCGCTGGAGCTTTAAGGAATGCATCAACGTCTTCTTTCGTGATACGACCGCCTTTACCAGTACCTTTTATTTGTGAAGCATCAAGGCCTTTTTCAGCGATTAAACGACGAACTGAAGGTGTTAATACGTCTGAAGACTCATCAGAAGCTGGTGCCGCTTCTGCAGCAGGTGCCGCCGCTGGAGCAGACGCGCCAACAACGATATTACCGATAACTTGTTCGCCAAGTACTGTTTCACCTTCAGCATGGATCTGCTCACCCATCACACCGTCTTCAGGTGCAACAACTTCTAGTACAACCTTGTCTGTTTCGATATCAACAAGATTCTGGTCACGGCTTACCGCTTCACCAGGTTGAACATGCCAAGTTGCAATTGTAGCGTCTGCTACTGATTCTGGAAGTACAGGTACTTTAATTTCCACGTCTTTACCTTCTGTTGCTGCAGCAGCTACTGGTGCAGCTTGTTCATTTGATTGTTGAGCTGGTGCAGCAGCTTCGCCAGCAGCACCAAGTTGAGCAATCACTTGCTCGCCTAATACAGTTGCGCCTTCATCTTCAGAGATAGAAACAATGACACCATCTTCTGGTGCAACTACCTCTAGAACAACTTTGTCAGTTTCGATGTCAACTAAGTTTTGGTCGCGTGATACAGCGTCACCAACTTTAACATGCCAAGTCGCGACAGTAGCGTCTGCTACTGACTCAGGAAGAACTGGAACCTTAATTTCGGTTGTCATCTCTTATCCCTTATTTCTTAATTGTTAATGCGTCAGCAACTAACGCGTTTTGTTCTTTAGTATGAGTAGACATATAACCACATGCTGGAGCAGCTGAAGCCTTACGTCCTGCGTAAGAAAGATTTGCACCTGCTGGGATTGCTTCCCAGAAGTGGTGTTGAGAACAATACCAAGCACCTTGGTTTTGTGGCTCTTCTTGACACCATACGAAATCTTTAACATGTTGATAGCGAGACATAATGTCTTCCATTTCCTGATGAGGGAATGGATATAGCTGTTCAACACGAACAATAGCAACATTGTTTAATTCAAGCTTACGACGCTCTTGCAGTAGTTCGTAATAAACTTTACCACTACAGAAAACCACTCGTTCAACATTTTCAGGATTGATATCGTCAATCTCATCAATCATGTTGTGGAAAACACCTTCCGAAAGCTCTTCTAGAGAAGAAACAGCTAGAGGATGACGTAATAGTGACTTAGGTGTCATTACAATCAATGGACGACGTAAAGGACGAACTGATTGACGACGAAGCATTGCATAAACTTGCGCTGGTGTTGAAGGAACACACACCTGCATATTATGGTCAGCACATAGTTGTAGGTAACGCTCTAAACGTGCAGAACTGTGCTCTGGACCTTGACCTTCATAGCCATGAGGTAGAAGCATAGTTAAACCGCATAAACGACCCCACTTTTGCTCACCTGAGCTTAAGAACTGGTCAAATACAACCTGAGCACCGTTAGCAAAGTCACCAAACTGCGCTTCCCAAAGAACCAGTGAAGTAGGCTCTGCTGTTGCATAACCATATTCAAACGCTAATACAGCTTCTTCAGATAACACTGAGTCGTAAACTTCAAATGCGCCCTGACCTTCACGGATATTCTGTAGAGGTAGGTAAACAGATGCATCTTCTTGATTGTGAACAACAGCATGACGGTGGAAGAAAGTACCACGGCCAGAATCCTGACCAGTCATACGAACGTCTGTGCCTTCGTCAACTAATGTAGCGTACGCTAAAGACTCAGCCATACCCCAGTCTAGTAATTTATCACCGCTCGCCATTGCTTTACGGTCATCATAAATTTTCTTAACACGAGACTGTGCTTTGTGGCTTTCTGGATAAGCAGCAAGCACATTACCAAGCTCTTTCAACTTATCAACAGACACTTTAGGATCGTAAGCTACGTCCCAATCATGGCCTACAAACTTAGACCAATCAGATGAGTGCTTAGTTTCTTCTTTAACTTCTTCAACAACACATACACCGTTGTCTAAGCCATTGCGGTATTCATTCGCAAGCGCTTTTGACTCATCAGCAGAAATCACACCTTCAGCAGCAAGTTTGTCTGCATAAAGCTGACGTGGCACTGGGTGCTTTTTGATCTTTTGGTACATCAATGGCTGAGTTGCATTCGGCTCATCAGCTTCGTTGTGACCGTGACGACGGTAACAAACTAAGTCAATAACAACATCGCGCTTAAACTGATTACGGAAATCAAGCGCTAGCTGAGTTACAAACGCAACTGCTTCTGGGTCATCAGAATTCACGTGGAAAATTGGTGCCTGAACCATCTTAGCGATGTCAGTACAATAATCTGTAGAACGCACATCTTCTTGCTTAGATGTTGTGAAGCCTACCTGGTTGTTTACAACGATTCGAACTGTACCACCAACGCCAAATGCACGTGTTTGCGATAAATTGAATGTTTCTTGAACAACACCTTGACCAGCAATTGCTGAGTCACCGTGAATAGTAATAGGTAGCGCTTTAGAACCGTTCTTACAACCTAAACGGTCAAGACGTGCTCTTACTGACCCCATAACTACAGGATTAACGATTTCAAGGTGAGATGGGTTGAATGCAAGCGCCATATGAACATCACCACCATTAGTAGCAAAGTCAGACGAATAACCCATGTGATACTTAACATCACCCGAACCGGCTAGTTCACCGTATTTACCAGCAAACTCATCGAAAAGAACCTGTGGATTTTTACCTAGTACGTTTACAAGAACGTTCAAGCGACCACGGTGTGCCATACCAATTACAGCTTCTTCTTGGCCGCTTTCACCTGCACGATGAATAAGCTCTTTAAGCATAGGTACTAATGCATCACCACCTTCTAAAGAGAAGCGTTTTGCACCAGGGAATTTTGCACCTAAATACTTTTCAAGACCATCAGCTGCAATTAGACCTTTAAGAATTCTAAGTTTAGTTTCTTTGCTAAATTGAGGCTGTGAGAAGGTAGATTCTAAACGTTTTTGTAACCAACGTTTTTCTTCTGTAGAAGTGATATGCATGTATTCAGCACCAACAGAACCACAATAAGTGGTTTTCAAGGCTGCATACAAGTCTTTGAGTTTCATTGTCTCTTTGCCACAAGCAAAAGAGCCAACGTTAAATTCTTTGTCTAAGTCAGCATTGTCTAGATCATGGTAAGACAAATCTAGATCTCTAACACGTTCTCGTTGCCACAAACCTAACGGATCAAGGTTTGCATTTTGATGGCCTCGGAATCTAAACGCATTGATAAGCTGTAGTACACGTACTTGTTTAGCATCTGTAGTACCAGCTGCTGCAACAACTACTTCTCTGTGTTTGTTTTTCGCAAGTTCAGCAAATTGTGCTTTCACTTCTGAATGTTTTACATCAACATCCACACCATCAACTTTAGGAAGTTGATCAAACACCTCACGCCATTCTTCTGGCACTGAAGTCGCATCGTCTAGATACGCTTCATAAAGCTCTTCTACATAAGCTACGTTTCCGCCATATAAATGCGAAGATTCTAGCCATGCCTTCATCACACCTTCGTGCATTAATTAGCCCTTTTTATTCGCGCAGAAATTAAACTAAAAACAAGATGGCATCTGCAGATGCCATCTTGTGGATTTAACTATGGATTAAACCGAACGATTTAACAACATAGATTTAATCTGACCAATGGCTTTAGTTGGATTTAAGCCTTTTGGACATACGCTTACACAGTTCATGATACTGTGACAGCGGAATACGCTAAATGCATCATCTAAATCTTTCAGACGCTCTTCAGTCGCAGTATCACGGCTATCCGCTAAGAAACGGTAAGCGTGTAATAGACCTGCAGGACCAATGAACTTATCTGGATTCCACCAGAATGAAGGACAAGATGTTGAACAACAAGCACATAAAATACACTCATAAAGACCATCAAGCTTTTCACGATCTTCAACACTCTGAAGACGCTCAATACCACCTGTTGGCTTATCATTAATTAAGAAAGGCTTAACTTTCTCATATTGAGTGTAGAACTGAGTCATGTCGATAACAAGGTCACGAATGACTGGTAAACCTGGTAAAGGACGTAAAATAACTTTGTTGCCCTTTAATGCAGATAACGGAGTAATACATGCAAGGCCGTTTTTGCCGTTCATGTTTAAACCATCAGAGCCACATACACCTTCACGGCAAGAACGACGGAAAGATAGTGTTGGATCTTGCTCTTTTAATAATAAAAGCGCATCCAAAACCATCATATCACGGCCTTCTTCTACCTCGAGTTTATAATCCTGCATACGTGGCGCGTTGTCCACATCAGGGTTATAACGATAAACAGAAAATTCTAATGTTGCCATCGTTAACTCCTAGTAAGTACGTGCTTTAGGTGGGAATGCTTCACGCGTAGTCGGCGCAAAGTTTACATCACGTTTAGTCATCACATCTGACTCTGGGTGATGTAATGAGTGACATAGCCAGTTTGCATCGTCACGCTCTGGGAAGTCAAAGCGAGAGTGAGCACCACGGCTTTCAGTACGGAAGTTTGCAGCTACGGCTGTAGAGTAAGCAGTTTCCATAAGGTTGTCTAACTCAAGACATTCGATACGTTGTGTATTGAAGTCTGACGACTTATCGTCAAGACGCGCGTGCTTAAGACGCTCACGAATCGCTTTAAGCTGCTCAAGACCTTCGGCCATTGAATCACCTTCACGGAATACCGAGAAGTTAAGCTGCATACACTCTTGTAAGTCTTTCTTGATTTGCGCTGGGTCTTCACCTTTACCAGGTTCAGAGTTTTCCCAACGATTGAAGCGAGCAAATGCTTCATCAATGTTATCTTGCGTCGCATCACCTGTAGATTCGAAATCTTTAAGGTAAGTACCTAAGAAGTTACCTGCCGCACGACCGAATACAACAAGGTCAAGTAGTGAGTTACCACCTAGGCGGTTTGCACCGTGTACTGATACACATGCAATCTCACCAACAGCGAATAAACCTTCAACGATGCGCTCGTCACCGTTTTCATTCACGTTTAGTACTTGGCCATTTACGTTAGTCGGTACACCACCCATCATGTAGTGACAAGTTGGGATTACTGGAATTGGCTCTTCTGCAGGGTCAACGTGTGCGAATGTCTTAGACAGATCACAAACACCAGGAAGACGTAGGTTAAGCATTTCAGCACCAAGGTGATCAAGCTTAAGTTTGATGTGTGGACCCCAAGGACCTTCACAACCACGACCTTCACGGATCTCTGTCATCATTGCACGTGCAACAACGTCACGACCTGCTAAATCTTTAGCATTTGGCGCATAACGTTCCATGAAGCGTTCGCCGTCTTTATTTAGAAGGTAACCACCTTCACCACGACAACCTTCAGTTACAAGTGTACCTGCGCCAGCAATACCCGTTGGGTGGAACTGCCACATTTCCATGTCTTGCATAGCAATGCCAGCACGAACTGCCATACCAACACCGTCACCAGTGTTGATGTGTGCGTTTGTTGTTGACGCATAAATACGACCAGCACCACCTGTTGCAAGTACAACAGCTTTTGATTTGAAGTAAACAACTTCACCTGTTTCAATACAGATGGCTGTTACACCAACAACGTCACCCTTGTCATTTTTAACAAGGTCTAACGCATACCACTCAGAGAATACGTTTGTTTTGTTTTTAACGTTTTGTTGGTAAAGACAGTGAAGAAGTGCGTGACCAGTACGGTCAGCTGCTGCTGCAGTACGCGCAGCCTGTTCGCCACCAAAGTTTTTAGATTGACCACCAAATGGACGTTGGTAAACACGGCCGTTCTCGAAACGCGAGAATGGTAAACCCATGTTCTCAAGTTCTGTGATAGCTTCTGGACCTGTCTTAGTCATGTATTCGATAGCGTCTTGGTCACCGATGTAATCAGAACCTTTAACCGTATCGTACATGTGCCATTCCCAGTTATCTTCATGAGAATTACCAAGAGCAACTGTAATACCACCTTGCGCAGACACTGTATGCGAACGAGTTGGGAATACTTTAGAGATCAGGGCACAGCTTTTGCCTGATTCAGAAATCGCAAGAGCAGCACGCATACCAGCACCACCGGCGCCTACTACTACTGCATCAAATTCACGAACATTATATTTCACTTAAACACCCCATAAAACGAATAGACCAATTGCTACGTAAGCAACGGCCATAAGGTTTAATACGAAACCTAAAACTGAACGCAACGCAGATGCTTTCACATAGTCTGTTAGGACTTGCCAAAGACCAATGCGAGTGTGAACCATAATGCACACTAAAGTGATAAACGTTGCTGCTTTAACGAAAAGGTTTGAGAATAAACCCGTCCAAGCTTCATAAGTAAGTTCAGGGGTAAGGAATAAATAACCAACGATAAAGAATGCATATGCTGCAATGATTAACGCGGTAGCACGTAATGATACATAATCTTGTACACCATCACGCTTCAGAGTTGCTTGATTTAAGACCATATCCACACTCCAGCTAGAATTGCAACGATTACCCAAAGTGCAATCGCAATTTTAGCGCTGCTATTGCCCGATTCTAATTCTTCCCAGTGACCCATGTCTTGGATCATGTGGCGAATACCACCGATTAGGTGATATGAAAGCGCCGCGAAGGTGCCCCATGCAATGAATTTTGCAATAAAGCCAGTGAATAGCTCTTTTACAAATTCAAACCCTTCAGGAGAAGAAAGAGACTCAGACCAAGCCCAGATAACAAAAGTTAAAGCTATGAACAATGCCACACCCGAAATACGGTGAAGGATTGATGCTTTAGCAGTTGCTGGCATAGATATAGTCGTAAGATCTAGATTTACAGGTCTTTGCTTTTTCACAGTTACTTGCCCATCTTGCCCACATAAGGAGCTTCATCTACTTGTTTTTATAAAACCATTTATACCGAATGTATAAATGACACACTCTAAGTAAACCTTTTTTGCAACAGAAACGAATTTTTGTTGTAAAAATAGGTTTACCCACAGACGACATGGTATTAAACCGCATACAGTATATAAGGCCGTGAGTGCTTTTACAATTCTTGTTTAGATTGAGAAGCTTGCGAATTAGCCAATGGTATAATATTTAAACTTGAGTAGAATATTTATTATTCATTTTTGCATAATCCTTATAAAAATTGACTTTACACCCCTGTTATACGTTAAAATGATCTGAATTTGCTTAACATTAGTATCACAACATAACAATCGACATTGTTATTTCATAGGAGATAAATAGATGGCAGATAAAAAAGCCACAGTCCATATTGATGGTCATGATCCAATCGAACTTCCGATTTATTCTGGCACTGCAGGTCAAGATGTAATTGACGTTCGTACCCTAGGCGCTCACGGCCACTTCACATATGACCCAGGTTTTATGTCTACTGGCTCTTGCGAGTCATCTATTACCTACATCGATGGTGGCAAAGGTGTTCTACTTCACCGTGGTTACCCTATCGAGCAGTTAGCTGAAAACTCAAACTACATCGAGTTATGCTACTTACTTCTTAACGGTGAACTTCCTACAGAAGAACAACACGCTGAGTTCGCAGAAGAAATCACAACTAATACTATGATGCATGAGAAGATTGCTGCTTTCTTCCAAGGCTTCCGTGTAGATTCACACCCAATGGCTATGCTATGTGGTGTTGTTGGTGCACTTTCTTCATTCTACCATGACGATTTAGACATCTCAGATGCTGATCAGCGTCATCGTAGTGCGGTTAAACTAATCGCTAAGCTGCCTACTATTGCGGCTATGTGTTACAAGTACAACATCGGTCAGCCATTCGTTTACCCACGTAACGACCTAAGCTATGCTGAAAACTTCCTTCACATGATGTTCTCAGTACCGGCTGAAAAGTATGAAGTCAGCCCAGTTCTTGCTAAAGCAATGGACCGTATTTTCATGCTTCACGCTGATCACGAGCAAAACGCTTCAACGTCTACTGTTCGTTTGGCTGGTTCATCTGGTGCAAACCCATATGCATGTATCGCTGCTGGTATCGCGTCACTATGGGGCCCTGCGCATGGTGGTGCAAACGAAGCATGTTTAAACATGTTAGAAGAGATCGGTTCAGTTGATCGCATTGACGAGTATGTTGCTAAAGCGAAAGACAAGAACGACCCATTCCGTCTAATGGGCTTCGGTCACCGTGTTTACAAAAACTTTGACCCTCGTGCAACAGTAATGCGTGAAACGTGTCACCAAGTACTTGAAGAACTAAACATTCAAGATCCGCTACTAGACGTTGCAATGCGTTTAGAGCAAATTGCGCTTGAAGACCCTTACTTCATCGAGAAGAAACTTTATCCTAACGTAGACTTCTACTCAGGTATCATTCTTAAAGCGATTGGTATTCCAACAAGTATGTTCACTGTGATCTTTGCAATGTCTCGTACAGTTGGTTGGATCTCACACTGGGATGAGATGCTTTCTCAACCTGGTCACAAAATTGGTCGTCCTCGTCAGCTTTACACTGGCTACACACAGCGCGACTACAAAGCAAAATCAGAAAGATAATGCTTTAAGATTTAAAAAAGGCCGCACTCGCGGCCTTTTTTATTGTTATAATTTGCGAAATTTTACTTAATCTTTCTAGTATGTGCCTTATCTCTGAACTTAGACAACAGTTTCCTATCTTGACTTCAAAGAATGAAGACCCATTTATCTATCTCGATTCAGGTGCAACAAGCCAAAAACCGCGACAGGTTATCGAGGCAATAGATTCTTTTTATCGCGAGCAAAATGCAAATGTACACAGAGGTTTACACACACTAAGTGCTGAAGCTACCTCAGCATTTGAGTTAGCCCGTGAAAAAATAGCTAATTTTTTAAATGTTCAGAGTAAAGAAATTGTTTGGACGGCAGGTGCAACAGATAGCATTAACATTATAGCGAATGGTATTAAAGCCCAGCTAAAGCAAGGTGACGTGATATGTGTATCTGCTTTGGAACATCACGCAAACATCGTACCTTGGCAAGAATTATGTAAACAAAAAGGCTGTATTCTTAAAGTTTTACCTATCACAAAATCGGGGATTTTAGATATAAAATCATCTGTTGAGTTAATTTTCGAACAAAAACCAAAAATAGTGGCCATAAGCCATGCTTCAAATGCTTTAGGAAATATTCAACCTGTAGAAAAAATTATTGAAGTTGCTCATGAAGTTGAAGCAACTACTGTTGTTGATGGCGCACAAGCCTTTATGCACCTTCGCCCTGATCTTCGTAAACTTAACTGCGACTTTTATGTGTTTTCTGCACATAAAGCATTAGGACCGACAGGATTGGGAGTTTTGTATGGTAAATATGACCTATTAAACGCACTTAATCCTTTAAGGTTTGGTGGCGAAATGATCAAAGAAGTCTCTTTTGAGCAAACATCATTTCAAGATGCACCAAGCAAGTTTGAAGCAGGTACTCCAAATATTTCAGGTGTCATTGGTTTTTCAGCTGCGCTCGATTTTCTAAATTCAATTAATCACAATGATTTACTAAAATACGAAAAAACTCTCTATCACTATTTGCTTACTCAGCTAAACGGTATTAATGGCATTATCATTTATGGTGATACAGAAAATAATATAGGCACGGTGAGTTTTAGATATAAAAATGAACACCATTTTGATTTAGCAACCTTATTGAATGGCTATGGGATCGCAATACGTAGCGGTCACCACTGTACACAACCTTTAATGAAGTCACTTGGTATCGACGGTACAATCCGTGTAAGCCTGGCCTTTTATAATAATCGTGACGATATTGATGCATTTATTCACGCATTAAAAGAGTCCATTGACCTACTTGAAATCTAAAGAATGACGTATAAAGAATTTAAAGAAAAACTTTCAGGTTTAAAATCTTGGCAATTAATGTACCGAGAAATCATGTTACTCGGTAAGAGCTTACCAGAAATGCCTGAGCTACTAAAAACTGACGATGTTTTGATTAAAGGCTGTGAAAGTAAAGTGTGGCTGAGAGTTGAGTTGAGTGATGATCAAATTCTTGTGCTGATTGGTGATTCTGATACCCGCATTGTCAAAGGTCTGATGGGACTAATTATGCTTATGCACCAAGGTAAAACGCCTGAGCAAAGCTTAAGTATTAATACATATGATGAATTCGAACAATTAGGCTTGATCAAGCACTTAAGCCCATCAAGAGGAAATGGTATCAAAGCCATTGCAGATACCATTCAAGAGAAAGTAAAACAGTGGCTTTAAGCCGCCACTGTTTTTTTCTTTTTCTCTAGATATTTTTTTATTGCTTTTGATGAAGCGAAAAAGCCAAAACTAGCTGTGACCATAGTTGCAGAGCCAAACCCAGTCGCGCAGTCCATATTCTTTGCCCCCTCAGTGCCCTGCTTTGCTAAACACACTTCACCATCACCTGTGGGGTAAGCCAATTGCTCAGTTGAATATACACAGTCTACTGCAAATTTACGCTTAGGATTAGTAGTGAAGTTGTACTTTTTGCGTAATAAATAACGGACTTTAGCCATTAACGGGTCTTGAGTCGTTTTCGCCACATCACCATATAAGATTTGGCTTGGATCGATTTGACCACCTGCACCACCAGTTGTAATAACTGGAATTTTGTTTCTTTTACAATGCGCGATCAGTGCCGCTTTTTCATTTACCGCATCAATACAGTCAATAACATAATCATAACCAGTGATATATTCACGGATATTCTCTAGCGTTAAGAAATCATCTACAAGTTGAACATCGCACTCTGGATTAATTTGTCTAATACGCGCAGCCATAGCTTCTATTTTTTGTTCACCAACAGAGTCGGTTAACGCATGGATCTGACGATTAATATTGGTCACACAAATATCATCCATATCAATCAAGGTGATTTTACCAACACCTGTTCGTGCTAGAGACTCTGCAACCCAACTACCAACACCGCCAATACCAATGACACAAAAATGTGCTTCACCTAGCCATGTTAAAGCTTGTGCACCATATAAACGGCCGATGCCACCAAATCGTAATTGTTGCTCTTCTGTCATGTTACCAATCTAAATTCAAAGGCGCTTTCCATTGTTGAAAAGCATCTGTTGTTACTAGTTTATTAAACTCTTTACCTGACTCAGGCAAATAAGAAAAATACTTGTCTTGTCGCTGCCATTGAAATGACAAAGCAAAGGCATGTAGATATACCCTGTCGGATGGCGAGGAAGTATATGCAGTATCGCCCAATATTGGACTTGAGATACTTTTCATCGCCACTCGCAGCTGGTGTGTTTTCCCTGAGAATGGTTTTAATATTACCCCTCTCAAGCCTTCACCGAGACTTGTTGAATAAAAGCGTGTTACAGCAGGGTTATTAGATGTTTTCTCGAGCTTATAGGTACCACGCCTAGACGCTGACATATCGCCTTTTATCCAACCTTGTTTCTTCTTAGGTTTACCTTCAGTGATTGCCAGATAAAACTTATCTACCAATCGATTTGAAAATAGCTCAGTTAGACTAGCCGCTGCTTGACTAGATTTAGCCAAGACGATTAAACCTGAGGTGACCTTGTCTAACCTATGAACAGGATAAAGTTTGTAAGCTTGCTGTGCTTCCAAAAGCGCAACGAAACCCGCGCCTTGCTCAGAGTGAAAGCTCAGACCAGCAGGTTTTACTGCAACGATAAAATCAGCTTCGTCAGAAATAACTTTAAGCATTGCCACTCAGAATGTTATTAACTCTAACCAAGTCTTCAGGGGTATCAACACCTGCATAAACAGGTTTACACGCTTTGGTGATTTTTATTTGATAACCGTGGTACAAAACACGCAACTGCTCTAGCGACTCTTGAACCTCTAATGGTGAGACATCAAGATTTAGATATTCAGAAATAAAACCCGCTCTGTAAGCATAAATACCCACATGTCTCTGAAAGTGCTGCAAAGGAATCGCTTCTTTTTTCGCTAGCATACTATCTCTTTGAAAAGGAATAGACGCACGAGAAAAATATAACGCGTTGTTATTCACATCTTGAACAACCTTCACTGCATTTGGATTGTAAACCTCTTCTTCGTCTACAATATCCACGCTTAGCGTAGCCATTGGTGCTGTAGAGTTAAATAGCAGCTCTGCAACTTGGTCGATATTTTCAGCTTCTAATAGCGGTTCATCACCCTGAACATTGACAATAATCTCATCTTTAGAAAGTGACAGTTTTTCAACTACTTCTGATAAGCGTTCAGTCCCAGATTGATGATCTTCTCTGGTCATTAAAACATTGTCAGTAAAGGTTTTAACTTTATCAAAAACAGTTTGGTGATCTGTTGCAATATAAACTACTTTAGCTTTTGATTGGCACGCTTGCTCGTAAACTCTTTGGATCATTGGTTTACCACAGATATCGGCCAAAGGTTTGCCTGGTAATCGAGTTGATGCGAAACGCGCAGGAATAACGACTATGAATTCCACTGCTCTACCTCATCAGCAGAAAGCTCACGTGCTTCATTTTCTAACAAAACAGGAATATCATCATTAACAGGGTATGCTAGCTTAGCTGCCGTGCTGATCAATTCTTTATTTTCTGCATCGTACTGTAACTTTCCTTTTGTTACTGGACATGCGATGATTTCTAATAACTTTCTATCAAATGCCATGTGTAATACCCTTTTGTTTTAATAATTGATCGATTTTTACAATCAATTCTTTGGTTGGTGTGGCGTCTACTTTTAAGTAATACCAATTATTTTTTGCAAACTGCTGACATTTTACAGCATCTTTTTCTGTCATAAATACAGCTTGAGACTCTGTACCTGTAAAGTCTTGTTCAGTATATGCATGATGATCACGAAAATGTTTTCGGTCAACAAGCTTTTTACCAAGCACTTCGAGGCTTTTTTCAAATCGTTGCGGAGAACCAATGGCACTGACAGCAATCCCCTCATTCGGTGAGTCCTCAGCAAACTCTTTGTTTTCAACCCTATAAAAACCTGATGAAGATAACTGATATGAGAAGAGACTGTCGCCACCATTTTCTATTGCTAAATCAACACTTTTAATACGTGAAGGTAATTCGCGTAATGGGCCCGCAGGAATTAAAAAACCATTTCCGAAACGTCTTTTCGAGTCGACTATACAAAACTCAATAGCTCTTGGCATTTTGTAATGCTGCATACCGTCATCAGAAACAATCACATCAACTTTGTATTTTTCTTTGAGTATTCTGTAACTCGCTTCTCTATCAGCGCCTATTACCAATGGACATTGTAATCGATTATAAATTAGGAAGGGTTCATCACCGGCTTCTTCTACAGTAGATGTACTTGTTAATTCATAAGGATATACAGGCGCTTTAGCACCATATCCTCGACTGATTACACCAACTTTCAGTCCCTTACTCTCTAAATGCGGTACCAACCATAAAACAAACGGGGTTTTACCGTTGCCACCAATACTAATATTACCAACTACTATGATTGGTATTTCAACCTTAAATGATTTAATAACACGGAGTTTAAACAATAGCTTTCTAAAGCTGGATAGCAGAAAAAAAAGGCCACTTAATGGAGCGAGCAACCAAGTGATCGTTGACCTCTTTTTATACCAAGATGATTCTATATAGCTCATAGTTATTCGCCATACTGCATTTGGCAAAGGGCTGCATAGGTGCCTTTTTGCGTAAGTAACGATTTATGATCGCCCTGTTCAATCACTTTGCCTTTATCAAGTACATAAATACAATCAGCGTTTTCTATCGTCGATAATCTATGAGCGATAACAATAGACGTTTTTTCTTTCATCAGTTCATCAAGGGCTGCTTGAATCAAACGCTCAGACTCAGTGTCGAGTGCAGAAGTGGCTTCGTCTAGAATTAAAATCGGTGCATCTTTGATGATTGCACGTGCGATTGCAATACGTTGTCTTTGACCACCAGACAACATCACTCCATTTTCACCCACAACTGTATTAAGTCCCTCTGGTAAGTCTTTTACAAATTCCCATACATGAGCTTTTTTCGCAACGTCGATGATTTCTTGTTCAGTCAAATTCCTATCAGCACCATAGCAAATGTTGTTTGCTAATGTGTCGTTAAATAACACCACTTGCTGAGAAACTATTGCAAATTGTGCTCTCAGCCTTTTGAGTGGATATTGAGATATATTATGGCCATCTAGTAAAATTTCACCGTCCTTAAAATCATAAAAGCGAGGAAGTAGCGATGATAGTGTTGATTTACCAGAACCTGAACGACCGACCAGTGCGATATTTTCACCAGCTCTAATTTTTAAAGACAAATTACTTAAAACTGGCTCATCTTTGCTTGGGTAGGTAAAAGTAACGTTATTGACTTCAATATTACCCTTGGCTTTTTCGAGGGTTAATGTCCCCGTATCTTTTTCAATTTCTAAATCTAAGATTTCAAAAATACTTTGTGCTGCAGTAATACCGCGTTGTAACTCGACATTCACATTTGCCAATTGCTTTAGCGGTTTTAACATCATCATCATTGATGACAACAAAACCACAAAGGTTCCCGATGTAATCGTATCGATAACACTAGGCATAGCAATAATTGCTAAAATTAATGCCATCGCGGCTGCCGCCAAAAACTGGATAACAGAGACACTAATTGCGCGTGTCGCATCCATTTTTACGCGTTGTTGACGGTTCTGGTTATTTACTTGGGCGAAATTAGCAATTTCTTTATCTTGACCACCATAACCATGAATTACTTTGTGGCCTGCCAACATTTGTTCAGAACCACGCGTTACACCGCCCATAGCATCTTGAATATTTTTAGATATTTTTCTAAAACGCTTTGCGACAACAGCAACAATTAAAGCAACAATTGGAATAACAGTTAAGAATATAGACGATAGTTTCCAATTTGCTTCAAACATAACGTAAAGTAAGAAAACAACAAATGCCCCTTCCCTAATAATCACTTGCAAGGCTCGAGTAATCGCTTGCTGAACTTGTTCAGTGTCAAATGTAATCTTAGAGATTAGTTCTCCATTGGAATGCTGATCATGAAATGAAACTGGTAAGAAAAGCATATGCTCAAATAATTGTTGTCTTAGTTTTTGAACAACCCTTGAGCCGACATAACTTAGGCAATAAGAAGCCATATAATTAAATACACCGCGACCCAATACAAGCACAATGACAACAACTGGGGCCCAAGTTAATACTTCCGTGTTTCTTGATGTTAAGCCATCATCGATGAATGGCTGCATTAATCGAATAAACTGCGCATCCATAGCCGCATATCCAAGCATACCGATTACAGAAAATATGGCTGCTAGTTTAAACTCATAGGTATATGAAAACAGGCGTTTATAAATTTGCTTTGCATTATGCTTGGCATTCGTTTGCATAAAAGCTCTCAACTACTTAATAACTTTGCTATTGTACTGCTCATACGTATAAAACAAAATGCTCAAGCTCAAATAACCTCAATTGACAGACATTAATCTGTCTCAACAGACTTTTTTTGGTACTAACTTTGTAAAACTTACTAGCAGTAGGCCAAATTTTAACAAGTAAATTTTTTCTATCTTTAAGTTTAATATCAGTGTCATTTTAAAATATTTTTAGTATTTTAATAATTGTTAGCTTAATCCAATGGTACCTAATCTTATAAATTAAAGCCTTTCACGGTGGTTCACCCAAAAATTTGTCTGCTCTCGAGCACCTTCTATTTTGTAAGAGTCATCAAAAAACCTAATAGTAATTTGTCCACTCAATGCAGTATCTAAAAGTTTGATTTTTTTTGATGCATATCGGTCTGTAATTTCTCTGTGAGGTAAAGCCCAAGGCGAGAAGTAGTTCCTTGAAATAACACCAATATCAGGATTTACAGAAGTTAAAAACTCTTCGCTTGAAGATGTTTTACTTCCATGATGAGGTACAAGCAAAATATTTGCTTTTAAGCTTTCTTGGTATCTTTGAACAAGTAACTGCTCTGCTTCATACTCTATATCACCTGTAAGTAAAATCGAACCACCTGGTCCTGTTATTTTAACTACACAAGAATTATTGTTATCAGATCCCATTGGTACGATTGGCCATATTGACTGTATTATGACCTGGTTCATTTTAATTTTTTGACTTTTGCAATGATTAAGCGGATTGCCATCGTGAAAGATTTTTAAGGAATTGAAACTATCAAAGGCTCTTAGCTCGTCTATTCCACCACTGTGATCTTTGTCGTCATGGCTAATAATAGTGTGCCTTAGAGTTAATCCACGTGCTTGAATTTCCGGCAACGCAACACGCTCAAATAATGAATAAAAATTAAAATATTTTGCACCTAAATCATAGAGCAATGCTTGACCTTCTGACGTGACTAATACAGATGTACCATGGCCAACATCTAGTACATCAACTTGCCAAGCTGGCTTTACATTAAAACTATTCGAAATTAAGGCAAATATAGGAACCAGTGAAATAAACCGGAGACTTTGATTTAGAAGCAACGTCATACTTAAATAAAATAAGATAACCGTTTTATAAGACAATTTTGACCAATTCAACCAAGCGTATTCATTGAAATAATGAGCTGTAAAGTCGAAGCCAACTGCAAGCATGTGATCTATGAACATAAAATCTATATTTAATTTTATGCAATCTAAAAAGAAGCACACGACAATGTATGGAAAGATAATGCTACTGAGTAATGGAAGTACCAGTAAATTTACGAGTAAGCCGACAATACTTACCCCATCAAAATAAAAAATGCTTAAAGGGGCTAAAGTGATGAGAAGCGCCAATTGGATGATAAAAAGTCTGATTAATGCATTTGAATACAACTTGCGTTTTCTTGTCTTTTGCAAAGTTAATATAACCGTAGCAAATCCTATAAAAGATAAATATAAACCTGGGTCAAGTAATGAGAATGGGTCAAAAAATAAAATAAGCGCGAGCGTATAAGATAACATTTTGGGCAAAGTTACATGTCGTTTCGTGAGGTATACGAAAACCAATATTGCAACCATCAACCACGCTCTAATTGCTGACACGGGAAAACCACAAAGATATATATACAACAGTGCAGTTATTAGACTTACAATACAGTAAAAGCAATTTAGATTGTTTTTTTGAAAATTTAGCTTTAAAAACGAGCTTAACACCACCCATACAACCCCTTTAGCTATATATAAACAAAGAAAGGTTATAATGCCTACATGTAATCCTGATATTGCCAATACATGCCCTACTCCGATTTTTATAACATGATCTTTGACCTCTTTAGGAGTTCTTGATTTGTCTCCAGTGCTCAGCCCATAAAAAAGCCAATTTAATTTTTTATCTTTGAATACTTGCCATATTTTATTTTGATACGATTGTCTTAATGAATTCTCTCTTGAAACTATAGATATTATTTCCGTTATCTTTCCTTTGAAGTAAATGTGCTCTTTAAAAGCATAAAGCTCAGAGTCAAAAGTATGAGTATTCTTTCTTGAACGAAATGATTTAAGTTTTGCCTTGATGGTCACATAGTCGTCTGAATTAACCCCCTCAATTTCATTATTTATCGCCAATTGAGCTTTAACAGTTTTGTAAAAAGGAATTTTATGATTATTAACAGACAATAATTTTAATTCTACGAGTGTATTATTATTGGTAGAAATAACTTTAGTAACTGTAGCATTTATATCACTAACATCACTTACAGAGGTTTTATAAGCTTTATAGCTATAAAAAAGCTCAGAATGAGAGACTACGACAAAAATAGCAAAAATAAACCCTAACAATAGATTCAAAATGGGCTTAAAATAGCAACACATTACGATGAGGAATATCAGTGAGCTGTAAAACTGCCAAGTGTGAAAGTAAAAAACCGCTTGAACACAGCCATACAGAAATCCCCAGCAGATCAACATTGAAGTATATGGTTGCTTGTTATGCCAAAAAAAACGATCCAAAAATTCTTACCTGATCACAATAAGGTCAAACAACAAAAATCTTTGAAAATTTTTGGCAGTTTGCTCCATGATGCAAATCTTTGGCATCTCAATCGTCGCTCTGCTAGAGGCGCCTTTTCAGTCGGTTTATTTTTTGCTTTCATCCCTGTTCCCTTTCAAATGGTATTAGCTGCTGCTTGTGCAATTCCTTTTCGTGTGAATTTACCCTTATCAGTTGCACTTGTTTGGCTCACCAATCCGCTTACCATGCCACCAATCTTCTATTGCTCATACAGAGTGGGTGTATTCGCTTTAGGCCAAGAAACTCAACCTTTCCATTTTGAAGCAAGTTGGGAGTGGCTTACAGAAAGTCTATCGACAATTGGTCCTGCATTTATAGTTGGTTCTCTAATTTGTGCGTCTATCGCTGCGATTATTGGATACTTTGGCATTGATTGGCTTTGGCGCCACTCGGTCAACAAAGCTTGGAATTCTAGAGGTCAATAAACGCTAGATAAATTATAGACATAAAAAAAGCCCTTAAGGGCTTTTTTTATGTCTATAATAGAATATTTAAGAAACTCTTCTTCTTAACCATAGTAATGGAAGAGCAAGAAAAGAAAGAAAGCCAAAACTAGCTGATTGTCTCTCATATTCTTCTGCCTCTGGAGGAGTACATTCATCAATTGTCCCCCCTGCAATTGGGGTTAATAAAACTGGAACTACAACCGCTTCATACTCTATATCGCCATCACTGTCTTTCATGACTTGACCAAGTGTATCTCTTCTTTCCACTGTCTTAGTCGCATTGGCATAAATAAATCCAGAGTCAGTGATTTTCGTAGCCTCAGCAATCGTGTAAGGAAACTCACCGCCGTCTTCAGACCGACAAGGAAGAAGGTCATTTATATTTGTAACCTTATCAGCACCCACTTCGTATAAGAATGCTTCGTATTTCGGTGATGAAGTATTTTTTTCAATTTCACCTTGACCTACGACTTGTCCTTTGTCGTTGATATCTCTGACAGTAACTTTAGAACCAGTGAAGAAAGCTGGAATTTCTTCATAAGTCTTTGAATTAATATCGTAGTAGAAACCTACTTGCTTCCTAACTACTAATTGCCCATTGAACGAAGTACCTTGCTCATAGTAATTACCAATAACAATATCACTGTTATTAATATCTATTGCTTTACCACCTTGTATATATGTTTCGTGAGCATGGATGCGATTAAACTCACCATCTTTAAAATACCCTGCTTGCTCATAAGCATATATCCTGTCATCGTCAGTATTTCTTACAATTGAATAACCTACCGCAATGCCATTTTTATTGGTTGCAAGTGCTAAGCTGTTAAAAGCACCTTTCTCATCATCTTCACGAACTATACCTAATCCAAGGCTTTGTGAACCTACAACATCCAAATTGTTATCTAGTTCCCACTGAAAAGCTTCGGTGTTATAAAAGCTGCCTCTTTGTAATTGCCATGAGCATACTGATACAAGTTCATCTATACCATCGCAATTATCATCGTAGCTTTCCTGACTATTTTCTGGAATTGAAACACTGCTGCTACCCACAGCGATGTAATTACCAGAGTCGAGCTGAACTATGTCAGTAACCATTGAGGTTCCACCGTAAGTGTCGAATCCAGGCTCAAGCGTTACTCTTTTTCCACTTGGCGAAATCACTAAACCACGTGATGTCCAATCCCTCACAAAAACAGTTTTATCGTCTTCTCCTTCTTTTGTGAAAACCTCTTGTCTATATGGTGAAGATCCCCAAGCAGCAATAACTCCATCATCAGAGATTGCGGTTGGGAAGTTGGTAACTGAACGAGTTAATGAATCAGCATAGGTTGCTTGAATATCAAAAAGTGTTAATTCGTCAGCTGAGTTTGCTGAAATTATAAGCCCAATTCGATCATTTATTTTTTGGTAGTCTGCGTTACCACTATATGATGCTAGAGCGCCTATCATGAATGCATGAGCGTCAGCATTAGTGTTAGCCGCACCATTTTTTATATCTTCAAGAGTAAATGTTGCCTCTTCATTACTCGTTAGGCTGCTAACATATCGGCTATACAATGATTCTAATTCCGAACTTTCAAAGTCAAGGTAAGAGATATCGATGGCTGTATTGAATAGAGAACTTGCAGCACCTATTACTTCTCCGGATTCATTAACATCAGAAATAAAGGTATTCTTGCTATTTTCGTGCCTAGGCAACTCAGTTAACTGGTAAGTAGCAGCAAAGGCAGTACTGCTTAGTACTGATAATAAACTGGCTGCTAAGATTGTTTTTTTCATTTTAATCCTTACTACTGATTTTGTAATTCTTCTAACTCTTCCCAGCGGGCATAAGCGGTTTCAAGCTCAGACTCTGTATTTGCTAATTGGTTCAATGCTGCTTGAGTCTCTTCCTGAGGTTTTTTGAAAAACTCAGGATCGTTAACTAAAGTTTGCTGCTCTTCTAGTGCAAGTTCAAGAGCCTCTACTTTACTGGGCAGTTGTTCTAATTCAAGTTTTAATTTGTAACTTAGCTTATTACTTTTGTTATTTGTCTTATCTTTTTTTATCTCTTTAGGGGTCTGCGAAATATGCTGCTTTTCTAGTTGCTTTCTTTTTTCATCAAGTTCAGCTTTATAAACTTGATAATCAGTGTAACCACCAATAATATCAATGACTTCCCCATCACCTGAAAACGCCCATACGCTATTGCAAGTGTTATCGATAAACTCACGGTCGTGACTTACAATAAGAATAGTGCCTTGGTACTGGTTAATGATGTCTTCTAACAACTCAAGTGTTTCAATATCAAGGTCATTGGTCGGTTCATCTAAAACAAGGACATTTGAAGGTTTCAAGAAAAGCTTGGCCAATAATAAACGGTTTTTCTCACCCCCTGACAATGCTTTAACTGGCGTTCTAGCTCGTGCAGGCGGAAATAAGAAGTCTTGGAGATAACCCAAAACGTGTCGGCTACGACCGCCCATCATAACTTCTTGCTTACCTTCTGCAACATTGTCCTGCACCGTCGCTTCTTCGTCTAACTTTTCTCTATATTGATCAAAGTAAGCAACTTCAAGGTTTACGCCTTGTTTGACACTGCCTGATACGGCTTCAAGTTGACCGAATAGCAATTTAAGCAAGGTTGTTTTACCTACACCGTTTGGTCCAATTAAACCGACTCTATCTCCACGCATAACGAGGGTAGAGAAATCATTAACAATAGGTTTATTTTTAAAGGCATGTTTTAAGTTTTTAGCTTCAAATACAAGTTTTCCAGAGCGTTCAGCTGTTTCGATATTAAAGTCAGCTTTACCAACTTGCTCAACTCGCTGTTTTCTTTCGACTCGAAGTGCTTTTAAAGCTCTAACACGTCCCTCATTACGTGTACGACGCGCTTTTATGCCTTGTCTGATCCAAGCTTCTTCTTCGGCTAGCTTTTTATCAAATAGAGCGTTTTGCGCTTCTTCAACTTTCAGGTCATGCGCTTTTTGCTCAAGATATTTTTCGTAGTTACCTGGGTAAGAAATTAACTGGCCGCGATCTAAATCTAGGATGCGTGTTGCAATACTGCGGATGAACGCCCTATCGTGCGAAATAAATACAATGCCGCCTTTGAAATCTTTTAAAAACTGCTCTAGCCAAATAACACTGTTCATATCCAAGTGGTTCGTTGGCTCATCAAGTAGCAACAAATCAGGTTCACTCACAAGTGCTTTTGCCAAAGCAACTTTTCTTAACCAGCCACCTGATAGCTTCTCTAATCGCATGTCAGGAGTCAGCTCTAATTGTGCTAAAACCAGCTTAATACGGCTTTCAAAGCGCCAACCATCTTGAGCTTCAATACGAGAAGATAGTTTCTCAAATTTATTTAACACAGATTCAGAATAATCTGATTGCATTTGCTCGCTGACGTGATGGTATTCAATGAGTAAATTAGCGATGTCAGGAATACCATTGGCAACATAATCAAACACTGAGCCTTCAGCACCTTTTGGTGGGTCTTGTTCTAGACGAGATACTTTTAAATCACCAACTTGGTTGATTTCTCCATCGTCTAGTTGAACTTGCCCATCAAGTACTTTGAGTAAAGTTGATTTACCTGCGCCGTTACGGCCAACAATACAGACGCGTTCACCGGCTTCAATCACCGCATCGGCATTATCTAATAGTGGGTGTGTACCAAAAGCTAACTGCGCTTTTGCAATTCTGATTAAATCCATCTTAGTTTATAAACTCTTTTAATTTTTGCTCGTCGAATGGCCAACCTAACTCTTGATTGTTTTTATTTGCCACTACAGGAATGGTGTACTGATATTTTTCTACCAACTCTAGCTCTTCGACAATATCTCTTAAAATTATTTGCTCAGAATTTAAATGAGCATTCAGTAACGCAAGAGCTTGCTCACATAAATGGCAGCCCTCGGTGTGATAAAGGGTAAATTTATCCATGTGTGATCAACCAACTATTATGGATCTGTTTGTTACGTTTAAAGTCAGGTGAGAGCGTCTTATCAGAGATATTCACAGCCTTCAGACCTAACCCCATTAAAGCGACTTCATCCATTTTAAACCCACGCTTATTGTTCGAGAACAATAAAGTGCCTTTCGGGCTTAGAATTTTTTTCACCCACTCCATCAATTTGATGTGATCTCGCTGCACATCAAACTCTGCTTTCATACGCTTCGAGTTAGAGAAGGTTGGTGGATCTAAAAAGATCAAATCATATTGACCTTGTGCGTGTTCAAGCCATTTTAAGCAATCTGCCTGCTCAAATCTAAAACGAGGATTTTTAAGATTGTTTAGTGCAAAGTTTTCTTCTGCCCACTTTAAATAGGTTTTTGACATATCAACGGTTGTAACCGACTTCGCACCGCCCACTGCAGCATGAACAGATGCACTGCCGGTGTAAGAGAATAAGTTCAATACACGTTGGCCCTTTGCATTTTGCTGGATATAGCGACGTGCCAGACGGTGATCTAAGAATAAGCCCGTATCTAAATAGTCGAACAAGTTTACTTTAAATTTCGCACCAAACTCTTCAACTACATCGACTCTATTTTGCTTATCGAAACTATTGTATTGCGAATCGCCTTTTTGCTTTTTACGAACCTTAACTGCAATATTCTCAGCTGGAATATTAAGTTGTTCAGACGTTAAGGTGATGACGTCTTGTAGACGTTTTTGAGCAACGGTATCGTCAATTTCTTTCGGTGCTGCATATTCGAAGATAACCGCAGAATCGTTATAAACATCGACAGCGACATTATATTCAGGAATGTCTGCATCATATAAACGATACGCATTAATGCCCTCCTTTTTAATCCATGATTTAAGGGCGTTTTTATTTTTCTTTAAACGGTTTCCAAAAGCTGAAGAACCTTCAAAGTTCAAACCTGTCTTCTCTTGGCTTTGGCTTACCTGTTTTTCGTTCACATCGTAAAGGTAGAGTGCGACATCAAGTGGACCATTTTTAAACTTATAGGTTTTAGATTTAGCTAATTTGAGTAATTTGAATAAACTTTCGTCTGTGCCTAAAAGTGCCAGTTGCCAATTTTGGAAGTACTTTTTAAACCCTAGACCCATATTTCTGTATAGGTTTATAAGTTCGGCCATCGCACCTAAACGTTCACCATAAGGTAAGTTACTTAATACAACCCCAGAACGCTTGGCAACTTGAGACAATTTATTCGCATCTTTAACACTAAAATCAATGAGATTCTCAACGCCAGCTCTTCGCGCATTTTGCTTCGCAACATTAATAACTCGTTCATCAAAATCTGAACCCATGATCCATAAATTGTTTTCTTTTATTTCGCTTTTCAAAGCCTGTTTGATTTCATCAAATTTTGCTGGTCTGAAGCTAGGCAGGTTTTGGAACGCAAACTTACGATTAATATTCGCAGGTACCTTGTTTGCCATTCCAACTGCTTCAATAAGTAAAGTACCTGAACCACAACATGGATCAAATAGAGGCAGACTTACATCATTCAACCAACCACTGCGCTTTACCAATGCGGCTGCTAAATTTTCACGAATAGGCGCTTTGCCTTGTCGAGTTCTGTAACCTCTGTCAGATAAACGTGGGCCTGAATAATCTAAATAAAGCATGCAATGGCTTTTATTTAATTTTGCCACAATACGAATATTTGGCTCGGCTTTGTCTACGTTTGGACGTTGCTCAAATAGGTCGTTGAAGTAATCAACTACGGCATCTTTAATCACTAACCCTGAGAACTGAGTATTTTTTAAAGCCTGGTTTGTACCATTGAATTCAATCGCAAATGTTTGTTTTGGACCAAAGAATTCTTGCCAAGGCTGAAAACGTGCAAATTTATATAAATCTTCTTTGGTGTTAATCTCTGCATTTTCTTCTAAAAGCAGCATGACACGTGTTGCAAAACGTGTGACTAAACAAAATCGTTGTGCTTGGCTATTATCCGCCTCAAACTTTACTGACCCAACAGATTGTTTGATAACATCTAAGCCTTGCTCTTTGATTTCATCTACTAATAAATTCTCAATACCAATTGAAGTAAGCGCGATAAATTGCAATGTTTTAACCCTATATACTTTAATGCACGAAAGTATATCACAGGTTGTTTGTTGCTTGCTTTGTTGAGTTAAGCTGTTTTGGTAATTTTGTCAGCTAACATCAGAGGATGAATACGATTATTCAAAACTCGTATTGCTTGAAACGGGTCTAAAGTAAGATGCTCATCTAATTTAAACTCAGAATTTAAACTAATGCACAATGAGCTCTCAGCATCACATTCAACAATAAAAAACTCACCAGTTTGTTGAGATGAATTTAGCGCTACGATTGCTTCAGTCCTGTCAGCATTGCCGGTGTATTCAGTAAAAAACCAACTTTTTGCAAGCATAGGTTTTAAATGAAATTTCGCTGCAGTTGCATTTAAAGCGACCTGACAACATTGAGCGTCAGTCCACACTTTGAAATTCTGAAGGTAAAAATAAACGTTTTGATAATATTCTGCATCGTCGATACAAAACTTTGGATTAGATAAGGAGTCGCCAGTAAGTTGGTATAATTTAAAAGGCGTGCATAGTTGAAGCTCATCACCTAAGTCAATAAGAAGTCGATTGCGTTCATTACAACGTAACCACTGCCATTCTTTAGAAGCTTGCACTATGAGATCTCCTGCCTACTAGCCTTATCTAGTTAGAGACAGGAGTATAGCGAAAAATAGAAAATGTTAAAAATGTTTATAAGAACAAATTTTAAAGGATCATTTAGTTATATAACTGATCATTATAAAGCGTCAACAATTCGCTTAACTAATTGCGGCCCTTCATAGATAAACCCTGTATATACCTGGACTAAATCTGCACCTGCATTAAGTTTTTCTTTAGCAGAATCAGCCGAATCGATCCCACCAACACCAATGATCGGAAGATTTCCTTCAGTGATCCTTTTCAATTCGTTAACAACAAAGGTAGATTTCTCTCGAACTGGGCGACCTGATAAGCCACCCATTTCATCTGCATACTGTAAACCTTTGACTGCTTCACGCTCAAGCGTCGTATTCGTTGCAATCACACCGTCAATCCGATTCTTCATAAGTGATTCAGCGATTTGCTGAACTTGGACCGCGTCAACATCAGGCGCAATTTTTACAAGCATAGGTACTGATTTGTCGTGCTTAGCGATTAAATCAACTTGTTCATTTTTAAGGCTTTGTAGTAAATCATCTAGTGCATCACCATACTGTAGGTCACGAAGCCCTGGAGTGTTAGGTGATGAAATATTCACAGTGATGTAAGAAGCATGTTCAAAAACTTTTCGCATGCAGTGAATGTAATCATCTTTACCCTTTTCGTTTGGCGTGTCTTTGTTTTTGCCAATATTGATACCCAAAACACCTGTGTATTTTGAAGCTTTTACATTGTTAACTAGATTATCAACACCTTTGTTATTGAAACCCATGCGGTTAATAACAGCATGTGCTTCAGGTAGTCTGAAAATTCGTGGTTTATCATTACCCGCTTGAGGTCGGGGTGTAACCGTTCCTACTTCAATAAAGCCAAAACCCATTTGACCAAAAGCATCAATACATTCAGCATTTTTGTCCAATCCAGCAGCGAGACCAACTGGGTTTTTGAAATCTATACCAAGAAAGTTTACAGGTTTATCTGCAACAGATTGCGACCAAGCCATACTGAGCGGTGTATTGGCAAAACGACGAAGGTTACCCAATGCAAAATCATGGGCCCACTCAGCATCTCGACCGAACATATAGCGACGCGCTAGTTCATAAAACATGAAAACTCCTTAGTAATCGTAAAAAAAATCTGGGCAAAAAAATACCCCAGCAAAGCTGAGGTATTTTAGCGGTTTATAAATTATTTGGAAGTGTCACAGTTGTGGCTTAGTAACATTAATTCACGCAGTGCGACTGAAATTTTCGCAAAGTCATGGCTTTGAGACGTTTTGAACTCTTGAACCATATGCTGCCAACGCGTCAGTAACACAGATTGCTTGTCCATCCAAGATTCAACAAGTTCATTCACATCCGCAGTTTCAGTTTCTAAGCTGTTTAAAACAACCTCAGACAACGAACGCTGCTGCCAATCTAGCTCTTCGCGGTATGAAGCACGAGCAAGAGCTTGCCAGTGATTTGTCACTGGCTGAGCAGTGATTTGATCTAAGAACCAGTGAAGACCCATTTTCGCGCCAAGCTTGAAATAAGTATTAGATACCATATCAATCGCTTTTGACGAGTTATCTGCAACTTCAGCTAAATCCATTACCGAGAATAAACTTGATAATGACACAATTCGTGTAGCAAGCTCTGAAGGTACCCCCTGCTCAGTCAATTTATCTGCATTTTTAGCAATTGATTGCGCTTCATCAGCAACTAAGTATTCGCTTAGGTTTGCACTAACATCTTTGAATGTAGGAGCAAAGAACTCGATAGTTTGTTCAATTGTCATTGCCTTGTTACGGTGACGTAAGAACCAACGTGTTGCTCGACGAACCGTACGACGAAGTTGATACAGCATTTCAGTTTGAACATCAGCTGAGATTTGGTTATCAAGGTTTGCAATGTCGTTCCAAGTACCCTTCATTTCAAAAATCGCACTTGCGATTGAGTAACAAAGTGCAATCTCGCTGTCTGAAGCACCTGTTTCTTCATGCATACGAACCATAAAGTTAAGACCCATGTCGTTAACAATATTGTTCGCAAGTTTAGTCGCGATGATTTCTTTGCGCAGTGGGTGGTTATCCATTGCTGCATTGAATTTGTCACGAAGTGGAACAGGGAAAGAATTCACCAATAACTGACGGTAATAAGGATTTTCAGAAACTTCATCTGTAACTAAAGACTCTTTTAATACCATCTTAGAGTAAGAAACAAGAACAGACAGCTCTGGGCGTGTTAAATCTTGACCAGCAGCAGCACGTTCTGCGAGTTCTTCATCTGTTGGTAAGAACTCGATAGCTCTGTCTAACTTCCCATCTTTCTCTAGAGCATGGATGAAGCGGATCTTCTCTTTAAGCGTCGCAGGCCCCTTAGACTTTGTAATAGACAGCGTATGAGTTTGACGGTAACAATCAGCCAATACTAGCTCAGATACTTCATCCGTCATTGCATAAAGTAACTCATCACGTTGCTTCTTAGTTAAGTCACCTTCAGCCACTAAACCGTTAAGCAAGATTTTGATATTTACTTCATTATCTGAACACGCAACGCCACCTACGTTATCAATAAAGTCAGTATTAATACGACCACCTTTAGCAGCAAACTCGATACGGCCTAGTTGCGTCGCACCTAAGTTACCACCTTCACCGAAGATTTTTGCACCAAGTTCAGAACCATTGATACGCAGTGCATCATTCGCGCGGTCGCCTACATCAGCATCTGTTTCAGATTTAGCTTTAATGTAAGTACCGATACCACCATTCCATAAAAGATCTGAAGGCATCATTAATAATGCTTTGATCAATTCGTTTGGTGTCATGCTGGCTTTCTTAGTGCCTAGCATCTTTTTAATTTCTGGTGTCAATGTGATTGACTTAGCAGCACGAGAGAAAATGCCACCACCTTCTGAAATTAATGACTTGTCGTAGTCTTCCCAGCTTGAGCGAGGTAGTGCAAATAATCTCTCGCGTTCTAGGTAAGAGCTTGCCGCAACAGGGTTAGGGTCGATGAAAATGTGCATGTGGTTAAATGCAGCTTGTAAACGAATATGCTTAGATAGAAGCATACCATTACCGAATACGTCACCGGCCATATCACCAATAGCAACCGCTGTGAAATCAGTTGTTTGACAATCGATACCCATTTCTCTGAAGTGGCGTTTAACTGATTCCCAAGCACCTTTCGCTGTGATACCCATCTTCTTGTGGTCATAACCAATAGAACCACCTGAAGCAAACGCATCACCTAACCAGAAGTTGTATTCTTCAGCAATACCATTTGCGATATCTGAGAACGTCGCTGTACCTTTGTCAGCAGCTACAACTAAGTAAGGGTCGTCTTCATCGTGACGAACAACATCAACAGGAGGGACAATGTCACCATGAATGATGTTATCAGTGATGTCTAATAGACCACGGATAAATAGTTTGTAACACTCTTGACCTTCTTTGAAGAAAGCTTCTCTTTCTGTTGGAAGCTGCTTACAAACGAAGCCACCTTTTGAACCAACAGGCACGATAACAGTGTTCTTAACTTGTTGTGCTTTTACTAGGCCCAGTACTTCAGTACGGAAATCTTCACGACGGTCAGACCAACGTAGGCCACCACGTGCAACTTTACCACCACGTAAGTGAACACCTTCTACGCGAGGCGAGTATACGAAGATTTCGAATGCTGGCAGCGGTAATGGCATTTCAGGAATAGCACTTGGCTGAACTTTGAATGAAACATATGATTTGTTCGTACCATCTGCTTCTTTTTGGAAGAAGTTAGTACGAAGTGTTGCATTGATCATATCAACATATAAGCGAATGATTCGGTCATCATCTAGGTTTGCTACATGTTCTAAGTCTTCATGAATGCTTGCAACTAGTTTGTCTAAGGTCTTCTGCGCTGCTGGTTTTGCAGGAGAGAACTTTTTGATAAATAGTTCGACAATCTTGCTTGCAATCTGAGGATAATGCTCAAAAGTATTCTCAATGTATGACTGAGAGAAAGTCACACCGATTTGACGCATATACTTAGCGTATGCACGAAGAATTGACGCTTCACGGCCTTTTAAGCCACCCATAAGCACTAAGCGGTTGAAACCGTCATTTTCTAAACGATTGTTCCAAACATTTGTCAGTGCCGCACGGAAACGCGCTGAAACTTGGTTGAAGTCAGAAATTCCCTTGCTATCAAGCAGCATAGAGAAGTCCATAATCCAGTTTACTTGACCATCGCTGGTCTTCACTGCATATGGTGTTTCACCAATGACACGTAAACCAAAGTTTTCAAGCATCGGCATTACGTCAGACAAGTGAATAGGCTCATCTTTATGGAATAAGCTTAAACGAACAATGTTAGAGTTTGCTTCTTCTTGAGGACGATAGAACAACATTTCTAGCTTGTTCTCTTCGTCTAGCGTTTCAAGTTTTTCGATATCGACAACCGCAGCTGAAGGTAAAACTTGATCTTTATATGCTGACGGGAACGCATTGCTATATTTACGGTTAAGCTCATTACCTCGAGACTCACCATTACTCTCTAAAAGAGCAGCTTGAAGCTTATCTTCCCAAGTACGGGCCGCTTCAATTAAATTATTTTCGATATCTTTCACGTTATATTCAATATTGTTGTCAGCTACACGCACAATATAATGAGTACGCGCTAACGTAGATTCTGAGAAGAAAGTAGTAAATTCAACTTTATCCGTTGAATTAAACGAACGGGCAAGGAGTTGCTGAGTTTCGCGACGAAGCGCGGTGTTATATCTTTCTCGCGGTACATACACCATACAAGAGAAGAAACGGCCATATACATCTTTACGGATGAATAAACGACACATATTTCGCTCTTGCACCTGTAATACACCGGTAGCAACTTCTAAAAGCTCAGATTCACGAGCCTGAACTAATTCATCACGAGGGTATGTTTCAAGGATGTTCAATACCGCTTTGTATGCGTGCGTGCCTTTTGCAAAGTCACATGCTTCCATGATGCGATTAATTTTGCTCTCTAAAATTGGGACATCTGCTGCGCTGTTGTTATAAAAGCTTGAAGAAAATAAACCAATGAAACGGTCTTCCCCTACTACATTGCCTTTATCATCAAAACGCTTAATACCAACATAGTCAACATAAGCTGGTCGGTGTACACGCGATAACGAATTTGTTTTTGTAAGAATTAATAAGTTATTGCTACGTGCTTCTTTACGGGCGACTTCTGGTAACTCAGAAAGCAAACGGCTGTTTTCATCAGACGTATTTTTCATAAGACCTAAAGAAGTGCCTGTAACCGGTTTTAACTCGTAATCCCCTTGCACTGGGTTCAAGTCATACTGTCGATAGCCCATGAAAGTGAAGTTGTCTTTCACTAGCCATTCTAAAAATTCAGCGGCTTCTTTTACTTCAGCTTCAGTACAACCAAAGTTACGAGATGGCAGCTCATTTGTCACAGAAACAAGTTTGTCTCTGATTGGCAACCAGTCTGCTACAGCAAGCGAAACGTCTTTTAGAACTGACTGTAATTCACTTGTTAGTGTAACAATTGCTTCTGAATCAGTTTGACGATCAATTTCGATAAAGAAAACAGTTTTTGTAGAATTTGATTCTTGCTCGGCTTTTAAGTTTGAAATTGCAGAGATTTGGCTGTTTTCGTCACGTTTGATTTTCAACGGACTGTGAAGAAGAAGATGAGAGACGATGTTCAGACGATTCATTGCCATACGCACTGAATCAACTAAGAACGGCATATCGTTTGCGATGATCTCAACAATCGTATGCGACGATTGCCAACCATCTTTTGATACCTCTGGGTTAAACACTCTAATTACGGCTTCATCAGACGTATTTTTTTCAAGTGAATTCCAAAGACTCAGTGCTGCACCGTATAGGTCACTGTCGTTACGTTTTGCCAGATCCTCTTTAGACATATTGCTGTACAAGGCTTTGGCAAAAGTTTCAACGAGTGACACATTGTCTGCATGAACTTTCTTTTGGATCAACTTACATACATTATCTAAGATAACAGATGCTGGACCTTCATTTTGTGTCATATGTGTTCCTTAATCTATACCACCTTGAACGGTAGATTATTTGTACAGCCATTTATTAGCGTGGAGTCAGGTAAATTCTAACCTTTCTGACGCTAATAAACAGCTTTTTCGACGAAAACATTTCAAGCTTTTCAGCCATTTGCTCATCTATTCACAAATAATAGATATAAATAGGCAATCCTTGCCATTTTAAAGCACATTTATTCACATTTTTTTTTCTGGTCAGGCCAGAGAAGCGTACCTATAGCAGGCAATAACAGTACTGCCCCCAGCATGTTGACTAAAAACATAAAGGTTAAAAGAATACCCATATCAACTTGGAATTTAAGCGCTGAGAATATCCACGTACTTACGCCTATTGCCAATGTAATACCTGTAAATAGCACCGCACTACCACGTTCGGCAAGTGCATTACGGTACGCAATAGATAATGGCACGTTTTGCTTAAGCTGTGACATCATCGACGAGAGGATATAAATACCATAATCGACACCAATACCCACACCAAGTGCAATAACAGGTAATGTAGATACAGTTAAACCAATTTCAAGTTTTACCATCAGCGCTTGAGCCAAAGTTGATACTATGTATAAAGGTAAAACAACAGCGATGGTCGCTTTAACACTTCTAAAGCTCAATAAACAAAGAATAATTACTGCACCATATACATAAATCATCATTGGAATTTGTGCTTCGGCAACAGATTCATTGGTTGCGGCCATAACACCAATTGGTCCCGAGGCTAACTTAAATTGCACTTTGTCAGTATTTTCAATTGCTGCAAACTCTTTGATTTTTGCAACCACATAATCAATGGTTTCAGCTTTATGGTCTTCCATGAAAATAACTATAGGCATCACAGAACAATCACCATTCAGTAGACCCGTACTTGTTTCTACACGAGAAGTTGCTTGAACCAGCGAGGCACTATTGCGAGGAAGCGTTTGCCATTTCAGGTTTCCTTCGTTGTAGCCAGCATTTACTGATTGCGCTACAGAACTTAAAGACACTGCCGATTGCACACCTTCTAAGTTCTCGATTCTCCATTGGAAACGACTAACTCGTTCCATAGTATCAAATTCAGTACAGGCAGCCGGATACGCTTCTACTAGTACCTTTAAGATATCTGACGAAATCGTATACCTGTCATTAATTAAGAACGTATCTTGGTTGTATCGTGCACTTTCATGCAAAGCAGGTGCACCTGCGTGTAAATCACCAATCTTCATATTGTTTGATTGCCAATAACCAAAGGCAAATAATACAACTGAAATAAAGATGATTATTTTTGCTTTTTTAGGGTCAGTCGCTGCAACTAAACTTTCACGCATAGCGGTGAATAATTTATGCGAGGCTGTGTCACCATCATCAACTCGATGGATCTTTGAAGAGTTAAAATAAGAAGCTAATACAGGCAACAATAGTAAATTAGTAAAGATAATAACAGCGACACCTAAACTTGCCGTGATAGCAAGCTCACGAATAATTCCGATATCAATTGCTAATAAGGTTAAGAAGCCAACCGTATCTGATAACAACGCGATACCACCCGGAATAAGTAGTGCTTTAAAACTAGCTTGAGCAGCAACTTTACTCGAAACACCTTCAGATACTTTCTTACCAATGGCATTGATCATTTGCACGCCATGACTCACACCAATTGCAAATACTAAGAATGGCACAAGAATAGACATAGGATCTAAGCCAAAGCCTAGAGAAGACAGTAAGCCCATTTGCCAGATAACAGCAATTAATGAACATAAAATAGGTAAAAGAGTTAGCTTAAAGCTCTTACAAAATAGCCACACCATGATAAAGGTGAACAAGATAGCTATAACAAAGAATAGCACAACACCTTTAGCACCATCTGCAATGTCACCAGCCATTTTAGCGAAGCCAATAATATGAATAGTCACATTATCACTCTCTAATGGCTTACGAATTTCATCCTCTAGCTTTTTAGCAAACGCCAACGTATCTAACTTCTCCTGCGTTTGCGGATCAGTCTCTAGTAATTGCGCTGTTACCATGGCACAACTGTAGTCACTGGCAATCATACGCCCTACTACATTGGCTTTTTCAATGTTTTGCTTTACGACTGCTAAACCATTTTCTGTTGGTGCAAAATTAGCAGGAATAATAGGCCCACCGGCGAAACCATCTTCTACGACTTCCACAAAGCGTGCACTCGGAGAAAAAATAGAATTTACCAGCGGTCTATTAACACCAGGGATAAAATAAAGCTGGTCATGAACTGATTTTAGTGTTGAGAAAAATGGTTCATTAAAAATATCGCCATTGGCATCACACACCGAAATTAAAATACTGTTGGCCCCCCCAAACTGCTTTTCATGCTTAAGATACACTTTCATGTAATCATGTTGCAGAGGAATATTCTTAGTAAAGGCTGCGTCTAGTTGAATATGTGTTGCTTTGTAACCAAGAAAAATAGTGGCGAATATAAACGCCAAAACCATAAATAGTCTGTGACGGAATACGACATATTCGAGTTTATTCAATATAGCTTGCATTACTTGCTATCTCCCCAAGTAATTAGCCCTTTTTCCGTTGCCAAAATTACTTTATTTTTAAAAATGGTCGCTGATAATATTGCTTGACCTGAAGGCAGTTGCTCACTGGAAACCTTCTGACCATCAAAATTGTGTATCAAACCTGAGTTTGCAAACAGTAAAGTTGAGTCCTCAAGTGGCAAAATCGTATTGATAGTTGCCGTTTGCGCAATGTCGATTTCAGTGAAATCAATATCACTTTGTGACTTAATGAAGGCATTTCCTCTTAGTCCTGCAACCAGAATTTGCCCTTCTGCTGTTTCGTTTACACTAAAAAAAGAACCTGGGTAAAACTCATCAAATTTTTTCCAAGTAAGACCTTTATCTTCACTTTTTGCTACTAAACCCATTTCACCAACAAGGTAAAATGCCCGATCTTTAATCAATAAACGATTGAAGTGAGGTAAAATAAATTTAATTTCGTCTTGATAGGCTTCAGGATCATCCTGCTTTAGTTCTTCAAGATATTCTTTGTCATCAGGGTGCACAAAATCACTAATGAATTGTGATTGCCAAGTTTTACCGCCATTAGTGGTCTTATAAAACATGCCATAGGCACCAATAGCAAAACCTGTATTTTCATCTATAAATTCAATATCTAAGCATGGCTTCCCTTGTTCAGGTAAATACTGCTGTAATTGCCAAGTTTTACCATTATCTGAACTATGCACTATGGTTGCATCATGGCCACATGCCCATGCGGCTTTGTCAGACTTTATCGTAACAGCTGTTAAAAGAGATTGAACAGGTACTTCAGCTTGTCGCCAATTTTGGCCATCTGTTGAAGTTACAATAGTGCCAAACTTTCCAACAGCAACGACTTGGTCATCTGTGCTATCTATGTCTGTAAATAGTGTTGAATTTGGTTTTGCAACTTGTAAAGAAGCTGACGGAGCTGATAATACTTCATAGGAAGAAAAAGTCGCCATCAAGCAAAACGCGTACTGATTAAATTTCATGCTGAATACTCGAACATCTGTTGTCGAAGACAAAGGAATTTGTCTTGAATGTTGAATAAAGTGGCTGGGTGACAGCCACTTTTTTATTTCTGTAAGAAGATTAACGCTTACCTTCGCGACGAAGTGCACTTTGCGTAAACTCATTGTCTTTGAATGACTGAGTGAAGTCATACATTGACTCTTCGTTATCAAGACCGATTGCTAAATAGCGACGAGAGTTTAAGTCATGGTAAACATCTAATGTACTCCAATGAGTAGGCACATCATAGTAGTTCAAACCGTGAGCCATCGCCACTCGGTACATTTGATCACGGTTATCGTAGATATCTGTTACATGGATCTGCCAGCTATCTTCGTCAATGTAGAAAACACGCTTTTTGTAAATATGACGCGTGCCGTCTTTAAGATTTGCTTCAACTACCCAAACACGGTGTTTTTCGTAACGAACATGTTCTGGATTAATATGACCGGCATGAAGAATGTCATCATACTTTAGCTTATCGCTGTGAAGCTTATAGCTGTTGTATGGAATATACATTTCTTTCTTACCTTTCAAAGTCCACTCATAACGATTTGGTGAACCATTGAACATATCGAAGTCATCTGTAGTACGTAAGCTATCAGATGCTGTACCTGGTGCATCGTATGCTACATTTGGCGCACGACGAACACGACGTTGACCCGTGTTATAAGTCCACGCTTGGCGAGGCGTTAAAATTTGATCCATTGTTTCATGTACAAGAAGCGCAGTACCGGCAAGTCTTGCTGGCTCTGTTACTTTTTGCTTGAACTTGAATAATACATTGGACTCTTGAAGTGCTTCAGGCGTTGCCGCTGGATCAGAGTATTTAACAAGTAGCTTTTCATCAAAGCCGATAATGTTATAAGAGCCTGATGCAGTTGGCATTGCTTGACCACCGAAACGCGCGATCGATAGACCACGGTAGCGTAATAAATGGTTCCAAATTGCTTCTAAACCATTTGCAGGTACTGGGAATGGAATACCAATAGCAGTATTTTTTATACCATTACCACCTTCGATTAGTTCTGCAGTTTGTGCATACTTCTTCGTCGCATCATAAACAAACTGAGGATATGCTGCACTTCGACGAGTTGGGTAAATGTTCATTTTGAACGTATCAGGGTACGTTTCAAATAACGCAATTTGGCCCGGGCTCAATAAGTCTTTATGTTTATCAAGGTTATTCTTATCGATGGTAAGAATAACCTTATCATCAGCATAAGGGTCAATGTGGTGCATGCCAGCTTGAAAGCCCGCAGGTGGTTTAGTTATACCACCAGTCCAAGCTGGTATTGAACCGTCCGCGTTACCCGCTTTTTCTGCGCCGATTGGTGTCAAATCAGCACCTAGTCTAGCTATTTGCTCTGCAGTCATATCTGCATTAGCAAAAGGTGCAGCCATCATTGTTATTATCGTTGCTGCGATCATGCTTGGTTTTTTAAACATATAACAAGCCCTTAAATTGAATACTTAATATTAAAAGATACAAAATCTCGGTCTGCGAAGGTATTAGTTGCACCGCCACCCCAGAATGTGTTGTAGCTAAAGTCAAACGACCAAGCATTCTGGTAAGTGAAGTTCATTGTCATACCTAAAGACTTTCTATCTTCGACAAATAGGTACATAGGATCTGGCGTAGTACCATTAACATCGTGTGAGAATACAAAACGCGGTGAGAAATTAACGCCAGCAAAAAGGTTGTTGTAATCACCTTTAGCAATTAGGCGATAACCCCACGACGAAGCTGTAGGAAACGGGTTAGTTTCTGGTCCATTAGATAATGCTGTATGTAGAAGGTCATACTCAGCACCTTTATCGAGTAACGGTCCATAACCTTCAATCGTGCCACTACGGCCAGTACCTGCAACATTCAGACGAAGTTCGTCGTAGCTAGGCATGTCTTTAATTGTAACCGCACCAACTTCACCCACTACAGCCCAGCTATCGGCACCTAGTGATGGGCCAAATAAATGCGTTGCTGTAAATTGAAGCTGCATTGAGTCTCGAAGAATGTAACCCTGTGCTACTTCGCCTGGACCAACGTAGCTTACTTGGTCTTTTGTGCTTAGTTGCGATAAGCTACTGAAGTCTTCTCGTAACCCAGCTGCCGCTAGTTGTTCAGCCATACCTGCATACAATAACTCTACGTCATCGATTTGAAGAGGTTCGTCTTGACGATAAGAAAACTCACCAGAGAAAGCCGTTTCACCAATAGCTGTGTTGAAGCTCAATCCATAAAGCTTGATATCTTCTGGGTAAGTGATTGTAGCTTGTGTAAATGCATTCAAATTAGTGACATTGTTTTCATCAATTGTGTTTGCTGCAATGTACGCTAAATCTTGTGCAATGACGTCAGCTTGGAAGTTTGACGCTTTACCAGAGATAAGCGGACGGCGGCTATGGTAATTAATGTAATACAGCGCAAATTCTGTATCATTTAGTTCAGGTGCGAATAAGCCAAGACGAATACCATATTGACCAGCATCCTTAGGCTCACTTTTACCATTCAACCCTTTACCTTTAAGCGCCACTTTAGTTGGATAAGCCATATACATTGAAGCAGCTGTTTCAGCCACTAACTGTTGAGTTGGTTCAATGCCTTGAGCAATGAGTGCTGATGTCGCATCAGCATACAGGCTGTTAAGAGACTCTGTTAAGTGGTAAAGATCTATATCAGGATTAGATGTAAAACCTAATTGAACATTTTGCATATATCCATTTTCAGAAGCAAAATCGTTTGTTGAGAAGTAACTGCCTGATGCAGGTAAGCGTGTTTCTTGCCATTGGTACTGATAAAAACCTTCTAAAGTAACGTTTTCAGTAATGCCCAATGATGCCCAAAACATACCTACAGGGATAAACGCTTCTTTTAATTCAGAGCCTGGCGCTCTTAAGCGGTCAATATCAACTGGGTTAACATTGATACCATGAGAAATAAGCGTACTTTCACCCCAGTTCACAACTTGTTGGCCAAGTCGAACTGATAATGGATTTTGTCCGTTATTAATATCAAAATCAGCCCAAATAAATGCATCTAATAGGCGAACATCAGAACAAACCTGTTCCTTTGTTAATTTATCAGCACAAGGGTCGACTTTTTTTCCCGATACTGGGTTTGTATAAGCAAAGTCACCATCTTCCATCGCAAAGTCTTTAAAATACATGAAGCGCGAGAAGATACCCCAATTGTCTTTTGTGATACTGAAATCGTGAGTGCCTTTGATTAATTGAGAAAAAGTGTCTCCAGAATCAAAGTTAAGGTTACCAGCATCACCATTATTCGAATAAGCGCCAGGCTGAGCCCATACTTGCGCAGAACTATACTTTGTGTTGCCAAGACCAGCATTGTAACCAGACCAATCAAATCTAGGATGGTTACTTTTACCAATATATTGGAAATCACGATCTTCAATACGGATACTTTGACCGTATGAAAAAGTAGAATCGAATGTGATATCAAAATCACCGACTTGGAAACTTGCAGCTGAAACATTTGCACTTGTTACAGCAACTGTGGCCGCTAAGCCGAGCATTATTTTGTTTGGAACAAAGAGCGCTCTTTTAATCATTATGCGTTCCCCCTATGCGGGTTATTTTAATCAAGTTGTTGTTTTTATATTGAAGTAACATTAGAAGTGAACGTACAAAAACTCAAATTCACAAAACCAAAAGTTACTATTTTTTTTGTTCTGGACACGACTTTACCCATGGTAAGACGTCTTACCAGATAATTTATAACACGTAATTCTGCTTTATAACAAATCCTATTCTTAAAATTGTGACGATTTAATACGCTGAACAATAAACAAATAATATTTTATTCTGAATTATTGTTTAATTTTAAAGCGATAAAAATCAAACCATTCTGAAGCAAATACCTATTTCTAGGAAACTTTCTCCAAGGAAATAAAGTTATTCGAATCTGTCAGACAAAGCCTAAAACGCCCTCTTATCCCTAGTGAGCTAACAAAACGTCGAATATGAGAAGCAGGAAAACGAATGCTTTTACCACCATCTTCGATTACTTGAACAAACTCATAATCGCCTCTGTAATAAGCCATACATTCGTCATTAGTGAGATTCAAATAAAAATGATATTCAACCATTTAAACGTTCAACGCCTTATCTACTTTTTCATATAAGTCATCACTCAAATTATCAACACTTGCAATACGTTCTAATTGAGACTTGATCAATTGTTGTCGCGTTGGATCGTACCTTTTCCAAGACATGAAAGGCGTAACCATTCTAGAAGCATTCTGAGGATTAATTGCGTTTAGCTCAATTAATAAATCTGCCAGTAATTCATAACCCTTTCCGTCAATTCGATGGAATTGAGCTGGGTTACTACGCGCAAATTGGCCAACTAAAGCACGAACTCGGTTTGGATTTGATTTATCAAAACAGGGGTGATCATATAACGACTTAATTAAATCAATCGCACTATCGTTATCAGTTGTGGCCTGTAGTGCAAACCATTTATCCATAACCAATGGATCATGTCGCCATTGAGCATCGAATTGTGAGATTAACTGTTCAGAAACTTCATGATCGGCATTTTTTACTGCTTTAAGCGCAGCCAATTTAAGAGTCATATTGTCTTGCTGGCTGTTCGCAAGCAACCAATCAGTGACCTCATCATTTTCAAGAAGTGCCAAATAATACAGTGCCGTTGCTTTTAAACTTCTTGCTGCAACCGCACTAGCACTAATTTCACCTGACTCTAAACAACTCTTATAAACAGCCGTTAGTTCTGATTGTAATTGCGTCGCAATTTGAAGTTCGAATTGCTTGTAGATGTCAACAAGCTCAGTGACAGGAACAGGAGAAAACTCTGCACTGACAGTATCAAAATTAGGTAATTTTATCAGCTCAGAGATAAGTGCTTTATCAGTGTTTTCTTCAGCAATTATTGATTTTAGTGCCTTAATTAATGTGTCAGAGATACTAACTGGGTTACTACCCGACAATGTGTTCACAGCATGTTGAATTTCCATTGTGAAAGCACGCTGGGCCGCTTCCCAACGTGTGAAATCACTAGAAGCATGTCTAAGAATGTGTATCAACTCTTCAGACTCGTAGTCATAGCTAACAACACAAGGCGCGGAAAAGTTTTCTAGTAAGACAGGCGTTGGCTTAGATAAAATATTTTCAAAAGTGAATTCTGCACTGATTTCTTTCAATTCAATAACAGCATCGAAATCTTTGCCATTAGAAATAAGCGGTATCGTATTGCCTGCTGTATCAAGGAGCTCGATTGCGAAAGGAATATGCAGAGGTTCAGAAACAGGATCATTTTCAGCATGAATCTGATTAAGTTTCAATGTGAAGGTTTGTTGCTCAACATTATAAGAAGTTTCGACTTGAACCGTTGGCGTACCAAACTGTCGGTACCAAAGTTTGAATTGCTCTAAGCATTTGCCACTTGCATCACCCATAGCCGCAACAAAATCATCACATGTCACAGCTTGACCGTCGTGACGTTCAAAATAAAGTTTCATGCCTTTTTGAAAGTTAGCTTCACCTAACAAGGTGTGCATCATTCGAATGACTTCAGCGCCTTTGTTATAAACCGTCACTGTATAAAAGTTATTCATCTCAATAACTTTCTCAGGACGGATTGGGTGAGCCATCGGGCCGGAATCTTCTGCAAACTGATGCGTTTTCATTGCCATAACTGCATCGATTCGATTCAATGCGCGTGAGCCAAGATCACTACTAAACTCTTGGTCTCTAAATACTGTTAGCCCTTCTTTTAAAGACAGTTGAAACCAATCGCGGCAAGTAACACGGTTGCCCGTCCAATTATGAAAGTATTCGTGGCCAACAATTGATTCGATCGTATGGTAATCACGATCTGTTGCTGTTTGTTGATTTGCCAAAACGCAAGCACTGTTAAAGACATTTAATCCTTTATTTTCCATTGCGCCCATATTGAAGAAGTCAACAGCCACTATCATATAGATATCTAGATCGTACTCTAGATCAAAGCGCTCTTCATCCCACTTCATGGCATTTTTAAGCGATGCCATCGCATGAGGTGTTTTATCTAAATTGCCTTTATCAACAAAAATCTCAAGTGCAACTTCACGACCGCTTCTGGTCACAAAAGTATCTCTAAGAACATCAAAATCACCAGCTACAAGGGCGAATAAATAACTCGGCTTTTTATGTGGATCTTGCCATTTAGTGAAACGACGTCCGTCAGGCCAATTGCCCTCTTCGATTTTATTGCCATTAGATAACAAGTAAGGAATGTCTTTATCGGCAATAATTGTTACTAAGTAATCAGTTAACACGTCAGGTCTATCTAAAAAATACGTGATTTTTCTAAACCCTTCAGCCTCACACTGGGTGCAATAAGCACCTTCTGAAAGATAAAGGCCCTCCAATGATGTATTTGTACTAGGAGAAATCGTGTTCTCAATTTCTAGTGTGAATTCATTTGGAAGATTCTTGAGCGTTAATGATGTCTCAGTTTGAACAAAATCTTTAAATAATTGACCATTCACTTTTACCGAGATCAAGTTCAATTCAACACCATCTAGACAAAGCTCAGAGACTGATTGCGCTGCTGAATAAAGTGCTTTGCTGACTACCTTGGTATCTGTTGGATCTAATTCTACGGTTAACTCTAAATTCGTTACTGTGTGAGAAGGTGCTTGATAATCTTTTAAATACTTAGCTTGAGGCTGGCTTTGCATATCGAATTCCTTAAAAGATTTAGCCCTTTAAAAGGGCTAATCATTATGCATGGATTATGCTTGTTCTTTGTCTAACTGTTTTGGCTCAATTTTTAAAATCTTAATGCCTATGTACGCATAGATTATGGCCAAGAATGGATTAATTAAGTTAAAGAAAGCATAGACTGCGTAGTCGAGTGGATTGATCATTAAAACACTTTGCATGTAAGCGCCACATGTATTCCATGGGATTAATGGGCTGGTAATTGTACCACCGTCTTCAAGTGTTCTTGATAAGTTCACACTCTTCAATCCGCGTTTTTTGTATTCTTCTTTAAACATACGACCAGGTACAACAATGGCGATGTATTGATCGGCAGCTATTAGGTTTGTACCGAAACAAGTTGCAATTGTTGACGCTATCAAAGAGCCTGTACTGCGTGCCACTCTTAAAATACTTCTTACAAACACTTCCAGCAGACCTGTCTTTTCCATAATGGCACCGAACATTAAAGCTGTCATTACAAGCCATGTGGTTGTCAGCATACCAGCCATACCGCCACCACTTAATAAATCATCCATGGTGCTATCACCTGTTTGAATAGCAAAACCATCATAGAATGTAGCCCAAACGAGCTTAAAATAACCAACTAATTGGCCTTGAGACACATCAACTTGCGTTGCAAGTAAGTCTGATTGGAAGATAAGCGCCCAAACAGCACCGATAACTGCACCAATTGAAATTGCAGGGAAAGCTGGCATCTTTTTATATGCTAAAACAAGCAAAACAATCAGAGGTATCAACATCATAGGGTTGATATTGAAGTTGGCATTCAAGATAGAAACGATATCATCAATTCGACCGATATCACTTGAAACTTCTGCACTGAACCCCATGATGACAAAAATAATCATTGCGATCACAAAGCTTGGTACCGTAGTCCACAGCATGTGTTGAATATGTTCAAACAGATCGCTACCGGCAACTGCTGGGGCAAGGTTTGTTGTTTCAGATAAAGGACTCAGTTTGTCACCAAAATATGCGCCAGAGATTACAGCACCCGCTGTGACGACCTGATCTAAACCAAGACCTGTTGCCACACCAAGTAATGCTACACCTATGGTTGCTGCCGTCGTCCAGGATGAACCTATACTCATAGCGACAATGCCGCAAATTAAGCAACTTGCAGCATAGAACCACTGAGGACTGATAATTTGTAAGCCGTAGTATATTAAAGTCGGAACAGTACCAGATAAAAGCCAAGTTCCTATTAATGCACCTACCATTAAGAGTATTAAAATTGCCCCTAATGATAAAGTGATGCCTTTAATCATAGCTTCTTCTAATAAGCGCCAAGTGTAGCCGTTTTTTAAACCAACTAAAGCTGCTGTAAACGTTGCGAATAAAAGGGCGATTTGATTCGGACCTGATGAAGAGTTATCTCCGTATAAATAAACTGCGGACCCTAATAAGCACACCAACACTAAGATTGGAATGAATGCATCAAGAAATGATGCTTGTTTTTGTTGTTTCAAGCGTGTTCTCCCGGCAAGGTGGACCTTGCTCTAATTAATATTCAAAGGCAAATAGCCTATTTTTATCTTCCGTTTTCACATTTGAATGTTTGCTAAAGCACTGATCTTTTCTCAGTGTTTTAGCAAAAGGTCATTTGAGACAAACGGATTATGATTTATTCACTATAATTTTCTGCCAGAAGAAAATTACGTACTTATTCCAATAATAACAAAACATATTGCTTAGAGTAATAAAAAAGGCGCCGAAGCGCCTTTGTTGAATAAATTTTAGCTTATTTCTGAATATTATTTTTTGCTAGTCGGCCATATCGGATTAGATCTTGAGTAATTAGAGCTGCTTCTTCTAAATAAGGGTCAAGCTCAGATATCACATCTGGTACATCATCTAAATCTTTAATGGGTTCTAAACCAAGACGCTTTAATCTTTCATTTGTTCTAGCCAATGAGCGCTGCTCTGATTCTTCTCTATCTTTTAACCTTTGAGACTCTACTAAAGAAATGAAGTTTTTGTCTTTCTCTTCGTTGTAACGAGCAATGTCTGACAATACATAATTGAACTCAGGTTCTTGCGCTACACGTAAATCATGCTTTTCATTTAGATATGTTACTAGAGGATTTAAGTTATCTAAGCTTTTATATTTTGCTTGTTTAATCTTATCCCATGGAAGTGCATTGTCCTCTTGGCTTTCACCCCACTCTTCAGGGTCAATAGCAGAAGGTAATAAAATGTCAGGTACGACACCTTTATGCTGGGTACTACCGCCATTAATTCGGTAAAACTTCGCAATGGTATAAGTTACGCTGCCGAGGGCATTGCTGAATAAGTCATAGTTTTTTGCAAGAGGTCTATGCTGCTGCACTGTACCTTTACCAAACGTTTGCTCGCCAATGACAATACCACGACCGTAATCTTGAATAGCTGCAGCAAAAATTTCTGATGCCGATGCACTATATCTGTCTACAAGTACAGTGATTGGACCATCGTAAAAAGTAATGCCGTCTCTGTCTTTTTGTGCTTCTACTCGATTGTATGCTGTATGAATTTGAACAACTGGACCTTGGTCAATAAATAGGCCAGTCAGTTGTGTTGCCTCGTACAATGAGCCTCCGCCGTTTTGACGAAGGTCAATCACAATACCATCAACGTTTTGTTCTTTTAACTTTGTTAGCTCGACCTTAACGTCTTTAGATAAATTATTGTAAAAACTTGGGATCTCAATAACACCAATTTTCGACGTTAAATCTGAATATTTAGCTTCAAATACGTCAGATTTTGCAGCACGGTCTTCAAGCTTAATTTTGTCGCGAACAATTTCAACCACTTTAGGTGTGCCATGGGTATCTGAACCTTTTAGATATTGAAGTCTAACTTTAGTGCCTTTTGGCCCTTTAATGAGATCTACAACATTATCTAAACGCCAACCTATAACATCGACAAACTCTTCACCTTCTTGCGCCACACCGACAATTTTATCGTCGGGTTTAATCTTCTCGGATTTATCTGCCGGACCACCAGGCACAAGTGAACGGATAACAGTGTAGTCTTCATCATAACCAAGTACTGCACCAATACCCTCTAATTCAAGATCCATGTCCATCTTGAACTGTTCAGCTCTACGTGGCGATAAATACGATGTATGTGCTTCAATGCTTCGCGCAAACGCATTCATTACGACTTGGAACGCATCTTCGCTATCTGTTTGACTTAAACGCTTCAATGCATTGTTGTAACGTTTAGTCAGTAAATCTTTAATTTCAGGCCACGTTTTACCTGTCAATTTTAAACGTAACGCATCAGATTTAACGCGTTGACGCCAATACTCATTCAATTCTTCTTGTGTTGTAGCAAACTCAACTTCTTCTCTGTCGTAGTAGAATGCATCTTCTTTATCAAAGGTCATCTCTTTGTCTAGAAGCGAGATTGCATATTGGAAACGTTCAAAACGGCGCTGCAAACTTAAATTGAATAAGTCATAAGCAAAATCAAGTTTGCCTGACATAAGCGCATCATCGAATTGCTTTTTATTCACTTCAAAACGCGCAATATCAGACTGTAAAAAAATAGATTTACTGAAATCTAAAGACTCAACATATCTATCAAATATTTGCTCTGACAGCGCGTCATTGAAGCTAAATCGCTTGTAATGCTGACGAGTAAATAAGTTAGTCACCCTTTTACTTGCTGTTGTATGCTGAGCCTCTTGCTTTAATACGGGGATATCTTTCGCTGTAACAGCATCAACTGCAGCGAAAGAAGCACTAGAGATGAGTGCAACGACAACGGGAATGAGCGAAAACTTTTTACTCATACACTACTCCTTAAACGATAAATAAGCTGTCAGCTTTTGTTTTAACTTGCATACCTGTTACTAATTCAACATGAACTTCGTCTTTGTTTACTTCAGTAATAGTCGCATTAACAAGTGCTTGACCAAGTTTAACTTTTACTTTGTTATTAACCTTGACTTCAGAAGCTGGCAAAGGTTCAACTTTTCCTGAACTACGTTTTGCTTGCTGTGGTGCAGGCTTCTTGTTAACTCTAGCGCCTTTGTCGTTAGAACGTGATTGTCCGTGCGGTTTCTTTTTGTAAGATTTTGTGTCACCGTCTTGCTGACGCGAACGCTGAGGCTTTTTACGCTTAGCCATTTTTGCGCGGCTTTCTTCAAGTGCTTTCTGAGCGTGTTCAATGTGCTCTTGTTCCACTTTTTCAGCATCATTACCATCTAGGTCAACGCGGAATTCATTTTTAGTTACGGCTTCTAAATAGCGCCAGTTCGAAGTATATTTACGTAGGGCTTGACGAACCTGAGTTTTACTTACAAGTTCTGAGCCTTCAATACGTTCAGCAACGTCTTTAAAAATACCAACTTTTAACGGCTTAATGCCGTCTTTTTTCTTGAAGCAATTAGGAAATTCTTTAAATAAGAACTCCAACACTTCATTAATGTCTTTTAGCTTGTTTGTGGTTTCCATGTTTAACCTATTTGTTATACCTGTTCATCTAATGATGAATGAATATAGTGAGTAACCCAATCTGTTAACTCTTCAAACTCAGCCTCTATAAGCGCCAAATCACCACGAAGATGTTCCCAGATACCGTTAATCAAGTTGTCGATTGTTTCACAATCTAAATCATCAGGTAGCATACCCCATGCAAAATGAATTAACTCATTTAGTGTTTCAGCTACCTGCTCTTCCTCTCCTTCCCAATCACCAACATCATGAATGGCAAAAAGATAATCTTGTACATTTAAAAGGTCTTTCACTAAAGTGTGGCCTCAAAAATTTTCACAATTTGTTCAAGACCTGCTTGGTCATCTAAATCAAAGCGAGCATGAAGTGGGCTATCAATATCCAACACACCAAAAACTTCGCCGTTTTTGAAAACAGGCACTACGATTTCGGAGTTTGAAGCAGCATCACAGGCAATGTGTCCAGCAAAAGCATGCACATCTTCAACAAGTTGAGTTCTTTTCGAACCTGCTGCAGTACCGCACACCCCTTTTCCAACCGGAATACGGATACATGCAGGATTACCTTGGAAAGGCCCTAGCACTAACTCTTCAGGCGTATCGATTAAATAGAAACCTGCCCAGTTAACGTCATCTAACGATGTAAAAAGCAAAGCACTTAAGTTTGCCATATTTGCGATTGCGTTTTTTTCGTCGCTGATCAAACCTTCAGCCTGTTTTGCCAAAGATTGATAGAAGTCTGTTTTTTGCATTCGACTCATCAAAATAAAGTGTTCAAATGCTTAAGGTACTCTTTAGCGTTAAGAATTAAAACCTTTTCAGCAGAAAAACTGTTAATAAACTGAAAAACAGAGCATTAATTGGTTAGTTTTCAGGCTACACGTTAATTAAAGCGTCTTAAGCCATACAAAAATAGACCAGAGGCAAGTGCAGCCATCACTGTATTGACTAAAAATACCATACCTGCTGAAGCTGAAAATAAGAAGCTAAATAAGGCCCCACCAAGCATCCCTAGAGTCAAGACACCTGAATATTGAACTTTATTATATTTATACATGAGCATATAACCAGGCACTACGAGTAACGCCATCGAAAGCCCGACAATATGCGCATTAGCTATAGCACTCATCAACAAAGAAAAAAACATTTTTGCCCCACCACTTTCTACACTCAGTGCGTAGTATACCCCTAACGTTGTCCCTACAATTACAGGAGCCAGTAGTGACATTGCCACACTTTTAGCTAGTTGTTGTTTCATTGAAGCTCACCCTTCTTTTTAATGTATCAATTAGAGAGTGTATGAAAACGTACAAATAACCAGTGGACTTTAGTCGAAGCACTAGCCAAGTGTATAAATGAAAGGCAAAAAAAAAGCCGCTAGATTACTAGCGGCTTACTTATTCTATGAATAAGTGGCGGAGAGATAGGGATTTGAACCCTAGATACGCTATTAACGTATGCCGGTTTTCAAGACCGGTGCTTTCAACCACTCAGCCATCTCTCCGAAGTCGGAACTTTTCGATTACTCAAAAAGTCAAAATTAGTGGCGGAGAGATAGGGATTTGAACCCTAGATACGCTATTAACGTATGCCGGTTTTCAAGACCGGTGCTTTCAACCACTCAGCCATCTCTCCGCAGCGGGGCGAATAATAGGGAAAGCTGAGGCTGTTGTGAAGCTTTTTTTTCAACTTTTTGTTTAACCGAGCAAAAAAAGGACACAACGTTCGTTATTTCAGCGAAAATGGTCATTCAACATATCGAAATCAGGTTTTTATTGTGTTTTACCCAAAAAAAACCGATCGGGTATTTGATTAACTATATTTGCCCACATTTATAAGACTTGATACTCTTAGGTAGTTCATTTATCGGAACATTTGTTTCATTTAAGGAGTTTAACCATGGCATTCAATCATTCGTACGGCGCCGCTAAACCGGTAATGTCGACAATTGAAACGAACAAGGTTTTAAAAAATACTTATTTCCTACTGGCTATGACACTGGCATTTAGTGCAGTGACTGCCGCTATTTCAATGACAATGGCATTACCACGCTTCACTGGCCTGGTTTGCTCGTTGATTGGTTTTGGTTTGATCTTCGTAATTCAGAAAAAAGCCAACTCATCATCAGCAATCGGTCTAGTGTTCCTTTTCACTGGTATTATGGGTTTTGGTTTAGGTCCTCTACTTGCTCACTACGCAGCAATGCCAAATGGCGGCCTACTTATTACTCAAGCACTAGGTTCTACAGCACTGATTTTCTTCGGTCTTTCAGCGTACGCGTTAACAACTAAAAAAGACTTCTCATTCATGGGCGGTTTTTTAACAGTTGGTTTAATCGTGGTTGTAATCTCAAGCCTAGTAAACCTTTTCATTGGTAGTTCAGTTGCGTTTATGGCTATTAACGCTGCTGTTGTATTGCTGATGTCAGGTATGATTTTATTTGATACTAGCCGTATCATTAACGGTGGCGAAACAAACTATGTAATGGCGACGGTAAGTCTTTACCTAAACATCTACAACCTGTTTGTATCACTACTTCAACTTCTTGGCATGTCAAATGATGACTAAGTCATAAGTTTTGTTAAAATAAGCCCCATCTGGGGCTTTTTTTATGAGAAAAATTTGCGCAATTTCGTCTTGTCACTGCATTCTGGTGTTGATGATCACCACAATGTATTCCTTTTAAAACGGTTTGTTGATGCTGCTTTACAAGTGGGTCATCAGATTGATTGTATTTTCTTGTACCAAGATGGTGTGTATCACGCCAACCAAAATATACAACTTGCTAGTGACGAGTTTCCTCTCGTAGAGACTTGGCAATCGCTACATGCTTTAAACATTCCTATTTTACTGTGCGTCACAGCAGCAGAAAAACGAGGCATTGATATTGATAACACTGGTAGTTTTAAAGTCGCAGGTCTGGCTGAGTTTTCAATGTTGGCAGCAAAAGCTGATAAATGGGTACAATTCAAATGAAGAATATCTTAGTCATCAGCAATAAAGCCCCTTTCGATAAAATGCATATTCGCGAATCATTGGATACGTGCTTAATTTTCGCAGCCATTGAGCAAAACATCAGTTGGTTATTTAAAGATGATGCTGTTTTAGCTTTAAAATCTGGCTACAACCTCTCAAATTCAGGTTTAAAAGATTTTTTTAAAACTCTTAAGACACTTGAAATCTATGATGTTGAACAAGTGTATGTGTGTGCCGAAAGCTTAAAAAAATATGCACTGACTTGCGATGATTTAAGTATCGAGATCACCCCACTCTCTTTAGAAGAGCAGCAATCACTCATTACTAAGCAAGATCATACGGTGGTTTTATCATGAGTACTGTCCATATTTTCTCAAAGCCATTCAGTAACTATAACGTCACAACAATTGAGCTGATACAAAATGAAACTAACCAGGTTTTATTAACCGGTGATGCTTGCTTTGATTGGCGCACATTTACATCACTTCAAGTAAAGAATGTATATTTATTAAAAACATGTGTTGAGCTTCGAAATATTGAAACTTCTGACGCTGTTAACTTAGTTGACGACTCAACTTGGGTCGAACTAATCTCCACCAACAACACAGTAAATTGGTAATATGATCGAATTTAATAACATCCAAATAGAGACTGATAAACAAGGTTACTTAGTTGACCATACACAGTGGTGCGAAGCATTAGCACCTATCATTGCTGCGGAAGAAAATATTGAGCTATCTGAAGCCCATTGGGAAGTTGTGCGTTTTGTCAGAGACTTTTATGAAGAGTACAACACCAGCCCTGCAATCCGTATGCTCGTGAAAGCCATGGCCAAAGCACTTGGTGAAGATAAAGGCAATAGTATGTATTTATATAAACTATTCCCAAAAGGTCCAGCTAAACAAGCGACAAAAATAGCTGGCCTTCCAAAACCTGCGAGATGTATTTAAGCATCTAATCAAAATTTAGATATAGAAAAAGGGCTGATTATCAGCCCTTTCTCATTTTTTAGACCTTACTTAGTATATGCTCGCGGCATATCTGAAGGCGTATTATAACGATCACGTAGCTTGTCATGGCGTGAATCATTTGTGTTCACTTTTTCGCCGTTGATCCACATTGATTCGATACTCGTGCTGAATTCAAAAGGATCTGCACTCCAAAGTACTAAATCAGCGCGTTGACCTTTCGCTACCTTACCTGCATTCAGACCAAATACATCCGCAATATTGCTTGTCACTGCTTTTAATGCACCGTCATGGCTCATGCCATTTGCAACAGCAATACCCGCATCAAAGCGAAGCTGATAGACGTTGTGACTTGAGTCTGAACCCACAGCTAATAATACTTTAACACCCGCTTTTTCAAGCTCACCCGCTGTTTCAAGACTAGCGTGAAGCGAATCAAAGTCACTAGGCAGGTTGCTAACTGCGCTTAAAATAACCGGCGTTTTGCTTTCTGAGATCTGTTCCTTAACTAAAGGCGCATCTTCTGCATTCCAAAGTACTAAATTTAAGCCAAACTGCTTTTTAACCTTTAATAACTCTAAAATATCTGATGCACGAGATACCTTAGTGATCACAGGTAGCTCGCCTTTTAGTACTTTTGTTAGTACCTTTTGTTCTTTGCTAGGTTCGTCTTTCTTGTCATCTTTTTTGTCTTCTTTAGCAAGCTTCTTTTGTTGACCTTCAAGTTTGTCAACCAACTGCTTTAAAGACACAGCTCGAGAACCGCTGCTCTTTGCACCTAAACGCACAATCAACGCAGTCTCTGTTGCAGTCACACTTTCAAAGTCGCCGCTTAGATCTGTTACAAAGCTTAAACCTGAGAAAATACTCTCACCACCATGTGGTACAACTACATTTTGCGTTAGACCACCTTTACGCGCATATGGAATTAACGAAGAGCGAGGGTTAAACGCTGTGCTTGCATCAAACATTGCACTCGCTTTCTTGTCATAGCCATCGTTTGAGCGTGAAACAGCACCCACTTCAACTAGACCCACCTGATTCATTGAACCAATGAAACCAGGTGTTAAGATTTTATCTTTCGCATCAATTGTTACGTCTGCTGATACTGATGATGGGTTAATCGCGATGATTTTACCATCTTCGATTAGTACTGTGGCGTCTTTAAGTACACCTTTGTCAGTCATAGTATGAACTGTGGCATTCGTAATTGCCGTAACTTGTGCAAATGCTGCAGAGCTCGCAAGTAAAGCACCCGTTACTAAAGATAAATTAAACTTTTTCATGCTTTACTCCTATCGCTGACCTAACATAAAGTCACTGACTGCTTGATACTTTTCGTCGTTGCGGTCATATACTTTTGCACCATCAACGTAAACTTCTTGTGCTTTACTGTATACGCTGAACGGATTTTTATCCCAAATTACCACATCAGCTTGTTTGCCCGCTTCAAGTGAACCTGTTTTATCTGCAACACCTAGTGATTTAGCTGCATTGTAAGTGATCCACTTAATGGCGTGCTCTTCAGTTAGGTTGAAACCATTTTGGTTCGCTGTATACATGATTTTTGCAGCTTCTTGGTTTAGACGCTGAATTGTCGTGTCTGAATCTGAGTGAACAACAGCACAAGAGTTCTTAACCGCATCAACGATAGCCACGTTTTCTTGAACCATGTCATATGCTTCCATTTTGAAGCCCCACCAGTCTGGCCAAAGTGCCGCACAGTTTCCGTTTTCAGCGAGTAAGTCAGCGACTTTATAAGCTTCAATACCGTGGTGGAAAGTACCTGCGTGATAACCAAACTCTTTGGATAAGTCGATCATCATCGCCATTTCTTCTGCTTTATAACAGTGGTTATGAATTAGAATTTCACCGTCTAATACACCACGTAACGTATCGTATTTAATATCACGTTCTGGTGCTGTTGGATTCAAACCAGCTTTATAAGCTGCTTCATATTGTTCCCAAGCTGCTTTATATTCTGTTGCTTCGATCCAAGCTTGACGGTAGCCGGCCATGTTACCCATACGTGTATATGGCGCAACGCCTTTACGACCATAAACGCGTTTCGGGTTTTCACCACATGCCATTTTTAGACCGTATGGTGCTTCAGGGAATTTCATTGCCTGCATGGTATGTGCTGGCACATTTTTAAGTGTTACAGCACGACCACCAAATAAGTTAGCAGAACCTGGTAAGATTTGTAGCGTGGTAATACCGCCTTCACGAGCACGGTTGAAACCAGGATCTTGCGGCCATACCGAGTGCTCAACCCACACTTCAGCAGTGTTCGGACTAATCATTTCATTACCATCTTGGTGTGATTCAACCGACGGGCTTGGGTACGCCCCTAGATGTGAGTGAACATCAATGATACCTGGTGTTACCCATTTGCCAGCTGCATTCACTGTAGTGTCTGCTTGGACGGCTAAATCTTTACCTACTTGTTGAATTTTACCATTAACAATATATACATCAGCACTTTCTAAACGCTCACCCGTGCCTGTTAGTACAGTGGCATCAGTAATTAGTACTGATTTGTTAGATACCGGCTTATAAGTACTCGGATATGGATTTTTTTCGATTGATACGAACTCTTTTTGCGGGCCTTTATCCTGACATCCAGATAAAGCTGCAGCAAGTGCAAGTACAACCGTAGACATTGCAAATTTTTGCATAAAGTTATCTCAGTTTGTTGATTTTAGTTTGCCATTAACAGGTTACGACGTGAGTGTCTGTCACTGCAATGATTTACGATGAAATATTACATTTTTACGGCGCATACCAAGCATATACCAACTCTCTTGATTAAGAGGTTTATTTTAAAGCAAGTAACACTTTTTGATATCAAAGCGTAATTCTAGCAATTTAGTTGTTCTAAATGGGGAATATTCAACGAAGCTAGCGTCAGTTTTAGTCCTTCAAAAGGTTTAAATATTCAGTTGTAAGAATTACCGAAAAGTATGTCGTAAATGACACACTTTACCATTTACCGTTGCAAATAAATATTTTCAGATAATAGAAGGTGCAATTTATGAAAATATGCTGTTAACAAAGAAATTTTGACGTTTTTTTTCGTTCCGAAAGTTACATGTTTTCTAAAATAGTTATTAAAAATCAGACAATTAAAAACTTGTTCATATAAAACACATTTCATTACATTCTGTCGATTTTGATTTACAGCATTCTTATAAGCTACGGGTAATACTTAACCTGTATCTCATAAACACATGGAGCACAATGATGAATACGTTATCTACATTAAGCGCAACTTTAATTTTAGCTACATCAACATTGGTATCAACGAATGCAAATGCCACAGAATTCATAGCTGCTGACAACTCAATTGGCACTCAACTTTGCATGGCTGTTGCGAAAGACGACAAGCTGGCACTCTCAAAAACAATGAAAAATGTCCGTATTAAAAAGCACTCACTCGTAAACAAGCTAACATGTAATGATTTAAGCGTCGCTAAATTTGCCGCAACGTATGATTTAAATAACAGTGCTAAGTTTCTTAACCTTGACTTGAATACTGTTACAACAATTCGAGACTTAGCGGCTAAACGTGAGCAAAAAGTGCTTGTTGTTGCTGGTTCAAAATAAAGTTGGATTTTTTAATATGTTATTCGAAGATAATGCGTCGAACCTCTATATTCGGCGCATTCTGTTCTTTAGTCTAAAAGCGCAGCGACTAAACCGAACAAGCCGCCAAATACACCGCCCCAAACAACTAACCAGCCCAAATGAGTTCTGATCATATTTTGAATAATATCTTTAACCATTACAGGCGTTAATTCAGCAAGCCGACCATCAACCGCTTTCTCAATGGTTGAGAATATTTTATCTGAACCGCCATGGCTAAATAACTCATCTTTTAATAACTGCTTAAATTTTTCTTCTTCGGTAATGTCAATGATCGCCCCTTGCATCTTCTCAGTGAAAGACTCGCGCATGGGCTCTAGGGCCTCTTTTCCACCAAACATGCCTAACATTGGACCAAATTGAGACCCTTCAATGACAGTGACTAACTTATCAAATGCCGGGCTTAAATCTACTTTCTCAATGACAGGTTTAAGGTCTACATCACCTTGGTTTTCTAGCACCGTCTCTATTTTTTCTTTGGTAAAGAATTGCTCTAGGATGAGCGAACGTATAGATGCTTTAAATTCTTTAAACTTTAGCGTAATAACGCCACTGCCATATAAAAAAGGGACTTTTTCAAATAACATATGAATAGCAATCAGATTTGTCATTGCACCTGACAAAGCAAAAATACCAATCGAGAATAAAATGGGTTGCGGATAAAAATAGCCGATCAGTACCAGTAGAAATGCAATTATGTTAGTAATGTAGCTCTTATTCATTGTTCCTCCCAAGATATGGCCTCGGATTGTAACTATGCTGTTCAGTAAAATACAGAATCATTTACAAATAACATGTATATTTTTGTTTGCTTTTATTGAGTTATTTGAAATTTAAACCATAGTTTTAATATTCAATGCGAAAGAGTTGAGCTGTCTTATGTGGCAATGTGTCAAACAACAAGTTTCTACGGCCATTCATACCCCATTTGAAATAACCCAAAAGCGCGTAATTAACACACATTCTGCTTTTAAGCATTTTAAAATTTCTGATGAAAATCACACATTTCTTGTTAAGGTAGCGCCAGTCGATCAAATTGAACTTTTCGAAGCTGAAAAGCATGCCAGAGATACACTCACCAGAGATTCTGATTTCATCATTGCAGATACAATAACACTGGGCACCTCAAAAGAGTTTGCATTCATCGTTTTAGAGTTTCTTGAAGATTTAACATCTCAGGATAATTGGTATTTGTGCGGAAAAACATTAGCAAAAATGCACGTGAAATGTGAACAAGAAATGTTTGGCTCAGATGAAGATAATTATGTGATAGGTCAACCTCAGCCTAATCAGTGGCATAAAAAATGGCACATATTCTTTGCCGAGGAGCGACTTGGTTGGCAACTTCAACTTTTATCTGAACAAGCAATAAACCTCGTCGATATTGATGAATTCGTTAATATAATTAAACCTCATATCCCTCACAATATTGCACCGTCACTACTTCATGGGCATTTTTGGAAAGGGAATATCCGCTTTTATCATGATAAGCCTATGTTGCTTGATCCCGCGTGTTATTACGGTGATAAGCTTGTAGATATAGCAACAGCAGAACTGTTTGCCACTTTACCTGATAACTTCTATGCTGGTTATCAATCAATTTGTCCTATTAGTCTTCCACCTATTTTAAAAGATATTTACCAGCTTTACCCATTGCTAATTCTTGCTAACCGGTTTTCTGGAGATTACATTAACCAGTCAAAAGATAAAATAAAACATATACTTGAGCAGCTATAAATTAAACAACTTTTAGCAATAATGTAATTATCATGACAGCTGCTATATTTAAGTTACATTCTTTGGTTTATGGAGGCTTCTATGAAGTCTTTATATCAACAACGTATTAGCTGCCCACATTGTGGGCATCATGTGTTTGTCAGCTTAGATGCAAGCGACGGTGATCAAGATATGTATGAAGATTGCGCTGCGTGTTGTAATCCCATTCATTTAAACATGCACATTGACTATGCTAATAAAAAATTGGAATTACATGTCGACAGTGATGACGAGCAGATTTTTTAAATCTGACCGATTTAGGGCATGTAAAATTAGTTGATATACAACTACGATCGACATGCCCTAATAAATACTAATTAAGGTGCTTTTGCATGTAGTTTTCTACGGTGTTAACTATTGTGTAGGTTTGCTGATCTACCTCTATATTTAATTTATCACCTATTTTCGCAAGTCCGAGATTTGTGATAGATAGTGTTTCAGGAATTAGGTGAAGCCAAAACCCTGTGTCTGTCATTTCCCCAACTGTCAAGCTTGCACCATTTATACAGACAAACCCCTTATAAACAATGTACTTTAACCATGCTTTTGGTAAATCAAGCAAGATTTTACAGTTGCTTTCATTCACAACAATATCTTCAATTTCAGCAGTACAGTGAATATGACCTGACACAATATGACCGCCGAGTTCAGTGCCGAATGTCACCGAACGTTCTAAGTTCACGAACATACCACGCTTTAACTCACCAAGATTCGTCAACTTTAGTGTTTCTTCAATCACATCGAAAGTCACCTGCCCGACGACATCTTGCGGATTTAATTCGTAACTTACGACCGTTAAACAACATCCATTGATGGCAATGCTAGCACCTAAATTAAGATGCTGAAGGTATTCAGTGCCAACTGACAAAACCAGCCTTAAAACACCGCCATTAAGATTTGTCGAAATCACACTCGCTTTTGTTTGAATAATGCCTGTAAACATGAATGCTCCTATATCTAGATTAGGCAATCATACAGGAACGAAATATATGGAGTAAGCGATCATTTAAGTTATTTATCTCTTTTAATAGCTTATGACTTATAACCAGCTTAGAATTAGGGTTTTTAACGTCGTGCTTTATGAAATTTAGCCTTTGGGAAGCCAAGCGCCTTCTGCAACTAGCAATCCCTGTTTTTTTTGCACAAATCATTCTCGTCTTAATGTCAGTGGTAGACACTATGATGGCCGGCCAAGTCAGTGCTAATGATCTTGCAGCTCTGTCAATTGCAACAGGGGTATTAAATCCAGTTATCTTTTCTTTACAAGGGATCTTACTGGCGTTGACCAGCGTGGTTGCCCACTGCCATGGCGCTAAAGACAAAAAAGGGATAAAACACTACTTCCAACAAAGCTTATTTTTAGTTGCCATTTTAAGTGCGTTGGTCTTTTTGTTTCCTCTCATCACGCCATATATATTTTCAAAGCTCGGCGCGAAAGCTGAAATCATTAACACCTCACAAGCTTATATTGAGTATGTAAAGTGGGGTGTTCTGGGCTTTTTAGTCTTTAACGTTTACAGGAACGTTTCAGAAGGCATTGGCCTGACTAAGGTAACTTTTTATATCAGTATTATAGGTCTACTAGTAAACGTAGTTGCTAACTATATTTTCATCTATGGAAAATTGGGCATGCCAGCAATGGGGGCTGCAGGTTGTGGTGTGGCGACAAGCCTAGTGGCATGTGCAATGGCGTTGAGTCAAATTATCTATAGTTTTAATAGCAATAAATTAAAAGGCCGTTGGCTTGTTAGTCGCTTTGAAAAGCCAAACTTTAGATCCATGTTTTACCTAACTAAACTTGGTTTTCCAATTTCGATGGCGACATTTTTTGAAGTTACTTTATTTGCATGTATTCCGCTTTTTATTGCTGACTTAGGAGCCATTATGGTATCTGGACACCAGATTGCTGCGAGTGTCACTGCCGTATTATTTATGATGCCTTTGAGTCTCTCTATGGCCATTGCAATTCGTATTGGTAACCTTTCAGGCCAACAAGCATACACTCAACTTAAAACGGCCATTTTTACGAGTTTTTGCCTGGCGGCAATGATCGCTTTCTTTGTCGCACTCGTTACATTTATATTCAGAGAGCCGGTTACTTACTTGTATACTCAAAATGACCAAGTTGCTCAGTTGGCAATGGGGATCATCATCTTAGCTTGTTTTTATCAGTTACCAGATGCTCTTCAAGTTGCAGCCAGCGGTGTACTCAGAGGCTTGAAACATACTCAGCCTATCATGGGGATTACTTTTGTATCTTATTGGTTGATCGGTTTTGCTTTAGGTTATGTGCTGGCAAAAACAAACTGGCTCGTTGAACCAATGGGCGCAAAAGGTTTTTGGATTGGCATAATCGTAGGCTTATCTGTTGCCGCCTGTTTACTCTTACTTAGTGTGAGGACTCGTCTTGCAAAAATGGTTACTAATTAGCTGTTTATTTTTCATTTCAGCGTGCACCGAGCACGCTACTGACGTCAATGAAGATTATAAAGCACGTTTAAATAGCGTGTTAGGCGATGCACCTGACAGGCCGGTATTAAAAAATACCCGAATACCTGTTGTATCTAAACTTGAATCACAATTTCAAATTTCTATACTCGAACTAGGCTCACTGGGGCACTGCAAGCTTTCTAACTTAGTTGCAAAAAGAAATAACCAGCTCGGTAAAACGCAAGTTGCCAGTGAGCGTCTAAAGTATCAAATTCAGTTCATTAAACTTGCTAATGATTGCTTAAAGGACCCGCTCACAAGAAATGAATCGCTAAAAGCTACACTTAAAAATGCAGCTGTAGAAAAGCAGCAAAACCTAATGAACGAATTTAATTATATGCTTTTTAATGAAGCTGAATTAAAAGGTTTATTGCAACTTACCAGCGACTTTCTTCCAACCGACAATAACAAATACAGTAGTGCCAGTGCATTAGAAGCGCTTCATGAATTGATTTACATACGTGAAAGAATAAATAAATTAGAAATTTCCTTAATTCAAACCTCATCAATTACAGAATCATTAGAAAAATTACATCAGAATCGATTTATTAGGCAGCTTTTATCAAGCGCACAACTGCAAATCGCGTACAACCAACAATTTACATCGTGGATATCAAGTTTTGATTATATGAACTTGGTATGTAGAGAGGGTAAAAGTAAAAAAGAGCCGCAGATTCTAAATACGATTTTCAATAAATTTTATTTAAACAAAATTCAGGGGTATCAGGCCGACTTAACAGGGCTACTCGAAAAGACCTCTCCTATGTTGTTTGAATTGTGGCAATCACACCCAGAGCTGTCAGAGATAGTCGATGTTGAAAGTAAGAACTCGTTAATTAACCAGTTAAAACAAACAAGCAAAGAGCACGTAATATGGTGGCAAAACTTTTATAAAGCGTGTGACATTAGACCGTTATGAACAAAAAAACTGCAATTAAACAAAATTTTAGCTTCAACGCTTGAACATTTTATTTCAGCGCTATATATTAGCCGCCGTTGCCTAGGAACTTCCTAGCATTGTACAACCGTAGCTCAGTTGGTTAGAGCACTACCTTGACATGGTAGGGGTCGGTGGTTCGAATCCACTCGGTTGTACCAAATTTCCTTTTATACAACCGTAGCTCAGTTGGTTAGAGCACTACCTTGACATGGTAGGGGTCGGTGGTTCGAATCCACTCGGTTGTACCAAACTTCACTGCTTTTTATTGCTTAGCGTAAACACCTAAATTGTTATTCTTAGCAAAATACATTGCTTCATCTGCAGTATGAATAAGTGCTTTAAGTGATTTCTTGTCAGTTGAAGACATCTTAGCAATACCTATACTCAAGCCAAACTCAAGTTCTAATATTTTGCGAGGAACGCTTTGCATAATAGCTTTGTAAATCCTTTTGGCCACTGATTCACCATCATTTTCAGATGTATTTTTCATGATGATAATAAATTCATCTCCCCCGAACCTTGAAGAAATATCACTATCTCGTGTTTGTTCTTTAATCACTTTTGCAACATCAATGAGTAACTCATCACCTACTTTATGTCCTAGTTCGTCATTGACACGCTTAAACTTATTTAAGTCGATAAAAAGTACTGAACAAATCATTTCATTTCTGGAGCAAAAGGAAAGAAAGTTTTCACCGGCCTCATTCAAGTATGCTCGATTATGAAGGCGGGTTAACTCATCATGCGTAGCACTGAAAATCAATTGCTCTTCTAACTTTAACTTCTCCATCGCAACTGAAGTAATCAAGGCTGCGACCTTTACAATTTCTATTTCGGCTTCTGTGGGAACTTTCTTCTCATGGTGATATATCGCAAATGTGCCCATTACCTCTTTATGTGAATTTGTAAAAGGTATCGACCAACATGCGTGTAGGTTAGCTTCTTGTGTTAGTGCTAAATAAGGCTGCCAATTCTCATGCGTATTTATATCACCTACAATTATAGGTTTATTCAGAAAAGCTGCCGCACCACAGCTGCCCACATTTTCGCCTATTTTTACACCTTCGATTGCATCATTGTAAAAATCAGGCAAATTATTTTCAGCACCACTGTGAAGTGTTAAGTGTTTTTTATTGAGTGTTAAAATAGAGACCTTACAGCCAGGCAAAAATCGCTCAACTGTTGATATCACTTCTTTCAAAAAAGGAGCAATATCTGAACTGAGCGCTAAATCACTTAAAAGGCGGTTAAATTGCCTATGAACTGTTAGTAAAAATAAATTCTGGTCCAAAACTACACCATCTAAAAGATTAATACTTGCGAATAGAACTTTGCCCTAACTCACGCATTTATTTCACTTAAAGTATACGCTAAACAATGAAAAATAGTGCACTTTTGCATCATTTAGCATAAACATGTTCTACAGAACGCAGACTTAATTTATTGTGATTTGTAATTAAATTTATACTTTTTCTTTAAATTCTAACACGGTAGCGTTAATGCAGTATCTATCTTGCCCTCTTGGACCTTCACCTTTAAAAACATGGCCAAGGTGAATACCACTTGATTTAGAACGTATTTCAATACGTTTCATACCAAAACTATTATCATCATGGTAAGTAACACTGTCTTTCACAGGACGAGTAAACGACAACCAACCTGTACCTGAGTTGAACCGTTTTGATGTTTCAAACAATGGCGCACCGCTGAGTTTATCAATAAACACGCCCTCACCTGTCTTCTTAAACAAGTCATACTCTTTACAAAACGGTCTATCAGTTCCTTTTTGAAAAGCCACTTCATACGCTTCTGACTCTCCTAATTTAAATGCACCCAGCGCTTGATAAAAATCTTCACGGGTCATATAACCTTGAAAACCTGCCACCTCTTTGCCATTTTCAAAAAATAAAATAGTGGGGGTTGCCCATGTCGCAGAACGAACCACTAAACCGTTAAGTTGATCTGCATAACGATAGGTTAATGGGATCGTGCCTTGATAGTCGTTTAGAACGGTAGATTTAAGTTTTTCACAATATGGGCAGTAATTGCGAGAATCAATAATCACCACTTGCTTGCCCACCAGCAATGAACTGTTATCAACTTTACTTGGTTTTGTTTGCTTAAATGTCACACCAGTAGAATGATCAGGACAGTAACCATTTGGGTTTTTAGCAATGTAGTTTTGATGATATTCTTCGGCACGATAAAATTGTTCAAGTGGCTTCACTTGGGTTTTTATTGCTCCATACCCAGCCTTGCTTAATAAATCCTGAAACTCTGCTTTTACCTCATTAATCACTGTGAGCTGTTCAGGTGTGTTATACAAGATAGTTGAACGGTACTGCGTGCCAATGTCATTACCTTGGCGATTTTCTTGCGTCGGATCATGCTTTTCAAAAAAATGTTCTAGCAATGCGCGTGTACTGAGCATATTGGCGTTGTAAGTAACTTTCACGACTTCGGCATAATTATTGTCATCAAAACGTCGTTTACGTTTGATGATTTCTTTATAGGTTGCTTTAAAGCCACGGCCATCTGCATAACCTGACTCAGCGTCTAACACCCCTTCTAACTGCTCATAGCCTTTTTCAGCCCCCCAGAAACATCCCGAACCCAGCACCAATGTTTGAATATGAGAAGTTGCATTGTCTTTATCCATTGCATTTGAAAATAGAGGAAAAAATAGCAAGGCAGACAGAATCGTAATTATTACTTTCATTTAATTGACCTAAAATGTGCTTGAAACTTATTAACTATGACCTTGTGGGTGTGAATTTACTTTCATCCACCGTTTAAACTCGTAAATTGAACGACATTGAGTGTCTTTTTTTTCGAATTTAATGTAAAAAGCCAACAAATTATTTATCTAGGAATGTACTATGAAATTTGTTTCACAGATCAGTGCAATCGCGTTAGCAGTTTCTGCATCAAGCGCATTTGCAGCAGACTTCAATTTCAACTCTAAATTAAGCAAGGGTGATGCGCTTGTTGTTTTCCAAGCCGGCGAAGCAGCAACACAATTTGATTTCTTAGATAGAGATACCAAAAAGCAAATTAATCGCGCTATTAAAACAGCTGAATTCAAGGGTGCTTACGGTAAAACATTAGAAGTAATCGCACCAGTTGACAGCGATTATGGCCGCATATTAGTGGTTGGTTTAGGTGAAGAAGACAAGCTTGACTCAGCAAAAATGGCTAAGCTTGGTGCTAACTTACACGCTAAACTTGAAGGTAAAAAAGTAAATAAAGCGACAATTGCGTTTGAAGATGTAAAAGGCGCAGTGAGCAACGCTGACCTTGCAGCACAACTTGCACACGGTGCAAACTTACGTGATTACACGTTTGAGCTATATAAAAAAGAGCCAAACAAATTTAACGTAACTTACAACATCGATGTAGCTAACAAAAAAGCAGCATCGAAAGCGTACCAGCAACTAGAAAACATCGAAAAAGGTGTATTTTTAGCACGTGATCTAACGTCTGAAGTACCAACTGAAATGACACCTGTTGATTTCGCAAAAGCAGCAAAAGAGCTTGAGCAATACGGCGTTAAAGTAACTATCTTAGAGCCTGCTAAACTTAAAGAGCTTGGCATGGGCGCACTTGAAGGTGTAGGTCGTGGTTCTAAAGACGGTTCACGTCTAGTTGTTGCACACTATGAAGGTAATAACAGCACACCAATCGCACTTGTTGGTAAAGGTATTACATTCGATTCAGGTGGTTACAGCATCAAAACTGGCTCATCTATCAACCGCATGAAATCTGACATGGCAGGTGCTGCGGCGGTACTTGGTACTGTTAAAGCAATGGCACTAAGCAAAGCAGACGTAAACGTAGTTGCGGTTATGGGTATGGCTGCAAACATGGTGTCAGAAAACTCAATCGCACCGGGTGATGTACTTCGCACAGCTGAAGGTATTAGTGTTGAAGTGTTAAACACTGACGCTGAAGGCCGTTTAGTATTAAGTGATGCTATGTGGTATGCGCGTGAATACTACAAGCCAGAGATCATGATCGATGTGGCAACACTAACAGGTTCTAAGATCCGTGCAGTAGGTAACCGCTATTCTGCAATCTTCTCAGATGACCAAACGCTAGTTGACCAAATCACTGTTGCTGGTAAGCAAGTAAACGAGCCGGTATGGCGTTTACCATTAGGCTACAAAGACATGCTTAAGTCACCAATTGCTGACATCGCAAACATTGGTTCAGGTGGCCCTGGTGCAACAACTGCAGCATCATTCTTACAACACTTTGCTGGTGACACACGTTGGTTACACATCGATATCGCGGGTAATGCGTTAACGAACTCTGCAAAAGATGAAATCCCAGCAGGCGGCACAGGTTACGGTGTTCGTATGCTAAGTAACTGGCTTTTAACTAACAAGCAGTAATACCTGCTTCAGTTAAAACAGTTAATCTAAAAGCCACATCCATTTAAAGATGTGGCTTTTTTGTATTGGTTTGTCGCCAAGGTACTCAATACTTGTCTGTTATGACACAATAAGAAAATAAATATAATAATCGGAACAACCATGACCTGCGTGCAATGCTATCAACTTAGTGAACAAGCATTAGTTCTATCAATTGACGGATTAATTACTCAGGAAGTACGACAAAAAATCTTTGCGCTCGCACAAACCGCAAATAATACCAATGATTTTTTTGACATAGTTCCAGCCAACTCATCTATTACCTTCTACCTCAATGATTTTACTCGAGCTGATTATTGGTTAGAACAACTAATCACCCTGTGGGCAAAGAGTGAACCTGAAGCATTCATCCCTAAAACACATCTAATCGATACTTTCTACGGCGGTGAATACGGCCCTGACTTGAATGAAATATCTGAGCTTACCGGTTTAAGCCAAAAACAAGTCATCGAGTTACATGCCTCTGTAGACTATCAGGTCGGATTTTTAGGCTTTTTACCTGGATTTGGTTATTTAGAATCGCTCCCAGAGCAACTTAAGTTGCCTCGAAAAGCCACGCCAAGGGCGCATGTACCTGCACTCAGTGTTGCAATAGCAGAATCTCTTACTGCTATTTACCCGTCTAGCTCCCCCGGAGGTTGGCACCTTTTAGGTAGATGCGAGCAACCATTATTTGACCCTCATACTGATTCGCCAAGCTTGTTATCACCCGGTGACGTTGTCAGGTTTATTCCAAAGGAGCACCGCTGATGCTAAGAGTAATCAAACCCGGCGTTTTCAGTAGCATTCAAGATTTAGGTCGTCACGGGCATCGTCATTTAGGTGTCTCGCAATCTGGCGTACTAGATCCAATCGCATTGAAAGCTGGCAATGCACTACTGGGTAATATAGAAACTGCCGCCTGTATTGAAATTACTGTTGGTTTAGCTGAATTTGAATTTACTCAGCCATGTAATTTTGCTATTACCGGTGGCAACCTGAATGCAAAACTTAATTCTACAGCCCTCTACCCTGGATGGCGCTACCATGCAAAAGCTGGCGACATCATTAAATTTGCCAGTCACCCAGAGTTTTTACGCGCTTATTTATGTGTAGAGAATGGTTTCGATGTACCGAATCTAATGAACTCTCGCAGTACCGACTGCCAAACCCAATTTGGCGGTTTCAAGGGTAACGCTTTGCAAAAAGGTGATGTCATTCCCTTCTCTGAAAGCTGTGTTCCTTGTTCAGAGCTGGCTATAAAGCCTACTGACTATACTAACGTGGTAAGAGTACTCAAAGGCCCACATTGTGATATCTTGCCAGAGGATTATTTGGCACAGCTTTTATCGAAAACTTGGACGATCAGCGACTTGAGTAATCGTATGGGTGCCCGTTTAGAGCATCCCACACTGTTACCGCACCAAAAAAGCATTGATTCGCAAGGTGTTCATCCCGGCGTTATACAATTGCCGCCAACAGGCACTCCGATTGTTTTGCTCAATGACTGCCAAACAACAGGTGGCTATCCAATTATTGCCTCTGTGATCCAAGCAGACTTACGTCATTTTAGCCAATTAGCGCCAACTAAAACTTGTCGCTTTAAGCTGGTAGATTTTGATGAGGCTAACACTGCATTGAAAAAACAAGAACAAGAAATAACGCGATTCAAAATCGCAAACCAACAATTTGAAAATAAGAAGTAACATCATGTTTGATTTAAACTATATGCCGCTGATTGGCATTCTAGTCGTTGTGGTTGGCTTTGCCTTAAAGTTCAACCCACTACTGGTTGTGACCGCGGCAGGTCTTGCCACAGGCATTGCCGTGGATATGGACTTTATCGCCTTAATCGAAACCTTTGGCGAAAAGTTTATGAATTCCCGCCAACTCGCCAGCTTTTTACTTATCTTGCCTGTGATAGCTATTCTAGAACGTTACGGGCTGCAGCAGCGCGCAAAAACTTGGATTGCTAACATCAAAGGCGCTACGACCACCCGTATCTTAAGTATGTATTTTGTAGTACGTGAATGCTCAGCGGCTTTGGGCTTATTAAGCCTAGCGGGTCAAGCGCAAACAGTTCGCCCATTACTTGCCCCAATGGTATTAGGCGCCGCCACAAATACGCATGGTGATTTGCCTAAACCAATTAAAGACTTAATTAGTGCCCACGCCGCGGCTTGCGACAACATCGCGGTGTTTTTTGGTGAAGATATCTTTATCGCTTTTGGCGCTGTACTTTTGATGGACGCCTTCTTAAAAGAAAATGGCATTGCGGGCATTGAACCTCTGCATATTGGTCTTTGGGCTATTCCAACTGCCATCGCCGCTTTAATTGTACACCTATTCCGTCTAGCGCGCTTTGAAGCAAAAATTAGAAACCTCATTGCAGAGCATAAATCACAACAAACGAAAAACGCTGAGGGGGCATTATCATGAGTGCCCCAGTAAACGAGAATACAGTGAATAGCACAGCCATTATTTCAATTGAAAACATCTATCTTTTGATTGGCTTTGTGGTGATGTTTTTAGTGGTTAAAACCCTACAAGATAAACAACATCCCCAAAAATACACCACTGCCCTATTTTGGTTCTTGTTTGGTAATGTATTTTTATTTGGCGATCTCTCAATAAAATTAATTGGCGAGTCTCTCACCTATCAGTGGGTTGGCTTTAGTGTCATCGCCATTGCCTTACTTGCTGGCTTTGGCAAGGTCTCGATGGGCTCGTACCACCAGCCATCAGCAGAGCAACTTGAAAGTGACGCTAAGCGAATAGGCAATAAGTTGTTTGTGCCCGCAGTTTTAATCCCAGTAGTCACTGTGGTCTGTACATTGCTTTTAAGTAATTTGAACATTGCTGAGGTGTATTTATTTGACCAAAAACATGTAACGCTTGCTTCACTCACCCTCGCATGTGGTGTTGCACTGATTGTTGCTTGGCGTTTTACCTCAGGCTCGCCTTTCCAAGCGCTCTCTGAATCGCGCCGTTTGGTTGATTCAATTGGCTGGGCGGCTATTTTACCGCAAATGCTCGCCATGTTAGGTGGCGTATTTATCGTAGCTAACACCGGCACAGCAATACAAGATCTTGTGAAGCTATTTATCTCGCCAGATAACCGATTTATGTTAGTGGTGTTGTACTGTGTTGGTATGGCGCTATTTACCATGATCATGGGTAATGCGTTTGCGGCTTTCCCGGTGATGACTGCGGGTGTCGCTCTGCCATTTTTAATTGAAGGCCACGGCGCTGCCGCAGCACCACTTGTCGCCATAGGTATGTATTCTGGTTACTGTGGTACGCTGATGACGCCAATGGCTGCGAACTTTAATATTGTGCCTGCCGCACTGCTTGATTTAAAAGACAAATATCAAGTTATAAAAGTGCAGATCCCAACGGCTATTGCATTACTTATTATCAATATTTTCTTAATGTACGGAGTGATCTTTAATGACTAAACAGACCAAGACCGAATTAAAGACCGTGCTCCTAACGGGTTTCGAACCCTTTGGTGGCGAAAGTATTAACCCATCATGGCAGGCGGTAAAACAATTACATGGCCAAAGCATTAATGACCACCAGGTTGAGTGTGTAGAGCTGCCCTGTGAGTTCGGGCGCTCCCTTGAACACTTATATCAAGCGATAGAAAAACATCAGCCAAGCTTAGTGTTGTGTATTGGTCAAGCAGGCGGCCGCTCTCATATTTCGATAGAGCGTATCGCCATTAATATCGATGATGCTCGCATTGCTGACAATGCCGGTAATCAACCAGTCGATATCACCATTATTGATGATGCACCAGCTGCATATTTTGCCAAACTCCCTATTAAAACCATGTATAAAGGCTTGCTAGAGGCGGGAATTCCTGTAGAAGTATCGAATACAGCTGGTACTTATGTGTGTAACCATGTGATGTTTGGCTTACTCGATTATATAGCGCGCCATTTTGGTGAGAATGAAGAATCAATTCAAGGTGGCTTTATCCATATTCCATTTTTACCTGAGCAAGCTGTGCACCACAGTGGTGCACCAAGCATGAGTCAAACAACGGTTGTTGCTGCACTTAAGCTATTGATAAAAAATGGACTTTCAAGCGGCCCCGATCTCAAAGTAGCCGCTGGCACCACACATTAACCACAATAATTCTCTCTCTTCTTCATATTGGTGCAATAGTGTTTTGCTATTGCACCAGCTTTGACATAAAAAATTCATTTTAAGCCTAATTATCTATGTGACTTAACTAATTTTTTCTGTTAGTTATAGAAACTGTAGCTGCGCAATTTTACAACTCTTTAACTATGCCTAACTAAAAGGCTATGCGCAGACAGCAATTAACAGGAATGAGGTAATTATGTGTTCTATTTTTGGTGTACTAGAACTTAAGACAGATCCCGCTCAGTTGCGAAGCCAAGCAATTGAGATGTCAAAAAAACTGCGACATCGAGGCCCAGACTGGTCAGGTGTCTACTCTTCAGATAAAGCCATCTTAGTGCATGAGCGCTTAGCGATTGTTGGGGTTTCAAGTGGTGCGCAACCACTATACAATCCAGAGAAAACGCATATTCTTGCAGTTAACGGTGAGATTTATAATCACAAAGAGCTAGCAGAGAATTTAACAACCGACTTTGAATTTCAGACCGAATCAGATTGCGAAGTCATCCTGGCGCTATACAAACAAAAAGGTCCTGAGTTTTTAGATGATCTAAACGGTATTTTCGCTTTTTGCTTATACGATGAAGAAAACGATGCTTATTTAATTGGTCGTGACCACATTGGCATTATCCCACTTTATACGGGTCGGGATCAGCACGGAAACTTTTATGTCGCCAGTGAAATGAAAGCGCTGACACCGATTTGTACCAGTATTGAAGAGTTTCCTCCGGGTCATTATCTGTATTCAAAAGAAGGGACACTACATAGCTATTATCAACGTGACTGGCAGTCATTTGATGCGGTGAAAGACAACCCAGCAAGTGCTGAAGAAGTAAAAGACGGCCTTGAAGCTGCAGTTAAACGCCAACTCATGTGTGATGTGCCTTATGGCGTATTACTGTCTGGCGGTTTAGATTCTTCGGTTATTTCAGCCATTACCCAAAAGTTTGCCGCAAAACGTATTGAAGACAACGATGAATCTGATGCATGGTGGCCTAAACTACACTCTTTTTCTATTGGTCTTGAAGGCTCACCAGATTTAGCCGCTGCACAAAAAGTCGCAGATGAAATTGGGACCGTGCATCACCCTATTCACTTTACTGTTCAGCAAGGCTTAGATGCACTTAGAGAAGTGATCTATCACCTTGAAACTTACGATGTGACTACGGTACGCGCATCGACGCCAATGTATTTAATGTCCCGTCAAATTAAAGCCATGGGTATTAAAATGGTGCTTTCAGGTGAAGGGGCTGATGAGCTATTTGGTGGTTACTTATACTTCCATAAAGCACCAAATGCCCAAGAGTTCCATGAAGAGTTAAACCGTAAAGTATCAAAACTGCATATGTTTGACTGTTTGCGCGCGAACAAATCAATGGCCGCTTGGGGTGTTGAAGCGCGCGTACCATTCTTAGACAAAGAATTCGTTGATATTGCCATGCGCACCAACCCTGATTACAAGATGTGTAAAGATGGCCGCATTGAGAAACATATTGTTCGTGAAGCATTCGACGGCTATTTGCCTGATGAAGTGTTATGGCGTCAAAAAGAACAATTCTCTGATGGCGTAGGCTATTCTTGGATTGATTCTTTGAAAGAGTTTGTTGAAGAGCAAGTATCTGATTCTGATCTTGAAAATGCGCAATATCGCTTCCCTATCAATACGCCTGATAGCAAAGAAGCCTATTTCTATCGCACAATCTTTGAAGAGCACTTTCCGGGTGAAGCTGCTGCGAAATGTGTACCACATGGTAAATCAGTTGCCTGTTCGACACCGCAGGCTTTAGCTTGGGACAAAGCATTCCTAGAAAATGCCGATCCATCTGGTCGCGCAGCAAAAGTGCATAACGACGCGTATTAAATTTTACGTTTTACTCTAAACAAAATGCAGCCCACCATGGGCTGCGTTTTTATTTGCGTGGGATAAACCCTCACCTACAAGTAAAGCCAGCATTTTCCAATACCAATTTCAAACCTGTAGGCGCCGATTTTATATCGCGCTTTTCACTCTTAAATCATAAAACCCAATTCAGTATCAAAAATGACCCTATACCTGCAACCACCACTGCCAAGGTATTTTTAATTTCTAAACTCGCCAACACTGTAATTAATCCAGCATACAAAAATGGACTATGGAAAAACGCAGCGCCTTCGGTTTTATGTCCTAAAAACACAATCGGCACCCACATTGCGGTTAACACTGATGGTGCCGTGTACTGCAACAAATGTTGGAGTTTAGGGCTTAAACTGATGGGTAGTGACTTCATAAAAAACAGATACCGACATGAGAAAGTGATCATTGTCATTAATACTATCAATAGATCGTTACTCATCACTTTGCTCCTGCTTAGTTGTGTATTTATCGTTCATATTTCTTGAGGCACTCTTTCTTGCAAAGTAATACCCCGCCAACATACCTATAAAAGTCGAGGCAATTAATGCATACTCAAATGCTAACAGCTCTAAAACCATAACAGAGACTCCACTTGCCAATACCGACATCAAAACAGGCTTGTCTTTTATAGCTGGCACAACCAACGCGATGAAAGTTGCCGCAATCGCAAACTCCAATCCGTAGGCTTGTAAATTATCAATATTATTACCCGCCACTATGCCCACCAGCGTGGCTAGATTCCACATCACATAAAAGGCAATACCCGACGCAACCGCATATACATAACAAAAACGTTTATGTTTTGCGATGTAGGCGTTAGTCAACGCAAACATTTCATCAGTTAAAAAGAAGGCAAAAACGATACGTTTAAACAAGGGTAAATCTTTCACGTAACTCTGAAAAACCGCTGAATATAATAAATGCCGAGAACTAATCACAAATGTTGAAGATAAAATCGGCATGGCTGGGCTACCCAAGCCAATTAATTGCATGCCCGCTAACTGCGCGGCTCCTGCAAAAACAAACAAAGACATGGCCTGTGCTTGCCAAGGCGACAACCCAACCTGAATGGCTAAAGAACCACATAAGATCCCCCACGGGATCACAGCCACACAGAGCGGAAACATATCAATGAACCCGCGCACAATAATACTCAAATTACCTTGTTGATTTTCAGCTTGCATAGGTGCTGTATTATCTAATTCTTCTGTTAGGGGTTTGGATGATGCCATATTTTAAGCTCAATGATGAATAGTTCGTCGTTAAAGCATAGACAGGGTTCAAAACAATTTATTGTACAAAGTTGCACTCGCAAAATTACTTTTATGCCCATCCCCTTAAATAAGTGATCTATTTTGAGGATTGGTATTATCTAGGCTACTACAGACGTGAGTTGAAACTGTTTAGGGGTTGTGCCCAATGCTTTTTTAAAATGGCGGTTGAAATGACTTTGGTCGTGAAAACCACAGTCGACAGCGGTATCTAAAATAGATGCACCAGCGCGAAGCATCTTCTTTGCTTTGATAAGCCTGGCTTGAATTTGATAGGCATGGGGCGTAATACCAAATGCCTGATTGAATTGGCGCACAAAGTGAAATTTACTACAGCCAACTACATTCGCTAGCTGCTCTAACGAGACGTTAACCTGGGTATATTCGTCTAAAAACTCTCTTGCGAGTTTGAGTTTTTGCACATCAACACTGGCTGCTTTTACCGCTTCGACATGGCGGCCATAGCCAGACGCCAATTGTGCCAAGGTACTGTACAACAGCGTTTCAATATGTAATTTAGATGCCCCATTTTCAATCTGTTCAAATACACATCTGAGCTGCGCCGCTATTCGAGCATCTTCAATGACAGAGTCTTTAAAATAAGGCGTGAGGCTTTGATTATTTACTAAATCTTTAGAGATTTGATTAAAGTGCTCAACAGTCGGATAAAGGGCTTTATATTTCCAGCCACCCGCCGTTGCTGTTTCACCTGTATGCACGTCATCGGCATTAACTAGAATAATACTATTTTCAGCCGCAACATGATTTGCCCCACTGCGATAAAAACGTTGCGCCCCCTGCTCAATCAAGCCAATGGTATAGCCTTCATGAACATGCTTAGAAAAGGTTTGTCGCTCGTATTGTGCATCGACCACCTCAAGGCCGTTTAATACATCGGCGTAGTGATATTTTGCCTGCTCTTTTGCCAACCGATTTGCCTCTAAATAATGGTATTTCTTTTATAACACTATTTGAGCAATCTGTTTTGTACAAAATTGCTTTTTCAATGCCCTATTTTATAAACCACATCTCGGTAGAACCGACTTTATGTCGGGTTAAAGCACAAAAAAAGCGCTGAGTTCATAACTCAACGCTTTCTCAATATCGATAAAACAAGCCGTTAATTTAAACGATTACTTTTCAATCCAAGGTGTGATTAATACAGGCTTTGCACTCATAGAATCACTGATAAATTTAAAATCATCGCCTTCCCAGCTGTCTTCCACAGTAAATTTACACACATTATTCACGCAACTGACACCGGGCTGATTGAAAGTAACCTGATTATCAAACTTCACCGAGATCCCTTTCTGTGATGGCAATAAAAAGCTCATTAGCTTACTTACAAAGAAGCCAGATAAGTCCGATAACAGTTCATCAAACTCGTGGTGAAGCTGATAAATATCTGCTTTGGTTAAATTTTCTAACCCAAAGTGTTCAGCTTCAATCTGGAACTTTAACTGACACTCATGCTTTGGGTTTTGTGGCTCAATGACCAATACCGCTTTGTCTTTATCTAGCTTGTCGTCATAAGGTAATAGTAATTGCGCGTCTTCAGTGTAAGTTAAAGGCGTTTCACTGTTCTCGGTTACAATTTTACCTTTGGCAATTTTGCACGGCTCAAGCGTAGCAATATCAACAATATAAAAATTAACGCGTGCAAACTCGAACTCACCTTTTTCGATTACCTTCAAACGGTCGTGAAAGCCATCGTAAGACACCACAAAGTTATCGGCCATAGCTGGTTGAGCAAACCCAATAGCCGCTAACGCGAGCGCAAAAAATTTATTCTTCATTAAAATAAGCCTTGTTATGACGGATCATGTCATTTAATTCTTCAATATATGCATCACCGCGCTCAGAGTAAGAAAGCAGGCCTGCAGTCAACTCTGTTGCATCGATTGGCTTTTTCTCAGCACGTAATTGTGCACGCTTTGCTCTTAGCTCGGTGTACGCATTATGGGTGTTTAAATTTCTAAAATACGATTTAACACTGGCTCTCACAGACTTAAACGCTGCAACTTCATGAGCTGCTTCATCTGCACGTCTTTTAGGAACCAAACCGCAGCCCTTCTTGTAACACCACTGTCCAAAAAAGTTAAGACCAATTCGCGCAAACCTTGATGTACCCCAAGCTGATTCATTGGCGGCCTGCATTAACGCCAATTCTTTTGGAATAATATCAACATGTATCAAAGCAGATTGTAGGCTTTCAACTGTATAGTCGGCATCACCCAAACGGTAATAAGCAAAAATATCGTCTAGTTTTTTAACTTGTGTTGGGGTCAGCTCTTCTTCAAATTGCAGCATCATTAATGCAATCTCAATCGACGCGCGTTGCTGCAAAATAGCTTGGTTTTCTTTTACTACATGAGGTTTAATGAAATCAAAGAACGCCTTCTTTTTGGCTCTCACATCTTTGATATTTGCAAAGTCAGGTAACTTTACATCATGAAGTGGTTTTTCTACTTCCACTTTTTTTACTGGTTGCTGTTCTTGAACAGGCGCTTCAACCACCTCTTCAGTCACTTCTTCAGGTTGAATAAATGGGTAAATCAAACCATAAATTGCAACCACAGCAATAACCAGTTTAAGTAAATTTCTTAGCATTTTTTCTCCGATAAAACAGCGCATTCCCCGCTTCCATGAATGGGTTGTTACCAGCTAAACATCACACTTTATGCGTTGCGAAAAGCAATTGTAACCTGCACTATGTATACTATTAATGAACTCAAAAGCGCGTAATTATATATAAATTCGCCAAAAAACGCGAATGGCCCCAAAATACGCTGAGATTATGTCATTATTTTGATACACAAGAATGAGGAATATTCGAGGATTTATGGACTTGATTTGGCAGCAAAGACGATGTGAACAACGTAAAAATAGACCCAACGATAACCGCTCAGCTTTTCAAGTTGACCGCTCTCGTATTATTCATGCAGCCGCTTTTAGGCGACTGCAAGCCAAGACGCAGATCATGTCGATTGGCGTTAACGACTTTTACCGTACTCGACTGACTCACTCGCTCGAAGTTGCACAAATTGGTACCGGCTTATTACGCCACTTACAAAATAGCCATCCTGATTTTTCACTGTTTCCAAACACAAGCTTAATTGAAACCTTATGTTTAGCCCACGATATCGGCCACCCGCCCTTTGGTCATGGCGGAGAAACAGCACTCAACTTTATGATGCGTGAACATGGTGGCTTTGAGGGCAATGCCCAAACACTGCGCATTGTCGCCAAACTTGAGCCTTACTCAAAAGGGTTCGGCATGAATCTTACGCGCCGTACCTTACTGGGCTTTATAAAATATCCGGCATTAATCAACCAGCTATGGCATTCACAAGCTGAGCACGACCCTGCTTCGTCATTTATTACCGCCCATCACTGGCTACCCGCCAAAGGCGTGTATAACTGCGACCAAGATATTTTTGACTGGGTACTTGCGCCATTTTCAAACGCTGATAAAGATCTACTGCAATCGAATAAACCTTGGGATGACTTTAAAAATAAAACCCAATTTAAGTCGCTCGATTGCGCCATCATGGAAATGGCCGACGACATCGCCTATGCTGTTCACGATTTAGAAGACGCCATTGCCACAGAAACATTATCAGCATCAGATTGGCACAACTACGCCATGCCAAAGCTCAAAGCGCTCGACTCACCTTGGTTAAATCAAAACTTAGAAAGCCTCACGCAACGTTTATTTTCAGATGATGAGTCATTCAGAAAAGACGCCATTGGCGAGCTTGTAAACTTATTCATCGTAAACAGCAGCATGCAAACACAAAACGATGCGTTTGAATCAGAGTTACTTAGAAACACCGTAGAACTAGAGCCTGAATTTGCAGCAATTCTGCAAGTCCTGAAAATTTTCGTGTACGAGCGACTCATCCGCGAACCCAAAATGCAGCAAATAGAATTCAGCGGTCAAAACCTGTTAATGGATTTATTCAAAGCATTCGCCAGCGACCCGATGCGGCTACTGCCACATACGACTCAGGTGATCTTTGAAGAAGCACATGATGAAAATGCAAGAATGCGCGTGCTAACCGACTATTTATCGGGTATGTCTGATGAATATGCGAGAAAGACGCATGCGAGATTGTTTGCGGGAGCAGTTTGAGAGTATTTAATCTAATGTATTCATTAATTTTGACCCTGAATTTTTCAGGGTCTTTTTATCATTAATGAATGTGTATTTGTTTGTAGCTCACTGTCATGGGGTGTCAGGGATCGTAGGTTCAAATCATACTGCTCTGACGAGTTATGTCAGGAAAATAAATATTAAACAAGTGATTTCATTTTGCTAATTGTAAGAGTTGCCCCTGTTGTTTGTTCATAATTTTTCAAGTCAAAGCTATTCTTAATCTAACTCTTTAAGTTCTATATGAAAGCTGTTCTTTATAGTTGTTACTTTTAGTATTCTAGTGTCTTTATATTTTGAATTAACAATCATCTTCAAAAGTTCAACTTGGTCTGCTGGCATTTTTTCACCGATGAAAACATGTTTAAGTGATTCAGGTGAATATTTCTTTAGCCCAAAAGAGTTGCTTAGGACTCTATATTCAACTTCATTGGAAAAAATTTCATGCTTCGTATTTAGAGCTTTGAACAAAGAAGATGAATCAATTATCTCGCTTTTATCTATTGATAAATGGGGGGTTGCTGTCCTAATATCATAATTCACAGGGTTAAAAGCAAATTTAGAATCATTCAACTCTTTAATACTTCTTGCAAGTTCCTCTCCGTCAAAATGAAGTGCAAAGCCTCTCAAACCATCCGAATATAAAGACCACATATGTAAATTAGCCACATTCGAATTAAGAATGTCAAAACTATGATTTTCAGTTGGTATATCAGATGAAAGAGATAAAACTCCAGAATTTTTTCTCATCTCCGTCATTCTTTTATGCACATGTTTTTTAACAAATTGTTTGTGAGCGTATTCAAAGTCCCTTTGTCCTTTATCTAAAAACATTTTAATCAATGACTCAGTTCTTTGCTCAACGTTTTCATTCGGCCTTTGCATGCATTGTATCTTACGAGCCAAATCGTATAAGTCTTTAGGTTTCATATTTTCTACTAAAGTATCTACATCATAGACACCTTCAAATGGGTCATTTAAATCATCTAATTTAGAAAACCATAGATGGCAATTAGCCAAACATGCCAAGGAGTTAGTATCCATGACGCGAAACTTATAGAGATTTTTATAATCCATTTTATCAATCAGGCTTTTGTAATAAAAATATTAGTCGCTAATATCTTTGAGTGTAATTTTAGAAGGTGTAATTGATCAACTACTGTTTTAAAAATGAAAAAATTCAAAACGCTTTGTAATGTTTAAAATGAGATTTTATTTTGGGATTTATTACATTTGTTGAATGGGTAAAGGAAAAGCTGGTCGGCATAGCAGGATTTGAACCTGCGACCCCTGACACCCCATGACAGTGCGCTACCAAGCTGCGCTATATGCCGACTTGCTAGCAACTATACAAGATTAATCTTAAAAGGCAACAACCTGTTGGATTGTTTGAACATTTTGTGTTCTTTATTTCAATTTGAAGATGCTTAACTGATCCAATCCCAGAGTTTATAAATAAGGAATAAGTTTCTCTTGGGTTATAACTCCCAAAATCCTTGCTCAATGCCGCCTATTATGTAAATTGCAAACTTGCCTTTCTCTGATATCTCCATAGGCGTCATAGCTATTTCAGCGCCTTGAGCCTCAACATGCTGAACAGCAGCCTCTATATCGTCGACTAAATAATATGGCCTAACTACTGGCGTTTCGTTTTCCCTTAGGGGCCCTCGAACGCCTAGAATACTGCCATCTTGTAAAAGACTAGTTTTAGCACCGCCTAACATTTCATCTGGCTGACTAAAACTTGCATTTTGTGAGTGCTCATAAGCTTTACACACGGCTTCAACATCTGGGGTAACGATTTCAAGGTAATGTATTTTCATAGTGATACTCTGTTGAGACGCCTTTTCTCTTAAATTTAATAAAACCACTTAGAGCTATAACATATAAGATAGCCTATTAAAGCGCATGAAGTGCTCTATTTATCATGCAGATTCGCCCAAGGGTCTTATTGGCTCATACAAGAATGTGCATTAAGTGACTTTTCTTAAATTGCTCCTCATTTCATTTCGCAGCAAAGCTTTAAACGCCTTTTTTAGGGGTCAAATTAGCTCAAAAAATTCGTAATGAGATGTTTAAAGGCCTTAAAGTGCCCTGCTGACACTTTACATAGAGATAGCTGAAACATTTATGTCATTTTTCATCGCTACTGTCTGCCGCAATGATTTAGTAACAGCTTTAAGAGCTCAACATGACAAACACATCTTTAAAACTATCTTGGCTGATTGGTGGATTACTTTGTAGTGGCGTTGCCAATGCTTCGAAGACTAATAAACAATGGTTAACCGAGTCTGAGTTTATTTCGCCTATTGAAGTCGCACAGACTAGCCATAAACAACTTGCTGTGAGTGAAGCGCACGGTATCGCTTTACTCGATGAGCAAGGTAACGCTTTATCGACAATTAACTCTAAGTCTGAACATTTAGATTTTAGGTGGCTACCAAATTCAAAGTCTGTTGGGGTGTTATCAACCCTAAATAAAAATACCGGCAATATCGAACTCATTAAAGTTGACTTTAAACACAATCGTATTGAAAAGACGTATGCGCTTTTGGCTGATAAAACAGCATTTGATGCAATTTGCTTAAGCTCTTCATCTGACCATATTGAGTTATTTACAGTTGATGTAAACGGCATCGTTAGTCAAATGGCGCTGAATACCGAAAACGAGACTGATTGGCAGTTAAATGAAGTTCGACATTTTGCAGTTGGCCTTAATATGAAGTCTTGTGCAGTGAACGACCTGACCGGATCACTCTATATTGCAGAAGAAAATATTGGCGTTTGGCAGTACTCGACTAACCCTGAGCTTGAAATTATTCGCGAGCTTTTCCAGCTTGCTGAGGGGCTCGAAGTAGAATACTTAGATACAACCGCCTCGGGTGATGTGTCTGTGGTGTCACCGAGTACAAACCAGCTTTGGCTACTTGACCAAAATAATCACGCGTTCAAACCTTTTGAGCTGCCCAAAAACATAGCACCTAAAACCGTTCAACTTCACCGCTCTGACAAAAACTTAATTGCTTATGTCTTCGATGATGAAACATCAAAGAATATCAAAATCAATTTGGGCAAGTACAAGTTACCGTTCAAAAAGAAGAATGAGCAACCGATTGCCAATCTGATCCCCTTTGCACAAACGACCCCTGTTGCATCTCATGGTGATGCCGCAGATGACCCTGAGATCTGGGTAAATAAAGTTAACCCTTCAAATAGCTTGGTTTATGGTACTGATAAAAAGTCAGGTCTCAACGTATACGATCTAAAGGGCAATCTTGTAAAAACTTTACTCGTTGGTCGAGTAAACAATGTCGATATTCGTTACGGCGTTAAATTCAATGGTGAAGTTGTTAATATTGCAGCAGCCAGTAATCGAACCAATAAAAGCATCAGCCTATTTAAAATCGATCAAAAATCTGGGCTCCCTACTTTTCTTACCGATATTAAAACAGACTTGGCTGATCCATATGGTTTATGCCTGGGACAATACGATAATGAACTGGCGGTATGGATTAATGACACCGATGGTCGCTTTCAAAAATACGAGATTACATTTAATAAGCAAAAGATAACAGGCAAGAAAACTCTAGAATGGACAGTGCCTAGTCAACCTGAAGGCTGCGTAAGCGATGATGCGAATCAACGCTTGTTTTATGGTGAAGAGTCAACGGGTGTATGGCTAAAAGATCTTAAAGGTAAACAACCTGACAAGTTAATCACTGGTCTAAATGAGCAAGTCGAAGCTGATATTGAAGGCATGAGCTTATATCGCTTAAACGGCAAACAATACCTTGTTGTATCTAGCCAAGGTAATAACCGCTATGCGGTATACGACGTTGATGATAACAATGAATTTTTGGGTGTTTTTGAAGTCGGTGCAAACTGGGGAAGCATGATCGATGGTGCTTCAGAAACCGATGGTTTGGCAGTAACAAGCAGCTATCTTGGTGAAGCCCTCCCTAATGGTTTATTGGTTGTTCAAGATGGTCATAATGTGATGCCTAAAAGCACACAAAACTTTAAGCTTGTGGATGGCAGTTTGTTGAGGGATTGGATTTTAAATAGAGTCGCAAAGTAGTTTTTAAATTTCTAAATCAAAGAAGGGACACGCTTCCTTCTTTGACTCAATCTAAACTCATTTGTAATTTTCATACCTTTTTGCACTCTTTTTCAAAACTAATTGGTATTTCCCCTCGCCCAAATTTTGCGGTAACGTACCGATAACAATAATAAATGCACTATAAGGAACACCGTGCAAAATCATACTCATATTTGCTTTTTAGATAACAAACTTATCAACCTTGTTACTCCTTTGCTCGATACACACATTCCTTCCAATGAAGTGATCGTATTTGTTGAACAAACAGAGTTAGCAAAACTTGACGCCATTAGAGCAGTGTTAAATCCACGTGGGATCAGCTTGAATTTTAAAGTGATGCCGCAAACTCGAAATACAGAGGAGTTGGTCTCGTATTTTCATCAAGAGATAGATTCGTTAGTCACTCACAATCATAAAACTCTATACGCATTTAATGCCAGTTGTGGCGACCGCCAGCATGTTTTAGCCATGTATGAAGTTGTTAGAGCCTATGAATTTGAGTGTTTTATGGTAGAGCCTAACAGTGATGAATTACATTGGCTGGTACCTTCAGAGCGAAAAAATACACAACTAGCCGATAAACTTAAAATTCGTGATTTCTTTGCTCTTATCGACAGCCAAATAAATAATATTGCAAACACAGGCAATGTTGATATTCGTTATCGTAAGCTTGGTGCTAAATGGGCAGCTAGCCAAGACAATCTAGGTCAGGCGCTTGGCAATTTAAATTACTTAGCTGCCAGCAGTGATAATGCACACTTAACATCTGCCGTTTTGAATAGATCTCAATTAAATTGCGCTGATTTACAAACTCTGATTGACGATTTAGAAGATGCTGAACTTGTTTGTCGCAAGAATGACAGGTTAGTTTTTATAAATGAAGAAGCGCGCTTTTTTGCCAATGGGGGCTGGCTAGAAGAATATGTTTATGGCTTACTTTTAAGTTTAAAAAAAGAAGTGCCACACATTCAAGACATTGCACAAGGCGTAGAAATTACGCGAAAGATTGGTCAAGGTACCGTAGTGAATGAACTTGATATCGTCATCATGGCGAACAACAAGCTTCATCTAATCGAATGTAAAACTAAAAAGTTCGATAAAGGCGAAGGTAACCAAGTAATTTATAAACTAGATTCATTGACCGATTTACTCGGTGGTATCCAAGCCCGCGCAGCGCTGATCAGCTACAAAGGAATAAGGACACACGAACAGCTTCGCGCAAAAGAACTAGAGATCGAACTCTTCTGTGAAAACCAATTAGCCCAGCTAAGAAAACAACTAAAAAGCTGGCTAGAGCAAGCCTAATTCGATCAATTTACCCATCTTAGTTGGTGGGTAATTTATCTCTTACATAGCTAGAAGTCAGTCACACACTTTGAATATCTGCAAACTGTCCTTGCGTTAATTCACATAGAGTATCTGCCGCCAGTTCTATTTCGAGCCCTCTGCGCCCTGCACTCACAAAAATGGTTTCAAAATTTTTGGCTGAGCTATCTATTACGGTGGCGAGGCGTTTCTTTTGTGCCAATGGGCTAACGCCACCTAAAATATACCCCGTTGAACGCTCGACTAATTGCTGTGGCGCCATGGCGGCTTTCTTTGCCCCCACGGCTTTTGCTAACGATTTTAAATTCAGTTGTTGGTTAACGGGTAAAACCGCGACCACAAGTTGTTTGCTATCAGTTTCAACAACTAGGGTTTTAAATACTTGAGATGGGTTCAAACCTAGCTTTTCAGCCGCTTCCAAGCCATAAGATTGCGCTTTTGGCTCGTGCTTATACTCATGCACGTTAAATGAGATTTTGGCTTTTTTGGCGAGTAAAATCGCAGGTGTCATGACTTTAATCCTTTTAATTATTTCATGTAACGAGTGCTACTTTGGATAACAAATTATGTTCTCAAATACACAGCATTCAGACACGGCTTGATAACCATGTGGTTGGTCACTTAAAAAACGACATGTTTGCCCAGCCTCCAAGTTATGCCAAGTATCATCATAAAACACAGACAAACACCCAGAACGCACAATGATATGTTCAATCACTCCTGTACTGTGTGCTGTTGATAGCTGTTTATGATGGTGAGTCAGGGTTATCTCGAACATTTCCATCGCGCTATCTTGGCTAAATGCAAAGAGGGTTTTCACTTGCATGTTTTCATCATTTGGAAAAGTACGCTGCGCTATATCGGCTTCTTTTTGATTTGAGAAGAATGAAGAAAATGACGCGTTTAATCCACTGGCTATCTTCCAGAGTACGGCAATAGTCGGGCTAGATTCCTCTCGCTCAATTTGCCCCAACATGGCTTTAGACACGTTCGTAAGCTTGGCGGTTGCGTCTAAACTCAGGCCTTTTTCTTTGCGCAAAGTTTTCAGGCGCTTTGAAATTTTACTTTTGAATATTTGCTCTGACATAAAAAGCCTGCTTAAAACTTGTGCGCTATAGCGCACGATGTTACTGTTTATTTCGTGCGCTTTAACGCACAACCTCAATATTAACACTCAACAACAAAGGTGCAAGTATGCTCAAGTCTGTAACAATGGGCCATTTATCTGCTGGTTTTACAGCCGTGATGATCGGCTATGCCAGTGCGGCAGTGATCGTTATTCAAGCGGCTTCTGCTTTGGGCGCGAGTGAAGCTCAAATCGAAAGCTGGCTGATGACTTTAGGCCTCATTATGGGGTTAAGTTCAATTGGCTTGTCATGGTGGTTTAAAACCCCCATTCTCACAGCTTGGTCAACGCCAAGTGCTGTTTTGTTGGTCGGTGTTGGTTCACAATACGATATACATACGGCCATTGCTGCCTTTATGTTAGTTGGCATTGCCACAATATTAACCGGATATATAAAGCCACTTTGCAAAGCTGTCGAAAACATTCCTTCACCGCTCGCTAGTGCTATGTTGGCAGCCATTCTGCTTCCTTTTTGTTTAACTGCTTTTGAAGTAGTTGAAGTAGCACCAAGCTATTTCGCACTGCTGTTTTGCTGTTTTTGTTTGGCTAAGTTATGGCTTCCCAAACTCACTATGTTTATTTTATTGGGTGGCAGCTTAGTTTTAGCCATTGTAGTTGGGGCATTTGACCAAACAGATTTCTCTATTTCTTTTGGTGCATTTGAATTCATGCCTCCAAATTTAGATGCATCGAACCTAACCGCCATACTCAATTTAGCTGTTCCACTGTATTTGGTTACCATGCTTTCTCAAAACTTACCTGGCCTCGCTTTATTGCAAACCTATGGCTATAGGTCGCCAACGAAATCGGCTTTAGTCACCACAGGCGCATTAAATTTTCTGACCGCACCTTTTGGTGGATTTTCGTTAAATTTGGCGGCTATCTCTGCTGCTGTGTGCATGAATGAAGATGTAGACACTTCAAAAACTCAACGCTATAAAGCGGCAATGTGTGCAGGCGTGTTTTATTTAATTGCCGGGCTATTCGCAAGTAGCGTGGTTAGTTTATTTTTGGCTTTACCAAAGAGTATAACTTCAATACTCGCTGGCTTTGCTTTACTCGGCACGCTCCTACTCTGCCTGCAAAATGCGTTTTCTGATCCTAAAAGTCGTGATGCGGCTTTACTCACTTTATTAATTAGCTTTTCGGGCGTCAGCTTATTTGGCATTAACTCTATAATGCTGGGCCTCATGGTGGGGTTAATTTACTCGAACTTACAAAAGCATCGATTGAAACCAGAGTTAAAAACAGAGGGTTCTGAAAAGCTCGGCTAATTATTTTAAAAAAATTCAAAAATATTTGTCACACTTTAAATGACTCGTGTGACTTAGTTATATAACCAACAGGAGCTACTATGATTAAGTCACACAACAAACCAAATAAACCTACAAAATTAAGCCTATTGATTGTTTTGTTCATCGCGATTGCGGCAGCATTAAATACCGCTAAAGTTTGGGCGCATAATCACTTTACTGTTAAAACAGTCGGAAATAGCCAAACAGAAAATGCCGATATCATTCTGATCCCGGGTCTTATGTCTAACGGTGAAGTTTGGCAAGGCACTCTAGACACAATCAAAGATAAACACCGTGTACATATGGTATCAATCACCGGATTTGCCGATAGTCAAAAACCTACAAACTTTTCGATGAACGAGTTAAAAAATGAGCTAATTGATTTTATTACTGAAGAGAGTCGCAAGTCAGAAGCTTCAAATGCTGTAGCAAATAAAACAATTCTAATTGGTCATAGTCTGGGAGGCTTTTTAGCTATGTCTATCGCATTAGAAAAGCCAGAGCTTATTAGTAAGGTCGTTTCAGTTGATAGCCTACCCTATATTGGCCCAATATTTACCGGCACAAATCAAACGACACCGGCTTCACTTAGCAACCAAGCTGAACGCATACTTTTAATGCACAAATCAATGACTCAAACGCAACTAGCAGAGCAAACTAAGCGCGGTATATATATCCATGCGACTCAGGCTAAGCATCAAAAACATATCATTGATATGGCTAAACGCTCTGATCCGGTTACCGTTGGCAAAGCAATGCACTATTTAATGAACAATGATTTGAGACCATCACTGACTGAAATAAAAGCGGATTTACTTATTCTGGGTGCATCAGGTGGATTTAACGATAACTCTCGCAAACAAGCCGTTGAACAACTATATAAAGGGCAAGTGGCAAATTTACCTAACGCTGTAGTCAAAATGAATACAAACTCTCGCCATTTTATTATGTATGATGATCCTAAATGGCTAAACGACCAAATTACGGCATTCATTAAGGATAAATCATGAATACATTAGCGTATAAACTAGACATGAAAGACAGTAACAGTATTGCTTTATATGTGTCGCATGCACGAAAAGGTGATGTAAATGCCTTTGAAGCACTTCACAAAGCATGTCGACAACTCATTTGCAGTATTGCGCTCGCTATCACGAAGGACGTGCATGCGAGTGAAGATGTAGCGCAACAAGTATTTATCAATGCATGGCAAAACCTCGATAAGTTAAAAAACGATCACAGCTTTTTACCTTGGCTTCGCCAAACTGCTCGTTATAAAGCTTTAAACGTATTGCGAGAAAAGTCGAGTTTAGTGTCTGACAATGATGAGTCACTCGAGCAATCACTTGAGCAGTTACTTGCTCACCATGATTGTCCTGATAGTGATTTATTAAAAGATGAACAAGTCATGCTGATGAATCAACTTGTTTCAGCTTTACCAGAAGAGAGCCGTGAGATTTTAATCTTGTACTATCGAGAAGAGCAATCTAGCAAGCAAGTCGCTGCGTTATTAGATATCTCTGAAGAAAAAGTACGTCAGCAGTTATCAAGAAGCCGAAAGAAGCTTAAGTCTCAATATTTAAATCGTTTTGGTACATTGGCAATTTCGACAATTACCCCAGCGGTTGCTTTAGGCTTGGTCGCCCCAAGTGCGCCAGTTGCTGCGGCAACACTGGTGACCAATACAACGTATAGCTCACCAATACTAAAACTTTTTGCAGTGCTTGGTGGTGCTTTTATTGGCGCATTCGCAGCTATGCTTGCTGTATTTTACAGTATGAAATTTCCGATTAAGTACGCAAAGACTGAGCAGACAAAAGCAATACTTAAAGTTATGAGAACCAGAATGTTAATCACCACGTTTGTGTTTGGGGTGCTATTCGTTATGAGTTACTCATTTAGCTCGGGGTGGATTATGCCAACGCTCGCTTATACAGCATTTGCATTGATACTTGGTTTACAGATTTTCCAAGCTCAAAATATCATTAACATAGACCAGCAACACATGACTGAAAGTGAAGTGGCAGCAAAACCATTTCTATGTCGCCCTAAATGGCAAAAGCTTTTTGGCCGAATTGGTCTGGTGCTTGGGTTTGCCAGCGGCGGCTTTGGTTTAGTAATGGGGTTAATTGGCTCGGGCAGATTAGTTTTATGAGTTTAATTAGTCGAAGAGGTTTTAAAAGTTGCGCGACATAAAGTCGCGCCTACAAGTTAAGGCTTCGTTTTGGACTTTGGTTTGCCCTACGCGAACCTTACAAATTGTCTTTATACACCTGCAGTGCTTGCTCTAAATCTGCAATTAGGTCTTCAACATCTTCTAAACCTATGTGCAGGCGAATAATAGGACCGTGCTCCCACCCTGTTGTTGAGCGCAGCTTTGCCATGGTTTTATTGGCAGTCACTAGACTTTCGTAACCTCCCCATGAAAACCCCATTTTGAAATGATGCAATGCATCTAAAAACGCATTGATTGATTTTAGATTGCCCTCTTTCATAACAAACGAGAATAAACCGTTACTGCCATCAAAATCGCGATTAAAGAACTCATGCCCAGGGCAAGTTTCAAATGCTGGGTGGCGTACATGATCAACGAGTTCATGTTCAGACAACCACTGTGCGACTTGTATCGCCGCTTTTTCGTGCTGGGCTAAACGCACAGGCATAGTACGAAGACCACGTAATGCTAAGTAAGCATCATCAGCAGACGTACATTGACCTAACAAGTAAGAATGCTCACGCAATGTCGGCCAATGGGTTTCATTTGCTACCGCAACGCCCATCATCACGTCTGAGTGACCAACAATGTACTTGGTTGCAGCTTGAATACTGATATCAACGCCAAAATCAAGCGGTCTAAAATGCCAGCCATTTCCATAGGTATTATCTAACATAGTGATGATGTTATGCTTTTTCGCAACCTCAACAAGTGCAGGCACATCTTGAATTTCCATGGTGATTGAACCCGGCGATTCCAAGAAAATCACTTTGGTATTTTCTTGTATAAGGGCTTCGATGCCAGCACCAATTGTCGGGTCATAATACGTCGTCGTTATACCGAGGCCGGCTAAAATCTTATCGCATAGATCACGTGTCGGCTCGTATGCGTTATCAACCATTAATAAATGGTCACCTGACTTCAAAAAAGACAATAAAGATTGACTGATGGCAGCGGCGCCCGATGGATAAAGCGCACACCCTGCACCATTTTCAAGTTCGGTAATGGCATCTTGTAGCGCATAGTGGGTGTTTGTACCACGACGACCATAAAATAAGGTGCGATCAGCACGCTCTTTGATGGCAGTTTGCATTTCTTCTACGGTATCAAATACGACCGTAGAAGCACGCTGTACAACAGGGTTTACGACCCCTTGGGTATATTGTTTTTTTCTGCCAGCACTGACAATCTTAGTATTATTTTTCATTGTTAAACCTTGGTATTTTTTAACTTCTTTTATTCGCCAAGTGCGCGCCAATATTCGACTAAATAGCGTGAAATTGAATCTCTTCGGGTAAGTTTAAACCCAGGCATATCATCGCCCCACTCTGCGAATGTATTTAATTCTGCTCTTGAGAACCACTTAGCATCTTGTAATTCATCTTGTTCCACTGAGATCTCTGTGGTTTTCGCTTTAGCTATAAAGCCCAGCATTAATGACGACGGAAAAGGCCATGGCTGTGATGCGATATACTGGGCATCTTCGGCAATAATGCCAGACTCTTCTTCTACTTCACGCAGTACCGCTTGCTCCAATGATTCTCCTGGATCAACAAAACCTGCCAGCGTCGAATAAACGCCTTCTGGCCAGCTTTCCTGACGGCCCATCAAGCAGCGCTCTATGCCATCATCAAAAGTATGGGTCACTAACATGATCACCGCAGGATCAGTTCGCGGGAATGTAATATGACGACACTCACCATTTTGACAACGACGTGCATGACCGCCCTCATAGGGCTTATTTGCTGTACCGCAACGGCCACAAAAAACATGAGTTTTATGCCAATAGCACATACCCCTTGCTAGTACGCCGATAGATGCTTCAAAACCATTTAGTTTTGGCCCGACTTTACGCATATCTTCAAATGTGCCACCCGCTGATAAATCATTCACTTCATCTTGGTCTATATTCGACACATCTAACACAAAGTAATGTATTTCGTCTTGATGACCAATATACACGGCATCATCGGTATTTAAGTGTGCGACTGACGACCAGAGTAATAGCTGAAGCTTTTGTAAATCAGCGCTAAATAAGTTTTTATCTTGGTGAATTAAAAGCCATCGGCTGTTGGTCGTTTTTTGCGTGTTTAGCCAGTTGCTATCTTTGCGTTGCTGCGACGCTCTGTCTAAACTCATCTGCGTGTAATGAAGCATATTCACTCCTTTGCGTGATTTGAGCCTAAGCTAACACACAGACACTCTAAGCTAAATAAATAAGCCGTAAAATTTGCAAAAAAAAAGCCCTTACGGGCTTTTAAAATATGTAGTTGCGTAAAGGGCCTGTTACTCTTTGCTGTTCGAGTTTTACTCTTTCTGAGCGGGCTTTTATCACGGCACTCGGTTTTTTACCTAGTGGGCTAAGTAAAAATCGAGTAACAATGAGAAAAGTTCGCTCCGAAGAGCCTATTTGGCAGCGCTTGATTGGAATTTCAACTATGTTATCGCCTGACTTATATGGAAATACCATACTACGCAGGCTTTGCCGTGTATAAATACCAATCAAACTGCTGTAAAAACCAACTTGAAAGATCAACAGCTCCTTACTATAAAGAAGCTAAATAAGCCTGAAGCTTTTGGTTTTCAGCTTCTATGTGCTGATAAAACTCAATGTCTTTTAACTTACTTGCTGCAGCCTTATCAATCACGATAACCGCATCACGGTGCATTTGTAGTGCAGATGCTGGGCAAGCTGCTGTTAACGGACCTTCAATCATTGCATGAACTGCTTCTGCTTTGTTCTCACCAGTCGCTAATAACACCACTTTTTTGGCATCAAGAATAGTACCGATACCCATAGTGATTGATAAGTGCGGCTGGTATTCGTCTTCTTTAAAGAAGCGAGCATTATCATCAATGGTTGCTTTGGTTAATGTTTTAACACGTGTACGTGACGTTAAGCCTGACGATGGTTCGTTGAAACCAATGTGACCGTTGCGGCCAATACCCAACAGTTGAACATCAATGCCACCTGCCGCAACAATGTGACCTTCGTATTCCTGACATGCAGTGATTGGGTTTTTCGCATCACTCGGTGGTACATGCGTTTTATCTTTGTCGATGTCTACGTGGTTGAACAACTGCTCGTTCATAAAATAACGGTAGCTTTGTGGGTGTGAACCATCTAGACCTAAATATTCGTCTAAGTTGAATGTTGTCGCGTCTTTAAAGCTAATTTCACCTGCTTCATTACGACGAATTAGTTCTTGGTAAAGCGCTACTGGTGTCGAACCGGTCGCTAAACCTAACACAGACTCTGCTTTCTTTTTTAGTTGTTGTGTAAAGATATCTGCGCCATAAGCTGCAACTTCATTGGCGTCGTTTAAGATTACTATTTGCATGGTTTTGGCTCGTTGTAGAAGAAAAGAAAAAATGGGATCTGGGCTTACTTTGCGTGCAATCAAAATAAGCGCCAGATCAAACCTAATCGGGATAATCTTATTAGGCTGTACCATTATGACAACGCTGTCATTATTATCATTAATTGAGCGCTTGTAAAGTAAAAGTGAAAAAAAACTTTGGATTTTTTATAACAAAAAGGCTCATATTAATGAGCCTTTTGCATAAGTAGATAGTAAAGTTTAAAATTAAACGCTAACAAAGATCTTACGACGATACATCCAGTGCAGTACTAACATTTGCACCGCCATCAGCGCAGTGACCGCCAATAAAGGCTGCCATTCACTTGGCGCTGCATTTACCACACCACCGAACACACTGCGGCTAATGTACTCCCAATCCACCAGTGAAGACGCTAAGTAGATAATGATTGAGTTCGCACCAATGATTACAAACGGATAAGCCAGCTTTTGGCCATTTAAAATGTCGACTGCTGCGAAGAAAACAGCAAGTAAAATTGCACTCCACCCTACTGTTACTAATACGAATGAACTGGTCCAAAGCTCTTTATTAACTGGGAAGTGTAAGTCCCATGTCCAACCGAGCAATAAACTTACAACACCTGCGCCGAATAACATACCACATGTTTTCCACTCACCGCGCTCATTGGCTTTGGCAATCAGCTGTCCTGCAAATACACCAGCAATTGCATTCACAATCGCTGGTAAACTCGACAAAATTCCTTCAGGGTCAACCACACGGTTTTGATATGAAATGCCTGGTAAAAGGTGCTTATCGAACCATGCATTCCAACTACCTGCCGCAGATAAGTCACCCGCAACGCCACCCGGTACAGGAATAAAGCAAAGAAGTACCCAATAGAAGATTAAAATACCGATACCAGAGTAAGCTAAAACACGTAAGCTAAAGTGCCACACTAATAAAGCACAGAAGAACCATGCGATTGCGATTCGCCCTAACACACTCGCATAACGTACTTCTTCAAATGCAAATGGTGCACCTGTACCCCAGCCGTGGTTATACAAAACACCAAATGCCATAAGTAAAAACAGTCGCTTAATTGCTTTGTTGTATAACGGGCGTCTTTCGTTAAAAGGAAGGTGATCGATACGCTTAGGTGCCAGACCCATAGCAACACCAGATAAAAAGATAAATAACGGGAATATTAAATCGTAAAAAGTAAAGCCATGCCAAGGGCTATGCACTGTATGTGCTTCAAACGCTTTCCATCCCTGCCAGCCTGTTAAAACAAACAAAGCGGCAAAAATACCCTGTCCGCCTAAAATCCAAAACATATCCATGCCTCGGAGTGCATCTAGAGATGCTAATCGTTTTTTTTGTGTTTTTGCTGTCATATTTTATTCCAGTACAAATAAAAAAGCCCCGCTATACTGCAGCGGGGTTTTTTCCTCAGGGAAAGTTAAATCTGAGCACCTGCGATGTACGTTGCCTGTGCAAATAAATTCTCATCAAGATGAACAAAGTCTGCATCTGCGCCCTCACGCAAATGACCTTTGCTGTTTAAGCCTAGATATTGCGCAGGATATAAAGATGCCATACGAAGCGCTTCAGGTAGACTTACATCTAGCCAATCAACCGTATTTCGTACTGCGCTTGCCATATCTAACACACTGCCAGCAAGCTCGCCGGTTGTTGAATTTAAACGATCGCCAGTACGGATGACTTTACGGCCATCGAAGAATGCAAACTCAGTATCGTCTGTACCCACAGGTGGCATCGCATCTGTTACTAGCATGATTTTGCCACGTTGTTTTGAGCGAATCGCAAATTTAGCAGATGTGTTATGAACATGATGGCCATCAACAATTAAACCGCACCAGCTATTGTCGTCCCATAATGCTGCACCAACAACGCCTGGCTCGCGAGATGTGAAAGCAGACATAGCATTGAATAAATGGGTAAAACCATCAGCACCTGCTTTTAATGCAGTGTTAGCAGTTTCAAAATCTGCATTTGAGTGACCAATACTCACTTTAACACCTAAGCTAATTAAACGCTCGATATCAGCTAGAGGTACTGTCTCAGGTGCTAAAGTGACCATTTTTATGCCCAAGTCTTGACGCGCATAAATATCAAATTCTTGTTCAGTGATGGGTCGAATAAACTGCTCGCTGTGCGTGCCTTTTTTTGGGTGAGACAAGTGCGGACCTTCAAAATGGATCCCAACAACACCTGCTTGATTACTTCCAATTGCAGCTGCCATAGCATCTGCAGCCGCTTGCATCACTTCAATTTTATCTGTGATCAGCGTTGGCATGAGCGCAGTAGAACCAAATTGCGCATGCGCCGACACCATCTTTTCAAGGCAAGCAGTGGTTTGCTCAGCGTTATAAAATGCACCACCACCGCCGTTTACTTGAACGTCGATATAGCCTGGCACGACTAAGCCATCAAGATTGATTACTCCGGCGTTTTCGGCAGAAGCTTTATAGCTCACTTTGCCATCTTCTACTGAGAATACGACGTCATGATGAAATTTCTCACCATCAAAAAGCTTTTTAGCTTTGTAAATTTGCTGGCTCATTAGTTCACCTTTCTAATTTCATGCTGAGTACTTTCCATCGCAAAATAGATAGCACCGATTTCTGGTGGCTGCTTTGGTAACTGAACAAGTTTCGCAATATCAGCATCTAGCCACTTGTTTAAAGGCTCAGCTAGACCACCTATCATAGATAAGCGCGGAGGATTGATTTCTAATAATCTTTTTGCAAGGTTGCTGATGTATTCAGCACCTTGTTTGACAATTTGCAATGCTACTTCATCGTTTTGCTCTGCAGCGGTAAATACGTGACGTGCAAGTTTTGCATAACCGCTTGAAGGTTGTCCTGCCATTTGCTCGGCGATCCCCATTGCTGTTGTAACATGGAAATGTTGTTTTAAAGACTCTGATAAAATTGTTTTTGGACCTAAACCATCAAGGTCTACAAGAGATGCCTTCACCGCTTCCAAACCCATCCATGCACCACTGCCCATGTCACCTTGTGCAAAGCCATGACCACCGTAATTCACTGTTTCTCCATTCACTATGGCAAAACCACACGAACCTGTGCCGGTAATTATCACTGCGCCATCGTGACCATCATGAGCGCCTATACATGCAGTGTGCAAGTCAGTTGTTAAATACATTTCTTTAAATGGATGATCCCATTGCATAATTTTGTCGTAAAGACCAGGGATGTTTACACCTGCTAAGCCAAGCCCTGCAATAATGTCATGAACTTGTTCAACGCGCAGACCTGCATCTTGTAGAGCCAATTGAGTTGAAACCATGATTGACTCTAGTGTGCGTTCAAGACCATGTAATGGATTTGCAGGGCCACCTAAACCGGTCCCTAACACCCCTTGTGTTGCTGAGTAGATAGTTGCACGACATTTTGTGCCTCCCCCATCTATTCCAATAAATAACTGGTCTTGTTCAACCTGTTTAGCCATCATTTAGCGACCCCTGATCTGTAACGTATTGCTCAAATAGCTTTATAATTATTTGGCAGAGCATTTTTCATGTTGATTTAATGTTACACACAAAATGACAGCGTTGTCATTAAATTTTTTAGAAAAATGTCTGAAATTGATAATTTCTAATATTGCACAAAAGATTCTTTTTGTCACCGAAACCAAAGTCTAACTATTAACAGGAATGAACTAATAAATTTAAAACATTAATTTTTATAAGGATATTTTACTGGTATGAGGTCTTTTATATAGGTACATATTGCAAAAAAGGAGCAGCAAGCTACCCCTTTGTATTATGAAAACTTTTATGATGCACTTCTCAAAATTGCATAGAGTTGATCTTTTAAATGCAAGCGCTGTTTTTTTAGTGATTCAAGATACTCATCAGAGGTATTTTCTACCCCCTCTTCAATGCGAATAACTTCATGATCAAGATTGTGGTAATCATCAAACAAGCGCGCAAAATGTCGATCATTCATTTTGAGTTCGTGTATTTTTTCTTTAAATTCAGGTAACTCTTTTGCTAGGCTGTGGCGATCAATAATCATAGTGAAGTCCTGTTTAAGTTTTTTCCAAACAAACCTTATGCTTGGCTCACTTTTATAGTACGCCTACAGCGTTCACTAATGTTGATCTAGCACAAGTTTTAACCAGCCTAATGAAACAATTTTTGCAGCTAGATTTATAACAATGCTTTGGGATTTTTAAGCAATTTTGAGTATTATTCAAAAAAGAAAAAGCCTAACAGCGAACCGCTAGGCTTGGGCAAGTAAAGAAATTGAAAAGGTATCTAAATTCGAGCTGTAGATTCTCGAACTATAAGTTTAGCTTCAAGCGTTGTTTGAGTATTCTCAATGTCAGGGTCACTGATCTGAAGTATTAATTGTTCCACAGCTTGGCGTGTCATTTCTTCGACTGGTTGAGCGATTGTTGTAAGCCCAGGCCAGATGTGGCGAGCTATAGGCGCATTATCAAAACCAGCTATCGAGATATCCTCTGGTACATTCAGCTTTGTTTGCGTCGCTAATTTTAACACCGCTGCAGCCATGTAATCATTCGATGCAAATACTGCGCTAGGTCTTGGTTGCAAGTCTAGTATTTCTTTTGCGCTATCAGCACCAGAGTGATAACTAAAGTTACCTTCAGCCACCAGCTCTGCGTCATACTCAATATTATGTTCAGCGAGCGCTTTCTGATACCCCGAGAAACGCTGCTCTGTTGCACTGTGATCTGGGTGACCCTTGATGAAGGCAATTCGGTTATGACCAAGAGAAATTAAATGCTCTGTAATTTCGAAAGCACCTTGCTCATCGTTACTTCTAACAGATATTGAGCTCTCATCCTCAAGCGCTGAGGCAACACGCGCGTAATTAATATCTTTCTTTTTAAGAAACTCTATCAATTCTTGCGAGTCAGAAAATGGTGGAGTGAGAACAAGACCATCTAAACGAGATGTTGTTAATAGATGTTCGATGTTTTCAATCAGTGCTTCACCGCGCAGTTCACATGGATGTATTAGTAAATTGTAGTTGTGCTTATGGCAAGCTTCTAAAGCGCCACTTTGAACGCGAGTGATGTAACTTTTACTTGGATTATCGTACAAACAGCCGATGATAAAGCTGCGATTGCGAGCAAGTCCTCTTGCAATAGGATTCGGTGTGTAATCAAGTTCTTTGAAAACTTTTAGTACTTTTTCTCGTGTTGCAGGGCTAACGTTAGGCTCATTATTCAAGACGCGTGAAACGGTCTTCTTTGATACACCTGCGTATTCTGCAACACTGTTTATTGTTACTTTCTTCATCTGGTTTCCCGCTCTACATTCGAGGGAGTAAGTACTTCAACCTCTACTGCAATTCATCCTGAACGAAAGAAATATCAATCTAGAATTCTTTGATTAATGGGTTATCATTTGCTTTAAAAAAATGCTGCCCACATACATGGGCAGCCAACACGTTTTGACAACAAAATGATAAAACGCCGACATTATGACACCGGTGTCAGAGTTGCGCAATACAATTTTTCAATTGACGCTTCTTATATGCCTATTTCTTGGCCTAACTTTCCCATAAACTCTTTCATAAACAACACTCTAGACTCTGCTTCTTGTTTTCCTGCATACGTGTGCATAACTTCAGGTAATTTAAAAAGTTTGTTATAAAAATGGTCAACTGTATATGAATAATCATCTGGCTCGCGATATTCACAGAATGGATCGTCAACATTATACACACTGCGATGCATCGCACCGCCAACGGTAAAACAACGTGCAATACCGATTGCTCCTAAGCTATCTAGTCTGTCGGCATCTTGAACAATTTTAGCTTCAAGCGTTTCAGCCTTCACATTTGCACTGTAGCTATGCGCAACTATGGCGTGGTGCACAGCAGACAACTTTTCACTTGCAAAATCGATACTGGTTAAAAATTCGGATGCTTTGTCAGCTGCTAATTTTGAAGCTTGGCTTCTCAGGGGGCTATTTTTAGCGACTGCGACACAGTCATGTAGCCATGCAGCAGCAACGACCACTTGCAAATCTGCCTGCTCTTTTTCAGCTAATAACTTTGCGGCCGTAACCACTCTTTGCACATGAGCAAGGTCATGCCCTGCATCCGCTATGGGTAATGTTTGTACAAATTCGCGACAACTTTGTTCTAATGACGCTAATTTATCGATATTCAATGCCCTACTCTCCGGATAATTCACTGATCAACATTGTATGTTTGTAAACGCTTAACTAAAATGCCCAGCATACAATTAAGTTAGGAAAAATTCATGTCTTGTGCAGTGTACTTGCAGCCTGGTAGAGAAAAATCGTTAAAACGTAAACACCCTTGGATATTTTCCAAGGCCATCAAAAAAGTAAAAGGCAAACCTGCTCTGGGTGATACCGTAAAAATTTACTCTAATGAAGGTAAATACCTTGCCACTGCTGCATACAGTCCAGATTCTCAAATTAGAGCACGTATATGGAGCTTTGATGAATCTGAAAGCATCGACAAAGATTTTTTCTTACGCCGTTTAACACGTGCTTTTGACGCGCGCAGACAAGTCATCGAAGAAGGTGGTTTAACTGGTTTTCGCTTAAGCGCAGCTGAGTCTGATGGCTTACCGGGTATCACTATTGATAAATTCGACAATTATATTGTTTGTCAGCTATTAAGTGCGGGCGCAGAGCGTTATAAAGGCGATATCGTACAAGCACTCCGTGAGCTTTTCCCTGATTGCCACATTTATGAACGTTCTGACGTAGACGTGCGTAAAAAAGAAGGCCTTGAAAAAACCACTGGTGCACTTTGGGGCGATGCGCCGACTGAGCCTGTTGTCATTACAGAAAATGGCTTAAAGCTTGAAGTCGATATTTTAAATGGTCACAAAACTGGTTTTTATTTAGACCAACGTGACAGCCGTGCAGCACTAGAACGGTTTTCTAAAGGCAAAGACGTTTTAAATTGTTTCTGTTATACAGGCACTTTTGGTTTATATGCGCTTCGCGGTGGTTGTAATAAAGTTATTAACGTGGATGTGTCACAACCAGCCCTTGATACAGCAAAGCGAAATGTAGAACACAATGAACTTGATTTATCGCGTGCTGAGTTTGTTAAGCAAGATGTATTTAAGTTGCTGCGTCAGTATCGTGAGGAAGGTCGTCAATTCGATACCATCGTAATGGACCCACCTAAGTTTGCTGAGAGCAAAGCACAGCTAACGGGTGCATGTCGTGGTTATAAAGATATTAATATGATCGCAATGCAAATTCTCAAGCCTGGCGGCACATTACTAACCTTCTCTTGTTCTGGTTTAATGGAACAAAACCTGTTCCAAAAGGTTGTTGCTGACGCAGCCCTTGATGCAGGTAAAGAGTTGTTGATTATGGAGCGTCTGAACCAAGCAGCCGATCACCCTATCGCGGGTAACTACCCTGAAGGTTTCTACCTTAAAGGCATTATTTGTAAGGTTTATTAACGTAAGCTGAGCTCTGGATAACGTAGATAAAATTTAAAGCCAACCCAGTTTGGCTAATTATTAAGGCCACATTTGTGGCCTTTTTTATGTTTTAAATATAAAAAAGGCGCTCATCCCAGAGCGCCTAAGTTTGCTTAACATTCTTTTCTTCTTAAGCTTATTCGCTTAAGTCACCATATTGGTTATTTGTGCTCAGTAATACTGCTTTATCGAAGCCAGGTAAACTTAAGCTGTCTTGGTTTAGTACTAGTTCATTTTCATCAATCATACCGTTGCCAAAACGATAAATAAGCTCATATTGGCCATTATCTGCAGCTTGCTGGTAGTCAGCTTGAGCAAGCTTAGTTTGCTCTAACTTTACTTGATATGAATTTAACTGCGCTTCAGAATAGCGTTTCGCTAGCAGCTTATTGGTAAAGTTTGGGGAAAATACCGTTGCTGTTGCGTTGTTACCACCGAAGCCTTTTGAGTTAATAAAAGCCACGTCCATAGGTGCACATTCATAGTGCTCATTGCGAATATCTAAATGCTCTGCGTGAACATCGTCAGCAACTTTATCAATTGTTGTAATACCAGGCATGATGTTGTGACTAAATACACCCAACGCTAGTGCTAGCTGGTCACCACTTGCTGGCGCAATTGTATGGCCTACGTATGCTTTAGGTGCAACTACTTTCCAACCATTGATTGAAAACGCTTCTGCCACTCTGTGGTAAATCAGCGATTCAGTCACACGGTTTTGCGGTGTACTTGAGCCATGGGCTAAGATAAAACTACGCTCTTTAATAGCATCAGCACCTGCAATTTGCTCAGCTAACGCGACTGACTTAGCCATTGTGATGTAGTTACCTGGGCCAGGTGCCGTGATTGACTTTTTAATACCATCTGCATTAACAAACACATCTACTACCGAGCCCATAACTTCTGCACCAAGCTCGAGGGTAAGCGCATCATCCATTAGGATCGCAACCTGTGCACCTTCACCGATTGTGAAGCCGCAGTTCTCTCCAAACGGACGACTAGTGCGACGATAATCAACATTTTCAGTATTATCTAGCTTACGAAGACCTTCTTCATTCGCAAGAGCACTCATATTACCGAATCCCTCTATGATTTCAGGTGTGATCGCACATTCGACACTCGCAACTATCGCTACACGCGTTCGTCCGGCTTGAATATCATTTACTGCAGCACGTAAATTATATAAGAAGGTTGCACATGCACCTGATGTTGTGAAAGTCGTACCAACGCTACCTGTTACATAAGCATTGATGAAATCTGTCGACATCGTATTTAAGCCCAAAGCCAGCTGCTTAGTACTTACGCGATCGCCTTGTTGACGTGAGCGTACAAGGCCACCAAAGCCTTCTTGCTGCATCTGCCCTGCCACTGATGCTGAGTAAGTACCAATTTTGTCTGGTTCAACACTATTCATCACCTTGTCCCAATCAAGACCCGTTGAGCGAATTGCATCGGTTGCGGCAAAAATAGTAGCCTGTAAGCCACGAGGTTGATAACGGCTGTTGTATAGCGCTGCAGGATCAAAACCGGTCGGTAATTGACCAGCTGCTTTGATTGGATTATCACGATAGCTATCGTGTTTTACTTCTAAAGAGTCTGGTACAACCACATTGACTGTTTTTGCGTCCAGTTCATCAACTTGCCATGATGCTGGTACTGGGCTTGGTAAATCACGCTTGCGGCAAGTAAACTTAAGACCCGCCTCATCATTCGCATCAATAGTTAGTTTTTGCTGCCAGTGTGTTGCATCACAATCAAAATGGTCTTTTTCTATTTTACGGATCAAAGTACCTGCTTTAATCTGCTCACCAAATTTCGCTTCAATTTGTTCTGCTAGAATTTCATCGCCTGCTTGAGTTACTAATCTACCGTCTTCAAAACGTACTAAATTCATTAGTGTTGCAAGGCCTAAGAAAGTCTCTTGTCGAGCATGTTGGTCTAACTTATCTATAACAATACGGCGATAGCCCTGATGGAAAGAGGTTCGGCCAGCAGCGTTAATGCCGCCCATTCCGACAATAATTGGTAATGCAGTCATAAATAATCTTTCTTAAAATTTTCACACAACTTAGATATGTTTGATTCTAGTTTGAACTTTAGATTACATTTTGTAAAAATAGCCAAATATCATTCATTTTTCGCCAAATAAGCATGGTCAGACCAGAAGAACCAACAAAAATTGGATTTTGTATTTATTCAAGTATGCTTTTTACCAGTGTTTCGCTGCCTGCAGAAATGCTCAGAGCAGGTGAAGCATTTGCAAAAAGGCACTTAGGAAATGACTTTAAACCACTACGACTAACTTGGTTGGCAAATGATACTTCACCTATTAGTAATGAACTGGGTCTACAAATACAGCCTGACGAGGCGTTTGGTTACTTATCGGAACAAGATTACATTATTGTGCCGAGTATTTGGCGAAACCCTAGGCCCGTTATAAGAAAGAACCAATCACTTGCTAAGGCTTTAAATCAAGCTTGGCTACATGGTTCGACTATAATTGGCGTTGGCACCGGCGTATGTTTTTTAGCTGAGTCAGGTTTGCTTCAAAACCACCCTGCAACAACCCATTGGCATTACGCGAAACAATTTAAACTCAATTATCCATCGGTCGATTTAAAACCCGACTTTTTTATCACTCAGTCAGAACGCATTTATACGGTAGCAAGTTTAAATGCCCTAGCAGATGTGATAGTGCATTTGATCTCGCAATTATATGGCGTAGCAGCGGCACAACATGTACAACAAAATTTCTCTCACGAAATTAGAAAACCATACGAAGAACAGCGCTTTCTAGAAGGTGATGCTGATACACACCCAGATGAGTTAATCGCATCGATTCAGTTTTGGTTGAAAAACAATTACCACACCGAAATAGCACTTTCTGATGTGGCAGAGCAATTTGATTTAAGTTATAGGACGTTTAATCGACGCTTTAAAATGGCGACGGACCAAACTGCAGCACATTACTTGCAAACTATACGCCTAGAAAATGCCAAAGAGTTGCTGGCTTCTAGTAATTTGTCAATTCAAGATGTGGCAATATCGGTGGGGTTTAATTCTCAGGGCTTACTCACTCGGGTATTTAAGCAAAGGCTCAATCAAACACCGAGCGAGTATCGCAAAATCGTGCGTAAAAAACTGTTTTCACAAAGCCGTTAAATGCTAAAGCTCAGCTTCGATAACTTTCAAAGCACTTGATTCTGATTCAGTTACAATCCCATCAGCCTTCGCAAGCTGAGTCGTTAATTTGTATGCTAACTCTTTAATTGGTGCATCGACAATGTGCTTCATTCTGTGGTGTATAAAGTGTTCAATGTCGCCTTTCGCTATTACATCTCGACAGTGAGTGATCATATTTGAGATATAAAGACCCGCTTCAATTTCACTATTCCAGCAAAGCTTTTCTATCCACTGATTAAGCACAGTTAATTCTTTCTCACAGACCTCACCGTCGATCGACATAAGCAAAACAGCTAAATCTACAACCGATTCAGTTTGCAATTGATCCACACAAGTGCCTGAATCAAGATGATTAAGTAGTTGTTCGAATTTCATAAAATCCCCTTTTATTGTGCACGATAGTCACGAATTTTAACGTATGTAACTACATCAATTTAACAAGATAGTGAACTAGTTTGGCATTGTCACTTTAATTTATCTCATCTTATACGATACTTAACTCAAATACAGACCACTGAATCATGTTTATGAAATGGGTAAGTTTGTTTTTATGTTTTTTCGTCGCTTTGAATGCCAAGGCGAAAATTCCGATCTCGATCGAAACCGATATTTATAACTATGCCCAACAAGTGCTTGGGGGAGAGACTATTGAGTCAATTGAACACTTTAACCACCCTAGCTGCCTTAGAGATGTTGTTGAATTTATTTTGGTACAAAAAGCAATAAAACTGGGTGGTGTAAACTTAGAATATGATTTTGTACTTGGTGATTATGACGCGCGTAATATTCGCCTTATTCAGCATGGACTGTTACTGATTAGTTTTGACTCAATTTGGTTAAATGAAGCATCTCAATACGATAAAGATGTATTCATATCTGACCCTGTGATACGTAATGGTGAGTTTTACGCAGGGATATATGTTTCACATAATAAAGTCTCTGACTTAAAACCCAAACTTGCGCAAAGTATCAGCAATCTGAGCTTTGTTACCAGTGAAGCCTGGCATACTGATGTTAAAACGCTAACTGCCCTTAAACCCAAAAACCTAGTTATTGAAGCTGATTGGTTAGTTATGGCTAAGATGGTAAGCAATGGTTGGGTCGATGCTATGTTGGCCCCTTTTAAGCCAAGTATGCCTTTCGAATATATTGGAAAAAACTACAACATCAGAGCAATCGATGGTGTAAAAGTCGCGCTTCAAGATAGCCGACACTTTGTTGTTTCAAAAAAGCATCCTCTAGGTGACAAAACATTTATTGCATTACAAAAAGGTTTAAAACAGTTGAGAAAGTCTGGTTTTATCGAACGCGCATATAAAGAATGCGGTTTCTTAAACCCACTTGTTGATGATTGGCAAGAAATAAAAGCAAAAATGCAGTAATTTAAGCTTTAAGTATTAACTCCATATTTTATTCATTTTCTTACTTTACTTTGCACGCCTATAAAAAAGGTACGTAGGAGTAAAAAATGTACGAAATCAAATCATCAATCAACTTTGGTTTTTATATTCTTGCCGCAAGCGTCATTGCATTGCTACTTTCAATTAGCACGGCATTTAATTTTACAGCGTGGTTAGAAGCGTTAGAAATGATTCTTATATTCGCTTTGACTTTATTTGTATGCGTTACATTGATACAAACCTTAATGGGTAAAAGAACATCTTCTTGGTGTATTAATGGACTTAGTTACTATAACTTCTTGGGCGTTCAGAAATATGTACCGATTGAGCAAATCCAACAAGTTAAAGTTCACACTATTATTTGCTGTAAAGTCACTCATGTAAAACTTGAAGAAAAGAATATTTTTCTATTCAGCTGCAAATTAACAACTCAACAAAAAAGTCGACTGGCTCAACTTGGGTACTTTGCAAAATAAGCGACTATAAAAGTGTTCGGGTGAAGTCCAATTAGATTTAATTACTTTACTGACCCCGGCTTTATCACTAGGATGGCAAAAAACTTTCACCGAGGACGATTATGACAACCGCTTACCCAATTGGCAAACCTGGCACACCATGGCAAGAAGCAGATAAAAAACAGTGGCTTGCAGCACAAGTAATTAAACGCAGTTACCAACAAGAAGTAGAAACTAAAATACTTGCACTCGCTGATGAGTATGATGTTGAGCAATATGGTGAGCTTAATTATGGTGAAAATGAATATAAATTGTATGCAGTGAAGTCTCGTGACTTTTCTGACAATAAGCCTACTATTTTGGTGACAGGCGGTGTACATGGTTATGAAACCAGTGGTGTACATGGTGCGATTGAATTCATTAAATCTCAAGGTAAACATTATGAGGCTGAATTCAATATTGTGGTGCTTCCATGTATTAGCCCTTGGGGTTATGAAACAATCAACCGTTGGAATCCTGATGCAATTGATCCAAACCGCTCATTTTATGCTGACAGCCCAGCTGCTGAATCAAAACAAGCAATGGCTTATGTCGCTAAGTTCGATGATTTACTGTGTCATGTTGATTTACATGAAACCACGGATACTGATAACTCTGAGTTTCGCCCCGCACTCGCAGCAAGAGATGGTGTAAGCCATGATAATTGGAATATTCCAGATGGCTTTTACTTGGTAGGACATACTCAAAAACCACAGTACTCGTTTCAAACTGCGATAATCAAAGAAGTAGAAAAAGTCACCCACATAGCCCCTGCTGACGAAGATGGCAGATTAATTGGTGTTCCAATTGAGCAATTCGGTGTGATTAATTATGACGGCACTAAACTGGGTCTTTGCATGGGCATGACAAATGCTGAGTATGTGACAACAACTGAAGTTTACCCTGATAGCCCATCTGCTAATGATGAAATTTGTGTGCAAGGCCAAGTAGCTTCAGTAGTCGGTGCTTTAAACTACATAAAATCAATGGATGATTAATAAACAAAAAAGTAGCGCAATTTAACATTGCGCTACTTACCCCTTTGCATTGTGATATCTAAATAACCTATTAAATAACTAGCTCTTTAGAAAAAGCCGAGCGGACTTTCGCTGTAGCTAACTAACAGATTCTTAGTTTGCTGATAATGATCTAACGCTTTTTTGTGCGTCTCTCTACCGACTCCCGACTTTTTATAACCTCCAAAAGCAGCATGCGCAGGATACATATGGTAACAATTGGTCCATACACGACCTGCTTCAATCTTGCGACCAAAATGATAGGCACGATTCATGTTTCGAGTCCACACACCTGCACCTAAGCCAAATTCAGAACTATTTGCCAATTCTAAGGCTTCGGCTTCATCTTTAAACGTGCACAATGAAATAACTGGGCCAAAAATCTCTTCTTGGAAGACACGCATTGAGTTATTGCCTTTAAGCAAGGTAGGTTGAATGTAATAGCCTGAATCAAACTCTTCGGATAACTGCTCGACTTCACCACCAAACAGTACTTCTGCGCCTTCTTGTTTGCCTATTTCGATATAGCTTAAGATTTTATCAAATTGTTGTTGAGAGGCTTGCGCGCCCACCATAGTTTCTGTATCTAGCGGGTTGCCTCGCTTAATTTGCGCAGTACGCGCTTTCACACGCTCAATAAACTCGTCATAGATGTCTTCTTGAACAAATAAGCGCGAAGGACAAGTACATACTTCACCTTGGTTGAAATAAGCCAATACCGCACCTTCAATACACTTACTGAGATAATCATCGTCTTTTTCTAATACATCACTGAAAAAGATATTTGGTGATTTACCGCCAAGCTCAACAGTTGATGGAATAATGTTATCTGCAGCGCATTTCAATATGTGCGAACCAACAGGTGTAGAGCCTGTAAAAGCAATCTTAGCGATACGTTTGCTGGTCGCGAGCGCTTCACCAGCTTCTTTACCAAATCCATTCACCACGTTTAAAGCGCCCGCAGGTAATAAATCACCGATCAGTTCTACTAATAACATGATTGAAGTGGGGGTTTGCTCCGCAGGTTTTAGTACAACACAGTTACCTGCAGCAAGGGCTGGGGCTAATTTCCAAGCGGCCATTAATAGCGGGAAGTTCCAAGGTATAATTTGACCCACGACACCTAGCGGCTCATGAAAATGGTAGGCCACAGTGTGCTCGTCAATTTCGCCAATACTGCCCTCTTGCGCACGGATACAGCCAGCAAAATATCTAAAATGATCTGCTGCTAGCGGAATATCGGCTGCAAGAGTTTCTCGTACTGCCTTACCGTTGTCCCAAGTTTCAGCAACCGCCAAATATTCTTTGTTTTCTTCAATGATCTGAGCAATTTTAAGTAAAATATTGCTACGCTCAGTGACACTGGTTGTACCCCACGCTTCTTTTGCTTCATGCGCTTTGTCGAGTGCCAATTCGATATCTGCAGCTTTAGAGCGTGCCACTTGGCAAAACACTTTACCGTTTACAGGGCTTTTGTTTTCAAAATACTCACCATCTAACGGTGCAACCCACTCACCGCCAATGTAGTTGTCGTACTTGTCTTTAAAATTAACTACCGCGCCTTGGGTATTTGGGTTTGAATAAATCATAATGTCCTCTTTTATCAACTTGTTGTGTGGCTCATACTCGGTTATATGTTTATTTTTGAGCCGATTGAATTGACATTAAGCGAAAGGAAGCTTAAAAAATTAACTCTCGGTATTTTTTGCTTAACACTCAGTCTTGATATTAACAGGGAGTAAGTATGCGATTTGATTTACAAGCTAGACATCAGCAAATAGATAAACTGGTTGAAAATAAGCTTAGCTTTAACTCAGAGCATGCCCAATTAAGTATTTATGACACTTACGAGCGCGCATTTAACGTGCCTTTGTCGTCAAATAATGTGTTGTTTTGCGGCATGCTTCAGGGCAAAAAAGTGATGCACGTTGAAACGTGTGATTATCATCACGATTTTTTGCCTAATGAGAGTTTTGTGCTTGCACCAGAGCAAACCGTTCATATTGATTTTCCTGACGCATCAGAGCCAACGCCTACAACCTGTTTAGCCATTGAAATCAACTCTGATAAACTGGCTGATATTGCCCAAAAGCTTAATATACAAAATCAAACCAGTATCGAAGTGGCTTATCAAAATGAACTCGTTCATGTCGAGCACAATTGGCAAACTCAAGCGTTACTCGATCGCATGGTACATTTATTTACCGAAAATGAAGATCAGCGTGGTTTTCTGATTGATCTTGCGCTTAATGAATTGGTGACTCGATTACTCACTCAGCAAACCCGCGAACTTATATTAAAGTGTGCAAACTCTCAGAGTCATCAGGACCCAATTTCAGAAGTCGTTGAATACATAGAGCATCATTTGAGCGAGCCTCTAGATATAGATACTTTGTGCAAAATTGCTTGTATGAGTCGCAGTAAATTTTTTAACTATTTTAAATCATGCTTAAACATGACTCCACAGCAATGGCTGCAAGCAAGGCGACTGACAAAAGCCAAAGAGTTGCTTAGAAAAGGTAAAAGCATTACCCAAATAGGATTTGATTTAGGCTTTAACCATACCAGTCAGTTTAGTCGAACATTCAAAAATGCCTTTGGTGTTTCTCCAAAGGCATTTCAAAAGAACTAACTAAATTATACCAATTAATAGAGCGTTTTATTTCTACCATTTAGCGTCTTGTAACTTAGTCCAAAGGCTATTAGTTGCACTCGCGACCGCTTTGCTTATGCCAAGTCCTAGCTTTTCTGGTAGCGATTTTTTGCTAGTGTATTTAACCGTATAGATTTGATGGCTTTCTAATAAAGATAAAATATAATCATCGCTGGTGTTTAACTCATCGACTAAACCTAATTTTAGCGCTTCAGTTGCAAACCAATATTCACCTGTTGCCACTTGTTCTAGTTCTATATCTTGTCTATGAGTTTGTACAAACTCTTTAAACAAGCCATGGGTTGATTCTACTTCTTGTTGAAATTTATCACGCCCCTTATCAGTGTTCTCACCAAATATCGTCAACGTGCGTTTAAATTCGCCTGAAGTGATCATTTCAAAATCAATGTCATTCTTTTTCAAAAGCTTGTTGAAATTGGGGATTTGTGCAATGACGCCAATGGAGCCAATAATTGAAAACGGTGCAGCAACAATTTTATTTGCCACACAGGCCATCATATAACCACCACTTGCAGCAATTTTATCAACACACACAGTTAAAGGGAGCTTTGCACTAGTGAGACGCTTTAACTGAGAAGCACCTAAGCCATAGCCATGAACCACACCGCCGCCACTATTGATATTTACAATCACTGAATCCTTATCTTTATCAGCAACTTGCAACACAGCTGTTATTTCTTCACGTAAGTTATTCACTTCATTGGCATCTGAACTACCATCGAAATTAATCACAAATGCTTTTGCTGCAAGCTTATCTTCTTGCTCTTTCTTCTGCTTTTTTTTGTAATTCTTAAGTGCTTTTTTATCAAGAGTCTGCTCTATAAAGTCTTGTTTATTTCGCTTTAGCTTTTTAGATAAGTCTTGAAGCTCGACTTCACCTGCGCTTGCCTTAGGCTTTTGACTCGCGCCCACAGCTAAGATGATGATGATCCCAATCGATAACACAACAGTAACTGCTTTAGCTAAAAATAAACCGTATTCAAATAAGAACGTCAATCTACTCTCCTCGTTGTTCTTATAATTTAAAAGTAATGTTCTAAAAATAAAAAAGCCGCTTAATGCGGCTTTTTCATCATCTCGTACTTGAGATTAATTAGCAATGACTGCCGGGTTAGAAATTGGCAGCATCATGCCTTTGCTCTTCAAGAAAGCAGCTAGTTGAGTTTGCATTTCAACTGTAGTCATAGCATGACCTTGCGCTGTACCACCTACTGATTCATTAAACGAAGTCGTTGCAATAGATGAGTGATGACCTTGAGAAAACTTAACTACGTAATTTTTTGGTTCACCTTGTTGAGTTTCGGTCACTGGCGTCATGCCCATCAACTGTGCCATTGGCATAGTACCAGACAAAGGCAATGCCGTTGTTGGCGGAATAACGGCATCTGGTTGGTTACCATCAACACCACCAGTCACCACACTTAAGTATGTTGGTGTACCAAGAGCTTGAACCGCAGATGCGTAGTTAACAGGATCTGCACTATCTAATGTTGTTTGAGCTACCGTAACGAATTGGCTGATAATTGACTGAATACTGCCAAGTGCCGCTGTATTACCTGCTTCAACAAGTTGCTTTTCGTATAGCGCGTAAGAACATGGGATCTTAGTCTCTACAGGGCAAGCTGCTGTTGCTTCACTTGCCACGAACTCTAAGAACGCTTTAGAAGATAAGTTACCCGCTGCTGCAAGTACCGACCCCTTAACAAACGAGCCAAATGAACCCGACTCAGTTAAGAAGTTAGCTATCCCAGCGCCACCGCTTGCTAGACCAACTGTATTAACCTTAAATAAATTATCAACCGTTTCATTACCAATAGACTTATTTGTATTCGCGATGAAATTAGGTGCGACAATTGAACCCAGAGAATGGCCAAAGAAGCTCACATCTGTTGGGTTAATACCAAGTGTTGGGTCAATGAAGTTCAAACCAAGTCTAAGAGCCAACAGGTCAGCTGAAGACTGTCTTAGGTTATCACGTGCGACTAGTAGTGACGTCAAGTTCATGTATGAAAGCACTGAGCCCTGACCACTTGTTGCATTGAAATCATCTTTACCGTCTAAATCGATATCCAAACCGCGAGCACCATGCATTGGGTGATCAATAGCGACCGTTGCAAAACCAGCGTTGCTTAAGGCAAGTGTTAACCCTAGTAGGCTTTCTTTGTTAGCGGTAATACCGTGTTGTAAAATCACGACTGGCCAACCTGTTGCTGGCATTTCAATACCTAGTAGTTCTGCACGTGGCTTAGTGATTTGTACTGGTACGTTTGCAATCCATTCAATTGAAGGAATGCTATTAAATTTAGTTAAGAAACGGCTTTGATCTAAACCAAAATCACGCAGTTGACCTTCTGTAATAGCATTACAGTACGCATCGTTCACACCTGGTGTTAAACCTGATAAATCAACACCGGCCGCAACTGCACCAGCAAGTGTTGCCGCACTATCACAACGAGCTTTCCAGTATGTACCCGCTAAATCTTCAATCGCTGTACCTTCAGGTTTCTTTGAATACATAGGCAACATAATGCTACCTTGCATGTATTGAACAGCCTGAAAAGGTGCACGAGTTTCAGCATCTGGGATAACTGTTGCTAGCGCATCTGATACAGTGATCATCGGTTGCTCAGGTACAGATACCCTAGGGTTTGTCTGAGTTTGTAAACTCTGCGCCAAACCAAGTTTAATATTATTCATTACCGCACCAACAGACTGAATCGTCATTGCCGCAGTATAAATAATGTCTTCTTTTGCAACTTGACCAGAAATGACTTCTTCATACTTGTTAACAACAACCTGAAGGCTTCTCTGTGAGTCAGTAACCAGTGGTGCTTCGGCTTTTACTAGACTGTAAGTTGATGATGCTTCAAGTGGACGACCATCTGCCATTACGATGCTTTTTGTAAGGGCTGTGATATATGACGCGCCTGGCTTCAACGGTTTTAAAGGTACAACCATGATGCCATTGCCAGAATCAGTCAGCTTGGCGATGTAATCAACACCAAACGTCAACTCACCGACATATTTACAAGCAATACCCGCAGGCACTTTATCACTTGCGCAGTCAGGATCTGTAATACTCGCACCCATAACAACTTCAAAAATACGCACAGCATCTGGTGTTGCTACTGAATCAGCATTAATACTTACTTCGCTTGGCACATCTAAGTCGATGACATAAGGCATGTTAGTAGACCAACCGTCTAAACCGCCCATTGTCAGGCTTGGATTAGCATAAGCTGCCGCGGCTAAAGGTTGACCTTGATCGTCAAATTCTCCTGGCAGGTTTAAAGTACCGTCTTTAGTACCACTCAGAAGCAAATCATTTGGAATAGATATCACACCGTTTGATGGATCAAATTTGATAGATGCTGAAGGTAGCACTGGGGTCGTTTCTTGTTTTACATCTTGTAGTGTTTCACCGCCGCCACAGCCGACCAAAGCCGTAGAAATTGCGAGTGAGAGAAGCATTTTTTTCATTGAATGGGCTCCGACAAATTTTATTATTCTTATGCAATTAACGCGTTAATATAATGTAATTCTGTTTTTAATGAGACATTAGACCAGTTAAACTTAACTCAATATGTAAAGTTTCGCCACCCAAATTTACAATAATTTAGATAACTTACCCTAATGCTGTGATAAAATGCGCAAAACGTTCAAATAGAGATCTACAATGCATAATTATCAAGCAGCAGACAATGCACTCGAAAATAAAACCATTTTAATTACAGGTGCTGGCGATGGAATTGGCCGTGTTGCGGCATTAACATATGCGAAACACGGTGCAACTGTAATCCTACTTGGTAAAACAACTAAAAAGCTTGAATGTGTATACGATGAAATCGTAAATGCAGGCTACCCACAACCGGCTATCGTTCCTATGGATATGCGCGGTGCGACAAAACAAAATTACCGTGACCTTGCTGCAACCATTGAGCAGCAATTTGGCAAATTAGATGGCCTACTAAACAATGCGTCTATTTTAGGCTCACTAGGACCACTTGAGCATTTTTGTGTATCTACGTTTGAAAATATCATGAAAGTAAACGTGACTGCGCAAGCGATGATCACTAAATATATGTTTCCACTACTTCGTAAATCACCGTGTGCATCTGTGATTTTCACTTCATCAGGTGTAGGTCGAGAAGGACGAGAATTTTGGGGCCCTTACGCAATCTCAAAATTTGCAACTGAAGGTATGATGCAAACTTGGTCTAAAGAAGTGGGTAAGACGAACATTCGTATCAACTGTATTAACCCGGGTGCCACACGTACTAGCATGCGTGCTTCTGCTTTCCCAGGGGAAGATAAAGAAAAGCTTAAAACTGCTGAAGAACTAATGCCGACGTATTTATACCTAATGGCTGATGATTCTAAAGACGTTAACGGTGAATCAATTAACGCGCAATAACTTATAGTTCTGACACCATTAAAAAAGGCACTCAATCGAGTGCCTTTTTAGTCTTTATTCAATTCTAAAGTTACTTTTATAAAGTTACTTTCTTTTTGGCTTTGGCTTTTGCGCACGTTGGTTGTGCTTTTTCACAGCTTTTCTGATCTGATTGATCTTAGCACGCTTGTCTTTACGCTTTTCTGGCATCACAGACAGTTTAGTTTGCGTTTCAGGGCGCATTTTCACAGATTTACGCAAGTAGTTTACGTCTTCTAACTTAAGCTCTTCCCAGCCCCCTTGTGGAAGACGTTTGTTAAGCTCTAATTTACCGTAACGAATACGAATTAGGCGAGATACTTCAACTTCTTGAGATTGCCATAAACGACGTACTTCACGATTACGACCTTCAGTTAGCGTAACGTTGAACCACTTGTTAATGCCCTCACCGCCCATAGGCTTAATTTTTAAGAATTTCGCTGGGCCATCCTCTAACTCAACCCCTTTAGTTAAGGTACTCAATGTTTGATTTGTTACCTCACCAAATACACGTGCAGAATACTCACGCTCTACTTCATATTTAGGGTGCATTAAACGATTCGCTAACTCACCGTCGTTGGTAAATAGTAATAAACCTGATGTATTGATATCTAAACGGCCAATCGCAATCCAACGGTCGCCCTCTAGACGAGGTAGTCTATCGAAAACTGTTCGGCGACCTTCAGGGTCTTTACGCGTACATAATTCTCCTTCAGGCTTGTGATACATTAAAACACGACAAACACGTTCTTCTTGTTGCTCTATTTTAACAACATGACCGTCAACACGAATAACCGCATTTTCTTCAACACGATCACCTAAACGTGCCACTTTACCGTTAACGCTGACACGATTAGAGTCAATGTATTTTTCCATTTCGCGGCGTGAACCCACACCAGCACGGGCCAATACTTTTTGTAACTTTTCACTCATTAGGATGGTTCTCTCACAGAAGGATCACTCAATATCTGCTCTAGTTTTACATCTTGCTGCTCAGGTAAATTAGGCAGCTGTTCTAAACCAGATAAAGAAAAATAATCTAAAAATTGTTTGGTGGTTGCATATAGCGCAGGTTTACCAGGCACGTCTTTTTGCCCAACAACCGTTATCCATTCACGCTCTAATAAACTTTTCATTATATTGCTGCTTACAGCAACCCCTCTCACCTGCTCTATCTCACCTCGGGTAATAGGTTGACGATAGGCTATCAAGGCAAGGGTTTCTATGGTCGCTCGAGAGTATTTCACTGCTTTTTCAGGCCATAATTTACTTAATGGCTCAGCCAAAGAAGGCCCTGCTTGAAAGCGATAACCAGAGGCCACTTCAACCAACTGAACACCTCTTGTTGAATAGTGCTCAACCAGTGAGTCTATGGCTTGGGTTAATCTTTTAGCAGAAATATTGAAATCTTGCAGAACGGTTTCTTGAAGACGACGCTTGCTTAATGGCTTCTCAGAAACAAAAATCGCTGCTTCGACTAGCTCAACGAGTTGTTCATCACTAAGACGCTTAAAAGCCATATTAATCTACAATTGCAAACACAAGGCAATATTATGACAGAGGTTCGGTTACTCTTGTAGTTTTAAAGATAAATAAATCTCTGACTGCGGGGTAATTTGGGTGAAAGTGACTAATTGCTCTTTGATCAGTTCAAGCATTGCTATAAATGTCACCACCACGCCTTGACGCCCTTCAGCAAAATCAAACAAAGTGACGAAAGCACATGGTCCACTATTTTCTGAAAGATGGCGCAGAATTCGTGTCATACGCTCACGGGTAGACAAAACTTCACTTGATATTTGATGGTGAGCGAGCGTTTTTACTCGAGCCATCACGTGACCAAATGCAAGTACTAGGTCTATTAAACTTAAATCAGGTAATTTCTCTTCATCAACTGCATTGTCGACATACTCAGCATTAGCTATGAAGAAGTCTTTTCCGACATGAGGCTGTTCTTTTAATGTTTCCGCCGCTGTTTTGAATTGTTCATATTCTTGCAAACGCTTAACTAATTCAGCACGCGGGTCGGCTTCTTCTTCAAGCTCTTCATGAGTCGGTAACAACATACGTGACTTAATTTGCGCCAATAACGCTGCCATCACTAAGTATTCCCCTGCCAATTCAAGCTGTAAATCTTTCATCAGCTCAACATAGCTCACATATTGTTTGGTAATGCTATGGATTGGCAGTTGCAGAATATCTAGCTTATGGCGCTTAATAAGATATAAAAGCAGATCGAGTGGGCCCTCAAAGCTTTCTAATATCACTTTAAGGGCATCGGGCGGTATGTATAAGTCTTCAGGCTTTTCTAAAACGGCTTCGCCGTGAAGAAAGGCCAGTGGCGCAGAGTTACTCATTTAATGACTATTTTGCTAGCTATTGAAACGGCGTAACATCACCGCATCCTTCGCGAAGGATGACAATATCATCGTCAGAGAAGTCAATTACGGTAGTGGCTTGTTCAATCAAATAACCACCATGAATAATAAGATCCACCTGTTTTTCTAGGCTCATACGAATGTCATCAGGGTCTGACTCAGTAAATTGCTCACCAGGTAAAATCAAGGAACATGACATAAGCGGTTCATTGAGCTCTTCGAGTAAAGCAGCTGCTATTGGGTTATCGGTGACACGCATACCAATGGTTTTTTTCTTCTCGTTTAATAAACGCTTAGGCACTTCTTTTGTGCCTTTGAAAATAAAGGTGTAAGGCCCTGGCGTATTGTTTTTTATTAAACGAAAAATTTGATTATCAACACGGGCATAGGTTGCCAGTTCTGATAGGTCTCGGCAAACAAGTGTAAAGTTATGGTGTTTTTCAATACCGCGAATACGTTCAATTCGCTCTTTCGCTTGTTTGTTACCAATACTGCAGCCAAGTGCATAGCCTGAGTCGGTTGGGTAGACTATCACCCCACCCTTGTGAATAATTTCAACCGCTTGTTTAATTAAGCGTGCCTGAGGGTTTTCTGGGTGAATATGAAAAAATTGGCTCATTAGTTACACTCCTGTGCGTCTTGCCAAGACTGCCAAACAGCTTGGCAATCTTTTGGTAAGTATAGGTTTTTTCCGAGATCTGACCAAGGCATAGGATAATGAAAATCTGAACCTTGACTCGCAAGTAGATCAAACTCTTGACTTAATTGCCCTAAAAACTGTCTTTCGCTCGGTGCTTGCTGCGGTAAAGCGACTTCCATTGCCTGTCCACCCGCAAGCTTAAATTCGCTCAGTAATTTACGTAGCCACTTATTAGACATTTGATATCGACCAGGGTGCGCCAACACAGAAACGCCACCAGCTGCCTGAATTGCTGTAATGGCAGTTGTCATATCACACCAATTGCTTGGTACATAACCCGTTTTGCCTCTGGCTAAAAACTTTTTAAACACACCTTGAATGTTTTTAGCTACACCGCGCTCGACTAACGCTTGTGCAAAGTGTGCTCGGGTGATTTCAGCATCTTTAGCCAGTGCTTTGGCCTGCTCATATATATCTTCATAGCCTTTTTTCGCTAAGCGTCGACCAATCTCTTGAGCACGAGCTTCACGTTTGTTTTGCTGCTCAGTCAATAAATTAAGTAAATGTGTATTTTCAGTATCTATAGATAGGCCGACAATATGGATTTCAAAACTTTCCCATTTTGTCGAAATCTCAACCCCAGTCACTAACTCTAGATTTAAATCTCGGTCAGCAATAAATTGCTTTGCAGGTTCAATACCCGCAACGGTATCGTGATCGGTGAGGGCTAAAACATCAACGCCCTTTTCTGTTGCTCGCTCAAGCAATGCGCCTACGCTTAAACGACCATCAGAAAAGGTGCTATGACTGTGTAAATCATATTTTATCAAGTTTATTTCTCTTCATTATTATTCATGTTCGTGTCAACGGGTCGGATTATATCACTAATACACCCCATTAAATTTTGTATACTTTATATTTTTAATATTTTTGCAACTTTTTAGCTTGACTCGCTCGTTCCGATAAGGTTTACTGTGTGCATAAATTGATTCGACGTATACCTGATATGAAAACATTAACTAAAAATAAAATCTGGTGGTGGCACTCGTAACATTGCGGGCGCTTTGTCGTATCTATACGATTTCAAAACCCGCACACAAATGCGGGTTTTTTTATATCTAAATTTTTTGGAATACAAACATGATTAACAACAATATCAACACACATTCTTGGTGGTGGCGCCTGAACTAGCGGGACGGCATTGTTGTATCTGTTACACAACCCCCGCAAGTTAACACTGGCGGGGGTTTTTTATTATGGGGAATGAGGTTTTGATTTTTAGTCATATTACGACAACACCAGGGGAAGTGACGAGTATAAGACAACGGCGCGATTACATTAGCAGCCCATTGTCATTATATGCGGCACTCGATAAAACAAATTCATTATTACTTGAGTCAGCAGAAATTGACTCTAAAGATAATGTGAAAAGCATCATTTTAGTCGATGCCGCACTTCGCATTGAGTGCAGGGGCAAAACCGTGATTGCCAAAGCATTGTCTAACAACGGTCAGCAAGTGTTAAGTTTCTTGGCTGAACAAGTTGAAAACTGTACAGCGGTTGTTGAAGGTGATGTATTAACACTTGAATACGCACCGTTCGAAGCTGAACTGGATGAATACAGTAAGCTTAAAGCAGATAATGCATTCAGTGCCCTACGTACTTGTATAAATAAAATCAAACGTAACTCAGACACCCCTTTTGCATTATTCTTAGGCGGTGTATTTGCTTACGACATGGTAGCCAACTTTGAAACACTGCCTGAAGTCCCAGACGGTGATAATGACTGTCCTGACTATGTGTTTTATTTAGCAGAAACGCTCGTATTAATTGATCATCAAGCACAAACCACTGAGTTAATTGGTAATGTTTTTAACGGCCCAGAAGTGCATGCCAACTGTTTTGAAGTAGGTAAACAGCTAGAAGAGCTTAATACGCGTTGTGATAACTTAACACCGTATTTAGCAGCGCCAAATGAAGGACAGTCTGAAGTGACAGTAAACATTGACGATGAAACTTACTGTCAGCAAGTCAAAACTTTAAGGCAAAACATTATCGATGGTGATATTTTCCAAGTTGTGCCTTCTCGTACATTCTCTTTACCTTGTGCCCAGCCACTAGCAGCTTACCAGCAACTAAAAAAACAAAACCCAAGTCCGTATATGTTTTATATGCGAGATGAATCTTTTGTGTTGTTTGGTGCCTCGCCTGAATCAGCCTTAAAATATTGTGTGAACAGTAATCAAGTCGAAGTCTACCCTATCGCAGGCACACGCCCTCGCGGTAAGTTTGCAGATGGCAATATTAATCCAGATCTAGACAGCCGCATTGAACTTGAGCTTCGCAACGATCAAAAAGAGCGAGCAGAGCACCTTATGCTGGTTGATTTAGCACGTAATGACGTAGCGCGAATTAGTGTTGCAGGCTCACGCCACGCAAAAGAGCTTTTAAAAGTCGACCGCTATTCACAGGTCATGCATTTAGTATCACGCGTTGTGGGTCAATTAAAACCAGATTTAGACGCACTGCATGCCTATCAAGCTTGTATGAACATGGGTACTCTAGTAGGAGCACCTAAAGTAAAAGCTGCAGAGTTAGTGCGACATACTGAAAAGCAACGACGCGGCAGTTATGGTGGTGCTGTAGGTTACTTAACAGGCGATGGTGCAATGGACTCTTGTATCGTTATCCGCTCTGCATTTGTAAAAAATGGTACCGCATTCGTTCAAGCAGGTGCCGGCGTTGTATATGACTCTGATCCACAAGCAGAAGCAGATGAAACTCGAGCCAAAGCACAAGCCGTCATAAAAGCCGTGCAATCTACGTATCAAGGAGCCTGCTAATGTCTAATAACACAAAAGTATATTTTTTAGATAACTTTGATTCATTCAGCTACAACCTTGTTGATGAACTGACACTACTAGGCTTAGATTTAGTGGTTTACCGTAACAATATCTCCGCTGAAAAGATCTTCGCCAAGATGCAGCAAGAAACTGTACCGGTAATTTTAGTGTTATCGCCAGGCCCAGGTAACCCAGCTCAAGCAGGTTGCTTATTAGAGCTAATTGAACTCGCTAAAAGCCAATTCCCTATGCTGGGAATTTGTTTAGGCCAACAAGCTTTAACACAAAGCTATGGCGGAACTGTTGGTCATGCAGGTGAAACTGTTCATGGTAAGTCTTCAATTATTGAAGCTGACGACCACCCTGTATTTGCAGGTATTGGCAAACGCTTCCCGGTTGCGCGTTACCACTCTCTTATGGCGACTCATGTTCCTGAAAGCTTAAAAGTGATTGCCAAATACGACACTATTCCGATGGCTATTTATCATCCTGAAGATAAGGTGATCGGCTATCAATTTCACCCTGAGTCTATTCTTACCCCAGACGGTGCTCAGTTATTAAAACAAAGTATCGATTACTTAACACAATAGGAGCCAACATGGACAGTTTAAATCTATTACTTGAACAACAAGACTTAACATTTGAGCAAGCAAATAGCTTCTTCGACTTAGTCATGCAGGGTGAAGTGTCTGAAATTGAACTCACCGCCGCACTGATTGCATTAAAAATTAAAAAAGAAACGGCACAAGAGATTGCTGGTGCAGCAAAAGCCATGCGCGATCATGCCACAAAGTTCAACGCACATAACCTTGTTTGTGCAGATAGTTGCGGCACAGGTGGCGATGGTTCAAATACCATTAACGTTAGTACCACAGCGGCAATTGCGGCTGCGGCATGTGGTATCAATTTGGTGAAACACGGCAATCGCAGTGTATCGAGTAAATCAGGCTCTGCGGATTTACTCAGAACTCTGGGCATTAATATCGAAATGACGCCTGAGCAAGCCAGTGTATGTTTAAAAGAAACCGGCTTCACCTTCTTATTCGCGCCGCTTTATCATTTAGGTGTTAAACATGCGATGCCAGTGCGTACCACGTTAAAAACTCGCACGATTTTTAATATTTTAGGTCCACTGACTAACCCAGCAGCCCCACAAGTACAGTTACTGGGTGTGTATGATAAAAGTTTATGCCGTCCGATGGCCGAGACATTAAAGACACTAGGTACTGAGCGAGCGATGATAGTACACGGTGAAGGCACAGATGAAATTGCCCTACATGGCACAACCCATGTGGCTGAACTGGTTGATGGTGAAATTAAAGAATACACCTTAACCGTTGACGACTTTGGCGTTGAACATTATTCATTAGACCAAATCGCTGGAGATACGCCAGAATACAATGCCAAAGCCAGTATTGAGATTTTAAATGGCTCAGCACCTGATGCACACAATGCCGCTATTGCAGTAAACGTCGCTGCATTATTGGTAATGCATAACTTAGCTGCTGATTTTAAAGCCGCCACGCAGCAAGTATTAGCAGTCTTAAAATCAGGTAAAGCAGCAGACAAACTAAAAGAGATCGTTGAGGTAAGCAATGGCTAACGTACTAGAAAAAATCGTTTCAGATAAGCAACAAGAGGTCGCTCTAAGAAAACAACAAAAGCCACTGGACTCTTTTATTAATGACGTTGTGCCAAGTGACAGAGATTTTCAGGCGGCACTGGCAGCATCTGGCACACAATTTATTTTAGAGTGTAAGAAAGCATCGCCATCAAAGGGTCTTATTAGAGAGAACTTTAACCTTGATGAAATCACTGGCGTGTATGGCAAATATGCCACATGCATCAGTGTGTTAACCGATGAGAAATATTTTCAGGGCAGTTTTGAATACCTGACATATGTCAGCAAAAAAGTTGACCAACCGCTTATTTGTAAAGACTTCTTTATCGACGAGTATCAGGTTTATCTAGCGCGCTTACATGGTGGTAACGCCATTTTGCTTATGCTTTCAGTACTTGATGATGCGCAATATACACACCTTGCCAATGTGGCAAAGTCACTGAATATGTCAATCTTAACCGAAGTCAGTAATGTAGAAGAAGTGCACCGCGCACTTGATCTGAATGCTGAAATTATCGGTATTAATAACCGCAACTTACGTGACTTGAGCACGGATTTAGCGACAACCGAGAAGCTCAGAAAGCTAATTCCTGATAGCAAAGTTGTGATTTCTGAATCAGGTATTTACACCCATCAAGATGTAAAGCGTCTAGCACCTCTTTGCAATGGTTTCTTAGTAGGCAGCTCTATTATGGCTGAGCAAGACTTAGAAATTGCTTGCCGTCGTCTTATTCTGGGTGAAAATAAAGTTTGTGGTTTAACACGCTCTCAGGATGCCCAAGCGGCTTTTAAAGCAGGGGCTATTTACGGCGGCTTGATCTTCGCCCCTAAATCGCCCCGCTACGTTGACATTGATTGCGCAAAAGCCGTCATTGATAGTGCACCATTAAAATATGTTGGTGTATTTGTAAACGAAGACCTAGAACAAGTCAGTGAAATTGCGCAAACATTAAAACTTGCAGCCGTGCAGTTACACGGCAATGAAGATAAAACGTATATTGAAGCGCTGCGCGCTAAGTTACCTGTAACTTGCCAAATATGGAAAGCACAAGGTGTGACTGATGTGCTACCTGAACCAATCTCAGGAGTAGATAAACATTTGTACGATACTAAAACCTCTGCAGGATTTGGTGGCACAGGTGAAGTATTTGATTGGTCATTACTGACTGAAAAGAGCGCAAACAGCTTTATGTTAGCTGGCGGTTTAAACGCAGAAAATGTACTTGATGCAGCTTATACAGGCGCACAAGGACTAGATTTGAATTCAGGGGTTGAACTTAGCCCTGGTAAAAAGTGTTCGCAAAAAATTGCAGATGCTTTTAAAAACATAAGAGGTTATTGAGGTGGAAATGAATAACGCAGCATATTTTGGCGATTTCGGTGGCATGTTTGTACCCGAACTACTCGTCCCTGCACTAAAGCAGCTTGAAGGTGAATTTAATAAATCCCAAAAAGATCCTGAATTTCAGGCTGAGTTTACAAAATTATTAAACGAGTACGCGGGCCGTCCAACGCCACTAACGCTTACACGTAATTTAGTTACAAACCCAAAAGTAAAACTGTATTTAAAGCGTGAAGATTTACTCCACGGTGGTGCACATAAAACCAACCAAGTACTTGGCCAAGCATTGCTTACCAAGCGCATGGGTAAAAAAGAAGTAATCGCAGAAACAGGTGCTGGTCAACATGGTGTGGCAACAGCCCTTGCCTGTGCCCTACTTGGCTTGAAATGCCGTGTTTACATGGGTGCAAAAGACGTTGAGCGTCAACAGCCAAATGTATTCAGAATGCGTTTAATGGGTGCCGAAGTGATCCCTGTAACTGCAGGCTCTGGCACGTTAAAAGATGCTGTAAACGAAGCCATGCGTGACTGGTCTGCAAACTATAAAACAGCCCACTACCTTTTAGGTACGGCTGCTGGCCCGCACCCATTCCCGACCATCGTACGTGAATTCCAAAAAATGATCGGTGAAGAAGCAAAACAACAAGTGTTAGACACTGAAGGTCGTTTACCTGACGCTGTGATTGCCTGTGTGGGTGGTGGTTCAAACGCCATTGGTATGTTCAGTGACTTCATCGGTGATGAAAATGTGAAACTCATTGGTGTTGAGCCTGCGGGTAAAGGACTTGATACTGAAGAGCACGGCGCTGCTTTATGTAAAGGTACGAAAGGTATTTTACACGGTGCTTATACTTATATTATGCAAAACAATGATGGCCAAATTGAAGAGTCTTACTCTGTGTCTGCAGGTCTTGATTACCCTGCTGTTGGCCCTCAGCATGCATTTTTGCATGAAACAGGTCGCGCTCAGTATGTAGGTATTTCTGATAAAGAAGCACTTGATGCTTTCCAAGCCCTTGCTAAACATGAAGGTATTATTCCTGCGCTTGAATCAAGTCATGCCCTTGCGTACGCATTAAAATATGCCGAAGAGCAAACTGAAGAGACAATTTTAGTGGTGAACTTAAGTGGTCGAGGTGATAAAGACTTAGCACACGTTCACCAAGTATTAGCAGAACAAGGAGCGCTATAATGAGCCGTTATGCACAATCTTTTGCCGCGCTTGCAGAAAAAAATCAGGGTGCGTTTGTCCCGTTCGTGACAATTGGCGATCCAAACAAAGAGCTGAGCTTCGAGATCATTAAAAGCTTGATCGACGGTGGTGCCGATGCGTTAGAGCTAGGTATTCCATTTTCAGATCCGATTGCGGATGGCCCAGTGATTCAAGCTGCGAATATTCGTGCGCTAGAGCAAAATATTAATACCCAAGACTGCTTTGATATCATTAAACAAGTTCGTGAATACAATCAAGATATTCCGATTGGCCTATTACTGTATTCAAACCTTATTTTTGCACGTGGTATTGACAATTTTTATCGTGAAGCAAAAGAAGTGGGCGTGGACTCAATTTTAGTAGCTGATGTGCCGCTTCATGAATCTAAAATGTTTAGAAACGCTGCAAAAGCTGCAGACATTGAGCCTATCTTCATTGCAACACCAAACGCAGATGATGATACTGTTCGTACTTGTGCAAGCTACGGCCGTGGTTACACCTACCTGCTTTCACGCGCTGGGGTAACTGGCACAGAAACAAAAGCGCAGATGCCAGCTGACTCTATGATTTCTAAATTAAAAGAATATCATGCAGCGCCTGCGCTGTTAGGCTTTGGTATTTCAACGCCTGATGATGTAAAAGCGGCACTGAACTCTGGTGCTGCAGGTGCAATCTCAGGTTCTGCTGTGGTTAAAATTATTGAGCAAAACCTGAACGAGCCAAGCGCAATGCTAGACTCGTTACAAAGCTTTGTTGAGACTATGAAAGCCGCAACGCAAAAATAGTTTCTTCGTTTTCTTGAGGCTGCAGCGGTGTTGGCTAAGCTCGTTAACCCAACTTACATAGAAAACCTATGTTCATTGGGGTTAACTCACTTGCCGCCTAGCTGCAATTCCAAGTAGTTTGACGAAACTTTTATGCTTAGTTCGCTAAGGCGTCTTTCAGCGCCTTAGCAACTTTAAATTGCACCTTGTTTGCCCCTTCAATCATGATCTCTTCACCCGTTTGTGGATTTCTGCCCATCTTAGCCGGATGATAACTAAGCGCAAACGTACCAAAACCAGAGATAGGCACCTGATCGCCCTCAGATAAGCGCTTTTTTATGATCGCCAAAATACTATTCAAAGCTGCCTGAGAATCCTTCTTCGTTAACTCACTGTGTGCCGCCATGGCCGATACTAATTCTGACTTGTTCATATATATACTGGTTTATTACTGCTAGAGGGTGGCAGAGCCTAAAAATATTTTTTGTGAATGTCAACTTGCAGTCTTACTCAAATATTGTTAATACTTTGTTGTAGGACGTAATTTAAGAGAGGTATCTATGGCTGCATTATTTGAATACTTACCCCTTATCCTATTTTTCTTAGTCTACAAATTGGTCGATATATTCTGGGCGACTGCGGTATTGGTCGGAATATCGTTACTGCAAATTGCATATCAATATTTCACTAAGGGTAAAATCTCTACCAAAACTTGGGTCTTCTGTGTGATTGCCTTATTCCTAGGCGGTATGACAATCATATTCCAAGATGAACAGTACATTATGTGGAAAACGACGGCTATATATGGCCTATTAGCGGCTGCCTTGGTCATTTCTCGATTTATATTTAATAAGAACCTAGTAAAAACGGCTCTACTCAGTATGCTAAAAACTGCAGCTGAGAAACAAGGTGAGAAAGAATTAAAGGTGGATGTACCAAAATCTGTGTATGAAAAGCTTAATACGATTTGGTTTGTATTCTTAATCAGTATTGCAATCTTGAACCTCTATGTCGCCTATAATTTCTCACTCGACTTTTGGGTGAATTTCAAAGTCTTCGGTCTCGCAATCGTCACATTTATTGCTGTATTACTCACTGTTTTTCGAATTTTTGAATACTTACCCGATGGGTTTCAAGAACAAGAAAACAAAAAATAGCCCCGCAAATTTAATAAAACTGTCGCTTTTTTAGTCTAGGGGCAAACTATACTTTTTTAATTATATTAAGAATGGAGTTTGCCTTTGACTGCTTCGCAATATCGTTGGTTTGAGCTCTGTGGCGTATTTTTCTGCTTACCGCTGTTTACTTATTTATTTAAAGATTACCTGTCCAGTTGGTTGTTCCCTGCTTTACTGATTTTAATGATTGTATGCACCTTTTTGCTGCTTACTGATCCACATTTTAAGCGCTTTCGCTTAACTTCTTTGGGCCAATTTTCACAAGTCAAACATCGACTTTTTACAGGCTTCTTCATTGGCGCATTGTTTAGTGCCATGTTATTCGGCTTGGCCAATCAAACGCTTTGGTTTGCTATGCCAAAGAATGAAACTACCCAATGGTTAATCTTATTAATTGCTTACCCACTGCTATCCGTGTTGCCTCAGGAACTCATTTTTAGAAGCTATTTCTTCCATCGTTACAAGCATATTCTGCCAAGTAAAAACGTGCGCATCTTTTTAAGTGCACTCAGTTTTGCCCTCGCCCATTGTGTTTACGATAACTGGGTTGCAATTGCGCTTTCATTCGCCGGCGGGTTGTTATTTTCTTACACCTATGCGCACAGTCGCTCATTGATGGTGTGTGTACTAGAGCATAGTTTGTGGGGTTTATGGATGTTTACCATAGGGGTTGGCAGCTATTTAGATTCTGGGATGCGAATAACCACCGGCTAGAAACTAAAAAAGGCCGAATAATCGGCCTTTTTTAGTTTTAATTTTATGCGAGTTAAAAGCCAAATAGGCTTACTGCAAAAAACTTAGTGGCGACAGTATTTACAAAGATAAGTAGCAAGATCACAGGTATGAAAGTCGACAGTGAGAAATTCACATATTTTTCCATAAAACTACCTGAATAACTGTCACAACCTTGGGACAATTCTTCAGATAGTTTGGCTTTCTTCCAGCGATAAGTAACGAATAAACAAACCATTAAACCATTCAGCGGTAAAATTGTGTCGTAAAAAACATCGTAAACGATATCGAACATACTTTTATCAGCACCACCATAGCTGACAAATTTAGTTAGCCAATCAACCATACCAAATGACATCGTACACAGCACTGTCAGTAAACCTGTAGCACCCGCTAAAATTAATAATGCTACCTTACGACTTACGCCTTTTTCTTCGATTAAAGCAGCTGTTGGCACTTCAACAATTGATACAAGAGAAGTAATTGCCGCAAAAAATACCAGTAAGAAGAAGACAAACGCCACGATCGAAGCACCGGTATATCCAATGTCAGTTTGCAGTGCTAAAAGAATTTTAGGTAGATAAACGAAAATCATTGAAACAGATGAGTCAGATAGCTCTTCTGGATTCGTCGCTGGATTGAAACTGAAGATAGCAGGCAGAACCATAAGGCCAGCAATAAATGCCACTAAAGAATCAGTAATGGCGACCATTTTTGCGCCACCTACAATGTCGTCTTTTTTAGAGATATAAGACGCATAAGTCATTAAGATACCCATACCTAAAGATAATGAGAAAAATGCTTGAGACAAGGCGCCATTTAGAACACTGGCATCCATCTTAGAAAAGTCTGGGACAATGTAATACTCAACACCAGCCATGGCGTTATCTAGCGTAAGTACATACGCTACTAAACCAATTAGCAGTACAAACAGTGCAGGCATTAGAAACTTAGCTGCCTTTTCAATGCCTTCTTTAACACCACCCACTAGAATTAAGTTCACAATAATTGCAACTACAACCATGTAACCAAAAACGGTGTTTTGGTTAATGAACTGACCAAAATGGTCTGGATTAGCCAACATATCCAAGTTACCTAATGCAGTTTGCGCTAGATAACCAAATATCCAAACTGTAATCACCATATAAAATACAGCAATCATGAAAGGGGTTAGTACCGCAAGGCCCCCAGCAAAAGACCACTTTTTGTCATTACCAGATAAAGATTTATATGCACCGTAAGGGTCTTTCTGTGCTTTTCGGCCCATTGCCATTTCAGCCATCATCACAGGTAAGCAGATGAAAGCAACAAACAATGCATAAACTAAAAGAAAAGCTCCACCACCATTTTTTGTTGCAGAGACGGGAAAACCAACTAAGTTTCCTATACCTACTGCAGAACCTGCAGCAGCTAAAATAAAGCCTAGCTTTGAACTAAAATGCTCTCTGTTCGCACTCATTAAAACGCCATCCTGTTGTTATTGTTTTTTTACTTCCGCCCGACTCTACCGTCATAGGATACTGTTATCAAGTTTTTAACGTGAAAGAGCGCATCTAAAGGTTTTGTCATTTACAAAAGGCGTATAGAAAGCTTACCATTGCATACAATTTCAATGATAAATGCAGAAAGTGAATTTTATGTTGTATATGATCTACTCTACTGACGTCGAAAACTCTCTGGAAAAACGTTTAGCAACTCGTCCTGCGCACTTAGAAAGGTTAACATCTTTAAAAGAACAAAACCGTTTGTTCTCAGCTGGGCCATTGCCAGCAATTGATAGTGAAGAGCCGGGTTCAGCTGGATTTACGGGTTCTCTTGTAATTGCTGAATTCGACTCTCTTGAAGATGCGCAAAAATGGGCTGAGGCCGATCCATATATCGCCGCTGGCGTATATTCTCACAGTGTTGTTAAACCGTACAAAAAGGTTTTGCCTTAACTTCAAGTTCAGCTTTGGTTAATTCGTTAACTTATATTCTGAACTCAATTGTTAAGCAGCCCTGTAACTGGAGCTCAAAATGCGTCTTACATTGGTTGGTTTTGTTATTGTTTTGAATTTGTCATTGATTTCAGTGACAACCATTGCCAGTAACGAATCCAATATCGACAAAAAACAAGCTATTACATTGGCACTGGCAGAATATGCCGGCAAAACTTTAAAAGTATCCGAAGAAAACAACTTTTTTGTCGTGAGGATTTTACAAAAGGATGGGCGCATTGTTGACCTCAAAGTTGATAAGAAAACAGGCAAAGTGAAGAAGGATTAATATGCGAATTTTAGTGATCGAAGATGATATTCAACTGGCCGAGAATTTACGTTCGGCTTTAGAAAAAGAAAAATATAGTATCGACCTCTGTCATGATGGTGAATCAGGTTTGTTTCACTTACAAGAATATCCACTCGATTTGGCGGTAGTTGATTTAGGCCTACCCAAACTAGACGGCATCGAACTCATTAAACGTGCCAGAAAAGCGGGAGTGACTATTCCTATTTTAATCCTAACTGCTCGGGAGCGTTGGCAAGATAAGGTAGAGGGCCTAGATGCAGGCGCGGATGACTACTTAACCAAGCCATTTCACGTTGAAGAACTGGTTGCTCGCTGTAACGCGCTAATCCGTCGAAGTGCAGGACAAGCTAATCCTGAAATTAATATTGGCCCTGTTAAAATCCATACTCGATCTCAACAAGTTTGGGTAAATGAAAAAGAATTAACGCTCACCGCCTACGAATACAAAGTACTTGAGTACTTAATGGTTAACCCCCAAAAAGTAATTTCTAAATCGGAGTTAACAGAACATATATATGATCAAGATTTCGACTTAGACTCGAATGTAATTGAAGTTTTTGTACTCAGACTACGTAAAAAACTCGACCCTGATGGGACTCTTAATCCCGTAGAAACACTCAGAGGCAGAGGTTACAGGTTTAAGAATCAGTGGTAAATTCTACTCAGGTTCCATTAAAAATAAGACAAGGCTTCGTCCTTGTCTTTGTGCTTATTATCGCCCTTCCCTTCTTATTTTATTCTGTAAGTAGTGCGTACTATGCATCACTTGTTGATTCCACTGAAAATAATTTAGAAGCACATTTGTATTCACTGATTTCAGAAGTCGAGTTTATTGATGAATCTGTGAAAATGCCAAATACCATACTGGCGCCCGAATTAAACCGAATTGATTCCGATACTTTTGCGCTTATTTATCAAAATAATGACTTAGTTTGGTATTCAGAGTCAGCTGTGTCACTCGAATTTAACCCCAATTCAATTGACTCTGAAACTGGCGCGTCTGAATTTAAACAAGTTTTTTACCAAGGAAATTCCTATTGGCAACTTAGCCTTACCGTTATTTTAGGTAATGCAGAACAGTCCCAACAAGCTGTTTTTATACTGCTTCGTGATGATAAAGCCCTCACCGACGTACTGTCTGAATTTACAGACACTCTTATGACTTGGATGTTGATTTTAGGAGCCATCATGACACTTCTAATGGGCTTAGGCTTTCTTTGGAATATGCGCCCTCTGCAGCGTCTCGATAAAGAAATTAAAGCGATTGAATCTGGTAAAAAAGAGCGCTTATCACACTCATACCCTATAGAGCTTCAAGCCATTACAGAAGATTTAAACCTTCTATTGGAGTCTCAACGAAGACAAAAAGAGCGATATAGGGCCTCACTCAGCGATTTAGCACATGCGTTAAAAACGCCATTAGCCATATTAAAGTCTAGCCCTATGGCCAATGATAATGATGCTCAAGAGCAACTTGATAGGATTAACAGCATGATCGAGCACCAGCTAAAGCGCGCAGCAACTGGTGGTACTGATACATGGAAAAAAACCACTTCCATTGGCCCTGTACTTGAATCGATTTTAAATGCAATGAAAAAGGTATATCATCAAAAAGCAATTGAATTTCAATCAAATTGTCCTGAACAAACTAAGTTTTTAGGTGATAAGACTGACTTAATGGAAATATTGGGTAACCTTATAGACAATGCATGTAAAGCTTGTAATGAGACAGTCCGTGTTAATGTCATAAGTAATGAAAAAATACTAACGATTGAAATCAGCGATGATGGTCCGGGTATTGAATTAAGCGCTCGCAAAAAATTATTGCAACGTGGTACCCGTTTAGATACGTACGAATCAGGTCATGGCGTTGGTCTTGCGATAGTGGCCGATTTAGTTAATGACTATCAAGGAACTATAGAAATAGGTTCTGCGCCTTTAGGGGGCGCACTTTTTATTGTTGAGTTTAAATATGACTAATTTTCAAAAGCTATTCCTGTTTGCAAGTATATCTTTAGTATCACTATCAACGCCTGCATATGAGTTGCGAGAATGTAAACCAATACAAAGTAACTCTCCCGCTGAAGCGAGGCAATTTATCAAATGCCTTGATAGTAATATTGAAACACTAGAAAGAGAAAGGACTATCTGGATTAATAAAATTGTTATGGATATGGAAGAACTTGAGCAGGATACTGGGAATACTCAGCTCTTACCTATCATTAGACGTAGTCTAAAACACAAAGATAACTACATTGAAGATAGTTGCCGCTGGCGATATCTTCATAAAATGCCAAATTCAACCAAAGCAGCAGTTTCATATAAGGAATGTAAAATCCGTTTATATAGTAGACACATTGAAGATTTGAAAATAGGCTACTGAAACTAAGATAAACAATACGGCGCTTTACAGCGCCGTTTCAATATTTAACTCAATTTTGATTCAGTCTCTTCGCCACTTCCTAACATGGTGGCTAACCATTGACCTTCTTCACTGTTTTCTAAGGCTATTTTTACAACCATAGTAAGAGGAACTGACAAAAGCATGCCGACAGTACCAAATAACCAGCCCCAAAAGATTAAAGAGAGAAACACGACTAAAGTTGACAAACCAAGCCCCTTTCCCATGTATTTGGGCTCAATAACATTACCCATAACCGTATTTATCGCCACATAACCGAGCGCAACAAAGCCACTCACTAAAGGACCTTGTGTGATAAGCGCGATTAAAACCGCAGGTATTGCGGCAATAATAGAGCCGATATTTGGAATATAGTTTAATAAGAACGCGACAACGCCCCAAAGAACAAAGTAATCGACATCTAATATCCAAAGTAATAACGCCGCGCAAAAACCTGTCGCCAGAGAAACCAAGGTTTTAATGGCCAAATAAGAATTAATGGATTCCAAAAACTTATCGATTTGCTTTTGTCGCATCTCGGGATCATCAAGAGCCAAGTGTACTTTTTTATTGATCATTGGTGCTTCAAATAGCATAAATACGACCGTCAAGATGATTAAGAAAATGTTGGCCATTGCCGCACCAAAACCTGTCAACATATTCGTTGCCATGTCGATCATCTTACCTGGGTCAAACAAAGAGATAAGCTGCTGTTTATCGATTAAAATATTGTATTGGGCAGCTGTATCTACCAACCAAACAAATCTGCCTTGAAGGTCCTCTCTATATTGTGGCAACTGTTGCGAAAAATCATTCAGAGATTGTCCAACAAGACCGGCAAGGCTAGACCCAACTGCAACTATCATGAGCATAATTAGCAAAATTGCGATACCTTTAGGCACTTTGTAACGAGCAAAAAAACGTAGTAGTGGATTACAGATAATCGCGATGAATGCGGCGAGTATAAAAGGCACAATAATATCTGTTGCCAATTTAAGGCCCGCTAGCACGATAAACAGTGATGCGATGATCACCAAACTTTTACTTAAACCTTGGAGTGACGACACTGAAATTCCTTCGAAAACAAGTTTACATTTATTCTACTTCAACAATACTTAATTGATCCATAAATGATTTTTTTCGTATCAAAACTAAATTAATGAGCTGAGGTTGTATAATGAAAATTCTAATAACAGGCGCAACAGGATTAATTGGCTCAGCGCTTTGTAAATTGCTCTTCGAAACACACGAACTAGTTGTTCTAACTAGAGATATAAACAAATCGAAAAACTTATTACCAAGCTCTGTTGCCGCAATTGATAATCTCGAAGACATCAATTTCGATGACTTAGATGCGGTAATTAATCTTGCTGGTGAACCTATCGCAGACAAACGCTGGAGTGCTCAGCAAAAGCAGAAAATTTTTCAGAGTCGGTTAAGTATCACTGAGGAAATTGTCAAAAAAATAAATGCCAGTGATGATCCTCCTAAGGTATTTATTTCGGGAAGCGCTATTGGGTTTTATGGTCGTCAACCTGCAGAGAATGTTATTACTGAATCATACTCATCAACTTACCCTGAATTTAGCCATCAACTCTGTAAACAATGGGAAGAACTCGCACTACAGGCACAATGTCCTGACGTGAGAGTCTGTTTGCTACGAACAGGTATTGTGCTTAGTAACCAAGGAGGAGCCTTGAACAAAATGCTCCCCCCTTTTAAGTTAGGATTGGGTGGAAAAATGGCGTCAGGTAAACAAATGATGTCTTGGATCCATATCGATGATATGGTCAATGCCATTTTATTTTTACTTGAGGACCAAGAGTCGCAAGGGGCGTTTAACCTGACAGCCCCCGAGCCTGTTAGCAACTCAGCCTTTACTGACATACTTGCAAAGACCTTAAAACGCCCTGCTTTATTTCCCATGCCTGAATTTGTTCTAAAACTACTCTTTGGAGAGATGTCAGATTTATTAATTTATGGGCAAAATGTCATCCCTGAAAAGCTTGAGCAGCAAGGCTTTGCATTTAAGCACAGGAATCTTAATACTGCGCTTAATGATATTTTAAATTAATCTCCTTCAATAGCCTTGCTCTTAGCCGTAATTTTGAAGGTCCAAAAAAAAAACCACGCAGTAGCGTGGTTTTCTATTATAAAAATTATTTGTATCTAAAGGAGCTTAAGCAGCCTTTCTGACTGTAATTCAGCTGAAGGCGTGTTTGATAAATATGCGGATAGATAACAATCAAAATCTACATTTTGACCTTGTAATTTATCATCTAACATAGCAACTTGCTCGGCCATACGCTCAGGAGTTGTACTCTCATCATTCACTTTATCAGATAAGAGCTCAAGTCTTAAAATAAGCTGCTCACTAGACAAGTCCACATCCGTTTTACTGATGAACTCAGCTGGGATCATAGAACCGTCTTTAAGCGCAACTTTTAAAGCATCGAATCTAGCGGCATTAGCAAGCTGCTCAAGCTCTACTAACTTTTGCTGTAATTCAGTAATGAATTTTTGAGCTTGCTTTTTCACTGCTGGCAGAAAGTCGATTTCAGATAATTGAGAAATCAGCTTTTTTATTTCAGCTTCGCTTCCGTTTTCAGAAAGCTGTGACTTAATTTCATCAAATTGTTTTTGTTGCTCTGAATTTAAAGTATCTTTTTCTGCTTTTTGAGACTCAAACTCTGCGCTGCGTTTAGCGAACACCTTATCATTATGCTCACGGAAAGCTTGCCATAACTGATTTTCTTTTTTGTTGCCTGCAAAGCCTATTTTTTGCCACTGCTTTTGAAGAGACTTTAACACATCACATGCTTGTGCAAGATCTTCGCTTTCAACTTGCTCTGCAGCAGTATTTACTAATGCCTGTTTCAATTGCGCATTGAGCTCATGCTGCGTTCGAATAGCATCTCCAATACATTTGGCTTGAACTTTAAATGCACTATTCAAAGACTTATAAATATCACTATCAACACTACCTGCAGCACGCCATTGTTTGTTCAACTTATTAAACTGACTTTCAAATTCTCGCCAATTAAAACCTTCTAATGATGTATCTATTTCAGCAAGCTTTGTGATTTCTGAAATCAAATCTTCACGAGCGTGCTTTGCTTGTTCTCGCTGCTGTTCTTGCTCAGCAAAGAATTCGCGACAAGGTGCAAACAATACCTCAAGCTTTTCATCGAACTGCTTTGCTTGTGACTTCTCTTCGTCAGTATCAATTCGGCCTAATTCATGCCATTGTACACGCAGCTTCTTAACTAGCTCTGCGCGTTGTTTAGGCGCTAGATCACAGCTTTCAATATGTTCATCTAACACAGCTAAAAGCTCTACACGTTTTGGTGCTGACGCATACTTTTGCCAATCACGAATATCATCTAATTGTGCAGAAATTTGCTCTCTAAGTGGCTCAAGTTGGGCTTGGTTTGCTGTAGTTAAACGCTCATAGTGTTCGTTGAACCCTTTGAAGACACCGAATGCGACTTTACTTCTGCCTTGCTCAACTAGCCGTTGAACATCTTTGGCTTTACGTCTTGCTTGCTTAAGCTCATTTTGTTGCGCATCAAGTTGTTCAGCCATGGCGGCTTTAAACTGCTTGCTTAATGCACTAAGCTTTGCTTTAGCTGGTTTTTTTAGTGTGTTAGGTAATTGTTCAATAATGCCTTTCGCATTGTTGTAAGCCGACTTTTGCGAATTTAAAGTGTCATCAAGCTCACTCAACTCTGTTGATGGCGTGACATTCGCAAGTGCGTCAAGTGCAGTTTGGGCGGCTTGATTTGCAACAACCAGTTCAGGTAATTGCTTTAATTGACTTTCAAAGTCTGCAAGTGTGTCTAAATGCTTAACGAGCTCAACACTGTGCTCGCTTGATGTTATTTTACTACGTACTTGACTGAGCTGTGTCTCTAAATCCGCCTGTTTTGAAACATCTAGTTGCTCGAGTGCATTTACTAATGCTTGTTCAGCTAGATTCAATTGTGACTCAACTTCTGTCAGGAATACCGCTTTTTCTCGCTTCGCTTGCTCAGCTTTTTCTGCTGCTTCAAACTCAGTTTTCAAAGCAGTTAAATGTGAAGAGATACGCGCTTCTATTGTGCTGTACTTTTGTTGATTTTCTTTAACTGCTTCCTGATCTAACCAAGATAGCTCTAGACCTTGCCACTGCTCAGTTAAAATACCGAATTGGTTGTTTACTTCTTTGTAATCGTGCTTGTCTCTAAGCGCATTAAGCTTAGCTAAAATCATTTTGACTTGCGCAAGTACTTCAGCCGGTTTTTCTTTTGCCAGTTTTTGTTGCTCAAGTGCTTGCTCAAGTGACGATTTTGCTTGGCCTTTCGCTGATTTTAATAACTGCTTTTGCAAACCGTATTGCTCGACCAAAGGTAAAAGCAACAACTGTAGCTGTTCGTCGTCTTGTTTAAAGCTCTGCTCTATCAATTTAGGCTGAGCGAGACGTTTTAGTAATTTTACGCGGACTTCTAAGCTTGATTCAGAGAAAGCTAACTTTTCTAGCACTCGTTTCGATGCATATCGATCTACATATTCTTGGCGAATAGTACCATCAAGCTCACTTTTACCGTTTAAGACTGCACTGCTAATATGTTGCTCAGCTAGATCTTTAAGGGCTTGATCTTGTTTATAAGCTTGCCACCAAAGACTCAAGCTGTTTAATTTGTTTAAGGCTTTTTGTCTGATTTCAGTCGAATTATCTTCTAATGCCATCGTCTTTAAAACATCGGCATCCTTGTCTTGCTCTAGCTTATTAAGCGCCTGAAGTCTTACTTCAGTTTTTGGGTGTTTCCATTTTGGTGTAAATAGGTGTTTAAAGATCATTTTCACTGAACCTAGCTATCTCATTTTCTTTTTTAAATTCTTGTTGTAGTTCTCTTTTTGACTTTTGCACCATTTCACCTTCTGCATTGATGGTGAATTGCTCATTAGTCTTGGCTACTTTAGCCTGGTAAAGCATAACAAGTTGTACTGTTTGCTCTTTTTGAGCTTCTGTCAGTGGAGTGCCATCAGGCCACTTACCTGTTGAGGCCCCATACTGCAAACGCTCAAATAATTCGGGTGTTAAATTATTTACTAAGCTGTCTATGTTCATGTCACTTTTTCTTTTTTAAATACACTAAAATAATTCTGTTTATTAAATACCAAAGACAACCAACCGCAATGGCGCCTCTGGTTAACCACATTTCTATTGAGTCTGGTGTGGGTTGGCGAGAATAAAGATATAAGAAACCACCGAGGAAAAGGATCAATGCTAAGAAAGAGTGATTCATAAACATCTGCTGTTTTTTAACTCTTTTACGTGCAGCAATGCGAGCTAGTTGCTCTTCGCTGACTTCTCCGAGCTGAAGGTCACAGTGTGGACAAACCTTGTTTTTACTTGAAATAGACTCGTTACAACTTGGACAAGAAACTATTGCCATATTTATGACTCCTGCTGATACAAAAAAGGCGTCTCGAGGACGCCATTTTACTCGTTTTTGTACCAAAAGTCTTTTACTAAGGTACGTTCAAAAACGATTTATTTTTCGTTTGGATGCTCTTTATTGAACTTATCCCAGTATTCAGTGACTGACTCTTTCATTTCTTTACGAAGTAAGAAAATACCGAATAAGTTAGGTAAGGTCATCACAACGATTGCAACTGCTGCAAGTTTCCAAACTAAAGTCGTGTCTGCAAATGATGCCCAGAAGAAGCCTGCAACATAAAATACTCGGTAAGGCATCACTGACTTGCTACCAAGTAGATAAATCATTGCACGGTCGCCATAATAAGACCACGCAATTGCTGTCGAGAAAGCAAATAATAATAAGCCTATTGATACGATATATTTACCATTTTCACCAAAAAAACCTCGGCTAAATGCTTTAGTTGTCAGCTCTGCAGAATGTACTAACGATTTACCTGTGATCATAATATCTTTGTCTACAGGCATACCATCTTTGATCTCAATAGTGCCCGTGTAAACGTGTTTTTCAGTTAAACCGAAGCGAACATCTTCAGCAATTGAGCGAGAATGAATAATAGTAAACTCTTTCTCTACCGCTTTACCTTGAATAGAGTGTAACTCACCATTGAAAAGCTCAACACCATGATCTTTTTCATCATTTAGGTATTTGTATAGCGCTAGACGATCTTGCTCGTTATCTTCAGAATACTGACCTTGTAAAATAACCATGGACGAACGTTCAAACTGTGTTTCAAATTTTTCCGTCCACACACCTGAAGAAAGGATCACTAAACCGGTTAAAGTACAGATAATGATGGTATCGATGAAAGGTTCAAGAATTGACACCATACCTTCAGATACTGGCTCGTCCGCTTTCGCAGATGCGTGTGCAATGGGTGCAGAACCTTGGCCTGCTTCGTTTGAGAATAAACCACGGTTTACACCACGGTTGAAGGCGTAAGCAAATGATGCACCTAAGAAGCCACCTGCAGCTGCAGAACCTGAGAATGCGTCAGTGAAAACAGCAGCAAATGATGGAGCAATGTTTTCAATGTTGTAGAAGATTACAGCCAATGCACCAATGATATAAACCGCTGCCATCAGTGGCACAACACGAGAAGTGATTGCGGCAATACGCTTGATGCCACCTAAAATAACAAGTGCAAGTAGGATAGATAGCACACCACCTGTATGCCAAGGCTCAAAACCAAAGGTAGACTCCATACCCTGAGCAATATTATTAATTTGCGGCAGGCTACCTGTACCAAAAGAACTAATGACAGTGGCAACAGCAAACAATACAGCTAACCACTTCATATTCAAACGACGATCCATGTAATACATTGGACCACCAGCCATCGTGCCATCATCGGTTTTAACACGATACTTGTGAGATAGGGTCACCTCTACAAATTTAGTCGTCATACCGAAGAATGCAGTCATCCACATCCAAAATAATGCCGCTGGACCACCAATTGAAATTGCCAGTGCCACACCACCGATATTACCAGTACCTACGGTGCCAGAAAGTGCAGTCGCAAGCGCTTGGAAGTGCGTTGTGTCACCTTCATGGCTTTTTTTATCAAACTTGCCGGTTACTACCTTACAAGCATGTTTGAAATATCTGATCTGTGGGAATTTAAGATAAATGGTGAAGAATAAACCCACACCAAGTAATACGTATGGGAACCAATCTGCCCCCCCCAACATGCCATCTAGAGAATCTAGAAATTGCCCAAATGCATCCATGGAACATCCTCATTATTGTTATACATAAAAGGTAGCACCCTGGCGCTACCTTTTGATTTTACTGTTGATTATTATCTTAGTTTGTCTACAACCGAAACAATTGCAGCAAGCGTATCTTGACCGAATTGGTATGAACGTCTGTCAGACCAACCGTAATATGGGTCTGGTAGATTCGCGTTATCTTTAAACGGCATTTCAATCGTATAAGCCAACGCTTTAAACGCCTCACCTACCGCACAAGATGCAACTGTTAAGTTAGCTTCACCTGGCGCATCTTTTGGATAGCCAAATTCATCTTGAAACTCAGGTGTAATAGTAAGCAATGCTGCTTTAAAATCGTTTTCTAATGATTCTAAACGTGCGTCATAACTTGGAATACCTTCACTACCGGCAACAAAGTTATAAGGCAATGCTTCATCACCATGAATATCTAAATACATATCTAAGCCTGTGTCATGCATCTTATTTAACACATGGAAAACCTCTGGTGATTTTTCAAGGCTCGGTTCAGCCCACTCGCGGTTAAGGTTAACACCCACTGCGTTTGTACGAAGGTGACCACGAACACTGCCATCAGGGTTCATATTTGGAACAACATAGAAAACCGCTTTAGAAAGTAAAGCTGCTGCATGCGGGTCTTCGTCATCTAGAAGCTTGTGAAGTAAGCCCTCTACAAACCACTCTGCCATTGTCTCACCTGGGTGCTGACGAGCAGTGATCCAAATTTTCTTTTTACCTTCTTCAGGTTCACCAATTGTAAGCAAGCTAATGTCACGACCGTCTAGCGTTTCGCCAAGTGTTTCAATTTCACATGCATCATGGCTTTGCGCCCAATATAGTAAGTCTAAATGACGCTCATAACTATAAGGTGCGAAATAAGCAAAGTAGGTATGACTCTGTTCAGGTTCGAAATCAATTGTAAGAGTGCCGTTTTCATATGATGTCGGCACTCGGAACCAAGTTTGGCGATCATATGATGCTACAGCTTGATAGTCATCCCACCCTTCAGGGTAAGCTGATTTTTCTAGACCACCAATTTGCATTTTATGCTGTAAAAAAGGAGTGCTTTCTAAACGAAAATGGAACCACTGAAAAAATTCAGATTCATTATCATTGTTGATAGCTAGTTGAATATCGAGTGGCTCGTTGCTCGCAAGCACCTTGATATTACCACTGTCAAAATTACTGGTGATTTTCATCCGTAACCTTCTTTTTATAAATTAACGACGCAATAGTCGCAGACAAACATTAACTGTTTGTCTTTATCGTTTAGGAAGTGTAATTCACTTGTAAAAATTATATTTAAAGAGTATCACACCGATTTAAGTTCAAAAACTAAAAAAGCCAGCTAAAGCTGGCTTTTTATTACTTTTCGCTATTAGCGAGGTAGGCTTGGGAATTCAACCTCAGCCATATCGTGCATAACACGAATAACCTGACAGCTATAACCAAACTCGTTATCGTACCAAACGTATAGTACAACACGGTTACCATCAACAATTGTTGCTTGAGAATCAACAACACCTGCGTAACGGCTACCTACTAAGTCAGTAGAAACGATTTCTGTTGATGCTGTGTAATCAATTTGATCACGAAGATCAGAGTACAATGATGTTTCACGTAAGTACTCGTTTAGCTCTTCAACCGTTGTCTCTTTTTCTAAGTTTAGATTAAGAATTGCCATCGAAACGTTTGGCGTAGGAACACGGATAGCATTACCAGTTAGCTTACCTTCAAGTTCAGGTAGAGCTTTAGATACTGCTTTAGCCGCGCCCGTTGACGTGATAACCATGTTTAGTGCTGCTGCACGACCACGACGCTCTGCTTTATGGTAGTTATCAATCAGGTTCTGGTCGTTGGTGTAAGAGTGAACTGTTTCAACGTGACCATTCTGGATACCAAACTTATCATTAAGTGCTTTAAGTGTTGGCGTGATTGCATTCGTTGTACAACTTGCTGCTGAAACGATTGAATCTTCAGAAAGGATATCTTTATTGTTAACACCATAAACGACGTTTTTGATGTCGCCTTTAGCAGGCGCAGTAAGAAGTACTTTCGCAGCGCCATTTGACTTAAGGTGAAGACCTAAGCCATCTCTGTCTTTCCAGATACCTGTGTTATCAACGATAAGTGCATTGTTGATACCGTATTCATTGTAATCGATTTCATCTGGAGAGTTCGCATAGATAACTTGGATATAGTTACCGTTAGCTTTAATTGCGTTGCGCTCGTTATCAACAGTGATTGAACCATTGAAAGGACCATGGATTGAATCACGACGTAAAAGGCTTGCACGCTTTTCAAGGTCACCATCACGGCCACCACGAACAACGATTGCACGTAAGCGTAGATCAGTGTGAGAGCCACCACGCTCGATAAGTAGACGTGCTAATAAACGACCGATACGACCAAAACCGTATAGAACAACATCGCGAGGCTCTTGATTGTCACCTTTGTTTACAATGTCAGATAATTCAGCGTTTAGGTATTCTTCAATTGAACGACCTTCGCCTGCATTTTTATGAACGTAACCATAAGCTAATTTGCCTAGGTCGATACGTGCAGGTGCTAAATCCATTTTGCTAATAGCTTCTAGGAAAGGGAAGCTTTCACGTAAGCGTAGTTTGCTTTCTTCGAAACGTGCCACAGTCTTGTGAGCTTTGATCACGTCGATTGTGCTTGTATTTACAAGTGGACGACCGTAAACAGCGATTTCAACACCTTTGTTACGGTACAAACGACCAATGATTGGTTGCATGTTTTCAGCATAATCTTGGCGTTCTTGCCAGCTATTTTGATATTCTTGCTCGTGAGATAAGGTCATTTTTTCTGCCTAATTAAACAATTTTTTTGAACGGATAGCCCCTCAGGGCAACGCTATTCTAATTTAAACTGCTGCGATTCTCCACTGTTACTGTCTAATTCATTAGGCTAAACTAAATAGAGTTATATATTTGGGCTGTTTTTCTAAGTCTACTTGCACTGTGTGTTGGTTAAAATGGATTCCTAGCAGAGTAATTACAGCAAAAAAAGCGCCCTAAACAATTAAAATGATAAAGAGGAAGCAAGATGGCATTGCGGACGCTGCTCGCACTAAGTATTTTTACTCTTGTAGGTTGTGAGCAATCCTTGACCTTAAGTAAAGTGTGCGAAGAAACACCTGGGTTTTGTGAAGATTTAAATAAAGATAGTCACTGTAAAGATCTGCGCTCTGATCTTATTTTTGCCAGATATCATGAATACAAATCACCAACAGATGATAATAAATATGACTTATTAAAAAAGTTAGAGTCATATGATTCTTGTGTATCTCTGGCTGCAAAAATAGAACATATAAAGTTAAAAGAAAAAACCACTTCAAGAGTTGAGGGCCATTTAACTAGCCTCAAAGAGATAAATCGTATTTTTCAAGATACAAAACAAACTGACCACCCAGGTTTGCTCTATTACCATTGGTCCAGAAATAACAGTCGTTTTGCAATGAACAAACTGTTGAATATGCAAGACCAAGAAAATGTTAAAAATGATGCTGAAATACAGTTATTTTTAGCTACCTATTACGCTAAATTTGATGATGAAAAAACAGTAGATCTACTGTATCGAGTTCTGGAATTAAACGAAGCAGGTCAACAGCCTAAATTAGAAGTATATAGCAGCCTAGTCAGCATTTTCTTCAAACAAAAGAAATACAAACATGCTTATACTTTTGCAAAAATAGCTCAAATGTCTGGATTTGAAGACATAGATATTTTACCTGTAACACATGAAATCACCAGTCGAGGACGTTCTCTTGACCCATTAGATGAACTTGCTATGCAAACCTATGAAGAAATTCAAGCAGGCACGTTTGTTTCACCTCGTGACTTTTGATTAAAAAATCTCAGCTAATAAAAAACCCTAACATTTGTTAGGGTTTTTTGTGTCTTGACTATTCGAGTAAAAGTTTACTTAACACCTAGTTCTTCAAGGCGCTCTTGTAAGTAACTATCAGCTGTATAACGCTCTGATAACACAACCTCTGGTTTAGGATGTAAGAATAGCGGTAAAGAAATACGTGAATTCTTAGACGCTTTGCCCGATGGGTTGATAACACGGTGAATCGTTGATGGGAAGTAGCCACCTGATGCTTCTTGAAGCATGTCACCGATATTAATAATTAAGTTACCAAAATCACATGGTACGTCTAACCAGCCACCATCTTGTGTTTGAACTTGTAAACCTGGTTCATTTGAAGCTGGAAGTACAGTAAGTAAATTGATATCACCGTGTGCTGCTGCACGAATAGCACCTGGTTCTTCATCACCTGTCATTGGCGGATAGTGAAGCACGCGAAGTAAAGTTTGCTCAGAATCCTTGATCATATCTTTTAGATCAATAGAAAACTTCGCTTTAACATCTTCTGGTGCTTGCGCTTGAACCCAACTTAATAGCTCAGCGGCAAACTCATTTGCAATACGGTAATACTCACGGATCTCAGCATCTAATTGTGCTGGAACACGGCCTTTTGGATATACATGGAAGTATTCTTTGATGTCTTTAACAGTAAAGCCTTTCGCAACTTCTGAAACTTCTGGAGGGAAGTAACCATCTTGATTGTCTTTATCGAATAGGAAGTTGTGCTTCTCTTCTGTATAGAAGAACTCTTGCCAATTTTTATAAATTGATTCAACTAATTCTTGTGGGATTGGGTGGTTCTTTAAAACGCCGAATCCTGTGTTACGAAGAGATTCAACGAATTGCGCAGCTGCGTCATCTGCGCGGTAATCTACCGTAGGTAATTGTTGCATAATGGTCCACTCAGTTGTGTTTAGTTAAAACAGCTTTTTGATAAGTGTAGCCAATTATTTACTAGCCTTATCAAATAGTGTTGACCCTTTACATAAGAGTGCGGCGAGCATAAGAAAATAGACCGAGCTACATAAGGACTTATGTCCGCCTTTTGCATAAGTGTTAAACTTAATTGAGATAGATCAATTATACTAATCCTCTTAATTGAGGAAGCTATTTTGAGGCAAGAAAAATTTGTCGATAGCAAAGCTAAAATTTTGCTATTTAGTTGTTCTAAATGAGAAATTTTAAACACAGCTAGCGTCAATTTTAATTCCTCAAAGTGATTAATTATTATTGAGGATTAGTTTTGTTCTAAATACATAAAAAAGGCTGCATAAATGCAACCTTTTCTCTTTATTTGCACTCGGGTTTAAGCCCTTTTTGCCATGCTGAACGTTTTAATGTCTCAGCTTCAGGCATTTTACTATTCAAAGTTTGCATGCGGGTGTCTGGCGCTGGGTGAGTTGATAAAAACTCTGCTGGACGCTCACCACTGAGTTTATTCATATTTTCCCAAAGCTTCACTGAACCAGTTGGTTCGAAACCCGCTTTTGCCATTAGATCTAAGCCAATCACATCGGCCTCACTTTCATGAGAACGGCTGAAAGGTAAAGCTACTCCTACTTGAGCCCCTATACCTAAACCTTGCATAATCGCTTGGCGGTATTCAACATTACCCATTTGCAGTGCGACATCACTTGCCTGCAGGCCAAACTGCAATAAGCTATTCTGAGAAACTCGCTCATTGGCGTGCTCCGCGATCACGTGCGCCACTTCATGGCCCATAACCGCAGCCAGTTGGTGTTGATCCTCTGCTACTTTTAGTAGACCGGTATGTACACCAATTTTTCCACCCGGTAAGGCGAATGCGTTAGCACTGTCTTCTTTAAAAACGACAACTTCCCAGTCTTGATTTGCATATTGTGTTGGCAGTTGTGAAATCAGCTTATCTGCGATGCAACGTACATAGGCATTGGTGTTTTTATCTTTTTCTATTGCTTGCTGTTCTTTCATTTGGGCAAAACTTGCAACCCCCATCTCATTCATCTTTTGTGGTGAGTAAAGTGCAATTTGTGTTCGCCCTGTCGGAGAAGTTTTACAACCTGCAGCCAATAAAGACAATGCAACAATGCCAATCAGTTTTTTCATAGTAATTCCTCTAGGGGAAGTTTTAAGTGTATATAGCTATTTTATATCAACACTCAGTAATACTTAATAAACCGAAGTGTAATTAAATCAACATTTAATCAAATAATGTAATTTAAGCAATAAAAAACGGGCCATGAGAGCCCGTTTCATTTTTTATTAAGAAACTGATTAATCAGCTGCTTTAGATACCATTACCATCGCAGGGCGTAATAAACGGCCGTTTAATGTGTAGCCTTTTTGCATCACTGCTAATACTGTATTTGGTGCTACATCATTGCTAGGTTGAATTGACATGGCTTGATGGAAATCTGGATTGAACGCTTCACCTTGTGGATTTACTGTTTCAACACCAAACTTAGCAACAGCATCTTCAAAGCTCTTCAGTGTCATTTCAACACCTTCAAGTACAGGCTTGAGTGTTTCATTCTCTTTGTCTGAAAACTCAATCGCACGGTGAAGATTGTCGATCACAGGCAATAGCTCATTAGCGAACTTCTCAAGTGCGAATTTATGCGCTTTTTCTACATCTTGTGCTGCTCGGCGACGAATGTTCTCTACATCTGCTGCGGCACGAACAACACTGTCCTTTTGATCTACAATTGTCTGTTTTGCTGCTTCAAGCTCAGCGTATAAGCCTGCAATTTCTTCTTCTGGGCTCAGTTCAGTTTGTACCTCTTCTTGAGCTTGCTCTTGTTCTACTTCTACTTGCTCAACAGGATCTACCACTTCTTGCTCAGGGGCATTATTTTGCTCAGACATTTTTTTCTCCAAAATCTTACAACTGCGGACATTATGGGGATGGAAAAATCAGTTTCAAGTACTCGCCAACGAAAATTCTTCAATAATTGCTTCAATCGGCGCAGAAGTTGAGCAGATAACACAAAATCGGCTTTGATATTCACCATTTTCAAAATAAGGCAAACTCAGTATCACGGTTTTACCTAGCTGATAATTTGTCAATTCATTACCCATGGTAAGTGATAAGCCATTTTTAAACGCCAACTTATCTTCTATATCGTGAAGAAACCCAACACCAAGATTAAGCTCACTGTCAGACTCCACGGAATTATATAGGTGCCTCTCACCAAGTAAGATACAGTTATCTGATCCCAATTGTTGGTGCAACTGTGAAGTCCATTGTGTTAATTGCGCAGTACAGGTTTTAGGGGCGCTGTTTGCCATCGCAAACATGCGTTGTAAACCTTCTTTCAAAGGCTGCTGACTGAACACTGTATTCATCCAAGAAGCAAATTGATAGCGCTGTGCATCAGTTTCAAAATCGGGTTTATCAATCAAGATATTCTGTGACTGCCCTGCTCTATCAATTAAAAGTACCAACCAAGAACTACTATCAAAACCAAGCACTTCAACTCTGAAAATTAACTGTGAGCTAGCCTGTGGTAACCCCACGCAGCAACAAACTTGGTATTTTTGACTCAACGAATGGGCTAACTCAACCAGTTTAGATTGTTCAGGTTGCCAATATTGACCAATATCAGGCAAATTGAAGTATTCATTTAGCCAAAATTTAAAACCTTCACTTGTGGGCATTCTTCCGGCTGACGTATAAGGAGAACAGAGTAAGCCTACTTTTTCTAGTCTTGCCATAGCATTTCTAACAGTAGCAGAACACACTGCCATGCCTTTTTGTTTGGCTATTTTACTCGACGGCACAGGTTGGCCTTCGCCATTGCAATACATACTCATCACAGCAGTAAAGATTTGCTGATCTCTAGGGCTTAATTTCATACTCTATCCACAGGCCATCAAAACAGTTTTCTCTTAGATGTTTTTCGGTTAGTCTTGCGCTAACTAAATCAAGGAAAATAATCATGACAAGCCCTTTTAAAACCATAGGTTTAATAGGTAAACCTAATCACAAAGGTGCGGCATTGACATTACACCGCCTTTATACCTTTTTGCAAGCATTAGGATATGAGGTACTTGTAGAAGAGCGTGTTGGTGCACAAGTCAAAGAAATTGCACCAGAAGGACTCATAGAGTTGGTTGAGCTGGGGAAACGCTGCGATCTAGCTATTGTAATCGGTGGCGATGGCAATATGCTTGGTGCTGCCAGGGTTCTGGCTCGTTTTGATGTCGCTGTGATCGGTGTTAACCGTGGCAATCTGGGTTTTTTAACAGATCTAAACCCTGAAGGCTTCGAACCAGCACTAGAAGAAGTGCTAAGAGGCGAATTCATCGCTGAATCACGCTTCCTATTGGAAGTAGAAGTTTATCGCCACGATGAATTAAAAAGTGCAAATTCCGCGATGAACGAAGCTGTGCTTCACGCAGATAAAGTGGCACACATGATTGAATTCGAAGCTTTTATTGATAATCAATTTGTATTTTCTCAACGTTCAGATGGCCTAATTGTCTCCACACCGACAGGGTCAACAGCCTATTCACTGTCTGGTGGAGGCCCAATTCTCACACCTGAATTAAATGCCATGGCACTTGTTCCTATGTTCCCTCATACTTTATCAAGTAGGCCGTTAGTTGTAGATGGCGACAAAGAAGTCAGGTTAAAACTTAGCTTGGAAAATACTGATAGCTTACAAGTCAGTTGTGATAGTCATGTAGTCTTAGCTGTTTTACCGGGTGATGAAGTGGTTATTAAAAAAGCAGAAAAGTCTTTACGCTTGATTCATCCGAAAAGCTATTCATACTATGACGTTCTTAGACAGAAATTGAATTGGGGCAGTAGACTTTACTAAGTCTGACAAAACATTCAAAATAGGTACATAACTTACTGGAAGTATAAACGTTATGAATTACATTATTATCGCTACAATTGTGTTACTTATCACACTTTTAGGCGTATATCTTGTTATCGAAAATAATAGACAAAAAGCAAAAAATGCTGAAAAGCAGATTTTTAACCAAAGACATAATGAAGTAACACTGCACTTTAAAACAAAAACATCTGAATTTGTTGCCGCAGGTGCTCTACCATCAAAATACAGTGGTACTGTAAATGCTATCGTGAATAATTTTTTTGTTGTGCAAGCTCATTCAGAAGACAATCTGAATCAGCTAGAACGAATCGTTGAATTGTTTATTCTTACTGTCGGAGAAGAAGTCCATAAGCATCGTGAGAAAGACACCATGGATAGCTTAAAAGACACATTAACTGCTTTTGCAAAAGAATTACCAACCAATGGCGTCGCTTACAACAGAGACTTTTATTTTGAGTCATTACCAGCGATGATAACTTTATTAAAAACTGCAGATATAACAGATATTGATGATAAAGAAGACGGAAATTCTGAGCGAGATGAAGGTGAGCATAACCAAAGTGAAACAAACAAACTCGCTGCTGCACAAATATAAATTTCTTGCTTGATTTATTTTCAACTACTGTATAAATTGACAGTATTAATACTGTTTGGATATACAGATATGTTGATCAGTCTAGAAATTAGTAATTTCGCAATCGTAAATGACCTAAATATCGAATGGCGTGATGGCATGACTGCCATCACTGGTGAAACTGGCGCGGGTAAATCTATTGCCATTGACGCCCTATCACTTTGCTTAGGTGAAAGAGCGGATGCAGGTGCAATCAGGCCGAGTGCTGACCGTGCTCAGATAGTGGCACAATTCAATATTCAACAACTTCCTAAAGCTCAGCAATTTCTTAAAGAGCACATGCTAAATAACGATGAGCATGATTGTATTTTACGTCGTGTCATTAGCCGAAGCGGTCGCAGCAAGAGTTACATAAATGGTGTTTCAGTTACTGCCAGTCAACTTAAAGAGTTAGGCGAATATTTAATCGCTATTCATGGACAACATGCTCACCAATTACTATTAAAAACTGAACATCAGCTTCATCTCATTGATGCCTATGCAGGACACACTCACCTACAAACTGCCGTAAAAAATCAATTTCAACATTATCAGCAATTACAGCGAGAGTATTCAACACTTTTAAAAGAGCAGCAGGCTAAAGCGGCACAACAGCAACTGCTAGAATATCAAGTGGCTGAATTAGACGAGTTTTCGCTTGAAGCTGATGAATTCAAGCAAATTGAAGAAGAGCAATATCGCCTGAGCCACAGCCAAACCATTATTAACACCTGTCAACATGAGTTAATGTCTTTGTACGAGCAAGATGGCACCACAGTGTTAAGCCAGCTCCAGCATAGTGCACAACAGTTCAATAGTTTAACCAGTGTTGATAGTAGCCTCTCTAACATCGCTCAGTTGCTAGAGGAAGCCGTTGTACAAGTTGAAGAAGCAAGCCGCGAAATTCGAGACTATGCAGACCAAATTGACCAAGACCCGCTCAGATTACAAGAAGTCGAAGATCGTCTATCTAAAATCATGGATCTATCGCGTAAACATCATGTTAGACCTGAAGAACTTTACGAGCATCATCAATCGTTAAAAGCGCAGCTAGATAATATAAGCTCAGATAACGCACGTATTGATATTCTAGAGCAAGAAATAGCTCAAACACTATCAGCTTACCAACAAGCAGCGCTGGCCCTGAGTGATAGCCGAAGCCAGTCGGCAAAAAAACTACAAAAGCTGATTAGTGCGAGCATGGATGATTTAGCGATGAAGCACTGTAAGTTTGCGATTGAATTGCAGCCAAAACCAGAACTCAGACCGAATAGTGAAGGTTTTGATGCCATAGAGTTTCTAGTTTCAACTAACCCTGGTCAACCTTTACAAGCTTTAGCAAAAGTCGCCTCGGGTGGTGAACTATCTCGTATCAGTTTGGCTATTCAAGTGATAATCGCTGAAAAAGTGACAACGCCAACGCTTATTTTCGATGAAGTCGACGTAGGTATTTCTGGTCCAACCGCCTCTCAGGTTGGTAAATTACTTCGTAAACTTGGAAAATCGACGCAAGTTATATGTGTCACCCATTTACCGCAAGTTGCGTGTAGTGGACATCAACAGTTTTTTGTCAGTAAAAAAGTTATCAAAGGGGAAACTTTTACTTCAATGAAGCCGTTAGAAGATGCGCATCGTGTTGACGAAATTGCCCGTCTTATTGGTGGTGAATCGATTAGCGAAACAACCCGAGCAAGTGCAAAAGAGTTACTAGCTATTCAAGCAGCATAAGCGAGAAGCGAGAATAGGATAACAAAAACCCAGTTTGCAAACTGGGTTTTTTGGGTAAAGATATTTAATATTGGACTTTAAACTTCTAGGTAATCCAGAATACCTTCAGCAGCATTACGGCCCTCAAAAATAGCTGTTACAACTAAGTCTGAACCTCGAACTGCATCGCCGCCGGCAAAAATCTTAGGGTTACTTGTTTGGTGGGTATATGCCCCCTGTTCTGGCGCAACGACACCACCCCAACTATTAATCTCAACATCGTATTGTGCAAGCCAATCAAGATTATGTGGTTTAAAACCAAACGCCATGATCACCGCATCGGCATCAAGCACATGCTCAGTACCAGGTACTTCTTCAGCACGTTGACGTCCAGCTGCATCGGGCTCGCCTAAACGTGTTTCAACCATTTTAACACCAACAACTTTACCTTCAGCGTTTAGTTCAATGCCTTTAGGTTGAACATTAAATTTGAATTTTACGCCTTCTTCTTTGGCGTTTTTTACTTCTCGAACTGAGCCAGGCATGTTTGATTCGTCACGACGATACGCACAAGTAACATGGGCCGCGTTTTGGCGAATTGATGTGCGCACACAGTCCATCGCAGTATCACCACCACCTAACACCACAACCTTCTTATTCACCATGCTGATATATGGCTGCTGAGTTTCATCGTAACCCATCACTCGGTTAGTATTACCAATCAAGAAAGGTAGAGCATCATAAACGCCCTCGGCATCTTCATTCTCAAGGTTACCGCGCATACTTTGATATGTACCCACACCAATGAATACGGCATCATATTCAGCAATGATTTCATCAAGGCTGATATCTTTGCCAACTTCTGTATTTAACTTAAACTCAACGCCCATTTCAGTGAAAATTTCACGTCGATTTTCCATCACTGATTTTTCAAGTTTGAAAGATGGAATACCAAAAGTCAGCAGACCACCGATCTCAGGGTTACGGTCGAATACAACAGGTTTAACTCCATTACGCACCAGAATATCAGCACAACCTAGACCCGCAGGACCCGCACCAATAATTGCAACTTTCTTATCTGTCCATACCACATACGACATATCGGGCTTCCAGCCTTGAGCAAAGGCTGTATCTGTGATGTATTTCTCGATATTGCCGATTGTTACAGCACCAAACTCTTCGTTAAGGGTACATGCACCTTCACACAAACGATCTTGTGGACAAACACGTCCGCATACTTCTGGTAAACTGTTTGTTCGATGCGACAGTTCTGCAGCTTCTAAAATTCGGCCATTTCTGATCAACTTTAACCATTGTGGAATGTAATTGTGAACTGGACACTTCCATTCACAATATGGATTACCACAGTCTAAGCAACGATCAGACTGAGAATTAACTTGTTTTTGTGAAAATGGCTCGTAAATCTCTACGAATGATTGCTTACGTGATGAAATTGGTTTTTTTCTTGGATCAACACGTTGAACATCGATAAATTGGTAAACATTTTCGCTCATACTCTTCCCCTTACTGCGCCTGTACTCTTAATTCAGCGCTACTGCGAGCACGATGACCTAATAGGCTTTTTACATCACTTGAAATTGGTTTAACTAGTTTGAACTTAGGCAAATATAATTCAAATTCAGCCAGAATCTGTTCAGCTCGAGCAGAACCCGTAAGATCTAAATGCTCAGCAATTAAACCGCGAAGATGCTCTTGATGGGCATTAAGTTCTGAAAGCTCAACAATTTCAACCAACTCTGGATTTATACGCTTTTCGAAGTCTGCTTTTTCATCTAGCACATAGGCAAATCCACCAGTCATGCCTGCACCGAAGTTGATACCGACATTACCAAGAACGCAGACAACGCCGCCGGTCATATACTCACAGCCATTGTCACCTAAGCCTTCAACTACTGCCGTCACACCTGAGTTTCGAACCGCAAATCGCTCACCAGCTTTACCAGCTGCGAACAACTTACCGCCTGTCGCACCGTATAAGCAGGTATTACCAACAATACTTGCTTGGTGTGACTCAAAACTTGAACCAACTGGTGGACGAATGACTAGTTTACCGCCAGCCATGCCCTTACCGACATAATCGTTAGCATCACCAACCAAAGTCATTTCAAGGCCACCGGCATTCCAAACACCGAATGATTGACCTGCAGTGCCGTGTAGTTCAATTGCCACCGGGTCTGCTGCCATGCCTTGGTTGCCATGTAAATTGGCTATGTAACCAGACAGCATCGCGCCTACAGAACGGTCGGTGTTGCTAATACGATTCACCAATGAAATACCTGATTTACTCTCAATTGCAGCTTGTGCTTTTGATAGCAGTAGTTCATTTAGCTCCCCCTTATAATGAGAGGTATTCGCTGCTGAGCAGTATAAAGTCTCATTAGTTGGGTTATTCGGCTTGGCTAACAGGTCTGATAAATCTAGCTTGCTTTGCTTGCTCGTCTTGCCTTCGATCATTTCTAGTAAATCAGTGCGACCAATTAAATCGACTAAACGAGTTACGCCTAATTGCGCCATGATTTCACGGGCTTCTTGGGCAATAAACTTGAAGTAGTTCATCGCCATCTCAGGTAAACCATGATAGTGCTTCTGACGAAGTGTATCGTCTTGAGTTGCAACACCTGTTGCACAGTTATTTAAATGGCAAATTCGTAGATATTTACAACCAAGCGCAACCATTGGCCCAGTACCAAAGCCGAAGCTTTCCGCACCTAAAATAGCTGCTTTGATGATATCTAAACCTGTTTTAAGGCCACCATCCGTTTGTAGTCGAATACGATGACGAAGGCCGTTTTCAACTAAAGCTTGCTGAGTTTCTGCAAGGCCTAATTCCCAAGGACTACCTGCATATTTAACCGATGTTAATGGACTTGCCCCTGTACCTCCGTCATAACCTGCAATCGTGATTAAATCAGCATAAGCTTTGGCAACACCCGTTGCGATTGTGCCGACACCCGGCTCAGATACCAGCTTAACTGAGATCATCGCTTCTGGATTAACTTGCTTTAAGTCGAAAATAAGCTGAGCTAAATCCTCAATAGAGTAAATATCATGATGCGGTGGTGGCGAAATTAGTGTCACCCCAGGTACCGAGTAACGTAATTTAGCAATGTAAGGCGTTACCTTTTCACCAGGTAGTTGACCACCTTCACCAGGTTTTGCACCCTGTGCAACTTTGATCTGAATAACATCTGCATTTCTTAAGTAATGCGGAGTGACACCGAATCGGCCTGAAGCTACTTGCTTAATACGAGAGTTTTTCTCTGTTCCAAAACGCAGTTTATCTTCACCGCCCTCACCTGAGTTCGAACACCCACCTAAGCGGTTCATGGCAATTGCCAGCGCTTCATGAGCTTCTGGTGATAATGCACCGATACTCATGGCTGCTGAGTCAAAACGCTTATATAACTCTGTAGCTGGCTCAACCTCATCAACGCTTACTGAATTAATATCTGATTTAAGCGCTAATAAATCTCGAATGTTTGTCACTGGACGGTTATTAACAAGATCAGCATATTTTAGATAATCTTGATATTCTCCTGATTTAACCGCAACTTGTAATGTTTGTACCACATCAGGGTTGTACGCATGATATTCACCACCGTGGACAAATTTTAATAATCCACCATGTGACAATAATTTGCGTTTGCTAAAAGCAAGCTTATGGAGCTGTGCTTGCTCATAGGCAAAATCTTCAAAATCTGCACCCTTGATACGGTTTGCCACACCTTTAAAACACATTTCAACAATATCATCTGATAAACCCACAGCTTCAAACAACATTGAGCAACGGTATGACGCGACTGTACTGATCCCCATCTTAGACATGATCTTAAACAGGCCCTTATTGATGGCATTACGATAAGCCAGCGTCACCTCGCGGTAAGTTTTATCAATCACTTTACTGTCACACATGGCGACCAGTGTTTCGTATGTCAAATATGGGTAGATCGCAGTCGCACCAAACCCTAATAACACGGCAAACTGATGTGGATCTCTCGCACTGCCCGTTTCAACTATGATGTTGGCATCACAGCGTAAATTAGTATTTACCAAACGCTGTTGCACTGCGCCCACTGCCATAGCAGCAGGAATTGGTAACATATCTTTGCTGATATTTCTGTCACTCAATACCAACATGACACAACCAGATCGAGCTTTTTGCTCAGCTTCATCACAAACTCGTTCTAATGCTGACTTCAAAGATTCAGTTCTGTCATAGTTCAGTTGAATTTTGCATGCGCAGTAATGTTCATCATCCGCATTCACTAACTGCTGCATATCAGAGAAAGTCAGTACTGGTGAGGCGAACTGAAGGCGTTTTGCATGACCTGTTGTTTCGTTGAATACATTCTGCTCTCGACCAATACAAGTCGCTAATGACATCACATGGTTTTCACGAAGTGGGTCTATTGGTGGATTAGTTACCTGCGCGAATTTTTGACGGAAGTAATCATACAAAGAGCGGTGTCCTTCAGACAATACAGCAAATGGGGTGTCGTCACCCATTGAACCTGTTGCCTCTTGGCCATTTTCGCCCATTACTCGAATGACGTTGTCTAACTCTTCGTTGCTATAGCCAAATAGCTTTTGATATGTCAGTAGTAACTCGTCGTCAAAATCGCGAACACCTGCATCTTCTTCTGACAAGTCTTCAAAAGGCGTAAGACGCTTAACATTTTGCTCAAGCCAAGTTTTGTAAGGATGACGTGATTTTAAGTCTTGATCGATTTCGTCAGACTGCCAAATCTTGCCATGAAGGGTATCGATAACAAGCAACTCACCTGGACCAACACGGCCTTTTTCAACCACCTCATCGGCTGTGTAATCCCAAATACCGACTTCAGATGCAAGCGTGATAAAGCCATCTTGGGTGATCACGTAACGCGCTGGACGTAGACCATTTCTGTCTAGGTTACATGCCGCAAATCGACCATCTGACATAACGATACCTGCTGGGCCATCCCAAGGTTCCATATGCATAGAGTTAAAATCGTAGAAGGCACGTAAATCATCGTCCATAGCTCGGTTTTTTTGCCATGCAGGCGGCACAAGCATGCGCATAGCACGGAAAATATCCATACCACCGGCAAGGAATAATTCAAGAATGTTATCTAGGCTTGATGAATCTGAACCTTCTTCATTTACAAATGGCGCGGCCGTTTGTAAATCAGGTAACAATGGTGAAGAAAACTTATAAGCACGCGCTCTCGCCCACTGACGGTTACCAGCAATGGTATTTATTTCACCATTATGAGCCAAATATCTGAATGGCTGTGCTAGTGGCCAACGTGGTTGCGTGTTAGTTGAAAAGCGTTGGTGGAACACACAGATTGCACTTTTCATTCGCATATCTGCTAAATCTAGATAAAAGTTTGGAAGATCAACAGGCATCATTAAGCCTTTGTAAACCGTTACCAAACCTGAAAGACTCGAGATATAAAACTGTTCATCTTCAAGCAAGCGTTTTTCAATTCGACGTCTTGCTATGTACAGACGGCGCTCTAGATCTTTTGGACGCCAACCTTCAGGTGCAGATACAAACACCTGCTCGAATTTCGGTAGTTGCTTCAATGCTATCGGGCCAAGCATACTTGGCTCAGTTGGTACTACTCGCCAGCCAACGAGCGTTAACGTTTCTTTTTCTAATTCTTCGTTAATCACTTTACGGGCTTGAGATGCAAGTGTTTCATCAGCATTTAAGAACATCATACCAACGGCATAATTTTTACCTAAATGCCAACCGTTTTCAATGGCAATGGCTCTAAAGAAGCTGTCTGGTTTTTGCAGTAATAAACCACAGCCATCACCTGTTTTACCATCTGATGCAATACCACCACGGTGTTGCATTCGGTCTAACCCTGTAATTGCATTGCGGATCAGTTTATGACTTGCTTGCCCGTTTATTTGAGCAATTAAACCAAAACCACAATTATCTTTTTCTAACTTAGAGTCATATAGCATGCACCCCTCCCCCTGCTACATCAATGGTCGGAAATGAACAAGACGATTGTTCCGACAGATATTCAAACTAGCTTTGTTTTAAAATTGAGTCAACAAAATTATGAATAGATATTCATTAACTTGAATATTTCTCATTGGTCAGACAAATTCACCAAGAGAAGATAAAAACAACAAATATGTTAAACCAAGACTAACAAACAGCAAATGACACCGGTGACATTTTAATGAAAGTTTAATCGTCAGATGATTACTGGATAAATAAGATGAGTTTACGTTTACGTAAACTGAAAAATACAAAGAATAAATATTCACAATAACTGCTATTAATATAAGTCAGGGAAACCTTACTTGAAGAACAATTAACTTAAATTCAAGTTAATATTCTAATTATATGAACTAAAAGCTTTGTAAAGTGGCTGTAGAAAAATAGAGAAAAGGCCTTACTATATGCAAGGCCTTTTCTTGGGGGGTTTAACTTTGGTTAAAAGCGATACGATAGTCCAAGCTGAAGGTCTGAGATAGATTCAGGCTCAAGATTGAAATGACTATACTCAAGTTGAATGCTGAGAGAGTCAGTCAATGCGTAGCTCACTCCGATACCATAGTATAAATCTGTACCATCCTTCTCACTTTTGATCAGTTGGTTGTTCATAACACTCTCAACTTTATAGTCCCATTTATAAGCGCCTAAAAATGCGCTTACTCGGGCTTTATCAAACGTTAAGAAATTATATTTTGTTTGAAGCGCAAACCCTTCTGCAAAATTTGGGGATTGCTCAGCAACCATTTTATGAACTGTTTTAGGTGTTACTGACTCACCTTTAAAAGTTACTCTGCCTTGTCCTAAGTCGATAAAACGCAAAGTCGTCGTCCAATCAGTATTTAGTTGATAATAGACTCCTGCTGACCAGCTATCACTACTGTCATCAACCATGACTTCTGTGACACCATCAATGTTCGTCATAGAATAATCAGCTTTCGCTTGCCCTACACCAATTTCTATTCCCCAATCAGACGCCATCGCTCCTGAACTAACTAAGCAGCTGGATGTAATCAATGCAAAACTTGGAAGTAAAGCCTTTCTTCTCCTCATTAATAAAACTGAAATCATAATAACAACTAAGCCTCCTAGGCTACCTGATGACTTGTTTTCTATAGCGACACTTTGATGCGCAGTGACAGTCACACGCGCCTCACCTTGAGAAAGAGCGCCTTTACTGTCTTTTAAGGTGTACTTGATAACATCAATGCCATTAAAACCAACTTTTGGCACATATGTCAGTGTTCCATTGAGATTAACTTGTGCTTCACCATACTGAGCGATTGCACTTACCAATGTCAGTTCGTCTCCATCCTTATCAATATCATTTGCTAATACATCTATAGTAATACTCGCTTTATCATCAGTGCTCGCAAAATCAACAGCTGCTGTTGGTGCATTGTTCACAATCAGATTTACCGTTGCAGTACTGTTTGACGTACCGCCTTTTCCATCTGAAATACTATATTGAATAGTCGCAAGACCGATTAAATCTATTGGTGGGGTATAAACGAGCTTATTATCATCAATAATAACTGAGCCAAAATCTACGCTCGCCCCTGTGATTGTGAGTGTATCGTTGTCTGCATCACTATCATTGTTTAGCACATCTATAGTAATTGACTCTCCTGACCGGATAGTTATTTCATCAGTCTGAGCTACAGGTAAATTATTACTACTCATAGGTACGGCTATGCCACCAGGATCAACCACGGCTCTGTTAGCGATACCATCATCATCATTTGGTCCACCATCTACTATTTGCAGTTGGACACACCAGTCGCCTTCAGATAACCCTTCTGTCCACTCGTTACTTCCCGGAGGTGGACAATAGCCAGGCTCACCTGTAGCCGATAAAATAAGGTTTCCATTGCCCGTTGAAAAATCAACCCACTCACCTGCCCTTAATTTACGGTAAACAGCATTGAGTGGTATAGGTCTTCTTTGCGGAATTACAATGCTGTACGTATCACCTGCTTGCGGTAAACCAGTCGCAATAAAGTCAAATAAGCCACCTATATTAAGTGCATTTTCATCACTTGGCAGTTCATTCACTAGCAGTTGCACACCGCCTGTACTGTTTTGAGCAACGGTTGCACCTTTACGTAAACAAACACCCGGTTCACCCTCGACTAAGAATTGGTTTGACTCTGTCGCCTGCTCTTGCATTACGTTACAGTCAGTAATGGCATCTTGGAAATCAGGAATTCCATCGCCATCCGAGTCAACATAACCCTCCTGATCATCTGGTATAAGGTCTCCGTCAGTATCTTCCTGAGTCAATGTTTGAAGTTCAGCTACAACTTCCAAATAAATCTCACTCACAGAAGAAAGGCTCGGTTCTGCATCGTCTGTTGCCGTCACTGTTAATTGATAAATACCTTCGGCTAATTCAGCGGTACTGAAGACAAAGGTATTTTGCTCTGCACTTTGATTGATAAGCCCACTGTCTTCTGCATTCCAAGAAAGGGAGACATTATCTTGCGGGTTAGCGTCTTTAGCTGTCGCTGTCACCGTCACTACATCATCATTAATCGTTAACAATGAACGTACTTCTCCACCTTGCACAACTTGGGTTGTGACAGTCGGTGCAACGTTCTCCTCTACTATGGTCACTGTTGTAGATGATTTAGCACCTTTATTTAACGCGTCGCCAAGCGTAATAATAATATTTTCATTGCCTTCAACTTCACTATCTGCAAATACGTTGAAACTAATTTGCGCAGAAGTTCCTGACTCAATCAGTATTTGACCATCAACCAAGTCATGGTCTGCAGCATCCGCAGTGCCAGAGACAGTATATGGTACTGTTACTGGGTAACTTGGCGAAGGTCCATTGAGGAACACATTCACAGTATGATTTTGATCTTCTGCAACATCACTGTTCTTTTCGAGTGAAATAAGCGGATTCACGAACACATTTTGAGTCGCGATTGATTGCAACCCTTGACTGTCAGTAGCCTGCCAATAAACAAAATGAGCACCAGGGGCAAATAGTGTTGTGCCATCAACCAAAGACACAGCAATACTATTACCGCTGCTATCAGTCGCTGTAGCATTACCCAGAGCGACTTTTGTGAACAATCCAGTCGAGTTAGTTGTTACATCATTAGGCGCTATAATTACAGGTAATGTATTGGCCGGCGCAGAATTTATTTGTAACTGAGCCGTAGCTTTACTACGTGCTTTTTGGCTGTCTTCAATTAGATAATCAATAACAATTAAGCCTTGTGTATCTGCCTCAGCTTGATATGAAAGCTCGTTATCAACTATGGAAACCGCTCCCACTGATGCTTTGGCACCAACGATTGTTAGTAGGTCGCCTTCATCAGCATCCGTGTCATTAGCCAATACATCAAGAATGTAAGTATTATTAGTCTGCGCCTCAAAAGTAAAACTATCGTTTACTGCAAGCGGCAAATCATTCACCGCATTAACCGTGATATTCACTTCACCTGCAGAAGAGTCTAGACTGCCGTCATTCGCGATATAGCTAAAGCTATCTAAGCCGTTGAAATTACTCAATGGTGTATACGTGAATGTATTACCTTGAAGAACAAGTGAACCACTTACTGGCTGACGCGATATTGATATAGTCACCGAATCGCCATCTTCATCTGATGTATCGGCCGTAAAGCTGGTTGTACCATCTTCATTAACCAATACCGTCATATCATTGGCCACTGGCTGGTTATTAACAAACTGAACTTCTATATCGAAAGCGTCTAAGGCTGCTTGAGCGTCACCATCACTGACACTTATTACAATATTGCTGTAAAGCCCTTCATCTTCTCTGCTTGGTGTACCAGAGAGCGTGCCTGTTGCACTATCAAACTCAGCCCAAGCGGGTTGGTTGCTGATTAAAAATGTAAGTGTGTCATTATCAACATCAGTTGCTTGTGGCGTAAAGGTGTATGAATTATTGTGTACAACCGTCGTATCAGGTGAGCCAGAAATAACTGGTACATCATTTATAGCATTGATTGTGAGCGTTACCGTTGCAATATTTGAGTCTAAAGTTCCATCAGTTGCCATAAAGCTGAAACTATCAGAACCATTGAAGTTTGCATTTGGTGTATACAACCAAGTGGTGTCTGTTTGCTGCTCTAACGTCCCAGAAGCCACACCCGATACAATACTGTAAGTAAGTACATCAGCATCAATGTCTGTTCCGCTGAGTGTAACTAACAGAGTCTCATCTTCATTCAGTGCTAATGTTTGTGCTTCGACTTCTGGGGCATCATTGATAGGTGTCACGCTTAATAAAACAGTCGCTTCATTGGATACCGCTCCGGCTTGGTCTTTTACCGTATAAGTAAAACTATCATCACCGAAGTAATTAGTATTCGCAGTATAAATAATTGTGCCTTCAGTTGTGACTTCTGCCTGACCGTTTTGGGGAGCACTGACAACTGTCACGCTACTTACATCAAAACTGTCTCCTTCATCCACATCCGTGTCATTACCCAGAACATTGATTTCGAAAGCACCTTCTTCTTGTAATTCAACGCTGTTATCCACGGCAACTGGTGCATCATTGACAGGAGTTAGTGTTACAGTGACTGTTGCAGGCAGCGAAGTTAGACCCTCGCTATCTGTCAGTGTGTAAGTGAAACTAAAGATGCCCGTTTGATCTTGGTTTGGTACTACTTCTAATGTGCCATCAGCCAAAGCAGTAACACTGGCTTTATCATAGATACCTGCGCCATTACCCTGATCTTCCAAGGTAATATTGGCACCATTGAAGCCCTGATCTTCCACGTCAGAGTCGTTAGAAAGAATATCTAACGTCACTGTCACATCTTCATCAGTTGTGACTGAATCATCGCCTACCACAGGACGGTCATTGATTGCGCCAATGTTCACGCTCACGGTTGCAGGAGAAGAAACTAACCCTTCATTATCAGCAATCGTATAAGTAAAGCTATCTTCACCGATCTCATTAGAGTTTGGAGTATAAACCGCAGTACCAGCATCTTGGTCAAACACAACTGAACCGACATTTGGAGCCGTCACTAACGTTATGCTTCCTGTTGGCACGCCCTCTTCAACATCGGTTGCTGCTGCTCGAATATTAAGTGCTGTAGAAGTTGTATCTTCATCAGTGCTTATGGTCAGATTTGCTGCCTCTGGTGCATCATTTACAGGTGTAATCGTCACAACGACTGTCGCTTGCTCGGATACATTTAACCCTGTGTCAGCCACAGTATATGTGAAACTATCTTGGCCATTTACATTGCTAGAAGGTGTGTAAGTCGCAATACCATTAACAATACTCACTGTACCTTTAGTTGGTTCATTGACAACGACCGCCGATGCCGCGTTAATATCACCTTCGGCGTCGGTATCATTTTTCAATAAATCTATCTGAACAGCGGTGTCTTCATTAGTTGTTGTAGTGTCATCCTGAGTAATTGGCGCGTCCGCAACAGGGTTGATAGTTAACGAAACAGTGTGAATACCAGAGCTCGCATTTTGCAAATCAGTCACTTCAAAGGTAAAGCTATCACTGGTGCTTTCACCGCCATCATGTTGATAGCTGAAGCTTCCGTCAGTATTCAGTGTTAATTCGCCATACTGTGGTTGAGTAATCGCAGTGACTGAAAGACTATCATTACTGTCCAAGTCATCATCATTTGCGGTGCTTAATAAGCCTAAAATTTCAGTAACCGTTAACAATTGACCTTCATCAAGATTAAACGTGTAATCTTGAACCGTTGGCGCATCATTGGTATTTATCACCTCAAGGTTAAAAGTATTCAATGATTGAGAAACCATGCCATCACTTACGGTGATGACTATCTGCGCTTGCGACCCCACATTGGCATCTGTAGGAGTACCAGATAAAACGCCCGTTGTAGTATCAAAGTTAGCCCAACTCGGTTTATTGTTGATAGAGAAAGTTAGCACATCACCCACATCTACGTCTGATGCCGAAGGCGTAAAGCTGTAAAGCGAATCCTCATTCACACTTGTTGCAGGTGTTCCGCTTATAACAGGCGCGTCATTGGTGTTTATCACGCTTAAAGAGAAAGCATCTAACGAAACCGAAATTGCACCATCGCTTACTGAAATGACGATATCATTACTACTGCCCACATCTGCGTTGACAGGTGTTCCTGACAGTGTGCCTGTTTGTGTATCAAAACTTGCCCAAGTAGGCTTATTCGAAATGCTGAATGTTAGACTATCGCCATCAATATCTGATGCCGAAGGTGTGAAGCTGTATGCACTGTCTTCATTTACAGAAGTGCTTGGCGTCCCAGCAATTACAGGGGCGTCATTGACATTAACCACAGTAACGTTAAATGCATCAAGATTAACTGCTTCGGTCCCATCACTCACGCTTATAACAATACCTTGATAAACACCCACATCACTATTACCAGGCGTCCCACTTATAACTCCCGTTGAGGTTGAGAAACTTGCCCATGAAGGTAAATTTGTCACACTGAAAGTCAGGGTGTCCCCCACATCTTCATCAGATGCAGTTGGCACGAAACTGTACTGTGTATCTTGATCAATACTGCTTATTGGTGAGCCTGATATCACTGGCGCATCGTTAGTATTAACGACAGTAATAGAGAATTGCGAAAGCGCTGTGGTTTCAGTGCCATCGTTAACACTTATAGTAATGTCTGAAGTCGTGCCTACATGATCGTTTTCAGGCGTACCAGAAAGCGTACCTGTTTGAGAATCGAAGTTTGCCCAACTAGGTTGATTCGTTATACTGAATGTCAGTGTATCCTCAGAATCAACATCGTTTGCTACAGGCGTGAAACTGTACGTGGTGTCTTCATCAACACTGCTTGCAGGTGTGCCCGATATCGTTGGTGCATCATTGGTGTTAACCACGGTGATAGCAAATGACGTCAAGCTGGCAGTTTCAGTGCCATCAGTAACACTGATTTCAACGCCTTGATAAGTACCGACATCATCATTAGATGGCGTGCCTGATAAAGTACCAGTACTGGTATCAAAACTTGCCCATTGAGGCATATTTTGAATACTAAATGTTAGAGAATCACCATCTACATCACTAGAAGTTGGCGTAAAGCTATAAGTGCTATCTTCATCTACTGTCGTAGCCGGTGAACCAGAAATAACTGGTGTGTCATTCACTGGCGTGACTGTCATAGTTACAGTGGCTTCATTCGACACCGCACCTGCCGCATCCGACACTGTATAAGTAAATGTGTCTTCACCTGCAAAGTTGTCATTTGGTGTATAAACAATCGCACCTGCAGAAGTGACCTGAGTTTGACCACTACTTGGGGCTTGAACAACCGTTACACTTGAAGCATCAAAGCTATCGTTTTCATCAACATCAGTATCATTACCTAATACGTTGACCTCAAACGAGCCTTCCTCTGCCACTTCTGCAGTGTTAGCGACTGCAACTGGCGCATCATTAACAGGTGCCAGAGTAACTGTAACCGTTGCAGGATCAGACGTTAAACCTTCACTGTCAGTTAAGGTATAAGTGAAGCTAAACGATCCATTTTCATCTTGCTTAGGTGAAATCTGCAGACGACCATCTGTTAAGATGCTTACGTCAGCTTTGGTATAAGCTCCTGCACCATTACCTTGATCTTCTAATGTAATATTTGCACCATTAAAGCCCTGATCTTCAACGTCAGAATCATTATCAAGAACGGATAAGTTGACGTTAGCATCTTCATCTGTAGTGACGCTGTCATTGGCAACTGTCGGTTTATCATTCACCGCACCTATTGTTACCGAGACAGTAGCAGGCTCTGAAGTACTGCCTTCACTATCTGTGATCGTATAAGTGAAAGTATCTGAGCCAGTTTCATTCGCATTAGGTGTGTATACCAATGTGCCTGCGTCTTGATCAATCGCAACACTGCCTTTAGATGGTTGAGATGCCAGCGCAATATCGCCCGAAGGCTTGCCGTCCTCGACATCACTCGAGCCTGCACGAACCGCAATTGCGTCACTGGCGTTATCTTCATCTATGGAAGCTGAATAGTTTTGCACTGTGGGTTGGTCGTTGACCGCCGTGATTGTAATACTTACGGTGGCTTCAGCTGATGTATTTAGCGCAGCATCTTTCACTGTATAAGTGAAAGTATCTTGGCCATTTTCGTTTGAATTTGGCGTATAAGTCACGACTCCATTTGCAATGCTAACCGAGCCTTTACTAGGTTGAGTTGCAATTGCCGCAGAAGATGCAACCATGTCATTTTCAGGATCGCTGTCGTTATTTAGCACATCAAAAGTAATAGCCACATCTTCATTGGTTGTTTGCGTATCGTTGACCGTTGTAGGTGCATCAGCAACAGGCGTCATAGTTAAGGTCACTGTATGAGTTGCTGATTTTGCATTACTGCTGTCGACAACTTGGTATGTAAAACTATCACTATGATTTTCGCTGCCATCATGAACATAACTAAAACTTCCGTCTGTGTTCAATGACAACTGCCCATATTGAGGTTGTTCCACTGCGGATATTGTTAATGTATCACTACTATCAGTATCGTCGTCGCTAGCAAGAGTTAATAAGCCATTATTAAAATCTTTTGTTAATGTAGCGCCTTCATCAAGAGTAAAACTTGTATCTTGTCCTGTAGGCGCATCATTGGTGTTAATAACTTCAATGCTAAATGCCGTAAGATTCGCCGAGTCTATACCATCACTTACACTTATAGTGATATTAGATGTTGTACCAACATCAGAATCCGTGGGGGTTCCAGATAGCTTGCCGGTTTGGCTATCAAATGACGCCCAACTCGGTTTGTTTGTAATACTAAATGTATGAGTATCGTTAGAATCAGAATCAGTGAGTGTTGGAGTAAAATTGTATTCAGAATCTTCGTTTACCGATGTAGCGGGAGAACCCGATAACACAGGGGCAACGTTATACTTTTTAGTTACTGTATCTGTGATTGCTTGCGCACTATTGCCCGCAGAATCAGTAACAGTTACAGAAAGGGTTAGTGTACCTTCATTTAAATTAGTGACATCTAAGTTGTCTAAAGATGCAGTTGAAGCTGTTATATTTGTTGAGCTTTGACTCGATACAGTGCTTACACCATCGGTAATTGAGTAAGTGAATGAACCTGAACTTTCTAAGCCGCTTAGGCTAAAACTCAAAGCAGATTCATTGCTCTTATTAATAACACTTTGGTCAATTGAGACAGATTGCCCGGAAGGAGCTTTTGTATCAATTGTAATTGAAAGCTGATTAGAAGCTGAGTTTGAGTTTCCTGCTGCGTCTGTAAATGCTCCAGCATTAACATTAAGCAAAGCAGAGCCTTCTATATCGCTTGAAGGAGTGAAAGTTGCCGAGTAAGAAGATCCACTGCCTGAAAAGTCAGATAAATTACCATTTGTTGCTGCTATATCTTGAATAGTAAAATCAGAGCTAGACTCACTCAAAACAATCGTGATTTGAGAAGTTTCACCTGATTTTAAGGTCAGTGATGATGTATTAAATGCAGATACAGAAGGAACTATACTATCGACAAGTACATTCGATGTTGCACCTACGCTATTCAGCGTCAGCGTTAAATCATTACCTGCTGTATCTTTAAGCGTGCCGCTATTTGTGCTCAGCGCACCAACTGAAATACCGTCACTATCAACTAGACCACTTTCAACTGTATATCTGAACGTGAGTGCACTGCTGCCACTGCCGCTGACATAGGTCGCATTTTTTGTACTACTGCCCACGGTAATAGCAATGCTTGGTGTGCCATTAGTCGTGTCGATCGTCACATTCTCACTGGTATTGACGGTAAATTCGAGGTTTTCTCCTGCAATATACGTGTCATTATTAGGCACACTCACGCTTGAAACGGTCGGTACCACACTGTCTACCAGTACGCTTGATGTGGCACCTACGCTATTCAGCGTCAGTGTTAAATCATTACCTGCTGCATCTTTAAGCGTGCCGCTATTTGTGCTCAACGCACCAACTGAAATACCGTCACTATCAACTAGACCACTTTCAACTGTATATCTGAACGTGAGTGCACTGCTGCCACTGCCGCTGACATAGGTCGCATTTTTTGTACTACTGCCCACAGTAATGGCAATACTTGGTGTGCCATTAGTGGTGTCGATCGTTACATTCTCACTGGTATTGACGGTGAACTCTAGGTTTTCTCCAGCAATATACGTGTCATTACTAGGCACACTCACGCTTGAAACGGTCGGTACCACACTGTCTACCAGTACGCTTGATGTGGCACCTACGCTATTCAGCGTCAGTGTTAAATCATTACCTGCTGTATCTTTAAGCGTGCCGCTATTTGTGCTCAGCGCACCAACTGAAATACCGTCACTATCAACTAGACCACTTTCAACTGTATATCTGAATGTCAGTGCACTGCTGCCACTGCCGCTGACATAGGTCGCATTTTTTGTGCTACTGCCCACAGTAATGGCAATGCTTGGTGTGCCATTAGTGGTATCGACCGTCACAATCTCACTGGTATTAACGGTGAATTCGAGGTTTTGTCCTTCTACATAAGTGGCGTTACTTGGTACCCCAACGCTTGAAACGGTCGGTACTACACTGTCTACCAGTACGCTTGATGTGGCACCTACGCTATTCAGCGTCAGCGTTAAATCATTACCAGCTGTATCTTTAAGCGTGCCGCTATTTGTGCTTAGCGCACCAACTGAAATACCGTCGCTATCAACTAGACCACTTTCAACTGTATATCTGAACGTAAGTGCACTACTGCCACTGCCGCTGACATAGGTGGCATTTTTTGTAGTACTGCCCACGGTAATGGCAATGCTTGGTGTGCCATTAGTGGTATCGACCGTCACATTCTCACTGGTATTAACGGTGAATTCGAGGCTTTCTCCTGCAATATACGTGTCATTACTAGGCACACTCACGCTTGAAACGGTCGGTACCACACTGTCTACCAGTACGCTTGATGTTGCACCTACGCTATTCAGTGTCAGCGTTAAATCATTACCTGCTGCATCTTTAAGCGTGCCGCTATTTGTGCTCAACGCACCAACTGAAATACCGTCACTATCAACTAGACCACTTTCAATTGTATACCTGAACGTGAGTGCACTACTGCCACTACCGCTGACATAGGTCGCATTTTTTGTACTACTGCCCACGGTAATAGCAATGCTTGGAGTGCCATTAGTGGTGTCGACCGTCACATTCTCACTGGTATTGACGGTGAACTCTAGGTTTTCTCCTGCAATATACGTGTCATTACTAGGCACACTCACGCTTGAAACGGTCGGTACCACACTGTCTACCAGTACGCTTGATGTTGCACCTACGCTATTCAGCGTCAGTGTTAAATCATTACCTGCTGCATCTTTAAGCGTACCGCTATTTGTGCTCAACGCACCAACTGAAATACCGTCACTATCAACTAGACCACTTTCAACTGTATATCTGAACGTGAGTGCACTACTGCCACTGCCGCTGACATAGGTCGCATTTTTTGTACTACTGCCTACGGTAATGGCAATGCTTGGTGTGCCTCCAGTGGTATTGACCGTCACATTTTCACTAGTGTTGACCGTGAACTCAAGGCTTTCACCTGCAATATACGTGTCGTTACTTGGCACACTCACGCTTGACACTGTTGGTGCTACAGCATCAATGATGATAGCTTTATTTGCCCCCAATGAGTTAGTTGCTCCTGGCGTTGCTAGAGTTAATGTTGCGGCATTACCTGCGGCATCATTGATTGTGCCACTATTTAAAGATAAGGAGGTCGAGGATTTATAATCTAAATCAGCACTTTCATCACCTGACTGCACGGTATAAGTAAAGCTGAGCGTATCAGTACCAGAGCCAGATACATAACTTGCTTCTCTATCGGTTACTCCAGTTTCTAATGATAAAGACGGCGTGCCAGTAACATTGACTGACTCAGAAAAAGCAACTGACAATGTTATGGTGTCACCTGCATTATATGAGCCATCAGCATTGCTTGAGGTCACATTGCTGATCGTTGGCAATGCACTATCAACCAAAATGTTGCTCGTTGCGCCAACACTATTTAGCGTTAATGTTAAGTCATTTCCTACAGAATCCTTAAGTGTGCCGCTATTTGTGCTCAGCGCACCAACTGAAATACCATCGCTATCGACTAGACCGCTTTCAACTGTGTATCTGAATGTCAGTGCACTACTGCCACTGCCGATGACATAGGTCGCATTTTTTGTACTACTGCCCACGGTAATGGCAATGCTTGGTGTGCCATTAGTGGTGTCGACCGTCACATTCTCACTGGTATTAACGGTGAACTCTAGGTTTTCTCCTGCAATATACGTGTCATTACTAGGCACACTCACGCTTGAAACGGTCGGTACCACACTGTCTACCAATACGCTTGATGTTGCGCCTACGCTATTCAACGTCAGTGTTAAATCATTACCTGCTGTATCTTTAAGCGTGCCGCTATTTGTGCTCAGCGCACCAACTGAAATACCGTCACTATCAACTAGACCACTTTCAACTGTATATCTGAATGTCAGTGCACTGCTGCCACTGCCGCTGACATAGGTCGCATTTTTTGTACTACTGCCCACAGTAATAGCAATGCTTGGTGTGCCATTAGTGGTGTCGATCGTTACATTCTCACTGGTATTGACGGTGAACTCTAGGTTTTCTCCAGCAATATACGTGTCATTACTAGGCACACTCACGCTTGAAACGGTCGGTACCACACTGTCTACCAGTACGCTTGATGTGGCACCTACGCTATTCAGCGTCAGTGTTAAATCATTACCTGCTGCATCTTTAAGCGTGCCGCTATTTGTGCTCAACGCACCAACTGAAATACCGTCACTATCAACTAGACCACTTTCAACTGTATATCTGAACGTGAGTGCACTACTGCCACTGCCGCTGACATAGGTCGCATTTTTTGTACTACTGCCTACGGTAATGGCAATGCTTGGTGTGCCTCCAGTGGTATTGACCGTCACATTTTCACTAGTGTTGACCGTGAACTCAAGGTTTTCACCTGCAATATACGTGTCGTTACTTGGCACACTCACGCTTGACACTGTTGGTGCTACAGCATCAATGATGATAGCTTTATTTGCCCCCAATGAGTTAGTTGCTCCTGGCGTTGCTAGAGTTAATGTTGCGGCATTACCTGCGGCATCATTGATTGTGCCACTATTTAAAGATAAGGAGGTCGAGGATTTATAATCTAAATCAGCACTTTCATCACCTGACTGCACGGTATAAGTAAAGCTGAGCGTATCAGTACCAGAGCCAGATACATAACTTGCTTCTCTATCGGTTACTCCAGTTTCTAATGATAAAGACGGCGTGCCAGTAACATTGACTGACTCAGAAAAAGCAACTGACAATGTTATGGTGTCACCTGCATTATATGAGCCATCAGCATTGCTTGAGGTCACATTGCTGATCGTTGGCAATGCACTATCAACCAAAATGTTGCTCGTTGCGCCAACACTATTTAGCGTTAATGTTAAGTCATTTCCTACAGAATCCTTAAGTGTGCCGCTATTTGTGCTCAGCGCACCAACTGAAATACCATCGCTATCGACTAGACCGCTTTCAACTGTGTATCTGAATGTCAGTGCACTACTGCCACTGCCGATGACATAGGTCGCATTTTTTGTACTACTGCCCACGGTAATGGCAATGCTTGGTGTGCCATTAGTGGTGTCGACCGTCACATTCTCACTGGTATTAACGGTGAACTCTAGGTTTTCTCCTGCAATATACGTGTCATTACTAGGCACACTCACGCTTGAAACGGTCGGTACCACACTGTCTACCAATACGCTTGATGTTGCGCCTACGCTATTCAACGTCAGTGTTAAATCATTACCTGCTGTATCTTTAAGCGTGCCGCTATTTGTGCTCAGCGCACCAACTGAAATACCGTCACTATCAACTAGACCACTTTCAACTGTATATCTGAATGTCAGTGCACTGCTGCCACTGCCGCTGACATAGGTCGCATTTTTTGTACTACTGCCCACAGTAATAGCAATGCTTGGTGTGCCATTAGTGGTGTCGATCGTTACATTCTCACTGGTATTGACGGTGAACTCTAGGTTTTCTCCAGCAATATACGTGTCATTACTAGGCACACTCACGCTTGAAACGGTCGGTACCACACTGTCTACCAGTACGCTTGATGTGGCACCTACGCTATTCAGCGTCAGTGTTAAATCATTACCTGCTGCATCTTTAAGCGTGCCGCTATTTGTGCTCAACGCACCAACTGAAATACCGTCACTATCAACTAGACCACTTTCAACTGTATATCTGAATGTCAGTGCACTGCTGCCACTGCCGCTGACATAGGTCGCATTTTTTGTAGTACTGCCTGCGGTAATAGCAATGCTTGGAGTGCCATTAGTGGTGTCGACCGTCACATTCTCACTGGTATTAACGGTGAATTCTAAATTTTGCCCTTCTACATAAGTGGCGTTACTTGGTACTCCTACACTTGAGACTGTTGGTGCTGTCGTATCAACTCCGCTGCCATTTAGTGAGATTGTATAAGGATTCTCATCACTGTCGGTATTGCTTATTGTGATGGTACCTGATTTACCACCTGTACTTGCTGGGCTAAATTGAACCTCAAAGGTGCAACTGCTGTTGTTCAAAGACTGATTTGAGGTACATGTGCCACCCGATTTTGTATACCCATTACCTGATGACACAGTAATCGAGTTAATCGTTAAATCTGCCCCGTCCGTCTCTTCTATGGTAAAAGTTTTTGTTGAAGAAGAGCCAACTTCAATACTCCCAAAGTTAATACTGCCATTATGATTTACATTACTTCCACTTTCCTTGACATTAATCTCAGGGTTACTTGAGCTTTGGCAGTTAGGAGCTGTGTAATATTTACCAGTTCCCCATGTGGTTGGGGTACAAGAATTTTGATTAACACCATTTTCGCATTTCCCATAAACAAAACATGACCCTTGTGCAAACCGCTTATTGGTGCCCTTAGTTAGAATCGTCTCAGTTTTCTTAACAGACGTATTTGTCAGTAACCCCTGCTGTTCTAAGAATTTTAACGTGCTTTGCTTTGCGTTTTGTCTGGCTAGCTGGTTAAAGTCAACATCTAACTTCTGATCAGTTTTTAGTGGTATTTTTACTGTGACTGAGGAAGCTGCAATATTATTTGTTTTTTCTCCAGCTTTAGATGCCTTTGAACTCTGAGAGAAATTCTTTTGAATCGCATTGTCAACATTTGCATAAGTAGGTACGCCTACAATAACAGCAGGAATAACCGTTGCGAGTAGCGTTTTATTAACGGGTATATCAAAGAGCATGAGCTAATTCCTCAGAGAAATAAAATAAATGGCTAGCGATGGCTTGAGCGCTTTCAATTAAAGAAGGTGAGCCATATGGGATCACCGCAATGTCATAAATTTGAGTCACTTCACCATCAAAATGTAGGTGGGCTATCTGTTCACCGGTGGCCTTGTTTAAAATCCAAAGCCCACATATTGAATTTTCAGCTCCAATGCTTTTATCGATGGGCAACTGATAATCTGTTGCTGGTAACTGACGCTTTACATCGGATTTTCTAATTGCACTTGTACCAACTATGAGTAAGTCATCTAGCACTTTGATGGCACGTGTAAAACCAGGTAGCGTGGCTATCACTTCATTATTTTTTGTTTGCAAATTATAACGGTTAACACTGCCGTAACCTGAATCGCAGAAATACACATAGCCATCATCATATTTTGGAGAATGGGGTAAGGTAAGCTTATCGAGTAGAATTTCATTACTCTTAGTATCTATTAAAGTACCAGTTGCACCATCTCGCCACGACTCTTTCGAATCACCTTTACCAAAAGTTGTGACAAAACGAGGGGCACCATCTTTCATTGCCATGCCATTTAAATGGCAACGATTTTCTGGGGCTATTTTACTGATAAATTCAGGTTTCCAGCGGGCTACGAAACCAAAGGTCGCATCAAGGGTTGATAGGCACGAAAACGAAGAATTAACAGCCCATAGACCTTGCTGCCCCCAAGCAATATCATGAATATTTATTACGCCTGTCGAAAGGCTAAACCTTTCGCAATACAATGCATCACTTCGCTTAATCGCCTGCGCTTGATCAATGACATCTTGCTGTAATGCTTCATCTATTTGTAATTTTTTAGGTAAACGCTCTGTTGAGTCCAAATAACCGTTGTCAATGCTATTTTTTGCAGGCTCATTAAGAATAAAATCATGTACGCCATTGTAACTAGAAAGTGTGATCCTTTGAGAGTCAGCATAGAGCCCCATAGGTTTATTAACTGGCTTCACTTCGCAGTGCAATTGGCTATCTTTACCAGTAAGAAGAAAAACTGCGTTACTCTGATAGCTACTCACCAAAAGAGAAATATTGAGTGCAGACAAAATGCCCGCGAAATTGTCTGATGCTCTACTAGAGTAATCTAGATAAAATTCTTCATTCGGTAATTTATTTTCATTTACTGCCATTAAAAATAAGTCCTTATATTGAGCGCTCTAATTAGTTTATGTGATTTTTAAAAAGTTTCTGGTGCAATTCAGATTTTTGCAAACCGCATTGCAGGTTTCTTGCTAATAGGCCTGTGAAGAATGCAGCTGAGGCTGAAGTGCTAGATGCTGTAACATAGCCTCTTTCATGAATAGACATATGCTTAGAGGGTACAAATGCGTCTACACAGGGGCCGTAGTTACTGAAATCACTTAAGTTCTTTTCACTGTTTATCGACCCTATTGTCAGTACGTCAGGTATAAGACTTAGCTTATTTACCAAACACGCATCTTTAGATCCATTACCTGCCGCTGTTACAATAAAGGCTGGATTTTCTTGAGCTTGCCAATCTTGTATAAAAGACACGAGTAAGTCGCTTTTAAACTCCATTAGCCAGCTACAATTTACAATGTCTGCAGACATCATTCTGGCCACTGAAAAGCCTAAGAGCATAGAAGAAAGTTTACTGCTAGCTTGTTCGATAGCGATAATTTCACTTGCAGGCGCAATACCTTCTTCGCCAGTTGAAAAATTTTTAGCAAGGATCACCCCCGCCATTGCCGTGCCATGCCCTAAACGTTTATTTGGAGTACCACCAATTTCAATCAAGTTATCAGCATCATAATGCAGTAAAACTTTTGTATCTCTAAAAGCCTCATGTCTAAAGTCAAAACCATTATCAATGAGAGCGACTCTTACGGAACGAAGCGGCTCTGGGCATTGACTAGGAATTGACAGTTCGAGCATTGGTAAAGCATCATTTTGTGGGTTTGAGACTGGCTTGGTAGCTTGATCGAGTTGCTTCTTTATATAATGGTCTGGTTGGACTTGCTCAATTCCATCAACCGCTTCTAATTGACCAATCATTTCTTGTAAATTATCAGAAGATGTCTTGATTAACACAACCTCTTTATTACTCATAGCTGCTATTGTATTAAATGAATCAACACCAAAAATTTGGGTAAGCTGCGCCTTTGCTGAAGGCGTAACAAGAGCAAGCAAGTCACCAGTTAAAATGAAGTTGAGCCCTATATTACTTGCATAAAGACCTGGTTGGCTTCTTATTGCATATAGTCGGACTTCACTATTAGAATTAGTAAAGGTTATAGTTTGAGCCTTTGGAATTTCGACTAATTGACATGCTGTCAAAAAGAAGACTAAAAAACAGCAAATAAATAAACGCATAAACTGGCTAAATATAATCCTTTATAAATAATTTAACTTACTTAAATAATATTACATTAAAAATAATGTTCTAGAACGACTCATATCAATTAAATATAAAAAGCTCCTATAAACATAGGAGCCTGTAAATTAATTTCGAGATGGGTACATACCAGACAACGCAATACAAAAGTTAAGTGTCAAGTATGGTTGTGTATTATTATGAGGCATACTTGAACCTGTACTCGAAATAGCATGTTCACTCATTGAAAAATTTGCTGGTGTCGAAGGGGTTGAGCTAAACGTATTTTGCCTACTTATTGTCCCATCACCATCTGAGTCACTCTTGTAAAGGCCGCCAAGCGTTTGCGAAGATCCCTCAGCAGAGTCACCAGGTGCAGAAACGTATACTTGACCATGACTGTGACTAGGTAGTTGGTCAACTGTTAATGACACTTCACTCGAGCCATCTCTCTCTCCAATGTAGTGATAACTTAACCCTGGGCCACTCGCTTGACCTCCCCCTACATGAAGTGGTGCTCGGCCTGATAGGTTTGGAACCGCAAAAGTATTTCTTCCGTCTCCACCATGATAATTTGAAAGAATACTATAGAGCGCCTGATATTGGTAAATCTGTAATAATGCTCCGGTACAACGCGCCCATTCTCTCGGTGCAAAATAAAACCCAAAGCCTTGAATTTGTCCTATGAAAGGATTCGCCATAATCTTTTCCTTAATAAGGGTTGAATATTAATTAATTGATTAATTTCTAGATGGATAAATACCAGTCAAGCAAATTTGAAAGTTCACAGCTGAATAAGGCATCATATTTGGGTGAGATTCATTTTTTCCAGTTGACCCCACCTGACCACTCGCCATAGCAAACACATTACTAAATGGCTGTGTTTCATAAAAAGTGCCGTTCTCATTAGACACATTCGCAAGTATAGAGTTAACAGGAGAGGTACTATTCGCTTGACCACTTGAAGCCTGTAGACAATGCGTATGCACGGGCATATCTACTTCTCTCAATGGGACAGACTCGGAGCCTATTTGCATTCCTATTTGTCGATTTGATAAACCGGGCCCTTGACCGCTCCCCATAGGAATACGTCCCCTCATTTCTGGCAACGCAAAAGTATTAATACCATTCCCTCCATAAGTAGTACCCAAGAGAGAAAAGAGAGCTTGCTGGTCCGCAATTCCTATAATTTGCCCATTACATAACGCCCAATTTTGAATTGAGAAAGTCCCACCAAACATAATAATTTCACCAGTAAAGTTTTCAGACATAGTGATTCTCCTTAATTTCTAGCCGGATATTCGCCAATTAATGCTATGGCAAAATTAATAACCGTACTTGGCTGAATATTAGTATGAGCTTGATTACCACCTGATGATGTTGGTAACCCATTTTCGTTAAGCATTTTCAATTCGTTAGTAGATAGATTAGATCTATATAGTGGTGAAGCAGCTTCTGATAGATTTCTAGATTTAATCTGAGCGAAAGTATTGTTATCTCCACGTGGCTTGTCTGCGTCCAAATTGTCACAACCTAACGAATGACTATGAGACGGCATTTGCTGAATGGTAAGAACAACACTTTCGAGCCCTCCAAACTGACCCATTTGGAAATTTGTTTGACCATAAGGGTCGAGAAGTTCGCCTTGTGAAACTGGCACTCTACTCCTAAGGTCAGGTACATTAAACTGTTCGTTACCGTCACCGCCAAATTGAACGCCTAACAATGAAAATAATGCATTGTTGCTATTAATTGGAAGAACCTGTCCATCACATAATGCATAGTTAACGGGTGCCCAACCAAAGCCAAATTGAACTATTTGACCTAAAAATGGGTTTGCCATATATATTTTCCTTATAAAAATTGCATCTTAAATTAAGAAGTTTTCAATGCTTTCTCTTCAGCTCTTAACTTTTTATCAAAGTTAAAGCAAAATTCGAGCTCTGTTTCACTATTAGGACTGCTAAATAGATCATAAATACCCAGCTCGTTGAAATTAACTCTGTAATAACCTTGAGTTAAAACAACATCTTGTTTGGGACAAACATCTAAGTAAATTACAAATGACTCCCAACGCTTGCCCTCTGTTTTACCAATAACAACCTCATCAATTTGTGCTTTGAATGACTGATTGCTTGTCAACGACGTGATTTCAATCGTATTCCCTTCCATTGGCTTAAGTGACTCTAAACTTAACTTAATTAAGCTTTGTGCGAAGTTTATATCACCAATTTCTTGCTGTTCGTTTTCAGGCATGATTTGTCCTTAATTTAATTTTAAATTTTTAAGCGCTTTAATAATCATTCGAAAGCGTTTCGATATTATGATTTAAGCTTGCACAACAATTTAACAATTACAATTATATAATTGCAGATTAGTCAGAAAACTTGAATATTTAGTACATTACACCGCATTACACGACATTCCATACGACCACCATTTTCAGAGTCTGCATTTAACAAAAAATATAAAAAAACAAAATAAAAAATGAAGATGGAAATAAAAGTTAAGACATTGATTTATATAAACTAAATAAAAATAAACCAGTAAAAAATCACTGTGTTTCAGACTCTATTTATAAGCTTAAAAAATAATTTGAGGGACCTTTTTTTAGCATAATCCTATGTATTGCTATTACCTGAAAAGCAGACTAGCATATAAAAACTTCAATAATTAAACGGTCGTAGAGTAAATAGTTAAGGAAAATATTTATGTTCAATAACTCCATGCAAGGTGGGTTAGTTATCCGCCCATCTAATGATAGAGACAAGCCTTTTCTAATGAATTTGTACAATAGTACCCGTGACGACCTTAAACACGTGGACGCGAGCCATGATTTCATTGAAGAATTGATTGAGATGCAATTTAAAGCACAATTCGAAGGCTACGGGGAGCAATTTCCTAATGCATTTTATTTTGTCATTGAGAGACAACAAGAAAAGATTGGCAGAATAGCGGTTGATTTTGGCCATAATGAAGTTCGAATCATAGATATTTCGTTTATCAAAGCAGCTCAAAATAAAGGCTACGGCAGCGTCGTCATTAATGCATTAAAATCAGCTGCAGAACAAAACAAAGTCCCTCTCACTCTAACCGTGCTTCATTCGAATGTTTCAGCAATAAACCTATACCAGAAACTTGGCTTTAAGATTGTTGAAAATAAATTACCACACGCGTTAATGATGTGGTTGCCAGAGTCGAAAACTGCCAGATTTTCAGTAAATTCATCACACTTCGAATTATCAAATTGATGTAAAAATACTAAAAAGGAATATATTCATGACAGCATCAAGTAGACGACAATTCCTAAAAGCAGCTGCTGCAGCAAGCGCTTTAACAACACTTTCACATGCAAGCGCAAATACAATTATTTCGCCCACGACCCGCTTTGTAAGCCAAGAGAACGATTACCATACTCCTCCGAAAGACAAGCGTGTGACCCCTGTCATTATTTTTGCTCGTTTCACGCCTGAAACTACAAACCCAACCTTTGGACATGAGCGTAAAAGTGAAATCACCTGGCAATTTTCTACTGAAAATGACTTTAGCGAAGTTGTATCTGAAGGTTCTATGATCCATTTAGGAGAAAAATCATTTTCACTAGATGTTAGTTTAGAGCAGGTCCCTTCTGGAACGACAATTTATGCAAGATTTTTATATAAAGGGTGTTTTTTAGAGTCTCAAACTGAACTACCAAGTACCGATTACAGCTACTCTCTAAAGCCTAATAGAACCATCAAGACCTCACTGATAAACCTCAGAAAGAAGAAGACTGACGTCATCTTAGAAACTAATTTAAAAGCACAATCAATGGCTTAAATCTATTGTATGTTTTAAAAAGAAAGCCCTAATTTATAGGTGCTTTCTTTGAGTTTAACGATTTTCACCTCGATATCCTTACTTATGTGTTTATTAATCAAAGGTTTGCTATGCCTGCTATTTCTTACGCCTTCTTAGGAATAAAATTTAATCCTACAAAATTAAAACAAGATCTTTCAAAAATGTTGGATGAACAGTTTTGGGTCGAACATGTAAATTCAAACGCCCATAAAGGCGGTTGGCAAGTCAGGCCATTAAGGTGTAAATCTCAATTAATTTACACATCACCAATACTTCAAGCCTTTAGCATTGAGGGCACTGAGGCATATCAAAACTTACCAGCTTTGGATTCAGCAGTTGAGTTTAAAAGTGCATTATCTCAACTCAAATGCAAAATTAAGTCAGTTAGGCTTATGCGTTTAGACCCTGGCTGTCACATAAAACCTCATAGAGATAAAGGCTTGAGCTTAGAGCAAGGAGAGGCCCGTATTCATATTCCAATTCAAACTTCTGAAAATCTCAAGTTCCTTGTGGACGGACAAATTGTTCCAATGTCTGCTGGCGAGTGTTGGTATATTAATGCTGATCAGATCCACGAAGTACAAAATTTAGGGTCCGAGAGTCGAATTAACCTTGTTATTGACTGCGAGGTATCTGACTGGTTAAGAGATAAAGTTTATAAACACAGCGTCGAAAATATTAACGAAAAATTAGATTTTAAAACCCAAACAGAACAGCTCATTCAAAAAGTACTGAAAGTTGAAAGAAACAGACTGTATCAATATGCTTCTGAGATTCAGTCTTGGGTTAAGCAAATAAGCAATTTAACTGGATTGGGAGAGCCTGTTGAATCTGGTTGTGATAAAGGGACTCTCACCAAATACGGTAAAGCTTGTTCGACCATTACTGCTATGCGATGTGCACAAGAGTTTATGCGCACAATGCAATTTTGGCGCGGAACATATGAAGCTATTAACTATCAACTTCAAAACCATAAGACAATAAACATACTATATGCAGGTACAGGCCCATTTGGCACGATTTTATTGCCTATCTTACATTTATTTCCAGACAGTCGGGTAAGGGTGCACTTACTGGATATTCATCAAGAATCTATTTCATATCTCAAAAAAGTAATTGAATACCTAAATCTAGGCAAATTCATTGAGACTATAGAATGTGTAGATGCAACGAAATGGTCATCAACATTAAAATTTGATGTATTAATATCCGAGACAATGAAAGCAATGCTAGAACAAGAGCCACAGGTAGAAATATTTACTCACCTGGAGCCATTATTAAATCATGAAGGTAGTTTAATCCCTCAAGAAATCGTACTTAGTGCCTCATTGACCCAAAGTAAAAATTTTAGTGAAAATTATTATTTAGGTGAAATCGCCACCTTGAATAGAGAGTCAGTAAAAAGAATCCAGTCAGAAGGTGTGGATGCTTTATCTCGCAGAATAAGAATGCCCGAGACAAGTGAACGCTTTAAAGCCCTTGAGCTAAATACAGTCGTAAAGATATTCGGCAAACATAGCTTGGATAAAAATGAATGTAGTCTAAATTTACCTAAACTTCATTATCTAAAAGCCAGGGCAAACACGTTTATGACTTTTAAATATCATAAAATAGCCTATCCAAAATTCGATTTTGAATATGTAGCAGTGCAATGTGATTCTGAACTACCTCTTATTAGTAGAGAAGATTCTAAGGTAATGAATACGCCTGGCTTGGCAAGATATTGGCACAAACAGTTTAAGGCTTGTTCTGGAAAGACGGTCAAAGAACTTGAAACTGAATTTGATGAAGATAGACAATTATTCGAACAGCTAGGTATAAATATTTTCTCTGCGCTCGCTTTTATTCAGGGTAACAAAGCGAGCTTAGAAGAATTTGAAAACTGGTTAGATGAACAACTTGCTGTGAATAATTAAAAAACTTAGCTATCAAACTCGGTTGTTTTATCTATTCTTTAGGCACCAAATCAAAATGCAGATAAGCCGCATTTGACGCAATACGCCCTCTTGGCGTGCGCTGAATAAAGCCTTGTTGAATTAAGAAAGGTTCAATGACATCTTCAATGGTTTCACGCTCTTCACCGATGGCCGCCGCGATATTATCTAGGCCGACTGGACCACCAGCAAATTTTTCAATGAGTGCAAGCAGATACTTTCTGTCCATGTAGTCGAAGCCGCATTTATCGACATCGACCATATCTAGGGCTTGTTTTGCGATATCTTGACTGACTTTACCGTCGCCTTTCACTTGGGCAAAGTCTCTCACTCGGCGTAATAAACGATTAGCAATACGCGGGGTACCACGAGAGCGACGTGCCACTTCATCGGCCCCTTCTGGGCTAATAGCTAGGTCTAAATAGTATGCCGAACGAGAAATAATAGTTGCTAAATCTGCAGCTGAGTAAAATTCTAAACGCTGCACAATACCAAAACGGTCACGCAGCGGTGACGTTAACGACCCAGCGCGCGTGGTGGCACCGATCAGTGTAAATGGTGGCAGGTCTAGTTTAATCGACCGTGCCGCAGGCCCCTCACCTATCATGATATCAAGCTGATAGTCTTCCATTGCAGGGTAAAGAATTTCTTCTACCTGTGGGCTCAAACGGTGAATTTCGTCAATAAACAGCACGTCACCTTCTTCTAAATTGGTAAGCAATGCTGCTAAGTCACCGGCTTTTTCGAGTACAGGACCCGACGTAGTCTTAATATTCACTTCAAGCTCGTTAGCAACAATATTGGCAAGAGTTGTTTTACCAAGACCTGGAGGGCCGAAGATCAAAAGGTGATCGAGTGCTTCTTGACGAGATCGAGCAGCCTCAATGAAAATTTCCATCTGTTTTTTTACATGGGGCTGGCCTGTGTAGTCATCTAATAACTTTGGCCGAATGGCTCTGTCTATTACTTCTTCGTTGCCTTGAACACTTGGCTCAATCAGTCTATCAGCTTCAATCATAAGGGTTATTACATCATAGATTTAAGCGCTTCTTTAATCAGCGCTTCGGTATTCATATCTGGCTGGCTTACTGCCTTCACCGCTTTTTGTGCTTGCGCTAGTTTATAGCCTAATGCGAGTAATGCAGCAACTGCATCATCGGCTGGATTATTGGCAACCGTCGGATCTTCTTGTGGCGCAATGACTGCATTATCACTAAATGGCGTGAGTAAATCATTGCCGAAGTCTTTTAAGCGATCTTTCATTTCTAGCACTAAACGTTCAGCGGTTTTCTTACCTACGCCCGGAATTTTCACCAAAGTGGTCGCATCTTCGTTATTCACACAGTGGATGAATTGCTCAGCTGACATACCCGATAAAATCGCTAAACCGAGTTTTGGACCAACACCATTGGCTTTTATGAGCTCTCGAAATAAAGCACGCTCTTTTTTATGATTAAAACCAAATAGCAACTGGGCGTCTTCTCGTACCACAAAATGCGTATAAATCGCTGCTTGCTCGCCAACATTAGGCAACTCATAGAAACAGGTCATTGGCATTTGAACTTCGTAACCTACCCCATTTACATCAAGTAAAATTTCCGGTGGTTGTTTTTCTAATAGTGTGCCGCTTAGTCTTCCAATCATGTTTATTACCTTAATCTTCGACGAACCGTTTTACTGGCGTTACCAGCTAAACGAATTAAATTTTGCTCAGAATGTGCATGACAAATGGCAATGGCTAATGCATCTGCGGCATCGGCTTGCGGTGTGCCAGGTAACTTCAAGATACGTTTCACCATTTCTTGAACTTGCTCTTTTTTAGCGCCACCTGTGCCTACAACCGCTTGTTTTACTTGCCTAGCTGAGTATTCATAGACAGGAACATCTTGCATAGTTGCAGCAACAATTGCTGCGCCTCGGGCTTGCCCTAGTTTTAATGCAGAGTCTGGATTATGTGCCATAAATACTTGCTCAATGCCAAAGCTTTGCGGGTTAAATTGCTCCACCAGCTGGGTAACACCTTGGAAGATCATTTTTAATCGGGTCGGAAAATCATGCTCACCCACTTTAATACAACCACTGCCTAAGTAGGTAAACTTACTTCCTTGATGATCAATCACGCCGTACCCAGTAAACCTTGAACCGGGATCTATGCCTAAAATTACAGCCAAAGCACATTCTCATTTATTTTTTTGGCATAATGCCAAAATACTGTATGAATTACCAGTTATTCATTATCTCTTTGCAACGCTGGCAAAGTTACGGTTGCGATTGCACCTTGCTCAAGATGATTCTCTAATTGTAATTGCCCGTCATGGTTCAACATTATCTGTCGACTTAATGCTAACCCTAAACCTGTGCCTTGCTGTTTAGTGGTATAAAAAGGCACAAATAAGTTATCAAAATTGGCGATCCCCTGCCCAAAGTCTCGGATACAAATTTTCAACATGTCATCACTTTCTTCAAGGTCTAGCTCAATGCCTTGCTGGTTATTTACTGTATTGGCTTCAATAGCATTTTTTATCAGATTGATAAGCACTTGCTGAAGCTGTTTTTTATCAACATTCAGCACTAACTGTGAGGCAGGTTTTGGCCAATTTTCGCTATAAGTAAATTCACAATCAAACAAAGGCAGAATAGGACCAAATAAACTTTGTACGGTGACCGCTGATTTACTCGGCTTTGGCAATTGAGCCAATTCTCGATAACTGGAAATAAATGCTTGCAAAGAACTTGCCCGCTCGGAAATAATCTCAAGCCCTTGTTGAAACTGAGGTTGTTTAGAAAATTCACATTGTTGAACTTTCTTATTAAGACTGCGGCTGATTGTTGCAATTGGCGTAAGTGAATTATTAAGTTCGTGACTTAACACGCGCAATAAGTCTTGCCATGCTTGCTGTTTTCTCTCATCTAGTATTTGTTCTGCTTTTATTAATAGCAGCAGTGTATGTGGGTTGCCAGCGCTTAAATATTTATCTTTAAAAGCAAAATACTCGCCTTGAAGCTGTGAAGTATTTAACGTCACAACTGCTGAATTTTTCTCAGTGAGTGATTTCAGCCAATTGAAATCTTGAAGTGAACAATCTTCTATCTCTTGACCTAAAAATAACTGGGTATGTGCGGCATGATTTGCCATCACGATATTTTGCTCATTGTCATAAGCAAAACACATAGCTTGAACCTGATCTAAAATTTTATCGATCAGTATCTGCTTTTCAGATACTTGGCGACTCTTTGTTTGTAAGTTATCTGCAAGCGTATTGATTAGTTTCAAAAGTGGCGCGATGGCGGCATCTTGCTGTAAGTTTCCACGCATTGTGTAATCTTCTTCAATCAAAGCCGCCAATAAGTTACTAATAAGCTGTTGTTGTTTGTCTATGTTATTTCGTGTGGCATAGACCACATAAAATAACCCTAACAAGGCGATGATGCTGAAAAATGCCAACAAATAGGTATTGAGCCCTACGTAAAGCAAACTAAAAAACGCCACTAAAATGGCCGGCAGCGACAAACCCAATATTAACCGAGTCTGTTGTTGTTTATGATCAACCACTTTCGTTTTGGAGCGTGCGAAAAATTGCATGCTATTGCGCTTCGTATTTAGCCAGCCGACGGTAATAACCGCTGCGACTGAGGCCCAAAGATTTGGCTGTTTCGGTGACATTCCCTGCAAAGTGTTTAAGTCTTTGCTCCATTGCCTGAAACTCTATTTCATCTAAGGTTAATTTGGCTTGCGTGGTAATACTGTCTTCTGGCATCGATGTCAGTGCATTTTGCTGAGTGAGATTACTGGTTACATTGAGATTCAGGCTCTCAACTGTGATACTTGTGTCACTTAAAAACAGTGCTCGCTCTATACAATGACTCAACTCTCTTAAATTGCCCGGCCAGTGATATGCGAGCAATGCAGCTTTAGCACACTCAGACAAACAAACATCGTTTTTGCCATAATGCTTACTGTGCTTCGCAACAAAGTAATTTGCCAATGGCACTATGTCGTCTTTACGCGCTTTCAAAGCAGGCATGTGCAAGGTAACCGTATTTAAACGATAAAATAAATCTTGTCGGAATGACCCTGCTTGAATGGCAGATTCAAGATCTGTATTGGTCGCAGAGACTAATCTTACATCAGCACGTTGGGTTTTGCTTGAACCCACAGGTTCAAATTGTTTTTCTTCTAATACGCGCAGCAATTTTGCCTGCTGAGCAAGTGGAATATTACCTATTTCGTCTAAAAATAATGTGCCCTGCTGCGCCATTTGAAAACGCCCTGCGCGGTTTTGTTTGGCATCTGTAAACGCGCCCTTTACGTGACCAAATAGCTCACTTTCAAATAAACTTTCTACAATCGCGCCCATATTTGCACTAACAAAGGGCCCTGAAGCGCGCTTTGAAAATTGATGAATTTTGCTTGCAAGTAAGCTTTTACCTGTGCCGTTTTCACCTGTGATCAAAATGTTCATATCACTTTTTGCTAAACTTTGTGCCTGTTTGAGCAGTTGCTGCATCACTGCAGATTCAGCGATAAGATCGCCATGTTGGAGATATAGGTCTTGTTTCAGTTGACTATTTTCGTCTTGCGCAAGTTCGAGCTGTTGCTCTCGCTCTGCCAGTTTAATTTGGGTTTGAATGGTATTAATGAGTGCGTCGTCTTGCCACGGCTTTTGCACAAAGTCTTTTGCACCGGCCTTCAATGCTGAAACTGCGATATCTATGGTCGCCCAGCCTGTCATGGCAATAATCGGCGGCAGCTTATCTGCCAATAACTTATTCATTTGCTGAATAAATTCAATACCTTCACAGCCTGATGTGGTATCACGATGGAAATTCATATCCAGCATGACGAGATCAAAGTTATGTTGCGTTAATTGGGTTTTAGCTGCTTCAAGAGACGTGACCCCTTGCACATCAAAACCATGGTCATCTAGTAAAAACTGTAGGCTGGCGATGATATTAATATCATCGTCAGCCACTAAAATGTTTGCCATTATTATTGTTATTCCTTACTCATAGCGAAGTACCTGGCTTGGCTCCAATACTACCGCATTTCTGGTTGGAAAATAAATGGCAAGTAACACCGCACTGGCAACTAGCACTGTTACGATGCACGCAAGTATCGGATAAATGTAAGCCGGTACTAGCTGCTCTGTAAAATTATGAAATACATAAGCAATCAAGACAAAAAGTAGTAAGGCTAAACCACTTCCCAGTATCAACAATTTACTACCTTGTTTTACGAATAAACTGACTATCGCTCTATCAGTCGCACCGACAGCGCGGCGGACGCCAATTTCGTTGTAGCGTTGGAAAACTGTACCCGCACTCAAACCATAAATACCTGTTAGTGCTAAAAACAACGCGAAGAAAGCACATCCAAAAGTAATAAAGAACGCTGTTTTGGCCATTTTGTGCAGCATGCCAAAGTCATCTTCTTTCGATCTGAAATAGCCAAGATCAGACGCTGGATCTAAACGGTAAAATACATGATAAAAATCGGTCTGAGCTCGTTGGCTATCTCCAAAGTGCTTTAATGTCACTCTTAAGGGACCAACTTCACCTTGCAACGCCGATGTATAAATTTCGTCTTCTTTATCTAGTGCAGCAAATAGAGACGATGCATTCATTCTATTCGTCACAACTCCAACAATTGTGTGCGTCTCTTTTCCTGATTTAAGTTCAACTTCTATTTGTTCCCCAAGCGGGCTGGCATTCGGCCAGTATCGTTTTGCCATTGAATCTGAGATCACGGCTGTTCGCATGGCATTTCGATGATCTTGCTCGTCAAGGTGACGACCTTCGAGCAAATACGGACCGTAGCTTTGTGTGTTTCCAATCAGCTCAATCACATCTACTTGTGGTTTATCCTGCTCTCTTTCGGTGATTTGACCCGCTGGGTAGACAGGCTTTTTACCCAAATAGGCACTGAGAGAGACATCGCTAATACTATTTTGCTGTTCAAGTTCAGCTTTTAGTAATTGATAATAAGTAAGTTTTTGTTCTGCAGAGGTGTAACGCTTTTCTTCTAACGTTAGATTCACATCTAAACTATTCTTGAAGTCGACGCCCATATCCATATTAATAATAGTTTGAGATAAAAACGCAGATAATCCGCCAATCAGCATGAGAGTAGAAATCAAAAATATTTGTGCCGTCAATAATACCCTAGAAAGTCGGCCCGCTTTTTTACCCTGAGCCCCACGCGTACCGTCCCGTAAAGTAGCATTCACATCTTGTGTTGCTGCTTTATACGCAGGTAAGAAACAAGCAAAGAAGAGGGTCACTAAAGCAAACACCAAGGCTGCGAATAAGGTGTCAGTATCCATTCCCCAATGCCACCAGAATGCAAGGTTATCAGCCATATGACTTTGTAATACGATTTCTGTATAACCCAGGGCAGCTCCAGTTAATAAAACCGCTAACACAGAACCAAGAATGGTTAAAATGCTCCCCTCCCACATTAACTGAGAAATTAAACGTTTAGTGGGGGCACCTAGCGCAGCACGGATCGCCGTCTCTTTATTTTTTTCTAACGCTCTAGCAAGCAACAAGTTACCAACATTGATACAAGCGAGTAATAATATGCACAGTGCAACACCATTGATAAAGGTAAAAACAATACCACCCGCACCATTTACTTGCGCACTCGGAAACGATGTAATCGCAACTGTTCTTGGTTCATAGTCACGGCCCAGTGCTTGCTGCTTCTGAGTATAAAACCCTTTTAGCAAGCTGGATAATTCAGTTTCTGCTTGCTCAACAGACGTGCCTTTATTTAAACGACCGTACAAACTAAGCCATTCATCGTTGCTCATTTGTGGCTGCCTATATTGCAAAGATAATGGTTGCCAGGCTCTACCAGCAACTGGAAACGCAAAACCTTCAGGCATAACGCCTATAACCGTCGTTAATTGGTTGTTGAGATTAATAATTTGGCCAACAATATCTTGCTGACCATTAAAAGTGCTCTGCCAAATAACATAACTTAACACCACCACAGGCTCTGCACTGACTTGGTAGTCTTCAACTTGTAGTGTACGTCCCATTAATGGTTGAACTTTTGTAAACTCAAAGAAGTTACTATCCACTTTTTCTAAACTAAGTCGTTTCGATGTTTGTTCAAATAGAATATGTCCGTATGTTGAAACATAGCGACCAATCTGCGCGAAGCTGGTTTGTGATTCAATTAGATTAGCGGTTTCCCACGCTGGCATAGGATCTAAGTCTGCATCTTCTTGTGATTGAGAAGATATATGTAGAATGGTTTCACCTTCAGGTAGAGGCAAGTCTTTGTAAAGCACGGAATTCAAAAATGAAAAACTATATAAGCTGACAAATAGGCCGCCAATCAGTACCAGCAGCGTCAAGGCTGAGAATTTTGGCGACTGGAGTAATTGTCTGAGTGCATACTTAATATCAAGCCACATAATGTGCTCCTTACGCTGGTACTTTTTCGACAGAATGAAGCATGACATCATTAACTAATGTGCCATCAAGTATACTAACCTGTCGCTGCGCCATCTGAGCACTACGAGGGTCGTGCGTCACCATGCAAATCGTGCTGCCGTCTCGGTGCAACTGGTCAAATAACGCCATCACTTTTTCTGCATTTTGACTGTCTAAGTTACCTGTTGGCTCATCGGCAAAGATAATTTTCGGATCGTTCACCAAGGCTCTTGCAACGGCCACTCGCTGCTGTTGACCACCTGACAGCTGAGAAGGATAGTGATTCGCACGATGTTGCATTCCAACCCGCTCCAATACTTCATCCACCTTACTTTGCATCAAGCTCTTAGAGACACCATTTTGGTAAGTCAGCGGCAACATGATGTTTTCACTGATTGTGAGACTAGAAATTAAATTGAAAGATTGAAAAACAAAGCCGATGTCATAACAACGGATCTGAGCCCGTTTATCTCTGCTAAAACCCGTAACATCCTGACCATTAAATAAATATTGTCCGCTGGTAGCGGTGTCGAGTAAGCCTAAAATAGACAACAAGGTAGATTTACCGCAGCCAGAAGGGCCTGACAGGGAAACATACTCACCCTGTGCTATTTCAAGATTAATATTACTTAACGCATGGGTTTCGATGTCTTCAGTTAAAAATGATTTATTGATGTTACTTAAACTTAATAATGACATGAGAGATCCTTTTTAAACCTATTGATATTATTGTATTTTGACACTGCTATGAGATGCCCATGCGCTGGTGTCAGAGATAATAATTTGATCGCCTGGGTTAAGACCAGAAAGAATTTGAATATATTTGGCAGTACTGGTGCCAAGTTTGACTTCATATTTTTGTGCAAACGCACCGTCATTGGTCGTTTTGAACAAATCTACCGTACGGTTTTTTGGTGCAAATGCAGGGCGTTTCACATAAAGCGTATTTTTGATGTTTGTCACTTCAATGTAACCATCAATATTGAGATCTGAGCGCGCTTCCTTAGGTAGCTCAGAGATAATCCCCACCTCCACTGCCACTAGGCCATTTTCAGATAGCGGGGAAATGCGCTGCACTTCACCTGAGAGTTTATTAAAGCGGGTATCAATGGTGACAGGTTGACCCATCACAACGTCTTTAACTTGTATTTCTTGTACGTTTATCTCGGCAAATAGCGAACCTGGATCTATTACTAAAGCTGCATTTTCACCGTTATTAAGTTGTTGACCAAGTTCAATCGGCAGCTTTTGAACTATGCCTGAAATGCCCGCTGTGATAGTTAAGCCACTTACCTGCTGTTGTGCTTTTCTGAGGTTATTTTCGACCTGCTCAAGACGTGCTTGTCTTGCTAATTCACTGGCTTGGTAGTTTTGTTGCATTTTATCAGCACGTTTTATTTGTGCCTGCCAACGAGCATACTGTTGCGTAACCGCAAGTTGAGTGCGTTTAAAATCTAATGCTGACAATGAGCCTTTACCTTGATCTAGCAATGATTGCTCTGCATCAAGTTTTAATTTTGAGCTTTTGTAATTAAACTCTGCTTCCATAACAGCATTTTCAAGATCAAGTTGTTGAGCTTGTTGCGCAACTGCAGCCGCGTTATTTTCAGCCTTAATGGCTTTAAGTTCCCATTGAATTTTCTCTAGTTCACTCAGCAGTTCAACATTTTCTAACACCGCAATTTTCTGTCCTTGCACAACACTGTCTCCGGGTTTTGCAAGTAACTGTTGTACTCTGCCTCTTGATTGCGCTGCACTCCATTGCAATGATTTTGGCTTTAAAACCCCAGAGCCTCTTACTTCAATTTTGAAGTCTCCCTGCTTCACGTTAGCCATTTGTAATTTATCTCGTGCGACAAAATAAGAAGCATCGCCTAAAAACTGCTTTGATAGGTAAATCGCTAAAACGATTAAAGATATAACAGGTAAGTACCAATATCGCTTAATTACAGGTTTTGGTTGTGGGGTTCTCTTCGTATCCATAGCTGGCTCCATTAGTTGAACTGGGTAACTTAAATCAACTATCGAGCCAAGGTTTATCTTATTGTTATTTAATGATTTTTATATTTCTAAAACTGCAAGCAATGTTTTCTTGTGTCGAAACCGAGACAACTTATAAAATAAGAGTGTCTCAATTATGGGACACTCTTATAATTTCAAAATTGTTTTTAAGCGATGATTTCTTGGTGGTCATGGATAATTTCGAAAATCTCTTTAAATGAATGGGCTGTTTGAAGAATATTAACAGGAATATGTAATGCTCTGGCAATATCACTGGCTGAGATCATGCCTCTTAAGCTGCCTTTTTCATCAACTAATAAGATGTGTTGATGACCTAAACCTTTTAACGTTTCGAGTACATCGCCTATTTTAGAATTTTCTACCATTGAATAAGGCATCGCACGTAGATCTGATTTTTTTGTCATTAAATCTTCAACTGTTAGGTCACTTCGAGACTGATTTCGCTTTTGTGCTACTGTCAGTACTTTTCTACCGGTTAAATCACGAGAGTTGATGACTCCTAAAAAAGTATCATCATGATCTATGACTAACTTCGACCTAACATGGCCATTTACCATCATAAATAAAGCATGATCAACATCTACGTCTTTTAAAATAACTTGCGGCGTTCGTCGGGTAAAATCAGTCACTATCTTAAGTGCAGTACTCTTAAGATCTAATTTCTCAGAATCGAAGTGATCGCAGAATTGATACACACCTTTTAATTCAACTGTGTCTATTTTTTTGAATTCGCCCATTTGATACCTCATAAATCAACTTTTTACTTTATTGCAATAATAAAAATATGGTTCAGTAAAGACGAATTCGCAAGCTGGTGTAAGTGACTGTAATCGCATATTACAAAAAAAAAGCTTAGACTTGATCTGGGTTAATACAATTTGAACTTTCGATAAACTCTATTCGTTCAATGTGTGCATTAACAAGTTAAATCATATTGTGCTGAGCGACTTCACAGTTTAGTATCAGCCGATTGTTTCAACGGAAAAATTTTAGTTTTAATTAGGAAAAGGAAGCATATATGGCTTATCTCATTGATGAACAAAAGCTTGAAAAGATCTATCTAAAGAGCTATCACACCATTGGGCGATTCAAATACAACGTTGATACGCTTATTGATTCACCCGAAATCTCTCGCCATCACGCAATTATTGAACACACTCAGGGTAATTGGTTAATTCGAGATGTAAGTACCAATGGTATTTGGATCAATGATAAAAAAATAAGTAAAAACCTTCCATATCAGTTGTGCCTTAACGATAAAATTGATTTTGCCGCCCCTGGTCGAAGTTCTTTTGTTGTCGGCGATCTCAGCACAGATTGTCAGTTTTTGGTATCTCAATCAGATAGCAATAAAGTTATTGAAATTAAAGACCAGCTTCTCCTACCTAACGAGCAAGAAGCATCACATATTGCCTATTTCGATAGCATGCTTAATTATTGGTTCTTAGAAGATTTATTTACAAATGACAGACAAGTTTTAATTGATGGAGGGCTGATCAGCATTTTTAATGATCAGTGGCAATTTTACTGCTCAAGCCCGTCGACCATTACCAAACAACTTAAAAATGAGGTAGCGCAGAATATCGAGTATGCCTTATCTTTCAATGTTAGTTTAGATGAAGAGAATACCCACCTAACTTTAAACGTTGCAAGTAAAACATTCGATTTAGGTACACGCACTCATCACTATCTATTACTACTGCTCGCACGAACTCGTATTCTTGATAAACAAGCTGGCCTAGAGCCTGAATTACAGGGCTGGATGTACCGTGAAGAATTAACTAAAGCACTGGGAATACAGATGAACCATATGAATATTATGGTTCACCGAGCGAAAAAGCAATTAGCTGATGCCTGTTTAGATGTTTGTCCTGAGTTTGCTTACATGCTTGAATCTGAAAATGGTAAGGTCAGAATAAATTGTAACGACATTACCATCGTCAAAGGCAGTAAACTTGAGACCCGCATCTCTATCTAGAGCAAGCCTCAAAAGTGCTAATTTCTGTAGGGGCCTGCATGTTCAATTATGCGGGCTTCTAAGCTTTTAAGTAGGCCAAGTTTAAATAGTAACTCGACCACAACGAATAATGGCCCAACTAATAAACCTATTAAATCATCAACAAATGCTGGCTTTTTTCCTTCATAATAGTGCCCGATGAATTGAATTATCCAACCTACAACAAACAGCCCCGCAAATAACCCATAGAAACTCGCCGTTTGCGCGCTCATGCTTTCAAAAATACTGTCTACCCCCCAAAGCCCTAGTAAATATAAGCCACTCATGAGTAGGCCTAACTTAATATCTAAAGCTAAGTAAAACAGCATGGCGAGTATCGCAACAACTAATGCAGGGGTGATCAATAGACTGTTGACTGACATTAAAGGAAAATACAGCAAGCCTATTACCGCAAATACAATCAGCGGCACGCCCACAAAATGGGTTAAAATATTGCGCTCATCACGATGGTAGAGCGCATATTTAATTAAGTGTTGGTCTAATTTTTTCATTTTAGTTCTACTTATAAATAGAGTCTTAACACTAAATTAAAACCACACTTCTCGCCTGATTGTCAATTTATATCAACCTTCTTAATTAAGCGACCTATTTTGAGGCAAGGAAAATTTGTCGGTAACGCCGCTCACGCGTCCTGCTATCGCCGAGGTACCTACATCCATGTAGGCAAGGCGGAAATTTTGCTATTTAGTTGTTCTCGGCAATTGCTCCTGCATTGTTCTACCTTCTGCATCCATGCAGTCGTAAATAAGAAATTTTAAACGAAGTTAGCGTCCGTTTTAGTCCCTCAAAATGATTGAGTATTATTGAGGATTGGTATTCACGAACTAACTTGTCTGCAATCTTTGCCTTAAACCTGAACAACGTTGCAACTGTCTAGACATTGAAAGAGTTAAAACCGACATCTGTGCCACCAGCTCGAATTTTTGTTTTGCTCGCGTGATCCCAGTATAAACCAACTGTCGGTTTATACCTGAATGCGCCCTTTGCATTGGCGGCAATAACATTGCAGTATGAGCAAATTCAGAGCCCTGAGATTTGTGTATGGTCATGGCATACACCTTCTCGTGCCTAGGTAGTCTATTCGGGTAGAAGTCCCGTACATGACCTTGCTCATCAACAAACACAGCTTTTAAACTCGCCGATGCAGAACTATTTGATTGATAATTGACTAAAATACCAATATCACCATTAAATAAATTAAGTTGATAGTCGTTTTGGGTGATCATAATTGGCAAGCCTGCATATTGACGCTGAGTTAAATCGATTAAGCCACCTTGATGCAGTCTTTGTTCAATACGTTGATTCAGTGCGTTTACCCCGTAAGGCCCTTCTTTCACTGCGGCAAGTAACTGGTACTGGCTAAAAGCATGATGCACAGCTTGCACATCTTCCGCATTCAAGATGGGTTTATTTTGAATAAGGCGTAAATAATTTTGGTAGTGCCCTGCTGCTCTGTCGATTAACGCGTGATAGGCATCGTTACTAAAATCATATAATTCTAAATCTTCAAAACCATGTTGAATGGTCCGTTGTAAATGCCTCTGATCGTTATTGTTTACCGCTTGTGCCAACTGACCAATACCACTTTGAGCATTAAATCTATGGCTTTGTTGTAAGAATGCAATGTTGTCGCAAAGCAAAAAGTAACTCTGCTTTTCGTGCAATTTTGTCGCATTGTTAAAACAAATTTGATTAAGTACGTTTACACAGTTTTGTGAGTAATGGGGCTGCTCACCCAACTTTAGATGCTCACATAAATCCCCGAGCACATTACCGGTATCGACTGAGGCCAATTGATCTTTGTCACCAAGTAAGACTAGGCGAGCATGAGATGGTAACGCTTTGACTAATTTGCTTAACAAGGGCAAATCTATCATAGACGCTTCATCGACAATAAGTAGATCTAAGTGCAGCGGGTTTTGCTCGTTATGCCTAAAGTGATGAGTATGTGGTACGACCCCCAGCAAGCGATGAATGGTTTGCGCTTGCTCTGGCAACAAATCAAACAACTCACCATCTATCATGCCGCTTTCTACTAACTTTTTCTTTGCACCTATCATTGACTCTGTTAAGCGTGCAGCGGCTTTACCTGTTGGTGCAACCAGTTTAATACTCAGCGGTGCACTGCGATACAGCGACTGTAAAATTGCCAGCAACTTAGTAACTGTAGTGGTTTTACCTGTACCAGGGCCACCAGTGATCACACAAAAACGATTTAATGCGGCCATCGCACACGCCACTTTTTGCCAGTCGATATCATTTTGATCATCAAAGAAGTGATTGAGTAATTCAGTCAGTGTGTCTAGGTTCAGGGTCACTTTGTTATCATTCAATGCTTGGAAAGCTTCAGCAAGGCTTGCTTCGTAGTCAAAGTAACGGGCTAAATATAAGTTATTATTCAATAACCTCATTGGTTTATCGTCACCCACAGCTGCGTGTGACGCTAACGCTTTTATCGCGGCTTGTTTGTCTTCAGACCAAGGCGCGGTTAACACATTTTCGCCTTGCAATTTTGAAGGCAGAGCAAACGGATTTTGCCAGTCAATCTGCTCTAACTCCAAGCAGCTATGCTGCTGCCTTTGCGCTCTAAGTAGCAGCAAGATTAGATAAAATGCGTCATCAATTTTGGACGCATTGAGTAATTTCGCCAGCGCAATATCGCTGTGAAGCAGTTTTTCTTGCTCGATTAAAAGCGCAATAAAGCTTTGATGATCAAAAGGCGCTGTGAATGCGGGTTGAGCAAATAAATCGGTTTGTTCCATTATGTTGCTCCTTGTAAAAATAAGGCATCTAACTGTTCAAGTTCACTGAGAGATAGCTGTTTAAAGAACACTCCTTCTCCGTCACCCATGGCGCGTAAGAAAACATAATAGACGCCACCTAAATGGTGCTCTGGCTGATAGTTAGGTAAGCGTGCTTTAAGTAAGCGATGTAATGCCACGGTATAAATCATATATTGCAGATGATATTGATGTGCGTTCATGGCTTGCACTAGGTTATCGCTGGCGTAGTCGCTCGGTGCATCCCCTAAGTAGTTCGATTTGTAATCAAGAATATAATACTTGCCCTGATGCTCGAAGATTAAATCTATAAAGCCTTTAAGTAGCCCTTTGACATTATCAAATTTAAGGTTACTCGGATGCTGGGTGATGTTTGAGACAATATTATTAAGCGTCACTTGATTTAATGGCGCAAGAGGTAAATTAAACTCCATCTCCACTAAACGCTGTGCAGGCGTTATGTCTTTAAGCGCTAAATGACTATCAAGTTTGCATGCCAGACACGCTGATACCCATTGCTTGACCGGTGCTTGCCATTTCTCTTCAAAACCAAATTTATCCAGTGTCTGCTTTACTGCTTCCTCTAGTGTCAGGTTAGGTGATTGCGGCATTTCTGGCTCACTAAAATCAATAAGCTCAAAAATTTCGTGTAAGCAGCTACCCGCTTTAGCCCCTTTTGGAAAGGTGTAAGCATCTAGGGTTTCTTGGCTTTCTGCCAATGGTAGGTCAAGCAAGTGGTTTTCATCAATTGCACCTAATGGTCTGTCATCGTGATCTTGATGATAGGTTAACTGGCTAAAGCTGGTTGCTCGCCAATCGCGCTCAATATGCGCTGACACGGCTTTTACTGAGCACTCAATCGTCTGCGCTTGTTGAGTCGGTGTATAACTTTCGCTTGGCAAAGCATTAATACCAAAATAAGCGACCTGTAAATTTGCATCACTTGTACAAAGTGCGTCAAGTCGCGCATGCCATTGCTCTGCAGAAGTCATCAAATCTGGCGCAAAGAGCACGTAACCCAGTGCTGTGCGAGTAATACCTGGCTTTTTACTGCGCCCCTCGGCTAGGTTATACATGCCCACATCGCAGTGGTGTACAGCGCGTGTAAGGGCTACATACAGCAGACGAATATCTTCAGCTAAACGCTCTTTTTCAGCCAGTTGCATCGCGTCATCGGATTTAGATAGGTCATACACCAACGCGTCGTCTTTATGATAAATCGCTTCGCTCGCTTCACGATAGCCGCTAGCAAACGGTAGATACACTATTGGATATTCCAATCCTTTTGAGGCGTGCATGGTGATGATTTTAACTAGGTTCTCGTCGCTTTCTAAACGTACCTGTGCGGTATCGCTTAACGACTCGGTATACTGTTTTTCATACCAACGCAAAACCCGTTGTGTGCCTTCGAGTTCAATTTGCTTATGTTGTAAGAGCTCTGCAAGGTGACGGTAGTCCGTTAACCAACGCTCTACGTGATGGCCTTTTTGTTGCCACAGCAAGGGGAGGTCATTCTCAACCAACAATTGCTCAAGCATCGCCATCACGCCCTTTTTGTACCACAAAGCTTTTAGCTTAGAAAACTGTAACAAATACTCCTGCCAGGTTTTATGTACTACATGATTTTGAGCTGCTTTAAGGTTGTCTGATTCGTTCTGCAATGCAAAAATTTGCTGGTAATTCAAACCAAATAAATCATTAGCCAAAACTCCTCTTAATAGAGCTTCGTCGTATGGACCATGAAGCACCATCAAAAATTGCATCAAGGCTTGGCTAACTGGCTGCTGGAAAACACTCTCTCGAGCAAGATACACACTGTCTATGCCTTTATTGGTTAGAGCACGTTTTATCAAAGCCGCTTCATTTCTGTCTCGTACTAAAAAACAAATATCTCCTGCCGCCACTGGTGCGCCTGCAATTGTGGCTTCACCCTGCTGTGCTTGATTCAAAAGCGTCGCAGTTTTACTGGCATAAAGCTCAGCCAGCGCTGGATGCGCCACGCCTTTACTGGTGACCTCAGAGGTATCTTTTAAAACGCTAAAACACAATGGTGCTGCAGGCTCATTGCTTATCTCAAAGCCTTCGTCGGGCTTTTTGCCATTTGCAGCCACGGCTTCAAACGGAATGTCTTTATTATAGATAAAGCTATTCTCGTTTTGCTTGAAAATACTGTTAACTGCATCGACCACGCCTTTTGCAGAGCGGAAGTTAGTCGCAAGGGTATATTGATGTGTTTCTTGCACCTGCTTTTTGGCATGGATATAGGTGAAAATATCTGCCCCCCTAAACCCATAAATCGCCTGCTTTGGATCGCCGATCATAGTCAAAGTAGTCGTTTCGCGCGTGCCGTAAATCGATTGAAAAATACCGTATTGAATGGGATCCGTATCTTGGAATTCATCGATCATCGCCATTGGGAAAAGCGTGGCAATTTTCTCAGCTAATAGCTCGCCTTGTTCAGCAGTGAGTGCAGCATGCAACTGAGTAAGCAAATCATCAGGCGTTAAAACCCCCTGCTTTCGTTTTTGTTTTTCTAGTAAGGTCGCAACTTGCTTCGCCGCCTGTTGAACTATGGCCAGCGGTAACCCTTCTTGTAACTTCTGGTGTAGTGCAAACATCTCAGAAAACGATTTAAGCAAGGGATGCGACATCGGCGATTGCCCTTTCTTGTAATACTGACTGTCTGAAAGCGTTTCTTCACTCCACAAGTTGAATGAGTGCTTCGCAGAGCCAAATTCAAAATACCAACTATCCGATTGGCAGTAGTCAATTAAAGCCGCAATATTCGCTACTCGCCCAGGCGCTTTGTTTTTCGCAAGGCCCGAATTATCTAATGCAGTAAAGAAGTCGCTTGCTAACAGCGCACTTTTAAATGTTTGTGCTTGTTGCTGGTATTGCGCTTTAGTGGCCAGTACATCATCTAAGTCATAACTTGGTGTTATAGTGATATTACCCTTACTCAGCAGTTTACTCACTTTACTATTCAGAGATTGGGGGTTTGGCACATGCTCTAAAATAGTCTGAGTGGTATCGGTATCGAGCGGGTAAATAAAACTGCGCCAATAGTCTTTTACTGCTTGGTCGATTAAATCTGCACTGTCGAGTACAAACGTTTGGTTAAAGCCCATGTTCGATTCAAAAGCATGCTGTTTCAGCATTTTCTGGCAGAAACCATGAATGGTGTAAATCGCGGCTTCATCCATCGACTTGGCTGCAGCATCAAGTAACGTAAAAGCCTGCTTTTTGTCTTTAACGTCTTTTAACACTCGCAGAATGAGGTCGTCTTTTGATCCTTTACCGAGTAACACATCCCGCGCTTCGACAATGCGTTTTCTTACTCGGTCTCTGATCTCTGCAGTTGCCGCATCAGTAAAAGTTACCACTAAGATTTGCTCAACGTTTAATGGCGTGCTCTCTTGCTCAGGTACAGTCAAACCCAGTAAGCAACGTAAATACAAGCCCGTAATGGTGTAGGTTTTACCCGTCCCTGCACTGGCTTCAATTAAGTTTTGCCCAACCAAAGGCATGACTGTTGGATCAAGCATTTGCATATTTTTCTTCCTTCGCAAGGTCAATCAGTGTGCCAAATAACGATTTACTTAGGCTGACAAACTCAGCTTCGAAATCAAACAGGTTTTTAAAGTCGAGCGCCACATATGGGTTTTCACTGTCACCCATGCCAATATATTGGCCACCGTTAAATTTATTGGCCGCCTTATTGATGTCTTCAGTGAGCGCATATTCATAGCTAGATGCAACAAAGAAAGGTTGGGGACGGCTCATAAGCGAAATGTAAAAATTGACCCATTTCTGTAGCTCCGTTTTGGCCTCTTCTGCCTCCAATGGAGCAAAGCTAACTTGCTCGTCTAAACCATAAACAGAAGTCGTGATCGATTGGCCCATACAATTCGATGCGCAATGGTAAAGAAACGCACTAACCTTATCTTTGGCTTTAATACTCGCTGGGCGATAAAAGATTTGTTGCGACGCAAAGAGTTTATCGAGCCACCCTTGTAGTCTTATTGCACCGCAGTCGATATCAATTTCTACTGCTTCTGATTGTGATATGAGTGATGTTTTTAAACGCTCAGCTAGGGGGGTGATCCTTTGCTGTAATAGACCAAGTTGCACTTTACCGACTTCGGCTTGTGGCAAGTCGCCTCGTTGTAAAAGTTGCTCAGGGGCTTTTTCTGCTTCATTCAAAGAATCTGTCAATAATTCATCAAGATATTGATAGCGAGACAAGGCATCGAGTGCAAATGGTTCATCATCTTCTATCACTTCTTCCGTATTGTATAATCGCACACCCACACGTTGCTGATAAAACGCTACTTGTGGATTTAAAACGGCTCGGATCAACTGATTGATATCTAGCTCATGCTCCGCTGTATCAAACGGATTTGGCAGGCCTTCACTAAAGCTTGTGTTATTTTCATTACTCTGCTGCTCTTTGTAGACCTCTGAAATCAACCAAGTGGGGTTAAAGCTTTGTTGCTCGCTCTCAATATAATTTAACGAAGAAAATGGCTGCAGTGTGGCTTGATTTAATAAATGCTCAGAAGGTTTACACGCTTTACCTTCGATATAAAAACAACGGTCAATGTAGTCAATAAGTTCGCTGACCAAAATTGAAGGTACTTGCGGCTCGTTGTTGTAGCAAGAGCGACCTACGTAGCTCAGAAATAGTTGTTTTCGCGCACTCAATAATGCTTCTAAAAATAGATACCTGTCATCAAGTTTACGTGAACGGTCACCTTTTTTACGCTGACTTTGCGATACAAGATCAAAGCCTATAGGCTGAACACTTCGCGGATAGTCACCGTCGTTCAAACCAAGTAGACAAACGACTTTGAACGGTACAGCACGCATGGGCATTAACGTACAAAAGTTAACAGCTCCAACGAGAAAACGTTGCCCTACGCCTTTCTGTGCAACCCCTTGTTTAACCCAGTAACTGATAATTTCAGGGCTTACCGCTTCAAGCATATCTTTATTGTCAAAGTGGGTCTGTAAAGTATCAATCACTTTATTGAGCACTTGCAGATCCCAGCTTTGATCTGAATCTGGATGATAGAAGGTTTTTATCAGTGATTTGAGCTGTTCGGCTTTAACATTAAGGGAGCTTTGTTCACTCAAAATATTTTTGTGACTAATTAAATCATCAATAAAGTGAATCAGTTTACTGAGAGACTCAGTGGCCATACCCTCAACTTGATCGCTTGGGAAAATGCCTTCAAATGCTAAAGATTCATCGCTCATAGCAATGCCAAGCAATAAACGATTTAAGCCTTGTTGCCAGGTATTAAGGTGCATTTTAGGTAGTTCATGCTCGGCTTTATGCTCTGCGTTGATGCCCCAGCGTACTCCAACTTCTTCAAGCCAAAATCTGAACTGCTCAAACTCATCTTCACTACACTGATATTGTTTCGCAATTGGCTCAACCGCAAATAAATCCAAGATATCTGATACGCCAAAGCGGCTAAAAGGTAAATCAACCAAAGACAAAAATGAATTGATCACGGGTTTTTCTTGATCAATGGCTAAATCTGCCAACGAGTAAGGTATATATCGCTCTGCGGTTGCCCCGCCAAATACAGCCTCGATATAAGGACTGTATTTAGCTACATCTGGCATCATAACAATAAAGTCTTTCGGAGTAAGGCTTGGATCTTCGTGCATCAAAGCTAATATATGGTCATGTAAGCGTTCAATTTCACGAAGTGGCGTATGACAGTCTTGAAACACAATAGAGTTATCTTCTTCTTCGATAGGTAGTTGACCCTCATCGTTTATAAACCACTGTGTGTCTTCGACTAGGGTTTCGCCTTTAAAGGATAAATCGAAAATTTCTTTTTGTACTTTGCCCAGTAAGTTATCGCTAAAGTCTTCGACAAATCCATCTATCCATGAGGCGTCCAATTGCAGCAGCTGTTCAAAATAATCTCGACCTAACTTACCCCATGCCGATAAGAGCGGATTACCGATTTGGAAATATTCCCCTGATTGCGCTTCGAGCTCTGGATACTTTACAAATTTAGCGGCTATTTTAGCCTGTGTTTTTTCGTCAACCACGTCTCCCCAATAGTGCTCACTCGGATTGAACAAGAACAGCAACACATTGGTTTTCTGAGCTAACGCTTGGAAAATCTCAAGCTGACTACTTGGAATGGCGGACAGACCAAATAAACTTATTCTCTCAGGTAAGTGCTCCGCAGAGGCTTCAGCTAAGGCTTCGAGTAACATGCCATGCATGTTGGCACGGTGGTAAGGACTTTGCCCTAAATCTTCAGTTAATGAAACAAGCTTTCGCCATAAGTCAGGCTGCCATGGCGCTATAGAAACGTCTACATCCGGCAATTCATCCATGCCCAACTCCCATGTATCTAACCACTCGGGACGATACATTAAATATTGGTCGAACACGTCAGCAATTTTTTCACACAAAGCAAAACGCTTTTTGCCAGCTTCATCATCTTCTAAGTAACGTTTCAGAGGCTCATAAACAGGTAATCCGAGTTGCTCAGGCAACAACGTCATCAGCTTCCAAGTTAAATTCGCTTTGTTAAAAGGTGACTCTTTCGGAACTTGCGGTAGAAATGTCTGATATAGCTGCCAAATAAAGCTTGAAGGCAATGGAAAATCGAGTTGCGCAGCCAAACCTGAATGTTGGCTCACTCCCAGTTTTAACCACTGCGACATACCCGGTGACTGAACAAGGATAATTTCTTTACTAAAAATACTGTCTAGCGGCGCTGTGTCTAATACTTTATGGAGTTGCGATTGCAACGCCTCCATCCGATTTGACTGAATGATATGTAACATGATGACAAGCCTTTGCGTTCCAATGCATATGAAAAAATTACTGTTTCTAGTTTAATTTATTTAATAAAAACAATATATAGCCAATAAACCTGAAAGCTAGCTTGGAAAGAATTGAAATAGTCTTAAGGGGCTAAAACTGGTAGAAATAAAAGTGCAGCCCAAACAAACTGCACTTTTGATGATTTTAAAATGAACTAGAACAGGTCGATGTCGTTACTTTCATCGCTCTGCTGGGCGATAAGCTCTTGTTCTATAAGCTCCTCGTAGAAGCATAGCTTGTCTCGACCATTTTCTTTAGCAAAATAAAGTGCTTTATCCGCCTGCTCGAGTACAGTAATTGGAAAATCGTAAGGGCTTATGCGTGACATTCCGATACTTACGGACATGGTTTTCACGAATGGAAAGTGTGTACTTCTTACTAACTCCATGAATTTTTCAATTTTCGCTTTGATAGAATCGTAGTTACAAGGCTCAAATACTAAGACAAACTCTTCACCACCGAATCTGAAAATCAAATCGCTCGATCTAAAGTACTGACGCATCTTTTGAGCCAAGATTAATAACACTTCATCACCACAGACATGGCCATAACTGTCATTTATCTTTTTAAAGTGATCAATATCTACCATCGCCAACCATGAAGTTGCACCCATGCCACGCTTTCGACTGTCATTAGGGTAAGAAGATTTATGATGATCAATCAATTGCTTTTCAAGTAATTGCTTCAGTTTCTTCTCAAATGTTTGACGGTTTAATAAACCCGTTAATTTATCGCGCTCATTTTCATGCAGAATACTTAAGTAATTTTCAAATATTCGACAAAAAGCATTTAGCAAGACTTGATCTGGGCTGCTAAGCCCTTTACTCACTATTGCAATTGCACCTATAGGCTTTTCTTGTAATGTGATAGGCAACCAACGGCGTTCAGTTCCGTCGGCAGACTGAACTGTGATGATACAAGCAGACTGTAAACAAGAAACCAGCTCTGAAGGTGGCTCTTTGACTACATCACGGTCTTCCCATAAAAAATCGTCATGAGGCAATACTTTTAAGCACAAGCTTCGCTCAATCACTAACTGGCCTTGCACTTGTAAATCTTTATAAATACCAATTTCTTGGCAACCTATAAACTCCTGTATGGTCGATATTAAACTGTATTCTAAAGAGTCAACATCACGAGTTTTTGTAATTTTGATGACCGAGTTAAGTAGCTCTTCTTGCATAATACTTCCAATCAATAAATGATAGTTCGAACTAAAGCACCATTCATTCGCTAACCATGAGCAGCAAAAACACAGTTAAAGTCCAATTTCTTTGACGGAAGACAATTCTAATCGAATAGTATTAAGATAGGAATAAAGAATTTTGCATATGTACCCTTTAAAGGGAGAAATATGGAGATTAATTGAAATTTTCTAATAATGAGGAATGGCGGAGAGGGAGGGATTCGAACCCTCGATAGGGGTTAGCCTATACACGAGTTCCAGTCGTGCGCCTTCAGCCACTCAGCCACCTCTCCACTTGCGCCTAAGCGCGAAGCTATACTAAGTAAAGCACCACACTTAAGCAAGCTTTTTTGCCAATATGCTGAGCTAACTGCTTAACTTATCGGCAAATTTGATTACTTCTTCAAGTTCGAAGAGAAATCTAACATACGATTGAGAGAGCGCAGTGCCCCTTCACGTAAGTCCATATCAACAAACACTTCTTTACCTTCAGGACTAACAAGTGCCTCTTCGATTGCTTTAAGGCCATTCATCGCCATCCAAGGACAGTGAGCACAGCTCTTGCAAGTTGCACCTTCACCAGCTGTTGGTGCTTCAAAGAACTCTTTCTCTGGGCATAGCTGTTGCATCTTGTAAAAAATACCGCGATCAGTTGCGACAATGAACTTTTGATTATCCATGTCTTGTGCAGCTTTAATTAGCTGACTTGTCGAGCCTACAGCATCAGCAAGGTCAACAATTTCGGCTGGAGACTCAGGGTGGACTAAAACTGCAGCATCTGGGTGCAGTGCCTTCATATCTTTCAGCGCTTTCGTTTTAAACTCATCGTGAACGATACAAGCGCCATTCCACATGATCATATCAGCACCAGTTTTCTTCTGAATGTAAGAACCTAGATGCTTATCAGGACCCCAAATGATTTTTTCACCTTCAGAGTCCAGATGTTCAACAATTTCAAGGGCGCAAGAAGAGGTTACGATCCAATCTGCACGGGCTTTTACCGCCGTAGACGTATTCGCATAAACCACTACTTTGCGATCAGGGTATTGATCACAAAACTTTGAGAATTCATCAATTGGACAGCCCACATCGAGTGAACAGGTTGCTGCAAGTGTTGGCATAACAACGGTTTTGTTAGGCGTTAATATCTTTGCCGTTTCACCCATGAAACGAACACCCGCTACGATAATGATGTCTTTATCTTCTTGGTTAGCACCAAAACGTGCCATCTCTAAAGAATCTGCAACACAGCCGCCAGTTTCTTCAGCTAATGCTTGGATCTCAGGATCTGTATAATAATGCGCAACCAATACGGCATTTTTATCTTTTAGAAGTTGTTTTATACGTGCTTTATATTCAGCTTTTTCGGCGTCATTAAGAGGCGCCGGCTTTGGAGGAAAGATGTAATCCTCTGGCATAATTTGTTCTGCTAAACTCATTTCTCGACCATCAGTGCACTTTGCAAAATTGACGCGAATTATACGAAATTGAAGTTGATAATCCTAGTCTGTGACGCGAATAGTGCAGGATTATTAAAATTTAATGAACATAGAGGTGTATGGTGGGTCATGATGGACTTGAACCATCGACCAATGGATTAAAAGTCCACTGCTCTACCAACTGAGCTAATGACCCATACAGATAGGAATTAAGATTTTTTGAGATGGTGGGTCATGATGGACTTGAACCATCGACCAATGGATTAAAAGTCCACTGCTCTACCAACTGAGCTAATGACCCGCTCAAAGGATATCGATATTTAAAGTAAATGGTGGGTCATGATGGACTTGAACCATCGACCAATGGATTAAAAGTCCACTGCTCTACCAACTGAGCTAATGACCCGCTCTAGGGATCTCGACACTTAAAAGTAAGTGGTGGGTCATGATGGACTTGAACCATCGACCAATGGATTAAAAGTCCACTGCTCTACCAACTGAGCTAATGACCCGCTCGAGGATATCAGATACTTCAAATAGTGGTGGGTCATGATGGACTTGAACCATCGACCAATGGATTAAAAGTCCACTGCTCTACCAACTGAGCTAATGACCCGCTCTGGATATCAAACTTATTAAGAAGTGGTGGGTCATGATGGACTTGAACCATCGACCAATGGATTAAAAGTCCACTGCTCTACCAACTGAGCTAATGACCCGCTCATGAGATATCTAGCTAATTAAGAAGTGGTGGGTCATGATGGACTTGAACCATCGACCAATGGATTAAAAGTCCACTGCTCTACCAACTGAGCTAATGACCCGCTCGGGGATATCTGACACTTATTAAAAGTGGTGGGTCATGATGGACTTGAACCATCGACCAATGGATTAAAAGTCCACTGCTCTACCAACTGAGCTAATGACCCGCTCGGATATCAGTTCTTAATTAAGTAATGGTGGGTCATGATGGACTTGAACCATCGACCAATGGATTAAAAGTCCACTGCTCTACCAACTGAGCTAATGACCCGCAGGATATCAAAACTTAATAAGTGGTGGGTCATGATGGACTTGAACCATCGACCAATGGATTAAAAGTCCACTGCTCTACCAACTGAGCTAATGACCCACTTAGTGCAACAAGTGATTTGAATCAATCGCCTGCTGCGGGCGCTTATAATACTTATTTAAAAAATGAGTGCAACTGAAATGCGTAGTTTTTTTCAGTTTTTGCGTCTAAGCGCCTAATTTTAAACCATACTGGCAAAATATTATGCCATTACATCTTACCAAGACGTTCTGTGGCTAATTTTGCAGCAGTCGTACTTGGATATTCTTTAATTAGAGTATTCAACAACTCTTTGGCTTTTTCAAAGTTGTTTTCTTTTTGGAAGATAATACCTAACTTTAATAAAGCATCAGGACGTTTATTTGAGTTCGGATAATTACTCACAACATCTTGAAAATGAATTCGCGCTTGTGCGTCGTTATTCTTTATTGAAAACAACTGACCTAACCAATAGTGCGCATTTGGCATATATACAGAATTAGGGAAAGCGGTTAAGAAGTTTTGTAATTCTGGAATAGCCGCATCATAACGCTTATCTTTCATGATCAAAGCAACAGCTCGGTCATAGGCCTCGTTTTCAGATAGGTCGCTACTGATCGCTTGCGAACTGTTAACTGCGACATTCGCAGAAGTCGTTACGCTTGACTGCTCATAAACCTTAGAAACACGATTTTCTATTTCTTGATATAACTCTCGTTGTCTTTGTAACACTTTTTCAAGTTTATAACTTTGCTCTTCTGTCACGCCTCTTACTTGAGACACTTCATCTTGCAGCAAGTTAAGTTGTTGCTGAAGTTCTACCTGAAGCAAGTTACGTGTTTTCATCATGCTTTCGAGCTGGGCTAAACGCTGTTCTATTGTTTGGGTCGAGTTTGCAGCCTCAGATACAGGAGCGGGAGCAGCCCATAGTTGGGTGCTCCCGCTCATCATTATGGCTGCCAAAATATATTTCGGCTTCATAATCACTCTTTCAAATTAGTAAACTAAAACCGCACGACGGTTTTTAGCAAAAGCTTCTTCAGTGCGAGACTTTACCATTGGCTTCTCTTCACCGTAGCTCACTACTGAGATTTGGCTGTCAGAAACACCTAGGCTTTGTAGGTATTTAGCAACTGACTTACCACGGCTTTCACCTAATGCAATGTTGTACTCAGGCGTACCACGCTCATCCGCATGACCTTCAACTAGCACTTTAACACTTGGGTTTTTAACTAGGAAGTCTGCGTGAGCTTGAAGAAGTTCAGCATACTGACCACGAATACTTGATTTATCAAAATCAAAATAAACGATCTGCTCTTGACGAAGCGCTTCGTATTTCTGTTGTAGTTTCTCAGCTGCAGCTTGCTCTGGTGTTAAAGTGTTTACTTCAACGTTGCTACCAGATTGTGATGCGTTAGCAGCATTAGTTTGATTTGCTGCACTTTCGTCAACATTAGAAGATGAGCTACATGCTGCAAGTGTCATTACTGGTAAAGCGACCAATAAAGCTTTTAAGGTTTTGTTAAGTTGCATCGAGTATATTCCTATATCAAAAATTTATACCAGTAAAACTACTGTAAAAAAGGTGACCATGCTGGTGACTTTACCTGCCCATCAGTAACAGGAAGACGTGCTTTAAACCTGCCGTCCATAGAAACCAGAGCTAATACCTGTTTGTTATTGTACAAGGTACTATACATAATCATAGAGCCATTCGGCGCAATACTTGGTGACTCGTCTAAACGAGTACGTGTTAGCACTTGGAATAACCCTGAATTTAATTCTTTTTTCGCAATATGGTACTTTCCTAACGTTCTATTCACCATAACAAGCTGTTTGCCGTCAGGTGTAATTGAACCGGCTAAGTTCATATCGCCATCAAAGGTGACACGCTTTGATCTACCTGTTTGTAAATTTAACTTATATATCTGAGCATTACCACCCCTTTCCGATGTATAGACAATTTCTTTCCCGTTCGGGTGCCAAGACGGCTCAGTATCTATACTTCTGTGCTTAGTAAGACGCTTTTCCTTACGTGTTTCTAAGTCTAATAGGTAAACCTCAGTTGCACCACCCGCGTCTTTAGAAAGTACGATAAGTAATTTTTTCCCATCAGGCGAGAATTGTGGCGCACCGTTTATACCAGGGTAGCTTGTGATAATTTCGCGCTTACCAGTGTACAGGTCTTGCAAAATAATTTGTGACTGGCGGTTTTCAAAAGTGACATAAGCCAGTTTCGTTCCATCTGGAGACCAAGCTGGTGACATTAATGGCTCATTTGAGCGAAGCAATACTTGCTCGTTATAGCCGTCATAATCCGCTACAACCAGTTGGTAGGGCTTATCAGTATTTTCTCGAACAATGACATAAGCAATTTTCGTCCTAAACGCCCCTTTTTCACCTGTTAGTGATTCATAAACTACATCACTGATTTGGTGCGCATAGCTTCTAAAACCCGCTTCATTAATGATCGACTGACGAGATTCTTGAATATGATCCTGACTTTTCATTAGCTGACCATTGGTCATCATACGCGTTTCACCACCAGTAATTTGCGCTCTGATCACATCGATTAATTCGTACTTAACTAGATAACGACCAGCTGGCTGCTGTGTAATTGAACCAACCAGAACAGCTTCAACACCTTTTGACACCCAAGCGTCGTAATCTAAATCATCATCTGTAGAGGGCATTTGCGGTAAATCAGTCAAAGCTAATGGCTTAAACTTACCACTTCGTGTTAAGTCAGCTGCAATAACATCGCTTAATTGCATAGGTAACTCACCTACACCTTCGAATTTAAACGGAACGATGGCAATAGGCCTTGCACTGTCTACCCCTTCAGTGATGACAATTTCTAGGGCCGCAAAAGCATAATTTTGAATAGATAAAACTAAGCAAACTAGTAGTACTTTTAATCGCTTGAGCATAGTTTTCCTTATAGTTCAGGTTTAATTGTTAAATTGATGTTTTTGAGTTGTTCAAATACATCTTTATCTTTAGAAACAGGTAAAGTGTCCGCTAAGCGAATAGCTCTTAAAGCAGCATCACAGACAAGTTTATCCCCTCCGAGAGGTTTCACACTTGTCACTAATCCATTGAAAGCAAGTCTAATATTTACACGACACTCTTTGCCTCTCATTGCTTCATCAGTCAGTAAGTTGGACTGGATACGCTGTGAAATAAGCGCCTGAAACTTCTCAACTTCACTCAAAACCTGCTGCTTTCTTAACTTATTTCTTGCAGCTTGTTCTTGAGCTAATTGCTCTTGAAGCAATTGCTCTTCGAGTGCCTTTAAGCGTGCTTTTTCGGCTTCTTCTGCACGACGTTTTTCTTCTGCTTCACGTTTTTTCCTGGCATTTTCAGCCTTACGCAATGCATCTTCTTCAGCCTTTCGCTTGTCAGAGGCAGCTTTAGCTGCTTTTTCTGCAGCTAACTTTTCAGCTCTGGCTTTTTCAGCATCGGCTCTCTGTTTTTCTTCAATTTTTCTGGCTTTTTTAGCTTGAGCTTCAGCCTTTCGTTTTTCTTCTAACTTAGCTAATCGTTGTTGCTCCAACTTTTTAATTCGCCGCGCTTCAGCCTCTCGCTCTTTCCTCGCTTGTTGCGCGCGTTTTTCTAAGTCTCTAATACGCTTTTCTTCAGCACGCTTTTTTTTGTCTTCTTGCTGTTTAAGTTCAGCAATTTTTTGTTCTACAAGCTTCTGATCAACCGATACAGCTGAGACAACCTTTTCTTCTTGTTCCTCAACAACTGAGTTGAGTTGAACTTCCATTACTGTTGGCGCGGGCATTTCAAAATTTGCCGTAGCAAATAGAAATCCCCCTAATGCAACGTGAAGTAAGGATGACTTAATTAATCCGCTGGTTAATGATTCCATTACTACTCCTCAAACGACTTGGTCATTAACCCTACCGAAGGCACACCTGCATTTTTCAAAAAATCCATCAACAGAAGTACTTCTTGATAAGAAACTCGGCCTGAACCTTTAATTAAAACTGGCGTTTCAGGATTTTGTTGGAGTTTGAGCTTAATAACTGCTGCAACCTCAACCGCGTCCATTGGTGCTTCTGGATCTGTTCCTACACTCACATAATAGCGGCCTTCAGCATCAATACTCGCTATAATAGGTGGCGCCTCTTTTGTCTCAACTAAATCAGATTCTGACATTTTAGGGAGATCTACTTTCACGCCATGGGTGATAAGAGGAGCTGTCGCCATAAAAATAATAAGGAGTACCAACATAACATCGATGTACGGTACTACGTTTATTTCTGCAACCGGACGTCGTTTCTTACGTAAGTACATGTTATTTAGCCTCTACCGAATTTGCAGCTTGGCGATGAAGTATATTCGCAAACTCTTCCATAAAATTAATATAATGACTTTCAAGCTTTTCAACATTCTTTGCAAAACGATTATAAGCCATTACAGCAGGTATAGCGGCAAATAAACCTATAGCAGTCGCGATAAGTGCTTCGGCAATACCTGGTGCAACCATTTGAAGTGTTGCTTGCTGAACCTCACCTAATGCAATAAAGGCATTCATAATACCCCACACAGTTCCGAATAAACCGATGTAAGGGCTAATTGAACCCACTGTTGCTAAAAACGAAAGGCTAGATTCTAGTTTTTCTACTTCCCTAGAAAGTGCTACACGCATTGAGCGATGTGTCCCCTCAATAACAAGCCCTGTGCTTTGATTAGAGCTTTTCTTTTGCCTTGCAAATTCTTTAAAACCAGACACAAATAATGCTTCTAAACCTTCAGGGCTACCTGTTCGCGCACTTATTTCATTATATAGCTTACTGAGTTCCATACCTGACCAAAATTTTTGTTCAAACTTTTTAGTATGGTTCATAGCCTTTGAAATAATCGACTTGCGCTGAAAGATGATTGCCCACGAAGCAATTGACATGCCCACTAACGTCAACATAACTAGTTGAACTAATAAACTTGCTTTTAATATAAGATCAACGAAATTTAGACCCGATTCCACTTTGTTATACTCCTAAAATAGTTGTGTTTGGGCGTTCAGCGCCATCAGCTTATTCATCGACAATGTCGTGCGCTAATAGTTCATTTAGTTTACCCAGACATTTCAAACCTGACAATCTGATTACTACGAATTAAAGTGATTTAACGACAAACTGTTTAAATAGCATTCTTAATTTACTAAGCCACTGGTTTTATTTCTCTAATTCAGTCCTTTTTGTTCAAAAACCGTTCTAAAGTTTGCGCTTTTACCCTGACAGAAAATCTAATTAAGACCATGTGATTATGATGAGAGTTCTGCCAAATTTTGATGTTAATAGCGGCAAACTGAACTGACGCTTATTTATGAAAGGATAATGCATAAATCAAAGCACTTATTCACAATACATGAATAAACCCTCAAAACAGCATTGGTAATACCAATTTCCAACAAATTAACTAATCAAGAGAAAAGTGATTAAAATATGACTTTCCTATTTAAATCAACAATATAAATAAAGAATGGCAAATGCAAATCAAGAACAAACGTCATCAAAAGCACCTTCGCATTAGTTTTTTTGATTTGAAATGTATAAATTTTCTAGTTTGATAACAAATAATAAAACTCGTATTATATTTCTCGTTCCAGTAAGACATCTTACCGAAACAGATTTTAGTAATATGATTTCTGATTGTCGTATTGCTTATTTAGATACAACTTTATGTATTTAATGTTCCCTTATTACTTCCTTCAACTTGTTGTTTTGCCCGCTTTTTTAGCGGGCTTTTTTTTGCCCATTTTTTATTAAGGTAAAATTCAGACAAAAAAAAGCCCGAACATTAGTTCGAGCTCTTGATAATGAATAAATTAGATTAAGCTTCTTCGCTTTCATCTCTATATTTGTCAGCAGTTTCTTTAATTAACGGCTGCAACTCACCCTTTTGGAACATTTCTAAAATAATGTCACAACCACCGATTAGCTCACCTTCAACCCAAAGCTGTGGGAAAGTCGGCCAGTTCGCATAGTGAGGTAACTCAGCACGAATATCTGGATTTAAAAGAATATCAACATAAGCAAACTGTTCACCACAAGCCATTAATGCCTGAGATGCTTGTGAAGAAAAACCACAATTAGGCAGCTTAGGTGAGCCTTTCATGTATAAAATGATTGGGTTTTCAGAAATTTGTTGCTTAATTTTATCAATGGTTTCCATTTATTAACCTCTATGTGACGATGCGTAGCCATGAAAAATCGAATTCGTTACGTGGTAAAACACGCATTTTTGGCAAATAAAACAAATAGTCTCTAACTACGCCATTGCTGTTTGCCTAAACTTGAGTAAAATACTCAGGAATTATAGTATCACTATAAAGTTAATTCGTATAGAAATCTGGGCTTCAGTAGTCTATGTTTCAGTCGTAATTAGCAAAATACATAACAAATGGAGATAACCATGGCTTTTGAACTACCGTCATTACCTTATGCAATCGATGCGCTAGAACCACATATTTCTAAAGAAACTTTAGAATTTCACCACGGTAAGCACCACAACACTTATGTAGTGAAATTAAATGGTTTAGTTGAAGGTACTGACTTTGCTGATAAAACTCTTGAAGAAGTAGTACGCAACTCTGAAGGTGGCGTTTTCAATAACGCAGCACAAATCTGGAACCACACTTTCTATTGGCATAGCCTTGCACCAAATGCAGGTGGCGAGCCTACAGGCAAAGTAGCAGAACTAATCAATGCGAAATGGGGCTCATTCGCAGCATTCCAAGAAGCTTTCAATGACAAAGCAGTTAATAACTTCGGTTCAAGCTGGACTTGGCTTGTGCAACTAGCTGACGGTTCACTAGATATCGTTAATACTTCAAACGCAGCAACTCCGTTGACTGAAGAAGGTGTTACACCAATCTTAACTGTTGACCTTTGGGAACATGCTTATTATATCGATTACCGCAATGTGCGTCCTGAATACCTTAAAGGTTTCTGGGCACTTGTTAACTGGGAATTTGCTAATAGCAACCTAGCTTAATATATCTTTAATTGCAGATAATTGTATAAAGGCGCCTATTGGCGCCTTTTTTATATTTCTCACTTTATCATTCATCAATTAAATATTTGGATTTTTTAGGCAATTTCCTGATTTCATGTCTAAGCTTTAGTTATACCTTTTACTATTAAATAGTTTCTTATTCTTAGCTCACACAGGTTATTTGGAGGTCGTTATGACAATATTCGAACATTATCAAGCCAGATATGAAGCTTCCCAAGAAGAAGAATATTCAATCGCTGAATTTCTAGAGATCTGTAAGAACGATAAATCGGCGTATGCAAGTGCAGCAGAACGTTTACTCATGGCTATTGGTGAGCCTGAGATGGTCGATACTTCAACAGATGCAAGGTTAAGCCGGTTATTTTCTAATCGTGTAATCGCGAGATATCCAGCTTTTAGTGAATTTTATGGTATGGAAGAAGCAATTGAACAAATTGTTTCATACTTAAAACATGCTGCGCAAGGTTTAGAAGAATGTAAACAAGTGCTGTATCTATTAGGACCTGTTGGTGGTGGTAAGTCTTCGATTGCGGAAAAGCTGAAATATCTAATGCAGCAAGTTCCGATTTATGCCATCAAAGGTTCGCCTGTTAACGACCACCCTCTTTCTTTATTCAACCCCGTTGAAGATGCAAATTTGTTAGAGAAAGAATATGGCATTAAGCCACGTTACTTAAAAACAATTATGTCTCCATGGGCAACAAAGCGTCTACACGAATTTGGTGGTGACATTACCCAGTTCAAAGTCGTGAAACGTTATCCATCAATTCTTGATCAGGTCGCGATTGCTAAAACTGAACCTGGTGATGAAAACAATCAAGACATTTCGGCACTGGTTGGTAAAGTAGATATTCGCAAACTTGAACATTATGCGCAAAATGACCCTGATGCTTATGCATACTCTGGTTCTTTGTGCTTAGCCAACCAAGGCCTGATGGAATTTGTTGAAATGTTTAAGGCACCAATTAAAGTACTTCACCCTCTTTTAACTGCAACACAAGAGGGTAACTACAACGGTACAGAAGGCATTTCAGCACTACCATATAACGGTATGATTTTAGCTCACTCAAACGAATCTGAATGGCAAAGTTTTAAGAATAATAAAAACAATGAGGCGTTCTTAGATCGTGTCTACATTGTAAAAGTGCCGTATTGCTTGAGAGTATCCGAAGAGGTCAAAATTTATCAAAAGCTATTGGACAATAGTGAGCTGTCTGCTGCACCGTGTGCCCCTGGTACGCTCGAAACCCTCGCTAAGTTTGTTTCACTCTCAAGGTTACAAGAACCGGAGAATTCAAGTATTTATTCTAAAATGCGAGTGTATGATGGTGAAAGTTTAAAAGACACAGATCCAAAGGCCAAGTCTTATCAAGAGTATCGAGATTATGCTGGTGTCGATGAAGGTATGACAGGCTTATCAACTCGCTTTGCTTTCAAAATTCTATCTCGAGTCTTCAATTTCGATCATGCTGAGGTTGCAGCCAACCCTGTTCACCTATTCTACGTACTTGAACAGCAAATTGAACGTGAACAATTTAATGCCGAAGTGCAAGAGCGTTACCTCAGCCACTTAAAAGGCTACTTAATTCCTCAGTATGTAGAGTTTATTGGCAAAGAATTGCAAACCGCTTACTTAGAATCTTACTCCGAATATGGTCAAAATATTTTTGATCGTTATGTCACTTATGCTGACTTCTGGATCCAAGATCAAGAATATCGTGACCCAGATACAGGCCAACTATTCGACAGGGCAGCTTTAAATGCTGAGCTTGAGAAAATAGAAAAACCTGCGGGCATTTCTAATCCGAAAGACTTCAGAAACGAAATTGTTAACTTTGTTCTTCGTGCTAGAGCGCATCATAACGGTGAGAATCCAGTTTGGACTAGCTATGAAAAACTACGTACTGTCATAGAAAAGAAAATGTTCTCGAACACTGAAGATCTTCTACCTGTGATTTCATTCAACGCCAAAACGTCTGCTGAAGACCAGAAGAAACACGAAGACTTCGTAAATCGAATGGTTGAAAAAGGCTACACAGAAAAACAGGTTCGCCTGCTATCTGAATGGTATTTAAGAGTTAGGAAGTCTCAGTAAAGCTTGGGTTCTTGGAGGGTGATTTATGGCACATTTTATAGACCGTCGCCTGAATGGGAAGAATAAAAGTACGTTGAATCGTCAGCGCTTTATCAGGCGGTATAAAAAACAGATAAAAGAAGCGGTATCAGATGCAATTAATAAAAGAAGTGTCACCGATATAAGTAGTGGTGAAAGCATTTCAATACCGCAAAGAGATATCAGTGAACCTGTATTTCATCAAGGTAAAGGGGGGGATCGCGATATGATCCATCCCGGAAATGACCAATTTAGTACTGGTGACAAGATACAACGTCCGCCTTCAGGTCAAGGGGGCGGCGGCGGCGAAGGTGAAGCAAGCGATCAGGGAGAAGGTCAAGATGATTTTGTTTTTTCAATATCGAAGGATGAGTACCTCGATCTGTTGTTCGAAGACTTAGAGCTTCCTAACCTTCAACAAAGTCAACTTGATAAATTAGTACAAATGAAAACCCACAGATCAGGGTTTTGTAATGACGGTATGCCAAGTAATCTTGATATCGTCCGCTCATTGCAGGGATCTTTAGCAAGAAGAGTAGCTATGTCTGCCGGGAAAAAGCGTAGACTTAAAGAAGTTGAGGATGAGCTTAAAGCATTAATGAATGAAAGCGTGCCTCCCGAACACCAGATCAATAATCTAAAGCTTGAAATAGAAGAGCTTAAGCGAAAGATAGCAGCGGTGCCTTTTATTGATAATTATGATTTGCGTTTTCGTAATTATGAAAAGCGCCCTCACCCAACAAGCAAAGCTGTTATGTTTTGTTTAATGGATGTATCTGGTTCTATGGATCAAGCGACTAAAGATATGGCAAAACGTTTTTACATCTTGCTCTATCAGTTTTTAACTCGAACTTATAAAGACATCGAAGTCGTTTATATTCGCCATCATACTCAAGCTAAGGAAGTCGACGAGCAAGAGTTTTTTTATTCTCAAGAAACAGGTGGCACCATTGTATCTAGCGCACTCAAACTTATGGATGAAATAGTAAAAGAGCGTTATTCACAAGGTGATTGGAATATATACGCTGCACAAGCTTCAGATGGAGACAACTGGGCAGATGATTCTCCACATTGCACCGATATTTTAACAAATAAACTACTTAAAACTGTACGGTATTACGCTTATATTGAAATAACAACACGCGCTCATCAAAGCTTATGGCGAGAATATCAGGGTATCGCGCAAACGCATAGTAACTTTGCAATGCAGCATATTCGTAGTGTTGAAGATATATACCCAATATTTAGAGAGTTATTTAAAAAGAACCAAAAACAACACCAAGGCGCCGCTTAGTCTTAAGGAGGGGTTATGACATATAATCCGATCAACGATGGTCCTGATTGGACATTTGAATTACTTGAAGAATACCAAGCTGAAATTGCTCGAGTAGCGGAGTTTTATCGTTTAGACACGTATCCAAATCAAATTGAAGTTATCACTGCAGAACAGATGATGGATGCCTATTCTAGTGTAGGTATGCCTATTGGTTATAGTCACTGGTCGTATGGCAAAAAGTTTATTCAAACTGAACAAAATTATCGCCGTGGCCAAATGGGTTTAGCATACGAAATTGTAATAAATTCAAACCCTTGCATCGCTTATTTGATGGAAGAGAATACCCTGCCCATGCAAGCGCTGGTAATGGCACATGCATGCTACGGACATAACTCGTTTTTCAAAGGCAACTACTTATTTAAGACTTGGACCGATGCATCTTCTATCATAGATTACTTACTATTCGCCAAAAACTATATTTCTGAGTGTGAACAGAAATATGGTATTGATGAAGTCGAAAACCTTATAGACTCTTGCCATGCGCTGATGAACTATGGTGTCGATAGATATAAACGACCCCAACAAATTTCAATGTATGAAGAACAGAAGCGCCAAAAGGAGCGAGAAGACTATTTACAATCTCAAGTGAATGAGCTTTGGCGAACTATTCCAAAGAACCAGCAAGAAGAAGCTGTAAATCAGGCTCGCTTTCCATCTGAGCCTCAAGAAAATATTTTATATTTTATTGAGAAAAACGCACCACTATTGGAATCATGGCAGCGAGAAGTGATTAGGATCGTACGTAAAATTTCGCAGTATTTCTATCCACAAAAACAAACCCAAGTCATGAACGAAGGTTGGGCTACATTCTGGCATTACACTATTCTGAATCACCTCTATGATGAAGGAAAACTATCAGATGCATTTATGTTAGAATTTCTTCAAAGCCATACGAACGTTGTATTTCAGCCACCTTACAATAGTAAATTCTATTCTGGCATAAACCCATATGCGCTTGGTTTTAATATGATGACAGATATCAGACGTATCTGCGAAAACCCAACCGAAGAGGATAAGCGTTGGTTTCCTGAATTTGCGGGCGCTGACTGGCTTGATACATTGCATTTCGCCATGCAAAATTTCAAAGATGAAAGTTTTATTAGTCAGTTTTTATCCCCAAAACTAATTAGAGACTTCAAACTCTTCACCATTATCGATAAACAAAAGGCGCCACATTTAGAAGTCGGTGCTATCCATAATGAAGAAGGCTACCAAAAAGTACGCTCAGCACTCTCAGCGCAGTATAACTTAAGCAATCATGAACCTAACATACAAGTCTATAATGTAGATGTAAGAGGAGATCGGTCGTTAACCCTTCGATATGTGCCTCAAAATGGCATCCCGCTTCATGACTCTAAAGCAGAAGTAATAAAGCATCTTTATCGGCTTTGGGGTTTTACCGTTCGACTTGAACAAGTTAATGAGGCTGGTATCGTTGATACTATTGCTCAATGCCCTAAAGAAGAAGATACAAAAAAAGTAAGCTGAAACTAATCAGCTTACTCTTTCATTTCCTGACTATAACAAGCAACGCGATTACGGCCTGTTTCTTTTGCATGGTATAACGCAGTATCAGCGGCTTCAATCCACTCTTCATGCTTTTGGAATTCACTTGAGAAGGTGGCGACACCGATACTCACTGTTACATTAATTACTTTATCATCATAAAAAATAGATGACTTCTCAATAAGTGACCTTAATCTGTCTGCGAAAACAACAGCCCCCTCTTGAGGTGTATCGACTAGGGTGACAGCAAATTCTTCACCACCATAACGACCAGCAGTATCAGACTCCCTTAGGGTTTTCTTCAGTAAGTCAGAGATATGCCTAATTGCTTCATCTCCACCACCGTGACCATACTCGTCATTAATCTTCTTAAAAAAGTCTATATCAAACATTAACAGACTACTTACACCTTGGCTTCTTTGTAATCGTAAGTACTCTTTTTTAAGCTGATCTTCCCAGAATCCCCTGTTTGAAAGCTTGGTTAAACTATCTGTACGGCTCATTTTCTCTAGTTGACGATTAGCTAATTCTAGGTCTTGTTTGTTAACTGCTTCATCAGTTACGTCATAAATAATCAAACAAATATGACTTACTTCACCAGTGAGAGTCGTCAAAGGAATAATCGTAGAATTCTGATACATATAATCAGCTTTACCGGTGATTGGACGATAGTTTTTGAATTTGAAGATGTATGGTTGTTGCTCCCAAATCGTAAAAGAACGGTTCTTTAGCACAAAAACTGGTTCTGTTTTACTTCTAAACCACTTTTCATCTAAACTCGGAAACAAGTCAAAAATGTCTTTATCTTTAACCGCACTGGGTAGCAGCCCTGAATGGTTTTCCATAAAACCATTCCACACACAGACTTGATAATTTCTATCTAACACAACTAGACCTACGTCAACGGTGTTAAACATATCCATCAGCCAGTGAACTTCATTCATGTCAAAATCTGCAGCAGGCATATGATTATTCTTCTAGTAAGTAAGCAACTTTGTATTTGAGGGTTTTGATAGAATCCTCAGTGAATAACAGCATTAGGTCACACTTAATATCATGATCTTCAATACCATAACTAATTTCAATCGCTAATGTTCTTTGCCAGCGACCTTTATTAGCTTTTACCAGGTCTGCTACCTCACAGTGTTGACCCAACACAACAGGATGGCCCTGACTAAATGGCATATCTAGTTGACGTGATAACCCTGATAAAATAGCACCAATCAATATATTGCTGATATCCATCAGCAGCTCTAACTCAACTTTATTATTTAACTCACCAGAGTAATTCATTAATGAGGCAATTTCTTTAAAGCTAGAGTCATTTAATAGTAATAAAGCTTCACCTGAAACGCCGCCGCCGATGAACCCCTGACACACACCAGAAGTCGATGCATTAGCATCAATAGCTTGCAGTGCCATATGAAGTTCGCTTACTTCTAGCACATTGACATTTGGTATAGGCAGCTCAACAAAGACATTTAGCAGCCTTGCGAGTAAATCGCCCGCCTGACCCATAGCTACGTTTGTTAACTCTTGATAAATGTCACGTAACTCAGAATCAACTTGCTCACCTAGTTTATGGACTAGGCTCTCACGAATTGCTCTGTCTCGGATTCCGTGTTGTTCAATGATTTCAATTAATTTTTCTTTATCACAAGGCTTGCGAATAAAATCAATTGCACCAAGAGACATGACACGCTCATGCGCGTTAGGTTGAATATCTCCAGACACTACCACTGTCAAAACATTTAATTGCTGCTCATTGATAGCCTGCAGTACTTCGTATCCATCCATGTGTGGCATATTGAGATCTAAGAAAAGTATTTCTGGAGAGAATTGTTTGATCTTCTCAAGGCAATCTAAGCCGTGTTCTGCAAATTCAACCTTGATATCCCAGTCTTCTGGCAACGAACGGGCTAATTGCCTACGCGCAAGTTTGGAATCATCACAAATTAATACCAATGTTGACATAAAAGCTCTCTTCACTGTTGAACTACAAATTACCGTAATTCTCTTTTGATTATAATTATTTGAAGTGCAGAACGATTGCAAATGTTAATAAATTTGGCTTAGATTTACAACGCAATTATTCTAAGTAACAAATCATCTAATTATAAGTATAATACAGTTAAAACAATTAAGTTAACCCAATAAGGAATACTTTATGCTGAAAAAAATCATACTAGCATTGAGTTTAGCTTCATCAGCAACTCTTGCACTGGAAATTGAAGAGAATAAAGTCGATAAAGGCAAAGTATTTGCACAAGGTAAAGAAGTTACTTTATTGGGCAATGGTGTAACAATTGGTCAACAGGCGCCAAATTTTAAAGTCGTCGACGCTCAATTCAAGCCTGTTTCATTAACTGAATTTTCTGGTAAAGCTGTATTACTAAGCATAGTACCTAGCCTTGATACAGGTGTTTGTAGCCTGCAGACAAAGTTCTTCAACCAAGAAGTTGCTGACAAATTTCCAGACATTGCAATGCTTACTATCAGCGCAGATTTACCTTTTGCACAGAAGCGGTTTTGTGCAGTTGAGGGAATAGATAAAATTCAAACGCTGTCAGACTCTGTTTGGCGAGATTTCGGTAAACAATATGGACTTTATATAAAAGATATGGGGCTTTTAAGTCGTGCTATCTTGGTGTTAGACAAGGAGCATAAAATTACATACAAGCAGCTTGTATCAAACCTAGCCACAGAACCAAATTATGAAGAGGCAATTGCCCATCTAAATGAGTTATCAAGCGTAAAGAATAAGCCTCATTCTGAGGAAAAATGAAGTAAAAATAAAAAAGCCGCTATTGCGGCTTTTCTTTTAGGTTAAAAACTAAATTAACCTAGTAATTCACCTAGCTGAGCGCTTACCGCTTCTACAGCCTGTGTACCATCTAAACGGTGGTACTGAGTATTGCCCTGCTCTGCTTCTGCTTGGTAATAATCAACTAGTGGCTTAGTTTGGTCGTGGTAGATACCTAAACGCTTACGCACTGTTTCTTCAACGTCATCATCACGAATGATAAGGTCTTCACCTGTTACGTCATCTTTACCTTCCACTTTAGGTGGGTTGTAAACTACATGGTAAACACGACCAGATCCAGGGTGTACACGGCGGCCGCCCATACGCTCAACGATGATCTCATCAGCAACATCAAATTCAATAACGTGATCAATCGCAATGCCATTCTCTTTCATTGCATCAGCTTGCGGGATCGTACGTGGGAAACCATCTAATAAGAAACCATTTTCGCAATCTGCTTTTGCAATACGCTCTTTAACTAGGCCAATGATGATTTCATCAGAAACTAGCTGACCTGCGTCCATTACTTTCTTTGCTTCAAGACCCAGAGGCGTGCCCTCTTTGATTGCAGCACGTAGCATATCACCAGTTGAAATTTGCGGGATACCGTATTTGTCCATTAAAAATTGAGCTTGAGTGCCTTTACCTGCACCCGGCGCGCCTAGAAGGATGATGCGCATAGTGTGTTCCTCTTATTCGGGAGTTTATTTGAAGTTGATGGGATTTTTTCACAAGCTGCATGTTATCTCAAGCAACTTATACTAATTGCTGATTAACTAAACAAAAAAAGGCCAAAGTAAAACTTTGGCCTCTTCAAATCAAAGATGCTTTTACTTGCTTAAATCAAGCATTAGCTTGTTAAGTTTAGCTACGAATGCAGCTGGGTCTTTTAAGCTACCACGCTCTGCTAGTAGCGCTTGGTCTAATAAAACATCAGACCACTGAGCAAATTTATCTTCATCTTGTTCAACGTTTAAATGTTTCACAAGTTGGTGCTCAGGGTTTAACTCGAATATAGGCTTTGCTTCTGGCACAGCTTGGCCTACTGATTCCATCAGTTTTTGCATTTGCGAACTCATGTCGTTGTCATCAACAACTACACACGCCGGAGAATCAGTCAAACGGTGGGTGAATCGTACTTCTTTCACTTTATCACCTAATACTGTTTGAATGCGTTCTACTAAGCCTTCAACTTCTTTTTCGCTTTCTTCTTGCGCTTTCTTTGTTTCTTCGTCGTCTAAATCACCCAGATCTAAATCACCACGTGTAATTGACGCAAATTGCTTTTCATTGAATTCTGTAAGATGACTCATCATCCACTCATCAACGCGATCAGCCATCAGTAATACTTCAATGCCTTTCTTGCGGAAGATTTCTAAGTGAGGTGAACTTTTAGCCGCTTCAAAGCTATCTGCAACAACATAGTAAATTTTATCTTGGCCATCTTTCATGCGCTCAATATATTGTTCTAAAGACACATTTTCCGTGCTTTCGTCAGTATGCGTTGAGCTGAAACGAAGTAGTTTCGCGATAGCTTCTTTATTAGAAATATCTTCAGCAGGGCCTTCTTTTAATACCTTACCGAATTCATTCCAAAATGTTTGATACTCTTCTGGCTTGTTCTTACCCATGCGGTCAAGCATCTTAAGAACTCGAGATGTACAACCTTTTCGGATCGCTTGGGTGATCTTATTATCTTGTAGAATTTCACGAGATACGTTTAACGGTAAATCGTTTGAATCTAAAAGACCTTTTACAAAACGCAGGTAGCTTGGCATAAACTGCTCTGCATCATCCATAATGAATACGCGTTGCACGTAAAGCTTCAAGCCACTTTGACGGTCACGGTTCCACAAATCGAATGGTGCTTTTTTAGGAATATAAAGTAGGCTCGTATACTCAGTCTTACCTTCTACTTTATTATGCGCCCAAGTGAGAGGTTCTTCCCAGTCATGGCCTACATGCTTATAAAACTCTTTGTATTCTTCGTCAGAAACTTCTGATTTATCACGCGTCCAAAGTGCTGTAGCACGGTTAATTGCTTCCCACTCGCCTGGTTGCGCCGGAATTTTCTCACCGTCTGGACCTTCAGACTCTTCAACCGGTTGCTTATACATTTCAACAGGAATTGAAATATGATCTGAATATTTAGTCACAATGCTACGTAAGCGGTACTCTTCTAGAAACTCACCTTCGTCTTCGCGTAAGTGAAGAATAATGTCTGTACCACGTGATGCTTTTTCAACTTCAGCAAGGGTAAACTCACCTTCGCCTTTTGAATGCCATTCAACGGCCTTTTCTTCGCCAGCTTTGCGTGTTACGACCGTTACTGCATCAGCAACAATAAATGCAGAATAAAAACCAACACCAAATTGTCCAATTAATTGTGAATCTTTAGCTTGGTCACCAGACAAGTTTTGGAAAAACTCTGCTGTACCAGACTTAGCAATTGTACCCAATGAGTTGATCACTTCTTCGCGGGTCATACCGATGCCGTTATCTGAGATAGTCACAGTTTTTGCATCTTTGTCTGCACTAATACGAACGCGTAAGTTTGCATCTCCCGCATATAGGTCACCATTTTGCAGCGCTAAAAAGCGAAGTTTGTCAGCTGCATCCGATGCGTTTGAAACCAATTCACGTAAAAAGATCTCTTTATTTGAATATAAAGAGTGGATCATTAGGTTTAGTAATTGTTTGACTTCTGTTTGAAAGCCTAATGTTTCTTTTTGAGCTGTGGTCATCTTTATCTCCGATTAAACCAGTATTTGCACAGTGTTATGAGGTATATGGGGCGAGGAGAAATAACTTCAAGGGGAAATTTGAATTTTTTTGCGCTGCAAGGCTGCAGCGCAAAAATAAGGATGCTTAATTTTGAGTTTGGGGTTTCCAACTATCGGACCAAGCATTGAATAATGCTTTTACAAGCGATGCCATTGGGATCGCAAAAAATACCCCCCAAAAGCCCCACAAACCACCGAAGAATAATACTGCCACGATAATGAACACGGGGTTTAAATCTACCGCTTCAGAGAATAAAAGCGGAACTAACACGTTACCATCTAAAGCTTGAATGATCCCATACACAATTAAAATGGTCCAAAACTGAGTATCTAATCCGAATTGGAACATGGCTACAGCGGCAACCGGTATAGTCACTAGCGCAGCACCAACAAATGGAATAAGCACTGAAAACCCTACCAAAGCACCTAATAATGCAGCATAACGTAAATCTAAAACCCAAAAAGCAACAAACGTTGATGTGCCAATGATAAATATTTCAAGTACTTTACCGCGAATATAGTTCATGATTTGATGGTCCATCTCATGCCACACTTGTTGGATTAGACGTCTATCTTTAGGCACCAATACAGACATACTTTTAGTCAATACTTCTTTATCTTTCAGCATAAAGAAAACCAAAAGTGGCACCAAAATCAAATAAATCATCCAAGCGACAATATCTTTAATTGATGTTAATGAGAACGATAAAATAACTTGACCAGCTTCAAGGATTTTACTCTCGGTCGTTGCAACTAAAGCTTTTACTTGCTCGCTGGAAATAAGGGTCGGGTATTGATCTGGCAGGTGTAATAGAAAATCTTTCCCCTCCTCCAGCATAACTGGCGCTTCTTGTAATAAATTACTCAGCTGTTGCCATAATACCGGGATAAGCCCCAACGCCATGGTTAGCAACACGCCAGAAAACAGCAAAATAATAAAACTGGTCGCCAACACACGACTTTTTATGACATTTTCAATCTTTGCAACTGGCCACTCCAATAAATATGCAATAACCAAAGCCACCAATACAGGAAGAATAAATGGCCCAAATATATAAAGTGATATAGCTAGACCCAATACAATAAACAAAAGCGTGACAGAATTAGGATCAGAAAACTTATTCTTGTACCACTTTGAAACAAGTTCAAACATATTAAAGATTTACCTCTATAAAAGGATATGGTTTAGCATCGTTGTGATGAGCATAACTAAACTTTTTTGTTTCTAAAAACACTAAAATGTCATTTATCAGTTGGTTGTTATCATAAATGAAACACACAGTTTGTTTCTTCACTTGAGCTTGCTTCAACTGAAACTTAAACTGCACAAATAATTGTGGACACTGATAAGTACTTAAATCAATTGTTAAACACATAATCGTTTTACCAAATTTTAGTCGCAACAGTGTAACATTAAAAAATTACTCATAACCATCCAGAAAGTAGATAGCTCAGCCACAATCGTTTATTCTATAAGTAATTTTATTTGTACGCGCATATCTATGGCTAGAGTCAATAACAAAGCAAAACTACCAGACAATCCGACACTAAAAGACATCAACTGGTATAAAAAACAGCTAAACTGGGGAGAGTTACCGCCGTTCTACCACTTAGTTGCATCGTCAGTAAGTGAAAGTGATGGCTTATTTCAACATGGCTTTGATAATGCGGTAACACGCCTTGTTGATAAACGAAATTGGAACTTGGCCCTTCTCGAAGGGTATGAAGACGATAATGGCAACATCTCTTGTGATAACAAACCTAGAATAGCCATAGACCAAGTTTTTACTGACCGTGGTTTTGAATTATGGGCAATCCCATACGCAAAAGATAAACCTTTAGAAACTGATATGTTAATTAAGGATAATAAATTTCTAGAATTTAATACTTGGGACCCTCATTCTATGAAGACGCTTCTGCGCTTCAACCAACTACATAAATTTATTGCTTTTTACTTTGAGCGTGGAGATGTTGCTGACAAAGCCCTTATACTTCATTCTCACAAAGTAGTTCATAAAATAATTACTTTCCTAAAAAAAGAAATGAACGTTGTTACCGTTAAAGGTGTCTCAATAAAAGAATTCTATCAACTGTGCGAAAAAGACAGCCGTATGTGTAGTGATGAAATTGATTTGGCTCAAATCATGCTCGGACTCGGAGGCTATAAGGAATAACATGCTAAAAAGCTTACTGCTGGGTGGCTTACTCGGCACTATGCTACTGTTTTCTAGTAGTTCAAACGCCCAAACAGACTTTAAACTTCCCGATTTAGGCTCATCTGCTTTAGAAGTACTCCCCATAGATAAAGAAAAAACTTTGGGGAAAGTTATGATGATGCAGATCAGAGGCGGATCACCACTCGTCCAAGATCCTGTTTTAGATGAATACATCTCATCACTTGGCAATAAGCTTGTCGCGAATGCCAATAATGTGCGCTTTCCATTTACCTTTTTTATGATCGATAACCAAGCAATTAATGCATTTGCTTTTTATGGTGGCCATGTAGGCATTCATACAGGTTTAATTGCCCAATCAGATAATGAAAGTCAACTTGCTTCAGTATTAGGTCATGAAATCGCCCACGTCACACAAAGACACCTAGCTCGGCGGTTACAGCATCAAAAAGATAACTCAGCCCTGACTGTTGCCGGAATTGTCACAGGTATATTAGCAACCATTATAGCCCCAGATGCTGGTATGGCTATTTTATCAGCCAGTACTACTCAAGCGGGTCTGAGTCAACTTTCTCATAGTAGAAAAGCAGAGCAAGAAGCTGACCGATTTGGTATGCAAACCCTTTATAATGCAGGCTTCGACCCCACTCAAGCAGGCGCTTTTTTAACTAAACTATCAAATCAAGTCCGTTTTCAAACAAAGCCACCAGCTTTTTTACTCACTCACCCTCTGCCTGACTCTCGAGTTTCAGATGTTCGGCTAAGGGCTCAGCAATATCAGGCGAGACAAATACAGCCAAGCCATGATTTCAATTCAGCTAAAAGTCGTGTCATTGCGCGATATCAATTAGACAGTAAAGATGCTCAAGCCTATTTTGAAAACGAAATTCGCAAATCAACTTTGTTAGATAAAAAGCATCTTGAATATGGACTTGCCATCAGCTTGCTAGATCAAAAAAAGACTAAAGAAGCTGAAAAAATACTCTTACCTTTGCTTGACGATGAACCTAATAACCTATTTTATCTGGATGTTTACACTGATATCTTGATTAGCCAAGACCGAGCCGAACACGCAGTAGACATATTAACTAAACATAATAATTTACGACCCAATAATCAGGTTTTAGCTTTAAATTATGCAAATTCAGCCATCAAAGCAAAACAATATGATATTGCTGAGCAAACTTTGAAGTTATTTCTACTCGATGACCCTGAACATTTACTTGCAAAAGAGTTACTCACAGAGCTTTACAAAAATAATGGCAACCAAGCAGCCTATTACGAAGCAAAAGCAAGTGTGCTCGCAGCTTATGGAGCCTTCTTAAAGGCTGCTGATGAAATACAACGTGCACTAAATCATGTTGATACACTAGAAGCCGTCAAGAAAACTAGACTTAAAGCACTATTAAAGCAATACAGGCAAATGCAAAAAGAGCTTGCCAAACTTTAAGTCTCAGATTGGTTAAATTAAAATATGAAAAAATTTATTTAGGAATTGATTATGTCAGTGACAATTTATCATAACCCTCGTTGTTCAAAGTCTCGAGAAACGCTTTCTTTACTGGAATCAAATGGTGTAACACCAGAAGTTATTGAGTACTTAAAAACACCTGTTGATTTAGCAAAGCTAAACTCACTGCTCACACAATTGGGCTTTGAATCAGCACATCAACTCGTACGCAGTAAAGAAACACTTTACAAAGAATTGGGTCTGAATAAAGACACCGACGAGGCTGCGCTTAAGCAAGCAATGTTAGAAAATCCTAAATTGATTGAGCGCCCTATCGTAGTAAAAGGCGATAAAGCAGCAATTGGTCGTCCACCTGAGTCTGTACTGGCTATCCTTTAATGACCACACTACTGGTTTTATTTCATTCTAGCCATGGCTCTGTAAGAGCCATGGCAAATGAAATTGCAGAAGCTGCTGAGACACTAGGCGCAACAGTCTTGCTCCGTACTTTTGAACAAAGAGAAGCTCATGACATCGTCGTCTCAAAGGACGACCTGTTACGTTGTGATGCACTTGCATTTGGTACACCAACTCGATTTGGCATGATGGCAGCACAAGCTAAACAATTTTGGGAAACTACCAGTGATATTTGGCTAAAGGGACAGCTAATTGATATACCAGCTTGCGTGTTTACTTCTTCAAGTAGCATGCATGGTGGTAATGAAGCAACGCTACTTAACCTATCGCTGCCATTACTGCACCATGGCATGATGTTATTGGGTGTCCCATATGATGTACCAGAGTTATCTCAAACCACAACTGGTGGCACACCTTATGGTGCTAGTCATGTCTCAGGCACTGAAAATACATCAATGCTCAGTGAGACAGAAATGAAAATCTGTCGCTCTGTTGGAAAACGTCTCATCACTATTGCTGAAAAATTAAAATGACATCTGTTGAAAAAAAACCTCTAACGAAACGCTTTCAAAATATGGCTTTAACAGGCTACATAGGCTTGCTGATTTTAATGCCGCTATGGTTGTTTGTACTTTCACCTAGAGAAGGTCACAGCCTCGGGTTTATGTTTACAGTATATATTCTTCCACTATTGTTACCTTTACGAGGGTTTATAAAAGATAATCCTTACACGTACGCATGGGCGAACTTCATAGTATTAATTTACTTTTTGCATGGTTTCACTTTATTGTGGATTGCAACTGATGAACTGGTTTGGGTGCTATTAGAACTACTCTTTGCAAGTTTAATGTTTGTTGGTTGTACTTATTACGCAAAACACCGCGGTCAAGAATTGGGACTAAGAATTCGTAAACTCAAGCAAGATCTTGCTGATGAAAAAGAAGCCCACGAATACACCAAAGATCGTGATTGATAACAAGCCTTAATATTCAATTTTTAATATAGAAAAAGAGCACCGATTGGTGCTCTTTTTTACTTACAGTCTTTCTTATTAAGAAAGTACATCAATTAACTCGTTAAAACAGTAAATAGTACTAACAATGACAACATTACTTGTAAACTCGTACTTAAATACGCTTTGACGTAGAGAAGTTTTAAAGACCATGGGTGACGCTTAACTGGATACAAGGCCCCTCTCTTAATTTTTCGAGACAAGGTAACAAGCGCAATACTTAATATCGAAAAAAGCCACACACTTTCACTTTTATAATCAAAAGTGTCGCTAAAGAATAATGATAGCTGAAGCGGAAAAGCAAAACATGCGATTGCCACAAACAGGTGCACTAACCTAATTTTATTATATTGCTCTCCTTCAGAGAGTTCTTTAATCCCGTGCTGTTCAAGTGTTTTCTTAGCTATAAACGCACCATGCTTCAGCGCTAATCGATAAGGTGTTTGGCCAAACTCATTCACTACTTTTGCCTTGCAACCATGGTTAAACAGTAAGGAAATCATAGCTGAAGAGTTAGATAAAACAGCAAAATGCATCATGCCATTACCTTGCTCATCTTTTTGCGTCAGATCTTGTGAATCTATTAATTGCTCTACAATACTAACGAAGCCCTGCTCAATAGCATACATAAAAGCGTTCTTTCCAAATTCATCTTTTAAAGAACCTGTTGCACCTTGCTTAATATATTCAATTAAATCCACTTGCTTAACTTGTTCGGACGTTATCAAATTAAGTAGGGCTTGCTCCATAAGATTTTTAACTTCATCTGCATCGATTAAATGACTCAATAAATCAAAAACAGGTTCTTCTTTATTAGTTTGAGTAAGTAAATACTTCGTCGTCTCTTCAAGATTCTGTAAACAGTCGGGTAATAATGTTTTGAGAGGCGCTTTTAAAGTATCCTCTCGCCAACAGATAAGCAATTGTTCAGGCGATAGATTTACACCATTCTGAATATTCCAAAGTATGACATCAGTCATAGATTTATCAGATAATAACTCGAAAAAATCTGGGTATGTTACACAACTTAACTGCGCATTAATTTGGCTATACTGAGCAAGACGCTGAATAAGCATCAGTACAATAGCTTGATGATCAAGTCCGGCCTGATTGAAATGAGAAATCAACATTTCAGTATAAGCACGGTGCTCTTCTTCATATTCATCAATATGTTGAAAATGACAAGCTTCAAATGGATCAAGAGGCTTTAACCAGACCAAATAAAAAATCGGTGGCAAAATAGTACTTTCAACACCCTGTTCGTCAGTCAAGGTTTGACACTCAGGCCAAGCTTCTAGTGCATCTAAAATAAATGCACCATTTTGCTCCGCAAGACCTTTAAGAAGTAATGGATATTGTGCAGGCCAAATTAAAACTTTTTCCATCGATTACTCACAAAGTTTGAAGCTAAATGTATTCGTTTGAATTGCGCTGATAATAGCAGTTCATATATATAAAATCTTATTTTTTCAGCTGAATTCAAGGTATCTTAATGAAACTTTCGAAATTATAATGACAATATAATTTGAAACCGATTTAAGGGCCCTATCATGGCATCAACTAAATTCGAGACTTGGCAAATCATTCTTCTCATTATTGGTGTTCTAGGTATTATTTGGAGTAATATCGCCCTGCTTAAATACTCAGCTAAGTTTGATATTAAAAAGAAAATTGATAAGCAGATAAAACCAGATAATGAAAAGGAAGAGTAAAGCGATATAACTTTACCCTCCCTGAATGCGTTAAACTAACCAATGAGCCATCAAAGCAATCACTGGCAGTGTGACTAATGTTCTTAAAATGAAGATTGTGAACAACTCAAGGATGTTAACTGGGATTTTACTACCAAGTAGTAATGCGCCAACCTCTGACATATAGATAAGCTGTGTCACACTCATCGCTGCAACAATGAAGCGCGTTACATCGCTTTCAATACTGCTTGCGGCAAGAATTGAAGGGATAAACATATCTGCAAAGCCAACAACGATCGTTTGTGCTGCTTGCGCTGCTTCTGGAACTTGTAATAATTCAAGATATGGCACAAACGGCGTACCTAGATATTGAAAGATTGGCGTATATTCTGCGATGATCAATGCAAGAGTACCAACAGCCATCACAACAGGTAGCACAGCAAATACCATATCGAGTGCGTTTGTCATCCCCTCTTTTAAGGTACCTTTAACACCGGGCGCTTTTTCTGCCTTTTCTAAAGCAACAGATAATGCATGTTGAAACAACGTTTTGTCATCTGGAACTGCTTCTGCATCATGTGCAGGCTCAGTACCATCAATATAAGTTGATTTTTTAAACCTTAAAGGCGGCAGTCTAGGCACAATAAGCGCTGCAACAAATCCTGCTAAACAGACAGTTAAGTAAAAAGGTGCAAATAAATGTTCAAGCTTTACTTGGCCAATTACTACTAAGCAAAAAGTAATCGAAACAGCAGAGAAAGTCGTTCCAATAATGGCTGCTTCTTTTTGTGTATAGTACTTTTCTTCATATTGACGGGCCGTCATCAAAATACCCACACTGCCGTCGCCTAACCAAGAAGCCACGCAATTAACCGCACTTCTACCTGGTACTCCGAATAATGGACGCATTACTTTTGTAAGCAAAGTACCCACCAGCTCTAGTAAACCAAAATTAAGTAATAAAGGTAACAATAATCCCGCGAGTACAAATACAGAAAATAACACAGGTAACAGATCATTCAGTACCAAGGCACCAGTATGCTCAGCATGAATAAAAGCTGGACCCACTTTAAAAAAAGTCATTAATATGAATGCTGCACCCAATAAACGGGTAACCAACCAAATCCAACTGACATCAAACAAATGTTTAAACAACGCAAACTGCATCAGGGCTTTTGGTTTCAATAGTTTAGCGGCTAAACTTAAAACAGCTGTAACACAAACAACACCAACAATCATAGCGTGGATAAAAGGCGCGACAAAAGCTTGAAGCTTTTTTGCCAACACGGCTATTGGAATGGTCATTGCCTCACCAACCGAAACCGGTGTCATAAACAAAAATACACCGATTAGAGAAGGCACAATAAACGCAAACAAAGTACGCCAATGCACTTTATTTTGCTGATAAGGTTGAGTTGTCATTGTTATTTACCTATAAAAACGCAGAAAAGAGCCGTAGCTCTTTTCTGTAATTCTAGTATTCAAAGTTTAAATTGATAAGCCTTTGTTACCAATTGCTTTATTTAGATTTTGTTGTAATTCACTTAACAGGTCAGCACTTAAAGCTTCACCATCATTATTGCGCCATGTCACAGATGACTTTTTATCTGAAAGCGTAGAAATCTTTATACGATAGTCGCCTTCGTCGATTGGCAGAATAACTGTTTCATCACCCCAAATCGAATCCCAAACACTATCTTCAGGCTTTTCATATCTAACATGCAGCTCATCCTTTTCACCATCTACACTAATGATAGTGAAATTGAGCCGTTCTAAAACATTCGCTAAATTTGCAATTACAATATTTACAGGTTGAACAGCTACCATTGCAGCATTACCATTCGGATCGAAACCGATATCCAATGCTAACTGGCCTTGTTGCTTACGAAGCTCTACAAGTAATAAACGGTATTGATAATCAAACTCAGCGATAATCTGGTTAAGTGCACGAACTTCTAATTGCTGTTTTAGCAATTCAGTTAATTCTATTTCATCACTTTGATAATCAACTAGTTCGGCGCTTAAAGAAGCCGTTCTTTGGTGTTCACTTTGAGAAACTGTGAATTTATACTTCTGCTTAGATGGAGTTGTTTCTTCTTGCCAAAACCACTTTGAAGAAGGCGTGATCACTGAGTACCAATCGGTTAACGCCTCACCTTGCTCCTTATTCATGCTTTCAAAACTAATTTGTTTTTCAGCAGCGACTGAGTCAACGGCTTGCCAGATAAAAGACGTTAAATCTTCAATTCCATCGTTTTTATCAAAAAATACTCTAGCAAGTTTATCATTCTGTTCAAGCCAAGAACCTGCAGCAAGAGTTAACACTTGTTGAGGTGGTCGCAACGCAAGCTCTTCAGTATCGTTATCGTACTGCGCTTCTTGCATGGCATAAGTTGGATCTTTGTAAGGCTGCTTTAAATCACTCGGAACTTGGACAGCTTTATTAATACGGTAATTTTTTTCATGGTGGGTGTCATTTGTGAAAACACTACATCCAGATAAACCAAGGATCACGCCTAACGCGACCGTTTTTGGGATCCAATACTGCACTGATTATTCTCCTTAGCAGACCCTGTTATTTAGTTATATGAGTCGGGCATGCTTAGTTTGGTTCACTGTAAAAGCGAAAATTATTAGTGTGACAAAACTTTCTTATAAATTTTAATCACTTAGAATCTTTTACTTAAAAAATTCTCAATATGTTACTTGTCTATCCGCACAAACACAAGAAAGCCCAGCTTTAAAAGTTGATAACAGACAGCCACAGTGCGTTATTAAGAGAGTTATGCTAAACTCTCGCGCGGCTTTTTAATTGGTGGGGGTTGATTAATGTTCAAAACATTATCTAACCTGTTACTCAAATTACTCCTTAGTTTTTTATCAATACCATTAGAAAGTTGATAATCGAATACTTAAGAATTCGGCAAGCATAATGAACTCAAGCTATTTCAAGGCAGATGAAGTTTCATTGTGTCGAAAACAGCATCAATAAGCGCATGTAAATAGATAACTTTTCTTTTCGTTTTCTATTTACATGCAAACGAATAAGACAAATTAGTTTGGCCAATTAATGACCGCATTTGCAAACCAACAATTAGTACTTACCGCCATAGGCGAAGATCGTTCAGGTATTGTCAGTGAACTTACTCAACTTGTGAGTGATTGTAACTGCAATATCATTGATAGTCGTATTGCCATTCTTGGTAGAGAATTCACTTTCATCATGTTACTCAGTGGTGATATGGCCGCCATTAGCCGTGTTGAACATACGCTACCAATTAAAGGAATGGAATTAGGGCTACTAACCATGATGAAACGCACCAGTTCGCATTCGGAAGACGATTATATTGGTGCTTATAACTTAGAATATACGGGCATAGACGCGCCAGGCACACTCAGTAAAGTGACACGTTTTATCGCAGAGCACAATGTCAGTATCGCATCGTTAAAATCTGACACGTATGAACAAGACAATGAATTACATATGCGCTGTGAGTTAGAATTAAATTTACCTTCACAGATCGATCTTGATGATTTCAAAGTACAATTCGAAGCACTTTCAAGTACACTCAATGTAGATTACATTTTAAGACGTATTCGCTAAGGATATATATGAACACATTAAAAGCAGGTGACAACGCACCTTTATTCTCGTTACAAAACCAAAATGACGAAACAGTCGAACTAAAAACCTTATTAGAATCAAACCAAGTTTTAGTTTACTTCTATCCTAAAGCGTCAACACCTGGTTGTACGGTTCAAGCTGAAAACCTGCGTAATGAAAAAGCACAACTTGCTGAGCTTAATACTGTTGCGGTTGGTATTAGCCCCGATCCAATCAAGCGCTTAAAGAACTTCGAAACTAAGAAAGAGTTAAACTTTGACCTATTATCTGACGAAGATCATGCCATTGCAGATGCGTTTGGTGTGTGGGGTTTAAAAAAGTTTATGGGTAAAGAATACGATGGTATTCACAGAATTAGCTTCTTAGTATCTCAAGATGGTAAAATCAAACATGTGTTTGATAAATTCAAGACTAAAGACCATCACGAAGTTGTTATTAACTTCCTAAAAGAAAACGCATAATCGTATTCTTCTAAAAGTAAAAAGGTATGCTAAACGCATACCTTTTTTGTTTTACGCTACTTCTTGTCGTGAATCGCATCTAAGCGTGCTAATAAGCTCGATGTATCAAAACGGCCACCACCTAGCGCTTGAACGTCAGCATAATATTGGTCAACCATGGCTGTCAGTGGAATACTTGCGCCGTTGTTTCGCGCTTCATCAAGAGCAATGCCCAAATCTTTACGCATCCAATCCACCGCAAAGCCAAACTCATATTCACCCGCTAACATGGTTTTATAACGATTTTCCATTTGCCATGAACCAGCAGCGCCTTTTGAAATTGTCTCAATAACTTTTTCACCATCTAGACCTGCTTGCTTAGCAAAATGAAGCCCCTCAGCTAAACCTTGTACTACACCTGCAATACAAATTTGATTAACCATTTTACAGGTTTGACCTGCACCAACTGGCCCTAATAACTGGCTAAAACGACTAAACGCAGCCATGATTGGTTGTACTTTATCAAACACAGATTGTTCACCACCGACCATAACAGTCAACACGCCATTTTCTGCCCCCGCCTGACCACCTGATACTGGCGCATCAAGAAATGCGACTGATTGCTCTGCCGCCTTTTCAGCCACTTCTTTCGCAACTTTTGCTGATGTGGTTGTATGGTCGACTAAGATAGCTCCTGACTTCATACCCGCAAGCACGCCTTCTTCACCATACACAACCGAGCGCAAGTCATCATCATTACCAACGCACATAAACACAACTTCAGCCTGCTCTACTGCCAATTTTGGCGTATTTGCAAAATCTCCACCGTGCTCTTTAGCCCAAGCTTCTGCTTTGGCTGTGGTGCGATTAAACACGGTTACTTGGTAACCCGCTTTCTGTAAATGTCCAGCCATTGGAAAGCCCATGACACCTAAACCGATAAAAGCCACATTCATTGACATAAAATTGTCCTATTTGTTTGTTAGGGTATGAAGATTGGAGCTTTTATACCCAAGACGCTTGGGTATGGCAAATGAAATAGACACATGCGGATTAAAAACAAAAAGCAATCTACTCGCTTTGGATGTATTAATTATGGATAACATTTATAGATACAGTATTGATTTACTTAATGGCAAAAAACTTCCAATGAGTACCTTTGAAGGTAAAACCTTGCTCATCGTAAACATTGCCAGTAAATGCAGCTTTGCAAACCAAGTTGCCGGATTAGAATCTCTCTATAGAGAATACAAAAAAGATGGTTTTGAAATATTAGCAGTACCCTGTGATCAATTTGGTCATAGCGAGCCTTTATCAGGTGAGCCTTTACTTGACTCTTATAACAAATACTTCACTGCCAGTTTTTATATTTCTCAAAAACATCATGTGCTTGGCCCTGATGCACACCCTATTTTTAACTATTTAAAAACGCATACACGTGGCATAGTGCAAAATCGGGCAATTAAATGGAATTTCACTAAGTTTTTAGTAAACTCAAAAGGTGAACTCGTCGCACGTTATGCGCCTAGAACTAAACCAGAATCACTAAAAACAGCTATTGAGAGTCAGCTTTATGATGAAAGTCGCCTTGTTCAGCTCGCAAAGGTATGAACAACCCTATTTCGAACACGCATTATCCACTACCAGCAATATTAGCGTCTCGCATTTTAGCGAAGCATTAAATGTGCAAACTGCACCACTATGTTCGGGTTTTCAAGCTGTCTGCGCCTTTGTAAACGATGACTTATCAGGCCCTGTATTAGAATTATTAGCTGAGCAGGGTATACGCTGTATCGCATTAAGATGCGCAGGCTTTAATAATGTCGATATAGCATGTGCTAAAAAACTCGGGATCACCGTAGTTCGTGTACCCGCATACAGCCCTGAAGCCGTTGCAGAGCATTGTATTGCTTTAATGCTAACGCTCAGTCGTAAAACTCATAAAGCTTATAACCGAGTAAGAGAAGATAACTTCGACCTAAATGGCTTACTCGGTTTTAATCTGCATAAAAAAACGGTCGGTATTGTTGGTGCAGGAAAGATTGGCCAAGCCCTGATCCGAATTCTCAATGGCTTTGGTGCAGAAGTTTTAGTGTTTGACCCTAACGTTGGCGAAGGCTCTTATACTCAAGTTAGCCTAGAAATGTTATTGGCCCAAAGTGATATCATTTCGTTGCACTGCCCTTTAAATGAAGCAACTCATCATATTATCGATGAAACTGCATTTAACAAAATGCAAGAGGGAGTCATGTTAATTAATACTAGTCGCGGTGCACTCATAGATACTCAGGCCTGTATTCAAGCACTAAAATCAAGAAAATTAGGCTACTTGGGACTAGATGTCTATGAACAGGAGTCTGAGCTGTTCTTCAAAAATCGCAGTGAAGAAATTTTGCAAGATGACTTATTCGCTCGTTTAGTGAGCTTTCCTAATGTACTGATTACAGGTCACCAGGGTTTCTTCACAGAAGAAGCTCTTGAGCAAATTGCTGATGTGACAATTGGTAACTTAAGTGACTTTAGTCAAAACAAGCCACTATTAAATGAAGTGAGCTAACTTAAACTAAGTTTAAGTAGCCACACTAAATTGTCGGTTTTCATCAAGCTTGATGTGCAAGTCGCTGCGCGCACTCAGGCTTTCGATTCCCCATCGGGTTAATCGCTCAAAATATTGAATAAAGATAGTGACTGCTTCATCACTCATACCGGTCCCTGCTCGTTTTATTAGCTGATGCTCTTGCTGCAAACGCCAACTGTAAACACGCTCGAAGCTTTGCGCATTCAAAAAAACTAATTTATCGAAAAGTGCGAACAAGGCTTGATACTCATCCGATAAAAATTGGTTCACTCGGACACGATACTTTCCATTTGAGTCTTGCGTAGTTTCGAGATTATTCATCGGTATATTTAACTGCGCTTCACTTTGTGGCAGTAGTCCTAAACACCACCCCTCAAAAATAAGCACCTTGGGCTTATTTTTGCAATATAACCACCTATCAGTGCTATAAGGCTCATCAATCGCTTTGTTAAAACGAGGCAGGATAAAATCCTCACTATTTTTAAATCTTTTTACTTGCTCAATAGCAAAACTAATATCGTGCGTACCTGGCACGCCTCGCACATTAAAAAGCGGATGGTATTGAGTAGCTCGCTCTACTCTTTGTGCTTTTGATAAATAAAAGTCGTCTAAAGAAACAATCTCAGTGGTAATACCTTGGCTCTCTAAATATGCCCTTAAATACTCCGATAATGTTGACTTACCACTGCCCTGCGCACCATTAATGGCTAAGCAAAATGGGCATTTTTGTTTGGATAAAACTTGCTCTAACCAGTCGAGTACACATTGCACATTATCTGGGTAACTTTTTAAAAGAGTATGCTTCTCTAAAAACTCTGTTTGCCAACGCATATTGACCTCTTATAAATGAAACACATATAGAAAAGGCCGCATTGGCGGCCCTTTAGAGTACATGTAAGCTTATTAAGCTTGTCTTGCCTCTAACATGATACGCTTCATATCACGCACGGCTTTTTCAAGGCCATCGATTGCTGCGCGCGCAATAATCGCATGACCAATGTTCAGCTCATAAATTTCAGGCATTTCAGCAATCGGCTTAACATTGTGGTAATGCAAACCATGACCTGCATTCACTATGATCCCTAGTCCGTGCGCATATTTCACGCCTTCACGAATTCGCTCAAGTTCTTGCGCCATTTCTTTGTCTGTTTCGGCATCTGCATAAGCACCTGTGTGGATCTCAATATAAGGTGCTCCGGTTGCTTTTGCTGCATCAATTTGTGCTTTATCAGCATCAATGAATAACGATACTTTAATACCTGCGGCTTCTAGTTTGCTTACAGCGTCGGTGATTGCAGCTTGATGTGAAATAACATCAAGGCCGCCTTCAGTAGTTAATTCTTCACGTTTTTCAGGTACTAGGCACACATATGCTGGTTTAACTTCAAGCGCGATATTGATCATTTCTTCAGTCAGCGCGATTTCAAGATTCATACGAGTTTGAATGGTTTTTGCCATCACATAGACATCTCTGTCTTGAATATGACGTCTGTCTTCTCGTAAGTGGATGGTAATACCATCAGCACCGGCATGCTCAGCAACCGCTGCCGCATGTGCAGGGTCTGGATAACTGGTACCACGAGCTTGTCTTAGCGTTGCAATATGGTCGACGTTAACGCCTAATAAAATATCTTTCATTGCCTTACCTTGATAAAAATAATTCTCGGCTCTTTAAAGCCTTGTTTCCTAAAAGTGGTTTTAATAAATACCGACTTAAATGCTTTGCAGGCTTGCGCACCTCAGGATCTGCAAACTCCCCACTTGCCATACGATTAAGTACTTTACCATTAAACCCCATTTGCGGGTTGTCGGTAACAACAAAGCCTAATTCTGGAATATATTGGTAATAATATTTATCTTTTATCTCATCACCATCAGCATCCATGTCAAACTCAACCCCAAACCCCAAAGCTTCAAGTAACTGATACTCATAAGAACGTAATACGGGTTCAAAGTCATTACAGTCTACTAGTTGTTTTAAGTGTTTTTGATATAACTCGTAAATATATTCTTGTGGCTCACTGGCGGGGATCACTCTATAACTGAGCTCATTCAAATAAAAAGCACAATATAACGGCTTGCCTTTTAAGGGAAGTGGGTTTTGTACTAATTCGAATTGGTTTAAGTATTTAAGGTCATAGTTGCCAGCATAGCGGCACAAAATTGGGGTGAATGGTTGAAGTTGAGCACTGTACTTAACCGACTGTTTGCCTTTGAGTCTAGCCAACATGGTTAGGTGCCCTACACCTTCAACAAGCATACTTAGCATGGCCTGAGAGTCACTGTACGGACGTCTATGCAGTAAGTAAGCTTGTCGAAAGTCGTTATGCAATCAGTCTTCTCCGTAGCCTAGAGAGCGAAGTGCACGCTCATCGTCAGCCCAGCCAGACTTCACTTTTACCCAAAGTTCAAGAAATACTTTGTTATCAAGCATATCTTCAAGGTCTTTACGCGCTTCGCGACCGATAACCTTAAGCTTTTCGCCTTTATTACCGATTACCATACGCTTTTGTGATTGACGTTCAACTAAGATCAAACCATTGATCTGCCAAACGCCATTGTCTTGCCATTTAAACTGTTCGATTTCTACAGTAACAGAGTAAGGAAGTTCGTCCCCCATGAAACGCATTAACTTTTCACGAATGATTTCTGCTGCTAAGAAGCGCATTGATCGATCAGTCACGTAATCTTCAGGGAAGTAAAATTCACACGCAGGAAGGCGTTTGCGAACTTCATCTTTTACCAAATCGATATTCTTACCGCTTTTTGCAGAAATTGGCACGATACCAACAAAGTTACCTTGCTCACTCAACCACTGCATGTGGGGAAGTACGGCTTCTTTGTCTTTTACATTATCCGTTTTGTTCATAACAATAAGCACTGGACGACCACTGTCTTGGACTTTTTTTAGTACCATTTCATCGTCTTTCGTCCATAGCGTGCCTTCAACCACAAAAATGATCAGTTCAACATCACCAATTGAGCTTGATGCTGCACGGTTCATTAAACGGTTGATCGCACGTTTTTCTTCAATATGAAGACCCGGCGTGTCGACATAAACGGCTTGATAGTTGTCTTCAGTATGAATACCCATGATACGGTGACGGGTAGTTTGCGGTTTGCGCGAGGTGATACTGACTTTTTGTTCAACAATTTTGTTTAGTAACGTTGATTTACCCACATTAGGGCGACCAACGATTGCGATCATGCCGCAGTGCGTATTAGGCGTCATTCTTTAAAATCTTCAATGCTTGCTCTGCTGCTTTTTGTTCAGCCTTACGACGTGAACTGCCCACAGAAATAATGCTTTCCATCCCTTCCACTTCACATTCAACCGTGAATGTCTGGTTATGTGCCTGACCTTTCGTGTCGATCACAGTGTAATTTGGTAAAGGCAGTTTTCGAGCCTGTAGAAACTCTTGCAGTAATGTTTTCGGATCTTTTTGATTGTGACCCGGAGAAATTGCCGCTAAACGAGAGTCGTACCATGTCAAAATAAGCTTAGTACAAGAATCAATATCTGAATCTAAGAAAACGGCACCAATGATCGCTTCAACAGCGTCTGCAAGTGTTGATTCGCGTCTAAAACCACCGCTTTTTAATTCACCTGGGCCTAAACGAAGATAATCACCTAAATTAAACTCAACACCAAATTCAGCTAAAGTTTGACCGCGTACAAGCGTCGAACGCATTCGACTTAGATCGCCTTCACGTGCTTTAGGAAATTTTTTGTATAAAGCATCGGCAATCACGTAGCTCAAGATCGAGTCACCAAGAAACTCTAAGCGCTCATTATGTTGGCCTTTGTGACTACGGTGAGTCATCGCTTGTTCAAGCAATGCCTCATCACTAAATTCATAGCCTATTTTTTTATATAATTCTGCTACACTTCTTTTCATTTTATTGAATATTACCTAGGCGTTCGAAACGAACACCGGTTGGAACCCATCCTGGTAACAGGCTATTTGGGCCATTATCAAAATCAAAACTCATCCAAATAAACACCGCTTTGCCGACTAAGTTTTCTTTAGGGACAAAACCCCACATACGACCATCTTGACTGTTGTTACGGTTATCACCCATAACAAAATAACTGTCTTTAGGTACAACCCACTCATCTTTGCGAGTACCAGTTTGCTGGTAATAACGATCAGTAGATTCTAAAGCCTGTGGGTTTATTAGGATGTCATGTTGTGCACCTGGTAAGTCTTCAGTCAGTCTTACCAAATGCATTGGTCCTTGCATAAATTCATCACGGTTTACAATATCAAGACCTATCTTATTGTATTCACCACACACTAGGTTGTCAGTGCGCTCTTTACCGGCTTCACAATTAGGCTTGATAAAAAGTTGACGATTACGATATACAATACTATCCCCTGGTAAGCCAATGACACGTTTAATAAAATCAATTCGCTCATCAAGTGGGAATTTAAATACCGTAATATCACCACGTTCTGGTTCACCGACTTCAATCATCTGTGAGCGCCAAACCGGATCTTTAATGCCATATGCATATTTTTGAACCAAAATAAAATCACCATCTAATAGCGTTGGCATCATTGAGCCTGACGGTATCTGAAATGGTTCAAAAATAAACGAACGGAAGATGGTGATCGCAGCAATCATAGGAAAAATAGACTTTGCACCCTCTACAATGGCAGGCTCTGGGGCAATCTGCGCAATCACATCATCATCAAGAGGAGTTTGCGTAGCACCTTGTGCCAACGCAATTCGTTCTTTTCGCTTTGGTGCGAACATGTAGTGGTCAATCAACCAAATCAAGCCTGACCCAAGAGTCAAAAGCACCAAGAATACAGAAAAATAGCCTGCCATTAATAAGTCCTGTTATTTACCTACTTTAAGGATTGCTAAGAATGCATCTTGAGGAACTTCAACGTTACCCAATTGCTTCATTCGCTTTTTACCTTCTTTTTGTTTTTGAAGTAGCTTTTTCTTACGGCTCACGTCACCGCCGTAACATTTCGCGATTACGTTCTTACGTAACTGCTTAACTGTTGTACGTGCAATAACATGTGTACCGATAGCTGCTTGGATCGCAATATCGAACATTTGACGAGGAATAAGCTCTTTCAACGCATCAGCTAATTGACGGCCACGCTGCTGCGAACCCTCACGGTGAGCGATAATCGCCAATGCATCAACACGGTCGCCGTTAATTAGAATATCAACCCTAACCATATCAGAAGCTTGGAAACGCTTAAAGTTATAATCTAGTGACGCAAAACCACGGCTCGTTGACTTAAGCTTATCAAAGAAGTCCATCACCACTTCGGCCATTGGTAGCTCGTAAGTTACAGCAACTTGGTTACCGTGATACGCCATCTTAGTTTGCACACCACGCTTCTCAATACACAGCGTAATTACATTACCAAGGTATTCTTGCGGAACAAGGATATTCGCTTCAACAATCGGCTCGCGAATTTCAATGATGTCATTGACTGGAGGTAGTTCCGACGGGTTATCTATTTGAATAACGCCATCTTTTGTTTCTACCTCATACACTACCGTTGGCGCAGTAGTGATAAGGTCCATGTTATATTCACGTTCAAGACGCTCTTGAATGATTTCCATGTGTAGCATACCTAAGAAGCCAACACGGAAACCAAACCCAAGTGCGGTTGAGTTTTCAGGCTCGAAGAATAATGACGCATCATTTAGGCTTAGTTTGTTAAGCGCATCACGGAAAGCGTCATATTCGTCTGAAGCAATCGGGAACATACCCGCGTAAACCTGTGGCTTAACGCGTTGGAAACCAGGTAGACGTTCAGGCGCTGCATTTTGTGTCAAAGTAATTGTGTCACCTACAGGTGCACCATGGATATCTTTAATACCCGCAATCACAAAGCCTACTTCGCCGGTTTTCAACACTCCTGTGTTTGTCTGCTTAGGTGTGAAAATACCAACATGATCAGCAATATGTGTTTGATCTGTTGACATAATCTTGATTTTATCGCCTTTACGTAATTCACCATGCTTAATACGTACCAGAGATACAACGCCTTGGTATGGGTCAAACCACGAATCGATAATTAGCGCTTGAAGAGGTGCTTCAGAATCGCCTACTGGCGGTGGTACATCGCGTACAATATTTTCTAGTACGTCTTTAATACCAATACCTGTTTTTGCTGAACATTGAACAGCTTCTAACGCGTCAATACCCACGATTTCTTCAATTTCTTCAGCAACGCGAAGTGGATCGGCCTGAGGTAAATCTATTTTGTTAAGAATTGGAATGACTTCTAAGTCCATTTCAATCGCTGTGTAGCAGTTTGCAAGAGTTTGTGCTTCTACACCCTGACCCGCATCAACAACTAATAGTGCACCTTCACACGCAGCAAGTGAACGTGATACTTCATAGGTGAAGTCAACGTGTCCTGGTGTATCGATGAAGTTAAGTTGATAAGTTTCACCATCATCAGCCGTGTAGTTAAGCGTTACACTCTGTGCTTTGATGGTAATACCACGCTCACGTTCGATGTCCATCGAATCCAGAACTTGCTGCTGCATTTCACGATCTGTTAAACCACCACAGACTTGGATTAAGCGGTCAGACAAAGTTGATTTGCCATGGTCGATATGGGCGATAATAGAAAAGTTACGGATATGCTTCATATTTCTGGATTCTAAACTTCTTAAGTCATTAAATTAGATATTAGGGTGGGATTTTACATTTTATTTGCGCTAATCACCATCTATTTGCTTCACAGAGAAACTAATTGGGTAAATTTTTACCACTTTTACTTGGTGTTTGAGTCGTCCAACTCGATATCGCGCAACGATGAACCCCATCAAACCACCCATTAGCGCAAACAAGATCTGAAAAGGTTCTGATAAATTTAACAAAAACGCGCCAATAAACATCATGATGAATGCCCCCATTAATGGGGTCATGTAAACCCATGCACCATGATTAACTAGCTTGCTGTCATCAAGTGATAATTTTATTTTTTGACCAACTTCAACTGACTCATGAAGTTCAATAGGAAAGAGTTTTTTTTGTGTACCAAATAGTCGGCTAAATATTTGCGACCCACACTTGCCATTACACCCTTCACAAGCTGGCTTAGGTTCGGCTTGAAGATAAGCAGTCGTGCCGCGAATTTTCGCGACACTCAAGGTTTGTTCTATCATAGAGCTCGTTTTACAGACTCGGCAATATTTTTGGCTGTTTGTGGCGGGATTTTACCTACCACAGATACATCAAAAGCACCTGAGTTGTGAACATAAACAGTCGTTGCACCCGATGATAACGCGCCACTGGGTCTTTTACCAGCCAGAGGTCTTTGCACAAATACTGAAAATTCAACTAACCCATCTGAAAACAAATAATAATCTGCAAGCTCATTATTTAAATCTAGCTTGTGCCTGTCGGCTTTTAATAAGGTAAAACCTTGGGGTAGCCAATCGATTTGCCAATTTGACTGAGACTGTTCACTGATGACATTTTCATTAACCACTGCTGGTTCAGGAAAATCTCTATTGAGAAGTTCAACAAGTTGTTGTGCAGGTTCTGTTGTAACGCTGATATGTGTGAGCTGAAGTTGCTCTAGCAACTCGCCCGCTTGATTCACATATGCCGCTTTTAAAAGAAGTGATGACTCAGTATCGATCCATAGCCAATAGTTGTATTTACCACTGTCTTTAGATTCTAACCTAACCAGCTGGGCCGGACGACCTGCTATACGGCCTTTTCCACCTAAAACAAAATCATAATCTTGCTTCAATATAGAAATATCTTTAAACAATACTTCCGGTATTGGACCTGCTATAGAGTCGGTTGAGATAGAGTAAGGTGCTGATTGTGGTTCAAAGTAAGTGACCTTATCATCAACACGAACAATTTCTAGGCCAGCACCATTAAGCAAACTAAGTAATTCAAGTTCTTGGTTCTGGTGCTGAGCATGCAACCAACGATACGGCTCCATCCCCTTTTCTTTCATCACTACGAATGAGGCATCAAAATTTCTTTGATGCACAGCAGTAGCCATATTTTGTAATAATTGTTTTGCAGTAAGTGTCTCAGAAGCTTGAGTCACTAGGGCAAAACATAAACCAATAAGAAAAATAAACGGCTTCATTAATTCGGTTCTTTATTCTCTTCTGTTTTTTCTGTTTTAGATTGATGCAACGCATGCGCCATTCTCGATTGACGCTGATGTTCAAGTACGAGAGCACCAATACGTTGTTGCTGAAGTTCTCTTACACCTTGTTGCGCGCTTTGTAGCGCAGAGCCTTCAGAAGAAAAACTCACAGGTGAAACACCTCCAGCCACGGGAATGGACTGCAATACAGGTAAATCCTCACCCACAACAGGCGTTTGCTGCATCGTATTTACACCTAACACCGCGACTAGTGCGACACTGGCAGCTATCGCAATTTGAGAAAATGGCTTTTTCCAACTACTGATACTGACAACATTCGACTGTTCAGGTTGAAGAACAACTTCTTCAATGCCTTTCACGTTGTGACAAGGCTCATCAGCCAAAGCGGCCGCAAAGCTTGATGTTATGTCGATAGTTACTGCATTGTCGCTTTTGGCTCTCAACGCATCACCGATCAGGGCGTATCGAGAAAACTTTTCTGAGTCTAATTGACTTAAGCTTGCATCATCTAGAGTACGCTCACCATCAAAAATTTCAGAAGTGCTAACTTGTTCAATCTCAGCTTTATTAGCTTGGGTCATATTTAAGACTCACTAATCATTGGGTTTAAATTATTATCAATTGCTTCACGCGCTCTGAAAATTCGCGACCTCACTGTTCCAACAGGACAGTCCATAATCACGGCAATTTCTTCGTAGCTCATACCCTCAATTTCTCTTAGGGTAATTGCCGTTTTCAAGTCATCAGGCAAGCCATCTATGGTTTTATAGATAACGGCTTTAACTTCATCACTAAGCAATAAATTCTCTGGCGATGCATTTGAACGAAGCGAATCTGCATTATCGTAGAGTTCAGCTTCTTCAGCATCAATATCGTTGGCTGGCGGTTTACGACCTTGAGCCACCAAATAATTTTTAGAACAGTTAACCGCAATACGATAAAGCCAAGTATAAAATGCACTCTCACCTCTAAAGTTAGGCAGAGCACGATACGCTTTAATAAACGCTTCTTGTGCTACGTCAGCTATATCGCTTTGATTTGATACATATCGAGAGATAAGACCTGCGATTCTGTTTTGATATTTGGCAACTAAGAGGTTGAAGGCGTTTTTATCTCCTTGCTGTACCCGCTTGACCAATGCTAAATCCAATTCCTGCTCGCTCATTCGAGCCGGTACTCCTCTTTCTTATAATTGTAACTAAATGTGAGTTGCCATCTTTCACAGCAATTGAGACACACTATTAAATAAAAAGTTCTGTTTTTTTAAATTTTTTTTTAAAATATCTTCTGAGCGCTTAAAATAACCACTTTCAAAAAGTCTATTTTGGCCTAACGTTCGTACTTTTACGATCATAGTACACTTGTTAGTGTACATCACATAGAAAAAACGAAGATTCGAATATGAAACAAATCAATAACCATGAAACTGACGTGGTTGTCATTGGTAGTGGTGCTGCCGGATTGAGCCTTGCACTTTCACTTGCTGAACACTGTAACGTAACAGTTATCAGTAAAGGGTCTTTAAAAGAAGGGTCTACACTTTATGCTCAAGGTGGCATAGCAGCTGTTTTTGATAAAAAAAATGACAGTATTGAATCACATGTTGAAGACACGTTAGCTGCCGGTGGTGGTTTATGCGACAGAGACGCAGTGCACTACACAGCCAGCAATGCTAAAGCCTGTTTAAAATGGTTAATTGAACAAGGCGTACCCTTTGATATGGAGTTTGATAGCAAAGGCAAAGAGCGCTATCACTTAACTCGTGAAGGTGGGCACAGCCACAGAAGAATTCTGCACGCTGCCGACGCAACAGGTAAAGCAGTACAAACTACTCTAGTTAGCCAAGTACAATCTCATAAAAATATAAAGTTACTTGAAAACTACAATGCCATAGATTTAGTAAAAAATACCGCATGTGACACTCAACCAGTCAAAGGCGTCTATGTTTACAACCGTATTGAAGACAAAGTAGAAACCATTTCAGCAAAGTTCGTTGCGTTAGCAACGGGTGGAGCCAGCAAAGTTTATCTTTACACTTCCAACCCTGATGTATCAAGTGGAGACGGTATTGCAATGGCTTGGCGCGCTGGTTGTCGCGTTGCGAATATGGAATTTAATCAATTTCATCCAACAAGCCTTTATCATCCAGAACTTCAGAACTTTTTAATCACTGAGGCGATGCGTGGTGAAGGTGCCCACTTAAAACGCCCTGACGGTACGCGTTTTATGCCTGATTTTGACGAGCGCGAAGAGCTAGCTCCGCGAGATATTGTTGCCAGAGCGATAGATTTTGAGATGAAGCGCTTAGGCGCAAACTGTGTGTATCTCGATATTTCACACAAAGACAAAGACTTTATCATTGAGCACTTTCCTACCATTTACGCAAAGTGTTTAAGTGTTGGCCTAGATATTACAAAAGAGCCAATCCCTGTTGTACCAGCTGCACATTATACCTGTGGTGGTGTAATGACAGACTTCAATGGTAAGACTGACTTACAAAATCTATATGCTATTGGAGAAGTCGCTTATACCGGTCTACACGGTGCGAATCGTATGGCGAGTAATTCATTACTCGAATGTATAGTGTTTGCGCATGCAGCAGCTAAAGATATTTTGTCTAAACTCGACCATGCAAAAGCATCTACTCAGCTCACTCAATGGGATGAAAGTCAGGTCGGTAACTCTGATGAAGAGGTTGTTATTACCCACAATTGGCATGAATTGAGGTTATTCATGTGGGATTATGTCGGCATTGTCCGCTCTACGAAGCGCTTAGAACGAGCTTTGCGACGAGTTGAACTCTTGCAACAAGAAATTCAAGAATATTATGCTAACTTTAGGGTGAGTAACAATTTATTAGAACTCAGAAACCTTGTACAAGTTGCAGAGTTAATTATTCGAAGTGCGCTAGAGCGTAAAGAGAGCAGAGGCTTGCATTACACTCTTGATTACCCTGAACAAAACGATAATCCAACACCCACTGTGCTAAAGCCTTAATCAAACTCAATGCGCTTACCATACCAATCTTCATAAATAATAAACTATTTTGAAGGTTGGTATTGCTGTTCGTTTAAAGCAAAACGGCAAAGCCTTCGCCAATCACGGTCAATCATAGAAGAAGCCACAAATTGAACTGTCTTATCTTTTTGTTCGCTTGTTCTTATCTTTATTGATAAAGTTAAAAACTGTAATTTTGCACATACAACCTGCCCACAAACTCTGTTTACACTATGAATCTCAATATAATTGTCTTGAGTATCGAACAACACCGTGCCACAAAATGGGGTAGTATTCTTGATGTGTAAGTGGTTTACATAAAAAGCCAATAACGCTGCAAGGCAAATAAATAAGAAAGGATAAAGATGAGCAGTTACAAGAAAGGTAACAAAGCTTATAACCAACAAGACAAGTGCAATCGCCCTCAAATCTTGTCGGTTATTTTGAAATACAATTTTATACTTTAACGCGGCCAAGTATAAATTGAACCATTTTATTGAGTTCTGGATCAGGACACTTCTCATGACCCATGAACCAAGCAAATAGATCTGGGTCTTCTACTTCAAGTAGTCGTTGAAAGGTCAATTTATCAGATTCAGGTAACTCGTCAAAGGCTTCATCAACAAATGGCCCCAATAATACGTCTAGTTCAAGCATTCCCCTTCTACAGGCCCATTTTAATCGTGATTTTGGAAAAAGCTGAGTCATCTACAACCTCTGAATTATGAGAATATCTAAGAAATATCAGTATATAAAATCGGGTAACACATTAAAATGCTGTGCACTTGAAAAGTTGATATTAAGCAATATTTTTATTCGCTTTAGGCAGGTCAATATATGTTTTGCTGTAAAATTTCAAATTGAAAACTTTCAGCGAGCACTAAAGTAACTCAGTAGGTAATTTTAGTTTTATAGAGATACCTTCCCCAAATGTGGAACTACATTTGATTTCTCCCTTCAAAAGCTGCGTAACTAAATTGTAAACAATATGCATCCCCAAACCACACCCACCTTGATTCCTTTTAGTCGTTACAAAAGGATCAAATACCGTTTTAAGTATTTCTGAGTTCATTCCTTTGCCGTTATCTGTATAACTCATAAGCCAATAATTACCTTCACGCGCAAGAGACACCTCTATTTTGCCAGTCCCCATCCCTTCAAAACCATGGATCATCGAATTGTTCAAAAAGTTAGTAATAACTTGGTAAATTGCACCTGGATAGGTGTGTAATTCAAAGTCCTCACCTACTATGACTATCTCTATTTGCTTACCCTTTGTAAGTGGTACGAGAGAGTCAAATACTTCCCTTAAATAAGACTTTATAAAAATATTTCTGGCTTGTTCACTTGACTGATCAACAGCAACTTGTTTGAAATTACTGATTAAACTTTGCGCTCTATCTAGGTTCCTTAAAATTAAAGCATAACCTTGGTTTTGCTCATTGATTGCATTATCGAGGTCTTGTTGCCTTAACGATTTATTCGCTAATTTGTTTTCAATTGTTGCCAAGTTTTCTTGGTTATATGTGAGCGCCGTCAATGCAACTCCTAAAGGTGTATTTATCTCATGGGCAACACCCGCAACTAGCCCACCCAGTGACGCCATTTTTTCACTTTCGATCAACTCTTGTTGGGTATGCTGTAGTTCCATCATTGCTTGTTCTAACTTCTGATTCTTTTTATAGAGTTGATCAGTTCGCATTGCGACATTTATCTCTAGCTGTTCGTTTAACGTTTGTAGAGCATCTTGGTTTTTCTTTAATTCCGCAATATCTTTCAACGCACCGGCAATTCGTGTAGCTTTACCGTTCTCATCACGTTTTACCACTTTTCCTCGATCAAGTACCCAAGTCCACTGTTCGAACAAGTCTTTGACTCGTATTGCAATTTCATAGCTGTCAGTTTTTCCTTCTATACATTCTCGAACTTTCTCCTCAACCAAAATACAATCTTTTGGGTGTACAAACTGATCAAAATCATCAATTGTCATCACAGAGCCCGCATCACCATAATCAACTTTTGAAAACACGGTATGTCGATATATCTTATTACTGTTAACGTGCCAATCCCAAAGCTCATCCCCACTGGCCCAAAGTGACCACTCTAAACGCTGTCTTAGTTCTGACATTTTTATGTTGTCTCGAACTACCTTTTTGTACCGCTGCTGGCGGGCATACACAATAGAAGCTATCAGTGCTAATATTAGAAAGATATAAAAGCTTTTTGAGGTCGTATTCCACCACCAAGGTGCTGCAATACTAATCGAAAATTGATGCACCGGAGAAGCAACATTAAACCGATTAATAGTGTAAGCCTCTATGACATAGTCACCGGGTTTTAGCTTTAATAGACTAACTTGTCTTACCCCACTTGCAAGTTTCAGCCATTGCTCACTCAAACCAATAACTCGATAGTAAAACTGATTTTGTTCAGCCCCGTAGTCCAAACTAGAGTAATTCAAGGAAATTATGTCTTGGTTATGTGCTAAAACGAGCCCTGCAGCTAGTTCTGGGGCAACAGATAAAACCGCATCCTCAGCTGGTTTCAAAGGTTCGCCCAATAGCTCTATCTCGCTTACTAATAAAGGCCTTGCTGAGTTATCAACATCAAGTTCTTGAGGATAAAATTGGTTGAATCCTTTTGCTCCACCCACAAATAGACGGCCATCTGGCGCTAACCATGCCGCATTGTAGTTAAACTCATTATCTTGGATCCCATCTGTTGGAGAAAAGTTATGCACATTAAAGTTGCTTATATCAATGCGACTTAGCCCACCGCTCGTACCTGCCCAAACATGCCCAACACCATCATATATGAGCCCCCAAATCGCTGTATTACTTAACCCTTCGTTTTGAGTAAAAGTGCGTTCAATACTAAAGTCATTATGAATGAGCGTTATTCCTTGCTCACTTGCTACCCATACTCTTCCATACGAATCTTGTACAAGCATAAAAACCAAATTCGACAATAAGCCATCAGAAGTACTGATTTGTTGTAATTCATCTCCTTTATAGCGGAATAAACCATTTCCTATACTTCCGAACCACAGTGCCTCTTTAACAACCAGCATGGATGAAACATGAGAAGGAGCATCGAGCGAACTTGCAAAGTATGGCATGAGCTTATTATTGTTCTCATTATAAAACATCAGTCCCATCGTTCTTGATGAAAGCAGCAATACGCCATCATATACTGTTATATCATTGAAGCTTAGTTCTGGGCCATTGCCAAAGTCAGGCTTAAAATGCTCTAGAGTCTCAGTGTCTAACGAAAATCTAAAAACGCCATTACCACGTGTTGCAATCCATAATTCTGACTCATACATAAATAACTTAGTGACAAAACTGCCCTGTACTGCAATTAATGGTTTATAAATAAATTGCGACTCGATAAACCCTTCACCATTAAAAATATATACACCTGCAGACGTACCAACCCATATTCTGTCTAACTGGTCGATTGCAAATGTACGTGTATCTGGTGTAGCTAACGGAGAATCAGGGTAATTATCAGAGCTAACATGACCAAAAGACTCACTCAGCTGGCTAAAGAAATGCAATCCTCGAGTTTCAGTTCCTATCCACAGCCCTTTATTTTTATCTCTCATGACCGATAGGATATTGTTATCTTGTAGGCCATTGGATTGCTGACGTTTATACCAATGGTTTAATAATGTACCGTCGAATTTAAATAAATAGACGCCATTATTGGTTGCCAGTAAAATTTCGTTCGTAGAAACGTAAAGATTATTGAGCGTGATATTCGCAACTTCTGCAAACGTTTTAGACCATAAAACTCTGTCGTATAACAAATCATAAACTATTAATTCTTCACTTTTGGTAAATAAGATCGCTCTTTGCTCTCTGACTTTAAGTATTTTAAACTCGCCTTCAAGCAGTAATTTGGGCTGTTGCTGCTCGTTGATTTTCATTAAGCCTTTGTCTGTAAGATAAAAAGTATAGTTATTTTGCGTTTGTGGTGAACGAATAAAATTACCTTTCAGTCCTGAGTTACTCACTTTCAACGTACTTTTGTTTATTTGATAGCTCTCACCATTGGCTGTAGAGACTAATACGTGACTACTCTCACAGGTTAAATCATTCACCCTATCAGATGTGATCGTGTCAAAATCACCGGCCAAGAAAGAGGTAAATCGGCCGTTTAATGTATTGTATCGACTTATTCCTGTATGTGTTCCAATCCAAACATCTTGATCACTAATACAGATATCAGTGATAAAACCGCCTGAAAGACTGTTTTTATCTTGTTGCTTTGGGCGAAACTGTTTAAATTCATGACCATCAAATCTATTCAGCCCTGCTTGTGTGCCTACCCAGATGTAACCGAACTGATCTTGAGCAAGTGCAGTTATCGAACTTTGTGTAAGGCCTGCACTATAGTCATAAGAACGCATGATCTGAGCGGTGTCAGTAAACTGAGGAACCGCCAACGTAAGAGGACTAAAAACAAGCAGAAATAGAAAAGATAAAGTTGTTGCTCTCATACCCTGCCATCAAACACATCAAAGTGTTTTAAATATAGCAAAGCTATTAAAACTCACTAAAAAATAGACAAGTTTTTCTACCAACCCAATTAATTAAGTGTTAGATACTAGCTCTAGTGATGCTTCGTGACGGTATCTCTTTGAACATGAACATACGATAAGCTTTAACTGAATCAACAAAAGGGAGCATCAAAGCTCAAAATCACTTTTTGTACCATCTGAGTGCAAAAGATAGTAACCAGATAACTTATTATCTTTTAACTCTATTAAGCTAATTGATGCATGAGACAAGAGGTAGGGTGAACGCAACTGTTCAGAACGACATAGGTGTTTAGTGACTTTCATTTGCCAACGTTTAGTAAAAAAGTTAAGCGGGCTCCACCTGGCATATAAAAACGAATCTAAATGGTCAAAGCATTTCAATAGCGTCTTAGGGAACTCATTTTTGATGCCTGATGCGGTCAATTGCCAGATGCGATTATCGTGTTGCCCAAAACGCGCTTGAACAGAAAAACAGAACGAATAATGCACATCACCAGATAATATAATTGTTTCAATCGGTGTGTCACTGCGTCTAAATATGTCCATAAGCTTTCGGGCTGCCCCTTCATGGGCCATCCAGTTTTCAACGTCTACAACCAAAGGGTGACCACAGGCGTTGAAAATGGCTTGCACCGCTTCAATGGCTTTCACCCCAAATACTGGCGCTGGAGAAACTATAATTATTTCTTTTTGATGCTGCAGCTGAGTTTGAAGAAACATCAGCATTTCCCAATCCATTAAACCACTAGGCTCATTAAAGTCTTGCTCATTACGCCAGCGATGCGTACGAGTATCTAGTACAACCAGTTTCGGCGTTGTTTCAAGGCAATAATGCCAGTTATCAAACTGGTGGAGGTAAGTATCAAATTTAGTCAGATGCCATTCACCTGTCTTTAGACTAGAGCTGAAATGGGTGAAAAGTGTTTTAGACATTAAACCTGCGTCATTACCAAGCCCTTGGAAAAGCCAATAAGACAGCAAGCCATTACTGATAATTCGTTGGCTTGCGGGGTTTGACGAAATATTTTGTTCCCACTGAGCTGTGAGATTCCAGTCATCCGTAACATCATGATCGTCGAACATCATCAGTGTTGAAATGTTGGCAAACAACCTCGCAACTTTCGGTAAACTCTTCACAAACTCTTTTAAACTGGTTTTTTGTAACTCATATAGCTCAGTATATTTTGTGACCGGGCACTGAAAATTTGCTTTATCAAAATCAAAAAACTGCCAACACACTTCGCTATGCGCTAATAAATAATAAGCAATATACTCTTCTAAATAGATAAGATGATTGACTGAATGCGCACTGGTAAAATGTGGGTCATCTTTGCGAAGCCAATATCCTAAACTGCGTTTTGAACGTTCTTGCCATGCTGTTTTTGGTAAATGTGGCGTTCTTGCAAATAATTGCTCAGATAAATTATCAGGTAAATTTATATACTCAGTTCGGGCTTCTTTGAACAAACCGAGTTGCTCAATAACAGCATAGATGGCTTGAAGCATTGGCCCGGCAACATCATCGGCATAGATTTGATCGCCTGAGAGTAATAATAGCGAAGGTGCTGACTCTTGATGAGCTCTTGCCTCAGCCAACGTATGATCTGCACTCGCCAATGAATCTTCAACTGGATAATGCGGGTTACGACAAGAGCCGTGTAACACTTGCTTTAAAACATTTGGGACCACAAATTCAGGCGTATCGGTATGAAAGTAGCAATAAGCTGATAAATCCGTTTTAATGTCATCGAGATACAACGTATAACCTATTGCTGTATCAGCAATAAGCTCACCACTTTTTGGTTTCACATTCACTATGTAAAAAAAACAATGCTTACCCAGTGGTATTTCGAGTACTTCGTTTTCAACCTCAGCGCCTGTAAACTCAAAACGTACAACCCGAGGCATTGAGGTAACAAGTTGCAAACACACATTGTTAACTTCGGCCCGACGAACCATCGGGCCAAGTAAAAGTTCTGGAAGATGTGTGTTTACAACTGACATGACGATTATTTGCGCTTGGCTAAGCTAAATAGATCATAAAAGTTGTTGGTTGTTGCCGTTGCGAGCTCTTTATATGTGATACCTTTTAAGTCAGCAATATAATAAGCAACATCTTGCACATAAGCTGGCTGATTGGTTTTGCCACGATAAGGCACTGGTGCAAGGTAAGGAGAATCAGTTTCGATGAGTAATCTATCTAGTGGAATTTGTTTCACCACCTCTTTTAATTCAACCGCATTTTTAAATGTCACAATACCTGAGATTGAAATATAAAAACCCAAATCAAGTGCTTGCTTTGCCATGTTCCAATCTTCTGTAAAACAATGCAAAACACCACCGCATTTATCGGCACCATGAGCTTTCATTAGATCTATGGTATCAGTTCGGGCATCTCGGGTATGAATGATCAGCGGCTTTTGTAGTTCATTAGCCACCTCAATATGTCCAACAAAACTCTCTTGTTGCACAGAATGCGTGTCTTTTGAGTAGTAATAATCTAGGCCCGTTTCGCCAATCGCAACCACTTTATCGTGTTGAGCCAATGACAATAACTGACTTTTATCTAGAGCTTGATCTTGGTTTAGTGGGTGCACACCACATGAGACTGAAATATCATCAAATGCTTGAACTTTTTCAAGCATGCTGGGGAATTGCTCTAATGTGACGCTAACACATAAAAAGTGCTCGACTTGCTTTTGTCTTGCTGCATCTAATGCTTCTGGAAGTGATAAACCAAGTTTATCAAAATCTAATCTATCTAAATGGCAGTGCGAATCTACAATCATAACTACTCTTACATGGTGTAGGTGGGTTTTTCTGAATTAAGTGCTGTCCCCAGCAACTTTATGATTTTATCGTTGACTGTTTCATTCCCCTCAGAAAAGCCAACGCCCACGCCTGGTGGATTTGAATTTTGCGCACCTTGCGGTGTTATCCATACTACTTTGCCTTCAATGACATCCTCTTCTAATGCATCAGGCAAAGTTACGCGCAACGATAAAGGCTGTCCCATATCAAAACGTGAGTTAGTTTTAACAAACAAGCCGCCATGCTTTAAAGCGGGCATATAACAACGATATAACTCGTCAAAATCTTCAAAATCTAGAAGTAATACTTGCATAGTGCTCTCCTACTGCAAAGCTTGCTTTAATGATGTAAACAACTTAAGCAAGGCCAACTGTAAATTCAAGCCGGGAATTTGTTGATGATCCTTTATAAACTCACTTAATGCACGCTGTGAAGCCGTTATTTTAAAAAAATCGGCGCCTTCGCATAAGCGTTGTTTTATTCTCTCTTGAACAAATAAGCTCATCTCACTCACCAGTTCTGGAGACTTCATCAATAGTTCAACGCATTCTGACACATCTGTATCATGTCCGAGCCTCTCAATACTATTAAATAATTGATTAATTTGTTCAACTTGCGAAGTTTCAATCCAATGTTTAATTTTTAAAGGCTGCGATACAAATAAATCAATCCATGGTTGGTCGACATAATCACCTAGCTGCTGAATCAACCACGCCCTTACTTGTTGTTGGGATTGAACCGCTACATTACTCTTTGCACAGCGACTCACAATCGTCGCTGGTAATTGTGCGACATCATCACAGGTTAAAATCAAAAAGCGTTTAGCATTGGGCTCTTCAAGTGTTTTAAGTAACGCATTTGCCGCTGAATGCGTCATCTTATGCGCTTGGTGAACAATAACCACTTTGTTGCCACCTTGCTGCGCCGAATGATAGATGAAATCGGCGATTGCTCTTATTTCATCGACACCTATAGTCGCACCCTCAGAGCTGACAAGCAGTTTATCAGGGTGAGTTTGTGCTGCAATTAAGGCGCAACTTTTACATTGGCCACATGCCAAAAGCTCTGAAGTATTTTCACACAAGATGGCATCAGCTAGTCCCTGTGCTAATGCTAACTTGCCTACTCCTTGCAACCCAGCAAGCAGCTGAGCATGATGAAAGCGACCCGCTTTAAAGCTCGTATTGAGCTGTTGCCAAGGACGCTCTAACCAAGGCATCATCACAAATTAACCTGCTGATAAAAGTTTTCTAATGCTGCCAAGATATCAGCATGCACTTTATCCATCGCTTGCTCTGCATTTATGACCACACAGTTTTCGTCCGATTCAGCTAATGCTAAATAACGCGAACGAGTTTTTTCGAAAAACTCTATTGCCTCTAACTCGATTCTGTCGAGTTCTCCGCGCCCACGTGCTCGTGACAGTCCCACTTCGGGAGAAATATCCAAATATAGAGTGAGATCTGGTTTCAAACCTTGTAACACAATATCTGAAAGACTATTCAAGGTTGCTTGAGGTAAACCTCTGCCACCGCCTTGATAAGCTTGAGAAGACATGTCATGTCTGTCACCCAACACCCATTTATTGGCAGCAAGACTGGGTCTGATAACATTATGCAGTAACTGCGCCCGTGCTGCGTACATAATAAGTAGCTCGGTTTCACCTGCCACTTCTTCTTCATACTGATTTTTCACAAGCGTTCGAAGTGCTTCAGCCATTGGTGTACCACCCGGCTCGCGGGTATTAATAAAATCAATTTTCTTGTCTGCAAGAAACTGTTGGCAAATTTGCATTGCCGTTGACTTACCCGCCCCTTCAAGGCCTTCAATCACAATAAATTTAGCTGTCATTACTTCTCTTTAAAATATATTGCCTCACGGCTTTATTATGGTCCTTTAAGCTTTTTGAAAACTGATGCTGACCATTGCCCTTGGCAACAAAATAATAGTAGTCGGTTGTATCAGGTTGAGTCGCCGCAATAATCGCCTCTTTAGATGGCATGGCAATAGGTGTTGGCGGTAACCCATTTATTCTGTATGTATTATAAGGCGTATACTCTTTTAAGTCTTTGCGTTTAATATCACCATCAAATCGCTCTCCCAATCCATAAATTACCGTAGGATCAGTTTGCAAACGCATATTCTTATTTAGTCGGTTAATAAACACTGAAGCTATTTTTTTGCGCTCTCCAGCATAACCTGTTTCCTTCTCAATGATAGATGCCAATATAAGCGCCTCATAAGCATTTTGAAGTGGCAAATTAGCCATTCTATTTTCCCAAACTTGCGCTAGCTCAGTTTTCATTGCGTCATGCGCACGTGTAATTATCGACAATGCGCTGTCATTTGCATGATAAAAATAAGTCTCGGGTAATAACCAGCCTTCCGCATTTTTAGTCACTTCTAATTGCTCTGAAAGCTTTGCTTCGTCAATATCATAATCGATGAAGTCAGCCGATTTGAGCTTATTAAGGACCATTTTTAAAGTGTCACCTTCGATCACGGTAAAACTAAACTGTTTTTGCTGGCCTTGGTGAATTTTGTCAATGGTTTCTAATACGGTTAAATTTTGCAGTTCATATAAACCTGGTTTTAGCGAAGTATTTGCAGGATATAACTTGGCATATACTTGCAGTGCAAAACACGATTCAATATTACCTTTCGTTAACCAATCATTACAAAGTCGATGAACACCTGTACCACGTTTCACTTCGAACAGCTCAGGGATATTAGTTAGCTGTAATTGCTTGAAGTGTGTTATTTGCTGTTGAATGAATATGGCAGCAAATAACATCATGAGTACAAAGACTGCGGTTATCTTCTTAAGCATGTAAGGAACTCATTAAACTCTGTTTGACGATTAAAGCTGCTTCAAGCTCAAACTTTTTTGAATCTAATTGAATAATTGGCACTAACTCCATCAAACTATTACAAGTAAACAACGCGTCCATATCAGTCCAAAAAACAGTACTCTCTTCAACTTCGGTGATGGTATTTACTTGCTGTAATGCACTGAGATAAACACCTTTTATGCCCGCTTTTGATAATTTTGGTGTAAATAACTCACCATGTTTAAAACCAATCAAATTTCCTGCTGATGTTTCAATCACTTGATTATTAATGTCTAACACTACCACATCATGGCTATCAATAAACTGCTTGGCATCTTGTTTGATGAGCACTTGTTCAAGTCTATTTAGTGTTTTTAAGCCAGCCAACAATGGCTGATGACCAAGCTTTACGTTTGAAATGCTTACTTTGATCCCTTGCGCCTGCCAATCAGCATAATGTGTTGGGAAAGGAAGTATAGAAACAATCGCATTTAGGCTTGGATTATCAGGGGCTTGGTAACCTCGACCTCCCTCACCTCTGGTGATAATTACTTTTAACACAGCTAATTTATGCTCTGATACAAGCTTTTTACACTCGGATTGCAGTTGTTGCCAATCAATTTTTGGAAAATATAGTGCTTTGGCACATGATTGCAGGCGTGTGAAATGCAAGTCCAAGTGTTGAACTTTGCCTGATTTAATGGCAGCAGTGGTAAAAAAGCCATCGCCATATTGAAAACCGCGGTCTTGAGGTGTGATTGTCGTTGTTATTTTTAAGCTCATTTTAATCACAAAAAAGCCCGGCGTTGCCAGGCTTTCTTTAATAGTTTGTCGCCGTATTTAAGGATTATACCTTTTTAAATAGCAACGAGCCATTGGTTCCACCAAAACCAAATGAGTTACATAAAGCGTACTCAAGTTTTGCGTCACGACCTGTGTGCGCAATATAATCTAGATCACACCCCTCGTCTGGGTTATCTAGGTTAATGGTCGGTGATACTTTTTGGTCATGTAAAGATAGAGCCGTGATAATTGACTCAACAGAGCCAGCGGCACCGAGTAGGTGACCCATCATTGACTTAGATGAACCAACCATTACTTTATCAGCAGCTGCACCAAAGATAGACTTAACCGCTTGCGTCTCAGCTTTATCGCCCGCATGCGTTGAAGTACCGTGAGCATTGATATAACCCACTTTTTCAGCGTTTATACCCGCATCTTTAAGGGCATTTTCCATCGCAAGCGCTGCACCTGAACCATCTTCAGGTGGAGACGTCATATGGAATGCATCGCCACTCATGCCAAAGCCAACTAGCTCAGCATAAATTTTTGCGCCGCGTGCTTTTGCATGTTCGTACTCTTCAAGTACCATCACGCCCGCACCATCTGCAAGTACAAAACCATCGCGGTCTTTGTCCCAAGGACGAGAAGCCGCTTGTGGGTCATCGTTACGTGTTGAAAGTGCACGTGCTGCACTGAAACCACCCATACCAATTGGCGTAGATGCTTTTTCCGCACCGCCTGCAACCATCGCATCTGCATCACCATAAGCAATCATGCGCGCAGCATGGCCGATGTTGTGCAAACCTGTTGTACAAGCAGTTACGATTGAAATATTTGGACCTCTCAAGCCATGCATGATAGACAGGTGACCAGAGATCATATTGATAATTGTCGAAGGCACATAAAACGGTGACAGCTTACGTGGGCCACTATTAAGTAGTTTTACATGGTTTTCTTCGATTAATGTTAAACCACCGATACCTGAACCTACAGCGACACCAACACGGGGTGCATTTTCGTCAGTGATTTCAAGACCGGAGTCTTTTAAAGCTTGAACCCCTGCTGCAACACCATATTGGATAAACAAGTCCATTTTTTTGGCTTCTTTCTTCGGCATGTATTCAGTGACATCAAAATCATTGATCAGACCTGCGAATTTAGTTCCAAAATTTGTGGTATCAAAGTGCGTGATGTTAGAAATGCCACTTTGGCCTTCTAGTAAGCCTTGCCAGGTTGATGCAACATCATTACCTAGCGGCGTCAACATACCTAAGCCAGTTACTACGACTCGACGTTTAGCCACGGTTTCCTCCAAAAGGATTGATTATTTTTATGAGGGGGTAGAAAAGACTAAGGGCAGCGAATGCTGCCCCAAGTGATACGTTTGATTACTCAGCGTGAGCAGTAACGTAGTCGATCGCTGCTTGAACAGTAGTGATTTTCTCTGCTTCTTCATCAGGGATCTCAGTGTCGAACTCTTCTTCTAGAGCCATTACTAGCTCAACAGTGTCTAGAGAGTCAGCACCTAAGTCGTCTACGAAAGACGCTTCGTTTTTAACTTCTTCTTCTTTAACACCTAGTTGCTCAACAATGATTTTCGTTACGCGTTCTTGGATATCGCTCATTCTTCTTTCCTTTATTAAAACGCATTTGCGTTATTTTCAGATTGCGGCGTAGTGTACGGCGCATAATTCTGGGTTTCAAGGATTTGCTCAGATATTTTGATCTGGTCAAACCTGTTATAAATTAATTTATACTTTTATCGCTCATTTTAATAGCAATTTCAAGTAAGATTGCTGCAAGATCATAAAAAATTAATTGAGTGCTTTTTATGATCTATCGCAATTAAACCATGTACATCGCACCATTTACGTGCAAAGTCTCACCTGATACGTACGCAGCAGCATCAGACGCTAAATAACATACAGCAGCTGCAATTTCTTCTGGCTGGCCTAAACGACCTGCAGGTACGTTAGCAAGCGTTGCTGCTTTTTGCTCATCAGTTAGCTCATCAGTCATGTCAGTTTGAATGAAACCTGGTGCGATAACGTTTACTGTAATACCACGAGAAGCGACTTCGCGTGCTAGAGATTTAGAAAAACCAATTACACCCGCTTTTGCAGCTGCATAGTTTGCTTGACCTGCATTACCCATTGTGCCCACAACAGAACCAATGTTAATGATACGACCAGCTTTTTTCTTCATCATAGGACGAAGAACCGCTTTAGAAAGACGGTAGATAGAGCTTAAGTTGGTATCGATGATGTCATTCCACTCATCGTCTTTCATACGCATAAGTAGGTTATCACGTGTGATACCTGCGTTATTAACTAGCACGTCAATATCACCAAAATCAGCTTTAATAGCCGCTAATGTTGCTGTGATTGAATCAGCATCTGTCACATTCAGCGCGTAACCTTTGCCGTTTTCGCCTAAATATTCACTGATTTTTTCAGCGCCAGACTCGCTTGTCGCAGTACCCGCAACAATCGCACCTTGTGCAACTAATGCATTAGCAACTGATTTACCAATACCACGGCTTGCACCTGTTACTAAAACAATTTTACCTTCTAACGAAAATAGATTACTCATTCTTTATCTCTTCTTATTTAGCAGATTCAATTGCAGCCGCATCACTTACTGACGCACAAGAAATTGATCTATCAATACGCTTAACTAGGCCACTCAGTACTTTACCAGGACCAAATTCATAAGTTTGTGAAATACCTTGTTTAGCTAGTTCTTGAACTGTTTCTGTCCAACGTACTGGGCTGTAAAGTTGACGTACTAATGCATCTTTAATTGGAGCTGCTTCTGTCTCCATAGCAACGTCAACATTATTGATTACGCTTGCTTTCGGTACATTAAATGTAAGTGCTTCTAAATCAGCAGCCAGTTTTTCAGCAGCAGGCTTCATTAATTCACAATGAGAAGGCACACTTACAGCTAATGGAAGTGCGCGTTTAGCGCCCGCTTCTTTACACGCTTCAGAGGCTTTTTCAACCGCTTCTTTATGACCTGCAATAACAACCTGACCAGGAGAGTTGTAGTTCACTGGCGCTACAACTTGCTCACCCGAAAGCTCGGCACAAATTGCTTGGATCTTGTCATCATCAAGACCAATGATAGCAGCCATTGAACCTACGCCTGCTGGCACAGCTTCTTGCATGTATAGACCACGACTTTCAACCAGTTTTACAGCTTCAGCCAGGCTTAATACACCAGCACACACCAATGCTGAGTATTCCCCTAAGCTGTGACCTGCTAAAACAGTCTCAACTTCTGAATTGTTTGCTACCCATTCGCGGTAAACAGCAACGCTCGCAGTTAATAGTGCTGGTTGTGTACGATGAGTTTGATTTAGTTCTTCAGCAGGACCATTTACAACTAAATTCGCTAAGTCGTAACCCAGCGCTTCTGAAGCTTCTGCAAATGTTGCTTTTACAATTTCTGATGATTCAAGTAACCCAGCAAGCATACCAACTGCTTGTGAGCCTTGACCTGGGAATAAAAGTGCAATTTTCTGTGACATATAATGCTCTTTATAATAATAGTTATGCCACCCTCACCCCAAGTCAGTAATTTTTGAGGGACGATGGCGAGTGTTCTTCATCTAATGCAATTTGTTCGAAGGTCGCTTCTATTTTTTCAGGAACTTGTTTTTCAACTTCTCTGATAGCTTCTTCGATTGCAGCAAGAAACGCCTTGTTCGAAGCATTTCCATGACTTTTCACAACAATACCACGCAATCCTACCAGACTTGCACCGTTATACTGGTCGGGGTTCACCCTTCTGTAGAGTTTTTTTATGATTGGACTGAGTAATACGGCTAATAATCGGTAGAAAAAACGTTTTTTCAACGCTTTTGTAAACTTATGCATAATAAGTTTAGCAATACCTTCACATGTTTTCAGTGCGACATTGCCCACAAACCCCTCACAAACTACAACATCGGCCTTACCAGAAAACATATCACTGCCTTCACAAAAACCTGTGTAGTTAATATGAGGTGTTGCCTTCATCATATTCGCGGCTTCTTTAATTGTGTCATTGCCTTTAATGTCCTCAGAGCCAATGTTAAGCAAACAGACTTTTGGCCTATCACCTTTACAGGTCTCACCAGCAACAATACTGCCCATAATGCCAAACTGAAACAATGTTTGCGCATCACAATGCACATTCGCACCTAAGTCCAATAAATAAACAGGCTGCTTTTTTTCAGTTGGTACGGCAGAAATGAGTGCAGGTCTTTTAATGCCGGGAAGCATTTTTAACACAAAGTGTGCAATCAATAACAGTGCACCAGTATTACCAGAACTAACACAAGCTTGTGCTTGTTTGTTCTTTACTAAATCTAAAGCCACACGCATTGAAGAGTCTTTTTTATTACGAAGCGCTTGGGCTGGTTCGCAGTTATTGGAAACAACTTCACTACAATGCTTTATGATTAGCCTAGGGTGGGAGTCTGCCTTGTGCTTTCTTAAGGCATTAGAAATACTTACTTCATCGCCACAAAGAAGCAATGTAAGATGAGGGTATTTATGTACCGCAGAAATTGCGGCTGGAATAGATGAACGGGGGCCGTAATCGCCCCCCATCATATCTAACGCAATGGTTAGATGAGTCAGCATAAAAGCAATCTCTTATTTAGAAATTACTTTTTCGCCTTTGTAGTAACCATCAGCAGTCACGTGGTGACGAAGATGAGTCTCACCAGAAACCTGATCTACAGTTAGAGCTGGTCCACTGATTGCGTCGTGTGAACGGCGCATGCCACGTCTTGCGCGAGACTTTTTGCTTTTTTGTACAGCCATTAGCCTTCTCCTAAGAATCTTTCTTAAGTTGTTTTAAAATTTCAAATGGATTTGGTTTGCTCTCTGTTGCGACTACTTCACCAAAGCTCGCAGGCTCTTCGGAATAAGCGCAAGATGCTTCGTCGTGAGTTGGCACTATAGGAATCGCTAAAATAAGCTCGTCTTCTATAAGTTGACGAAGATTTATTTCACCTTCTTCATCCAGTTCAACCACATCGTAGCAATCAGGAAGATGGTCCGACTCATCACCCGCTTTAACCGGTGAATAAGCAAAGTCATGTTCCAAATCCAACCCTAAATCTCCATTACAACGCTGACAAATAACGGTCAGATGTGCACGGAAAGAACCGCGAATTACAACCAACCCTTGTTCATCATTACTGCAATGAATGTCTACCGCTATTTCACCAGTTTGATCTTGCACAACTTGCTCTAAGCGAGAAAGTTCTTCAAGCTGAACAACGCCGTCATAACTAAGTCTGCGTTGAGCTGCTCTGCAAGGATCAAGAGTGATGGGAATTTTCACCTTTTGCATAGGGGCTGCATCATATAGATAGTTAATGTTTTAGTCAAAATAAAAATCAAAGTTTCCTTTGTTTTTCGCTCTATTGCGCCCTATTCTAGCGCTATTGGTATTTTGACAACTAAGTGTTTATGAAAACTCCTCTTATTTTAGCGTCAAGCTCGCCATTTAGGCAGCAAATTTTAAAAAAATTAAACCTTCCTTTCTCATCATTTTCACCTGATGTTGATGAAAGTCATTTATGCGATGAGTCGCCTGACGAATTAGTGTCTAGGTTAAGTGTGTTAAAAGCAAAAGCAGCCAATGACAAATTCAAAGAAGGCTTGGTGATTGGCTCAGACCAAGTAGCTGTTCACGACGGAAAAATACTTGGTAAACCCCATACAAAAGAAAATGCCATCAAACAGCTGCAAAGTTTTAGTGGTAATAAAGTGAAGTTTTTAACTGGATTATGCCTATACGACATAGCAACGAACCGATATGAAGTCATTGTTGAACCGTTCAACGTTCATTTTAAGAAGTTAACTCTCGCACAAATCGAGGCATATTGTGATGCTGAAACGCCCTATCAATGTGCTGGCAGCTTTAAAAGCGAAGGTTTGGGGATTTGTTTGTTTGAAAAATTAGAAGGCAGCGATCCAAATTCATTGATTGGGCTGCCATTAATTAGATTAACCGAGTTATTAGCTCGCTTTGACGTCGATGTGTTGCTCAGCCAACAGAAAAGTATGTAGTTCAGTTAGATTGTCTAGCACTGTCAGCGCTTGCGTTTTTTCAAGCGCTGCTCGAGTTGCTGCACCATGGGTCAATCCAACCGCTGCAACACCCGCTTGCTTGGCCATTTCAATATCTAATAATGAATCACCAATCATAATGGCATCTTCAGCAGCCATACCTGTTATCGCTAGAATTTGATTTAACATATCAGGATTTGGCTTCGACTGCGCTTCATCAGCTGTTTTAGTGGTAACAAAGTATTCTTCTGTCGATGTTTCAGCCATTAAACGGTTTAACCCTGTACGGGATTTACCGGTCGCAACTGCCAGTTGCACCTGACTCGCAGCTAAAGAATCTAATAAGTCATTTGCTCCTGTAAATAACGGCGTAGGCGTATCATCCCCTTCTTTATAAACCGTTTTATAAGCTTGAGCTAACGCTTCCCACTTGTCTTCATCATTTGGAAACAACTTTGCAACCGCTGTCGGCAAAGATAAACCGATAATAGATTTGGCATCTTCATCAGTCGGAATTGTTGCATCACAATGTTTGGCTGCAAGCTTTAAAACATTTACGATTTTTGGCACTGAATCCATTAAAGTGCCATCCCAATCAAAAATAACGAGTTTATACTGCATTACTTCGCTCTTAATGTTTTTAAAGCATTATTTAATGCTTTATCTAGTGGCGCCTCAACATGCATGGTTGTTTCATGCTTAGGGTGTAAAAAACGAAGATCATGGGCGTGTAAGAATAAACGGCTCAGTCCCATTTCTCTCATACGGCTATCAAAAACTTGGTCGCCATACTTATCATCACACGCAATAGGATGACCTTTACATTGAGTGTGAACACGAATCTGATGAGTGCGACCTGTCACTGGCGATGCTTGTACCAACGTGCAACCATCAAAACGCTCAAGCACTCTAAAGCGAGTATGTGATGCCTTACCCTGCTCTTCATCTACTCGAACAACACGTTCGCCTGACTGTAGAGTATTTTTTCGAAGAGGCTCGGTAACATTTTTAATTTTTGCCGCCCACTCTCCCACTACTAATGCCCAGTAGTTTTTCTCCATAGTTTTTTCACGGAGCTGCTCATGGAGTCCTTTTAAAATAGAACGTTTTTTAGAGATTAATAAACATCCTGATGTATCCCTATCTAAACGGTGCACAAGTTCTAGGTTTTTTTCTTGCGGTCTTAAAACACGGAGCGCTTCAATTAAACCATAACTCAAACCGCTACCACCATGAACGGCCATACCAGAAGGTTTATTAATAACAATTAGGTATTGATCTTCAAACAAGATAGCATCTTCAAGCGCCGAAATTTTATCCAGGTTTTTAGGCACAAACTCTTCTCGTTCAGCCACTTTAATGGGCGGTATCCGAATTAAGTCGTCCATTTGTAATTTATAGACAGGCTTGATGCGCTTTTTATTAACCCTAACCTCTCCTTTTCGAAGAATTTTATAAATTGCACTTTTTGGTACCCCTTTCAGATGGGTCACTAAGAAGTTATCAATTCTCTGACCTTGCTGATCTTCAGTTACGGTTACAAAGCTGACTTTTAAAGGAGATTTTTCTGACATTGCCTAATCACTGATTTGAGTAATAATTTAGTTGCTATCACGACGTTATTAATGGGATAATCGACGCGCAATTTTTTTGCGAAACTGCTTTTTATCGCAAAGACAATAATCGTGATGCACATCATGGGTGATGATCATACAGATAGCAGCTTGGATTTCCAAAGCTTTTGTCACCCGAATAACACGTGCCTTTAGCTCACTTCGATGCGCGTAACAGATCGCAGTGAAGGCTAAGCATGATTAAAAAGAAAGCAAAAATAGAAATAAATGTCTGATTGCGTAAGTAAAAGCCAAAAACGAGATAAAACTTATTCACTAAGAAGCGCCCTTACCGTGCGAATAAACTGGTAGTGATAATTGTCACCGTGCGCTTAAAAAATAAGTTGTAAGAACATTCCATTGACCCCAGTCGTGAGACTGCATCATTAAATATGGGGCACTCGTCAGGTCCACACTTTGCACATCAGACTCGACTTAATTTGAAAGTAGAGTTAACAATATGAAACGTATGCTGATCAATGCTACGCAGCAAGAAGAAATGCGCGTCGCACTGGTTGACGGTCAGAAATTATATGACTTAGATATCGAAAGTCCTGGCCACGAACAGAAAAAAGCCAATATTTACAAAGGTAAAATCACTCGAATCGAACCATCTCTAGAAGCTGCATTTGTTGATTACGGTGCTGAGAGACACGGTTTCCTTCCTCTTAAAGAAATCGCTAAAACTTACTTCCCTGAAGGTTATACCTTTAACGGCCGCCCAAACATCAAAGATGTTATAAAAGAAGGCCAAGAAGTCATTGTACAAGTTGATAAAGAAGAGCGAGGCCAAAAAGGGGCTGCTTTAACAACATTCATCAGTGTTGCAGGTAGTTACTTAGTCCTGATGCCGAACAACCCTCGTGCAGGTGGCATTTCTCGCCGTATTGAAGGTGACGAGCGAATTCAACTTAAAGAAGCGCTAAGCCGATTAGATCTACCAAAAGGCATGGGCCTAATTGTTCGTACTGCCGGTGTTGGTAAATCATTTGAAGAGCTAGAGTATGATTTAAAAGCGCTACTTGTTCACTGGGATGCAATTCAGCAAGCCGCTGACAGCGATAAAGCACCATTCTTAATCCACCAAGAAAGTAACGTTATTTTCCGCGCTATTCGTGATTATTTACGTCGTGATATTGGTGAGATTCTAATTGATAAAGCCCGCGTTTTTGAAGAAGCAAAAGCCCATATAGAGCGTTTTCGTCCAGACTTCATTAACCGTGTTAAACTTTATCAAAACGACGTACCGCTATTTACGCATTATCAAATCGAAAGCCAAATTGAATCTGCTTTCCAACGTGAAGTACGTCTCCCTTCGGGTGGTTCAATTGTCATTGACCCTACTGAAGCTCTAACGTCAATTGACATCAACTCTTCAAAAGCAACCAAAGGTGGCGACATTGAAGAAACTGCTTTAAATACAAACCTTGAAGCAGCTGATGAGATCGCCCGTCAATTACGTTTGCGTGACTTAGGCGGTCTGATCGTTATCGATTTCATCGATATGACTCCACCTCGTCATCAACGTGAAGTTGAAAACCGTCTTAAGGACGCCGTACGTCCAGACCGAGCACGTGTTCAAATTGGTAAAATTTCACGCTTTGGTTTACTTGAGATGTCTCGTCAACGTCTTCGTCCTTCGTTAGGTGAAGCTAGTCAACACTCATGTCCACGTTGTAGTGGTCAAGGTACAATTCGTTCGAATGAATCAATTGCTCTTTCTATCCTTCGTTTAATCGAAGAAGAAGCAATTAAAGAAAATACTGCACAAGTTAACGCTCAAGTGCCAGTCGCTGTTGCAGCTTATCTTCTTAATGAAAAGCGTAAGTCAGTTCATCGAATTGAGAAACGTCATAACTGTAATGTTTTCATCATCCCTAACCAGCACTTAGAAACACCACATTATGAAGTAATTCGCCTTCGTAAAGATGAAACGCCTGAGGCTGCCAGTTATGAACAAATTGCAACACCAGAACCTGAAGTAATCGAAGTTGCAGTTAACACAACCCCTAAAGAAGAGCCTGTGTTGAAAGGTGTTGTTATGCCTTCTGCGCCAGCCCCAGCACCTCAACCTGCTTCAGTTGCTCCAAAAGCAGAACAGGTTAAATCTGAAGGGTTATTCACGCGTTTGGGCAATTGGTTAAAAGGCCTGTTTTCATCAGACGAAGAGTCTGAGAAAAAAGAGCCTGAAAATAAAAGCCATGAACGTAAACCTCGAAGAAATAACGATAACCGTCGCCGCAATCAACAAAAGCGTCGTAACCACAAAAAACGTGATGACGCTCAAGCTAAAGACAATTCTGAAAGCAAAGACCAGAATGAGAAAAAAGAAGGTCAGGAAAATCGTAATAAGCGCCGTCGTCAAAATACGCGTCGTCGCCCTGACAATCGTAGTAATAAAGAAGCTGATGAAAAGCAACAAACTAATACCGAAGAGACTGCAAATGCTGAAGTTCGCGTAAAGCCAAGACGTCAGCGCCGCAACCTTCGCAAAAAAGTACGTATTGCTGATCAAGAAGCTGCTATTGAAAATCAAGATAGCAACAATACAGCTGTAGATACTTCTTCAGAAAATAAGACTGTTTCTAAAGAACAAGCCCAAGGTGAAGTACAAGCAGCAATTTCGGAAGAGAAGCGCATAGAGAAACCGAAGAAAGCAGTACAAAAAGAACAAAAAGCGGAAGTGCCTGAAGTTGCTTCAGTTCAAGAAACTTCTACAGAAATCTCTACTGAATCTGTTGAGCAAGGAGAAGAAACGCCAAAAACACGTTCTCGCCGTTCTCCTCGTCACCTTAGAGCAGCAGGCCAGCGTAGAAGGAAACCTGAATCCGTAGAAAAAGAGCAAGAGCCTGCATTCGTCCCTGTAGCTGACCAAGCTGCTGCAGAATACGAAGCTGAGCTAAAAGCTAAACAGACAACAGAGCAAAGTGCTGAAACTCCTAAAGTTGAAGAAACTATCGAAGTTGCTGAAACTTCTAAAGCTGAAGAAACTGTCGAAGTTGCTGAAACGCCTAAAACAGAAGAAACTGTTGAAGTACCTGAAGCACCTAAAGCAGAAGAAGCTGTTGAGGTAGTTGAAACTCCTAAAACAGAAGAAACTGTTGAGGTAGTTGAAGTGCCTAAAGCAGAAAAAACTGTTGAAATGGTTGAAGCGCCTAAAGCAGAAGAAACTGTTGAAGTAGTTGAAGCACCTAAAGCAGAAGAAACTGTTGAAGTAGTTGAAGCACCTAAAGCAGAAGAAACTGTTGAAGTAGTTGAAGCACCTAAAGCAAAAGAAACTGTTGAAGTGGCTGAAGCACCTAAAGCAGAAGAAACTGTTGAAGTAGTTAAAGAACCTAAAGCAGAAGAATCAGTTGAAGTGGTTGAAGCCCCTAAAACTGTTAACGCTTTGTCAGCACTACCTCGCATTCGTTTCCATGCCAATGCATCAGCACCAATGACGAAAGCGCAAAGCAGTAATGAAATTGATGCATTTGAAATGCCATCTGCGATGCCTTTAGAACAACGTACACCTACACATAACTCTGGTATGTCTGCGGGCTCTAAAGCGCCAACGGCAAGAGCTAGTGCCGACATGGCCTCTCCTGCTCAAGTTGACTAAGTATCACTACTGACTAAAAAAGGCTGCAAATGCAGCCTTTTTTGTTTTGTTTTTTGTAAAAAACTAGAGTTTATATCAATCCTTTTAATTAAGTGATCTATTTTGAGGCAAGTAAAACTTGTCGGTAGCGAGGCGAAAACTTTGCCATTTAGTTGTTCTAAATAAGAAATTTTCAACGAAGCTAACGTCAGTTTTAGTCCCTCAAAATGATTAAGTATTATTGAGGATTGGTATTATCTACTGCGTATAGCTTCTCTTTCTCAAGCACCTTATGAATGTATTTTCTAGTTTCGTCGTAAGGTAAATTTGCGCTCAATACTTCTAAAACACGCTCAGGAGACATAGAGTTAATTACTTTGCTTGCATTGCGAATATTTCTAGAGCCATCACTGTTAAAAGCCCTCGCTACATTCCCGGCTCCAGTATTGTAAGCCGCTATCATGCAGTACTTTCTACTTAAAGGATCTGAGATATGTTTTAAATAGCGTTTATCTAGTAAGTGCAAGTAAGCCGAACCCGCTTCTATATTATTATCAGAAACGTATAAATATGGTGCTGACATAGGGGCATCAATATCATACAGGAATCGATTCACATCAATACCCGCGCTTGTGGGTACAACTTGCATTAATCCAAAAGCTGGGATATGTGATTTTGCCATTGGATTAAAATGACTTTCGGTATGCATCACGGCCAAAATAGTTGCTGGAGGCAATTCAAATCTTGTACTTTGCTTTTTTATAGGCGCGAGGTACTTTTCTGCACGCTGTGATACTTGATTTCTTTTTGGCAAAGTTATTACAAATTCAGTAACAAGCGTGTTCTTTGGTGCCTCGGAGATAATTTTGGGCACATTCTTTTTAAGGGCAAGCATGCGCTTTTGTTCTAACTGTTTCAATGCTGCTTTATCTTCTTCTAAAGACTTGAGCGATTGATTATTAGGATTTTCAGTTACAAGTTGTTCGTCATACTTTTTATCAAGCGCTTGTTGCTGAAGACGCGTTTGCTTTTTGATCTCTTGTAGCGCCTTTTTCAATGCCTTGGCTTGAGATTTTTTATCAATCTTTGTCGCGTCTGCTTGCTTAAAATTTCGTTCATCTGAAGATGATGGCGCATGATTGTAAAACTCTTGCAATAGGGCTTGTTCAGAACGAAGGAACTGCTGAAATAACGCCTCAACTTCATTTTTTTTAGGTGTGATACCCGCCTTATGTTTAACACTCAAAGTTAGAGTATTATTCTGAAAATCAACATTTAGTCTAGCTGTGTCATCGTCGGAGTAACTCACAAATTGGTGTTGATTGGTTACTTGCGAATCCCCCCAAGATTTAAGAAGCTTATCTCTGAATTTATCATACTCCGCCATTTGCGTTTCAACATAACGATTGAAATCTTTCAAATGTTGCTGCTTGAAAGCCTCGAATTCAGATAAATCTTTTGCTTCTGATGGGCTTTGATCTGCCTGCCAGGACTGCATAGCCTTATCAAGTTCAGAATAGAGGTTAGAAGGTGAAGCTTGCACATATAGTGCTAAAATGGGTGATGCCGTTAAGAGCATTAGTTGACGTTTCATTTGGTTGTCCTCAATGACAAAAAAAGCGCATCGGATGATGCGCTTAGAACTGCTTAGTTTGTTAGTCTAGCAATTTCCTTTTCTAAATCTTGCTCTGCTTTGAATGCCTTAAATTCTTGATATAAAAACTGTTCATCTTGAGGGTTGATTTTCACTTTTGTTTCTTTCACTAAATCTTGAAACAGTGTTTTTGTTAATTCAGGTGATAAAGTTGTCAGTGCACAAAAGTAATCTTTACCAGCAATATCAACTATATCTGCTTTAACAACGCGAGAGCCACGTAGTGTTTGTTTCGTTAACTGTTTAGAGACTGAACTAAAAGTTGAGCCCACAGTCGTTTTGTCATTTGCATCAACACGGTTTGCAAAGGTTTTATCTAAGCCTTCAATGCGTGTTTCGATTTGTTGCGCCAAAGCTAAGCGTGCATTCGCAACTGCCATCTTTTGGTCAATAGAGATATTACCTGAATATTTGATACAATCCGCTGCAGCGATACCATTCTCTACTACCGGATTTAATACCCAGTCTGGTACATTTACGCGTGAACTAGAAGCGCTGTTGTCTGACGTTGAACTACACGCTGATAGCATACCTGCCATGAACAATGATGCAATTAGTGGTTTAACTTTCATCTTGGTTTCCTTAATAGCCTAAAGCAATGTTAGAGTTACTGTAGCAAAGTTAATCAAGCTAAACAGTAATAAAGTGTAAAAACACCTTTTAACAATTTTACACTTTCAAATGTTACTATTTTTCTATACCTTACTGGAATATAAGTTACTATATTCTTTATTTATTTTCAGCGCAAAGGATGTGTCCTTGAAGGTATTCCATTTTTTTCCATTTCAACAACTTTTTGCGGGTGTCCTGACATTATTATTTTTATCGGGTTGTAACACCATACACGCAAATAAGAATGCCATTTTACAAATAGAGCAAGGGCAGTTTAAACAAGCCAAGCAGACAATTAAGCAAAACTATTCACCTGTTGGTCGAGACAGGCTTCTTCATGAACTCGAGCTAGCAAGCATTCTTCATTTAGAAAGAGAATACTTGCAAAGTAATCAACATTTAGAAAATGCGAAATCGCAGATCGCGTCTTTTTATACTATCAGTCTGTCTGAACAAGCTCTTGCTATGTTAAGTGGGCCAACGTTCTCTACATATGAGGGAAAAAACTATTACCTACCTCTTATTCATTATTTAAAAGCACTAAACTTCAACGCGCTAGCTCAGGAAAACCTCAGTATGCGCAAAACATATTTAGACTCTAGTCAGGTTGAAATGCGACAACTTGATGTCTACATGGAGAATTTAAAATCTGAGACTGGCGGTTACAACAAACCACAGAAAAAAGATGACGAGTCGCTTACAAGTATCATTTACGACATTCTAAAACCTATCACTGCACCAGACGGTTTACTAGAAAACATCGAATATAAAGATGATGCATTCGCCCATTTATTCAGTGGCTTTCTTAACGAGCAAAACAATGATTTTGATGCAGCAAGATTACAATATCAAAGAGCAGCGCACGCCTATGGCAATGGCTTTGCCAAGCAATACGGGTTAGCTAACACCACTGAAAAGCTTGCCATACAAAACTTAGCACGTTCGATGAAATTAGCAGGCGGCTATCAGTCAGAGTTACAAGTTCTGCTAGATAAACATACTTCTCTTGAAGTGCCAAAAGGCGCACAACTCACTATTATCCAAAATTTAGGGATTGCACCAGAAAAAAAACAATTAAACTTTATGCTCAGAGCCGAAGCGCGCTCAAAGGCCTTAGTCATGTACCCTATTTTTATTGGCACTGAAAAGGAAAAGCGTGAGCAGCGACTTTGGTTCCAAATGCTCTACGCCGATACTAGTTTATTTGACCTGATGCAAAATTATATACTTGGCGATGTGAGCGATGTGCTTTTAGGAACCATGACTAAACGTATTCCATTAGGCTCTTTGTGGGATGAAGCTGAAGATATAGGCTTAATTGATGCCCTTGAATACGGAGGAAGGATCTCAGTCAGTTATTTAGCCCCGCCTAAATTACCTATCCGTAAAACTGAAGTGTGGCAAGACAATAAAAAATTGGCTGACCTTGAGCAGTTTCACTCAATTAGCCAATTAGCCTTACAAAAAGCCTTAATTGATGCGCAATCTGAGATCAGAGTTGCATTTACGCGAGAAATCGTCAAGGCACTAAGTGCTCGAAAAGCAATGCAAGTAGCGGGGACTAATCAGAATAATCTATTAGGTAGCTTCGTAAAAATGGCATCAACCGCCGTCAACGCAATCACAGCTTCTGCTGACACAAGACAATGGCAATCTTTACCTGCTCAAATCAGGCTGGCGCAGCTTTCTTTGAAGCCTGGGCTACAAAATTTAACAATAAAAACCACCCTAAACTCGGGACGAGTGATACAACAATCGGCTAACATAGATGTACAAGGTTCAATGACTGTATGGCACACGCGTACCTTTTTAAATGCATCGCCAGCAGTTAATGCTCTATAAATGGAAAACACAATGCAGAGAACAAAACACTTTTTAACCTACTCTGGTCTGTTACTTTCAGGCACTCTATTACTTTCGGGGTGTCAAAGCACTCAGATTCAACGCGTTGATAGCAACCAAGAAATTGCTTTATCTGACAATTGGAATGCTAAGGATTCGCAACTCGTCGCTGAAGCCATGGTTAATGATATGCTAACATTTCCGTGGGTCAGTGATCATTTAAAATACCATAATACTAAGCCTGCTATTATCATTCAAAGCGTTCGAAATAAATCTCACCAACACATTGCCGTTGATACTTTTTTAAATGATTTAAAGCGCGCCATTCTAAGAACAGGGCAAGCAGATTTCGTTGCAAACAGCTCTATTCGTAATGAAATCCGGGAAGAACGTAAAGACCAAGAGCTTAATGCCTCTATCGAAACGCAAAATGAAATGGGGCAAGAGCTTGGCGCTGACTATGCGCTTTCGGGCTCAATAAACTCATTTGTTGACGAACAAGGTGGACAAAGAGTTACATTTTACCAAATAGACTTAAGATTAATCGATATGACAAGTAACCGTGAGGTATGGAATGGTCAGAAGAAAATTCAAAAACATCAAAAACGTTCACGCTTTGGTTTCTAAAGCTCCTTTAGCTGCGTGTTTATCGTTGTTGATGTTGTCTGGGTGTCAGTCTACCTCTTCCTCGAAAAGTGAGCCTGTCATTCCAGCTTGGATCACACAAACACCAAGTGCACCCAATATTGTATATGGTGTTGGTCAAGCCCAAAATTATGGTGACTTACAACAAGCAAAAAATACAGCAATAGAATCTGCCCGAGTTGCACTAGCAAAACAACTCAATGTCGTCATTACTGCTGACACCCGTATTGTGCAACAGGCTAGTAATGGCACTAGTAAGTTTAAACTCAATGAGTTAATTCGCTCACAAGTACCTGACTTAAAACTACAAGGGTTACGCATTAGTGAAGAGTTTCAGCAAGGTAATACCATTTATGCCCTTGCAGAGTTTAATAAAACGAATGCAATCATGCAGACTGAACTTGAAATTTCCGGTGTTGATAACCAGATTTCAGGCGTAAGTTTAACTCAACCGACTAAAACGCAACGTTTGAAGTCAGCATTGAGAGTAAAGAAACTATTGGCAGAAAGAATTCAAAAGAACGAATTCCTTTCTATGTTACAAAGCCAACAAGTGCTCTTGAGTGAATCGGTATTTTACAAGGTAAAACAAGCTGAAGAAGTGATCGCTGGTTTAAGCTTCAATCTTGAAGTAACTTCTGAGAAAGAGTCAAATTTAAGAGATCACCTAGCCAAGGCTCTCACTGATCAGGGGTTAAAAGTTTCAACATTTAAACCAGATTTTACCATAAAGATCAGAACTGACTGGCAAAACATTAACCAAGACAGCACTCATTATAGCGTTGCACAGACTTTTGTCTCTATCGTTGAGAATGGTGAAGAAAGAGCGCATTTCAACAGTAAAGTGAAAGCAGCTTCTTCTTACCAAAGTATGGCTAAAAATAAAGCCATGGATAAGATTGCTGATAATCTAGCTGAGCAAATCGCTGAGTTTATTTCTTCATCTTATATGTAAGTGTTCACTTACAAGTTAAGCTAATCTCAACTTAATCGCTTGGTTTCGGCCAAGCGTTTTTGTTTCGTTTAAGGCTGTATCAGCCAAAGCTAGCAGATCTGTGTAATTATGTGCTTTATTTGCTGACGTCGTCGCAATGCCAATAGAGACTGTGACAAAGTCATTGCTTTCATCTTTGTTATAACAGATTTTACGAGATAAAATATTATTCTGTATGCGCTTTGCTATTTTTAGTAATTCTTTTTCTGGGGTATTGTGTAAGATCATCACGAACTCTTCACCAGAAAAACGCCCTACGATGTCTTCACTTCGTCCTGCCGATAGTACATTGGCAATACTCATCAACGCTTCATCACCCGCTGCATAACCAAATTTGAGGTTGTATTTTTTTAAGTCATCGACATCAATCAAAAATACCGTCAATTCAGTACTGTACCGACAAGCTGTTTGCCAACTGCGCTCTAACACCTGCTCAATTTCTCGTCGATTATAAAAGCCTGTTAATGCATCATGAGTTGCATAACCACTGATGATATCTAACTGATGCTTAGTGCGCACATGCATTGATAGCCTACCTAACAAACTATCTTTCTGTCTGCTTACATCTAGCATGTCAGACACGCCCAGAGCGAAACCTTGAGCTTCAGTTTGATCTGTTAGTTTGTCGCTATAATAAATAATTGGCGTTGTGCTTTGAGACATAGCTCTAAATTGTTTACAAAACTCAAAGTATGGGTCAGCACTGTGTTCAACTAAGATCAGTGCACTACTCTGTTTTAGCGCTTTATTTAACAATTCACTTTGTGAATCGAGTTTGTATATGTCGTATTCCGCGTGAGATAGATAACCTGATATAACCTGAGATGATAGCGAGTTGCCAATCATAAAGACTTTTTCATTAAATTTAAGATTACAAGCGCTGTATTGATCTAGATGCTGCACGGTTTCATTTCTAAAAAATGACACTAATGCATCTTCACTCTGAACACCAGTTATAAAATGCCCTGCACCATTCGATAAGACTGGGACTTTACGGCCAAACTCACCATTTTCCCATTCTGTTTGCCAGAGTTTTAATTCGGCCTGTTTCTGCTCACTGAATTCAAACTCTTCTACGCCGTACTTAACTAACAATGCATCTAAAATTGATGGGTCTGATACATCTAAACTTTCTATCCACAATGCACGGTATATAGCATCTCTGAAAATAAATGCGCTTTCAGGAAAGCTGCCAGATACTGCATTCAGAGTCTCATTTAGCATAGAAGTATTTACCATAAACTTTGGGTTATGAATTTCTATATCTGGGGCTTTATCTAATACCGCTTTAAATTCAGCATTAAGGATATCAATGTACTTAAGTTCTTGGACACTTGCTGAGGGAGTATGCTCAACCAACCGCCACTCAATTTCATTGATCAAATTAAGCTTTTTTAACCGCTCATGTAATACAAAACAAAACGGGCAATTTATATCAGCATAAACAAACGGCTTTTGGTTCATAATAGTCAGGCACAATAAAGTATATTCTTAAATATAGACAAGACTTTACCTTAGAGTAAGCCAATAAAAAAAGAGCCGAGGCTCTTTTTTTGAAATTATCTGCTAATTATTTTCTTCGTAAAAGCGTTGTAACTGCTCTTTTAAGTTTGGCGGTATGCCTTTAATTGTGAGTGTGTCGCTTTGAGCATCATATAACACTCGCTCACCTAAGTGTTTCCGTTCAAACCCAACGCTGACTCCACCACCCAGACCTGAAAATTTCACCATCGTTGTTAACGTCTTCTTATCAACAGGGAAAGATTCTGCTAAGTCATAACTTTGATCTTTATAAAAATCTTCGAATTGGGTCTCTGAAGACTTTGACAATGTTTCGGACAAATCAGCTATGTTTGCATCTTCACCTGTTGTGATACAGTCAGTACAGTAATCAAAGACTTCTTTTCTTAAGTCGTCTTTTTCTTCCTTATTAAACTGCTGCTCACTTAAATAATCCTCTACAGCCGCCAACATAACATTGGATTGTTGTTTAGCATCAATACCTTCTTCACAACCTAAAAAGTCCAAGAAAAAATCAGCCACTTTTCTACCTGCTCGTCCTTTAATGAACGAGATGTAACGTGCATCTTCAGGCTGCGTATCCCAAGCTGATAAATCAATTCTTGCAGCAAGCTGCATACGAGAGATATCTAAGTGACGCGAGGCAGATAAATCTAGCTCAGATGTAATCGAGTAATGCTCTTTTATGTTTATAAGTGCAATCAACACATATTCTGTTGCCACATATTGATAATGGCAGAAAACCAGATACCCAGTTTCGTTAAACGCATATTTGTTCAGCTCTTCTTTTAAAACTTGCGTCGCTTGTTCAGTCACACTATAAAAATTGAGTTCATTATTGCGATAACTCTGCATTGCTGATGCGACTTGGCTATTTTTGTCTGGGCTAAACGCACAGTATCCTTTGCCAGGTTTACTGGTGTAAGCATGATGTAATTGTTCAATAAATACATTCACTCGGTCGTTAATCGACATCTCATCATTACGTAAATGGATTTGGGTATCTTCGTCCTGCTTGTCGACATAATGGACAACCAGTTTATTCACCTCAATGCTCATCTTTGTTTTTCGCGCCTCTGGTGTTAAAATAAAAAATTATTATTTATTAATTTTGAACCAACTGATGCCTATCCAATCTAAATATTCCAACAAACAAGTAGAACAAATTGTCGATCAGCTTATCGATGTATTAACTCAACAACAGGCACCTGTTGATTTAAGTCTAATGTGTTTAGGAAATTCTATCACGCATATCCTAAAAGAACATGTGCCAGAAAATAAAAGACAAGCTGTTGCCGAAAATTTCTCTAAAGCGCTCGTGCAATCGGTAAAATAACTGAATGAATCTCACCCCTGACAACCAGTTTTCTTCGAAAGCCAGCCAACTTTTAAGTTGGGGACACTGGTTTACTTTCGCTAATATTGGCTTAGTGCTGTTGATAAGCACTATTTATTTATTTGCTGATAGTCAACCAGGTACACCACTTGGCTGGTTTTATATGCTGATCACTTGGGTGAGTCATACCAGTTTTATTACATTTTGTGCGTTTGTCTTAACTATATTTCCACTGAGCCTAGTATTTCCTTATCCTAGGCACATTCGAGGCATGGCAGCAGGCATAGCCACTATTGGTATTTCGGCCCTTTGCCTCGATGCGTTTGTATATTACAGCCTTGGTTATCACATAAATATCCAGGCTCTACCCGAAATAATTAGTTTACTTTGGTCTACTTTAACCAGTTCACCAGCCATTACTACGGTTTTTGCTGGCTCCTTAATTATTATTATTTTAGGCCTTGAACTGATCGCCAGCAATCATGCTTGGCGACATTTGGATAGACTTAAGAATTTAAAGTTTGCCCGTTATGCTACAAGCATACTGGTTACTTGCTTTGCTTTAAGCCACAGTATTCATATCTGGGCCGATGCGAATAACTATTTTGATATTACGAAACAAGACAATGTATTACCGCTTTCTTACCCTACTACAGCAAAAACTCTGTTAGCACGACATGACTTACTCGATATAGAAAAATATCAGCAAGAGAGAAATCTTCAATTAGAAGGTCCGAAGGGTCGGTTCATATTAAATACTACATTGCCCAATTGTGAAGCTAATAATCAGGTCATCAATTTTTTAGTATTTAAAAATAGTGACCAACTAAATAATTTCGTGAATGAGCGTTCTGATTTATCTGCATTAGATAATATTCTTCAACCTGTAAATCGCCAAGATGCGTTGTTTAATCTTATTTATGGTTTGCCTGCTTATTATAACTCTGAAAAGTTGAGAGAAGCTTTACCACCTTGGGCTCAAAAAAATGCGCTGGTTGGCTTATCTGGATTCACTGGTTTTGGTTTCAAAGATATAAAAGGTGAACACTCAATCAACATGATACTTGTTGATAAATTAGAACACTTGCCTAGTGAGAATATCATTGCATTCTCACTAGCTGATGAAACCAGTAAAGAATTAATCACGACCTCTAAGGCCTATATTTCAAATACTATTCTAATAAAAAATAGTGACAGCTTTAAACAGCTTAACGATATCATCTATTCTATTGTCTCTGAGCAACTTAACTGCCCAGCACTTGCTGATGCTGCTATGCTAGGTAAGAACTTAAACACTGACTACCAACAAGAAGGTGTAAACTACTCTAATGGTGTTTTAGTTACATTCAAGAAAGATAGAATTACGTTAGTAAACCCTGACGGTAGCTATAAACAAATGTCAGGTTCAGAGGGTTTTTTATTGGAACAAAGTTTAGATATTCCATTCTTAATTCATAGCATCAAAGAACTACAAAAATTCACGCGTAGTAGTGGCAGTTAACTTGATTATCCCTTTAAATTTACTATATTCCTATTATCCTTCTTGAAGGATGTGGAGAAATTTAAAGGGAACCGTGCATGCTAAAAAGTCTATTTACCACACTGCTAATATTACCTTTTTTTGTGTCCGCTGAAAAAGTGACTATCAGTTACTATAAATGTGTATCAGACAGAGGCACAATCTTCAGTCAGCACCCGTGTGGGAATAATGGAACTGTTCATACATTAACCCACTCAAATCCTGAAGCCAAGATACCGCCTGAAAATCACTTTAAAACATTAAATAATCTAGAAAAGCAGCAGATTGTCCGAAATTTAAAGCGTGAGATCTGTGCTAAACGTCAGAAATCAGCAATCTTGAGTCGTGACAGAGACAGAGAGTCAAGAGAACAGCAAGCTCGATTAAATCGTGTAATGGATGACCGAAAAAAACAACAAACTATCCAAGATGTTAAAAAACAACTCAAATCTATCAATAAGCAATATTTAAAAGATATTAAAGACATTGATAAACAAATCGTGCGATTAGAGAAACAACTAGCTCGCTATCAATAAGCACTGCGACAAACTAAACAAGCTTTAATCATCTCTAGACCATTGTGGGATAGCCAAGTACCCTATTTTCATTATATAGTGTTAGCAAGATAATGCGTTTTCGGTAATTTTATCTCGACTTTGTCGGCAAATTACCTAAATATCGAGGATGATAATGCACGCTTTCAGTCTAGCCCAATTGATACTTTCTGGCTTTGCTAAGCACTATCAGTTATTTCAAGAGATCACAGGACAAGCTCCCACTGCTTTTGCTTCACAAGACTGGGGGAAAATCCAGCAAATCAGCAAAGCACGTATCCATCATTATGATGCGCGAGTCAACGAAACCATCAGTGACGTAAAAGAACTATTAAACTGCGATGTGCTTGATGAATCTTTTTGGTATCAAGTAAAGCAACACTATCTCGACTTATTGACTTTCCATCCTCAAGCGGAGCTCGCCGAAACCTTTTATAATTCTGTATTTTGCCGTTTATTCGATAGACAATACTTTAATAATGACTTTATTTTTGTCGAAACAACCTTAAAAGATGCCCCCGCCGTTGCTGTTGAAACAGAATATCGAAGTTACTTTCCAGTTGTTAAAGGGTTAAAGCCCACCATCAAACAAATTATCAATGAGTTTGACTTCCAGTGTGAGTTTGCCAATTTAGATCAAGATATAAGATTATTAGTAAAAGCATTTATTCAACAAGCACCCGATACGCACCACCAGCATCATCAAATGCGCTTTGATATGCTGCCTTCGCCATTTTATCGCAATAAAGGCGCGTATATCATTGGCCGTGTTGTCTCTCAGAGTGGCATTCAACCCTTTATTATTTCTGTGTTGCATGATGAGCAGGGTAAGCTCTGCATAGATGCTTTACTTACCAACTCTTCACAGATGCGAGTTATTTTTGGTTTTGCGCGCGCGTATTTCTTGGTTTCAACTAATACCCCGTCAGCTATGGTGCACTTTTTAAATCAATTAATGCCGAATAAAACGCCCGCAGAGCTCTACAATGCCATAGGCTTTCACAAACAAGGCAAAACCGAGTTTTATCGTGAGTTTTTACATCATCTAGATAACAGTAATGATAAGTTTGTGATCGCTCCAGGTACACCCGGTATGGTGATGATGGTATTTACGCTACCAAACTTTCCGTATGTTTTTAAAATCATTAAAGATAAATTTTCAGAAAGTAAGCCTTTTGGTCGCGATACAGTATTAGCTCGATATCAATTGGTTAAAAATCACGACCGTGTTGGTCGAATGGCTGATACCATTGAGTACTCCGATGTCGTATTACCACTAAATAGATTCTGTCCTGAATTACTTAGGCAATTACGAGCAACCATCGCTGGCAGTATCAAGATAGAAAACAACCATCTAGTCATAAAGCACTTATATATCGAGCGACGAATGAATCCGCTCAACCTATTTATTGAGCAAGCTTCAGACGAACAAAGCTTTAAAGTGATTGACGATTATGGATTAGCCATAAAAGAGATGCTACAAGCGAATATTTTTCCAGGCGATATGCTGCTAAAAAACTTTGGTGTTAGTAAACACCACAGAGTGATATTTTATGATTACGACGAAGTACAATATCTAACAGAAATGAATTTTAGAACCTTGCCCAAGCCAAGTTTAGATGACTTATACTCTGGCGCTGACTTATATTCAGTTGCACCGCAAGATGTATTCCCAGAGCAGTTATTAACTTTTGTGATGACGAACCCTAAATTAAAAACATTCTTTGAGCAGACGCATCCCGAATTATTAACCGTTGAGTATTGGCAAAATGCACAAGCCGATATTATCAACAAAGTGAGTAAACATATTTACCCTTACCCGCCAGAGCAAAGATTTAACCACATTGCGAAACAAAAGAGATTAATGTGAATATCAGTAAAATAGATTTAAATTTATTAGTATATCTCGACACTTTATTACGAGAATGCAATGTCACCCGAGCTGCGAACCAGCTTAGTATTACACAACCAGCAATGAGTAATGGCCTAAAGCGACTACGTAACTTATTCAACGATCCCATTCTGGTTAGAACCAGTGATGGCATGGTACCTACTGAACGCGCCTTAGAACTACAGCCTGTTATTCGCGGTATATTAATGACGCTTGAAGAAACCCTAGCGCCAAATAGAGATTTCGAGGCAAGCCAAAGTAAACGCGTATTTAGGATCATGGCCAGTGACTATGCCGCAAGTACGCTGGCACCCAAGCTGCTAACTAAGTTACATGAAGAAGCGCCTGACACCACATTAGATATTCTAACCCCAAGTGACGTGACCTTCCATGATGTCGAAAATGGTAAGGTAGATATGGCCATCAACCGTTTTGAAAACCTACCTCAATCTTTTCACCATAAACGTATTTGGAAAGACAGTTTTTGCTGTTTAATTAAGTCTGATAACCCAATTATTGATAAATTTAACCTTGATGCTTATTTAAAAGCACGTCATATCTGGGTGAGTAAAACTGGCTTTGGTGTGGGTGTTGGTATGGACCCAGAAGATGTACAAAAACTGGGTTGGGTTGATGAAGCGCTTGCGCACTTTGGTAAACATAGAAACATAGCTACCTTTACCCGTAACTATCATGTTGCTATTCATCTGGCAAAAGAACAAAATCTGATTGCCACATTGCCTTCAAAAGCCGCTAATATTTATAAAGATGATCCACAGTTAGCTATTTTAGAGCCGCCGTTCCCTATTCCACCATTTGAGCTGGACATGATCTGGAGCCCTTTGCTACATCGCGATGCGAGCCATATTTGGCTCAGACAGAAAGTCGCAGAGGTGGCTGAAGAGTTAAAATAACCATAACATTATAAAATTAAAAACTAATACCTGCTTCTGCAGGTATTTTTTTGCTCAAAAAACATAGCTTGTTACATTTCAAGTGACAAACAAAGCTGACTCAAGGTAAAAAATATTTGACCCAACCACTATTTTGACGTATTTTCGACCATGTCAAAAATATTTAACTTTAAGTAAAAAGGAATAAACATGACTAGACAGCAAAAATTTAAAGAATGGCTTGATAGCTGTAGCTTTCGAGAAGTGACATTACTCGTTGATTTACTCATTTGTGGCTACCTAATGTTTTATTATTTGCGCGCAGTATTATTAGCAAGCACTGAGCAGTTAAGTGATATAACTTGGGTATCTGGGCTACTTGGGAATGTAATTTTTTATAGTATTGTTTTGATGATCGCCAGTTATATTCTCTTAGCGCTTGCAAGTGACAAAGAGCTAGAGCAACCCATGGATGTGCGTGAAAAGCAGATCAACCTAATAGGCTACAAATACTCAGCTTGGATCTTACAAATCGGTTTAGCTGTAGGTATTTTTCAATATCAAATTGAAGCTAATCAGTTTTTTGCTGATAAAATCAGTATGCCTTTTTTACCTCTGCATATTATGGTTGTTGCCTTTATCTTAGCTGAAATTGTTTTTTATGGTGTGCAACTTATCAAAGGCCGTACAGGAGCTATTTATGACTGATCGCGTTATCACTAATTCGATTAGAACGTTGCGATTTTTAAACAATGAGATGACGCAAAAGCAACTTGCTGAAGCCATCGGGGTGACTCGTCAAACAGTAATGGCCATAGAAGCCAACAAATATTCACCAAGTTTAGAAGTGGCTTTTAAAATTGCAGAGGTCTTCTCTTTACCACTTGAAGAAGTATTTCAATATAAAGAAGCTGAATAAAGCCAAAGGGTTGGCTTTATTCTCTTTGAAAAAGCTTAGAGCTTATTAGTTTCAACCTGCTTTTCACTTTCTGCTTGTTCTAATTTGTGTTGTTTAACTGCATCTTCGTAACCAATATGAATATATGTATGCAATGCACCTAAATAACCCACTATGAGTAGTCCCAAAAGCATAACTGCACAAGACTTAAAAAATACTTTTATTTTATTTTTATTAAAAAAAGTCGTGTAGGTATAAATAGGAAATACGATTGATAAACACAAAGAAGTATAACCTATAGTTTTTGCATCCAACAAACTCGTAGCAACCAATATTGAAGAAAACCAGGTTAAATGTGCAGATGGTAGAATTGCTAATACGTAAAACTCAGTAAATTTAATACCTTCTTTTCTAAAGAAAACTCTTAATAACAGAGCAAAAATTGCTGCGTAAATAAAAGTTAAAAATAACATTGAGCCTTCTATAATTTTGCTTAATACCTCACCAAAGTGTTGAGTTTCAGGTGAGGTAGAGCTTATGAATGCACTCACTGTCAGCTCACTGACAGATTGACCAGTTAAAGCAGTAAAAAAAATAAAAAATGTCAAACTCCAGAAAGCGTATTTAATTGGATTGAAATAGCTTGCTCTTTTTCCTTCAATATAATCTCTACACACTCTACCAGGGGAAGTTGTCATAGTGATAAATGTTTTTAAAAATGGTGACTCAAATTCTAATATCGCTCTTTGAGCTGTTTTAAATAACTCTTTAAAAGTAATACGTCGTGCTTTCTCTTGACCGCATTCTCCACAAAAGCGCGTTGTTAATTTTGTACCACAGTTTAAGCAATTTGTTTGCTCATCAAAATTTACCACGTGATATATCCCTATCGAAAACGACTAAAAATAGACTGTTACACACTATTATTGTAATTAAATTGTCCCTAACCTGATACTTCCTGTCAAAGGTTTATTTACATAACCGATATTAATACATTGAATAAAGCGTCAGTTTTAGTCCCTCAAAATGATTAACGAGGGTTGGCATTATTAATAATCAGGAAAATAAAAAAGCTAATCATGTTATATGATTAGCTTTTCTAAATGTTTAAGAGGTCAGAGTGCACTTTAGGTAATGGCTTTTCGCCCTGAAAACGCATGCATAAGCGTCATGCCATCGACCAAATCAAGCTCGCCACCTACAGGCATACCATGAGCAATACGAGAAGCGAGTACATCATATTTTTGACAAAGCTCAGAGATAAAATGTGCTGTTGCTTCACCTTCTACGGTTGGATTAGTGGCGAGAATCACCTCATCGATATTACCATCTGATAAACGACGCTCTAGTACATCTAAACCAATCTCATTTGGCCCAATACCGTCTAACGGTGATAAATGCCCCATTAATACAAAATACAAGCCTGTGTACTGACCAGTTTGCTCAATAGCAAGCACATCTGTTGGTGATTCAACCACACATAATAAGCGACTATCTTGGCGTTTGATATTTTGACATAGCGAACACTCTGGCTCTTCACAAAACGTGCGACAAGTTTGGCAATGCCCAATAACTTGCATCGCTTTAGTAAGGCTTTGGCCTAACTGGCTGCCGCCTTCTCTGTCTCTTTCAAGCAAGTGAAAAGCTATACGCTGAGCCGATTTTGGGCCAATGCCAGGTAAACAGCGCAAGGCTTCAATGAGTTGTGATAAGGTTCCAGATAGTTGCATAGCACTTCTTAAATCGATTAAAAACTCAATCAAATTGAGCAATATTGGAAGAATTGAAATGGATTATAAAAGTCATAAAAATTGTGAACAAGCTTTAATTTCTTAATACAATAACTTCACTCCTTCCCTTCGAAGGAGAACCTCTTTTTTGAATATGGACTATACTCTGTTCATGAGTATGAATCGCAGAACTTTCGTAAAAAAAGCACTTACCTTGAGTGCTATCAGTTGTTGTGCGCCTTTATCATGTTTTTCTTCAGAATCTATTCCCATCGAATGGGATTTAATGGAAGAAATTGAAAAACAAAAACAGGCTATATACACCCTAAATTTCGCATCACCTTATAAAACTAGTTCCTACTCTACTATTCCCCATTTGCATCAAATCCTAAAGTTTCATATTGAAACGCTATCTGAGGGGAAAATATTTGTCTCTATTTTTGATAATGGCCAGCTAGGTACCGGAACTGAATTAATGGCTGCAGTTGCTCATAAACGCGTAGACGCTGCACTCATCTCTGTCTCGAACCTATCTCGCGCTTTACCTCTTTTAGACATTCTGAACATTCCATTTTGGGCAGGAAACAATCAAAAGTACTTAAATCTTACAAGCTCTAAAAGCTGGAAAGATCTTGTTCTAAAGCCAATTCAAGCACAGGGTAAGTTTCAAGTTTTACTTCATCATATAGTTGGCCCAAGAACTCTCTCAACAGTGAAACGTTCTAACAAAAGTATTATTTTGCCCGATGATCTCAACGAAACAACACTTAGGGTACCAGCTTCTAAGGTACTCAATCATTTCTACGCAATGACGAAAGCCAATATTATCGAAGTACCTTGGGGTAATGTGGCAAGAATGGCAAGACTTGGACTTATAGATGCATTGGACCCAAGCATTATCGGACTTCATGCAGGACCAAGTTCACTTCGGCAAAATTTAAAGCATATTTCGAAAATTGAAAGTGTACCTGATGCATGGGTTACTGCTATTAGTCAACACTGGCTAAAAAGCCTTCCTGCAAAATTACGAAATGTTGTATTTGACTCTGCAAAAGCGACCTTTGAAGATCACCTTAACACTATTCTCGATATTGAACTGACTTGTCAGCATAACTTTTCGAAGCTAGGTACTTCTATATACACACCAACAGATGAAGAACTATTTGTCTGGAAAGACCGCTTTGGACATAAGCAGCCAGCATGGCGAAGCGTCAAAAAACAACTTCTGGGTGATCTTAAAACCTTTGATAAATTACTAGATGCGACCAACGAAACCAGTCCATATAAGCTCTCTTAGTGTTTTTGATCACCCATTTTAGTTAATTAACCTTTGCTCTGGATAATAAATCTATTTCCATCAACAAGTTTTCGATCTTCATCCTATGGTCCAATAATTCACAACTAGTTTGCTCAAGCTTTCTGAATATCAGCTCCTTACTCTTAATGCCCTGCTCTTTGTTAATTAGGCTTGTTATGTCATCTGCACAAAACGCTCTTAGCCTTTCTCTTATTAAACCGTCATAGATCAAATCTTCTGAATGTCCAACTCGCTCCTTTACTTTCCTCTCTGAAAAAACATCCATATTTTGCTTTAATATGAACTCACTTCCGGTCGGGTAAAAATTATAAAAGAAAGAGTGATGCGAAAGCTTCTCAAGTAACACTACCCCTTGCTTGCCGAGCACAGAAAATTTATTTACTGCTGTTTCAACTTTAAGTGCTGTGGTTTCATCCACCCCAAAACCCCACTTTTGCTCAGTTTCAGCTAATAATACCGCTAGCCTTGGTGTACGCCCTCTTTCACTAAAATGCGTATCTAGAATACCAAAGTGAAAGCTGCCTAACCCACCTCGACTGTCATACGTCAACGCATCATGAGGTAAAGCGTCACATCCGCCATGTTGCTGACAGTTCTGCTTAGGTGGCGCTTTTGCAAATGCTCCCGACTCAAGCGCGCTTAAGCTTGTGCCATTCGTTATCATGGGCACTTGTCCATAGGTGTTCTTGCCACCAGACTGGACAGCCGTGCCTGCGCTAGTACCGATCAAAACTGGGCGATTTTGTATCACCTTCAACCAAGGAAACGCCTTACCTGTTTGTGTATCAACCATAACCTGTTTTGTAAGAGACTGATCACCGCCATTAAACATCATGCCACCAGCGTTTTTAATTTCTTGAGTGAGGTTGTCGATACCCCTTTCACACAAAGCCCGCTCTCGCGAGGTTAAGTCGGGATAAACCAATTCACGATTAAACACGTTATTCAGCTTGTTTCGGTAAATATCTAGGTTGTCACAATCGTTATTACTAATTGCTTTGGCTAAGGCTGGAGTCAATGCAAACCAGGTTGCCTCTATGTCATAAGCGCTAAATAGCCCCTGATAGAAATCAGCTGACTCGTAGGGATCACGAGAAGATGCGGTACTCAAGAGTAATTTGGCATTGTTTTGCAGCTTTAGTGTTTTAACAATGTCATTTAAAATTTCAGTGCTGGCGGGTTCATTATTAAATTGCGTTAATACCTGCCCTTTCGCTCTGCTTTGTTCATGCAAAACAGGCACTTCTAACATATCAAAAACAAAGTAATATTCTTCATTACTCCAACGCTTATACAAGTAGCTATCTTGCTGCTTAATTGCAGTTATCAGCGCTGATTTTGAATACAACGTCTTCGATTTAATTGCTTTTAGCAGCTTTCTAGTGCGATGTTTATGTTGTGTATTATGAGTTGGCCATTTTTCATTCACAGCATTTAGCGTGAGGTCGTGAACAAAAAATAATTGTTGGCGCTTAGCAGCACTTTCAAAATTGACTTTTTCTGAACAATTTTGAGTGCTTTGACTTGAACAAGTTTTAAGCGAACCGCCAATAAGATAAAGGGTTTGCGCTAAAGAAGACGCGCTAAAAAGTAACAAATAGCCCAGACTAAAACTGGGCAAAAAACGAGCAAAGTTCATACGGACTTTTCCATAAATTTAAAAAATCAGACTTGTCATCACAAAAAAAGCTGTGATATAACTTTTATGAACATTGCAGGAAGCAAGCTAGCACAGGCCAGTTTGCATTGTCAAAAATGAAGAGATGAAGCTATGTATAAAAAAGCGTTTAAGCTTGTTTGCTACTTCTACTCACCTCACTACCTTTCGGAGTGGTTCGACGAGTAGACACACGGTATCAACACCGTGGTGTTGTCTATTGGTATGCAACCCACCTCAAAAAATCATAAAAATAAATTCTAGCTGTCGAAGGCCTTGATCATCTTGCGAGCTCTATGCTGATTAATGCCATTTACAGGATAGTTACGTCTTTTACCTGCTCTCATTATTCAGTTAAGTGTTTGTGAGGATGGTAAGACTCCTACCTGTTCACCCAAATTGCATCGACGGCTAACCAAAAGTTAGGTGAAACATGTACAACAAGTTATTTCTTGGTGTTGCTGCTGCGCTGCTGAACAGTGGCTACACTCATGCACAACAATCAGAACAAGCAAATTTAGAAAAAGTCGAACGTATTGAAGTCACAGGCTCTCGCATTAAAGGCGTTGACCTAGAAGGTACTCAACCCATAACCATTATCTCTTCAGAAGACATTAGTCGCTCTGGCGCAACCTCTGTCATTGAACTTTTACAAGATTTACCACAGCTCAAAGGTGGTGCGGGCACCTTTACAACCAGTGAAAGTGGCAGTACGTCGACTTCAACCCCTGCAGGTCAAGCAGCTGCCAGCCTACGTGGTATGGGGCCTTCAGCTACATTGACACTCATCAATGGGCGAAGAATTGCACCAAGCTCTTTTGCAGCAGGTACACAAAACTTTGTCGATGTGAACGCCATTCCACTGGCTGCCATTGAGCGTGTTGAAATTTTAGCGACTGGGGCTTCTGCGATTTATGGCGCAGATGCGGTTGCAGGCGTTATCAACTACATTCTTAAAAAAGACTTCACCGGTGCAGAGCTGGATGTGTCATTTTCAGATAGCTTTGAAGACAGTGATGAGAGCAAAAAACAACTTAACCTGATCTGGGGTAGCGAAATTGAAGGTGGCAATGTCACCGTATTTGCTGATTACTTCGATAAAAACCAGTTCAATGCCTCAGATCGTGATTACACAGCTAATCCGTCTTTGATTAACAGTTACTCTTACCTACCTAAACTCGAAAATACCCCCAATATCTATTATTACAGCAGCCAAGATGGTAATGAAATAGGCGCGCCGGGCTGTAAGACTGAGCTTGTTTCAACGGAGTATGGGGAAGAAATTTGCGCTTATTATGGTAATCGAGATGACATGTTAAGCGCGCCATTTGAAAGCTTATCTGCAGGCTTTATGGTTAATAAAGCATTTAATGACCTAATCTGGAACACTGAATTTTTTTACAGCACCACTAAATCTACCGCGTACTCAACGCCAGCTGCCATTAATCAGCTTGATGATGCTGAAGGTCCTTGGGTGAAAGAAGATGCTTTGCTTATATTTGATGATGCCCAAGGCGATAACGCACTCTTAGATGCTTTGTATATCGACCCTTTCGATACTTATTTAGGCCAAGAACAATGGGGCTTTCGGTTTGATGCGCGATTTAACGACCCGAGAACCATTGAAGTTGAATCTAAAAACTTCCGCCTAGTTTCTAGCCTTGAAGGTCAACTTGGAGAGTGGGACTGGCAATCAGGTGTACTGATCTCTGAGTCTCGCTCAGAGCAACATGCAATTAAGGGCGTGTATAACCGTTACCAATTCCATGCAGCATTGGCAGGCGAACTCTGCTCTGATGGTTCAATTGGCTCTCTAGGTGATAACGGTGTCACTTGTAACAGTGGACAGTTGCTTGATTTCTACAATCCATTTTTAGTTGATGATGCAAACAATGATGCAATTCTTACACTCACACAAGCTATGCCAACACGCGAAGGCAAAAGTAGAGTCTATGGTATCGATCTTACTTTCTCGGGCGAGTTATTCACGCTCGGTGATATTGATGTGCAATCTTCATTTGGATTTGAAGCCCGTAAGGAAGAGCTTTCCGATATTCCATCTGCAAATGCAGTGGCAAAAGCTGAAAACGAGTATTTGGTCGACGTATTTGGCTACGGCTCGAGCATAGCTGAAGCAGAGCGTACGCAATATGGTGCTTTTGCCGAGCTTTATGTTCCACTCACTGAGCAAGTCGAGATGCAATTAGCGGGTCGATACGATCATTTTGATGATTTTGGCTCAACATTTAACCCAAAAGTCAGTATCAGCTACAGACCTACTGACACTATCTTGCTTCGCGCGGGTTGGGCAACATCTTTTAGAGCCCCCTCTTTAACACAAGCAGGTGTTAAGCTTCGTACTACTACTTCATCTTTTGATTGCGGTGCAAACCAAGCAATTGCAGACCTATATTGTGAAGGCGACGGCACACTTGTCAGCGTAAACAGCTTAGAGTTAGGTAATGAAAACTTAAACGCCGAAGAGTCTGATTCACTTTCAATTGGCTTTGCATGGAGTCCTTCTAGGCAGACCACATTGATGATCGATTATTGGCAGTTTGATTATAAAGAAGTCATTGATACCAACATGACTGCAGTGTTAGATCGCGCCATTTCTGACGCCTCACTTCGCCATTGTGGCATCGTACCGCAAAATCAAATGGGCATATCATATGGCGAAGATGTTTGTAGTGTCACCGATAATGCAGGGCTTAAAATTGATGAATCTGGCGCGAACTTATCAGAAATATTAGGTGCTTATATCTCAGAGTTTGACCCTCGTTCGCAATCACTGCAACTATATCGTGATCATGTTATCCAGCTTGAAAATACTGGCACTCAGGATATTCGCGGGTTAGATATTAAGTTCGATCACAGATTCGAACTGGGTTTTGCCGACTTAAAACTGGCACTTGATGCGACGCACTATCTTGAATATAACCGCAATAAGCCAGGCTCAGATCAAATTGAATCTCTTGTCGGCACATTTAGATACCCTGAAAATGTCGGACGCCTGTCAGTCACATTAGACACTGATAGCTACTACATCTCTTTGTCTGCCAACTATACTGACAGTTACCTTGATGATATTGAAGGTTTAAAAGGCCGTGAAATTGATGAGCTTGACGAACTAGGCTTACTCGATGCACAACAGCAACACACAGTAGATAGTTGGACTGTTATGGATCTCAATGCAGGTCTGGAGTTGAGTGAAAACCTGTTTATTAGAGCCAGTATCAAAAATTTATTTGATAAAGCACCACCCGCAGTATTTGGTTCAAAGCGTGGCTTTGATTCAATTAACCATGATGCGTTTGGTACAACTTATCAAATTGGCTTATCAGCTAAGTTCTAATGGAGGAATGGGGGCAACCCCATTCTAAATTAACATGCATCAAAAATATAAAATGCCAGATGCCTTCGTCATCTTAATGATGATGGTCGTGCTGTGTTATCTGGCCTCTTTTTTTGTACTCCCCGGTTTTTTTAATACGCCAGAGCAAACAAATACGGTCATGCTGTCGCAGTTTCGTCAAATTGCATCACCAGCCCCGATTGCATTGTTTGGCGAAGGTGGGACTCTCGGCTTCTTCAACGTCTTATTTGAAGGGCTAGTCAGTGGTGACAAAAATGGCGCAGCTATCGGCGTTATCGCATTCATTTTAATCACTGGCGGCGCGTTTGGCGTGCTTATGCAAACCAAAGCCATCGATAATGGCGTGATGTCGCTAATAAATAACACACAAAAAATTGATTGGTTATTTATACCCAGTTTATTTGTTGCCTTTAGCCTAGGTGGGGCCATTTTTGGGATGGGGGAAGAAGCCATTGCGTTTTGTATTGTGCTCTACCCTATTATGCAAAAGCTTGGATATAACGCTTATGTAACCGTGTTAGTCACCTATGTTGCCACACAAATTGGCTTTGCCACCTCACCAATGAATCCATTTAGTATTGCCATCGCACAAAGCATTGCTGGGCTTGAGGTGTTCTCAGGTGCAGAGCTTCGTGTTGCTTTAACTGCTATTTTTATTGTGGTTGGCATGGTGTTTACCATGCGCTACGCCAAGCAATCTCGTATAAGTGTGGACTGCTCAACACCACAGTCACACCCTCAACTCAGCGCGGTCGATAAAGTACTGCTCATTGCGTTTTTAGCTGTGATTATATGGGTGATTTATGGCGTTACTGCAAAAAGCTATTACATTCCTGAGCTTGCTGCACAATTCTTTGTTTTAGGCTTAATTGTGACCACTATTGCCAAGCTTGGTAAACGTCAAAGCATATCTGAGTCAGTCGACGCATTTAAACATGGTAGTGCCGCATTGTTACCGGCTGCTATGTTGGTTGGCTTAGCAAAAGGGCTGGTTTTATTACTAGGTGGCAGTGAATTAAACTCACCGTCTATGCTTAACACCTTGTTATATCATTGTGCCAGTGTGATATCACATATACCCGATGTGATAGCTGCATGGTCGATGTATGTCTTCCAGTCTGTATTCAATTTTTTTGTTTCTTCAGGCTCAGGGCAAGCAGCTATAACCATGCCAATCATGGCGCCTTTGGCTGACTTAGTCGGCGTTTCTAGGCAAACGGCAGTGCTCGCATTTCAACTCGGTGACGGCCTCACCAATATCATCATTCCAACCTCTGCGAGTCTTATTGGCTGCTTAGGGGTGGTTAACTTATCTTGGGGCGATTGGGCAAAGTTCATTTGGCGCTTTATGTTGGTGCTTTTTGGTCTTTCTACACTTGCCATGGTTTTCGCTCAACTCATAAATTATCAATAAATTATGCTTACACTTATAAAAGATGCTGAGGTATATGCTCCACACTACCTTGGTAAAAAAGACGTGCTCTTCGGCGGTGAAAAAATCATTGCCATCGAAGAAAATATTACGCTTCATCATGACACATTCATAAATCTAGTTGACGGTAATGGCTTTATCCTAGTGCCAGGGTTTGTTGACGCTTTGGTGCATTTCATTGGTGGCGGAGGTGAAGCCGGATTTGCCAGTCGTACACCAGAAATGCACCTCACTGATGCAACGTTAAACGGTATAACCACTGTCGTCGGCGCGCTTGGTACTGACGATATTAGCCGAACACATGCAGATTTGGTTGCCAAAGCAAAAGGGTTAAAACAAGAAGGCCTAAATGCTTTTTGCCATACAGGCTCTTATCATTTGCCTATAAAGACGCTCACTGATTCGATCAGTAAAGACATCATGTTTATCGATGAAGTAATTGGTGTCGGTGAAGTTGCCATCGCAGATCACCGCGGACGCCAAATCACCGCCCAACAACTTGCCGAAGTCACCGCTGAATCACGCACTGCAGGATTACTCAGCGGCAAAAGAGGCACAGTCTCAATTCATGTTGGTAGTGGTGATACTCAACTCACTCTATTGCATGAAGTCGCTCAAACAACTGAGCTACCTTTAGATATGTTTTACCCAACGCATATGAATCGTAATTCAGAGTTGCTGATGGCTGGTATTGAGTTTTGTATAGCGGGTGGCACCATAGACTTCACCACCAGTACCACAGACTATGATTTAGCACATGGGGAGCTCGCTGCCGCAGAAGCCCTTGCCTACTGCCTTGAAAAAGGTGTTGCTGACAGTCAACTTACAATGAGCTCAGACGGGCATGCAAGCCTACCTATATATGATGCACACAATAACTTGATTGGCTTTGAAGTGGGCCAAGAGTCATCGCTTTTACATGCATTTCAACAAGCTGTATTAGAGTTTAACGTTCCACTTGAACAGGCGTTAATGGCTATCACCCAAAACCCTGCGCATATACTTGGCTTAGCTAAAGGACAAATAAAAGTTGCAGGCGATGCCGATATAGTTTTATTAAGAAAAGAAGATCTATCCGTTAATAGTGTTTGGAGTAATGGTCAAGTTATGGTGCTAGACCGTCAAATCGTTCAAAAAGGTTTTTTTAGTTGATCACTTTGTATGCAAGCCCACTAATTTTGTGGGCTTACTTCTTTGACATCTGCTTCATTAGCTAATTTATGATTACCACTGGCATAAAATGTCAGGTTACTTAAAATCTCAGGCAAAAATAACTCACTATTGAACTCATGTATTTTCATTGTTTGTTTAGCATGAAATTGCAGCTCGATACTCGCAAGATTATTACCAGCCCATGTCTCTAACGAATCCGATTTAATAAACTTATCAGGCGTTGCTTCTTTATCTTCTAGCAACTGCTGCCAAACCTCTTTCTGTATTTGCGCAGGGGTATCTTCAATCTCATCTAGTGCATCATTTATCCAACCTAGCCCAAATTCATTATGTGCTGATAGAATATTTTCATACAAATTTCTTCTATCAGACTCGCTGGCAATATCATCTTGCTGCACTACAAAATCACCTTTGTCTGTTTGATAATATTGTCTATGGGCTTGATAGTTAACTTGTTGCCCTAGATAAGAAAAAATATTCTGCGCATTATCTTTATCAGCTTCATCCAACATAGATAACATATCATCAAGCATATGCTTACTCACTAAACCCGCCATATCGACAATCCCTCGGCTTTGTTCAAAACTACTTTGTGAAATATGGTGATTCATTTCAACCAGTTGTTCTGAATTAAGCTTGTTATCTGTCAGGAGTTTAGCGAAGTTTTTTGCCAGCTTATTGCCTGCATTGTTCGCATAGTATCCAGCTTTTAACTCCATGCCATCTTGATATGAAAACAATACGGCATTCTCTCTACCATATTTATCAGCTCCAACCGGTGAAGCTGTTTTTTGATAACCTTCCCCTTGAGAAAGTATTGAAGACATAGCCTCAATAGAGCTACTCAACTCATCTTCAGACATTGCATTGAGGGCTGTTATCAGCTCATCTGGTACAGTGCTCTTTTGTGTTTGGAAAAACTCTACACCAGAAATCTCTACCATAAATTCAGCAAACTGAGCCAACTCCTCATCTGACATTTTTTCTGCTAATGACAGCAGCTCTTTCGTCGGTTTAAGGTGCTCAAACATTATTTTATGCTCCCCCTCTAAGCGCTCAAGCTGGTCAAGAAAGGCATTAATGTCTTCTACATCGGTTAATTCACCGTATTGGTAAGTTCTTTCTTTGTGTGGGTCCCTCATATCAATTGCACTACTCGTTATTTTGTAATGTCGCATGCCAAAATAACTAGGCAACTCTAGATTAGACGTGTGGCGCCCTTTGAATGGATCTTCATAAGGAATTATCGGCGCATTTTCCATTCCTTTATATTTTTCGAGATCGGGGTTTATATTTTCTTTAAACTCATCAATCGCATTATTAAACTTTTCTGCCACAGGTGCAGAAACTGATCCTGATAGAGTAATGTTTGCTAGTGGGAGATTGGGTATTTTCATCGCTAATCCTTTGAACGACTATTAGGCTTTGATTACTTTATCGACACTAATTACTTTTAGCTTAGCGATTTTTCCTAAATTTATTTTTTACTCTGTCTAAAGATGTAAGCCCCCAATAAACCACTTATAAAACCAAAAATATGATTAGAACTGCTGGTTTGAGCAGAAAAGTCTAATAATGTCGCCAAAAAAGCAAAATCTAAGTAATAGGTAACGGCAACTAGAACCGTAAAACTAATTGCACCAACTAAGTTTCGATTAAACACAGCCGTGCCAAATAAAAAGCCATAATAACCCATCACAATACCCGATGCGCCAATATGGTTACCATATTCGCCAAATACCCAAACTAGCACGCCCGTCATAACCATGATAAAAACGGTGACACGTTTAAACCCAGTCTGCAGACTTGCTAAATATCCGCTGATGAATAAGCCAATAGAATTACCCGTCAAATGGCCCCAACTCGCATGGATGAAAGGTGCTGTAAAAATACCGTATAAACGCTCGGGAAGCTGAGGCACTAACCCCAAATTAGATATAATAGGTGGGTAGAACGATGCCACTACCATAAGCACATGCATGAGCAGCATGGCTAACAGTAATAATCTGAAGTTGTATGGGAAAAGCTTTGTGCGCTTTTTTTCATTCATCTATTTAGCATCTTTCATTATTTGCAAAAACTTGTAGCTAGACACCTTCATCTAATTTACGTCATTTTTAGAGAAAATTAACACGAACTTTCACTATTCAACGGCATTTTACCCTCATTTACCTAAAAAACTTGCCCTTCACTGTTTGTGGACTGAAAATGGGTTTATTCCTCAATTGTTGTTTAATGAGGAACATTTCTTACTTAAAACATAGATTGAGATTTTACTCAATTAAAAAGAGAAGATAACAATGAAAAGAACTGTTATTGCGACAGCCTTAGCCGCTGTCTTTTTAGCTGGCTGCTCTGAGTCAGAACCAAAAGTTGAAAAAGTACAACAAGTAGAACAAACAGCTGGTAAAGCTGAACTTGGCACATTCGGTGTTGACCTAACAGCACGTGATGAAAGCGTTAAACCTGGTGACGACTTCTTCATGTATGCAAGTGGCACTTGGTATAAAAACTACGAAATGCCTGCTGACAAAACGCGTTACGGCGCGTTCACGTCACTTGCTGAGCGCAGTGAGAAACAAGTTAATGCCATCATCGAAGACATTATTTCTCGTGATAACTTAAATGCAGAAGAGCAATTGATTGCTGATTTCTACAACGCATTTATGGATGTTGAAACCCTTAACAAATTAGGGATCACTCCAATTCAAGGCCTACTTGATGAGATCAAAGCCATTGATAATACAGACGCCCTAACAAAAGCGTTCGGTCAGTCTTGGCTAACAGGCGTAAACTCACCGATTGGCGGTGGTATGTGGTTTAACCGCCTTGATCCAAACAAATATGAAATGTCTATGGGTGCGGGCGGTCTAGGTTTACCGGATCGTTCATACTATTTAGAAGAAGCAGAGCGTTTTGAGAAGACACGCGCAGAATATGTTGCTCATATCGCAAACATGCTTAAATTTGCAGGCTTAGAGAATACAACTGAGCGCGCCCAAGCGATCCTTGCGCTAGAAACTAAAATGGCTGAAGGCCATTGGCCACGTGAAAAGCGCCGTAACCGCGACCTGACACTAAACCAAATCAAACGCGAAGATTTAGCTAAAGAGTACCCTGGTTTCAATTGGGATCTTTACTTTGCACAAACAGGTTACAAAGTGCCTCAGCTAAATATGTCTCAGCCTGAGCCAATCAAAGCAATGATTGACCTTGTGAATAAAGAAGACCTTGCTGTTTGGAAAGATTACCTGACTTTCCACGCTATCAGTGGCAATGCAAGCCTGCTTTCAGAAGATATCTTCAACGCATCTTTCGAGTTCTACGGTAAGCACCTAAGTGGTCAGCAAGAACCTCGTCCTCGTTGGAAGCGTGCTGTGAGCCAAATGTCTGGTACACAATCTTTAGGCTTTGCGATTGGTAAAGTGTACGTTGATAAGCACTTCCCTGAGTCATCGAAAGAGCAAATGTCTGAACTCGTTGAAAACCTGCGTAAAGCCCTTGGCGAGCGCATTGAAGGTCTAGACTGGATGGGCGAAGAAACAAAAGTAAATGCTCAGGCTAAACTCGCTGCATTCGTGCCTAAAATTGGTTATCCAGATGTATGGCAGTCATTTGATGGTCTAGCACTTAAAAACAATGACCTAATGGGCAATGTTAAAAATCTGCGTCAATTCTTCAGAGATGACAGCGCATCAAAAGAGCTTGAGAAAACTGACCGTAACCGTTGGGGTATGACACCTCAGCGAGTAAACGCATACTACAACAGCTCATTCAATGAGATTGTATTCCCTGCAGCGATTTTACAACCACCATTCTTCGATCCAAATGCTGACGCAGCGGTAAACTACGGTGGCATCGGCGCTGTTATCGGTCACGAAATGGGTCACGGTTTTGACGACCAAGGCTCTAAGTCTGATGCTGAAGGTATCCAACGTAACTGGTGGACTGACTCAGATCGCGCAGCATTCGAAGCAAAAGCTGACAAACTTGCAGCTCAGTACAGCCAGTATGAGCCAATCGAAGGTAACTTCGTAAACGGCCGTAACAGCCTTGGTGAAAACATTGGTGACGTAGGTGGCTTAGCAATGGCTTACCACGCGTACAAGCTGAGCTTAAATGGTAAAGAAGCACCAGTTATCGATGGTCTGACTGGCGACCAACGTTTCTTCTTAGCTTGGGCACAAGTTTGGAAAGAGAAGCGTACTGAACAAAGCATGCTTAATCAGCTTCGCGCAGGTACACACGCACCAGGTCGCTTCCGTGCCCTTGCACCACGTAACCATGACGCATGGTACAAAGCGTTCGACGTAAAACCAGGCGATAAGTTATATCTTAAACCTGAAGAGCGTGTACGCATCTGGTAAGAAGCAACAAGCTTAATACTTAAAAAGCCCAGCATTTTTGCTGGGCTTTTATATTTACGCTTACTGCTAAACCGTTTTATTTCTTTTAAAGTACGTATCAAGAGCAATTATTCCACCTACTTCGATCTTCTAGTGCACCAATAATATAGATATATCAATAACAGTACTTACAATCAAAGTTCCAAACACTCCCTCTGATTCAATGTAAGATTTATTTATCGTGTAACCAAAAGGAGCTAATGTTGTCACATAAGTATATTTATAAACTGAATGAGGCATTTGTATTTTATCGCGAAATTAGCCAGAGGTGTCACAAAGCCTTTGCTTGTTAAAATAACAATCTATAAAGCCTCATTTATGTTGAATATGTATTAAACCTACATTTACTGAATATTTTTCATACTAAATAATTTACAAATAAAATCCGGATTATGAAATCGTAACCGAATTAAAAGTGATACGTTATAAACATGTCTGTACCGCAGGATCACTCATATCAAAGTGCGGCTATAATTTTGCCCTACGCAATGCAAGTGACTTACTAAAATCTTTTAAATTACATGAAAACTAATATAAATATAATTGCACTAAAGTCTAAGACCGTATTGGTTATATTTAAAGTCAATTTAACTCTCTTAAAATTCACTTGCCCCACTCTTTTTCTTTAACTTACGATGAATATTGTTATGCAAAAAATTTGCACAAAGGATTTGTGAATTCTCAAAAGGAAATGGAAGCGACACTTACTTCCATCAAACAACCAATGGGTTACAAGCTGCCCATTAATAAGTTCAAGAAAGGAAACTAAACATGCTGATTGATTACACTCTAATATTATTATACGTAAGCTCAATTGTGGTGTTCTTAGGTACCCCAGGGCCTGTTGCAGTGTTGGTCGCCAATAGCAGCGTAAATGGCGGAATATCAGCGGGGATGAAGACAATCATTGGGACTAACTTAGCGTCTATTATTTTAATTTCAGTATCATTTTTGATGATCAATGGTATATTTTCAGCCAATGACCATGCACTCTCCTTTCTAACATTTTTTGGCGCGCTGTATCTTATCTACTTCTCTATAGACACTCTCAAATCAAAAGTTAATTTATCGAAAGAAAGTGTAGACAAGAACAAAAGCAAGTCTTGGTTACGAAGCGGCTTTTTAATTGGTATTTCAAATCCAAAAGATATCTTATTTTTTATTGCTTTCTTTCCGGCATTTTTTAATGTCACAGACAATAAAACCGCTTCAATGTTTTTGTTACTGACGATTTGGGTAATATTAGATTACGCACTGTTATTTTTACTGTCTTTTTTCTTCACTAAAGTATCAAAAGAAAACACTGCAAATAAAATAAACAAATGTTCTGGGTCGATCTTATTACTGATAGCCTGTTTCGCTTTATATACTTCAGCACCAGAAGTATTTCAGGTACTGGCTTAACAACTAAAAATAAACTGTATTATCAGGCTGATTGTTACAAATTTGTTTAAACACCTCTTAAATACAAAAAAGCTCAGGCGATTTATTACCTGAGCTTTCATTAGTTTTTGTCCCCTATTTTTCCCTTGCGGGGATAAGTAGAATACAAACCTTTTAATTCAAAGCATTAAGCTTAGAATGGCATTTTGAAGCCTAATAACAGCAGGGTAATTTAGGCTTATTTAATCTTATTAAAGCCCATTTTTACTGGCTTAAATGAATGTTTCATAACCTTCTATAGAGTCAAATAAGTATTTATTTGTCCCTTATTTGTCCCCGCTTGTAGGTTTACTATTACTACTTTTGACAAGTTTAAAAAGTATGTTTTCCTTACCAATAACTATCACCAACAAAAATCCTCATGAAAGACATCCAGAGGCGAGCTCGTGAAAGACGTATCACAAGATATAAAGCAAAATTCTGTCACTCAAATATAGATATAAATAAAATAGCATATGATTACGCCATTCAACTGAAGAAACAAAACCAAAAGAAAAGAAGCTGGTGGCGCTGCATATTTGAAAGGGTTAGAAACAGAAAACCTGAAAAATAACTTTCTTAACTTTAAAGTCATAAGTAACTTTAAATGAGTTTAGGAGTAGCCGTATTCGCCATTACTAGAGCGTCTAAATTCATTTTTGATCATATCAAAACTGATTTTCCTTGAACTGCAAATTACTGTTTGATTACCTAACTCAGTGGAACGGATGGATTTAATTATCTAGCAATGCAATGTCTTGTAAAACGGATGTGGTCTAATCGGGATCTTAGGGCAATTGCATGACAGTCTAGCTAACTGTTGGGTACCAAAGCTGGTTATTAATCCTTATCTACTCACGCTCTAATGAGCATCTATAAACCTTTAAACTGCGAGGAAATTATTTTGATTGTATAAAAAGAGGATTTCTGTGGGTATCGATTAAAGCTAAGCTCCCACTCTGATCCTAATTAACCACTCAGATTTTTGACAGAGTCACGATTAATGCGATTTTTGTTATTCAAATTACAAACTAAATAGGAAAAAAATGAATAACTCAAAATCATTCATCAAAAAACATTCATCATTAAATCTTACACAATCAGCAAAGACTTCTGTTATTTCAATAGGAGGTACTGCAGCAAATGAGTATCAGTTTTATAAATTAAAACCTGCTAATATTGTGGGCTACACCCATGAATTTCAAATTATAAAGAAAAGCTTACCAATTCAGCCTTTTAGGCGCTTACCATTTAAAATTACAGCTAACGATAAAGCTATGCTGCAACTTTTTATGATTAAATTTAGCGAAGTAATTGGTATAGAAACTAAGAGTTTTTGGTCAGAAATGGTCAATAATTTCGGTTCGCACAATTGCTCATATAAAATCAAAGAAGCTCAATTAGAAGAATACATTATTTTTGAGCTTATTAATCTAGGAAGTGGTACAGTGACTCTTGATGCAATTGATAAGCTAATTGAAATCAAAAAGAAGTCATTCTGGTGTAATAGTATAAATGTTGATTTTATGTAGCCATTTGCAAACTTAGGTTATTTCATGTAAATGCAATCATTGGTCTTGGCAGAGTTTCAGTAAGAACAAAGTTAGTTGCTACTAACTTTGTTACCAGTGATTACATTTTGTAAAACTAAAAACAGCAGCTCATATCATAACAAACTGGACAGGCTAATAGATTTAAACTGAATCTGAAAAACAGTAATAAGCAAATTTGCGAAATATTAAATTGCTAGGCAGCTATATAAACCTTTATTCATATATAAAGCGTTATCGGTTATCATTGTACGATTAAACTCTCAAAAATAAGGACAGTAAGAAGTGCAACAAGAAGAACTATCTCACTCTTGGCGTGAAGAAGGCAGGGCAATATATAAAGATCGAGATACTCTAAAGCATGATATGGATAAGATAATTTCTTTGGTCTTAAGAGACTGTACAGATGGTGACTGGGACGAAGATTATATTACTCGTTCATTATTAGCAAACATTCGCGACTGTTTTACTGAGGTTCACCTTGATGAAGATCATGAATTAGGAAAGCCATCAGTTTGTCAGATCCAAGCTTATAAAAATAGAAAGTCTAACAATTTTGAGGCAAATTACGGTGATATTGGAATATTAGTTAGACTTAATTTAGGCAAAGGAAGAATATTAGAAGGTGTAGCTTTAATAGAAGCTAAAAGAATTTATACGCCTGATAATGGAGTTGATAACGTCAAGTTCCCACATTTTCATGCACTTGAGTTCGATCAATTAATTAAGCATGTTGGGAATAGTTCTAATCATAGAGTCGTTTTTTATGACTTTTATACTAAAAATGAAAAAATTGTTTATAGTGCTCAAACTCTACCTTCTCAGCATTTAATTGTAGCCAAAGTTGATGACAGGTCTATCTATTCGTTAACTGAAGACTTTTCGTATTGTCTAACCCATAGATATATGTGTGGGTACGAGCTTAATTATGAAACTGAGATTATAGATGGATTTAAGGGAAACCTTGGATCAAAAGCTGCGGCAAGTTATTTATTAGAGCTTAACTTTGTCACGAAAGAAGATTTTAAAGAAGGCCGACGAGACGCAGAGAGTACAGTTAATACTGATACTTATTTGCCACTCGAAGCAGGTTTTCTAAATACTCATAGATGGTATCCTAAGCTAAAAGCTGCATAACAAGTTCTAAGAATGATTCCAACGAATGGCATTTTCATTTCATAGTTAGGGTTGTTCTTATGACGCACGGATTTAAGTATCATGTCCAAATTGCTCATAACTCAATAAAGCCAACTGCCACTAGCACTAATAAAAAATTTAATGACCAATCTGACTACAAAAAACAATTTTAGTAATTCAAGTTAATACTTATTCGATAAGGAAAAATTTAAGTATTCTTACCCGCTTTTAAAATTTGAACTGTTATTTTCACAGTGGAGCTTTTGTTTCAACTTTGTTGTAAGAAGCTAGAGTTTTTAGTTCTTTCTCGGTATAAGAAAATTCCACCAATTTATTAATATAGTCTAAGTAAAATTCATAAGGAGTAGAGCTTCCTCCTCTGCTTTCATAAATGTAACTAACTGATTCATCCGGACCGTCAAGCAAGTAAGAAGTTACAATCATTTTTCCCCCACTTCTTAATATGAAATATCGTGGTACCGACTTAGATACATGAATTCTTACATTTTCATTCACACTTTCACCGACTCCAAATCTTGAAACAAAATCAGATATATTTTCCTGAGCGTCCCTTACTAGCCGTTTACCCTTTCCTTCAACTTTACTCTGAACTAGAACTTGATCTGATTTTGGATCAGCAAAAATGACTCTGACTTGAAAACCTTCCTTTGATTTATCTTCAATCCTTTGAATAATTCTATTTTGGTCGATGAAACCATTCATTGCGATTCCAACAATATCAAGCTCTTTAATTCTGCCACAAGAGCTAAAGAAACTTTCTAGACTTTCACCATCACTGATAAAGGAGTGATAACCTGGACCAAAATCCTTAATACCTAAATCATCAAAATTTTTTGATTTTATCGCTTTTTCAAAATCTTTATGTGATAAAAACAACGCAACACCAGCCGACAACAAAGCAATACCTAAATTATGGGCCACCGCAGAGAAAGTCTCATTACCAAAGATTTCAGATAAAACAATCAAAGTTATCCCAAAAGCTCCAACATTCAGGGCTCTTACAACAAAAAACTTCTTGATCCAAACCATTACATTTCCTTTTAACCATAACCTTTTGATAAATAGAACAACAAGAACCACTAAAGTAATAAAGAAGTTGTTTCCTCATTTTAAGAAGCTTGTACGTTCATATGTCACAAATACAGTCTTCCATTCTATAAAAACTACACTGGCTCCATAATTAATGTGTATCAGATATTTTAACTTATTGCCAATCTTGAACTTTTCTTGTTTATTTGTAAATTTCATTGTTGGATACAATTTTTTGATTATTCTTATCACGCCACAAATAAAGTTAATGTTCAATAAAAGTTCATACGATTTCTACGTAACGTTAGTACTGGCTTTGTTGGCTCAGCATCAAGAATACTTAGTAAATACTATTGGGATATATTCACCTCATTTTTGACAGATTTTTTAACTGCTATTCAATAGTTGCTCCTATATACAAAGAGAGTAAAAACATTGAGTAATAATTTAAATCAGCAACTAAAAACAATCGCATCCTTAATTGACTGCAAACTAGGTCACCCAATTACTGGGGGGAATGAATCTCAGATTGAACAATTGATTGCGACTGCTGAAAAGCTAAATCATAAGCCTATTCGTGTGCTAAAAGATTGGAAACGATTTGAGCTTTGTTTGAATGAAGAAGACGAGCAGTTATGTAGAGAGCAGGAGCCCGAATTATCAAAAGACGGTATATACCTTGTGTATTCTCACAACGTGATCTCAGACTCGACATTTATGGTTCCTGCTGGTGGCTGGGTTAGAAGTACGTTTTTAATAGCACTTCACAATCAATGCATTTTCGAAACACCAAATACAAACTACATATTGGTTGGTAACGGCCGTGAGGTAAAAATCTCACTAGAAGAGTACTACTTACTAATGAGTTTGCGCTAGGTAACAATTTTCGTTAGTAATTTATTAATGCTTAAACCAATTTTATGATGGCTTAAGCATTACTATTCGCAGGTAAACATTGTCAAAATTAGAACCTCTTGTGATTAAATTTAAGAAGTTGAAAACATCAATTCAACTAGCTTGCACTTGTAAACATGCACTAGATACAACACATTATAAATCAAACACTTGAGGTAGGTTGTGGTTGACAAAAACTACTTTAAGACTGTTTATCGAGATGTTTAGATCTTCAGCAGCTTTGCGCACTGAGATCTTGCCTGAGCCAATAGCCTCATTGAGTGCTGATGCAAATTCGAAGTTAAAGCTCAATGGTTGGGTTGTTTTGGATAACCCTCTCCCCTCCTTTAATTTGTTTCTATCCATTCCATCGAACTGCGCTTGAGTGATCAGTCCAAGTGTTTTTAGTCTTACAAGCATGGCAGGACTGTTAACTAAGAATTTATCTGCTAGTGCATTCACATAGTCTTCGTCCACATCATTGGTGTTTAAGTTCATGTGGGCACGAATAGTGTCCTGTGGCATCAGGATGGATGAAACAAATGCGTCTGCAAGCTTTTCAACGATAGGCTTTTTTCCTTTGTCGTTGAGATATGCTTTTTTAACTTTTAATGGGATGAGCGCGTCCCAAGTTAAGCTGTGAAATAGATCATGGGCATAGTTAAAGTTTCTAATGCCTAACACCTCACTTCTATTAATCACGATGTAGTTTTTAGAGGTCATATTTACCGCAGCGCTAGACACTTTTGGATTTAGGTCAAGGTAAAAGGTCTTGATCCCGAGTCGTTCTGACACAATGCTTTGGATTTTTTGGGCTGGGTACTTGCCTAGGTTTAGATGTGCAGTAAGTTGTTTTGCATAAAACTCGGCGTCACTCACTGTGCTTTGCTTATTTAGTGGCAGCTTAGGTAAGATTGCCAGTTTTTCTTCTTTGTCTTTTATTAGGTATTCAAATAGAGCAATGATCTTAGAGACGTACTTCTCTGTTTCGTCTAGCTCAGCTTCAGATGCGTCATACTGCCTCCAAGAAAACTGTGCTTTCCCAATGACAGAAATAGGATCTAAAAACTCATCCATAGTTATGTGCAAAAACTCAATTGCAGATAACAATTCTTCCGGCTGCATCTTTCGCTCACCGGTTTCGATTGCAGATAGTGTTTGTCTATCCTTAAAGCCCATTGCTTTGGAAAGATCTGATTGTTTTATGCCTCTGCTATTACGAAACGCTGCCAGTCGTTCCCCAATAAAATTGTCCGTTACCATTTACCTACTCCCAATATATTGGGAATATTATCATCTTGCATATTTTAAAGTGCAAGATTAACGCTAACTTAAATTTGATACTTTGATTTTGCTGGCAATGTAGTTGGTTTTCTGTCAGAAGCGTCATTTACTCTTTTGATGTTATTGCTTTGGAGTAGAAGCCTTGCCATTCTGCTCATCTTTAATTCTCTGCAGCTTAACATTTCTTCTTTCTTTTGATTTTTCTAAATCAACGCCTGGATTATCAAACTCTCTAGTCTTGAACATATTTTCATACTCAATATTTTTAATTGCTGATTTCATATCAGTCATTCCTCATTAATAGTTATAAAAATTGTTCTATCAAAAAACCTACCATGTAAGTTTTCAAATTTTACCCCCATCGTTTAATGATCAAAAACACATAACAAATCCAATATTGGCTCAATTTAATAATCAGAAGAACGTTTAGCCTCCTATCAATCTTGAAGCCACATTTTTGACGAAATTCCAAAATAAAACATCATGGTCTTAAAAATAAAACCCTGCTAAACCAACGTATAGCAGCTTTTTAAATAGGATGAATTTTGAACTTTATTGCATATTATCGTGTTTCAACACAACGTCAGGGACAAAGTGGCCTTGGATTAGAATCTCAACAATCAATTGTTTCTGATTATATTCAGAGACAAGATGGCACCCTATTACATCAGTACACAGAAATTGAATCAGGCAAAAACAATAACCGCCCTCAACTGACTCAAGCACTGCAACATTGTCAGTTAACTAATTCTACTTTAATAGTTTCGAAACTAGACCGGCTTTCTCGTGACCTACATTTTTTAAGCTCAGTAATGAAAAGCAACATTAAGTTCATATGCTGTGACCAACCAAATTCAGGTCCGTTAGTTTTACAAGTACTCGCTGCCGTCGCAGAACAAGAAAGAAGATCAATATCGTCAAGAACAAAGCAAGCGTTACAAGCAGCAAAGAACAGAGGTAAAAAACTCGGTAACCCAAACTTAAATAAGGTTCGCAATACGTGCTCTAAAAAGGCACAGGCTAAATTTATTGAGAACACTGAGAAATACCAAAATGCGATTTTCCCAGTGATTAAGAGTATTCAAGAAAGAGATATAACTACACTTGCAGCTATAGCTAACGAACTCAATAAGCTCGGTTTTAAAAGCCGTACTGGTAAACAATTTTATCCAGCTACAGTGAGGAATATATTAAAAGCGAAAGAAGCTAACTAAAGTCACTGAGTGGCTTCATATGTATGTCTTGCCAGGACACTATTGTAATGAAAGGCTGCAAAGTCTCTCACAGCCCAATCAATAAATAATTACCCTTCAATTTTCATCGCAAACAATCCCCTAGCACCGTAAATAAGCGTCGAACAGCATACTGCTTGTATAAAGCTCACAGTCACATCTTGACCTTTAATAAGCTCTAAAACCGGACCAAGTGCAAAATACAAAACTACCGCTAATACAAAGATATTAAAAGCCAGATAGGCTGGCCAAACCAAAAGAAAGTCACTGAATTTCAATGTTAAGACTCCATATAATTTTATATTGAGTCTTCTATTATCCACGGCAGAAAAGTTTGTCAAAAAACTATAGTTTCAACAATTAATTGTCACTCTTATGCATTTTAAATTTTTATTCAACAGTGCTAAAACTATGATATATTTGACTTTTAAACTAGCTTAAAGGTTAATAACTTCATGCCTACAGATTCATTGAAAGTTGCCGTGGTGAGTGATTTGCATTTTGTAAATCGTACCAAAATTAATGATGGCAGCCATCATTCATGGTTGACATTCAATGAAGATAAAACGTTTACAAATAACTTTTGGCAAAGCTTAATTCAAAAAATTCAAAGAGAATCAATCGTTGCCGATATACTTGTTTGCCCTGGGGATATAACAACTCACTCTGAAAAAAGTGCTCTGGTATACGCTTGGGAAAAAATTAACGAATTAGCCATAGCTTTAAACTGTAAAACACTTATTGCTTCAACTGGCAACCATGATGTAAATAGCAGAGGGTTTAAAGTAGATAACCCTATTAGAAGTCTAAATGCAGACCACTGCCTTGTAGAAAACCTAAAGCAGCTTACTCCCATTTACCCTCTCGTTAATATCGGCAAAGGCGAAACAACTGATGATCACCTCAACAGGATTCACTACTTTGGTTCAAATTTTCTTCATAAAGAAACCGATACTTACAATTTGATCACACTTAATAGCTGTTCAAACCACACTAATGATCCAGCAGCATATGAAAAAGGCTTCATTTCAAAGTCTACGCATCAGTGGTTAGAAAAGACTTTAAAAGCAAGTAAAAGTAAGAATAAAAAATTAGGTATACTTGTATGCCATCATCATCCAATTCAGCATTCTGAACATAATTTAGGTAATTATGACTTTATGAACGGCGGTACAGAGTTACTTGAAATGCTGAATAAATATGGGAGGTGGATTGTTGTTCATGGTCACAAACATCACAGTAAAATTTCATATTACTCTGATGGTAGCAAAAAAACTGTTGTATTTGCTGCTGGCACACTTTCTTGCCACAAAGAAAGCTTAGGTAATGAATTCACGAACCAATTTTATGTTATGAATATAAACTCTGGAAAACAGCGAGGAACTCCTGAGGGAGTTTTAGATGTATACTCTTGGCAAGGAAACTCTTGGTCATTATCTAAAAGAAAAAGCGATGGTGTTTTTACTGGTGTTGGCTTTGGAGATGTTGGTTGTTTGGATGAACTAGCTGAGAATATAGCTAATAAAATAACGCCTGTAACTGGTAAACCGTGGACTGAAATACTCGAAGATTTCCCGAAGATTAAAAATTGTGTTCCAAAAGATCTAACACATCTTCAAGAAATTCTTGAAGAATATAATATAGATTTTGTATTTAATGATAATGATGAAATCATAAAATTAGAAAAAACAGAGGTGCAGTTATGAAACTAGAAGCATTTAATGCCAAGCACCTCAAAAGTGAAGATATCGCAGGTTCATTTGTTTCCTCAAAGCTATTTCTAGAAACCGCTAAAAATGAGCATACAATACTAGTCGGACCCAGAGGAAGTGGGAAAACTACGTTTCTTCGAATGTTAAGCATCAATACTTTAAGCAAATGGGATAAAGCTAAAGAACTTGATATTGAGTATGATGGGATTTACGTACCAGGCGATCTTGTTTGGGGTGAAATGATTAAATCACTAGACGAAGTAGGGTTAAAATCAGAGATCTCAGAATCATTTGCATATAGTGCATTTTTCACCCATGTAATGTTAAATACTTTAGAAACTATTGAGCACTCTTTGAGCCGCTTTAATAAAGAATTCTTAGAAAAGCGGTCAAAAGAAGTTAATCAATCTCTTGTAGAGATTTGTGAGCTTTTAAAACTTAAACCTGAAAAAATCTCCTTCTCTAGACTGAGACATGAGTTAATACTAAAACTTAATCAACTAGGTGAGTACTCCAGAAAAATTAGTCTACTTGGTAGTTCAAGTTTTGATGATTCAGAATTTCAAGACAAAGCTCCGTATGCGTTTAAAGATCTAAAAATCAGCCTTGAGTCAGTCCTTTCTTCAATAGATCGAGCTTTAGAGCGACCAAATCATAGATGGGCATTACTTTTAGATGAATTTGAGATAGCTCCCAAGAACCTACTAGATAAAGTTTTATCAAGTATGCGTTCATCTGCTCAAAAAGTTATTTTTAAGGTTGCTCTTGTCCCTTGTGGATTTCATCAAGAGGTAAAAACTGTAACTAGTGCGATAAATGACTACTCTATTGTAGAGCTTTGGTACGTTACAAAAGGTGAAAGTAATGAGTTTTGCACTAATCTAGTTGCCTCAAAGTTTGGAATAAGCAACCCTGTTGAAAAACTTGGTTCAACTAAATTTGGCTCAAGAGTTACAACAAACCCGAATCTGTGGTGTGAAGTTTTTGAAGAATTATTCAACAAAGATGATTCATTTAAAACGTTTATATTATCCAAAAAAATAAACTTTAAAGAGATATTTCTGTCATCAGAAGCTACTCCTAGCTTAATCAGAAAAATTTCACCAATAGTTGCTTTTAGAAATGCTTTCCTTAATAAGAATGGAAAAAGGAAAGGAAGAAGAGCTTTGCCCGAGTTTTACTCGGGTTGGGAGGCAATTTCGACTATTAGTGAGGGGAACCCTCGTTGGCTTTTGTCCGTATTAAGTCCTTTAATGTCAAATGACCAATCAAGTAGAATTAATTATTCTGCACAAATGTCAAAAGTAGATAATTCGACAAACAGTTATGCTGCGATGCTTAAAACACTGCCCTTATCCAACAATATGGGGCTTACAACTAAGCAACCAATATATGATTTACTCGAGTTAATTGGTAAGTATTTTAACCAGAGACTTATAGATCTTCCTTTCAATTCTACTTTGAAAACAGCTTTTACTGTTGACCAAGCAGTTACAAAAGACATCGAAGCTGCGTTAATGATTGCATGGAATTATGGAGCAATAGTTTCTGTTGGCTCTGAAAATACGTTTGGATCATATGATAGTTTACAAGGAATGAGATTCAGACTTTCGTACTTATTATCGCCTAAGTTTGAATTAAACCTTACAACTAATTCAACTGTAAACCTCAGTGCAATTTTAAACCCTGGATTAAAAGCTAAAAAAGATTTGATTTACGACAATATTGATGATCCGCAGCAGGATATGTTTTTATGAAGCCTAACTATAGTATAACCCACCTCCGAAATATTATGGAGAATTCTGTAAAAGAAGAAATGTTATCATGCGATTTAATAATTTCTAACAGAGGCAGGCTGAGAGATGCTATATCATTTATTGGTGAAGATGCCTTTGACTCTATTCCAATTTTAGAAATAAATAATAAGCTTGAAGAAAACATTGAAATTAAAAGCTCAAATGATGATACAACTAAAATAGGTATTGATATTTCTCTTATCGATAGAAAAACACTGGCTGGCTTATTTTCCACCCTCGCAAAAGTTGCGCTTAAATATCAGTTCGAAATTAGAATTATATATACCTTAGCAGAATACACTCCCCCTTCTGGTGAATCCCATCCAAATAACAACGTAAAACCTGTATCAAATTTCTTTTCCGGTTGGTCGAGTCGACCAGGTCTACCTATTTTATCTATTGTTGGCCTAGGTTACGAGAGAGATAAGGCAATTGGAGCAGTAGAGTTTTTGGAGAGCTCTGAAGCTTTTCTGTATTTACCAAAATCAAATGAGCAACGATATTATAGCGATGTTATGAAAGGTAATAAGAGACTAATAGAGTGCTACCCAGATAATCATCAATTCGCTTACGATTTAGAATCACCAACCCAGACCATACTCTCATTAGATGCAGTTATTAATGCATATAAAAATAAATTTAAAATTGTTTTGCTACCCTTTGGACCAAAGTTATTTTACGCTTTATCACTGATCATTTCAGTTCATCACCCCGAAATTTCTGTATGGCATGTGAGCGGCGAACAAGACGATACAGACTCAACTCAAGACAGAAGTGTTAGTGGTCTGATAGGTTTCAGTTTTTGCATAAGTAATTCAGAAGCAGTATAAATCTATTTGTTAAGTGACAAATTTAATTAATTTGTCACTTAACATCAAAATGAGCCAAACTATTGTTTAAAGTAATATAGTCTCTTTTGGATCATCGCTCAGAATTCCAAAAAGCTTGCTACCTACAAGGTTGATAATAATTTTACCTTGTTTAGATTTATCTTTAGACTTTTTTGTTTGTTGTATTATTTGAGATACATGTAAAGCATAATTTTTTGCTAACTCTTCACTTAACCCAAAAGCTTCTAGCTCTTCCGGCTTCACGGCCTCAGTCATTATTAGTGCGCCCCAAAGGATCTTTTGTGTACGAGTTAAAGTCATAATTTACATTCCCAACCAGATTTTCTATTGCTTTAAACTTACTACTTAATTGAAAACTTAATTATTAAAACCAGCAGAAATAAAAATAGGTTTTAGTGGATGAATCTTAAAGCGTAACTAAGAGAGCATCAAAACTCGAAAAAAGAATTGCCGTGCGATTTTATGTACACAATATCCAGAAACTCGTCTCTCAGGTTTTAGACCATAGTAAATGAAATGCCAAGTTCAATGTCAGTCGAGTACACGAAACTAGCAAATGCCCCTGATATACTTAGTTATTGGTGCAAGTCGCTCCGACGGAGCCATAGAAATGATGATTGTTAAGCCATTTGAACAATTTTAAATAGTTAAATCTGCATTTATGAGCCTCAGATCCGCTCTGCAATGGCAAAATCAAATACACTTAATATAAATTCCTCAAATCAGTTCCAGGCTTTTGAAGGCCAGACATAAAAGTCTAAGTCAATAAGATATTTAAACCTACATTTGACATTACACTAAAACTCAGAGTATTAAGCTCGTACAATGTAGAGTAAGAGGTTGTTAAAAATGAGAATTTGTTCGCTAAGTAATTAGAATTTCTGAAATAGAGGTTATGTCAGTTCAAAAATAAGCATCAACTAAGAGCAATAAAAGTACTTCAGCTCGAATCCATTCAATGTACATTTACTCAAACACATATATAACATCAGCCCATTGCAAAATCTCTTTAGAGCAAAGAGCCAAATAAGCCTGTTGAACATTTTCATTACATGGCTCTACCGAGCTGTATAAGTTAAACTTATCAACACAATTAAAAATCTCAAATTGGGAGGCATAGCTGTAAAGTAACAAGTGTTTAAGTCACTGAGAAAATATAAGATCTAAGATTCTCATATTAAATGGTAGTTATCACTACAGAAAATACTAACCAGCGTTTCTAATCTCAATCAAATTTTGTAACGGAATTAAAAAATCAAATGCCAAATGATATTCTAACGACTCAGCCAGTCTATTAGCCTCTAACAAACTATCAGTTGCAATTTCAGTAGTGTGTTTGTCTGAGTTACCCAAACTAATAGCAGCTCTCGCTATTAACGAATCTACTTTCAAAATTCCAAACTTTCTTGAGCTCGATACATCTACACAATCTTCAATAATCACATTAGCTTTTTCTTTTAGCCCAAGTTTTGCATTCACCATTGCCAGCATAATAGAAATTTTCAATAGCCAATATTCCATTTTTGATTTCCTAGCTACTTTTTCCGCCTTTTTAAGTTCTGCGCTGGAATCCTCAAATTCATTTAGTTGATAGTGAAGTACCCCTCTCAAATAGTGTCCTTTTAGACGAAGATCTTGACGTTGGTTTAGTCCGGCATATTTATCACCTTCATCAAGAAGTCTTTCAGCTATAGTATGTCTAAAACGATTCAGCTCAATCTCAGCTAATCCGTACGCACTTGAACACCGAAAATCAGTTTGGTTCTTTCTATGTAATTTAAACGAATTAAAAACCTTCGCAAATCTAGTTTTAGCTTGAGCAAGCTCACCCTGTAAAAGGTGTAACTCTCCTCTCAACATGTGTAGTTTATTTATGAAAAATGAGTCAGGGTTCCTCTTTGATGCAAACTCCATAGCATTAGCCAAACAATGATGCGCATTGTGTAATTCACCACTTTGAATATTCGTTTTTGTAAGGCCTTGGAATGTAATTGCTCTGTTCAAGTAAGATGACGAAGTCCCCATTTCTTGAAGTGCTAAGTTATAAAACTTAATAGTATTATCTAGATCCCCCATCATTAAACTAAATTGACCAGCAGCATTTAGGTAGAAAGCTCTAGTATTTGTTACACTTGTAGGTGAAACAGAGAATATACTTATTGGTCTAATATCTTTCCTGTTGACATTTGACAAGGCAAGAGAACATCTCCACCCATACTCTGGCGTTGCAAGTTGCTTGATTATTAAGCCGTTTTTCAATTTAGTCTCATAGAGATGACTTGCATCTAACCAATCTCCGCTTTCGGAGAGGACTTCAATAGCTGAGACTAGCCATTCCAGAGTTTCAGTATCTTCAATAATTAATTTACTTGGTCTATTTGCTAAAAACTCCCCCACCAACCGACCTTGTCCATCAGTGTTTGTAACTTTGTTTCGAAAGAACTCTCTAATAATCGGATGGCAAGAATACCTAAATTTTTTACCAAACATCTCTTTCAAAACTAATCCCGAAATTACAAGTGCAGACAGTTCATGTTTTACAGAGACTTCCTCTACAGTATGTGACTTTTCATGTAACCGCTTTAAACTCAGAGCTAGCAAGCTATTCTCGTCAATAGGTTTATGCAGCAAAGACACTCCACTAAGAAGTATCACTTGAATATTAGTGATCGATCTTTCGTAGTGTGAAAGTAGACTGTTTATTTTTTGGGTTAGATCTTTATTACCAACTGGTAGTTTAGCCATGAGTAAGTTTAGATGACTAATGGGGTTCGCTTGTTTCTCTCTCGGCAAGCCCGCGGCAAATACCCTCAAAGCCAATGGGTGACCTTCAAGCACGCTATTTATTTTTGAATAGTCCCCTGCTGATCCGCCAACAAATAACCTTTGCAATAATGATTGGGCCTCACTGTTGGTAAGGTTACTTAATTGTAAGTGATTAACTTGCTTTGAAAACTGTCTTAAGTCCACGATATCAAATCTACTGGTTAGCACAGCTAAAGAATCTTTTTTGGACAAACATATGTCCATTAAAAAGTTTCTGAGATCTCCATCGATAAATTGGCCTTTTGACCTGCTAGATAGCTCGTATTGAATAACTTCCAGTCCATCTAGGACAATACACAATGACAATTTTGAAAAAACGAAGCGTAAAGCTTCAAGTGGCTCCTGCTCCCTTAATTTTGTAGTAACCAGGTTGTAGTTATTATGAGCAAAACTTAGAAGCGACTTGAAAAATATTTGAACGTTTTGCTCGCTGTAAAAGCTCCAATAAAAAAGCCCTTCAAAATTCCTGCATGTCAGGGCGTTGCCATTTTGCAACCAGTGACCTACCAAAGATGTTTTCCCTTGACCACCTATTCCAGTTACTGTAATCACTTTTACACTTGAATTTGTAACCCAGCCATCCAATTTTTTTAAGACTTCCTGCCTAGGAACATATTCACTATCGTTCGTTGTTTCGTGCACCCACAACTCTTTAAAGCTTGGTTTCGACTTTGCTACAGCCCTTCTCTTAGTTGAGATTTGATTTTTTCTAGCTGTCTCTTCAGCATTTTGTTTCCATGTGAGCAACTCTTCAGCCGTGTAGTTGCAATCATCCGAATCAACAACAGCATGACAATTTCTACACAGCCAGATACCATTATCGATAGAGGAAATAAACTCTTCTGATAATTGCCTATTATACCTTGGGCCATTGGGACTCGCAGAATTTATATGAGCAGCTTCACCACTTAATGTGTATTTTTGGGACTCATAGTGTGGTCCAGATGTTGTATTGTCACATTGTGGATTAGAACAAACATCATTAACTCTTCGAGCAAGAGTTTGTTTAAGCTTTGTCGTGAAATCACCTTTCCGCGCCAAGATATTTCCCTTAAAAAAGTTGAGAATTAAATTTAATACTGTAATGAGCGTACAATAAACTTTTAAAAATTATGACTATTTTTTAATTAGTTAGTAGTTAAAGCTAAGTTCATGTAAATCTTCTCAAACTGACAATTTACAAATAAATAGAGGCCATGAGCTTTATCACTATTTAACTCAACTAATTCTATACGAGTGTCTTGGTTTTCTGGAATTGAATCCCAAACTTTGTCAGAGACAATAATCGTCGACTCTGTTGAAGAGCTTGGGAAAGAATATGTGATTGAATGCTGCTTCAATTTCATATTGTATTCAATTTTAACTTTACTTATAAAGTTGTAACTATTTAATAACTGAAGTGAGTTTCCGTTCTTTCTTACATCAAATACTATCGCACCAGTGCTTTTACTATCTATACTATAATTAAATCCATGCATATCAAGGTGCATTTCATAGAGCCTAGCATCAAGTAAATCAAATTCATCCTTACTCAATCTTACTGATTTTTTTCGCTCAAACCCGCGTTGCTCCTCACCAAATATAAAGTCATAGATATTATCCAACACTCCGCGAGAATCGTGCTTACCTGAGGTAAAAGTGGCATTCTCTATGACAAAATGATTTTTATCAATAAGTCCTAATTTGGAAAGAGCTATTTCTCCGTAAACACGATAATAATTACCAAGGCCACTTTTGTAAGATGCACCTATATCAGAGTGCGCTCCAGGTAAAGCTATCTGAACCATTCTTTCAGAAGTATATATCTCAGGGGGGGGGCAACGGTTAAAGTCGAGTGTTTGTAAGCTTCCCCGTAAAGGAAAGAAATTAACATCAAAATCTTTGATTACGGGAAATAATCTTCTCGATTCATCATTTGCAATGAAGTGAAGTAGAAAATCTGTCGAAGAGGCAATTTCCAATTTCAACTCATCCTCAACGCTTGTTGCAACTGTATCGTATAGTATTCCTAGAGTACGAACTAAGGGAGCCCCTTGTATATTTTTGTCTAAATACAAGCTTGTTTGAAATTTATCACTTACAATGTTCATAAAGTGTCTAGCAATTGCCGCACCACGACTAAAACCAATCGTAATAACTCTAACTTCAGTATTTGAGCTGTAGTCGATGCTTCCCTTTAAATATGCTTCTAAATCTCTCAGCGCATTCTTAGCTATACTTTTGCAACTATAACATTGGGCTGAATCTAACTTCCGTGCAGGGTAAAATGTTTGTGTGCCTGGACCTTTGTAGTACTCACCATCATAACTATAAACCTTAGTAAGAAGATTGAAGAGGTATGCAACAACTGTCTGTCTGGAATTATCTTCAATATTATTTTTATCATTTCCAGTTCCATCAAATGCTACTACATAGTATCTAATCTTCTTATTATCTGTATTAGAAACCCAACGAGGAACTTTAAGATAACTGGTTGCCCTTTTTACTTGTTCTCTCTCTTCAAAAGTTACAGGTAATGGAGTATCCCCTGAAAACATACTACTGCAAGAAGGCAGTGTTAATATAAATAAAAATAGCAGAGCAGTTTTTCTCATTAATAAGTGCACTATATTCAACCAAAAAAATAAGAATAACACACTAAAAACAATTGAAACAACGAGGTATTTTCACTACTTTAATACTACATAACTTCCTAACTATTGATTTAGGAACAAACCCACTAAACACTTTAAAGATACGTCAGGCGCAGAGGTACATTAATTTCCATTTCCTCTGGAAGCTATATTTATTGAGGGAGTGACAATAAAATCTTGTAGCAAAACCGCAAACAGAAGCCTATGATTTAATGTCTAAAGTGTGACTTTTTGAATTTTGCTGGTGGTGAAAAGTTTTACTTAATTAGATAAGGCACGTTTTTCAAAATTATAGCTGTGACTAAATTTTTGTCTTTCACCACAGAGCTTTGTTTTTAGAAATGGATTGATTGAAAAATTTAAAGTTCTATTGTTGGTAGCAAAAAAACTTCTCTAATTAAATTGTCTTTGCAAATACTTTACCGAAGGTAAGGCTTTAAAACTCTAATTAAACACAGGCACGTATTTATAAAATTACCAATCCAGAAGCCAAAATTTTTCAATAGCTCTAATAACTCTTAGGCTTAATCATGCTCAACTAACATTTAGAACTATTGGGCTAGCTCTTAAAGTAAGTTAGTCACTTAAAATGTATTCATCTTCTTAATTACTATTTAGGAGCAAGTTTCAACTGGTGATGTTTGCTTTAACCTGCATATTATTCCTCGCAGGAAACTGAACATTCTGCGATAGGCTGGCTAATTCGAAATAATTTATAACCTGCGAGATATTGCAGGACATACGTTAAATAATAGTAGCGTCCTTCATTGAATGGTTATTCTGCTTGAGTATATCCCTGCAATACCTTGCAGAGAGTTACTTGTTCTTGAAAACCGTGTTAAGTGAGGTTACCTGTTGCTCTGCGATAGTCTCGCAGGCTGCTGGAAGCTGCTAAATCCCCCCAAACTTCAGCCGAGTTCATTAATTGAACTTTTCAGGCTAATTTTGATTTTCAATTTAAAACTTTCGTCAGAATATAGAAGCCAAGCCCCTCCCTCACATCATCACAAAATTGGTAAAAATTGAGTTATTAAAAATTAGTAGTGATTATTCTATGAATCATCACTTTTATTTTTTGGGGACGATTTCAGCTCAATCCCCTGTTCTATCATCCCCACCTCATAAACGAGTTTTTTTGGAGATATGTTTCGAAAAAAACAAACTCTATTGTATGACTAAGTCATTTTTTTGCAGAATTAAAACCTAATTCAATCCAACCTCAATCAATCGAAGTTTGATAAAGAGTTCTTATAATTGATGTACAAAGCTGAATGTGTTTTCAATTTTCTGAAAAGTATTTTCGATACTTTTTGCCAGCAAATTAAGAAGAAATATTTAATTGAGTACAAATCAATTTTCTGAAATTGGGGATTTTTTAGTATTAGCTTCTCAATTATTTGTCTGTAACAACATAAGAAAAGCACATTTCCTGATAATAACTTTCCTAAACTCTGTCTATCAATATCAGTAGAGATACATTCCCTCTAATTTAACTATCTGATTTATTTAGCAGCTCTTAGTTTTGTAGTGCTACAAAAATTAGCGCTAACAAAAGTAGTTCGGCTACAAATTACTTTTGTTAGAGGTTTTTCTATTACATTTGTAACCCAAACTCACTAAATCAGTAATCCGAAATGTATAGAAACTCATAGTTTTTGTTTCCCAATCTCAATGTATTTGTAACCGATATTTGAATTTTTCTTAGATAAATCAATGTTAATTTTCAGCGTAATGAATAAAGATCTAATGATAAAAGAGAGATCTTTTTCTATCGTTGTTATCAATTCAAAACAAGGCCTCAAATAATTAATGTCATTGCTACACAACTAGAACTGTTTCATAGCGTGTTTAATATCTCCTGAAAACGAAACTTCTCTTTCTCTTTATGCGTTCGGAGAAAGCTCCGTTGTTTATTCTGAATTTACTCATAATTGAGTGCAAACGATATGTGTCAATAATGGGCAGTACCTTAAATAAAGGGCACTACAATGGGAAACAATAATAAAAAAACACAATTGTCACTTTTTGACAGATTTGAGGCGAATGGCAATCTAAACCAATTAAGTGATACAGAAACAAATAAACACATGAGTATTAGAGCAATCACCGAAGCTGTTGAAGCTGCCTTCTTAGCGAAACAACAAATAAAAATTTTAGATAGGAGAATTCAATATTTAGAATCTCAACATGACCTACAAAATCATGACGGTTGGATGACTCTCGAGCAAGCATCTCAACAATTAGGGAAAACTGTTGCAGCTATTCGACAAAAAATAAAACACAAAAAGCAACCAATGCCTGAAGGTATTGTTTGGAAACAACATTCCAAATTTGCTCCGATATACGTGAATCTGCGTGCATTCAGGGAGCATATGTGATGACAAAAAAGAATCCTCAACTGGAGATAAAAAATGCTCTGAAAGCGGCTCCTGGCGTGTTCGTAAAAAGAAACAAATTGTATGTACAATTTAAACTGCCAGATAGAATAAAACCCAAAAAGAAATCAACAGGATTAAACGTATCGGTAAAAAACATCAAAAAAGCCAGTTATATCCTCGAATCAATCAAATTGGATATTACAAACGGATTTTACGAGCATAAGAATGATATGTTCTGGCGAAAGAATTTCCCACTAGATACGACACATCTCCAATCAAACATCGGCATTGAAAAATTATTTCATGAGTATTCCATCGCACATGTTAACTATATTACCAGTTCAATAAAAAACAAACTGAACACATGCCTAAACTGGGCTCTATACTACAATGTTGGGGTTGACGACATTGCTAGCATCACTTCTAGCCAACTCAATCAAATGAGACAAAGCTCTGTTAGTGGAAGCAGACAAGAGCTATTTTTTGCACGAGAGCTAGCATTTGAAAGAAATTTTCAAATGGATTATGGTGAAAATGCACTGGATTTTATTGATAATTCAGAACTGGAAATACTCAAGAAAAACTATTTCAAAGATCACCCTATTGTATTTGTTGGGTGTGCAAAATCTACAATTGAGGATTACACAATTAATCTGAAATCAGTTCTGGATTTCGCCGTTGAACAGAAATACATAACAAAGAACCCCGCACAAGGATTAAAAAAATTAGCAGTGGATAATTTCGCACTGCACATGCATGACGAGGATGTTAATCCATTCAGCAGGGAAGAACTAACCAATTTGCTAGAAACGATACATGTACCAAAAATTAGATTAATGGTACAGATGCTGGCATGGACGGGCATGAGACCTGGAGAACTAAAAGCACTGGCATGGGAAGACATTGATTTGGAGAGACGTCAGATCCATCTCAGATTAAATTTAGACCGCCAAGGGGCATTAAAACCAGTTAAAACAAGAGCATCAAAGAGAACTATCGATCTGTTGCCTGCAGCAGTTGAAGCTCTGAATCAGATAAAAGAAGAGACATTCCACTTACCAGCCATCACTGAAACTGTATTTTTTAACAACAAAAAAACAATTATTGAAAAAAGAAGGCGGGTTTTTCTAAGTAGAGAAAACAAGCCGTACAAGCGACCAGAACTCACAACAACACCCAAACAATGGGCTAACTGGTTAATTAAGGCTGGAATTTCACACAGGCCTGCATACCAGTTAAGACATACCTATGCAAGCCGTATGCTAATGCAAAGAGTTCCACCAACGTGGCTCGCGCGGCAAATGGGACACTCAGATACAAGCATGATTTTCAAGATCTACGGTAAATGGATTGCTGATGATGAGCCTGAATTTATGGAGCAGCTAGCTGCAGGGTTAGGACAGTCATATTAGAGTAAACAGCTTAGAAGCCTGAAATGCATTTAAAAGGAGCTTTCAGGCCTCTTAGAGAAAGCTGAACAAGTTTTATCTTGCCAGTCGCGCACAATAGGGTTCAATTAAAAAGAGCTGTCAAAAACTTTCTACTAAGAGTTTTCAGTTAGTTTTACATTCAACTAAGAACTACCATGATTTTGTTAGACCACGAACGTTTAGTCATCCAAAGTTACTACTCCATATTTTCTTTGACTTATAAAACAGCAAATGCACAAAAAATTGCAACCACCTAATTTCCCCCTGATTTGTAAGCAAATAGCCCAAGTGATAAATACAACTAACTACTAAAGTTGACCTAGTAACAACGCAAGTTGGGTGACCCTACTTTTTAAAAAGTCACATAGATATGGCAGTGATACACAGAAATCAACTCGCAAACATCGCCGTTTAGTGTCGAGCTATTGGTACTTATTGCTAGTGACGCTGTGCTAGAACAGCTTAACAACATATTAAATCTAGCGTGGAAAACCACTACTAACCACCTTACAAAAAACTAGCGACTTTACGAGTAAGGTGCTTCGCCTGAGTGCATTGCGGGTTATGTAACACGGTAACTTGGGTTGGTAGAAAATGGAGTAACCATAGCATTAGAGCAAGTGGCCACACAGGTATATAAAAGCGCGCTAGGTAAGCGAACAGACACCCAATTTGACGTTCAGAGTTTTTATAGGGATTGAACTGCTGGGGAAGGTGCCAGTGGGTTTAAGTGTTTATTTATTATAATTTATGAAAATTTCATAAATATTCACGTTAAATTCTCATTTTTAGGAGATTTTTATGGGATATGACAGGTTTTTGGATATTTGTTTGACAGATGAAAATTATCAAGTTGATGAAGTCTTTGGCAAATGGGTTGATGCTAACGACAATAAAATAGTCGGTGGTGCCAGACGGCAATCCGAACGGATGAATAATGCACCTATCGTACATTTGGGCACTTATGTTCAAGCCAATGATAACAGATCGATGACATATCTCTATAATGTTACGGACGTAGATGACCTAAAAGAGCGCTGTCACAATCGAATAGATATAGGGCCTTCATCGGAGGATGGCAAAGGGGTTATAAGTTTACCGCTTAAGTTGTCCGAGTTGGAAAACAGAGGAATCTCGTCAAATGTTGACGTATACAAAGCGCTTCTCAGATGGGTAAGTCAGCCGGGGTTTAAAGGCAAGATTCGCTTCAATTGTCACGGGGGGTTGGACAATCTAATGTCGATGAACAAATCCAAGCTGGTGAATGCTGGGGAAAAGATTGGCAACTGGCTGTTGGCCAATGGTCTAATACATTCAGGGCAGATGCCCCGAAGCGGTGTGGTAGATCACCGATTAGATCTAAAAGTGGAATCCGGTATTAAAACCATCAATATTGCTGCATGTTGGACAGGGTCTTCGACTAGGCAAATCCCGGCGGATTATAATGCGGCTTCGGGGAGATTTGAACCCAAGGCGGGATCTCTTTTAGATGGTCTAAAAACAACTCTGAGGTCAGCAGGCGCTTTTGACATTACCCTAACCGGCGCCTTTTCTCCAACGACTACTAGCACCGGAAATATTACAGGACAGCGAAATGCTTCGGTTCTGGTGCCCAAGAGAATTCCCAATGTTAAATTTAACCATGGCAAATATGAGACATGGGAGCCATTAGCAATCGTCAATCATAAAATCGATAGAACTTTGCTTATCGACATACCCTTTGCTGATTTGGGTAATGTTGCCGATACGGTTCAGCCCGGCCTAAATGGTCATTTTAGAGTCAAAAATGTTCAGAAAGTCCGGTTCAACAGTTTGATTACTGATCCTAGGGGAACCTTAATAAAGCTTGAAAGCAGAGATGACGCCATGTTTTGGCCATTGGAGAGCTGGGTTTGCAAACCAGCCTCAATATGCGGTGAGTATGAAATCTATCCGCCGCCGGGTTGGACAATTGAACCAGTGCTTCCCGGTGATACCAATTTGACGCTATCGTTGAAATATGACAACCAGCACAGCTTGGCTACCAAAAGTGACTCGGGCAAAACCGTCGGCAATTTTGTCAAAACGTCCCACTCATTGACAAAGTGCGAAACGACGACCTAATTCAATTGCACACAGATTAATAAAAATAGGAGGCATCATGCCGGATACAAAAAACGTCACTATCGAGAAAAACCCATTGAGTGTTTTTAGTCCACAGTCAGAAATTAATATCAATGGAGATCTAAATGAGATTGACGCTGAAGTTTTAGAAGACTTTTTTGTTGATGACGATGAGGAATAAATTTTCACTGCAAGCGGGTTGTCGATGTGAGTTGGCAGCAATAAACTAGACACCACTCAAACTTGCCCAACCGTAATCCGAATCCCTCAACGATAGCTAATGAAGCAAAGCCTTTACGTTGAAAGGGTGCGGTTATTCAGTAATAAATAAGAGTTTGATAGTGCCGAAAGGCACTAAGCTGCTCACGAGGTTTTAGTTTAAATTAATATAGTACTAATGAGTAACTTTCTCTGTGACGTCCCAATTAATTATCTAATCTAAATAACGAAATTACTATAAACCCCAAAACAAATAACAGGCAGAAATGTTGCAACCTGAATAGGCTGAAACGAAAACAAACATTAACAATTTAGAGCTAGTACACCTAAAACGCCTTTACGCCAAATTTGGCTGTTGGGAACGCCTGGCTCACCGAGCAAGTTTTGTTGCGGCTTTTTTGGAACAAAAAAAGGTGACACTAGAATTTGTCTGATGAAGCCGCTTGTTATACCTTTATGGCAATGTGCCTAGGCTCTCGTAGCCCAATAATACAGAAGGAATAAAAGACTCAAACCCCCATCTTGGCAGCCTTCCGCGATCTTGTTTATAAGATTCTAAAAGCTCAGACAAATCGCTAGGTGATTCAATTCCTAGAAGGACTTTAACTCTATCAAAGTATCTTTTGGACTTCGCGCGAGCAAATATCTCAAAGGAACTACCATAATGACCTAAATAAAGAAGTGTTTCAGGCCACCAACGGCTATAGTCATCGCTTGCAGATATCTCAGCACGCATAAAAGCAACAAAGTCCGCTTGCATTAAAAACCTGAAGTCCAAACCAGTTCCATGACACCGCTCTTTTAAAAGATCTGCTCGCAGTGACACCCTTCTTGTTTCTAACCGGTTATTCCTATACTCAAGCGACTCCATATACTGCCGGATATTTTCGAATCCAATCATAGTATCTCTACCATATTCAGAACGACCACCTACAAAATACTGCTGCAATAACAATGGAGCAGCTAGCTCGAAACGCTCGTACTTCAGAAAAACAGCAAGCGTATATAGAAAAATTTCGTGAACCAAAAATTTATAGTTATCGAATTCCCAGCGATTATAGGAAGTTATATGCTCCGGCCTATCCATATATGGTATTAGGCTTTCAATAAAACGGTGAACTCGTTCAGAAAACTCAAGTATTGGTTTGTACTGAGCGACCGCTATTAATATTTGAATATACTCGTTTCTAGAAGGTATAAATGATTCTATGTTGGTTACAATTACATCATCTATCTCACCTTGTATATCATGAACACGAAAACGCTCAAGATTTTCCGAGAATAAGCTCAGGTACTCATCAAAGCAGCCCGAAGCTGTAGATTTATCATTCTTTATGGCGTCCATAGAACGTTTGAAAGCAGATGAGGTTCCAAGTGAGATAGACTCATTTTCTTCTAAAAAACTGGGTTTCTTTCCAACCTCAGGCTTTACATAAAGTGGCTTGTTGTAAATCCATCTTAATAATTTTTCAAAATTATCTGCGTATCCATCCGGTTCGCTCAAATCAATATAAATTCTGGACTTATAGTAAGTTGGCAAGTGTGCCTTGCCGTTTTCATCTCTCTCCGTAACTACAACGACGAACTTATCTTGTTCTTGCTGTTCATACACTTCACGGGAAATAATCTGTGTCTCAGTGCCCACGCCGCCGCTTCTTCCATCAGCTTTTTCTGCATAAGTTCTATCTGAAATTATTGCTACTTTTTTTATTGCTGGGTCAGTTACCATCTTTTCCATAAAAGCATAAGCGTCATGACCTTCCTTGAGATCCCACTTGTCTAAAATAACATCCACACCAGATTCAGTCAGCTCGGTTGCAATCTGAAGAACAAGTTGTTCATGATCGTGATTTGACCAACTATAAGATATAAATAACTTCGGATTACTCAATTCTTCATTCCTTATTGATTAGTTTGGTGTTACCCACAAAAATAGACACCTAACTATGCAGCATTTGCGGATGGTTTTGAACGTAGCGAAAAACCATTCCGACAACATGCGCTTGTTATATTCACTTATCCATTGCTTCCATTGTTGCTTTTTGGTTGGCTTCAATTTTTTGGTTTAACTCTTTACCTGCTTTTATCATCTCAGGTGTTAGTTCTTGCTGCATTAATTGAAAGTGCCTCGCCTGGATAATTGCTAAAGACATGGATCTTGAAATAACGAAATCATCAGAATTGTCTAGTATCTTAGCTTTAGTTTCTTCAAGACTATTATTTTTAACATCCCTTTGAATTAACCATAAGAAAAGGTCAGCTACTTGTAATCCATACGATATCTTTGAGGATTCTAATCTAAATTCTCCCAAGTCGTATTCGACCTCTTTAAATTGAGGGATGCCACCGAATTTATCTTCTTCAAAGTCAACACCAAAAAACATGCGATGATACTCTCGCATCGTTCCTTTGAATTCATCGCTCTGATCGTGAATAAGTTCAGATACTGATACGCCATACTCTTTGCAAAACCTATGCGTGGCAGTTAATAAACTAGAAAATGCAATAATATTCGGTGTCTGTTTTTTATATGCACTTTTACCTTTAGCTGATATTAGGGTGAAAATATCAGGGTTATCTATCGCATAGCTTAGCCCAGCCGTGACAACTTCACATGCTCTTTTATCGTAAATATATGGAGCTTTTTCCAGCAAGGCTTTACATATATTGATTAGGCCGTCCAAATCGTCTTTTAAATAACAGTTCCAAAACTCAACGTCTAAATCGTCTTCCATCATGTCGTCTATTAATACACACAATGTGTGTCTGAATAGTTCAGTTGTGTACCAAAAAGGATGGACTGCGGGGTTATCCCAACAATCAAAGACAGTATCAACAAATTTTGTAGGTGCTATATACCGTTTTTGAAGTGTTGTGTAATGAAACTTCCATTGAGTATCGTCTAAAGCTTCTAATAACTCTAAGCAAAGGCTATTTACTTTCTCTTCTCCAAGTTCGTAACCATGCAATCTTTCCAATCCATTATCAGTGCAATATTTTTGAATTATTGGCGCAACTTTTGTTTCTATTTCACCAACGGATATTACTGCGCCTTGATAATAAATAGGTGACTTTTCACTAAAAATGTCTTTCCCTGAGTGTCCCGACTCATCGGCATATATGAAAGCACCTTCTTTACTTTTGCTCATATCTATCCTTATGTGACCATGCTGGCCTGTGAATATAACGCCTCGTTAAGAGGCAAAAAATTGTTGGCTATAATTAGCGACGAAGGAGCAAAAGCCAACTGTTTTTTGTCCTTTTAAACAACTTGTTATACGTAAAAGCTAATACTCAGAACGGCCTTCGTATTTTTCACCTTCTTCTAGTTGACGCCATGCTTTTTCATAACGATCCCAAACTACAGTACCCTCTGTTAATTTTCGAAACTCCCTTAAAAGAGGCTTGCTAATTGCCAAATTGCCATTACGCTCATTTTCATACACATAATCCATTCCATGATTCTTTTCTAATTCGTAAGCTACATCTTCTTGGTAAAGCCAACCTTTTTTAAATTGGGACAACATCCACTCTGCCATTTTTTTATTATCGCTCACAAAAATCTCCATTTACGTATAACAGTTTAATAGTGCGCAAATCGCGCATATTTCTAGCACATTAGTACTTATTTTTATTATTACTACATTTTTATCAAATTAGCTAACCTTTTGCTAGCTAACAAAATATTTTTATAGTGGTAAAGTACTCTAACGACAAATATGCGCTTATTGCTCATTTTCTTGAATATAGGGGAAATTGTTAGGTAAGGAATTAAAAAGCAACGCTCTCAAAGAACGATGAAGGTCTGATCTTCGCTCAAAGCAGCCCTTTAAGACAACTCTATAACTCATAATGAGGCATAAATGAGTCAGTGAAACATGCGCTTTGTAGACTAAAACCAATAACACAAGATATCGGTGACCGCTTCATAAACTCTCATAGCAGTCCTCCAACTGCAGTTAAATGCTACTAATTAGTAAAACAAGTCTAATACTCACTAATCCAGAATGTCTGCAACTAATTAGGGCTGACGCATCCAACCCGACCGCCAGGTTTGAAACAAACTTGGTCAATCCTCGAACAAAGCTTAAGAATTGAGTTGGTAACATCACTTAATTGATGACAGGCTATTAAGCATAAAACACTAAAACTATATATTCGTTTCCGAACACTATGAAATGATGTTTTTGTAACGTCAATACTATTAGGTTTGCTGTGAGCCTTTGATGCGAACATTAATGTGCCTAGGTTTCTAGGTGCTAAAAAGTATTACTGCTTAGTATTTGCGGGAGTTATATGGTTATTTTTCTCATAAAAAACAAAAAAGCTCAGGCGATTTATTACCTGAGCTTTCATTACTTTTTGTCCCCTCTTTGTCCCCGTGCGGGAATAAACAGAATAAAAACCTTTTAATTCATAGCATTAAGCTTAGAACGGCATTTTGAAGCCTGGAGGCATCTGCATACCGCCAGTAACATCAGACATACGTTTAGCTGACTCTTCACCCACACGACGCACTGCATCGTTTACAGCTGCAGCTAGAAGGTCTTCAATCATGTCTTTGTCGTCTTCCATTAAGCTTTCGTCAATTTCAACGCGCTTAACATTGTGGCTACCTAGCATAGTTACTTTAACTAGGCCAGCACCTGCTTCGCCTGTTACTTCTAGGCTTTTGATCTCTTCTTGGGCTTTTTCCATGCGCTCTTGCATCTGCTGAGCTTGCTTCATGATATTGCCCATTCCACCTTTAAACATAATACGCTCTCTTACATATATTTTATTTGGCTAAAAGATAAGGTCTATTGTACTCGATTACAATGCCTGTATGGTATTTTCATCGACCTTGGCACTAAATTGCTCGATGAGTTGTAATACAATAGGATCTTGATTAATCGTTTCTATCGCTTGCTGATGCCTATGTGCATCTATTTTTTGTTGAATCAGATACGGTGAGTCTATCACCCCTTCTGCAAATTCAACGATAAGTTCAACCTCTGAGCCGTACATATCGTTCAACGCTGCTTGAAGCTTTTGTCTTAAAATAGCACTGTCTAAATGACGCTGACTAATATCAACTTGAATGTTGGCTTGATTGTTCTCGTAGTGGTAAATCGAATGCAGTGCAAACTGACGCATACGACCACCCAGAGCCATTTTCTCAATCAACTTAGCCCAGTCATCTTGCTGATGGGCAAAACGAATTTCACTAATTGGGCTGGCAAACCCTTCAGGTACTGGCACAGCTTCTTCTTTAGGCGCTTCTTGCGCTTGCGAGGTTTGCGGTGCAATTTGCTCTAACAACTCAGGCGCCAGTTTGCTTTCGTCCGCTTTGTGTCTTTCGCTAAATGGAACTGGTTTTTTCTTCGGTGTTACTGGCGCCACATTTGAGTCGGGCGCGTTTTGCGCCTCAGACTTTTTTGGCTCATCTCCTTGAGCTGATAATAACTGCCCTGCCCCAGAGATGTTTCGGTTTTGCAAAATACGTGCAATGGCAGATTGTGCCTGCCCTTGTTGAGCTTGTAAGCGTGCAGAAGCTGACTCTGTATTTTGAGAGCTAGCGTCTTGCTGCGCTTGTTGTGTAGCCTGAGGTTCATAAGCAGGCGTATAGCCTTGCTCTTGTGCATCTTGCATCACTTGCTCATATTGCGCGGCTAATTCTTGCTCTTGAGGCTCTGGCGCATATTCTTGATGCGCTGGTACTTGCGGATTTTGCTGAGCTTGCTGATTAAACGCATTGCTTTCAACATTCAGTTGATTGTGTGGTTGCTCAATAAAATGCTCTTGTGAACTTTGTGCAACCGATTGAGTTAATTCTGAATGCTGATTAGTAACATTATGTTCTACCACTGACTGTTGGCTAGATTCGGCCTGAATAGGTTCGGCCTGCTTAGGCTGAGCTTGAACAGGTTCGGCCTGCTTAGGCTGAGCTTGAACAGGTTCTGCCTCAATCTGAGGCGTTGCTGATTGTTCAGGTATCTCAGATGCAGCATAAGTGTGCTGAGTGGTATTCCCACCTGCTGACGCATTATTTTGCTTTAAGCGAGCGCGAATGTCTTGCAAACCTTGTCTTGGTGACGCTGTAGGTGCAGGCTGAGCTTGAACAGAGCTGTTTGATGCAGGATCAGCTTGCATATTAGACGTGGCAGAAGGTTGACTATCTGCATGCTCAAACGCAATTAAACGCAGCAACACCATTTCAAAGCCAAGTTTTTGCTCTGGTGCCCACTGAAGATCTTTTTTACCATTTAACAACAATTGATAAAACAGCTGTACTTGCTGCGGATTAATCTGTTCACTCAGCGTTGCAATATCAGATTCTGAAAATGCCGATATTTTTGCTGCTTGTGGCACCAATTGCGTGAGCTGGATAGCATGCAGAAGTGCAATTAAATCGTCTAATACGGCAAGATAATTACCATTTTTGACGGCAATTTGTGCAACTTCATCCAACACTGCCGGTGCATCTTGGCAAAGTACTGAAGCCAAAATACTCACGGCATGACTAACATCCATCAGGCCAAGCATATCTTGAAGTGCAGCTAAAGTAAGCTGAGCATTAGTTTGTGCTATGGCTTGATCAGTTAAGCTTAACGCATCACGCATACTGCCATCAGCGGCTTTCGCCAGTGCCTTTACGGCAGGCTCTTCAAACTGAATTTTCTCTTGCGGCAGAATATGAGTCAGCTGAGATACAATTTGCGATTGCGACATCGCATTCAAATTAAACTGTAAGCAACGTGACAAAATAGTAATCGGTAGTTTTTGCGGATCTGTCGTCGCTAATAAGAATTTTACATGCTCTGGCGGCTCTTCAAGTGTTTTTAAAAGCGCGTTAAAACTGTGCTTTGACAACATGTGTACTTCATCGATTAAGTACACTTTATAGCGACCGCGAGTCGGCGCATATTGAACGTTGTCGAGGATCTCTCGTGTATCTTCAACTTTCGTTCTGGAAGCAGCATCAATTTCTATTAAATCAATAAATTTACCCGCTTCTATATCTAAACAGCTTTGGCACTTGCCACAAGGATTTGAAGTGATCCCTTCATCACAGTTTAGGCTTTTTGCGAATATGCGGGCGATGGTGGTTTTACCAACGCCCCGAGTCCCAGTGAAAAGATAAGCGTGGTGCAACCTTTGCTCATTGAGGGCATTTACAAGCGCCTGTTTGACATGCTCTTGGCCGACAAGTTGGTGAAAGGTTTGCGGACGCCACTTCCGTGCTAGGACTTGATAACTCATATTATTCGCCTTCGAACTCAACTAACTTAAGAATATTAATACCTAAGTCTGCAACACGTTGCTCACCGCCTAGTTCCGGTAGCGATACAACAAAAGCTGCGTCTGTTGCATTACCACCAAGCTTCTGCACAAGCTTAGCTGTTGCTTCAATGGTGCCACCTGTTGCAAGTAAATCGTCAACTAACAATACTTTGTCGCCTTCAACAATTGCATCAGTATGCAGTTCTAATACATCTTCTCCATACTCTAGTTGGTAAGATTGACTGATCACCTCACGAGGTAACTTGCCCGGCTTGCGCACTGGAATAAAAGGAATACCTAGTGCATAAGATAAAGGTGCACCAAAAATAAAACCGCGCGACTCTGTACCAATGATTTTAGTGAAGCCCTGATCTTTGTATGCCGCAATGAATGCATCAATCGTTTCTTTAAACGCTTTAGGATCAGCAAGTAAAGTGGTTACGTCACGGAACATAATACCTTCTTTAGGGTAGTTAGGTACCGTAGCGATACTGTCTTTGATCAGCGTGAGATTAGCTTGTGTCATAATGAAGCTTTCTATTTTGTAAAGAAAGTGATTATAACAAGAATGAGAAAAGTTGAAACTTTGAGAAATCACAAAGCCATGTTTTTAGCTTGTTTGCGCAATAAAACGGCAAAAGGCTACATAAAGTAGCCTTTAGTTAAGACAAAATGTCTTTATTTTCTTTGATGATTAAGCTGTAAAAGCCGTCGCTAAACCAAGAATTGCATTTAGACAGCCAATACCTACAAAAACAGCCAAGAAAGCAATGAAGTATTTAGCATTAAACGGATCTTTAAAATCACCCTTTGACATAGTACACCTATAAATTTTTAAGCACGAAAAAACGGCGCTCATAATAGACGATCCGAGCTATGCGTTAAAGTGAGAACTGCAAAAATTCGCTAAGCTGGTTACATAAAAAGGTTATTTGGTGACTACAATGCCCAACTCTGCCAAAGCGTTTAATGTTTGAGTTGCACCACCTAATAGCTGTTCCTCACTAAATTGTGGAATAATTTCATGCACTTTTGAAACAAGTTCTGGCAAGCCAATACCCGGGTTATCATCAAGTTGCCCTAACAATATCGCTGTCATTGGGTTTGAAGCGATAAAACCCACTTCATCCTCTTCATCACGATATACAACGAAATAATGGGGTTGTTCACTGGGCTCAGTTGGTTGAAAGTCTTCACTTATTTGATGTACTGGGTATTGATAAGACAGGTTACGCGCGGTGTTTGATAGATATAAAGGCTGATTGTCTAAGTTTGTAAGCTGTTTTTGAATTTCATCTTCAAAACAAACTGACACATCCAATTCAACCCACTCATAATGTGCAAGCTCTAACATAAATATGGGGTCACTTTCTTGCATAACATATTCATGCTGTAGAAAAGCTAAAAACTCTGCACTGATGTCTAAAAAATACGGAGATGAGCAATCATGGTTAATGAAAAAGGTGCGAATAAGTGTATGCCAATGTGGTTCACAATATAGGCTTTTAAGAACCGGAAAGGCTGAGCTCACAAACCCTTCAACGTTATTAAAAAACAGCTCTTTATAAACTGTCATTCTTTCTTCAGTTACATCATGAGGCTTTTCAACATTATCAGGATCACGAATATGAGCCATAAATGCATTTTGAACATCGATGAATGACACTAGGCAACCCCTTTACTTTTAGCTAAAAATTCTGATTGAAGTCGTTTAATTGTGTCTACTTCACTCAACACTTCTGTCATGCTCGGAATATTAAAGTCACGTTCGAGTAAAGTAGGAAATAAACCATGATACTCATAGGCTTTTGCGAGTAAATCCCAAACTGGGTCACAAACATTCGCACCATGTGTATCGACGAGAAGTGAAGTGCTTTCTTCATAATGCCCTGCGACATGACCATACACAACACGTTCACTTGGCATAGCTTTTAAAAACTCAGCTGCATCGTAACCATGATTCACGCTGTTAACGTAAATATTGTTTACATCAAGTAGTAAGTCACAGTCAGCTTTCTTTAAAACTTCTAAAGTAAATTCTTGCTCTGACATTTCTTGACCTGGAGCTGCATAGTAAGAAACGTTTTCGACAGCGATACGCTGCTCTAAAATATCTTGTACTTGCTTTATTCGATCAGCAACGTGTTTAATTGCGTCTTCTGTAAATGGAATAGGCATTAGGTCATACATGTGGCCCGAGCCTGAGCAGTAGCTCAAGTGTTCACTATAGAGTTTTATATTGTGAGTTTTAAAAAAACTTTTTAAAGACTTCACAAATTCAGTATCAAGCGGCTCAGGTGAACCTAATGAGAGCGATAAACCATGACAAATAAAAGTATGCTCATCTGTAAGTTGTTTAAACTGCTTACCAAATTTACCGCCCATTTTAAGCCAATTTTCAGGCGCGACTTCTAGAAAGTCGACTTGATTAGGAGGAGACTCGATAAAGTCATCCAACATTTCACGCCTTAGACCTAATCCGACCATGCCTATATTGCTAGCAAACATATTAATACCTTAAAGTTCATGGCTTTTATAAAATAAGAGGAAATTTTGCTAAGAAGTTTGAGGCAGATAACCTGCCTCAAAAAAGAACACTAAGAATTAGTGAGCGCCACCACATTTACCTTCGCCACACTTACCTTCTTTTTTAGCTTTGCCGCCGCATTTACCTTCGCCGCACTTGCCTTCTTTTTTAGCTTTGCCGCCACATTTACCTTCGCCGCACTTGCCTTCTTTTTTAGCCTTTCCGCCACATTTACCTTCGCCGCACTTGCCTTCTTTCTTAGCTTTGCCGCCACATTTGCCTTCGCCGCACTTGCCTTCTTTTTTAGCTTTGCCGCCACATTTACCTTCGCCGCACTTGCCTTCTTTTTTAGCTTTGCCGCCACATTTACCTTCGCCGCACTTGCCTTCTTTTTCGGCTTTGCCGCCACATTTGCCTTCGCCGCACTTGCCTTCAGATGCATCTAATTGATAACCAGAAGACATAGTGGTGAATGCAAATGGGTTAGCGTTCACTTCTGCTGAGGCAGTTAAACTCGCAGTACCAACAACGACAGCACCTAACGTAGCAGCGATTGATTTAGTTTTTAAATTTTTCATACTCGACCCTTTGGGATATTTCGTTCAATTCACTTAGTAGACCTTACGACAAAAAAGAATATTTCATTAAATCTAAAAAAATTCAATTTTAACTTAGCAACACCCTTCCTCTCGTTTAAAATAAGCGCCCTTTAAGTAGTATAGAGCAAGTTATGAAACTTATTTTGGCACCAATGGAAGGCGTTGTAGATTTTAAAATGCGCCAGCTTTTAACCAATCTTGGTGGCTTTGATTTATGTGTAACTGAGTTTATACGTGTTGTTGATCTCACTTTTCCAAGAAGAGTGTTTATCAAAACTTGCCCTGAACTATTAAATAATGGCTTTACCGAGTCTGGCACCCCTGTCCGCATTCAGCTTCTTGGTCAAGTACCCCATGCGCTCGCTGCAAATGCGCGTAAAGCCGTCATGCTTGGTTCACATGGGATCGACCTTAACTTTGGCTGCCCTGCGAAAACCGTTAATAAAAGCAAAGGCGGTGCGGTTTTATTAAAAGAACCTGAACTAATGTACCAAATTATAAAGGCAGTTAGAGAGTCAGTTCCTGATGAACATGAGGTCAGTGCAAAGATACGCCTAGGCTTTGATGATGACAGTAATACTGCCGAAATTGTTGATGCTGTACAAAGTGCAGGTGCATCAAGCTTAGCTATTCATGCAAGAACAAAACGAGATGGCTATAAGCCCCCTGCATATTGGGAGAAAATAAAGCCTCTTCTTGAACGAGTCACTATACCTATTGTCGCAAACGGTGAAATTTGGCAAGTTGAAGATGCTTACCGTTGTCAAGAACGCAGTGGTTGTTCAGATTTAATGCTTGGTCGAGGCGCTTTGGCAACTCCTGACTTAGCTGCAAAGATTAAAGCTCACAGAAGTAATAAATCTTACAAACCTTTATCTTGGGAAAATGTAATATTTCACATTTTACACTCATCAATGCATCAAGACCCTTCATTAAGTGAAAAATACTTTTCATCAAGAACTAAGCAATGGCTTGGCTACCTTAAACTGCAATATCCTCAAGCCAATGACCTATTCGATGAGATCAGAAAGATTAAAAGAAAAGACGAGGTTGTTTCTGTGCTAGAGAAATATGCAAAGTGTCCTAGCATTGATTCAAATCATAACGATTTAGCCTAGAAGTACCATAATGATTGTTCATAGGAGAGCGATCATGAATGCAAATCAAACTAAAGACTTTCAAAGCAAGCTAAAAATAGAATTAGACTCTGTTCGATGTGAGTTTTTAAATGAGCTTAAAGACGCACAACATGAGTTTACTGGCGAACTGGCTTCAATGTTAGAAAACTCCACACCAGGAGAGTGGATTGACTTAGCAGCCACTAAAATTAACCCAAACCAATTCCCACGTTTTCAACGTTTAATGGAATTAGAGGCTGCTTTATGCCAAATTGATATAGGTCAATTTGGTTACTGTTGTGATTGTGAGACCAAACTCGAACTTCATTACCTTGCAAAAGATCCTGCGCAACAACGTTGCCCTATTTGTGAAGAGAAAAAGCGGAAAAAAGTACATAACTGATTAAAAAGGCCTTAGCATTAAAGGCCTTTTTGTTATCAATTTCGCTTTAAAAATAAACCCTAGCTAAAGATAAAACTGCTGCGGGTTTCATGACGATATATTCTAATAATTCCTTTGCTTGTTCTGGTTCCAATGAAATCTTTTGATTTAATACAACCATAGCCTGTTGCTCTGACCAAGCCTGATAATGAATTCCCAAATCAATCTCCGCTAATACTAGCATTAAATACTTATATGATAGTAAGTCCTGTTTTTCACACTGGTCAAAAGTCGCATGAAGATTAACAAATTCGTGCTGCCAATTCATTCCATCCACAATCGAACAATACTTCTTAGCAATTTCAACTAAATCAAGTGATTTAAACCCATTATCTTGATAATCGAAATCACTCGTTAAATCTTGAATTTTGGCCAAAATGACCTGAGGGTTTTCTACACTGCCGATATAATGATTAACCTTACTTTGATACCACTCTTTACCATTTGGTAGTTGGTAAAGGCCTAAACGACTTCTTGGCTTGTATGTTTTAAGATATTCAGTTAAATCACTTAATGACTTCTGGGCAGAATAAGTTTTCAATTTTTCTAATTCATACCTGTTATAAAGAATCTTACTTCGCTTAGCATCATCTAATCGAGTAAGCACTAATTCTTGCCACGCCTGTTTTTGTTCTTCATTGAGATTATTAGCAACATTGATGGATGCTGGCCAAGGCAAATATCGTTCTGGGTAGCGTTCTTGAATTATCAGATAATTTAATTCTTGAATTTGAAATTCAGTAAATAGCTTAACATCGGCTTCATTTAATGCTGTATGTCTTTGCTTTAAATAAGCTTCACTGAATGGTAATAGCTTTGATGCATCTTGCTGCGCATTAGCCAATAAAACAGCATTAATCTCTTTTAGCTGCGTTCGTACTTCTGTAAAAGAGTTTTGTCCTTTCTGCTCTGTGCATGCGGATAGCAGGAGCAAAATGAGGGATGAAATTAAAAAAGGTTTTTTACTCACTTTCATTTCCAACTATAAAAAAAGCCCCTTTCGGGGCTTTTTATTTATAAGCTTATGCCTTTACGTTGAGCTTTGTCCTTAATGAACGTTGCCCAACCTCTAGCAAACTTACGAGTACGAGGATCGTCTTGTGCTTTGACTATCGCTCTGTAAGCTTGCTTATACTTCTCTTGGTATAAGTAAGCTTCAGCTAAGTCAGAGTAAGTCGAACCCTTCTTGTCAGTACCTAACTCAAGCGCTTTATTTAAACGCTCAACTGCAGCACTGTACTTTTGCTCAGTAAGTAATAAGTTACCTGCCTTTCTAAAAAGATCTGCGTCGTCATCAAACTTAGCTGCTTCTTCATAGTATTTAGCTGCAGTTACAAGATGCTTCGCTTGGTGGAAGTAACTCGCAACAGCTGTAACGTTTTGCTTAGTACGCTTAACTTTATCTTCCTTCAAAGCTTTTTCCATAACAATGGCTGCTTTATAAGGAATATCGTTTAGCGAGTAATAGCTGCTTAAAATTTTGTAGTGGTTCTCTTTCTCGAAATAGCCTTTTCTGTAAGCTACTTCCATAATTGTCTGACCTTTAGTGAACTGCTCGGTAGACATGTAGAAAGAACCTAGACGAGTCCAGTTTTGTTTGTCATCAGGGAACAACTTAACTAGAGTCTCACCAACTTCTACAACTTTATTAAACTGCTTAAGTTCAAAGTATGAACCGACCTTCAGCATAAAGTAATTTTTATTTGGCTCTTTTGCCAATTTAATTGCTTTGTCTGCTGGTTCGATAACTTTGCTAAATTGCTTTAACTCAAAGTAAGCCTGAGCAATTTTCGCATATACCTTGTCATCTTCTTCGCCAGTAAAGTCCATCCAGTCGTTGTAGGCTTTAACACCCTCAACATACTTTTGCTGGCCAAAGTAAAGGTCTGCAACAAATTTTAGGGTATCAGCCTGATCTTTGAAGTTTAGAACATCTTTTTCTACAGCACGCTTAACGAAATCAAGGGCCTTAGTATAATCTTCTTTTTGAGCATAGAAGTTACCTAAGTACCTATCTACAGTTGCTTTGTCGAAATCATTAGACGGGTCTAACTCTTCCATTAAAGCAATTGCTTCATCAAGTTGGTCGTTGTTGTAAAGTTCAAATGCTTTAACAACTTTCTTACCAGTACGCTCGCCCATGATCTTTGTCTTAGCTTTTTTACGCGCTTCGATTTTAGCTGGGTCAGGTGCAGCAACAGCGTTGCTGCAAACACCTGTAAGCGTCATAAGTAGCGCAAGAGCTGTTGCTTTATGTAATTGCTTCATTTCTTCGCTCCTTATTAATCTTGGTTAAGTTTAAAGTCTAACTGTACAGTAAGACCAGGTTGTTTTTGTGGCTTGCCATCGATGATTTTCGGGCGGTATTTCCACTTACGTAAAGCTCTCATCGCTTCACGGTTGAAAATACGCTTCGGTTCAGCATCAATAACTTTTACATCTTCAACACCACCAAGCTCGTTAATAGTGAATGAAAGTTGTACCCAACCTTCTTTACCATCACGTGCCGCTTGAGTCGGGTATTTCGGCTCAATACGAACGATAGGTGTTGCATCACCATCACGACCAAATTCACCAGGCCCACTTAGGCCACCTGCAGTGCCACCAATGTCGATGCTAGGCATGTTAAAGCCAATAGCACCCGGATTTGGGTTAGCATTGTCAGGCTGCGGCGGCTGCGGTTTAGGCGGCTGCTGCGGCGGCGGCGGAGGTGGAGGCGGAACACGTCTGCGCTCTTGAACCTCAGATTCAGGTGGATTCGTCAAAATTTCGACTACAATTTCTTCTTTTTTATTTTCAGCTCTATCTGCTCCGCCAGAGATCAGAAATGCCATAAAATAAAATAAGCCGAAAGTAACTGCCCCACCTGTTACAAGTGAAAACAGAAAACGAATCATTACTTAGCTCCAGCGATTGAGATTTTTAGTTGATCGTCAGTCGCCTTGATTTGGTCCATAACTTTAACAACCACACCATGTTTCGCGCCTTTATCAGCTTGAATAATGATAGTTTCTGTTGGTTGCTCAGCTAGGATGCTCTCAAGGTTTGCACTAACACGCTCAACATCAACTGCGCGCTTATCCATCCAGATTTCACCGTTTTCACGGATCGCGATGAATACGTTTGCATTTTTCTTAGTTTGAGCTTGTGCAGCCTTTGGCTTTTGTACTTCAATACCAGCTTCTTTCACGAAAGAAGTTGTTACGATGAAGAAGATAAGCATGATGAATACGATGTCTAGCATCGGTGTCATGTCTACTGCTGCTTCTTCTTCCTCACGAAAACGTTGTTTACGTGCCATATTAATATCTCTCTTTAGTGATGAGGCAAACTATCTACTAGCTTTTCTTTAGCCATTTTCGCTCTAGCTTCTAGGCGAGTGCTGAAGAATACACCAGATAGTGCCGCAACCATTCCTGCCATTGTTGGTATCGTTGCCATTGAAATACCCGATGCCATTAGACGAGCGTTACCAGTACCTTGAGTAGCCATCGTTTCGAAAACGCTGATCATACCTGTTACAGTACCTAGTAGGCCGATTAATGGACACATGGCTACCAATGTTTTGATAATCAACATGCGCGCTTCTAATTTTTCAGACGCTTCAGAAATCCATGCATCGCGGATTCTGTGTGCGTACCAAGACGTAGTGTCTTGGCGGGCGTCCCACTTCGCTACGATATCCGCTTTCATTTTCGGATACTCGGCGAGTAGGAACCAATAGCGCTCAATCATTAATACCCACATTAGAAAGAGTGCTATCGCGACCACGTATAATACCTGGCCGCCTGTGCCAACAAAATCCCTGATAGATTCCCAAATCTCCATCAGGACTAGCATTAGGCTTTCTCCTTCTCCGCATGTGCAGCAACAATACCTGCACTCTGCTCGTCTAGGATGTGTAGAACTGCTTTACTACGACCTGAAACGATTGCGTGTAATAGGATTAGTGGTAGTGCAGCAATCAGACCTAGAGCTGTTGTTACAAGCGCTAGAGAGATGTTACCTGCCATGATCTTCGGATCACCAGTACCGAATAGTGTGATTGATTCGAATGTTAAGATCATACCAACAACTGTACCAAGTAGACCTAGTAGCGGTGCGATAGCAGCTAAGATCTTGATGATGTTGATACCAGCTTCAATGCGAGGCGTTTCACGTAGAATTGCTTCGTCTAACTTAAGCTCAAGGTTTTCAACGTCTTGGTTTTTGTTGTCATGGTAAACTTTAAGAATACGACCAAGTGGGTTGTTTTCGTTAGGCGTGTTAATGTTCTTAACCTGTGCTTTGATTTTAGCACTAACCATAAGTAGGTCTAGGAAACGAACTAACGCTAGTAACGCACCAATTGCAAGTAATGCAGTGATGATGTAACCAACTGTGTCACCCTGGTGCCAACGTTCTTCAACAGTTGCACGTTGAGTGTTTAGACGAAGGATACCGCCACGCGCAGGGTCAACATAGAACTTAGTGTATGAACCAGCTTGTGTATTTAGAAGGTCAGCAACAGTGTTGAAGATGTGACCGTCAGGCTGTTTACCTAGTGGAACAATAGCTTTGTTAGCTGCATCGTATACTACGTAGCCGTCTTTTGTGATTAGGTTGAAGTTACCAACACGCGTAACCTGCTTAGTATTGATTTCACCACTTAGCTCAGCAACTTGTGCTTCAAAAGTAGATACTTTTGCAGATTCTGTCATTTCAGTTTGGAAAGCAATCCAAAGCTCTTCTAGTTCGCGAGTAGTCGGTAGTTCTTTAGCAGCAGCTAGTGAACGTAGAACTTCAGCACGACCAGGCTTTTGAGCACTTACTAGTGATGCTTCGATTGAACCAATCGCTTCTGAAGCTGAACGACGAACAACACCGAACATCTCACCCAAAGTACCAGTTGCGTTTTGAAGCTCAACTTCTTTTTCAGCAAGTGTGATTTCGTTTTGTTTAAACTGGTTGTTTAAACGCTCACCACGAGCCTTCTCATTTGCTAAGTCACGCTTAGCTTTGTTTAGAAGTGCTTGCTTATCAGCACGAGCAGAAAGAAACTCTTGCTCACGTTGCTTGTTGATTTTACCTTCAGAAATACGGTTTTGTTTAACTTCTTGAAGGATTTTGTCTAGAGTTTCAGTGTTCGCGTGCGCGTTTAGAGCTGCACCAGCTGAAACAGATAGAGCAGCCGCTACTGCAAAACCTTTAAATAATTTCTTCATTATTTATTACTCCGCGCCAAAGATTGGAAGTGCTAGTAGTTCAGGTGCTGCCTGACCACGTGCGATACGGATGAAAGTTTTAACTGGCTTGATGTACTCTTCGCCTAGCTCATCCCACTGTTTTGCGCTGTTGTTCCAAACCCAAGCGTGCTTAAGATCGAATGATTGAGCAACAAATGCAACACGGCCAATACGTGCGAAGTCAACGTTGATGTTTTTACCGTTGATTTCTAGTGAGCCTTGAGAAGCAACCATCGTTGAGCTGTAATCTGTCTCAATTGTGTAAGCTTCAAGAACCTGACGGAACTTCTCTGAAGTCGTTACTTTAGAGTTAGAAAGAAGATCACGTAATTTTTCAACACGACCTAAACGAGTTTCAGTGTCAAACGGAACGTCCGCTTTGATGAATTGCTCAAGCGTATCGATCATGCGATACATCAGAGGCACAACGTCCTGTTTTGTTTTCTCAATCGTACCAATCTGACGATTAAGTGACTCAATGCTAGCATTTTGGTCAGCTACCAAACGTGCTACGTGGTCGTTATAAACTTTTAATAATTCTGTTTCATCAACAACACTGCGGTACTCGCCGATCATCTCTTGAGTTTGACCATAAATGTTATCAATTTTTTCTTGTGATTTTTTTGCAGCCGTTTGAGTTTGCTGACCTACTTTTTGTATGTCATTCAAAGGATCTGCAATCACGTTGCTGCTTGCGAAAGCTGTTGCACCTAGAAGTGCTGTAGCTACAAGACTCTTTCTGATTTTAACAGACATAGTTCCCAACCAATTAAGTAATGTTACTTTTATAATTTTTTGCTCTTTATAGTAGAGCTACCCTGATATCTTTCTACAGATATCAACTTTCCAATAATGCTAAATGCAAGGCCATGTGTCAACTTCACAAGCAAAACTTATTTTCTAAATTAAGCTCAATATTTTTTATATAAAACAAAATATTAACATTACAAATCATCCAACAGAGCATTTTGAAGCCAAAAAACGGGGTTAACACACATTGTTTTTACATTTTGTTACAGTGTAAAAACATTCTGTAACTGAAGTTTTAAAACACAGAAAAAACGACATAAAACACTGATTTAAATAGACCTTCTCTCTTTTTTCTTTTTTTGTGCTTTTTTTAAAAAATACACAGTAAGTGTGTACTAATCACTCATTTTTCTTTACAGATTTCTGCGACGACTTGATTAAAAACATCGATGAACTGCGATATATGTAGCCCATCCATTAATGCATGATGCACTTCAATCGAAATTGGTAATGTTCCTTGCTCTTTTTGGTACTGCCCAAATACAACTTTCGGAATCCCTGAAGCAATCGGCGTGTGTTCTGCATGTTTAAATCCTGAGAATTTGAACCATGGTAAGATTGAAATATACATTTGCGTTATTTTGTCAGCATTTTCAACAAAGTAACTATTTAACAATGGCTTACCTAAGAAGTTCTGTTTTTGATGAGTGTAATGATCGCAATATTCTAATAATGAATTTTGTATTTCTAATGGTACAAACCTAAAACTTTCATCTGCTCGTAAAAATACTGTACTCAATGAGACCCCTGATACTTCTACTGGTTCATCATCCACTATTCGATACCGCATCGGAGCGTAACGCTCAACAGCCTCTTGTAAACAGTATAAATAGCAGGCAGTAAAACTTAGTTGCTGTGATTTTGCATATTTGAACAGTAATTTCGCGTCAAGGTCGATAACTACATTAAAATAGGGTTGTGAGAAAGGTAAGAAGAATTTGAAGTGTTCAGCTCTTGGCCAAGTGTCAAGGTCAATTTTTTTCATAAAAAAAGGGATGTTAGATTACATCCCTCTATTAGACCAATTACATTATTTAAAGCAAAGGAATTATAAACCGTTTGCGATAATTTCTTGTGCTAATTCATCAGCAATAATATGTGTCGACTTTTGCTCTTCTTCTGAACGCTTGAAGATTTCAGCTAGTGTGTCGTATATGCCTTCTACGTGCTTAGTCGCATCAGCTTCATTATAACCAGCTGGTTTAGTTTCGTAATAAACATTGATAATACCACCAGCATTAATTACGTAGTCAGGTGCATATAAAACGCCTTTTTCACGCAAAATTTCACCATGGCGTGACTCAGCTAGTTGGTTATTTGCACAACCTGCGATGATTTGTGCTTTCAAACGAGGGATTGTTTCGTCATTAACCGTTGCACCAAGTGCACACGGCGCGTATACATCAACGTCTAGGTCGTAAATCTCGTCGATATTCACAGCTGTAGCGCCAAAATCGTTTACTACTCTTTCCACAGACTCTTGATTGATATCTGTTACGAATAATTGAGCGCCAGCTTCATGTAAGTGCTTGCAAAGCGTATAAGCTACCGCACCTAAACCTTGAACTGATACCTTAACGCCATTTAAGTCTTCATGCCCGTGTTTATGCTTGAATGCAGCTTTGATGCCCAAGAAAGTACCTAAAGCTGTAAACGGTGAAGGGTTACCACTCTTTCCTTCAAGGCCCATTACATAGTTCGTTTCTTTATGCATGGTCATTACATCACCTGTGGTGATGTTAACGTCTTCTGCTGAATAATAGGTGCCGCCTAAACGTTCAAGTTGCTTTCCAAATGCTCGAAATAAAGCTTCTGATTTGATTTTCTTCGCATCACCAATAATTACAGACTTGCCGCCACCAAATGGTAATCGAGCAACCGCATTTTTGTAAGTCATGCCTTTCGATAAACGCAATACATCGTAAACAGCATCTTCATCTTTTGCGTAATCCCACATACGACAGCCGCCAACTGCAGGACCTAATTTTGTGCTATGAACGGCAATGATAGCTTTTAAGCCAGACTCTTTATCTGAGCAAAAAACCACTTGTTCATGGTTATCAAATTCAACTTGGTTAAATACAGCCACTTTATTGTTCTCCGAATTTTTACCCATTAGTCGGGTGTAGCGCTGAAACTGCGATGACTCTATCACTATATTTTCAAATTCTCTATAAATTGAGGCATTCATTCTCTACAAATCTACTAATAGACAATTTCAATCTAATTGAAATAACTTAATTAGAAAATATATTCAAATTAAATCCTCTAAATATTTGCTTAAGTTAAAAATAGTCATTGAAGCGGCATAAAGAGCTGACGTTAACGTAAAGGTCACGGCAAGTGTAAAATTTTTAATACAAAAAAACCGCCATTTGGCGGTTTTTATAAGTATGACTTCTTAAGGTAAAGCCTCGCCTCGAGCACTGACAAAAAGGCTATACCATTCATCTCGCGTTAGTTCAAAATCAAGAGCCATTGTAGCCCCCTTTATTCTCTCTAAATTAGTTGTACCAATTATGGGTTGAATATTGCTCGGATGCTTCATTAAAAATGCAAGTACCACAGCTTCTGCTGTAGCATGATGCTTTTGAGCTAGTTCGAGAACAAGCTTGGATGTTCTTCTAATGTGCTCGCATTCCGAATTCAAACCTTGTTCAGAATATTTACCTTGTGCTAAACAACCCCAAGCCTGAAGTTGGATATGTTTGGTTTGACAATATTCCAAAGTACCACTCACAAAATCGACTGAATTGTTTCCATCGCTACCCACTAATACACCGTCGTTCAGCCAATCCAATTTGCCTAAACTCATCTCAATTTGATTAGCAATAATTGGCGTATCAAGGTTTTTTTGCAGAAATTCAACTTGAAACTGATTCATATTTGACACCGCAAAATGTTTTACTTTTCCATCAGCTTGTAAAGTCATTAATGTTTCTGCCAATTCATGTATTTGCATCAGTGGATCAGGTCTATGGAGCATTAATATATCTAGATACTCCGTATTCAATCGCCTTAAACTGCCTTCAACAGAATGTTTAATCCACTTTTCAGAAAAGTCATACCTTCCAGGTAAGTTTGCTTCTTTAAATCTGATCCCACATTTGCTTTGTATGATCATACTGTCTCTAAGTTCTGGTTTTTGCTTTAGTACTTCACCAAAAACTTGTTCTGCTTTGCCTAGACGGTAAATGTCTGCATGGTCAAAAAAATTTATGCCGTAAGACATAGCTGCGTCAATTACCGAATGCGCGTGAGAGATATCTTTTGTCGTTATTGGGTCTTTATCCCATCCACCACCTAATCCCATACACCCATAAGCAATCCTGCTAACTGTTGGGAAATATGTTGATAAAGGAAATACCTGACTTACCATTCACTCACCTTTCTATGATTCTCGAAAAACAGTTATAGAAGTAGTAATTACTTCTATAACACGTTAATTATCTGACGATTTCTTATAAATTTTAAATACTCTCAGAACACTAAATGCAATGTCAATATCGACTAAGCACCTCATAAACTCTCAGAGTTCTATAGAACAGGTCCTTCATCACGCAGTATATGCAAAAAGTGCATATGTTTTTGATATTGATTGATCACATCATTTATCACTGCAGCTTCAGACCAGCCCATGATGTCATAATCCTGACCGCCTTCAAGTAAGTGAACTTCCGCTCGGTAATAGCTTTCACTCCCTTCTTCTTGATCATGACTAAAGCTTGGCTGAACGTGTTCTTTCTTATATACGCCATAAATAAAATCATGCTCTTCTCCATGGTTCACCACAAGAGAGATACATTTTTCTGAGACTTTGATTTCAGCTTCAATATCATTCAGTTCAAACTGGGCTTTTATTGCTTTAAACGCTCGCTTCACTTCTTTGTTTAAAAACTGATTAATGTCTTTTTTATCTGGTGTTGAAACTATGTTATTCAGTTTTTCTTTCCAATCATTGCTTTCCTCACCACTTATATTTAACACCGCATGGTGCTGTAAACTTTCACGTTTCGCACTTTCAACTTCGAGGGCCTTTACTAAACCAAAGCATGAAAACAAGAGTACGAGTGAGAAAGGTAATGCGCTGGCAATCGTCATCGTTTGCAAGGCTTCTAACCCACCAACCAAGCTAAGCACTGCAGCAACGACGCCAACACTAATCGCCCAGAATAGTCGCTGCCATACTGGTGTATTGTTTTCACCATTTGAACACAACATGTCGATCACCATAGCGCCTGAGTCACACGATGTGACAAAGAATATGACGATCATTGCGACTGATAATACAGTCAATATTGTTGACCAAGGGAATTGCTCTAAGAATACAAATAAAGCAACCGAAGAGTTTTCACTCACCATATTTGCGACCTGTTGAGCGCCCTGTTCTACCACCATATAAATCGCACTATTACCAAAAACAGTCATCCAAAGCAGCGTAAATGCTGTAGGCACCACCATGACACCTAATACAAACTCTCGAATGGTTCTACCTTTTGATATACGCGCGATGAATAAACCAACAAATGGTGCCCAGGCTAACCACCAGCCCCAATAGAAAATAGTCCAACCGCCGATCCAACTTTTCTTCTCGTAAGCAAATAAATTGAATGTATTCGAGACAATTTCAGAAAGGTAAGCGCCAACGTTTTGCACATAAGCTTGTAATAGGAATACGCTAGGACCTAGTATGAAGATAAATGCGAGTAAAGCTATCGCCAAGAGCATATTGGCTTCAGAGAGTATTTTGATCCCTTTATCTAACCCCGTTGCCACCGATACTGACGCCAATGCAGTGATGACTACCATGATAATGACTTGATTGGTTTGGCTAACATCAAATTCGAATAAATAATTAAGCCCTGCATTCACCTGACTTGCACCTAGCCCTAAGGAAGTGGCCACACCAAACACCGTACTGACAACCGCAAAAATATCGACTAAATGCCCTTGCCAGCCATAGATTTTATCGCCAATAATCGGATGAAGCGCAGATCGTAATGTTAGAGGTAACTTATGACGATAGCTGAAATAAGCCAATACCAAAGCAACAATGGCGTAAATCGCCCAAGCATGAAACCCCCAATGGAAAAAAGTAATTTTCATCGCTTCTTTGATTGCTTCTAATGAGCCCTGCTCTGCAGTAGGCGGTGACAAATAGTGCATAATCGGCTCTGCTACGCCAAAGAACATCAAGCCAATTCCCATACCTGCTGCAAAGAGCATGGAGATCCAAGTACCTAATGAGTAATCAGGGGTTGCATGATCAGGCCCCAGTTTTACAGAGCCAAATCGAGATAAGCTTAGGTATAATACAAAGCCTAAAATGATGGCGACGGTAAGCACATAAAACCAACTACCATTGGCTGTGATCGCATTTTGAATATCAGCAAATAATGACTTTGCCATATTTGGGGCTGAAACAGTGATAATCATCAATAAGAGGATCACCAAAGAGGCTGGGTAAAACACCGCCTTGTTAAATTTTGCTTGTTGTCCGAGCATGGAACACCTTTTATTTCACTAAGAAAAGCTTTTATCTATAAGTAAAAGTACCAATCAAATTTGCCAAATTTAATCTGAAAAAATAAAGAAATAGATAAAAGCTTTATGAATAATTAATTTCATCTCTAATTAATTATATGAAGTTTTCATACAAAAGTAATCCCAGCCCAAAGTAAAAGCTCTATAGGAAAAGTGATGCATAAAAAAGCACTTGTATTAATAAGTGCTTTTCTGAGTGATTTGATTTTAGGTTGAAGTCCTATTCAGGCTCGTATCCAAGATTTGGTGACAACCAGCGCTCTGCCTCTTCAAGGCTCATATTGGTTCGCTGCGCGTAGTCTTCAACCTGATCCTTTTGGATTTGGGCCACCGCATAATATTTAGAATCAGGGTGAGAGAAATACCAGCCCGATACAGCAGCACCTGGCCACATTGCATATGAGCTTGTAAGTTGCATACCGATACGATCTTCAGTTTGCAGTAACGACCAGATTTTTTTCTTCTCAGTATGTTCGGGACATGCAGGATAACCCGGAGCAGGGCGAATACCTTGGTAATTTTCACGAATAAGCTCTTCATTACTGAGGTTTTCATCAGCAGCATAACCCCAGTACTCTTTACGAACTTGCTCATGAAGATATTCAGCAAACGCTTCGGCTAAACGGTCAGCAACTGCCTTAACCATGATCTTGTTGTAGTCATCTTGCTGTGCATCGAACGCTTCAGCTAAGTCGTCTTCTTCTAGGCCACCAGTTACAGCAAATGCACCAAAGTAGTCAGGCGTGCCTTTCGGCGCGACATAGTCAGCTAAACAGTAATTTGGAAAGTCGGTTTTCTCCGTTTGCTGACGTAAGTGACAACTTAACTCTAATACTTCAGAGCGAGTTTCATCTGTGTAGATTTCAATGTCATCACCTACACGGTTCGCTGGGAATAAACCAATCACACCAAGTGGTTTAAGCGCTTGCGTTTTTTCAAACTCATCAAGCATGGCATTGGCATCGTGATAAAGTTTTTTCGCCTCTTCACCGACAATTTCATCGTCCAAAATACGAGGGAATTTACCAGCCAATGACCAAGTCATGAAGTAAGGTGTCCAGTCGATGTATTCACGTAATGTTTTAATGCTCACATCTCTAAACTCTGTAACACCCAGCTTTTTCGGCACTGGAGGTGAGTAGTTATCCCAATCAAGATTTGCGGCATTATCACGGGCACGTTGGATAGTAACCGGTTTACTGCGTGGCTTTTTACGCGCTTGTTGTTCACGCACCTTTTCGTATTCGGCGGTGGTTTTTGCTAAAAATTCCGGCTTTTGTGTTTTGCTTAATAGGCTAGATACCACACCTACTGCACGACTGGCATTGTTCACATACACTACGCCTTTGTCGTATTGAGGCTCAATTTTAACCGCAGTGTGAGCTTTAGAAGTCGTTGCACCACCAATTAATAATGGAATATCAAAGCCACGACGGGTCATTTCTTTCGCCACATGCACCATTTCATCGAGCGATGGCGTAATAAGGCCCGATAGACCAATGGCATCGGCTTTTTCATCAATGGCAGTTTGCAAAATTTTCTCAGCAGGTACCATCACGCCTAAATCAACCACTTCATAGTTGTTACACTGAAGTACAACACCCACAATGTTTTTACCAATGTCGTGTACGTCGCCTTTAACCGTTGCCATGATGATTTTACCATTGGTGGCGCCCTCTTCTTTCTCCGCTTCGATATACGGATCAAGGTAAGCAACGGCACGTTTCATTACACGGGCGGATTTTACAACCTGAGGTAAGAACATTTTACCAGCACCGAATAAATCACCAACAACATTCATGCCGTCCATCAATGGACCTTCAATCACTTGAATTGGTTTATCCATTGAAGCGCGACACTCTTCGGTATCTTCTTCAATATACTCGGTAATACCTTTAACAAGTGCGTGTTCTAAACGCTTTTCTACTGACCAAGTTCGCCACTCTAGGTCTTCCACTTTTTCAGCTTGCGCCAAACCTGAATATTTAGGTGCCAACTCAACCAGTCGCTCACCTGCGCCAGGGTCAGTATTTAATACAACATCTTCTACGGCTTTTCTCAGTTCAAGAGGAATATCATCATAAACCGCAAGCTGACCGGCGTTTACAATGCCCATATCCATGCCTGCTTGAATAGCATGGTATAAGAACACTGAGTGAATGGCTTCACGCACTGGGTTATTACCACGGAACGAGAACGATACGTTCGATACACCACCCGACACTTTACAGTGCGGCAAGTTTTGCTTAATGCGACGTGTGCCCTCAATAAAGTCAACCGCGTAGTTATCGTGTTCTTCAATACCCGTTGCCACGGCAAAAATATTCGGGTCAAAGATAATGTCTTCGGGTGGAAAGCCTAGTTGGTCGACCAAAATACGGTAAGAGCGCTCACAAATCTCAAATTTACGATCTGCTGTTTCGGCTTGCCCTGTTTCATCAAATGCCATGACGACAGCCGCAGCACCAAAACGTTTGATAATTTTAGCCTGACGAATAAACGGCTCTTCACCTTCTTTAAGTGAAATAGAGTTAACTATCGCCTTACCCTGAATACACTTTAAGCCTGCTTCAATGACTTCCCATTTAGACGAGTCAACCATGATAGGCACTCGCGAAATGTCTGGCTCAGAAGCAATCAGGTTTAAGAATTTAGTCATCGCCGCTTTCGAGTCTAACATGGCTTCATCCATGTTGATGTCGATAACTTGCGCGCCGTTTTCTACTTGTTCACGCGCAACATCAAGGGCTGTTTCGTAATCTTCTTCTAAAATTAGACGTTTGAACTTTGCAGAACCGGTAACATTGGTACGCTCACCAACGTTGGTAAAAATTGCGGTATTTTGTTGCGTCATCTGATACTTCCTAATTCAAGTTACACGCTTCAAGGCCCGCTAAGCGCATACGCACATCTAGCTCAGGCAGAGATCTTGGTTTAATTTGCGCAAGGCCATTAGCAAATGCCTTAATATGTTCAGGTGTTGTACCACAACAGCCACCGACGATATTGATGAAGCCTTCTTTGCCCCAGTCGATGATTTCTACTGACATTTCATCAGCTTCTAGGTCGTATTCACCAAATTCATTCGGTAAACCTGCGTTTGGGTGGACTGAAGTAAAGGTTTCACACACACGCGACAGCTCTTCAACATAAGGACGTAATAAGTCTGGACCTAGTGCGCAGTTCAAACCAATTGAAATAGGTTTAATGTGGCGAATTGAATTATAAAATGCCTCGGTTGTTTGACCTGACAATGTTCGACCAGAAGCATCGGTAATAGTACCTGAGATCATTACTGGCAACGTAATACCCGCTTGTTCAAACGCTTCTTCTACGGCAAATGACGCAGCTTTGGCATTTAAAGTGTCGAAAATCGTCTCAATCAAAATTAAATCTGCACCGCCTTCAATCAAAGCAAGCGTAGACTCAATATAGGCCTCAACCAGCGCATCAAAGGTAATATTACGATAACCTGGGTCGTTTACATCTGGTGAGATTGAACACGTTTTAGATGTTGGACCTAGTACACCCGCTACATAGCGTGGTTTGTGCGGCTCTTTTTTAGTGAACTCATCGCAAATTTTACGAGCTAATTTAGCCGACTCAAGGTTGATTTCACGGCTCAAACTGCCCATTTCGTAGTCTTCCATCGAGATGGTGGTCGCATTAAAGGTGTTTGTTTCAATAATGTCAGCACCTGCCGCTAGATATTTACGATGAATATCTGCAATGACATCAGGTTGAGTTAGGCTTAGTAAATCATTATTGCCCTTCACTAACACATGCCAATCTTTAAAGCGCTCGCCGCGATAATCTTCTTCTTCAAATTTATATTCTTGGATCATGGTACCCATGGCGCCATCTAAAATAAGAATACGTTGTTTTAAAGCCTCTTTTAAGGCTGCACTTTTATTCGGCATAGTTGTTAGTCCTTACATCTTGGCTAACTAGGTTAATATCGTATGGAGTTGTTTGGTAAACGTAATAATTAAGCCAATTTGAGAATAACAAAAAGGCATGACTTTGCCATGTTTTACTCGGCTTTTGCTCAGCATCGTTATTCGGGAAATACCCTTCTGGCTTCGGCGCATCGGGACTTTTGGATAGGTCGCGTAAATATTCTTTTTGTAAAGTATCAGCATCGTATTCAGGGTGACCGGTTAAAAACACCTGACTGCCAGACTGGTTTTTAATTAAATACGCACCCACTCTTTCTGAGCCTGCTAACACGGCAAGTTCTGGCGTATTTTGTATTTTAGCAAGGTCAATGTGGCCGTAGCGAGAATGCGGTACTAAAAACTCGTCGTCAAAACCACGAGTTAGTGCACCATGCTCAAACAAACAACGGTGCTTAAATACGCCGCATAATTTATCCTCACGAAGTTCACGCTTTAAACCATAATGATGGTACAAGCCAGCATGAGCTGCCCAACAAGAAAATAACGTTGAAGTCACATGGTTTTCAGCCCAATCAAATAGCTCTTTGAGTTCTTGCCAGTAAATGACATCGTCATATTCCAGATGAGCCAGCGGAGCACCTGTGATGATCATGGCATCGTAGTTTTCATCTTTTACATCAGAAAAATAGCGATAGAACATATCTAAGTGTTGCTCAGAATTTTCTGAACTACGGTGCGTATCTAAACGTAATAAATCGACGTTAACCTGAAGCGGTGTATTCGCAAGTAAACGAATAAACTGTACCTCGGTTTCAACTTTGTTGGGCATGAGATTAAGAATTGCCAAGCGCATCGGACGGATCTCCTGCGTTCTTGCCCGTGATTTAGGCATCACGAAGACATTTTCATGTCTGAGTGTAGCAATGGCAGGTAGCTCATCTTTTACGGTGATCGGCATACAATTCTCCCCAACTTAATTTATGGGTGTCATTATGAACGTAAAGTCGAAAAATTCAACCTCTAGATGTTTAGATGTCTAAAATCTCAACTTATTTGTTTGCAACTGAAAAATTTACTCAGATAATTCACGCGTTGAACATCATTAGAAAAAGAGAAGCAAATGGGGATCGGTGAACTTGCCGCAATTAGCGCAGCCATAGTCTGGGCGTCATCTACAATTTTATACAAACGCTTTAGCCATCATTTATCACCCCTGCAATTAAACGTCAGTAAGGGCATAATTGCGTGTGCACTGATGTTATTAATTTTACTGATCATGCCTGCCAGCCCTTTACCACAATTAACCAGCTCTTGGGCATGGCTGATTGTCAGCGGTATTTTGGGTATTGCCATTGGCGATAGCGCCTACTTTGCAGCCCTCAGAAATATTGGTCCTGCACGAACTCTGGTCATTGAATCACTCGCGCCTGCCATTGCGGGTGTACTAAATATTGTATTGCTCGGCGTATGGCTCAGTGGTCTTGCATGGCTAGGTATTGTTATCACAACTTTAGGCGTTTTGCTGGCAATTAAACCTAAAAACCCATTACCTCAAGTTGAGCACAGCATTTACATCAAAGGCGTTGGTTTTGCGTTGCTTGCAGCCACTTGCCAAGCGGCAGGTATGGTGATGTCAAAGGGCGCGATGAATGCTGAACAAATCGGCAGTTTGTGGGCCGCCTTTATTCGTTTATTTTCAGGCACACTGGCTGTCGCTTGCGTTTTCGCATGTCTAAAAGAACAAAATCTCAAACAAGCCATTACCTTGAATGGCATAAGTCAAAAGCAATGGCTTTTTGTCGCGGTGTTTTTTGGCACCTTTATTGGCCTTTGGTTGCAACTTATTTCAGTCAAACATACCGATCCGGCTATTGCACAAACTATCTTCGCAACCGCCCCACTGATGGTGATGACCATTGGCGCCCTGCGCAAAGAACCCATGACAAGAAATATGATACTGGGTGGGATAATTGCTTTTTCTGGTGTGGCATTGTTGGTTTTGAGTTAATTTCATGAGTTTAAAAAAGAGATAACCTGCTGTTTGATTGACGAAATCGCTAGGTAAACTCTACAATATGCAAGTTAATTTTGAACATGAAAGGTTTCATCTATGGCATTGCCAGATAAGTTTATTTATTCAATGCACCGCGTTAGCAAAGTGGTGCCACCTAAACGTACGATTTTAAAAGATATTTCATTATCTTTCTTCCCAGGTGCGAAAATTGGTGTACTTGGTCTAAACGGCGCAGGTAAATCGACTCTTTTACGTATCATGGCGGGTGTTGATAAAGAGTTTGAAGGTGAGGCGAATGCACTTGCTGGTACTAAAATCGGCTATCTTCCTCAGGAACCTCAATTAGACGAAAACAAAACAGTTCGTGAAACTGTTGAAGAAGCTGTAAGCGAAGTTAAAAACGCCCTTGCGCGTCTTGATGAAGTTTATGCTGAATATGCAATGGATGGCGCTGATTTTGACGCACTTGCAAAAGAGCAAGGTCAATTAGAAGCAATTATTCAAGCGCACGATGGTCACAACCTAGATAACGCACTAGAGCGTGCTGCTGATGCACTTCGTCTTCCTGAGTGGGATGCAAAAATTGAGCACTTATCGGGTGGTGAGCGTCGCCGTGTTGCTATCTGCCGTTTACTTCTAGAAAAGCCAGATATGCTTTTACTAGACGAACCAACCAACCACTTAGATGCAGAGTCTGTTGCTTGGTTAGAGCGTTTCTTACACGACTATGAAGGCACTGTTGTGGCAATTACCCACGACCGTTACTTCTTAGATAACGTTGCTGGTTGGATCTTAGAACTTGACCGTGGCCATGGTATTCCTTGGGAAGGTAACTACTCTTCTTGGCTTGAACAAAAAGATGCACGTCTTAAACAAGAAGAAAAAGCTGAAAAAGCACGTCAAAAGTCGATTGCTCAAGAACTTGAATGGGTACGTTCAAACCCGAAAGGTCGCCAAGCTAAATCTAAAGCGCGTATGGCGCAGTTCTCTGAACTACAGCAAAGTGATTACCAAAAACGTAACGAAACAAATGAGCTATTCATTCCACCTGGTCCTCGCCTAGGTGATAAAGTAATTGAAGTTAATGGCCTAACTAAAGGCTATGGCGATCGTGTACTTATCGATAACCTAAGCTTCAGTGTACCTAAAGGTGCAATCGTCGGTATTATCGGTGCTAACGGTGCAGGTAAATCAACGTTATTCAAAATGATCTCAGGTCAAGAACAAGCAGATGCTGGTACTGTTGATGTTGGTGAAACTGTAGAACTCGCTGCAGTTGATCAGTTCCGTGACAACATGGACGACAGCAACACTGTTTTCCAAGAGATCTCTAACGGTCAAGACGTACTTAAAATTGGCAACTTTGAAATCCCAAGCCGCGCCTATGTTGGCCGCTTTAACTTCAAAGGTAACGACCAGCAAAAGTTTGTAAAAGAGCTATCAGGTGGTGAGCGCAACCGTCTTCACCTAGCTAAGCTGTTAAAAGCTGGCGGTAACGTTTTACTTCTGGATGAGCCAACCAACGACCTAGACGTTGAAACGCTTCGTGCCCTTGAGAATGCGATTTTAGAATTCCCAGGTTGTGTAATGTGTATCTCGCACGACCGTTGGTTCTTAGACCGTATTGCTACTCATATTCTTGATTATCGTGACGAAGGCCAAGTGAACTTCTTTGACGGTAACTATACAGAATATGAAGCTTGGTTGAAAAAGACTTACGGTGCACAAGCTGCTGAACCTAAGCGTATCAAGTATAAGAAAATTGGCTAAATAACCCACGCATTAGCTAATATTTGCAAATCTATGAAATTAAAAGCCTTGCTTATGCAAGGCTTTTTTACACTGGAGCCTAAGTGTATTACTATCTATGCTTAGATAATCTAGAATATTGAGAGAATGATGATGGAAGAACGCAGACGTTTTACGCGTATTTTGTTTTCAAACCCGGCGACCTTAATGACTGCCAGTGGTGATTACAATTGCCAAGTACTCGACCTTTCATTAAAAGGCGCATTGATCACCTTGCCTGTAGGTTATGTCCCCCTTCAAGGTGAAGCTGCCAACCTAAAGTTTCATTTACCAGACAGTGAAGTGCTGATATCAATGGAAGTTGAAGTAAGACATGTCGAAAGTGAGTATTTGGGGCTTCATTGTAATCAAATCGACCTTGAGAGTGTGACGCACCTGAAACGCTTGATTGAACTCAATGTGGGTGACGATGCTGTACTGCATCGAGAAATCGAACAACTTGCCTTTAAAAACACTTAAACAAATTAAAAACTAACTATCAGATATAAGAAGAGATAAAAAATGATTTTGGAATCTTTACAAGGATTTTTGCCTTTTATTAGTTATTTCGTAATTGGTTATGCAATTACTTTGTGCTTTTTGTTTGTATACACCTACATAACGCCGCACTGTGAATGGCGTTTAATGAAAGAAAACAACCCTGCTGCAGCTGTCGCTTTTTGCGGTACATTAATTGGTTTTATTTTACCTATCGCCAGTGCAGCGGTGAATGCGGTGTCACTTGTTGATTTTGCTGTTTGGGGTGTGATTGCGGGCGTTATGCAGCTAATTACATTCTTTACTGTTCGCTTATACATGCCAAAGCTGTCTGAAAAAATTGAAGCACAACATTTGAGTGCTGGTTTATTTTTGGGTGCAGCCTCATTGGCTACGGGAGTTTTAAACGCCGCCTGTATGACTTACTAGGAGGCCTGATGAAACGTAGCAAACACATTAAACTGACTTTACTCATGGGCGCCACAGGCTCATTAGCCGGCTGTGGTGATAGTGAAGAGTCTGCTTTATTATTCCAAGATACGATGGAATGTAACTCTTTTGGTATTGAATTAGAAACATGCCAAGCTGAGTATCAACAAGCACTTGAACAACATTTAAATGAAGCACCGCGTTACGCCACCGAGCAATTGTGTGAAGGTGATTTTGGTTTCGATAGATGCGAGTCAAATGGCGGTATTTGGCAGCCTTTAATGGCAGGCTTCATGATTGGCTTAGTCGCTGAAGCCGTTGATGAAGGACTCGATGCACTAAAGAAAAAACGCAAACATAAGCGTGCCATGTTAGGCGGCAAATACTATTCAGGTGCCAAACCTTTATACCGTAGCCGTGACGATTTCTTCAGCTATCGTAATTCTAACAATGACTATGTGGCAAGTGCGAGCAGCAGTGGCTCTACACTCGTCAAATCAAGTAAAGTGAACTACAAGGCAAAACGAAAGCCAGTTACCCGTAAACGTGGTGGCTTTGGCCGTAGTGCTTCAAGAAGTAGCTGGGGAGGTTAAGCGAAAGCTTAACCTCTAGTCTCACTATGTTCAGAAGATCATCCCCGCCTCGCCCACATTGGCAGCAGCTCGCCAAAGAAACCGGCTTTAACTTTCATACCATGCATGGTGAAACTTATTGGGATGAAAGTGTTTATTACCAATTTACTCTAAAACAAATAGAGCAAGACATAGAAGACCCGAGTGTCGAACTCAATCAAATGCTCTTAGAGTTGGTTTCTAAAGTCTGTGACGATGATGAGCTCATGCAGTTATTTGCCATCCCCGAACAGCAGTGGGATTTAATTCGTCGTTCTTGGTTTAGACGGGATCCGCATTTATACGGCCGCTTTGATTTTAGTTACAACGGCAATGGACCTGCCAAATTACTCGAGGCAAATTTTGATACACCTACATCATTATTTGAAGCTGGCTATTTTCAATGGCGTTGGCTTGAAGATATGGTCGATGCTGGGCAACTGCCAAGGCAAAGCGACCAGTTTAATGCCTTACAAGAAGCATTGATAAAACATTTTCGACAACTACATCGATTTCATCGTGCTCAACGTTTATATTTCTCTTGCTGTAAAGACACCGAAGAAGACTTAGGTACAGTCGAATACATGCGCAGCTGTGCAATGGAAGCAGGTTTAAAAACAGGCTTTTGTTTTGTCGAGGATATTGGCCTCAATGTCGCCAATCAACTAACCGACTTGAACAATAACCCCATAAGTTGGATGTTTAAACTTTACCCTTGGGAGTTTATGTTTACCGATGAGTTTGCACCTGCTTTGTCGAATTTAAAGATGCAATGGTTAGAGCCAGCTTGGAAAGCAATCATTTCAAATAAGGCGATTTTACCTTTACTTTGGCAAATGTTCGAAGGCCACCCAAACCTGTTACCTGCTTATTTTTCGAAAGATAGACACAAACTCGATACGGCCGCTGGTATCGTGAAGAAGCCACTGTTTTCTCGTGAAGGGGCAAATATAGAAATCACCAAAGCAGGTAAAACACTTGCGAGCTCTGGGGGCGACTATGGTGATGAAGGTTTTATTTATCAAGCCTTTCATGCTTTACCAAACTTTGATGGCAACTACCCTTTAGTTGGCAGTTGGATGATAAAAGATGAAGCTGTGGCTATGAGTATTCGAGAGGATAGCTCTTTAATCACACAAGATCTGAGTCGCTTTGTACCGCATATAATCTTGGGCTAATTTGCAGCTTTTAAGTTAAAGTCATTTAAGCGTATTCTCAAATGCGCTACCATTAACATAAATCATTTCATAGGGATAAATACTATGTCGCACACACGTGCTTTTCCTTTGAACCAACATCTCATTTCAGTTTCAGGCCAAGACCAACTTAACTATTTGCATGGCCAACTGACACAAGATTTGAACTTAATTAACGAACAGCAATTTTTATGGGCTGGCCATTGCTCACCTAAGGGCAAGCTTTGGGGGGCATTTAAGCTATTTAAGCATCAATCAAAGTTTTATTTATTAGGCAGCCCTGCTGAATGTGAAGCTTCAGCGAGAGAATTAAAAAAATATGGTGTTTTCGCAAAAGTAGAAATCGAACTTCACCAAAGTCCAAAACTTTTCGGTCTTTTAACTAGCGACTTTTCTGCAACCTGTGCACAGTTTGAGATCTCATTCTCGGAAGAACAAAATAGTTGTGCGTTTGCTGGCGGCGTAGCTCTGAAACTCGATGAATCTCGTTTGGTCGTTTTACTAAATGATGATGCAGAATTACCAAACAATATTATCTATGAAAATGATGCTACCGAGTTTGAAGAAGCAGCCATTTTGGCCGGTGAGCCTGCACTAAACAGTGACTACATCGAAGAATTTGTGCCACAAATGATCAATCTTCAAGCAATCGGTGGAATTAGCTTTAAAAAAGGCTGTTATACGGGTCAAGAAACCGTTGCACGTATGCGCTATTTAGGTAAAAACAAACGCGCTATGTATATAGTACAAGGCGATGCATCGCAACCTGTTGAAGACACTGATTTAGAAATTCAGCTTGAAGACAACTGGCGTCGCGCTGGCAAAATCATTTGCCAAGTGTTCAATGCCAACGCAAACACCTACTCAGCGTTGGCTGTATTACCAAATGATACACAATCAGATGCTACACTTAGGTTAAAACTATCTCCAGAGCAGTTGGTTTCAATCCAACCTCTCCCTTATTCTCTTGAAGATCAATAATTGGATCCTATTATGAAAATCACTAAAGACGCCGTTGTAAAAATGCACTTCTCTGTTATGGATGATGAGCAAAATACCATAGATAACACTTATGACGGTGAGCCACTTGAGATTATCTCAGGCCATGGTTACTTAGTACCTGGCCTAGAAGCAGCTATTGCAGACAAAAAAGCGGGTGATACTTTCTCTGTAACAATTGAGCCAGAGCAAGGCTATGGTGAGCGTCACGATAACTTAACGCAGGTCGTTGAGAAATCAATGTTTGAAGGTATGGATATTGATGTTGGCATGCAGTTCAGAGCAACCACAGACGAAGGTGAGCACACTGTGATCATCATTGGCATTGAAGGTGATGAAGTGGTGATCGATGGCAATCACCCGCTATCTGGTTTAACGCTGACTTTTGACGTTGAAATTGTTGATGTGCGTGAAGCAACGGCAGAAGAACTTGAGCATGGTCATGTTCATGCAGAAGGCGGCTGTGGTCACGACCACTAATGCAACTGTAAGCTATAAGCAAAAAATAGCGCCAATGTTATGTTCGGCGCTATTTTTTTATTTAGACTAAATGAGCTAACTATGTCTAACTAAAATCAAATGGGTCTTTGCGCTTTTTAATTGGCTCATGTTCCTCGTCGTCTTCATCAATGTCAGCTTGTTCAGGGGTATTAATTACCTCAGGAACATGCTTGAGTGCTTCAGGAAAACTTGCAAGCAAGGTTTCTTGGTCATTTGTACCAATTCGATATTTAGTGCCATCCTTTAGTTGAATTTCGATCGCAGAGAAACCAGCAGCGGCATAAACCCAACCATCATGGCTAATGCGCATTCCGACACCATGCCGTAAAGAATTACGAACCGCTCTCACAGACTCTATATCATTAAAACTTAGTGTTTTCTTGCCAACACCAGGCCCAAACCAAAAACTAACTGAATGCCTGGTTGAGTTCACTTCTACAGTCAGACCGTAAAAAGCAATGGCAACCAAAGCGAGTAATACAGCAAATCCAATAATACCTGCATTAAACCCTATTAATTGAGCTGCAACGGCTAAAAAACTACTGATCCACAATAAGATTGCCCAAATCACCCAAGCAAATTGCGTATTTTTATACATAAACTCTCTTTATTAATCTTTAATCGTTACTGGCGTTGGACTCGAAAAATCTTGCAGTCCACCACTAAAGCTGTAAATCAATGTAGCACTGACTTCGCTGTCTTTTTTTAATTTATCTTCTTCTGGCATAGAGTTATATCGATAGGTATATGCTACTTTAAAACCAATGCCACCAAGTACCTGTGTCACCAATGCTGTTTCGCTCAAAACTCGGGTATTTAAGCCTGATAATGAGCGCTCGATACTCACATCTTGATTAAAACGCGTACGAGGTGAAACTTTCCTTTCCCATTGTAATGCTAATCGAAGTAATTGACCTTGTTGAACGCGCTCTTCATTTTCTAAGATTTCAATTTCGTCATCAGTTTTGCTAATCGAGAAACCTGGACCAATATCAAAATCGACAGTATTTTTTCTTCCTTCAAATAGTCGCGTGCCATATCCCAAAGCAAAAGTCGCAGTATATTCCTTACCATTAAATTCATCATCTTCATAATCACCGTATAAGAATAGTGACTGATTATCTTGACCAATTTTATAGTTGCCTTGCATAGACACAAAGTAGCGCTCAGCTGAAACAGTTTCAGCTCCACTTTCAGCATCCGTATCTTCACGGTATAGACCATCGAATTTAAAGTGGTTTCGCCAATGTGTGAAATCCTGATATAAATTGCCCTTTAACTTAAACGCAGTATTTTCAGCATTGCCTTTATTTATGATTAAACCAAATTCCGTATCGCCATATAAAAACTCTCCCTTATGTAGTTCGTGTATTTCTTCATCTGATAGCTCTCCGTATTCATGAAAATCTTCAAATGGGTCTACTGCATAAGTAGGGTTGCTGAAAGTAGTAAAGCAGAAACCAGCTATGAGTGCCGGTATTTTTATTTTTTTTATTAACATGCTTATCTATTAAATGTTTTCTTCGGCTTCTTGCTTCCATAACACATGACAGAACGGCGCATCCAAGTCGCGACTGATAAGAATTTTAGCTAGCACTTCATCATCATCTTCGTACTCAATACCCACTAAAACTTGTACAAAATCTTCAAGATCACTTTCAAGCGATACAAATTCTTGCCAGCTGTTGTCAGGTTCACTGTCTTCGATAAAGCCAAACTCTTCATGGTGCTGGTTAAATTCAGCTATATCTAACTCAGATAAATTTTGTGGTGCTAACTCTTGAAAAATTGCATAAGCTTGATGGGTTGCTTCTTCAATACTACAAAGACGTGCAGGCATAGAAAGTCTCACTAAAAAATATTGTTGCTATCATACAAAACCGTCAATTACTTGGCTATGGTCTTGAGTCGAATTGATGAATTTACATGGCAAACAAAGCCATATAGAGTGTTAACCCTAAACCTATAATAAAAACAGGCTTACTATGGTTTCTCTTGAAATACTAAATGATATTGCTTACGTCACCCTGAACCGTCCTGATAAACAAAACGCATTAAGTGTTGAAATGTTTATCCAACTTGATCAGTGCATAAAAAAAATAAAAAAACGTCGTGAAGTTCGAGCTGTTGTAATTCGTGGAGATGGGGAGCATTTTTGTTCTGGGCTAGATGTGAAATCTGTTATGGCTAAACCGCTGAATATCATTAAGTTACTTTTTAAATGGTTGCCTGGAAACGCTAACCTTGTGCAAAGAGTCGTACTTGGCTGGCACACTATTCCAGTACCTGTTATCTCACTTATGCAGGGCAATAGCTTCGGCGGGGGTCTTCATATTGCGCTAGGTGCAGACATACGCATAGCCAAAGACAATACAAAATTAGCCATTATGGAATCACGATGGGGACTTTGTCCAGATATGGGCAGCGCACCTTTGCTACTTGGCTTAACACAATACGATAAAGCCTTACTACTGAGTAGCCAAGGAGATCCGATTAATGCTGAGCAAGCTTGTGAACTTGGATTGATCACTGAAGTCTCTGAAAACCCTGAAAAGCGTTGTAATGAGATCATTAAGCAACTCAAAACTCGCTCTCCAGATGCGCTTGCTGCTATTAAACGACTGAATCAAGCTAGCTTTCATTTCAATCGCAGAAGTATTCTAGCTAAAGAAACTTGGTCTCAGATAAAATTATTATTGAGTAAAAATACTCGGATTTCTATGCATAATGCAACTAAGGAAGTACCAAAACCATTTAAAATAAGAAGAAAATGGTAAGAAGGTCGCATCGACATACTTGCACACTTTTTTATACTTGAACAATGAATAATATAAAAATACATCTTTTAGCTTGGTTAAAATTCAACGCCAGTTTAATGCTGCTTATTGGTTGTTTATATCTCACCAAGTTTATAACAACTTACTTTCAAATTACTTTTCCTAGTGCACTTCTTGCGATGCTGGTTATGTTTATCTTATTAATTACTGGTATAGTTAAAGAGTCATGGCTAGCACCAGCTTGCCAACCTATCTTGAAATATATGGCACTATTTTTTATACCTGCTGGTGTTGGGTTAGTTGAACATCTAAGTATCTTTGCTACTCATTGGTCATTATTGTTACTGATACTACTACTGCTGCCGTTAATAGGGCTTATCTTGATTTCATTCATTGCTAGCCCAAGAGGCAAGCAATGCTAAGTGACTTGTTTATAACTATTTATGTCTGTGCACTCATTACAGGGCTATTTTTAATTGCAAGAAAGCTGAATAGTAAATTTCATTCTCCTCTACTAAATCCGCTATTGCTTTGTATTGTGATGCTGAGTGCAATACTGATTTTTGCCGATATTAATTATAAAGACTTTTCAAAAAACAGTTACCCCATCCATTTCTTCTTGGAAGTTGCTGTTGTCGCACTCGCCTACCCGCTCTATCAGCAAATCCATGAAATTAAGCGCAGTTTGGGCTTGCTACTATTGAGTGGCTTTATAGGCGTAACCAGTGCCACATTGGTTGCTTTTGTACTATGCAAAATCTTTTCTGCGCCTGATGAATTATTAAATTCTTTACTTGCTCTCTCTGTTACAACTCCGATCACGCTCATTATCACAGATGGATTAAACGGGATCCCGGCTATCGCCGCCTTCATGGTAATACTCATAGGCATGTTTGGTGCAGTATTTGGTTTGTCATTATTTGACTTATTGAACATAAAAGATCAAAAAGCAAAAGGTCTAGCCTTGGGTGTTGTCTGCCACGGTATTGGCACTGCCGCTGCTATTGAACACAATACTCAAGCTGGCGCTTTTGCATCTGCTTCTATGATTGTAAGTGCGTTTATTACCGCTATTTGGGTACCTATACTATACACAATATTGATTCAGTTGAGTGTTGGGTGATTCTGAAAGCGTGCTTTAGGCAAGGAAACAAGCAAGAGTATTATAAAACAATGGGTTAATGTATTTCTTATGCTACCCTCTGAGTAACTCAATTATTTATTTTGAAACAATTAGGTATTTTCCGTGATCCAGCAAGAAATAGCACAAGTTGAACGTTATTACACAGTTATTAAAGACTATTTAGTCAATTATAGTATGCAAGTCGCTGCTGCTATCTTAATACTCATCATTGGATTGTGGGTATCTAAAAAAATCTCTAAAACAGTCGAGCGTTTATTACTTAAACATAATATTGATATTGCTTTGACCAACTTTATAGCCAATGTCGTGAAAGTTTTACTGATTGTGATGTTTGTGGTCATTGCCCTTGGAAAATTAGGTATTAGCATTACCCCGTTTGTTGCTGCGATAGGTGCAGCCTCACTCGGTGCGGGCTTGGCTTTGCAGGGTATGCTTTCAAACTATGGGTCGGGCCTTGCGATTATTGCTACTCGCCCATTTGTTGTCGGTGATACGATTTCTGTAAAAGGTGAATCTGGTCAGGTTAAAATGATAGAACTGGGTCATACCATTTTAATCAATGAAGAAAACGTCGAGATCACCATCCCAAACAAGCACATCGTTGGCGAAGTGCTGCATAACTCATTTAATAATTCATTGGTAAAGGGCGAAATAGGTATTGCTTATAGCGCTGACAGCGATAGAGCCATTAACGTCATCAAAAACATTCTCGCATCTCATGACAAAGTGGCGAGCGAGCCGCACGCTAAAATTGGCATAGAGCGCTTCGATGATAGCGCGGTGATTATTAGTTATCGGTATTGGGCACCTACAACCGAACTAATCGATACTAAACTCGATATTAACCAACAAATCTATGCCCAAATTAAAGCTGCTGATGTTGAAATTCCGTTCCCGCAACGTGTGGTGACCTTAAAGAATGAAGATTAGATTAATCATCTTTTTGATATTTAATAGAAAGACATAAAAAAGCCGTTCGAATTGAACGGCTTTTTTATATTTTCTTTAAGAAACACTTAAGTTAAGGCTTAATAGGTTACAGGTGCAATTGGATCAGTTGAAGGGAGTTCAACTTTTTCTTGTTCTGCTTTTTGTTCCCTAGTTGGAAGCTTAGGACCATTTGCCCCACCACCTGTTGAACCACCACCTCTTACAAACTTAAGGTTTTGCTTTTGCAATTCCATTTTGTATTCTCCAAATCATTAACTAAACACTTTCTTGATTTAATTCTTTCTTCTTAGATACTTTAAAGCCATACGACAGGTAAATAAGTGAAGACAAGATAATCATAAATTTTTGCAAATTATCTCTTACATAAAGCTTATAATATGCATTATCAAACCAATATTTCCAGTACATGTAAACTTCTACTAAAGTAATGAAATTACTAACGATACAAATAACACTTACAGCAACCAAAATAGCTTCCTGAGGCGTATAACGGTGTTGATCATAAGCCTCAGAGAAAAATTTAATATATCCAAATTTTAAAGCCCAGTATCTTCTTCCAAATACGAAAACTAAAAATAATCCTGACATTGCCATTGACCATGCATAAAACCCTATCGGTTTAGTCATTGCCCAATTTAAAGAAAGTAAGCAAACAATTGAAGACAATAAACAACAAACAACCATATACCTTGCGTTTATGTCTTTCCAAGCAAGACATAATGTAATTGCACATGATATTGGTATTAATAAATCTAAAAAATGAAAACTCATTCTTTCACCTCTTCAACATCTTCACTATTCTTATTTTCTTTGACATTTCTCTTACCGAAAACATCAAAGTATGAGACAGGATCGCGACCGCTGATCAACAGTATGTCTATAAATTTGCTGAGAGGGATTTCGTTTTTGCCGCTTTCCCAATTTGAAATGGTTGATTGGTCGCACTCAGATATCATACGCTTAGCAAGCTCAGCTTGACTTAAGCCTAGTTCTTGCCTGATTTGGCGAATAAATCGCTGTGCTTCAACCTTGAAGCTAAAAGTCTTCCTTTTGCGCTCGGTTGCTTTCATTATTTCCTTTCCAAGAAAAGCTATATCCTTAGCTTTTTTAATAAAACAGTTTTACTAAGTTGAGTCATACATGACTAAAAATTAACAGCATAATAACAGAGCCGTTTCATAAGTGAAACACTCTTTTTGGTTCTTCATTAGGCATAGTAAGCAAGATTTGTGATGTTAAGCAAAAAGCCCGTTCGACTTAACTCAGAGATAAACATAAAAAAGGCCCGATTGTATAATATCGGGCCTCTGTATTAATTTTTAACTTAAAGCTTATTTATGCTTTGCGCCAAGTCGTTTTTCCAGCACTGTCTTCAAGTACCACACCCATCGCCGTTAACGCATCACGCGCTGCATCCGCAGCGGCCCAATCTTTATTCGCACGCGCTGTTAAACGCTGCTCAATTAACGCTTCAATCTTAGCAACTTCGTCGTCGTCTTGGTCGCCTTGTAAGAATTGCTCTGGCTGTTGCTGCGCAATACCTAATACTTCAGCTAACTTCACAAGAATAAACGCGTGCTCGCCCGCCGCTTTTGCATCCTTTTCTTTTAGCAAGTTCACTTCTTTTGCTAACTCAAAGATAACTGGCAGCGCTTCTGGTGTATTGAAGTCATCGTTCATCGCTGTTTCAAAACGCTTGGCAAACTCTGTTTGCTTATAATCAACTTCAACGAGCTCTACACCACGTAACGCTGTATAAATACGCTCAAGAGAAGAACGTGCTTGATCTAGGTTTTCTTGTGAGTAGTTAAGCTGGCTACGATAGTGACCGTTAATTAAAAAGTAACGTACAGTTTCGCGGTCGTATTGCTTTAAAACTTCACGAACAGTAAAGAAGTTACCCAACGATTTAGACATCTTCTCTTTATTTACTTGCACCATACCTGTATGGATCCAAGTATTCACGTAGTTACCGTTATTCGCGCAGCATGACTGGGCAATTTCATTCTCATGGTGCGGAAACTGTAAGTCTGAACCACCACCATGAATATCGAAGTGCTCACCTAAATGTTTTTGGCTCATTGCACTACATTCGATGTGCCAACCAGGACGACCTTCGCCCCAAGGTGATGACCAAGAAGGCTCACCTGCTTTGGCTTTCTTCCAAAGTACAAAATCTAGTGGATCATCTTTGCCTTCAGCGACTTCAACTCTTGCTCCCGCTTGTAGCATATCTAAATCTTGCTGAGACAATTGACCGTATTGTTTAAATGTTGATACATCAAATAATACGTCGCCGTTTTGTGCAACGTAGGCGTGTTTCTTCTCAACAAGGCGTTCGATCATGTCGATGATTTCATTCATATGACCCGTTACCGTCGGCTCAATATCAGCTGGTAGCATGTTCAATGCTTCGAAGTCTTCGTGCATTGCTTTAGTCATACGAACCGTTAGGTCGTTAATCTCTTCATTGTTTTCAGCTGCACGTTTAATAATCTTGTCGTCTACATCGGTGATATTACGTACATATGTAACATCAAAGCCTAAATAGCGAAGATAGCGATTCATCACATCAAACGAAACATAAGTACGCGCGTGACCAACGTGGCAGAAATCATAAATGGTGATACCACACACATACATGTCGACTTTGCCTTCGACGAGAGGTTTAAACGGCGCTTTTTCACGAGTAAGTGTGTTGTATATCTGCAACATTGAGTCTGTTTCCTAATCCAATAATAGACATAAGCCGCAATCATAACACTTGAATTCGCCCTGCTCTATACCCGATTGCAGCTATTTCCCGATAAATACACCATTAACACAAAGCTTTAACCGATTTATATTCTGCTATAAAATACATTCCTTTAATAAACACATATCGAATAGGTAACCACAATGGTTGTACTTCAAACAAACTTTGGTGAAATCAAAGTAAACCTTTTTGCAGAAGAAGCGCCTGCAACAGTTGAAAACTTTTTAAACTACGCAAAGTCAGGCTTTTATGACGGCACTATCTTCCACCGTGTAATCGACGGTTTCATGGTTCAAGGTGGTGGTTTCGCTCAAGGTATGGAACAAAAATCTGTTCAAGCACCAATTCAAAATGAAGCAAACAATGGCCTGAGCAACAAAACGGGTACACTTGCTATGGCACGTACACCCGATCCTCACTCTGCGACAGCTCAGTTCTTCATCAACGTAAACGATAATGACTTCTTAAACTTCTCTAGCGAAACATCGCAGGGTTGGGGTTACTGTGTATTCGGTGAAGTCGTAGAAGGCATGGACATCGTAAACAAGATCAAATCTGTTGCTACAGGTTCTGCTGGCTTCCACCAAGACGTTCCACTTGAAGATGTGATCATCGAGAAAGTGACTGTTGCTTAAATCTTAATGTTAAGCGACTAAGGCTAGGTGCGCACCTAGCCTTGCCTTTTTCATTACTCTCTATTCATTTTCTTTCTAGGCTTTTTGAATGGCATCTCGCAAAACCTACTTTATCTCTGACTTACATTTAACCGAAGACCGTCCTGACATCACCAATGCATTCAAGCTATTTCTTGAAACACATATGACTAATGACGTCGACGCCTTGTATATTCTTGGAGATTTTTTTGAAGTATGGATCGGCGATGATGGTCATACAACACTGACCGACGAAGTTGCCTCGCTGTTGAAATCTGTATCAGATAAAGGCATTTCGGTCTTTTTTATCCATGGAAATCGAGATTTTTTACTTGGGGATAAATATGCTAATCAAGCAGGCATGACGTTACTACCTGAACAAAAAGTCATTGATTTATACGGTACACCCACAGTCATTCTGCACGGCGACGAAATGTGCACCCAAGATGTTGCCTATCAAAAGTTCCGTAAGAAGAGTCGCGGCTGGTGGTGGCCAAAACTGATGCTCGCCATGCCACTCAGTTATAGAAGAAAAGTCGCTAAACAAGCGCGCCAAAAAAGTATTGAAAGCCAAAAAGGCAAGCCATTAGATATTCTAGATGTCACCGCTGACGCAGTATTAGATATGTTTGCAAAGCACAATGTAAAACACATGATCCATGGTCATACACACAGACCAAATGTACACACAATTGAAAAAGACGGAGACACTTTAACCAGAACGGTACTCGGTGATTGGTATTCGCAAAGCTCTTATTTAGTGGTCACTGAAAATGACCAAACGTTACACCAAGGAAAACCATTTACCGGATAATTTACTAGTAAAAGATTGAATATAGCAACCGAGCTTGGTTTCCTCTAAATGCCCTAATTTATTGAGCTTTTGTTCCAATATCGGCCAACAGCATATCTATATTTTCAGCTTCTCTTTGTAACGCCCTTATTTCATGTGCTAATAACTTTTCTAGTTCATGCTCACAAACAGGCGTTGGCGCTTCGACACATTTAAGTAAAAGTTCAGGACAAAGGCGATTAAAGATGTACTTTGCTCTTTTCATATGAAAACTCGAAGTGATCAGTACAATTTCAGAAATAGCAGCCTGTTTTAAGGTTGGCTGTGTCAGTAAAGCATCTTCTAGCGTAAAACGGCTTTCGGCGATGGGCAAAAATTGAGTATGGGGAACACCCAACACTTTTAAATAAGCTTTTACGTAATCTGCATGAGCATGTTCAGTCACATTGAAATGCGCACCAAACCCACCGGTACAAAGGATCTTTAACTCTGGATAGTTTAGATGGTATTCGAAAGTTGTCTGACATCGTGATTTAACAATTTCAGACAACTCCCCTTGGGCATTATTTGGTCCGCCCAGTAAAACAATCGCTTTTGACATTTAATCCCTTTAATCTGTCTTTTAAATTTTCTAAGCTAGCGTCGGCGCACCTGAATGGAACTTAAAGTCTTCATCTGGAGAGGCTATTAATTCAGCTTCTACTTCACCAAAAAATGCGACTCGCTCAGAGATGTCTTTACCTGCAATTTCTTCTGCCAGTGTCAGGTAGTCCTGATAATGACGCGCTTCAGAGCGCAGTAACGACACGTAAAAATCACCTAGTTTCTTGTCTACATGTGGGGCTAGTTTTGCAAATCGTTCACAAGAGCGGGCTTCGATATAAGCGCCACAAATCAACTTATCGATGAGTTTTTCTGGCTCATACGTGCGAACATGTTTAAGCAGTCCACTTGCGTAACGACTTGATGCACAATATTCGTATTCAACACCACAGTCATGCATGATCTCTAATACTTGATAAAAGTGATGTAACTCTTCTTTAATAAGCAAGACCATTTTATCAATCAAATCTTGGCCATAAGCGGTCTGTGCTTTAGGCACCATTGATTTATTCAACTTATTGCAATCTGCTAGCTCTTCCCAGCTACCAATCTTGCGATAAGTAAAATCTTCATAAGGCTTAAGCCACTCTAAGAGCGCCGTGCCACTGTCTTTATCTACTGCGTATTTACGAATTAAATACATGGCAGATTGCGCTGCTTTTAGCTCGCAGACCATATGGTCAATTAAAATGACTGGTAGGTTTTTAGGGTCTTTTGCTGCTTCAATCCAACTAGTTGGGGTTTCGCATTGCAAGAATTGATTTATTGGCTCTAAAAGCTTATCCAAGGCTGACTCTCAAAGTGAATCTAATAAAAATTAGCGCGAATTGTATCATAAAACTGGCTCAGGCTAATGCATTGGATCAAAGGAAGATTATTGCGTTCAAAGAATTCAAAACTTTTCAATTAGACGAAAGTTTAACCATTTCTTGACAAAGAAATGCTTCTTACGCATAAATAACTATGAAAGATGTATAAAAAACACACACCCTTTGCCAAATTCTGATAAGGAGGCCTTATGATTTTAAATCATTTATGGGGCTTGTACGCTCATCCACTCGAAGAGTGGCAAACCATAGATAATCGTCATGAGAGCATGAAGTATAGTTTATCTCATATCGCACTTATCGCATTAATCCCAAGTATTATGGGATACATTTCTTCTGTACACATTGGTTGGCGCATCGGCACATCTGACGTCGCATTTCTAACACATGAAAGTGCCCTATTGATCGGTGTCGCTATGTATTTTGCACTGATTATGGGGGTATTTGCTCTAGCCTATTTAGCACATTGGATGGCGGTTACATTCGGAGCTAAGCCAACGTATACACAAACTTTAGAACTTGCAGCTTATACAGCAACACCATTATTTATGTCAGCTATTTCTGCTGTTTTTCCTGAGTTGTGGTTTGTAGTGACTGTCGGTATGGCCGCACTGGCTTACTCTGTTTACTTACTTTATACTGGTGTGCCTATTTTAATGCACATCCCTGAGGAACGAGGCTTTATCTATGCCAGCTCTGTAGTGACTTGTGGATTGGTCTTAATTGTAATTATTATGGCTGGAACGGCTATTTTATGGACTAATGGCATAATTAGCCCTACCTTTAGTTAGGGTGCTCTGTTGAGTCCCTAAATTTTTGCTTTTATCCAAAAGTTAAAAGGAGCGAATAATCGCTCCTTTTTATTTACGGTGTATTTATTAGTTATTACTAACTAATTTATTCGCCCTCTGACTCTTCTTGGTTATGTAACTCAAGTGAAGCAGACATTGCTTGTTCACGTGTTGATTTTGCAGAGTCATTACGTAACGCATCAATACGATTTAGGTATTCTTGATCGATATCACCTGTGATGTACTGACCATCAAATACTGATGTTTCGAACTCTGTTACTTCAGGGTTTTCTTGACGAACTGCAGCGATTAGATCTTCAATAGATTGATAGATTAAGCCGTCTGAACCAATACTCTGGTTGATATCATCTACTTCACGACCGTGTGCAATTAGCTCTGCAGCTGATGGCATGTCGATACCATATACGTTCGGGAAGCGAACTTCTGGGGCAGCTGAAGCAAAGTATACGTTTTTCGCGCCTGCTTCACGAGCCATCTCAACGATCTGAGCTGAAGTTGTACCACGTACAATTGAGTCATCTACAAGTAATACGTTTTTACCTTCAAATTCTCTGTCGATCGCATTTAGTTTACGACGTACAGATTTCTTACGCATTTCTTGACCTGGCATAATAAATGTACGGCCTATATAACGGTTCTTCACAAAACCTTGACGGTAAGGCTTGTCTAAAACCGTAGCAATTTCTAGCGCAACATCACATGACGTTTCAGGGATTGGAATAACCACATCGATGTCTTTATCAGCCCATTCGCGAGCGATCTTCTCACCTAGCTTTGTACCCATATTTACACGTGTCGCGTAAACTGACATGTTATCAATTACAGAGTCAGGACGTGCGAAGTATACAAACTCAAAAATACACGGTGCGTGTTGTGTATTAACAGCACACATTTGCGAGAATAGTTGACCATCTTCAGTTACGTAAATTGCTTCACCTGGTGCTACGTCACGAACAAATTCAAAGCCGTCCGCTTTAAGTGCTACGCTTTCAGAAGCAAACATATACTCAGTGCCGCTTTCAGTTTCACGCTTACCATATACAAGTGGACGAATACCTTTCGGATCACGGAAAGCCACGATACCGTGACCAATGATCATCGCAATACTTGCGTAACCACCAACAACTAGCTCATTCACATTTGAAATTGCACTGAACATATCTTCAGCTTCAAGCTTCAACTTACCTGATTTGCAAAGTTGATGCGCTAAGATGTTTAAAAGAATTTCAGAATCTGAAGTGGTGTTTACATGACGGCGAGCTTGGCTGAATAATAACTCTTTAAGCGCTTCTGCGTTTGTTAGGTTACCATTGTGCGCTAAGGCAATACCAAATGGAGAGTTTACATAAAATGGCTGTGCCTCTGCAGAACTTGAAGAGCCTGCAGTTGGGTAACGCACATGGCCGATACCAATATTGCCTTGAAGCCGCTTCATATGGCGGGTATGAAACACATCTTTAACAAGGCCGTTTGCTTTTCTTAAGCTAAACGTATTGTTATCGATTGTGATGATGCCTGCTGCATCTTGCCCACGATGTTGCAAAACAGTTAAGCCGTCATACAAAGCCTGATTAACAGGAGATGTTGCGACTATACCAACGATACCACACATTAAATTTTTCCTCGCCGATTAACGGTTTCCGATTAACGGTTCACTGAATTTAAAAAGCTGGAGTTGTCTTCTAAGTAAGAGAAAAACCACTCAATAACAAAACTAAATTCAGGGATCAAAGTTGATGCTGTCCACCAAGGTGCATCTGGTGCACCGGTAAACGCATCCAGAAAAAACAGTAAGGCGCTCACGACTAATACACCTCGAAGTGCACCAAACACAATACCTATGATACGGTCGGTGCCTGACAGGCCTGTACGCTGTACAAGTTCTGACAGAATATAATTAACAAGCCCACCCAACAGTATGGTCGCAAAAAATAATATGGCAATTGCGGCCGCATTTCTTAAAAGGGGTTCTGAAATGGATGTAAGGAAGGTTGCTAGATATTGATAGAATAAACTAGAAATGAAGAATGCGCTGATCCAGACAACCAATGACATTGCTTCTTTTACAAAGCCTCGCATTAATCCGAATAAGGTGGAAAGACCAACTATACCGAGAATCGCGTAATCAACCCAGTTCATAATAACCAACAAGTCGTTAATTTGGGGCGCATTCTATAAGAGCCAAGAGTCAATTACCAGATCATTTTGTTATATCGAATTGAGTTAGTCGGCCTTTTAGCTTTGTAAGCCTTTCTAACTCAGGCAATTTTTGTTCTAAATCGGCTTTATCCAATTGAGGGCCTACGAATACTTTTGTTAACTCACCGTTTCGCGTTTTAATAGGCCGGGTAAATGCGGTAAAACCTGCATTTTTTAGTTTTTTCATTAATGCCTGAACATTGGCTTTATGAGAAAAACTACCTAACTGTATGACGTATGCCATGCTGGTTAAATTAGACGTTTCTGAACGCTTTAAAGGATCTACTTTAGCTTCTACAACTTGTTGTTGGGGTTTTATTACCTCAACCTCTGGTTTTGCCTCTTCAACAACTTGTATTGGTTTTGAGCTAGAATCATTTGCCGCTGTGTTCACAACTTCTTTAATTTCTGAGGCATCAACTTTTTCTGTAGAAGCAGGCTCAGCGTCAAGTGCAATTTCTTCATGCAAAGCTTCAGGTTTAATCTCTGGGGCGAGCTCAGCTTTTGCATCAATCTCTTGCTGAATTTCAATTGTAGTGAACTCAGGGCGTTCAGGAATGGCTTTAAAGCCATCTTTGAAGTGAACCTTTTCACCATCAAGAATATTCGGTATAAAAATGATGGCAGCGACCACCACAATACTTGTACCCACTAAACGGTTTAAAAATCCTGAGTTCACAGCTTATCTCTCTATTTTTGCCAATACTGAATTGCTTCTGCAACAGTAAAGAAGGAGCCAAATACAATCATTACCGTCTGGCCATCAAGTTGCGATAACTGACTATCGAGTGCCATATGGACCGAATCGAACATGTTTGCGCTTTGCTGTTGTTCTTGCGATAGCAAAGGTAACAAGTTCGACGCTTGCTCTGCACGTGGGCCATCTAAAGACGCTAATGACCAAAAATCAATTAGTTCAGACACTTCATTGATTACACTGGCTTTATCTTTATCAGCAAGCATAGCGATTAATGCATGGATTTTAAACCCTTGCTGCTTTAACTCTACTAATTTTTGCTTTAGGTAGCGTGCTGATTCAGGGTTATGTGCAACATCGGTGAAAACTTTTGGTGAGTCACTTAGTTTTTGAAAGCGGCCTTCGACTTTTAAATCGCCTAAACATCTTTCAATGACTGATAACTCAGGAAGCAACTCTAAACGTGCCAGTAATGTCAAAGCTGTGGCGACATTTTGTGCCGGAATACTTGGCTTTTCAAACTCACACTCATACGACTTATAACGCCAAACAAAAGAGGATTGTTTTGGTTCGAAGAAAAAGTCTCGCTTAGACAGAATTAACTCAGCTGATATTTCATCACCATACTCAGTGACTGTATGGGGAATATTTAAATCTCCCACTATCGCTGGTTTATCCGCGCGGAAAATACCTGCTTTGTCATAACCAACTAATTCACGGGTATCGCCTAAATACTCTTTATGGTCAAGATCAATCGTTGTTATAACACTCGCAATGGGCTCAACGATATTGGTAGCATCAAAGCGACCACCCAAACCCACTTCAAGTAAGACATAATCGACTTCACAGCGTTTAAAAATCGCCAAAGCGCCTAACGTACCAAATTCAAAATAAGTCAGTGGTGTTTCGCCCCTGCCCTTTTCTAACAAGTCAAAAGCATCGACATGATACTGATCGTCTAACTCTGTACCATTCACACGAACACGTTCGTTATAACGAATTAAATGTGGTGAAGCATACGTGCCCACTGAGTAACCCTGAGCGAGTAGCAGACTTTCTAAGCAACGTGCTGTGGTACCTTTACCGTTTGTACCAGCAATCATGATGATTTTTGAAGAAGAATTGAGAAGATGAACTGAATCGGCAACTTGTTTAATGCGCTCCAAACCCATTTCGATATTGGCAGGATGAACACGCTCTAAATAACAAAGCCAATCATCAAGGCTTGATGATTGGCAAGGTATATCTTGTGACATAAAAACAGCTTAAATTAAAAAATTTACGCTACTCTATGCTCTTGTTCAGTAGATGGCAAGTCCATAAACTTCGCTAAATTACGTGCTAGTGTGTCACGCATTTCACGACGGTCAACAATCATGTCGATTGCACCATGCTCAAGTAGGAACTCTGAACGTTGGAAACCTTCAGGTAATGTTTCACGAACTGTTTGTTCGATAACACGCGGACCTGCGAAACCAATAAGTGCTTTTGGCTCTGCAACATTGATATCACCTAGCATTGCAAGTGAAGCAGATACACCACCCATTGTAGGGTCGGTCATAACTGAGATAAATGGTAAGCCTTTTTCGCTCATTTTAGCCAGTGCAGCACTTGTTTTTGCCATTTGCATCAATGACATAAGTGCTTCTTGCATACGCGCACCGCCTGATGCAGAGAAACATACTAATGGCATATTATGCTCTAAACATTCGTTTACCGCATCAACAAAACGCGCACCCACAACTGAAGCCATTGACCCCCCCATGAAAGAGAATTCAAAAGCAACTGCAGCAACCGGCATACCTTTAAGACGACCAGTCATAGCAACTAGTGCATCTTTTTCACCACTTACTTTTTGTGCAGCAGTGATTCTGTCTGAATACTTTTTAGAATCTTTAAATTTAAGGACATCTTTTGGCTCGTGCTCAATACCGATTTCTTTACGATCAGCATCGTCTAAAAACATTTCAAGGCGCTGACGAGCACTGATACGCATGTGGTGATCACACTTAGGGCATACATTGTGTGATTTTTCTAATTCTGCTTTATACAAAATAGCATCACATGCTGAACATTTTGCCCAAACACCTTCTGGGACTTCTTTTTTGTTATTACCTGATGATTTGGTGGTTCTAGGTAAGATTTTTTCTAACCAACTCATTTGCAATTCTCTTATGCTAATTCTGTGTTGTGGCGTCTGTATTCATTCAGACAAACTGAGCTCATTAAACCATGATTTATTAGACAAAGGTATAAAAAACTGGTCGTATAAGTCTTAAATAAGCCGCCATAATTCATTAACTAACCCAAGCTTTCGCTATAAAATTACTCAATCTCAGTATCTGGTAAGAATAAAGGACCAAGTGGTGTCGACGGTATTTTCCATTGCTCTGGGTAATCAACATCGACTAAATACAATCCATTTGGCTTTGCTGTGGCGCTTGCTTGAGTTCTATCTTTGAGTGCCAGTAATTCTGCCATCCATTCAGTTGGATACTTACCCGTGCCAATATCAAGCAGAGTGCCTGTTATGTTTCTCACCATATGGTGTAAAAAGGCATTGGCTTTCACGTCAATGATGACAAAGTTACCTACACGCTCGACACTTAAGTGCAGCATTTTTCGAAATGGTGTGTTTGATTGGCAATGCACAGCACGAAATGAAGTAAAGTCTTGCTCACCTAACATAACAGGACAAGCTGCTTGCATCAATTTTTCGTCAAGGGGATGATGGTAATGCGTCACTCCGCTTCTTAAAATGCCAGGGCGATATGGGTTATTGTAAATCACATAGCGATAGCGTCGTGCTGTCGCACTAAAACGAGCATGAAATTCATCATCGACCACTTGCGCAAACTGGATCGCAATATCGTCAGGCAGTTGCGAGTTAGCACCTAAGGTAAATGCGCTCATATCTCGCTCTGAGTGAGTATCAAAATGCACTACCTGACCAGTAGCATGAACACCAGCATCTGTTCGACCTGCACACACCACTTCGACTTCATGGTTACAAATGCGAGACAGAACAGTTTCCAACTCTTGTTGAATACTGTTTACATGAGACTGTCTTTGCCAACCACTGTATTGAGCGCCGTTATATTCGATACCAAGTGCTACACGCATGAATTTATTACCTCTGTCTAGACTAGCGCAGCATTCTAAGCCATCGTGACTTTGAATTAAAGAGAGAACTGAACGCTAGAAAAAATAAAGGAGGCTAACGCCTCCTTTATTACTGATTGTTTAAATGACCAAAACTCAGCTTATACATTAGGACTGTATTTTGTCTCTTAGTGAGCTCGCTTCAGCTTGGACTGATTCAGGCCCTGCATTGATCACTTCTTCGATAATGGCGAGTGCACTCTCACTGTCATCAATTTCAATATATGCTCTGGCTAAATCTAGTTTTGCAGAAAAACCGTCGGCTTCTAAATCAACATCAGGGGCATTTTCGCCTGCAAGCAAGTCATCAAAATCACCTAAACCAACATCCATATTCGCTTCTTGATAAGGCTCTTCTTCTGCTTCAAAGTCATCACTTTCTGCAAGTAAGTCGTCAATTTCTAAATATTCTTCAACGTCTGGCTGAGAAACCTCATCATCGCTTTCAATCGCAACATCTAAAGTTCCAAGATCTTTATTTAACTCTTCGTTTAGCAAGGTATCGAAATTAAGTTCTACCTCGTCTAAAGACTCTGTATCGATTGGCTCTGGTTCAGCTAAGTCATTCAACAACGCGTCGAAGTCAGTATCAGATATCTCTGACATAAACTGATCTTCTATCGCCGTTTCGTCAATATTTTGCTCAACATGCGATTCCGCTTCTTCGTTGCTAGCAAGATCATCGAGTTCATTTAAAAACGCATCTGGAGATATTTCTTCAATATCTGTTAAAATATCGCCCTCAAACTCATCCTCGATACGGTCATCAATTGACGTTTGGTCACTTGGTAGCTCAGAATCTTCCCTTAGAACGGCTTCCTGTTGAACCGGTGTATCTTGAATTTCTAACGCTTGCTCTTCAGTAACTGCCTCTAGTGCGTCACCTTCATCAAACTCAGGAAATTCTTCGATTTCAAGCTCATTCTCAATGCTCTCAGCTAGTAAGTCCTCTTCAATAGATGGTGCAGTTTCTTCCTGAACTGTTTCTTCTTGAGCTGGTGCATCTTGAACTTCTAGCGCTTGTTCTTCTGTTGCAGCTTCTAGTGCAGCCTCTTCGTCAAAGTCAGGAAAGTCTTCGATTTCCAATTCATCTTCGATGGTGTCAGTTGGTAACTCATCTTCAAAAGGCGACTCAACTTCTTCCTGAAGTGCTTCTTCTGGAGCTGGTGCATCTTGAACTTCTAGCGCTTGTTCTTCTGTTGCAGCTTCTAGTGCAGCCTCTTCGTCAAACTCAGGAAAGTCTTCGATTTCCAATTCATCTTCGATGGTGTCAGTTGGTAACTCATCTTCAAAAGGCGACTCAACTCCTTCCTGAAGTGCTTCTTCTGGAGCTGGTGAATCTTGAATTTCTAGCGCTTGTTCTTCTGTTGCAGCTTCTAGTGCAGCCTCTTCGTCAAACTCAGGAAAGTCTTCGATTTCCAATTCATCTTCGATGGTATCAGCTGGTAACTCATCTTCAAAAGCCGACTCAACTTCTTCCTGAAGTGCTTCTTCTGGAGCTGGTGTATCTTGAACTTCTAATGCTTGTTCTTCTGTTGCAGCTTCTAGTGCAGCCTCTTCGTCAAACTCAGGAAAGTCTTCGATTTCCAATTCATCTTCGATGGTATCAGCTGGTAACTCATCTTCAAAAGCCGACTCAACTTCTTCCTGAAGTGCTTCTTCTGGAGCTGGTGAATCTTGAACTTCTAATGCTTGTTCTTCTGTTGCAGCTTCTAGTGCAGCCTCTTCGTCAAACTCAGGGAAGTCTTCGATTTCTAACTCATCTTCGATGGTATCAGCTGGTAACTCATCTTCAAAAGCCGACTCAACTTCTTCCTGAAGTGCTTCTTCTTTAGCTGGTGAATCTTGAATTTCTAGAACTTGATCTTCTGTAACAGAATCTAATACAGCGTCTTTGTCAAAACCATCTTCAGAGTCAGCTATTTCTTCTTCAATTGCTACGTTTGGTTGCTCTTGTGTTATTTGTTCAGATGACTCTATATCAGCTTCAAAAGGATCATTTTTAGACTCTAAGTTTGTACCTAAAACATCTTCAAAAGAAAGCTCATCGTCAGTAAGCAAGTCATCATCAAGATCATTGCTCGCAGTGTTACCAGCTTCTAAAGCTTGAGAGAGCGCTTGTTCAGTTTCACTGATATTGAGGACATCTTCATCCAGTTCTTCATCTAGATCTAATTCAGGATAACTGTCTAACTCAGCGCTTGGCGTCACCGTATCTATTTCGGGTAACTCTTCCTCAGAAGCTAAATCAATATCATCTGAAAGTGGATCATCACCAAGATCAAGTTCTCCGTCATAACTCTCACCACTGTGCCATTCTTCCTCTGATTCAAGCTCTTCGAGCATTTCATCAACACTCTTCAATGGCTCTTGTGGTGTTCGAATTTCTGGCTCAACGGGAATTTCATCTTCGATGTCATCTGAAAAATGCTGATTCATCGCGTTGAGTTCATCAACAATGCTTTGCTCAATTGACTTGGGTTCTTCGACCTCATTCTCATCAGCTAGATTTTCAAGCTCCGATCTCAACTCTTCGTTTGCTTCGTCTTCTTCAAGCAACTCGTCTAAATCATCAAGTGCAATGTCATTTTCTTCTACTTCATCCTGTTCATTTAGTTCAGCTTCAACAGGATTATCATCTTGCTCTTTATCGATGAGGTTTTCGTCTGGCTCGTCTATTAAGTCGTCGAGATCTAAATCTAAGTCACTTTCTTCATCCGACGGTGTGTCGTTTGCTATGTCTTCTTCAAGCAGCTCGTCTAAATCATCAAGTGCAATGTCATCTTCTTCTACTTCATCCTGTTCATTTAGTTCAGCTTCAACAGGAATATCATCTTGAATCTCATCGTTCAGATTTTCGTCTGACTCTGACTCGTCCATTAAGTCATCAAGGTCTAAATCTAAGTCACTTCCTTCATCCGACGGTGTGTCGTTTACTACGCCTTCTTGTACTTTACCCTGTTCACTTGGTTCAGCTTCAACAGGAATATCATCTTGAACTTCATCGATTAGGTTTTCGTCTGACTCGTCCATTAAGTCGTCTAGATCTAAATCTAAGTCACTTTCTTCATCAGACGGTGTGTCGTTTGCTATGTCTTCTTCAAGCTGCTCGTCTAAATCATCAAGTGCAATATTGTCTTCTTCTACTTCATCCAGTTCACTTGGTTCAGCTTCAACAGGAATATCATCTTGAATTTCATCAATTAGGTTTTCGTCTGACTCTGGCTCATCCATTAAGTCGTCAAGATCTAAATCTAAGTCACTTTCTTCATCAGACGGTGTGTCGTTTGCTATGTCTTCTTCAAGCTGCTCGTCTAAATCATCAAGTGCAATGTCATCTTCTTCTACTTCATCCAGTTCACTTGGTTCAGCTTCACCAGAATTATCATCTTGAATTTCATCGTTCAGATTTTCGTCTGACTCTGACTCGTCCATTAAGTCGTCAAGATCTAAATCTAAGTCACCTTCTTCATCCGACGGAGTGTCGTTTACTATGTCTTCTTCAAGCAGCTCGTCTAAATCATCAAGTGCAATGTCATCTTCTTCTACTTCATCCTGTTCAATTGGTTCAGCTTCACCAGAATTATCATCTTGAATTTCATCGTTCAGATTTTCGTCTGACTCTGACTCGTCCATTAAGTCGTCAAGATCTAAATCTAAGTCACCTTCTTCATCCGACGGTGTATCGTTTACTATGTCTTCTTCAAGCAGCTCGTCTAAATCATCAAGTGCAATGTCGTCTTCTTTTACTTCATTTTGTTCATTTGGTTCAGCTTCAACAGGATTATCATCTTGCTCTTCATCGATGAGGTTTTCGTCTGGCTCGTCCATTAAGTCGTCGAGATCTAAATCTAAGTCACTTTCTTCATCCGACGGTGTGTCGTTTACTACGTCTTCTTCAAGCAGCTCGTCTAAATCATCAAGTGCAATGTCGTCTTCTTTTACTTCATCTTGTTCATTTGGTTCAGCTTCAACAAGAAGGCCATCTTGATTTGACTCTGCTATTAAATCGTCTATGTCAAAATTATCTTCTGCTGTATTTTCGACTTCTGAACTATCTTGGTCTTGAACTTTATCTAGAAGACCGTCTATATCATCAGTATCGAGGCCTTCCTCTTCGGCGCTTTCTAGCAGACTATCAATGTCGTCAGCATCAACGAGTTGTTCATCAGATGGAGTAGAAATATCTTCTGCAGAGTCTCCTACTTCATCAAGCAGGTCATCTATATCGTCAACATCGAAATCATCTTCGGCAATTTCTACCGCTGGCTCATCGGTTTGCGCAACCTCGTCAAGAAGATTATCTATGTCATCTAAATCGAAGTCTTCATCTGTTCCTTCAGAGTTTTCATCCTTTGGGGGCTGGTCGCCAGCCTCATCGATCAAACTGTCAATATCATCTAGATCGAAATCATCATTATCATTTCCTGAGTCATCTGTAGACGCTTCATCTAGAATTGAATCAATATCAACATCTTCTTGTTGTTCGGTTGCTAATTCTTCACTTAGTGCTGCTAAGGCATCATCACTGACATCTAACTCATCATCAGAAGAGTCGTCAGACTCATTAAATAAATCATCAAGGTCATCAGAGCTCAAGATATCATCACCGCTAGCACTGCCATCGCCATCTAAATCGACCATGTCATCTAGAGAGTCGTCAGCATCAAAGTTTTGCTGTAAAAAATCATCTAGATCATCACTATCTGAACCATCATCAAACGCGACATCATCACTTAAAAGGCTATCTAGTTCATCTTGATCTAAAGTATCGTTGCCTGACTCGAAGCTATCATCTTCTAAAGAATCAAACATCATGTCGTCATCTTCAGGCAAAATGTCATCGTCTAGCTGCACGCTATCTTCAACTGGTACGCTGCTATCTAACGGCGGTACATCTAAGTCCAATG